>NZ_OY763328.2:0-2767500 GCF_963667355.2 uncultured Acetobacteroides sp.
AATCCCTTAGATCAAACTTTTCACCCTTATAGTTCTTCACTCCACACACTAAATCAACCGGATTGAAGTGGGTTGAACTATCAAATACGGCCTTCTGATCTGGATTCTTCAAATCAATCTGTGAACTTTCTACAATTTGAAGTGAATAGTCCCCATCTGAGTTGAGAGCCACAAATGGGCCACCACCTGGTTCTCCCTGATTCTTTACCATCCCACAAATGCGAATTGGCTTATTTAGGAATTTCTTTACATAATCAGCCTTTGCAGTTCCATTCAGAATATCGAGTTTACTCAAATCACCACCAAGCCTCTCTATCAACGACAGACCATCTGTAAGCGCCTTTTCGTCGCTAGCATTTGCATCAAGGGCTTGTAATACAGCAAACGCTTTTCCCTGAACATCAACAAGCAATCCGCCCAAAACCTTTTTGTACTCAATAGTGATTGGCTTTAAGCTATCGGGTACAACATTATCTATATTCTTAATAAAGATGATGTCTCCAGTAATGTCATTTAGGTTTTCGAGCAACGCACCATGCCCAGCAGGCCGGAATACCAGCTTGCCATTGTTATCACGGAATGGAGTATTGTCAAGATTTACTGCAATAGTATCAGTCGATGGCTTTTGAATAGAATACTCTGCCGAAATAGATACACCGTATACCTTCTCAATAGCCTCTTTTGACTTTGCAACTTCAGCCTTAAAGCCTTCAAGATGGTTGGGAGATACCGTAAAATGAATAAGAACGCTTGAATCGCCATTTTTAGCATATTCGGCTCCTTCCACCAAATGTTCGGCAACTGCCTTACGCGCTCCACTAGCATAGGTGTGGAATTTTACAAGCCCCTTAGGAAGATTGCCATAGTTCAAGCCACCTTCTCCAAGAATTAGCGATAGTACTACAGCACAATCAGCAGAAGAAAGATTGCTCAATAAAATGCCCTTAAAGGCACATATCTCTTTTAGTTCTGGATAAAAAGCAAACTTTTCCAAACTATCAAAAACCTGCCTCACATCCTTTAAGCGTTCGAATACAGACTCTTTTGCTTCTCCTTTTTCTAGGCGATCTTTCGCCTCGTACAGCGATTTAAACATGCGAGTTGCAGCACCTGAAGCTGGAACAAACTTTACGCGCTTACCGCTATAGCGTTCATACTTTTCAACAAAATACGCCTTTTGAGCATCATCAACCCGCATAATACCAGAAGGCACTGTCGCTGGAGCCTTTAGTTCCAGAAAGGGAAAACCGCTCTCAAACTGCTTAAGCTGATACTCTATTGCAGATGGGTCACCACCCAATGCTTCTATTTCTTCTTTATCCTTGCTAGACATTATCATATTCATCTACTTTTTAGTTAACTTCGCCATAAACTTTTCCGTGTCGATAATAAACCTCGAATGTACTCCTTTCCCGATTACACCTTCCTCATCTTCTGCAACAATTTCGAAGGTTAGCTTTTTCCCATCCACATTTATAAGGCGTGCCGTAGCTTTTACCTCCATTCCTATTGGAGTTGCCTTCACATGGGTAGTCGATATTTCTATACCAACAGTATTGAATCCTTCGGGCAAATAGCTAGCAACCGCCATCAATGCTGCATTTTCCATAATAGCAACCAATGCGGGTGTTGCAAATACATCAATCATGCCCGATCCATAGCGAGATGCTACATCATCAATGGTTACTTTCTTTTTTGAAGTATAGGACAATCCGACTGGTAGGTTAAACTCCATTACATCAACTATTAAAGGTTTTAAGCAAAAATAAAAAAAAGGAGGCTGTTGCCCCCTTTTGCTATCCTAATTAATCGAAACTACTTAAGTTTTTCAGCCATTTCGAGTGCTAAAGCATCGCACTGAGCCAACTTCTTACCATCTGGAATGCCATATATTTCAACAGGTTCCGACACTAGATTCCAGCTGACATTTTCCTGAAACTTTTTTATATTTTTCACACCGCCGCCATTCCAACTGTACGAACCAAAGATCCCAAGTTCACGATCCTTTACGCCCATATGCTCAAGTTCACGCGTGAGCTGCTCCATCAACGGAAACATCTGACTATTGTATGCGCAGCTGCCTAGAATCACGCCTTTATACTTCCAAATATCGTTGATTAGATTAGAAATATGCGTTTTTGACACATCGTGAATACGAATCTTCTTTACTCCACGTTCAGCAATTTTGCGAGCAATATAGTCGGCAACTTGCTCGGTATTTCCATACATCGAAGCGTAAATTATGACAACTCCATTTTCGGCCTCCATCTTGCTCCATTTGTCATATAGTCCTAGAACGACCTCTGGATTGCTTCTCCATACCGGTCCGTGAACAGGGCATACCGATTTTACAGGAACACCTTCCAATTTCTTGAATGCTTTCTGCACCATGTTGGCATATTTACCCACAATATTCGAGAAGTAGCGACGCATATCCTCCTCATAGTAAGTAAAATCTATTTCATCATCGAAAACACCACCATCGAGCGTACCGAAACTCCCAAATGCATCACCAGAGAAGAGCACCTGCTCCGTAACATCATAGGTCATCATCGTTTCGGGCCAATGCACCCATGGAGTCATTAAAAACTTCAACTTATGATGCCCTAATGGGAGTTCTTCATTATCCTCTACATGCTTGAAATTATTGACATTTCCCCAATAAGCCTCGACTATTTTAAATGTCTTTGAATTTCCAATGATCTGCACGTTCGGGTATCGCTTAAGAATCTCCTTTACCTCACCAGTATGGTCTAACTCCATGTGGTTAATGATTAGGTAATCCAAAGGACGCCCTGCCAGTAACGACTCCACCTTTTCCACAAAATCACCAGCAACGCCAGACTCAATCGTGTCTACCAGCGCTGTTTTCTCGTCATTAATTAGGAAACAGTTGTATGCTACGCCGTTGGGTAATGGCCAAATATTTTCGAAAAGATGCTTTTTACGGTCGTTAGCTCCTAACCAATAAATTTCACCTGCAACTTTTAAAGGTTTCAACATGATTACTCAGTTTTTCGGATAAATTGTTATTACAAATATACCAGATGAACAACTAAATCTAAGCATAACAATGGATAAATGTTAATACTAATTTTAAAATACAAACTAACCTCTAAAGCGCAAAATCCCCACAGTACTAAATTTTAGATCATTATAGAGACAATGTAAAATTTAATCCAAGTAAGCGCAAAACTGCATAAAATGAAATTTAATTGCGATTATTGACTTAAAGCTTTGAAAAATCTAACAAGATATTTCTAATTTTGGGGCGAATAAAATAGGAGAGTAAAAATCACAAAACTTGTGCGCAGCTTTTCTTAAATCCTTAAGGAAACAAGACGCACAAAGTCATAAAGCTTACATCAAATGAAGAGAGTTATGGTTGTAACCGGGGGAGGCGACTGCCCTGGTTTAAATGCAGTAATCCGGGCCATCGTAAAGAGAGCAGCTCAAGAAAAAGATTGGGAAGTAGTAGGCTGCATTCAGGCATACGACGGGATTCTTAAGGAACCTACCGAAATCAAGGTACTTGACGAAAAATCAGTTGCCGGAATCCACGTACAAGGTGGAACAATTATTGGCACAACAAATAAAGGAGGCCCCTTCGCTTGGCCAGTTAAAAATTCGGATGGAACCTATTCTTTTATAGACCGCTCAGACGAGATGATTCGTAAGATTCAGTACCTCGGCATCGATGCGGTTATCTCTATTGGAGGAGACGGATCTCAAAAAATCTCTCAGCTCCTTTTCGAAAAAGGTCTTAATGTTGTTGGGGTTCCAAAAACAATAGATAACGATCTATCGGCTACCGACTACACCTTCGGTTTTCAAACTGCAGTTCAAATTGCTTCGGAAGGTATCGACCGTTTGGTAACCACCGCAGCGTCGCACAACCGCGTGCTTATTATGGAAGTAATGGGACGTAATGCTGGTTGGATTGCACTTCATGCAGCAATAGCAGGTGGCGCCGATGTTTGCCTTATCCCAGAGATTCCTTACGACATCAATAAGGTTGCAGAAAAAATCAATGCTCGTTACAACAAAGGAAGAGGTTTTGCCATCGTAGTTGTTGCAGAGGGAGCAATGCCTAAAGACGGTACGCTGGTATTCGAAAAACCTGATGAAGTTGGCTACGAAAACCTTCGACTTGGCGGTGTTGCTTCGAAACTAATGAAGGAACTTAAAGCATCAGGCGTTGATGCAGACATGCGTGAGACTGTTCTAGGACACCTTCAACGTGGTGGTTCGCCGGTTGCTTACGACCGTATTCTTGCAACTCAGTTTGGCGTTAAAGCTTTTGAACTAGTTCTTGAAGGCAAGTTTGGCGAAATGGTTGCTTACCGTCATCCAGACATCATCGGTGTTCCATTCCTTGAGGCTATCGACCGTCCAAACTTCGTTCAGCCAGATAGCGCTCTCGTATCGGCAGGTAAAGGTATCGGAATTTCTTTCGGAGACTAATATCTCTCAAACTTTCATACAGAAAAAAGGAACGACAGGGTTGTCGTTCCTTTTTTGTTTATCAAACTTGTACAGGTTAGTCCATTTGAAATACAATTGGAAAAGTATAGGCAACACGAACAAGTTTTCCCTGCTGCTTACCGGGAGTCCAAACGGGTGAGCTTTTGATGATTCGCACAACCTCATTATCAATAATGGGATGCACCCCACGAAGAATCCGTATATTAGACAACTTCCCCGAACGTTCTACAATAAATTGAATATACACGGTTCCTTCAATACGAAGGATTTCCAGATTCTCAGGATACTTAAGGTTCTTAACAACAAACTCCCTAAAAGCCGACAAGGCATCCTTCCCATCAAACTTAGGCATCTCCTCAGGAGAAAGCAGCACCGTATTGTCGTCGGTTTCCTCTTCCTTCTTTTCGGAAAATGATTTTGAATCATCCTTTTTCCATGTAGAATCGTCCTCTTCAGCCTCCTCCGACTCGGAACCTGCATCCGTTTTTTTACCATCGGCTTCTATGGTTATGCTACCGGTCATATCCAGCTTAGACTCCTTTACAGCCGGTTTTTCCTCCGAATTGGGGACATCCTCTGCGGCTATTGGCTCTTCTGGCATGTCGGGAATATCATCCATCTCTAGCTTAATCTTCGAGATGTTAGCAACTTCAACATTTTCCTGTTGGAAATTTTGGCGAGCCTTGTCTATGAGGGTAGGCAATCCGGCAGCCAGCAAAATAGATGCGATTACAAGCATTAACGCTTGTCCATGGCGCTTGTTAGAGTCTCGTCGTAGCGCATAAGCTCCAAAATCTTTATTCTTTCCTTCAAAGACTGTTTCGCACCACTTCCTCGAAAACAAGCTTATTTTTGACGCCATTCTTTACTTTCCTTTATATTCCGAACAGGTATATATACCAGCGTATAACGGTATTATGATGCCTTTGGTATCGTTTAATTTACTACAGCCAAAGGTAAGTCAATCATTCTACGAATCGAAACGATCGCAAATATATCTTGAGGAATACACAAGAACGAATAATTCGATATAAAAAGAATTAAAAGACAGGAGGCCTGAGGGATCTGGAATGCGGTGTTTAAATGAGATAGTCGATTAATGGAGAATTGCTGATTATTTGAAGCATTGTACTCAATTTATCACCAGCCATACATTCAATTTCCTATATAATGCTACAGAATTTAAAGGTTTTACTTTCCCCCTTCCAAATATTGCGCTGCCGTGTTAACTGTCGAATAGAAGTAGCTTAATGCGGCTAAAAAGCTTTTTTGAACCTCGCTAGCCTCTACCGATTGACCATTTACTTCGAGGTTCCTTGTAGCACAAGCATCGCCAATTACCGTGCAGATGAATCCAAAGTCTTTTGCAGCTCTTGTTGTTGCATCAACGCACATATGCGTCATCATTCCACATATTACAATATCCGTAACACCGTTCTTCTGTAAATAATCGAGCAGATTGGTTTCACGGAAGCTATTGGGGTAATGCTTTTCAATAACCTTTTCATTCTCTAGTGGAGAAACACTCTTATGGATCTCTGCTCCTACTGTATCCTTCAAGAAAAATGTTGCTGTCGGAGAAATTGCAATATGCTGAATGTGAATTACAGGCAATTTATCTGAACGAAATCTGTCCAAGATTAAACGAGCATTTTCGACAGCCTTATCGGCCCCTACTAAGGTCATTGTTCCTCCTTCAAAATAGTCATTTTGAATGTCAATAATTAGTAATGCTGTTTTCATATACCATTTAGTGTTTTAAATATGCAACTCATATTCCTACTTATTCAGCTCCTTTTCTACTTCTTTTACTATTTTCGAAATATTTGTAATTATATAATTATATTGTTCAATATTATTCTCGCCCAGACCTATTAATAAGCCAATCTTTTCCCTAAATATGGGGTCTAAGTACTTCTCCTTATCAGTCTTATTCACATAATCCACCTGAGAATCAATGGTTTTAACCACATACTGAGCATAAAACCGATCCATTTCACCAATATTCAAGACATCCGTTTGATAGTAAGCAAGAATCATTTGCTTCAGCTTTTCATTTTCAATGTATCCAATTTTACCGCTGGTTTTAAACCCCTCGTAATTCCCATTATTAATCTTACTCCCAAAAATATGGAGCGGAATATCTACCTTATTGCCAGTTCTTGCAATGCTGTCGAATTGGGATGCTTTTAGCTTCAGAACATCATTAGACTGCTTGTTAATTTTTAAGTAAATATTCTTATCATACTTAATAGTATTGATATCCTTAATAAGATCTTCTCGTAGGTTTGTTAGGAATACCTTTACCTCCTTTTGCTCGTGCCGGTGTGCGCTCCATCCGTGCAGATAAATTGAGATAGAAACAGCAAAAACTATAATAAGAATTTCGATGAGCACCTCTTTTACCTTTTTGCTGAAAGAGTAGCTGGAGTTATTCGCTACTTTGAAGATTTTATTTGTGTGCTTTTTTACTTCTTCCTGCATGAATGCGTTGCTATTTTATGGTTTACCAAAAAAAGATTTCTTTCATCATCCATATTTCCTGCTTATAAATAAGCAACTGACGCTGCTATCAAAATAAATAGTTTTAAGGACAAAGATGCAATAGAAATATTAGCACGCAAGATAGTTTCTTTTAGCTTAATCTGTATATTTTAGGTGTATATTAATTACCCTCTGATAGATTTTTACAGCTATCAGAGGGTATCAAATAATTGCTTACGCTATACTAAAACTTTTTCCAGTATCTGAATCCTAAACGTAATACGGGCGATAGATCTACATTTGGAATACTATACCGTTCGCTTCCAAAGTTTAGGCTATTGTCCTTTCTAAGGTAAATATGCAATCCAGGCTGTATGTAGAAGCTTCGGCCAATAAAAAACTGGTAGCTAATACCTGCACCAAAGTCGGTGCTGCGAAGATCCTTTTTTACTCCGGTACTCTTCTGCTCTATTTCGAAGGTGTGGAACTCTAGGTAGGTGTATGCCTCCAGGTTTTTCCAAATATTATAGCCTGCAAATATTCCGGGGGATGTTTTGTAGTAACGCTTAAAGCTGCTTGAGGAGTTATTGAGGCCTGCAGTTTCGGCATCGTAAGCTCCACCATTTATTACGCTCACCCTAAACCTAAACTTTTCGTAGCGATAGCATGCCGCGAGATGGAAACCTCCCGTAATAAACATCGGTACAAGGCTCTCGAATTCTAAGGCATGCTTTACCTCGTAGTTGCGGGGAGTTGGCTGCCAAAACGTTCCCTGCTCCTGCTCTTTCTGTGCGAATGCACCAGTAGCAGCAACGAGAACTGCCATAATTGTAATTGCAAACCTTTTCATAGTTCCTGTTTTTGCTTTTATTTGACGGCAAAATTCGGGAACTGCGGCAAACAACTACTCCACATTTGTTACCAAATGATTTTTCAACCCTTCCCTCTTATTCGGCTTAGCGACTTTGGCGCAATACCAAGGTAGTTGGCAATGTGGTAAAGCGGAATTCGTTGAAAAACTTCGGGATGTTCGCTAAGCAGCTTTTGGTAGCGCTGGCTCGACGATAGCGTTTGCAGGTCGATGCTTTGTTGGGCGATTCTTACAAATGCCTGCTCGATTAGCAGCCGCCCCAATCGCTCGAGCTTAGGGATTTGGGCGTAGCACTTATTTAGGTTTTCGTTGGTAATGGTAAGCAACTGGCAATCCTCTATTGCCTTAATGTTGATAAGCGACGGGGTTTGGCTTATTCGGCTTCTATTATCGGCAATCCAATCGCCTTCGAGGGCAAAATCGGTAGTAAGCTCCTTCCCGCTTTCGTGTAGCTTGTAGTAAACCAGCGCCCCCTGCCCAACCAGAGCAATAGAGCTGCATACCTGCCCTGCTCTTAGAAAATATTCGTTTCGCTTAAGCGACACCACCTTCAGGTAGCCCATTAGAGTGTCCCATTCGGCAGCTGTAAGGTCTACATAGGTGTTGATGGCCTCCTTAACTCTCTCGATATCCATAACAAACAGCTATATAAAAGTCGTTGTACGACAAAAACACGTTTCACAAGTAGGGATGTAAGCATACATCGAATCGCAAATATCCACTTTCCTTTTTATGCATAAAAGACACCTCTAGAAGCTATACACCCCTTCGGCATAGCACTTGTTTAACAATCGAGAATATAAGAAGCAGCAAAACAAAAGCCTGCAGAACTATTAATTCTGCCCATGGCTAACCCATACCAGCTCCGATGTCTTGTACCCTAAGTTATCGGCAAACTTAAGGTAGCGTTGCTTTACATCTTCAGGAATTGTTGTCTCACGCGAGAGAATCCACAGGTACTTCAAGCTTTTCCCGGCGACAAGCGCATACCGATATTCGCTATCCAACGCGATAACATTGTATCCCGAGTAGAAGGGGCCAAAAAACGACACCTTAAGCATTGCCACATTGGGATTACCAACAAATTTAGCCTTTCCTATGGCTTGCTTCCACTGCTTTGTAATATAATTATAGCCCCTATTCTCAACCCGTATGCTCCCGTCTTTATTTAGCGAGTAAGTTGCGGTGGTATTATTTAGGTTACGCTCGTACTTAAAATCGAGCCGAGCGATTTCGGACCACCTGCCAAGGTATCTGTTTACGTCAAAAGGGCTAACAGCCTTTGCTCCTTTGGGTATTGTAGAGCACGATCCGAATGAAAATACGCTGACAATTCCCAGCAGTGCACTCTTAAGTAATCTACAGGTAATCATAACTTCTCCATTTAGCTAATCGGTACGGTTAAATTCTATTCGAATCCTTATAACCTAGAACTAGAGCCATTGTTTACGCTTTACAAGAATTAAATAGTAAAGGCTAACCCTTAAACTTTATCGGAATCCATATTTCCTCCTCTGAAGTTGGATCATCATTCTTATACTTTTCGCCTAATATCTCAAAATGCGGTCTACCATCCAAAACATAATCCGAGTTTGGCAGCCAAGTTCCGAAGATATACCGAAAAGCAGCAGCACCTTGGCTTGAGGCTCCTTTATATTCGAAAACAGCATACAGTCCACCGGTTAAAGTAAGCGGTTCCATGCCATCAGGAACCGCATCAAAATCCGAAACCTCCACTGCTGCCCATTTCTTGAACGTTGCATTGGTATTAAATTCGCTAAAGTTGTACGAATCGTCGTACACCTGCAACGAAAATAGGTCAGCAGATAGGGTATTCTTTATTTCTTTTCGTTGTGGCATAAAGCATCGCCATAGCTCTGAGCTTCTATTTTCAGAAAGCGACATGGTAAGATGCTTTCCGACCAACATTTGAGGCTGCAGGACTTCTATTCTACAATTCATAGGCATGGTACACTGTATTTCTTCGATTTCATGAATTCGAATTAAGATTCGAACAAGAGAAAAGTTCTTTTAGCGCTATACTCTATTCAAGTTCAAACTTTAACAACCGAAAGAACTCTTCTCTAGCGTATTTTTCGTTCCAAGGCGTATGCCCACATTTAGCAAGCTTTACCATCTTAAAGTCCGATAAGCGTTCCGAAAGCGGCTGCTCGACTCCCACCATAGGGTGCGAATCATAATCGCCGTGAAAGGCGACCACCGGACACTTAATCTTACTGGCACAACCTACAAGTTCTCCCGTATCTCTTAGCTGCGCAGCCTCCTTCCAAACCGAAGTATGGATCGCCAGATTTAGAACTACGCTGCAATCTAAATCAGGAAGATAATCGTAGGAGTCAGCCATCGTCATTAGCTTTCCAAACCGTTCCAACACCTTAACATCCGAATTCTCATTGCTAAGTTGCACCATCAAGGCTTCAGCATCTGCCCTATCGCCCTTGTTCAACCGTTGCACCCTGATTTCCATCAGATTCTGGTTATACTTATTTTCAAACGATCCAGAGCCAACGAGTATAAGCTTTTTTACAAGTGCTGGATATCTGCTGGCAAACAGAAACACAAGCCAAGCACCCCACGAATGACCGATTAAAACAGCAGGTAAATCGGCATTGCTAATCAGCTGTTGGCGTAATTCTTCGATTTGTCCGTCAATAGAAGCCTTAGTCTGGAAGGGTTCGAGTATCCCAAAATCAGCAGAGAGAGCCTCTGCAACAGGTTTCATTTCACCTGCAGCTCTAGGACCTCCATGTACGAGTACAACCTTGTAAGGTTTGCACCCATATGTTCTAAACGTGTTCAACTATTTCGACTCCTTTCTATTTCTATGCTACAAGTAAAGTATATCACCTTACGCTCTGCTTAATCTTTACAGCTAACTTTTCGATGAATATATCATCGGTTCCACAGCATCCACCAAGTATCTTAAGCTGATGCTCATTGGCAAGGTAAAGCATTTTATCAACCATCTCGTCAAAATCTTCCTGCTGAAGAGCTCCGTAACAGTTCAGTTCATCGGGTTCAAGGGATGACGCATTGGCTTGGATACCTAAAAATCTCCCTGATACTCGAAGATTTGCATTTACCTCTTGCTCCAATGCTTGTATAAGATTCGATGGATGGATGCAGTTTGCCATATAGCCAACAGGAAGCGCATCAACGGCCCTATCTACGATATCAATTGCTTCGGCAATGGGTGTACCATCGAGCAAGCGCCCATCCTTTTTTACCATAAAGCTGATGATATACGGAATTTCCGATTCTTCCATCGCCCTTGCCATTCCAATGCTCTCGCTGATGGCAGGCATTATTCCGGCAAACAGAAAATCTACCTTCTGCTTTGCAAACTCGTTAACTTGAATCTTATGGAAACGATAGGCTTCCTCCTCACCTAACGCTTCGACGGGGTTATAGGCATCGCCTTTGCAGCCAAGCAGTCCGCCTACGAATATCTTTTCGATAAAACCTACATAATCTGCCCTGACACCTTTAAGGTAGGCGCAAGCATCGGCTATTAAGCTCTTGTTTGCGTACTTCGATTGGGGTACTGTATCAGCATTTACCCTTCGTGTAGGCGTCATCAGCATTATTGGCGTATCGTACCGCTGTGCAATGGCGATATACTGCCTGTAAAAGGTCGCTAAGGCATCAGGATTGTCGTAGATTAAGCCTGCATGGTTTACGTACGGGTCCATCGTTAGCCCTAGCTCATTTTTAAGACGCTCTACCAATGCGCCTTCGGTTAGTATCGTGCGTGAGCAGCTTAGGCATTCTACAAAATTCATATCTGCTGGTAGTATTGGGTGAGAAAATCTAAAAATATGCAGATTATTGGCATTATCAGCTGCTTTAGCGGCATATTTTGCAGCTTATTTTGTTTTGTACACTATTAAAAATCCACTTAAAGCAAATGGCGGCTCACGGCCGCCATCTGATTATGCTGTATGCACAGGTAGCATTCAATAAAAAACACCTATGCACTGAAAAAATTACAGACCTATCGTTTATCCTCCAAGTAATTTTTCACTTCGCCATTTTCGCCAATAGTTTCAATCTTAGGATTTCCCTTTTCGTCTACGTAAATTTTCATTCTAGGCTTTCCATTCTTGTCGTATAGGAATAATCCGGAATTATTCCCCCTACTCCTACCTATAAATAACCGTCTTTTGCTTCCCTCCTTATCCCAAAGATCCTGAATCTTTTGGTCGCGCTCCTTTGCATCAGCTATCTGCTGAAGCTTCTCGATCTTATCGTTCCTTGTAATGATGTTAGAACCTACAGGATACTCGTTAATTGAGATACCACGCTGCACGTTGGCAGATCCATTCTCAAATTCTTCGTCGTTAAGTATCTGAATAACCTGATCGTCGTGATACTGGTCCATGGTAAATGACATCCCCGAGCTTACCTTTCCATCCTTAGTGCTGCCTGCATAAACCAAGCCGCCGCACTCGTCTCCTTCGTCGTTAAAAAAGATAATGCCAGCAGGTCGCTCCCTTTTGGGAAAATCTTTGCCATTCATTCGTCCAGAATGCTGCCTTTCCTTATCGCTGATAACCATCTTCAGCTCGCCTTTCTCATCAACCACATTGATGCGCTTAGCGGTAAGCTCGTCAACAGCGAGCTTCTTCTCCTTTTCGTTAAACGAGGATAGAATACAAACTCCAAATACTAGCGTACTTGCCACTGCATAGGCGGTAAGCAGGTTAACCTTTCGTTCTAAACTTGTTTTCATTGACTCTAATTGCTATTTATAAGCTGTTATAAGCAAGACATGATTTCGCAACTACGGATATAGCCTACGTAGTATTAGGTATTACCCATAAAAACATGTAGCACCAGCGCTACTGCACCAATTCAGCGCAGCGAGCTATCAAAAATTACTCGTAGGATGATTTGCAGAATAGGTAATAGGCTCAGGTGTAGGCGTACGCATATCTATCAGCCTATTGAAGCTAGCGCTTACGCCTTCGTCGGCTGTTAATGAAGTTGATAATTAGCGTATCGGCAAAGAAAAGTAAAGCGCCAACCGATAAGAACCAGAACCCAACCACTTTTATCCAGATGCTAGCACTCACCACCCACTGCGCCACCAGCAATAGCACGCCAATAGCCATTAACGTGTAGTAGATAGTGCGCACCTTACGCACTCGCATGTTTGTTTTATTGCTATCGAACCATTGCCGGTAAAGGTCATTATCCGGAAACTTGCTCAGCAGCTCATTAAAGAAGACGTTCGACTCCTTATACCTATTGAGATACCGTAAGCATACGCCTTTGCTAAACAGGTAAACCTCGATATACTGGTTGTAGAGCGCTACGTTATCCTTCAAGAGGGGAAGATCCTTTTCGAGCTCTACGATTGCGGTTAAGCACCTCGTGTAGTAGCCCTCCTTCCGTAGCGATACCACATACTTCATTAGCTTGATCTGCATCAGGCGCGCTAAATCGTCAACCTGCCCGCTACTAGCCAGCTGGTTAAAGTATTCGAGATTCGACTCGTACATTTCGATGTACTCCTCGCTGGTATGCTTGGAGTTGAAGAAGCGTTCCTGCTTACTATTTTGTGCCATACCTGTAGTTAATCATTAATTGATGCCTCGCAGCATCAGATCCTCTAATTGCTCCGCCAAGTTAGCGAATAATCTACCAAGTTTAGCGGATAAAGAATTTCATCCAATGCTTAGTAGCCCATCATGTTACTGTAAGGATAGGCTTAAAGCAGATTATTGTAAAAATGCCTCCTCCTAATTCTCCTTCTCCTTCAGCAATTCGTCAGCTTTCTTGACAATTTTATCAAGCGCATCACCCTCTAGCCCTATTGTTTGGAGAACAACCTTCCCGTTCTGGTCGATGATAAAGTTGCGTGGAATGTACTGTGTAGCGTATAGCGAGTAAATAGCCTTAGATGGATCGATGCCAACCGGGAAATTGATTCCCTTTTCCTTTAAGCTTTTCATCTTGCTCTCCACCACCTCGCGCTTTTCGCCACGGGATACTGGAAGCAGAACAAAGTTTTTTCCCTTGAAATGCTTTACGATCTTTTCGGGGATCTCCTTAAACTCCTCCATGCATGGTCCGCACCAGGTAGCCCAAAAGTTTAGCATCACCACCTTTCCCCTCAAGTCCGATAGCTTTACCTTCGTACCATCGAGCATTTCTACCGTAAAATCGGGAGCCATATCGCCTTCGTGGATTAATGTTGTTTCGGCAAGCTGCTTTTGCATTTCAGCAAGGGCAGCTTTGCGGTCAGCGTCTTGCTTTTCAGCGGATATTTTAGCCTTCTCCTGTGCTTGTGCAACGCTACCTGAGGCTGCAAGTATTCCGGCGACAATAGCTGCCAGTGCCAATTTCATTCTCATTGTAATGCTTTTGATATTATTCGTTGGGGGTTCAATTTCAACCGCTAATATATCCTTTTATTTTAGCTTAAATCGGAGGATTTGCTGGCGATAGTCCTTCTCGAAACAATGCGCTACTTAATACTACCTTTAATTGTAGTAATACTCTACTGATACATAAAATGCCCATTCTACAAATCATGTCGCGTTATGGCATCCTTACACTGCATCTTACTCTCGAAATAGCAATAAGCGATGCCGAGCCTCGATTGTTGCATTAAACATCGAGAAGCTCGGCAAATAGACTATATCGCTGCTCATCAATGCAGCAGAAATCTAAGTCGCAATTCCAAAAACATTGCCTTTTACGGCTTTGCCCAAAACAGCTTACTATTATTTGTTATGTAGCTATTCCCCTGCTTATCTGGTTTCTGTACAAAATAGTCCACCGGAATAAGCTTTATATATTCAGCTGATTTCGCTCGATCGGGAAACTTATTCTGCTTAGGAGTTTCGATGTCGTACTCGCTAACAACAGGACACTCCAGCATATATAGGTTCTTAGCCATGTAGCTAAACAGATACTCCTCCTTAACCACACGTGTTTTATTGTTCCAGTTAGCCTCCTTATTCACCTCCAAAGGCTTGTTCTCGATAATGCGTTGCCGAACCTCTTCAATGCTTAGGGGAACGCCTTTCTCATTCATTACGTAGGCATTATTGGTAGGATCTATCCAAATCCACTTCTTCAGCGAATTCAGATATACCATATTTATAACATGGCAATCGGTATCGATCTTTAAGCTATCCTTGGGCAGGCAGGTAACGTATCGCGATTTAAACCCTAGGGATAGGTAGCACTCGTTTAAGGTGATTGCCAATCCACGACAATTCAGCCCTCTTTTCTCGCTTTTGCATACCGAAATCATGCTTTCAGCATTCATTTTTTCGGGATTACGATGCATCCCGTCGTGCGGCACTAAATTATGCAACCAGCTAAGCACCTTTACTACCTGCGAGAATTCGCTTCCTTTGCCAGCTATCGAATCGAGCTTATAGTGCTTGCGCAACGATTGCAGATTAGGATTTTCTGCCGATTGATAGGTAAACTTCGGTATAATCCGTCCATCGTTTACGTTGTACTTGGCTGCTCTTTTTAAGGTTTCCAGATAGCTAGGCACGTAGGCGATCTCGGTTAATACGCTGTCTTTTCCATTTAGCAGTATGATAAACCGATATGGCTTGTTTGGCTTCACCGTAAACGAAATCGATTCTAAATCGGTGGAGAACATACTCTCTTCGTACTTGCGAGATGTAGTATACACATTGGGCTTAACTTCAGGATCTACATTCCAGTACGATTTCCAAAATGCATAGCCATCTCGTATGCTAACCTTCGTCGAATTTGCCCTAATAACAGGCAGCTTTTCTTCTGCAAAAACAAGCTGCGTAAGCGCAACAGCCCCAACTAGCACAACCAAAATCGTAAGTCCAAATTTTATCTTCATAGGTATAATACCATTAGGTTTAATATGTAAAAATGTTTTCGGCACAAAGCGTAGGCTCTGAGTCTGTTTTCGTTCTTAATGCCTCCTGCTATATCTAGTAGCATAATAGCCATAGATGCTTAAGATTAACTAGAGTAGAACTTTCAGCACAAAAGAAACCGCCACTTTCCAGATTTCAAAAGAAAAGCGGCTCAATAAAGAATAGGGTGGGTATTAGTGATGAGTTATCCTGTTTCTCAGAGAAGCTATTCAACCCCTTCGGGGTTGTTCCCATCTTCCAACCTAACTCCCCGAGTTTCACTCGGGGCTATTAAAGTTAAAGCCCTACGGGCTTCGGGTCGTAGTAATGACAGGTAGATTCTATACTAAATACTGGGTATTATCTCATAGTGGTGACTAAGCTACAATCCTGGAAGGATTGAATTTTAATAGCCCCGCATGCAATGCGGGGAAACAGCGTACAGCATTTTTACAATCGTAAAGCGATTGAATAGCAAGATGAAAAGAGGACATTACCACCTAAAAAGTTATAGAGCCAGAAAAGCCGAAGACTATAATCTTCGGCTTAAGCAGTATGCTTTAGAATGTGAATCCAACATTAAAACAAATTGTTCCAGATGTCTCGTCGGACGAGTAGCAGCTATAATCGTATTCGCTAGGCTTATAGCATTTAACCGATTGCAGCTCGTAGCCCATTCCCACGTTCAACCCCATGCGCTGCGTAAACTTAAACTTCACGCCAATAGAAGGACTAAAGAGTAGCTCGGGCTCATCGTCATCCTCTGTTAAGTTGAATACCGAGCCCAAGTCTAGCGAAAAGTAGGGGGTAATCTTTTTATTCGTAAAGTTAACCCTAAAATTAGTAAAGATGGGAAGGTACGCATTATCCGAATCGAAGAGATCGTCTGAGATTGAACCCTGCTTCAGCCCAATACCAGCGCCCAACGATAGGTATTGATTGAATCGATACCCGTTGATTACCGAAAACTTTACCATATCCATCCCGTATTGGCCAACGCCTATCCCCACGCTATTCTCCAAATGGAGGAAATACCCACTCTTCGACTCCTTCTTAACCTTAGGAGCAGTAACCTGGGCCTGGTTGAGCTCCTTGGTCATCTTTTCAACCTCGTCAATCTGGTATACAAACACGCTTCTGTCAGCTGTTTGTATTTTTAGCGATTTGTTGGGAACCTGCTCAATAATCATACCTCTTATTACGCTCCCATTTTTCAGGTAAACAACATCTTGGTAGCTTTCCTGCGCAAAGGTAAATAGGCAGCAAAGCATAAAGGCAAAAGTTACAGCAAGCTTTCTCATGCGTATAGCTTAATTTTTGGTGAATAGTCAATTATTGAATATAGCAGTGTTTCAATCTAGTAATCAATCACACACCCTACCCGAACGGGTAAAAGAAAAACGCTCGTACATTATTCTTAGGGCTATGATTAAAAGTAGATATTGGCCCGCAATATAGCGACTTTTAGCTAAGACGATACCCTTTAGGGGAGCTTTTTGGCAAAAGGGCTTAGCTACGCTATCTGTTACATATAACATGGACGTAAAAGCGCGTTTACCAGGTAAATTGGCGTGGAGCTTTGCCGATTGATAGGCAGCATGCCCCTGTTAGGCGAAGAATCCCGCCGTCATCAATCCTAACTAGATTATAGCTCACAGCATAAAAGCAACCACCGCTTTTTGTATTTCAAAAGAAAAGCGGAAGACTGTAATCTTCAGTGCAACCACATTCAAGATTTCCTTAAAAAACACAGAGGCACAGAAACACAAAGTAGCACAGAGCAAATTCAGAATTTATCCATCATAAGTTGGAAGTTGAATAAAAAATAGTTGATATGGCATAGTTACCTTGCTCGTTATCCAGGCAGGGTAAGCCATAAAACACGTATAGTAAAAGCACAGAGTAAAGGGGAAAAAGTGCTTTGCACTTTTTCCCCTCGCAGCCATAGGCTGCACCCTGTGTCCTATGATCGTAAAGGATCAAAACTAGAAGAGAATATACTCTGTGAACACAGAGTCTCAGTGCCTCTGTGTTTTGTTATTTTTAAATGCGTTTGCCCTGCTGTAATCTTCCGCTTAAGCAGTATGCTTTGAAAAGAGAAAGCCCCTATTCCTTATTCTTCTTTAATCTTTTTTTTGCTCTAATCTTTCGCCATACGTAAACTGTAATTGCAAGCACAATCCAGAATGGCCAAATATTTACTAGAAAGACTGTAAAATCGACAAAACCCAAGGCTCCACTTTTTAGTGCGCTTCCAATTCGCGACGGATAGCTTCCTTTACAGATGGTCTTTGAGGAGACATCGCGCTTATACACCAAAGAAACCTTAAGCGTGCTATAGGCAATCTGGTCATCTAAGCTATTTAGTGATCCTAGTAGTGTATTAATTTCATCTTCAATCTCATCAATCTTTGTTTGAACCTCAATAATATCCTTTACATTTTTCGCCTTTTTCAGTAGTTCGCTATAACGCTTTAGATAGGCTCGTTGAATATTTAAATGCATTTCATTATCGTGATACCTATCAGTAACATCTTCGGTAGTAATAGTTTTGTCTAGCACGTTATTACTACCGCTTTCCATAGTTGCTACTAGATGTTCGAACCTATCGGCTGGTACTCTAATGTAGTACACATACTTGTTAACATCACCGTATTCTGAATTGTCTGACTGAAGAAATTCCTCCTTGTCACAATATCCTCCCATACTCTTTATAGCATTCTCTATTTTTTGTTGGGCCTCGGTAACATTGACAACATTAAGGCTTAACTCTCCATTTTTAATAAGCTTTCGCTTGTCCAATTTTTTGGTTTGAACCTTGTTCATTGAAGGATCAACATTGATCTTGCAAAGATTTGTTACTTCAACATTTTGCTCTCTTGGAGCACCACAGCTCGCTAGGGAAATAGCGAAAAGGAATAGGACTAGAATTTTAAGCTTCATATTTACTGATTTTGATTACTCAACAATTACTCTGTTTGCAAATAGTAAGGCTTTGGTCTTGGCTCAACGGCCATTAATCACGCCTACTTTAGCTCTTAAAAAAATAGGATTTGGCCCGCAATATAGCGACTTTTAGCTAAGACAATCCTCTTCAAAGTGACTTTTTGCTAAGCTATTTTAGCTACGACAGCTGTAGCAGCGAAAGGCATTCATAGAAGCAAATAAGGCATACCAGCTGCTTCGATATATAATATATAACACTGCTGCCGCTTAAGCCAGCGTAAATATTTTCGGAAGAAATTCTCGCAGAAGCCGCACTCCATCTAGGTTTTCATGCAAATGGCCTACTCCACCACCATGCCATCGATCTTTTTTTATAAAAAAATGAAAAAAATATTTCAATTTTTATTTGCGAATCATTAACCATTATTATAGTTTTGTTTTTGATAATTCAATTCTAACATAAAAACTAAAACCACCCATGACACAAAGATCATTTAGAGGTACCGTTTCACAAATGCTGCTAAGCTGCCTGAACATTTCCGAAAGAGGCATCGAAAACGTAACGTTGCTTACCACCATGCGCCCGCAGTGGGCAGATCCCTACTTCCCTAACCTAAAGATAAAAATCACCAAGGCGTTCGAAGAGAACATCGGGGTCGACATCCTCACGCAGGTAAAGGAGGCAACAGCCGTAGTTACCGGAACCATCAGCACCGCCCATCGCGGCCTAATGACGCTAAAGGTAGAGACTGAAGTAGGCTTTAAGGCCAACACGGTTCGCCGCGATGCCATTCTTAAGAACCTTGGCCTAAATAAGCTTGGCATGAAGAACATCAAGCAGTCAACCTACGTCGAAGTGCTCTCTATGCTAAGGAGCAACCTAACGCCCGAAATTAAGGAGGAGCTGGTTGCCGCTGCAGTAAATTCGAAAAATATTGATAGCCTACTCGCCCAAGCCAGCGTGCTGATAGCCGCAACCACTGCGCAGGACAAGCTAAAGATTAGCCGTAAGAGCACCAATACCGCCAACCTCGATGCGCTAAACGACATACACGAGGAGGTTAGCACCATCTGCAAGCTGGTGAGCACCTACTTTGTTGGCAACAAGGAGATCCTTAACCAGTTTAACTTTACCAAAGCGCTAAAGGAGCAGGGGTATAAGCCAACGCCTAAAAAGAAGCCAACGCCCAAGCCACCTACCAACAAGTAGGACGAAGAATTAAAAAAAGTCGGCACCCAAAAGGTAGCCGACTTTTTTATGTAGCGCCAACGGGTAGCATCTAGGATAAAAGGCTCTACCTCCTCGTTAGGCAAAGGCTCCAACCTTCGTCAGTTCTATCATTACAGGCTATAGCCTGCAGAATAGAATCGACTGAGGCGATAGCCTCAGTCGAACAATGGTGAAAAGTATAGCGAAACAAGCCTCGAACACGTTTTGAAGCAGGCGTTACGAAAGGCCAGCATACCCAAAAAAGTAACGCTACACTGGTTAAGGCACTCGTACACAACCCATCTGCTGGAGGCCGGAACGGATCTTCGCTACATTAAGGAGCTGCTGGGCCACAAGAGCTCCAAAACCATCGAAATCTACACCCACGTAAGCATGCAAAGCCTACAAAATGTAAAGTCTCCATTTGATGATTTGTATTATTTTGCTTCCTTTGGTAAACGAATAACCGCAACCCCAGCGGTGGTTATACTCCCAAAACGGATGGGTAACCACAGTTTTGTTGGGGTTATAAACGAGTTATGGGTTATCGCAAAAAGAGACAGTACTTCGAAATATTAAACAAATCATAAAACAAAAGACAATGAAAAGACAAATTTTAATTAGCTTGATTTTATTAAGTTCGGTTTTGACTGTGAATGCACAATGGACTGGCAGTACTACTATTGACGGAGACATCTGGCGTAATGGGAGCATCAAGATTGGAGTTAATCAAGTAAACAGTTATTTAATGATTAATACAAGTTCGCGGAGTTGGTGGACTGGAGTGGGTATAAACAGCGGTGATAATAGATTCGTGATTTACGATGCTACGGTAGGTATACATAGATTAACAATTGGAACGGACGGAAATGTTGGAATTGGAACAGGCACTGATTTTCCGGTATACAAACTTGATGTTAATGGAACAGGACGTTTTGGAGCATCTGCCTTGATAGGTACTGGTATTGCAGCAGGATATTATCAAGATGCAAGCAATGGTGCTTATCGATCTTTAAATGTTGGTGATAATACTGGTTATTATTTCCAAAATTACAATGGTGTTGCAACTATTATGTTTGTCGGTTTACAAGGGACGTATGCAGGCAATGTTGGTATTGGAACAGTTTCTCCTAATTATAAGCTTGATGTCGTAGGGACTATTCGAGCACGAGAGATTAAAGTGGATTTAAATGGTGCTGATTTTGTTTTTGAGAAGGGTTATAAATTAATGCCTTTAAATGAATTAGAAAAGTTTGTAAGAGAGCAAAAGCATTTGCCTGAAATTGTTCCGGCCAAAGAAATGGAGAAAAATGGAACAGATTTAGGAAATTTGAATTCCAAGCTTTTGCAGAAAATGGAAGAAATGACACTTTATATGATAGAACAGAACAAGGAGATACAAGCTCTCAAAAATGAAATAAAAGAAATGAAAGCAGCTTCTAAGTAAGGATTAAACAAGCAACAAACCCATAACACAGTGTATACATCATGCGGGTTTCAGTGCAATTTGCAAGTTCAGAGCTCGCTGGCAAGGGCAGTAACGGTGGATAATAAAGTGACCACGAATTCCCGCACGCTGCATACACTCAACGTTATGGGTTATTGCAGGAAAGAGAATTGCTTCGAAATTTTAAACAAATGATAAAAACCTCAAAATGAAAAGACAAATTTTAATTAGCCTGATTTTATTAAGTTCTGTTTTGACAATGAATGCGCAAACATGGAGTGGCTCGACACCTGGTAATATATATTATAACCAAGGATTTGTTGGTTTGGGAAGTACTCCTCAAAATCCTTTGCATATCCAGTATAACATAAACAGTGGAAGTCTTTTATTTGGATTGAATAACTTACCTATGGGAACAGAAGCAATGAGTTATTCTCCAAACTTATTTCTATTTCTTACACGGTTAGATGCTTCTCTAGGACTTCATGCTTATGTTTATCGAAAATCAGCATCAACAAGTTGGACTGCTGGCACTGTTAGATTAAGTTCATCAGCTGATGGTAATGGTTATAGCCAAGATAATCGATATAATAATTTGAATTGGATTGATTTTATAGGTAATGGATATGGGATTGATATGGGATGTGTTAGTAATGCCCCTGCCTTATCAATCCGAGATAAATCGGTAGGAATTGGTACAACGTCACCCTCTGATAAGCTGCAAATAGGTGATTTCAATAATACCGACAACTTGAAAATAAATTTACCGGGTGTTTATAATTTTGAACAAGTAAAATTAGGACAATATGGTAATGGTAATTGTGGGTTAGAATTTGTTAATCATAGTGGGGCTTCTAGCTCTTATGGAATAAGATTCCTTTCAAGTTGCGACAATGATCAATTTGGTAATCCTGGTATGTATGGCTTACAGATACAAACAGCAAACCCGTCAGGCACATATCAAGGACTAAGCTACACAACAAGATTAGCACTTAGCATAAATGGAAATATTGGAATTGGAACAAATTCACCTACATATAAACTTGACGTCATTGGAACCATAAGAGCAAGAGAGATTAAAGTAGATTTAAATGGCGCTGATTTTGTTTTTGAAAAAGACTATAAATTAATGCCTTTAAACGAATTAGAAAATTTTATAAAAGAACAAAAGCATTTACCTGAGATAGCACCAGCTAAAGACATGAAGGAAAATGGAACGGATTTGGGAAATTTGAACTCAAAACTATTGCAAAAAATTGAGGAATTAACCCTTTATACATTAGAGCAGAATAATGCGATTAAAGAACTCAAACAAGCAATGAAATTGCAAAGTGAAGAGATTGAAAAATTAAAAGCTACTTCGAAGTAATTGATAAAAAAGCAACAAACCCATAACACAGGGTAGCAGTAATAAGGGGTTCAGTGGGTATTTTCTAGGTTTTAGCCTATAGTAAGTTTATTGCAGGTTGATAATGAATCGCCCCGCAATCCCTTACTACTGCTACCCTCAACGTTAGCGGACAGCTTGAAAAAGACAACTGCAAATGAATACTTTAGCAATAACAATTGGAAATTTACAGCCCTCATTCGTCCGAGCCCCATACCCAATAGCCTTCAAGCCTAGCATAGGTAAGCGAAGAAAATAGTACTAACCAATTCGCGAATTCGACTCACCCCCAATCACCCTCTCTCCGAATGGCATTAGAAAGCCTGCCCATACCGTAAGCGCCTACTTGCCATTCGCAAGGGGGGGCTGCGGCACGGATATAAGTTGCAGCATAATCGGAGCGCTGTAAGTCCCCTCTTTTAGCCGAGCAGGCATCGCCTGTTTAGAAGAGGTAGAAGCAGTAACGTTCATTTATTGGTAAACCAACCACTCGGCTAAGAGAGGGGATTTAGGGGTGAGTCGAAAATAGGCATGCATAAGCACCTCCTTTACGATCTGACATCTCTTATCTAAACAGCTATGATTCAATAGCCACAGCCAAACGAGAGGCTTTAAGCAAACCCAGAACACATTAACGATAAAAAACAAAGATGAGACTGTTTTTTATTATTTTTGACCGATAAACAATATTGGTCAGTTATGTCAGAAAGGAATGTTGAGAAGTTAATTGTAGATTCTGCCACCAGCTTCTTTTCAAAATTTGGTTTTGCAAAAACTACAATGGATGAAATTGCAAAGCACATTCACAAGGCAAAAGGGGTTCTTTACTACTACTTTAAGAGTAAGGAAGAACTTTTCAACGAAGTACTGAAACAGGAGTTAAGCACCGTAAAAAGCAAGCTAAGTCAGGTTGTTGAAAAGGAGGATGACTCCTTGATAATTCTAAAAGAATACATTCTAATCCGGTTGAAGCTCCTACATAGAGCATTAAATTATCACGAAACGTTAAAAGCAGATTTCTTCGAGAAGTATCATTTTGTCAATGATGTTAGGACCGATTTTGACGATTTCAACCGCTCAAATCTTACCATAATACTCACTAAAGGCAAACAAGAGGGCTATTTCAATTTTAAAGATTTAAACTCTACGGTTGACGTTATAATGATGATAGTAAGCAGCATCGAAATTCCTTTGTTTATTCAAAATTTGTATCCCGTATATGAAGATACTATCGAGGAACTTTCGTCAATGGTAGTTAATAGCCTAAAAACGTCTCAATAAAAGGGGCTAAAAAAACAAAATGGTCAATTTTTTTTGCCCCTATACTGACCAAAAAACAATATTGGTCAAATGTATATCTAACTCACTTCAATAATAAAGTATGACAACAGTATCTGGTCTGATCCTTACAAAGATTCTAGGATGGAATATCAAAGGCGAATACCCCAATATTGAAAAGAGTATTGTCATTTTTGCCCCGCATACATCCTACTATGACTCAGTTTATGGCAAATTATTCATCAATGAAGCTGGTGTCAACCATAAATTTTTATCGAAAAAGGAGCTGTTCTTTTTCCCATTGAATATTCTAATGAAATGGTACGGATCCATTCCTGTACGAGGAGTAAAGGGCGAAAATGCAATTTATTTGGTTGCAAAAATGCTTGAGGAAAAAGAATCTCTGCATATAATTATGTCACCCGAAGGGCACTTAGCCAGAACCGACAAATGGAATAAAGGCTTTTGCTATATGGCATTAAAAGCAAAGGTGCCAATTGTCGTCGGGTATCTCGACTATCAGAAGAAAGAAATTGGCGTAAAAGGTGTTATAAACAATTTTGAAAGTGTAGATACCGTAATGGATCAAGTAAATATGATGTATAAGGATGTAGCGGCTAAATATCCCGAAAATTTCTCATTAGAACAAAGATGAAACAAGCAGTATCATTAGTACTATCCAGTGGTGGCGCAAGAGGCATTGCTCACATTGGAGTGATCGAAGAGCTAGAAAGGCAAGGCTTTGAAATAAAATCAATTGCAGGCTCTTCGATGGGGGCTTTGGTTGGAGGCATGTACGCTTCGGGGAACTTAGAGGTTTTTAAGAGCTGGATATGCAAAATTGATAAAAAAGCAATGATTAATCTTGCTGATTTTACATTGAGCAAGAATGGCCTAGTTAAAGGAAACAAAATTATTAACGAATTAAAAAAGATAACACCGGATATAAATATTGAGGACTTGCCTATTTCTTATAAAGCTATTGCTACGGATATCGAAAGTAGAAACGAAATTGTATTTGAGAAAAATAGCCTCTTTGATGCTATTCGTTCTTCAATTTCAATTCCTGGATTTTTTACTCCAAATCAGCTAAATGATATGGTTTTAATTGATGGAGCTGTATCAAATCCTCTTCTTGTTAATCGGGTAAAAAGGTGTAAAGATGATTTACTAATAGTTGTTGACGTAAGTGGTCCTATATCAATAAAAAAGTCTTCATCTAAAAATGACGATAGCTCTAAATTAAAAAAATCAACAAACACACAATTTAATTACTATTCATTGCTAACACAGTCATCTAGTATAATGATTCAGCAAATGTCCGCCTTAATGCTAAACAACTATCAACCAGACATATTAATTAGCATTCCAATGAATTCTTATGGTTCTTTCGAGTTTTATAAATCTGAAGAAATTCTAAAAATAGGTGAGATGGTTTCCAGAATTGAAGTCAAAAAATTTAAAAATAGGTTTGCCTTAATTTAAAAGCCTATGGCATTTTATGCAGATTCCTTTTTCATGCAAAAATGGTCAACTTATTTCAGGACGACTCACCTTTACATATATTGCCAACTCGCTTATATATACAATTCTAAATGCTTTTCACCTACAAACCGCAAGCCTGCGTTAGGCGAAGACTTCAGCATTCATCGGTTTTATCATTGTAGGCATAGCCTGCAGAATAGATTCGGCTGAGGCGATAGCCCATAGCCGTAAAGTAAAGCCTTAATACTTAAATACAAAAGCCTAATAGTAGCAGTAAGGCTTGGCTTTATACTGGCTAAGCTAAAATAATCTTGTCCCTTCTGCATAACAGCAGCAGATAATCGCTAAATTGCTTTCCTATTTATAATCATAAGCCCTAAGGTAAACATGGTTGTGGTAAAGCACCCTGTTCGGGTTGCTGGCTTGTGATTAGCAGTAAGAAGCAGCTAGAGCTGCATATATACACCCTTATAGGGATATATTAGGCAGCTTCATTGCATATATAAACGAGTTAGCGGTTATTGAAAAGAACAGTACCGAAATATAATGCCAAATTAAATGTCTAAATATCCTTTCCAAAATATTGAACCAGAAAACATTGATGAACTTCTGAAATTATCTCAGGATTTATCTGACTATAAATGCAGATTAGAAGCAATTAAACAACTATCTAAATTCAGATGCAAGAAATCCTTACGTATTTTGTATGGTTTGATGAAAAATGATAGAATATTTCCTTGCAAGGAGGAAGCTTTTAGAGCATTACAAAATTTTGGAGAAGACGTAAAGTTACCAAAAAAGAGGAGACGTAAAGGAAAGCCAATTAAAACAATAAACGAAAAACTATTAGTTCTGCACAACTCTTTTGATGGCGATTCTTATTCACTGATAGATTTCAAAGTGAAATTTAAACAAACTTATCCTGAAGTTTACGATGTTTACCAGTTTGAGAAAAAGACCAGTTTTGATTCGTTTATTGAGAATTCCTTAAAGACTATCGCAAAAAGGAAGATTAATCATAACTATTCTGTACAGATTCTATTTCAAAAAACTAACGAATCAATTACACAAGAAAGAATTGATTTAGAATATGTAAATAAACAGGGAGGTAGTGACGAACTTATTATTACAAAAGATAAACTTATAATAAATTGTTTTCGCCAGTCAAAAATCAACTTGAATAACATTGTTTTCGAGGAAAGTAATAGTATCCATAGTCAAATAATTAAATCGCTAATTTATTATTACGCACAATCTGTTTATTTTGTTGAAATTAAAACTCTAGAAATAATACGATTAAACTCAACAAACAAAGAGGTCGTTCTTAAATTACCTAGTAAAAACTTAAGGCTTGACCAAATACTTAACAATAGTTTTCAAGGTGTACAACTAAATATCAGTCAGATAAAAAATATATTTAAGAAAGATGATAAATCTGAAACTTTAAAATATGGTTTAACCTTCTTATTAAAAGCGCTAGTTGAAACAGAACCTAGTACTAAATTTGAAAGACTATGGAAGTCTTTTAATTCTATTTATAGGTATATTGGAAATGGTGAAAATGAAAATGAATGTCACCGTGTTTTAAGAAACTACATATTGAATAACAGAGAATCTTTTGAGAATACTGTTGATTTGGTGAAAGATTTGTCTATCGAGCAATTACGGAAACATTTACGCGTATCCGAATTAATTCAAAATGATTATGATTCTCCAAGTAAAGTTGTAGCATTTCTAGCTCTTATTTATCGTTATTCAGATAGTTTCATCTCACAATTATTACTTGAAAATATTGATTATCAAAAAGACTTCCTATGCTCCATTTTGGCTATGGATAGAATAGAATCTAAGATTAATAAATTTGACTCATTAAGAAATATTTTTAGCGAGAATAAAAATTCGACTGACAGTTGTGTTTTTTATAAAATTGCAAAAAAACATCTTGAGCAAAACGTAAAAACGCCAAGAAGAGAAACTAAGATTGAGATAATTATTTTCGCATGTATTAAGTATGGCTATTTTGTGAGAAATAAAATGTTTCATGCTGAAAAGCACGATTTAACATTTAGATTTGCTAGTAATAGCATCATAACTGAGCTTAAATGGATTAATGAAATTTTACAAAGCCTATTAATAGAACTAATAAACAATAATGATAATTGGGAAACAACAAACCCATAACAATGTATATACAAAATAGGCGTAATAGCAGTAAATTCAAAGGTTGTAACCCGCTTAAAAATCGCAACAGTTTGATAGGTTTAAACCCCGCAATCGCCTACTTTGCATATTCTCATCGTTAACGGCAAACTCAACAGAGTGCAACAAGATAAACTTACTATTTATGAAGAAAGAATGGGTAGAAATAATGAAAACGACGGGAAGAATTAAGCTTTCGTGGTTGGACTTATTGACTCATTACTTAATTGTTATTTTTCTTTTGCAGCCACTTCTTTTCCTTTCGTTTTTCTGGTTAAAGCATTTTCTTACTGGAGAATACACAGGAGAAAGAACTTTTAAGGAAATGTTCCTCGTACAGATTCCTTTCATAATTTTAGCCGTAGTTTTTTTCTTTATTCAACATAAAAGACTAAATTTCAAACAAATACAAACAAGTTTATCTATTGATTTGATTCAAATATTAATCAAGACAACTGCAAATGAACTTGAATGGATACCATTTATAAATACAAAATATTACAAAGTATTTAAGACATACCCAAAATGGTATACAGGTAGTTGGGGTGAGCAAATCACTATAATAATAGACAATGATAAAGTGATGATTAATAGTATTTGTGACCCTGACAAAAGAGCTTCAGTTGTGTCAGTTGGTAGAAACAGAAAGAATATGAGATGTCTAATTGAAAAAATAAAAAATGCCAACCTTTAACACACGGTATATTCAACATGCGTGCAATGTGATAAGCGGCAACTTACAGTTCTCATTCGTCCGAAGCCTCTACCCAATAGCCTTCAAGCCTAGCATAGGTAAGCAACAAAAAAGGTGCTAACCGCTTCGCAAATTCGACTCACCCCCAATCCCCCTCTCTCCGAATGGCATTAGAAAGCCTGCCCATACCGTAAGCGCCTACTTGCCATTCGCAAAGAGGGGGCTGCGGCACGGATATAAGCTACTGCATAATCGGAGAGCAGGAAGTCCCCTCTTTTAGCCGAGCAGGCTTCGCCTAATTAGAAGAGGTAGAAGCAGCAACGTTCTTTTATTGGTAAACCAACCTATCGGCTAAGAGAGGGGATTTAGGGGTGAGTCGTAAATAGGCACGCCATAAGTCTCTGCACCTCTGCGTTTTGTGATTTTCAAATGCATTTCCCTGTTTACAGAACCTCCAAACAAAGAGCTATTGCGGTACCAAGCCCACCTTGCAAGAATATTGCTTTTACAACTTTAGAAATACTATTATTGGATGAATAACTAACTAACGGCTGACAGACGTAATTAATGCAGGATAACATCCCCCCGTAAACACTATGGCGTAGCCATACCAGACTGGCACGAATTCTGTTAGAGCGAGTGGAGCTACTACATTGCCAATTAGCGCAACAGCGATGAAAAGACTGGAAACAAGTACTTGAAATACCGACATTCAACTGCGACCGAGCGAGTTAATTCGTGTCAAGGGTTTTTGGTTCTTTTTGCCCTACAAAAAGAACAGAAAAGAAGATGAATTTCTCCATACAATGTCCTAGCCTCTGCTAAATTCAGAGTTTGTATTTTAAACGAAAGATTCCAAGCCCACCTTGCAAGGATCATTTCTTCAATCTACCACTTAACCTTACTGCCATCCCCCTACCCTAAATCGAAAAGGCGCTGCGCTGCCCCAAAAGAGCACTACAACGCCATTAAAGAACGCTCCGCTTGATTAAAAGTGCGCTACAAACGGGCATAAGTGCGTTACGCTCCATAAAAAGAGCGTTACAACACGCCAAAAGCAAGCTTCAATCGAGTAAAAGTTTGCTTCAACAGCACAAAAGAATGGCACAACGGGGTAAAAGGGCATTTCAATCGACTGTAGGAGCGTTACGACCGATAAAAAGAGCGCTGCGCTATGCCATACGGGTTCTACACCCCATCGGCAGCGGGTGCATCGCTAAAGAGCGAGGGTGGTAAACTAGTACTTCTTCTTGATTTCCTTCAGCATGGCAATGGCATTCTCGGTGACGCCCACGCCGAGCCTATTCTTTTCGATGCTTTCGAATTCATTCACCAGTCGGCGATGAGTTGCCTCGGTAAATTTGATATCGCTGATCTGGAAGAGCACCGAGTTCTCCTTTACGATATGCGTTCGGATGAGCTCGATGTAGGCGGAAGCCGCACCAACAAACTCCTCCTTGTCCACAACGTCATTTACGATGGAGCCTCTTATGCGGACGATCAGCTCGCGCTCCAGCCGGTGCTCGGCAATCATACTCCCAATAAGCCCATCCTGATTCCTAACGCCCACCTTCACGAGGGCGGGAAAGAAGAAGACCTCCTCCTTGGTGTGGTGGCATTCGTTGACGTACACATCCAAAAAATCGACGATGTCGATGATGTCCTTTGGGTCTACGCCATGATGGTTTTTGGCGTGCTTGCACATTTTTTCGATTACCCCTAATGCAACCAGTATTGCATTGTGCTCGTGTAGGAGTATTTGGCTTGCCGTTTTCATTTCCCTACTGCCTTACTTCGATTTTAAGCTCGTTTGCCCATTCGCACGCAATGCCCGCATCAGGTCATAAGGATATCCAGGCGCGCGCATACCGGCAGAATATCCCCAAAAGCAAAGGATAGCCGGGGCAGCGCACCGTCAGCGCAGCTACCCCGAGCTATATATGGAAATACTAGCTGCTAAGGTTTATTCAGCTCGTCAAGGATATCCTGAATATCGTCCTGGCACTGCCCACAGGTGGTTCCAGCCGTGGTTTCCTCGCCGACCTCCTCCACCGTTTTCAGCCCCTTCTCCTTGATGGCCTTTACAATCTCGCTCCTATATATCTCGTTGCAGTTGCAAATAAGAACATCGTTTTCATCCATCTCCATAATCCTTTAGGCTAGTTCAAAAATCTTCATATCCTCCTCGACGGTGGTAATCGTTTGCACGCCAAACACCTCTTGAACGATCTTCAGCACGTTCGGCGTCATAAATCCGGGTAGCGTTGGCCCGATATGGGTGTTTTTGAACCCGAGGTAGAGCAGCGCAAGGTGTACGATAATGGCCTTTTGCTCGTACCACGCCACGTTGAATACGATGGGTAGCTGGTTGATATCGTCGAGCTTTAAAACCTCCTTGAGCTTAAGCGCCACAAACGCCCAGGAGTACGAGTCGTTGCACTGCCCGGCATCGAGCACCCGTGGGATGCCGTCGATGCTTCCCAGCTCCAGCTTGTTGTAGCGGTACTTGGCGCATCCCGAGGTGAGGATTACGGTATCCTTCGGCAGCTTGCTGGCAAACTCGGTGAAGTACTCGCGGCTCTTCTGCCGCGCGTCGCAACCCGACATCACCACCAGCTTTTTGATGGCGCCCGAGCCAATTGCCTCCAGCAGCTTATCGGCAAGCGCCAAAACCTGGTCATGCGCAAAGCCAATGGTGATCTCCCCCTTTTCAATCTCGGTAGGAGGCGCGCACGTCTTTGCCAATTCGATGATCTCCGAGAAATCCTTATGCCCATTCGCCTGCTTTCGGTCGATGTACCGCCACTCGGGCATTCCGGTGGCTCCCGTGGTAAACACCCGGTTGTTATACGTCGATGTCTTGCGTGGCGGCACTAGGCAGTTGGTGGTAAAGAGAATGGGACCGTTGAACGTTTCGAACTCGTCGAGCTGCCGATGCCAGGCATTGCCGTAGTTGCCCACCAGATGCTTGTACTTCTTAAAGAAAGGGTAGGCATGCGAGGGCAGCATCTCCGAATGCGTGTACACATCCACGCCCGTTCCTTCGGTTTGAATCAGCAGCTGCTCCAAATCCTTCAAGTCGTGCCCGCTCACCAGTATCCCCGGGTTCTTCCCCACCCCAATATTAACCTTGGTGATTTCAGGATTTCCGAAAGTTGATGTATTGGCCTTGTCGAGCAGCGCCATCACCTTAACCCCATGCTCGCCCGTCCGCATAATCCATTCCAAGATGTCGTTTTTGCTGATTGGCTTGGTTAGCATCACCAGCGTTTCCTCCATAAAGGCGTAAATATTGGCTTCCTCGAAGCCAAGATTAAAGGCATGCTCGGCGTAAGCGGCAATACCCTTAATGCCAAATAGCGCATACTGCTTCAGCGCGCGGATATCCTCGTCGCTATCGTAGGTAAGGGTGCTAACCGCCTTCGCCTTTTTGGTGAAATCCTCGGCGGTTTTGCCAATCCACGAAACCGAGTCGTGCTTTTCGGTGATACTCACCCGCCCCTTAAGGTTATCCCTAAGCAAAATAGTTTCATTGATAGCTTGAGTAAGCGCCTCATCATCAAAATTAGCGTTGGTGATGGTCATAAACAGGCAATTGGTGATATGCTTGCTCTCCACACTGGTATCAAGCCCCTTTTTCCGAGCTTCAATCGCTACATAAGCAAGCCCCTGACAGGCAAAAACGAGTAGATCCTGAATATTTGCGGTGTTCTCCTTCTTTCCACAAACACCATTTATTGTACAGCCCGTATTCTTAGCTGTCTCCTGACATTGGTTACAGAACATGCTCATAGCTTCAATATAAAAGTGAGTACTCAAATGCCGAATTCTGCTATTCTACCCCTAACCAACAATCGAACGAAGCTGGATGCTAACGATTTAAAAAGGACAACCTTTGCAGGGTATCCCCAAACAACTTACAATTCAAAAACGCCTAAGGTAAGCAGGGCTTACCCTCCCCATTCACCTTGGAGCAAGTTACAACAGCTGCTCCACTTTTAGAAACAAACTACTATTCAAAAAGGTTAATGCCTCTCCTCGCAAAGCCGACAATCGTCTACAGCTTATTGCAATAAATAGCTGTTGGCAGAAGCATTTACCCTGCGTCGGAGAATGAAAACGTGCGAACTCCAAATTCTCTTTCGGTGATATCGGCTAAAAACAAAACGCAGGAGCATTCATCGGCAGCCAATATTTGCTAGCTTTACGGGAGGTTTAGCATCCTGCAAACCGCCAAACAACCAAACCCACCATGCAATATGGAAAGCCTATTTGATATCCGAACAGAGCAGTTCTTTTCTGTATTCGTCACCATGCTTGCGCTGGTTAACCCGGTACAGAAAATCTTTGTCATGCTTTCGCTCGATTCGCAGCTGAGCGACCGCGACCGCCGGTACGTCGCCCTGAAGTCTAACCTTGTGGCAGCAATTATCCTACTGCTTTTTTTGGCGCTGGGCAACGCTATTTTCACCTACGTCTTCAACATAAACCTCTACGCCTTTCGCATAACCTGCGGATTTGTGCTGCTCTACAACGGTTTTCTTGCGCTACAGGAGGGCATTCTAATAAAGATCGATCCGCAAACGCGCCTAAACGACGTATCGGCAGTACCTATTGCCATGCCGATGATTGCAGGCCCTGGAACCATTACTGCAGCAGTTACCCTTCCTAATCAAGACGGCACAATTGTCACCATTCTCGCCATTCTTGCCGTAATAGCCACCAACACGTTTATCATGCTGCATGCGAAACACCTTGGAGGCATACTCAACCGCTTCAACCTAATGTCGCCGCTTATCCGAATCCTCGGGCTCATCATTGCAACCATTGGAGTACAGATGTGCTTTACCGGGATAAAGGATTTTTTAAGTGCGATTGGGATGATCTAGCCGCAGGCCACCGTAAGTAGCAAGCAATGGCAACGCTTTGCAGGCAATTTCTGGTACGATTGAATAAGAATGGCTATCACAAATACTATGGGCGGATAAGCAATACAAGATCACCCGCCACAATAAAAAAGGGCAACCCGCATAGGCTGCCCTTCTTTATTATTACCGTTGATATGAACAGCGCACTACTGCGCCTGAGCAACGTCCTTAAACGATCCGAAGCTGTATCCCTTTTGCTTTAGGCTTTTTACAAGCTCATCCAGGCGGAGGTATAGCTTATCGGTACGCTCGCTCTGCGTACCCGGGTGTATCAGCAGAATGGCGCCGTTAAGCCCATTGGCATCGTTCTTCTCCGAATCGAACAGCAGCTTCATAATCTGCTCCGACGAGCGGTAGCTCTTCATCGAAGGGGTGGTATAGTCGGCATTGGTGTACGTTTTGGGCGAAAGAGTAACAATATTCAGCCCCGCAGCCCTGCTTCGTGCCACAACGTCCTTGTTGTAGTGCTCGTAGGGAGGAATGTACCAGCTAAGCGTCTTAAGGTTACCCCCCACCTTCTTCAGCTCCATCAGGTTGTTTCTGATATCAGCGTCAAGGCTATCGGGCGTTACCAAGGTCTTGTTTCTATTTTCCCAGCTGGCGTAAAGAATATGCCTATCGGAGTGTGGACCTACGTAGTAGCCAGCTTTAACAAGCTGACGAGCGGTAGCACCATTCATGCGAAGGCAATTCCCCGTAAAGAAGAAGTTCCCAGGAACGCCATTCGCCTTAAGCGTCTTCATAACGTGCTCCATACCTTCGAAAAGCGAGTCGGCAGTAAACACCAGGTAAATTTTCTTCTGCCTTACATCCATCCGAACAACACCGCCCTGCTCATCTACAACGCAATTGTTCGTTGCCAACGCGGCATCGGGTCGCTCAAGCGACGACAGGTAGAACGTTGTAGAGGCAGTACCATCCATGGTAGGCTCGTTGGATGAGTAATCGTGAATGGCATCGTGGTACACAGCTGGTCCATTTTGGAAGGGCCAATAAACGTCTGGATTCTTCAGCATTACCCCGCGCAAGCTTTTAAAGATGCTTTGGTAAACAGGGCCATCCACCAAACCGCCCCAGGTTGGGTCTCCCCACTCATTGGTATATGCCGAATGTGGAAGCAAAGGGGTATCTGCACCGTTAGGATAGCCGCAAATCATCGAAGTTCCCCACGGATTACAGCCAAACTCCCAGTCGCGAAGAGCCGCCTCCATTTCTAAGAATCGGGTATCGCCAGTTAGCTCGTTGTAAAGGCGAGCCTGCGTAAGCGCACCGAACACAAAGTTGTTGGAACACCAAAGGTAGGGAACACCATTCATAAAGGGATCATCGCCTGCCCTCTTAAGAATATCCTCTAGCCCCTGGCGCATATACTCGATGTACCTCTTTTTAATGTCGCTGCTGGAAGAAGTTGCCATAAGGTAGTGACCTAGGTTAACAAAGGGGTACCACTCGTAGTGACGGGCCTTCCCTGTTTCCATCCAAGGCGTAACGGGCTCCTGCTTGCCCCAAGTATCCGCTTTTTCGAGGTAGCTACTATTTCCATTCAGTTGGTTTATAGATGCTGCGGCCAGCTCCATATCGTCAACGTAGTTGCCCTCCTCGTAAAAGTAGGGCGATACGGTGCAGGCCGTTTGGCAAACACCCGGATTGGCCTCGCCGTAGGCATAGGCCTCTTCCGATTTCTTAGCAATGGTTTTCGCAAACACGGGATCGATGCTGGCAAATACCTTTGATCCTAAAGCAAAGGCCGAAGCGAACTTCCCTGCCGTTGAAGCAACGCCAGTTGTTCTATTCTTGTACTTCCTTAATCCCTGAACCTTTCCCGTTACGTAGTAAACGGGGCGCCCTAAGCCTGGTCCCCAACCATAATCAACCTTATCGTGGCTAGGAGATCGGAAATTGGCATGATCGCGGTCGTCTGCAATCTGGTTAAACATCACCGAGGAGTCTGGATTCATTCGAACCAGCCAATCTAAGCCCCATCGTGCCTCATCTAGTATATCCGGGATCCCATTTTTACCTTTTTTTCCTAAAGCATTATACTCATCCTTGAAGGCATGAGGGTTCTTGGTGTAGGCAAAAAGCATTTGGTACACCGCATTTGCCGAAGTGGTTACGTATTGCAGATAATCGGCTGCATCGTGCCAACCTCCGGTTACATCAATGTGCTCTCCAGTTCGCGTAGGGTGATCTACAATGAAGCCATCGTGCTGATGGCATAACGTATCGAGATAAGGGTTGTAGCCACAGCGTTGCTGCCTCATGTAATTCAGCACATAATCTGCGGCACCTTTATAGACGTTGTTTCCAATTGTAAAGTTGAGCGAGCGCGTTCCATTTGCCTCTACATAGTAGGCACCCACCTTGTCAAATGAGGAAAAAGGCAGTCGGTATGCCGATTTCATTCCCCAAAGTTGAGCATTGCGCTCAGCAGGCTTTCCTTTAAAGACAACCTTATCCGTTTTTGCCTCTCGCACGGTAAATGACTTTAGCGCGATAGGTTCGGAGGAGAGAAAGACCGCCACCTTAGGCGTTTGTGGAAGGTATCCAGCCTGGTTGATTCGCACCCAAGCCGTTTGCGAATAGCCGAAAGTGGCGCCAACTAATAGCAGAATTAGTAGCATTACAGTTCTTTTCATAGCATAGTGTTAAGATGTTTTACTGCGGGTAAAGGTAGCATCTATAGAAGATCGTCAACGGCTGGGGAAACGAGTTTTTGCCACAAACAGTAAAGAAAAGCCCTCATAGTAGAAGTATTTGCACAGCCCGAAATGGAACATCTTTCAAGATTTGTACGTACTCGGAGGGTGCATAAGCCAATAAATAGCTATCGTATATTAATTGACAACCGAGATAGTTGCACATGTCAACTGTTGATATACTTTTGCAACGTAAAACAAAAGGAAAACATGAAGGAAAAAGGATTACCCATCGGCCACGTAGTAGGACGGATGATGGGAAAGATCGCAAAGGTTCTAAAACGCAAGTTATCTGAAGAGGAAATCAATATAACCTTGGAGCAGCTGGGACTGCTGCACGCTATTTCCGAAAATAAGGAGGAGGTTGCTCAACAAGACATGGCCGAGTTTATGGGTAAGGATAAGTCTGCCATACTTCGCTTGATCGATTCGTTGGAAAAGAAGCGGCTTGTAGTTAGAACTAGCGATCCACAGGATAGACGTAAGAACGTACTAGTAGTAACACAGCACGGGAAAAGCACACTTACCAAAGTCACCGAGATTAGTACTGCGCTAAACGAAAAACTACTTGAAGGAATTAGCCAAACGGATATCGATACCTTTTTTACAGTTGCCGAAAAGATTAAAAGCAACGCCGAAAAGATGTCTTAAAAAAATTTTATCCTAATAGTTGACTACATCAACAGTAGACACTGCAACCTTTTAAATAATCAACCCAACAATACATGAGTAAATCCAAGTCAACAGCTGGGATTGCACTTCTTTTGTCGATACTCTTCGGATCGTCGGCAATTGCCCAAAAGGCAACAACGCTTAAGGAGTGCCTAAATTACGCCAGCACGAACAACCGCAACCTAAAGATCTCGGGATACGAGCTGGAGGTTTCGCAACGCAAGGTTTACGAGCAAATGGGCACCTACCTGCCACAGGTAAACGCATCGGGCTCGTTGGACGATAACCTTAAGCTAAGCAAGCAGCTGCTACCGGCCGAAATGTTTGGCGGAACGCCAGGAACCTACAAGGCCGTATCGTTTGGAACGAAGTATAGCATTGCAGCAGGCGTCCAAGTTACGCAGAGCATCTTCGATCCGCAGTTCTTTGTATCGCTTAAGACGGTAAAGACAAACAAGCTGCTCTCGGAGCAGAACCAAAAGAAGACGCAAGAATCGGTTACCTACAACATCAGCATCGGTTTCTATCAGGCTTTAATCATACAGAAGCAGCTAAACGTGCTAAAGGCAACACTCGATGCCTCGGAGGAGTCGCTAAAATCGGTAGAACTGCGCCTTAAGAACGGTATGGCCAAGCAAATTGACGTTGACAAGCTGCGCGTAAGCTTTAACAACACCAAGTCGTCGCTAAAGCAAACCGAGCTGAGCTACAGCCAGTCGCTAAACAACCTGAAGAACCAGATGGGCATGCCGCTCGACAGCGCAATCGTCCTACCTGACGTTGTTCCCGAATTTAGCTTCGACAGAATGGCAACCGATGCCATTACCGATAGCACCATAGAGAAAAGAAGCGACTACCAGATTCTGAAAACGAACATGGCGCTTACCGAACTCGATAAGAAGAAGAGCATAGCCTCGTACCTTCCTACCCTATCGGCCTACTACAACTACAACTACAACGCCATGAACCAGGAGTTCAAGTTTTACGAGTCGGATCAGAAGTGGTTTAACAGCCAATCGATTGGGCTTAAGCTCTCGATTCCTATTTTCTCGGGCTTTCAGAGATACCAGCGCCTCAATCAGGCCAAGCTGAACATCGCCAAGAGCCAAGAGAACCTGAAGCTAACCGAACAGAACATCCGCGTTCAGATATCGAACTACGATATTCAGTACCGTAACGCCCTAGAGAACATCCAGAACGAAAAGGAGAACTTAGACCTTGCCCAAAGGGTGTACGCCAACACGCAGCTCGAATGTAAGCAAGGGGTAAGCAAAACTCTCGACCTAGTTCAGGCCGAAACCTCCCTGCGCGAGGCTCAAAACAACTACTTCAACAAGCTACTCAGCCTCTATATCGCCAAAATAGACTACGAGCAGTCGAAGGGTAACCTCGAAAACTTTATAAACAACCAACTCAAATAGATATTGTATGAAAAGAATAGTAGCCATTATAGTTGCTATAGTACTTGTTGTGCTAATTGTTTTTAGGCTAAAGAGCAACCACGAAAAGATTAACGCCAAGCAAAATGTAAGTACCGACTTATCCTACACCAGCGTAGACGTTGCTGCGGTAAAGAGCATGCAGCTGGAGCAGAACCTGAACTTGGTTGGATACCTAGATGCCTCTAAGGAAATCGTCATCTCGGCTGAAGCGCAGGGCACCATCACCGCGCTAAACATCGACCTTGGACAATGCGTTGCCCAAGGACATACCATTGCCCTTATCGACAACAGGCAAAAGCAGCTGGCACTAAAGACCGCGCAGCTGAGCGTTAAGAAATTGACCAAAGACTTAGCCCGATACAAGAGCCTCTACCAAGGTGGAAGCGCCACCGAACAGCAGGTTGACGATGCGCAGAACGCCTACGACAACGCCGTTGTCCAAGAGCAGCTGGCCGCTAAGCAGCTGGCCGACGCCACCGTTAAATCGCCCATCAGCGGTATCATATCCAAGAAGGTGGTTGAACGTGGGACCTTCGTTAATGTAGGAAACCCCATCGCCACCATCGTAGACGTAAACCAAATGAAGATAAAGCTCAACGTTTCGGAAGCCAACGTTTACCTGTTGAAGCAGGGCGACAAGGCATCGATCACCACCGAGGTGTACCCAACGGCAACATTCGCGGGTAAGATCAGCTTCATCAGCCCCAAAGGCGACGAGGCCCACAACTATCAGGTAGAGCTGCTGATCGCCAATAACGGCAAGAACCGCCTTAAAGCAGGCACCTTCGTAAACGTTCATTTCGACCTGCCATCGAAGGCAAAGGTTCTCACCATTCCTCGCGAGGCGCTGCAGGGTAGCGTAAAGGAGGCCAAGGTGTACGTTGCCGAGAACGGCAAAGCCGTACTGCGCAACATTGTTGTTAGCGGCGGCAACGACAAATTTCTAGAGGTTACCTCGGGTCTGAGCGAAGGCGAAAAGGTAGTAACCACCGGACAGGTTAACCTTATCGATGGCAAAGCAATTAAAGTAAACAACTAAACAAAGCGTATAAACATGTCGATAACTGAAGTTGCAATTAAACGACCCACGCTGGTAGTTGTTGCCTTTGCGGTATTGGCCATTCTGGGTATCACCTCGTACTCGCTCTTGAACTACGACCTGATCCCCAAAATGAACATTCCCGTAGTTAGTATCACCACCATTTACCCGGGTGCTTCGGCCAACGAGGTGGAAAGCTCCGTGACCAAGAAGGTGGAAGATGCCGTTTCGTCGTTGGAGAATATCAAGAACCTCTACTCTTCGTCGCAGGAAGGCGTATCGAGCGTGGTTATCGAGCTCGAATCGAGCGCCGATCCGAATCGTGCGCTGCAGGACGCTCAACGTAAGGTGAACGCCATGGTATCTCAGCTTCCCACGGAAGCCAAAGCACCATCCATCAATAAATTCTCAACCGACGAGATGCCTATCATGAAGTTGGGCGTCACCGGAAAGATGGAGCCAACCAAGCTTTACCAGCTCACCGACGATGAGATAAAGCCCCAGCTCTCGAAGATAAACGGCGTGGGACAAATTACGCTTGTTGGAGGTAGCGAACGTGAGATTAAGATCAACGTTAACAAGCAGAAGCTCGACACCTATAAGCTTTCCATCAGCCAAGTTTACCAGGCCATTCAGGCTGCCAACCTTGAGATGCCTACCGGAAAGGTGGAGGGCGATCTGAAGCAGTACACCGTCCGCCTTCTAGGTAAGGTGAACTCGTTCGATAAGATCAGAAACATTACCGTTGCCACCAACGCAGCGGGCAGCGTCGTTAAGCTTTCGGACGTAGCCGACGTGGTGGATGGTATAGCAGAGCAAACCACCACAAGCCGAATCAACGGCAAAACATCCATCGGTATCCTCATTGTTAAGCAAACCGACGCCAATACGGTAGATGTTTGTAAGCAGGTTAAGGAGCAGCTGACAAAGATCGAAAAGCAGTACGCCGATAAGGGTATCAAGTTCAACATAGGCTCCGACAGCTCGACCTATACGCTTGACTCGGCCAACGCGGTAATGGAGGACCTGATGTTTGCCATTATCCTGGTGGCCATGGTGATGTTCTTCTTCCTGCATAGCATACGCAACTCGTTCATTGTGCTAATCTCCATCCCCTGCTCTATCATTTCGGTGTTCATTGCGATGTACGTCTTCGACTTTTCGCTAAACCTGCTCACCTTAATGGCGCTCTCGCTGGTAATCGGTATTCTGGTGGACGACTCTATCGTTGTGCTCGAGAACATTTACCGTCACCTCGAAATGGGTAAGGATAAGCGCATGGCCGCGCTCGATGGCCGAAACGAGATTGGCTATACCGCTGTGGCTATTACCATGGTGGACGTGGTGGTATTCCTTCCCCTCTCGCTGGTTTCGGGTATGATCGGTAATATGCTTCGCGAGTTTGCGCTGGTAATCGTTTTCTCGACGCTGATGAGCTTAATCGTATCGTTTACCGTAACTCCGCTGCTGGCTTCGCGCTTTAGCAAGATAGAAGCGCTAACCCGCAACACGCTAATTGGCCGCTTTGCGCTCTGGTTCGAGAAGTTCTTCAACAAATTAGTGCATATCTACGAGCGAGTACTTCGCTGGGCGTTGGGCCACCGCAAAACGGTGTACGCTACCATAACAGCGCTTATCATTTTGTCCTTTTCGCTGGTAGGAATGGGCCTTATTGGGGCAGCATTCTCGAAAGACGGCGACCGCGGCGAGTTTGTGATTAAGCTCGAGGGCGAACCCCAGAACTCGCTTCGCCAAACCTCGCTGCTGGTCGAAAAGGTGGAGGGCATCCTCAAGAAACACCCCGAGGTAACTAAGGTATTCTCCAACGTGGGCTTCTCCAGCTCCGACCTAGGCGGCGGAAGCAGCTCGGCCTACAAGGCAGAGGTTACCGTAACCCTTGTCCCCAAGGAGGAACGCACTACACCAGTTGACGCATTTGCGGCAACCGTTAAGAAGGAGATCCAAAGCATCCCCGGATTAAAGGTAAGCGCCACCCAGGCCAACATCATGGGTACCGCCGACGATGCTCCCATCCAGGTTCTTTTGCGCGGCGCCAACGTAACCCGACTATACGCCTTGGCCGATAGCGTAATGAAGGTGGTAAAGCAGGTTCCCGGAACCAACGACGTAAAACTCTCCATCGATAGGAGTAATCCCGAGATGCAAATCCAGCTCGACCGCGAGAAGATGGAGCGCATGAACCTCTCTGTTCAGCAGGTGGGCAGCGTGCTTAACCTAGCCCTTGCCGGAAACACCGATCTGCAGTATGCAGAGGGCGACAAGGACTACGATATCAACGTAAGGCTCGACAAATTCGACAGAAACCGCGTGGAAGACATCGGATCGCTCACCGTTTTGAATAAAAGCGGTCAGCTAGTAGAGGTAAGCAGCTTCGCCAACGTATCTCAGTCGCTGGGACCTAACAAGCTCGAGCGCTACAACCGTATCCCCTCCATCATTGTTAAATCGTCGGTGTACGGACGCCCAATGGGAACGGTGGGTGAAGAGATCAAGAAGGCCATTAGCGAAAAGATCCATCCGGGCGAGATATCCATCGACTACAAGGGGCAAATGGAGCGCCAGGGAGATGCATTCGGCAGCCTGTTTACGGCAATCCTTGCTGCGCTGATCTTCGTTTACCTGATTATGGTAGCGCTCTACAACTCGTACCTCTACCCATTCGTGGTGATGTTCTCGATCCCTGCGGCCATTGTAGGTGCGCTCTTTGCGCTGGCCCTAACCGGCGAGTACCTGACCATATTCTCCATCATCGGTATGATTATGCTCATCGGGTTGGTGGCCAAGAACGCCATCCTTATCGTAGACTTCGCCAACAAGCAGCGCGAGCAGGGAGCATCTGTTCATGATGCCCTGATTGAGGCAGGAAAGGAAAGACTTCGCCCTATTATGATGACCACCCTTTCGATGATCCTTGGTATGACGCCTATTGCCCTCGCATCGGGTGCCGGTGCCGAGAGCAAAAATGGCCTTGCATGGGTAATCATTGGCGGTTTGACCAGCTCGCTGATGCTAACGCTTATCCTAGTTCCTTCGGTGTACATGACCATGGAGAAGTACAAGGAGAAGTTTACGAAGCACGGCCACAAGAAGGCGGTAAAGGCTGAAGAGAATAGCAAAAAGGTAAAAGCGCTGGAAGAGGTGGACGCCCAGTAGCCTGCAAGGGTTACAGGCACTAGCTGTCAAGCCGAGACAATTGGCGAATTGATCTTCTGAAAGGAAGTACATTAAGCGCCAACTCATGATTAAGGCAACTTGTTCCCTCCTTGGAGGGGCAGGGGTGGGTTAAGAACGCTAAGAGAAGTAACCAATGTTGATTCGAATAAGCAAACCCACCCCTACCCCTCCCGAGGAGGGGATAAACAGCCCTGATTATGCATTTAGGCTTGAGATTAAGCCTTAGCTTAACGGCTATGGGCTATAGGCACTAGCCACAAAGCACCAGCAGTACCTCTATTTTACTTGTATTATTGAGTATCGGCTCTGCCTCCTAGAGCTTAGGGGCAGGGCCGTACTCATCTTTACCAAACTGCTTGGCAAAAGCCAAGCCCCATTAAGCAACCGCTCACGGATGACGTAGCCCATGCGGAGGCTTCTACCAGAAGCGTCATGGGCAATAGCAACAGCAGCACGCCATCCTTTGCCAACCTTAGCCTTTCGTTTTTACCGTTTTGGTAAAATACACAGAGAGCTATGCTTGCTGAAATCAGCCCTTCGGCATAAGGGCAAATCGGTTAAATTTGGTAGATTTACGCCCAAATTTCACCTACAAATAGCGAATAGAATCGCAGTAATACAACCACAATAAACAAAAATCGGACATGAAATCGAGACGGCTATACTACCTAAATAAGATCACCGACCTCCTGCTCGAAAGCCGGAGCGAGCGGATCAAGATCGAGGAGCTGGCAACGGCCATCGGCGTAACCAAGAAGACGATTTACAACTACTTCGAGAGCAAGCAGGAGCTCTGCGAGTGCATCATCGACAACTATATCCGCTGCAAGCTGGGCCTGATCAGAACAGCCATACACGAGGGCCAATCGCCCTTTGAAACGCTGCTGATGCTTAGCGAAACCATCAACAAGACCTACAACGACTGCTACCACCTGCTTGCGCCGCTGGGCAACATCCACCACACCGAGTCGTTTGCCACGCTGGTTGAGGCCCACCAGCAAGATATTATCGAGATTACCAGCTACACCTTTAAGAAAGCCATCAACGAGGGGCTATTCGAGATCGGCATAGACACCCTGCTGGCCGCTAGGCTCTACATCTCGGGCATCCAGATGCTCTCGCGCTCCGACAGCTTGATTAACCTGATGACCGAATCGAAGGAAAAGCATAAGGAGATCATCTTCTACATGCTAAAGGGGGCCTGCACCGCCAAAGGATTGGTAATGCTCCGCCAGCTATTCGACATCAAAGTTACGCTTTCGCATAAACTGAGCGCCGAGACGAGCTCGACCAGCGGCAGCATCAGCAGCGAGCTCAGGAATCACCTCCAGTGCTTGCACCCCAAAGATGCCGCGCTGCTGCTATAGGCGCTAGGCGCAACGCTTTTTCGGCAGTGCAGCACGCCACACAGGGGCGGCCGCCTGCTACAACGAATACCACCACCCGAGAGGCGCTACTACAGGCGCCTCTTTCTTTTCTCCCCCGTGCATTTTTGAAGAAGTTACGACGAATATCATATTTGCTGTAACGAATACAGCATTTGTCATGACGCATATGATATACGTCGTAACGAATACAGCATTTGCTTCAACGTATATCACATTTGTTGTAACGAATACAGCATTTGCTTCAACAAATACAGCATTTGTCATGACGAATATGATATACGTCGTAACGAATACAGCATTTGCTTCAACGAATACAATACTCGCTTCAACAATACGCCCTAATGCCAGCGCTTGCAGCCCTCCAGCACCAACGGCGGTTACCACAGGGCGTAGGCGAAGCGATTCCTCGAAGCATCATCCCAAGCTTGCCACTATATATGCGGGATACTCCCTCTGTAATGGCCAACTCGTTAGCTTACCTACGCCGAACCACCACACTTTTTACCACTACCTCCTCATTATGTAAAAAATTATATAAACAAAATAAACTTTTTACAAAACACTCGGTTTACTGATATATCCTGTTCGTCGAACAGGACAATAGTAAGCTGCCTAGCTGCGCAATACCTTAGAAAAGCCATCGGCAGCGAAAACAACAGCAACAACAATATTAACCTTAAAGCGGAAAGGAGGTATTTTATGGCAAGGAAAAAGAGAACTTCAGCAGCGTTCGAAAAGCTAGCGCTTCGCCTATCGGGCTTAAAGACGATCGATGAGAAGCTAGACCTAGGCGACGGCCTATCGGTTGCCGCGCTTACGCTGAAAGTGACCACCTGCACCGGCACTCTAGAGGATTACAACATCCTACTCGGCAACGCAGATTCGAAGCTGAACGAGGTAACAACGCTAGAGAAAGACGCTAAAGATCTTAGTGAAAGGGTTCTAATAGCAGTTGCGGCCAAGTACGGCAAGAACAGCAACGAGTATCAGAAGACTGGTGGCAAGCGCAAGAGCGACATCAAGCGTAACACGTCGCGCAAGCCCAAACCTAAGAAAGCGAATAAACCCTCAAACCTTGACGAGCAGTAATACTAGAGAACAGGGGAGATCTACACCAGATCTCCCCTGCTGCTTAGGGTAAGCCATCCTCAATACGTTTTCCGCACAAGGGATAAGGAGTAAATGGAGGATAGCACCTAATTGGGGGCCAGCAGAAAGGCTAAAAACACGATGGGATTCTTTACCCCTAAACTCCCCCAATGCATAGCCGTCAAGCGGAGTGCTTTTCTCAAAACCTAAATGCATAATCGTGGCAGCTAATCCCCTCCACGGGAGGGGGCAGGGGCTGGGTTTGCTCATTTAAATCAATATTCTATCCACTTGGCGTTATTCCCCTCCTACCTCCCGCCTAAGCGGGAGGATAAACAGTTTCAATCATGCGCTAGTGCTTGATATCCATCTGTTTCTTTCTAAATACTAAGACTACACAACACTTAGCTTAACGGCTATGCCCTTTTAGGGTTGAGAGTAAGCCCCCTAATCTTAAGCGAACCCTAATTTAATTGCAGACAGACCTCTCTACATTGGAAAAAAACCTGCAGCTCCCCTCAATACTTCCCCTAAGTACGGAATCCGGTTTTTATTTTTGCAAATGCTCCAGCCTATGGGGGATGCATAACTTTGCTACCTTTACGCCCAACAAACCATTATTAAAACCTAGTAAGCATGGCAAAAAGACAAAGGCTGTTATGGATGGCACTACTGGCTGTTGGCTTTACGAGCGCCGCCCAAGCGCAGGAGCTGAGGCGGTTTAACCTGGGGGTAGACGTGGGGAGCACCACCTATTGCACCGACTTTAGGGAGAATCAGGCCATTCGCGCCACCTCATCGGTTACCCTCTTCTCCCCCAATGGCAGCTGCGAACTCGAAACCACCACCAACCGCCACTACTACGGCATCAAGACCGAGTTCATCTCCTCCAACGGCTACATCGGCCTTTCAACGGGTCTCCGATACACCCAAATCAAGAGCACGCTTAAGCGGGAGGATTGGCTAGACTACTCAAAGTACAAGTTCTACGTGCTATACAGCCAGAATGGCTCTACTACCGAGTACGCACAGGTAGAAAATCTGGATCAGGAGGTCGATTACCTCGGCATTCCCCTAGATCTACGCCTCTATACAATGAAGCCCCGCTTCTTTAGGCTATTTATCAACCTCGGATTCGATTTCGGCATCAAGGTTGCCGATAAGGCCACCATCGACTTTGCAAACGCCACCATGAATCCTCACGAGGCGCAGGTTGGACGAGCATTGGGCACGCCCGCATCGTTTCTGGCCACCTTCAATCCAGGATTGGGCTTTAAGCTGGGCTCCAACGACGGGCTCAACGTTAGCATGCAGGTTAACCTTCCCTCCTACATCATCAGCACCAAGGCATCGACCCTGGCAACTAGCGGATTGGGCATAGGCGCTCAGCTAAGTATTTACTACCCCATAATGTAACATCGATGAAAAAGCTACTATACCTCCTAGCTTTGGCTGTAGCCCTTGGCGCATGCCACCGCGAGTCCGACCTAAAGAAGTCCATCTTTATCCCCGACGCCGACGACAGCAGACTACCCGCCTACTCCGAGTGGGGATACAACACCTTTGGCGCCCATATCGACGACAACGCTAGCATTTACAACGACGACGTACTCATTTACAACGACGACTTCACCCCGCTAACCATTGCGGCCAACGGAAGCTACACCGAGTTCAAGTTTAACGGATCGATGTACGACGACTACCGCCATAACGAAGACCCGGTGACGCTCATCTTCAGGTCGACCAGCATACGCCCCACCACCGCCGAGGAGTTGATCAAGCAGAACGGCCAAATCTACCAGCTGAACACCTCCGACTTTGAGGTATACCTGAACAGCGGCGGGATACCCACCAAGCTCACCAGCGTAAGGGGGACGCTCACCTTCCAGCGCATACAACGGGTTTTGGTAGATAAGAAGTACACCGAGATGATCCTCTCCGGCTACTTCGATCTTAGCGGAAGCGCCAACGGCAACACCATCAGCATTACCGATGGCCGATTCGACATTGGCGTAAAGGATATCTACAACTTCAGCTACCAGCCATAACCGGGCAAGTAGCGCAAAGTATGCCCCATAAAGAAACAGCCGGTATCTACGCTTAGATACCGGCTGTTTCTTTATATCCGTTGGGGTGATTAGTACCTCCACTCCTTCATGATCTTATAAATGGAGCTCGCCCAGTAGTTTCTCAGGCCAAAACCAAAGGCTTTGGCAGAGGATACCCGATCAAGAAGAATCGCTTTGGTCTTCTTGTCGAAGAATACCACATGAAACGTACCTAGCCCATCGAGTTTATCCAGGCGTTCGCCAATAAAGATAAGGGCAACGCCGTTCCCCTCGGTCTTGTACGCCTTAACATGCTTGGCAATCTCGTCGGAGGTAAGGGAAAACTGCTTATTGGTGCCATATAGGGCCGACTCGTCAATCCCCCTATTCAGCTTGTTCACCATGTCGAAGCTACTTACAACCTCGTCCTTGCTAAAGAAGGAGTAGATGTTGTACTTCTTTGCTTCCGTAGTAAAAAGCAGGTTAATGTTGTCGAATGCGTTCTTAAGCATCGCTGGCGATTCGCCAACTCCAAAGGCTTTGGAAAGGGAAAAATCAACGCCGTAGAAGGTTATGCTCTTGGCCTCCTTGGCTTCTGCCGATTTATCCTTCTGCCCAAAGGCAAAGACAAACGAGAATAGCAATAGTGCAGCACATAGTACCTTTTTCATAATTGCTTCAGTTTAAATGTTAACTTTCTGTTTTATCCCGGAAATCTACAAATTTTATTGCTTTCCTGCTCATCTTCGGAAGCTGTTTTTTAGCGATGCTCTCCACGGGCTCGAATACGATATCCGGCGCCACGCGCACCTTCGACCGAAACGAATCCTTAATATGCTTAACCAGCTCGTCCGAATGGTTCTCGCTACCCACCTTTACCAGAATGGCATCGGTTCCCAGCGTGTTGGTATAAACCTCAACGATGTAGTTCTTTACATCGGCGATGTTGTCAAGCACATCGTACAAAGCCGATGGGTAAAGCGTCGTGCCCTTATACTTAATCATCTGCCCCTTTCGTCCTAACACGGGGCTTAAACGCATCGTCTGACGGCCACAACCGCATTTCGCGGTGGTATGATAGCAAATATCGCCGGTCTTAAACCTCAGCAGCGGCATTCCCTTAACCCCAAGCGTGGTAATGGTAACCTCGCCCGCCTCGCCATCCTTAACCGGACGGTTATTATCGTCGAGGAACTCAACGATTATCAGCTCGGGTTGATGGTGTCCTCCATTGCAGCACCCGCATTCGGTAAACGACGACTGCATTTCGGTAGATGCGTAGGTGGATATAAGCTCCAGCGTGGGCCAACGCTCGCTGATCCTTCGCCCAAGCGTATTCAGCGTGAAGTCGTTACTACGAAGCGATTCGCCAATGCAAATGGCCTTCTTTAATGGACTATTCAGATAGTCGATTCCATTAGCCTCTGCGTAATCAATCAATTTAAGAAGGAAAGATGGCACTACCATGCAGCAGTTAGGCTTATTGCGCTGAATGGTATCCCACTGCAGCTCGGGAATACCGTTTCCGACGCGGATAATACCGCATCCGAGCTCGCGAGCACCCAAAAAGTAGGCAAGCCCGGCCATAAACCTGCGGTCGATGGTGGTCATCAGCTGAATGATATCATTCTTGGAACAGCCAGCGGTGGTAAACGAAAGGGCTTCGTTGTAGGCCAGCCGGTCTAAGTCGGCATCGGTAAGGGCAAAGGTAACCGGATCGCCAAGCGTTCCCGATGTGGTAACGTAGTCGATGATCTCGCTCCTATCCACGCAGATAAAGTCGTCGTTGTGGAGCTGTAGGTCGCGCTTGGTGGTCACTGGCAGATGCGCCAAATCCTCTATGCGCTCTATCTTGCTGATGTCTATATTATGCGCGCGAAACATGCGCGAGTAAAACTTTGAATTGGACTCAAGGTAGGCCAACTCCTCCTTAAGGCAAGCCTCCTGGTAGGCCTTTATCTCCGATGGAGACAAGAATTGAATGTTCTGATCCTTTCTCATTTGCCAAGTTCTTTAATCTTTTTCTCAATTGCCTTGCGCTCGTTTACCCGGGGAATCTCTTTTTTAAGAGCCGTTCTCCAGTAGTAGGCAGCCTTTGCGGGATTGTCGAAATGGGCGTAGTAGTTTCCAAGCAGCTCGTAGGTGTGGTACATATTCGGGTTAACCTCCACTAGCTTTTTCAGCGAATCGGCACTTAACGGGCTGTCGGTACTTATCGATTTTTTGATTTGCTTAGCCAATGCCCTAAACCCAACAACTCTCGCATAGTCGTTTCGGATAAAGGCCGAGTCGGCAGCGATACTCCGCTTCTCGTCGGCTAGTTCCCTGCTGAAATCGGGGCTAGCGAATATCTTCTTTAGGTTATAGCACACCAGCTTTCCCGATTGCCAAGGGGTTGTTGAAACCCACATCAGCCCCTCCTTAGGTTTAAAGATAACGGAATGGTGGCAGATGGACTGGTTCAGCGACTTCTCGTTGGTCAATCCGATATCCTCTCCGTTCACGCCTAACCTATCTCTAAGGATTTTAGCCACCGAGGTTGGGTTTAGCGGTTGGCTTCCCGCCAAAAGCCTTTCCATACGCCTATATCGGTATGGGCTATCGGAGTTTGCTATATTCTCGATGTTCTTAGGGTTGTTCCTAAACGTCTCCGATTGATAGTGGTTGGTGCATATTATACGATCGCTCTTGCTTTCGAATAACCCTATCTGCGATGGCGTTTTCTCGATAATGGCAGCCTTACCATCCTTGGCCGAACCAATAAGAAGCGACTCGGAAACAAAGGTGTGGCGCTTCTGTGCTATTGCGTACGCCTCCTTTATGGTAGAGGCATACTGAAGTATTTCTCTGGCCAGAATCGAGATTGGCATTGCCGCCGAAGTAGGGATATCGCCCTTGGCAGCATTAATGGTTACCGTAAGCCCAGCCTCATTCATTCCCGAGAGAACACCAATCATCCCAGCCCAACCAACAGAGGCAAACTTATAGCCCCTTTCGGGATTTACGAACGAAACTAGCTTGTTCTTGGCAAAGCTATCACCAACGTAAAAGTCGAAGTTGCGACCAACTAGTAGCGAAGCATCCTCGCTTTTCTTGTTCCATACAGCAAAAGAGCTGCATCCCACCAGCATATACTCCTGCATGGTGTGACCAATATCGTGTGCGGCATGGTAGTTGAGCTGCCGCTCGTAGGGAGTTCCAATAAAGTTGTAGGCATTGGTGCACGAGAGCGAGATTCCGTATATCTCGGTTCGGTATTCATCGGGAATGTACTCGCCTAGGTTTCTATTGAAGATAATGGTAAAGAAACGGAGAAACTTCAGGTAGCTCTCGGAGGGAACGATCTCCTTTATCTGATCGACAAATACCTTCTCCTGGTAGGCCAACAGATCCTTCGACAAACATCCCATGGCAACGCCTCGGCTCAACGAGTCTCCGTGGATGTATGCCTCCCAAAGGCCGCTTTCGCTATGCCTTAGGTAGCTGCCATTGCAGCTTCTAAAGCCGTTGGAGTCCGAAACCTGATAATTCTTTAGGTTTACCGATACGCTAGGAGTCCCCATGTCGGCACTTAGGTAAAGTACCGTAATAGATCCAGCCAGTAAGAGAAGAATTGCAAGCAATCCGATAAACAAAAACTTTAATACCTTCTTCATATTTAAACAGCCCCTATCTTTTTTGCTAAATATTCCTTGCCGAGCAGCTCCGAGCAGGTTAGCGTTGCCGTTAGCGTAACGCCCAATGCACCATGCACGTTTAGGTTTTGCCCCGTTAGCAAAAGATTGTCAATCTTAGTCTTTGTGGGTATAAGCGAAATCAGCGGATTCTTGTAGCTCTTTGCAATCCCGTAAGCAGATCCTTCGGGCGTTGCCGTATAGTCTCTGTAGGTAAGCGGTGTGGCGGTGTATATCTTCTCTACGTTTTCACGGAGATTAGGAATGTATCGAGCAGCAAAGTTTAGCACCTCTTCTGCCTTAGCTTGCTTAAACTCTTTATACAAATCGCCTCTCCGCTCAACCGTTGTGCCACTCCACTGCGCCACCTCGTCGAAGAACATCGGACAAAGGATGGTAACCACATCGGCATACCGCTCGTTGGTGCTGTTTGCCTGGTTGCAAACCAAGGCAAACTTTACGCGTTTATCCTCGGGATGGGCCGTGGCATACCATGCGTCAGAGCCCTCATGTAGGTAGTAGTTACGGTTGATGTAGGGGAACGAATTCTTCTTCATTATCAGGTGAACGGTAAACAAACCGTAGGTGTTGGGCATCGAATTCATTCGCGTTAGGTAGGCTTTCTTGATGGCCTTTGTCTTTTCAACCATGCCTAGGGTGATTGCAGGATGCAGATTCGAGATAAAGTACTTGGCCTCTATGCGTTCGCCGCCAGCTACCTCTACTGCCGAAACCCTATCATTCTCCACCACAAAGCGAGTAACCTCACTCTTTGTAAATACATTCCCTCCGTTCGAACGAATAACATCAACAAAAGCATCGGCAACGCTTTGGGTTCCATCTACAATGCGATAGGCGCCTTCTATATTCGATCCGTTAATCATGGCATGGTGGTAAAGCATGGAATGATCGCGTTCGCCACCGTAAAGTGTCACATTCCCGGCAAGAATATTGCGTAGCTTCTCGTCTTTTACCGTCTCCTCAATCATATGCGAGGCAGACTGCGAGAAGTACTCCATTCCACCACCTGTTATAAGCCCCTTGCGCAGGTTCTCCACCCCAATAAGACCACAAATATTCTTTATCCTACTGGCGTACTCCGTTAAGCCTGCTCTTTCGGAAGGAAACTTCTCGGCAAGGGTATCCACAAACCGATCGTAGCCCATTGCATACTTATACTCGTTCCCTTCGTAGTTGATAACATCAAAAGCGTCATCATCTAACCGACGAAGCTTTATCTTATCTAGGATTCCGAAATACTTAAAATACTGATGGAGAATCTGACCAGAATCTAAGCTCCCGATATAGTGAAATCCGGTATCAAGAAGATGACCATTCCTTTTAAAAGATTGAAGACAGCCACCAATAATCGAATTCTTCTCTAAGACACAAACAGAATACCCTTCCTTAGATAGCATGTTAGCACACACCAATCCCCCTAGCCCGCTACCTACAATTACAACGTCGTACTTACTCATATTTTTTGCAGGATGTATATGGTATTCGATGTGTGAACATCATTATCCATTAAAGTAATCTCTAATCCGCTTGATTTAGTAATGATCTCAATCTGCTCGGAAGAGGTAAAGCAAAGCGCTCCCTCTGTTTTATTAAACTTAAACACCTCCGTCGACAGCGTCTCCGTAAGTTTTGTAACCTTATGCTTCTCCTGCTTAGAGGCATCACCATCTCTAATTATAATCTTTCCTCCAGGATTAAGCAGCGATATGCATTTTTTGATAAGCGCTTCTTGAGCATCCATCCCCATATAGTGCAGGACATCATTCAAAATAAAAATATCCGATTGAGGAAGTTCATATTCAATGGCATTTGAGCAAACAAACGTAAGTTTATCAGTTTTAAGAAAGTTGTGGTTAGCAACAGCAATCTTCTCTTCATCGTAATCGATTCCGAGTATTGTTCGCTTAGGCGAGTACATAGAAAGCATAAAGCAGAGAGGACCGTATCCACAGCCAATATCTGTTATGGTTGCATCGTTAGGAATTAAGCCATCGAATACACGGTAACGCTTCTCCATCCTTACCTTAACCTTCATGTACCACTCAAGAACAGGGCCCTTGAATGTGTAACTATTCGTGAGCGCTTCAAAAAAGTAAGGGTTATCTGCTTTACCAAACTCATCGCAAAGCCTACTATATTCGGCTCTCACCAATTTGCCTATGCCTTTTGCGTTTTCCTTATATCCGCTACCGAATTGGCTATCACCACAGGGGATTCTCTCCATAATATCGGTAACAATGGTTCCCTTCTTAATAAAGAAAGGCTGCTTCTTCGAAATAACCATGCCGTTCCCATAAAGCACAATGGGAAGCAAATCCAACTTCAGCGTCTCGGCTAGATAAAATGCCCCCTTATGAAAACGTTTAATGGAACCATCTACCGAACGCGTTCCCTCTGGAAAAACAACTACCGAATAGCCATCAGCAATCTTCTCCTTAAGCGAATCAGCCAACGCTTCGTATCCATTAGCGGTATGGTAGAAATCAGCATAGCGAACAATCCTTCCAAAGAATGGAGAATTCCATACCCAACCATTGGTTACCATTACGGTTTTAGGGTTAAGCCCTAAAAGCACAAGAATATCAATAAACGATTGATGGTTGGCAACTATAACTGCTGGCGTCTTAAAATCTTCACCATGCTTGTTAATTCGCACCTTTCGCACCATAAACATAACATTTACAACAGCACGAGTTGCCAAGCTTACGGATACATGAAACCAGTACTTCTTTCGCTTTGTACTTGCCGGAATAATCCACGAAATCATCATTTGCAACTGAAGCATCAAGCATCCAAAAAGAAAAAAGACATAAGCAAATAACGATCTGGCGATTCCAAGAATGGTATATGGGAGTCCTCCTCGTTTAACCTGCAATGTAATGAAGATGCGAAAGATAATGGGTTGAACGGTGTACGAGATAAGTACTACAGCAACCATGCCCAAAAGAGATATCATGGAGATTGATTGCAATGCAGGATGGCCCGCAAAAACCAATGCCCCCATTCCTACAACCGTGGTAAAGGCAGAAAAGAAAATGGCTGTCTTATGGGAGGAAAGCATCTTCTTTCCCGTTTTATACTCGTTAAGCAAACCATCCATTATAAAGATGCTAAAGTCATCGCCAATACCGAAAACGAAAGTAGATAGTATGATATTTACGATATTGAACTCTATTCCCAAAATCGCCATTAGTCCAAGAATAATGATCCAGCTAATTGCCATTGGAATGAATGACATTATGGCTAACTCAAGACGACCATAAGAAAGCAGCAACGCTAAGAAAACTAAGACGGAGCAGATAACAAGAATCAGGTTAAAGTCGCTATTAATCGAAGCGGCCATCTTTTGCGCGAAGTACGAACGATCAACAATCACCAAGTCCTTTTCCGATTTCAGTTGCCGATAAACATCATCCTTATACTTATTCTTTACAGTAACCTGAGTAATAAGCATAGATAACGAGTCGGCAGATGAAGCCCAATCCTTGAATAAGGGTGATGCCGCAAGTTCTTTTGCAGAAAATGAAATCGTATGATAATCTTTATCGAGTATATTCTTAAAGCCGATAAAGCAACCTGGAGCAAACTGAAGCGCAGCAGCATTCGCATCAACAAGTGCACAAACCCTATCACGACGTTCTTTTGTCCAGAACCTATTCCACTTTTCGATTCTCTCCTTTTGAACTTCAACTGGGACAAGATACTGTTGGGCTGATAACGACTTCTCTATTTTGCCCTCTAATTGAAGTAAGGCTAACTTCTTATTTATGTTAGCATATGCGGTAAGCAAACTATCATTGCTTTTACAAGCAGATACAAAAAGCACCTTCTTGCTTGTTCCGTTGTATATCGAGTTAATCTTTTGCTCGGTCTTTTTAAGCGCATCCGATTCGTAGTTAAGGTGCATCATATCGCTATCAAAGCGAACATCGTTATACCAAAAGAAGCAAACTCCAACAAGGATAACAATAAAACCTATCAACCACTTGTTCGAATCGTATCTGTAGCTGTTGGCTCGTTCTATCCATTCCAGAAGTTTGCTTTTCCTCTCGCGCTTCTTTTCCGAAAGCATGTGAGGTAAGAATACCAGGCAGAAGATTGTTGTACCAATCAACGATAATGCAGCAAATAGACCGAAGTCGCGTAAAAGTTTCGAGTTGGTAAAGAGTAATCCTAAAAATGCACCAATAGTGGTAAAGCTTCCTATAGTTAGCGGATAGGCCAACTCTTCAATAACCTGCGGTATTGTCTTTGTGTGCTCTCGATGCGAAAGAACGTGGATGGAGTAACTCATGGCTATGCCGAATACAGCAGCACCTGCTCCTATTGCAATCGAAGATATTGAACCATTAATAAAGTAGATAAGCGCAAGAGCAAATATGCCACCAAATAGTACTGGTAAAGATATAAGCAGCATCGCCCACCAATTTCGGAATGCCAACGAGATAAACACAACAATAATCAGGATTGCAATGGTTAGGGTAATCATCGTATCCCTCTTTATCTGTCGGGCGTTATAAACCGCAACACTTGGTCCCCCATAATGCTCCACGCTTACCTCTGGCATTTGCTGCATCACCGTCTTTGCCTGCTCTTCAATAGAAGAGATTAACGCCTCGTTCTTACCGGTACTTCCTGTTCCGTTTACAGGATCAATCAGAACCAGCATCTTCGACATATCCTCCGAAAAGATATAGCCGTCGTACATGGTGTAGTTTGCAGCCTCCCCAAAAACTTTCAGCCCTGATAAAGCAGAGTTCCCCAGTCCAATTGGATCCTTTACCACAATATCTTTAAGTGCAACTCCCATCGGCGAGATCAGATTCTCGTAGTTGGTTTGCATTTTATGCTTTATAGCTTCGGGAGTCGTTAACGAATCTAGCTTGCTATAATCTTTATCGGTAAGGTAAATAGGTAAATTTGCGTAAATAAAATCGGTTACCTGATTCATTGCAGATGCATCAACCTCAGTAACCACATCCTTAATTAAGGGAGCAGCAGCCGACTTCTTTAGTTTCCCTACAAACGCCTCGCTTGCCTCTATGAACCTATCGGGATCTACGGTCTTACTTGTATCAGCAGCCGAAAATAGAATGATGATTTTATCCTTAACCTTTAGGTTTTTAAAAACCAAAGCAGTCTTCTGGTTATCCTTTCCATCGGGGAAAAAACTTGTAACATCTTCATCGAAATTCACCTTAACGGCAAAAAACGACAAAACAAGAATACTCCCAGTCATTAAGGAGTAAAGAAGTGGCTTACGATTATAAAAGAAATTATATATCCTAATGAAAAAGGTATCCATTGCTAGAGTGGGTTACGTCTAAAAAAATTGAGCATTACAAAGGTTATGCTGCTAAAGATTACGCTGGCAACAACAGCAAGCAAGATACTTCCTACTACATACTGAAACATGCAACCAGAAATAGATTCTATATTGATTGATGATAAAGGAAGTAACGTAGGCTTGTTTAGAGCCATACCTCCCATTGCCATGCTACCATAAAGAATAAACGGGATCATCGGTGGAATGCTGATATTCGATACGGCAACGGCAATGACCTTGTTTAGCCTTAGCAGGTGTGCCGTTACCCCTGCCGATATCATTTGCCACCCCCACAAGGGAACTATACCAAAGAAAATACCGAGCCCTACGGAAAACGTAATCTTAAGGTTCGACTCCTTCGAGTGCGTTATATGGTCGCGAATGAATCGCTTTATGTTTTCCTTGGTTAATGCCCTAAAGAAGCTTATCGGATAGTAGTAAAGCAGGGCAATTGTAACCAAAAAAGTATTTAAGATGCTTATGCGGGTAAAATCTCGCAGAGGACGGAAATGGGAAACTCGTTCCTCCTCACTTGGGTAAAACACCTTAACCGGAATGTTTATCACAGGAATTCTCTTCCAAGCAGAACGTACAATAACCTCCAGTTCAAATTCATAACGAGGAGTAAAGAACCACATAGTTGCAATTTTCTTCAAAGGATAAAGCCTATAGCCCGATTGAGTATCCTGAAGGGTAATACCCGTTTCAACCTTAAACCAAAAGTTTGAGAACTTATTCGCAAAGGTGTTTTTCCCCGGCATATTATCAGCCGTTAGGTTACGAGCACCTACAATAAGAGCATCTGGAGTTTTCTCTATTTGATCGATAAATGAAGGAATATCATCAGAATAGTGCTGGCCGTCAGAATCTATGGTGATTGCATAACGGTAACCTAACTCAGCGGCTTTCCGAAGGCCAATCTTAAGCGCATGCCCCTTCCCCCTATTCTCGGTATACGATATTAGGGTAATGCCCTGTTTGGCGGCAAGAATATCGGCAGTACCATCCGTAGAACCATCGTTTACTACTATGATATCGTTGGAGTAGCAGGACACGCCATCTATTACGTCTAACAGTGTAGCATGATTATTATAGGTAGGGATTACCACTACAACGCCAAGGGCTTTCAGCCTATCTATACAATCAATCATTGCTCTGTATAATTAGCCTTCATTTTAAGCATTACCGCTCCGTTAAAAGAAACTACCGCTTGAAAGGTGTTTTCGTTTCCCACCACAATGCTCAACTCAACCGCATCATCCGAAGGAATAATCGACGATATGAACTTGCACGAAGGAATAGAGGTATACCTTATGCTCTTACCTAGCAAATCGCTAAAACATTCCTTTAGCATCTGTATTGTACAAACGCCAGGAACAACAGGCTGCTGAGGAAAGTGCCCATCGAAAATCGGATGCTGTGGATCAATCTTCACCACAAACTTGTGGGCGTTACCTTCCGTGTTGGTACTTTCTACTGTATAAAAGCGGTTCTTTAGCAGCATAAGAAATTAGATCTTAAATTTATCGTCATCAACGTTAGCATTAAGCCTTTTATCGCTGAACTCGTATAGTGTGTAATCGGTATCATTTTCGTTCATCCTCATTGATGACAAGGTCATGTTGTCCTTATCAAATCGAAGAACAATTTGCTTTAGGTAGCTCTTTACTCTTCTATTGGTTGGCGTAATTACAACCGTGTAGTGCGATTGGTTTTCGAAGTATTCGGATACAGATTGGTTTCCAAACAAATTTAGATTACCAGTCATACAAGCCGTTAACATATCGCCCAATTGACGCATCATTGGGTTCGAGTTCATCTTAACAACAGTAGCCTTACCGTTTGTCTGAATCTTAAACTTTACACCATTCATGACAATAAGGTTGCCCTGAGGATTGGTGTACTCAAGACATATTTTCTGAGCCTTCTTGTAGAAGAATTTTCCCTTCGATTTATTTGTTTTTGCCAGGACAGACATAAACTTAACCTGCTCAAAATCGCAAGTGATGGATTGAGTTCTATCGCTGGCACTCTTTAGTCGCTCGCTAAAACCACGCGAAGGATCGATCTTATTGCCATAGTTCTGTGCAAAAGCAACTGTTGAGCACAGCAACATCAAAGCGAGTAATTTGGATTTCATTTTATCCTATATTTCAAAAAGTTCGTCTAATCTTTTTATCTCATATCCCTGGCTATGCAGACTGACAATAACCTGCTCCACCAGCCAATCGCTGTTTTCTAGGTTATCGTGCATTAGGATAACACCTCCTGCATGCGCTTTTTTAAGAATTCTACTGAGCACCACCTCCCGTTCCGACTTAACCGTATCAAACGATCTAATGCTCCAGCCAACAACCTTATAACCCAACTTCCTCACAGAAGCGGCAATAGTAGGGTTCGTTACCCCAAATGGAGGACGAAACAGAGTTACCTGCTCTCCTATTGCATTCTTTATGGCTTCATCACACTTTTGCAGCTCAGCAACCATCTTCTCCCTACTCAAAAGTGGGAAAAACGAAGTATGGTAATATGTATGATTGCCAATAAGATGTCCTTCGGCTATCAACTGCTTAACCAACTGTGAATTCCTATCTACCTTTTCACCTATACAAAAGAATGTAGCCTTAACATCATACTTTCTAAGGACCTCTATCACCTTAGGCGTCCAAACTGGATCAGGACCATCGTCAAAGGTGAGCGCTACAACCTTGCTGCTACTTTTTGCTCTACAAAAAGCCTTAACGTACACTCCGGCAGAGATACTTACCGAGGCATACACCGCTAAAAGCAAAAAGCCAACAACTAGAATTGCTACATACATTTCAAGGCTACTTTATAGTCGTCGTTAACCACCAAAACTCGCTTAGCACCAGATCTAATCTCCTCTACTCCCCTAAACATGGCAGCAGCCGAGGCTGTATGGTAGCATTTATCAGCATTTATTGTGATGTCGAACTCTCCATCAAGATTTTGTCCACCTAAGTACAGTCCTTCAAGAACACCAAGGCATTCGGCTGCAGGGGTGCTGCTTAGCATAAAGAAGAACGAACCTTCGTCTGGCGTATTTCCATTACGGAAAGCACCTAATCGCTCCATGATCTTCAGTTGGGTAGGAGTTTTCTCATCGGCAGTACCAACAAGAATATTCTCAGCCTCTCCATCTTCAGCCATCATCAACGCATCCAACAGAGCACTCTCGAAGCTGGAGAAGCGATGGGCATAGGTCATGTTGTAGCAATGGCTTTTCGATAAAAGGGCAACCTGCCCCCCAATCGTATTAAAGGTAGACTGAATGAAAGGCGTAGGATTAAGCAGCTGCTCGTTGCTATCCTGTATCGACTTCAAGAATTTCTCGCTATCGGCGAGGCAGCCCAATCCAGTAGCTGTAATAATGGCATCAATACGATCAACAGAAACTTTACGAATGCAATCCATCGCCGTGCCTACTCCCATCTTTACAACGTAGCTCATTCGGCGACGCATGTTAGCATCGGGAATCAGCGTTTTAAAGTCTAACTCCGCATGGTAAGCACTCGCACTATTGATGTATAGAGCCATCTTTCTTCGTAAATATTAGTGATGAATTATTTCCTCCAAAGCCAAACGAGTTGGACATAACGGCGCTTATATCGTTTCCTTCACTAAAGGATACCTCAGGAATAAGCCCTAACCCTTCGATTGGAATTGTAAAGTTCAGATTTGGGAAAACCATCCCTCTATCAATTGAAAGCACCGAAAATACAGCCTCAATACCTCCGGCAGCAGCAAGCGTGTGTCCGGTATACGACTTTGTTGAGCTAAACGCAGGAACATTGTCACCAAACAGACGTCGTAAGGCTGCACCTTCCGAAGCATCATTATTGGGAGTTCCCGTTCCATGAACATTTATGTAGCCAATATCGCTGGACTTTAGTCTGCTCATGCTTAACGCCTGGCTCATGGCAAGGTATGCGCCATTCCCCTCTGCAGAAGATGCCGTTTGATGGTAAGCATCGTTGGCGTTAGCAAATCCGCCTAGCAAGCAGTATGGCTTACGGACAACGGTGTCGGTACGCTGAAGCACAATATATCCTGCGCCTTCTCCAAGATTAAGTCCTGTACGCGAATTATCGAACGGACGACACTTTTGACTATCGAGAATCATCAACGATTTAAAGCCGTTGAGGGTAAACTTGCACAGCGCATCGGTGCCACCAACAACAACGCAGTCTAGGTAGCCATGCTTTATTAGTCGGGCCCCCAGCATTACGGCATTTGCAGCCGACGAACAAGCAGTGCTGATAGTCGTTGAGAAGCCCTTTATGCCACAGTACTCCGCTATTTTACTCGTGCTATCATAACAATCGTGCGACGCGACGTTTCTTAAACTTCCTTTTGAATTATCCTTTCTGAACTCCTCGTAAAAGCCGTAGGTTAAGTCCATTCCGCCTACCGAGGTGGCAGACACAAGCCCAACTCTAAGCTTATCCAAATCGATTTCAGCATCCTTTAATGCTTCATTGGCAGCGAGCATACCTAACAGAGTCGTTCTCGAATAGGTATTACGCTCGGGTAGCGATAGCATCTGCATCAGTTCCCTATTAGATGCCTTAACCTCCGAAACAGGAAGATTAAGGGTAGAATCAAATAAGGTTATGCTGCCCATGCCATCCTTTTGCGATGCAAGCGATGCCACATTAGCATCTACCCCAATGCCAATTGAGGAAACAACTCCTATGCCGCTAACACAAATCTGCATTACTTCATGTTTTTTTCGATGTACTCCGCCAAGGTACGCACCGAATAGAATATTGGTTTTGCTTCGGCAGGATTCTCGATGCGTAATCCATACTGCTTCTCAAGAATAAGGATGATTTCTAGGGCATCAATCGAATCAAGACCAAGCCCATCTCCAAAAAGAGGTGCTTCGGCATCAATTTCTTCGGGAGTTATCTCTTCTAGGTTAAGCGCTTCAATAAGCTGAACTTTTAGATCGTTTATAAGCTTCTCCATCTCTATTTTTTTTCAATTATTACTAGCTCTGCCTGATAGTCTTTTCCCAACAGCTCGCACCAGCCGTAGATGACAGCCCTATAATGGCTCCTTTCGAGTACCATACGTGCGTAGCTTTCGAGGAAACTATCAGATTTATTCTCGTTGATAAAGAACGTATTTTCGCCTTGTATCTTATGGCGAATGCATATCTCGCCCAGAACAACGTTGGGCAAGGTGTAAACGAACACGGCAGGACTTGCTCCAGCCTCCGAATGCTCGTTAAGTATGCGCTGGTGATTAATATCGGTATCGAGCGATGAGCTGCGGTTGGCAAGTACAATACCCAACTCAAGAGGCGAGTACTTTTTATCCTTGAGTAGGTACTCCGCGGCTAGATAGCCCAGTTTACACAGGTTATCCATCTTGTAGAACTTCATATTTGGAGCCTCAAGATACTTAAACCCGCCACGAATAAACTCCGCAAAGTCTCCGCTGCCTTCAAATACTATATTATCATCTACTACCACCTTACCATCGGCAATTTGGCAGCTACCAATACGTTGTGCTGTATCTTTTTTCTCCTTAGTCGGAATTGCTTTTACATGCTCTTCGAGGGCAAGTATCAAGGCACCATTACATCCCCCAAAGCCAGAAGCTGTTTTTATGCATCGCATCATGTTACTTATAGGCTGATGCTCGCCGGAGACTATAATAGGTTGAGAAACGCCCAGTTCAGCAAATCCCTTAGTTCCAATAATCAGCCTGTGCTTCAGCATCTCCACGCACATCACCGTTTCAATAACACCCGAAGCACCGAGGGTATGACCAAAGTAAGGCTTTAGGCTATTCACTGATACAGATGATAGTCCAGCCAAGGCTATTGCCTTCGACTCCATCTCGTCATTATAAGGTGTTGCCGTTCCATGTGTGTTAATGAAGCTAATATCTTCAGTAGTCAGATCATTCTCCTCCATTGCCTGCTGTATGGCGTAGCACAGACCATCACCCGTGCGCGAAGGACCAGAAATATGGTTGGCATCGTTGGTAATGGCACCACCTTCGACAGCAATGCCACAGGAAAGGCTCTTATCCGAAGTAATAAGGATCGTCGCACAACCTTCACCCAGCGTCAGACCATCACGGTTGACATCGTACGGCGTACATGGACGGCTGCTAACCGACTTGAATGCAGAAAATCCGCTTACTACAAAGCGGGTAAGGATATCAGCACCTACAACTATAATATTTTTATATACACCTTCACGGACCAGACGCGAGGCTATAACGGTTGCCGATACGCCAGATATACAGGCATTGGAGATTACCTCCGGCTTATTGAAAGCATTAAAGTAGTTGGAGACACATTGAGCCATCTTCCAAAGGTAGGCACCTTCGTCGAGCACCTCTACGCTTTGGCTAAGCAGATCGACATTACCCTTGGTTGAGGAGAAGATCACTACAGCATCTTTGCTTGCCAAACTAACACCCGATTGCTTCAAAACATCTTTAATTGAAAGAATCATCATTCTTTCGGTGCTAGAGTAGCAATCCAAACCTGCGGCTTGAGCCATCGCGTTTAGGCGCTGCCAATTGACCTGCGCTGCAAGGAACGGATGCTCGTAAAGGATCGGATCATCAACAGGTACAATACCCGACACGTAGTGCTCAAGGGCGTTAAAGCACTCTTCGGTGGTAAAGCCCACCGAGCTAATAACGTTGGTTGCACCTAAGTAGGCTATGTTACTTACTCCACTCCCCATTTCTTCTTCCACTGAATGTAAAACTCGGGGTTAATGAGCTCCAGCACGTTATCCCTATTCAAGAACACCTGCGTGCTCTCGCCTGTGGCAACAACCTGCATGTCCGACTCCCTGTAAATGGTGTACTCAAAGATAATCTTTGCCGCTTCGCAGTTGATGTAGCGCGTTTCCACAATTGCGGTATCGCCGCATACCAACGGATACTTAAACTCCATATTTATCTTTACCAGCGGAACCACATAGCCACTGTTGTACATCTCCATGTAGCCCAATCCGCCGTACTCACGACCGAATGCTTCGCGACCATCCTCGAAGTAGCGTACATATTCTCCATGCCACACGATCTGCATCGAGTCGACCTCGCTAAATCGCACCCTAATTGGAGTACGGTTTATCAGGCTTGCCGCTTGGCGTTTTACTTTCTTTACCATTTCAAATTATTTTGTTGAACCTGGTGTTGCAACCTTCATTTGGCATTCAGCAATAACCCTATCACAGAGCATTACCTTTGCCGATAGCAGGGTGATGTCGAAGACCTCCATTTCCACCTCTACTTCTGTGTAAAGGTCATCGCCCACGCAGGGTAAGCGATCTATCGTTAGCCTGTTTATAGATCCTATGAAGCCAATGGGAACCTCCGTTCCATTGCTGATATGGATGTAACCGATGCGCATGGCTGCCGACTGAGCGATATGCTCAATTACACCGCACTCCTGAAGCACGCCATCCTCACAGAAGATGTTATCCTCCTTCACCAGAAGTCCGCTAGCCGACATGTTCTCCTGAACTCCAAAAAACTTATCGACCATCACAATTGGGGGGCGCTGAGGAATGTACGTCAGCACCTCGTCGCCTTCAATTATGGCTTTCTCAAATACTCCCATAGCAATCCTTTTTTATTACGCTTGTAGCGCAGCACGTCCATCATGTCGCTTTGCGGATCGTCCGGGAAAACCCAAGTCTTTCCTGTTTCCAAAGCCATTCGTTTTACCTCTTCCACCTCGAAGCCTTCTTCGAGGTAGTAGGTTGGAGCAAGCAGATCATCGTTTGGAGAAATAACTCCTTTCGCTATAGCAATTGACTGAAGCTTAGTTCCAGGATATATTCTCATACCCATATAGGGGAAAAAGACGCTGTATTGTATCTTTTTGGAGTTCTCTATCGTTTCCTTTAAGGTTTCCGGCGTTTCGCCGTAGCCGCCAAGTATCAGAAAGTGCGCATAGAAGATGTTATGCTTTAGGCACAGTTCCGATGATTCCAACACATCCTTAAAAGTAAAGTGTTTCCCGTAGTTAGCCAGCTGCTTGTCCGAAAACGATTCTGTTCCAAACTCGATGTGCGTTAGCCCAGATGCCCTAAACAGCGCCAGCATCTCATCGTTAAGGTTATTTGGAGCGAAGTATGCTCCCCATCGTATTTTTAAACCGCTTTTGATAATCTTCTCGGCCAGCTCGATATTGTAGCTGTTGTTGATGTTGAATACCGAATCTGTAAAGAAAAGGTAGTCGATCCCCTTCTCCTCTTTTACCCGCTTGATATTATCTATAATCAGATCGGTATCGAGCGTGCGGACTTTTCGTCCATCAATCAGCGGATAGGAGCAGTAGATGCAGCTGTAGGGACACCCGCGCTTAGTTTGAATGTTGAGCATTCCGCTGCTCTGCCAGTAGAAATCGATAAGATCGTGCTCAAAATTAACATCGAGCGACTTTAAGTATTTTGTATGAGGATTACACCTAAAGGTTCCATCCACGTAGCCGGCAATGCCCTCTATCTCCGAAGGGTCTTCTCCCTTCTCAAGAGTTTGAATAAGCAGGCATAGCGACTCCTCTCCCTCTCCAATAATGCCGTAATCAGGCTTAAGCTCGTCGATAAGCGCTTGAGGATAGATGGAGAATCCTGCCCCACCAATAAATATTGTTGCTGCTGAGTTTGCCCTGATACAAGAAACTATCTCCTTGTAGTTTCCTATAAAACTTGATCGGTCCAACGAGTTTGCCCCATCAATATTACGTAACGAGACTCCAACATACGATGGATTTATCCTTTTAAGTTCATGGGCAAGTTCTTCGTCGGAATGAAGGTTACAATCAAATACCTCCACTTGAAAATCCGCAAGATTCGACTCCAAGTAACCTCGCAGATAAGAAACCCCAATAGGGTACACCGGATAGGGTACCCGGTGGCGGTTGGCAGAAACAAGCAGTATAGTTTTCTCCATTAATTCCAAAATTGGTAAAAGTTATACCACTGCTGAGGATACCTCGACACAATGGACTCCAGTTCCGCCTTATACTGGTCAAATAGCTGCGTCTCCGGCTTTCGTGCAGCCGTACGCGTTACCGGAGTAGCCACCTTAAAGTAGAAGCGATACCTCCAGTTCTTCTCGCGCATGGCAAAGTAGAAAACAACAGGAACTCTCAACCGCGAAGCAACTAGAAACGGTCCTGACGGAAACTTGGCATCAGCGCCCATAAAACTTGTGGCAATCACGTTCTTGTCCGACATATACCTATCGCCCTGAAAGCACACATACTCCTTAGCGTTAACGGCCATCTTAATGCGTATAATGCTTTCCAGCGAATCCTCGGTTAGCGGAATCACCTTGTAGTTTTTCTCGCCTCCATGCTTCTCTATAGTAGCCTTTATTTTTTGGTACTCGGCATCGTACATCACGATGTTTATCTTACGGCCATAGTGGTCGAAGAATGGCGCACCCACCTCCCAGCTACCTACGTGTGCACCAATTATGGTTACGCCTTCGCCAGAATTTAGCACACTAAGAAACTCCTCGTAGTTATCAAAGTCAAACTTATACCGATTGGCCATGCCATTCAGGATGGCCACCTTGTCGATGATTGTTTGTCCAAAGCGGTAGTAGCTAACGAGAACCATCCACCCTGCCTTCAGTTTACCGTACTTAAGGATGAAGCGGTTGTAGCGCCATATAGCCTTAGTGGCCTTGGGCGCAAAGGGCACAAAGTAAGGAACCACAAAAAAGAGATAAAAATAGGCAGCCCGTATTCCCAGATACTTTATCACAAGAATAAAAAAGAGGTGCCCAAACGAGCCTCCTCTTGACTTGCCATTCCATGTCTTTCCGTTAGTTTGCCCCATTAACCTTTGCCGAGATCAGGTTGTAAAAATCTTCAAACGTTTTGATGCCCACAAAATCAGGTCCCTTTAGCGTTACGCCAAAGTTTTGCTCAATCAGCACTACCACATCCACTAGGTCTAAGCTGTCGAGATCAAGCGTTTCCATCAAAGGAGCATCTGGAGTAATAATAGAAGCATCAACTTCAAATTCATCGGCCAACACAGCGGTCAACTTTTCCTTAATTTCTTCGTTTGTCATCGTTATTTATTTATTATACTTCTTCACAATTAGCGTCGAGTTGGTTCCTCCAAATCCGAACGAGTTCGAAAGGAACGTGTCAAACTCTACATCCACCGTTTGGGTTGGGATGTTAAGCGCCTCCGACGCCTCGTCCTTTTCGGCAAGGTTGATGTTCGGCGCAATAAACCCGTTCTGCATCATCAGGGTCGAGTAGATGATTTCGCTGGCCCCGGCCATCCACATCTCGTGTCCGGTCATCGATTTGGTAGAGGCTACGTAAGGCTTATGTTCGCCAAAAACTTCGCTAATAGCCTTTGCTTCGTTGAAATCGCCTATTGGGGTTGATGTTGCATGAGCATTGACGTAGGCAATATCCTTGCAGTCGACTCCAGCATCCTTTATCGCCATCTGTAACGAACGACGTGGCCCATCAACGTTAGGAACCGATATGTGCTCGCCATTGGAGGAAAAACCGTAACCAACAATTTCTCCCAAAATGGTTGCACCTCTACGAAGAGCCGAATCTAAGCTTTCCACGAAAAGGGTGGCTGCACCACCGCTAGGTATCAAGCCATCTCTACTCTTATCGAATGGGCGCGATGCAGCAGTCGGATCATCCTCGCGAATCGAAAAGGCACTTAACCCGTCGAAACTACCAACAGAGTAGCTGTTAACCTCCTGCGCTCCTCCACAAATAACGTAATCTTGAAGGCCGCTCTTGATTAGAAGGTAGGCCATGCCAATAGAGTGAGAACCGCTGGCACAAGCACCAGCAATGGTAAAGTTGATGCCTCGAAGATTAAAGATCGTCGATAGATTCATGGTAACGGTAGAGTTCATCGCCTGAAAGATGTTACCCGAACCAATAAGCGTGGTATTGTTCTTGGCACGCATGATATCGACTCCTTCAATTACCGCTTTAGCCGAGCTATCATTACCGTAAAGTATTCCTACTTCATTTTCTAATAGAAAATCGTGATCAACACCCGCGTTCTGCAAAGCTTCGAGCGTAGCTACGTAAGCATAGTAGCCCTGCTCGGGAAGACAAATGCGGCTTCTACGATCAAGCTTCCCCTTTAGATCAGGCAACTCTAAAACCCCTGTTAAACCCGAACGAAAGCCCATCTCCTTACGGGCAGAATCGAATCCTATTCCAGATTTTCCCTTATATAATGAGTCCTTTACCTCTTCAAGATTTTTGCCGATGCAGGAATAAATCCCCATACCGGTAATAACCACTCTGTTCATAGTACTACGTGTATAATCCTCCATTTATCGAAATCACCTCACCGGTGATGTAGGCCGAATTTTCGGAAGCCAGAAAGCCCACGAGTTCGGCAACCTCCTTAGCCTCGCCAAAACGTCCAGTTGGAATAAGACGCTTCAGTTCCGCCTCATCAAGATCAGCAGTCATTTCGGTTTTGATAAAACCGGGAGCTACAGCATTTACGGTAACACCCTTTTTGGCAACTTCTTGAGCTAACGCCTTTGTAGCAGCAATAACACCACCCTTGGCTGCCGAATAGTTGGTTTGCCCAGGTAATCCTTTGATGCCCGATAGAGAAACGACGTTGATAATACGTCCAAACTTCTTTACCAGCATATCCTTCAGCAAAGGCTGAGTTACATTATAGAATCCGTTAAGGCTAATATTGAGCACTGCACTCCACTCCTCGGGTTGCATCCACATCAAAAGGTTATCCTTACGTATTCCTGCGTTGTTAACCAGCACCGAAATATGCGCTCCTGCATTTGCCGAATGCCATCCTTCGAGAGCAGCAGCAGCTTCCTGAGCATTTGCCACATCAAACTGCAGCATCTCGCCCTTACTACCTTGCTCCACTATAAGCTCAAGGGTCTTCTCTGCTTCTTCCCTATTCGATTTATAGTTTACAATAACCTGATAGCCCATCTGAGCAAGCTTTACGCAAATTGCTCTTCCGATTCCACGACTACCGCCAGTTACCAATGCATATCTCATATTAATCTATTCTTCCATTACAGATTCTACTTAAGCCTACTCCATTTTAAAGCGCCAAAAGTAGCATTCGGTTAGCTTTTTTCAACATACTTGAGCAATAGAAATGCACTTATAGAGACTAATTACTCATTTCTCCTGCCTTAAGGAAGGCTACCATCGCCTCAATTTCCTTGTACTTAGGCGTATCTTCGATAAATACAGGGATAATCGCCCTAACCTGATCGTAGATAGCCTTAGTGCTAGAAGACAACTTATCTTGTACTCCCAAACAATCGACAGCTTGAGCAATTGCCATAAAATGAATGGCCATTACCTGGAACGAATTCTCGATAACGGTTTTGGCTATCAGCGCTGAGTTCGTTCCCATGCTTACAATGTCCTGGTTGTCGTTATTGTTGGGGATGCTGTGCACGTACATCGGGTTGGAAAGCGTTTGGCACTCGGCAGTGGTAGATGTAGCCGTAAACTGTGCAGCCTGCAAGCCATAGTTAAGGCCTAGAACACCTAGATTTACGAATGGAGGCAGGATGCCGTTAATTTTATCGTGAAACAGGTAGTTCATTTGGCGCTCGCAAAGCATGGTAAGCTTGGTGATGGCAATCTTAAGCTTATCCATCTCGTACGAAACGTAGTCGCCATGGAAGTTACCTCCGTGGTAAACGCTTTTGGTTTCGGTATCTACAACTGGATTGTCGTCAACCGAGTTCAGCTCGTTTACGAGCACTTTTTCGGCGTTATCCAGCTCTTCCAGAACTGGACCGAGTATTTGAGGTACGCAGCGCAGCGAGTAGTATGGCTGCACCTTATGCGTAAATATCTTTTCGTTGTTGGTGTCTCCATAGAGCTCCACCTCGCGCTTAGGAAGGCAACGGCTATCCTTCGATAGGTCGCGCATCATCTCGGCAATGCGCTGCTGCCCCTCATGGAACTTCATGCCGTTTAGCACCTCCGACATAAAATCGTCGTACGATGCGGCAATCTCGTTCATCATTACCGAGGCGATAACGCCCCAGCGGAGCAGCCTACGGGAGTTAATCAGGTTAACCAGACCAATACCGGTCATAACAGCGGTACCGTTACAAACGGCAAGGCCTTCGCGAATGTGTACGCCAAGTGGCTTTATCCCGACCTCTTCGAGAACCTCCTTGGTATCGCGCCTTACGCCCTTGTAGATTACCTCGCCCTCGCCGATGAGCGTTAGCGCAATGTGGGAGAGCTGAACGAGGTCGCCGCTGGCTCCTACGCTTCCATGCTGAGGAACTATAGGGTATATGTCATGATTGATAAACTTCGAAAGGATATCGACGAGCTCGACATGAACGCCCGACTTGCCCTGCGCAAAGGTTAGCAGGCGTGCCACCATGGCGGCCTTAACGTAAAGTTCGGGGAGCGGATCGCCAGCACCAGCCGAGTGGGAACGAATAATGTTGTACTGAAGCTGCTTGAGGTGTTCGTCATCTACACGGTACTGCGCCATTGGCCCAAATCCGGTATTAATCCCGTAAACCACCTTATCCTTCGAGAAGCATTCGAGAAAGCGGTAAGCACTTTCAACCTTTTCCCTGATATCGTCGGTAACAACGAACTCCTTACGATTAAAAAGAATGTCGTAAAGGTCTCTAATTCCCATATACTGATTCATGATCAACATATAATAGTATTCAACAGAAATAAATAATGTATATAAGGAAACAGGTTCCGCTTGTTATACTAAAATTGTTCAGCCAGAGATTCTTTTTCCACGGACAGCTTACCCTTGATCAAAATCTGAAAGCCCAACCAACATAAGCCCATCAACACTCCTTAATGCTTTTGCTAAAGCAACAATAAAATGCTAATAAACAACTTACAAACTTTAGAGTAATTCACAACACCCTACATTATTCGATCGTAAAAGTATAAAAAAAAAGAAAGATTCAAACTTCGAAACACTATAAGGCGCTTGAACTACAGCTTATTTTAAATAGGCGCATATGGGTATTGGCCCAGTTGCAGTCTGCCACTAAGCCATAAGGCGATCATTGGCTCTTCGACCATCAAATCCCCTATCCTCTAACGTAGCGAAGCATCATCCATGTCGATTTCTGGCGACATTGGGGGGCTTTCTAGTGTAGATAACGGGCTTCCAAAAAAATAGGGGGGATTATTCACGGAACTGTGTCTACCCTATTTTTTCGGAAGCAGGAATTACGCCTGCCTTTTAGGTTAGGGCTGCTAGCGGGGCAAGGGTGGCGGAGGAACGGAGCCACTTGTATACCCTTGCCCCGCTAGGAGGCCTGGCCTTCCTTCGCGGGTGTTCTTCATGCTCCAAACTTGGCCATCCGCTCGGCAAATTTAATGCAAAGCTGCCCGTAGATGAGCTTCCACCCCGCAACTTCCCGCTTTGGGCTCGAGTTGATATCCCGAATAACGAGGTATATCAGCTTCTTGATGGCCATGTCGGAGGAGAAGCACCCCTTGGTCTTGGTCACCTTCCGCATGCGCCGGTGGATGCCCTCGATGGGGTTGGTGGTGTACATGAGCCGGCGGATCTCCCTGCCGAAGTCGAAGAAGGAGCTCAGCTTGTACCAGTTTTCCCGCCAGCTCTTGACGGCGGTGGGGGTACTTCGTCCCCCAGCGCTCGGCGAAGCGCTCGAGCTCCGCCTCGCCCGCCTCCAGCGTGGGGCTGCCGTAGATGGCCCGCATGTCGGCGGTGATGGCCTTGTAGTCTTTTTTAACCACGTACTTGAGCGTGCTGCGCACCTGGTGGACGATGCAGCTCTGGATGACCGTCTCGGGAAAGGTGCTGCTGATGGCCTCGCTGAAGCCCTTGAGGTTATCCGTGCAGGCGATCAGGATGTCCTCCACGCCCCGAAGGCGCAGATCCTGCAGCACCTCCAGCCAGAAGCGGGCCGACTCGCTCCCGGCAATGTAGATGCCCAGCAGCTCCCGAAAGCCCTCCTGGCTGACCGCGTAGACGTTGTAGAGCGCCTTGCCCTGCACTGCACCGCCCTCGCGGCACTTGAAGTGGATGGCGTCGAACCAGACTATCGCGTAGAGCGGGCTCAGCGGGCGCTGCTGCCACTCCTGCAGCTCGGGGATGAGCCGATCGGTGAGCTCGCTCATCTGGGCGGGCGAGAGCGAAAGCCCGTAAACCTCCATCAGCAGCTTCCGAATGTCGGCGTAGCTCATCCCCTTGGCGTAGAGCGAGAGCACCTTCTCGCAGAGCTCGTCGTCCAGCAGCACCTGCCGCTTGGCCACGATCTCTGGGGTAAAGGATCCGTTACGGTCTCTGGGGGGGCTGAGCTCAAACTCGCCGTTCGAGCTCTTAACCGTTTTGGTGGTAGCGCCGTTGCGCTTGTTGCCCTCCGAATCCTTCAGGTGCTGCTCCAACTCCAGCGCTAGGGCCTTCTCCAAAAAGTGCTTGAGCAGCGGGGCGAACACCCCATTCTCGCCGCTTAGGCTCTTGCGCTCGTAAAGGCCTTTGATGGCCTCCTTCTCAAATTCCTCGTAGCTGAAGCTCGCTACTTTTTCTTCCTCTTTCATTGTCTGCAAAGTTATCGTTATCATTTTGCAGACACAGTTGCATGAACAGTCTCGACAACGGGAATATTCACGAAACCGTGCCTACTGCACAAAAAAAGGAGGAGCTGCACGCGGGCAAGCTCCTCCTTTTGCATAAGGTATCTATTCCTCTACTGGCTACTTCTGTAGGTCGGGGAAGTTGTTGGCCATTGGCAGCAGCTCGTTGTATTCCTCCACTGATGCTCCGGCAAGGAATGCCTCAATAATCTTGCGTCCAAGCGGCGAAAGCTCGGGACGGAGGTACTTCTGCAACTCCTTTGCGAAGAACTCGCGGATGATTTCAGCTCCGCCATCGTATCCGTCAAAGCCAATCTCGGGCTGCTTGTACACCTTCAGGAAGCGCGAGGGGATCTTCGACCCCTCGATGGTGAGGTAGTTGAGCTCGTAGCCCAACAGCGAGCAGCGCGCAGGCTGGTACTGGTCGGCACGAAGGCTAACGTTTCCTCGGCGGGTGAGATACTCGCGCATGAATAGCTGAGGCTTGAAGCCCACCTTCCAGGCGCCGATGTGCTGGTTGGGCGTTAGGGTAAACTCCACGTTGGGCGATGCCACAATCTGATCGAGCAGCATGTTGGCATGGTGCACCATTTCGCCGGTGGCAAAAGGCCAGTACGACCCTACCCCCTCCGACTCCATTGCGGTTCCGCTTCCGGCACCAGCAATACTTGGGTTAGCGTAGCCGCGGGGGGCAACCAGGCGCCATAGCCATGCAAGCGCAGGCGGAAGTATATGGAACATACCAATAATCCCGTACGATGGACTCTCGGCTGTACATGGAGGGGTGCGCACGCCAAAGCTGCGCACGTCGATGCTTACGGGCTTATCGACGGTGTTAGGCACCAGCTCGCGGGGAACCACAACGCGAGGGTTAGGGCAATGCTTACCAGGCTCGTCCTCTATATGATCCCAAACCAAAGCGGTACATCCGGGCCTAGTTTCCAGATTCAGGAACAGCAGGGGCTTTTTAGGACGAATGGTCAGCTTTTCGAGGAAAGGATCGTCGCCATACTCCTTGATGCTATCTACGCGAATGAACCAGGCGTTCTCGGCGTCAACAAGGGTAAGCTTGCCGTTGCCCTTATCGAGCGAGGGGTGGCACAAGGCCATATCGTCGGTAACCGGACGGAACTCACAGAACATAGGAATGCTTATCAAGCGCCTTTCGCTGGTAACCACGTTTTGCCCTATAAGAATTTGACCATCTGGCTCACGAAGAATATGCTGGTGCATCTCGCTCTTACCACCACCGCTAGCCCCTTCGTGCATAAAGGTGGTAACGTTGTCGTATGGGCTAATGGCAAGGACTGTGGAGCAGTGTGCTGTAATCCAATTCTCCTTTTCGCCCTTGTCGAGAAGAACGCTGTAGAGCCCCTTCTTGGCGCTCGGTCCGGGGTAAAGGTTGAACGAGAACACCTCGTGAAGCTCGTTGGTGCGGTTATGCACCACCACCTGCTTCCCATCGAAATGGGTGTGACGGAAGGGAGGAGCAACGTAGATAACCGAATCGAGGCTGAAGGAGGCGTCGACCTTATCGACAGGAACAATCTGCTGCAGCATGGCAAGCCCAAGGGCAAAGAATGCGGCATTGGCAGGGCATACCGCAATACCTCCTGCGCCTAGGTTATGACTTCCGGCAAAGTAGAAGAAAACGGCCAACTCCTGATCCTTTAACCACTCTTCGGTCTCCTTGCGGAGCTCCGAGAACTCGTATCCGAACTTATCCTTAAAGCGAACCTTATCGGTTGGCTTATTATCGGCAATCACCATAGTATTGGGGTCGCGGCGGCGCATGTAGGCCTCTGTATAGTTGGCAGAAATGCCGTTGGTCACCCTGTCAACGACTACTTCGGTGTACATACCCTTGCCGGGAATATCGTACTTAACCTCAAAAGTCTCGTTCTGAAGGCCACCTGTTGCTGCTGCTGCAAGCTCATCGGTTGTGCTGTAAAGGGTAGCCCCCTTACATCCACTAAGGACACCAACAAGATTTGCCGGCAGCTTTATCCCCTTGCCTTCTAACGTTTCTATCAGATTGCTCATCCTATATATTGATTTAGTTCAACCATATTCAGATGCCATTCGTTGCAGCAGCGTACTATTATCGGCTACAACAGGCTTCGTCCGTAAATATTGAGGAAGCACTGGATCTCTAGTTTCGCCCCCTAAACACGGTTCACAATGTATTGATTTATTGGATCGCAATTACAAGTCAAAATTCACAAAATAGGGAGGTTTGTTTACCATTCCTTTCAGTTCGAACAACGCTACACCAGCCCCGCAAAGCCCATAAAGGCCATGGCTAGAATACCGGTAGTAACAAGTGCAATGGGAATTCCCTTCATCTCGCGGGGAACGTTGTTCAGTTCCAGCTCCTCGCGAAGGCTGGCAAAAAGCACAATGGCCAACCCGTATCCTACGCTGATGGCAACGCTGTACACGATGCTATGCAGCAGGTCGTAGCTCTTTTGCTGCACCAGAATGGCAACACCAAGCACCGCGCAGTTGGTGGTAATAAGGGGAAGAAAAATTCCCAGCGCTTGGTAAAGCGCCGGACTAATCTTTTTGAGGATAAGCTCCACCATCTGCACCAGCGCCGCAATCACCAAAATAAAGGTGATGGTTTGCATAAAGGTGATGTTGAGCGGTACAAGCACGTACTTCTGCAGCAGCCAGGTTATAATAGTCGAAAGGGCTATGACAAAGGTTACCGCGCCCGACATGCCAATGGAGGTTTCGACCTTGTTGGAGACGCCCAAGTAGGGACAAATCCCTAGAAACTGCGCCAGAACAATGTTGTTGACGAATATCGCCGATATGACTATGATGAAGAAATCCATACTACTTCTTTTTGTTGATTCGGTTAAACAGCATCATCAGGTAACCCAACACAATAAAGGCACCAGGAGCAAGAATAAACATCAGCATGCCATCTACGCCAACCAGCTTATGCCCGAAGATAGACCAGCTGCCAAAAAACTCGCGTATTGCGCCAATAACGGTAAGCGAAAGGGTAAAGCCGAGGCCCATTCCAACGCCATCGAGCAGCGAAGCCAGCATGCCGTTCTTCGAGGCAAACGCTTCAGCACGCCCAAGCACGATACAGTTTACCACAATAAGCGGAATAAAGATGCCCAATGCGGCATAAAGAGCAGGAACGAAGGCTTGCATCAGCAAATCGACCATCGTTACAAACGTTGCAATGATAACGATGTAGCAGGGAATACGGACTTTGTTGGGGATAAGGTTGGCCACCATCGAAATGGCTAAGTTGGAGAGCGCAAGCACAAACAGCGTTGCAGCACCCATACCCATCCCGTTTAGTGCCGATGTGGTAGTTGCCAACGTGGGACACATGCCCAGCATCAGTACAAATGTTGGATTTTCTTGAATAATTCCTCGGGTGAGGTTGCTTAGCGGGCTCATTGCTTACCTCCTTTCATGTAGGCGTTGTATGCGCGGTTTACGGCATCGGTAAAGGCTCGCGAGGTAATGGTTGATGCGGTAATAGCATCAACGTCTCCCCCATCCTTCTTTACCATCATCTTAAAAGTTTTAGGATTCTTACCTTCGAACTGAACGCTGAAATTGGATTTCGACTTTTCCATCTTATCGCCCAATCCCGGAGTTTCCTTATGGGTAAGCACCTCTACGCTCTTAATGGTTCCATCGGGCAGAAGCCCAACCATAAGGGTAAAGTGCCCACCAAATCCTTTGTTGGTAAATGTTTCGACGGCAGTTCCAACAAGTTCCCCTCCCTTTCGGGCTGGGTAAAGGCGAATTGTATCGCCATCAACAGCCATCTTGTAAACATCGGCACCGGGATTGTTATCGAACGCAGGCACCACCTTTTTGATGGCCTCGTTAATCTTTGCCGATTTTGCGGTCTTTATGGGTTCCAGCGTTACCAGGTAAACTCCGGCAAGAGCAATTGAGGCAAAGATCGAGACAACCAAAAGCGTTAGTACCATTTCCTTAAAGGACGACTCCTTAGCCATGACTTACACCTCCCCAAAGCTTTTTGGTTTAACAGACTTGTTGATAAGCGGAGTGGCGGCATTCATCAGCAGGATGGCAAATGAGACGCCCTCGGGATATGCACCAAAGTCGCGAATAAGAATGGTAAGCACCCCAATGCCTACCGCATAGTAGATCATTCCGCGCGGCGTCATTGGCGAGGTTACGTAATCGGTAGCCATGTAGATGGCGCCAAGCATTACCCCTCCTGTAATTAGGTGGAAAACTGGATCGATAAACCTTTCAGGATTTGCCATCCAAAGTATTCCTGAGAAGATGACAATGGTTCCAAATATCGTAACAGGAATATGCCAGGTGATCACCTTTCGAATCAGCAGATATGCCCCCCCAAGAAGGAGCGCAAGGGCCGAAACCTCGCCCAAAGATCCTCCCATATTACCAATAAAGAGATCCATATACGAGGGTATTGAGTTGGCAATCTCCGAGACCGATTTACCAGCCTTCACCGCTTCCTTTACTATTGCAAGAGGCGTTGCGCCCGTTACGGCATCCATATAATGCGCACGAGCTAGTATTGGAGCAGGCCAGGAGGTCATCTGTACGGGGTAAGAGATAAGCAGGAACACACGCCCGACAAGTGCGGGGTTAAAGAGGTTTGAGCCTAGCCCCCCAAAGGTCATCTTTGCAATGCCAACGGCAACCAGAGAGCCAAGCACCACCAGGAATGGCGAGATGTTGGTTGGAAGATTAAAGGCTAGGAGCATCCCCGTTACCACTGCCGAAAGGTTGTTTATGGTAGAAGGCCCCTTAATCAGGTACTTTTGGATGAGATACTCGAAAAGGATACAGGCACCAACAGCAACAAGCGTGGTGATTACGGCTCCCCATCCGAAGAAGAATATCGAAACAGCCCAAGCGGGTAGCAGGGCAACTACCACATCCAACATCAGCCGTTGGGTGCTATAGCTGCCATGAACATGTGGCGAGGGCGCTACTATAAGCTGTCGTTCCATTTATCGGAATGTTTTTCTGTTCTACTTTTTTCGCGAACGCATGGCTTGCATTACTGCTCCCTTACCATAGCGAATGTAATCGAGCAAGGGGATACCTGCCGGACAGGTGTATGCGCACGAGCCGCACTCTATGCAGTCGGTTACCCTATTGCCCTCGAGCTCGGGATACATGTTGCGCACGCTGAACTTATTTAAAAGGAATGGCTCCAACCCCATTGGGCATACGCTTACGCATTTGGCGCAGCGGATGCATTCCGAAACGGCAGGACGCTTGACCAGCCCTCCCGCTATTACCAGCACGCCACTAGTACCCTTGACTACAGGAGACATTACGGTAGACAGCGCCTTCCCCATCATAGGACCACCGCTGATAACCTTAACGTCACCTTCAGCCAGCCCTCCAGCAGCCTCCAGCAACTGGCTAATTGGGGTTCCTATACGAGCACGGAAGTTGGATGGACGAGAGATCGATTCGCCGGTTACGGTCACAACCCTTTCGATAAGGGGCTTGTTCTTTTGCACGGCCTCATAGGTGGCAAAAGCGGTTGCCACGTTCTGCACAACGGCTCCAACATCAAAAGGAAGACCTCCTGAGGGTATCTCGCGGGTAATGGTAGCCTTAACCAGCTGCTTTTCGCCTCCCTGCGGATACTTAGCCTTTAGCGGCAGTACGCTTATCCCGCTATGATACTCGCAAAGCATGGAAAGATTGCCAATGGCCTCCAGTTTGTTATTTTCGATGCCAATAATGGCACGATCTACGTTGAGCGCCTTCATCAGCAGCTTAACGCCAACCAGAATCTCGCGGCCATGCTCCACCATCAGCCTGTCATCGGCGGTGAGGTAGGGCTCGCACTCGGCACCATTGATGATGAGCACTTCGACCTTCTTGCCTTCGGGCACCATCAGCTTAATGTGCGTGGGGAAGGCTGCGCCCCCCATGCCAACAATGCCCATGTCGGCAACACGCCTTATAACCTCTTGGGAGGATAACCGAATTTCTTCGGCCAGCGTTGGGGTTCTATCAATCGACTCCTCCCACTCATCACCCTCTACGGCAATGGCAACGGTTGGGCGGGGATATCCGCTGACATCCACCATATTTTCGATACCGATAACCGTACCCGAAACCGACGAGTGAACATTTGCCGAAAGAAATCCAGTTGCCTTGGCAATGAGCTGCCCCACCTTTACCCTATCGCCCTTGGCAACAATGGGCGTTGCCGGAGCACCGACATGCTGTCCAACGGGGATATATGCAACTTCGGGAAGGGGAAGCGCCTCTATAGGGCTGCTTGCCGAAAGTTTACTACTTGGCGGATGAATACCTCCTATCTTAAATGTTCTTGACACGACTAACCTCCTTTCAAATGGTTTTGTGCGGATGATTATGCATCGGGTGCAGAGGCTCCAGCATCTTCCTTTGGCCGTGGTGGAAAGTTCGCCTCGAGGATGGCTGAGGTCGGACAAACTGGCGCACATTTTCGACAGAGTTTGCACTTGTTGAAATTGATATAGGCAAGGTTATTTTCGAGGGTAATGGCATCGTAAGGGCAGATCTTAACGCACTTCCCGCAACCAATACAGGCCACGTTGCATGCACGCTTGGCTACGGCGCCCTTATCCTTGCTGATGCACGAAACAAAAACACGCTTTCCCTTAGGGCCCTTCCTACGCAGCTCGATGATTACCTTCGGGCAGGCCTTAACGCAGGCGCCACAGGAGGTACACTTCTCCTCGTCGATAACCGGGAGGCCGGTAGCGTCGTCCATCCTCATGGCATCGAAGCGGCACGAGGCAACGCAGTCACCAAAGCTAAGGCAACCGTACTGGCACCCCGTATTCCCCGCATAGGTAGCCGAGGCAATGGCACAGGTTGGGGCTCCATCGTAGGTATTGATGCTCCTGCGCACCGACTTTGCCCCGCTGCATCGAAGTACTGCTACCATAACCTCGCTAACGGCAACCTCGCGCCCCAGATGCTTGGCAATCGAAGCCATGGTTTCGGCACCGCCAACCGGACAGTACAGCCCCTCCATGGTGTCGGCCCTGACGATGGCATCCGAAAGCCCCCGGCAGCCCGGATAGCCGCAGCCGCCACAGTTAACGCCGGGCAGCAGCGCCTCTACCTCGTCAATCCGAGGATCTTCGTAGACCTTAAACTTTTCGGCTACAAAGTAGAGAACAACGGCTAGGACAACCCCCAGAAGGCTTAGCGTGATTACCGTAAATAGGATTGTTGTGCTCATTATCTTGTGGTATGGTTTAGGCTACAGCTTTTCGATACGCATCGCGAACTTCCTCTCTAGGGGCTTGCGCAGCCAGAAAAGGATAGCGTAGTAGGCCGCTACTAGAGCGAGGCTAAGCAGCACCGCAGCGACATCAGCAAGGGAAAGGAGGGTGAAAAGGGCAATCCCCAGAACTAAAAGAAGAATGGGGATGACGTAGGCCAGAAAAACGGACCAGTACCCCGCCGATGCTTCCATTACAACGTTTACCGTCTCGCCCTTTACAACCGCTATCCCAGTATTGGGAATACGAAGCAGCTTATCCACCTGATCGGCCATCGAGCAGGCCTGCCTTGCCCCGCATGCGTCGCAGGCCGACGTGCTGGTAATGCGGATGCTGATGGTGCGCTCGGTTACCTCATCAACAACACCTAGATGCTTAATGGTTGGGCTTTGCTGCAACATAACTCTACATAATGCGATATTATAGGCGCCCTGCAATTCTTATAAGGAATTGGGATTTGCGCTCCTTTACTAAACATCGCGCTACAGCCAACGTTCAGAAAGGCTGCAACTATTCGCTACTCCCTGCCGCTTACCTTTGAGGTTAACGGATGCTTTAGGTTCTTCATTTCGGTGATTCGGGCCTTAATGGTGCCAACCTTGATGGGCGACTCCATGTATATGGGGAGGCGGTTGTCGTCGTCGGTGATCCAGATGTACATGCTCTCCTTGCCAGAAAAGGCTCGACCCTTCATCATCTTTGCCGATAGCTTTATGCAGCGGAACTTGCCCATGCCTTTTACCCGAATCGTTTCCGTCTTATCGAACTTAATGCTTAGCGCGTGTACCTTATCGTCAATGGCCAGCTCTATCGGGAATCGCTCGTTGGGCTGCAGCTTGCTAAAATCGATATTCCGGATGCTGTAGATGAGCGAAATCACATCGTTGGTGCTCGGGGTTATGGCGATGGTGTCCAGGTAGGCCTGCTTGCTGCGCCGCTGGATGCGGGCAACGATGCGCCGGTTGCCCCAGTCGTAGGTGTAGAAGTTTTTGATCAGGTAGCCATCCTCGTTCACGTCGCGGTTGAAGAAGATGGGACGTAGCGATGCTGGATCAAGCCAGGTCTCGTAGGTGTCGCGCACCTGGTAGAACCAGTCGTAAAAAGGGCGCGACTTACCAAAGCCGTTGATTCGGATGGCATCCCGCCCGTTCTTCTTCTCGGCGCTGAGCTTGAGCCAAACATCAACCACATCGGTCCACACGAAGAACCAGCTGTAGCTGATCACAATCTTTATCTCCTCGTCGATTCGGAAGGCGCATGCGCCGCTGCTGGTATCCATCTGGCTGCTGCGCCGCTGCGCGCTGGCGAGCATCCCGATCAGCAGAAGCACCACCAAAAGCCCGCACCAAAATGCCACCCTACCGCCTACTCGTTCCATGGCTGCACTGTTTTAGTACCCCAATTTATGAAACATTTCAGAGAACCGCACCTCGAATGCCACGCCCCTACAGGCTGTCCAAGCAACTTATTTAGCCGGAAGAGGCTTCCACGAATTGGGAGAGGCAGCTCGGGGGGCGAAGCATGGCCTCAAGGTTCTGGAGAGAGTAATCGGGGGGTCGGAGCAAGCTCTCAAGGTTCTGGAGAGGCTAATCGGGGGGTCGGAGCATGCCCTCAAGGTTCTGGAGAGGCTAATCGGGGGGTCGGAGCACACCCTCAAGGTTCTGGAGAGAGTAATCGGGAGGTCGGAGCATGCCCTCAAGGTTCTGGAGAGACAAATCGGGGGGTCGGAGCAAGCTCTCAAGGTTCTGGAGAGGCTAATCGGGGGGTCGGAGCATGCCCTCAAGGTTCTGGAGAGGCTAATCGGGGGGTCGGAGCACGCCCTCAAGGTTCTGGAGAGAGTAATCGGGAGGTCGGAGCATGCCCTCAAGGTTCTGGAGAGACAAATCGGGGGGTCGGAGCAAGCTCTCAAGGTTCTGGAGAGGCAAATCAGGGGGCGAAAAGCACACCATTCAAGTACTGAAACTGGGACATCGGTAGCTCGGGCCTAGCTCTTTTAGCACTGAAAGCGGGATGTCGGGACTCAGGGCAAGCACTTTCAGCACTGAAAGTAGGATGTCGGGGGCTCGGATCTTGCTCTTTCAGCACTGAAAGTGGGATGTCGGAGGCTCGGATTAAGCACTTTCAGTGCTGAAAGAGGTATAGTCTGAAAGCCACTATTCCCTATTCCCTGCTCACTTCTCACTCCCTAGCTAATCTCCTTCAGGTCTACCCGCTTTTCGGCGGCAACCTGCGCCAGCTGATAGTGGAGTACGGCATGCTGAGGCTGGCTGAGCGTTGGGTCCTCGTCAAGGATCTCCTCGGCAACCCGTCGGGCGTACTGCAGCAGCTGGCCGTCCTTGGCCAGGTTGGCAATCTTCAGGTCGAAGGGGATGCCGCTCTGCTGGGTACCCTCCAGGTCGCCAGGGCCGCGCAGCTTGAGGTCGGCCTCGGCAATCTCGAAGCCGTCATTGGTGGCCACCATGGTCTCCAGGCGCTTCTTCGACTCCTTGGAGAGCTTGTAGCCCGACATCAGGATGCAGTACGACTGCTCGGCGCCGCGCCCCACGCGCCCCCGTAGCTGGTGCAGCTGCGAAAGGCCGAAGCGCTCGGAGCTCTCGATCACCATCACCGACGCGTTGGGCACGTTCACCCCCACCTCAATCACCGTGGTGGCCACCATGATGTGCGCCTTGCCGCTGGCGAATTGGGTCATCGAGATATCCTTATCCTCGGACTTCATCTTGCCGTGCAGCACCACCGTCTGGTACTCGGGCAGCGGAAAGGCGCGGGTAATGCTCTCGTAGCCATCCTCTAGGTCCTTGTAGTCCATCTTTTCTGATTCCTTTATCAGCGGATAGACGACGTACACCTGCCTCCCTAGGTCGATTTGCTCCTTCATGAAGCCGAAGAGGCGGCGGCGCTGGCTATCGGTAAAGTGCATGGTGGTGATGGGCTTTCGGCCTGGGGGCAGCTCGTCGATCACCGACACCTCTAGGTCGCCGTAGATGGTCATGGCCAGCGTTCGGGGGATGGGCGTTGCCGACATCACCAGAATATGGGGGGGCAGATGGTTCTTGGTCCAGAGCTTGGCACGCTGCATCACCCCAAAGCGGTGCTGCTCGTCGATAATCACCAGACCGAGGTTGCTGAACTGGACGGTGTCCTCAATCAGCGCATGGGTACCTATTAGTATGCTGATTTCGCCCGAGAGCAGCCCCTCGTGGATGGTAGTTCGTGCCTTCTTTCGGGTCGACCCGGTGAGCAGCGCCACCCTTACGGGCATATCCTTCAGCATTCCGGTGATCGACTCGTAGTGCTGGTTGGCCAAAATCTCGGTAGGCGCCATCAGGCTCACCTGGTAGCCGTTATCGCTGGCAATAAGCGCCATCATCAGCGCCACCAGCGTCTTGCCGCTGCCCACGTCGCCCTGCAGCAGGCGGTTCATCTGCCGTCCGCTGCCCATATCGGCCCGCATCTCCTTGATTACCCTCTTCTGGGCACCGGTAAGCGGGAAGGGAAGGTAGCTGCTGTAAAAGGTGTTGAACTTGTCGCCAACCACCTTGCACACGAGCCCGTTGGTGGTGCGCTCGCGAATCACCTTTTGCTTTAAAAGATTTAGCTGGATGTAGAAGAGTTCCTCGAACTTCAGCCGCTGTACGGCATGGGCCAGCAGCTGCGAGTTCTTGGGGAAGTGGATGTTCAGAAGCGCCTCACGCAGCGGCAGCAGCTTTAGCTGCTTAACGATATGCTCGGGCAGCGTCTCCTCTATCTGGTGAAGAGTCATTTGCAGCAGCGTGGCAATAATGCGCGAGAAGGCCTTTGTCGATAGGAACCCATCTTTCAGCTTCTCGGTGCTGCTGTACACCCCGTGTATGGCGGTGCTGATGATCCCCTCCTCCGCCTTGGGCTGCTCAATCTCAGGATGGGCAACGTTCAGCTTGCCGTTAAAGGACGTGGGCTTCCCAAAGAGGACGTACTCCACCCCTACCTTATACTTATCCTTAATCCACTTCACGCCCTGAAACCAGACCACCTCGATGGACGACCGCCCATCGCTGAAGTAGCCCACGTAGCGCGCCGAGCGACCATTACCCACCGTCTCGAAGCGAACAAACTTACCCCTTAGCTGGATGTAGGGCATATCGGGGTGCAGCTCCGAAATCATGTAGAACTTAGAGCGGTCGACATACCTAAACGGGAACGTGTAGAGCAGGTCCTTAAAGGTTCTTATCCCCAGCTCCTTCTCCAAAAGCTGCGCCCGCTTAGGCCCAACACCCGGAATAAACTTTATTTCGCTATCTAAAATGGATGATCGCATGCCAACAAATGGTATTATCAACCAAAAATAGGCGAATTTTATTTTTAATTTCGCACCCTATTTACAAAAATGATGAAGAAGGCATTTCAGCTAGTAGAATTCGCGCGTTACCTCCTTAAGTCCGAGCACTGGCGGGGGCATGGCGTACACTCCCCATTCATGTACCACTTTATTCGGGAAACACTCATGAAGGCATCAAAGAAGCCCAATGCCAGCCAGTATATTGCAGAGCTAAGGAGAATTGCGCCCAAATCCGTTACCAAAAGCAGCTTTGGGGCATCGCCCAGCAACCAAACGGAATCTACCCACAGCCTGCTTCAGAAGATAAGCATCAGCCCCAAGTACGGCAAGCTGCTTAACGCCATCGTTTGTAACTACGCTCCCAAGGAGGTACTCGAGCTGGGCTCAGGGCTAGGCGTATCGTCGTACTACCTTGCAAACAGTAACACCAACAGCCATGTGGTAACCGTTGAAGGGATGAAGACTTATGCTGATATTGCGCAGACAACCTTCAGGAGCCTTGGCATCACCAACGTCTCGGTAGCCAACAGCACCTTCGCCGAATTCTTCGAAAGCCTTGCCCCTACCCCAAAGTTCGACCTAATTTTTATTGATGGAGCCCACACCTACGAGGCAACCATCAGCACCTTCGAGCATTCATTAAGCGTTGCAGCACCAGAAGCATTCATCGTGCTCGATGATATTCGCTGGTCGGAGGAGATGTTCCGCGCCTGGAACCAGGTAAAGCAGCATCCGCAAGTGCGCGTAAGCGTCGATTTGGGACGAATTGGCATAATATTTCTCAATCCGATACTACAAAAGCAGGAATATCAGGTACGCTATTAAAAAAATTTCTACTTTCAGGGAAAATATAGCGCCAAGCATATGGAAGATAAAGCAATCATCAAAATCGAAGGAATTACCAAATTCTATAAGGTCGGCACACAAACCGTAAAGGCACTTCGTGGCGTGGACTTGCAGATAGGGACCAACGAGTACGTTGCCATAATGGGGCCATCAGGGTCAGGAAAAACCACCCTTATGAACATCCTTGGCTGCCTCGACACCCCCACAGGAGGTTCCTACGTACTCAACGGAACCGATGTTAGCAAGATGAACGACGACGAGCTCGCTGGCGTTAGAAATAAGGAAATCGGATTCGTCTTTCAAACATTCAACCTGCTTCCACGTTATTCGGCGTTAGACAACGTAATGCTCCCGCTAATTTATTCCGGGGATACACGCGAAGAACGAGCAAATAAGGCGATTGAAGCTCTCAACAACGTAGGATTGAACGACAGAATGGACCATAAGCCCAACGAACTATCCGGAGGACAGCGGCAACGCGTAGCGGTAGCCCGCGCCCTTATCAACAAGCCATCCATCATCCTCGCCGACGAGCCAACAGGTAACCTTGATACGAAAACATCTGTTGATATCATGAACCTATTTGAGGAAATATACAACCAGGGTAATACCATAATAGTTGTTACCCACGAAGAGGATATAGCCAAACACGCCCGTAGAATCGTTCGCCTTCGCGATGGACTTATCGAATCGGATCATATTAACGAGAACCCAACGCTTTACCAAGAAGTAACATTAGAAGGGTAAAATGAAGATATACACTAAAACAGGAGACAAAGGGACCACGTCGCTGGCAACAGGCACACGCGTGGCAAAAACCAATCCTAGGATAGAAGCATACGGAACGGTAGATGAGCTTACCTCATACGTTGCGCTAGTTAGAGACCTATACGACAACAAGGAGGTAAAAGAAGTATTACTAGAGATACTAGACCGCCTAATGAGCATTGGGGGCATTCTTTCGTTCGACGTTATCGACCCCACCTACAAAATTCCGCTCATAAAGGACGAAGATTTCGCCTTTATTGAAGGTAAAATTGACGCATATACGTCAGAAATACCGCCGCTTCGCGCGTTTGTAATACCTGGAGGATCGACACTATCGTCGCACTGCCATGTAGCTCGTAGCATTTGCCGTAGAGCAGAACGCCATACTTTAAGGCTCGCCGAACAAAGCGAAGTACCTGAAAATTGCATACGCTACCTTAACCGACTTTCCGATTTTCTATTTATTTTGGCTCGAAAAGCAATTAAAGATGCCAATGCGGATGAAATTATATGGAAACCGCGAGTAGAATAGAAAATATTTTTATTTATTTTGCGCAAAAGCAGAAATGCGAATTCAACCAAACAAGCGAATTACTCAAAAAAAAATATCACTATGTATTGGACACTAGAACTTGCATCTAAACTTGAGGATGCGCCTTGGCCAGCATCAAAAGATGAGCTTATTGACTACGCTACCCGTTCTGGAGCACCTTTAGAGGTTATCGAGAACCTTCAAGAAATCGAGGATGAGGGTGAAATCTACGAAAGCATCGAAGATATTTGGCCAGACTATCCAAGCAAAGACGACTTCTTCTTTAACGAGGATGAGTACTAGAAGAAAAAAATAAGGGGATTTTTAATCCCCTTATTTTTTTATCTCATTCGAGAGTTTCCTCCCGTTTATGCGCTGATATATTGGAAACGTAGGCCTTGGAATAGCCTCTACCTCCTTAGCAATACTCTTTCGTACCACCTTTTGAGTTACGTCAAATCGGGTTAACGGCCTGTTGTCAGGCGTCCACTTAAATCCTTTCAACTTTAGCTGCGACTCTTCGACCTTTTCAAGGGGAAACATATTCGATTCGGGTTTAACCCTAAACACCATGTTCTCCACCTTTCCTTCCGAAAGATTAATACCTATTCCACTACTAGTAGCCAGATTTACACCTTTTATTATGGTGCTATCCTTTACAAAGTATACGGTTTGGCCATTACCCTTTACATCAACCCTCGATATTTTATTATCCTTAAAGAAGGCTGTCATGCTACGGCCCTTAATCTGGTTGAAGTACTTATCGGTTTCTTTCTGAGTAAGGAAGGAGTTTAGCACCATTTCGGCCCTATCTACCTTCTGATTTTTTGTATAAATAGAAATAGAATCGGCTGAAATCTGATTCTGATCATTCCAAATCAATGGAACACCATACATATACATAACCGAATCCTTGGTTGTATACACCAACGAATCACATGCCCCCTGAAGATCGGTACGGAAAAAGCGAACATGGTGAAGTGCCTTGGCAAAACGGTTAAGGGAATCCTTAGTGGTAACCTTTCTATTATGTATGTTATACACCTTTAGGGTGTCGGCACGTAGAAATAGCGAATCCTCCTTAGGCTGAAAGGTAACAGCTGCAGCCTTCTTGGTCATAAAGGCGTACTCCCGTTTCCTATCAACAAAACCGTAATCGCCCAACAGCGCACCATGGTTAGCAGTATCCAAGAGGCAAATATTGTGACCTAAATAGAACAACTCCGTTTTCTTATGGTAAACAATGGAATCAGCCCAAGCCTGATTCTCCTTCGAAAGCGCGTACGAGTTGGCAAAAAGGGTAAATGTCTTCGATGGCTCGTGGTAAGATCCTTTTTTACAGGTAAGCATTCCATCCTTATGCCAGAAAACAGACTTTCCTAATACGGTTACCCTCTTGGCGTTTTTATCGTAAATAACAGAATCGGCAATAGCAAGGTAGTCGGGATGGTGAACCTGCACATTCTTGGTTAGATTAGCCCTTCCTGAATTGTCATCGTAAAAGCCAAATTCTCCTTCGATAATGGAACCTTCCGATTCGATAACACCTCCACCAGAAAAGGACATCTCGCCTTTATTCAACTTATAGTTTACCACAGGGGTTTTTAAGATTGCTCCATCTTTTGTTACAATACGAACTATACCAGTATTGCTAGTGATTACTGCAAAATCGTTGGGTTTATCAAAATCCATTTGGGAGCCATAGAGTTTACTACCTTCACGGTTAATAACCAAATTGCCAGTTGCCAGTATTCGCTTGTCAGGAAATTGAACAGCTCTGTCGCAGGTAATCTTTACTCCAGATTTTATAAAATAAACATTCCCCTGCATTACAGTATTTAATCCATCCCCAGTCATATTATCGCAACCTGATTTCCAGTCAGACTGGCCTCTTACCGATAAACAAGAAAGAAGTACTGCAAGAGAAAATATAAGTTTTACAATCTTCATCTACACCTATTTAATCCAACCTTTTTTACGGAAATCGCACTTTACATACGAAGGATCGATTCGGATGTACATCTTTTGGATGCTTTCACCCAGCCACTTCTCAAAATATTCTTCCTGCTTTTTTTGAAGGGCTATATCCTGAATTTGCTTAAAGTCATCCTTTAGATTGGCCACGTGCGAAGGAATAAACTTCTCGATCTTGGTAATCTTTACCACAGCCTGCTGAGCATCATCTATTGATTCGTAGGGCTGTGAAATTTGTCCTTCCTTTAAGCTGCTAATTGAGTAGTAATCTTTTGGATTGATGTAGTCCTTATCGAACTTGGTCGTGTTGTAGTTAATGTTTGAGTTGTATGGAACCATATTAACCACTAGACCTCCATTCAAACGGCTATTCTTGTCTTCAGAAAATCGAAGCGCAGCCTTTTCGAAGGTTAGCGAATCTAGACGTACAAGATTGGCAATGCTATCGAGCTTATTTATAACCTGCATCTTATGCTCTGCCGAAAAATCGGGCTTGATAAGGATATGGCGTGCATTAAATAGGTCTCCCTTGCGCTCGACCATCTGAATGATGTGGAAACCGTACTCTGTTTCTACAATATTCGAAACCTGACCTTCCCTAAGGTTGGCACAAGCCTCGGCAAAAGGCTTAACATAATTCTTGCCCGGAGCGAAGCCTAATTCGCCGCCACGCTTAGCCGACTCCACATCCTGCGAATATAGGATGGCTAAGTTTGCAAACTTCTCGCCCTTTAGAATACGCTCGCGAATGGAAAGTAGCTTATCCTTAGCTTCTAACTTGGCATTGCTACCTGCTGGTGGGTAAAGAACGATCTGACGGAATACGTACTGATCGGGAAGTAGTGGAAGGCTATCCTTGGCAAGCTTGCTGTAAAACCTTTGTACATCCGTTGGGGTTATGGTAACCTTCTCCATTATGGAAGAACGCTCCTGCCCTGCCAAATACTGATCCTTGATGGTTTCGCGAAGCTCCTGCTTAATCTGAAAGGCTGTCTTTTTATACATTTCCTCAACAGCCTTCATTGATCCCATGGTGGCAACAAGCCTATCCATTCTATCTTGTAGCTGGCCTTCTACCCCCATCTGGTTTATCTTAATGCTATCGATGCGTGCCTGGTTTAGGAGCAGCTTCTCGGTTAGCATCTGCTCTAGTAGCTGACACTTTACATCGCCTGTAGTAGGAAGTTCGCCGCTTTGCTTCATCATCAGCAAGCGCTGATCGATATCCGATGCAAGTATAATATCCTTACCAACAACTGCTACGATATAATCCACCACACCCTTTTGCTGGGCAAAGGAGAGGAATCCGGTGGTTAGAAAAAATAGCGTTAGTACAACTTTTAAAAGCTTTCGCATATAGAATTTATTTATTATCAACGTAAACTTTCACCTTTTTTTGGCGCTTTGCATTCTCGAAAACGCCCTTTTCCAAGCCCTCAATGAGTTCCTGACGACGCTTATTGAGGATTACGCTTTTGATGTTCTCCATTTCGTAGTCGAAAGGCGAGAGCGAACCTTTGAGCTTATACTGCCTTACCGATACAAAGTAGGTATAGGCGTTGTCGTGCTGCTCAAAGTTGGGATTTTTTACCAAGAATTCATCCGCATTTGCGGGTTTTGTTGGCAGCTCGCTCAATATTTCATTAAAGAAGACCCATTTATCGTTAAAGTAGTCAAAGTTTTCGGCAGCCTGACGCCCAATGCTCTCCAGCTCCTTCATCGACGACTCGCCGCTGCCCTTGTATAGCGATCGGATCTTATCGAGGTAGGGTGAGGTGGTCTTTATCTTAATGTAAAGCGCCTTTACAATGGAGGCGGTGAGGACAAAGCTTTGCGAGTTGGCGCTGTACACCTTCTGGATTTCCTCCTTCGAGACGTTGGTGTCGAGCTTTTGGTTTAGGAACTGCTGCTCGTAGCGGTTGATCAGCAGGGTGCTTCGGTAGTCGTCGAGTTCCTGCTCCACATCCTTATCGGAGCTTGATAGGTTATCCTCGGCGAGGTTCAGCAGGATTTGCTTACGAGTCCAGCTATCGATGTACCCCTTAAGTATAGCAAGGCTGTCGGAGGGCTTCACCCCTTCGGGAAATATGTTTTTTACATCCGATATGTAGAGCTTTTTCCCAAACGCCTCCGCGATAGGCTCGTCCTGGGCGTCCCTAAAAAAGGAACAGGCCGATGCTCCAACCATAAGCACAAGTAAGTACAGTCCTTTTCTCATCATCCTTTTGCCAGTTTTGCTGACAGCCTACAAAAATAGGTAAATAGCCGATTTTATTACTATAGATAACGGATGGCATCGCCATTTTATTAGCGGATTTGAAAAAAAATAGCCGTTTCGGGAGAGGTGAGGCCGCTTTCGCACATAGGCTCAGCGGCCACCATGCGACACCAACGTTTCCATTAACGCCTTTGACATCATCAGCAAACCCCACACCTGCCCCTCCCAAGGAGGGGAAAAGCAGCCTTGATTGTAGGCTAGGCCGCTATTCTTTAACCGTTTGTTATATGGAAATCCAAAGTATCATCTCGCATACATAAAAAGCCGAGCCACGCTAGCGGGTAGCGTGGCTCGGTTATATGGTAAGACCTACGGCTCTATCGGCTGTAGTTTGGTGCTTCGCTGGTAATCTGCACGTCGTGCGGGTGGCTCTCGTTCATTCCTGAAGATGTGATGCGGATGAACTTAGCATTCTTAAGCGCGGTGATGGTTGGTGCTCCGCAGTAGCCCATCCCGGCACGTAGGCCGCCAATCATCTGGTAGTAAACCTCGGCAAGATTACCTTTATATGCAACACGTGCAACGATACCTTCGGGAACCAGCTTCTTGATGTCGTCTTCCACATCCTGGAAGTAGCGGTCCTTAGAGCCCTGCTGCATAGCATCGAGCGAACCCATGCCGCGATACGACTTAAACTTACGTCCGTTGAAGATAATGGTTTCGCCAGGAGACTCCTCTACCCCAGCAAATAGCGATCCGGCCATGATGGTATCGGCACCAGCAGCCAGCGCCTTAACCACATCGCCCGAGTAGCGGATGCCGCCATCGGCAATAATGGGAACACCGGTGCCCTTTATGGCGTTGTACACATCCCAAACGGCCTCGAGCTGGGGTACGCCCACGCCGGCAATTACGCGGGTGGTGCAGATGGAGCCTGGCCCGATGCCCACCTTTACGGCATCGGCTCCGGCATCAACCAGCATGCGGGCGGCATCGCCGGTGGCGATGTTGCCGATAACCACGTCGAGGGCGGGGTAAGCCTTCTTGACCAGCTTCAGAAGGTCGATAACGCCCTTGGAGTGGCCGTGCGCGGTGTCGATAACGATGGCATCGACGCCCGCATCGACAAGCGCCTTGATGCGCACCATCGAGTCGGCGGTAACGCCTACGCCGGCGGCAACCCGTAGGCGGCCCTTAACATCCTTGCAGGCGTTAGGGTTATCCTTAATCTTGGTGATATCCTTAAAGGTGAGCAGGCCAACCAGCTTGTTATCCTTATCAACAACGGGCAGCTTCTCGATCTTATTCTTCTTGAGCAGCTCGGTGGCGGTTTCGATCTCGGTAGACATCGTGGTGATGATGTTATCCGAAGTCATCACCTCGCGAACGGGGCGGCTCAGATCCTCCTGAAAGCGCAGGTCGCGGTTGGTGACAATGCCCACAAGAGCGCTGCGGTCGTCGACAACCGGGATTCCGCCGATCTTATTCTCCTTCATCAGGCCAAGCGCATCGCCCACCGATCCGGAGTGGTGCAGGGTGATGGGGTCGTAGATCATGCCGTTTTCTGCACGCTTAACCTTACGAACCTCTGCGGCCTGCTTCTCGATGGACATATTCTTGTGGATTACCCCGATACCTCCCTCGCGAGCGATGGCTATGGCCAGCTCGGCCTCGGTTACGGTATCCATGGCAGCCGATACGATGGGTGCATTCAGCTTGATGTTACGGGTAAAGCGGGTGGAAATGTCGACGTTGCGGGGCAGCACTTCAGAATAGGCTGGTACTAAAAGAACATCATCGAAGGTTAACCCTTCGGCTACAAGCTTATCATTAATGAACGACATCAGGAGTGTTTTTTATAAAATTGAGCAAAAGTAGCCTTTTTCTGCTCACAGGCGGCCTACGCCCGGCAAGATTGACATTCTTTAATGGTACCCTTTAAGGCTAGTTGGCAGCCGATACGGTGGCTCAACAGCATCATGTAGCCCAAAGGAATCGGCGCTCAACGCTGCATGGCTCCATGCAACCCGTACTGAGATCAGTACGACTCCATGCATACTGCAGGAACCCGTACTGGAATCAGTACGACGCCATGCACACTGCAGGAACCCGTACTGGAATCAGTACGACGCCATGCACGCTGCAGGAACCCGTACTGAGATCAGTACGCCTCCATGCACACTGCAGGAACCCGTACTGGGATCAGTACGACGCCATGCACGCTGCAGGAACGCGTACTGGGATCAGTACGAAGCGTCGATCGCCCACCGAAGAATTCCCATTCCCAACATTTCGGTTATCTTTGCTGATGGCAACCGCAAACGGGATATATGGACATCTTCCACCAAATACTTAAGAAGTACTACGGCTACAGCAGCTTCAGGCCGCTGCAGCTCGACATCATCCAATCGGTGTTCGAGGGGCACGACACGCTTGCGCTGATGCCCACCGGCGGCGGGAAGTCCATCACCTTTCAGGTGCCGGCGCTGGCCAAGGGGGGCACCTGCCTGGTGGTGTCGCCGCTCATCGCGCTGATGAAGGACCAGGTGGAGAACCTAAAAAAGAAGGGGATCAGCGCCATGGCCATCCACTCGGGGCTTACCCGCCGCGAAATTGACATCGCGCTGGACAACGTGGCCTACGGCTCGGTGAAGTTCCTCTACCTCTCGCCCGAGCGGCTGGGCACCGACCTCTTCCTGGAGCGGCTGCAGAAGATGACCATCAGCATGGTGGCCGTCGACGAGTCGCACTGCATCTCGCAGTGGGGCTACGACTTCCGCCCCTCTTACCTCGAGATCGCCAAGCTGCGCGAGCACCTGCCCGACGTGTCCATCCTGGCCGTTACGGCCACCGCCACGCCCGAGGTGGCCGACGACATCTGCCTAAAGCTGAGCTTTAAGAACGAGCGGCGCTTCCAGTCGAGCTTCGAGCGCCCCAACCTGGCCTACGTGGTGCGCCGCTGCGACGACAAGGAGCAGCAGCTGGTCAAAATCGCCAGCAGCGTGAAGGGGTCGGGCGTGGTGTACGTCCGAAACCGGAACAAGACCAAGGAGATTGCCACCATGCTGGCCAAGGCGGGCATCTCGGCCGACTTCTACCACGCGGGGCTATCCACCGAGATGCGCAACCTGAAGCAGGACCGCTGGATCAAGAACCAGATCCGCGTGATTGTGGCCACCAACGCCTTTGGCATGGGCATCGACAAGCCCGACGTGCGCTTTGTGGTGCACCTCGATGTGCCCGACTGCGTGGAGGCCTACTTCCAGGAGGCGGGCCGCGGCGGGCGCGACCTGAAGAAGGCCTACGCCGTGATGCTCTTCAGCCAGGCCGACGAGGTGCAGGCTAGGGACAGGCTCGAGAAGTCGTTCCCGCCCATCGACGAGCTGCGGCGGGTGTACCATGCGCTCTACTCGTTCTACAACATCCCCTACGGCGGCGGCAAGGGGCAGGTGTACGACTTCAACCTGATGGAGTTCTGCACCCACTACCGCATGAGCACCCTGTCGGTGTACAACGCCACCCAGCTGCTCAAGAGCGAGGGTTACCTGGAGGTTACCGACGAGCTCGACAACCCCTCCAGGGCCATGTTCACCGTATCGCGCGAGGATCTGTACAAGGTGCAGGTGTCGCGCCAGGAGCTCGACGCCATCACCAAGCTGCTGCTGCGCACCTACACCGGCCTCTTCTCCAGCTACGCGAATATCGATGAGGGATACCTGGCCAAGATATCGGGGGTGAACGTCCAGGTGGTGTACGAACTGCTCAAGCAGCTCACCAAGGCGGGCGTCATCAACTACATCCCCCGAAAGAAAACGCCGCTGATCATCTTCACCGAGGAGCGCCTCGACGACAGGAATATCCGCTTCTCGCCCGAGAACTACCGCCTGCGCAAGGAGCGCTACCAGCAGCGGCTCAACGCCATGCTCGACTACTGCAACGCCCCCCAGTGCCGCAACCAGCAGCTGCTGGCCTACTTCGGCGAGCAGAGCCACAAGCCCTGCGGCGTGTGCGACGTGTGCCTCGAAAAAACCGAGTTGGAGATGGCCCGCCACGAGCAGGACACCATCAAGGGTGACATTCTCAAGGCCATTGGCAACAGCGGTGCCCTACCCAGTACCATTACCGAATCCGTAAAGTTCCCCCCCGAAAAGGTAGCCACCGTCCTAAGCTGGATGATCGACACGGGCATGGTCGAAATAGTCGGCGAAAAGGTGGTTTCAAGAATCGCTTAGCTTTTCGTCACTCTTTTTTTTAAAATTCTTTCACTTTTCGAATCACGTTAGCCCATTTTGTTTAGTTTTGCGACAAACAAAAATTAACTGCTACATGACAGAAAAAATTCACAAAGTCCTTTCTGATTCTAAAGCGGCAAGATGGACAGCCCTAGGGCTTGTAGCCTTCTTGATGTTCTGCGGCTATTTCGTAACCGACGTAATGGCTCCGCTTAAAGGACTGCTCGAGGGACAACTCCACTGGAATAGCGTGGACTACGGTGTGTTTACTAGCGCCTACGGATGGTTTAACGTATTCCTACTGATGCTCATTTTTGGAGGTATAATACTAGACAAAATGGGCGTTCGATTTACAGGATTAATGGCCGCCGCCATCATGTTTATTGGCGTATGCATTAAATACTGGGCAATATCCACCCACGCTCTCGACGGACAGGTTTGGAAAGTCATCGTTTGGGACGTCAATGCCCAAGTTCTAATGGCAGGTCTGGGGTACGCCATTTTTGGAGTAGGTATCGAAATAGCGGGTATCACCGTTTCAAAAACCATCGTAAAGTGGTTTATGGGAAAAGAAATGGCGCTTGCAATGGGCCTCGAGATGGCGGTTGCACGTATTGGTACTGGTCTTGCGCTAGGCACCGCGCTTCCAATTGCGAATTCCTTTAATAACGTCTCGAAACCCGTTCTTTTTGGAGTGGTCATGGTAATAATCGGCTTGATTTCCTTCATCGTTTACACCTTTATGGATAGGAAACTCGAAGCATCCATTACCGCCGTTGGGATTCAAAACAATGTAGTAGAGGAAGAGGAAGAATCGTTTAAAATTAGCGACATATTTAGCATTCTTGGAAACAAAGGTTGGTGGCTGATCGCGCTTCTTTGCCTACTGTTTTACTCTGCAGTATTCCCATTCCTAAAGTATGCTGCTGATTTGATGGTTCAGAAGTTTGATATTAATCCAAATCTTGCAGGAGCCATCCCTTCGATGCTTCCATTTGGAACCATTATCCTCACCCCTCTTTTTGGTAACCTATACGACCGAAAAGGCAAAGGCGCTTCCATCATGATTCTTGGATCGTTAATACTAGTGATGGTACACCTTTTATTTGCTATTCCATTCTTCAACAGTTGGCTATTTGCTATTGTTCTTACCATTATTTTGGGTATTGGCTTCGCGCTTGTTCCATCTGCTATGTGGCCTTCCGTTCCTAAAATTATCCCAGAAAATCAACTTGGTACCGCATACGCTCTTATTTTCTGGGTTCAGAATATTGGTCTAATGGGTGTTCCTGCTCTAATTGGGTGGATACTTAACACCTACTGTATTACAGGTACAAGAGTTATTAATGGAATAACCCTTACAACCTACAACTACACGCTTCCAATGCTTACATTCGCCAGTTTCGGTGTGCTTGCAGTTGTTCTTGCTTTCATGCTTAAGCGCGAAGATGCTAAAAAGGGTTATGGACTCGAACTTCCTAACATTAAGAAATAGGGAAATCTACAATATTTTAAAGGCATTCCATTTCGGGGTGCCTTTTTTATTTGAATCTTGCTGTAGCAGGAACTAAGCAAACGTAAAAAAACCGCCATTCATTGCTGAATGGCGGTTTGTATATAGCAGAAAGAAAAGAAATATCTACAGCGAACGAACGATGGTTGCCTCGCGATCTGGGCCAACCGATACCACCTGAATAGGTACACCAGTTTCGGTTTCGATGTACTTGATGTAGTCCTTTAGTTCAGCAGGTAGTTCATCGTAAGCTTTGCACTTCGAGATGTCTTTTTTCCATCCCTTGAATTCCTTGTAAACAGGCTCAATTTTTGCCTCAATATCGTAGGGTAGATAATCGATAACCTCGCCGTTTACCTTATAGGCAACAGCCACCTTAATGGTGTCGAAGGTATCGAGGATATCCGCCTTAGTCATAATAAAGCCAGTAACACCGTTAAGCATTACCGCATACTTTAGGGCAACCAAATCTAGCCAACCTGTACGGCGAGGACGACCTGTTGTTGCGCCAAACTCGCGGCCAATACGGCGAATCTCCTCACCCACCTCATCGTCGAGTTCGGTAGGGAACGGACCGCTACCTACGCGGGTGCAGTATGCCTTAAATATTCCGTAAACGTTACCAATACGCGAAGGAGCAAGACCCAATCCGGTACAAGCACCAGCACAAATGGTATTCGAAGAGGTTACAAATGGGTAAGAGCCAAACTCTATATCGAGAAGCGATCCCTGAGCACCTTCGGCAAGAATCGACTTCTCCTCCGTAAGGTACTTGTTAATCTCATGCTCGCTTTCTATGAACTTAAATCGCTTAAGGTTCTCAATACCTTCGAACCACTTCTGCTCGTATTCTGCAACATCGTACTGGAAATCGTAATGCTTAAGCATGTCCATATGCTTTTGCTTTAGCGCCTCGTACTTTTGCATGAAAGATGGCGAGATAACATCGCCTACACGAAGGCCATTACGACCAGTTTTATCCATGTAAGTTGGCCCAATACCTTTAAGAGTCGAACCAATTTTGGTTTTACCTTTTGATGCTTCCGAGGCAGCATCAAGTATACGGTGGGTAGGAAGTATTAAATGCGCTCTTTTCGAAATGACAAGCTTCTTGGTAAGATCAGCGCCGAACTCTTCGATCTGCTTAATCTCTTCCGAGAGAATTACTGGGTCAATAACAACGCCATTGCCAATGAGGTTGATGGTGTCGTGGAATATACCGGAAGGGATGGTGTGAAGAACAAACTTTGAATCGTTAAATTCAAGCGAGTGACCAGCATTTGGCCCCCCCTGAAAGCGTGCAATAACCTCGTATTTCGGAGTAAGCACGTCAACCACCTTACCTTTCCCTTCGTCTCCCCATTGAAGACCTAAAACAACATCTACTTTCATCGGAAGAAGCATTAAATTATATTGTTCATATACAACCCGCAATACCAAACACAAGGGGTGCAAAGTAGTGCGGGTCGCAGTTGCTCTTTTTTTACAGTTCGTAAAGGTATAAAATTATGCAACCGTCCTATGTTAATCATTATGAATTCTATATTATGCAACAAAGGGAAACTGACAGAATCAGTTCCCCTAATATTTATGCTTTGTAAAGCGATGAGGTGCTAGATGTCGCTTATCTAATGGGCATCACGAAACACAAGCAGCCTGCTATTGCTCCTCGGGCTTTTTGCTTTTACATTTATTGCAGATACCGTAGAAGTAGAGTGAATGGTAGGCAATCTTAAAGTCCATCAGCCTACCGGCAGTATCCTTAATCTCCTGTATCCGGGGATCACAAAACTCGATAACATCACCACACTCTAGGCAGATTAGGTGATCGTGCTGGCTACACTCGAATGCCTTTTCGAATTGAGCCAAGTTCTTTCCAAACTGGTGCTTGGTAACCAATCCACATTCCAGAAGAAGTTCTATGGTGTTGTAAAGCGTAGCACGGCTTACTCGATAGTTCTTATTTTTCATGTAGATGTAGAGAGTTTCTACATCGAAGTGACCTTCGCGGGAGTAAATCTCTTCAAGAATAGCAAATCGTTCAGGAGTTTTACGGTGTCCTCGTTTCTCAAGGTAGTCGGTAAAAATTTTCTTAACGGTATCGCGGGAATCGATGCAAACCATAGCTCAATCTTTTATTCAAAACGGCTTTGCAAATTTATTTAGATTTATTATAAATCAAACTAAAATTGATGAATTATCCGAAGAAGAAGACCAACAAGTTAACAAGGGATGTGTAGACAAACACCTATCTCCTTACGTAAGCAGATGATTAAAGGCTATTCCTCCACCTTTTCTACACGATTGATGGAGTCTATGCCTTTTATCTTCATAAGACCTAGAATAAGGTTATTCAGGTCGGTTCTACTATGAACATATAGGTCAATATACCCTTCGAATATGCCATCGTGGCTTTCGATGGTAAATCGGCGCATATTAACGTTGAGTTGGTCTGAAATAAGCCCTGCAATGTCGCTTATGATTCCTATTCTATCTATTCCACGAACTTCAATTCGGCTAAGGAAGGACATCAGCTTGTGCACCGACCATTTTGCATTCACAATTCTATCGCCGTGCTGTGCCGAAAGGCGAATTGCTTCAGGACACCCTTTCTTGTGAATTACTACATTATCGTCCTCGTCGAGGTAGCCGATTACGTCATCACCAGGAATAGGTCTACAACATTCAGAACGAACATAGGAGAGTGTCGCCGTATTATCCACCACATTTTCCTCAAGCATGAATGGCTTCTTAATATCGACGCTAGGCTTCTCCTCTTCCTCAAAATCTCGATTTGAATTGGTATTAATATGAACTAATCCACCAAAGGTAATATTCCAGTAGCGGACAAAGCGGTTGGGCTTGTTTTGCTTTAGGATATTCTTAAAATCATCGATATTAATGATACCGGCACCAATCTTACTGTAAAATTCCTCCTTCGATTGCATCTTATAGGCAGGAAGCAGCTTATTCAGAACTCGTGAATTTGGGGTAAGCCCCAATTCCTGTAGGCGGCTGGCAAGAATCTCTTTACCTTTTGCTATTCGATTCTTCACTTCGGACTTCATCGCACTTTTGATGTACGATTTTGCCTTTGCGGTAGTCACAAAGTTGAGCCATTCGCTCTGTGGTTTTTGGTTATTCGCGGTAAGTATCTCCACCTGATCCCCGCTATTAAGGATATGGTTAAGCGGCACCAATTTGTGGTTCACCTTCGCCCCTATTGAGTGATTGCCAATCTCCGAGTGAATCTCGTAGGCAAAATCAAGCGCGGTTGCACCTTGGGGCATGACCTTCTCCATCCCTTTAGGGGTAAACAGCACAATTTCGGCTCCAAAAAGGTTAAGTTTAAAATCCTCCAAGAACTCTATTGCATCGCTTTTAGGGTCTTCGAGCAGCTCGCGAATACGACGTATCCACTTATCAATTTCCGACTCCCTCTCAGCAGCAGTTTGATCACCGGACTTATACTTCCAGTGGGCAGCAAAGCCGCGCTCGGCAATATCGTTCATGCGCTCAGACCGAATTTGCACTTCTACCCATGTACCAAGAGGTCCCATTACTGTACAGTGCAAAGCCTCATAGCCATTTGCTTTGGGAGTACTTACCCAGTCGCGAAGTCTATCTGGTTTTGGCTTGTATATTTCGGTAATTATGGAGTAAATGTGCCAGCATTGTGCGCGCTCGGGTATTCCTGGTGATGGTTCGAAAACTATTCGAATGGCAAAGAGGTCGTAGATCTCCTCGAAGGATACTTTTTTCACCTGCATCTTTCTCCAGATGGAGTAGATCGACTTCATCCGGCTGCTCAACTCAAACACGATGTTGCTTTCCTGCAGTTTTTCTAGAATTGGGTGAGTAAACTGCTGTATTAGCTCGTGTCGGTTGGCCTCAGTCTCCTCAATCTTCTTAAGAATCCTATCGTACGCCTCGGGGAAGCGGTACTTTAGGCTTAAATCTTCTAACTCCGACTTGATGGCATAAAGCCCTAGGCGATGGGCTAACGGGGCAAAGAGGTAGATGGTTTCGCTGGCAATCTTCATCTGCTTATGCGGAGGCATCGAATCGAGCGTCCGCATATTATGGAGCCTATCCGCCAGCTTTATGATAATAACCCGAATGTCGTCAGTAATGGTGAGCAGCATCTTCCGAAAGTTCTCGGCTTGAAGCGAGGCGTTCTGGTCGAACACCCCCGACATCTTGGTTAACCCATCAACCATATAGGCGATCTTGGTTCCAAACCGATGCTCAATATCCTCGATGGTAAACTCGGTATCCTCTACCACATCGTGCAGCAATGCGGAGGTTATAGACTTTGCCCCTAGCCCAATTTCGTGGGCTACGATGCGCGCTACAGAGATGGGATGTAGGATATAGGGCTCACCGGACTTACGCCGCACCCCCATGTGGGCTTCGTTGGCAAACTCGAATGCCTTACGAATCATTGCCACACCATTCTCGTCAATTTGGCGTATGCAGCTGCTGAGCATCTCTTCGAAACGCTCGTTGACCATATCCTGCTCTTCCTGTATCGATAATTGGGGCTGCTCCGCTTTTGCCATCGTCCGTTAACCTAAAATTTCAACAACCGTAATTTGCTACGGTGGCTTATGTCTAATCCGTCTATTTTAAAACAAGTGGCCTAATATAACTAAAAAAGGGACTGTATTGTACCCATTAACGGTTTACAACAATGTGCCTGCTTCAAAAATTCAGCCTATGAAGGGCTATCGCTTCCCCACAACTATTTCGGAGTAGTCCTTGGGATCGAGATACCTTTGGGCTAGCGCCAAAAGTTCGTCGGAGGTAATGCTCTTGATCCTTTCGAAGTGCTGCGAGATGAAGCTGATGGGCAGCCCCGACTGGTACAGGTCGAGGATGGCATCGACGATGCTGAACGGCCCATCGAGCATGCGAAGCATTTCGCCTACCATGTAGTTAACCACCAACGCTAGTTCCTCCTCTCCTATCTTTTCTGCACGAAGGAGCTGCATCTCCTTTACCACCTCCTCGATGGTTGGGTTGGTTACCCCGCATCCCACCTCGGTGGAGATGGTGAGGTAGTCGCTCTCCTGCATGGACACCAATGACGAGAATATGCCATAGGTATACCCCTTATCCTCGCGAATGTTGGCCATTAGGCGAGAGCCAAAGTAGCCGCCGAGGACGGTGGTAAGCACCTGCATCCCCGAATAGTGGGGATGGTTGCGAGAGAAGAGCACCCGTCCCATGCGAATGGCGGACTGCACTGCATCATCCTTTTGTATGAAGATGCGACTAGGCGCTGGAAGCTCGGATAGGCTTACTATTGGGGCATCAGTAGTGTTACGGCGGATAACGGCATCGAACTCGCGAGCTACATTGGCGACAATCTCCTCGGTTACCATGCCAGACACAAACAGCAAGCCCCCTGGGGTAAGGTATCGCTCGCGATGAAATGCCCGCAAATCGTCCGACGAGAGGGCATCGTAGTCCTCTGGCTCGGCATAGGAACCGTAAGGGGTCGCTTTTCCGTATAGAGCTGCGGCAAACTGCTCGCGCGCCTGGTACATCACCTTTGCCTTGTCGATAGCCATGGTGCTCTTGCGCTTCTGACGGTAGGTTTCGAACTCGTGCTCGTCGAAACTGGGGTATAGCACGATGTCCGTTAGCAGCTCGATGGTCTGGTAGAGGTATTTCTCCAAGCAGAACGCCGACACCACCGCATGATCGCGGTCGATGCTGTAGTCGATGTGCGACCCGTAGAAGTCGAGCTTTTCGGCAAGTTCCCGGGCGCTGTAGTTCTTGGTGCCATCGGACAGGAGCCCCATGGTGGACGATGCCTGCAGCATCTTCTGCTGGTACTTGGTGCCCGCGGGGAACTGCAGGGTAATGCGTACTATATTTTGGGTGCCTATCTTCAGCCAAAGCACCTCGCGCTGGTCGGCGGTGAGGTACTTGTTGGGAGTAGGAATCTCCAGCGTGACCGGTAACGAATACTCGGGTTGGATTGCTCTGTTTACCATGTTTCCCTATTTTTTTGCGATGTAACGAAGGGTCGACGAGTTGCTCTCGAGCAGCAGCGCGGCTGCTGCCTTTGCGATATCGTCGGCGGTGACGGCGCGGTAGCTATCCACCTCGGTGTTTATCATGCCGGCATCGCCGAGCATCTGGTAGTAGCCCAGGTTCATCGCCTTGTTGAGAATGCTGGTCTCGCCAAACACGATGGAGGCTTCGTACTTATTCTTCACCTTTTCGAGCTCGTACTCCGAGATCTTCTCGTTGGTAACCCGTTCAATCTCCTCGGCAATGGCTGCTTCGGCAGCATCAAAGGAAATGCCCTCGCTGAGCTTGCCCGAGAACACGAACAGCCCCGGGTCGACATCGCCCGAGAGGTAGGCGTTTACCTCGGTAAACAGGCGGCGCTCCTGCACCAGGTTGCGGTAGAGGCGCGACGAACGGCCGTTCGATAGGATATCCGACAGCATATCGGTGGCATGATACCCGCAGCCTAGCCTATCGGCCATGTGGTACACCTTGTAGAGCGCCGATGTGGGCACCTCGCGCTCCACCTCAAGGAAGCGAGCCTCGGCTTGCTTGGGCTCCTGTGAAATGATGCTTCCATCGAGCGGTTGGGCAGGAAGATCGCCAAACCACTTCTCGGCCAAGTCGAAGATGTACTGGCTATCAAAATCGCCCGTTACGCTCAGGATGGCGTTGTTGGGGCTGTAAAAGCGCTGGTAAAAGTCGCGCACGTCGGCGAGCGTGGCGTTGGTGATGTGCGACGTCTCCTTGCCGATGGTGGGCCACTGGTAGGGGTGCACCGTGTAGGCGAGCTTGCGCAGCAGCAGCCACAGGTCGCCGTAGGGCTGGTTGAGGTAGCGCTGGTTGAACTCCTCCACCACCACGTTCTTCTGCACCCCGAGGCTTTGCTCGTTGATGTTGAGCCCGAACATGCGGTCGGACTCCAGCCAGAAGGCCGTCTCGATGTTCTCCTTGGGGAGCGTCTCGTAGTAGTTGGTGTAGTCGTTGTTGGTAAAGGCGTTGTTCTCGCCGCCGGCCATCTGCAGCGGATCGTCGAACGAGGGCACGTTTGCCGAGCCGCTAAACATCAGGTGCTCGAAGAGGTGGGCAAAGCCCGTGCGCTCGGGCGACTCGTTGCGCGAACCCACCTTGTAGAGCAGGTTAAAGGCAGCCAAGGGCGACGAGCCATCGCGGTGCGCGATAACCGTTAGCCCGTTGGCTAGCGTATGCTTTTTAAAATCGATCATCAACCTAGAATTTAATGGATGATAGGGCCGCTTGTGCTTGGCTAAACTCAGCAACAAGCTCATCTACGATTTGTTTAACAGGCTTAATGGCCTTTACCATCGAGGCGATCTGCCCGATCTCGAGCTCGCCCTCCACCAAATCGCCCTCGAAGATGCCCTTCTTGGCGCGGCCGCGGCCCAGCAGCTCCTTGAGCTCCTCGGCGGCGGCTCCGCGATCCTCCAGCTGAGCCACCTTCTGGTAGAATTCGTTTTTGATAAGGCGGGTTGCACCAATCTTCTTAAGGCTAAGCATCGTATCGCCCTCCTCGAGCGCGATGCAGCGCTGCTTGAAGGCCTCGTGGGCCGACGATTCCTCGGAAAGGGCAAAAAGAGTTCCGATTTGTACCCCATCGGCGCCCAGCGCCATGGCGCCCAGCATGCCGCTGCCCGACCCTACACCGCCTGCCGCAATAAGCGGAAGCGTGGTGGCCTTACGCACCTGCGGAATCAGCGCAAAGGTGGTGGTCTCCTCACGTCCGTTGTGGCCACCAGCCTCGAAGCCCTCGGCCACCACGGCATCAACGCCCGCCTCCTCGCACTTGCGCGCGAACTTGGAACTCGACACTACGTGTACCACGGTGATGCCGTTATCCTTTAGGTGCTTGGTCCAGGTTTTGGGGTTCCCAGCCGAGGTAAAGACCACCTTAACCCCCTCCTCGACGATGATCTGCATGATCTTCTCAATCTCGGGGTAGAGCAGCGGCACATTTACGCCAAACGGCTTGCTGGTGGCCGCCTTGGCCTTCTGTATGTGCTCGCGCAGCATCTCGGGATGCAGCGATCCGGCCCCGATAAGGCCCAGTCCGCCCGCCTCCGATACCGCTGCGGCCAAGCGCCAGCCGCTGCACCATACCATTCCACCTTGAACTATCGGATACTTTATATTGAAAAGGGAGGCAACTCGGTTACTCATAGCTTCATCTTTTATTTTGACCTGCAAAAGTAGCAAAAGAATGCTACTATCTGCCCGCATACTGAAATTATGCGCACGCCCACACCGCGTTAAGGCAGGCGCCTCCCCCTCCGGCACAAAGGGGCAATCCTTGCAGGCTGCCTAAAACTTCGAAATCGGACATGAAGGCATCTATATCCGGTGAGCAAACCAAAATCCTGCACATTGTTGCCTCTTGAATGTCTGCACGGAGCTAAAAACCTATGCATTTTATCTTCATGCAATATGCATGGAAAATAATACACATGCTATTTTTAATTCTGCAATATGCATATATATAATTTCTCTTGCATTTTACTCTTCTACAACATGCATAGCCATAATTACAATTGCATTTCATCATCTTGCATTAAGCATGGTAATAATTTCACATGCATTTTATCATACTACATTATACATGGCTATAATAGCACATGCATTTTATCTTCTTACCGTATGCATGGATAAAAAATCAGTAACTTTTATCTCTTTGCAGCTTGCACGAGCCAAAAAACCGTAAACGAAAGCCTCATGCACTGCCCCACACCTCCCAACGCAGGAAAGGGCAGCCGAAGCCGCCCTTTCCGTATGCTGTAGCACATCGCCTACTTCTCTATGCGGATACGCGCATCCACGGCCACCACCCTATCGCGGGTGCCGAGCAGCGGGTTGATGTCCATCTCGAATATCTCGGGGGCAACCCGGCATAGCGCCGAAACCCGCGCGATAACCTCGGCATACTGCGCCTCGTTAACGGGCTCCTGCCCTCTTGCGCCCTCAATAATTTTGTACGACTTAAGCCTGCGAATCATATCGTGCGCCTCGCCGATGCCAATAGGTGCCAGGCCTGCGGTAACATCCTTTAGTACTTCGATAAAAATACCCCCAAGCCCGCAGAAGATCAGGTGGCCGAAGTCGCCCTCCTGCTTTGCACCAACAAATAGCTGGGTGCCGCTAAGCATGGGCTGAAGCAGGATGGCCGTGGTATCCTTAATCTTCATCATCCGGTCGAACTCCTTAAGGGCGGTCGCCTCGTTGGTCACGTTAAGCACCACCCCGCCAACATCCGACTTGTGCACGGGCCCTACCACCTTCATCACAATTGGGTAGCCGATCTCGCCGAGCGCAGCAGCGCAGGCCTCTGGGGTCGCAACCACCATCTCCTTCGCGCGTGGCACGCCTGCAGCATCGAGCAGCATCTGCACCTTATCGGGCGACAAGTAGCCATTCGCAGCCTCGTCCACCACCCTGCGGATTTTGGCGGCATCTACGGCATACTGATGCGAATCGGCATCCAGAACAGCAGGCTTGGGCGTGTTGTAGACCTTGGCAAGCGCAGCGCCAAACACCACCTCGTCGGGGAAGTTGATGCGCCCCTTTTCGAGGAATGCCGCAATCTCGTCCTTTACGTTGATAACGCTGGGCAGTACGGGATAAATCGACTTCTTGCACTCCTTCATCTTCTGGTCGAGCACATCGTACACATCATAAACGGGGAAAAGCCCGGGGCTACCAAAGATGACGGCCATGGCGTCCACCTCGTCGAAGTCGTGCTCGCAGGCGTCGATGATATCGGCCAGCTGCTGCGCCGTACCTGTTGCCAAAAAGTCGATTGGATTGGCCACCGACGATCCCGCGAAGAGCTTTTCGAGAAGATCCTTTGCCTTGGGGCTTGTAATAGGAGGTACGTTAAGCCCGTTGTTCGAGAGGACATCGGTAAGCATCACCGCAGGGCCACCCGCATGGGTAATCACCGCAACATTCTTCCCTTTCAGCTCCGGGTGCATGAAGATGGAGGCGATGGTAGACAGCTCCTGCCTGCCGCCGCACCTAACGATGCCCGCCTTGCGGAACAAGGCTTCCACAGCAACATCTGGGCTGGCAAGCGCCCCCGTATGCGACGAGGCAGCGCGGCTCCCGGCCTCCGACGAGCCCGACTTAATGGCCGCAATCCGGCACCCTTTAGAGATGAGCGACGAGGCATGCTTAAGCAGCATGTCCGGCTTATTGATGCTCTCGATATAAATCAGCTTTACCTTCGAGCTCTTGCCCTCAACGTAGGTCTCATCAAGGTGCTTAATAACATCCTCGACCCCCATCTGGGCGCTATTCCCAACGGAATACACGCTAGAAAAGGTTAAGCCATTAGGAATTCCCGATTCCATGATAAAAACAGCCGTAGCACCCGATCCCGAGATAAAATCGACGCCCATGGGGTCGAGCTTCGGGATTGGCGTGATGAAAACCCCCTGATAGTTGGAGTTCATAACCCCCACGCAGTTGGGGCCAATCAGGCAACCGTTATTTGCGTTGATGATATCCACGATCTCTTGCTCCAAGCGAGCCCCCTCCTCATTCTCCTCATGAAATCCAGCAGAAAGGATGATAAAGGCTTTCGTGCCCTTCTTCTCGGCCAACTCGCGCACCGATGCAGGACAAAACTTTGCAGCAATGGCCAGAATAGCCAAATCTACATGAGGGAGATCCGCTACGGTTTTAAATGTTTTTACGCCCTGAACATTTTCGGCCTTAGGGTTTACCACCATAAGGTCTCCTGCGAAGCTTCCATCTATGAGATTCTTAAGAACCTTGCCTCCTGGTTTTTGAATATCGTCGCTACCGCCAACAACAACTATGCTCTTGGGGTTTATCAGTTGTTCGTTTATCATATTAATACCTTTTACTTTTGACGGTAAAAATACTACTTTAAAACAAACCACAGCAATTTTGCATCACATTTACACCACAAACCCCAATTGCAGCTACAATGTAGAAGTCATTTCGCCATTTTTACGACAAAACAGAAGAATAATACACCCTCTCTTCCAATAAATGCTAAGGCACTATAACGATTTAGGTGGGTAAGTCCCACTACTGGCTTCCTATTCAACCGCAGAACAGTTGAATAGGAAGCCAGTAGAAATTGCATCGAATGCAATACGGTATAATTCGTATTCAACACCTTCGGATTATGGTTTAACAGCCATAGTGCGGCATTAATCAAGGGTAAGCATAGCGCCTAACCTTCATTACGGTACATTGAAGACCTTAAGAGCGTCAACGCGATAGCCCCGAGAGAAACTCGGGAGGGTAGAACAAGGGAAGTAAACAGCCACGAAATAGTTGATTGAATTCTTTAGCAAACGGCCAACCCCAGTTATACAGCCAACCCCAGTTGCTACAGAGTCGACTTTAAGGCATCCTGCAACAACGAGTATTTAAAATGGTAACCAGACTCAACAAGCCTACGAGGAGCGACTATCTTACCTCCCAGAATCACCTCGTTAGCCATTTCCTTTCCAAACAGAAGCCGAACGAACCACGCAGGGATAGATAGGAACGTGGGACAATGCAAGACATCTCCAAAATCTTTCACAAACGCGCTATAGGTACATGGATTAGGCGCTACAAGGTTGTAAACTCCCGATGCTGCCTTATCCTTTATAAGATGAGCTATTGCTCCAACCTCATCATCAATATGAATCCATGGAAAAGGCTGACTTCCCTTCCCCACAGCACCTCCCAGCCCCAGCTTAAATAAAGAAGCCTGCTTTTTAATGAATCCGCTATTGCTGCCAAGCACAATCCCTGTGCGAATAATGGCTAACCGCGGAATAATATTTTCTATGGGAAGTATGGCATCCTCCCACTGCTTGCAAACCTCCGAGAGGAAACCGGTGCCCTGCTCCGAAAACTCATCTATTTCAACCTCATCCTTCCTCTCGTACTTATAGCCGTAATACCCAACCGCCGATGCCTGCACTACCACCTCCGGCTTATGGGCTGCTTGTTGAATAGCCAGACAAAGTACGCTAGCAGAGTTTATCCGTGATGATAATATGGATTCTTTACGCTCGGGTGTCCAGCGCTTATCGGCAACACCTTCGCCTATCAGGTTAATCACAGCATCTGCCCTTTTAACTATCGAAACCAGCCCATCAACAGACCTTCCGTCCCACTGCACGTAGGAAACTGACCTAGATCCTTTATCGGCACCAGCAGCAGGTCGTCGTGAAACTACAACAGTTTCCCATCTCTCTCGAACTAGATGTTGCACCAGATGAGAACCAATAAACCCCGAGCCTCCGAGAATTGCTACCCGCATTACTTACTATTTTAGAACCCCAAAATTACACCAAATTGAATGAAGCATTCCACACTAAGCATTGAATGCTGGAACTAGATGCCTTCTGTAGTTGGAATGTTGAAAAAGTAAGCCCATAAAAAAACCTCTGCCAAAACAGAGGTTTTAATCATTTATCATTAGAATGGAAGATCTTCGTTGCCCTCCATTGAATCAACAGGAGGTGGAATTTCGCCGGGGAATGGAGGCATATCCGCAGGACCGTTACCCTGAGACATTGGTGTGATTCTCCATGAACGGAGATCGGTGTACCAGCGCTCGTTGTACTCGCGCGATTCCACGTTAAAACTAACCGTTAAGCTGTCACCAACATTAACCCTGCTTAGGTCGTTAACCTTATCGCCCCAAGCCGAAAAGCAAACCTTTTTGGGATACTGCTCGGTAGTTTCGATAATAAAATCTTGCTTTACCCACTCGCCATTTTTTCCGGCACCACGCTGCTGAGGTAAAACCTTTAGCAGCCTACCTGATACTTCTAAACTCATTATATTTTACTCTTCAAAAATTTCAATCTTAATAATCTTATCACCCTGACGGATAAGGTCGATAACCTCTAATCCCTCGTAAACCTTTCCAAAAACGGTATGGCGACGGTCAAGATGCTGAGTGTTTTGACGGTTATGGCAAATGAAGAACTGAGAGCCTCCGGTATCCTTGCCTGCATGTGCCATCGAAAGCACACCTCTGTCGTGATACTGATTGTTTCCGCTGGTCTCGCACTTAATGCTGTAGCCTGGACCACCTGCACCAGTACCATCTGGGCATCCACCCTGAATTACGAAGTTTGGAATTACACGGTGAAAATTAAGTCCGTCGTAAAAGCCAGACTTAGCCAACTTACAGAAGTTATCAACGGTGTTAGGTGCATCTTCCTCGAAGAATTTAACCTTCATCACCCCTTTCTCGGTATGAATTGCTGCTGTTCTCATCTATTTGTCTATTTTTTGTTTGCCCGCAAAGGTAAGCAATATTATGTTTTAAACGGATAGTAAAAAAGCCGCCTCCGAGGATAATTCGAAGGCAGCTTACATATAAGTCGTCTACAACTATTTCTTTTTTGCCTTAGAGGCATGGGCTGCTGCTTTTGCTGGAGCCACGTTTTTTGTAGGAACCGCAACCTTAGGTTGAGCAACAGAGGCGTTGCTGACCTTAACGTCTAGCAGCTCTATTTCGAAAATTAGGGTAGAGTTACCAGGTATAGCATTTCCTGCTCCATTCTCTCCATATCCCAACTTCGATGGAATATAAAGCATAACCTTACCGCCTTTCCCTATTAACTGAACGCCTTCGGTCCATCCAGGAATAACCTGATTTAAAGGAAAGGTAATAGGCTTACCGTAGTTCTTCGAAGAGTCGAACACCTTTCCATCAATTAGCGAACCTGTGTAGTGTACAACAACGGTATCGGCAGCCTTAGGCTTTAACTTAAGATCACCAGGATTGATGATTTTGTACTGCAACCCGCTAGGTAGTTCAACTACGCCAGCCTCCTGCTTATTCTTTGCAAGAAACTCTGCGCCTTGCTTAAGCGCATTCTCCGTTGCTTCTCTATGGATTCGTCCAAAGTACGATTGAACGATACCCATCGCCTCCTTTTCGTTGATTTGGAGGTTTTGCGGATTATTGCTTAGCATATCCTTAATAGCCTTTGCAACGATGATCTCATCAACACCTTTCACCTTGAAGTTTCGAAGGCTCTGACCAACGGTAAGACCAATGGCGTAGCTTACCGAATCGGCTTCGCTGTTAAGCTTAAACGTTTTCAGCGAATCGGCATTCTGAATAGCACCAACCGAAGACGAATAGGAAAACGAGTTCATGCCAACAAAAGCAATTGCAACTAAGAGTACTTTTTTCATTTGGGTTTGATTTTTCAAATTAAATGGCAGAAAAAAGGCTGTCGACATAAATATGATGACAGCCTTTTGTATTTTAGAATAGAAGCGAACTATTTCTTAGCACCGCCCTTGATTACATCAAGAAGCTCAACTTCAAAAACAAGGGTAGAGTTTGCAGGGATTACATTACCAGCACCTTTTTCGCCATAGGCAAGGTTAGCAGGAATGAAAAGTTTAATTTTACCACCCTTACCAATCAGCTGAAGACCTTGAGTCCATCCAGGAATAACGCCACCTAGTACGAAACGAGCAGGCATTCCTTGCTTCTTCGAAGAGTCGAATTCCTTACCATTGATAAATGTTCCTGTGTAGTTAACAACCACAGTATCGGTAGCGGTTGGCTTAATATTTTGGTCACCAGGAGCGTTAATCTTATATTGAAGACCGTTTGGAAGAGCAACTACGCCCGATTCCTTCTTGTTCTTTGCCAAAAATTCTTCTCCTTCTTTTACATTCTTGCTTGCAACTTCCTTTTGAAGCTTAGTGAAGTATGTTTGGATAACGGTCATGGCCATTTGATCGTTCATCTTAACCTTAGTAGTATCCCCGCTCAATACATCTTCAATTGCCTGTGCAAGAACTTTCTCGTTAATATTTTGAGCATGATAACCTTCTAGGTTACGTCCGATACTTACACCAAAAGCATAGCTGGCGGAATCTGCTAGGTTAGCAAACTTGTGTCCTCCCTTTCCGCAAGAAGAAAGAAGGAAAGCTGCAACAACAGTTGAAAGAATAACAACTTTAAACTTCATAATTGTGAACATTAAATTTTTCAGCGAAAATACTCTATTATTCATTACCCTGTTCAAAAATCAGGTAAATAATAGCACATTCATGTTAATTTTTGGATTTAAGTATAATCCTACACAAGTCTAATAGAACTTATTATTGTTGTAAAAGTTCAGAAATTCCCCTATCAATTCCATCACTTCACAACAATTTATTCGATCGCTTTAAGTCCAATATGCACGCATTTAAAATTTTATCTGTTAAATATGTAGACTACAGAAGCAGTCCCATTTCAAGCATTCAGAACACTCAAGCAACTACCAAACACAGCACACCCCATCAACAAAAATGGGATTATTGCCATACAATATATAAATTAGCATCATAAAATCAACAGCAAAGGAGGCTACTATGACAACTACCTCACAATCGGATTCAACATGCTGCCCTGTGTTCGACCCTATACCTTGGGACGATAGAATCGTTAAATGGGAAAATAAGAAGTTTATAAAGGATAAGGTATGTACACTATTCTACATGCCCATCAACTTCGGCAAGGTTATGAAACGGATCTTTGATCTATTCTCGAAGGCAAGCGCCGATGTACCCGATTACCTCTGCCTCTCCGATCATACATCGCGATGGAATATGGACATCTACCTAGCAACAGATAGGGAGATTTCTGGCGCCCAGAATACCACCATAAGCGGCAAGTTCTACTGCAAGGTTTACGAAGGTTCCTTTAAGGATACCGGCAAATGGTGCGACGACTCCAAAACCATCGCACAGCAAAAGGGCTACACCATTAAGAAATGGTACATGTGGTACACCACCTGCCCCAAATGCGCCAAAAAGTACGGTAAGAACTACGTCGTAATCATTGGTCAGGTGGAGTAAACAACCTTAAACTTGCAGCCATGCTGCGCCAACTACGCACAATATCGTCCTAACAGAAATATAAAACAGACATTTGAAGATGAACACAAACCAACTAAACCAGCAGTATGCCATCAGCGGGCATATCGACTTTAAGGAAGAAAATGGGCTAATCGTAGCCAAGGTAGCCAACAGGCTAGCCTGTGCAACCATATCGCTATACGGCGCACACGTACAGCAATACCAGCCAAACGGGCAAAAAGAGGTGCTTTGGATGAGCCCACAAAGCGCATTCGAAGTGGGAACGCCCATCCGTGGCGGAATCCCTATCTGCTTCCCTTGGTTTGGACCGAACCCCGAAGATAGCAGCAAGCCTGCACACGGTTTCGCCCGCCTTAGCACCTGGGATGTTGTAAAAACGGCAGCCCTACCTACCGGAGATACCGAAATTGTACTAGAGCTTAGGAATAGCAGCGACACCGAAGGGCTTTGGCCATTCAGCTTTACAGCATCGCTAACCGTTGTGGTGGGCAAAAGGCTAGAGGTTACGCTCTGCTACACCAATACCGGCAGCAGCCAGCCTTTTACGGTGAGCGACGCGCTGCACAGCTACTTTAACGTAAGCGATGCCGGCAAGGTAGGCATCGAGGGATTAAGCGGATACCGCTACTACGATGGATTCGAAAAGGAGCCCACTCACACCCAGAACGAAGCCATTCTTTCCATCGAAAAGGAGGAGAACAGAAGATATATCGACCACTCGGCAGCCTGTACCATCGCCGATGCTGCATGGAATCGCAAGATTCTCGTAGAAAAGCAGGGAAGCGAGGTTACGGTGGTATGGAACCCCTGGGAGGCTACCACAAAAACCATTGGCGACATCCCAGACGAGGGATACCGCTCGTTTGTATGCGTGGAGGCGGTAAATGCCTACGCCAACTCGGTTGTCCTACAACCCGGGCAGAGCCATAGCATCACCACCACAATCGGCATCGTGTAGCAGGAACATCATCGCGCAAGCGCATATCGTAAGGCGAGGGCAAACCCCCTCGCCTTTTTGTTATGGTATTTTGCCCTAGGCCTACATGCATAATCACAGGTTGTTGTTGTAAACTAGCAGCACAACGTTTCCCCAGATGGCAGCCTACTCCACCACAACATCCTCCACCGCCTTTCGGGGCGAGTAGGGTGCTGGTGGCGCGTAGCCGATGCGCAGCAGCAACATGGGGCGTTCGGTAGCGCTCAGCAGCTCCTGCTGAAGCTCACCTGCCAATGCTTTAACCTCGCAGGGCTGGTTTACATATGCGCAGGAGATGCCGAGCTGCGCCGCCGATAGCAGGAAGCGCTCGAGGCTACGGCCCGTCAGGATCCAATCCTCGGCGGTATTGCCCGAGGAGGTGAATAGCACCAGATGCGACGACGACCGTATCTTGGCCAAGTCGGCCTTGTTCTGCGCATCCGCCTTCAGAAATAGCCCAACAATACGCTTCCCCAGGCAGCGCGGGGTAGATGGCGAGCCCATCACCTTATAGGTTAGCCCATCGCTGCAGCGGCGCACCTCCCCTTTGTTAAATCGAATCCAAGAGAGAAGCTCCGCCTTAAATCCCCTATCGTTCATCTGCACCAAATTGCCGCGCATAACGTAGTCGGTAAGCCGTAGAAAGGAGCGCTCGTCCCTGCCAATAATGCGGCAGCGTATCCCCCGCTCGAGGGGCAGGCCTTGCAGCAGGGCGAGGGTATCGACAGCCACCACGCGCCCGCTGTACACGCTGCGGTTGGTTTGGCGCTTTTCGATGGCCCCGAAGAGGTACGAGGAGCCGCTGGCGCCGCCCCTTACGAGCCGAACGCTGATGTAGCAGCCGCCAGCGCTATCGACCACCGAAGGGATGGGCTGGTACCCCTGCTGGCTGGCGGCAAGGCAAAGGTTTTCGAGGGCGCACCCCAAGCTGATGTACAGCTCGCGGTTGTCGCCATCGACATTGGGCAGCGAGCAGCTGAGGTTGGGATGTATCTCTACGGCCGATTCGCGGATTCGGAACTTCCAGGGCTGCGTGTTATGCCCCGATGGCGCCTTGATGGCGCTCGCCACCATGCTCAGGTAGTCGGGGTTGTAGCCGCGGCCCAAGGCTGACTGGAACAGGGCCACCGATGTAAGAAGGAGCAATGCTTTATGTACCATGATATGGCTATTCGTTAATGCCCCAAAGGTACGCGCCCCCACTCGCCGGCTGCTGAACAAATGTGAAGAAAACTACCGGTTCTTGCGCAGGCGGCTAAGGTGCTGGGGGGTAATGCCGAGGTACGAGGCGATATGCTGAAGGGGGAAGCTGAGGATAACCTCCGGGTAGTACCGCATCATAAGGTCGTACCGCTCCTGGCCGCTCTTGGTCTGCAGCATCTCTATCCGCTTTTCGGCGGCAATGTACTGCTCCTCGGTGAGGATGCGCCTAAAGAGCTGCAGCTGGGGGATCAGCAGGGTGATCCGCTCCAGCTCGTCGCGATGGACCACCAGCAGCACCGAATCCTCGACGGCCTGAATGTACTCGTTCGAGGGCTTGTTGCGGATAAAGCTCGGGAACGACGTAATAAAGGAGCCAGCCATGGCAAAGTAGCAGGTAACCTCGTTGGCGCCATCGAAATGGAAGACGCGCAGCTTGCCGCTCACCATAAAGGCTACCTCGGTGCAGCGCTGGCCCGCCTCCACCAGGTAGCCGTTCTTTTTTAGGGATACCGGACGGAAAGCGTCCCGAAGCAGCGCCCGCTCGCCATCGGCAAGCCCAATGATGCTCTCCACGAATAAGAAAAACCTGTCGTACATAATCCTTGCTTTTACGGTACGCCACACCTCTGGCGTAAGGTTTCCGCAAAGATAGGAGGTATGCCGCATGGTGCTGCCACGCAAATGTTACCTTATGGCAGCGTCTTACCTCCCGCATCGCAAAGAAGTGGCCCCCTCGCCCACCGAGCACCACCTCGGGCAGGGCGGAGCATCGTTTTTCCGCAGACGATTCATTGAATATTCGGGCACACCTTCTGCGCTGCACAATTCACCTTCAATTTGGAAGACACACATTCTGCGCTGCACATTTTATACTGACAATTCACACCATGCCTTCTGCGCCGATAATTATACCTCAACTTTTGACACCATACATTCTGTGCTGCACACTACATCTCCAATTTTTGTCATACACCTTCTGCGCTGCACACACTATACCGATAAATCACGCCACACCTTCTGCGCCGATAATTACACCTCAACTTTTGACGCCATACATTCTGCGCCGCACACGCCATCTCCAACTTTAAAGACATACATTCTGCGCTGCACATGCTATACCGATAATTCATACCACTCATTCTGCGCAGATATTTATATCTCAACTTTTGACACCATCCATTCTGCGCTGCACACGACATCTCCATTTTTAAAGACATACCTTCTGCGCTGCAAAAGCCATCCCAATAAATCACATCGCACCTTCTGCGCTGAAGGAGCTAGGCCGTAAAACAAGAGTAGCGGTCGTTTGACCGCTACTTATACTGTAAGAATTTGAGGCAATAGAAAAGATCGGCCTTCGCCGTTGGCTAGCCACACGGCCTTACTACCTTATAAAGTTGGTGGCAACCTTGGCAACAGGGGCTGGAGCCGGAGCTGTATCCTTAGTCTGCTCTCGCATCTTGAGCAGCCAAGCCATGTTGTTTCCAAGAACCTCCATAACCTGTACACCTTCGCCATCCTGCAGCACCTCTCCAGGTGTTCTTCCGTGGATAACATTCCAGTAGTTAGAAGTTGCTAGAATCATCTCCGAGTAGGTTAGGTAGTGGTATAGGCTATCAAGCGTAGCCGAGCCACCGGTACGACGAAGGGCAACAGCGGCGGCTCCCACCTTCTGACGGAAAAGCCCTCCGTTTACCCCCGAAACGTAGAATGCCCGATCGAGGAAGCACTTCAGGGTGCCCGCAATACCCGAATAGTAAACTGGCGATGCGATAATAATCCCATCAGCTGCCTTAAGCTGCTGAATCCAGCCGTTCAGCGGATCGGAGGATATGGCACACCTCTCATCTCGGTTCTTTGCGCATTGCCCGCAAGCAGTACAACCATGTATCGCCTTGTTGCCAACATGGATAATCTCGAAATCGACACCATTAAGGTTTAGCGATCGGCCCACCTGCATAAGAGCGTGGTAGGTGTTGCCCTCCTTATGGGGGCTTCCATTAACTGCAATTACTTTCATCGTATAGGGTTTTACTTTCTAATATCCTTCCAGCTCCACCACTTAAGGAACTCGGGCTCCTGCATCTCCTTCGGCGTTTGGGCGTAGTACACCGCACAGCGGAAAACGTACAGCAGGCATCGGTCCTGCACCGTACCCGCCAACCGATTCGACAGGTCGTAGAGCACCTCGGGATCTTTGCCCACCAAATCGGAAACGCTACAGATGCCTATCCCCCACAGGTCGTTGGCAATCGACTTGCCCACGCCGGGGATTACGGTAAGGGCCTTTATGGCTTGCTGCTTTTCCATTGTAAAAGATGATATGGCATTAAGGCTAATCGTTAAAGCTATGGTCGGCGGGCACATCTACCCCACTCCACACCTTTTGGGCAGTCCACTGTGCGTCCGGATCGCTCCAGAACGGATCATCGGCGGGTAGCCCCAGCGGAAGGAATATGGTGGAGCACAGGTAAAGGCTCCCCGTGTTGATGTAGAAGTCGGCCAGCTCGGGCTGCGGCCCGCAAAGCCCAATGGTAAGCCAGCCATCGCTGGTAAATGTTCCCTTAGCATCGAGCGTCCTTTTGATGGTGGCGGTTAGCGCGCAGCGCACCTGTGCCGGCTGAATCGAGGCGGGCAGCTTATGGCGCAGCGCCATATCGGCTAGGTGATGGAAGGCGGCACCACGGTACACAATCGATCGACCGTACACGGGGAAGCTGCCATCAGTATTAATCATGCGCTCCTGTAGGATGGCGTAGCGGGCTGCTATCTTCTCCATCCTAGGCGCAAACCAGCTAAACGTTTTCTGCTTCGACCCAACCGCATCCAGGATGTTCGTCAGGAAAGGCTGGATAACGTAGCTGTTGTAGTAGTCCATCGCAAAGTGCATACCGTCGGAGAACATGCCATCGCCCACGTACCAGTGCTGCGAGAACTCGCGAATGCCGTACTCCATCCGCACAGCGTCGTACGGCCTATCGTACTTGCAGAGGAAGGCCTCCACCATGCCGGTAAAGAGAATCCAGTTGCTATACACGGGAATGGTGGAGCGCGAGGCTTGTACTGCCGTAACCACCTTGTTCTGCAGGTCGGCCCCCATGTGATTCCACAGCCAGGGGCAGCGAACGAGCGCTAGGGTAAAGAATGAGGCATCGACAAGAGGCTGACCCCCTGTCCACTGTAGGTAATCCTTGCTGCCGGGATCCACCGCGTGCTCGATGGCGCTTAGGGCCATCTGCCGGTATTCGTTGCGCAGCGCCACCTCCTTCTCCGATCCGCCCTCTAGGTTCAGCCACGGAGAGATGCCGCAAAGCGTTCGGGCAAACGCCTCGAGGTAGGCCACCTTCTTCCGATGCTCTGGGTTATCGATGGTCTTCGACAGAACAATGGGCATCGTCTCCTTTAGCTTATCCGATGCCAGATTGGCGATTACCGGGCGCGCCACCTTATCCATATAGGCTAGCCACACCTCCCGTACATTCTCTTTCGCCTTGGCTTTCTCCTTTGCCAAGCCGATGCTGGGCTGCCATAGCAGCAGAAGCAGCATGCTGTATAATATCTTCCTCATATATTAATAGAGTTTTCAGCAATTATCCTAGTACAGCTTAACCACAAAGCCGCCTCGTGGTTTTACGGTGATATCCAGCTTCGAACCCTTAAGCTCGTAGGTGGTAAAGGCTCGGGCCGATTCGCCATCGGCAATAACGGTTCCCCCCTTTACATTTCCAAGAACCGAAAGGTCTAGCGTCAGGTGCTTATCGGCCGAAGTTCCGTTTATCCCGCCAACATACCAGCTGCTGCCGGCACGGCGAGCAACTACGGCATACTCGCCAGGAAATCCATCAATAAGCTTTACATCGTCCCAGCGTAGAGGCAGGTTTCGCATAAAGTCTACCACGTACGAGGGCTGGCTATTCATGCCCGAAGGAATCTCGGCATAGTGCTGTACCCCCGACTGGAAGATGACCGACAGCGCAATCTCGAATCCATTGCTGGAGATTCGCTTCTTTCCGGGGATTTCGGAGAAGCATACCGGGGTAAAGTCCATCGGGCCAATGGCATTTCGGGTAAATGGAAGCACCGCACAATGCGTTGGCTCCTCGTTGGTGTTGTTCTGATCGAAGGTTAGGTACTCGAATCCCCTAACCGACTCCATGGAAACAAGGTTGGGGTAGGTTCGAGTCCATCCACGAGGGATGGTTGCCCCATGGAAGTTGACCACCAGCCCTGCCTTTGCAGCATCGTCGAGAATATCCTGGTAGTAGGCCATAAACGACTGTCCATCGCCGCCAAAGAAATCGATCTTAACGCCCTTTATCCCCATCTTGCTAATCCGCTCGAATTCCATACGCCTAGTAGCCGCATCGTAAATGCGGTTGAGGGGAGTTTGAGGTGCCTTATTCCAGCTACCGTTGGAGTTGTACCATAGCAGCAACCCCACATTCTTTCCCTTTGCGTATGCGGCCAGCTCTGCTATCTTATCGTACCCTATCTGCGTATCCCAAAGGGCATCTACCAGGCAATAGCGCCACCCCATCTGCGACGCATAGTCGATAAACTGCTTCTGCACATCGTAGGTAGTAGCCCCATCGTTTAGCAGCACCCAGCTCCACGACGACTTTCCGGGTTGAACAAACGAATAGTCAATCTTCTTGGCAGGGCTGCTCAAATCGGTAGGCAATGTCGACTCTACGATGGTAGAAAGGCTCTTGCCCACCTCTATCACGCGCCAAGGCGATGTCCATGGCAGCGTAGATTCGGGCAACAACGGTGCTGCTGCCGATGTGCGCTCCTTCTCCTGTGCAAAAGCAATGCTGTACTCCCCATTGGGCGTTGGATTGCCCAGATGCGAACCGCAATAGCTACGCGACATATCGGTTTCGGTTATCAGCACCCAGTGCCCTGCCGATTGGAACAGCGCCGGAAACGACCATCCCTGCTTTAGCTCGGAAGGAGTACCTACCGGAATGTTCATCTTATAGTACTCCTCGTACGAGGGTTGGGTATTCGACCAGCCCGTCTGAGCCTCGGCATGTGGGTGCAACCATCCTTTGGCCGATGTGGGGAAGCAAAACGAGGTATTCTCCTTTACAATATGCTTTACCCCTTTCTGTGCTCCCTCTAAAAGGTAACGGAAGGCCACCCCATCATTCGAAACCTGAAATATGATGCTAGGCTTAATGCTCTGCTTTGCCCCAAAGGCCACAACGCAACGGTTAGCGCTATAGGTGCAGCGGCTACGCTTATCGTTTAGCAAGGTGTAGCTGTCGGTTATCTTCTCCACCTTACCTACCTTTGCTATGCTTAGGCCTTTCGATAAATCGGCCTCGCCCATTACCAGCCCAAGCTTCGATTCCTTAACAACCAACGAGTCGTTGCAAAATACCAAATAGGTGGGAACGCCACCTTTATCTACCGTAAACTTCAGCTTAATGCTCTTGTTGGGGCTAGCGACCTCTACCACCTTACTTGGAGCCGCTTCGGCCATACCTATGCCTAATAGCAAGGATACCATCACGCAAATTCTTTTCATGGATGTGCTTTTGTTGTTATTTCGTTTTCTGATAATTCCTACGAGCATCACTCGGGTAGCAAGCTGCAATGCACCACAAGTTCAGCCCCCAATTTATGGCATAAATATAGCAAGTACAAAAGATAATGAGAAAGCGCCAGAACTCTCTCTTCTACTATTTTGCTTAGCCACCCCTTGTATCGACAATTACAACAACCACCCTACTTTCAGTACACTACACCCCATTAATAAAGCAAAGTAGTATCAACACACCCTCTTCCGCAAGCATCTCGAAAAAGCAATACCAGACTGGCAGGAGATATTTACCACGAAGGCCTCTATGGATCACACAAAGGGAACAAATTACAAATTGGAAACGCAGTGTACCCTGTATCTCCGTATTTAAAAGAGTAGTTAAACGGAAATAAGCAGAAGTTAATCGGAGGAAACCTGAATCAGCGCTCGTTATCACCTCCACGGGAGAGGGCAGGGGGTGGGTTTAGAGCAAAGGCAGTCCTGACGAACTGCTTAAATTCCACGTTGAAAAGAGGTGTATTGGGTGGCTAATCTTTCAAATAGAAACCCAACCCACCCCTAACCCCTCCCAAGGAGGGGATAAGGTGCCTCCATCAATCTTGCTGCAATTCTTGTTTGCCAGTCCTCAGGTATTTCTATGATCTTCTTCCCCGAAAGTCTAGCGTCTAGCGTCTAACGTCTAACGTCTAATAAGGTGCCTCCATCAACCTTGCTGCAAATTCTGTTTGCCAGTAGCGCAAATCAGCCATCAGGCATCTCTATCATCCTCTTCCCCGAATATCTAACGTCTAATATCTAGCCTCTAATGTCTAACGTCTAAAATCACCCCAAAATCCCCTCCAAAAACCTACCTTTGCCCCATGCTCAACCATTTTACTACCGAGACCAGCCATATAGAGCTACCCGTACAATTCCCTTCGCCCTTTACCAGCGAACCGCATCCTATATGCAAGTTGGCAGCTGGCGAAGTAAAGGCGTACCTCGAACAGCAAGCCCAGTGGCACGACGAGCTGCAGCAGGGTAAGATGTTTGGCGTTTTGGTGGTAAAGGAAAGCAACGGACGACTAGGCTACCTTGCCGCCTTCTCTGGAAATCTGGCAGGGAAGAACCACCATCCCTTCTTTGTTCCCCCGGTAGCCGATCTGCTAAGCCCCAACGGCTTCTTTAAGCAGGGCGAGCAGGTTATCTCCTCCATAAATCGGCAAATAGCCGAGATGGAGCAAAACCCTGAGTTTACCAACCGAAGGAACCAGCTAGAGCAGGCAAAGCAGCAATCCATCGAAGCGATTGCCGCCGCAAAGGCCGCCCTAAAGGCCTCGAAGGCTGCAAGAGAAGAGCGCCGCACCACAAACCCATCGGACGAGGAGCTAACGGCTATGGTTCGACAAAGTCAGTACGAGAAGGCCGAGCTAAAGAGGCTAGAGAAAAGATGGGCAGCCCGAATTGCCGAGTTGCAAGCCGAGTACAACCGCTACGCCCAACCCATAGAGGGGCTACGGTCAAAGAGAAAGGCGCTATCAGCCGATCTTCAACAACGGCTCTTCGACGAGTTTCAGTTGCTAAACATACGCGGCGAGGCTAAAGGACTGGTAGAGATCTTTGCGAATACCGCCCAGCGGGTTCCTCCCGGAGGAACTGGAGAGTGTGCTGGCCCTAAGCTGCTTCAGTACGCATTTGCCAACAGCCTTACCCCCATTGCCATGGCCGAGTTCTGGTGGGGCAGCTCTCCTAAAACGGAAATCCGCCACCACGGCCACTACTATCCCCCTTGCAAGGGTAAGTGTGATCCCATCTTGGCCCACATGCTACATGGTATGGCCGTAAAGCATCCCGAAAAGAAAAACGAAAGCCTCACTCCCCTATCCCTCGAGGTTATCTACGAGGACAATTGGCTGCTGGTAATCAATAAGCCCGCAGGTATGCTCTCAGCCCCAGGTAAGACAGGCGACAAATCGGCGGTGGAGCTCGCAAGCGAGCTGCTACAGGGGCGCGAAGCCTTTTTGGTACATCGGCTCGACATGGCCACCTCCGGCCTGCTGCTTATTGCAAAGAACAAGGAGGTGTACAAGCAGCTGCAGTCGCAGTTCGAGCAGCGCAGGGTACGGAAGCGCTACATTGCCATCCTCGAGGGCATGCTACATAGCAACGAGGGCACCGTAAATCTCCCCCTTATCCTCAATCCACTCGACAGGCCCCGACAGATGGTGTGCCACCAACACGGCAAGCCCTCCACAACCAATTACCAGGTGCTAGAACGCCGCAACGGCCAAACTCGCGTAGCCTTTTACCCGCTAACCGGCCGTACCCACCAGCTAAGGGTACACGCCGCTCATCCCCACGGGTTATGCTGCCCCATTGTTGGCGACGAACTCTACGGCTCCAAGGCTAACCGCCTTTACCTCCATGCCGAATACCTGGAGTTTACCCATCCAGTAAAACAAAGTATTATTAGGTTGGAAAAGTTGGCGAGGTTTTAGGGTATAAAACCCTATATATCAAATTTTACATTTACGGCAAGTTGTATCTATATATAAATACATTATAAACAGATTTAATCTAGTTGTTTACTTTAGAAATACAATTACAAACAAATAAATATCTATCACTTACAATATTTTATGCGTAATAAAATCATAAATATCAAATTTATTTTAAATACATACAGGTTTAATATTACAACTATATTGCAATGAAGTTTCAAAATCACCTCCACAATCATGTCTTAAGATACATTCATCACAAATATCAAAATACTTAATCTTCCAATCAGAAATGGATTTTTTTGAGTATGAATAAAGACTTTTATCTAATAAACAAAGAGGCAAATTAAATATTGAAACATTCATTCCCAATGAAGATAAGTTCAAAACAGATTTCTTAAGTTCTTCTTTATATTCAACAGGATCAATCCATATTTTCTCTTTGTTTTTAGGAACAAAACCAATATATTCCATACCCATGAATGAAACATGTTTAACAAAAGGTAGATTTCTAAAAATAAAATTTGAGATATTGTTTAATCTGTCTTTGTTAATTTTATTTATTACTATTCTCAATTCAATGTTAAAATCATATTTAGCTAAGTTATACAATCCTTTTAAAGTTTGATTATATGCATCTTCTGATTGCGCAATATAATCATGATCTTTATAAAAATCTGAATGAAGAGGAATTCCAATCAATAATTTTTCCAATTCAATATTATAAATACTATGAACATAATTAATATCTTCAAAATTTCTCCCATTTGACAATAACTGTATATCAATATTTTTAAATTTATTTTTTATATTATTCAGAATGTCAATTAATCCATTTTTCAATAGTGTGGGTTCGCCTCCTGTTATTCCTATTCTTGATAAATTATCTGGAATTAATTCTATTAATCTAGTATTAAGCCAATAGTAATAATTAATATCATTTTTCATTTGTGGAGGTTGAGAACACATTAAACAATGGTTATTGCATTGCTCTGTAAGGAATAATACATTATCATTAGAATTATTACAATAAACAATTCGTATTGTACCGTTTGGTCGAAATAACAATATATCACCATCAACAAAATAATCAAAATCATTCTTATTAATTAATATATACCTCCAACAGAATTTTAATTTATCATGTTCAAACTCAAGTTGAATTTCAAATTGGTCAGACAACCCGTCAACAAAACAATATCCATTAAGCAATTGATTATTTGAATATATCATCAACACTTCGTGAGATATATTATGTTGTAAACATTTAATTGTCTTATTCAGCATATTCAATTATTATTTAACCATGATTTAAACACAGGCATTACTTCTTCATTTCGATTAATTATTAAAGAAAATATATGCTTAATTATTGATTTATTTTTTTTACATAAAAATGATGTTGGCCGAAATCCTTCCATATCATTCTGTGTTGTATAATTTCGTACAGGATCTGCACCACAATATGCTTGAAAGGCACAGTCTGAGCATCCTGCTAAAGATTCATTGGCCCATGTATTTGCTATTTCCAAAGTTTTCTTTCCATAAAATAAATCAAGATATCGATCTTTTACACTTCCTAATCTGAAAGTAAAATCTTCGTGCTCGGCTAACATTCTGGATTCATCAGATGCATAAACATAACCATCATAATTGTAGACAACAACAGAATTTATTAAACCTGCAGGAGATTGTAGATCTACAAATCCTATAGAAAATGGAGTGAGGATTTTCTTTAAAATTAAAGTAGTAAAACTTTCTTCAAAATAAATACCTTCTTTATTTTTTTTAATAATATAGTCTAATGATATTTTATAAAATTCAATAAATTGACTATAATAATCATCCCAATTATCATTTTCATAAACTAAACCATATGGATTTAATGATCGTAAAAATATATTTGAAAATCCATTTTCAATATAGGAATCAACTATTTCTTTTGGATAATTCAGTGATAATCTAGAAGTAGTCATTAATGCAGATACTTTATTATCACCCAACTCATTTCTAACATTTTTAATACCACATAAAACCTTTTCGTAACTATCTTTTTTCCCCCTATTTTGATTATGAACAAATTCTGGACCATCAAGTGAAGTAGAAATAAGAACGTTATATTTCTTACATAAAGAAAGCATATCACTGCTTAAAGAAACAGAATTTGTACATATTACATATATTATATGCTTATTTTTAGAATCATTTATTTTTTCACATTTTTCAATTGCATATTCTATTTTATCAAAAACAAGAGTTGGTTCTCCTCCCTGAAATTCCATAGTTAAATGAGGCGATGGAGATTGAAACATTAAATTTATTCCATAATCTAATGTTTCATAACTAATATCATAAATAGTTTGATTACATTCTTTACTAGATGCTTGACAATATAAACAATTTTGATTACATCTAATTGTCATTACAAAAATATGTAAAGCCGTAAAATTATCTAGAAAAGCCTTTTTTGTTCTATATCTAGCTGCAAGATTATCAACTAATTTAGGAATTGGTTTTGTAGATATAAAGTGATTCGATATCAAGTCTTTGTACAACTCATCATTTTCAGACACTTGTCTTTCTACAATTCTCTTAGATGTTCCTGCTAAACATATCAAGTAATCACCTACTTCATTTACTAATATTTCATAATCTCCTAATCTTTCAAATCTAAAAGGTAATAGATAATAATTCATTTTACACTATTTTTGCTCATTATCAATTAAATTATAATCTTCAAATTCATCATTATTCGCAAATGCTTTTATTAAAAGTATTTCTCTAATATTCTTTGTTTCTTTATTTATTATATCTCTTGTTTTAAAATCAATTAAATATTGACTTAAACAAGATTTCAAAACTTCAACATTATTTTCAAAAAGTAATCCATGTTTAATTTCAAATTTTACAACGAATATCCTTTCTGATAACATTTGATATATATTATAATTTTCGCTGAGCCAATATAAACTTTTAGTAATTACTTGTTCATTGAAAATACTACTATCAATCTTAACTTGAACTGTTCTATCATCAATTTGAATAAACTCAATCATATCCTATTTTTTGAGACAATAAATCATTTCTGATCCTACAATTCCATCAACTATAAGTCCTTTGTTTTTTTGGAAATTAATAACAGCAATTTCTACATTAAGATTAAATTCATTGTAAATTATCTTCTCAGGATTATCCTTTACAAAATACCCTTTCAAAACCAGCAGATTAATTAACTCTTCAACATCAGAACCAATCATACCTCTTTTCAAAACTCTATCGCCAAGTTTTAATTGAGATTCTTTACTTGATGTGTTATATGTTGTATTTGATGTTGTTTGATATGATCCACTCTGAGTGGAACTATTCCTATTTGTGGAAGTAGAAGGCGTATAACTTGTTGGTGTTGTTGTCGGATATGAAGTACTTTCCGTAGAATTATAACTAGAATAATGAGAACTATGAGATGAATGGGAGCTATGTGAACTATGGCTCCTATGTGCCATAGTAGTATAAGTATCATCATTATTGAATGTTATAACTAATTTTGGACTTAGCTCAGTTTTTTTCGTCCCTGAAATACTAGAACTTTCACATTCATTGTTTAAATCTATTTTTTCCAAGTCATAAATTGTAGCATTTGATTCCGTTGATACTAATGATGCTACAGATGAAAGAAAAATACTTTTTAAAATTTTGATGTGTTTTAGTTTCATGATCTTAACTTTTATGGTTGAAAATTCGTTTTTATCTCTACATCAAATCCTCAATAAAATAAGACAATCATCTTTCTGCAATATTTATAATATACTCAAATTCAAACAATTACATTTAATCAACTTTCAAAGACTATCATTTACATAGTTTAAAATAATTCTAACAATACAGATATCGTGTAAGCCACTAAAGTAATAATAATATTGTTCAATTAACACCATTAAATCAATTTTCACATTTAAAGCAACTATTATATTTACTACTAATGGGTTATATAATTCTTTATATTAATCAAGTTTCACATTTCATCGTTACTAGGTATCGGTTTTACAATGCCATACCCACAGTCTGTTTTATCCCCACATATTTATTAAAAGATTTTTCTATTTCTTTTGATCCCTCAAAAAAAACGAGCATAAATCTGCAAATTCACCAAAGTAGATGAAAATCTACCATGTGAACTACATGTGATCAGTAAGAATTAATTACTCTCACATGAAAATCTAATCCGAAAGAGGGTAATTCTACGACAAGAGAACACTATTCTACCCTAGAATTACCTAAAGTTCGAGTAAAAAAGATAATTCTACAGCGAGAGAACACCATATTAATCTAGTATTACCTAAAAATGAAGCGAAATAATACAATTCTACTGCAAGAGAACGTTATTCTAACCCAACATTACCAAAAGTTCGAGTGAAACAAAGTAGATCTACCTCAAAATAGCACTATTCTGGCTCAATTTTATCTTAAGTTGCAATAAAAGAAGGCAATTCCACAACCTTAATCATAGCCAATACACATTAAGCCAACAGCATAACAACTTAGTTTAAATTCATCGATTCGAGCACCGCCCCCAGCTGCATATCCGATGAGGTTTCCGTTTTAAAGTATAGGTTCTGGCGGTATCGCTTAATGGAGCTGTACGATACGCCAGCCTTATCGGCTGCCTCGCTTAGGTTATTCCCCAGCTTAAGATGCCGATAATGCTCAATTTCGTAGTTTTTCAGCCGGTTTGGACCAATAGCCTTTACGATAAGCTTGCTAACCACATCCACAATGTAGACAGCCTTAGGAGGGATGCATACCCTCATCCGCCTGATGGCCGCAATCCGAAGCACCAGCACAGGCTGCTGTCCCGGCAGCTTGCCCCTCATTACCCTATACTTAAAATGCACATTGTGGTACCCGTAGCTCTTATCGCGCATCCGGCACTCGAAGTTCAGCTCCAAGCGACCAACATCCTCCAGCTGATTTTTCACGAAGAACGAAAGCCCAAAATGTAAGGCATTGGTAAAATGCTTGTGCTCTCCCTCGTGTATCAGCATCTTTAGCTCCTTAAGCGAGATGGAGCGATGGGCCAAGTAGTCCAGCACGGGTAAGTAGGACTCCTGAAAGCAGTATCGCTCCTGCGTAAGATCGCAAACTGCTACCAGCATAGCCGCCTCCCGGGCTACCTCGTTAACGCCCTGTACCCATTCCTGTACCGACCTGCTGCAGGGATCGGCATCGAGCCCATACATCCGAATAAACCTTTCGACAAGAAGCATACTATTTGCCATAGCTATAGGTATTATTAGTTATAGATGATTCTAAATGCTTAGTAAAACAAAAATAGCATTATCTACGAATACACCAAACCCGAGCCTCAGAGGTAATTCTTAAGCAAAGAGCCACGGAGGCACGAAAATGCAGAGAACACAGAGCCTTTTCCTACCCCCAATTTACACCCCACCCATACACCCATAGCCATCAAGCTAAGAGATACCATTCTTAAAGGAAGTACTTATGGCATGCTTATTTTCGACTCCCCCCTAAACCCCCTCTCTTAGCCGAATGGTTGGTTAACCAATAAAAGAACGTTGCGGCTTCTGCCTCTTTTTCTCAGGCGACGCCTGCTCGGCTAAAAGAGGGGACTTCAGCGCTCCGATTAGGCTGCAGCTTATATCCATGCCGCTGCCCCCTCTTTGCGAATGGCAAGTAGGTGCTTACGGCATGAGCAGGCATTCTAATGCCATTCGGAGAGAGGGGGATTGGGGGTGAGTCGGAATTGCGAAACGGTTAGCACCCCACGGCGAAGTCTGCGAGTTAAGCCACGACAGCCTTTCTTTGTTTCGTCTCTTTGGGTACAAAGAAATGAAAAGAGGTGGAAGACAACACCCGTAGAGACGGGATTCAGATCCTTTTCAATAAAACAAAAACCAACCTACGAAATGGAAAAAGAAAGAACCCACCCCTACACCCCTCCCAAGAGGGGATAACGTGCTGCTATCTTACAACAGACGTTTTTATATAAGCAAAGCATCCAACGTAAACACCGTGGCCTTAGCCACACCATCTCCGTCGTGGGTTCTGTTCGAAGCGGACGAAGCGATCACAATTCCACGTAAGGCGCAAAGGTCCAATGCGCGTACAAACCTTTATAGAATAATAAGAACGCCCCACGCCGAAGTCTGCGAGTTAAGCCACGACAGCCTTTCTTTGTTTCGTTTCTTTGGGCACAAAGAAATGAAAAGAGGTAAAAGACAACGCCCGTAGAGACGGGTTTCAAACCCGTCTCATTAAAACAAAAACCAACCTACGAAATGAAAAAAGAAAGAACCCACCCCTACACCCCTCCCAAGAGGGGATAACGTGCTGCTATCAGGCAACAGACTCTATTATATAAGCATACCACCCAACGGCAAACAAATCACACGTAAAGCATCCACCTCCCTCCGTAAACACCGTGGCCTTGGCCACACCATCTCCGTCGTGGGTTCTGTTCGAAGCGGACGAAGCGATCACAATTCCAAATAAGACGTAAAGTTCCAATGCGCGTGCAAACCTATATAGACGAAGAACACCCCACGCCGAAGTCTGCGAGTTAAGCCACGATAGCCTTTCTTTGTTTCGTTTCTTTGGGCACAAAGAAATGAAAGGAGATGGAAGACAACACCCGTAGAGACGGGATTGAAACCCGTCTCATTAAAACAAAAACCAACCAACGAAATGAAAAAAGAAAGAACCCACCCCTACACCCCTCCCAAGAGGGGATAACGTGCTGCTATCAGGCAACAGACTCTATTATATAAGCATACCACCCAACGGCAAACAAATCACACGTAAAGCATCCACCTCCCTCCTTAAACACCGTGGCCTTAGCCACACCATCCCCGTCGTGGGTTCTGTTCGAAGCGGACGAAGACACAAAATTTCAGAGCACACAGAGTATTCAATTTAAAACTTGTTCCCTTTGTGATATCCTTCGTGTCCTTTGTGGTAAATAAAAAAATAGAGCCAAATGGACTACGTTTTGCCCCACTATGCCTTCGTAAATTTGACTTAACGCGATCGGGAATAAAAACGATAAGCATCCCACATCGCCCAAATGCACTCAAATGTCAAATTTAAAAACATTACAAAATGGCAACAACAATTACCACAAACGTTCCACGTACCTACGGTAACTTCAACACGTTCATTCGAAACACCAACAGCTACATGCTAGAGGGAACACCAAAAAACAGCGAACGATTAGACATACCTGTCGAAATGTTAACCACCTGGAGTGGAATAGGTAAGAAATGGATTATTGCATACGACAAGTATTCGGATAAATACAACCTTCGCACCCAAGCCATAAACGACGAGCTACGTTCCATTATCGACGAAGCGGACACATTTAACGTGAGCCAGCACTTCTTGGCCCGCATCGCCATATCCCCCAAGGCCACCATCACCGATCTCGAAACCTTTGGCATCCGCAATGGATCTGGACCAAAGCAGAGCCGTTCTATACCTCAAACACCCATTTCCAACTTGGTAGAGGCCACGCTTAAGCCCATTGGTGGCGGTTCGGTAATGGTTAAGTGCTACAGCAAGGGATCGCGAGCATCCATCCTCGATACTGCCGACTGCGTACAGTATCTCTTCACGGTTGGTACTACTGCTCCATCTTCGGTTGAGGATAACGGCTTAGATAAGGAAATCTCCACCAAGGCATCGTTTATGCTCCCTACCGGAGCCCATAAAATGGGAATGTTCCTCTACATCTACTTTCGCTGGCACAACACCAAGCATCCCGAGCTCTCGGGTCCATGGAGCCCCCTGCAAAGCACCATCATCATCTAGCACCAATCCGCAAAACCATAAAGAGCGAAGATTATTTTCGCCCTTTTTTATTTAGATATGGATATCGCACAATTCATCGATCAATAATTCGCACAGCATAGGCGGGTGTCGAGACGGGTTGTACAGACGGGTTTCAAACCGTCTCTCAATCAAAAAAACATCTCAATCAAAAAACACAAGATACTACACATTTCCCAAAAAATTCACTAAATTGATACCCCCTACAATACTGGCGTACAGACGGGCGTACGTACAGACGGGTTTCAAACCCGTCTCTCAACAAAAAACATCTCAATCAAAAACACAAGATACGGGTTTAAAACCCGTATCTACAAAACCACCACCATGACCCTATACAAAAACCAATACCGCATCGAGACCACCCGCCTGCAAAATTGGGACTACACCACCTATGGGGCATATTTCATAACCATCTGCACCTACAACCGCGAAAACCTATTCGGCCACATCACCAACGGCGAAATGCACCTCAACCTCAACGGCAATATCGTCGAACAATGCTGGCACGACTTACCCAACCATTACCCCAATTTGATATTGGATGCATTCGTCATCATGCCCGATCATATCCATTGCATTATAATGATTAACAACAATTCCGATGGGGGCGATAATGGAAATGATGGCATCGATGGCGGCAATGGCATCGTACAGACGGGTTTCAAACCCGTCTCCCCCGGAATGCAAGAGACAGGTTTGAAACCTGTCTCTACAAAATCCCATGGCATTTTCGAATTCGTTCGCGCCCTCAAAACATTTTCATCCCGTCAAATCAACAAAATCAACGATACCCCCGGCACCCCACGTTGGCAAACCCGATTCTACGACCGCATCATCCGCGACGAACCCGAATTGCAACAAATCCGCCAATACATTCACGACAACCCCGCCAAATGGGAAAAATGATCTCCACCCCAATTTCATCCGCACGTAGAGACGGGTTTCAAAACCGTCTCTCTATAAAAGGTTTCAATACCCGTCTCAATAAAAAAATTCTCAACCCCATCCCCAATAAAAAAGACGGGCAGTACCCACTAGTGTCCGGGAAATATTATTAAAACACCTACTAACACATTGATGTTTAATTGCTAATTCAGTTGCGATAAAGTCGGAACATATCAGATGCTTACTTTTGCGACAAGCTACAAACTGTAAGCAATGAATAGTGGAACCTATATTTTTAAGCAATTATGCCAGTTCTTGCCTGAGGACTACTTCGAATATTTGGTCAATAAGTACGATGGCAACAAGTACATAAAATCGTTTACCTGCTGGAACCATTTCTTGGTTATGCTGTGGGCTCAGCTGACAGCCCGGGAAAGTTTACGCGACATCATCGGATCGCTTAATGCGCATCGGTCAAAGTTTTATCGTTTAGGCTTTGGCAAAAGCGTTTGCCGCACAACGCTGTCTGAAGCAAATGAGAAGCGAAATGTGGAAATATTTCGGCTATTTGCTGAACGAGTTGTTAAGATAGCTCAAGATAAAAGGGGTAACATCGAAGGGCTGTTCATGGAGGGAATCCCTCATCGTGTGCTTGCGTTGGATTCAACAACAGTTACTTTAAAATGGGAAGCGTATTCGTGGTCCAAGGTGCAAAATGGGAAAGGAGGAATTAAGGTTCACACCATGTTTGACATCCTTACAAGCATTCCGGTTTACAATGTAATCACCGACCATGACGTCAGGGATCAAAGCGTTATGGACTACTTTCAATACGAACCGGATGCATTTTACATTTTCGACAAAGCCTATGTCAAACTGTTATCTCTTAACAAAATCGATGAAGCAGGTGCATTTTTTGTAGTGCGAAGGAAAGAGAAAATGAACTTCGAAATTATAGAGGAATGTAGCTGCGATGTCCATGAAAAAGGCATTTTACGCGACTTAAAAATAAGATTGTCGAATCGTTGGGCGAAAGCTCGGTATCAAAAACCTCTGAGAATAATCTACTACTACAACGAAGAGAAGAAAGCAACTCTAGAATTCTTTACGAATAACCTCGATTTAGAGGCGCATAAAATCGCATACCTATACAAGTGTAGATGGCAAATTGAGATGTACTTCAAATGGATAAAGCAGCATTTAAGGATAAAGCAATTTTACGGAACTTCCGAAAACTCTGTAAAAATCCAAATATATGTAGGCATTATCGCCTACTGCTTGGTAGCTCTAGTCGGTGTCGAATTGAAGTCAAAGTCATCGCCATTTGAATTACTTCGAATCTTGAGCGTTTCGCTTTTTGAAAAGGAGAACCTAAAAGAGTTCCTAGCCAAGGCTGAATTATCGGAGAACTTTCAACCTGTAAGCAATTCAAACCTTAAATTATTTTAGCGGACAGCAGTGGGCAGTACCCGTCTTAAAAATCCCCCCATACCTACCTCTCGTAATTATCTCGTTTTTACAATCAACAGCAAAGTTTTCGGAGTAACCGTCACCCCCAGCGTATCGGCATGCGGTTTCACAAAATCGTACGAAACAACGCTCTTCGACATCACCGATGAAAGGCCTTCTTTTGAAGTCACAGCACCGTTAAGAATGTAGCGAACATCGCCATTAAGAAGGTATTCCCGGCTATCTCCTAACCCGTTTTTTCGGCAGTAAGACTCCGTGAAAAAGAAAAAGCCAGAACGCTTAGCGTTATCGCCAAGGTTTATTCCAAGCACATCTTTCTTTTCCTGTTTATAGTGAGCACATACCTCATAGATGTTGCCGTTAATTCTATTAGCCACATCATCCGCTACTCTTTGTCCATCAATAACAACGAACTCCTTATCGTTGCTCCCATCTTTCGCGCTCTTATTAGGTACAATAGAGAATTTTACCTGATCATATAATACACTGCTCCCGTTTGCGTCAGAGATCATCGATCTACCATCTAATCGAAATTGTACCCCCTTACCTTTCTGCTTGTCGGAAGCCTTTACCACCTTCTGCGATTCCATTTTTAGGTACGACGATGCAATACGAGCCCTTACATCGCTAAAGCAGAGAACCAGCGCAACCATTAGCGCAACAGGAAGCATCAGCAGTACCTTAGCCATGCTTACTTTCGTCGATCTTTTCTTGTTCATCATAGCAATACGTGTTTTTAAATGATTAATGTTAAAGCTGCTCACCAACGCAAAGCCACCTTTCGATACGCTTGCATTTAGTAGGCTATACTGGTACACCTTACGGTTATATCCCTTTTGAAGAATTGTGCTATCCACATCAAACTCCAGGTTTTGGGCAACAAGACGCTTGTAGAGCCATGCCAACGGATTAAACCAAAGAGCTGCCCGGATCAGTTCGGCAAGCATCAGATCCACAGAATGCAGTTTATGGGCATGAATACGCTCGTGCTCAATAATCTGGGCAACATCCTCCTTGTTAACCATCGAAGGATTAAGGAAGATCCATTTAAAAAAGGTAAAAGCAGCCGAATTAGCCTCCACCTCGTATACCCTTGTGCCACCAATCTGCGAGCAGCAAGCCTTTTGCCTAACCAGCAGTATCCGACCAAGATTGTACAGAAATAGCAGAAGCATAAAGGCAAGCATGGTAAAGTACGCAACCAACAACCAGCTTACCGCCCCCACTGGCAAAGGTCGAGGTACAGCTGCATCTACAGCGGGGATATTACTAGCCACAGCAGGCGTGGCTACGTTTTGAGCAACCTCCGACTTAAAGTAGACCTTTACCACATCCTTAACAACACTCTGTCGCGAAAACCATCCAGTGAAGCTTACAGCAGGCAGCGTAAGCGAAAGAACCATCCCCAATAGCAGAAAAATTCGATTAAGCCGGTAGAAGGTCTCCCTAACAAGGAACAGGCGGTAAAACAGGTAGAAAATGGTAATCCATGCTGCCGATTTTATTAGATACTCTATCATTCCTTACCCTCCTCTCCCTTTTCGATCATATCGATAATCTCCTTTAGCTCGCCAGACGATATCTTCTGATCGCGGGCAAAGAACATCACCAGATTTTGGTACGAGTTGCTGAAGTAGCTCTTCACCACCCCCGACATAAAGGTTTTGGTATACTCCTCGTGCGTTAGACAAGGCGTATACTCGAATGTATTACCAACCTTGCGTGAGGTTACAAACTCTTTTCGCTCGAGATTTTTAACTACCGAAGCCAACGTTGTGTATGGAGGCTTTGGTGGCGTATACTTCTCTAGTATATCTTTTACCGTACAGCTACCGATTTCCCAAATTAGAAGCATTGCTTCCTCTTCCTGTGGCGTTAATTTTTCCATGATGATTAATTTATTACGAAACATTCGCAAATGTACGAATGTTTCGTAATTACCAAATAATTTTGTCCTTTATTTTTTATTTCCCCCCATTCCCACCGTAGAGACGGGTTTCAAACCCGTCTCAATAGAAAGGATTTTAATCCCGTCCCAAAAAGTTCGCCCCCCCTCTCTCATATTTTGGATGGAACGAGGTAGCCCCCGTCTCCACATTATTTCATTTTTCCCATACCAATAATTATATTTATGAAATTAAAATATAGACAAACATAATCTCCTCAGACGATGAAGAAGATCCTAACCCTCGTTCTAATGGTGCTATGCACCGGAGCATTTGCCCAAGAAAAGAAGGAAATTGTCGTAAAATCGGATATCACCGACGCCACCGTATTCATCAATGGCGCACAGGTAATCCGTAAGAAGATGGTCGACATCACCCCTGGAAAATCGACACTAAAGTTTGTTGGACTATCCCCCTACCTCGATGCCAAAAGCGTTCAGGTAAAGGTAAACGGGCAGATCACCGTGCTATCGGTAAACCACCAGCTAAACTATACCGACAGCGCTGCGCAAAGCAAGAACATCGATCAGCTCCTGGCAAAAAAGAAAACAATAGAGGATAAGCTAACGGTAGAGAAGACAAGCCTCGACATCGTTAACGAGGAATTTCAATTCCTCAAGGATAACCGAACCATTGGAGGAAAGAATCAGGAGGTAAGCCTCAATAACCTAAAAGAGACCTCCAACTTCTACCGCGAACGAATAGCCGCCCTAAAGATGAAGGAGCTGGAGATAAACAAGAACATCGATAACCTTCAAACTGAAAAGAGGCAGGTCGATAATCAGATCAAGCAGATTAGCACGACTCCGAAGCAGCCAACAGGCGAAGTGCTCGTAAAGGTAGATGCCCAAAGCCCCATGCGATGCGAAATGGAACTCAGCTACTTCGTGAACAATGCAGGATGGTTCCCCTCGTACGATATCCGAGCCAAAAGCATCGAAGACCCCATCGAGCTAACCTACAAGGCGAACATACACCAGAACACCCTCGAAGATTGGAAAAATGTTAGGCTAAAGCTATCGTCCACCAATCCAAGCCAAGGCAACGTAGCGCCACAGCTGCAAACCTACCTCCTCGACTACACCACCAACCCACCCCGCTACAACGTTACCAACAACCAGGTATCGGGTCGTATTATCGATGCCACGAGCAATGAGGCAATCCCCGGAGCAACCATCATCATAAAAGGATCAACCATAGGAACCGCATCCGATGTAAACGGCAGCTACTCGCTATCGCTCCCCAACAGCAGCTGCGAGGTGGAGGTATCGTTCGTAGGCTACCAGTCGCAGGTTCTTCGGGTCAACAGCTCAACCATGAACGTCTACCTTAAACCACTAGAGCAAAGGCTCGATGAGGTTGTAGTTACCGCCTATGGCATACGAAGAGATTCTGAAATGGAAGAAGCCCCTACTAGAAAAGAAACAGGAACAGGAGCAGTAGCAAAGCCGCTACGCATCAGAGGTACAAGCAGCCTAGCCATCCCCGTAGCGCAGGTCGAAAGTCAAACGGCTGTAGAGTTCGAGATAAAAACGCCCTACACCATCAGCTCCGACAACAAGAGCACCACCGTCGAAATAGAGAGCTACGCGGTTGATGCCGGCTTCGAGTACTACTGCGTTCCCAAGGTCGATAAGGATGCCTTCCTGATTGCCAACATCACCAATTGGGAGCAGTACAACCTCCTCGAAGGCGAAGCCAACATCTTCTTCGAAAACACCTTTGTGGGCAAATCGGTGCTCGACGTACGCCACATCTCCGACACCCTTAGCCTATCGCTCGGAAGAGATAAAAGCGTACTTGTAAAAAGGGATAAGGTAAAGGAGCTAACCACCAAGAAGCTGTTCGCAAGCAAGAAGGAGGATAGCCGCACATGGCACATCTCAGTACGTAACGGAAAGAAAGCGCCCATTAGCATGATCCTTTACGATCAAGTACCTGTATCAACAAACGATGAGATTGAGGTAAACACAGAGGACCTTTCCGGAGGCAACCTCAACAAGGATAAGGGTGAAGTTAAGTGGACCTTTAAGCTCGATCCATCAGCAAAAAAGGAGATCGACCTAAAGTACACCGTCAAATACCCCAAAGAACGAACCCTGAACATCGAGTAGAGACGGGGGTCAAACCCGTCTCATTAAAAAGGGTTTCAAATCCTCCTCTCACAAAAGAGGGTTCATCCCCATCCCCTTGAAAATAGATTTTTCCCCGTCTCCAAACATGGTTTACCGAGACGGGGGAAACCCTATATTCTATAAAAGGACAACACCAACTAAAATAATATCTCACCAACTATGGAAAACATTCAATTGCTCAAAACCACCAGCTTCGACACCATATTTGAAGCATTCAACGAAGCCTTCTCCGACTACGAAGTTCAAGTTACCAAAGACGAGCTTAAGGTTATGCTTACCCGCCGAGGGTTTCTTCCCGAACTTTCGTTTGGCGCATTCGACAACGGCAAGCTGGTATCCTTTACCCTTAACGGGATAGGTAACTTCTGCGGCATCAAAACCGCATACGATACAGGAACAGGTACGCTTAAGGAATACAGAGGCAAGGGAATTGCATCAAAGATCTTCAACTACTCGATCCCCTATCTAAAGGAAGCAGGAGTATCGCAATACCTGCTAGAGGTTCTACAGCACAACACCAACGCAGTTTCAGTTTACTGTAAACTGGGATTCGAGGTTAGCCGGGAGTTCTGCTACTTCAAGCAAAGCGCCTCGGAGGTTGTCCTTGCCGATAAGCCGCTACAAAACGGCTACACCCTTCAGAATATTACGCTCGAGCACAAGGAGAGGATGATGGAATTCTGCGACTTCGCCCCATCGTGGCAGAACAGCTTCGAGGCCGTATCCAGATGCCTTGCCGACTTTACAATAACAGGAGCATTCGACCAACAGGCGCTGATTGGCTACTGCATATTCGAGCCAAACTCTGGCGACATCACCCAAATTGCCGTTGACAAAGCGTATAGAAGAAAAGGTATAGCCTCAGCCCTAATAAACGAGATTACAAAGCACAACAGGTACAGCTCCATTAAAGCCATCAACACCGAAGCCCCCTGCGAACCAATCACCGCATTCCTAACATCGAAGAACATCACCCAGCTCGGCAAACAGTACGAGATGATAAAACCGTTGTAACCGTAGAGACGGGTTTCAAACCCGTCTCCTTTATTCAAACCCGTCTCTTTTGTTTGAACCCCATCTCTTTAAAAGAATTTCAAACCCGTCTCCATTAAAAGGGTCTCCCCCCCGTCTCTTTAATTCACCCCCACCTCCCCCGAAAATCATTCACCATGGCAACAGACACCAAACAAATAGTAGCCAACCTCCTATCGTTCTACGATTTTACCGATAAAACCATAGTATCCGTAGGTGCTGGCGGAGGACAGTTCATCGAATACGGAAGAAGCGCCAAGAAGGTCTACGCCGTAGACAACGACAAGTACGCACTAGCAAAGCTGGAGGAAAACCTGCAAAAGGCAAACCTCTCCGATAAGTTCACCCTTATCCATTCTGAATTTGAGGACATCACCCAAACAGCCGACATCGTGCTATTCGAGTTTTGCCTTCACGAGATGAAGGATGCCCGAGCCGCCATTAGCCATGCGCTAACGCTCTCGTCCAACATACTAGTAAGCGACCACTACCCAACCTCAGAGTGGGCATACATTGTCGACGAACGAGAAAAGGCCACCGCCAGCTGGAATGCCATAGACACCTTCAGCCCCAGAAAGGTAGAGCAGCACGATACCGTTCAATCCTTTGCCGATTACGAGGAACTCTACCAAAAGGTAAAAGGCCAAGGCGAAGCAACCATACAACGAATCGAGAAATACCAAGATCAAACCAACCTCCAAATCCCCATGTCGTACGTATTTGCAATGATATAGTACAATGAGAAAGACGTATTCTAAAACGCGAAATCCCCCACATCTGCCTACTTTACACAGCACAAACCGTAAACTTTCACTATCTTTACCGCCAATACAAAAAAGTGAAGAATGCACCCTGTGCATCTTTTATCCCGATGATCCTTTAAGACAAACCCCATGGCACACATCATTCACGACATCTCCAGAACGTTTAATGAGTACCTGCTCATTCCAGGGCTAACATCAAAAACGTGCAACCCCGATCGGGTAAGCTTAAAAACGCCGCTAGTTAAGTTCAAAAGAGGGGAAGCACCCGAAATTGAGCTGAACATCCCCTTCGTATCCGCCATCATGCAATCGGTATCCGACAGCAAGATGGCCATTGCGCTGGCCCAAAACGGCGGGCTATCCTTCATCTTTGGGTCGCAATCCATCGAGGAGCAGGCGAAGATGGTTCGAATGGTGAAAAAGTTTAAGGCAGGCTTTGTGGTGAGCGATGCCAACCTCACCCCCGAGCATACCCTACAGGATGTGCTCGACCTAAAAGAGCAAAAAGGGTTCTCTACGATTGGTATCACCGATGACGGATCGTCGAACGGTAAGTTGCTCGGGCTGGTAACCAGCCGAGACTACCGCCCAAGCAAAGATCCGGTGGACAAAAAGATAAAGGATTTTATGACCCCATTCGCCAAGCTGGTTACCGGCAGCCTGGGGATATCGCTAAACGAAGCCAACGACATCATCTGGGAGCACAAGCTCAACACCCTACCCATTATTGATGAAAACCAGCGCCTCCGATACTTCGTCTTCCGCAAGGATTACGACAACCACAACGAAAACCCCAACGAGCTGCTCGACTCGCACAAGCGGTTGATCGTTGGAGCAGGCATCAACACCCGAGACTACAAGGAGCGCATTCCTGCGCTGGTTGATGCAGGCGTAGATGTGCTTTGCATCGATTCGTCGGATGGCTACTCGGAGTGGCAAAAGGTAACAATCGAGTTCGTTCGCGAAAAGTACGGCGACTCCGTAAAGATCGGCGCCGGCAACGTTGTCGACAAGGACGCCTTCCTTTACCTAGCTGAGGCTGGTGCCGACTTTATCAAGGTGGGCATCGGAGGCGGCTCCATCTGCATCACCCGCGAGCAGAAAGGTATTGGACGCGGACAGGCTACCTCCGTTATCGAGGTGGCACAGGCCCGCGACGAGTACTACGAAAAAACGGGCACCTACATCCCAATCTGCTCTGATGGCGGTATCGTTCAGGACTACCACATGGTGCTTGCGCTGGCAATGGGCTCCGACTTCATCATGATGGGCCGATACTTTGCCCGCTTCGACGAGAGCCCCACCAAGAAGATAATGATTGGCGGCAACTACGTAAAGGAGTACTGGGGCGAAGGATCGAACCGCGCCCGCAACTGGCAGCGGTACGACATGGGCGGAAGCAGCAACCTGAAGTTCGAAGAGGGCGTAGACAGCTACGTACCCTACGCCGGAAAGCTGAAGGACAACCTAGACCTTACCCTCGGAAAAGTAAAATCAACCATGTGCAGCTGCGGAGCGATATCCCTCCCCGAGCTGAAGGATAATGCCAAGATAACGCTCGTATCATCCACCAGCATCATCGAAGGTGGTGCGCACGACGTCATCCTAAAGGAAACCAAGTAGCGGCGCAAACCGCTGCCTAACGAGCTTTGCAAGGGTGCCAAACAAAAATTTGGCACCCTTTTTTTACCATAACCTTTCGGCATGCAAGGGTGGATTGCGCATACGCATTGAGCCGTTGCAAACCTACAATGAAGCGTTGCAGACCTACAATGGACCGTTGCGCATACGCAATAAGCCGCAGAGCAACTGCCTTCAAAAGAAGCAAACAGCACATACGACTCTGTACATCAATACACTTACCAACTAAATTATAAATAAGCAGCAGCGTCACCAATAGGATAGAATGCTGCAACGTAGTTTTTAAGGATTCTTGTCCTAGGATAAAGGCAACGACAAAGGGCTTACCAATAATTACCACTTATTACCAGCGATTAATTCGCAAAGCCTTTATCCGCCAGTAGCTAGGGTCGTACATTTAGCACATATCCACCATCAGCATAAGAATGATGAACATCCTACTGGTATACCCGCAATATCCCGACACCTACTGGAGCCTCAAGCATGCACTCCGCTTTATCTCCAAGAAGGCCGCATTTCCTCCGCTGGGCCTGCTCACCGTATCGGCGATGCTCCCTGCCGAATGGAATCGGAAGCTGGTAGACATGAACGTTACGCCGCTCGCTTCGGAGGATATCCGCTGGGCCGACTACGTTTTTATCAGCGCCATGCTCACGCAAAAGGATTCCGCGGCCAAGGTGATCAACGAGTGCCGAAAGCACCAAACGAAGGTGGTGGCAGGAGGGCCGCTCTTTACCCAGGACTACGCCAGCTACCCCCAAGTAGACCATTTCATCCTTAACGAGGCGGAGCTAACGCTCCCTCCCTTCCTAAAAGACATCCGAGAAGGCTTACCCCCTCAGAGAGTTTACAGCACCAGCGAGTTTGCCGACATGGCAGAAACGCCAATTCCCGACTACTCGCTGCTGCCGATGAAGGACTACATCACCATGAGCCTCCAGGTATCGCGCGGATGCCCGTTTGCCTGCGACTTCTGCGAGATAACCTCGCTGCTGGGCCATCGGGTGAGGATGAAACCTACCCACCAGGTTATCGCCGAGCTCGACCAGCTGTACCGGCTAAGCTGGCGTGGGTTCGTGCTAATTGTTGACGACAACTTCATCGGGAACAAGCACGAGGTTAAGCACAACCTGCTCCCCGCAATGAAAGCGTGGATGCAGCAGCATGGCCATCCGTTTACCTTCAGCATTCAGGTATCCATCAACCTTGCCGACGACGACGAGCTGCTCTCGCTCATGCGCGATACGGGATTCACCTACACCTTCATCGGCATTGAGACGCCCGAGGAGAAAGCGCTGAAGGATTGCAACAAGATCCAGAATAACAACAGGGATCTGCTTCAGAGCGTGGCGAAAATACAAAAGGCAGGGCTCGAAGTCTCCGCCGGATTTATCGTTGGATTCGACAGCGATACCCCCTCCATCTTTCAGCGCCAGATAGACTTCATTCAGCGAAGCGGAATCGTTTCCGCCATGGTGGGCATGCTGACAGCCCCCAAGAACACGACGCTCTACAACCGGCTTCTATCCGAAAACAGGCTCGTCAACGAGCGCCCGGGTAACAACACCGACTTTACCACCAACTTCATCCCCATGATGAGCTACGACGAGCTGGTGGAGGGATACCGAACAGTTGTAACAAGCATCTACTCGGTGAAACCCTACTACCAAAGAGTTCGGCACTATTTGCGGGGCTTCAAACGAACAAAGCTGCAACGAAAGCGGTTTGAACTAGCAAACCTAGCGGCATTTGTAAAGTCGATATTCATCATCGGAATTGTAAAGAAGGGGCGAGCCGAGTTCTGGAAGTTCCTGATATGGACGCTTACCCGATATCCCCAAATGCTTACCGACGCCATGACCTTTGCGGTTTATGGCTACCACTACCGAAAGGTGTACGGGATAAGCTGATGCTGATACCCTCCTGATGCTCGAAAATATAATGGAGTCCGGAAACCATAGCAAACGGGGCGCAACCGAAAAGCCAAACGAGTAGGACGATATAATACGCATAGCGATGAAAAGGTTGATCTTAGCTCTTTTCGCGATAGCCATAAGCGCATCCTTATTCGCCCAAACCTCGGCTCGAAGAGGTTTTATTGGGATGACGCTAGGCCCTTCTATCCCTGTTGGCGATTTTGCGAGCAAGTACTCCGATAATGCAGGGGGCGCCAACGTTGGGCTTAACATTAGCCTGCTGAACTTAGGCTACACGTTTGGAGGCAACTTAGGGGTAACAGCGCTCTGGTTTGGAGCTGCACACAAGGTAGAAACCAACGGAAGCGGAATGGAAGCCACTTGGAGCTATGGAGGTCTAATGGGCGGAGGACTTTACACCATGCCGATAACCAACCAGCTTAGCTTCGACCTAAAAGCGATGGCGGGCTTTGTTTCTGCCAAGCTGGATATCGACAACTTCGGAAATACCACCGCCAACGGTGCTGGTTTCGACGTAGGAGCAGCCCTTCGCTACCACTTCACCAACAGATTGAGCCTGCTAGTAACGGGCGATTACTTTACCACCAAACCCAATTTCGAAGGGACAGACATGCGCATTACCACCATCAACATTAATGCAGGTATTGCCTACCGATTCCAGTAAAATGAGACCAGCTTAACTGGAGAGTATCAACTAGGGATTTCCTGCGCTGCAACTGTTTCTTAAGCGCTGCATTCACCCCTAAATCCCCTACAACTCCTGTCGTAAGTCTTGATACCTGCATCTTGCGTCTTGTATCTTTTTACCCCTCCCTCTCCATCATCTTCTGCACCGCATCGACAACTAGCGCTGCCGACTTTTCGGGACCAAAGAGCGAGTTATCGATGGTAAGGTGGTAGCTCTTGGTATCGTTCCAATCCCTATGGGTATAGTGCCTGCTGTAGTTCATTCGCTCCCTATCCTTCTGCTCCATCTCCTTTTCGGCTAGGGCTGGGGCAACGCCGTAGTTCTCAACAATTCGTTGAATTCGGTAGTTCTTGTCGGCATGAACAAACACGTTGAGGCAATGCGGATGCCCCTTCAGCACAAAGTCGGCACAGCGCCCAACAATCACGCACGACTCGCGCTTGCTAATATCGCGGATCACCTTGCTCTGCACCATGAACAGCGAGTCGAGCGGCGGCATCTCCTCGTTAACGTAGGCGTAGTTCTGCTCGTAGAGGTCGAACAGCAGGCTGTTGGCCAGCTTCTGCTCGTGCACCTTCACGTACTCGGGGGTAAAACCACCTTCGGCAGCCGACAGGTCGATTAGCGCGGTGTCGTAAAACGAGATGCCCAGCTTTTGGGCAACCAGTTCACCGATCTCGTGGCCGCCGCTTCCGTACTCGCGCGCTATGGTAATAACCATTCGAGTTTCGACAGCGCCACCCGCCGCTTCGACGGCTACCTCTTCGGCAGGAGTTGGTACGCCAATGTACTTATCGAGTACCGCTAGCTTACTCCCGTAGAACCGGGCAATGGTGCCCACCAGCAGCGCTGCGACGATGGTACCCTCGCGGATGCCCTGCAAATCGTGCAGCAACAGAAAGGAGCTGACCACCCCAATAGCCACCAGCGAGCAATCGAGCCCTACCTTAGCCTTTCCAAATTCAACATGGAATGTTTTGGCGATGGCAAGCGACAGCCCCTCGCCCGCCAGGTAGGTAACCTTTGCCTTCACCTCCAGGAAAACCCCAAAGGCAAGAATCGCGCAGCTAAGCAGGCACAGCAGCCACTGCGTCCAGTAGCTGGTAGCATCAACGCCCGATAGCAGGTGCATGGCAACATCAATAAAAACACCAAAGAACAGCGCCACGGGTAGCTGCAGCAGCTGCACCAGCTGGTAGCTGCGCCTCAGGAGCACCACCTGCAGCAGGATGAGCAGCAGATTCATCACAATAGATGCCGTGCCTATTGTAATGGGGTAGCCCAGGCTATACACGTACGGGATACACGAAATGGGCGACGTGCCCAGGTTGGCCTTTACCGAAAGGGCAACGCCAAAAGCCATAATAAACAGTCCTATTACCAGAACTACGCTTCGGATAGCAATATTATTCTTCATCATAAGTAGAGTACAATTCAAAACTTCAGCCTGCAACAAATAGCCTGTACAACAAGTTAGCGCGTTGAATTATCGGTATGCTTATCCCCCAGTGGCAATACGAATGATATGCACGATGCAGGTTACGGCTGCACCTACTTGCGGGGGATGCCCTGCTGCTTTTATGGGGAATGGGCCAGCGAGTGGTCTCCTACAGCAGGAATTCTTGCAGAATGGCGCAAAGGTACTAATTGTACGGGCAACGCCAAAGCGTAATACAGCCAATCGGAAGGCGAAAGAAGAACAGCCGCAACCTGCTGGGAGAGGTAGCGCCTACCATGCCTGACGCTAGATTCGCCGAACTTAACGTTGGACTCAATGAGTTTGATGTTGGACTCGACGAACTTGACGTTAAACTTCCCAAGTTTGATGTTGGACTCAACGAGTTTGATGCGAAACTCTCCGAGTTTGACGTTGGGCTCGACGAGTTTGATGTTAAACTCACCGAACTGGATGTTGGACTCGACGAGTTTGATGTTAAACTCACCGAGCTGGACGTTGGACTCGACGAGTTTGATGCGAAACTCACCGAGTTTGACGCTGGAATCGACGAGTTTGATGCAAAACTCACCGAACTGGACGTTGGACTCGACGAGTTTGACGCGAAACCCACCAAGCTGCAAGGGCTGCTACCTGATCTGCCTATTATCCTTCAGGTATCGCCCAGGAGTAACGCCAACGTGCTTCTTAAAGAGCTTAGTGAAATGGCTTTGGTCGAAAAAGCCAATGCCGTAGGCGGTATCGAGCACTGAGTTGCAAGTAAGCAGGAATTCCTGCGACTTCTTCACCTTACAGATCAGGTAGTAGGCGTAGGGCGACAGGCCGTAGCAGCGGTGGAAGTAGCGGTTAAAGTGGTACTCACTTAGGTTGGCCGCTTGGGCCATTTGGCCGAGCGAAAGCTCCTGTAGGCAGCAATCCTCGATGTAGCGCTTTGCCCGTTGGATGCTGTGCGATGCCTCATCGGTTAGGCAGGAGCCGCCATCCTGCAGCGAATGGCTAAGCACCTCCTCAACGATAGCCGCTAAAAGAGGCGTCAACCGCACCGAGTGCCGGTCGTACTCGGCCAGGGTATGAAACTCCCGAATCATCGCCAGCAGCGTAGGGCTATGGACTACCAGGTTGGGAAAGTAGCAGCGGCCATCCATCGCTAAAGATATCACCTTGTAGCTATGTCCCTGTCCGTTTATCGAGCGGCAGGAGTGCGGCTCGAAGGGTTGAACCATGTAGATGTCGCTGGGCGCTAGGTTCACCGTACTACCCCGGTAGTGGAACGCACACTCGCCAGCCTCCACAATGCCCAAGGTGTAGGTGGCGTGAAAATGGGCAGGGAAAGCGTTTACAATGTTGTAGCCATGGGTTACCGCTTGCGCCTTCCCGCAGCCAACCTCAAAGCGAACGATCTTTTCCTGCTCGGTCTTCATCATCTTTTAAGCTTAAAGTAATGCGGGGAAGAACTTAGCAAGTAAGAAGAGCCCCTCGCTTCCAGCGCGAACGGAGTGGTAGACATCTGCAGGAATAAAGCCAACATTCCCCACACGGTAGTCCAGCGTTTTATCGTCCAGCATACAGAAGCCCGAGCCTTCCAGCACCTCATGAATCTCCGTTTTCCCAGGATGGTTGTGGAGCTCTATCTCGCAGCCGGGCTCCACCCTTACTAGATGGTAGCTCACCTTGCTACCGGTACTTTCCCCCTTAATAACATGCTTAAGGGATACACCCTTGTAGGTAGGATGCGCGTTCCACTCCAGCTGTTCGACCTCAATGCAGGTATCGTTAATGTACAGCCTTCCGTTGTCGAAGCATTTTGCAGTCATAATCATTTTTACTTTGGTTACGCGGACAAAAGTAGACCTCGACCAGCGGAAAAAATTGTAAAATATTGCTCTTTGTCCGAAGGCGGTAAGCTAGAAGTAGCGGTTAATGGCTCGCCTCAACGCCTCGTTAAAGAAGTACCAGTCGTGCTTCCCCTCCCACTCCTCGAAGGTAAGACCGAAGTCCAGCGTTTCCATCTCGTTGCGGAATCTGATATTTTCGGCATACAGCGAATCGGAAGTGCCGCAGGCCACGTAGAGCTCCGGCTTAACAAGTTGGCGACTCGCCTCCTTGGCCAGCTCCACAATCTCGAACTTAGGGCTCCATGTCAATTCTGGACCAAAGGCGGCTTCAAAATCATTGATCAGGCGCTCCCCAATCATGTTGCTAAACTCCTCGGTTTTGCCATGAGCCCGCTGGTAGTCCATCCCCTCCTTCAAGAAGAGACAGGCGGGAGCAATCGCCGCGCAGTATCCGTACTGCTCAGGTTTCGACAGAGCGCACTTCAGCGCACCATACCCGCCCATCGAAGCCCCAATAACGGCGGTGTCTTCGCGCCTAGCCGATATGTTGAAGAAGCTCTTGCATATCAAGGGCAGCTCCTCGGCCACATAGGTAAAGTAGTCTAGCCCATACTTCATGTCGGTGTAGAAGCTGCGGGCAACCTCGGGCATCACAAAGATGATGTCGTGCTCGGCGGCATACACCGGCAGCATCGAGTAGTTGGCCCAATCGGTGTTGCAGCCAAACAGTCCGTGAAGAAGGTAAACCACCTTATAGTTTCCCTCCTCCTTTAGCATGCCGGGGGTAACAACGGTAATTCCAGTTTCCATGGCCAGCACATTCGACAGCACGCTACCACGTAGTATCATTATCGATTCCTTTTTTATGGTTGAAAATTAAGAAAGCCTCTCCTATCCTACTCCACTTAAGAGGAAGAGGGGACGGTAGAGGCGAATACCTGTAGCCTTAAGGATAGCAGCAGAGATTACATTTTCGTAAAGACAAACGTATAGGTAAGCTGCTCCTCGTAGCCCTTTCGCGTTACCGTTACGGTGAAAGAATGAGTCTTATCCCCAGTTTTTTCAGCTACAACGATGGAAACATCAGGATAGATACTGGTAAAACTAACCGTTGGAGTTACCACAGAGTTGTCCAATATAGCATAGTTGATTGAGATATGCTTTTTTGTAATCTGATTCTCAACGCTATTTATTGTCATATTCTTAACATTGTTCACATCCAGCATCACACCACTAGTAACGCTAAGCGGCTGTCCATTAATGGTAACAGAGGTAATTCCCAGAACCAAATAGTCGGCAGGAGTCTCCTTATCGTCGTCCTTACTGCACGAAAAGCAGAGAACAGTTGCCAGTAACAGCAACAATAGACTTATTTTTTTCATTCGTAACAAGATTATAATTAGAATGCAATTTTACTAAAAAGGATGGTGATTATCCAGTTGTTTACTTAATAGCAACATCAGGGTCGTAGGCGGCAATTTTCTGCTTCCAGGTTTCGGGGATAGGGATGCTAACCTTATCCTTAATGTTGTAGCACACTAGAACAACCGAGCAGGTAGAAAGCACCTCTCCGGTTTCCTCCTCCACCAGCTGATGCCCCATGGTAAGGCTCTTATTACCGACATGTGTTACATGCGTTTCAACAAGAATCTTTGTTCGCATGTATATAGGCTTCAAATAGTCTATTTTGATTGATGCCCCAACCACGCCAATTGTAACGAAGTCCATCTCCGGCAGCACCTCATCGAAGTAGTGCAGCTTGCCGGCGTCGTAGTAATTCTGGTAAACCGTATTCGACACATGCCCCAGCATATCAACATCGCTAAACCTTACCTGAATTGGTATAATACTTTTAAATGATGCTTTACTCTCCATAGTTGCTCGTTTGAGCAGCGAATATACCACTAGTTACGGGTAGCGCTCTTCTATTTAAAGCTCGTTATGCTAAATCATCGCTTCTTCGAATTAGCACCAATGGCAAGCTCGTAGGTATGCTTTAGCAGCTCCACGCCTCCCCACGCTCCATGCCCCGGAACAACAAGCTTTACATTAGGGAACTTATCCATCACCCTCTTAATCATTTTGGGGTAAGCCTTAACATCGCCATCCTCGGTATTACCCAAATCGGTATAGCTTAATCCTTTTACCATACAACCCGCAAAAAGTATATTCTCCGATGGCATCCAAACAACAATGTTATCCAACGAGTGGGCCGCCCCCAAGTAGTAGCACTTTACAGGCTTACTTCCCAGCTTCAGCAACAGCGAATCCATAAAGCCATGCTTAGGAACAGGCAAATGCTTAGCCTTTGCAATGCTTATGGTCTTTTCGCAAGCATACGATTCAATTCCCATAGATGTTAAGTACCTCAAACCACCCATGCAGTCGGAGTGCCAGTGGTTGGGCACAAATCCAACCACACGTAGCTTCAACGAATCCTTAAGGTACGATACCAACACCTTTGTAGCAGCATCGGTTGTAGGCGTGTCAAAGAGGAAAGCCTCGTTTCCACTTGTAATCACCATACCGTTAGAGGCAACACGCCCAAAGCGTCCCATGTCGGCATACGATACATGCACGTAGACATTGTCGGATAGCTTTACCAGCTCGATATCCTTCGAAATTTGAATTCTCCTGCAGGTACCCTGCGAGAATGCGCTGCAAAAAGCCATCCCTGCAGCAACAAGTAATACAATTTTCTTCATCTACTCTCTACTCTCTACTCACTACTCCCCATTCACTACTCCCCATTCACTACTAATTACTTCAAGAACAACTTGCCCAACATCTCCTTATCCACAGCACAGCTAGGCGTAAAGTCATTCGACTTCATGTAGTTTACAATGGAACGGTAGAGCTGTACCGCCTCAGGGTTCTTGGTTAGCCTATCGAGCTGCGACATGCAAACCAGCAGTTTACCATTACCCACCTTAAACTCGAAGATGAGCCCCATCTTGTGGTTCCGCTCTAGGTTATCAATCACCTGCACAATTGGTCTGTAACTGGAAGGTGTACTATCCAAAATCAAAGAATTGCTTGCCTTTATAATAGAGAACCACTGCCAGCTGGTGTGCGATTCGGTAGGAAACTGATTAAATATCGGATGGTTCGGGTTGGTTAGTATCCCCATTGTTCCAGGAGATACAGGCTTCTTAGCCCATTCGCTGATTCCCTTAAACATCCCATAATTCCAAAACTCAGGAGGGAACAAACCAGGAACGCTACATGCACTCACATCCTCGGTTTGAGGGAAAAGCAGCACCTTTGCACCTTGCTGCAGCTGAGCAAGAACATCGTCGGTAAGCTTATGAGTCACAACAATGCCATCTGTATTAATAGGATTGCTATCAGGCTGTGGGTATACCCAAATTGGATAGCTGTTTACGACCGAGCTACCCTTAACCGAAACGATTACCGTTAGCTTCTCGGCCCCCTTAATTGCCGATAGGTCGAATGCAACATCCCCTACCAGCCTTACACCTCCATTTTCGATAGATGCAGAATCGAAGTTCCCCTTATAAAGGATATCGCCATTCTGTCTCTTCACCAACCACTCAACACCATTACCAATGGACCTATCCGAGTAGTTGGCCACCTCAAACTTTGCCTTAAATATTTCGTTATTTGTCCAGCAGTACTTTGGGAATTCGAGCAGCAGCACAACATCGTTACAGGACATGCGCCAATCCTGCTCGGTTACCACCTTCTTGCTATCCATAAACGCATCGAGAATTCCGACTAGCGCCGATCCCTGTCCAGGATAGTCCTGCAAGTCGAGCAGCTGGAATCCTGCAAATCCCTTTGTGCGAAGTGCAGCCTCCATCTCGGCTTTATAGCATAGAGCAGCCCAGGCTCCCGATGCCTTTTGAAAGTCTACATTTTGATTCAGCATCCCTGCCTTTTTTAGCCTACTGCGAAACACCTCAAGGTTCCAAGCCCTAACAACGCCTGTATACTTTGCAATCTCGCTGTAATCGGGATATACCTGATACTGTCCAATCTCGTGGCTAACTAACGGCATTTTGAGCTGCGAAACGGGATACGCAAAGTTAATCATCGTCGAAGGCACCTGCGTATTAATGATACCACCCTCCTTCGAATCGGCAAAGGCGTGCATCAAGCGGGTATGCGTCAAGATAGTGTCGTGCGCGTAGGGCGTTCTTGCCCCCACAAAGAAGTCAGAGTAACCACGAGGCTCCATAAAGCCAATGTTATTGTTCGATCCCATAGAGTAAAGCACGCGATTATCGTAGCTCTTTAGCGCTACCATATTCTTTTCTACACGATCGTGCCCCGACCATATTTCGTTTCCAGCCGATAGCATTACAAACGAGGGATGATTTGCATACGAGTCGAGCATGGCAATCCCTTCATCCTTTAGCTTGCTAGCTACGGTATCCGACTCCAACCCTCCCCAAAATGGCAGCTCGGCTTGGATATAAATACCTTCGCGATCGGCAGCATCAAACGCTGCTTCTGGAGGACAGTACGAATGGAATCGGTAGTGGTTTATCCCGTAGTGCTTGGCAATTTTAAATACGCGAAGCCACCCTTCCACATCCATTGGGGGATATCCGGTAAGCGGGAATACGCAGCCATCGTGCTTACCACGCAAGAAGGTTGTACGACCGTTAATGTCGAACTGCGTACCCTTTGCGGTAAAGCGCCGCATCCCAAAGGTTACGCTCTTCGAATCCTTCACCTTTTTCCCCGAAAGAACAGCGGTAATCTTATATAGCGGTTGCTGGTACTCATCCCAAAGGCTGCAATCGTCGCCAAGCGTATACTCTAGAATAATGGTAGGCTCGCAGGCCTTTGTTACCTTTAAGGGCTTTAGTTGCACAGACTTGCCATTAAGGGTTTTCTCGAGCATTAGCACCAGGTCAACATTCCTAAGGTTTAACCCATTAGCGATATCAACCTTCACATTCACCTTCCGACTGTCAATATCCGGATAAGCCCTAAGCTTGCTGATGTATGTCTTTGCGGTTGCCTCCAGCTGCAGCTTACCTACAATACCATTCCAGTTTGTTTGCGTATCTTCGCTATAAATATGCACGCCCCCGTACGGAGTTAGCTTTAAGCTGTTATCTACTCTGATGGTAATGTAATGCTCGCCGGGAGTAATGTAGCGGGTAACATCGAGCAGCTGCGCAGACTGCAGCAGGCTCGATCCTCCAACCAGAATACTATCAACCCATACCTGCGAGGACTTTGTTCGTTCGAGCTGTAGCTCAACATGCTTCCCCTGAAAATCTTTAGGAATAAATATCTTCCTCCTATACCATGCAGCCCCCTCGTACTTGTAAAGCCGGCAAAGGTGCATTGTGGTGGTATCCCTATTCACAAATCCCTTCCTATTCTGATCCATTGTACCTGGCAGATCAACCACCTCGCTCAGATTCTTTACAAACCACCTCTGACGTACTCCAACATTGGCAGTATCCATGGCAAACTGCCACTTACCGTTCAGCGAAATCTGTTTTCTGAAATTATCGCTGTCTCCTTTTGCACTGAATGAGAGCAAGGCAAATGGTAGCAGCAACAGGAATAAGTTTTTCATCACTACAAAATTTATAATAGCAAAGGAAGCATCTCTTGTTGTAATGCACAACACATTTGCCACACAACATTGCTCCCATTTCAGGATTAGGTATTCACCTATCCTATATTAATCACCTTCTTCTATCGCCCCTAATACTTCTGCAATGTTCGAACTAACTCTATAACATAATTAGATGAGTATGTCCTGCTACTGACTCGCTATTCAACCGCTCCGCGGTTGAGATTATGCTGAACGTTGTTTCCCCGCATTGCAAGCGGGGCTATTACAATTCAATCCTTGCAGGATTGTAGATTAACAACCATTATGCGATAATACTCAGCATTAGTATAAAACAACCTATCATTACTACAACCTGAAGCCCGTAAGGGCTTTAACTTTAATAGCTCCGAGTGAAACTCGGGGAATTAGGACGTAAGATGGAAACAACCCCGAAGAGGGTTGAATAGATTCTCTGAAAAGCAGGTAAACTCATCTATACTACCACCCTGTTCGTTACAAAACCTAGAAAACTAGGAATCAGCGCAGCAGCGCACCATTTACCTTTACATCATCTAGGGTAATGCCCTTTATCAAGCGCTTATCTATGCTGCCATTTGCGGCCTCAGCATCAACATGCTGAAATATGAAGTTCGACAGATGGGTATTCTTGTTAACTCCAACATCAAAAAGCACATTGCATTTCAACCTGATATTTCGCAAAATAATACTATCGCAAAAGGACAACGGCACATCCTTACGCCCATTCAGATCGAAGAACTGAGTCCATGGCTTAGCGTATAGAAAGCTGCCAACGTGCCCCTGAATGTTTTCAACCGTAATATGCTCGTAGCGTTGTGGAGTGTCTGGCCGCATCTTTAGCCATAGCAACCGTTCGCAACCGTTAACCGAACAATTACGCATTAGTACATTCTTACTATGTATGGATTCGCTTCCACAAGTTAACGCCGAATGGCAGTAGCCAAACGTACAATCTTCAATAATGATGTTGGCGTTTGGCCCATTGCAGGTATCCCTGTCGGCCCAAGGGCCTTTCCCGCCCTTTAAGGCAATGGCATCGTCGTTTACCGACATGTAGCATCGCTTAACCCAAAAGTTGGTGCAAGCATCAATATCTATGGCATCGGTACTTGGTGCCTTTACGGGAGCAGCGGGGGATAGTATGCGAAGATCAACCATCTTTACATTGCTACACTTATAGAAGTGGCTGGTCCAGAAGCCCGAGTTTACCAGCATTACGTCCTGTAGCCTAACATTGCGGCAATTCCATATAAACACCAGCCTAGGACGTGATACTTCGAGGTTGGTGCAGCTCGGATTCTGCTTTCTCCTCTCCCAAAAGGCATTCCAATAGCCAAGACCATTGCCATCAATTGTTCCTTTACCCAAAATGGTAAAACCATCAACCCCGTATGCGTTTACTAAGGCAGGATAGTAGTCGATACTTTGCCCCTCTATACGAGATGGCCTCATGGGGTAGTCGGAAATTCTACTAGATCCCTTCAGCGTTGCCCCCTCGGAGAGATACAAACTAGTACCCGGCTTAAAGAATAGGGCACCGCTCATGTAAACTCCCTTAGGCACTACCACCACACCCCCACCTTGCCGAGCAGCAGCATCAATGACCTCCTGAATTGCCTTAGTTTGAACAACCAAGTTATCGTTAACAACCCCATAGTCGGTAATTAGGTACGCCTTACCTAAATCCGACAGCTCTACTTTTGTGGTGTCTAAAAACCAGCCCGAAATCTTTGTCCCATCAGGGAAGTAATCGTTCCTAGCTTCCTGCGAATAGGCCCCTTGCGAAATCGCAGTAAAGCAAAGCAACAAGCAACAAATTCTTTTCATCGCCATACATTTATTAAGTATTCGATAAGCAGCCGATATCCCTCTCTTAAGCCAATGTCATTAGGTTAAGGAAAAACATTTCCTCGGAGTGTCATCCCGTGCTTGTCACGAGATCTATCGTCTGCCCGAATGGTCCTCCGTTCGGCTGAGGCTTCTGCCCATAGCTGTCAAGCTAAGAGCAGATCTTAAAAAGATAGGATCGAGATTAAGCACTAGCACCTGATTGAAGCTGGTTATCCCCTCCTTGGAGGGGGAAGGGGGTGGGTTTGTTCGTTTAAATCAACATTACTCGCTTCACTCGCGTTCTTAACCACCCCTACCTCCCGCCTAAGCGGAAGGATAACCAGCTGCTATTAAGTGTTCTTCTTTAAAATTACAGCCTAACTTGACGGCTATGGGCTACTGCCTCAGTCGAACGGTTGCAACTTCGGCATTGCTAAGTAGCGGTCAAAGACCTCAATCCAAAAGTAGCAAAAAAGTAAAGCGTAGCCATTGATGGTGGCCACGCTTTACTCTTTTTGCACCTTCTACTGTTTAATATATGTCTGTTTACCGCTTCTATGTTTCTATGGAAACGCTAGCGTTCCATTGTACTGTATATAAAACATGCTAATCGTACAAACCACATGTTCTCAATAAACCAGCAACTCTACTTAAGAACATTAACCTCATATACGCCAGGCTGTACCTCAAAGGTGAAGGTACCGCCTTCGTTTCTAACAAATCGCACCTGCTTTACCTTCTCGAAAGGCGCATTGTTTATGGTAATATCCTTCAAACTTTTGGCCCTCAGAATAAGTGTAGCGGATGTATTTGAGGGAACTTTAAAGCTGTAAGCTATGGTTGTGTCTGCTATTTTCCAGCTACTTTCAATCCTACCATACATCGAGTCGTAATATCCTTTTGCAAAACTCATCTTACCTGTAGGATCAGGCTCGGGTTTTAAAACAAAATGCTTAAATCCTGGCGATTTCTCATCGCGTGCAATACCCAAACAGTAGCTGTACATCCATGCACCAACAGCGCCAAAAGCATAGTGGTTAAACGAATTCATGTTGTTATTACCTCCAAAGCCATCGATATGGGTATACGAATTAAGCCTTTCCCAAATGGTTGTGGCACCTTGCTCGATAGGATAAAGCCACGAAGGGTAGGTTGTTTGCTGTAAAAGATGGTATGCTAAATCGGTTCTACCATAGTTCGACAATGCCTTACTTATCCATGCAGTTCCAATAAAACCGGTCATTAACGAATAGGGTGGCGTTTCAATGTTCTGATCTGTTTTACCCACTCTAGTAATTGTGTTAGCAAAATTAGCGGTAACCTTTTCGGTAATATCACCATCCACAATACCAAAGGCCAATGGAAGCGCGTAGGATGCTTGCGTATCAATTACCTTTTCTTTAAATATGGTTTTTCCACTTGTTCTATCTAGGTAGGTTTTATTGAAGAAGGCTTTTCGCTCATCGCAGAGCCTTTTAAACTTAGCTGCATCTTCTGGCCTATCAAGAATCTGAGCCACTTTGCTGATGATATCCAAGTCGTAAATTAAGTAGGCCTCCCAGAAAAGTAGTTTCTCGTTGTTTCTATCTTCCAAGCTTAGCCAATCGCCCAAGCTGCCCCATGTATTCTGCTCCTTCTCTTTGAAGATACCTGTTTGAGGATTTATATCGCGTAGTAGATATTCAATGTAGCTGCACATTGCAGGGTAATGCTCCTTCAACAACTCTTTATCATTATATTGCTGAAAGCTCTCCCATGCAACGGTAATGCCAGCACTTCCCCACATCATCTCGCCAAAACCAACACCCAATGGTGCAACATCAGGGAAACGGCCATCCTCGCGTTGTACATCGCGCATGGTTAACATATGGCGGCGCAAAAATTGAGGTATTGTTGCCAAATAGCATGCGGTAGGCGAGAAAACAGAGATGTCGCCGCTCCATCCTAATCGCTCGTTGCGTTGGGGGCAATCGGTTGGTATAGACATAAAGTTAGCATAAGACGACCATGTTATATTCTCCCACAGTTTATTTACCAACGGATTTGATGTTTCGAACTTCGACGACAGCTCGGATATAGAGCTTAACACCCGCGCCCTAACATCGCTTAGTGGGAGCGGTTTGTCAATTCCTGTAATTTCAATATACCTAAAGCCATGGTACGTAAACCGTGGTTCTACTACAGCCTCGGTACCTTTTGCAATATATATATCCTGAACCATCGCAGCTCGAATATTTTCGAGCATAATCATGCCGGTATTTTCTTGATATCCCGGAAGATTAGGATACTTTACTTCGGCAAAACGAAGCTTTATCACCTGACCAGGTTTAGTATTCTTTAGAGTGATTTTAGGAACACCTGCCATATTTTGGCCCATATCGTAGATAAAGACACCTGGACGAATTTCTTCCACAGACTGTGCTGTTAGCTCTTTTATATCCTTCACCGCAGCACCATACTGCCCGGTAAGCTTCGACGTGCCAAAGCTATCTTGGGTCAATGCTCCATTAGGATAGGCAGTTCCTTCCAACGGAACCTCTGAACATTTTACCCAAGCCGAGTCGTCATACAGTGCGGTCGACCAGCCTTCAACCAGCTTCTCTTTGGTAGCATCGTACACCTCGCCCTGAAACATGCTGCTATATACAGTAGGACCATTGTTGAAATACTTCCACACCGAAGGGTCCGAAACTATTACATCGGTTGTTCCATCGGCATAGGTAACAACCAGCTTAGCCAGCAGCGACTGCCTGTCGCCAAAGAAGTTCCAGAATTGCCCCATGTAGGTGCTACCACCACTCCACCAACCTTCGCCAAGTATTGCACCCATGCCGTTCTTACCTTGCTTCAGATAGCTGGTTACATCGAAGGTCTGGTACAGCTGCGTTTTATTGTACTGGGTAGAACCCGGATTAAAGTAATCGTCGCTAATCCTTTTACCATTAATATACATATCGTAGATACCCCGTGAGGTAACGTACAAACGCGCCTTCGATATCTCTGCTTTAGCAGTAAAGCTGGTTCTAAGCATTGGCATCGAATTCCTTGAAGGATCTACTGTTTTAAACACACCTAAAGAACTCGTACTACCAGCCTCTTTAAAATCATCGGAGAATAGCACATTCGATGGCGCCCTAAAGTTCCTTACCTGTACATTCGAGAAGGTTGCTTTTTGATTTTCGCGTAGCGCATATCCAATATTGGCAACAACAGGGTAGGCTACAAAGTCGCCTCCTTGCCCGTTAGGATTCAAGTTCGCGGTTCCGATTTGGTTTTCCTTCGTTTCGCCATCAACATAAAACTCGGTTTGCCCTAGCACCGAGTACAGGTACACGGTATGCGGCTCAAATCGGTTTTGGTTGTTGATAAGGGACGACGAGATATCAAAGCTTTTAAGTGGTCGATCGCACTTATCTTTGGACGCGTAACCTGCCCTATAAATATTCATTCGAGCTTTTCCACCTGAATTTAAGGATGCAAGATCGAGCTCTACTAAAACATAGGAGCTATCACGCTTATTTTCGAGCTTATATATATTTTTATTCTTATCCATCAGCCGCTCATCATTCGCACCGTATATAAAACCCGCCTTTGTGCTATTCGATTTCTTATCGAGCTGTACCCCGAAATTTATCTTAAATACCGGAAGATATTGCGAATAAAAGGTCAAATGGTTACCGCCTATCCACTTGGCACCATTCCATGCAGACTCATGGCAATCCATCAGGCCTGTTTCGAACCACGATTCTGCCAGATGCTTCTTCTTTTCCTGATCCCATACAACAAGCTGCCATTTATACCGTGTAGCAGCTTGTAGCGAACTTCCCTCGTATCGTATATTCAACGATTCACCGCTAAATACTTTCCCCGAATTCCATACCTCCCTATTAGCATCGGTAAACACTATAAGCTGGTAAGCTGTTTGAAAGCATCCGGGCTTGTCGGATTCCATTTGCCAGCTAAATCGTGGATGCTCTACCTCAATTCCCAAAGGTGTTTGGGTATATTCGGTTTGCAGCTTTATTATCCTAACAGCTGCTGCTTTAGCATTTAGAATCGGAAGAATTAGAATTATCAGAATAGCCGCAAGTTTTACCTTTTTCATTTGCTCGGTTACGGTTAAATTATCAATTCGAAGAATAGCTCATTACAGGCACAGTATAATGCTAGGTATTGTACACACAATATGCCCATATCTCAGCCTTCGCATAAATTGTACGGACTCCAGCCGTTCGGCATTGAAAGCCTAAAGCCTCGCCTTCTTAAGTAGTGCAGGTTACACTATACTAACAGCATAGGCGCCGCTTTAGCAACCTTTATACCGCTGCTAAAGTAAGCGAATCGTTAGCAACACAGCAAAGCGCATTTCTAGTATTCTCCATAAAAGCAACGCTTACGCACATCTCCTTAATATGCAGCCCGAAGCTAAGCGTAGGCAATGGCTAAATCGTGCTTAAGGCAAGCACCTACCGCATTAATTACAGACTGGTAGCCTTGCAAAAAAAAAGCGTAGTAAAGAAATACGCTTAGGACCATAAAAGGTTCTTTTTTATTCTCCTATAACTGCGGTCAAAGACCGCTACTTATGTTCAGCGGCATTACAAAATGCAGCCGAGTCCAGTGTGTTTATTCTACGGCGAGTAAGGGGCAACAAGCGCTTGCAGGTTTCCATTCTCTCAGCCTGCACTGCAACTACTGCGCCGCAGCAAGTTTCCACCTACCACTTCGCCCACTTGTTGGCTATACAGTTTGTTGGGCTTTCATGCCTCTCTTTATTTCATAAGTTAGATATTCCTGTCCGTTATCAGTTAAACCCGTTTCTATTTTAACCATTCCGCACTTTTCTGATAGAATTATCGAATTTATGTTTTTTGAATACATTCTTGCGATTAAAGTCTCAACATTCAGTACTGTAAATGCGTAATCAATTAAACCTAAACAAGTTTCCTTTCCATACCCTTTTTGCCAATGTTTAGAGTCAATTATATATCCAAGTTCTAACTTCGAAAGGTTATTAAATGAATTAAATATTCCAGCTTCTCCAATAACTTCACTTGTCTCTTTAATTTCAATTGCAAATATTCCGAATCCTAACTCATAGTTGATATTAGTCGCAGCATACTTGTCGTTAAGTTCATTTATAGTCCATTCGGATCTTCCTGTCGAAATAAATTGCATGTTTTTAGTCTTGTTATAAATCCTATGCAATTGACAAATGTCAGATGTCGAAATGTGTTTTATAAAAAGTCGTTTTGTTTCTATTACAACCATCGTTTGTTTTTCTGTTATTGCACCAAAACCTGCTCTCCATAGCCTAAATCAACGCTTGAGGCTAGGCGAAGTTTAGCTACGCAGAACTCGCACTTTGTACTCAGTTGTAACTTCGACATTGTTAAGTAACTGTCTACAGACTGCAATCCAAAAGTAGCAAAAAAGTAAAGCGCAGCCTTAATGTTGGCTACGCTTTTATACGGTTCTGCTGCTTTGGCGTTTAATGGTGACTAAAGGCGCTACTGCTTAACAACCTTCTGCCTACCAATCGGGCAAAGCCGTCCGCCAAACGTGCGCTGATGGTAGCTCTGGCTTAGATGAGCCTCCGCTTGATTCATAGCACACCTACGGCAAACTAAGCAAAGGTTAGCAACAACAACTATATTTTTTGCCCTTTTCTATATTTCACAAACCTAGACATTCCATTCTTTCTAAATTCAATTCGTAATTCTTCATTATCCTTTCCAAATTTCCTGTCAAATACTTTTTGCGAGAGCTTAGAAATAGGCTGATTATTAATGCTAAGAATTGTATCTCCAATATTTAATCCGCCGATATATGGAGCAAACTGCCGATATGCACATTTCACTATAGCAAAATCGCCATCCTTAATGGCATATATCCCGCTTACGGTTGATTTAAAGGGTTTCTGATAACCTTTTCTTGACTTTAAATATAGCTTCTCATTCTTAAAGTCGATGGCATAATCAAATCTGCTCATCAGCTCGTTCCCAATTAGCCCATCATAGTAGGTATTGCTATGGGCTCCATGCAAATCCTTAGAAAAGGATACTACTGGCAGAGGTATTAAATAACTTGCAAATTGAATTTGATTTGCCCTAAACTCACCACCATCCGAATTTCCCGAAACCCCAGCATCTAAAATTGTGTAGTCTATTACATCTGATATATGACCCCTAATTTTGTTGTAATAAGGCGTATTTAAGATAATAATATCCGTACAACCCAAATCAATCATTAGCCTAGGCTCTACTATCGGTCCTCCTTTAAGCTGAATTTTAGGTCGAATAAAAATTCTTTCACGCTCAAATTCGAATGGTATACAAGTATCATATTTTTCTGAATTAGCCAGCGTATCAATCCTAAGCGTCAAATTCGTATTACTAATATGGAGAACCCCTCCACCTATAAAATCATTACCAACAAGTCCTGCTATCTTTTCATTAAACACGGCTTCTAAATTAAAAATAGGAATAGAATCAAAAGAAACATGGTGCAAACCCAGACTAATGTTTAATGAGTTACGAATCATTTTTATTTTTCGATATCCTCGATTGCCAGCACCTCCAATTCTTGCCGTATCTATCTCGCGAATCAACTTCTGCTTATCCGAAACAAAGGTACTATCAAACAGTAAGCCCGATGCTCCTGTATCGTATATAAACATGCCTTTAATACTATCGTTTACAAGCGCTTCAAACTTTATATATCCATCAAACGTAAATTTGGTATTTACCTGTTTACCAACTCTCGCACTCTGACAACTTCCCAAAATTAATAGAAGTACGAAACCTGCTATTTTATGTCCTGTCCACATGATATGTTATTATTAAGTAGAGTTTATGATTCAGCAGTATAGGTAGCAACTGCATGTAAATTTCCATCAGCTTCTCTGCTAAGCATTGCGTCCCTACGCTCAGCTGAATATGATTTGCTATCATCTTTTTTTAATTTATCACCATAAATTCGGGTTAGTTAAAATATTTGCTAGAATATTTGAAGCCACATCTGCCCCAAATCCGCTTATTATCTCAATGATTTTTTTATGTTTTGTCGATTTTGCTTCATCTGCTTTTAATAGTTTTTCAATCTCAACCCACTGAGATTTAGTCAACTCGTCTTTAATAGCTGATAATATTAGATTAACATTAACAGTTTGATTCTGTGTTAGATTTATTTCGATGCCTGAACTATTTTTCTTTTTTGTTTCAGGAAGACCAAATGTTTCTAATTCAGTTATCGTTGCTTCAAGAACTTCCTTTCCTTGCAGTTTGCATTGATTAATATTATTGTTGTAATTTCCACCTAAAGCACGCAAATCTGATACTCTGTGCCGAATTTGGTTTATAGTCTTTATCGCAGAATAAGATTCTCCAAATATTCTTTCTAAAAGTATAGTTGTTGAACCTTTCCAAGCATCTAAGTCGAAATCTGGTTTGTCAAACTTGGAAATCTGAGATTTTAATAATTCAATATTCGTTTCAATCATGTTGCTTTTTTTTCAAACTTTCCCATAACGTTTTGCGGTATGAAACGTAGTGGAATGCGTAGCGAGAACTTACCCCCCGCTACTAACCTTGCCAGCGGGGTTACAACTGTTATCGGTATTAAAAATTGCCAATTGCGGGCGATTTCCTATCAAGTTACACAAAAGTTGAAGCGGACTACAACCTTTGAATAACCTACTATTCCGGCAATTTTTTATACCACATGTTGTGGGCTGTTGTTTTTTTTCATTTTTATTTTAACGGCCAATAAATCTTTTTAAGTGGAACTAAAGACTTTGTCTCGTTGTCAAAACTATCATAATACTGTATAATCAATTCGACTAAAATATCAGAATCCACTAAAGTTATTGGAATATTTGCTCTTTCTGCTTCATATTTTGCATCTTTAGAAAATCCGCCTGTTGAAACATATAATCCTTTGTCACTTGCCCTTAATCCACCGAGAAAACTTCTCACTTCTTGCGACCCCATTGAACCTTTTCTGTGTTTGACTTCTATGACAATCTTTGGGTTTTCTAATCCTAATCCATCGGGTGAAGCAACAATATCTTTTCCTCGGTCAGAACCTCTTGGACTAACTCTTGTTTTATACCCCATTGCTCTTAGTATCCCTGCAACAAGTTCTTGCATTTCCTCCCAATCCAATAATAATGCTTTGTCCTTTATAAACTCATGTGATTTGGCTATAAAATCATCTTTGATAATTTCTAACGATTCTTGTTCAGATACCTCTTCAATCGTTTTTGACGGTTTGCCAGCCAATAGAGAAAACAAATCTTCTCGTGCTTGCTTAGGAATATCAAAGATTGTCAGAGTCGCACCAAGTGTATTTTTCGTTGAAGTTGACAAGTCATCTCGTTGTACTTTTCCAATCCATTTAATCTCACGAGTATGGTAATATTCACATAATTTTTCATCAAATTTATAATCAGATGCTATTTCTCCGATTGAATATGTCCGTTCTGAAGGATTATAGGTCATTACACAATCACCAATTTTGAAATCAATCAGAAATCTATAAATCTGTCCTGCACTACTAATTACTTGACTATTTTTATATTCAGGATAGATTTTTCGAACAAGTTCTTTCAGTTTTTCAATATTATCAACTTTCGATAAATCTCCAGTTGCATTCCAACCGATTGAAACTATATTTTTTGTCAAGAAGTCTTCTACTAAAAAGGCTCCTTCACCTGCCCTAACCATCCATAATTGATTTTTATTCATGTTATTCTAAATTTTGCAGTGTCATTTTTTTTGTAATTGCCCGCCAACTAGTTTATATATGCAACAAAGCTGCGCCTATCCCCCCATTTTCGGTATATCTGCGCAGCTCCTGTTACGCCTATACGCCTACCAAAGAAAACTAATAATCACAAAACATCAAAGGTATTTTAACCCCTTATCCTAATAAAAAAGCGGAGTCCCGCCAAGGCGAGACCCCGCATAACCAAGCAGTGTATAGTACAAACAAAAGTAATTCTAGTTCTTGCTCATCTTAATCACAAGCTTAACCGTCTCGCTGCCGCTGATATCGGCCGTAGCCGGGTTGCATTTAAACCCAGGCCTATTAAACTCCAGATTAACCGAATCGGCGCCCAACCCCTTCATGTACGATAACCCATTGGCGCTGGTCTTCTATTAGCATAGAAGCGGCCTCTCATCACTACGACCTGAAGCCCGTAAGGGCTTCAATTTTAATAGCCCCGAGTGAAACTCGGGGAATTAGGTCGGAGGATGAAAACAACCCCGAAGGGGTTAAATAGCCTCTATGAGAAACGGGCTAGCTCATTACTAATACCCACCCTATTCATTATAGGACCATAAAAAAACCCGGATTGCTCCGGGTTTTATAACTATATCGCCACTTGGCAACACCTACAGCTTCACTTCGACACGCTTTCCTTTATACCTTACTACGGGATCAAACTTTTCGGTAGCGCTAGTACCAGTGCCCTTAGCAGTATCAACCAGCACAATGCTAAATGTTCGGCTCTCCATCATACCGGGGAACGCTCCTATCCTATCACCAATTATTAGGCACCTCCTTTTGTCGTTCCACTCGAGCTTAATTAGCGAGTATGCCCCTTTCTCGTAGTTGTAGCTGTCGTTTTCGTCCTCGTACAGGGTAAATTCGCCATTTGCACCCCTATAAACACGAATCTCAAGGTTGTCCCACCTCTTTTCGGTGGCATACTGCACCTTAGGACCAATGGGTAGGATAGCCCCTGCCCTCACATACAAAGGGATGATATCGAGCGGAGCCTCCTTTTTTACGGTTTGTCCGCCACCGAGCTTTGCTCCAGTCCAGAAGTCGTACCAATCGGCCCCCCTTGGCAGGTAAACCTCCTTTGTTTTAACGGTACTATAGTCTTCAACCGTTAGGGTATCGGCTCCTTTCACCTGTTTTTTCGAGTACATGGGCTTCGAAACTGGGCTTACCAGCAGCGATTTCCCAAACATAAACTCATCGTTAATGTCCAGCGCCTGCCCATCGGCGGCAAAGTCCATTACAAGGGCACGCATCATGCTCGAGTGATTGGCCGTTACGCTCCACGAGGTAGAATAGATGTAGGGCAGTAGCAGGTATCGCATGTTAATATACTTTGCAATCGCATCGTAGGTTGGATTGCCCTTTTCCCCGAACTGGTAAATCTCGCGGGGCACCCCCTCGCCATGCGAGCGCATCATCGGGCAGAATGTCCCAAGCTGAATCCAACGGACATGCAGCTCCCAGTAGTCGGTGTTCTCCAGCGGGTTCTTAAACTTCCACAGAAAGAATCCGCCCAGGTCGCTATTCCAATAGGGAATTCCGCAAAGCGAAAAGTTCAAGCCAGCCGATATCTGGTTTCGTAGGGCATCCCACGAGGCCACCACATCGCCCGACCACGTGTTTGCGCCATAGCGCTGCTGACCGGCAAATGCCGAACGGGTAAGAATAAATACCCGCTTTTCGGATGTTAGCGAGCGCTGATGCTGCGAAACACCACCTACGGTCATTAACGGAAAGGCATTGCGCACCTTTCGGAACGATCCCAAGTAGGTTTGGGTATCAAAGTCGGAAGGCTTAGGATCAAGATGATCGGGTTCCGAAGAATCCATCCACCAGCCATCCATTCCCAGCGAAAAGATGCCCTTGTTAAGGTAGCTCCAGTAGATATCGCGTGCTGATGGATTGTACGGATCGTACACCCTAACCCCCGATGGGTAATCCTGATTGGGTGGCCACTTCTCCGAACCCGATTCGGGCCAGGTTTTAAAGCGGTACAAGGCCCCTATCCTATCCAAGTCCCTATACTGCTTTGTCATCGGTCCAAATGAGTTCCAAATGGATATAATCATATGAGCATTCATGCCATGCACATCGCTTACCATCTTTCGAGGATCGTAAAATCCGGGATTAAGGAACTCCATGGCATTCCAAAGGTAGTTGTTGCCCCAGTACTGCCAATCTTGGATGATGCCATCGAGCGGAACGCCCAGCTCACGAAAGCGCTTTACCACGCCTACTAGTTCGTCCTGGCTCTTGTAGCGCTCCCTGCTCTGCCAAAATCCGTATGTCCACAGGGGAAACATGGGCGCCTGCCCAGTAAGATTACGCATGCACCCAACTACGCCATCGGCATTGTCGCCTAGCATAAAGTAGTAGTCAATGCCATCGCCTACATCCGACTTAAATAGCGTTTGCTCGGGGCTATCCTCAAAAACAGTTGGCGAGTAGTTATCCCAAAACACGCCATACCCTTTAGACGACAGGAAAAATGGGATGTAGTCGTCGGTATTCCCCTGCACCATGTTCAGCTTCAGGTTACGCTTCGACATCTTTCCCTCCTGCTGCTGGCCCAAACCGTAAATGGCCTCATCCTTTCCGAGAACGAAGGATTGCGCGACAGTAAACGTCTTAACACCCGCATCGTCAAAATCGGCAAAAGTGGCACCTGCCTCCTTTTCTGTCATTAGCGGCACCTGCTGGTTGGCAAACGCAACAGTACCCGTTTTTAGATTTAGCAGCACCTCCATCTTGACGCTTCTCAACGACAGTTTATCGCCAGACTGCCTTACGCTAAAGGCTACCTTTTGTGGTTTTTGAATAACCGAAAGGCTTTGCTTCTCAAACGTTTTACCTTCGGGATACTTCACAACCCGTACCGTAGAGGGTCCATACAGCTGCAGCTCAACCCTAACAGCATTTACCACTGCCGTCACCCCATAATCGGTCTTCTGATAAGTCTGTGCCTTACCGGATATGCTAACAGCTAGAAGCAGCATAACACTTATTTTAATCCGCAATCGCTTCATATCTTCTTTATTTTATATAATCATCTCCTACTGTTACTCAAGCGTAAATGTTATCGGAATTGTAAAATCGACACTTACATTACGACCATTTTGTCTCCCTGGTATCCATGCCGGCATTGACCTAATAATTCGAATAGCCTCCTTATCCAATTCCGAAGAAACACCTCGTAGTACACTCACATTTTTCACCTTTCCACTTCTATTTATAGTAAACCTTATGTAGACAGTACCCTCTATTCCCATATCAAAAGCTTGTTGAGGATAGATTAACATGCGTTTTAGATATCGCATTAACTCCTCAACACCGCCTCCTGGGAATTCAGGATATCTAGAATCATCATGAAATATATTTTCCTGTAATACCGAGGTGGTATCTTTTACTTCTTGATATGCTGGTATATAACACATAACACCATCATCATCATCAAATTTTGATGTTGTATGTTTTCTTTTTTTTCCAAAACTCGGTTTACGCTTATTCGTTAGCGTATCAGCACCTTTTGTAATTGCAGCATTTCGAACCCCAGCTTCAGCCTCGCTAGAACCTTCATCAGTCTCCTCCGTTCCTCCACTGCAGCTTACCAGTAAGTTCATCAGCGATAGAATTAGAATACCTACGCTAATTTTTCTTTCAAAGTATCTGCGTTTATGGGTCAACCTAAAAAGCATTGACATCCATACAATCATCAATCTACAACACAAGACATGCAACCTTAGAACAAATATCTTCATTTATCACTTCTTTCAGCCAACCAATATTATTCGAAACAGTTTGAATGAGGCTCTAAACCAAAGCCAAGCAAAATTACCCCATAGCGCAACAGCATCACCTTAGTCATTGTAATGTTGCTGTCGGAGAACCGCAATAAATGTAGCAAAAATGTAAAACTTTATTCTGTTGTCAACCAAGGATTCATCCATCAAGCCAAAGCATAAAACCTACCCCATTTACGGAGACCTATAGCCCATAAAGACTTCAATTTTAACAGTCATGAGTGGAGTTTGGAGAATTAGTCCACCAGATGTAAACACCCCTCCAAATGGTTGAATGTATTTACTGATAAACAACCAAATACCGCCATACCACACACCCCTTTCGCCATAGAGCCCATTGCCACATCGCCTCTTTTTCCACTAATTTATCTTAAACGTGAATCAGCAATAGTAAATCCTCCTACATTTGCATACCGATCGTTCAGTATTTATCTACCATGAGTGACACAAAAGAGTATATCATCGACAAGAGCTACGAGCTGTTCCTAACCCACAGCTACGAGGCCGTTTCCATCAGCGACATCAGCAAGGCCATCGACATGACCAAGGGCGCGCTCTACCACCACTTCCTCAACAAGGAAGAACTTTTCAAGGCGGTGGTCGATAAGCACTTCATATTTCCAGTAAGCACGCTTGATATCGAAACAATCCCCCTAAAGGAGTTTATCGACGAAAACATTAAGTCGATGCGTCATACAATAGACAGCTGCCTATCGTACAGTGCCGAGTTCTCCCCCATCAACTACATCTCCTTCTTGGTCGATGCCTCGCGCCACTACAAGGGGTTTCTCGATAGCACCGATAAGCATGTAAAAGACGAGGAGACAAAAATGATTGTTGTGCTAAAAAATGCAATCAAACGAGGAGAAATTCGCGACGACATCAATGTCGAAGTTACCGCCTACACCTTCACCTCGCTACATATGGGCCTTGCCGGAAACCTTGTTTCCAGTACCGCAAATGTTGAAGAATCATTCTCAATACTCAAGAAACAGGTCCTCGAGTACTACAAGCTCCTCAAGAAAAATGATTAGCCGTATCGAGTACGGCTTTTAATTTGCCCCACAACATACCAAACGTTTAGTATTTTCAAGAAAACAATTTATATGAAGACAACGATTATTGCCAGCTTTGGCTTGCTGGCCATCACGGCCTGTTCCAACCACCCAGCCACCACCAGCACCAACGCGCAGGATGGCATTAAGGTAAACGTAGCAACGGTTAAGGAGGTTATGGTTAACACCGACCTGCACTACAGCGGCACCGTAGAGCCACAGCAATCCATCCCCCTCACCTTCCAATCAACTGGGATCATTACCCAGGTGCTCGTGCAGGAGGGCGACGCCGTGCGCAAGGGTCAGCTGCTGGCTACCGTCGATAAAAGCGACAACGAGTCGATGTACAACGCCGCAGTTGCCAAGTACCGCCAAGCCAAGGATGCCTACGACCGCCTAAAGGTGGTATACGACAAGGGAAGCCTTCCCGAGATCAAGTGGGTGGAGATGGAGACCAACCTCAAACAGGCGCAGTCGCAGATGGAGCTCTCCAAGTCTAGCCTCTCCAAGTCTAGCCTTCGCGCACCCGTTGCCGGCATCATCGGCAAGCGCAACGTCGAGCCCGGGCAGCACAGCGCCTCGGCCGTCACCCCCCTCGAAATTGTCCGCATCGAGCGCATCTACGTCAAGGTGGCCGTCCCCGAAAACGAAATCGGTAAGATCCGCAAGGGCCTCAAGGCAACCTTCACCATTTCCGCCCTCAACGATAGAACCTTCGAAGGTACCATCACCAACGTAGGCGTAGTGGCCGACCAGATATCTCGCACCTACGAGGTGAAGATCGAAGCCGCCAACCCTCAAATACTGATGAAGCCCGGCATGGTTTGCGACGTAAAGGTGCACCAGAACCAGCTGGTAAAAGCCACCGTTGCCCCCTACCAAGCTGTTAATAAGGACGACCAAGGGAAAACCTACGTTTTCGAAGTCGACACCATCGCTAAAAAAGCGAAGAAGACTACCGTTACAGCTGGGCAGTACGATCAGAATGGCGTTATCATCCTCTCCGGATTATCAGCCAACTCCTTGGTAGTAACCGAAGGAAAAGAAAAGCTTACCAACAACGCCAAAATCGTTTACTAGTATGGGCGCAAGAAAAATCGGATTTATAGAGGCCGCCATGAAGTATAGGAACATCGTATTTACGGTGGCAGCACTCCTTCTTATTATAGGTGTGTGGGCGCTAAAGGAGATGCCCCGCAACGAATTCCCCGAGTTTACCATCCGTCAGGGTCTTGTAGTGGGTGTTTACCCGGGTGCAACCTCGGCCGAGGTCGAGGAGCAGCTAACCAAGGAGGTCGAGAACTACATCTTCGGATACAAGGAGGTGAAGAAGGCCAAAACCTACTCGCAGTCGCGCGATGGCATCATGTACATCTTCGTGGAGCTAAACGACGACGTTAAAGACTCCGACCGCTTCTGGTCCAAGCTCCGCCACGGCCTTAACGAGCTGAAAGCTTCGCTGCCATCGGGCGTGCTTGCCCTAGTGGCCAACAACGACTTTGGCGATACAGCCGCGCTCCTCATCACCCTCTCCTCCGACACCAAGTCGTACAAGGAGATGGAGCAGGATCTCAAGCGCCTCGAGGCCGAGTGCCGCAAGATTCCGGCCGCCTCCAAGATTAAGCACTACGGGCTACAAAAGGAGCAGATCCACGTTAAGGTGCGCCCCGAAAAGCTCAACGAGTACAACATCAAATCGCTCTCGCTCCTCAACGCCTACCAGTCCAACGGCATGGTCAACAGCGCTGGCGTGCTCAAGGATGGCAAGAACGACCTCACCGTTCACTTCCCCACCAACTTCGAGTCCGAGAAAGACCTCTACGAGCAAATCGTCTACTCCGATCCCAACGGCAACGTCGTTCGCCTAAAGGATATCGCCACCATCGAACGCAAGTACGAGGATCCCGACAGCTACATCCGCCAGAATGGAAGAAATACCATCCTCCTATCACTGGAGATGCAGCCCGGCAACAACATCGTACAGTTTGGTAAGGATATCGATAAGGCCATTCAAACATTCGAGGGCTACACCTCTAAGGATGTTAAGGTCGAAAAGATCTCCGAGCTCCCCAAGTACGTCGACGAGTCGATCTCAAACTTTCTGGAGGAGTTTATGCTTGCCATCATCTCCGTGATTCTGGTTACCATGCTGCTGCTCCCCATTAGAGTTGCGTCGGTTGCTGGCGTCACCGTGCCCATCGCGGTGCTCATCACCTTGGGTATCCTCTTCTTCGTCGGCTTCGAGCTCGACACCGTTAGCCTTGCCGCCCTTATCGTGGTTCTGGGTATGATTGTCGACAACTCCATCGTGGTAATCGACAACCACGTCGAGAAGCTCGACCACGGCATGGACCCCTGGAAGGCTGCCGTTAAGAGCGCCAAGGAGCTGCTGGTTCCTATCATTGCCGCAACGCTGGCAATCATCTCGGCCTACCTTCCGCTAAGCATATTCCTTCCCGGCGTATCCGGCGAGTTCGTCTTTGCCTTCCCTTACACCATTGCCATCGCCCTCTTTGTATCTATTCTGGTAGCGATCCTTATTGTTCCCTACCTCAACTACCGCTTCATCAAGAAGGGATTACTCCATCACGAACATGATAATCAAACCGATGGTACGGATAAAAAGAATGCGGCTTCGGAAAAGAAGGGCAAGTCGATGCTCGATAGGCTGCAGGACTTCTTCGATAAAACGCTGGAGGCAGCCTTCCGAAATCCGAAGACAACCGTTGGAATTGGCATAGGCTCTGTGCTGCTCTCCTTCGTGCTCTTCGGCCAAGTTAAGCAGCAGCTTTTCCCCGACATGGAGCGCAACCAGCTGGCCATCGAGGTTTACCTCCCTACCGGCTCGTCGCTCGAAAGCACCGATGCCGTACTTAGCAGTGTCGAAAAAACGCTGAAGAAGGATAGCCGCGTCACCAATGTTACCAGCTTTATCGGAACCGGCTCGCCCCGCTTCCACACGGTGTATGCGCCCAACATGCCCGCGCACAACTACGGCCAGATGCTCGTCAATACCACCTCCAACGATGCTACCAAGGAGCTCTACGCCGAGTACGCCTCTAAGCTCGCCGATGCATACCCCAATGCACACGTTAAGTTTAAAATTCTCTCGTTACTGGCCACCAAGGCGCCTATCGAGATCCGCATTTCAGGTGATTCCATTGCCGACCTGCGCGCTGCCGAAAAGCAGGTTAACGCCATCCTTGCTAAGACAAAAAACCTAGCTTGGGTTCGTACCGATTGGGATCAGCAGCAGCAAAACATCCATGTCGACATGGATAAGGACAAGGCCAACCGAATGGGATACACAAAAAGTCTGGTAGCAACCTCGCTCCTAGCCTCGCTTAACGGACTTCCGCTAACCACCATCTGGGAGAACGACTACCCCGTACAGGTTAAGCTCTACAAGGATAGCAACACGCCCAAAAGCATAAAAACCCTACAGGACGAGTACGTAACCTCGCCAAGTACCCTATCGGGCGTTCCGCTTCGCGCCTTCGCCAAGCTTACTCCCGAATGGACCGAGGGAACCATCGTCCGCCGTAACGGCATAAGAACGCTAACCGTTCAGGTCGATGTTTCGCCCAATGTGGTCCCTTCCGATGTCTTCTCCGAGATAAAGCCTCAAATCGACAAGCTTAAAACCCCCAATACAACCATCTCATACGGCGGCGAGCTCGAATCACAGCTCGAAACCTACATCCCAATGGCCATCGCCCTTTTGGTGAGCATCGTTATGATTTTCTTCATCCTGCTCTTCCAGTTTAAGAAGATAAAGCTATCGCTGCTCATCATGAGCACCATGCTTCTGGGCCTACCAGGTGCTGCAATTGGCCTCTACGTAATGCACTTCCCCTTCGGGATGACCGCCTTTATGGGTGTAACCAGTCTCTGCGGTATCGTTGTCCGTAACGGCATCATCCTAGTCGATTACGCCCACGAACTCGCCGAAAAGAACGGCTACTCCATCTACGAGGCCGCCCTTGCAGCCGGTAAGCGCCGTATGCGCCCAATCTTCCTAACATCGGCAGCCGCTTCGGTAGGTGTAATATCGATGATTGCCAGCCGCTCGCCGCTATGGGGCCCACTCGGCACCGTTATCTGCTTTGGTTTGATGATTTCGATGGTGCTTACGCTGTTTATCCTCCCCGTTGTTTACTGGTTGGTGTACCGCAAGGAGTCTACCCCCAGCAGCAATGCAACCATTCCTGCCTCCACGCTTATTATTATAGGTATGATGCTCGCTCCTGCAATGGGTAACGCCCAAGCTGCAAAATCAGCTGCAGTATCAGCCCCCATCCAACGCCATCTAACGCTCGACTCGTGCAAGGCAATTGCTATTAATAATAGTAAAACGCTAAAGCAGTCGCAGCAGGAGGTGCTGGAATCCATCGAGCAGAGCAAGAGCGCATTTACCAGCTACTTTCCTGTAGTTAATGCAACTCTTGTGGCAATGCGCGCTCCCGATTACCTGATAAAGACACCGGCAACCAACCTTCCCGTTTACGACGGAAACCCTGCCAACTTAGCTGCCCCAACGCAGTTCACCTACGTACCCGGGTTCAACGTGCTCGACAAGGCCAACGTCGCCATTGTCCGTGCCACTCAGCCCATCTACGCAGGAGGTCGAATCGTCAACGGCAATAAGCTAGCCTCTTTAGGAAAAGAGGTTAGCCTAAAGCAGAAGGAGATGTCCACCACCGAAGTGCTGGTTAAAACCGAAGAGCTATTCTGGACCATCATTGCCCTTCAGGAGAAGATGAAGACCGTCGAGAAGTACCAGGGCTTCCTCGACACCCTCTCCCGCGATGTTGCCAACATGTGCAAGGCAGGCCTTACCCAGCGCAACGACCTGCTTAAGGTACAGATAAAGCAAAACGAGCTGCAAATGAATAGGCTGAAGCTGCAAAACGCCATTAACCTAAGCAAGATGGCGCTCAACCAGCAAATTGGGCTCCCCAACGAAACGCCCATTGCCCTCGACTGCGCGCTCAACCAAAAGCCTACAATGCCACAGCTCGCCAACAAGCAGCAGGCAACAGCCAACAGGGTGGAGTACCAGCTGGTAGGCAAAATGGTAGAGGCCGAAAAGCTGCAAAAGAAGATGATCATGGGAGACTACCTCCCTCAGCTAGCCCTCTCGGCCGAGTGGGACTACTTCGACATCAACAATAGCAGCACCAAACAAACGTTTGCAATGGTATCACTAAGCATCCCCATCAGCGATTGGTGGGGAGGCTCCAAGAAGATAAAGCAGCAGCAGTTTAAGATCCAACGCAGCCAGCTCAAACTCGAAGAAACCGCCGAGAAACTCGAGTTGCAGATGAGCCAGTCGCAGAACGAGGTTACCGAAAGCGTTAGCCAGATACAGCTATCGGAGAAGATGGTTCAGCAGTCTACCGAAAACTTCAAGATATCAAACGACAACTACAAATCGGGAGTTATTGGCATATCCGACCTACTCGAGGCTCAGGCTCTGCTTCAGCAAACCCAGAACGAGCTATCGGAGAAGATGTGCAACCACCAGATCGTAATCTCCAAATACCAGCAGGCATTTGGTATTTACAAGTAGCACTCACAAAACAAAAAAACAACCGTGTATCCAAAAACAATTAGCTATGAAGTCTAGGAGGCTATTTTATACTAGTAGAATTGCAGAGGTTTTCCTCGAGCAGCAAACCTCGAAGATGAAGGTTGAAGACCTAGCCCTATCGCTAGGGGTTACCAAAAAGACGCTTTACAACTATTTCGACAGCAAAAAGGAGATGGTTGAGAGCGTAGTCGATTACATTTCGAAAAGAAAACTAAACGAAATAAGGCAGGGGCTTACCGAGATCAATAACCCAATCAACGCATTGGTTTACGTTGGAAAAAGCATTTTCAGCATATCTCAAACGTACAACGCCATCGTTGAACTCCCTATGGACTACTTAAGCTCGCCCATTGTTCAAAGCATTTTTAAAGAAAGACGCGAAGAAATCCTCGAAATCGTAACCTTTCACTTTTGTAAAGGTGTACACTTAGGCCTCTTCGATTCGGACATAGACATCGAGCTTACCAGTAACTTCTACATCTTTCAACTCGAGAACCTTTTTATAAGAAAGAATTCGCTGTCCAACCATCAGCAGCTGGTGCAACTCCTTTACTACTATTTGAAGGGGAACTGCACCTCTAAAGGGCTCGAAGTTCTAAGAGAATCGTTCGATTTAAGGGTTACTGCATGCTAGCGTATTCGCCATTTTCTAACAAATAGGGTGTCAGTTTTTTGTGGATTTTACGCCTCAAAGTGTAGATTTAACAAAAAAAACGCATTTATTTGACCAAAAATATCGAAAACATAGTGAGAATGTAGGCTCTAGGCTATTGCACGTTATTTTTTTCTGTATATTAGCTTTCGTAAACATCAGAAACGTTACCGTATTTTTGATGGATGCAAAAGTTAACATCAATACTAATTCAACTATTTTATTGCAATGCAAGAACTACTTAACCAAATCAAAGAGCAAATTGCACTTTACAACGAGAACGTAGAGGCATACTCTTCTAAGAACAGTAAAGCTGCAGCTGCTCGCGCAAGAAAAGCTACTTTAGAGCTGACTAAGCTTTTTAAGGAGTTCAGAAAGCTTTCTATCGATGATTCGAAGAAGTAAGTAGAAAGAAGTATAGGAAAGAGGGGTCATTCTAAAGAATGACCCCTCTTTTTATTTGTAGGTAATGTTCTACCCTATCAGCAATCCTTCAATCCTAACCTTATAGGAGCCATCCCTCAGCTTGGTAACGGCGTTTACCAAACCGCTATGCCTCCACTGCAGCATGCATCGACGAGGTAAAAACCAGTACCTCATTCCCTGCTTAATCTCCACCTTGCTCTCCTTAATGATTCCCTCGTAGGCCTGGGAAACGTAGTAGCCAATATCAACGAAACCCTCCGCACGAGGTCGTAATGGGCCGGTAACATTCCAGTTAATCACCCCATTTCGGGCATCGGCGGCAGAAACAATACCGCAGTGGGTGATGGGGCAACCGCACGACATTCCCATTGGACGCCCAATCATGACGTCCCCCTTCTTAACGCCCAGCTCTTTTATCAGCGCTGGATTGTAGGGAAGAATAGTCTCCTTGGGGCCAGGCTCATCTGGAAAGCAATCGAGAATAAAGTCGAAGTCCCGCTTTAGGTTGTCCTTCCATTCCATTTTTTCGCCAAGGCCCGAAGCCTCCTTGGCGCACATAAAGCACCCTTTTGCATCCTCTTTGTTCCCTAGCTTATCGGCGATATGGATGCATTTTTTAAGTTCGGCATCATCCTGTGCGGCCAAGCCCGCCAAATCGCTGCAGCTTTTACATCCGCAAGCCCCGCAATCCAACTTGGGAAGCGAAGCAAGTATTTCCTCATGCTTTTTTGTTGCTGTTTCCATCTTTATAAAGAAAAAATTGAGTTGAGTTTTTCTACCTTCTGAACAAGAACCCGAATGAAAGCATCCACATCTTCTTCGCTGTTGAACCGTCCGAATCCGATTCGTATGGCACCCCGTGCCTGAAACTGATCGCGGCCTATGGCCTGAAGCACGTGCGACGCGTTGTGGGTTGAGTCGTTGTTGGAGCAGGCCGAACCGGCCGAGACGGCAATGCCCTCCTCGTCGAGGAGCAGCAGAAGGCGAATGGTTTCGCCCTCGAGGCCGCCTATTGCGAAGTTAAGGTAACCCGACAGGCGGCTTTCCATGCTGCCGTTTACGTAAAAGCCATCGAAGTGGTGCTGAAGCACGTCGATGGTGCGGCTACAAAGTGCCGATAAGCGCTTGGCCTCTACCTCCATCTCGGAGATGCATAGCTCGGCGGCCTTTGCAAACCCGACAACTCCTGGAAGATTTTCGGTGGTGGAACGAATGCCAAACTCCTGGCCTCCTCCATGGAGCAGGGGGGTAATGGCCGTTCCACGCTTCACGTAGAGGCATCCAACACCTTTCGGCCCGTAAATCTTATGGGCATTTAGCGACATCAGCGTAACGCCAAGCGAAACCACGTCGACTGGAACCTTACCAAACGACTGGCAGGCATCAGTATGAAGGAAAACGCCCCTTTCGCGGCAAATCCTACCGATCTCGGCGATGGGCTGAATGGTTCCAATCTCGTTGTTGGCGTGCATCACCGACACCAGAATTGTTTTGGCGTTGATTAAGCGCGACAGGCGCTCCAAATCAACAACCCCATCGCCATCGACAGGAAGGTAGGAGACGAAGAATCCCTGCGTTTCGAGCCACTTACAGGCATTAAGTACGCAGTCGTGCTCTATCTGCGATACAATAATATGGTTTCCCCTATGCCGATTGGCAAAGGCAATCCCCTTTAGAGCCAGGTTGTTTGCCTCTGTTCCGCCCGAGGTGAAGACAATCTCGTCGGGGTTGGCGTTTATGAGCTTCGCCAGCCGGCTTCGGCAGCTTTCGAGGAGCGCCTTGGCCTGAGTTCCGAACGAGTGCAAGCTGGAGGCATTGCCAAAGTCGTCCATGTAACACCTGGCCATCTCGTCGAACACCCTTTTATCAAGAGGGGTCGTTGCTGCGTTATCGAGATAAATACAATGGGCCTTACTCTCCGACATAGAACAAATCGTTTTCCATGGTTCGAAGCACCCCGAAGTGGTTCTTCGCTCCGATCTCCTTTTTACCTACGCAAATGGTACACGTACCCACAGGAGGGTTACCCTTAAGGAACATTGGCTGCTCGATATCCTTTGTCTTGAGGATTTCGCGAACGATAGGATCGATGCCAATGCCGTACAGGGCGTTGCTCTCCACCACCATGATCTCCTTGGCGGCTTCGAGAATGCGGTACCGGAACACCTCGCGCTCGGCCTGAGATATCAGGTCGATTTTGGTAACCACGCTGATGTCGGCTAGGGTTAGCATGGGGCCAATTTTTCGGGGCAGGTTCATCCCGCTGGTTGCCTCGAGCACCACAATGCCCAAGGAGTTCTCCACATAGGGCGAGCAGCGCAGGCAAAGGCCGGCAGTTTCAACAAAAAGGAAGTCGGCCTGTTCGCTTTCGGCCCACTCCACCGCCTCGTCGAGCACCACCACGTTGCAGTGGTCGGGGCAAAGTTCGCCAGAGTATATGCGCCTGGTGGGAATACCAAACTCCTTATTAATTAGCTCGGCCTCGTCGGCAAAAAGGACATCTATCTTCAAATAGGCTGGTTTTAGCCCCTTACCTATGATTCGGCGGATTACCTGGCGGATTACGGTTGTCTTTCCACAGGTTGGAGGTCCTGCAATAACAATTAGCTTCATGGCTTAATCTTTACTTTAGTGATGGTTGATAGGTTGCGGCCAGTTCGGTAAGCTGCTGGTTAAAGAGCGAGCTGCTGATCTGCTCGCCGGCACGGATAAACTTTCGGAACTCGAGCATGATGTCGTCGAGCTGCTTTAGGCCAACCGCTGCGGCACGCTCTTCGTCGCTGGTAACAATGAGCTTCTGCATGGCCCCGCTCTCCATGATGATGCGAAAATCGGAAAGCAGCGCAATACGGGGGTCGTGCGTTACAAAAACGAAGATCTTGTCGTACTTCTTAAGCAGCTCCAGCGCCTTGGTACGGTCGATGCCCGCATTCTCAATCTCATCGAGCAGGATGATGGGCGAATGGCCGATAATAACAGCATCGGCAATAAGCAGCGAGCGGGTTTGCCCTCCCGATAGCTCGGTCATCGAAGTCTCCCTAACAATTGCCTCTCCAGTTAGCTGGTTGGCAAACTCCAGCGTCTCGTTCACCATCTGCTCAATATCCTTCGAGCCTCTAATCTTGGCATGAATGCCCAAGAATTCGCCCACGGGCAGGTCGGATAAAAAGTTGGTATGCTGCGAGATGAGCGCAATGGGATGCTTCGAGGGGTCGAAGGAGAAATCCTCGGGAATCGTCTCCCCGTTAACCAGCACTGCGCGCTGCGAGGGGGTGTTCCTATTTGCAAAAAGCTCGATATCGTTGATCAGCGTAGTCTTTCCGCAGCCCGTTGGGCCGACAATGCTGATGATGTCGCCCATCTTCAGGTCAAATCGCTCGACCTTCTCCGGGCTTCCACCCTTACCAATACCGCCAATAACCGTTAGCGTTTTTATTTCCATCGTTATACCATTATAATAGTTACATCATACAATATTATTGCAAATATCTACCGATTTACTGTATATTTGTATTGAAGGTTAAACCCAAATAGATTAAATATTCCATACTGCTTAATGAACTTTTAAGCTATGGTACAACTCAACACAGATTGCAGCTACAATGGAAGCCATATTTAGCGATAGCAGCTGGTTAAAGCGCATTGCCCTACAGTTTATCACGGAGAGGGAGTTCGAGAAGATTGAGCGGACCTCGGTAAAGCTCGAGTACAAGAAGGGGGAGGTTATCCTGAAGCAGGGTAACCAGCCAACACACGTGGCCTACCTGCAGCAGGGAGTGGTAAAGTTCAGCTACCAGAACGAGAACAGCAAGCGCATCATCCTTTCCATTGTGGCCGCCCCCAAGATACTGGGTGGGGCCAACCTGTTCTACAAGGATAACAACCTTTTCTCGATTGTTGCGGTGGAGGATTGCAGCGTAATCCTCATGGACTCGAAGGTGCTGCTCGAGCTGCTTTCGAATAACGGAAAGCTGGCCGTTGCCCTCTACCAAATTGCGGCCGAGATGTTCAAGAAGTCGATTCTGAACTTCGTGAGCGTGGCCAGCAAGCAGAAGGAGGGGCGAATTGCCGATACCATCCTCTACCTATCGGAGGATGTGTACCGCACCAGCGACTTCCCCCTATCGCTCACCCGCAAGGAGCTGGCCGAGTTTGCCTGCTGCTCGCCCGAGAATGTGATAATGACCCTGTCGAAGTGGCAAGCCGAGCAAACGATCGACCTTTCGGGCAAGCAGCTACGGATATGCGACCTCGACAAGCTCAAGCAAATTAGCAAAATAGGATAACCCATGCTTACACAAAAAACAAGGTACGCCATGCTGGCCCTAACGCGGCTGGCCAAAGAGTACGGCAAGGGCACATTGGGCATTAGCCAAATAGCCGAAAGCGAGCTGATCCCCAAACGATTTCTGGAGTCGATCCTCCTAGACCTGAAGAAGAACGGATACCTGGCCAGCAAGCTGGGTAAGAGCGGCGGCTACTTCCTGCTCAAGCATCCTGATGAGATTAGCCTGCTGGAGATCATCCAGCTATTCGAGGGCAGCATCGCCATGCTCGCCTGCACCTCCGAGAAAAGCTACCAGCCCTGCGAGCACTGCAAGGACGAGGCCAGCTGCCCCATTCGAAGCACCTTTAAGGACATTCGGGAGTATACCTTCCGCAAGCTGCAGAGCACCACGCTCACCATGCTTGCCAGCCAACCCTCGTTGGCTGAACAATAGAAACAAGCTGCTATCTGTAAATAGTTTGGCCTCAGTGCCAAACGCCAAGGAGGCATTGACTTAGGCTTATGCGCCAGCGCATTCCCCCACAGCAATGCCTCCTTTATATTATGTCTCACAGCAATAAAAGTACCCACCCCTCCTAAAAACTTAGGGCAATAGGAGGAATGAAAGACTAAGGTCAATTGGGCGAAATGCTGAAAACTCATAACGGCTTAGCACTTCGGCCAAGGATTTCGCCTTTAAGATTTACACTACTCTATTTCGAAGGATATCCCCCGCCGGCGGGGGTTAGGGGGTGGATTTTTTTAGAAGTGTATAGCAATCATTGGGATCAAGTATTTACCTCTAACGTCTATTTTCCTCCCCCTTCCCCCTCCAAAGGGGGATACACTTTGTGCTACGACTTGCTGATTCCTTTACATCTACCTCCATTATGATCGATGTTTTTTTAAAAGCGATATCCCTGGCTCTTCGCCAACCTTATTGAATGACCACAGATTTTTTTGTACAGAAGGGAATTATGCTTAAAATCGAGAGGATAACCGTTATTGCTTAAAGGAAATCTCATTTTCCTTTAACGATATCTCTTATCCTTTAAAGGAAATCTCATTTCCTTTAAACATTATCTCTTATGCTTAAAGGAAATCTCATTTCCCTTCAACAATATCTCTTATCCTTTAAAGGAAATCTCATTTCCTTTAAACAATATCTCTTATGCTTAAAGGAAATCTCTTATCCTTTAAACATTATCTCTTATCCTTTAAGGAAAATCGCTTAAACCGCAGAGCTACGCCTCCTACCACTCCATCAAACCACCATTTGCTCCTACACGTTTAGCATCTAGCCTTATATAACACTCATTACAGCTATTGAGAGCGACAAAATGGAGCAAAAATCTTCCTCCCAGCGTAGTAAACACTCTTTTTGTAAAAAAAAATGATGCTTTTTAAACAACATTTGCTATACCTATGTTAATATACCAAATGGAGAGACCAGCAGCAGGCAGGTTGGGCAACCAACAACATGCTGGATGACGGGCATTCCCGCTATTGAAGGTCGAACATTGACAAAATAAGTATTAACAATTAAACAAAGGACTGCCTATGGCACGCAAGAAGAGAACTTCTGCCGCTATTGATCTGCTAAAGGTCAGGCTTGCCGGACTCCTTTCCATCGACGAGAAGCTCGTGCTGGAATATGGCGTATCGGTAGCAGAAGGCACCAGGCTGCTCAACAACGGGGAGGCAATTCTTCAGTCCTACAACACCACGCTCTCTATTGTCGACGATCGGCTATACGAGCTGGAAGGTGCGGAAAAAGTCATAACCGACTTCTGCTCTAAAACGCTTTCGGAGGTACTGCTCAAGTACGGGAAAGATAGCAAGGAGTACGAAAAGGTTGGTGGCAAACGCAGTAGCGACGTGAAGCGCAAGCAACGCAAGCCCAAAAAGGGGAAGTCGAAAGCCCCTGAGGCGTAGCGCTGCAAAAAACAGGTAAAAGGAGGATTCGTAACGAGTTCTCCTTTTTATTTTATCTGGTGAACAGCTTTTAGTGACAAGCCTTGAAAAAGTAAAGTGCCCTTTGATGATTTGTAATTATTAGCTTACTTTGGTAGTCGTATAAGCGTAACAAAAGCTGCGCATGTAAACGAGTTGGCACTAATACTAAGAAGACCAAGCAAATGACCGAAGCATTAATGATTACCAATGTAAATTCTGGAGTTCAAGCCAATACGGGTATGAACTTTCAGAAGAATTGTGCTATTTACTTGTTTCTTGAAAGATATGAGGACATAAAAGATGAAAAGTACTTTATAATATTAGAGCATCAAGATGATATAATTTTCGGCTACCTATCCGATGAGAATAGCCTTAAAACTGTTGAAACAATCCAAGCTAAAAAATCAACAAATAAATGGACTCTTAATAGTCTTATTGAGATCATCAAAAAAATCGCACTTTCAAGTCAAGATGTGTTAAATGACAATTATCCTAAAACTGATAGTTTTTATCAAAAAAACTATTTTACGACCAATAATACTATTGAACTAAAAGGACAAAATAACAATACAAAATATAACACCATTATCAATGAGGAAAATGCAAATGTCTCATTTTCAAATTTAGATCATGCTGTTAAAACTAAAATATTACAGGGAAACAAAAACGTAACCTTTACTAAAAATGATATTAGTAACCTTGAAAATTTTCACTTTCACTTTATCGACATAGGCAGAACTTCAAAAGCCCAGAGAGAACAACTTATAGGCAAGTTTAGAACTGTATTTGGTAATAGAATTACTGACCATATAGCAGCATTAGATACTCTTACATTTAGATTAAATGAAATTGAATGTACTTTCAATCAAGGAGATTCTGCTAATTTATCTGATTTCTCAAAAAGGATAGAATCGTCTGAAATTAATGAAATTATAGATACGCTTACAAGTAAAAAACTTGCGTATGATTTTTGGAGAAGTAAAAAAGATGAAGTATGTCAATCTCTGCAGATTAACATTTTTGATAGAGACCTATTTGAATTTCATTATATAAGTAGTTTTGATAAATTCAAAGATTTAAACGAAAGCGAACATCGTAAAATAAACACATTTGTAAAAGATAACAAAGAAATTCTAAAGCGTTATTATACAGATAAAGAATGTATTAATGCTTTATATTCTGATTTTAACACCACCAAATCAACAACATTAAGTGGAATTCAACTTAAAGCTGCAATATCAGCAGCGTATCTTGAAACAATAAATTCATTATGAAAGTAAAACTAAACATAAAAAAGATACTTATCTATAGTGAGGAAAATGACAAGTACTTTTACTCTGACTTCGGAGACAAATTGAATGTTATTTATGGGAAAAATACAGCAGGTAAAAGTACGTTAATACAACTTATTCTTTACTGTTTTGGTATTAATGACAACAAAATAAAGTTAACAGAGATTTTAAGTGAAGGAATTTTTGTAAGATTAGATTGCTCAATTCAAAAAGAAACAAGTTCAGAAGTATTAACGCTTATACGTCAAGATGAAACACTATTAATTAAAGACATTAATAAAAAAGTTCTTCGTTTTAATGGTATAAATAGTGATAATTCCGTTGAACACATTAAATTGAAAAAATTCTTCAATGAACTCTTTGATTTTAATTTGTTGTTAGAATCCAAATCTGGCATATCGGAAGCTCCAATAGAAACAATATTTTTACCTTATTACGTTTCACAAGATGTGGGTTGGGTGTATCTACGTAAATCATTTAGAAATTTAGATTTTTACAGAAATTTTAAAGAAGATTTTTTGGATTATTATCTAGGTATAGAAAATACAACCGATAGAAAAAGAAAACGAGAGATAGAGAATGAAATAAGTGGATTACAAAAAGAAATTGCTTTTTTTACCAATGTTGAAAGAGAAAATAGGGATTTCGAAATTTCAAAAAATATAGATGATTCTCTTACAGGTAAAGCTAATGAGTTAGTTAAATCGCTCTCTAATTCAAAAGCTGAACTTTCTAGATTAGAAGAACAATTAGTAAGCGAATCAAACAAACTCACATTTTATAACCAAAGACTGTCTGTTGTATCAAAAGTTAAAAGAAATCATACAAAACAATTTCCGGGAAAAGACAAATGCCCAACTTGTACTCAATCATTGCCATTAAGTGTTGAACAAATATATGTTCATTTTCAAGAAGATAACGACACAGAAAAAGAGCAAAAACAAATTAAAGAAAAGATTAAATGTGTCCAATCTAAAATTAATTCATTAAACAATAAAATTGAGGTTTTACGTAATGAGATCAGTGATAAATATATATCATATTCTTCATACAACCAAAGCAATATTACTTTAGATAGTTGGCTTGAAAATAAAGCAAACATTATTTTAAATAGAAATTTAACAACTCAATTAGGAGCGTTACATCTTGATTTAGTTCAAAAAAAAGAAGAACTAAGTGAATATAAAACAGAAGATGATATCATAATTGAAAGAGAAAAGAAAAATTATTCCTTCAAACAAATATATTTATACAATAATGCTCAATTAGGACTTCCTACATTAGAGGAGGAACGCTTTTATAAGGTTTATGAAATATCAAGTTTCCCATTCCAAGGTGTTCAACTTCATTTGGCTGTTCTTAGTTATCATTTTGCATTTAATAAATTATTAACAGAGACAGAAAAGATACATCGATTACCTTTTATTCTAGATAGTGTGTTTAAAGAAGATATTGATGGAGGGAATAAACAAAGCATATTAAAGTTTATAAATTCAAATTATCCAAATGACACACAAACAATATTATCTATAGCTGATGATAAGAATAATGATTCTAAAATAGAAATATATTCAAAGGAAATATTTAAAGAAAATGCACATTTAATTTGCATTGGAGATGGAGAAAAAGAAAAAGCGTTATTAAAGCCAAATGACAATTTACATGATGATTTAATAAATGAATCATATGAAATAATAGAAACAATATAAAAGTACTATTGCTAATACTGGCTATAGGCAATGGAGGGCTTCTACTCTGCTCGCATGTCTGATTCCCTCTAGCTCGTCGAAGAATAAACGCCCTCGCTCGTCGCAGTATAAATGCACGAGGCTCGGCGGCATTTGTAATGCCGTCGAACATAAGAAGCGGTCTTTGACCGCAGTTAAACAGCAAACTTGTACTAACCATAAAAGCGCAGCCACCATCAATTGCTGCGCTTTACTTTTTTGCTACTTTTAGATTGCGGTCTGTATACCGCTACTTAGCAAAGTAGAAACTTCAACCGAGCATAAAGTGCGAGTTCAGCGCAGCTAATCCCAACGACATAACTTTTCGTGTACAAGCTGATCATCAACCAACTTTAGGCTTTTATACAGTTTTGTACCGCATCCTTTTTCGACACCTCATCCGAAGGAATTCTCGTCCTAAATATCTCGTTAAGCTCCTTTAGGTGCGAGCTGGTATTGGTAACAAGCAGAAAAGGGAATATGGCATGCACCAACGATGCGACGCTACACCCCACAAGCGTCCTAAATAAGGTAGAGTGCAAATCGCAAATGCTCCAAATAGGTCATTCCAACCTCGCGGGGATGCTAGGTAAACAGGTGGTTCAACTTCATATAGAGTTATGGATTACAAGGTCCTTATTGTACCGCAAGTGCTTTCTCCAAGTTGCCTCCCTGCATTGGAATAGCGACAGATAGATCTTCGATTGCTCATTCTTATATTTCGGGAAGCATCCCCTCTTTTAATTTCCCCAACAGCAGGAAAGGTACGGATAATGTTCATACAGATTTTGGACAATAGCGCCACACTAGATGGGCAGGTCTAATCCATATGTTGCCCTAGTAGTCTAAACGTAGCTAAAAACAAGTGGTGCGGCGCCATCGCCTCAGGCATATCGGGGGCAAAGAGCTAGTTTTGCACCCGAACAAAAAAAGTAGGCTCATGTTGGTGGCGATATTTGCTTTGGGCGTCCTTGCTGGCGTACTGTCTGGACTGTTTGGCATTGGTGGTGGAATTATTATGGTGCCCACGCTAATTGCGCTGTTCGGAATGGATATGCTTAACGCCAACGCCACATCGCTTGCTGCAATGCTGCTCCCTGTTGGAGTTTTGGGAGTAATCACCTACTACAAGGCAGGGTACATTAACCTAAAGGACTCGCTTTGGCTGTCGCTGGGTCTATTTGCAGGGTCTTTCCTCGGAGGCGAGCTGGCAGTATCGGTTAATGTTTCGCTGCTCTCCAAGCTCTACGCAGCCTTCCTGCTATACATTGCGGCGGGTTACCTAAACATTCCTGCACTTATTTTTAAGAAGAAGGGCACGGCATCAGCTGAAGATGGGGAAAGGATCTCCCGTGCATTTTGGACCTACATTGCGGTGGGCATCCTAGCCGGAATTATTGCCGGGATGTTTGGCAAAGGCGGTGGACTCGTAATTGTCCCAATGCTGATAAAGTTCTATAAGTACAACCCCAAAGCAGCAACGGCCACCTCGCTTGCCGCGTTGCAACTCCCTGTAGGGCTCCCCAGCGTTATGATTTACGCAGAATCGGGATATTTAAACCTTTCATACGCAGGATTAATGGCTATTGGAATTGTGGCGGGTGTTTTCTTTGGCTCGAAGTTGGCGCTCAATCTGCCAGCTGCTACCTTTAAAAAGGTATATGCCGTTTTCCTAGTTGGCGTATCGGTTTTTATGGTGTACAAGTACATTTAGCATTTTGCGAGCACGAAGAGGGATGCTCCTCTCTAGGCATACAACAACACTAGCAGCTCCTAATAGCAGCAACTAACTCCTCTATCTTTTCGTAGTCGAGCTTAGAAACAGATGCTGTAACCCCTGAGATTTTGCGAATAAGGAAGCGTTCAAAGAAGTTCATTCTGTCAATGTAGAACTCCCCGCCAACAACTCCCGACCAAGCAGCATGTTTCCTTAGCTGATCAAGGAAAGCACTGCGCAGCTCTGCATCGTATTCCTTATAGTTCATGCCGCATACGTAAAGGGCAACTCGCTTTTGCAGCAATATGCTAAGGTTTCTAGCACAAAATGTGGCGACCTTTCCTCTTATCTTGCCAGCGTAAATCGAACCTCCAATAACAATACAATCGAATGCTGCTAAATCAGGCATCCGAGTTTCCTCTAGACTAATGAGCGTAACATCACCACCCAGCAGCGTTGCAATATGCTGGGCAACCTTTTCGGTAGTCCCATGCTTGGTAGCGTAGACTATTGCCACCTTCCTTTCGTCCTGTATCATATCGTTAAAGGGATTAGAGTTATCGGTACAAGCCATTATCGCGAATGTACGCTGCCACCTTCGATGGCACCAGATGTTCGATGGGCTTCTCCCCTAGCACCAGATTGCGTATCTGTGTTGATGATATATCAAGCAACGACGCATTAACCTTTTGAGCATCATAGGCAGCTGCTAATGCTTCTGAATTGTCGCCTTCGCGGGGATAGAAATAAACGGGATACTTTTCGAGAAGATGCTGATACTCCTTCCACTTCTCGATAACAGCCAAGTTATCGCTCCCCATAATCAGCGCAAACCGATAAGTAGGATGATCTTGAGAGAGCATCTCCAGTGTTTTGAAGGTGTACGAAGGGATTGGGAGACCAAATTCTACATCCGAAACCTTAACAGGAAGAGCAACGTCATCAAGCGCAAGCCTAAGCATGGCTAGCCGATGGGCGTTAGAGGCTAAATTGGAGATTTCCTTCAGCGGATTTTGCGGGCTTACCACAAACCAGAGTTCATCAAAACCTACCTGACGAAGCATCTCTCCAGCAATTTGAAGATGCCCATTATGTACAGGATTAAACGAACCAAAGTAAAGCCCGACGAACATAAAGATTCTTTAATTTATACTACTTATGTGATGTGAGATATGAGACGCGCAACAGAAAAAAATAAGAATCATTGTTACATTAGTCAACCTGAGCATCTCATATCTCATTATAAATACTATTCTAAAAACGAAGCAATAACCATCTCAGCCTTGTCCTTTGCCTCTTCGAGGTTATCGTTCACCACCACGACATCGAACTTATCGGAATACGAAAGCTCCTCTTCGGCTTTGGCGACACGACGCTCTATAGCTTCAGCGCTATCGGTTCCTCGGCCAACCAGCCTGTTGCGCAGCTCCTCTACCGATGGGGGCATTACGAATAGCGAAAGGGAGTTATCAGGAAACATCTTTTTAAGGTTTACTCCACCTTTAACATCAACATCAAAGATAACAACGTTACCCTTCGACCAGATTCTGTCGAGTTCGGATCTAAGCGTTCCGTAGAAGTTGTCGGTGTACACCTCTTCCCACTCTACGAATTCGCTATTAGAGATGCGTTGCCTAAAATCTTCGGCAGAAAGGAAGAAGTAATCCTTACCGTGCTGCTCGCCTTCGCGCATCTTACGCGATGTGGCCGAGATGGAGAATTCGAATTGAGGAAACTTTGATAGTAGATGCTTAACTATGGTAGTTTTCCCAGCCCCAGATGGAGCTGAGAAAATAATCATTTTACCGTTCATGTCTGTTGAGTGCGATTTTCGATTCGCGAAATGCGAAAGTTAGAGAATGTTGAGCACCTGCTCCTTAATCTTTTCAAGTTCGTCCTTCATCTGAACTACCATCTTCTGGATATCGGCATCGTTGGCCTTCGATCCAAGGGTGTTGATTTCGCGCCCCATTTCCTGAGCAACAAAGCCCAACTTACGACCAGGCGTCTCCTCGACATCGCAAATCTCGCGGAAGTACTTGCAGTGGTTGCGTAGGCGAACCTTTTCTTCAGTAATATCAAGCTTCTCGACGTAGAAAATGAGCTCCTGCTCAAATCTGTTTTGGTCGATATTCGCTTGAGGAACAAATTCGGCAATGTTATTGGCGATACGAGTCTTTATTACCTCTATCCTCCCCTTTTCGAAAGGTTCGATGGTAGTAACAAGGTTCTCTATTTTCTCAACTCGATGAAGAATATCTGCTATTAGAGCAGCCCCTTCCTGAGCGCGGAACTTTTCGATCTCGCAAAGTGCCCTCTGTACGGTTTGCTTAAGAGCGGCAACCTCCTCTTCTGTTACCTCCTGACGTTGCACATGAAGCACATCGGGCATACGAAGTATGGTTTGTACCACAGGCTCGTTGATGAGGCTTATTTCAAACTTCTCCGAAGCCTGCTTTACCTGCTCGTAGTAGCTCCCGAAGACATTCATATTAATAGTTGCAGGAGCTTCCTCTTTTACGGTCTCAACGAAAATAAATAGGTCGGACTTGCCCCTAACAAGCTTTTTGGCAACTTCGGCACGGAGCTCCAACTCGTACTCGCGGTACGACATCGGAAGCTTTACGTTTAAATCGAGCTGCTTACTATTTAGCGAACGAAGCTCGATGGTAATCTTTTTTCCCTGTATTTCTTGTTCGGCTTTGCCATAGCCGGTCATCGATCTTACCATATTCTATATAAATTTTGATAAAGGTAACTCTTTTTCATCTACAATGCGCTCTAAATCTCTACTTCTCCTCTCATTGCCTCTTCCGATTGGCCGATTCCCGAGCGGTGGAATACCGTTTTCCCCTTCCATTTTCCCGTTTTATAGTAGGCAAATGCTCCAATCATACCAACGACCCACCCTATTGGGATAGACCACCAGATGCCATCTTCGCCAATTGCCTTCGTAAGAAGGTAGGCAGCAGGTACACGCACCGCCCATAGCGAAATCAAGGTGGTGAGCATCGGAACCATAGTTGCGCCGGCACCACGCAGCAGCCCGTTAACCACAAACATAATGGTAAACATCCAGTAAAAAGCAGAAACAACCGTGAGGTACTCCCCTCCAATTCTGACAACTTCATCGCTGGTTGTAAACATGCGCATCATGCTATGCCCAAAAAAGATAATAACCAGCGAAACAATTACGGTAATCACCATCGACATGCCCAGGGTTGAGGTAAGCCCCTTTCTGATTCGATCCATATTCCCCCTTGCTACGTTTTGCCCAACAAATGTTGATAGCGCTATGGAAAAGTTCATGGCAGGCATCATTGCCAGAGAGTCAATTCGCGAAGCGGTGCTATAGGCCGCAATTACGTTCGTCCCAAAGGTGTTTACGATCCCCATTACAGCTGTCATCCCCAACGCCACAAAGGTTTGCTGAACCCCTGAAGGTAAGCCAATCTTCATGCAGTGACGAAAAATCTCACGATCGAATTTAATCCCCTTTATTGCAAAGCGGAAGATCTTGTGCGTACGGTTTATGTAGATTACTGCGGAGACAAATGCCCCCAGCTGAGCCAATAACGTTGCCCAAGCAGCGCCAGCAATTCCCCAATGAAAAACACCAATGAAAAGAATATCGAGAAATATATTGGCAATAGTCGATATTATAAGGAAGAACAGCGGAGTCTTTGAATCTCCAACGCCTCGCAAGGTTGAGATTACGCCGTTAAAGCCAAAGAAGGCGATCATTCCACCTAGGTATATTTTCAGAAACAGCGCTGCATCATCAAGCAGCTCCTCTGGAAGTAGAATTAATCGCAAGATAGGCTTCGCAAGAAAGATTCCAGAGACAGCAACCACAAAACCAGCAACTAGTAGGAAAATATTAATGGTATCGGCAGTCTTCTTAACCTTATCGTACTGCTTTGCGCCAAAGTACTGCGCAATCACAATCGATCCCCCACTACCAATACCAATAACCAACGCTATGATGAAAAAGATAATCGGATACGATGCACCAACTGCTGCAAGAGCCTGGGGGCCCAGATATCGCCCTACGATGATGCTGTCTATAATGCTATAGAGCGATTGGAATACATTTCCAAGCAGCAAAGGAACCGAGAAGTTAAATATAAGCTTGGATACATTTCCTTCGGTAAAATCTTTCATCAGGGTTCGATTGTAATGAACCGTAAAATTCGAACTTTTATGCCAGTAAACAAACAACCACATCCATAATCTAGGACACCCGTATTTTAACACCAAAACACAGGCTAGCACAGATTAGGTTCTATACTAATGCTGAGTATTATCGCATAATGGTGGCGGATTTACAATCTGAGAGGGTTGAATTCGAATTTTCGCACATGCAATGCGGAGAAACAGCCTCCAGCATAAGCACAACCACGGAACGATTGAATAGCGAGCTAAATGTAGGACATTACCCAACTAAAACCGTCATAGAGCTTAAGCATTTTAGCCTTTGTAAGAATAACATTAGCCATCAGCAATGTGAAATACTCCCTGCAAATTTACAACCTGCCATACTTCTACGCCATCTGCAGCAGCTAATTCCAAAATAAATAGATGGAATTACGGAGCAATTGCTATCGCCGATGCTCCATCTTTGATCCAAAATGAAGCATTTTGTATTAAAAATGCCTTTTTTCGGGTCTAAGATGGAGCATTTTGCATTAAAGACAATGTGAAATAATACTGTATTTAACTATTTGCCATAAAATATGCTTCATTTTGTATTAAAGATGGATCATCTTGAATCAAATATGGAGCATTTTGTATTAAAGATGAAGTATATTGTATTAAAGATGAAGCATATTGAATCAAAGATGAAGCATTTTGTATTAAAGATGGAACATCTTGTATCAAAGATGAAGCATTTTAAATACAAAATGAAGCAAAGTTTACAGAATGTTAATTCAAGGCCTAATCTTGCAAAGCATGTAAATCAGACATTAGCACGTATATTTACCTCAAATGACAGATAGCACCACTTCTACCAAGGCTACAGTGTCAAAGAGTGCAAACTACATTCACATAGTGCAATGTAGTGTTATAGAAATGGTACACTGCTAATGGCTAATTTGCTACAAATTGTTGATTTAATTCTATTGGTTATTTAGTTGGTAAATGCAACTATTTATTTGATAATTACCCAATAAATTGCAGGGCTGCTTTACCTAGAGCAACCGCATTTAAGATTTTCTTTAAAATCACAGGGATACAGAGGCACAGGGTAGCACAGAGCAATTTCAGAATTTGCCCATCGCAAGCTGGAGGCTGGATAAAAAATCGCTGCTATGACAACGTTACCTTGCCCGTTTTCTAGGCAGGATAAGCCGTAAAATACTTTTGGTAAAAGCCACAGCGCAAAAGGGGAAAGTGCCTTGCACCTTTGTCGCTCGCAGCCACAGGCTTCACGCTGTATTCTCCGATCGTAAAGGATCAACGCTAGAAATGATTACGCCCTGTGAGCGCTGGGTATCAGAGCCTCCGTGTTATGCTACTTTAAAGTGCGGTTGTCCGAACTCCATAAGGCAGCTCCGATTAGGTCAAAAAAAGAGGACTCTTACGAGCCCTCTTCTATTTTTGATCAAACGAAACGTTGCTACTTCACCTTAAAGCTGTAAACACTCGTTTGCGAATAGGTCTCCCCTGGTTTTAGAACCGTAGATGGAAAGCTCGAATGATTTGGCGCATCAGGGAACTTTTGTGTTTCTAAGGCAATTCCCGAACGGTAACCATGCTTTTGACCATACTTGCCTGTATCTACTCCATCCATAAAGTTACCACTATAGAATTGAATTCCTGGCTGATCGGTAGATACCGACATCTCTATACCTGTCTCTGGCTCAAAAACAACGGCAGCCAGCTCCACGCCCTTACCCTTTTTGGCTAGAACCCAGTTGTGGTCGTATCCCTTCCCGTTTTTAAGCGCTACAAAATCGTTGTTGATTCTATCGCCAATGGCAGTCGGTTTTCTAAAATCAAGTGGGGTATTTTCTACCGACGATATTTCACCAGTTGGAATAAGCAACGAATCGGTAAGCGTGTAGCTGTCGGCAAGCAGCTGCATCACATGCGAATTTGTCGATTTGGCTGAAGTCCCGTGAAGGTTGAAGTAAACGTGACTCGTTGGATTAACAACAGTAGGCTTATCCGTTGTTGCTGCATACTGGATCTTAAGTTCATTACCTTCGCTTAACGTGTAGGTTACCTTGATCTTTAAATTACCAGGATAGCCTTCTTCGCCATCAGCAGATAGGTACGAAAGGGTGATGTACTGGTTTTCTCCCCTACTTACAACGGTATCAACATCCCAAACTCGCTTCCAAAATCCATTCGAGCCTCCGTGTAGGTGATTCCCATGATCGTTTAGCGTAAGGGTATACTCCTTACCATCGAGGGTAAACTTACCCTTTGCAATTCTGTTGCCATAGCGTCCTACAATAGGTCCAGCATAATTATCAGTAGCATTAAGATAGCTTTTAATGGAGCTATATCCCCATGCCACATCCTTAAACTCGCCACCTTTGCTAGGCACCCACAGGCTTACAATTCGTGCACCATAGTTGGTAATCTGAATAGCCATACCATTCTTATTGGTCAGCATATAAAGCGCGACCTTTTTACCATTCATGGTAGTATCGAAGCTACTTTCAGCAAGAAGCTCCTTACCACCTGAACCTGCATTTTTGCTGCAAGCCCCCAGTGCCAATGCAGCCATTAGCACAAAAAAAAGTTTTTTCATTGTTCGCTATTATTTAATTCAACCATATTTCAAGCATCGTGCATCAATATGCTACTAGTCCAATGCTCCTAATCAAACAAATTGTTTACCGTACAATTTGCTCATTTTCTAGAAATGATGCATCATCAATCAATAGAAAAATACCACCTTGGTATTAAACCAAGGTGGTATATACTTATCTGTACAGACAATCTTTTCTACAGTAATTAATACTATTGAACAGGAGCCGTATTAGGAGTGGTAGACCAACCTGGATTTTGGTAAATAGGCGAGGTTGATGCATCCTTGCCATCCTTAGAGGTAATTAAGAAGTGTTGAGCAGCAATAGGGCTTAAGTAATGCGCCATAGCCCATCTATATCCATTATAAGCAAGAGATGTAGGTGTCTTCTCATAAGGACGTAGATATGCACTTAATGAAGGTGCTGAAACATTACTAGCATCACCAATCCCATACTTAAGATCGCTTGCGTTGTACCAAGTTTGGATGGTACCACCCCATAGCTTAAATCCTTCGATATGGTAGGGAGTTGAAATCATTTGATCCATTGCTCTCCAACGCTTAAGATCCATAAAGCGTAAACCTTCAGCCATTAACTCGCAGCGACGCTCACGACGAATATTGTACAACGTCTTATCTACCATTTGACCTGCAGAGTATACGCCCCAATCGTTAGCAGCCTCCTTAGAAAGATCTGTAGCAGCAATAGTCTTATCAAAGTCAGGATCAACTCCTGCTCTGTTTCTAATCGCTTTCCAATAGCCTTTAGAAATATCACTCAACCTTCCATTTAGTTCATAGTCAGCCTCCATGTAGTTTAGGTAAGCCTCTACAGCTCTAAACACAATAGCACCAGTATAACCTTGACCATTACCACACTGAGCCGCATCGTAGTTTAATCCTTTTCGAATAGCATAACCTGTAGTATACTTTCTTTCAACATCAGAAATTGTGATTAAAGGGGTAAGTTCTACTGGAGTTGCATGGTCTCCAACTGAACTTGGATATAGCACATTCTTTTGTCCAGGTTCCTTCAAGAATAACCATAGACGACCGTCTCTATTTTTACGAACATCCGAGATTTGATCATCACCTGCATATCCTGAGCCAGCAGCATAAATTGGTAAACCGTTGGCCATTAAGAAACCTTCGACCATACCACGAGTAAGTCCAATCGCATGATTTCCGGATTGTGCGTAAACTGGAACATTGTGAGTTACGCCCAATCCCTTGTCGTACTTGCGCCATAATAGTACTTCGCTGTATCCTGACATATCAACATCACTAAACATTGAGAAGTAAGGGTTAACCGCATCTGATGTGCTCTGTTGAAGTACCATATTATTATTAACAAGTGGGATAGCATCTGCAACCTCTTTAGATGAAGCAACTGCTTCTCCCAAGAAGAATTCAATTTCCTTATCGATACTTCCACTAGTGAACTGGTAATTTGCATTGTAGTCCTTCGATTTGCCAGGCCAGTTTGATCCATTTGGAACAAATGCTGTTCCCTTGAAATACTTCAACCAAGTACCCTCGTATAGTGCAACACGCGATTTAAGTAGTAATGCGCAATACTTCGACAAACGATTTTTCTTTCCATCTGGAGCAACATTTTTCATTAATGTAATGGCAGAATCGAGATCCTGAAGAATAAATCGTGCAACCTCATTTCTAGGTGCTCTCTTACTAGCTGCAGCCAATATTTCCTGATTATCAGGAAGAGCTGTCTTAATAATAGGAAAATCACCAAGAGCCTGAAGTTTCGTAAAGTACACATAAGCTCTAATCATGTACATTTCGCCTATGTAATGCTTAATATTATCGATATTACCCGTAATAGTATTAGCCTTTAGACGAGGAACAACCTTGTTTAAAAAATAGTTACACTGGTAGATATCGCCAAAAGACCAATCTCCCCCATTCTGACCTACTTTAGACTGTCCTGGAACATACTTATTATCGTAGCCATCAGAAGCCATATTGTCGGTTCCGGCATCAATACCAAAAGTACCAAATGACCAACTTCCGTGGGTTGGGAATACACCATAACGTGCAATAGAATATGCCGCTAAGTGAGATTCGTCAGTTAAGTACTGTTCGGGCGTTAAGTAAGACTTTGGTGTTTCATCAAGATAATCATCACAAGAACTTAAAAAACCCAATGCTCCTGCGAATAGTAGTAATATTATTTTGCTTCTCATAGTTGTTTAATTTTAAAGGGTTACGCTAAGACCGCAAGAATAAACCTTGAACAATGGGTAAACATTACCACCATATCCACCATCAATGGTTTCAGGGTCAAACATCTTGGCCATCTTTGTATAAGTCCAAAGGTTTTCGCCCGAAACAAATACCCTTAATTTCGAAACACCAACCTTTTTGGTTAATTCGGCAGGTAGAGTGTAACCAAGTTGAAGATTTTTTAGACGAACATATGCCGCATTTTGCATATAGCGTGTTTGTGTTTCCATGTTCTTGCCATCTCCAAAAAGAGGACGAGGATAGTAAGAGTTTAGATTTTGTCCAAGAGGATTGTTGGCATCAGCACGGAAGTAGTCCTTATGCTCATCTAATCCGGTCGACCACCAAACACCCCATTTCCATGCACCCCAGAAGAAGTAGCTATCTTGGTAGTAATCTCTCTTCATGATACCTTGGAAAAATGCTCTAAAGTCGAAACCTTTCCAATCAGCAGACAAATCAACAGAGAATGGGAAGCGAGGTGTACTATTTCCAACAACCTTTAAATCTCCATGGTCAGATATGGTATTAGCTCCTTTATCAATCTTACCATCATTATTTAAGTCATTGTACATGATATCTCCTGCTTTCCAGTTACTACCAACAGCATTTTGACCTCCATTAGGTAAACTTGCAAGATGCGCGTTCATCTCTTCGTCAGACTTCGCGATTCCTTTTGTATCATATCCCCAGATTTCGCCATACATTCTACCAGCAATAGTTTGATCTAGGCGTCCTGTTGGGTTAGGATACTTTGTAATTTTAGTTCTAGAGTCTGCAACAGAAATTTTTATACCATAGCCAAGCCCATTAGCTAGCCTGTCTTGCCAATTAAGCGACAACTCAAAACCGTATGTTTTTAAATCTGTGTTGTTAGTCTTTGGAACATCAGTTCCAAGGGTCACTGGCAACTCAACACCAGGAGCCAACATATCATTGGTGTATCGAATATAGTAGTCGAACGTTGCAGTAAGCTTATTATTAAACATTCCTAAATCAGCACCTACATCCCAAGTTCTAATTTTTTCCCAAGTTTGTGATGAAGAAACCAGGTATGGAGCAGAAGCTGTATTTGGTTGTACTCCGTTTACCAACCAAGAACCATTTGATGTTCCTATTGGCATGGTCTGAATTGCAGGATAAAAGGCTAATCTATAATCGTTATCATTTTTAGTATTTTGATTACCTAAAGAACCATACGAAGCCCTTAGTTTTAAACTATTCACATATTCTTCTATTGGTTTCCAAAACGCCTCCTTTGAAACATTCCAACCTACAGAAACAGAAGGAAATGCATTCCACCTTTTATCCGCAAGGAATCGAGAGGTACCATCATACCTGAAGTTTGCCTCCAATAGGTAACGACCATCATAGTCGTAATTAAAACGCCCAAAGAAACCTGCCGTTGACCAGTTACCGTATCCTCCAGAAACACTAGGAGAAACTATTTTACCATTGGCATCAGTTCCAGAAGTAGTGTTTAATGTAGGAAGTGCTGCGGTAATAATACCATTTCTATCGCCAGAAACATTACGGTCTTTATACTGTTCAGCCTGGAAACCAACCATTACCTTAAAGTTATTGGCATTAATTGACTTCGAATATTCCGAAAAGATATTAGGGTTAAAGAAATTTGTTCTGGCAGCACCTTCATGAACATTGGTATATGAATTGTAAACGTAAGGGTCACCATTAACATTATGGTTATATGTCTTCTGTGAATCCCAATGTCTAAATTCGTCAATCGTCTTGTAGTTTAGTTCTCCAGTTATTCTCCATCCTTTTACAGGCTCAACAATAAGTTGTAACTGCTGATAAAGCCAGTCAGTTTGCTTTTTATCTCTACCTCCGTCTCTTAGCGCAAGAGCAGGAGAAGGAGACGAGAAAAGGTAGCCATTGGGATCGTATAAAGGTAGAGTAGGCCAACCTTGACGAGCCAAATCTTGGTTCAAACTATTGGTAAGGCTTGATGGGCGCTCGTAGTCTTCTCTAATCCATCGTCCATTATATCCCAACGAAACCTTATCAGAGATTTTGGTGTTGATCTTAGCAGTAGCAGCGTAACGATTGAATTTATCTCCTCCAAAACGCACAAGACCATCTTGATCTAAAAAGTTACCAGAAATATAGTAGTTGGTAGTCTCATTACCACCTGATACGCTCACGCTATGCTCCTGAGATGGAGCGGAGTTTTTGTATACCGCCTTATACCAGTCAATATTATCGTTACCTCCACCATAATCGGCCCAATTGCTTCCATTAGGAACTGTGGTCATAGGCAAACCATTCTTTGGATTGGTCAACTTCCCTGTCTGGAAATCTTTTATACGGGTTAGCCACTCATCACTAAAAAATGGACCAGCACCACTATTCTTATTGGCCTCGTTAAAATATAGAGCAAAAGTATAGGAGTCCATCATATGAGGCAGAAGCAATGCAGAAGTTCTCTTAAACGAGTTGTTATAGTTTACAACAGCCTTACCTGCTTTCCCTTTTTTAGTGGTGATCAAAATCACCCCAAAAGGAGCACGAGACCCGTATACGGCAGCAGCACCAGCATCCTTAAGCACCGATATATTCTCAATATCTTGTGGGTTAATGGCATTAATATCTCCCTCTGTTCCATCAATCAGAATAAGAGGTGAGCCACTAGAACCAGAGCCTATTGTTGCAATACCACGGATGTTAATTGAAGGGCGCGACTCCATAGAGCCCGAATTTTGGCTGATATTAAGACCAGCAACTACGCCTTGTAATGCCTGAGCAACATTTTGTACAGGACGCGTTTCGAGCGCCTTCTTATCTACAGTACCAACAGCACCGGTAAGATTAACCTTTTTCTGTGTACCGAAACCTACAACCACCAGTTCGTCCATACTGATAGCGTTTGATTCAAGAACCACCGCTATGTTTGTTTTCCCATCAACGGCAACTTCCTGCTTTTTCATTCCCACAAAAGAGAAAACCAGCGTAGCATTTTGAGGAACGTTACTTAGTGTAAAACGACCATCAATATCTGTTACTGTTCCCATGTTAGCTGTTCCTTTCACCAAAACACTAACACCAACAATAGTTTCTCCCTTTTCATTTTTTACAGTACCCGAGATACTGCTCTTTTTTTGCTGTACTGCAGAACTCGCAATACTGCTTCCTTCATTCCCGGCCCAAAGCGCGTGACTAGAAAATGCTAGAAGGGCCAGAAGAACCAACGTTTTTTTTCTTAGATCCATGTTCCTTGATTGATTGATTAGGTAAATTCGATTCGTGCAGATAAAATCTGCGATTTGAAATTTGAAGTACCTTTTGTTATTAAGGACTCCGTTTGTTGCTCTTTCTTTTCTTGTTACTCATCAGCCTGATGTTAATGACTTAAAATTATTAAAACAACGCTTAATACGGTTAAGAACCACAAGCGAAAATATGCTAGTTTGTAAAGAATCGAGGAGAAAATAAATTCAATTTGGTATAATATTCGGTTAAGACTCATTGACACATATTACAAACACTCTCTCAATTCAAAACCTATTTCACATTAAACAACAATACATTACCAACCAAGACCAGCATCATCAAAGAATATCATTAACAATATTAATGCAAATCCAATTTAAACATCACCACAATACAATACCAGTATGATTACAAAAAAACTTAACACTCCCCCCTCGTTTCAACCAAACATTATCAAACCTTACCGATCTCCCACATTAAGACTACTTCAATAAAACTCCAAGACAACTCAAAAGTTCGGAGCACATCTAAAAAAGATAGCGAAGGAATTGCTCATCGCATCGTAAAAACGCCCAATAAGCATCTATGAAGAAAGAAGACAACAGACAACTCTTATAAAAGGTAACAATTTCGAAGTTCTACATCTTGTTACCTCACACCACGATGGCTTAATTCATAAAATGGAGATCCGCCTACAAGTTCCTAATTTTAATAAGTTCCATGACACCTACTGATAAATTCTGATTCAAACGTTTATGCTAAATTTAGATATCAAAAGCTTAGGTACATTGATCTACTTGATAATGCACCCTTTGAGACCACGGACAGAAGTTTCATTATCCTATAACGATATCAGGTATTGCCAGTGCCTATCTTTTTCCTAAATTGAACCGTCTTTTGCAAAAAGTTAATACACCCATTAACTGTACGAAAAGAATCACCATACAAGACCTAGAGACGGACAAATGAAGAGACTTCAACTACTTGTTTTTTTTGCCTTTTCACTTGCAATTCCACTTCAAGGAATTAGCAACAGCATTCAACGCTACTTTCAAAAGGTTCCCATATCCGACCAGCTACCCTCCAATTCAGTAACTAGGCTCTACCACGACAAGTTGGGTTTCATGTGGTTTGGCACAAAGGATGGCCTTTGCAGGTACGACGGCTACTCGATAAAGATATTTCGATCGAACTGGAACACGCCTGCAAGGCTTACCAACAACGTTATCCAATGCATTACCGAAGATGATTCTAACATTTGGGTTGGCACCGACGAAGGCGTTAACATCGTTAACAAGAAAACATTCCAGATTAAGCCGCTAGCCATAGAGGAGCTGAGAACCGAACAGATTAACACCATCCTCGTTGATAAAGAAAAAAACATCTGGATTGGCACTAGCCGAAAAGGTATATATAAGGTATCGGAGGATGGAAAAGAAGTAGCCAACTACAGATACAAAAGCAACAACCCTCATTCAATAGGTGGTAACTGCGTTATCCAGATCTTTCAGGATAGGCAAGATCGCATTTGGATATGCTCTTGGGAAGGGGGCTTAAGCCTCTTCCAGCCCAAAACGAACAGCTTCTACCGCTACCCCAAAGTTGGCTCTCGCAACAACCCCTTCAGGGTTTTCCAGGATAGGAACAACCAGCTATGGGTATGCACCTGGGGGAATGGCATCTTTACCCTCGACCCATCAAAGCCCACAGGAAACCCTTTTGTGCCGATGAAATTCGAGAGCAACGGCAAGGCTCAGCCTATCGACCAGGTGTTTTACGCCATCACCCAGGATAGCAAGTACGGATACATTTGGGCTATATCTTTCGAGGGGCTATACCTTTTCGAGAAGAAAGACCGCTACACCTGCAAGGTTCTCGATACTGATGGACTGTTTGAGGATGCCGCCAATAAGATATTCCACGAGATTATTACCGACAGAAAGGGCAACCTATGGATTGGCTCGGAGGGAGAAGGCGTTTACCGGCTCGACTTCAACCGACCTGCCATTAGGAACTTCCCGCTTATGGAGGTTAGAAAGACGCTAGGATCGACCCCAAACATCATCAAGCTGTGCGAATCGGCTGATGGCAAGGTATACACGGCGATAAACCGCGCTGGCCTCTACATTGTAGACCCCAAAACAGGCAGCGCCACCAGGTACATCAACCCCGAAATACTGGCAAACAAGAGCATTTACGGGCTATCGAGAATAAAAAGCGCGCACCAAATTTGGGTTTGCGGCCAAGGGAAGAATTTTATATATGCAATAAACGATGACAGCCGGCAAGGTCGGGATTGCCACATTCTAACCATAGAAAAAGATGCCAAACAGATAACCTCGAACGCAATAGAGGACTCGCACAGGATGGCATGGATAGCAACATCATCCAACGTATACTACAAGCCGCTCAATGGTGGATTCGTTAAACTTAAGCAGAAGTTCTCCAACACCACCATCATTAAGGAAGATGTATTGGGGAACATATGGATAGTATGCGAGCAGGGCGTATTCCGCTACCTCCGCAAAAGCCAGAAGGTGGAAAAGGTTTCTTTCCCTGACGTAGAGAATACCACCATGCTTAACTCCAACAGCATACAATCAGTGTGCTGCCGAAGGGATAGCAAGATATGCTTGGGTACCAAGGAGGGTAGCCTTTTTGTTTACGACGAGGGCCAAAAGAGGCTAACGGATGTAAGCAAAGAATACGGAATAGTGGAAGATGCCGTGCTCGACGTGGTGGAGGACAACCTAGGCATGCTCTGGATTTCGACCAACAAGCGGATCGTTCGCTACAACCCCAAGACGCATGCCTCGTCGTACTTTACGGCTTCGGATGGCATTGTTGTCAACTCGTTCTCGAAGGATGCCTTTGTGAAGCTGGCATCGGGCCAAATTCTCTTCGGGGGCAACAACGGCATCTCGGCCTTCTCGCCCCAAAGCTACTCGCTGTCGGCAAAGCCCAAAAGGCAGCAGATTGCGATAACCGACATCCTCATTCAGAACCAATCGATCTTCGATTTAATCGACGACAGGCACTACGACCCTGAGGAGAATACGGTTACCATTCGCAACTCGGAGAACAACTTCGCCCTCGAATTCTCGTCGCTCGACTACAGCTCGTCGAGCAAGATACAGTACGCCTACCTGCTGGACGGCGTTGACGAGGACTGGACCTACGTGGGCAACAACCGCCGATCGGTGAACTACGCCAACCTCCCCTCGGGGCACTACACCTTTAGGGTTAAGGCCAGCGACGAGAACGGCGAGTGGACCAACCAGGAGGCCTTGCTGCACATTACCATCAAGCCGCCATTCTACCGGTCGTGGTGGGCCTACCTGATTTACCTGGTGTTCATCTTCGGCGGCATCTATCATGGGTCAAAGAATTTGGCCAACAAGTTAAAACTGAAGAACGAGCTCAGGATATCGACCATCGAAAAGGAGAAGACCGAGGAGCTGGCCCAGCTAAAGCTGCGCTACTTTACCAACATCTCGCACGAGCTGCTCACGCCGCTTACGATCATCTCGCTGCTGATCGAAAACCTGCAGAAGCGCCACGCCGAAGATAGCAAGCAGCTGGGCATGATGCTGGCCAACGTAAGCCGGCTCCGCAGGCTCATCCAGCAGATCCTGGCCTTTAAGAAGACCGAGAGCGGCGAAATGAAGCTCCGGATTCAGAAGACCGACGTCATCTCGTTCGTAAACAACATCTGCCAGTCGAACTTCCAGCCGCTAATCCAGGAGAAGGAGATCCGCTTCGTGTTCGATGTCGACCAGGAGTGCTACGAGGCGTACTTCGACATGGACAAGCTGGACAAGGTGCTCTACAACCTCCTCTCCAACGCCTTTAAGCATACCCCCAAGGGGGGCGAAATACGGGTGAAGCTCCGCTTTGTGCCCCGATACGGCAGCACCATCATGGTGCTTTCGGTATCCGACACGGGCAGCGGCATTGCCGAGGTTGACCTACCCAACATCTTCAACCGATTCTACATCAGCAAAACCTCGGACCAGAGCCAGAGCCACGGCATAGGGCTATCGCTGACCCACGACCTGGTAGCCATCCACAAGGGCCACATTCGGGTGAACAGCACCCCCGGCGAAGGGGCGGTCTTCACCTTCGAGATTCCGGTGTCCAAGGATGCCTATCGCGACGAGGAGATGGACGAGGAAGGCCTTGGCGAGTATCCGGCCGAGGAGGAGGCTACGGCCGACCAGGGCGAGGAACGGAAGCCCACCGATGCATCGGAGAAGAAGGACTTCACCATCCTGATTGCCGAGGACAACCCCGAGATCAACAGGATGGTTGCCGACCACTTTGCCGCCCGCTACAACGTGCTGTCGGCCGAAAACGGGGTGAAGGCGCTCGGCCTGATCCGCGAGAACGACATCGACCTGCTGATTAGCGACGTGATGATGCCCGAGCTCGACGGGCTCTCGCTCTGCCAGATGATAAAGAACGACGTTTCGACCAGCCACATCGGCGTGCTGATGCTCACGGCCAAGAACTCGACCGAGGACCGCATCGACTGCTACAACGCGGGGGCCGACGGCTACATCGCCAAGCCGTTTGAGATGCGCATGCTGGAGGCGCGCGTAAGGAACCTCATCAGCAAGCGCGAGCAGAAGGGCCAAAGCTTCCAGAGCAACATGGAGGTGAACATCTCGGATATGGGCTACAGCTCCATCGACGAGGAGTTCCTGAAGCAGGCCGTGGCCAAGGTGGAGGAGAAGCTGGCCGACATCACCTTCGACTTCGAGGGGTTTGCCTCCGATATGGGCACCTCCAAATCGACCCTGCACCGCAAGCTCAAGTCGCTTACCGGCATGTCGCCCGGCGAGTTCATCCGCAACATCCGCCTGAAGCACGCCTCCAAGCTGCTGCTGTGCAACGCGGGCAACATCTCGGAGGTGGCCTACAGCGTGGGCTTTAACGACTCGAAGTACTTTAGCCGCTCGTTTAAGGCCGAGTTTGGCCTTACCCCTACCGAGTACCGCGACAAGCACGAGGAGATCCGCAGGGAAAACGGCGAGCAGTAGGCACAGCACCCCCATAGGTGGATAAAAATACGGTAGAGGCGCCCGAGGATGGCGCCTCTACGCATTTTCCCCCTTTAGCCCACCCTCTCTTTAGCAAAGCAGAGCTCCACCTACGCTTCCACGCCCGCAAATGTGCCACCTGCGCTTGTAGGCGCCGCTCCGTAAACAGCTTTTCCCCGAGCAGCGCGCAATCGACCTTGGCGGTACCGTAATCGCGCCTAACCATAAAGCAATGACATGTGGCGCCTTCGCAATCGTGCTTGACTATGACGCAATGTCATGTAACACCTTCGCAATCGAGCTTGGCGGTAACGCAATCGGCATTGGCTGCTCCGCAATTGCACTTGGATGCTCCGCAAACGAATTTGACGCACCTGCAATCGAGTTTAACCATGACGCAATGACATGTGGCGCCTTCGCAATCGGGCTTGGCTGTATCGCAATCGGCATTGGCACCTCCGCAATCGGGCTTGGCAGTAACGCAATCGGCATTGGCACCTCCGCAATTGAGCTTAGCTGTGTCGCAATCGGTATTAGCACCTCCGCAATTGCGCTTGGATGCTCCGCAAACGGATCTGACGCACCTGCAATCGAACTTGACCATGACGCAATCAGGCTCAGTTGGGGAGCATTCGAAAACAGCAGCCGCCATTCGGCTAAGCAAAGCAGCCCCTCTAAGGATGCTTGTTGCCCTTAAAAGCCGCCACCAAACCGGGCGCAGAAGTTCCCAATTTTTAACACATTAGTTTGGTCTAACCAGATGGCAAATTTTCACACTTCCCCCAACAGGCATCACCCCTCCATCGCCATGCACACGCCTGACTTTTAAGAGTTAGCCCTATCAATCAACCACAGCGAGGAGACGGCACAAAACCTCGATCTGAACTATTTTTTCCCCGTTAATGACTTTTTTGTCACACCTACATCTCCCCCACCCTAATACATTTGTATGCTGTGGAGTCGGGTATTTTACAGCCTTTAACGTTATAAAACAGAAATAATCGACCCTAACACAGATACATCCAACAATGACAAAAAGTACTGCTATACGCACACGCCTCGCACCGCTTTGGGCGCTGCTTGCCGCCTGCACGCTGGCACCCTCGCTGGAGGTGGCCGCGCAGAAGACCGAGGCAAAAACCACCATCGTAAACGGTGCCGTACATACCGACATCGCCGGCAACCTGATTAACGCCCACGGGGGCGGCTTCCTGAAGGTGGGCGAGTACTACTACTGGATTGGCGAAAACCGACACGACGACGTGCTGGTGTCGTGCTACCGTTCGAAGGACTTGGTAAACTGGGAGCTGAGGGGCGACCTGCTCACCCGCCAGTCGAACCCCGAGCTGGCCAAGGCCAACATCGAGCGCCCCAAGGTAATCTACAACGAGGCCACCAAGCAGTTTGTGATGTGGATGCACTACGAGATCCGCACCGACTACAGCTACGCCAGGGCGGCGGTGGCCACCTCTTCGGATATCGAAAAGCCGTTTACCTACCTGCGCAGCTTCCGCCCGTTCGACAACATGTCACGCGACTGCAACCTGTTTAAGGACGACGACGGCACGGCCTACTTCATATCTTCCACCCGCGAGAACCGCGACATGAACGTGTACGAGCTCACCGCCGACTACCTCGATGTAAAGGAGAAGGTGCTGACGCTGTGGCCCGGCTCGCAGCGCGAGGCGCCCGCCGTGGTAAAGCGCGGCAGGTACTACTTCATGCTCACCTCGTTCTGCACCGGATGGGACCCCAACCAGGCCAAGTACGCCTTCGCCACCTCCATGCGGGGCCCCTGGTCGGCGCTGAAGAACGTGGGCTCGCCCATGTCGTTCGACACGCAGCCCACCTACATCCTGCCCATACAGGGCGCTAAAACCACCAGCTACCTCTACGTAGGCGACCGCTGGGATCCCTCGCAGTACTTCAACTCCCGATACATCTTCCTACCGCTAACGTTCGCCAACGACACCACCATGGTGATGGAGTGGGCAAGCAAGCTATCGGTAGATATGAAATCGGGCAAGCTATCGGCAAAGGCCACGACCCCCAAGCAGCTACGCATCAAGAGCAAGTGGACCGGAGCCTACCTAGCCCCGCTGCGCACAGCTGAAAATGGCGCCAACGCCATTGGCAACTACCGGCTCGACTACGCCAAGGAGGATCAACGCTGGGTGGTAGAACCTACGGGGAAAGACTTTGCCCGAATAAGGCATGTGCCAAGCGGCCGCTACCTCGACGACCAGGCAGCGCTATCGGACAAGAATAAGGACGATGGCCAGGTTTGGAAGATCGTAAAGCAGAGCGATGGTTGGTGCAAGCTGGTAAACAAGAAGAGCGGCAAGGCGCTGAGCATCGAGCGCTCGCGCAACAAGTCGGACGAGAAGCTCTTTACCACCGCCTTCGACGAGAAGTACGATCAGCACTACGACAAGCAGGGCTTCCTGCTGGCACCAGCCTACGAGTAGTGCTGCTTCCAGCCAAACATATACACGACATTTGGGTTTCTTTATTATAATTCAGGCTCCATTCCTAAGCAAGTTGGGTAATCGAAAGTGTTAATGATAGAATTTAGGAATGGAGCCCACTTTACACACACAACGAAACAATTCAGACGTATCGCATGAAAACAAAATGGTTAGCAACGGGTTTACTAGCACTATTGCTTTCGCCTTCGTTTGCACAGGAAAATAAGACTGTCAACGACTGGGAAAACCCCGAAGTATTTCAAATCAACCGGGAGCCCGCACGGGCAACCTTCCTCCCCTTTGCCGACGAGCGTTCGGCATTAGCCGACGAGTACATTCGCTCGCCCTGGTTCCTCTCCCTCAACGGGAACTGGAAGTTCCAGTGGTCGCCCACCCCCGATCAGCGCCCCGTTGATTTCTACAAGCCCAGCTTTAGCGTAATCAACTGGAAGGAGATAAAGGTTCCCTCCAACTGGGAGCTTCAGGGGTATGGCATTCCAATCTACACCAACATCACCTACCCCTACAAGAAGAATCCACCCTACATCGATCACTCCGATAACCCTGTTGGCTCGTACCGTCGCAACTTCGACCTACCCGCCAGCTGGAACGGCCGCCGCGTTTACCTCCACTTCGAAGGGGGCACCTCGGCCATGTACATCTGGGTGAACGGACAAAAGGTGGGCTACTCGGAGAACACCAAGAGCCCCGTCGAATTCGACATCACCAAGTACGTGAAGCCCGGTAAGAACCTGGTAGCCGTAGAGGCCTACCGCTGGAGCGATGGCTCGTACCTCGAAGATCAGGACTTCTGGCGCCTATCGGGTATCGACCGCAACCTGTACCTCTACAGCACCGAAAACATCCGCATTGCCGACTTCTTTGCCCGCCCCGACCTAGATGCCAGTTACAAGAATGGGCTGCTATCGGTTGATGTTACCCTGCGTAACTACAACAAGGCAGGTAAGAATTCACAGGTTAGGGTATCGCTACTCGATGCCTCAGGCAAGGAGGTATTCGCCCAAACCCAAAAGGCCAGCACACCTGCCGATGCAAAGAAGGATCTCACATTTTCGAAGAGCCTCTCGTCGGTAAAGCTATGGAGCAACGAAACGCCCTACCTGTACTCGCTGGTGCTAACCCTTTACGATGAAAACGGCAAGTTCGTAGAGACGGTATCATCCAAGGTAGGCTTCCGCAAGGTAGAACTCAAGAATGGGCAGCTGCTGGTAAACGGCAAGCGCATCTACGTTCACGGCGTCAACATCCACGAGCATAACCCAGTCACCGGTCACTACCAGGACAGGGAGACCATGCTGAAGGATATCCGCACCATGAAGCAGAACAACATCAACGCCGTTCGCTGCAGCCACTACCCCAACAACATCGACTGGGTGAAGCTATGCGACCAGTACGGTATCTACTTGGTTGATGAGGCCAACATCGAAACTCACGGCATGGGTGCCGAGCTGCAAGGCTGGTTCGACAAGTCGAAGCACCCCGCTTACCTACCCGAATGGAAGGCAGCACACATGGACCGTACCGTTAGCCTAGTAGAGCGCGACAAGAACCATGCATCAGTAATTCTATGGTCGTTAGGCAACGAGTGCGGCAATGGCCCCATCTTCCACGAAACCTACAAGTGGATTAAGGAGCGCGATAAAACCCGCCTAGTGCAGTTCGAGCAAGCAGGCGAAACCGAGAACACCGATGTAGTGTGCCCCATGTACCCCGAAATTAGGTATATGAAGGAGTATGCTGCACGCCAAAACGTAAAGCGCCCATTCATCATGTGCGAGTACTCGCACGCTATGGGCAACAGCTCGGGCAACTTTAAGGAGTACTGGGATATTATCCGCGGAAGCAAAAATATGCAGGGCGGATTCATCTGGGACTGGGTTGACCAAGGATTTGAGGTTACCGACGAGGCCGGTCGCAAGTACTGGTCGTACGGCGGCGATATGGGTAGCCAAAACTACACCAACGACGAAAACTTCTGCCACAACGGGCTGGTTTGGCCCGACAGAACGCCTCACCCAAGCCTATTAGAGGTGAAGAAGTACTACCAAGACATCTACTTTACGGCTACACAACCCGAAAAAGGTTTAGTAACAGTAGCAAATGAGTTCCACTACACCAACCTTGCCGACTACGTATTCAAGTACGAGGTGATTAAGAATGGAGAAGTAATAAAAAGCGGCAGCTTCGATGTAGCTCTAGCACCCGATTCTCAAAAAGAGGTTCAGCTAGCAATGCCCGAAATGCCTGCTACCGATGGTGCCGAATACTTCCTAAACGTATACGCATACACCCGCAACGGTTCCGAGATGATTCCTCAAGGACACGAGGTTGCCCGCGAGCAGTTTAAGTTAGGCGAAGGAAAGTTCTTTGCTAGCGCTTCAGCAAGCGGTGCTGCACCAAAGGTGTCAACCGATAAGGATAGAATCACCCTAAGCGCAGGTGGTGTCGATGTAATCATCAACAAGTGGTCGGGCCTAATTGGCGGCTACAGAACCGACAACAGCTGGTACTTCAACAACAAGCCAGCACCAAACTTCTGGAGAGCCCCAACCGATAACGACTTCGGAAACGGCATGCAGGCAAAGTGTAACATTTGGCGTACTGCCGGAAACAACACCTCTGTAAAAAGCATCGATGTGAAGGAAGAAGGCGGCAAGGCAATCGTAACGGCCAACCTATACCTAAAGGATGTTGCATCGGACTATCAGATTGTGTACACTATGGCTGCTGATGGTGCTTTATCGGTAAACGTAAGCTACAAGGCAGGTGCTAACGTACTGCCCGAGATGCCCCGATTCGGCATGATTATGTCACTGGGCGAAGAGTTCGACAACTTCAACTTCTACGGACGTGGTCCTTGGGAGAACTACACCGATCGCAACACCGCTGCTAACATTGGAATTTACTCTAGCAAGGTTTCAGATCAGTACGTGCCATACACCCGTCCACAGGAGAATGGCTATAAGACCGATGTTCGCTGGCTAACCCTTACCAACAATGATGGAAAGGGCATCCAAATAAAGGGACTTCAGCCAATCTGCGTAAGCGCGCTGAATAACTACCCCGAAGACTTTGATCCAGGTTTATCGAAGAAGTATCGCCACACCAACGACATCACTCCTCGCAGAGAGGTAGTGCTTTGCGTAGACCTCGCACAACGTGGCGTAGGTGGCGATAACAGCTGGGGAGCATATCCTCACGAGCAATACCTGCTAAAGGCTAAAGAATACTCCTACGGGTTTACCATTACCCCCGTTAAGTAGGCAACGGCACTAACACACTCAATAATTCCCTGCCTTTTTTTTATAAAGGGCAGGGTTATTAGTTAAAACAGACAAAACATTACATCATGAATAAGCCTAATTTTAAAGCACTAGCGCTCGTTGCATTTGCAGTGATACTCACCGCAAGCGCTGCACTAGCCCAGAAAAAGGCGGAGAAGCAGATTTGGCTCTTCTCGTACTTTAACGACAACGGACAAGACGGGCTACACCTTGCCTACTCTACCGACATGTACACCTGGAAAGCGCTCAACAACGACAAATCATTCTTAGCACCTCAGATCAGCAACGACAAGCTAATGCGAGATCCCTGCATCATTAAGGGTGGAGATGGAAAGTTCCACATGGTTTGGACAGTTAGCTGGAACGAAAAGGGTATTGGCTACGCCTCATCAACCGATTTGGTTAACTGGAGCGAACAGCAGTACCTACCCGTTATGGAGCACGAGTCAACGACCCTAAACGCATGGGCACCCGAAATCACCTACGATGCAAAGAAAAAGGAGTACATGATCTACTGGGCATCTACCATCCCCGATCGCTTCCCTATGCTTGGCGTAAACCCTAAGGACAAGTACAACCACCGCATGTACTACGTCACCACCAAAGACTTCAAAACATTTAGTAAGACAAAGCTACTTTACGATAAGAAGTTTAGCGTAATCGATGCAACCATACTTAAGGATGGAAAGCAATTCGTCATGTTCCTGAAGAACGAGAACGATGCCCCTGCCGAAAAGAACTTACGTATTGCCTTTAGCAAAAACCTCACTGGCGAATACAGCGAGCCTACAGCCCCAATAACCGGCAAGTACTGGGCCGAAGGTCCAACCGTGCTAAGAACCAAAGACCGTTGGATTGTCTTTTTCGATAAGTACATGGACGGAAAGTATGGTGCTATCGAATCTACCGACCTTAAGAATTGGAAAGACATCTCCGATAAGATATCGGTTCCAAAAGGAATTCGACACGGAACTGTATTCTCAGTAACCGAAAAAGAATTCGAAATCCTCAAACAAAAGATCGGAGAAAAATAGCATTACATCAGTATATCTTATATACTTGCAATCGAGCACAAATCCCTTTAGGTCACATTAAATTGGCCTAAAGGGTATTTATAAAAAGGACTAACTAATTCAGCACATTAAATGGCAACACTAGATTGGACAATTATCGGAGTATTCTTAGCCGCACTGGTGGGCGTTGTACTCTGGGTTATCAGAAGAGATCACAAAAACACCAGCGACTATTTTCTTTCTGGCCGTAGCGAAACATGGCTGGCAGTTGGAGCGGCAATCTTTGCAGCAAACATTGGATCGGAACACCTTGTAGGTTTAGCAGGAGCAGGTGCCGAAAGCGGCATGGCAATGGCTCACTGGGAAATGCAAGGCTGGATGATATTGATTCTTGGTTGGGTATTTGTGCCCTTCTACGCGCACAGCAAGGTATTTACCATGCCCGAGTTTTTATACAAGCGTTTCAACAAGAATACCAGTTCTACGCTATCAATCATTACCCTCATCAGCTACGTGCTTACCAAAGTATCGGTTACTGCATTCACTGGAGGTATTTTCCTACAGAGCGTACTAGGCATTAACTTCTGGTATGGGGCAATTGGCCTTGTACTGCTTACTGGTATTTTCACCGTTCTTGGAGGTATGAAGGGTATTATGATGCTTTCTGTCATCCAAACACCAATTCTTATTATTGGTGCCTTCATCATTCTATTCCTAGGATTGTACGAAGTTGGTGGCGGAGGTATTCTCGATGGATGGAACACTGTTCTTGAGCATATTGGTTCTAACAAGCACCTCATTCATGCCGACCCTTCCGATCCGCTATATGCTAAGTTCCCTGGTATAGGCGTAATCTTTGGAGCAGCCATCATCGGATTCTGGTACTGGTGTACCGACCAGCATATCGTGCAACGTGCACTTGCCGCTAAGGACCTAAACAACGCCCGTAAGGGTACCATCCTTGCAGGTTTCCTTAAGATTCTTCCTGTATTCATGTTCCTCATCCCAGGTATGATTGCCGCTGCGCTTAAGGCTCAAGGAAAAATCATGTTCGACACCAACGACCAAGCTTACGGTACTTTGGTTACCACCCTACTCCCTGCCGGAATTAAGGGTATTGTTACCGTTGGTTTTATTGCTGCACTTATGACATCGCTAGCAGCACACTTCAACTCTTCGGCAACTCTATTTACCATCGACTTCTACAAGCCACACCACCCCAATGCAACCGAAGCTCGCCTTGTATGGGTTGGTAGAATTGCTACAATAACCGTATTTGGACTAGGCCTCATTTGGATTCCTATTATGCGTGGACTAGGTAGCGTTCTCTACGAATACCTGCAAAACGTACAGTCGCTTATTGCACCAGCCATTTCGGCCGTATTTATTCTTGGCGTATTCAACCGCAAGATTACCCCAAAGGCTGGCGAATGGGGATTGCTGATTGGTTTTGGCGTGGGTATGTTCCGTCTAGTGCTGATGATCTTCAGCAACCATATTGCACCCGACAGCCTACTAGGAGAGATGCTTGCCATCAACTGGCTATACTTCTGCCTATTCCTATTCTTCTTTACTATGGCGATAATGTTCCTTATCAGCTTCTTCACACCTAAGGCAAGCGAAGATCAGCTAAAGGGACTAACATACTTTTCGCAGTCTCCCGAGCAGATTGCAGAAACCAAGGCTAGCTGGTCGTTCACAGATATCATTACCTCTGCAATTGTTGTGTGTACCTGCGTTGCCTTCTACATCTACTTCTGGTAGTTAAATTAATTATATTAAGACATGCTAGAAGCACTAAAACAGACTGTTTTTGAAGCAAACCTCGACTTGGTAAAGCATGGTCTCGTGATCTTCACATGGGGCAATGTAAGCGCTATCGACAAAACTTCAGGTCTAGTAGTAATCAAGCCTTCGGGCGTATCATACGATACCATGAAAGCCGAAGATATGGTTGTAGTTGATTTAGACGGAAAGGTGGTAGAGGGGACTCTATCGCCTTCATCCGATACTCCAACACACCTAGAACTATACAAAGCATTTCCAGAAATAGGTGGAGTGGTTCACACCCACTCTACCTATGCAACTGCTTGGGCTCAGGCTGGCGTTGACCTGCCCAACATTGGCACCACCCACGCCGACTACTTTGCCCAAGAAATTCCATGTACACGCCAAATGACCGAAGAAGAGGTTAAGGGCGAATATGAGAAAGAAACTGGGAATGTAATCATAGAGAGGTTTGATGGGATAAACCCCACATACGTACCAGGTGTACTGGTGCAAAACCACGGACCTTTTTCGTGGGGCAAGAACGCCTCCGACGCAGTTCACAACGCAGTTGTCATGGAACAGGTTGCTAAAATGGCGTATATTGCCTTCAGCATTAATCCTAATCTGACCATGAACCCACTGCTTATTCAGAAGCATTTTTACCGTAAGCATGGTCCAAACGCCTACTACGGTCAAAACAAAAAGAAATAACTTAAAATAAAAGAACATGGACTTCAAAAATTTAGAGGTTTGGTTTGTAACAGGAGCACAACTCCTTTACGGTGGCGATGCAATCATTGCCGTTGATGCACACTCGAATGCAATCGTAGAAGCACTAAACAAATCAGGGCAGCTTCCAATTAAGGTTGTTTACAAAGGAACCGTAAACTCTGCTCCCGAAATATCTGCCGCCTTCAATGACGCAAACGTAGACGACAAGTGTGTTGGTGTTATCACCTGGATGCACACCTTCTCGCCTGCCAAAATGTGGATTGCAGGCTTAAAGAACTATAAGAAGCCTCTTCTGCACCTACACACCCAGTACAACAAGGAGATTCCATGGAGCGAGATTGACATGGACTTCATGAACCTCAACCAAAGCGCACACGGCGACCGCGAGTTCGGACATATCGTTAGCCGCATGCGCAAGAATCGCAAGGTGGTAGTGGGGCACTACGAAGATGACTCAGTTCAGGGACATATTGCCGTTTGGATGCGCGTTGCTGCCGCTTGGGCTGATGCACAAGGCATGCGCATCATTCGCTTTGGCGATAACATGAACAACGTTGCCGTTACCGATGGCGATAAGGTGGAAGCCGAATTGCGCTTTGGCTACCATGTGGACTACTACCCAGTTGGAGATCTAGTAGCCGAACAGGATAAGGTTTCGGAAGCAGATGTAGACTCTTTGGTAGCTGTATACGAAAAAGAGTACGATCTAGCACCTAATGCAAAGAAGGGTGGAGCCCAACACCAGCAGGTGCGCGAAGCTGCTCGCGAGGAGATTGCGCTTCGTCGTTTCCTAGAGCAAAAGGACGCAAAAGCATTTACCACCAACTTCGATGCGCTTCACGGGCTCAACCAGCTTCCTGGGCTTGCCTCGCAACGCCTAATGGCCGATGGCTATGGCTTTGGAGCAGAAGGCGACTGGAAAACTGCCGCTCTTGTTCGCACCATGAAGGTGATGGCTCAGGGCTTAAACGGCGGCACCTCGTTCCTTGAGGACTACACCTACCACTTTAAGGGCAAAGGTTCCATCCTACAAGCGCACATGCTCGAAATATGTCCAACAATTGCTGCTCACAAGCCTAAGCTCGAGGTTCACCCTCTAGGTATTGGTGGAAAGGCTGATCCTGCACGTCTGGTATTCACATCGCCAGCAGGAACAGGCGTAGCAGCAACCGTTGTTGATATGGGCAACCGCTTCCGTATGATCGTAAACAAGGTAGATGTTATCGAACCAGAAGCAGCGCTACCAAAACTTCCTGTTGCCAGTGCTCTTTGGGTACCTCAACCCAACCTCGAAGTAGGTGCAGCAGCATGGATTTACGCAGGTGGCACCCACCACACCAGCTTCTCGTACGTGCTAACCGAAGAGTACATGGAAGACTACGCAGAGATTGCAGGTGTAGAGATGGTAACCATCGACAACAGCACCACCATCTCCAACTTCAAAAAGGAGCTGCGATTTAACGAAATGTACTACATGCTGAAGGGTTCTTTAGAATACTAGAAAAGATGGGTAACACAAAATACGTAATTGGATTAGATTACGGGAGCGACTCGTGCCGTGCGCTGGTGGTAAATGCCACCAGCGGCGAGGAGCTCGCATCCTCCGTAAAGTACTACACCCGCTGGATGAAGGGTATGTACTGCGATCCACTGGCTAATCGCTACAGGCAGCATCCGCTCGACTACGTGGAGGCGCTAGAAGCCTCGGTAAAGGAAGCGCTAGGCAAGTGTAAGCCAGAGGTAGCCGAAAATGTTGTAGGCATCTCCTTCGACACTACGGGTAGTACACCTGTACTCATAGACAGCGAAGGTACACCACTAGCGCTACGTCCTGAGTTTACCGAGAATCCTAATGCAATGTTCGTTCTTTGGAAGGATCACACCGCCATTAAGGAGGCTGCCGAGATTAACAAGCTTGCCAAGGAATGGAAGGTTGACTATACGGCATACGAAGGTGGCATCTACTCGTCGGAGTGGGTATGGGCAAAGATGACGCACGTACTTCGCGAGGATGCAGATGTTCGCAAAACAGCCTACTCCTGGATTGAGCACTGCGACTGGCTACCCGCCATTCTTACCGGTAACACCAAGCCCGAAGAGGTGAAACGTAGCCGCTGTGCCGCCGGACACAAGGCACTTTGGAGCGAACAGTGGGGTGGACTACCACCTGAGGATTTCTTCGTAGCCCTCGATCCTTGCCTAAAAGGATACCGAGACAGGCTATTTACCCATACCTACCCCAGCAATGAAAAGGTTGGAAGCTTAACTCCCGAATGGGCTCAACGCCTAGGATTGTCGACCAGCGTAGCCGTTGGAGTAGGCGCATTCGACTGCCACATGGGGGCAGTTGGTGCCCAGATTACCCCAAACACCTTCGTTCGCGTTATCGGTACATCAACCTGCGACATCATGGTATCGTCGTACGAGGAGATGGGCAATAAGCTGGTACCAGGTATTTGCGGACAAGTTGATGGCTCTGTTATCCCAGGAATGGTTGGACTAGAGGCTGGTCAATCGGGCTTTGGCGATATATACGCGTGGTTTAAGCGCGTAGTTGCTTGGCCAGTTGAAAGCATCCTATCGAAAACCACCCTAGTTGATGCTGAAACCAAGCAGAAGCTGATAGACGAAGTGCTCGACCAGATTATCCCTGCGCTATCGGCAGAAGCAGCTAAGATTCCGGTTAGCAGCAGCTCCATCCTGGCTACCGACTGGATGAATGGCCGCAGAACGCCAGATGCCAGCCAGCTGGTAGAGGGAACCATTACCGGGCTTACCCTAGGCAGCTCCGCTCCGCTCATCTTTAGGGCGCTAGTAGAAGCAACCGCATTTGGTTCGAAGGCTATAGTTGACCGCTTCCTCGAGAACGGAATCAAGATAGATAGCGTAATAGGCATTGGCGGCATCTCGCTAAAATCGCCATTTGTTATGCAGACGCTTGCCGACGTTTTGGGCATGCCAATTAAGGTTGCCAAGAGCGAACAGGCTTGTGCCCTTGGTGCTGCCATGTTTGCCGCTGTGGCTGCAGGTGTTTACTCGACTGCCGAGGAGGCCCAGAAAGCCATGGGGCAAGGATTTGCGCTGGAGTATCATCCAAACCAGGAGAACCACAAGGCATATCTTGAAATCTACAAGGAATACCTAAAGCTCGGACAAATTACCGAGCAGGCATTCTACACTCAGAAGTAATAGAAATTAATCTTGGAATTACGGGGGAAAGGATTTGCATCAGCAAACCCTTTTCCCCCATTTCGCATAAAATTCGCACCTATGAAGCTAAAACATACGCTGCTCTTAGCGGCGCTTACAGCATCGGTACAGCTAATTGCCCAACCATCGCAGACTAAGGAGATGGAGTTCCACAAGTGGGCAGCAACGCCTCCTATGGGGTGGAACAGCTGGGACTGCTACGGCCCGACGGTTACCGAACCCGAGGTTAAGGTAAACGCCGACTACATGTCCAAGAATCTGAAGAAATTTGGATGGGAGTATATCGTGGTGGACATCCGCTGGTATGTGGATAACGACAAGGCGCATGGGTACAACGAAAAGGACCCCGTGTTCTGCATGGACGAATACGGCCGCTTTATTCCATCGGAGGCGCGATTCCCATCATCAGCAAAAGGAAAAGGCTTTAAGCCTCTTGCCGACTACATCCACAGCAAGGGATTGAAGTTTGGCATACACATCATGCGCGGCATTCCTAAGGTTGCCGTTAAGAAGAACACGCCTATCCTAGGCTCTACGGCCCATGCTGCCGACATCTACAACACCAATCTGCTCTGCCCCTGGCTGGGCGACATGTACACCGTTGATGCCACCAAGAATGGTGCACAGGAGTACTACAACTCGCTGATGGCCCTTTACGCATCGTGGGGGCTCGACTTTATTAAGATTGACGACCTCTCGCGCCCATACCATCAGGATGAAGTTGAGCTTATCCGCAAGGCCATCGACAAGACAGGCCGCAAGATTGTGCTGAGCACCTCGCCCGGTGAAACGCCGCTGGCAAGCGCCGAGCACGTGCAAACCCATGCCAACATGTGGCGCATCATCGACGACTTCTGGGATAACTGGGGGCAGGTAAAGGAGCACTTCGCCCTATTCGAGAAGTGGATTCCCTACGCCGGCAAGGGGCACTGGCCCGATGGCGACATGCTCCCCATTGGCAAGATCGGCATCCGCGCCGAGCGTGGCGACAACCGCTTCTGCCACCTGAGCGTCGACGAGCAGCACACCCTAATGTCGCTATTCGCCATGGGTAAATCGCCCCTGATCTTTGGCGGCGACCTACCCAGCAACAACGACTTTACCCTATCGCTAATCACCAACAAGGAGGTTCTCGACATCAACCAGCACAGCAAGAACAACCGCCTGCTGTTTAAGGATAACGACATCTACGTTTGGACAGCCGACGCCGCTAACGGCGATAAGTACCTAGCCCTATTCAACGCCCGCGATGGCGAACAGCCCGAAAAGGTAACCGTTAAACTCAGCCAACTTGGTATAAAGGGGCAGGTTGCCGTTAAGGAGCTGTGGCAAAACAAGCCACTCGGAAAGGTTAGCGACGAGCTATCGCAGCTGATCCCCAAGCACGGCGTTGGGCTGTACAGGCTATCGACGGTAAAGAACAAGAAATAAACCTACGCACATGAAAAGAACATCAATTTATGCAGCCGCCCTTGCGCTGGTATCGCTGGGGGTGCCCCAGGCCTTATCGGCACAGCCGGTAAAGCTGACGGTAGAGGCCAACAAGCCCGTTGCCGAAATTCAGCCATCCATGTGGGGCATCTTCTTCGAGGATATCAACTTTGCCGCCGATGGCGGAATATACGCCGAGCTGGTAAAGAACCGCTCGTTCGAATTCCTTACCCCCATGATGGGCTGGAAGGAGCTAAAAACCGGCAACGCCTCCGGAAAGGTTCTTATTGAGAATAGAGGCGATGCCCACATCAACAACCCCCGCTTTGCGCATGTAACCGTTGATGCCGCCAATGGCGGGTTCGGCCTTACCAACGAGGGTTTCCGCGGAATGGGCGTGAAGGAGGGCGAGCAGTACAACTTCTCGATACTGGTCCGCAACAGCGAAAACTCCCCCGTGAAGCTAACCGTTGAGCTGGTTAGCGCCGATGGCAAGAAAATCGGCGAGTGCTCCCTCGATGGCTTCAAGGACGGCTGGAACCAATACACCGCCTCGCTTACCAGCAAGGCTACCGACGCCAAGGCCCGCCTCAACATCATCTTCACCGGAAAGGGATCGGTAGACATCGACATGGTGTCGCTGTTCCCCCATCACACCTGGAAGAATAGGCCCAACGGGCTGCGCGCCGACCTGGTGCAGCTGCTCTACGACCTAAAGCCGGGCTTCGTCCGCTTCCCTGGGGGATGTATCGTGGAGGGCCGCGACTTGGCCAACCGCTACCAGTGGAAGACCACCGTAGGCAAGGTGGAGGAGCGCAAGCAGATTATCAACCGCTGGAATACGGAGTTCAGCTGGCGCCCAGCCCCCGACTACTTCCAGTCGTACGGCCTTGGCTTCTACGAGTACTTCCTGCTTTCGGAGGATATTGGCGCCGAGCCGCTGCCCATCATCAACTGCGGAATGGCCTGCCAGTACAACACGGGCGAGGTAGTGCCTATGAACCAGCTGGAGCCCTACGTGCAGGATATGCTCGATCTAATTGAGTTTGCCAACGGCGATGCAACCACCAAGTGGGGCAGCCTACGCGCCCAGATGGGCCATCCTGCCCCCTTCAACCTAAAGATGCTTGGCGTGGGCAACGAGCAGTGGGACGAGCAGTACGTGGACCGATATAAGGTTATTGCCAAGACCCTAAAGGAGAAGTACCCCAACATTAAGCTGGTGGCTAGCTCGGGCCCATCGCCCGACGGCGACCGATTCGACTACCTCTGGAAGGAGCTCAAGGCACTCAACGGCGACCTAGTCGATGAGCACTACTACCAGAGCCCCGAGTGGTTCTACAAAAACGCCAGCCGCTACGACAGCTACGACCGCAAGGGGCCAAAGGTGTTTGCCGGAGAGTACGCCTCGCACACCAAGGGAGGAACCGCCCCCGAATCGCGCAACAACTGGGAGGCTGCCCTCTCGGAGGCCGCGCTGATGACCGGGCTAGAGCGCAATGCAGCCGTGGTACACATGGCCTCGTACGCCCCGCTGTTCGCCCACATCGAGGCGTGGCAGTGGAACCCCGACCTGATTTGGTTCGACAACCTCCGCTCGTTTGGAACTCCCAGCTACTACGTGCAGAAGGCCTTCGCCAACAACAAGGGGACTAACGTGGTGCCCATCCTGTGCGGCGGCGCGGCTGTAGCCGGTAAGGACAGCCTCTACGCCAGCTCGGTTATCGACCAAAAGAGCCACGAGCTTATCGTAAAGGTGGCCAACGCCAGCGCCAGCGCAAAGGCTACCCAGATAGAGGTTAAGGGAGTATCGGTAAATGCAAAATCGGCCAGCTGCCAGGTGATGCAGGCCCAAAACCTAGCCGACTACAACACCCTAGACACCCCCACCAAGGTTGCGCCCAAGCCAGCAGCCGTTAAGGTTGCGGGCAGCAAGCTTACGCTAACGCTCGACGGACGCTCGTTCTACCTGATTAAGGTAAAGTACAAGTAGTCCAACGCTGCCCTCATCGGCAGGATAGATAAAACCAAAGGGGTTGCCTAAGCTATAGGCAGCCCCTTTGCGGTATATGAATACCCTCCGTCGGGCAAGTACGGTAGGTGTTTCGGGTTCCGATTAGACCTCCGTACATCTCGGGTAGACGATTTCGGTTCCGATTAGCTCTACCCGACATCTCGGACGGACGATTTCGGTTCCGATTGGCTCTACCCGACATCTCGGGTGGACGATTTCGGTTCCGATTAGCTCTGCCCGACATCTCGGGCGGACGATTTCGGTTCCGATTAGCTCTACCCGACATCTCGGACGGACGATTTCGGTTCCGATTGGCTCTACCCGACATCTCGGGCGGACGATTTCGGTTCCGATTAGCTCTGCCCGACATCTCGGGCGGACGATTTCGGTTCCGATTAGTTCTACCCGACATCCCGGGTAGGCGCTACAACCATTCCACGGAGTAAGCCAACCATAAAAAAAGGGAAGAACCCGATGCGGTTCTTCCCTTTTCTAATATTATGCTAGGCTAAGCCCTACTGCGCTTTTTCCATCTCAACGGTAAAGTGGCGAAGGATTGGCGCCTCCTTGGTAATTACCACCCCGCGGGTGATGCTCTCGCGCCTATCGAACACGTTCTTCAGCGCAGCTGCAACAACATCCATGTGGTTGTTGGTGTAGGTACGGCGTGGGATAGCAAGGCGGAGCAGCTCCAGCTCGGGGTAGCGGTTCTCGTGGGTTTCAGGATCGCGGTCGGCAAGAATGGCGCCGATCTCTACCCCTCTGATGCCCGCTTCGAGGTACAGCTCCACGCCCAAGGTCTGAGCAGGGAACTCCTCGCGAGGCACGTTAGGAAGCATCCTTTTGGCATCAACAAAGATGGCGTGACCACCGGCAGGACGCTGGTAGGGAATGCCATACTCATCTAGCTTTTGACCAAGGTAGGCAACCTGGCGGATGCGGGTATCGAGCGTATCGAACTCCGTACCCTCATCGAGGCCAACCGCAAGGGCATTCATGTCCCTGCCGCTCATGCCGCCGTAGGTTACGTAGCCCTCGTACATGATGTTGAATACGGTAGCCTTCTTGTAGGTCTCCTCGTCCTTAAAGCCGATAAAGCCGCCCATGTTCACGATGGCATCCTTCTTCGAGCTCATGGTCATGTAGTCGGCGTACTGGTACATCTCCTTCACGATCTCCTTGATGGACTTATCGGCATACCCCTTCTCGCGAGTTTTGATGAAGTAGGCATTTTCGGCAAAGCGAGCCGAGTCGAACAGCATAGGAATGCCATGCTTCTTTGCCAGTTTGCTAGCACCGCGAAGGTTCTCCATCGATACGGGCTGCCCGCCTGCGGTGTTGTTGGTAATGGTCATGCAGATGAAGGGCACCTCGCTTGCGGGATGCGCCTCTAGGAAGAGCTCCAGCTTATTTAGGTCGATATTCCCCTTAAACGGAATTTCGAGCTGGGTATTCGACGCCTTGTCGATGGTAAGGTCGATGGCATGCGCCTTGCGGAATTCGATATGCCCCTTGGTGGTATCGAAGTGCGAGTTACCAGGGATGTAGCTCCCCTCCTTCACCAGCACCGAGAAGAGCACATTCTCGGCAGCGCGCCCCTGATGGGTTGGCAGGAAGTAAGGAAAGCCAAGGATGTTGTAGATGGCCTCCTTCATTTTGAAGTACGAGGTAGCACCAGCGTAGCTTTCGTCGCCCAGCATCATGGCGCTCCACTGCCTGTCGCTCATGGCGCCGGTGCCCGAGTCGGTAAGCAGGTCGATAAACACGTACTCGCTCTTAATGCCAAACAGATTGTAGTGAGCCTCTTTGATCCAGCGCTCACGCTCTTCGCGGGTAGAGCGGCGAATGGGCTCTACCATCTTAATTTTGTACGATTCTGCAAATGGAAGTTCCATAGGTATGTTTTATTAGGATTAACGTGTACAGCAAAACGCGCTAGCACGAGGCCAACGTCAGCTGAGAAAATAAGTCGATAAAGGTAGACGAGGCGCTAGAAAGGCAGCCTCAAAAGAAAGTTAGGAACAGAAAGCATCTCTGTTCTTCAGGTTACGGAATATCAGCTTTGAAGTAGTATTCAGTTTCATATTACCATTCTGATCGCCCCAAAAGTAGAAAAATAATACGAATACGGTAAGCCCTAACAAAAAAATAATTGCCCCATCACTCCGCAAAACATTGCAATATTGGCATTAGATGCTACATTTATCAAAAAAATACACTCCACTTTTTATGAGAAATATCTGTATCTCCATTGCGCTATCGTTGTTCCTGTTTGGCTGTAGCCAGTCGCACGATACGCTAACCATTAACGGCATAAAGTACAAGGTAGATGGCAGCCTCGAAAAGGGCGTCGGCAAATGCTTCTACGATAATGGAAACGTAAAGGCTACCGTCGAGATTGCCAACGGAACGCTTAACGGCAAGTACCTAGAGTACTACGAAGACTTCAAGGTGAAGAAAGAATGCTACTACAAAGAAGGGCAAACGGATGGTCCGCTAAAGATGTACTACAACAACGGACGCCTATTTAGGCAATCGTTCTACAAAAAGGGCTTCCTTGATGGCCCATTCACCGAGTTTAATCCCGATGGAAGCAAGACAATAGAGGCCAACTACAAAAACGGAGACATGCTAAGCCTCACCGAGTACAAGCGAGGCAAGGTTCTAAGCTACCACCTCGAGGTAAAGGTAACTGGCAACAAGTTCATGTCCGAAACGACCTACCACTTAAGCGTTACGCCAGCCCCTAAGCTCGCCGAGTTCTACCTTAAGAAGGGAAACGACAACTACCTGCTCGATGGCAACACCTTCACAACGCATCAGGTACAGAGTGGTCCAATGGTGTTCGTTGCAAAAGGCATTTCGCAGTACGATATTCCATTCCAGCTTACGGCAAAGAAGTAGCAGCGCCAGCTAACGAATAAAGCATAAAAGAAAAGCCAGACTGCTTAGTCTGGCTTTTCTTTTATCTAGGCTACTTTAAAACCTTTTCGGTGGTAAATGTCGATGCAGGCAATCCCGCACCGTTAGAGAGTATCGACGACGAACCGTTCCTAAAACCATATCGCACCAAGGAAGGATTGGGCACCTTAGCGCTATAAACCTCTACCCTACCTGCCACAGCCTTAGCCTCAGCAGGAACAAAAAGGCCATCGGCACCCGCAACCTCGAACTCATCCGTTGCTGTACCTGTTATTTTCAGGCCATCGGAATAGGAAAACTCGACAACGGCCTTACCATTACCAAACGTTGCTCCCTTAAACAGGGGACCATTGGCGGCAACCCCCTTGCCGTAGCTGCCAGCCAACGCCAGCCGCGCTAACCTGTCGCCAACATCAACCTTATTGCTTGGATGGATCGTCTTAACGCTTCCAATATCCATTGTAACGGCCATGCCGGTATTAGGTGTTGCCAGAGCACGTCGTTGAGCCTCGCGGATGTAGGCAGACTCGCGGTTAGCTACACCCGAATAGGCGTAAGGCGCTATTTGAGTATAGTAGAACGGAAAGCTTCCGATTCCCCAACTTTTACGCCAGCTCTCCACCATTAAAGGAAACAGCGTGCAGTACTGCTCCGCCCTTCCAATATTGGCTTCGCCCTGATACCAAATGGCTCCTTTTATCGTAAACGGAATTAACGGATTCACCATCCCGTTGAATAGCATTGCGGGGCTATTAGGCCCAATGGCCACATCGAGCTTAGGGCGTACGGCAAATTCAGCATCGTCGAACAGATAGAAGGCACCATCCTTTAGCTGGGCAATAGGAAGATACTTCCAGCTACCATCAAGCGCAATCTTCTTTTCTCCTATTCCAACCGAAAGCATATCGCTATCGCCCCAGATACCACCACCACCAGAGTTATCGACTACCCTTACGGCAATTACGTTATCGCCCTCCTTTAAGACTCCTTCGGGGATGGCGTACTTACGCTGCACCTGCCAAGCGCCAAGTGTTTCGGTGGCGCCTACCAACGTGCCGTTAACGTAAACCCTATCCATATCGTCAATCTTTGCTAGGTTAAGCAGCGCAGGCTTCAGGGCGTCCTCCTTCGAGATGCTTATCGTCCTACGAAACCATACCACGCCATCGAAATCGCCAGTCTCCGACTCGAAGCTTCGAGGGAGCATCATGCTTTTCCATTGCGTATCGTTGTAGGCAGCACTGGCGTATTGGGCATCACCAAAGTCGAGGTTCTTCCACCTTTCCTCTTCGGGTAGAGTGCTACTCAGGACAACCTTAGGGTGCGTGGCAAGCCACTTGGCGTACTCTTCCTGCTGCTTAATAGCTTTTGGATAGCCTTCCAGTACATTCGCATAGTCGGGATGCTGCTTTATGAAGGCAGGGGCAACCCAAGCCTCGGCTGCGGTACCACCCCACGCAGTTACTATTAATCCGACGGGCACCTTAAGCTCTTTTTGCAGCTTACGCCCAAAGAAGTAGGCGGTTGCGCTCAAAGTCTTCGCGGTTTGAGGCGAGCAAGCCATCCAGCTACCCTTAAGCCCCTCCTGCTTATCGCCAGAGAAGCAGCGCCCAACTGTAAAAAAGTGAAGGTTAGGGTATTTTGCCTCACCAATTTCCTTTGCCGAGTTCCGAATGGTATCAACGGGCGGCCATCCGGCTAAAGTCATTTCCATGTTCGATTGCCCGGAGCAAACCCAAACCTCTCCAACCAGAACGTCGCTTAAGGAGACGCTCTCCTTTCCCGATTTAATGGTTATCTGGTAAGGACCTCCAGCCTTAGGTGTTTTAATGGCCACCTTCCAGGCTCCTTGTCCATCGGAAATAGAAGAAACCTTGGCGCCCCACGAGGCTACCACCTCGACCTTTGCATTAGGAAGCGCCCTTCCCCAAACCGAAGCTGCCGACTTTTGCTGAAGTACCATGCCCGACCCAAAGATGTCGGCTGGCTTTAGCGATTGCGAGCTAGCCCAGAAGGGAAACAGCAGGGCCAATCCTAGTAAACGTGCTCTCATTATAAAGATTCTTTTTTGTTAGGAGCAATAAAACTACAAAAAGATTCAGAGAGAGCTGTCCGAATGCCGATATATCATGCCATATAGTCAAAAAGATACAACATAGGCAGCATACCTAAAAGAAGAGGCTGCTCCAAGGGCAACCTACAACGAATGGCAAAGTAGCATATCAGATGAAGAACGGTTTTACTAAGCCTATAGCGGCGACATTTCGCTACTTGGCATTACACCTATTCTACATCAAAAGAAACAGCCTTCAAATTTGGGCTGCATCTCTAATAAGAATAGAAACAAACAACAAAGAGGCGGCCCTAATCGGCTGTTCGCCTTGGGAGAAATCGAATATATGAATGTATTCTCGAACAGGGATACGATTAATAAAGACAGAAAAAGAGGCCGTATGAAATGCATGAACAGCCTCTTTTTATTACCCGCAGCAGGAAGCCTTTACGTTCTCCGTTACAATATATTGCCTACGATGGGATAAAAGCAGGTGGAAACCAGAAAATATTTCACATAAATTCAATCATCAAACAAAAACACTTTACAAATAAACTATTAAGCACTAATTTTATACGAATTAACCTAAATAACATGAAACGCGCTTTTTACCTACTATTCCTATCCGCATTGCTATCCTGCAACGCCCCTCACGACTCCATTTCTGTCAATGGAACAAAGTATCAGGTGGTAGAGGGAGATCTTAGTAAGGGTATCGCAAAATGCTACTTCGATAACGGCATACTAAAATCGACAGCGGAAATAAGCGACAGCACTCTTAATGGCAAGTATGTTGAGTACTACGACAACGGCAACCTAAAGAAGATATGGTTCTACAAAAACGGTAAATCTAATGGCCCATATAGGATCTACTTTGTAAATGGGAGGCTCTTTGAGGAGGGAACCTATAAAATGGGGGTTCATGATAAAAAGACGACTAGGTTTAACATTGATGGCAGGAAGGTTGCCGAAGAGGCCTACAACAATGGCGACATGGTTGGCCTTACCGAATTCATCGAGGGAAAACCTATTAGGTATCGGTTCAACATAGAGGTTGATAACGACTACACCAACTCGACAAGCACCTACCATTTTAGCATATCCCCAAAGCCATACGTTGCCCAGTACAACATGGTTAAAGGCAACAAGAAGCTGCTCATTATAGGAAGCAGCATTAGGATAAAAAGGCAAGCCCGAGAGCACTTCGTGTTTTTGGCAAAAGGCTTAACCAACAGCGGCATTCTTTTTATGCTCACCGCTGAGAAGTAGCGTCAGCCAATAACCTTACAAGGCAAGCAGCCACAGCCAACTCCTCGTAGAAATTTAGGATTCAACTAAAAGATGAAGAAGTTAACCGCCCTACTCTTCTGCACTGTCGTCTGCTGTAGCTTAACCTACGGTCAGAAAAACAGAATAGAGCTCGCCAATCATATTAAATACAACAGTCCAAACGAAAAAGCGACCTTCGCTAAGGTTGCCAACAACACAGCAACCCCGTTAGGCATGCTCTTTGCCCCAACAACTCCCGACATGGGCGATATCGAGGCTTCGTTTATGAGCTCGATAAAGCAAACTGCCGCCTTGCTACGGCTGCTTCCGTCTAAATATGGGCAGGAAGGTAAATCTTTAATGGACGCTTTTCTTAAAGCCATCCACAACGACTACCTCCTTAGCTACGACCCCTACTCAACAATGCCCCTTACCGCCTACTGCAAAAGTTTTAGCGGTATAACCGCCGCCGTTACCTATTCGCTACTACTTGCGGAGAAGGATATCAAGAGCTACATCTACGTAAACAAAAAGCGGAATAGCATGGAGATGGGCTTTACTTGGGGAAGCAACCTCTGCATCTTCGATCCCCCATTCTCGAACAGCAATCCTCTACGCATTGTTACGAATGACGAAAAGCAGGCTTACTTTAGGCAGCTAGTTCAGTCGAAAATCCTTCACGAATCGGAGCTCAGCCAGAATTTAGACAGTCTATACCTGGTGATGAACAACTCGGCCACCGTTTTTAGCTACCGCAGCATTGCCGGGCTCATCTACTACAACCAACTAACCAAGAATCCCGAGAAGACAAGCGACATGGAGACCCTCTACACCTTAATAAAGGTAGACCTACTCGACAGCAAGCTCCTCAAATCGAACTTTATTGAGAACTACATAACAGAAGAGCTGCAATCGGATAGGCACAACATCGAGGAGAACTTTAAGTTGCTCTACTTCCTTACGATGTACTCAACCTCTCCGAAGGAATACAACCACCTAGTTGAGTACCTGTTTGCAAAATGCGATAATCCGACGAATGCAACCAGATATTACCTTGCCTTTGCAAACGATGCCTTAGCGCTAAACCCTACTGAACAGAAGGCAACAACCATCAACCGCCTTAAGTACTATACGCTAGTAAACGATCACAGCTCAAACGCCATCCTAAACAGCAAGCCCGCCGATGTGCTAAACACCCTCAACGTGCTAATGGCTAAGGATAGCGTGCTAAACAGCTTCAGCGGATGCAGCAGCTTCTATCAGGAGCTCTGCAGCAAGCTTCTTGAAAGGCTAACGAAATCGGAAAGCACCACTTCGAAGATAGACTGGTATGGAACCCTATACGATCAGATCAGCAACAAGAACCAGCTCCGCAGCTTATCTGATGATATCCTATTTGGGCTACTAAGCGACATGGCAACCCTTCTATCGAAAGGGGAGGCTCAACCAGCCCTCGACCTATACCGGAAGATGAAGCAGTTAAAGGGAAATCCTATGGCCTCGTACAGTGCGGACAACCTACGAAGCACGCTAGAGTCGCTCTACAGCACCGTAAAGAGCAATGGGATGAAAGATGAAACCCTTGATGTTCGGAAAACCATTGCCACCATTAAGTAGAACCGCACAACAATCAGCGAGGACACCCCCATTTATAGAAAAGCAAATCGCCTTCCGTTGTGGAAGGCGATCCTATTTTTTACCACCTATTGTTATCCTTCTTTTTGGGCTTAGCAGCCTTTGCTTTTGAGCGAGTTTTTGCCTTCGCAGGCTTACCTGCATCCATTTGGTTAGCCTCGCGCAGCAATCCGCGCCAGTCGTCGCTGCCATCGCTCGAAAAGTCGATGGTTTCGGCATAATCCTTACGGGTTACCTCCTTAACGGTAATCGGTTTGTCCAAGAATGCTTCTATTTCCTTTAGGATATTCCTCTCCTCGGTGCTGCAGAACGAAACTGCAAGCCCCTTTTGCTTGCCTCGGCCGGTACGACCGACACGGTGAACGTAGTTCTCGGGCTTATCGGGCAAGTCGTAGTTAACCACGTAGTCGACATCAGGAATATCGATACCGCGAGCGCTGACATCGGTAGCAATTAGGAGCTTTACCTCGCCGCTGCGGAACCTTGCCATAGCCTCGCTACGTTCCTGCTGCTCCTTATCTCCATGAATGGTGGTGGCTTTTATGCCTACCCGATCCATTGCGCTGCAAACGCGCTCGGCTCGTACCTTTGTGCGAACGAATACAAGAATCTTGCTTTCGGGATTCTCGGTTACCACGCGCTCTAGGAAGAATCGCTTATCGTCCATCTCGACAAAGATAACTGAGTGGGTGATATTCTTTGCCACCGGATCCTTAGGCGAAACCTGAATTCGAATTGGGTTACGAACTAGCGAGTAAGCAACCGTCTTTATATACTCGTTGATGGTTGCCGAGAAGAATAGCGTTTGATGCTTTCGGGGAAGGAACTTAATTACATCCTGAATGTCGCGAACAAAGCCCAAATCGAGCATGTGATCGGCCTCATCTAGGATAAGTACCTCTACCTTGTTGAGCTTGATGTAGCCTTGGCTTACCAAGTCGAACATTCGGCCAGGGGTAGATACCAGAATGTCGATCCCCTTTTCGAGTTGGGCAATCTGCGCATCCTGCTCCACACCGCCAAATACGCAAAAGGTTGAGACGCGGGTAAACTGAGCCAGCTGCTTAAAGACTATGGAGATCTGAATAGCAAGTTCGCGCGTAGGAGCCATCACTAGGCAGCGGATTCCGTCGGTTCGGGTGGAGGATTTATCCTCGTGCAGCATATCAATAACGGGAATGGCAAAGGCTGCCGTCTTTCCGGTTCCGGTTTGGGCTATTGCAAGCACATCTTCGCCCTTTAGGATGGGGGGAATTGAGCGATGCTGAATATCGGTTGGCCTTTTGAACCCTAGCTCGCTAAGGTTTCTCTTTATCTGATCGGATATGTGGTAATCCTCGAACTTCATTCGTTGTCGTAAATTATTAAGCCACAAAGATACTCAGGATAAGCACACGTGAAAGCTGTTGGCAACTAATTAGCTGTAAGCAGTACGCCTATTAAACGCCAATAGGCCACCATCGGAATTCGATAGCAGCCTATTTTTTGCGTTTTAACCAGCAGCAAATCACAATTTGCCCCCGCCTACGCTAATTAGGGCGAAGCGTATTAAAGGTTCACCACAACCTCAGCCCTACGGGTCACCCTACTAGCAGGCTTGTAGAGGTAAAGATTGCCAATGGGACCGGCTCCCTTAATAACAACTACGTCGCGCACGGCATCCTTGCTTAGCATTCGATCCTTGTTGCTTAGGTAGTAGGCATCGAAGGTGGCCTTATCTAATGCGTTGGGCTGTGAAAGGAAATCGTAGTCCTGCTGGGCGAAATTTAGCTTCGCGGACATGCCCATGTAGGGCTCGTTGTTCGAGTTAGCCACCTTGTAACTGAAATCGTTGCTGCCCGATATCACCTTAACAACAGCAGTTGGACCATTAACCGAAAGGAGCCTTAACGTCACCTCCCCTAAGCGGATTTCCTTACCTACATCCATAGAAGTAAGCTTAACGTAGTCGTATCCTGCGGCAAGGCTACAGGCAACGGTTATGGTTCCTCCTATTTTTTTAGGCTTATCCTTTAATCCGATGGAACGTCCAACGGTAATCCTGCTTATGCTTTGAGATGTTGTATTGCCGCTGCTATCAGTTTGAAACGATGAGCTAAACTCGCTTCCAAACTGAACGAAGTTGATGCTTGTATCTACCCTTACGGCCAGCCCCTTTTCATTTTTCAACAGCACATTAGCCACCCTCATCGAAAAGCAACCCCTGTCGATATCGACATTGGCAGGAAACTTCGACTTCAGCAGAAGTTCGTCTGCCCCTTTGGTACAGGTAAATCTCCCCATAAGGCTATCGAGCGCTTCCGATAGCGCTGCACCAGTTGGCGCAACCGCATTGGCCCAAGGATAAACATAATCCTTTTGCGTATCTGCGGTTGGCGTTCCTGCCGATTGAAATAAATCCTTATACTGAGCATAAAGCATCTCCCGAATAATATCGGTAGCCTCGACCTTTTGCCTTTTCTGGGCAACTGCACCAGTAGCAAGAAGTCCAAATGCTAAACCAATTCCAACAGCTCTAGTAAATTTCATGCGAAACGTTTTATTCGATTTAAAAATATTAGAATCAAAATAACAACTTTTTTTATTCGCATCCAACTAGATACAAGCAAAGACTACCGTCATTCTAATAGAGATCACCTACAGGCTTTACTCCAGAACAAATCGGTATCCAACTGAGAATCCTACAGGAAAAAGATCGTTGTCGAACGTTACACCATGCTCGTTTTTAAGTTCATCGATGTAGCTATCAACTTTCGAGTCTCGAATAGGAACTAAAAGGCCAAACGTCCAATATCCGCTACCAGTGCGAAAAGGTTTGAAGTCGATGCCTACACCAAAGGTTACCCCATAGAAGATCTTGCTATACTCCGCTTTATTATTCACCTGCACCACGGCATTATAGCCGTACATGCCAAGCAAATAGGGAACGACCTTAGCGGGTTTGGCTCCTGACGTAACCCGAAACTTCGCCCCGACATTATAGCCAAAGTCGGCTAAAGCATATCCACCTGCAAAGAATAGGGCAATATCGGGGGCAAAATAATAGGAGATGCTGCTTCCGATTCCGCCATAGTCCATCCCAAGACCAAAGCCTACGGAAAAAGCCTCGCGCGTCATGGCCAAGCTCGTGTAGCCTTCGTTTTTACGGGTGGCATCTTGATGCTTTTCGGAGAAGGTGGTGTCGTTGCTTATATGGGCCAAGCCGCTTGCTTGCTCGCTATCGGCTTTATGGATTAAGGTGTCGGACGATGGAACACTTATGCACTCCGATGAGGTAACACGTCCAGCATTTGCCTCAAATGCCAAGGCAAGAGCAACGGCAAGGATCAGTGCGATTCTTTTCATAAATAGAAAGATAGATTGGTTATTGTGTATATTTTACTTTGTTGCAGCGTAACCTGATTCGCGCAGGAGATTTATCCCTACTCCTATTCTGCAGCAGGTTTAGCAAAAAGGCTTGCAAATATACATCAACAACCTTAACGATCTATCCGAAATAATTGAGATAAATCCGCTACCTTACCTTTCTATACTCACTCTTTGTCAGCGAATCCTCCAGCTTTAATATCTTCTTAAACTGCTTCTTTGTGGGTTTTAGTATCATCTTTAAGGTATCCTTCTGAGCAGAATCTCTAACAACCTCGTTATCCAACTCTGCAGCGAGCCGATTAAAGATCTTCTTCGACTCGATGTCCATTACTCTTAAAACTCCTCCTCGAAGCTTTAGCAGTTTAACGTTCCAAAGATCATCCGAATGCTTCTCATTCAAAACTAAAACCCTTTTATACTTACGTATGACACTTCCATCGTCTAAAGAAAAAAGCGTGTCCCTTACATTTTCATATAGGTAAATAGAATCCTTGGTTACCCTTGTACGATACTTTTCATTTCTCTTTTTATCTAAAACAACATTCCCATTTAGAAAGACAACCTCAGAAGTATCAATTTCGTTCTTGCTAATAGCCCACACTTTTACAGATTGCTTTACAATTAACCTTTTATCGATACTTAAAACAGAAGAGTCTTTGCCGATATATCTACCGATATACGAAGAAGGTATTCCATCCAGATCGCTAACATTCTCGGGCTGTGGCTTATCGAAGTAGATTGTCTCTTTATTCCCGCAGCTTGCTGCGAGTAGCAAAAGTCCAAATACAGCTAAGATGTTTTTCATACTAAAAAGGTTTTTATGAAATAGAATATTGATGCCACCGTTGGTTACGCTGCCAAAATCCAGCAACTATTCACACCATCCGTCAGAATCAGCAGGTTTAACTTGTTAAATATAGCAAATATAAAACAATACTTAACCTTCATTAAAACAGAATCACCCCTTGTTAATTCCGCAAATAGTCTTACGCCCCTTAATTCCTACAGCAGATGCGGCATAAAGGCATAATGCTATGCTTTACCATAAAGAATACACCCTAATTGAATTTTAATTTAGGTCGCTAAGAGAACCCCATTGGGACAATACCCTTGTAGAATAACATCAAACAACAGCGATAGCCGCAACAATAGATGAGCATAGAAGGTCTATGCTTCTATGCAACCAAATTAGCCATGCCTAAAAAAGGCATAGCTAAATATTGGCACTATCAATGCTTGAGATAATTTGATATAACAGCCGAATTGGCAAAAACTATGAATCAGGAGTAATCCCTTCAGTAGAGCGTATACTGCTTAGGAAAGAATCGCACCTAACAGCTATTGAAGCAATCTAGTTGACCACCTCTGCTCTATCGACAACCACAAAAGCAATAAAGCATCGTCACTACCCGATGAGCACAAACGTCTACCTTTTGCCTCGAATGCCGAAGCAAGATCATCCGCAAGGAGTAACGCGATTGCGTTTATCAGCAGAAGAATAGATTGGTTGTTGTTTACATTTCATTTAGCCGCAGCGTAACCTGCGCTGCTCAGGTGGTTTGTGATATTGCTCCCCTGCGTTAAGGTTTGGCAGGCGGGGCTGGGTAAGCAACCCAAGCGCAACATCCTATCGAGTCTGCCCCGAATAGGTTTTGCGGCGGCTTATGCGCTAATCGGCAGCACAAAAACCTGCTCGATGCTCGTGCTTACCTTGTAGAGGTAAAGGTTTACGATTTCGCCCTCGCTCTTTATTACCGTCAGCTCCTTTACCGAATCCTTGCGAAGAAGCCGTTCCCTATTCTTTTGAAAGTAAGGGGCAAAAGCCTCGAGCGTAAAATCCTTAACCGAGACGAGATAGTCGTAGTCCTGCTGCGCAAGCTTAATGCTCGAGGTTATACCGTTACGGTAGGGCAAATTGTTGGAGCGGGTTATAAGGTAGTCGAAATCGCCCCTGCCCGACACCACCTTTACAACGGCGCTTACCTTATCCATCGATAGCAACCGCAACGTTGTGCTCCCTAAACGAATATTCTTCCCAACATGCTGACGGGTAAGCCTCACGTAGTCGAATGCGGTAGCCAGCTTACAGCTAACCGACAGGGCGCCGGATACATTTGCCGGAGTACCTTCTAGCAGTGTCGAAGCGCTTACGGTAACCCTACTTGCGCCATTAGCATCCGTGCTGCCGCTTTCATCGCCCCTGAAGGGGTAGGCAGGCTCGTAGCCAAAGCCGGTAGTGCAAACGCTGGGCTTAAGCTTAACGGCCTCTCCCTTTTCGTTAGTCAGCCTGTAGCGGGCAATACTCATCGAGAAGAGCTGCTCATCGGCATCGACGCCTGCAGGAAAGGAGGAGGTGAGTACCAGCTTGTCGTCGACCCTTTCGCATCGGCAACGGGCAACAACCGTATCGAGCGCTGCCCTACGGCTACTTGCGCTGTAACTTCGAAGCTTCTCCCAAGGGAAATCGATGTGGCTTTGGCATTCGTTAGCCTGTAGCTGCGCTGGCTCTAGCATTCTCCTAAACGAATCGTAGAACATCCTCGTCGTACTATCGATGCCCAGGTGCTGTTGCCGTTCGTGGGCAGCCGCCAAAAATAGAAGGAGGCAAAAAATAACAGTCAGCTTTACTATGCTTAATCTCATACCGTACAAAATAGATTAGCGGACACCGAAAATGGTGCTCCCTTCCGTAATTCAACCAAGCAGGCTCGCCATTACGAGCGAAGCCTTCGGCTAATTCCCTTACGCGTTCAGCCTTTTACTCTACCACCTCTACCCTATCGGCAACCACAATGGTAATGGAGAGGTAGCCACGGCCCGATGCGGCAATGCGCTCGCGCAGCTTGGCAATGCTCTGCCTCGAATGATCTGTAGCTGTACCATTCCTCCTTTGCCTTTCGACCCAAGCCGAATCCTTGCACGGATTACTGTCGATGCTGCAGAGCAGCGCCTGATCGCGCTCCATCCTATCGGCAAAGGCACCATCAATACGAGCTTCCTTAACAGTACCCCAAACGCGCACGCGCTTTTTGTTAAGGCTAAAGTCGAAGGAGCCCAGCTGCTCGTTGGCAATAACCTCAACCTCGGCACCAGTAGCCGATTGTATCTTCATCTTTCGGCCATCGACGCCGCACATGTGGGCAACGACGCCCTCTACTTCGACTTTCTTTCCGATGTAGCTCGATATGCAAGCGGTGAGGCTATCGGCGCTAACCCTTACCGCCTGCGGGTAGCCCGCTACGCTAAGCAGGCAGGTGAGCAATGCCAGAAGCAGACCAGATTTTACAATACAATGCTTCATATTTCGATATTTAATAGGTAGGATATAGCAAAGCCCTCCGCCAGCAGCGCATAGCCGGCAGCGGTAGGGCTTACGTATGCGGCAAGATGCTACTGCAGCTTGTCGAGCTTACCATCGACGATACCGTAGGCAACCGATTCCTCGGCCGACATCCAGTAGTCGCGGTTGAAATCCTTCTCCACCTGCTCCACGGTCTTTCCGCAGTTGGCTGCAAGGATTTCGGCTCCCAGCCTTTTCGTTTTCAGGATCTCCTCCATCTGTATCTCGATGTCGATAGCAGGTCCGCCCGCGCCTCCGCTTGGCTGGTGGATCATCACACGTGCATTGGGCAGCACAAAACGACGCCCCTTAGCGCCCACCGAAAGAATGATGGAGGCCATGGAAGCCGCCAACCCGGTGCATACGGTAGAAACGGGGCTGGAGATGCTTTTGATGGTGTCGTAGATGGCAAAACCCGAGGTTACGTAGCCACCAGGGCTGTTAATGATCAGCTGAATCTCCTTGTTGGGAGCCAGCATCTCGAGGTAGAGCAACCGCTCGATAACCTGCTTTGCCGAGTCGTCGTCAATTTGTCCCCAAAGGAACACCTTTCGCTCGTCCAGCATCTTGGCGTCAATAATGTCCTGAAGCTTTACGTTGTTTTCCATAGTATTCGTTGTTTTTATGATAACCAGCTGCGCATAGGCTAACGCTTCATTCCTATCACTAGCGGCCTACTGCCTGCTGCCGAAGCCCCATAAAGCAGAAACCACCAGCAGATGCCATCGAAACGCTCTATACGCTGTAGAAGGACTCCCCATTCGTAAGCAGACAAGGGAATAACTCGCGAATCGCAGCATCGATATTGGGCAAGAACTTCAACCTAGTGCAAGCAAAGGTTGCATATATGTTTAGCCTATATGATTACGTACTAAGGTAGAAATAATTTGCAAGAAACCAACAGCATGGATCATCATTTGACGACTGCTGGCTAATGAACCTCCTCTATACGCCATCTGCGCCACCACCTTTACTAAGAGGAAGGCTGCTGCATTCGAAAAAGTTGAAGCAAATACAGCAAATGTTGTAACGAATACAGTATTTGTTTCAACGAATACAGCATTTGCTTCAACGAATACAGCATATGCTTCAACAAATACAGCATATGCTTCAACAAATAGAGCATTTGCTTTAACGAATACAGCATTTGCTTCAACAAATACAGTATTTGCTTTAACGAATACAGTATTTGCTTTAACGAATACAGTATCTGCTTCAACAAATACAGTAATTGTCATGACAAATACAATATTCGTCGCGGCTTAACCGAAAAATGCAGCAACAATATTCGTACGGATGACAGCCAACACTGCCCTGCATAGAGCCTCGACAATATACCAGCCCACATAGCCGTATATACCCATCGAACACTTAGCGCCAGCGGTATGACAATAAAGAATAGCGGATACCAATTAGTCAACCAGCATTAGGAACAGGCTCAGCTACCGCCTATTCTGCAATCGCATCACAACAAAAACAGGAATGCCCAGCAGCATCAGGATAAAGGTGTACATGGCAACCTCGGCGCCGGCGGCATAGGTGGTGTATACGCAGTAGATAAAGGCTAAGGCCGGGATAATGGAAGCCTTCAGGAGCCTTCGCCACGATTTCTCCTCAGTATTGGTAAGCAGGATTTGAGCCGCAGCGCTAAAGCTGTAGGCGGGTAGAAAGGCGAGCGTGGCCAGTAGAATCATAAAGTTGAACGCTTCGGTAAGCGAGAGCACGTAGTTAAGGCTGAGCAGCACGTTGGCCAATACGCCCGAAACGATGAGCGATACCGAAGGCGTAGAGAAGCGCTTGTGCACCCTCGCGAAGAATGAGGGAAAGAGCTTTTCTTCTCCGGCGGCAAACGAGCTTCGCGCGGTGGTGAGTATCCATCCCGAAGTTGCGCCCCCGGCAGCAACAATCACGCCCAACGCCATAAACCATCCGCCCCAGGTTCCTCCGGTGATGCGGTTGATGATATCGGACATGGGGGCAGTCGAGTTGGCCAGCTCGCCTTGAGGCATAGCCCCCATGGCGGCAAAGCTGGTGAGGATGTAGATGATGGCGGTGATGGAGAATCCAAGAATGGTGCTGAGCCGGATGTTTCTTGCCGGGTTCTTTATCTCGCCCCCCGTAACCGATGCGCTCTCGAGCCCGATGTACGACCAAAGGGTGATGGCTACCGCAACGGGGATGGAGCCAAACCCGCTAAGCTTAGAGGAAGATAACGTTTGGAAGAAGTCGAAGTTGAATCCCCAGAAGGCTACCGCGATAACAACAATCAGAACGCTAATCTTGGCAACGGTAGTAACGATTCCCACAAAGCCTGCCTCCTTTACGCCCTTTAGGTTGATCAGCGTGAAGAGCCATAGGATGGAAGAGGAGACCACAAATGCCAGTAGCCCGTTAGCTCCTAAAACAGGGAAGAAGATGGTAAGGTATCGGACAACAGCCGTAATGATTGCGGCGTTACCTACCCACATTCCGATCCAGAAAGTCCAAGCAATGAGAAAGGCAGCAAACTCTCCGTAGGCAAGTCGGGTGTAAACGATAGGACCTCCCGAGCGTGGGTAAAGGGCTCCGAGCTTTGCGAAGACAAGCGCAAGGAATAGCGATCCAACAGAGGTGATTAACCAAGCAATAATCGACGATGTGGGATTCGATGTTGCCGCTAGCGACTGGGGAGCTGTAAATATGCCCGAACCTATCATGTTCCCGATAACGATGGCGGTGGCTGCCCAAAGACCTAAATCGCGCTTAAGCGTACCATTGCCCGTATGCTGGTGCTGCTCATTCATATGCTTAAAGGGTTAAGATATTATGCAAAATAAGCGATAATAGATGTATAAGCAAATAGGAATGGCGCTACAAGATGGCAGGCAAAAGCAGCTGGGAAACGAAACTAAGCAAGGGGATACCAAGGAATAACTGCTTTTATGGCTTTCTAGCAGAGAGGGTTTTGCCAATTGCGGCATGGCACATCGGTATAGGTTGCTGCAAAGTCGAATTGGGAGAATGCCGAAGTACCATTCCCCGACCTACTCCTTAATAGTAACAGGGACTCCCTTCTCTAAGAGATTAGCTTTAATGTCTTCTAGGGTGTACTCGTTCAAATCGAAGTAAACAGTCCTGCCTAACGAACGGTCTAGCTCAACTCGGAGCTTTATCCTTCTAAAATACTGTTGCCGCTTAATCACAACTTGCTTTATTGTATCGTAAGGGATACTCCTATTTCGCATTTGAACAAAAACACGAAAAAGAAAAGCAACAGCAGTAGCCAATACCATAATCCCTAACACTAAATCGAGAGGCTTTCCCTTATCGAGGTAATCCATCAGCTTCGTTGATCCCCAAATAGAATAAATTACAATCAGGGTAACATGCATTACAACATCTCTTTTGCCATAGCAAATATCGATATGGCTATCTAAAAAGTGTACTTTGCCGTTTTGCGTCAAAAAATTGTTCCTCATACCCTATATTAAATATAAATAGTAACGTTCAATACGATTAGCGCCCTGTATTTGAATAGTTCGATTGCCACACATCGGAACATAGCCGTTACAACATCGGCAAATACTACATACAACAGCCACAACTAATCGATTAGTCAACCTGCTGCTTTTCGCTTATCTCGCTATAGTAGCGGTTAACCCTATTCTGCATCCACCAAATGCCAATGGGGAACCATATAATGTTGAGCATCTCCGACAGTATGTCGAAGATATTTTCGCAACCCTTTTTTCTTAACGCTACCAACGCTCTTGCTCCGTAGAAAACCATTGCTAGGAATAGCGCTATCAGCAAAACCTGAAAGCCAACAAGGACCCACGAAGGCAATACTGCCTCAACCTCGGTATCGTATAAGCGGCTTAACGGGTAAAAGAGTAAGAATAGCAGCAAAATGCCCAATACCGAATCCATAATACGTTTCTGCTTCAAGCCAACCTTACCGAGATATCCTCTAAGGAAAGAAGTTACGCTATAGCACCATAAGGATATCACCAATAAGGAAACAGACTGTACTATAGTCTTAGAGAATTTATAGTCGAGCTCGGTAAGCGGTAGCATTTCGCATATAAGCGAAGGTGTAATCAGCAGCAGGAATAGCATCCAATGCCTTGCCCTTACGAATAGCCTCATAGTTTTATCGCATATCAGGAAAACCGCCAATCTGCAAAAGGTAGATCAGCATTCGCTTTAAGTTAACAAAAATATAACTTTAAGCATCCTTGAACTTCAAACCCTAGCTCGGAATAAAAAGGATAACCGAGAAGGCTTATACAGTACGATTAAAAGAGATTTTCAAAAATGCTTACATGCCAAAAGTAGCAATAAAAGGTAGAGTTGAAAATACAACAACATAGGTAAACAATAGCGTTTAAAACATCAACTTAAATAGAAACACATTAAATTTTCTTATTTAACATCATTGACTATCTTTAACACACATCAAATCTAGATAAAATACATCAAACTATGGCAAACTACGAACAGGCATTGCAGTGGGTTTTATCCCACGAAGGCGGGTATGTCAACGATCCCGACGACCCCGGTGGCGAAACCTACAAGGGAGTAGCCCGAAAGATGAACAGCAAGTGGGATGGCTGGCTCCATATCGACATGCTGAAGCGGCAATCGGGCTTTCCGGCCAACCTCGACAAGGATTCGGAGTTGCAAGAAGCGGTAAGATCGTTCTATGAGGTTAACTACTGGGACCGAATTAAGGGTGACGAGCTCGCCAATCAGGAAGTGGCAACATCTATCTTCGATTTCGCCGTTAATGCAGGCGTTAGCACCAGTTCCTCATTGGCTCAGCTGGTTGTAGGTGCCGAAAAGGACGGAGTTATCGGCAATCAGTCGGTGCAAATGATCAACAGCTTCGACCCCGATCACTTTATCGCATCGTTTACCGTGGCAAAGATTGCCCGCTATGTCAGCATCATTAAGCGAAACCCAACCAGCAAGAAGTACTTCTACGGATGGGTTTGCCGAGCACTGAATGAGAACTAACAAAAGCCAAAACCATGGGATTCCTTCAATCAATATTTAGCAGCGGTGCTTCAAACATTGTTAGTGCCGTAGGTGGGGTGGTCGACAATATTATTACCACCAAGGAAGAGAAGATGCAGCTCGAGAACGAGATCAAGAAAGCCGAGCTGCAGTACCAAATAGAGATGCGCAAGCTTAACCTCGAAGAAACCGGACAGGTATTTTCCGATGTTAAGGATGCACGCGCCATGGCGAGTACCGTACAAACCAGCGCCAGTTCGAGCAAACTCTCGAAGAATGTAGGTCCGTACCTAGCGCTTGGGACAACGCTGCTCACCTTTGCCCTATTCTTCACGCTAATCTTCGGTTACTGCGAAAAGGGTAACACCAAGGAGATCGTTCTTTACATTCTTGGCGTGCTTAGCGCCATAGTGACGCAGATCTTTAGCTTCTACTTCGGATCATCGCAAAGTAGCAAGGACAAGAATCAAACAATACAGAACCTTACGGAGGTAAAGTAGTAAAGTTGAAAGATAAAGCGCGAAACATACCGCGCTTTATCAACTATCATACTTAATGAGAAGCGAGTAATAGAAGAAAATTATTCGACATCGGATATAATTCCCAATACTTATTTAATTCGGTAGAATAACAATACCACCCCTTCGGGGTTTTAGTTCCCATAATTGATACACGTTCTACAATAATTCCAGCCCTTCAGGCTTACACCAGCACCAAAATCCCGAAGAAATGATGCTATAGAAGTAAACACCCCGTATAATTAATCACCGCCAAAAGAGAGAATATTAAAATCATCGTCATACCAGCACCATCAACCGCAAAAATCCCGAAGGGATGGTATTATTGTAGAAAACAAACAACATTTTATACTAAACCCCGAAGGGGTGAAATAAAATCCATCACCACCCAACCTTCATAAGTCCCCAAAAATCTAATACAACAGTAACATTGAGAAAAATTAGCCCTTACCTTAAACAAATCGCTAAGGAATAGCCTTATTACATCTACCATTTCAGAAAAAACAACCATCAAAATCCCGAAGGGATGAGATTATTGTAGAAAACAAATAACATGTTTAACCAAACCCTGAAGGGGTGAAATTAAAGCTACCGCCATGCCAGGAACATTCACGCAGATTTACATTCAGATTATTTTCGCAGTAAAAGGACGCGAAAATCTTATTAGTAAAACGTGGAAAGATGAACTTTACAGATACATATCAGGAATAATTACCAACAAAGATCAAAAATCAATAATTGTCAACGGAATGCCTGACCATATACATATCCTTATAGGACTAAAGCCATCAATGCCAATATCAGATTTAGTAAGAGATATCAAGAACAACTCCTCAAACTTCATCAACAAGAAAGGTTTTGTAAAGGGGAAGTTTTCATGGCAAGAAGGATTCGGTGCTTTTTCATATAGCCATTCACAATTGGAGCAAGTTTATAATTATGTGATGAACCAAGAACTACATCATCACAGAAAGACATTTAAAGAAGAATACGAAGATTTCTTAAAGAAATTCGCCATTGACTATAATCCCCAATACTTATTTAATTCGACAGAATAGCAATACCACCCCTTCGGGGTTTTAATCCTATAATTGAACTGATTTCTATAATAATGACAGCCCTTCGGGCTTACACCAGCACCAAAATCCCGAAGGGATAAGATTATTGTAGAAAACAACCAGCATCATTAACCAAACCCCGAAGGAGTGAAATTAAAACCATCACCATACCAAAAACTACAATTGCAAAAACCCCGAAGGGATGGTATTATTGTAGAAAAGAAGCATCTATACATCCAAAACCCCGAAGGGGTGACATCAAAACTTCCGCCATCCCACCACCAATAACCGCCAAAATCCCGAAGGGATGACATTACTACAAAAACAAAGAAGAGACATCAATTCATCCCCCGTAGAAATGAATTTTTGCCTCCTCCTGTAGTCCTTTAATAGAACGCCATTTACTCCCAGCTCGCCGTTACAATGCTTCCCCCGTCGTCGTGGTTAACCACCTTAAGGTAGGTTTCGATCTCCTGCTGCATTTCATCAACATGCGATATTACCCCAACGATACGGTTCTCCTTCCGCAAGGATTTTAGGGTATCGAATACAATTCCGAGCGAATCTTTATCGAGAGTGCCAAAGCCCTCATCGAGGAAGAAGAAGTTTTGATCGGCACTCTGCATCCGTTGGATGTTATCGGACAAGGCCAACGCCAACGACAGCGAAGCCTGAAAGGTTTGCCCGCCCGATAGCGTCTTAACGCTTCGGGTTTTGCCGCCATTCATGTAGTCGCGCACCTGAAAACTGTTGTCTTCGGTCAATTCGAGGCTCAGCCGTTGGCGTGTCATCTTGTAGAATCGATCGTTGGCAGCGCTGCACAGGTTTTGCAGGTAGGTAGTGCTAATAAAGTCGATAAACTTATTCCCCTGGAGCATGTTCTTTAAGGTAGAGAGCTCCGATGCACGCATTATCACAATGTCTAGTTCCTTTCGGATGGTCGCCTGCTGCTCTAGGGCGGCATTCTTCGTGGCAATCTCGTTCTCAACACTACCAATATCCTTACGGTTAGCCCCTTCCCTATTGGCTAGCTCAACAACCGCAGCATCCAACTCCAAATGCTCCTGGGCATTGTAGGTGCGACCGGCAAACTCACTCTCATTCTCAGCAACTTGTGCCGTAACGGTTTGTACTGCCTGATTATGGTCGGCAATTTGCTTACGAACGCCGTCAACATCTAAGCCAAGGGCAAGCGTTTGCTTCACCTCCTCCAACGATAGATGCCCGTTAGCCTCCAGCTTTTGGCTTATGCTTTGGGTAATTGAATCAAGGCTCTGCTGCTCCTTATGTAGGTTAGCCTCATTTGCCGCAATGCTTCCGCTGCTCTTCCCCTCCAGTTGACGAAGATCGGCAATCTCGGTAGAAAGTCTGTCAAACTTAGCAACAACGCTGCTTACATGGTTGCGCTTAGCAATAGCCATATCTTCGAGCTCCTTTGGAGCCTTACCCTCATACTGAACGACCTGAAGATGGCGCAATCCGGCAATCAGCGATTGCTTTTGCCCCTCCTTCGAAGCCATTTCGAGCTTAAACGCCTCAACTGCCTTTCGGTACTTTTCGTTATTCTTCTCCTCTTCTTGAAGATCGTTCGATGCCTTTTCTATTGCGTCTTCCAGCGCCTTGATATCCTTTCCCAGCTTATCGGCTACGGCAAAGGCTTTACTTAAAGACTCCTCGGTTTTATACGCTTCCCACTCAAACTTATCCTGATGCTGCTTAAGATCAGCCTCCAGTTTGGCCACCCGTTCGGTAGCCTTACCACATTTTTCATTTATTCCTTTAAGCTTTGCACCAAGTTCAACCAGTTTCCTATCTAGCACGTTGCACTGGTCAATACTGGCTTGGGCATTCTCCTTTTGCTTGCGGGTTAAGCTGATTGCCTCAGCAACATTGGCGATATTGAGTATTTGCGGATGATGGGTAGAACCACATAGAGGGCAAGGCTCACCGCTTTGAAGCTCATCGGCATACTGCCCCAGCTTTTGCTGAACCAGCAGATGCTGTAGCTCCTTATCCTTTTGCCTAACGATATCGGTTAACCGAACAACCTCCTCACGAATCTTCTCCTGCGCCTGAGAAGGTGAAACAACCGGCAAGCCTACGCTAAGTTCCTTTCCATCGAGCAGCAAAACAAGTTCACCCTCCGCGTTCTTCTTTTCATTTAAGGCCGCTTCATGCTCATGTTTAGCCTCAACAAGCTGGGCGCTCAACAATTTATTATAGGTATACCACTCTCGCACCCTCGATAGTAAGGCAACATCAGGTAGCTGCTGCTTTAGGTTCTTCAGATTACCACTTTGCTTCTCCTGAATATCCTTTAGCTCCTTTACCTTAGCCTCATTAGCCTTAATTACCTCCTCGCCTTTGGCAATTCTAACATTCAAGTTCTCAATCTCAGCGATTAACACCTTTGCTTTTGCGATTCGGTCGAGATCGTCAGCCTCCGCATTAATCCGATCACGCAGATCGTAGTCTGCTTTTAGGGTTACCTGCTGTTGCTGCTTATCGGCAAGCTCATCTAGCGTCTTCTTTAGCGACAGCTTTTCGATTCGAAGCGCTTCATTTAGCAGATTGATGCTCTTTTGAGCCTGTTGCTCCTGCTCCATCAACCCTTTAAAGTGAACTAGGCAATACTCGTACCCCCTTAGCTGATCTTCCAAGCGGCTAATTGCCGCAGTCTTCACCTCTAGCTCCTTTCTGTCGGCAAGTAGCTTTTCCTTTTTGATGTTTAGCTCCTTTAGCCTCTTCCACACCTCGAGTTCTTTACGCTTTTGCTCGAGTTCGGCAGATAGCGCCTTAGCAAGATCCTGATATTGGCTTAGCAGCTCCTTTAATTGGTCAATCTGCTCAGCGCTAACATCACCTAACGACGACAGCTGCCCTTCCAGGAACTGACGCTTATCGTTATTGCGCTTATCCAACGAGGCAGCCTTCCTAAAGAGATCGTACTTCTCGAGGTTAAAGAGCTCCTTCATCATGTTGGTACGCTCTTTCTTATCGAGCTGCAAAAACTCCTGAAACCGTCCTTGAGGTATGATGATAGTACGCTTAAAGTTGGCGTAGCTTAATCCAATTGCCTCCTCTAAAGATGACAACTCTACAGGCTTCCAGTCACCACCATCATCAACAAAAGCCTTACGTTCAATCGTCTTTACATCTTCGAACCGCTTAGAATTACGTCGAGCCGAAACAATAACCAAATAGCTCTTATGGTTGATTCCAGAGACGAACTCAAATTCGATAAGCAGGCTATCCGACTTCAAGTTCATCATGTTATAGCCCCTACCCTCCTTGCTATTTAGCCTCTCGGTATCGCCATATATCGCATAGCTGATCGCTTCCAAGATAGACGACTTCCCGCTACCCACCTGACCAAAAATTCCGAAAATATTGGCGGCAGTTAACCTTGTAAAGTCGATGGTTTGCCTTTTCTGGTAGGAATATAATCCCTCTAGGGTTAGTCTTACTGGTATCATTACGCTTCCTCCTCTGCCAACATTTCCTTAAATAAGCTCATCAACGAGTCGCTAGGCTCTTGCCCCTTCTCCTTCATAAAGTAGTCCCGAAAAAGCTCTTCGGTATTCTTGCTAAGATCAGCCGTACTCCTGTCCGAAGCTATCAACTCCTTCGATTTTATATCGGGTATTATACTTATTATATTAGGATGAACCTCGATTAGCTGTTTTCGCTCCTGCGCCGTAATGTAGGTGTCGGATACAAGCGTAAGTTCCACAAGTGCATCTGGATTATCTCTTAACCACTCAATAGCCTTTTCAACACCATCAGCCCTGTAACGAAGCAATCGTTTACCCTTAGCCAGCGCAATCTCCTTAACAGCAACGTTTCGCCCAACCTCCATGTCAGCTATCATTACGTACTTGCCTTGATTAGCTTCTGCAAAGGAGTATGACAATGGGCTACCAGAGTACACAATCGGACAAGGAGCGCTATCAACAATCTGCTTGCGATGTAGATGCCCAAGAGCAACGTAATGAACTCCTTCTGGAACGTTTCCTGTAAAGATGGCTTGCGCACCTCCAACGTGCAGGATTGGCTTTTCATCCTCTGGTTCTTCGGGTAAATCCGCCCCCTCCTTTATAAAAAAGAGATGGCTTACAAGAATATTGCATCCCAGACTATCGCAATAGCCAGCTACCTGATTCTCCCATCTTGTGGCTAGCATATCGCGCAGCTGCTGCTCGTTGTTTTCCGTTCCAAGATATGTCTTCATCCGAAACTCATTGGCGTAAGCGGTATGCAGTATTCGAAGAGGCTCGTTGCATCGGGGCAGCTGCAGCTCAACAAATCCCTCTGCCGACTGCAGCACCTTAAATCCCGACTCCAATTCGAAGAGTGGAATAACCGTATTGGGATATCCGATAAAAACAATGCCGCATTCGCGCGCCAAAGGATCGGGAGACTCAATGCGATCGGGCGAATCGTGATTACCAGCAATGGCAATAACAGGGCGGGTACCGTTATTGGTTAGCCTCTTTAAGCATCGGTAGAAGAGATCAACCGCTTCGGTAGGGGGATTGTAGGTATCAAACAGGTCGCCTGCTATGAGCACGGCATCAACGTCTTGCTCGTTGGCTATTTCTACAATCTCGTCAAGCACCTCACGCTGCTCGTCCAAGCGAGAGAAGTCGTCGAGGCGCTTTCCCAAATGCCAGTCGGATGTATGGAGTATACGCATTGCTTATTTCTAATGAAAGCCTCTAAATTAACCAATTTATCTACTCATCTTATAGGAAAAGGAAATTGGCAGCAAACTCATTCACCCATCCAATCAATTCGCCTTCTCCAATAGCTTAAGCAGCCACAACAAACATTTAACGCCAAGGTCCATTATCCGTAAAACCCTAGCGCAGGCTTCATCAGGAGTAGCTTTAAATCGTAAACATATCGATACAAATCGTTATAAAAGTGAAGATTACAGGTACAATCGGCAACATTACATTACAATTCATTATGTTAACCTAAGTATTGCCTTCATATTAAAACATCAAAACGCCCTACACAATAAATTGATTAGCAAAAGGTTGATTTAACATTTTTATTTTGGCTGATTCGTTTTTCCAGATACTTTTGCCAAACCCGAGATGCAAAATCGGCAAACAAAAAGGCTTACGTACAACTAACTACAGACAACGAGATGATGAGCAACAATTCGACAACGTCAAGAATAATGGAGGCTATAGCCGAAAAGAATTGCCAGCTAGGCTTGGGCAATCTTCAGGCAAACCTTTCGAAGCTTATACCTAGGCTTGAACCCCAATGGATATACGGGCTTATTAATGTGGAAGAGGAGGCATCGTTCGAGTTTGCAGTGCTCGAAGACCTCTAGCGGCATCAACCGATTTAGGAAAGGATAAATATGAATACTGGTTTGATATAATTTTGTAGCAGTTTGTTTAATTGGTAAAGGGAAGATGGGAATCTTCCCTTTTTCTTTTGCGCGCTAGAGGCTGTGAACAAATATCGCAACATCGCTTCAACCTATCTGAATTGGGCAACGAAGGTGCTTCATCGACTTACTAGCGGCTCTTATAAACATTTAGGCGAGTTAAACGTAGTATTACTATTAAACTCTACGACTATGATAAGCAGCAAAATGTTAGATGCGTTGAACGACCAAATCAATGCCGAACTTTGGTCGGCATTCCTTTACCTTTCCATGTCGGCCGATTTCGAGAATAAGGGGTTTGAGGGGTTTGCCCACTGGTTTAGGGTGCAGTACAAGGAGGAGACGGAGCACGCGCTGAAGTTCCTCGACTACATTAACGACAGGTCGGGGACGGTTAGGCTTCACGCCATTAAGGAGGTTCCGCAAACGTGGGCAACTCCGCTTGACGCATTCGAAGAGGCACTAGCGCACGAGCTAAAGGTGACCAGCCTTATCCACAACCTAATGGACATTGCCGTTCTGGAGAAGGACTACGCAACCCAAAACCTTCTAAGGTGGTACGTTGACGAGCAGGTTGAGGAGGAGAAGAACGCTCAAGCCATTATCGACAAGCTGAAGCGGGTTGGCGACGGCGGTGGGCTGGTGTACATCGACAAGGAGCTGAAAAAGCGCTAGCGGCAGGTGCCATGCGCAACAGAACAACGGTTAAGGGAGCGGTAAAGCATTGCCGCTCCCTTAACCGTTTTGGCAGGGTACAGCTGGCAAATGCAGCCTCTGACAGCAAGGCTGGCGTTGGCAAGAGAACATAAGCAAAATTGCACGGGAAGATAGCGTGCACAAAGAAGCAACCCCCAATATATGAGTGCACGGCCGATCCCCTACTCCACCATGCTGAAATAGGTAGAGGCAGGGTAAGATAATAGCGGAGAGCGGAAGCTCTTTATCCTAAAGCATATCTTCATTATCTAAATGCATAAGGTTATTATCCTATAGCAGGTCTTTATTATCTAAATGCATAAAGCTATTATCTCAGAGCAAGTCTTCATTATCTAAATACATAAAGCAATTATCCCCAAGCAGGTCTCTATTATCTAAATGCAAAAGTCTATTATCCCGAAGCAGCCCTTCATTATCCAAATGCATAAGGCTATTATCCCAGAGCTGATCTTCATTATCCAAATGCATAAAGCTATTATCCCCAAGCAGGTCTTCATTATCTAAATGCATAAGCCTATTATCTAAAAGCAAGTCTTCATTATCCAAATGCATAAGCCTATTATCTAAATGCTAATGGCTACTATCCCAAAGCATACAGCGATTACCTTAATGCAGAGGCTTACACCATAAGGGGGAAAAGGCATTTCCTTGGCTGAAGAGGCTCCTACAGCGGGCGCTGCCGAGGAATCGAGGAGCATTGGCCGTCATCAGCCCCTCAAAGAGGGAAGAATGCGGGCTAATGCTGGGGGTTAACGAAGGAGCAGCTTAAACTTCACCTTGCTTGCCTCCTTGAACTCGGGGCTGGTGCCTCCGAACAGGGCGCGAATGTAGGCTTTGGCAGCCTTGGCGGCGGCGAGCACGCCGGTGCTGGGATCGTAGAGCAGCCGGTTGCGGGTGCTGCGGGCGGCGGAGAGGTAGGCGGCGGCGCTGTTGCAGGCATCGATGCTGCTGCGCAGCCGTTGGAGAATGGCGCGGAGGGCGTCCAGCGTAAGGGCCTGCTCGTTGGGGCTGTACTCGGGGATGGAGGCGAGCAGGGAGATAAGCTCGTCGAAGCTGTCGGCCCGGCTGCTGAAGCTGAGGTGCGATACGGAGTGATGCTGGGGTTGAGGGGTATCGGGGATGGCGGCATCGGCAGCCTTGGTGGCTATGGGTTTGGCGCGCTTGCCCCGGAGGCGGCGCACGATGGTTTTGGCGTTGGCAACGGTATGGCTGGAGGTGGTGGAGGCCTTCAGGGTGTTGATGGCGCGGGTGGTGGTGGGGAGTAGCTCGCGAAAGGCGGCATCGCGGCTGGCGGCGGCATGCTGAAAGCGGGCTACGGCTAGGCTAACGCCGTCGACGGCTTGGCGGGCGTCGGCCTCGAGCTGTACGAGGGCGGAATAGGCAATGGCGGGGTTGCTGGGGTTGTACTTGGCGCCATAGCTGGCGATGTGGACGTTGAGCAGGCCTAGGTTGTCGACGTTTTTGGCGTGCCCGGTTTCGGAGGTGCTGGCCATACAGGTTAGGTTTTATTGGGTGTGCGACTTACGTGCTTGGGCTAAAGGTATAAATTAGAGCTAAAACGAGCAAGCGCCGGTAGAAAAATAGAGGGGATGCTAGGGTAGGCAGGAAGATCCCCGAAGAAATTCATGTGAAAGTAATTGTCTTTTTAATGGTCACATGCAACTCGCATCGCAGTCGTTCATCAACTTTTTGGTGAATTACTGCATTCATACTCGTTTCGCTTAAAAAAATACAGACACCGTATTTAGCAGAGGCTAGAACTCAATAAAGAGAATTTCAACTTCTTATCTGTCCTTTTTGTAGGGCAAAAAGGACCAAAAACCCTTGGCACAAATTAACTCGCTCGGTCGCGGTGGGATGTCACCATCTCAAATGATTGCTTCTAGTCCTTTCATCGCTGTTGCGCTAATTGGCGTAGTAGCAGCTCCGCTCACTCGAACAGAATTCGTGCCAGTCTGGTATGGCTGCGCCATGGTATTTACGGGGTACGTTATTCTGCACCAGTAAGCCTGTCCGCCGTTGGTTGGTAATTCTTCTAATAATCGTTTTTTTTTGATTGTAAAAGCGAAATCCCCAGCTCCTCCCCCTTCGGGCTAGAGGAAGGTGAACTTGGCGCCAAAGGAGAGGTTGATGATGTCGCGGAGCCCGAGGTAGCGGTTCTTGACGGCGGAGATGATGTAGAGGTCGTTGGTGTTGAACTCGTAGAAGAGGGAGAAGGAGTCGCCATCGAGGTACTTCGAGAACCTATAGGTTACGCTTTGCCCGAGAAATACGTTGAAACGGGTGTTGAGCGCCCAGAAGTAGTAGCCGTTGGGATAGCGGTCGGGCAGCTTCTCCCAGAAGTACTGCCCGAAGAGCTTGGTCATGTAGATGCCGCCGGTGATGGGCTCGATGCTGCAGCGCTGGCCGAGGCTGAGGTGGAAGGGCTTGTAGGCCTGCTTCAGGGTGACGGTGAGGTGGGTGGGGCTTTGGCTGGTTGAGCGGAGGAAGCCCACGAAGAGGTTGGTCTCCCAGGTGCGGTGGCTGCCGTAATCCCAGCCAGGCCCCGCGGAGAGGGTGCCCATATCGCCAGCGTACTGCAGCTTTAGGTGGGTTGGGATGAGCTTGCTCCAGGCCGAAACGTACTCCTGCTTGAGGTCCTTGTCGATTTGTCCGGCGGCCGACAGGCCTACCGCTAGCGTAACGATGGTTAGTAGAATTTTTCGCATGGTACGGTTGGATTAGAAATGAACGACCTCGTAGGTGTAAGTCCCCCTGACGAGGGTGAAGAGCATGTAGCTGCGGTCTTGGATATCGTCGCAGCCGTAGTAGATGAGGCCGTCGTTGAAGAAGTCGGACTTCATCAGCGAATGGGCGTGGGCGTGAAGGCAGAATAGCGGGTTGGGGAACTTCAGCAGCAGGCTCTCGAAGTAGCTAGCGGTGTTGTTGTTGAACTCCAGGTCGAAGGGCTCGACGTGCATTACGGGGATGGTGTAGGCGTAGCTCTGGTCGGTACGGCCGAGTTCCTTGAGGATGAAGCCGTAGTCGGGGATTGGCGTGGAGTAGTCGAACTCCAGCGCGTTGGTATTGAGGAAGAGGAACTTGGTTTGCTTGAAGACAAAGGAGAAGTTGTAGTCGCCGTAGATGGAGCGGTACACCTCCTTACCATGGCCGAGGATGTCGTGGTTGCCAATGACGGCAACGTAGGGCACCTTGAGCTTTTTCAGGATGTCGTGCATCCATACGTACTCCTTGGTCATGCCGAAGTCGGCGATATCGCCGCCGTGCACGACAAAGTCGATGCCGCTGCGCCTGTTGATTGCCCTTACGAAGGCGTTGGTTTCGTCGTACGAGCGTTGAGTATCGCCCATTAAGGCGAACCGGATGGTGTCGTCGGAGCTGGCGGCTGCTGAAGCTACGATTCGTTGGATGTTCTTGCTGTTGATGCTGGAGTATTTTCGGCAGAGCGAGACATCGTAGGGATGGTATTCGATCATGTCGCAGCTGGAGCAGAAGGCGATCGCGAAAAGTGCAGCAGCGAGCCTAAGGAGTACGTTCATTCTATACAATTTCGGGTGGGTTGATTTCAATCTTTACCTCGAAGTATCGAGTGGCGCAAAGAAACAGCCCTTCGGCATGATCGTACAGCAGCGATCCATTAAATAGCGCTTACGGACATCCGAATCCCTACACTTTAACCGTAATCGAGTTTAAATCAGTCAGAAAGGTTCACTTCGAAAAACAAAAAGTAAAGCTTACGAGAAGGGAGAAATGGGACGGTAGCGGGAGCTAAAGGAAAACGGGAGATGAGCGCAAGCATCATGCAGGCCGAGTAGAGTGCGGCCATAGCGCAAATGTAGAAGGAGGTGGATAGGGTATAAAAGAATAGGGACCTCTCCCGAGGTCCCTACCCTACAAACTACTACAAACAAATCTATTATGAATAGGCCTCTCCCAACAATACTGCTGAGGAAACTTGTATTCCCAAATCTATAAAGCGGAAAGCGTCCAAGGAGCCTTTACGTTGCTCTTAACGAACACCCGGCTTACGCCTTGCTTTCCATTCACGTTAAGTTGAACGGTTGCTGTTAGCATATCGTCAATAACTTCAACTTTTACGTCTTTTACGATAACCAAATTTTCTTGGGTTGGATCGAAAACCTGCATGGTATTCTGTGCTTCGCTTTGGTAAACGATACGAAGAGGTAATGATTGGCCTTCTTCGCTAGTTGACATTAAGGCTTTAACGTCGTTTTCCAACAATGTTTGACGGACTAATTGGCCTTCAAGTACGTTGCTGCTTGCACTAGCCGAATAGCCTAAAAGCATAACAATTGCAGAAACTAAAAAAACAACCTTTCTCATAGCATTTCCCCTTAAAAATTTATCGCTTGTAAACCCAAACTAGAAACATTCCCTTTTTACACTAGAAAGTAACATTTCGGTAGATTTTGCAACGCTTTTAGTTTTACATTGCAATGCAAAGAAACAGGTTTTATTTCAATCTCAAACCACAGTTTCAATGGATTAATAATCTTTAATAATGCCAAAATCGTACTTAACAATAATCAAAACCTGAAAAAATGCGCTGTAATAATTTTCACCTCAACACTTTAATTTGATAACAATTTGTAATGCAACAAACCTCCACAGAATCGAAACCATCCGATAATTAACAGTAATTTCAAGGTAAAAACGTACTTCTCGCCTCTTTATCTAAGAATACGATAGGATTGTCTGTAAGGCAACCTGCGGCTATAGCAACAAAGACTCCGACAGGAAAAGACACCTACAACAAAACCCTAGATCTACGGCTCCTATACAAGATTCTGCTTACGCTTCATACCCTTTGCTTCGTTTATAAGCACCTTTGCCTTAACGATTATCGACACGAGCATTAAGGCTAAAACCGAGAAAGTAATAATCGCACTCATGACCTTACATTTATTAGTTGTTACTCGCTTACACCTTAAACCCAGAATTTGCCTTTTAGGCTCCTTCATCGTTTAAACCGAATTCACCTTTAAGACGCCCGATTCAGGAATACGTTACATTAATGATTTATAACCGCAATAGCAGTAACGGGTATAAACGTCCATCAAGTTCGACTATTCACATATATTTCAGGCGATAGGCGGCATCACCTGTTCTCGAAATTCGAAAAGAAACACTCCCACCACACAAGCTTTAGTCATACAAATCACATGTTTTTCGAACATTAATCATCTTTAACAGGATTACAATTCAAAAGGTTGTAAGAGACTTTTAACATAAGCATGCTACAAATTGGCAGCAAAACATTTCAAAAAAGAATAAAATATACCCATAAAAGAATTTTTCACTCATTCTCTCAGAATCTACATTACAACCTATTGTAATTAATCGCCCTAGATTTAATAAATTGCACTAACCCAATATTGATATCCTAGCTTATGAAATTTACAAAACCCCTTTCCATCCTACTAAAGGAATCGGAAGAAAGTGGCGATCACGCCCTCAAACGTACGCTCAACGGTTTTAATCTTGTTGCGTTGGGTATTGGTGCTATTATCGGTGCTGGCTTATTCTCCTTAACGGGTATTGCAGCAGCGGAAAATGCGGGACCAGCAGTAACCATTTCGTTTATTATTGCTGCTGTGGGATGTACCTTTGCCGCACTCTGCTATGCCGAATTCGCGTCGATGATTCCTGTTGCAGGTAGCGCCTATACGTACTCCTATGCTACCATGGGAGAAGTCGTCGCTTGGATAATTGGCTGGGACTTGGTGCTCGAATACGCGCTAGGTGCAGCTACAGTATCGGTTAGCTGGTCGTCCTACCTTGTTAAATTTCTCAGCAACATTGGCATTAACTTCCCCTATGAGATCAGCCATGCACCTGTCGATTCGATGACGCTGGCAGATGGAACGGTTATATCGGGAATCATTAACCTCCCAGCCATTTTTATTGTCTTCGCGCTATCGCTCCTGCTTATTAAGGGGACGAAGGAGTCTGCCTTTATGAATGCACTGCTGGTAGCCCTTAAGGTAGCCGTTGTACTCGTATTCATTGCAGTTGGCTGGAACTACATCAATCCCGAAAACTACCACCCATACATTCCACAAAACACCGGAGAGTGGGGACACTTTGGATGGTCAGGTATACTTAGAGGTGCGGCAGTTGTCTTCTTTGCATACATAGGCTTCGATGCCGTTTCGACAGCCGCACAGGAAAGTAAAAACCCGAAAAAGGATATGCCAATTGGTATTCTTGGCTCACTAATAATAAGCACCATTCTCTACATAGTCTTCGCTTACGTAATGACAGGGTTGGCCAACTATACCGACTTTAAGGGAAGCGCGGCACCTGTTGCCGTAGCCATTGCCAATACACCATACGCTTGGTTACAGCAAACAATCATTTTCGCCATACTAGCAGGTTTTACATCGGTAATGCTGGTAATGCTCCTCGGACAATCGCGTATCTTCTACTCAATGTCAAAGGATGGGCTTCTTCCAAAGGTATTTTCATCAGTACATCCTAAGTTCCATACGCCATACAAGAACAATCTGTTTTTTGCAGTATTTACCAGCCTACTGGCAGGATTTGTCAACATATCAGACCTCGGCCACATGGTAAGTATAGGTACGCTGTTTGCCTTTGTTCTTGTTTCCATTGGTATCATCATAATGCGCAAAAGAATGCCAGATGCCCCTCGAACATTCAGAACACCACTTGTTCCGCTTGTTCCCATTTTGGGGATTTTGGTATGCGTTTCCATGATGCTATCGCTACCTGTTGTTACTTGGATTCGTTTATTTGTGTGGATGGGATTAGGTTTTATTATATACTTCACCTACGGCATTAAGCACTCTAAGATTAGAAAAGCGGAAGCCGAGAAAAAAGACTAAGAAAAAAGGCTGATTCATAAATTGAATCAGCCTTTTCTCTATTAGAATCGCTATTAAGTGCGACCTAAAACACTTATCACCTTTTGCAGCTTAGCAGCAACATCGGCAGCAAGAGGAATAAGCGTAGAATTTTGGACCGATTGCATCGTAACCTCCGGATTAATGGAAGCAACTAGTGTAGATTCGTCATCCCTCTCGATAACTACCAAATTACAAGGAAGGAGGAGCCCAATTAGTTCTTCTTCAGATACTGCCTGATAGGCATACGAAGGCATACAAGCGCCCAAGATGGTGTAACGCTTAAACTCCTTTCCCAAAACATTCTTAAACTTCTTATCCAGATCCAGTTGTGATACTATACCAAAGCCTTCGGATTCTAATGCCTCAACTGCAAGCTGCACAGTTCTATCGAATGAGGCATTTACGGTTGTCTGAAATGCATAGTTCATAAGCTACCTATAGTTACTTAATATTGATACGAGTTGCGGTTTAGACTGCACGCCAGATTGACGCCACAGCACCTTGCCTTCTCTAAATATCATTAATGTTGGAACGCCCCGAACTTGATAATCAGCAGCCACCTGCGGATTTTTGTCTACATCAATTTTAATGATGCGAACTGCATCACCCATTTCGGCAGCAACCTCCTTAAGAATGGGAGCCTGCATCTTGCAAGGGCTACACCATTCAGCAAAAAAGTCGACCAGCACTGGCCTGTCTGATTGAATTATAGAACTAAAATTCTCCTTCATTGTCACACCTAATAAATATGGCCTTACATTTAGAACTAACAATTTACAACTCACAACCTCAAAAGGCGATCGTATAACAAAGATACAAGAATGCCATCCCCCAATCAACAAGCAAAAACTCGCATATGCCAATGTACGAACTGATCTTTATCAACCATTTTACTGATTTATTCTACCTTTACAGGACAAAAGCAGCATGTCATGAAAACTATCCTAGAAAATGATAGCGAATACGTTTGCAACATACAAGCCCCCTGTTTTCAGAAGCTAAATACAGAGGAGGTTGAACTAATCAGAAGCAGCAAAACGCAGGTACTCTTTCGCAAAGGAGAAAACCTTACCAAGCAAGGAGCATTTGCCACCTACGTCCTATTTATTGTAAGCGGCATTGCCAAGCAGCACATCGAAGGGGATGGAACAAAAAGTTACAGCCTAAGAATGGTTACACCCGGTGAGTTTGTGGGCTTATCATCAGTATTTACCAAAAATACCTACAGCTACTCTACGGTTGCCCTAACCGATGTTCAGGCATTTCTTATTGAGAACAGCAGCATCATGAAGGTTTCTCGGAGCAACGGAGAATTTGCCGTTAACATCATAAAGCGATACTGCGGACAAAACTCCATTCTTTTCGACACCATACGAACCTTGATGTACAAGCAGATGAACGGAAGAATGGCAGAAACGCTACTCTACCTAAACAGCATAAGAGTGGAAAACATTGAAGTATTTGGGCTACTTACCCGTAAGGATATCGCTGAATTTGCAGGCATCTCAACTGAGAATGCCGTAAAAATCCTCAAATCATTCGAAAAGGATAAAATCGTTGCACTCGACGATAAAAACATAACCATACTAAAACATGAGGCGCTAGAAGAAATTTCGCGACATGGATAGAAAACAATAAGCCGCTCTCTTTAAGGAGAACGGCTTATCATTCATTTTCATCAAGGTCGCTTAATACTCTTCAACCAATTTGCCTTGATATAACTGAAAATACTAAAACACTATATATTGAATTCCCAAATTCCTATTTTACAATCCTTTCCCGATCTCCTCAAAAAAGGAATAAAAGGCTCCCAACACCCTCCATTAAGTCAGAGACTATTGTGGAGCCTTTTTGATGATTTAAAATGAACAACCTGCATTGACATCAGCACCAGTCAGATTGTAATAAAATTATGTTGCTAAAATTATAGTGAAGCTCTTTCGAGACTCTTCAATCTATTAGCAAAAACTTGAATTCCCTCTGAAATAATCCTCCCTTAAGCGTTAGGCACTTCTCCGAGTTACCGCTCAAACCAATTAAAACCGTTCTACGATAACTCCGAGATATAATGCCTACTAGAAAACGAAAAATAAAAACTTCCAACAGCCAATATGAACGTTGTCAAACCAAAATTCAGATAAACACGGTCTAAAAGCATTTCCTGCAAACTCAACAGGATCAAAAGAGATAATGCAAATAGAAATACCCTACGTGAGATTTTCGAATAGATCAAATGTTTTAAAGTACAAGTAGAACCTACAGTACCCCCAAAATCTTCACCTACTCTGTTTTCGTTCAGCCTCCAACAAAATAGATAACCAAGAAATAATGCAAGCAATCATTGCGTTGAGATTTGACCTTAAAACTCACCTGTTATTTCAAGAGCAAAATAACATCGTTCTCAACGCAAATAAAATGGAGTAAAAGCTCATTTAAAACAGCCAAAACACCCATTTAAAATGGGTGTTTTACGCCACAACACCAGACTCAACTCACATCAACCAACTTATGCTTAATAGCATACATAACTAGGGCAGCTGAATTTCTACTGTTTGTCTTCTCGAGAAGGTTAGATCGGTGCCGATCGACAGTACGATGACTAATAAAAAGCTTATCCGCAATATCGGAATTCGAATAACCCAAACAAATAAGCTTAAGCACCTCCAATTCGCGATCGGTTATGGTAAGCTCCTTTTCGTCATCATGCTTTTTATTTCTGCATGAGATAACGCCCAGAAGAAGCTCTTGCGAAAAGTAGCTACCTCCCCTAAAGACCGTATTAATGGCTTTTACCACCTCGTCTACTTCCGAATTCTTAAGCAGGAATCCCTTAACGCCAGCATCAACCATTTTTTCGAAGTACTCTTCCTCGCCATGCATCGACAGCATTAGTATTGGTAGCGAAGGATGCTGCTTTAAGGCAATCTGAGTTGCCTCCATTCCATTCATTTCGGGCATATTTATGTCCATTAGCACAACGTCTGGTTGCAGATTCTCCAAAACCTTCAAAAACTCCACCCCAGACGATGCCTCACAGACAACTTCAATCCCATCCGACTCATCAAGTAGCATTTTAAGCCCTTTTCGAAACAGAGTGTGGTCGTCAACTAAAATAACTCTAATACGTTCCATAGTCCTTGTCCAATAATGCTTTTTATTTTATGCTGATATTTATAGCATATCAATGTCAGCTAGTATACTTAATTGGTACTTCAAGTGTTACCCTCATTCCCTTACCTTCTCGAGACCAAAGCCTCACCAGTCCATTAATCGATCGGATCCGACTCGATATATTCGACAAGCCATGACCTCCCTTTCGAGATACATCGGTTAAGGAGAAGCCTACTCCATTATCAGAGTAATCCAACTTTATGCTTCCATTTAATTCTAAAATCTTGACAATAATTTCGGTTGCATGCGCATGCTTTAGCGTGTTGTTTATCAATTCGGTTACAACACGGTAAAGCCCAACCTCTATGGGAATAGAATAGCGGTTAGAGCCCAATTCCAAATCAAGATTAATGTTGAGCGAGTCGTCCATTCGTAAACGCTGAACAAAACTTCTCAGCGCTACTTGCAATCCAAAATCGGTAAGACTTTGCGGACTTAGGTTGTTAGACACCTCCCTGATGCTTTTGATGGTCTCGTTCAACGTTTCCTTGGCCAAAGCATAAGCCTGCTCATGACGCTCTTTGCTGCCATCTTTGCTCAACGCGGTAATGTACAGATTCAGCGCTGATAGAAGCGGACCTATTGAGTCATGCAGATCTTTAGAAAACCTTTGCCGCTCGCGTTCTTCAGCATCGATTACAGCATTGAGCACTTCGCGTTCGGCAACTTTACGCTCTGTGATATCCCGCAGAAGAACCATCTTTACCTGCTTATCCTCTATGGTAATATTGCTGATGGCAACCTCAACCGGCATCACTGTTCCATCAAGAAGAGAAAGCGTACTCTCTGATTTATCAGGAAACAAAGCATCCTTTCTTACATCTTGATTAAATAACAACAGCTGTTTTATCGAAGGAACAAAGTCTTCAAAATGCTTATTTTCAACGTCATCATTAAGATTTAGTAAAATCTTTGCAGAAGGATTACAATCGAGGATTTCTGCATTATCATTTAATAGAAGAATAGCCGCTTCGGTCTGCTCGAACAACGATCGCCACCTTAACTCGCTAGCGCGCAGCACGCGCTCATCTTCGAGCAGCTGCTGCTCGGCAATTTTCTGCTGCGTAATATCAACATGTGTGCCCACAAAGTAGCGTGAGCCATCGCTCCCATTCTCTATTATCTTCCCCCTTGATAACAACCAGAGATAATGTCCATCCTTAGCGCGTATCCGATTTTCCTCCTTGTAGAAAACTTTCTTTCCGCAAATACAATCGTCAATAGACTGCTTTACCCGAATAAGATCGTCGGGGTGAATCAACGAATCAATAAACTCAAGGGAATTAACATACTCGTTAGACCTATACCCCAATGCATCCCAGATCTTGCTGCTAAAGTGCAAATCCTGCGTTTCAAGATTATACTCCCAAAAGCCTTCAGAGCTGGCATCAAGAATATTAGTGAGCCTTTGATGGCTGTTATGGAGCATTGCATGAGCATGCTCGAGGTTATTGGTTCTCTCCTCCACCAACTCCAAAAGATGGTGCCTATGCTTCTCTAACTCCATGTTTTGAAGCAGCATCTGTCCTTTCTGCGCCTCTAAAACCTCGTTTGTTTTTTGCACTTCAAGCGTTCGCTGAAGGACTCGCCTTTCCAGCTCCTCGTTTTGCTGAATTAGTTTTCGCTCTCGTCTCTTCCTCTTCAGATAGCTAATAATAATCGTGTTAATAATAAGCAGTATTGACACGATTGATACGAAAATTGCAACGCGGTGATGCTCGAAAAATGTTGGAGGCTTATTTACAATAAGGCTTCCTGGAGGAAGCATGGAAAGGTCTATTCCAAATCGGTTGAGCTGATTGTAGTCAAACTCGTATGCATTATAGCCTGTACGAATTACGGGCAAGCTATCAGCCTTACTCCCCATTAGTATCTTTAGCGCCAGCTGAGCAGAAAGCTGTCCTTGCTTATAGCCACTGGTAAGCATCCCTCCTACAATACCTTCTCCAAGGTAAAAGTTCCATGTAGAGTAGATTGGAACTTTCGCTCGTTCGCGAATAAGCTGCATGTTTTCGTCGAACGATATGTAATTGCCGTCCTTATCCTTCGTATAGTTATTCAGAAGAATCGCCTTCCGCCCCTTAAGCGAAGCCACCTCGTTAAGCATTTCGCCCAACTTGACATTCTTCAAGAATACGAATTTGACGCTTGTTTTTAGAATGCGCCTAGCTTCATCTATTTTCCTCTTATTAATACTAGACATCGGCTGCTGGTGGTCGTCGACAACAAAAACGGTGTCGAGGTTCGAATGCAGCCGAAGCATTAGCTCTATCGTATGCTGGAAATCGTTCTCCTCCGAAACCCCAGTAATGCCCTTCATCCCAGCAAGGAGATCTGGACGGTACTGGTTCACCCCACAAAAAACTACAGGAATGTTGGGATAGTAAACATCCCTGAACTGCCGGATAAAGTCGAACGCATTATCATCAGAAACAATGATAACCTTAAACGGAATATTGTAGAGCTTACGCTTGTAAAGCGCCAGCAGCTCTTTCATGTACTCGGGGTGGTAGTTCCGCTTAGTGTCGAGGTACTCGAAATGGATCTCCACGTTCTTTTGCCGCGACAAAACGGATTGGATGCCCGCCGTAATGCTGTCGGTCCAGTTTAATCCTTGATGGTACGAATGAATTACAAGCACCTTCTGCTTACGAGGCAAAGCCCAAGAATCAGGGATATATGCCAGTAAAGCAATAAGCATCAGGAAATTTAGCGCAACATAATTTCTTAATCCTCCCATTACCATTCCTAAAAGTTTTAAGTAAAGTAATGCACATTTTAGTCTGTTAATAATAGTAAAAAATACAGTATAAATTAACCATTTCAACTATTTATTTCACCCTAGTTTTATTGAGAACATAACCCATCTGTGAATTAGCACAATAGAGCATCTGCAAACCTTCCCCGCTGCTTCTAACAGTAAAAAAGATTCATTTCAGGGTATTTTCTCTACTTTTAATGCTTTAATGAAGCAGGCGAGCAAAAGCGCTCGTTGATGCTACGACAACACTCACACACCATTTTAACCATCTTATTTGAAGCACATAATGAAGTTTTCATTTACCCCTTACACCCTTGAGTTGAGGCATGTATTTACAGTTGCTGCCAATTCGAGAAGTACAACACCCGTTGTTCTAACTCAAATAATCCACGAAGGTTACTCAGGATACGGCGAAGCCTCCATGCCTCCATACTTAGGAGAGGATACGCAGTCCGTAATGCGGTTCTTATCGAAGGTAAATCTCGAACAATTCAACGATCCCTTTTGCCTCGACGACATCCTAACCTACGTTGACGCCATAGAGCCTGACAACACCGCCGCAAAAGCATCGGTAGATATTGCCCTTCACGATCTCGTCGGTAAGCTACTTGGACAACCACTTTACCGCCTATGGGGATACAACCCACAACAGTCGCCATTTACATCCTACACCATAGGGATAGACAGCCGCGAAGTTGTTATAGAGAAGACCCACGAAGCCGCACCCTACAAAATCCTCAAGGTTAAGCTAGGACGCGACAACGATACTGAAATGGTGCAAGCCATACGTTCGGTTACCGATAAGCCCCTTTACGTTGATGCCAACCAAGGATGGCACGATAGAAACAAAGCGCTGGAAATGGCACATTGGCTTAAGGAGAACGGAGCCCTGCTCATCGAGCAGCCAATGCCCAAAGAGCAGGTCGAGGATATTGCCTGGCTAACCCAGCATAGCCCGCTGCCTATTATTGCCGACGAGGGAATAAAACGCCTAAGCGATTTGGTAAAATACCAAGGTGCCTACTCCGGCGTAAACGTTAAGCTTATGAAATGCACAGGGCTTCGCGAGGCTCAGCGCATGATTAACTTTGCCAAAGCCACAGGCATGAAAACGATGATTGGCTGCATGACCGAAACCTCCTGCGCCATATCGGCTGCTGCCCACCTTAGCATTGTCACCAACTTTGCCGATTTGGATGGCGCGCTACTCATCAGCAACGATGCCTTCGATGGCGTGTCGGTAGTCGATGGCAAGGTAACGCTAAACAACCAACCTGGCATCGGGGTTACCCATCGGTAAGCCCCAGCAAATTGAATTGAAAGGGAGTCTAACTACAGTAGGCTCCCTTTTCGCATATTCAAAACTTCTCCCCATTCAATCTTCCGCTCCATAATAAACTTCTGCATAGGGATGTCGAGATGCTGACACACACCAAAATGAACGGAAATATATCTTCCTCTTTTCATTATATATTAGGTACCAGGAAGCAGCAATCTACTGTTACTCTCATTGCTATCTATCAAAATCAGGAGTTTTTCTTTATTAAGGATTAAAGCGTTAGGTATAAAGATACCTCCCTACGCATATGCTTACCCATGCTGACATAACAAAGATAGAGGGCGATTCCCCAATAAATATCACTCCAAAAGCTGATGCATGTCAACCCCAGATTCCTGAAAACATCTTCTGCTGGCTCTATATTTGTACCTGTAGCCAAGTATTAAAAACGACAATTAAAAAAAGCAGAATATGGCAAAGAACATCACCAGCCAAGATTTTAAAGACATGGTCTTTAACTACGATGAATCGCAAGAGTGGAAATTCAAGGGCGAGCGTCCAGCAGTAATCGACTTCTACGCCGATTGGTGCGCACCCTGCCGCATGGTTGCCCCAGTAATCGAGGAGCTAAGCACCGAGTACAACGGCAAGATCGACTTCTACAAGGTTGATACCGAAGCCCAGCAGGAGCTTGCCGGCATATTTGGCATCCGAAGCATCCCCTCCATCCTCTTTATACCCGTAGAGGGTCAACCACAGATGTCAACAGGGGCACTCCCTAAGAGCTCCTTTAAGCAGGCGTTTAAAGATATCTTTAGCGTAGAAATTGCGGAATAATGAAAGAACAACTTATGCGCCTGCTATCGGGTTGGCATTTTACCCGAATACTATACCTTGTCATCGGATTGGCAAGCTTGGGGTACGGCATCTACCTTAGCGATGCCACTTCGTACGCGATTGCCGGACTGTTCCTGCTACAGGCAATCTTCAACATCTCGTTTTGTGGTGCAGCAGGTTGCTGTACGGCATCGAGCAGCAAGCCTCGAATAGAGGTTGGCAGGTACAAGCCCAAGCATTAATCGATAGGATACTTACATACCAAAGGCCCTTAGAACGACTAAGGGCCTTTGCTTATTTTATGTGCTAAAATGCTTTTAAATCAGGCGCAAAAGGCAGTTCTTTGGTTGCACCACATCTTTACTAGCGAGCGGTCAATAAACCGCAATCAAAACTTCTTATTCTTATCGAAGTAAATTGTAAAAACAGCCTTTCTTTTTAGCTTGCTTTTCTCGGTGTCCTCCTCGTCGTAGTAGTAACGAACGGGAGTTAGTCCCACAACCTTTTTCTGCATCCGAAGCGTTTCTGGATCGACATACCACTCCTCGTGGAATATAACCGATTTAAAATCACCAGGTTCAAGGGTGCGCTGCTTTGTAAGTACCGAGATTGTTCCATCAAAATTCATTAGGCGTACGGTATCGATGCCAATGCCTACATTGGCATTTATCCTATCAACCGAAAGCCGCTGCTGGGTTTCAAAATCGTAAACCGGATAATTATCTTTCATTGCCTTATCCAAAAGAAGGTTGAGGAGGTGTTCTACTCCATACCTGCTAAGAAAAGGTGCATCGTTGCTAGCGACCAAGAATGTCGATTCCTCATCCGTCAGCTTATTGTACTGATCAAACTCCGCCTGCCTGCTCCAGAAAGAGTTCGGCAAATTAAAGAGGTACTCATGCTTAACCCGGTTGGTGAGGAGCATTCGTCGATTAGACTTCTCGATATCCTGCTCATTTTGCAGCGAATCAACTACCACAAAAGGAATGGAGTAGCAGTAGCTTTCCGAATTTTCTTTTAGGTATTTGCGAATAGGGCTATACGCCACAACCCATTTAGTAAACTCAAATGGTGTTTCGCTTAACGCCCACTCCTCTAGAAAAAAGAGGCCTTTAAGCTCCGAAATATCGTATGGCCTTAGGGATTCTGACACTTCGTGGTTTCCGGTAGAATCATCGTGATACACTTTAGAAATCTCCTGACCAAGGTTATGCATAACCTCATCAGCCGATAATGCCTGCTTATAACCAGCACCGTATGGGCTATCGCCATAAGAGGGGGCAAAAACCGATATCTTTGAAGCCTGCACCGTGTCAACTAGTAGCTTAAAGACATCAGCAACCGGCTGATTGTAGTACAAAGAACAGCCAACATCCAGCGCCTTATCGTTCGACAAGGTTGCGCTGCAGGGCTCGGTGCCAACCGTGTACCTAACCATCAACTTGGAGGGCATTAGCACGTTTGTACCTTTAACGACGGTTGCTTGGCCTACAGACTGCAGTGCCGTAGCTGCAAAAAGAATGGCTAAAATGGATGATCGCATATAATATACGTTGTGATTCGCAACAAAGGTAAGCATTCATTCAAGAAAAAAGAGAAGTCTGTTTCTATCAGGAAGATCCAACCTTGGCTTGGCGAAGCTGAGCCCCTAAATTCGGGTTGCAATTTCGACTTTACTTAACAGCTTACCCTCCATTTATTAGTAGAAATAACCAGCAATTTTTCAGCTGCGGTCAAAGTCCGCTTCTTAACATCGACGAAGACGCAACCGTAACGAAGTGGTGTTCGTCGTAGTTAGCAATCTGTGGTTTTACAAATTTTTTCTTTAATCCCAACATATGCTATCATTAAAGCAACTCACACCATATCACCATTAAACAATGATATCACTTTTTCAAAAGCCTTTCGAGGTGAACCTTGATAATAGATTTCTCCACAATAAGTGTAGTTCAATTTATCCAGAATCTTAAGCATTGGGATGTTGTCAAAATTAGTATCTACCTTAATGCTGTAAACCTTCTGTTCAATGCATATATTTTCTACCATTTTAAACAGTTGAGTAGCAACACCTTTCCCTTTTGATTTATTTGATGTAGCAACACGATGAATTACAACATAATTATCATTAGTAAGCCATTCCCCTTTAATGTCTTTGTAAGAAGGTTCATTGCCTAAAATGATCGCCGCATAAGCTACGATTATACTATCATCTATTAACACGTAAGCATAACCATTAATTATATCTTCAAAAATAGTTTGCTCATTTGGATAACCATTTTGCCATTGCTCGCTCCCATCTTGTTTTCTTTGCTCAATCGCGTCTCGTAAAATCTTCCAAATAATAGGAATTTCTGAAATAATGGCTTTTCTCAAAATCATTTCATGAGAATTATAAATTGAATATTCAATGTCAGCCTCCTCGCCTTTAACGTTCCGCGGCTATGTGCAGGCGGGCACTTATACTACGTGATGACGTTAATTAATTGTTTTTATGTTTACTATTGCACCAAATGCCCGCTTGCATATAGGCGCTGTTGTGCTTTTTCATTTTTCATTTTACCAAATCACATTCTCTGAATATTCTTGATCCTTGTAGTCATTAAAGTCTTTCACTTTCTTGAACTCGAAAGTCTCTACATTGATTTCCCAAATTGCAGAATTCATGCTCCAAGGATCAGTTAGTATTTCGACTGTTTCCATATTTTTAATTCGAATAGAGTGAATCCATTGAAGATTTTCATTGTCTATTCTTTTCCACTTTTTAGGAGTCCAAATCGTCAAATGTTCTCCTGCTACAATCACCCATTTATTGTTCTTGTCAATCAGTCCACATGCTGGGTCATCATAAAAATCGTCTTCCATTAAAGTCGCACCTGTTAATTTGTCGGTCAGGAAGGTCGCTTCAAACTCATTTTCAAGTTTTAGCCTGTCTGTTTCGTACAGAATATTCATAAGGTTAAATGGTGTCTTTGCATGAAGCCCAACGTTTGGCGATATAGGCAACAAGCGCCTGCGGGCTTCCGTTCTCTTAGCCTGTACTGCGGCTGGGCGGCATAGTAAGCTTCCGCTTACCATTTCACACGCTTGTTAACGATACCGCGTATTGGGCATTGTTATTTTTCATCCTTAATCATATTCTTGAATATCTCGTGTAAATGTAATTCCTGTTTAAAATCAACTGATTCATCAACTATTTTTGAAATAATCAAATCGAAAAAGTCCGTGATACTGTTTGAAAGCACAAACATATCTTCTTCGTCTCTACCGAAAATTATCACTTGTCCTTTAACTCCATTTGTATCTGGGTCTAAGTCGATTCCAATATAATTTCCTCCATGGTCAGAGAATACAGGAATCCATTGGGGATTAAAATACATTTTCTTAATCGCTCCGACAGGCGTTGAAGTAAATGGGATTTCTTCGTTAAAATTGTAATCTGTTCTTTTAACTTCATATTTCTTGTCTGAATACATGACAAACTCAAGTTCATCCCAATTATAGGAGTCTTTCTCTAATTCATGTAAATCCTTGACTAACAGAGATAATTTCTTATAATCATCAATATCAATTGTTTCTCTACTTTTATCGTCAGTATTTCCCGATTTATACAAATAAGGTCCACCATACGAACCTAAACCACAAGAAAACTCAATTTTATACCAGCTTTTCTTAAACAATCCTTTTTTTGGAGCTTTTGCAAAGTAAAATTCTACTATTTTAGAAAGCAATTCATTTGATTTATCTGGGTTTTTAAGTATTCTTTCGGCAGGCTTCACTAAAGATAGTCCGAATTGAATCTGCTTAGCCATTTCGTCAATTGGAATAAACCTATGACCAAGAAAACAACTTCTCTCATCACCTGATTCTCCATTATTAGCAAGATATAAATCAGTTAGTTCAGTCGGTATCTTTTCACCAATCAATTTGTCTATCTCTGCAACTTGATTTTCATTAGCTCCGTCATTAAGAGAGTTTAATTTCCAATCAAATTTCTCGGATTGCAATTCTATTATTCGCTTTAGTTTCTCTGATATATTCATATGGTTACGGTTTCTTGTTTTATAGTGCCCAACTCTATTATATGTGCAACAAAGATGCGCATATCCTTTCTTTTGGGTGTATAAGCGCAACAGATGTTGCGCTTATACGACTACCAAAGAAAACTAATAATTAAAGATCTTCAAAAAAAGGCTTTCCATTTTTCAGTCCTATAATAAATAGAGTGAATACATGCACATTACAATCAAACACCACAAGCACCTACTATTTGCATAAAAAATATTCAGCTAATTTTTGAACTCTTTCATTAATTAAGCGGTTGTACATACCAAATGCGAAGAAAAAGGTAAGGAGTAGCCCATTAGGCTAGTGAAAAAAGAAGGGGAAAGCCACAAAGCACCATTTGCAAAATGGAAAATGGTGCAGTAAAGCCCCAAAGCACAACTTGCAAAATGGAAAATAGAACAATGAGGCTCGAAAGTACAACTTGCAAAACGGAAAATGGTACAATGAAAACAGAAAAGACAATTTGCAAAATGGAAAATGGTTCAACGGAAATGAAAAGTATAAGATGCAAAAGTGAAAGCAGTACAATGAGGCACGAATCCCCAGATTCTAAAAAAATCCCCCATGCGATATCGCCCGAAGGTATCGGGCTAAGGAGAAATACAGCGCTATCCCAACGTTCAACAAATATTACAAACCAAACAAATTAAAGCTATGGCAAAATTTTTGTCATTTTTACGGAAATGTAAGCTGGATAACCTAATGGGTTATGCCAAGGAGCTTAAAGAAATTACCATTTCGGTGGGCATTACGGAGCTACCTACGTCTAATGCGTACGTGGAGTATGATACCGTTTTGGTCAAAATGGAGGACGGGTATAAGCAGGATAGAAAAAATCCGTTTACCGACGAGCTCGCTATGTGCGTTCAGGATAGAGGGAACACGTTTAACTCGGTAGACCTAACCGTACAAAGCTTTATCAACTCTAAAGGGGCTGCCGAAGCTGCTGCAGCCAAAAAGCTGAATATCCTTCTATCAAAGTACAAGGCAGAGTTCTCGAAAAGCACGTACAGCGGTGCAACGGGCATGATCTCCAGCTTTATTGAAGACATTAAGCTCCCAGAAAATGCAGAGGCCATTGCTACCCTAAAAATGGAGAAGAAAATAGAGCAGCTGATAGGTGAACAGAAAGAGTATGTAAACACCTACCTGCAATGTATCGCCAAGGATATGGAAAGCGAGGCAACCGTTGTTGCATCTAAAATTAGAAATGAATTCCTCCTCGCAACCCGTAGCCTATTTCTCTTTGTTGGGGTGAAGGCTAAAGAAAACCCTAACAGCAAGTGGTCGGAGCTGAACACGAAAATTGCCATACACAATGCCAAGTTCGAGAAGAAGGAGGCTGTTCGCCAAGCAGCCCTAAAAAAGAAAAGGGACGAAAAGAAGAATAAGCAGTAGCCTAACGGCATGCTGAAAATGGGATAGCAAAAAAAAGGGGCATGGCTCCTTTTTTTATGGGCTGACGTAAGCTCTAAGAAAAAAATGAGGTGCCGTAAGGGATATGCTGATCCGATTTTTTCTAAAATGCGAAATGGACATGAATATAGGGATACCCCTTCAGGGTTGTTGTTTTGAGATCCATCCTTCCGTGGGTTTCACCCATGGTTATTCAGGTATCGCTCTTTCAGAGCGGCAAAATGCTACGAAGTAGCTACCCCTCAGTAACCGTGGGTAACCCCCACGGAAAACCACAGAAGGGTAAATCAACCCCGAAGGGGTGACCCTAAGTCTTAAACTTTTGCCAATCAAAAAGGATATGAGTAAAATATTGGATGAAGACCACTCTTGAATTTTAGGACTACACGAGAACATCGCGTATCGCTTTAATGCACATCTGGGTTAAAAAGCAAAATCCCTTATTCCCTCTCCAGATCGCCATCATTACACTAGCCGCCAAACGGGAAATAAAATCTGACAACGAAGACATCGACCAAAATGAATATTTATTAACACCCTTTACGAAAAAATCAATAGTATTCGTATATTTGAAAAAAATCTATAAATAAACTACCATCGTATGAATAAAAGACTGCTCCTAGCGCTAATGCTAGTGCTGCCATTCATCTCCCACGCACAGTTTGTGCCACAGAAGTTTGGAAAAATCACCCCTGCAGAAATTGACTTAAAGGTCTACCCCAAAGACTCTAGCGCTTCAGCGGTAGTCCTGTTCGACAAGGGGCAATTCTACTATGATTTCAACTCGGTGACCAGCGATTTTAAAGTTGTCTTTCACGAGCATAAGCGCATCAAAATCCTAAAGAAGGAGGGCGAGGAGTATGCCACGGTAAAAATACCCGTATACGGTAAATCTGAATCACGCGAAATGATCAACTCGTTCAAAGCCTTTACCTACAACATTATCGACGGTAAGCAGGAAAAGGTTAAGCTCGATAAGAGCCTCATATTTAAGGAAAAAGTTAACGACAACCTATCCATCAACAAGTTCACCTTCCCCAGCGTAAAGGAGGGATCAATTATCGAGTACGAGATAGAGATAACATCGGGCTACGACGGCTACATCAACGACTGGCACTTTCAAAGCTCCATCCCCGTTGCCTGGAGCGGCTACGACGTCTCCATCCCCGAATACTACGTATTTAACCGACAGACCAAAGGGTACAACACCTTTGCAGAATCAACCCACTCGCAGGAGTCCAGGAGCATTAACTTTGGCGGATCCAGTTCCATCCTCTACACCAACTATATAGACCACTTTGTGATGAAGGATGTTCCCGCCTTCAAAGAGGAGCCCTTTATGGACTGCAAGGACAACTACCTCTCGATGGTTAGCTACGAGCTTCGCTCCATCCAAATACCAGGAGCTCTATATAAAGACTACAACGCATCGTGGGAGGGCATCTCCAAAGGCATGCTCGACGATAGCGACTTTGGCGGACAAATAAGAACCCGCGGCTTTTTTAGGGACGACTTAGCCGCAGCGATCAAGAACGACACCACCCAGCTTAGCAAGATCCAAACCATATTCAACCTAGTTAAGTCGAAGGTTAAGTGGAACGATGTAAACAACTACTGGTGCAAGGATGGCATCAAGAAGGCCTATAAGGATGGAATTGGAAACTGTGCCGAAATCAACCTCTTGCTTGTAGCCATGCTTAAGGAAGCTGGAATAACCGCCTATCCGGTAATTCTTAGCACCCGCAGCCATGGCTTAATCGACTTTGGCCATCCATCATCCACCAAGGCCAACTACGTAGTAGCTGTTGCCGAAGCCGATGGCCGTCAGCTATTCCTAGATGCAACCCGTAAGTACAACCAGCTTGGAGTACTTCCACTCGACTGCCTAAACGGTAAAGGACGCATTGTGGAGCCTGGTAAGTTCGAATGGATAGAGCTAACCCCAGGCACCTCTCCATCGAAGAGAAACTACTACAGCGAAATCAACATTTCACCAGACGGAACGCTTAGCGGCAAGATGCAGCTCGCATACCTCCAAAACGAGGCCAACGACAAGCGCGCCTCCCTCTTTGCCCAAAAGGAGGAAGACTACAAAAAGAACATCCAAACTTCCATTGGCGACTGTACCATCGATAGCCTAAAAATCACGAATCTCAAGGAAAACCTGGAGCTTCCGCTGTACATGTTCTTCCAGTACAACATTCCCAATAGGGCATCGATTGCGGGAAACAACATCTTCGTCAACCCATTTATTATTGGCAAGCAAACCGAAAACATCTTTAAGCTCGAGAAGCGCACCTACCCTATCAACTACGGATACCCCTTCCAAACCCGCCACATCATACAGCTTAACATCCCCAAAGGGTACACCATCGACGAACTTCCCAAAAACATAGCCGTTGGCACCTCCGACAAAAGCGCCATTGTGATGGTAAAGTACAGCGTAAGCGAAGGTGTCATTACCATCGACTACCTTCTCAACGTCAGCAAGCCCATATTCCTCCCATCGGAGTACGACGAGATAAAGGAGATCTACAACAAGATCGTCGAAAAGCATGCCGAAATGATAACCCTAAAGAAAGCCTAGCACATGACCAAAGCAGCACTACTAACCATCCTGCTAACTGCAACGAGCATCTGCACCTGGGCGCAAGAGGGATATCCGGTAAAGGATATCCCCGATTCTCTCTCAAAAAAAGCCGATGTGGTTGTACGCAACGAATCGTACGAGATTATCATCCATAATGAGAAGAGCTATACGGAGAAGAAGGTGAAAGCCATAACAATACTATCAGAAAAAGACAAGAAGTATGCGAACTACTTCGAAACTTACGATCTCTTCTCTACCATATCGAGCTTTAAGGGTACGGTTTACGATGCCAACGGTAAAAAGGTGAAGAAAATCAAGGAGTCGGATCTAACAGATCAAAGCTTCACCTCCGCCATCAACCTCTTCGACGACCAACGAATAAAATACTACGAGCTCGACTACCCCAACTACCCCTACACGGTAGTTTACGAAACCGAAATCTACAACAAGGGCATTGTAGCCCTTCCCAGTTGGGAAGCCTACGATGGCTACGATATGGGAATGCAGAAAACATCGGTAAAAGTTAGCTTCCCCACAGGAATGGGCGTAAACTTCAAGACCTATAACGTAAAAGGTAACGTAAAGGTAACCGAAGAAGACGGTAGAAAGACGATTTTCTATGCTGTAGAAAACCTAAAACCTATAGAACACGAGGCAATGCCAGCTCCGCTCCACCGGTATACTCCTCAGATAAGGTTCTCCATCGATAAGATGAACTACGATGGCTACGAAGGACCACAGGCAACATGGGAACAGTACAGCAGCACAATGTACAACCTCTACAAGGATCGCGATGATATTAGCCCCGCACTAAAAGCACAATTCGCGCAGCTGCAGGGCAAACCGCTGCTTGAGATTGCGGAGAATGTAAGAAAACACCTTGAAAAAAACACACGATACGTCAGCATTCAGCTCGGAATTGGAGGATTTCAGCCATTCAAAGCAGGAGTTGTCGAACGTACCGGATTCGGCGACTGTAAGGCACTAGCGAATTTTGCCCACGTACTATTTAAGCAGGCAGGAGTAACCTCGTACCCAACCCTAATACAAATGAATGGTGCTGGCGAGGTCGACCAATCGTTCCCAACCGACTACTTTAACCATGTGATACTTTGCGTTCCAAACGGCAAGGACACGCTTTGGATGGATTGTACTGCTCCTGAATTAAACCTAGGCTACCTCCCCTATCCAGATAGCGACTGCGATGTAGTACCTATCGCAGAAAAAGGAGGGAAAATTGTCAAGACGCCTAAGTACAATAGTAGCCAAAATCTTCGCCAACGAGATATTGCCTTTCAAATTGATGCAGAAGGCAACATTAATGGGAAAATCAAGACCGAAGCCAAACACTACCGAAGTGAAAAGTACTTCTTCAGGAATAAGGCAAGCGCCGAAGATCAACGGAAAGCAATCCTAGAGGAGCTACCGTTCGCCAACCCTGTTCTGTCGAACATTGCCTACAAGAACACCAACACTGCCGAAATGGACATCGAGGAGAGCTACTCGCTTAGCGCCAACAAGTACTGTTCGGTGGTAGGTAAGCGTGTATTTGTTCCCGTAGTAGCACTCGAAAGAACCTCACTGCTTCCCAAAATCGAAAAGCGCCTTGCCGATATCGAGGTAGATTTAGGCACTACAAGCAAAGATTCGCTCGAATTTAAGCTGCCAGCAGGCTACAAAATAGAAGCGCTACCACCCGACGTTAGCCTATCAACCGATTTTGGTCGCTACACGCTCTGCTGCAAAGTAGACAAGCAAACCTTGCACATTACCCGATGCATCGAGGTTAAAGAGGGAAAGTTTCCCGCGTCAAAGTACAACGAGATGTACGACTTCTACAAAAAGATGAGCGCTGCCGATAACAGCAAAGCAATTCTAATCAAGGAAGAGAACTAACCGATAATAATCCATAGAGAAAAAGGGCGCAAAGTATTTCTTTGCGCCCTTTTTCTTATATCGTCTCTCGAAACTGAGTATACTCAATTCCCATCTTGAGTCTTGTGTCTTATATCTTGTGTCTTATATCTTACCTGAAAAGATCGGTAAACTGCCGAGGAATACGCGACTCAAACCGATGCTTCTGACCTGTTATAGGATGTACAAATTCGAGGATATGCGCATGTAAGCCTAGGCGCTCGAATGGACTTTTAACGCCACCGTACTTCTTATCGCCAACAATGCTGTGACCAAGGTCTTTCATGTGAACGCGAATCTGGTTTTTACGCCCCGTATCAAGCGTTGCCTCCAGCATGGTATACTGAGACGACCTGCGCAGCACCCTGTAGTAGGTTGTTGAACGTTGACCACCATTGGGAGTAAAGCTCGACTTGGTTTCAAACGAACCGCCTTCGGTAAGCCATGTGGTAATCTGCCCCTCCTCGTTCTCCACCTTTCCGCCAACCACAAGCACGTAGCGACGATCGGTAACCGTATCGTTCCAGCTACGCTGCATCTGCTCCTGTACCTCCTTATTCTTGGCAAACATCATCACCCCCGACGTATCCCTGTCGAGCCGATGAAGTACGAATATCTTATTATGCTCGTTGGCCGATTTTACGTAGGTTTTCAGGATGGCGTAAGCCGTTTGCTCGCGTTCGCGTTCGGTACCTACCGAAAGCAAGCCCGCCTTCTTGTCTACAACAATCACGTAATCGTCTTCGAAAACAACCTTTAGCAGGGGATTCGTAAGCTTTTCTGGAACTAAACCTGTATTGATGGTAACAACATCGCCGATAGAAAGTGGCGTAGTATCAATGGCAACCGTCACATCGTTAACCGACACCTGACGGTGCTTAAGCATCGACTTAACCGCCGAACGGCTTTTCCCCGAATGGATTTGCTGGATGAATAAAAGAATGTTCGTAGGTTCCTTTACCGTATATACCTGAATGGTGGATTTTGCCTTTGCCTTATCCTTCGCAGGATTTGTAGCCTTTCGTGTCATACTCGCTGTCGATGTTATTTAGGGCACAAAGGTAGCAGAAAAAGCATCACTACACCAAGTTGCTGCTAACGACTTATCTTCCATAACGGAGAAGCCTCATTCTTTCGGGCAAGCCACATCGCCCTTCACCAAGAGCATAGAAAGAGCCTTGTCTATTTCATCCCCCTGGATATGCTTTCCTATAAACACGATGCGGCTTTCGCGCTCCTCTCCATTCTTCCAGGCATCCCCCTCCTCGAACATAAAGGCCCCACGAACCGAATGGAAAATCATTCTATTGGAACGATTGGCAAATGAAAGGATTCCCTTAACCCGAAACACCTTAGAGCCACCAAAGTAGAAGAAAGACTCCATCCACAACGAGAACTTATCAAAATCAAAGCTACCCGTATAGGTAAAGGCGTACGACTGGATATCGTGCATTAAGGCCTTTGTAGCTAGCGCAGCCGTAAAGCCGCCCATCTTAGTCAGCCCCTTTAGCGGCAAAACATTGGCGTACTTAAGCGTCGACTGCTCAATCTGCCTGCCGGTAAAGGCACGGATATCGAGCAGATCAACATTCGCAATGTTCCCAAACGATGTTGCAAATACGGAAGCCGAAGGATTTACGCGCGACATAACCATCTTTACAGCATCAAGATAGCCTGGAGTAACGCAGTCAACCTTGTTTACAATTACCACATCCGCCATTACCAGCTGGCGCGAAGCCTCCTCCTGCTCCTCCAGCAGTTCCTCTATTATAGGAGCATCTACCACACAAATTACCGCATCAACATCGAAGTTATCGGCTACTTCAGGCGTTGCAATAAATGCCTTAATAACCGTAAGCGGATCGGCAATGCCCGTTGTCTCCACCACCAACCTATCAAAACGGCTTCGAATGCGCAGCAGCTCCTCGAGGGTTGCATAGAGGTCATCGTTCATCGAGCAGCATATGCAGCCATTCGACAGCTCAAACACATTTCCTTTATCGGCGCCAACCACCAGCTCGGCATCAATATTAATATCGCCAAACTCATTCTCGATTATGGCGAAACGAGTATCGCTATACTTCTTGATGATGCTATTCAGAAGGGTAGTTTTGCCGGAGCCCAAAAAGCCGGATATAATTGTAACAGGAATTTTACTCATCTCACGGTTAGTTTTCATCAACGCTATTATCCTGACGCTCCCTATTAATCACCAGAAGGTACTCCACCATTAAAATAAAGATGAGGAGGAAGTAGGACTCCTGTAATCCCAAAAAATTAAGCAGGACACACATCGATAGCACGGCTAAGAGCACCAATCGCTGCTTATCAATACTCTTAAATGGGCTTTTCCAGATTTTTCGATAGTAGGCGATTCGCACCAAAACGTAAAAGAGGAAAAGAAAGTTTAGCGCTATCTGCCCAGCTGTAGTGCTAAACATCATAAGCGCCCCACAAGCGAGAACGCCTGCCCCAACCCAATAAATTAATAGCTTATCTGACTTATTCATCACTTTCTTATTTCATTACAAATGTAGTCAAAGCCTTTTATGCTTTAAAATTATTACAATCAATTCCCCTCATCGAACAACTTTTTTCGCAAGCACATAAATATTAAAAAACGTGTTAAATATTTATCTATCTATTTTAATAATGTTAGCCTTTTTTATTTAGATTTGTAGCAATAACGATGCTGACTACATCATTCTTATCGAAAAGGGATCCAGGCGTTTAAACTATAATCATATACTTACAACTTAGCAGATGCGGTTTCGACTAAAACTTCAGGTAGACCATGAATTTGGGAGTATCCTCCCGCTGAATTATCAATTAGAAGTATCTCAGTTAATCTACGACATTCTCACTGATGACAATTACAGCTTTAGGCAATGGCTTAAGTACAACGATATTCCATATAAAAACCACCCCCCTTTCTTCAATTTTTCGAACATTATAGTTGTTGATCGTAAAATTTATGGGGATAGAATGCTCATACTCTCCGATACGGTTGAACTTACCATTTCATTCCTATTCGACAACTGCACAAAAGAGTTTGTACACTACGCATTCGACAACCTGATATTCAAGTTAGGAGACTCCGTATCAAAAATTCGCCTTAAAGTTGTTTCCATAGAGCGACTTTTCAGCCCAAAATTCTCCGACAATATGCAATTTGTTGCTCGATCACCAATTGTACTAAAGAGTTTTGGAAATTCCCGATATGTAAGATTCCTAACCCCTACCGATCTTGAATACAACGATCTTTTCATCCAAAACCTAGAGGATAAGCATCGAATCTACAAAGGCAATTGTATAGAGAACCAAAACGTATACACGTCAATAGAGCTTCTAACCGAACCAAAATCGAAGCTGCTAGGCATTAACGGACAACAGAAGGAATTGGTAAAAGGCTATCTTTTCCGTTTCACCATCAACGCCCCCAAGGAGCTGCTTGAAATCGGATACCGAATAGGTTTTGGAGATAAAAACAGCTTAGGCTTCGGCTTTTGCGATATTCTATTCCCTACCGAGAAAAAATTGGAGCCAGTACTCGATCTACAAACCTCAAAAATGCCTACCGCACCAGAGGAGGCATCAACACCCCAAGATTAAATACAGCACCTAATACCTTGAACAAAGTTTCAGGTAAACCAGCATACCGATCAACGACATAAACCAAAAATGCTTTTGGGTGGTTCTGCCATCAAAAAGCATTTTTTTTACACATAGCGCTAATTCCGTTTATCTTGCAGCAAATAAAGTTGAAATGAGTACAACAACAACTATAGCGCTTATCATTTCGGGGCTGCTTGTTGGATTTATCAACACGCTTGCTGGTGGAGGAACCATTATATCCCTATCTCTATTCATGTTTTTGGGTCTACCTCCTGCAGTTGCCAACGGAACAAACCGCATTGCGGTTATTATCCAAAACCTTGTTGCTGTTGGAAACTTCCGCAAGCAAAAGATTATTGATACAGACAAAGGCATAAAGCTGGCGATTCCTACAACCATCGGTTCCGTTATAGGCGCCAGCATTGGAGCAAACATAAATCAGCGCATTTTTGAGGTTAGCTTTGGCATTATCATGCTAGCCATGCTTGGCATGCTAATCTTTAAACCAGAAAAGTGGCTGAAAGGAAACCAGCAGCTTGCCGACAAACCCGTATCACTGAAAAGCCATCTGCTATTCTTCCTTATCGGTATATACGGAGGTTTTCTGCATGTGGGAGTTGGCTATTTCATTTTAGCCGCAGCAGTGCTTGGATCGGGGCTCAATTTAGTGAAGGCTAATGCCATTAAAAACCTTATTGTTCTCTGCTACGTTCCCTTCTCGCTTCTGGTCTTTGTGATAAATAATCAGGTAAGTTGGAAGTATGGCCTCATACATGCCATTGGAAATGTGATTGGAGCATACGTTGCCTCGCGATGGGCAATCAGGTACGGATCGAATTTTATCCGTTGGATTATGATCTTGCTTATTCTTGTATCTATTGCGCAGACGTTTGGGGTAATCAACCTACAAGCAGCAATTCAGATGGTAAAATAGGAAGTCTTCTACTGTGCCAGGTAAGCGGTGTGGGTATCGTTATCAACAGCCAAGTACATTGTATGACCATGATTATCCTGCAACTCGAAGTAGCTTAAGCTGCCTTCAAACACCTGCCGGTTAAAATGCCGATGTGCCTTGCAGAATATTTGTTGAATACTATCATTAACGCTGTAAATCCATTTGCTAGCATCAAGCGGATAGTTTCCCTTATAGCGGAATGAGACATACGCCCTTGTAGAATCGGGCATAAATGAGATGCTAATCTTGCTTGCGGTAGGGTTAATGGAGTTGGGAATCAGCCCATCCTTTATCAGCCCATCCTCGCTGGCCTTACCAAGATTGTCGTATGTTCGTAGAATTTCGTCATCATTAGCAACAAAAAGCGCCATCAGCACAAAAATGCTGAAGAGCGATGCCAACAAAGGAATAAAAAACCACTTCATAGATTAGCGTTCTTTTCTTTTTTAGTTCCGCAAAGGAAGAAGTATTAACGAATCGGCAGTCGAATTTAGAGCTAAGATTTAATACAAAAACCAAGATTAACAATTGCCACCAATAAGCCTGTTAAACTTCCATTATGTAAGTAGAAAAACCCCATTACCACAAAAAGTAAACGCAAACAAATAAAAAAAAACCATCAGGTAGCCTACTTAGCATAGCGGATGGTTTTAATCTATTCGTAAAGATCGGTTAATTCTTCAAACCACTTCTCTCCAAGAGGGCATCAACAGTTGGCTCCTGCCCCCTGAACTTCACGTAAAGTTTCATAGGATGCAGGGTTCCACCCTTCGAAAGGATGTTGTCGCGGAACGATTGAGCTGTCTTGGTGTCGAAGATGCCGTTCTTCTTAAAGAGCGAGTAGGCATCGGCATCGAGCACCTCGGCCCACTTGTAGCCGTAGTATCCTGCGGCATAACCTCCGGCAAAAATGTGCGAGAATGCCGAAGAAGTGGCCGTTCCATCAACTGCGGGAAGGATATCTGTTGCAGCAGTAGCGTTACGCTCAAAGTCGATCATGTTTCCGGCAAACGGTGCAGCTTGCGAATGCCAAGCCATATCGAGTAGCCCGAAGCTTAGCTGGCGCAGCGATGCATACCCAGCCTGGAAGTTGGCGCTCTGCTTAATCTTGTTGATAAGATCCTGTGGAATCTTCTCGCCAGTTTGGTAATGCTCGGCAAACATATCGAGAAACTCCTTCTCTACAGCCCAGTTCTCCATGATTTGCGATGGCAGCTCCACAAAGTCGCGGTACACGCTGGTACCCGACAGGCTTGCATACTTGCCGTTGGCAAACATTCCGTGCAAGCCATGGCCGAACTCGTGAAGGAAGGTTTCCAGTTCGCCAAAGGTGAGCAGCGATGGGCGACTCTCGGTTGGCTTATTGAAGTTGAACACTAGCGAAACTACCGGACGAACATCCTTTTTACCATCGTTGTACTGCGAGCGGTAGTTGGTCATCCAGGCACCGCCATTCTTGCCGGCACGGGGATAGTAGTCCATGTAAAGCACCGAAAGGAACTTGCCATCCTTATCGTACACCTCGTAGGCTTCAACATCCTTATTATACACCGGAATGCTGGCATTCTTCTTAAACGATATGCCGTACAGCTTGCCGGCGAGGCCTAGCACCCCATCGCGAACCTTCTCGAGTTGGAAGTAGGGCTTTACCAGCTCGTCGTTTACGCTGTACTTCTTATCCTTTAACTTCTCGGAGTAGTACGACCAGTCCCAACGCTGCAGCTCGAAGCTGGCGCCGCTCTCCTTGGCAAAGGCGGTAACCTCTTCAACCTCCTTCTTACCGGCAGGCTGTGAGGCACTGAGCAGCTGGTTGAGCAGGCCGTTTACCTTATCGGCGCTCTGGGCCATGCGCTCCTCGAGCACATAGTCGCCATAGGTGTTATAGCCAAGTAGCTTGGCCATTTCGAGGCGAAGGTTCACCGTTTTGGCAACAATCTCATAGTTGTTGTACTTGTTATTCTGAAAGCCGCGCGATCCGTAAGCCTTAAAGAGCTTTTCGCGAAGCTCTCGGTTATCGGCATACTTCATGAAGGCCATAAAGCTGGGCATCGACAGGTCGAAGGCCCAACCGTCTAGCTTCTTCGACTGAGCAATTCCTTTGGCCATCTCGCGGGCACCATCGGGGATGCCGGCCAAATCGGCCTCGTTGGTTATGTGGAGCACAAAGCCGTTGGTTTCGGCTAGCACATTCTCATCAAACTGAAGCGATAGGTCGGAGAGTTCCTTGCTGATTTGGCGGAAGCGCTCCTTCCCCTTCTCGTCGAGGTTGGCGCCGCTGCGCACGAAGCCCTTGTAGGTTTTCTCGAGGAGCATCTGCTGCTCGTCGTCGAGTTTAAGGGTGTTACGCCTATCGTACACCGCCTTTACCTTGGCAAACAGCGCAGGGTTTAGGTTGATATCGTTCGAGAAGTCGGAAAGCAATGGGGCAACCTCGCGGGCTACCGCCTGCAGCTGCTCGTTGGTTTCGGCCGAGTTGAGGTTGAAGAAGACGTTGGCAACACGCTCGAGATCTTCACCACTGCGCTCTAGGGCAACAATGGTGTTGTCGAAAGTTAGCGCTGCCTTGCTGGCTACGATATCATCAACCTGCTTTTTGGCCTTTGCAATTATCTCCTGAAAGGCAGGAACGTAGTGCTCGGGCTTAAACTGTTCGAAGGGGGGCGTCTGAAAGGGGGTATTCCACGCCGTAAGCAGCGGATTGGCCACCTTATCCTTGTCCTTCGTTTCGGCAATTGTACTCATACTAAACAACAGTAAAATTGTTGGTAAAACTATTTTCTTCATAGCTGATTTATGTGGTTTGCAGCCCAAAGGTAGCATCTTGGGAGATACAAACCAACAGAAGATAATCGAACGATGTGGGCTATGCTCCCTCACACGGTGCTTTTTACGCCAGAACGCCGAAAACAAAACCCTACTCGGGGTTTTCTACTCTAGAACGGTTGCGTGCAAAAACCAGATCGGGGTTTTATACGCCAAGTCGCTAGCGTGCAAAAAACGATTTGGGGTTTTACACACTAGGCCGCTAGAGTATAAAAACCCACTCGGAGTTTTAAACGCTAGGCCGCTAGAGTACGAAAATTGGTTCGGGGTTTTATATGCTAGCGCGCTAGAGTGCAAAACCTCAGCTGGGGTTACATTTTTTACGGTAATCAAGGAGATAACCACCCCATCTACGCGCCTCTATTCCTCGTAAAAGGCCTCAATCCCCGGATAGTAGAACTTCTCCTTGGCCTCCTGCTCGCTAAAAATGAAGTACACGGCTTCAGCCTCGGCCATCACCTTTCCTTCAGAATTCAGGATGTGAGCCTTAACAGTGGCAAGTCTGCGATTAACCGAATCCACCCATCCCCGTACGGTTAGCGCACCACCATCAAGGTAGATGGGCTGGCGGTACTTTACGCTGATGGACGAGGTTACGCCTGCCGTCTTGCACTTCACGTTTACCACCCAGGCGGCCACCTCGTCGAGCAGCGTGGCCTGAATGCCGCCGTGCAGCACATTAAAGTAGCCCTCGAAGCGCTTCTGCGGCTCCCAGGTGGCAACGATATTGTCGCCATCCTCGAAGAACTCCAGCTGCAGCCCAATCTCGTTGGCAGGCGAGCAGCCAAAGCAGCGGTAATCCTTGGGGTGATGCTTTACGAATGGGTTTACGATCTTTCTCATCAATATATAAAGGTATGCGGAATAGGCTTAGTCGAGGAGATGGAAGCGATCGCCGTCGAGCATGACGGGGAACTTCTTCCTAAAGCTTAGGAGATCATCCATCGACAGGGTTACCGTTTCAGCTCCGGCAACGCTCGGTGCTAAGCTGGAGAGGTATTCGCCGCGCGAGCTGATAGCGGCCGAATCGCCCGAGTACGTCAACCCAGCACCGTCAACCCCTACCCTATTTACGCCAACCACGTAGCACTGGTTTTCGATGGCACGGGCCAATAGCAGCGTTCGCCAAGGGAAGCTGCGCGCAGCAGGCCAGCTGGCGATGTAGATCAGCAGGTCGTACTCGTTCTGGTTGCGGCTCCAAACTGGGAATCGCAGGTCATAGCAGATCAACGGGCAGATACGCCATCCCTTGTACGACACCACCAAGCGCTTGTCACCTCCGGCGTAGTGGTTATGCTCGTTGCCCATCCTAAACAGGTGGCGCTTGTCGTAGGTATGCAGCGTGCCATCAGGCTCAGCAAAAAGCAGGCGGTTGTAATAACTGCCGTTCTCGGCAACAATCACGCTCCCCATAATGGCCACCTTCGCCGATTGAGCTTTTTGGGTGATCCAGCGAACCGCCTTACCATCCATACCCTCGGCCAACACCTCGGGCTCCATCGAAAAACCGGTGGTAAACATCTCGGGAAGAACGACCAAATCGGCCCCAGCAGCATTCTGATCGATGATGCCGTCGATCAGCTGCAGGTTTCCATCCACATCGTGCCACTTCACATCGGCCTGAACTAGGCACACCTTAAGCTCATTCTGCTCCATAATCTCTTTTTCTTATGATTTGCCAAAGTAGCGAAAATCGAAGCTGATGGTAACGCATCAGCAGCGCCAGCACCTTACTTTTAAAGGTATTTATGCTGAAACAATGTCTTATCCTGTGCAATTCGGGCATGATAGCATTGCGAAAGCTGCTCGACAACCGACATAGGCACAGTTAGCGGCAGCCCCTCTATCTCGGCAATGGGCAGCACCGATGGCGATGTGCCCGATATAAATCCGGCTACCATCCTATCTAGCTCATCAACGCCAACCGCCCTCTCGACAAGAGGTAGTTTCAGCCTTTGGATCTCCTCAATAATAACCATTCGGGTGATGCCGCCAAGCACGTCGCCAAGCGGCGCCGTAATAACGCTACCATCAGCATCTATAAAGAAGAGGTTGCTGCGGCTACCCTCTGTTATTTTCTGCTGATGGTTCACCAGCACCACCTCGTAGTATCCTTTTCGGGCGATCAGGGCATCGGCTTTACCCCTCAGATGCTGGTTGAGCACCTTGGCGTTGGGGTTTGCCCTCTCCTCGTACAGCAGCCCAACCGAAACACCCTTACGGTACATTTCCTTCGACGGGTAGCGGCTCTTGATGAAGCCAGCGTAGAAATCCACCCCGTCATCCGACACGTTTACCACGTACTTCAGGTTGCAGCACTGCACGCCGTTCTTTTGGGCTAGGTCGAATAGCAAACTCGCCAACGTCACCTTATTTATATGGTACGAAACTCCGGCAAGACGGCACGAGGAAAGAAACCGATCGAAGTGCTCGTCAAAAAAAATAGGTAACCCGTCAATAAAGCGAATTACCTCGTAAACCTGCTTTTGAGGAGCCGCTATCGGCAAAGCCTCTACTATCGAACTATTTTTAATGATAAAGGGAAACTCAAACATTTCTCAAAAATTTCCTCCAAGTTATAAAACGTAGCACCTTCGCAGCTCAAGCGCATTTTCTTTAAGATCATTTATACTTCCCGTAAAGCTCCGACAAAGATTATCGGCGCAGAGGTAGATCGATGTCTCACCATCCTTCCACCTATTGCGAAAAATCAGAGCATCAGACGGCCTTGTTGATCCCCAAAACTGCACATTGGGGAGGTATTCCCTATCCAGCTCGTGCTTCAGCGCAATGGCATCAGCACCAACAAGCGTCACCTCTGCCGGAGCAAACGTCAGGTTAATAAGCAGCAGCCCCCAGTTGGCAATAAAAGGTCCAGCACCCGACATCTGGTTTTGCATATTCGAGAGCATCTGAACGGCAATCCTTTTGTACGCCGTATTGCTCAGCGCAACCGAAAGGTAGTAAAGCGACCGTGCCAGCGACGAGTTGGACGATGGTGTAACACCATCAACAAGATCCATCCTCCGTCCAAGGGGCAGTACCACATCCGAGGAGGTATAGAAAAACATTCCCGATTCCTCATCATAGAAGTCGGACAAGCACACCTCTACGAGCTTTTTTGCCTTATCGAGGTATTTAAAGTTAAACGTTACCGTATACAGCGCAATGTATGCATCGATCAAAAAGGCATAATCGTCGAGCATGCCGGCAATCTCTTTGCCCGGAGCATATCTTGCACGTAGCAGCTTGCCGTTGCTCATCAATGATTGCTCTACCTGGCTAATGCATTCGGCAGCAACCACCAAGTATCTGGGCTCATCGAATACCGCAGAAGCCAACGCAAACGACTTTATGGCTAAGGCATTCCACGAGAGGATTTGCTTAGTGTCGATGCCCGGTTTTTCTCTTAACGAACGAAAGCAGGATAGTTTCTTCAACGAGAGTTCTATTTTATCCAGTACCTGCTTAGGGGGCATCGCGTACTTCGCACAAAGCTGCTCTACCGACATGGCAACGCTCAGTATATTCTGGTTGCACTCCACATTACCATTACGGGATACCCCATACCTATCACAGAACAAATCGGTATCACCATCCAGAATCGACTTTATCTCGTTGTATGTCCACAAGTAGAACGTTCCTTCTCCCTCAGCAGAATCGGCATCCATGGAGCAGCAAAAAAGATTGTTTTCCATGTAAAACTCATTCAAAAGGAATTCGAGCGTACTTACCGAAACCTGCTTATACTTCTGATCTTTGGTGTACTGATAGCCATTCATGTAAACAATGGCCAACAAAGCATTATCGTAAAGCATCTTCTCGAAGTGGGGCATAAACCACTGCGCATCGGTAGAATAACGATGAAAACCGCCCCCAATATGATCGTAAATTCCACCCTGCCAGATTCTGTCTAGGGTAAGAACTACCTGCTTCATCACGCTCTCATCTCGCATATGGTAGGCATACGAGAGCAGGAACTCGATGGATGATGGCATTGGAAACTTTGGAGTTGATTGTGTCCCCCCCCACTGAGTGTCAAACTTTCGCTTCCAAGGTTCTACAATCAACCGAAGAAACTTCGGGAGATAATCCAACCCCTGAGATTTTTCTTTGATAAGATCCATATTCCTTACGCCGTTGGCTAAGTCTCCAGCCACACTCTCCAGCCTCTTCTTATCCGAATGGTAAAGTTCATTTACCTTTTCCAATATCTCGATCCATTGCTGCTTCGGAAAGAAAGTTCCCCCAAAAATTGGACGACCATCAGGCAGGCATACCACATTTAGCGGCCATCCACCATTGCCGGTGATGATTCGCACCGCATTCATGTACTGCTGATCAACATCTGGCCGCTCTTCTTTATCAACCTTCACGGAAATGTAATGGTCATTCATCACCATTGCCACCTCTTCGTCGTCAAAGCACTCCCTTTCCATTACGTGGCACCAGTGGCATGCCGAATAGCCAATACTTATAACCATTAGCTTATCCTCAGCCATCGCCTTCTTAAACACCGAATCGCGCAACGCATACCACAAAACAGGATTATGGGCATGCTGCAACAAGTATGGGCTTGTTTCTTCAATTAAACTATTTGTGTACAAAGGGACCTTCATTTCCACAATTTAAAATGCAGTCTAAACAAACACTTGAGGGCTAAGTTGTGCCATACTCACGTTCATTAGACGTTTTTCTTAGCTGTTAACAGTAGATTAAGCCAGATAGCTTTACTCAAATAGTACCTTCATCAATGATTATAAGGAGCATTGTCCATTCCACCATACAACCAGCTTAATTCTGTCGACAATATTAACATATCTTGGGGATAATTGTTTAGACAAAAGAAAGCCAAATGAACAGATAATTCGCTTATTTTTGCCGAAAGACAATTCATCACACACATAGGCCATGAAGAAAACCATTACTTCACTATTACTTTGCCTCATCTTTACAGGTGGAATACTTGCGGCTACCGTACAAGGCAACAAAAAGGATACAGCACTAACCAGCAAAGGCAAGCACCATATCGAAATTAAAATCGACGGTGTTAAGGACGCTAAGCTTATGCTGGGATACTATTTTGATTCGTCAAAGTATGTAATGGACACGGTACCTATAAATCACGAAGGGGTTGCCGTATTTAAGGGCGATTCGCTCATCTATCCAGGTGTGTACATTGCAATCTTGCCCGACATGACCAACTTCGATTTCTTAATCGACAAAAACAACGAGGAGTTTTCGATTGAAACCTCAAAGAGCGATTTATGGGGTTCTTTGAAATTCAAAAACAGCCAAGTAAATACCGACTTCATATCGTACCAAAAGTATATGAAGCAAAAGCAGGAGCAGGTGGCTGCAATTCAGCAAAGAGGCAAAGAGAAAGCATCGGACCCTGAGGCGCAAAAACAGGTATCAGAAGAGCTCCGTAACATCGACCGCGAAGTAAAAGCAAAGTGGGAAGAACTCCGAACCAAAGAAAATGGCAACCTCCTTTCGCTGCTAATTTCCCTTGTTGAAGCACCTACAATGCCCGACTTTAACATTCCAGAGAATGAGCCCAAGAAGGATTCAATACTTTGGTCAAAAAGATACAACTACCAAAAAGAGCACTACTGGGACAACATCGACCTTTCTGATGCTCGACTTTTGAGAACACCCATTTTTGCATCTCGACTCCGCAACTATTTTACGAATATTCTAATTCAGGCCCCAGATAGCCTAAAGCCCGAGGTTGATAAGTTTATCGCAAAAACGGAGGGGAATAAAGATGTCTACCAGTACTGCGTTAGCTACCTGTTGAACTACTACAACAAGTCCAACATCATGAGCCACGACGAAGTCTTTCTACACATTGCCGATAAGTACTACCTATCAGGCAAAGCGCCTTGGTCCACAAAAGATCTACTCACAAAGCTTGCCGATCGCGCAGATAAAATACGGCCTAATCTGATAGGGAAAACCGCACCTAATCTGGTAATGGAGAGCGAAACAGGCGAATACCTTGCGCTAGATCAGGTAGAGAGCAAGTTTACCGTTGTTTACTTCTGGGAACCTAGCTGTAGCCATTGCCAAAAGGAAACCCCACTACTTTACAACCTATACAATAAGGTACGAAACAATGGGGTTCAGGTTTACGCCATTTACACCCAATACAAAAAGGACGAGTGGACAAAATACCTCGCAGAAAAGGGATACGATTGGCTCAACGTCTGGGATTCGAACTACAACTCCAACTTCCGTGCGCTATACGACATAACATCGACCCCAACCATCTACCTTCTCGACAAGGATAAAAAAATCATAGCGAAGCGCATTAGCGTTGAAACTCTGGAAAAGATTCTTACCGAAATTAATCCAATGCAATAGCACCAAAGCGACCTAAACAGGTCGCTTTCTTTTTTTGATAGCTCTACACACTGCAAGGCCATAAGCATAACGCGCTAATCGTCAAAACAAGTAAAGGCCAACCAGACTTGCTGTTGATAATTTCTTCAAAAAAAAGTTACAGCGAAACATCATTTTCTCTATCTTCGCACAAACAAAACAGACGATGGGCTTTTTGCTGCTAAGTATATTATCATCTACCCTTATCACTCTAGTTTTTAAGTTGGTCTCACGACGGAAGATCGATATTTTTAGCTGCATCGTAATAAATTACCCAATTGCTTGCCTCCTCGGATTTGTTTTCTCAAATTTTTCAGGAGGCTTTTTTTTGACTCCAAAATTCGTAAGTGCCGCCGTTATCGTCGGCATTTTGTTTATCATCACCTTTAATCTTGTTGGGCTTTGCACGGCCAAGGCCGGGATGAGCATTACCACCATTGCCAGCAAGATGTCGCTGGCCATTCCTATTTGCATATCATTTATCTTCGACAGCAAGGACATCATTACACCAAATAAGGCTATTGGCATCGGCTTGGCGATTGTTGCCGTTATTCTAGCCACCTTTAAGAAAAGCAACCAAAAGGCAAGCGGCCTGCTTGCCGTACTTCTACCTGCAATTCTGTTTGTTTCGATGGGCTTAACCGACTCTATGGTTAAGCTGGCGCAGCTTACGGCCGTTCCTAGCGAGTACAGCGCAAACTTTTCGGCGCTTACGTTTGGGATTGCGGGAATCATCGGCTTGGCGGTGGCCTTTTCAACCGGCAAATCGAGCCACCTAAAGGATCGCAGCACCTTGCTGTTTGGCACGGCTCTGGGTATCGCAAATTTTGGGTCGCTCCTGTTTTTCCTATACGCGCTCAACTCGAGGATTGCCAGCTCGATCGTGTTTGGCATCAACAACGTTGCCATCGTAGTGCTATCGGTGGCTATCGGCATGATCTTCTTCAAGGAAAAGCTATCGGCCATCAACATTGCGGGCGCGCTTGCGTCAATCATCAGCCTAATTTACCTAGCATCAATTTAAATGGACGATACGTTTAAAACCATAGCGGAAAAGGCAGAGGGGCTCTACAAGGAGAAGGGCAGCAAGTTTATTGCCTACGCCTACCCGATTGCGGGCGAGGAGGAGGCCAAGGAGCTTGTGCAGGGCCTTAAGAAGGAGTTCTACGACGCCCGCCATCGCTGCTACGCCTACCGGATTGGCCCCAAGGGCGAATCGTTTCGGATGAACGACGACGGCGAGCCATCGAGCACGGCGGGGCGCCCCATATACGGGCAGCTGCTCTCCTTCGATGTTACCAATATCCTTGTGGTGGTGATCCGCTACTTCGGCGGGACAAAGCTCGGCGTATCGGGCCTGATCAACGCCTACCAGGCGGCCACCAGCGATGCGCTGCAGAACGCCGCCATCGTAGAGAAGACGGTTGACGTAACGCTCACCGCCCAGTTTGGCTACCCAATGCTCAACGAGGTGATGAAGGTGATCAAGGACGAGCAGCCCAGGGTGGAGCAGCAGAGCTTCGACAACAGCTGCACCGTGCGGATGAGCATTCGGAAGAGCCGTGCGGAGGTGCTCGAGGCCAAGCTTGCCAGCATCGACGGGCTGAGCCTCGACATAGTGGGGAGATAGCAAATCAATATAAGAAACACAACAGCATCCAGGTAATGAAAAACAAAAGCTTAGTTTCCATCAACGATTTCAGCAAGGATGAGATCATTCGGACGCTCGAACTGGCCGAAAAGTTCGAGAAGAATCCGGCGCAGAGAGTCCTAGAAGGCAGGGTAGTCGCATCGCTCTTCTTCGAGCCATCGACCCGCACCCGCCTAAGCTTCGAGAGCGCCATCAACCGCCTGGGGGGCCGAGTTATTGGCTTCTCGGAGACAGCGAACACCTCGGTGTCGAAGGGCGAAAGCCTGAAGGACACCATCCTTACCGTAGCCAACTACAGCGACCTGATCGTAATGCGCCATCCGGTGGAGGGTAGCGCCCGCTTTGCCAGCGAAGTTGCCCGCATCCCGGTGATCAACGCCGGCGATGGCGCCAACCAGCATCCTACGCAGACCATGCTCGACCTCTACTCCATCCGCAAGACGCAGGGAACGCTCGACAACCTCCACATCGTGATGATCGGCGACCTGAAGTACGGCCGCACCGTGCACTCGCTCCTTCAGGCGATGTCGCACTTCAACACGAAGTTCACCTTCGTATCGCCACCCGAGCTGAAGCTGCCCAACGAGTACAAGATCTTCCTTCAGGAGAAGGGGCTTTCGTTTACGGAGGAAACCGAGATCGGCAAAACGATAGATGATGCGGACATCGTGTACATGACCCGCGTGCAGCGCGAGCGCTTCTCGGACCTGATGGAGTACGAGAAGGTGAAAAACGTCTACGTCTTGAGGAACGAGATGTTCGCCAACGCCAAACCCAACATGAAGATCCTCCACCCGCTACCCCGCGTGAACGAGATCAGCGAGGATGTGGACGACAACCCACACGCCTACTACTTTACGCAGGCCCGGAACGGGGTGTACGCCCGCATGGCCATCATGTGTTCGATACTCGGATTGGAAAACGAAATAAAGTAACTAGCAATGAGCTCCGAAAAACAGCTGAAAGTAAGCGCCATCAAGGATGGTACCGTTATAGACCACATTCCCGCAGCAAGCCTCTTTAAGGTGATCAAGATCCTTCACCTGGACCGCTGCACCAACCAGATAACCTTTGGCACCAACCTCGAGAGCAAGCGGCTCGGCACGAAGGCCATCGTGAAGATCTCGGACAAGTTCTTCGAGGAGGAGGAAACCAACAAGATTGCGCTGATTGCCCCCGACGCGAAGCTCAACATCATCAAGGACTACGAGGTGGTGGAGAAGCGCGAGGTTTCGATCCCCGACGAGCTGGTTGGCATCTGCAAGTGTGCCAACCCCAAGTGCGTGACCAACGTGGAGCACGTAAAAACGCGCTTTACCGTGGAGGATAAGAAGCGCATCTCGCTCCGCTGCCACTACTGCGAGAAGCTTACCGAGCAGGATCAGCTGGTGGTTATCGCCTAAGTCATAAAAAGGAGGCTGCCCATTGGGGCAGCCTCTTCTGCATTGCCGCCCTTGGCATCGCAGCAGCTCGGCGGCCATCGCCCCAACACCCCCTCCGAGCGCAGCAAGCCCATACCTACGCCCAAAGGCAGCGCCTACGGCTCCGAATACGCGGTGCGCCATTCGGCAGCGGCCTCCCCTGCTCCGCCATCCCCAGCTGACAAAGCAAAAGATTGATTCCAGCGCCCCAAAAAGTCCGTATTGCAGCTCCAACACGCCCTATTGTGAGCAGTAGACGCTCCATTTTGAGCAGTAGCCGCTATATTTTTATCAGTAGACGCTACATTTTGAGCAGTAGTCGCTACATTTTGAGTAGCAGATGCTCTGCTTTGAGCAGTAGCCGCTATATTTATATCAGCAGACGCTACATTTTGAGCAGCATCCGCTACATCCTGAGCAGTAGGCGCGACATTTTTCTCAAAAAAGGGGCTATTTCGCTCGAAACAGCCTCCTGGAGATGGCAAAATTGCCCGATTTTTCGTAAGCTTGCCCGTATACCAACACTAAATCGCCATGATCCGATACAACCTAGCGCGCATCATCCTGCTACGCGGGCACAGCAAGCCCGCCACCTTCCTGCAGCAAAACGGATTCGGCTACCATAAGAGCCACCGCATGCTTGCCGGGCAGACGCAGATCACCTTTCAGGAGCTATTCGACCTCTGCAAGCTGCTCCGCTGCACCCCCAACGATCTCATGGAATGGGTTCCCGACCAAAAGCATCCGCTGGAAGCCGACCACCCCCTCCAGGCGCTCCACCGCAACATCGCCAACGAGGAGGCGCTGCAGGCGCTGCTTAAAACCATTCCAACCGATAAGGTAAACCAGATGCTGGAGCTGCTCGGCAGCATCAACCGCGAGCCGTAGCCCCATTGGCCGAGCCGGATACGCGAGGCGCACACGCAAAAAGGGCTACCCAAACGCTCTGGGCAGCCCTGCACTATACCGTTAGCCAATTCGGCTACCTACGACTCCTAAACGACGACGCAGCAACCATCGCCTCATCCTTCGCAATGCCCCTATAGGCCAAGTAGTAGAGGATCATCGACAGAATAGGGAACGAGTCAACCGTCGAAAGCGTCAGCGTGCTATCGCCAACAGCGGCAACAGAGTAGACGTAGTACCCGAGCAGCACCAAAATGCCAAAGTTCAGGAACATTGCCACAAAACAGAACCTAATCTGAAGCATGCGACGGCGGTAGAGGAATATCACAAGAAGGCCAACAATGGCGGCCACCACCAGAATCACGGCCAGCGGCCAAGCAGCGGCCATCTTCTCCAGCACGCCATTCTTTAGCTGGTAAATACCGTTATAGTTCAGCACCAGCTGCTGCCCATCGGTGGTAATAAAAGAGGCCAGCTTGGAGAAGAAGAGAACAGCAGTAAGCACCTCGGCTACTAAAAGGAAAAGAGTTTGAATACGTTGTATCATCGGTCGATATTAGTTTAAAATGGTATGCGCAAATATAGCGATTTCCCTACCTTTAGCCCCAACAGCAACCCTCCCGAATGCATGCAAAAGTTTACATTTAAGTACACGTTGATGCTAATTTGAAGAAAAAAGCGTAGCCAATGAAAAAGTACCGCTGCAAAGTATGCGGCCTAATTTACGATCCTGCCGTAGGCGATTCCAGCTCGGGAATACCAGCCGGCACCCCCTTCGAGGACATCCCAAGCAGCTGGAGCTGCCCAATATGCGGCGTACCCAAAGAAGACTTTGCCGAAATTGAGCCGTAAAAGAAAAGGGCCTCATCGGCCCTTTCACTATTTCAGCTCTTTTAGAACTTCCAGAAGCAGATCCCAATACTTTTGGGTTGTCTGAACATCGAGCCGCTCCTCTGGCGAGTGCGCGCCACGAATTGTTGGCCCAAACGATATCATATCCAAGTCGGGATACTTTTCGAGGAATAAGCCGCATTCCAAACCTGCATGAATGGCTCTAACAATAGGCTTTTCGCCAAAGAGCTTCTTGTAGGCATGCTCGGTTATCCTCAAAATTTCGGAATTGGTATTAGGCTTCCATCCAGGATAGCCATCCGAATGAACCACCGAAGCGTTGGCAAGGCGGAAAACGCTTTCCACCATTTGCGAGATGTCCACCTTCGAGGAGTTCACCGAGCTACGCTGGCTGGTTGTTACCACAATTTTATCGCCATCAACCATCTTTACGGATGCAAGATTGGTCGAAGTCTCAACCAAGCCGGGCATTTCAAAGCTCATAGCAATTACCCCATTAGGACAAGAGTAAAGCGCATTCAGCAAATCAAACTGAACGCTCTCGCAGATCGCCTTTTCAGGAAGTGGGGCTTCGGTTAGCGAAAGGGTAACACCACCATCGGTAAGCGCTAGCTCTTCCTTCACCTCACGCTCAAACTCCTTGAAGTCTGCAAAAAGGCTATCGGAGTATGCTGGATCAATGGTGAAAACGGCGTAGGCCTCTCTTGGAATTGCGTTCCTAAGATTTCCCCCATTAATATCGGATAGGCAGAGATCGTACTTCATCGTAGACTTCCACAAAAATCTATTGATGATCTTGATGGAGTTGCCATGTCCTTTATGGATGTCATCGCCGGAATGCCCCCCAAGCAACCCCTTTACGTCCATCCTAAAGGCGATGTAGCCACTAGGAATTGGACGATTATCGTAGTCGAAGGTAGCAAGAGTGTCCACCCCGCCAGCACAACCTATGAAAAGTTCACCCTCATCCTCGGAATCGAGATTAAGAAGAGTTTTTGCCGTAAAGAAGCCTGGCTTCATCTCAAAAGCACCAGTCAAACCGGTCTCCTCGTCCACCGTAAATAGGCACTCTATCGGACCATGCTCAATATCGTCGCTAACCAAGAGGGCAAGTTGAGACGCAATGCCAATTCCATCATCAGCACCAAGGGTAGTTCCATTTGCCTTAATCCAATTACCTTCTAGGTGAGGAATTATTGGATCAACATCAAAATCGTGCGCAACCTCGCTATGCTTTTCGCAAACCATATCCATGTGGCTTTGCAGCACAACAGGCTGTACATTTTCCTTTCCTTTGGTTGCCTTCTTAAAGATTATCACATTCCCAATTTCATCGCGCTTTGCCTCCAGCTTATTCTTCTTGGCAAAATCGAGTAGGTATGCTATTATCCTATCCTCCTTTTTAGAGGGTCTTGGTATCTCGCAAACTTCTAAAAAATACTTCCAGAGTAGATGCGGATGTAAATTTTCAATATTCGACATAGTATATTAGTTGAATTTAGTTAACCGGGTAAACTTAGAAACTTTTTCAAGCTTAAAACATGTTGAATATCATGTTTTGAGTTTTTTTTATTAACAATCAAAGTCCCAGAAGATTTTTTGATTAAAAAATAAAATAGCTGGTGTCTTAAAGTTTTTAATAGTAATTTTGCCTTACATCTTCAAAATTAGTGAGCATAACACCCTAATTTTAAAGAACATCATCGAAACACACTTATCATGCTTCAAGACGCAGAGATTAAGCACCTCCTTCTAGCCGCCATTCAAGCATCAGTAGAAGCGGGGCAAGCAATTTTGGAAGTATACCATTCAGACGATTTTCAAGTCAACTTGAAATCGGACAAAACGCCACTAACCCTTGCAGATCGCCGAGCACATGAAGTCATAAAAAAGCATCTTAGCAAAACACACATTCCCAACCTAAGCGAAGAAGGTCGCGATTTGCTGTACGAAGAAAGAAGAAATTGGGATTTGTTTTGGCTTGTTGATCCGCTCGATGGCACAAAAGAATTTATAAAAAGGAATGGAGAATTTACGGTAAACATCGCCTTGATTGAGAATAGCTACCCGATAATGGGTGTAATCTATTCGCCAATATTCGAGACCCTTTACTTTGGATGGTCTAAGATTGGCTCCTTTAAGCTTTGCGGCGTAAAACCAGACGAGCAATTTACGCTAAACCTAGAAGAACTAATACAACGTTCCAGCCCTCTTCCCGTTATCCAAAACCGAGATAGATTCACCATTACCGCAAGTCGATCGCACTTCACACCCGACACTGAGCATTTTGTTGAAGAAAAAAGAAAGGAAAACCCCAATTTAGAAATATTACAGCATGGGAGTTCTCTAAAGATGTGCTTCATAGCCGAAGGAACTGCCGACGTATACCCTCGCTTAGCCCAAACATCAGAATGGGATACTGCAGCAGGTCAAGCAATAATCGAAGGTGCAGGAATGCGGGTTATTTCTGCCATCAATGGCGAAAGACTCCACTACAACAAAGAAGAGCTCAACAACCCTTGGTTTATATGTTGTAAATAAAGGTTGTAAATAAAAAAGGAGTGGTGTTCCACTCCTTTTTTTATTTTACTATTCTCGATAATCAAAACTTTATCTTCTTTTCAATTTCATCCATCTGCAGTTTAAAAGACCTATCCGTTTCGATTAGATTCGAAATCGCCTTATAAGCATGCAGTACGGTTGCATGATCCTTTCCCCCAATCGTAGAACCAATTGTTGATAGCGAAGATTTCGTTAGGTTCTTACAAAAATACATCGCAATCTGACGTGCTTGAACTATTTCGCGTTTTCGAGTTTTAGAGCTTAGCAAATCGCTGGAAATATTAAAGTAATCACAAACCGACTTCGTTATATAGTCCAAAGATAGTTCCTTCGCATGATCCTTTACAAAACGATCAACAACCTGCGCTGCTAAATCCATTGTTATCTCACGCTTAATAAGCGTTGCTTGTGCTAACAACGATATGAGAGCACCTTCTAGTTCTCGAATATTACTTGTAATGGAAGTCGCCAAGTATTCAATTACTTCATCCGGTATCACAATCCCATCGTTGTATATCTTCTTCTTCAGAATTGCAACGCGAGTTTCAAAATCAGGCTGTTGTAAGTCAGCAGACAACCCCCATTTGAACCGGGTTAACAGCCGTTGCTCAAGACCTTGCAACTCTACTGGTGCCTTATCAGAGGTAAGAATTAGCTGTTTCCCCGACTGATGGAGGTGGTTGAATATATGAAAAAATGTATCCTGAGTTTTCTCTTTACCTGCAAATTCCTGTACGTCATCAATAATGAGCACATCTATCATTTGGTAAAAATGAAGAAAATCGTTTACCTCATTCTTAATAACAGCAGCAACATATTGGTTTTGAAACTTGTTTGCATTAACATATAGCACAAGTTTATCAGGGAAACGCTCCTTAACCTCAATTCCGATTGATTGCGCAAGATGCGTTTTTCCCAAACCCGATGAACCATAAATAAAAAGAGGATTAAAGGCTGTTTTCCCTGGATTTTGAGCTACAGCATAACCAGCAGATCTTGAAAGTTTATTACAATCTCCCTCAACATAATTAGCAAAAGTATAGTCAGGATTTAGTTGAGGATCAATCTCCAGTTTTTTTAAACCTGGAATTATAAAAGGATTCTTTATTGAACTACCTTCACTTTGGATTGGAAATGGAACAGGCTTATTTTTAAGTTCAGTTTTATTCTGAGCTGGATATTTTACTGTAAAAGGTTTGCTATTCGACACCTTATTATTGTCCATAACAATACTATACTCAAGCTTTGCATCAGGACCTAACTCCTTTCGCAAAGTTTTACGTAAAATATCAATATACCTCTCCTCTAAGTACTCGTAGAAAAAAGGACTAGGTACTTGAATTGTAAGAATATTACTATCAAGTCTAACGGGCACAATAGGTTCAAACCATGTTTGATAACTCACTGCTGGCACATTATCCTTAATAATCTTCAAACAATTAGTCCATACTTCTTTGTAGGTGTTCATGTTACGAACCTTGAATTTCTTTTACAATATTTAATGACGCCTTGAATTAAGAGGGCTAATCAAAAAAATGCATACAAAAATGTATAAAACAAATTCGAAAAAAAAGGAGGAACATCTTGATTTTTTCGAAACCCTTGCAACATCCTGTAAAACCCAAATAAATATTTTGGCGATAACAAACGATTCCGACAACATCAAAAATTGACGTTATCAGACTTTTAAGTTAAAAAAGACGAAGTAACCTAAAAAGACATTTAACTATATAGGGTGATATTTTTTTTAAAACAAAATCAAATGTTGATTATCTGTTGATTACACAAAATAAACAAGGGTGTATTTTGCAAGAAAAATGTCTCGTCCCTCCATTATCAAAGCCCCAAATTGCACTAATCACTTTTAATCAAGACTTTAGAAACAACAAACACTAATACTCTAAAAAAAAGACAATTACACAACAGCCTCTCCATTTTAAACAGTTAAAACAATGCTAAAACAAAGAAAGACGAACATATCGTTTAGGATTCTTTTTTAAATCTAAAGCAAGAGAGTCTATAGAGGTCGCCAACTTTAAGATTTGATCATGAACGGTAGACTCATATATAAGTTTCCCCACAGAACCTTGCTTACTATTAATATGAACAAGCATATTATTAAGTTCCTTTGAAGAACTTTCGAGATTTTTCAAAGCGGCATTAAAGTCTTTTACCGAAAGCGAATCCGAAATTCCTTTAAAATTATTTGCAACGACTCTCACATCAACAGCGGCAGCATTTAAAGATGCTATCAGCTGGTTAGCCTGATCGATGACACTAGAAACCTTATCCTTGTTTTGACCTAGAATGTAGTTTGCATTTTGTGATGCACCATTTAGATTAGACAGCGTTGATTTTACATCATTAATTGATTGAGCATCTAGCAACGTATTTATATTCACCAATGTTTGAGTCAACTCCTGAATAGCAACATCTGCCTTTTTCGAAAGAGGTGATAAATCGTCAAGCATAGAAGGAGCAATAGAAGCCATAAGAGTATCCCCTCTCGATGCTGGTACATTATAACCCTCAAACTGAAGTCGTATAGCTTTGGATCCCATGAAGTCAGTATTAAAGATTTCTGCAACTGCAGTTTTAGGAATCTTTACCTTTTTATCAATCGACAATTCTACGACTATTCTATTGGGATCATTCTTATCAAGCGTTATGTTATCAACGACTCCCACCTTAAACCCATGAACAAACACAGGTGCCGAAGTCTGTAAATTATCGATTTGCTGGTATATGACGTAGTAAAAATTTGAAGAACCAATAACATTTCTCCCCTTCAGGAAATTTGTGCCCCAAAAAAGGGCTACCAAACTCAAAACAACAGCAACACCAATTTTTACTTCTCTCGAAATTCGCATAGCAACTCTTTATCTTATCTATTTATTAAAATGAACGTCTTATCGAATCTTCTGTTGAGCTTCTTTAACTGATATCAGTTTACCATTCTCAAGTGCGATTACAAAGGCATCTCTATGGTTTCGTTTTACCTCTCTCAAATAAACGTTAGCGTCACTCAACTTGTCAAACGACCCAACGCAATACTTATATACTCCATCAACTAAAAGTTCATCGGCATCGTCGAGACTTCTTTTTTGAGACTTTGTAAAAGGAATACCTTTAGAACCTGCTATTTGAACACGAAAGACAATAGCAGATCGTGCAATTGAATCGGCATCATTCTTTACAGAGGTTTCTACAATAGGGGCTTTATCCTTCGACTTCTCAATTGAATCATTCTTTGAAGAAGTAGGCACTTGGGGAGGAAGTTGAACGTAGTTCTTATTATCGTAACTTACTTTATAGGCTTTAAACGAACGGAAAATAGACTCGGCTAATTCGTTTTGACCTGCTTCTGTTAACATGTACTGCTCATCCTTAGGATTCGAAATAAACCCAAGTTCCACTAGAACGCTTGGCATTGCCGTTTTCCAAAGAACAAGAAAACCAGCTTGCTTAACCCCCCTGTTAACCCTACTAACAGAACCGGCCACCTGGTTCTGAACCAATTGAGCAAAAAACAAACTTTGATCTAAGAATTTACTCTGCATCATAGAAAATATGATGTAAGACTCTACAGATTTAGGGTTGAACCCTTCATACGTTGCATTGTAGTTATCCTCCATTATAATAGCAGAATTCTCCCTGGCTGCAACATCGAAATTATCTGCACTTTTATGGAGCCCCATTACGTAGGTTTCTGCACCAAAAGGAACTGAACTTTTATTGGCATTAGCATGTATGGAAATAAAAAGATTTGCACCACTTTTATTGGCAATACGGCTCCGAACGTCAAGTGGAATGAATACATCAGACTCCCGAGTGTAAATTACCTTAACATCGCTATAATTTTCGGAGATTAATTTCCCAAGTTTTAACGCTACTGACAAAACGATGTCTTTTTCCATCGCATTTTTCCCTTTTGCTCCGGGATCTTTACCGCCATGACCTGCATCAATAACAACCCTTGTCAGCAAAGAGCGATTACTGCTTTGACAGTATCCGCTACTGCTATAAAGCCCTATAGCAACAACACATACCGCCAGCAAGACTTGCCGTCTGGTAAAAAATGCTCTATTCTTTGCACAAAGCATTAGAGTAATATTTGAATTTTGTTTAGTTTTGAGGGTCGTTTCCGTAATGACATAGAGCAAATTTAATCAATATTTATAAAGTTGAGCAGGACGACCTTAAACTCTGTTAGAAAATTAGCATTTGCGCTAGTACTTCTACCAACAATTTATGCTGCGAGTGGCATAACGGTAGGCAAGCCCATCTCATACAGGACAAATATAGGTGCGGATACGACTTCGGCTGACACCGCTAGCAAGAAAAAAGAAAAAATTGATGATCCCGTATACTCAAATAGCGAAGATTCTATTGTGTATAATTTTAGGGATAAAAAGATGAGCCTCTATGGTAAAGGACAGGTCAAGTTCCAGAAATCGCAACTCAACGCGAACTTCATAGAGATGAACACAACCAACAAGGTGGTGTTTGCGAAGGGTACTCCTGATAGTACAGGACGATTGGCTGGCAAGCCCATCTTTCAGGATAACGGTGAGACCTTTAATATGGAGACCATCTTTTACAACTTCGACACGAAGAAGGCTAAGATCACCAATATTATTACGAAGCAGGAAGATGGCTACATGCATAGCGCCATTACCAAGAAGATGCCAGACAACAGCATCAACATTGCGAGTGGAAAGTACACAACCTGCGACCATGAACACCCCCACTTCTACCTTAACGTATCGAAGGCTAAGGTAATTCCCAACAAACGCATTGTGGTTGGCCCTTCGAACTTGGTTATTGAAGATGTTCCGCTACCTTTATTTATTCCTTTTGGTTTTTTCCCAAACACCAAAGGAAGAGCCTCTGGGGTGCTTCTCCCTACCTACGGAGAAGAGAGAACCCGAGGATTCTACATTGGCGATGGGGGGTACTACTTTGGAATTAACGAAATATGGGATTTAGAGCTTAGAGGTTCGTTGTATACCTTGGGATCGTGGCAGGCTAGTGCAAGTACTCGCTACAATAAGCGTTACGAATATCAGGGATCGTTTAAATTCCAGGTTATGCACAACGTTATTGGCGACAAAGGCTCTACCGACTACTATAAAAGTAACGACTACACATTCAACTGGTCGCACTCTCAAGATCCGAAGGCGCATCCAGGAACAACGCTTTCGGCATCGGTGAACTTTAGCACCTCGGGAGCGCGCTACTTTACCTACCAAAGCCCTAAGCAAAACCTTGCAACATCGGCCAGCTCGAGCATCTCGTATGCAAAATCGTGGAGAGATAAGCCTTACAACCTTTCGATTGGCCTTACCCACTCGCAGAACAATACCGATAGCATCTACACCTTTGGGCTACCATCGCTATCGTTCAACGTAAACCGCATTCAGCCTTTTCTGCGCAAGAAGAATGAAGACGGGAAAGTTAGGTGGTACGAAAAGTTCGGGTTATCCTACTCGGGAGAGCTGAACAACCAGCTTACCATAAAGGAAAAAGACCTTTTTGATGGGAACTTCAAGAATAAGTTCAAGAATGGGATAAAGCATTCGGTTCCTCTTTCGTACAATTTCAACCTGTTTAACTACCTGAACTTTTCGCCAAGTGCCAACTACAACGAGAGGTGGTACTTCAGCACCATTAGAAAGAAATGGAACAATGATGCTAAAAGGCTAGAAATTGACACCGTAAAAGGGTTTAAGAGAGCCTACGACTACAGCTTTGGGGTGGGAACATCGACCACGATGTATGGGATGTTTACCTTTAAGAAGGGAATGGCAATTCAGGCCATTCGCCATAAAATAACCCCTTCTATTAGCTACTCGTATACGCCAGACTTTGGCAACCCCAAGTATGGCTTCTTTAAAACGGTGCAAACGGATACGCTTGGGCACACTCAACGATACTCCATATTCGAGCAGGGCATTTACGGAGGGCCATCGGCAGGAAACTCCAGCGCGCTTAGCTTCTCGCTGGGCAACAACCTGGAGATGAAGGTTCGCTCGAAAAAGGATACCGTTACCGGGTACCGTAAGATAAAGATCCTCGAGAATCTTTCGCTCTCGGGGTCGTACAACTTCCTGGCCGACTCGATGAAACTATCGAACATCGGCTTTAACGGCAACACGCAGCTCCTCGAAAAGCTGTCAGTTTCGTTTGGAGGGTCATTCTCGCCCTACGCGCTTGCGCCAAACGGGCAAATCACCAAGGAATACCTGTACCATAAACAGAAGAAGCTGGCAAGGCTTACCAACTTTTCGTTTACCCTCGACTGGTCGCTTTCGGGCGCAAAGTCGAACAACGTGAGCACGGCGAATGCCAGCCAAAACCCGATTGTTAGCCAGCGAAGCATGGAGGCGGGTATGCCAGCCTACATCCCCTACGCCAACTTTGAAGTGCCGTGGGACCTGCGATTCGGCTACACGTTTAACTACTCGAAGCCGGGCAAGCTGTCTACAACAAGCCAGATTTTGAACACGTCGGGGAACGTAAAGCTCACCCAGAAGTGGGCCATTAACGCCACCTCGGGCTACGACTTCACCATGAAGAATATTTCGTTCACCCAGATAGGGATTACGAGGGACTTGCACTGCTGGGCGATGAGTTTTAGCTGGATTCCTATTGGGCAATTCCAGAGCTGGAACTTCTCGATCAACGTTAACTCGGGCGTGCTCCGCGATGCCCTTAAGTACAAGAAGAACGAAAGCTACATCGACAGACAGTACGGATACTAATCACATTTTAAACGTTTAAGTCATGAAAAGAATCATCAACACAGAAAAGGCTCCGAAGGCAGTAGGCCCCTACAGCCAAGCGGTAGAAGCTAACGGAACGCTATACATATCGGGACAGCTGCCTATCGATCCTGCAACGGCAAAGTTTGCCGAAGGCGGCGTAAAGGAGCAGACAGCCCAAGCACTCAAGAACATTGGCGCCATCCTAGAGGCTGCTGGATATACCTACAACGACGTGGTGAAGTCGACCGTTCTGCTGAACGACATGAACGATTTTGCCGCCATGAACGAGGTTTACGCATCGGTGTACACCCAGGATCAGCCTGCCAGGGTGGCCTACCAAGTGGCAAAGCTGCCAATGGGCGCCCTTGTCGAGATCGAAACGATTGCCGTAAAGTAGCCCATCATCAACCCCAATACGGAAGCCCCGCCAAACGCGGGGCTTTTCTTTTTTCGCAAAAGCTATACGAATAAATTAGAAGGCTATATTTGCACCCAAAACCTATACCTGATGGCAAGCATACACGACATACTGGCAAAGCAGACGCTCGAGTTCGACGATCTTGTGGCGCTGCTCGCCGCTACCGGCGACGACCGTAAGGCGCTGTTCGAGGCGGCCGCCCGAACCAAAGCCGAGCACGTTGGCAACGTGGTTTACCTAAGGGGGCTCATCGAGTTCTCGAACGTATGCCGCAAGAACTGCCTGTACTGCGGAATCCGGCTCGACAACAAGGAGGTTGAGCGCTACACGCTCTCCGACGAGCAGATTGTTGCCGCTGCGAGGTTTGCCCTCGAAAACCGATACGGATCGATCGTAATCCAGGGAGGCGAAATCACCTCGCCCGCATTTACCCAACGAATCGAGAATCTGCTCCGCGAAATCAAGGCGCTATCGGACGGCAAGCTGGGCATCACCCTATCGCTGGGCGAGCAGAGCGAGGATACCTACCAGCGCTGGTTCGATGCCGGCGCGCACCGCTACCTGCTGCGCATCGAATCGTCAACCAAAAGCCTTTACAACAGGATACACCCCAACGACGAAAACCACGTGTACGAGGATCGGCTGGAGGCGCTGCGCCTGCTCAAGAAGGTGGGCTTCCAGGTGGGAACCGGGGTGATGATTGGCCTCCCCCACCAAACCCTCGAGGATCTGGCGCGCGACCTGATGTTCTTTAAGCAGATCGACATCGACATGTGCGGCATGGGGCCCTACATCGAGCATCACCAAACACCACTTTTTGAGGAGAAAGACTGCCTGATGCCGCTGCAGGACAGATTCGACCTTGCACTTAGGATGATAGCCACCCTACGCGTGTACATGAAGGACATCAACATTGCCGCAGCCACCGCGCTGCAGGCCATCGATAAAATCGGAAGGGAAAAGGCCATTAAGGTGGGCGCCAATATCATCATGCCCAACATCACCCCAGGGGTGTACCGCGACAGCTACAAGCTGTACGAGAACAAGCCCTGCACCGACGAGTCGGCCGAGGAGTGCACCGGATGCCTCGATGCGCGCATCACCCTAACCGGCGATGAGATTGGCTACGATGCCTGGGGCGACTCGCAGCACTTCGGCAGGAAGCAGAAGTAGCCGTATCGGCGATCCTTCCTCTTTATAACGCTCGGGGAGAAAACCCCGAGCGGAGTTTTACACTCTAGTCGGCTAGAATACCCAACCCGGAGTAGGGTTTTGCTTCCGAATTGCCTAGAGAACAAAAACCGGAATGAGGTTTTGCATCCGAGCCCGCTAGAGTGCAAAAATTGGAACAGAGTTTTGCTCCCAATCCTGCTAGAGTATAAAACTCGGAATGGTTTTTGCCTCCAAGACCGCTAGAGTGCAAAAACCGGAATGGGGTTTTACTCTTAGGCAATCCAGCAAAAGAAAAAAGCCTAGTAGGGAGCCCCTTTCTAAGGTTAGCGGCTTCACCTATCGTCATTACAACATATTATAAGGTACTCGAAGGAAAAGGGCTGCTCCGTTTTGGAAGCAGCCCTTTATGCTAGAAGTACAGGTCGCGTTCGCCCTGCTTTATCTTTTCGAGACGGGACACCAGCTCGTCCTTGAACTTGTCGCCTTCGAGCTCGGCGATGGTCTCGTCAATGAGCCTCCACCCCTTTTCGGCCGTAGAGGGCGAGGCGTAATCGACGATGTACTCGGCCAGCGTAAGCACCGCGTTGGGCGTACAGAACCGCTTGATGAAGCCCGGAACCGAAAACTCCATGAAGTGCTCCCCTGTCCTACCCCTACGGTAGCAGGCGGTGCAGAACGAGGGGATATACTTGTTGTCGAGCAGATCGTCGACCACCTCGGCGAGGCTACGGTCGTCGTTAATCTTAAACTGCTCGCGCTTGAGGTCTTGGTTGTCGGGATGCTCCTCCTCGGCGTAGCTGCCAATCTCGAGCTTCGTGCCCCCGTCGAGCTGCGACACGCCAAACTCTAGAGCCGCCTTGCGGATGGACGATGGCTCGCGCGCCGTTAGGATTAGGCCAGTGTAGGGAACGGCCAAGCGAAGGATGGCGATCAGCTTCACAAAGTCGTCGTCGCCCACCATAAACTCAGGCGACACATTTACCGCCGAGGCATCCTTAATGCGGGGGAACGAGATGGTGTGAGGGCCCACGTTGTAGCAAGCCTCGAGGTGGTTGGTGTGGCGGATAAGCGCCAGCACCTCGTAGCGCCAGTCGTAGAGCCCGAAGAGCACGCCGAAGCCGTTATCGTCCAAGCCCACATCCTGCGCCCGGTCGAAGGCCGTTAGGCGCCAGTCGAAGTCGCGCTTAGGCCCCGACAGGTGGTAGGTCTTGTAGGTTTCGGGATGGTAGGTCTCCTGGAATATCTGGAAGGTGCCAATGCCTGCCTCGTGAACCAGCTTAAAGCCCGCGTGGTCGAGCGGAGCGGCGTTCAGGTTAACGCGGCGAATCTCGCCGTTGCCCTTCTTCACCGAGTAAACGGTGCGCACGCACTGGGCCAAGAACTCGGCATCGTAGCTCTTATGCTCGCCAAGCGAAAGCACCAGGCGCTTCTGCCCTACGCTTTCGAGCGCCTCCACCTCCTTCACAATCTGCTCCTGGGTAAGCGTAACGCGCGTCTGCTCCGTGTTGGTCGAGCGGAATCCGCAGTACTGGCAGTTGTTCTGGCAAAGGTTACCCAGGTAAAGAGGCGCAAAAAGCACCATACGGTTGCCGTAAACGCGGCGCTTAAGCTCGCGGGCGCCCTCCTTGATCTCCTCAACCAGCACCGGATCGGTGGTTTGAACAAGCACAGCGGTATCGGCAAGCGACAGGCGCTGCTTGTTCAGCGATTTCTGAATAATGGCGCGAACCTTTTCGGGAGTTGGCTCAGCGCTGTTTATGAAGTTCCAAATTTCGTCGGGATCAATAAAAGGTCTCGATTTTTCGTCGGCAATACGGTATTGCTCGGGGTTAAATTTCATCTCTTTTTATGTTGGTTTTAGACTAAGGTTTAGCTTGATTTTGGCAGCGAAGGAACGAGAATTGACTTGATGGTAACCCCAGGCAACCTGCCTACAGGGCCAGTAAACGCACCAATCTCGTCGGTAGTGCCCTCGAGCACCAGCGAGATAACGCTGATAGATCGGCCGCTAAGGGGAAGCCCCTGACGACCCAGAATGATGTGGGAATGCTTAGAAATAATGGCGTTGAGCTGCTCTACAGCTCCACGATCCTCGACAACAATGAGTGCTGCCCCAATTCTCTTCTCCATTAGCAATACCTTTGGATTAGACTTCGATGTTTTGATGATCCTCGAACCAGAAACTCCAGCCCTTCAGATCTTGCCACAGCTGTGTGACCGTATATAAGCGTAAAAGGATTAGCCCAGCGCTACTTCCTTTTTAGCGATCGTTCCTTTACGAAGTAGGCAACCTTCTCCAGCGAGGTAATCATATCGTATGCCTCGTGATAGATATTATCGGAAAAGCTGATAGGCGTTGACGTAAAGCTCAAAACACCCTTTATGCCTGCCTTCTCAATTATCGGAGCAAGCAGCGGTGCCGCATTGGGCGATGCGGTAACCACCGCAATGGTAATGTTCTCCCGCTTAACAATCTCCTCAAAATCGTCGATGCTGTAGCACATAACCCCAGACTGAAGGGTTCCAATTTTCGCCGGATCAACATCGAAGGTCGCCTTAATGTTAAGCTTCGATCGCTTACCATTAAAGTAGGTGGTTATAGCCTTTCCCAAGTTTCCCATCCCTAGTACTGCAACGTTTTGCCCATCCTTGCTGTCAAGGATTTTAGAGATAAGATCGATGAGTTCCTTTACATCGTAACCTTTCTTTGTCATGCTCGAAAAGCCAATCAGCATCAAATCGCGACGAACCTGAACGGCAGTATTGCTATGCAAGTTGGCCAATTCATGCGAATAAATATGCGTTTTGCCATTAGAGAGGCAATCAAAGAGTGTCCTTCGGTATTCACTAAGCCTTTCAATGGTTTTTTCCGGCAACTTCATAAATCTACTTTATATAGAGCGATAAAAAGGTCCAACACAATCGAACAAAAGCTAGTCCAACAACATAATACAATAGGACATTAGCTTACTTTGAAGAGGGACGCAAGATATGAAAATTTCGACAATCATGTTGTAGCATTCACAATGTTAAACAGAAAAATACGAAATCTGCGTGGGTAGGCAATCGCCATACAAAATACGAAGAGAATGGAAAACCAGCTCTACACCATAGATACGGAGAAGTGCGTAACCTGCTACGCATGCATAAGGGAATGTCCGGTAAAGGCTATTGACGTTGGACAGAACAGCGAAAACCTACAGATTGTGAAGGAACGCTGCATTGGCTGCGGGTTATGCGAAGAGGTATGCCCCGTAGATGCCATCAGCTACCGCAAGTCGATAGAGGAATGCCTCTCGCTCATCGAATCGGGAGGACTTGTTGCTGCGCTATGCGAGCCCTCCATTTCGGCTGAGTTCCCCGACATTACCGACTACCGAAAGTTTTCGCAGATGCTTCGCGCGGTAGGCTTTACCAACGTTTACGAAGTTTCGTTTGGGGTAGATATGGTTGCCAGAGAGTACAACAACCTGCTGAAGGAGTTTAACGGCAAATACTTCATCACCTCGCTTTGCCCCTCGATGGTATCGCTAATCGAGAAGTACTACCCCGAGCTGGTTCCCAACCTTGCCCCCATCGTCTCGCCCATGGTTGCTTCGGCAAAAATAGTAAAGCACCTCCACTGGGATTGCATCAAAATTGTCTACATAGGCCCCTGCGTCGAGAGTAAGAATGAGGCCAAGCGCTATCCAGGGCTAATCGATGCCGTGCTTACCTTTAGGGAACTGCGCGAGATATTCGAGGAGCAAAACATCAAGGAAACCTCGCTGGAATTCTCCGAATTCGATCCACCCTACGGTGCAGAAGGCGAGCTCTACCCCATCAGAACAGGATTTTTAGAGGCCGCTCATATCTCGCAGGAGCTGCTCACCGGCGAGATGAGCTCCGTTTCGGGAAGCAACAACCTCACCAGCATGCTCGACTCGTTTGGGAGAAACATCGACAACATAAAAAGCCACTTCAGCTGCTTCATGTGCCACGGCTGCCTAATGGGGCCCGGAACCACCAAGAAGAAAAACTACCAAGTACGACGATCGGACGTTATCAAGTTCGCCCGCAAAAGGATTGAGTCGCTCGAAAGGGACAAATGGGCGGAAAACCTAAAGAAGTTCCGCTATATCTCGCTTAACACCACGTTTAAGGAAGACAACCAGCGCATAGATAACATTCCTGAAAATACTGCAGAGGAGATATACAAGGAGATCAACAGGGATCTAAAGAACCCAGACCTCGACTGTAAGGCATGCGGATTCAACTCGTGCAAGGAAATGGCCATTGCCAGCTACTGCGGGCTTGCCACTCCCGACATCTGTCTGCTGAACAATAAAAAGACAATTGCCAAGCAGCGCCATCTGCTCAAGCAGGAAACCGAGAAGTACAACAAAACCAAAGAGGCCCTTGTAGAGTCGGAAGCGCAGGCCAACCAGGCCCGTGTGGTAGCGCAGGAGGCACAAGATAGCCTTTACGCCACCATCAGAAAACTACCTTTCGGGGTTGTTTTTGCTGATAAAACCCTAAAGGTTACCTACTCCAACGAAAGTTTCGTTGAGCTACTTGGCGAAGATGCCATGCAAATCAACGAGGTTGTGCCTGGGCTTATTGGAGCGCAAACCAAGTCGCTTCTACCAAAGGATATCTACAACCAATTTTACCTTGTTGCACAAAATCCCAACGAGAGCGTTAATAAAGATTTCAAGTACAAGGAGCGCCTGCTCAATGTTCAAATATTCAGCATGGCGAAAGGAACGCTGGTAGGTGGTATTTTTAGAGACCTGATGATGCCCGAAATCCAAAAGGAGGAGATCATCCGACGCATAACGGAGGTTATCGACAAAAACCTTTCCATCGTCCAAAAGATTGGATTCCTGCTAGGCGAGGGTGCAGCCGAATCGGAACGGATGCTCAACTCTATCATTAAAACCTTTAAGCAAACACCCAAAGAAGACGATCTCTAGACTAGCAACAACATGAACAACCTTCCTTTTTCCATAGAAGTAGCCTGCAGCCAAAAAACACACTTCGAGGAGCGCATCTGCGGTGATGTTTTCTTATCAAAAAAAACAGAAGGCAAGCAGCGGGCCATTGTTGCGCTATCAGACGGCATGGGGCACGGCGTAAAAGCCAACATTCTGGGAACGCTAACCGCCACCATGGCGCTAAGCCTTACCGAGGAGCACAAAAACCCCAACTCCATCGGCCAGATAATCATGAAAACGCTGCCCGTTTGCAGCCAACGCCAAACCAGCTACTCCACCTTCACCATAATCGATGCCGACCTGAACAAGGAGGTATCCATCATCGAGTACGACAACCCTCAAACCCTTATCCTAAGGGGAAAAGATATCTTCGAAGCGGAATGGCACTGCATTGTTCCCGAAGGCGAACGCCGAAAATGCAACCGGGAAATTCTCGCCTGCAACTTTACTCCACAAAAGGAGGATCGAATTATTTTCTGGTCGGATGGCATAACCCAAAGCGGCATTGGCACCGACGACTACCCAACGGGCTGGGGCATAAAAAATGCCATCGAGTTTGTTCGAAAGATTGTTGGGGCAGAGCCGCTGATCTCGGCCCAAAAGCTGGCATCGAAGGTGGTAAACATGGCAGCGGTGAACGACGATGGGCTGCTAAAAGATGATGCATCGTGCGTTGTTCTCTACTTCCGAACGCCCCGAAAGCTGCTCATCTGCTCGGGTCCCCCTTTCGATACAGAGAACGACAGACTGCTGGCTAGTAGAATTAGGGAATTTGATGGCAAAAAGGCTATTTGCGGAGCAACAACGGCCAACATTATTTCGCGCGAGTTCCGCCAACCCATTATCGACAATCTCTACTCAACCGACCACGAGTTGCCGCCCACCTCTACTATGCAAGGGGTAGACCTAATCACCGAAGGAATACTTACCCTAAGCAAAACACTCCTTCTCCTCGACAAGTACAACGATAAAGCCCCGCTTAGCAATGGTCCCGCCGACGAACTCGCAAAGCTAATCCTCGACAGCGACGAGATAACCTTTATGGTGGGCACCCGCATTAATGAAGCCAACCAGGACCCTAGACTTCCGATTGAACTCGAGATGAGGCGTACGCTTGTCAAACGGATTAAAGATCTTCTAGAGCAAAAGTTCCTGAAGGAGGTGGAGGTGGAGTATATCTAGCGACCCAACAAAAAACGCTGGTACAAGACCAGCGTTATGCAACTATAGCAATTAGGAAATATATCACCCCATTAAATAGGCGTATTATCCACTTTTGCCTCTATCACCTTCTCAACCTCATCTGGAAGGTTTGAGAAGAAGTCAAAGCCAGTCTGCGACTCAATATCATCTATTGACACACGGTAGTTATACCACGATTTACTTGAAGCCGTCTGATCGTTGGGAATCCATATTGCTATTGTTCGTGTTTTGGCATCGACTCTTGCCACATCATTTTCTCCATTAAGCAAAGCAATAACAACTTTCCATGTATACTTAGGTACAACTACACCTTCATCACCTATTTTTTCCTTGTATCCATATCGTCCAGCACCACCAACACCAGCAGGCCCCGCTACAATGTAAAGTTCGTACCCCTTCTTTGCTAAATAGCGACAATAATTTTCAAAATCGGCCCAAGGCTTTTGATTGTTTTCAGGTGCTTGAGGCATCATGTTGGTCATTAAAAATGTTGCCGAATTATAGCTAATAGAAGTTGTTCGATCAGCCGAAGGACAAATGTGCCCCCTGTCAAACCCCGAGCCGCTATAGCTGTACTCTTTAACAGCGACCCAAGAAGAAGGAAGCGTAACATCAGACCTAAAATTATCTTGGCGATCGACAGGACCTATCCATGCCGTACTTAAATGCCAACTCACCCAATTGGCTGTATGCTTAGAGTCATTATAGGAAAGCACATACTGATCTTTTACCATTAGGTAGTTATCGGCATTAACTACGTTGGCAGAAGCATTAGACGGATTGCCCATAGCTAAGTTGTCACCTTTAACTGATGGACCAACAGGTATTGGATCGGATACGTCTTCTTGCCCATCATGAATATAGCATGACGTTAGTAATACTATACTAACCAATACGATTAAAAATCTTTTCATCTCAGAAGAATCAATAATTAACAATTAGATGTAGCTGTTCAGCTACCTTATTAAGGTAGACTATGCTAGTGTACTTTAAAATATCAACACAGAAGCACAGAGTTTCAAAATTATTCTTTCATGCTTAACGCTTAAAAACAAAGGACAACTAATCTATGGGGAGCACAGAGGGCAACATTCGGTTGCTTAGTACCACCCTTTTTCACACGTCAAGAATTAGCAAAATCCTTTTATTCATCTTAGTGCGCCTCTGTATTTCTATACCTCTTTGCTGAGTAACTACAATCTGCAATGTTACGCATTGCACCCTAAAAATTAACCTTAAAAAAATGAATAAATATTTTTTTCTTAAAATTAACTCTTCCACATTTTTTTATACCTTCATGGCCTTTTCCTCTTCACTTTTTAGTTGTCCATTTTGGAAACTAAAACCTGCAGAACAAGGAATAATAAAAGTTTAAAATCATCTGAAATAGAGAAACAAAGCAAGTTTAACGAATATGAGGATTAACTTCAGACTGCTAGGGATCTTATCTCTGGCATTTTTTATCGGAGGATGCAATCTCGATAAAAATGACGATAATGCTCCACAAAATGGGGCCATTTCAGTAAGCATTACTCCTGAAGCAACAGGGAATATTCCGGATAGCCTATCCTTGGAAATTAGAAAAGCATCGGGAGATGTAGTTACAAGCTATAGCGAAACTGCAAAGATTCCTAGTAGTGGAATTACGCTTCCAATAGGGGAATATGAAGTAAGTGCTGTACCTACCAATAAGAAAAAACCACTTTTTGATAGGCCTCTGTACGCAGGGACAAGCACAACAACAGTATCATCTAGTTCCACCAGCAAGGTAAATATCAACCTAAAGCAGACCAACTTCAGCATTGGTGTAAGCTATTCCGACAAGTTTAAAGCTGAGGCAACAAACTATTCGACCACAATAACAGATCCTCAAGGTTCGCTTACATTCCTTAGCAACGAGAGCCGGTTGGGATACTTTGCGGCAGGGCCACTCACCATAATCACCAACTACACCGACAGTAAAGGGGTTAAGAAGACTGTTGATCGTACCATTGCAGCAGCAGATGCTAGCATTGCTCCAGCATCTAAGCTAATGGTTTACGTTAACCTACCGGAGGAAAACACAGCAGGAAACTATACAGGATACTACCAGAATGCATCGGGAAAAACTGGCATTGAACTAAAGGAAGCATTAACCACCATTATATCTACCGGATATAAGACACAAACCTACGGTGCCCTTTATACTGCTTACAAAGTTGGAGACATAAGACCTGATGGAACAGGTGCAATATGGGATGTTTACTCGGATACTCCAGGCACGACTCCCCCCTACTACTTTCAACCCGATCAAGATCGTTGTGGCAACTACCAAAAAGAGGGAGATTGCTTCAATAGGGAGCACTGCATTCCTCAAAGCTGGTTTAAGGAGGCAAGTCCAATGGTATCCGACTACCTTCACATTCTACCTACCGATGGGAAAGTAAATGGCATGCGAAACAACTGGCCATTTGGTGAAGTTGGTTCGGCATCTTGGACATCGAAAAATGGGAGCAAGCTGGGTAAAGCCAAATCAGACTTAGGTACTTCGAGCACTGTTTTTGAACCTATTGATGCCTATAAAGGAGACATTGCACGCATATACCTCTACTTTGTTACCCGATACGCGAAGGAGCTAAGTAAGTTCGAGGGAAATGGAGAAGAAATTTTCGATTCCAAAACCAGCTTAGGACTCGACAAATGGGCCATCAACATGTTCCTCCGATGGAGCAAAAATGACCCAGTTAGCCAAAAAGAAATTGACAGGAACAAAGAAGCGGAGGCATTTCAAAATAATCGCAACCCATACGTAGACCACCCCGAATTTATTGACATGATATGGGGCAACTCAACAATTAAAGTTGTATCGAAAGCAAAAGGCTTTAAGTACATCTACATGACAGCGAAGTAGAAAACGAATAAAATCAAATTAAAATCAAAATAGCACGAATTATGAGAATGGTAATCACCCTGATTATTTCGCTATTCGTATCGCTTAGTGCGATGGCTGATGGTAGCGTTATAAAAGGAAGGATTGTTGATTCGAAAACCAGAAAAGGTGTTGCTGGCGTAACCATTAAAACCACAACAGGTGCAAGCACCACCACCAACTCTGATGGTATTTTCGAGTTAAGCAATTTACTTCCAGGCAATGGAACTGTTTCTATTACAGCTCCTCAAATTGTAAGTCAAACGGTTGACGTAAATGTAAACATGGACCAGATGGTTGATCTGGGCGAGATTTCGGTTCAGCTGGCAAGTACGCAGGACGGAACGGCGCTTGTGCTCGACGAAACTGAGGTTGCCGACGACGAGGGAGGCGCACAAAACGTATCCTCGCTGCTGGCCTCCTCCGACGATGTTTACTTCACCAACTTTGGGTTTAAGTTTGGCGCCATGCGCTTTAACCTGCGCGGCTACGACCAAGACAACTTTACCACCTATATTAACGGTATCAACTTTAACGGTACCGAAAGAGGCAACTTCCAGTACTCCTCCATTGGCGGACTAAACGATGCCTTTAGAAATAGGGATGCCGGAAACGGACTAGAGATGACTCCTTACTCGTATGGCAATATTGGTGGTGCCTCAAACATAGACTTAAGGCCAAGCCACCAGTCTATGGGATCGAAGGCTAGCCTTGCATTTACCAACAGGGCCTACACCACCCGCGCTATGGCCTCCTACTCTACGGGTATCCTGAAAAACGGATGGGCATTCACCGCCTCGGGCTCGCAACGTTGGGCCAAGGAGGGTAACATAGAAGGTACCTACTACAACAGCTGGGCATACTTGCTTAGCGCCGAGAAAGTCTTTAACAGCCGCCATAGCCTATCCATTACCACCTTTGGTTCGCCTACCGAAAGAGGCACCAGCGCTGGTAGCGTGCAGGAGGTCTACGACCTAACCGGCGACAACCTCTACAACCCCAACTGGGGATACCAAAATGGGGATAAGCGTAACGCTCGCGTGGTAAAATCGTTTGAGCCAACCCTACTCCTCTCCTACGAGTGGAAGATTAGCCCTAAGACCACCTTCAATGCAGGTATTGCTGGACGTATTAGCCAATACAAGAAGAGCGGATTAAACTGGTATAATGCGCAAGATCCACGTCCTGATTACTACAGGAAGTTACCTAGCTACTTTACAGACGAATCAGCCGATGCCGTTAAGCAATCGTGGCTAACCAATAAATCGACCAGCCAAATCGACTGGGATAACATGTACGACATCAACAGAGCCCAAGGAGGTGATCTACGATCGGTGTATATCCTAGAAGATGTGCATAGCGATTTTAAGGATTTAACCTTTAACACCTCGCTCAACAGCAAAGTTACCGACAACCTAACCATGATTGGCGGCCTTGAGGCCCGTAGCTATGTTGGCTCGCACTACAAAACCATCAACGACCTACTTGGTGGCAAGTACTGGCTAGATATCGACCAGTTTGCCGAACGCGACTTCCCCGACAAGCCAGATATGCTCCAAAACAACCTAAAAAACCCCAACCGCAAGGTTGGCGCTGACGATACCTTTGGCTTCGACTACGATCTTCACTCAACTTCGGCCAACGGCTGGTTCCAAGGGAACCTGAACTACCAAAAGTGGGAGATGTCGGCTGGTGTAAAGTACACCTTTAACTCGTTCTACCGCAAGGGTAACATGCAGAATGGCCGTGCCATCAACGATTCGTACGGAAAGGGTGCTACCCATAACTTCAACGACATCTCGGGTAAGGTTAACGCGCTTTACAAGCTCAACGGCAAAAACTTCGTTGTGCTAAACGCCCTTTACGAAACCCGTTCGCCACTTGCCTACAACGCCTACGTATCGCCCCGTATTAAGGATACCAGCATTCCGGATATGAAGAATGGCAAGATCATGTCGACCGACTTAGGCTACATGTTCAACTTCGGGATTGTACGAGGACGCGTTTCCGGATACTACACCGTATTTAAGGACCAAATTGAGATCAGCAACTTCTACCACGACGGATACCAAACCTTTGTTAACTACATCCTAACCGGTGTTGACAAGGAGCATAAGGGTGTTGAAGTTGGGCTATCGTCGAAGGTAACCTCCAGAATTACGCTCGAGTTCATCGGCAATGTTGGGCAGTACACCTACACCAACAACCCCAAAGGGACAACCAGCTACGAAAACGGAAGTACCCAGGACACCCAACAAACCGTGTTCTACGACGGCTACAAGGTGAGCGGACAACCTCAAACGGCGCTTAGCTTTACCGCCAGCTACTTCCACCCTTCGATGTGGTTCTTCGATACCAACGTAAACTACTACGACAACAACTACGTGGACCTGACTCCTGTTCGTAAGGAGAAAGCGGTACTCACCAAAATTCCTCAATTTTCGGCTCAAGAGAAGTTCAACAGCAGCATTGTATGGGATGCCTCCATCGGCAAGCTGATCTACTTCAAGAACAGAACATCGCTCAACATCAACCTATCGGTTCAAAACATCCTTAACGACAAGGATATTAAGACCGGCGGATTCGAGCAGGGTAGATACGACACCGATGGAAGCGCAACCAAGTTCCCTAGCAAGTACTTCTACCTGCAAGGGGTGAACTTCTTCCTTAACATTGGATACAAATTCTAAACAGCCACAGTAAAATGAAAACAAAACAATTTTCCATAATACTTACCGTCCTATGCGGCTTTCTGTCTGGGCTTTCGGGGTGTACGCCCGAGTTCGACGAGCCAACCGTAAAGGAGTACAAGTACGAAAAGGCGGCAACCCTAACCATTGCTCAATTTAAGAGCACATACAACTACGACTTTAAGCAGATCACCGATCCTGTAATACTTAAAGGTGTAGTAAACGCCACCGACGAGTCGGGCAACATCTACAAGAAGCTCTACCTGCAGGACGAAACTGGCGGGCTCGAAATCTCGCTGGATGCAACCAGCCTGTACACCCAGTTTAAGGTAGGCCAAGAGATCTACATCGAGTGCAAGGGGCTATACGTCGGCAAGTACGGTGGAGTGCTTCAGTTGGGCTTCCCTTACAAAAAAAATGGGGTGGATGCTATTGGACGCATGCCACAGGTTGTTGCCATGGCGCACATATTTAAGAATGGAACGCCCAACAAGGTGGTTACCCCCATTGCGGTTAACTCCTTGTCTGAGCTAAACAACAGCATGCTCGACAAGGTTGTCTCCCTAAAAGTATTCTTCACCAATGGAGGAAAGGAGAAGTACGCAGACAAGAGCTCACAGTACCCCACCGAGCAGGCCTTTACTGACTTGAAGGGAGCTAAGGGAATCATCTACACCAGCGGATACGCTCGCTTCTCGCAGGAGCTGCTCCCCAAAGGGCTCGGCACCATTACCGCCATCCTATCCGCCTACAATGGCAAGTGGCAGCTCATCATTAGGGATAAAAATGACGTTGGCACCTTTGATGCTAGCGTAACCACCCCTCCTGTTTACCAAGGCGAGGCAACCCATACCATTAGCCAACTAAAGGCTACGTGCAACAGCAAACTACAGCTAATTCAGAGCAACATGGTGGTAAAAGGTGTTGTAACGGCCTCGGACGAATCAGGCAATATTTACAAAAAACTCTACATCCAAGACCAGAGCGGAGCCATAGCGGTTAACATAAACGCCAAAGGTCTATTCAACTCATACCCAGTTGGGCAGGAAATCTTCATCGAATGTAGAGATCTATACATCGGTAATTCGAATGGTAACATAGAGCTTGGCGCCAGCTACAACGGCAATATTGGCCAAATGGAAGATGCAACTGCCAGCAGCCACATCTTTACCAAGCAGGCTGCCATCACCCCTATTGCACCACTTGCAACCACCATTGCAGAACTCACCGACGATATGAACGGAAAGCTAATCACCCTAAGCAACATGAAGTTTACCAATGGAGATGTTAGCTACTACGTTTCAAACAACAAGCCAACCTCGGAGGAGATGAAGGACGATAACGGCAATTCGATCATCGTGTACACCAGCAACTACGCCACCTTTGCCAACGAAAAACTACCTTCGGGACACGTTACCATAACGGCAATTCTGACAAAATTTGACGGAAAATGGCAGCTAATTCTTCGAAACACTAAGGATGTCGTAAAAGATTAGCTATTTTTACACCACGAAATACCGTAGTGATAAACACTATATTATTTACAACCCACAAAAAACTAAGAAAAATGAAGACAAAGCTATTTGTACTTGGCCTTTGCGCCATGGCGGCCTTCGCTTCTTGCTCGAAGGATGATGACAATGATTCTCCAAAAACAACCGAACCTAAGGTTGTTATTACTGAGGATTTTGCAACTGCTACAAAAGGTACCGCAACTGATGCTGGTGCTGATCTTTGGACCGCTACCGACAATTTTCCTACAGCCACCCTCGTTTACCAAGCAGCTGGCGCTGTTAAGTTGGGCACAAGCTCAAAGGCTGGCTCTCTAGAAACTAAGGCGCTCGATCTATCAGCCAACACTGGCAAGGTTACCGTTAAGTTTAAGGTAAAAGGATGGTATGCTAATGCAAAGCTAACTGTATCCATGGGCGACGAAACCCAGAGCGTTGACGTAGTAGCAGATAAGTCGGCAACTACGCTAGAAGAAAAGACTGTTACCTTTACCAAAGGAACTGCAACCTCAAAAATTAAGTTCGAAACCCCAATGGTAGCCAAGTCTTCGACTGACGCAACGCTCGTACCTGTGCGCTTCTTCATCGACGACATCCAAGTTATCAACTAAGGAATCGGAACACGAGTAAAGAAGCCGCCCCACCCGGGGCGGCTTTTTTTATTTCCACACTCCGCACGGCCCAACCCTCGATCGGAAGAGCCAACTCACGTTGCGCACCCCAAACTCGCCTGGAGCAACGCCAAACTGGCGGTGCGCAGCGACAAACTGGCGCGGAGGAACGGCAAACTCGCACAGATTACGCCAAACTGGCAGCGATCGGTGGCTAACTCACGGTACGGAGCGGTAAACTCACGCAGATTACGCCAAACTGGCAGCGCCGGACCCAAACTCACAGGCAACCGAATAATTTTCCATTTTTTTTCACCCAACACGCATTGCACTTAAAGATATTTTCAATACTTTCACAAAAACCAACTAAATCTTGTTTGCACAATGAAAGAAAAGAAATCGCTATCGGCCCTACTAGGGCGCACCCGCAGCACCATTAACACCATTACCATCAATCCCGAAATCAGGACAGAGCTAAAGAAGTACGGCTACACCGACGAGCGCCTCGACTGGGGTACCACAAAGCTTACGGCAATAGAATCGTTCTTCGAGAAGCAGAAGAAGGAGCAGGGTGAGGCCTACGCGGCATCGAAGCAGTACCTGGAGCAGCGGGCCCACGTGGAGGAGTTCTACCGTAAGGACATCAAGCTGCTCCGCATACCAGCCCGCAGCAATCCCGAACTCGACAAGCTGCTGCCCAAGCAGGTGCAAACCGATAACGCCAACCAGCTGGTGAAGGACAGCATGGAGGTGTACCAAAACCTGATAAACAACCCCAACCTCGCCGCCGCGCTGTTGCTGGTGGGGCGTAAGCCTACCGACTACGCCGACAAGCTGGCCGAGGTGAAGCAGCTCGGGCTGCTCGTTGCCCAGTACGAAAAGGAGTTCGCCGAGGCCGTAACCGCCACCAGCAACCGCGATAAGGAATTCGACGAACTACAGGCCTACTGCCGAGACCTGCGCACCATTGCCGGACTGGCGCTGGAAGGCAAGCCCGCCCTTAAGAGGCTGGTAGACGAGCTGTAGCATTAACCCATAAGCATATAAAAAGGAGAACTTACAGGCTCTCCTTTTTTCGCATTATAGCACCCCAAATTAAAATGTTAATTTGGCCTCAATTTCTTGTGGCAGCCCGCTTCGCTTCTAAATATTATTGCTACTTTAGCAACCTTTTCCCTAAAAAAGCACTTTTTAACGAGGAATTGCTTGAGAAAGACCTGCCACAAGCAGACAATAGAACTAGGTTAACACTCAAAACCGTCAATGTAATGCTCCTAATAAAACTGGCCAAAGGATTTGCAGCCCTAACTGTACTCTCCTCGCTATGGTTACCGTCATTTGCGCAAAACGGGCCAACACGCTACGCAGTAAAGGATCATGGGATACCCGCCTACCCCAATCCTGTAAAGTTCGAGCAGCCCGACGGCAAAACCGTTACGCTCTCGCTAAAAGGGGATGGCGCGCTTCACTGGGCCGAAAGCGCCGATGGCTACAAGCTGGTAAAGGATGCTAAGGGATTCTTCTGCTACGGCGTAGGCGACGCGGCGAAGGGAATGGTAGCATCCGACGTTCCGGCCTCCGATATTGCCACCCGAACATCGGCCGAGAAAACATTCATCAGCACGATAAACCGCGAAATTCAGTATAGCCCAAGCCTAATACAGCAACGTCGAGCCGCAAAAAAGGGCTTCCTAAAAAGCGCCAGCGCTCCACAACGGGCTTTCCCAACATCAGGGAGTCGCAAGCTCATCGCCATCTTGGTAAACTTCTCGGACGTGAAGATGCAACGAACACGCGAAGAGTTCAACAACCTCTTCAACCAGAAGGAGTACTCGGTAAACAAATCAACGGGTAGCGTCGCCGACTTCTTCTCCGACAACTCCTTTGGCAAGATGTCGCTTTCGGTTGACGTGGTTGGCCCCTACACGGTATCCAAGCCCATGTCGTACTACGGCAGCAACGACAGCGACGACCAAGACACCAATCCCGACAAGATGGTTTCCGAAGCAGTTGCACTAGCCAATGCCGATGTCGACTTCTCGCAGTACGATAACGACAAAAACGGAGTGGTTGATGGTGTTTACGTCATCTTTGCCGGCTACGGCGAGGAGGCAGGAGCATCGGCCGATGCCATTTGGTCGCATGCATGGCAGATTCCAACCTCAACCCTAGATGGGGTAAAGGTGTCGTCGTACTCCTGCTCGCCCGAGCTGATGTACAACGCACAGGACAACCCCAACGCCAAGATTACCACCATTGGTGTTATCTGCCACGAGTTCTCGCACGTATGCGGCCTGCCCGACTACTACGATACCGACTACGAAGAGTCGGGCGGAGAATCGCCAGCACTGGGTAAGTTCGACCCCATGTCGTCGGGCAGCTGGAACAACAACGGCAACACACCGCCGCTCCACAACAGCTACTCCAGAAACATGCTCGGCTGGGGTACCCTCAAGGAGTTCGACGCCAAAAAGAGCAACACCCTCTTGCCCCACTACAGCAATACCGTTGGCTATGTGGCCTCAACCGAACCCAACGAGTACTACATCTTCGAGAATCGACAAAAGGTGAAATGGGATGAGTGCATCCCCGGCCGTGGCATGGTGGTGTACCACGTGGTGTACAACAATAATGTTTGGAGCCAAAACATCATCAACAACAACCCGACAAAGGAATACTTCGAGTTAGTTGATGCGGGGACGTCACAGAACTCATCATCATCACCATTTCCTGGCACTTTAGGCAATAAATCTTTTACAGCCTACACCTCCCCAGCCTTCAAAAACTGGGATGGCACAGGGCTAAACATGCCGCTGCTTAACATTACAGAAACGGGAGAAAACATAACGGTGGATGCTAAAACCGTACAGTACGTTACCTTTACGGTTAAGGAAGGAACCATCGTTCTTCCCGATGCTGCAATCACCATAAACGGTAACACCTATAATACGAATAGCAGCGGAAGCGTTCAGGTAGAAGTTTCCCTGCTGGGGAGCAAGGACTACACCGTATCGAAAAATGGGTATGCGAATAGCAACGGCACCATTACCACCGATGATGATACCAGTATTAATGTGAACCTTCTTGGAAATGGAGATCCTAAGTTTATAAGACTGATGAATGGCACCACGCCGCTTCCGAATGTAAAGGTTACCCTATACGGCAACACGCTAGCTTCTGATGCCAACGGTAACGTTCAAATACCACAATCATCAAGTGCCATCATACAGCCAACCTTCGAATTCAACTCCAACAACAAGTTCAGCTACAGCATCGCGCTTAGCAATACCGGGAATACAACCGATGTAAACTTCAAGGAAGTGGTGGTAAGCGCCAAGTCTCGCATAGGAGCAATTGCTACAGCCAAAGTCAACGCCAGCATCTACGCTAGCATTACATTAGGAGGAACAAGTACCGCTTCGTTCTATGTTCCTATGCTTCAGCAATCGATTCCCTACACGGCAACGCTCAACGAGAAGTTCAGCATCACGGGCACCATTGGTCAATCAACAGCCTCCACCGACACCATTAAGCTTTGGTACAACACCTATAGCGTTTATGCCGCACAAGGAGCAAATGTGGTAGGCAACGTCGACGTACAGGCATCAAATGGAGAAAAATACACTACCAACCTCCAAGGCTTTTTCAGCGTTTACCTACCAATAGACACTGAAGGCATTACCTTTACCGTTAGTTCGGACAGTTATCAGCCTACAAGCAAGTACTTAAACAACCTTTCCAGCAACTTGGACAAGCTTACCCTTAACCTGGTAAGCCGACAGGGCAACGAACAGTTTACCATCGCCCCCAATCCAACCACGGCCCAACAACTCTACATCTACAGCAAAAACGAAAAGGCAACCATCTACGTTTACAGCAACAGCGGATTGTTGGTACATACACAGGAAATTGGAATCGGGAGCAACCAAATACAAAGCAGCCGACTTACAAAAGGATTGTACATCGTAAAGATTAAATCAGACACCCACCAAGAAACAAAGAAGATCATCGTAATATAAACAACTGCCATAAGCGCATTATAAAGGAATAATATCGCACTATGAGAAAGTTACTATTTGGCCTAATTATACTACTGGCCTACACTGCAACGGCTCAAGAAAAAAAGTACGCCGTTTACGGGGTTGCCTTCTACAACCTCGAGAACCTCTTTGACACCAAGAGGGATTCGATTATTAACGACGAGGAGTACACCGCCGAAGGTGCCTCGGCGTGGGACGAGAACAAGTATAAGAACAAGCTCAGCAACATGGCCTACGTCCTCAACCAGCTTGGAGGTAAATATCTTCCTCTAGGTCCAGCCGTTATTGGCGTTTCGGAGGTCGAAAATGAAGGCGTTCTCAAAGATCTTGTTAATACTGGCGATTTTGCCCAAAAAGGGTACAGCTACGTGCACTACGACTCGCCCGACTACCGAGGCATTGACGTGGCCCTGCTGTATAACCCCAAAATATTTACGGTAGAATCGAGCACGGCCATTCCCTTGCACTTCGCCGACAACCCAACCTTCCGCACCCGCGACCAGCTGCTGGTAAACGGGACGATTGCCGGAGAAAAGGTTCACGTAATTGTTGCCCACTGGCCATCGCGCCGAGGCGGAACCCAAAGCACCTACCGCGAGCGCGCAGCCGCACTAGGCAAGCACATCATCGACTCGCTATACAGCGCAGACCCAACCGCCAAGGTGTTCTACATGGGCGACCTTAACGACGATCCTGCAGATATTAGCGTATCAACAGTTATAGGGGCAAAGGCAAACCAAGCCGACGTAAAGCAAGGGGGAATGTTTAACCCATTCTATAATATTCTTGCAAGCGGTGTTGGCTCGCTAGCCTACAATGGCTCTTGGAATCTGTTCGATCAGATAATGGTATCCAACAATCTAGTAGGAACCGACCGCTCCAACCTAAAGTTTTGGAAAGCCGAGGTATTCAACAAAGATTTCTTGATTAATCAGGATGGGCAGTTTAAGGGATATCCCAAAAGAACCTTCTCGAAAGGAATTTGGTTAAACGGATATAGCGATCACTTTCCTACCATTGTTTACCTACTAAAGCAACAGTAGCCATGAAGCAATTCATCAAACTTATCGCACTCGCAGGATTCATTTCGTGCAGCGGAATAGCATCAGCGCAGCAAGGAAGCATTAGCCTACCACAGCCTATAACACGTGGAGGAATGCCCTTAATGGACGCCCTAAAAAATAGGGAAACATGCCGAAGCTTCAAGTCGGATGAATTGCCGCTACAGATGCTATCAAACTTGCTCTGGGCTGCCAATGGCATTAACCGTCCAAATGGGAAGCACACCGCGCCTAGTTCCATGAACTATCAGGAAATTGACATCCTTGTAGCTCTAAAAGGAGGCGTTTACAAGTACAACACCAAGGACAATCGTCTTGAACTCGTTATCCAAGGTGACTATAGAGCGCAAACTGGCAAACAAAGTTTTGTTGGCGAGGCCCCCGTAAACCTAATCTACATTGCCGATTTTTCGAGAGTACCAAAGGGAGAAACGCCAGAGCAGCTAAATGCATCGTATGCTAACTGTGGATTTATTGCGCAAAATGTTTATCTGTTCTGCGTTTCCGAGAATCTTGGTTGCGTGGTAAGGGGCTACTTCGACTCCAAAGAACTATCGAAGGTGATGAAGTTGCAGTCCACTCAAAAGATTATCCTTACACAAACTGTAGGATACAAGAAGTAAAATAATTAACGAGACTTATTCGAGGAGCCTGTCCCGCAATCAGAAGGCTATGATCCCTGGGTAAGTCTCGTTTCCTTATTAGTAATTATTTAATTGTCGAGATAGCTTCCCTTACATGGCTACTCGCCGAAAGTGCCGAATTAAATATCTTTCGAATAATACCTTCCTTATCAACAACAAAAGTCACCCGTCCGGGGAGTAGACCCAGTAGCATCGGAGGGACTTCTAGCAGCTCTCGCACCTTCGCATTTTCGTCAACTAGCAACCTATAAGGTAGCTTATAGGTTCTCTTAAACTTTTTATGTACAGTCTCGCTATCGGAGCTTACCCCAAACACTTCAAAGTTATTTTTAACAAAATCGTGGTAGGCATCACGAAAAGCACAAGCCTCTCGTATGCATATAGGAAGCCCATCCTGAGGATAAAAAAAGAGCACAAAATTCTTTTTGCCTATAAGTGAATGCGACGAGAATGTCTCACCATCCTGATCGTAGAGGGTAAATTCGGGTATTCTATCACCAACTTTCATAGCGCTAAGTGTTGTTAGTCCGTTCTTCAGTAAAAACAATCGGGTTAGCCTTTTGTTGATGCAGAAGCCACATAGGCACAAAAAAAGAAGGAGCCCAAACAAGGACTCCTTCAATATACTATAGCAAGATAGAAATTAGCGATTATCGTACTCGGCAAGAATCTCGCGAACACCATCGGGCGATACACGACCGTACACCTTATCACCAATAGTTACCACTGGCGCTAATCCGCATGCACCAACGCAACGAAGACAACTCAACGAGAACTTCCCGTCTGCAGTTGTTTCTCCAACTGGAATATTAAGGGCACGCTTAAACTCCTCAAGCACCTTTTCAGCACCACGTACGTAGCAAGCTGTTCCAGTACAAATTGAGATTGGATACTTACCCTTCGGAATCATATTGAAGAACGAGTAGAAGGTTACCACTCCGTATACCTTTGCAACCGAAATGTTAAGTTCAGTAGCAACCACCTCCTGAACCTCAGCAGGCAGATATCCAAATTCTTCCTGGCATTTATGAAGTACGTTAATTAGTTCGCCTTCATCGTTACGAAAATCTTTACAGATTGACTTGATTTTATCGAGTTGGCTTTGCTTAAGCTCTAACTTTATATGTGACATTGTATGATACCCTCTCCTATTCGTTAGTGATGATGATCTCGCTTTGGCTCTTATCGAAGTAGTGAGTATGGAGCAAATGATGAGCCTTTTCGCTCATAGGATGTCCCAAGAACTCGTCATATAGAGTCTTGATATATGGATTCTCGTGCGATTTACGGCAAGGCTTATTGGCATCTTCGCGATAAATGGCCATTGTACGAGCAGTAAGAACGCTTGCATCGCCATGGTGTAGCGGTTGACCACCACCACCAATACATCCACCAGGACAAGCCATAACTTCAATAGCATGGTATTGTTCTTCTCCACTACGGATCTTATCGAGTAGCTTACGAGCATTACCTAAACCATGAGCAATACCAATTCTAATAGGTGTACCGTTGAAATCAACAGTAGCAGAACGAATGCCATCCGTACCACGAAGTTGATGGAAGTCCACTTTCTCAAGCGTTTTCTTGGTAAATACCTCATATGCTGTACGAGTAGCAGCCTCGATAACACCTCCAGTTGCTCCAAAGATCACAGCAGCACCAGTCGATTCACCAAGCGGCTGATCGAAATCCTCATCAGGAAGATCACTAAAGTTGATATTTGCCTCTTTAATCAGGTGAGCAAGTTCGCGAGTTGAAAGTGCATAATCAACATCAGGGTTACCGTTAACCGAGAACTCTTCTCGTTGGCATTCGTACTTCTTTGCCAAACATGGCATAATCGACACCACAACTAAGTCCTCACGCTTTACGCCAATTTTATCTGCAAAGTATGTTTTCGCAATTGAGCCAAACATCTGTTGTGGCGAACGAGCAGTAGAAGGCACATTAAGCATATCAGGATAGTTCGTCTCAAAGAAGTTTACCCAACCTGGACAGCAAGAAGTAAGAATAGGTAACTTAACGTTCTTATCTCCCTCTAGGAACTTCGAGATACGGCCAAGTAACTCAGTTCCCTCTTCCATAATAGTAAGGTCGGCTGCAAAATCGGTATCGAAAACGTAGTTGAAACCTAAACGACGAAGCGCAGCTGCAAGTTTACCAGTTACAAGTGTTCCTGGTTCCATACCAAACTCTTCGCCCAATGCAGCACGTACTGCAGGAGCAGTTTGTACAATTACCGTTTTCTTAGGATTAGCCAACTCGCGGACAACCTTTGGAGTATGGTCAACCTCGGTAAGGGCTCCTGTAGGACATACAGCCACACACTGTCCGCAGTAAGTACAAGGCGACTTTTGCAAATCCTGTTCGAACGCAGGAGCAACAACCGACATAAAACCACGGTTAATAGCACCAAGCGCACCAACAGTTTGAAAGTCGTTACACATGGTTTCGCAACGACGGCACATAATGCACTTATCCATATCGCGAATAATGGATGGCGAGAAGTCTACCTTATAAGTAGACATTTCGGCAAACTCCTGACCAGGTATTTGACGAACACCTAGGCGAACAGCCATATCCTGAAGATCGCACCTCCCAGATTTAGGACAAGTAAGGCAATCCTTAGGGTGATCAGAAAGAATCAATTCCAGTACTGTTTTGCGGGCATTGAGAACCCTCATGGTATTGGTCTTAACAACCATCCCGTTCAGACACTCGGTGCTGCACGAAGGAGCTAGGTTTTTACGACCCTCAACCTCAACAACACAAATGCGGCAACCAGCAGGCTTATTTTCGATGTTCAGATGTTCCAAGTTCATGTAGCAGAGAACAGGAATATCGATTCCTATTTTCTTTGCAGCCTTGTAGATAGTAGTTCCTTTTTCTACTTCAACTAGGCAGTTATCTATTGTTAGCTTAATAGTTTCCATCTTTAATTCCTCAACTATTTTATGTTGATAGCATTAAACTTACATTTCTCCATACAAGCACCACACTTGATACAAATAGCAGGGTTAATAACATGTGGCTGCTTACGTTCGCCTGCAATTGCATTAACAGGGCAATTACGAGCACAAGCGGTACATCCAACACAAGCGTCTGGATCGATAACATAGGTCATCAGAGCCTTACATTGTCCTGCAGTACACTTCTTCTCGTTAACGTGATCGAGATATTCGTTGTAGAAATTGTCAAGCGTTGAAAGAACTGGGTTTGGCGAAGTTTGTCCAAGCCCGCAAAGAGCAGTGTCCTTAATTACATGAGATAGGTTGCGTAAACGATCAAGATCCTCTAGCGTACCATTGCCCTTGGTTATTCTATCTAAGAGTTCGTGTAGTCGCTTATTACCAATACGGCAAGGAGCACACTTTCCGCACGACTCCTCAACAGTAAACTCAAGGAAAAATTTGGCAACCGACACCATGCAATCGTCTTCATCCATTACAATCATACCGCCCGAACCCATCATAGAGCCTACTGCGATAAGATTGTCAAAGTCAATTGGAGTATCAAGGTGTTTTTCTGTCAAGCAACCACCAGATGGTCCTCCTGTTTGAACAGCCTTAAACTTCTTACCATTCTTGATGCCCCCTCCAATTTCGAAGATAACCTCACGAAGGGTGGTTCCCATTGGGACTTCAATAAGTCCTACGTTATTGATTTTGCCTGCTAGAGCGAAAACCTTAGTACCCTTAGACTTCTCGGTTCCTATGCTTGCAAACCACTCTGCACCTTTTAAAAGAATTACAGGAACGCTAGCAAGAGTTTCTACGTTGTTTACGTTAGTAGGTTTAGCCTTATAACCTGATTCTGCGGGGAATGGAGGTTTAACGGTTGGCTCACCACGAAGACCTTCCATCGAGTGAATCAAAGCGGTTTCTTCTCCACAAACAAAGGCACCTGCACCGTAGCGAAGTTCTATATCGAATCGGAAGCCTGTTCCCATAATATCATCGCCCAACAAGCCATACTCGCGAGCCTGGTCAATGGCAACCTTAAGACGATGAATTGCCAACGGATATTCGGCACGAATGTAAACCAAGCCCTTGGTAGCACCTATAGAGTATCCGCAAAGAGCCATAGCCTCAATTACGGAGTGAGGGTCACCCTCTAAGATCGAGCGATCCATAAACGCACCTGGGTCTCCCTCATCAGCGTTACAAACCACATATTTTTGGTCTGCCTTGTTCTTGGAGGCAAAATCCCACTTTAATCCAGTTGGGAAACCACCGCCTCCACGACCACGAAGACCTGATTTCTTAATCTCATCGATAACATCCTGAGGCTTCATTTCGGTTAATGCCTTACCTAAAGCCAAGTAACCATCACGAGCAATATACTCATCAACATTTTCAGGATTGATAAATCCGCAGTTGCGAAGTGCAATACGAATTTGCTTCTTGTAGAACTCCATGTGCTTGGAGTCCGATATATGATCTTGGGATGTTGGATCAACATAAAGCAGACGCATTACCTTACGTCCCTTAACGATATGCTCGTTTACTATTTCTACTACATCTTCAGGTTTTACCTGTACGTAGAATGTATTATCGGGCATAATCTTCACAATTGGTCCCTTTTCGCAGAAGCCAAAGCAACCAGTCATGATAACCTGAACATCATTTTCGAGTCCCTTTGCTGCAAGTTCTTTTTTCAGGTTAGCAACAATAACGTCGCTTTCCGAAGCTCTACATCCAGTACCACCACATACTAGAATATGCATTTTATACTTAGACATTCCGAATCCTCCTAATATGTACTATTTAATAGACTGATAGTTTACAGGAATGATACCATCAACAAGTTCACCGTTTTTGATGTACTTTTCTATGATTTCATCAACCTTCTTAGTATCAACATACCCGAATACAACAGGCTCTTCGCCAGGACGCTTAACCTCAATCGTGGGTTCGGCGTAACAGTAGCCCATGCATCCAGTTTGAGTAACAACCGCAGATATCCCGCGCTTATCAAACTCTTCAATTAAGTATTCCATTACGGTTTTTGCACCAGAGGCAATGCCACAGGTTGCCATTGCAACCTTAACCTGCACATGGTCTTCTACCGTTTCGGCCTTTTCCCTAAGGTTAACCTTAGCCTCAAGGTTGGCTTTCATCTGCTTCAGATCTGCCAATGATTTAACTTTGGTCATAGTTTACTTTCGTTTTCCAGTCGTAATTTATCCTATCGCCGCCAAATATATGTGAAATTATTAACAGGAACACATTTACAATTAATCTTTTTTTGCAAACAATCTAGTTGTTATTTAGATTAAATATAATTAATTGTTTGATCATTTCACTTCTCCTTTAAAACCATTTAGTTTGATTTGCGTTATGTATATATCTATTCAGCGACTTTACACTTACACATTGTTACTTGACAAATACTGACTATTGCCTTTATTTTAACTTCTCACAGTATTAACAAACGCAACTTATTTTTTTATTTCATCAAGGTTTTCGGAAATCATTTCTTTAAGGAAATTGGCAATTTGAGGCTCAGAAATTGGAGTTTCACCCAAGATCTCTTTCACCTCACGGGTATCGAAAATGTAATGATTACCATTATAGGAATGATCGTAAATAAAATTTACGGTAGGATTCCCTGACGCAATAAGGGAGATAACACCAGGCAAATCTCCCCATGGAGGAGTATCAATGTTATCCATCTTAAAGGTTGCAACCACTGTAGTTCCTATATCAACCGCTGAGGAAATATGCAATTCTCCCCCACTCTGAGTTGCGCTCTGCTTAAAAAGCGGAATGCCAAGCCCCACCTTTCGGGTTGTACGAGAGGTTACAAAAGGATCCTCAACCTGCTTTACCATATCAGGAGACATTCCGTTGCCATTATCTTTAATAGTAATAGATATGAGATTTCTGTTGACATCCTCTTCGACGAAAATTTCAACCAGTGTTGCATTCGCTCGGGTTGAATTCTGAACAATATCCAGAATATGCAGCGACAAATCTTTCATCAGAATTAGTTTCTTTTAGTGAATGTAAGGAACTTAAGGTATCCTTACAAACCGTCCATTTGCGTTTTGAAATGCCTGTTTTACCTCATCAAACGTCAACTCGTTTAGATTAAAACAGGTAGTTACGGTTCCAATAGCATCGATAAAGTGAGAATCGGAACTTTGTATAAAGGGTTTACCGTCGAGGTAGGGAAACAACTTGCAGAACTCCGCTTTAGACGTATGCTGAGATATCTCCAGAGCATCATAGTTAAGGTCAAACGGGATAAAGCCGAGCTGTGATATAACGCTATACTTGTTTTTATTTACATGTGCCGGAATAAACAGTCCTCCTAAACTATGAACAACTTGCTCAATCTCTTCGATAGAGGCATCTAAACCTGATATCAACAGATATGGCAACTCTTCCAAGATCTCTTCCTGCTCGTTTACCACTACCTGATATCCAAAAATAGCAGGGTTTAGAGGAATTGGAGGCAACCTCTCCTCAATATATGACTGAAATTGGTTAAGCGAATCCTCATCTGGAAAGAATGTAAGGCAATGAGCTTCTTCGCGAGTAGTTACCTCAGCACCCATCAGCACAAAAATGCCGTCGCGTTCGGCTAAAGCACGAACAAGAGGAGCATGCTTTGTACAATTATGGTCGGTTATGCCAATAATACAAAGGCCAACCTCTTTTGCTTTTGCAACTATGTTGGTTGGGCTCATTTCCAGATCGCCACAAGGCGATATTACGGTATGAATATGCAAATCGCCTCTATATTCAACCATCTATAGTAGTATATCCAAACCACTACTGCCAATTATTGGCAGTAGTAATAAAGGAAAGGTTCTGATTCGTTCAACAAGCCAAAGAGTTTCCCAACAACATCAAATGTTTCCATTTCGGTGCTAAGAATTGGAATCCCCTCTTCATTACTTTGGGCTGCTGTGTCGCTATCGGGCTCAAGCCCCTTTACAAGAACAACCGCAGAAAGATCTTTTAGGCTTGCAACGGCCATAATATTCTTATGAGTTTGCAGGGTAACCCAGATATTACCCGTCTGCGCATTTCCCATTACATCACTAAGCAGGTCGGAAGCATAACCTCCGGTTACCTCATTCTCCAGCCCCTCGGCTCCCGAACAAACCTTAAGACCTAGCTTATCTACAATTTCAGCGATCTTCATTCTTCTTTCCTCTTTTAGTACAATCTTTATCGAATCTATCTTTACCCCAAATTTTCTCTATCATTCTCAGCGCATGCTTGCTATCGAGCAGCCGCTGGTTTTCGAGCTTCTTCTGGAGAAATATGCAGTTGGTAATAACCGAACGACCTTGGACAACATCCTCGGCATGCGCCTGACAGGTTGGTGCACCGCAAACGGAACAATCAATACCAGGGAGGAAGCACATAAGCCTTCTCACCTTCTCCATCTTTGCGATTGCCTTACTTACATCTATGTCGTAACGGAGACTGGTTCGTGGGCGAACATCCTCGGTGAAGGCATTGGCTTCTAGCATATCGGAGTAGCTATCAATATCAAAAGTTAGCGTGCTTGCATCAACATTTCGGGCACGCTTTTGCATTCGCTCCACAACAAGGAATCGGTTGGCAGGCGCAAGAATACCTCCGGCACAACTTTGATCGCACATGCGCAGCTCAAGGAAGTCAACGTTCTCGACCTCGTCGTTTTCCAACCTTTCCAGAAAGTCGATTACGTTTTTCATTCCATCAATCGACAGCGATCGTCCCTTTATGCAGGCTGCTTCTCCACCAGTGAGCGACCAAAGCATCTGCTTACCGTTAAGGTTCGACTTGCGATCGGGAGCAATATTCTTTGCGCCACCCGTCGACTTTATTACCTTCATCACCTTATTATATATAAAGTCGAGATTAATAAAGCCGTTGATGCCCGAGTTATCGACCGCAACAGGCGAAACGATGGCTACAATCTTTGCAGCACAAGGCGTAATGTAAAAGATTCCAACATCGTCATCATCAATGCCCATCTCACGATACTTTTGACGGATGTACATAGCTGAGAAGTCGAGCGGCGCCTTTATTGGCATGATGTTAGGGGTAAGTCCCGGAAAGTTTACCTGAATAAGACGAACAACTGCCGGACAGAACGAGGATATCACAGGATGCTCAACAGTTCGATCGGCAACACGCTGGTTGACCAGCTCCGCAAGAAGACGCGCCCCCTCTTCGCCCTCGCAAATGTCGGTAAAGCCTAATCCTTTAAGCACCGTAAACACATGCTCGGGCTCTATGCCATCCTTAAACTGCCCCAACACAATGGATGGAACAAGCGCAATGCGATGCTTATACTTGAATATCTTATCGAAATCGTCGTGATAGTTGATGATGGCGTTAACAGGACAAACGCGGTAGCACTCGCCACAGTCGACACATCTGTCTGGATAAAGATGCGATTTGCCATCCCTGATGCGCAGAGCCTCGGTAGGGCAAACTCGTACACAATGTGAGCATCCGATGCAAACATCTTCCAATATTTTCAAGGCATGAAAAAATTTCGGTGTGCTCATATCCTATTCCACTTGTGCTTTTAGGTTAATCGTAATATCAAGCGTAGTTCCAACTCCAAGGTCGGTTTTTATGTCAAATACATCGGCATTGGTGTCGATATTGGGAAGCCCCATCCCGGCCCCAAAGCCCATTTCGCGTACTTGTGGCGATGCGGTAGAATACCCTCTTTGCATTGCCAGTGGAATATCGGGAATTCCAGGACCTTCATCCTCAAGCTTCATCCTAATCTTTTCGGCATCGATATTTACCGTAATAACGCCCCGGTAGGCATGGGCAACGATATTTACCTCGGCCTCGTATAGCGCAACCACAACGCGTTTAATCACGCTTTGGTCGATATTGAGCTGCTTAAGCACCTTTTTCACCTGACTAGATGCCCATCCTGCCCGAGCAAAATCGCCCCCCTCTACTTTGTAATCGAGCTGCATATGCTAAAACACAGGCTGTAATCCAGCATTGAACAACAATCCTGCCGTTTTATACATGGAAAACTTGGTTCGAAGCAACACCAACCCCAAATCTCTTCCTAAATCAACAATATCGCTGCTGATTTGCTTATCTCGAACAAATAGTACTACAGGAATATCCGACATCTCGGCGGTTCGAACGGCTTGCAGGTTGGCAAGGCCCGTGATGAGCATAACATCGTTGGTGGATAGCGTAAGCACATCGCTCATTAGATCGGAAGAAAAGCCATGACGAACGATCTGATCTAGCTTATCTTCTCCACAAAGAACATCCGCTTGAACAAGGCTTACGACTTCAGATAGCTTCATAGGTTTTAGTTTTGGAAACAACCATTTTCTACAAAGCGAAATATAGCTTAATTTTACAACATTAATAATATTTACAACAATAAAAGTAAAAAAGAGGGTAAAAGTTCAAAAGGATTGACTAAGGTAGATTCATGATAGAACGGATATAGCAAGGGAGCCCAAAACATCTTAGGCTCCCTTAATCCATAATACTATAATGTGAATGCAGCGTAAATATCGAACTATGAAGCAACAACTACCATGGATGAATCATAGAAAACCCCGCCCCTCCCCCCTCGCAAGGAGGCGATTAAGAGCCTTGATTAGGAGTTGCCTCTATTCTTTAACCTCTTTACCTTCCGAATTATTTTAGCTTCGTAAAACTTACTTCAATTTCTTAAGCTTCTTAAAAGAAGTTTGATCATTACACCGAAAACACACCTTACTATAAGGCACTACTCTACCACATCAATCTCGTCAACCAGACGCTTAGCGCCGGCATACTTATCGATAAGAAACATAGCGTAGCGAATGTCTAGGATAATGTTGCGGCACTGATCTGGATCGTACATGATGTCGCTCATGGTTCCCTCCCAGCAGCGGTCGAAGTTTACGCCTATCAGGTTACCATCGCCATCGAGTACAGGGCTACCTGAGTTGCCGCCGGTGGTGTGGTTGCTGGCAGTAAAGGCAACTGGAATGGTGCCGTTAACGGCATATCTGCCATAATCCTTCTTTGCGTAAAGCTCGTGAAGTTTTGTAGGAACATCGTAATCGTAGATGTTGGGATTATCCTTCTGCATGATGCCTTCGATGGTTGACTGATACTCGTACTTAACGGCATCTACTGGCTTATACCCCTCTACCTTACCGTAGGATATCCTTAAAGTTGAGTTGGCATCGGGATAGAATACCTTGTTGGGTTGGTACTCCATCTGTCCCTTCATGTAGGTGCGCAAAAGGAGGTCTTGCTCGTTGCGAAGTTGGGCTAAAGGAACATCAACAGCATCCTTATACATATCGCGAACCGACATTACCAGCATATATAAAGGATCGGCCTCTACCTTTTTATACTGATTTGCGGTGTAGCCATTCACAAAGGCATCGAAACGAGCCTTATCGGTAAAGACAGACTTAGCGTAGACCTTCGCAGCCATTGCAGCAAATCCTTTATACTTTGCCTTGAGGCTCTGAACCTGTGCAGGCATAAACTGTGATGGTACATTGGCATCGAACTCCTCCATCATGGCAACAAAAGTCTTTTGGTCGATAGGCATAAAGTAGTCCTTAAAGTAAGGCTCAGCTATATCCTTCAGCTTATCAATCTGCTTGCTGATCTTTGCAGCATCGGCATTCTTCGCCTTAGAGTAGACGACCAGCGAATCGAATGAAGATGCAAACCGAACGGCTTCGATAGCATAAAGAGCCTCTGCTTGGAAGTCCTTGGCAACGGTTAGCTGATTCGAAGCCTCGTTGTTGGCATCGAGTTTTTCGATAACCGAAGCGTAATCGGCATTCCCGATATTTTTAGCCCAGGTGGTAAAGGTGGCTTCAAACTCCTTCTTTTTTTCAACGGCTCTTAAGCGGATAAGCCCCTTTAGCTCGCCCTGCCACTTCTTCCAGGCGTTGGCAATGTAGGCGTTTTTAGCAGCGTACTTAATGCGTACGGCAGGATCTTTCACCATTTCGGCATTCTGAATATCCAGACGCTTGGTGCGAAGGCGTATCTTGTTAGGATTGCTAACCTCGGTGATCAGCTGCACCGACGAAGCGGGCAAATACTCCTGCGTTCTGCCAGGATAGCCGTATACAAGGGTAAAATCATTCTCCTTAATGCCCTTAAGCGATACCTTTAGGCTGCGCTTGGGGGTGTAGGGGACGTTGTTTGGCGAGTAATCGGCAGGATGATTGTTCTTGTCGGCGTAGATGCGGAACATGGAGAAGTCGCCAGTGTGGCGGGGCCACATCCAGTTGTCGGTATCACCACCGAACTTGCCAATGGCTGATGGTGGAGCACCTACCAAGCGAACATCCTTATACTCCTCGTACACGAAAAGGATGTACTGGTTGCCGTAAAACATGGCCTCAACCGAAGCAAGGTAACCATTACCTTTCTTTGCCTCTGCAACAATGGCCTTACTGTTCTTTCGGATGATATTCTGACGCTCGCTCTCCGACATTTGGCCATTTACCCCTTGCAAGGCCTCGGAGGTAACGTCCTTCATACGAACTAGGATCTTAACAGAAAGACCAGGATTAGGAAGTTCCTGTTCGGCAGTGTAGGCCCAAAAGCCATCCTTCAGGTAATCGTGTTCGACGCTGCTATGCTTTTGGATGTTGTCGAAGCCGCAGTGATGGTTGGTGATAACCAATCCATTTTTTGAGATAATCTCGCCCGTACAGCCACGACCAAAGATTACTACAGCCTCCTTTAGGGAGTTTTGGTTCTCGTTGTAGATATCCTGAGCCGACAGCTTAAACCCTTTGGCCTGCATGGCCTTTAGGTTGTACTTTTCGGCAAAGATGGGAAGCCACATGCCCTCGTCAGCACGCACCTTACCTCCTAGTGCTGCCAGTAGCAGCAGGCTTATCGCCAGCTTTTTCATATTGATGGTTTTTGATTGTTGTTTTCGAACGCTGATTTTGCTGATTGTACGGATTTACACGGATTATATTTACCACAAAGAACTCTAAGGATATCACCAAGGGCACTAAATTATTCATACTTCATCTTGTGTCTTGATACTTGCGTCTTGTGCCTATATCTGTGCCCTCTGTATCTCCGAATATCTGTTTTGGATCAACTACTCCATTTTCTTCAGCTCCTGGTAAACCCTATGGATAGGGAATCCCATGACGGTGAAGAAGGAGCCTTCGATCCTGGAGATACCAATGTAGCCTATCCACTCCTGAATACCGTAGGCGCCAGCCTTATCGTAGGGCTTATAGTGGCGGAGGTAGAAGTCTATTTCCTCATCCGAAAGCTCATCGAAGAAAACGTCGCACTCGTCGGAGAAAGATAGCTTTTTAGAGGCCGAGCGAATGCAAACAGCCGTAATAACCTTATGCATCTTACCCAAAAGCTTGTGTATCATTCTAAAGGCATCGTCGTAGTCGGCGGGTTTGCCCATTACCTCGCCATCGGCAACCACCACGGTGTCGGAGGTTATGAGTACCTCGTTACCCTTTATGCCTACGGGGTAGGCATCAGCCTTTAGGTTGGAGAGGTATTCGGCCACCTCCTCGGCAGCAAGGGTATCGGGGTAAACCTCTTCAACCTCGAAGCTGTCGGCAAGGGTAAACTCGAAACCAGCATCCCTTAGCAGCTGGCGGCGACGTGGTGACTTAGAAGCCAGTATGATATTAAACTTATCGCCTATTGCGTTTTTTTGCATTATATCCTGTTTTGCGGGTTAAAGCCTTGATATAGGGCTGCACTTCTCCCCCATTTTTTCAGCCATCCAAAAGTAGGTAAAATAGCTATAGCGGTTGCTGTTGTAGAGCAAGGTATGACAGTAAATATTAGCGCAAACATAAACCATATAGGAGTAATAATATAGCATAATTGGAGTTAGGGAAAGCGTTGAAGTAGACAGATTGAACAACTACTTACAATGGTTCTACCAATATAATATGACACCTAATGAATGGAGATGCAACAAACAGACAGAAAACAATTACACACAACACTCTAAATTAATAAAAACCTAGATATCAACTCTATATTATCCATTTCTATAATATTTAAGGTATTTTCTTCTTCCATTAAGAGATATTTCTAGCGTAGAAATGGTTGTTTCCAGCAAAGAAAGATTTGTTTTTTACGTAGAAATAGTTGTTTCCAGCGAAGAAAGATTTGTTTCTTACGAAGAAATAGTTGTTTCCAGCAAAGAAAGAATTGTTTTTAGCGTAGAAATATTTATTTCCTGTGCAGCAATAGATGTTTTTGCTGTAGCAATAAATGTTTTCAGCGTAGAAACATCTATTGTTTCAGAAAAAACAACCGTTTATGCTGCAAAAAGGAAACAAAACGAACTACCATAAATGGGTATTCGAAGTATAACACCTTCAACATAGCATTATAGCCTGACTATTTCCAAATAAAAAAACATCCGTGAATTAACTATTTTTAAATTTTATCGTAAAGTATTAGTGGAAGTTTAATTAAAGTCGCCGTAATATGCCTTCATAAACTCAAAAAACATTAGCATATGGAAAAGAACAGCATCAACACTTTCTTCGACAACAGCTCGGATTACGAGCTGCTTAACATCGGAAATGCGACTTACAGCAATCTGAAGGGGAATAAGTACTTCACCTTTAAAGAAGGACAGCTTGAATCGTATAACAACGACATCATTGCGCTAACCAACGCAAAGGCGAAGTGCGAAAACGGGGGCAAGGTTGAATATTCCGCAAAGAATATTGCTCGGGCCAAGCTGCTAGAGACAACCTCAACCATTGCCAAGATCGTAAACCAACAGGCAGAAGGCAATCTTATGATTTTAAAGTCTTCGGGATTTCCAACTCGCAAAGAGGCCGAAAGCTATCCTGAATTCCCAGCCCCTACAAGCTTAAAGCTAAAGTCAGGTATGGCTCATGGCGAAATTATTGTAGAGGTTCCTGTACAGAAGAATACCAGGGTGTACTGCATCTACCATGCTCCAATGCCAGCATCTGCTAACATAAAAGAGTGGAACAACGTTCTATCCACCAAGCATACAGCCATCATAACAGGGCTAACTCCTGGAACTCAACAGGCCGTTAGGGCTGGATACGTAGGAACCAACGGAAAGATAAACCTTAGCGAGATATTTACAATATTCGTGCAGTGATGCACCTTTTGTGTCATGAGCTAACATTTTCTTTGAAGGCACCCTTAGGGGTGCTTTTTTTGCAAATCGGGAAAAAGGATGATCGGAAAAATTGGGGTTACACCATGTCATATGGCTTACTACTCATTACACTTGGTTGCAGCGCGAATGCATAATAATAGAGAGGTTGATTTATAGAGTAAGCATTCCCATTTATCGAATATAACAACACAAAAAAAACATACAATACACGTTCATAGCCATCTGCTAGAAAGCCCGCCAAGTAGCAGCGGCTCTGCGGGCTTTCTATTTAGTCTTACCTATGCAAAATTACTGACGACCTAATTTGATACAACCTTCAGCCCAACTATCGAAATGATAAGGGTGGTTAGGAAAAACACCCTCCAAAAGGTTGCGGGCTCGTTGAAGTAGAAGATGCCAACAAGAACGGAGCCAACGGCACCTACACCAGTCCAAACACCGTAAGCGGTTCCTATAGGTAGCGTTTTGGTAGCCTGCAAAAGCAGCAGCATGCTCAGCGAAAGGCAGAGCAAAAAGCCTCCAAACCACAGCTTCGAAATAAGCCCAACGGTTTCGTTTGCCTTGCCAAGGCAGGTTGCAAAGCCAACCTCAAACAGTCCGGCAACTACAAGTATCAGCCAATTCATTGTTCTAAATTTATTAGTGTCTGCTTGCTATACATAATGCTAGCGGCTTACCACCTTTCGGCAGCCCAACTTTGCTGCTGCTCGCGGGAAAGAAATGTCCAAGCAACGATACGCGTTATTTTATTACCCTGCCCCATGGGAATGGTAGTAACCTCAACCGCCTCCACCTTTCGTAGTGCATGGTATACGCTAGGCAAATTCGACTCCTTCGAGACTAGGGTTGAGAACCATAAACAGGAGGAGGCATACTGCCTGCTCTGACTTATCATGCTGCGAACGAAGCGCTCTTCACCGCCATCGCACCACAGCTCGTTGCTCTGCCCTCCAAAGTTTAAGGTTGGCTTGGCACCCCCTTTCTTCCCCAAGTTTCGCAGCTTGCGAATAGAGCCTGCCTGAGCGTCGGCCATCGATGCATGAAAAGGTGGGTTACAGATGGTAAGATCGACCCGCTCATCAGCACGAATAATTCCCCGAAAGAAGCTGCTTGCGTTAGGCTGCAACCGGATATCCACCCAACCCTCTAGGCAAGGATTTTGCGAAACAATGCCTTTAGCCGAAGCTACAGAGACGGGATCGACATCGGCACCAATAAACGCCCAGCCATACTCTTTACGCCCAATAATTGGGTAAATGCAGTTAGCACCAACGCCAACATCTAGGCACACAAGCTTACTTCCAGACGGCACCTCTCCCCCATTGCAGTTCGCCAGCAAGTCGGCAATATGATGGATGTAGTCAGCCCGGCCTGGTATTGGCGGGCAAAGGTAGCCTTGAGGGATATCCCAGCTATTAATGTCGTAGAAGTGCACTAGCAGCGCCTTGTTGAGCATCTTTACCGCATCGGGATCAAAGAAGTCTACCGATTGGTCGTTGTACTCGTTGATCCTAACAAACGGGGCTAGCTCCGGGCAGCTTGCCACCAGCAGCTCAAAGTCGTAGCGCTCGCGATGCCGATTTCGTGGATGCAGTTTAGCCTTTTCCTTTGGATGTTCCCTCTTTTTACGAAGCATAGCAGTTTAGTCGATAGCAATGGGCTGTTCATCTACAGCCCGTATTAAAAAATAAGGCGGCATACCGAAAGATGCAGAGCAATACGCCCTGCACCCAACAAAATTAGCCGCAAAAATCCTTTAGAATTGGTATACCTTGTTTAGGACAATGTAGAATACACCCGTATAAAACACGCCTGCAAGCATTATGAGCTTCACCAGCAAACTTGCCAGCTTATAATGAGCGACCTTACTTGCCATCACCACCCTAAAGAGTAGAACTACAAAAGGAATGGCAAGGGTAATGGTGATATATACCAACGAAAGCCAATCGAGCTTGCCGGAAGGTAGCACCGACAGGTATCGCCAGTAAATATAGTAGATGAACACCATCTCAAGAACAATACAGATAGCAGCAACCACCTTAGCGCTCTTTATTCCGTAAGCCACAGGGATGGTGTTGCGACCGGTTTCAAGATCGCCTTCGAAATCCTCCATATCCTTAACCACCTCGCGAATAAACGTGGTGATGAAGGCAAAAAAGGAGAATCCAATCACCCAGTAGGCAATGGCATTAAGGTTTATCTGATTTTGCTGGATTACGATAAGGATAGTCTTGGTTATTCGGGCAAACTCAAACATCAGCACAATGAGCGGAACCATTGCCGCCATTAGCGCAATAATAATGTTCCCGATAAGCAGCTGCGCCTTATAGGTTGTAGAGTAAAACCAAAGCAGACCTCCAACCAGCGGAAAGATTAGCGCATAGTGCCAAGCACCCACGTAGAAGGATGCTGCAATGCCAAGCAGCGAACCAATGGTGCTAAGCGTAAAGTGCAGCTTAATGGCAAACTGGCGAGTGAACTTTTTACCAACCAAGACACGCTTAGGCCTGTTTATGGCATCAGTTTTGGTATCGAAGTAGTCGTTAATGGCGTACCCTCCGGCAGCAAGCAGCACCGTAGCCAGCACCAACATGGCAAACCAAAACTCCGACATCTGTAGCGATAGCCCCTTGATGTTAAGAATTGGAGCGATGATGCAAAAGCGAACTAGGTACTGGGTGATGGCGATCATCACCAGGTTGTTCAGGCGGATTAGCTTAAATAGATTGTACATTGGAGGTAGTATTGGTTAGCCATTTGCCATTCAGACGGAGTACCTGCTCGATAACATCGCGCACGCAGCCCTTTCCACCAGGGCAATCGGAGATGTAGCGTGCTATTTCTTTGATCTCGGGAGCAGCGTCGGCAGGACAGGTAGGCATACCCACCTTCTGCATCACCGCCATGTCGGGGATATCATCGCCCATGTAAAGCACCTCTTCGGGCTTCAGATCGTACTTAAAGCAGAAATCGGTGAAATCGTCCATCTTATCGTGCGAGCCAAGGTAGATATCGGTTACCCCGAGGCTTTTAAACCTTGGGCGCATCGACTCGCCATTTCCACCGGAAATTATGGCAACTGGGAAGCCCAGCTTCACCGCCAGCTGAACGGCATAACCATCGCGCGTATTTTGAACCCGAAGCATCTCGCCGCTGGGATGGATAAACACCGAGCCATCGGTAAAAACTCCATCAACATCAAAGGCAAACGCCTTTACCTTACGTAAATCTTGCTTAAAATTGGCCATCTCGAAAAGTAGTCTTCTTTTGGGGCGAAAGATAGGAATTATAATGCAAGATGGGAGAGGCTAGATTTAGATTTTGAGCAGCTTAGCTTAGGCTGCACGCACTATGGGTTATTCGCGAGGAGTTACAGGGGTATAAGCTATTCGCATGAGGGAGGATGAAGCACCTACTGGATTGTATCGGTTCCACCGGAAAACGGCGAACCCAATACAGGGATGCATCGGCGCAAACCTGGCCTCGCCAAGCGCAGATGGCGCCCCCGACAGCAAGCGTCTTGGTTGTTTATCGCCTAGTTCCTGCCTTTCATCGATATTTTCTTGGGATATGGAAACAATGATGCAACCTTTGCAAAAGAATAACTATTTAAACCAAACCCATGTATTACATTAGGTACGTTTCTTTACTGCTGCTGCTAATTGGCACCTCTGTGCAACTAAGCGCGCAAAGCCGCTATACGCTAAGCGGCTACCTCAAGGACAAGAAGAACGGGGAGACGCTCATCGGCGCTACCGTTTACATCAAAGAAACTAAACAGGGAATTGTAACCAACCCCTACGGCTTTTACTCCATATCGCTGCCTAAGGGCGAGTATACCGTAACCATCACATTTGTGGGCTACAACCGAACGGAGAAGAAGGTTAACCTCAACGCCAATACCGTACTCAACGAGGAACTGGAAAGCGAGAACGTACAGATGGAGCAGGTTATTGTAACCAGCACCCGCAAGGACGAAAACGTAAGCCGCACCCAAATGGGGATGGCCAAGATTGACCCCCGCAAGCTGAGTACGCTACCCGTGCTAATGGGCGAATCGGACATCATGAAGTCGATTCAGCTGATGCCGGGCGTTCAAACGGCCAGCGAGGGATCGAGCGGGTTCTCCGTTCGCGGAGGATCAACCGACCAGAACCTTATCCTGCTCGATGAGGCTCCCGTTTACAACGCATCGCACCTTATGGGCTTCTTCTCGGTGTTCAACTCCGATGCCATTAAGGATGCAACGCTCTACAAGGGCGATATCCCGGCGTCAAACGGCGGAAGGCTTTCCTCGCTGCTAGACATCCGCATGAAGGATGGCAACCGAAAGGAGTACCACGTTAACGGGGGTATCGGGGTTATCTCCAGCCGCCTTACCGTCGAAGGGCCCATCAAGAAGGATAAGGGGTCGTTCATCATCTCGGCGCGCAGAACGTATGCCGACATGTTCCTGAAGCTATCCAAGGACTCGATGATGCGCCAGAACCAGCTTTACTTCTACGACGTAAACGCCAAGGCCAACTACGACATCAACGCCAACAACCGGGTGTTCGTTTCGGCCTACTTCGGCCGCGACTTTGCCGGCTTTGGGAAAGACTTCTCGTTCAGCTGGGGAAACGCCACGGTAACCACCCGCTGGAACCACGTTTTCAGCAGCAAGCTGTTCTCTAACCTTACCCTTATCTACTCCAACTACCAGTACAACCTCGGCAACTCGAACGCCAAGCCAACCTTTAAGTGGCGCTCCAACCTCGAGGATGTTGGGCTGAAGTACGACTTTACGCTCTACCAAGGGGCTAACAACACCATCAAGTTTGGCTTGGCCAGCACGCTGCACTTCATCCAACCCGGCATGTTTAAGGTGGATGGCAAGAAGAGCGACTTCCAGACCACCGACAGCCGCGCCATCGAAAATGCGGTTTACCTGCAGGACGAGCAGAAGCTCGGCGAGAAGCTAACGCTTATCTACGGGTTACGCCTATCGTCGTTCCACAACATGGGCCCAGGATCGACCTACACCATCAACAAGAGCTTCGAGGTAACCGATACCGTATCGCACGGCAAGGGGAGCATCTACCACTCGTCGTTTGGGCTGGAGCCCCGCTTTAGCGCCAACTACCGCCTCGACGAGACCTCGTCGATAAAGGCGGCCTACAGCCGCACGCGCCAGTACCTGCAGCTGGCCTCGAACTCGGCAGCCGGCTCGCCGCTGGATGTATGGTTCTCCGCATCGGCCTACGTGAAGCCGCAGGTTTCCGACCAGGTGGGCTTGGGCTACTTCCGCAACTTCGACGAGAACGCCTACGAGCTGTCGGTTGAAGGCTTCTACAAGTGGATGCAAAACCAGATCGACTTTAAGGATAACGCCGACCTGCTGCTGAACAACCAGCTCGAAAAGGAGCTGCGCTTCGGAAAGGCTCAGTCGTACGGGGTGGAGATATTCGCCCGCAAGAATACCGGCAACCTTACCGGATGGGTTAGCTACACGCTGTCGAAGGCTACCCGCAAGTTCGCCGACATCAACCAGGGCAAGTCGTACAAGGCCAACTACGACCACCCCAACAACCTGAACGTAACGCTCTCCTACAAGCTTACCAAGCGCGCCGAGCTGACCTCGTCGTGGACGTACTACAGCGGAACGCCCATCACCTACCCAACGATGCGCTTCGGCTACGGCAACATGAACCTGCCCATCTACGGCGATAAGAACGCTTCGCGCCTGCCCGACTACCACCGCCTGGACCTGTCGCTTACCATCAAGAACAAGCGCAAGCCCGGCCAACGCTGGGAGAGCGAGTGGAACTTTGCCGTGTACAACGCCTACAACAGGGGCAACGCCTACTCGGTGTACTTCGAAACCGACGAGAAGGATCAAACGAAGATCAAAACCTACAAAATGGTGATGTTCCCGATTATTCCATCAGTAACCTATAACTTTAAGTTTTAAGCCATGCGCAAGCTCACCATATTTTCCATTTTAATTGCCATCGCCTCCCTCTTTGCCAGCTGCAAGAAGGAGTTCGACCTCGACCTCAACGGTCAAAATAAAAACCTGCTCGTAGTAGAAGGAATGATTACCGACCAAAACGAGCCCCAATTCATCAGGCTATCGCGTACGGTTAGCTACCTAAATCAGGTAAAGCCACAGCCCGTGGAGGATGCCTCGGTGGTGGTTAACGTCGATGGTAAGGACATCGCCTTCACCCAGCAAACCCCGGGTGTCTACTACGCCCCATCGGGCTTTGTGGGCGAGGTTGGCAAAACCTACAACCTGACCATCACCGTAGACGGGCAGGTGTACAAGGCATCATCGAAAATGAACAAGCCTCAGCTGATGGAGGCGGCATCGACCAGAACGCACGAGTTTGATGCCGACTACTTCGAGATTCGCCTCACCTTTACCGACAACCCCGATAAGGGGGACTTCATCCTGTTTAAGTACGCCCGAAACGGGCAGCTGATCGATACGCTCAACAAGTGGTCGTACTACAACGATAAAATCACCAACGGGCAGCACTTCGATAACATCCGTGTTTTTGGCAATGTAGAGGGAAGCGTGGGCGACCAGATAACGGTTTACTCCTACTCCATCAGCGAAGAGTTCAAAAATTTTATTGATGCTGCGGAGTCGGCTACCGACGAGCCTATGCCCTTCTTTCCCCCCCCAGGTGCTGCCATTACCGGAAACATCTCGAATGGGGCTGTTGGATTCTTCCAGGCCTCGGCGGTAAAAAAGATAGCAACGGTGCTACGGAAGTGATAGCACCCCATAACGATTAGTACTGGAGGGAGGGCTCGCGCAGGCGGGCCCTCCTTTTGTGCATCTACGGAAGAACTAATCGTATCCGAAAAAGTCTTCTCGGTAAGTCGGGTAGAGCTAATCGGAACCGGAATCGTCGTCCCGAGATGTTGGGTAGAACCAATCGGAACCGGAATCGTCCGCCCGAGATGTCGGGTAGAACCAATCGGAACCGGAATCGTCCGCCCGAGATGTCGGGTAGAACCAATCGGAACCGGAATCGTCCGCCCGAGATGTCGGGCAGAGCTAATCGGAACCGGAATCGTCCGCCCGAGATGTTGGGTAGAGCCAATCGGAACCCAAAACGTCCTCCCGAGATGTACGGAGGTAGTAATCGGAACCCGAAACGGCTACCGGACTCTTCAATCCGAAGCCGTGGAAAATGCGCCTAGCGCAAAAGAATTGCGCCATTTTTTCCTATCTTGGCAACTAGCCAACGTAGAAAGCCCATGGAATTTACTCTAAACAACCTTCTTTTAATAGGCTCTGCGCTCTTGGTGCTGAGCGTCTTCCTCAGCAAGACAACCAAGTACGGCATTCCGGTCGTCATCCTCTTTATGCTGGTGGGCATGCTTGCCGGCGTAGATGGCCCCGGCGGCATTAACTTTTACAACACCCAAATATCGAAGTTTATTGGAACGCTTGCGCTGATCCTTATCCTCTTTTCGGGAGGGTTGGATACCCGCTACGCCGACATCCGCCCCATTGCCAAGCGGGGCGTGCTGCTCTCTACGCTGGGGGTAGTAATCACGGCCCTGCTCACCGGGCTATTCATCGCCTACACCACCGAGCTCAACATTAAGGAGGGGCTGCTGCTGGGGGCCATCATCTCGTCGACCGATGCGGCGGCGGTATTCACCATCCTCCGCTCAAAGAGCATGGGGTTGAAGAACAACATCCGCCCCCTGCTCGAGTTCGAGAGCGGCAGCAACGACCCCATGGCCTACCTGCTCACCTTGGTGTTCATCATGCTCATCAAGCACCCCGACACCAACGCGTGGGGGTACCTCTGGTTCTTCGTCAAGCAGTTTGCGCTGGGGGGCGCCGTGGGCGTGGGCATGGGGTTTGCCATCATCCGCATCATCAACCGCATCGACCTCCACTTCGACGGGCTTTACGCCGTGCTGCTGCTGAGCCTCTCGCTGCTGGTGTTTGGGGTCTCCGACCTGATAGGCGGCAACGGCTTCCTCTCCGTTTACCTGGCGGCCATCATCCTCGGCAACCACGAGTTTGTGCATAAGCGCAGCCTCATCAAGCACTTCGACGGGCAGGCGTGGATGATGCAGATCATCATGTTCCTCACGCTTGGACTGCTGGTTACCCCATCGCAGCTGCTTCCGCTAGCGGGCGTTGGGCTGCTGCTCTCGGCCTTCATCATCTTCGTTGCCCGCCCCATTGCGGTGTTTACCTGCCTGGCCAAGTCGCAGTTTAGCACCCGCTCCAAGCTATTCATCTCGTGGGTGGGGCTGCGCGGCGCGGTGCCCATCATCCTATCGATATACGCGCTCGATGCCGGAATCCAGAAGGGGGCGCTCATCTTCAACCTCGTGTTCTTCATCTCGCTCACCTCGGTTTTGCTGAAGGGAACCACCATCCCGACGCTGGCCAAGCGGCTACGGCTGAGCGTTCCCATGCACATCCGCAAAAAGTCGACGGTGGACATCGAGCTGGCCAACAAGGTAAAGTCGATTGTCATGGAGCTGGACGTGCTCCCCGAGCACCGATGCGTTGGCAAGATGCTGGTAGACCTCGACCTGCCCCAGGGCATAACCATCTCGATGCTGCACCGAGGGGAGAACGTCTTCATCCCCGATGGCTTTACCCGGGTGAATATCGGCGACAAGCTCACCATCCTTGCCGATTCGGTAAACTCGCTGAAGGACTTCTACAAGAAGATGGGGGTATAGAACCGTAAAAACGGCAAGACGGGTCGGCAGCAGGGAAAACCCTACTGCCGACCCGTCCCTATTTATTTCCGAAGCTACGGGCGACGCCCAAGCGCTAAAGCTATACCAAAGGTGGCGCTGCCGCCATAAAAAGGTAATCGGCCATAATCTTCACGACTATGACCGACCTTCTAAAACCACATAAAAAAACGTATAATAATTGCGAAATGCAATTCGTAGCTATATTAGCAGCGTTCTCTGCGCCGGATGTACACATTTTATCCGTTATGCAAACCGCTGCCGACTGCGAAGGTAGCCATTTACATCCCAGTTGGTACTTTTCCCTTCAAAAAAAGAGAAGAGATGCCCCCAATTAGAGGAACAACCAATAAAGAACAGGCCCAGCACCACGCCAGCTTACGCATTATTTGCTACGGCAGGCAGCAGCGCTTACGCCACTACCGTGCTGCCAGCAGGAATGCAAACAGCCTCATCCTTTACCATTACGGTAAGCGGTTGCCCGCTTTCGTTGGTGAGGATGGTCTTGCCCCCCTCAAACTTAGCCTTAATAGTTCGGCCCCTGAAGATAACCTTAAAGGCAAGGCTCTTCCAATTTTCGGGGATAAAGGGGTTGAAGTAGAGCGTATCATTCTTTATACGCAGCCCACCAAACCCTTCGACAACCGACATCCAGCTACCGGCCATAGAGGTAATGTGAAGACCCTCGTTAACCTCCTTGTTGTAGTCGTCGAGATCGAGACGAGAAGTTCGTAGATACATCGCCTTGGCACGGTCCATATCCCCAATCTTGCATGCCAAAATCGAGTGAACGCAAGGGGAAAGCGACGATTCGTGAACGGTACGCTGCTCGTAAAAGTCGAAGTTCTTCCTAATCGTCTCCAAGTCGAAGTCGTTTTCAAAGAAGTAAATTCCCTGAAGCACGTCGGCCTGCTTAATGAACACCGATCGAAGGATTCTATCCCAGCTCCACTTTTGGTTGAGCGGACGTTGGCTAGGGTTGAGATCCTTTACCAGAATCTGCTCCTTATCCATAAAGCCATCCTGCTGCATAATAACGCCCAACTTTTCGTTGTAGGGAAGGTGAATCTTCTCGACAATGTCTGCCCATTTGCCCAGCTCGGCATCGCTATTAAAGGCAATCTTACCCTCAATAGCCGTCCAACGAGCAGCGTTAGCTTGCTTTACATAGCCAACCGCTTCGGCAGCATACCTCAGCGTCCAAGTTGCAAGATAGTTGGTGTACCAGTTGTTGTTAACGTTGTTCTCGTACTCGTTAGGCCCCGTTACGCCAAGCATGACATACTTTTGGCGCTCGTCCGACCAGGTGATACGCTGAGCCCAAAAACGAGCAATACCAACAAGCACCTCTAGGCCATATTCGGCAAGGTAGCCCTTATCTCCCGTATAGTCGATGTAGCGCTTTATGGCGTAGGCAATGGCCCCGTTACGGTGGATCTCCTCGAAGGTAATCTCCCACTCGTTGTGGCACTCCTCCCCGTTCATGGTGACCATGGGGAATAAGGCTGCCCCATTGGTAAAGCCAAGCTTCGCAGCATTCTCGATGGCCTTATCGAGCTGGCGGTAGCGGTAGATGAGCAGCTGCCTAGCCACCCGCTCGCCGGCGGTAGACATGTAGAAAGGCAAACAGTACGCTTCGGTATCCCAGTAGGTCGATCCACCGTACTTTTCGCCGGTGAACCCTTTAGGGCCAATATTCAAGCGCTCATCCTCCCCCGTGTAGGTTTGGAATAGCTGAAATATGTTGAAGCGAATACCCTGCTGTGCCTCAGCATCACCTTCGATAACGATGTCGGCATGCTGCCACTTCTCCAGCCACTTGCTGGTATGCTCGCCCTTAAGTACCGCATAACCATCAGCAACAGCCTTCGAAAGGATGCCATCCGACGTAGGAACTAGCAGCTCGAAAGGGTGGTTAAGGGTAGACGCCACCGCAACATACTTGTTTACGGTTAGGGTTTGCCCCTTTACCAGCTTCAGATCAGCGCTGCTCGACACGTACTTCTCGCGCTCGGTAGAAATTGCCTTAGCCTGTACCAGAGCGCTATCGATGGCGTACGTAACGCCCATGTTCCAGCACACGTTAAAGCTTAGCTTCTTGGTCTTCATCACAAGGTAGCCACCGTTGCTGGCGGAAGTTTTGGCAACCTCATCCCAGAACTTTTCGTTGTAGTTCGAGTCTTCGTTTACCACATCCCCATCCAGATAGCTCTCTACGGCTATAGTAGCATCGCCATCCAGCAGGCGTACCGAATACGAAATTGCGGCAACCTCAGGACGTGCCATGCTCATGAACCGCTCGGCAACCACCTCAACTTTGCTGCCATCGCCTAGCTCAACAACAAAATTGCGTTGGAGCAAGCCATGCTGCATATCGAGTACGCGCGAAAAACTCACCACCTTATTTTGGCTAAGGTCAATAGACTCCCCATCAACCTTAACGCGAATACCAATAAAGTTGGCAGAGTTCAGCACCTTTGCAAAATACTCGGGATACCCATTCTTCCACCAACCCACCCGAGTTTTATCGGGATAGTAAACACCAGCGATATAGCTACCACGTAGCATCTCCCCCGAGTAGTCCTCTTCGAAGTTGGCTCGCTGGCCCATCATGCCATTGCCGATGCTGAAAATACTCTCCGAACCTTCCACCCGCTGCGGGTCAAAGGCCTCTTCGATAATTTTCCATTCGTCAACTTTATAATTATTCATAGCACTGATACGATTACTTGTTCAACAAACACATAAACTTCTCGTAGTTAAGATCGGACAACCCGCCAATAACTACATCGGCCTTAGCCAGCACCTGCTCGCTACCGATACCAATGGCAAACATGCCACCAGCCTTCGCGGCTTCGATACCGGCTTCTGCATCTTCAAACACCACACTATGCTCTGGGCTAACGCCCAAAGCCGTAACAGCAGCAAAAAACACCTCGGGGTCTGGCTTGGCCGAACTCACCTTGTTGCCATCAATGATGACATCGAAGTTATCCATCAAGCCCAAGCGGGTAAGGATCAGGTTCGCATTTTTGCTTGCCGATCCAATAGCCGTTTTCACCCCATGCTGCCGCAATTCGGCAAGAAATGAAACTACACCAGGAAGGATTTCGTCGGCACCCATTTTGGTGATATAGTCAACATACCACTCATTTTTATCGTGCGCCCACACTTCCTTTTGCTCTGGGGTTGCAGTTACCCCTCCAACCTCAAGCAGAATCTCGAGCGATCGAACTCGGCTCACGCCTTTTAGCCGCTCGTTATCCTTCTGGGTAAACTCAAAACCAAGCATTTCGGCTAGCCGTTTCCACGCCAAATAGTGATACTTTGCGGTATCGACGATAACGCCGTCCAAGTCGAAAATACAGGCTTTAATCTCTCTCATTATTGTACCTCTAAATATTAACTAACAACAAACAAGTAGGCGGCAGTGATTAATGGGCAAAAAAGGTATTTCTAATGGTTAATAACCATACTATCACTGCCAGCCAACTTTATTCACAAAACGGATTAAGCGTCCTGCTTGTCCTTAACAACAAAAACCATCAGGCTGGCCGCTAGCCAAGAGATGCCCGCCATGATTATCATATAGATAGCACGGTCGCTAAACACGTACTTGAGAAGCATTCCCGATAAAACGCCACAGACAATTTGTGGTACCACAACGGTGATATTGAATAGCCCCATGTAAACGCCAGTTTTCCCCGCAGGTAAAGTGCGCGAGAGGATCGAATAGGGCATGGCAAGTATGGCAGCCCAGGCAACGCCTACGCCTACCATAGCAAGGATTAGCGCATACTGGTTCTTTACAAAGTAGATAGACAGAAATCCTAACGCACCAACAAAGAGCGCAGATGCGAAGGTTAGCTTGCGCCCCAACTTATCGGCGAGCTTGTTCATCACGATGGCGAATAATGCAGCAAAAACGCTGTAGAGGCCAAACAGCACACCCACCCAGTTAGCGGCATCGTTGTATGCGGCCGACGATGAGTCGCCGATGGCAGTTCCCCATATATGCTGCGCTACAGCAGGAGTCGTATAAACCCACATGGTGTATAGCGCAAACCAGGAGAAAAACTGAACTACAGCCAGCTGCTTAAACACAACGGGCATCCCCGTAAGAGTCGACCAGAAGCTGCCCTTGGTCGCTGCGCCCTCGTCTTCGGCGACTTTCCCTTGGTATTCATCAAACTCCTTGGGGGCATACTCCTTCGTACGGAAAACCGTCCAAAGCACCGACACCAAAAGCACCCCGCCACCAAGATAGAACGACCAGATTACGGAGTCGGGAACCTCTCCTTCGGGAGCGGTATTCGCAATACCCATATAGTTGGTAAGCACAAAAGGCAGGAACGAGCCCACGATTGCACCAAGATTAATCAGAAAGGTTTGGATGGAGTAGCCTAAGGTAGTTTGTTCACCTGGCGTCATATCGGCAACCAACGAACGAAATGGCTGAAAGGTTACGTTAAAGGAGGCATCCATCAGCGCTAGCATCATGGCGCCAAATACGATTGGAGGAATTACTGCCACCAACAAGCTGGAGTTAGGCATTAAAAGCATACCAACAGTTGCGGCAATTGCCCCCCCAAGGATGTATGGCTTCCGGCGTCCCAGCCTATTCCAAGTTCTATCACTAGCAGCACCCACCCAAGGCTGTATTACCAAGCCCATAATGGGCGCCACAAGCCAAAAGAAGGAAAGATGGCTCAGATCGGCCCCATAGTTGGATAGTATACGAGACACATTGGCATTTTGCAGTGCAAACCCCGCCTGAACTCCTAGGAATCCAAAGCTTAGATTCCAAATCTGCCAGAACGACAGCTTAGGTTTCGATTTCATTATTGTGTGCTATAAAGTTAACGTTAAAATAAACTAAAACAACAGCCAAAAATAGGGAAAAGAGTTATTGCTTTTCTGATATACTCCCTCGCTAAGAGAATGCAAAAGAGATATATTGGCATTTCAAACGTTTGCATGAGTATATATTTTAACATTTTTCACCCAATACATGTTGCACAACATCTTTTCCACGGTGAAACAGTTCCACCGCAAAGGTTTGCGGAAACCAGAAATAGGGCTAACCAACAAAGATCGGAAGGAAAAAATGCGAGAAAAGGAGATAAAAGACCGCTATCTACGCACAACAGCAGCTCGATCTTCTCTTCTCGGGATACGATGCAGAAGGATACCACGCCTCCGCCTTCGGAACGACAGGAACAGCCTCTTATAGCTGCAGGGGCAAGCATCTCCCACCAGCCACAATGCCGAGTCGGCGACACTCCTGTACGGCTAGCATAGCTCTCAAAAGGCACCTCTACACAGATGCAACACCTACCGAAAAAGCAGCAGTCCACCCGATTCCATCGAAAACGGTAATTCTAACGGTAAAAATATTGGATGAGCACACCTCCCCTGCTACAGCAGGAGTTGCCCCAAATACATGGACAAACACTTCCAAAGGTACCTGCCGTTCGTGCATCCTCCCCCAACCGCGCAGCCCATATACTCCGAAAGAAAGCATTACTAGCACCAGACGTGCCCACACCGAACCAGAAAAGCGCCTCTGATGGCACAAAAAATGGTTTATTATGCCTCGGAAACCTAATCGGGTAATACCCAGGGTACCTACCAAAAGTTTGAAAACCATTCCCTGTAACACAAAAACTACTTTCCTGAAGACAGAAAATCGATTCCTGCGGCACCAGAACTACTTTCCTGAAGACAGGAAATCAATTCCTGTGGCACCAGAACTACTTTCCTGAAGACAGGAAATCAATTCCTGTGGCACCAAAACTACTTTCCTGAAGACAGGAAATCAATTCCTGTGGCACCAGAACTACTTTCCTGAAGACAGGAAATCAATTCCTGTGGCACCAAAACTACTTTCCTGAAGACAGGAAATCAATTCCTGTGGCACCAGAACTACTTTCCCGAAGACAGGAAATCGATTCTTGTGCAGTAGAAAAGCGGTATTTCGAGAAAGCAAAACAGCCTTACAAGCATTCCAATAGGCGTTAGAATGAAAAAACAAAAAGGATGTAGCCATAAAGCAGAGCTACACAATAAGGCTAATGCTAGTTCAAAACAGAACACAAGCTGCAAGATTCGGCAATCGCAGCAACAGTTCACCTCATCCTACTGGGTAAAATGCAAAATTCGACGCATGTAGATAAAAGCAGCATAAGCCCTATCCCTTCAAATAGCAAGAGGGAATGCCAGCGGCATTCCCTCTTCAAATAGCATTACTGTAATTAGTGGCTAGGTGGTTTCGCGGACAACAATATTCGCTTCTAGCTTATGTTCTCGCTCCTTAGTAGGAGCGTTATTAATCTTTTCAATAAGCGTTAGCATTGCCACACGTCCCATCTCCTTCCCTGGCTGGCGCACCGTAGTTAGCGGAGGATCTACCATCTTGGCAATATCTTCATCCCCAAAGCCAACAACCGCCACCTGGTCGGGCACCAGTAAGCCTTCCCGTTTCAGGGCCTTCAGAGCTCCAATTGCTGTAAAATCGTTGCAGGTAAATATCGCATCAAACTCAATCCCCTTCGCAACCAAGGCCTCTACACCAGTACCTCCCTTTTCGAACGAGTCGGCATGCACCACCAATTCCTCCCTAAAGGGAATCGAGCTGTCCCGTAACGCATCGCGGTAGCCGCGTAACCTTTCGCGCCCCACGTGCGTCGATGCAGGACCAGCGAAATGAACGATATTTCGTCTTCCAATTTTAAGGAGATACTCAACTGCCTCGTAAGCCCCCTTGTAGTCGTCGAAGACCACGGAGTCGACGTTATCCTGATCGATAGGCCTATCGAAGAATACTATAGGGATGCCCTTTGCCTGCAGCTCGTCGAAATGCTCATAGGAAATGGTCTCCTTCGAAATAGATACGATTAGCCCCTCAATCCATCCATCCGAAAAAGCGTCTAGCGCTTCGCCTTCCTGCTCAAAACTTTCGTTACTTTGCTGAACAATTACGCGCATCTTATGCTTATCAGCCACTTCCTGAATACCTGCAATGACAGAAGAGAAAAAGTAGTGAACCAGCTCCGGTATAATCACCCCAATAATATTGCTACGGCTATTCTTCAAACTCAAGGCCATCATATTCGGCTTGTACTTCAGCCTCTGCGAAAGTTCCACCACAGCCCGCTTAGTCTCAATGCTAATATCTGGATGATCCTTTAGCGCACGAGAAACCGTCGAAACCGACAGCCCCAATTCTTTGGCGATATCTTTAATTGTCACTCGGTTATTTGTCATTCGATTAGGCGTTTCAATAATTTATTTACAAAATAAACATTTTTAGAGGAAAAGATGACACTCTTTCTGACATTCCATTTTCGACCCATGATTTTTATGTTTTACAACATTTTTTACAAGTCGCAAACGATTGCGACAACGTTTGCTAAAAAAACAAACAATCAACACTGGTTAACATTATTAAACTTACAATAGTTTTGTAGTGCAAAAAGGTCAATTTCTAGAACGTAAATTAACACTTGAATTATGAAACTACCCATTTCTGCATTAAGGAAATCCCTTATGACTTTACTGGTAGTTTCCCTATTTTCAGTTGGAGCAATAGCTCAAAATCTGAAAGTTACAGGGAAAGTAACTGATTCCAAAACTGGTGAAGGTCTACCAGGGGTAAGCGTAATCGTTAAAGGTACTACCAACGGTGTAGCTACCGATATCTACGGTGCATACTCAATTAATGCGCCTAAAGGTGCAACCCTCGTGTTCTCCTTTGTGGGCTACACGCCATTCGATGCTAAAGTTGGAGGAGCAACTCTAAACGTACAGCTTACCGAAGCCGCCAAAGCCATTGACGAAGTAGTAGTAATTGGCTATGGTACGGTAAAGAAGTCTGATGCTACTGGTGCCGTACAAGCCGTAGGCTCAAAAGACTTCAACAAAGGAGCTATATCCACACCACAACAGCTACTGTCTGGTAAGTCTGCAGGTGTCGTTATTACCTCTGAAGGTGGACGCGCTGGAAGTGCTACAAAGATTCGTATCCGTGGTGAGTCTTCACTAAATGCAAGCAGCAACCCTCTTGTAGTTATTGACGGAATACCTATGAGTTCTGATGATCTTAACGCTGTAAACCCTAACGATATCGAATCGTTTACCATCTTAAAAGATGCTGCATCAACTGCAATATACGGTTCGCGAGCAACAACAGGCGTTATTATGATTACTACCAAAAAAGGTAGAGCAGATTCTAAGCTAAGTGTAGCCTACAACGGCTCTTCGTCAATTAGCTACCTGCCAAAAACAATCGATGTTTTAAATGGCGATGAGTACAGAGCCCTTATTAAGGATCTTGCAGCAAAGAAAGTTGCCGGAGTAAACGACCAAGCCGTAAAACGCCTAGGCAGCGCTAACACCGACTGGCAAGACGAGGTTTACCGTACAGCATTCAGCACAGACCAAAACATTGCTATCCAAGGTTCATATAAAGGATATCCTTACCGTGTATCTTACGGTTACAGAGATGAAAATGGAGTTCTTAAGGGCGACAACTACAAGCGCAACTCTCTTGCAGTTTCGTTCAACCCTTCTTTTTTAAACGACTACCTTAAGCTAACCGTTAACGCTAGAGGTTCTAAGCAAGCTATCAACTATAGCGAGCAGGATGCCGTTGGTGCAGCAATAGCTTACGACCCTACACAAGTGATTAGAGACAACTCTAAATATGGTGGCTACTTTACTTGGACTAACCTTTCGGACGCCAACGCTAATGGCTCTAACAACTCGAACGGACAGCCTAACCCTATTGGTGTAAGCAACCCTGTTTCGTTGATTAATCAAACCGACAATACAGGAGATATTTACAAGTTTATTGGAAATGCTCAAGTTGATTACAAGTTCCACTTCTTACCTGAACTTAAGGCAACCGTAAACGCAGCGTTAGACTACACCGAAAGCCACTATGTTGACAACGCTCCAAACGATGCCGCATGGACCTACCGTGGTGGTATTGGAAGAATAAACAACTCGAATAAAACCAACAGAAACGAGCTTTTTGAAATCTATTTGAACTATAACAAAACTATCGGTAACCATGCTTTTGATGCAACTGCTGGATATTCGGACCAATGGTTTTGGTATAGAGGAAGAGACTTCGATGCTAGTTCTGTCAAAGTAAATAGAGACAACATCATCAGCAAAAACGAAAGTTACCTACTTTCTTTCTTTGGAAGACTTAACTATACATTCCTAGAACGCTACTACCTTTCGGCAACTGTTAGAGCTGATGGCTCGTCGAAATTCTACTCTGGTGGCCGTTGGGGTCAATTCCCATCAGTTGCTGTAGGCTGGAAGATCAACAAAGAAGAGTTCCTTGCCAATACAATTGTTAACGAGCTTAAGCTACGTGCCAGTTGGGGTATTACCGGACAACAAGCGGGTATCGGCGAATATGGCTACATTCCTTACTGGACCATCAGCGAGCCATCTGCTGCATACCAATTTGGCGACAAATTCGTTAATACATACCGCCCTGCTGCTTACGACGAAAAGCTAAAGTGGGAAACAACAACAACATATAACATCGGTACCGATTTTGGGATTTTCAATAATCGAGTTTCGGGTTCTGTTGACGTATACCTACGCAAGACCGAAGACCTGCTTTCTGAAATTCCAATTGCAGCAGGAACCAACTTCTCAAACTACCTTATTACCAATGTAGGCGATATGGAGAATAAGGGTATTGACTTCTCGTTAAACCTTCGTCCTATTCAGCAAAAAGATTTGAACTGGAGCGTTAGCTACAACATCAACTACAACAAGAACGAGATTACCAAGTTAACCAAGTTTGACGATCCAAACTTCCAAGGTATTGAAAAAGGAGGAATCTCGGGAGGTAATGGCAACCAAGTTCAGGTACTAAGAGTTGGTTCCCCTATTTACTCATATCAAGTTTTCCAGCAAGTTTACAATCCAAAAACAGGAATGCCTATTGAAGGTTTGTACGTAGATAGAACTGGTAAGGGTGGATCTGTAAGCGCAGACAACTCTAACAAGTACCTCTACAAGCAGCCAAACCCAACTGTTTCGATGGGTATTTCGAGCGCATTGCAATACAAGAACTGGGATTTATCATTTGCCGGACGTGTTTATCTCGACAACTACGTTTACAACAACGTTGCATCGGATAGAGCAACCTATGCCTCAGTTTACAACCAGTCGGGCTACCTTAACAACGTCCCTACCGCTGTAAACAAGACGAAGTTCTCCGCCCCTCAGTACTGGTCTGACTTCTACGTGGAGAATGGTTCATTCTTCCGCATGGACAACATCAGCCTAGGCTACAGCTTCAACAAGCTTTTCACCGAGAAGCTATCGGGTAAAATTACGGCTAGCGTAAATAATGCATTTGTTATTACAAACTATAGTGGTTTAGACCCTGAAGTATCGGGTGGTATCGACAATAGCATCTATCCTCGTCCAAGAATTTTCACCCTTGGATTGAACATCAATTTTAAGTAGTACGCTATTAAAATTAAAGTCATGAAATTGAATAAAATCGCAATATTTATAGTTGGAGTGATGTTTAGTGCAGCATCATGCACCAGCGATCTGGATGTAACTCCAATCGACCCAAGCCAAACGTTCTCGAAAGACGTTTTCTCCAATGCCACCGGATACAAGCAGGCACTTGCCAAATTGTACGCAGCCTATGCGGTGAGCGGGCAACAAGGTCCTTCGGGTAAACCAGACATTATCGGTATCGACGAAGGTTTCGGCAACTATTTCCGCCAATTATGGAATGCGCAGGAACTTTCTACCGATGAAGCGATAATGGCTTGGAACGATGCCACCATTAAGGACTTCCACTACCAAACGTGGACTCCCAACGACACCTTTATCGCTGCTCTTTATTCGAGAATTTTCTACGCGATTACCATTGAGAATGAGTACATCCGTGATGCCAACGAGTTTATGAGCAACTTAAGTGCTGCAGATCAGGAGAAGGCAAAAAAGTTTATTCTTGAGGCCCGTTTCCTTCGCGCTCTTTCGTACTACCACGCCATCGACATGTTCGGCAATGTGCCCTTTGTTACCGAAGAGGATAAGCCAGGCTCGTTCTTCCCAAAGCAGATCAAACGTGCCGATCTTTTCAAGTACATCGAAACCGAACTTCTGGCTATCGAAAAGGATATGGTAGCCCCTCGCGCCAACGAGTATGGCCGTGCCGACCAAGCTGCTGCTTGGACTCTTCTTGCTAAGCTTTACCTAAACGCATCTGTTTACAACAAGGAAAACAAGCCTAGCAATGATGCCATCATAAAATGGAATACCGAGTGCGCTAAGTACTGCGAGAAAGTGATTTCTGGGGGCTATTCGGTAGAGAACACCCCATACAGGAACAACTTCCTAGCCGACAACAACACCAGCAATGAAATCATTTACGCTATTGCCTTTGATGGGTCTTCCACTACTACCTACGGTGGAACAACCTACCTTGTTCATGCCGCCATTGGTGGAAGTATGAAAGCTAACGAATTCGGTGTTGGCGGAGGATGGGGCGGTATCCGTACAACCAAAGCCCTTGTTAACAAGTTCCCTGCCCCTCAAGATGCAAGTGCAGACAAGCGTGCAATGTTCTATTCAACGGATCAAACTCTTGACATCAACGACGTTGCTCAGTTTGGCCAAGGATGGGCTATCACCAAATTCCGCAACGTAAAAGCTAACGGTTCGCCTGCAACCCACGCGCACCCCGACTTTGTTGATGTCGATTTCCCCGTATTCCGCCTTGCCGATGTTTACCTAATGTATGCTGAAGCGGTTAAAAGAGGAAGTACAGAAGGCACCGAGGCTCAGGCCATCATATATATCAACAAGCTCCGCGAACGTGCCTATGGCAATACAAGCGGAAACATTACCAGCTACGATCTTCCATTTATCCTCGACGAAAGATCGAGAGAGCTGTACTGGGAGGGCCATCGTCGCTCCGACCTTATCCGATTTGGACAATTCTCAAACGGCAGCTACGTATGGCCTTGGAAGGGTAATGTAGCGGCAGGAACTAGTACCGATGGTTATAGAGACCTTTACCCAATCCCTACAAGAGATAAGAGTTGTAATCCGAACCTCACACAAAACGTTGGTTACTAATTTTTACGATTGAACTATGAAAAGAATGAAGTTATTAGCATACGTCGCCGCTAGCATCTTTTTGCTCGCCGCTTGCGACAAGGACGAAACCAAGGTTTACATTTCTGAAACCCCAACAGCGCCTGTTCTAAGCTCTCCTCAGAACGAATCATCTTTTGATTTAACGAAGCTAACCGATGTGCAAAAAACCGCCAATTTTGCACAGCCATTTACCTAGAGCCTTGCCGACTATGGCTTTCAGGCATCAATCCAATACCAAATTCAGTTTTCGAAGAATGCGGATATGTCAAAAGCTAAGGTTTTAAGCAGCGTTAACCTAGGCAAAACCTACACGCCTACCAACCTTGCATTCGACGAATTCCTGATTGGTAGTCTTCGACTAACTCCGAAGGTTGCTGCGAAGGTTTACTACCGAATAGTTGCATCGACCTCGGGGCTACCTAGCAGCACCTACCCTGACGGCGGTGCCACCACTGCCATCCAGTCGATGACCGTTACGCCTTTCAACACCCCTGTTGATGTTAAAACTTGGGGTATTGTTGGTAGCGCCACCCCAAATAAATGGGATGGTCCAGACTTCATGATGGACGATGGCGACAATGCCGATGAGTATGTTGCAACCGTTAACCTTGTTGTTGGCGAAATCAAATTCCGCTTCAACAACAGCTGGGATAAAAACCTAGGTGGTTCTGGCGGCGTTTTATCAAACGGTGGTTCAAATATTCCTATTACAGTAGCAGGAACGTACACCATCAAGCTAAACACCAAGGCGCTGACATATTCAATTGTTAAGCTCTAAAAATCTAATAGATTAATATAAGAGGATGCTCTAATTTTAGAGCATCCTCTTTTTGCACACTCTCAGTACTACCGTACATCACAAAACAATTAAAGATGAAAAAAGCAGTAATTGGAGTCCTCGCGCTGCTGCTCACCGCCACCGCATTCGGCCAACACAAGCAGAGTGCACAGCCAGCCATCAACCACGTAGCCTGGGCCAAGAGCGCCGTAATCTACGAGGTGAACACCCGGCAGTATACCCCCAAGGGGACCTTCAAGGCCATGCAGGCCCACCTCCCCCGCCTAAAGCAGTTGGGCGTGGACATCCTCTGGTTTATGCCCATCCACCAGATCGGCGTAAAGGACCGCAAGGGCGAGCTGGGCAGCTACTACGCCGTTCAGGACTACAAGAGCATCAACCCCGAGTTCGGCACTCTGGACGACTTTAAGGCCACCGTTAGGGAGGCCCACCAGCTAGGATTCAAGGTGATCATCGACTGGGTGGCCAACCACACCTCGCGCGACTCCAAGTGGCTCATCGAGCATCCCGAGTGGTTCGTAAAGGATTAGAGCGGCAACATCCTTGCCCCCTTCGACTGGACCGACGTGGCCAAGCTCGACTACGCCAACCCTCAGATGCGCGCCGCCATGATCGATGCCATGAAGTTCTGGCTCACCGAAGCCAACATAGACGGGTTCCGCTGCGATGTGGCCGGCGAGGTGCCCACCGACTTCTGGAACGACGCCCGCCGCGAGCTCGACAAGGTGAAGCCCGTATTCATGCTCGCCGAAGCCGAGAAGCCCGAGCTTACCCTCCGCGCCTTCGACATGGACTACGCCTGGAATCTCCACCACATCATGAACCAAATTGCCCAAGGCAAGCAGGGAGTATGCGCCATCGCCCAGTACTCCAAAAAGCAGGACTCGCTCTACGCACAAAGCGCCATCAGGATGAACTTCACCTCCAACCACGACGAGAACAGCTGGAACGGCACCGAGTTCGAGCGCATGGGCCCTGCCGCCAAAACCTTTGCCGCGCTGTGCTACCTGATGCCGGGCATGCCGCTCATCTACAACGGGCAGGAGGTAGCCTTCAACAAGCGGCTCGAATTCTTCAAGAAGGATCCTATCCAGTGGACAGGCGACGCCTCCTACACCACCTTCTACCAGAAGTTCAACCAGCTCCGTAAGGCCAACAAAGCCCTCTGGAGCGGCGATAACCGCAACGCCACCTACAAGGCCAACCCTACCACCAACACCCTTACGGTAGAGCGCACCAGCGGCCAAAGTAAGGTCGTTGCCATTTTCAACATGAGCGGGAAAGCGGCGAAGGCTAAAACCCCCTCCATGGCCAAAGCCGAGTACCTTAGCGGTAAAACCTACAAGCCAAACACAGAGATTACCCTCAAGCCTTGGGAGTTCCTAATCTTCGTAAAGTAGCACACCACAATGCTTAGAGGCTGCTCCTGCGAGCAGCCTCTTTTTTTTCCATCCCTCTCCGTACGCTCCAGCCTTCGGCCTCTGCTTTTTCGCGTTTGAGATAAGTTTTTGAGGTTTCAGCCCCAGGAGACTGTTCATGCAACTGTGTCTGCAAAATGATAACGATAACTTTGCAGACAATGAAAGAGGAAGAAAAAGTAGCGAGCTTCAGCTACGAGGAATTTGAGAAGGAGGCCATCAAAGGCCTTTACGAGCGCAAGAGCCTAAGCGGCGAGAATGGGGTGTTCGCCCCGCTGCTCAAGCACTTTTTGGAGAAGGCCCTAGCGCTGGAGCTGGAGCAGCACCTGAAGGATTCGGAGGGCAACAAGCGCAACGGCGCTACCACCAAAACGGTTAAGAGCTCGAACGGCGAGTTTGAGCTCAGCCCCCCCAGAGACCGTAACGGATCCTTTACCCCAGAGATCGTGGCCAAGCGGCAGGTGCTGCTGGACGACGAGCTCTGCGAGAAGGTGCTCTCGCTCTACGCCAAGGGGATGAGCTACGCCGACATTCGGAAGCTGCTGATGGAGGTTTACGGGCTTTCGCTCTCGCCCGCCCAGATGAGCGAGCTCACCGATCGGCTCATCCCCGAGCTGCAGGAGTGGCAGCAGCGCCCGCTGAGCCCGCTCTACGCGATAGTCTGGTTCGATGCCATCCACTTCAAGTGCCGCGAGGGCGGTGCAGTGCAGGGCAAGGCGCTCTACAACGTCTACGCGGTCAGCCAGGAGGGCTTTCGGGAGCTGCTGGGCATCTACATTGCCGGGAGCGAGTCGGCCCGCTTCTGGCTGGAGGTGCTGCAGGATCTGCGCCTTCGGGGCGTGGAGGACATCCTGATCGCCTGCACGGATAACCTCAAGGGCTTCAGCGAGGCCATCAGCAGCACCTTTCCCGAGACGGTCATCCAGAGCTGCATCGTCCACCAGGTGCGCAGCACGCTCAAGTACGTGGTTAAAAAAGACTACAAGGCCATCACCGCCGACATGCGGGCCATCTACGGCAGCCCCACGCTGGAGGCGGGCGAGGCGGAGCTCGAGCGCTTCGCCGAGCGCTGGGGGACGAAGTACCCCACCGCCGTCAAGAGCTGGCGGGAAAACTGGTACAAGCTGAGCTCCTTCTTCGACTTCGGCAGGGAGATCCGCCGGCTCATGTACACCACCAACCCCATCGAGGGCATCCACCGGCGCATGCGGAAGGTGACCAAGACCAAGGGGTGCTTCTCCTCCGACATGGCCATCAAGAAGCTGATATACCTCGTTATTCGGGATATCAACTCGAGCCCAAAGCGGGAAGTTGCGGGGTGGAAGCTCATCTACGGGCAGCTTTGCATTAAATTTGCCGAGCGGATGGCCAAGTTTGGAGCATGAAGAACACCCGCGAAGGAAGGCCAGGCCTCCTAGCGGGGCAAGGGTATACAAGTGGCTCCGTTCCTCCGCCACCCTTGCCCCGCTAGCAGCCCTAACCTAAAAGGCAGGCGTAATTCCTGCTTCCGAAAAAATAGGGTAGACACAGTTCCGTGAATAATCCTAGCCCCAGCTCTTCTGCTACTGGGATGAGCTCTGGGGCAACTTGGCTGAGCTCTATTGCTACTGCAGCCAGCTCTAGAGCTACTGCGACCAGCTCTAGAGCCACTGCGGCCAGTTCTAACGTTACTGCGATCAGCTCTAGAACTACTGCGACGAGCTCTGAGGCTACTGCGGCCAGCTCTGGAACTACTGCGACCAGCTCTAGTCCTACTGCGCCGAGTTCTGGAGCTACTGCAGCTGGTAACGAACAGGCTATCCTTTGCCTAGCAGAACCTAAACCTCCATTGATTCGATCGCACAGGCCACCACCACCTCAAATGCTGAGTTCTCCCAATAGCAAACGATAACCAACGCCTAACGCATCTTACCCCCCTCCCCCTTGAATACACAACCTCTTCTGCGCTATATTTGAGGCAGCAAAAAAGTGCCCTAAAAGCAAGTACCCCGTGAAACACCCCGATTGGACAAAGAGCGCAACCATCTACGAGCTCAACGTACGGCAGCTTACCCCCGAAGGAACCTTTAGAGCCGCCCAAGAGCACCTCCCCCGCCTAAAAGCGCTGGGGATTAAGATCATTTGGCTGATGCCGATTTACCCTATCGGGGAAGATGAACGGAAGGGCACGCTCGGCAGCTACTACTCCATTAAGAACTACAAGGCCGTCAACCCCGAGTTTGGCAGCTTCGACGACTTCAAGGCTTTTGTTGACGATGCCCACCAAAAGGGGCTAAAGGTGATCGTCGACTGGGTGGCCAACCACACCTCGCGCGATGCCGCATGGATAGCGGAGCATCCCGACTGGTACAAGTGGGATAACAACGGGAAGATCGTAGCCCCCTACGACTGGTCGGACGTTGCCCAGCTCGACACCCACAACCGCCAGATGTGGGCAGAGATGGCCAGCTGCATGAAGTACTGGCTCACCGAGGCCAACATCGATGGCTTCCGCTGCGATATGGCCAGCCTGCTGCCCGTCGAATTCTGGGAGTATATCCGCCAGGAGCTCGACCCAGTACGCCACGTGTTTATGCTCGCCGAGAGCGAAGATCCTCACCTGCACCGCAGCGCCTTCGACGCCACCTACTGCTGGGACATCCACCACATCATGAACGGCCTTGCGCAGGGTAAGAATACCGTCGAAGATCTAGACCGATGCTTCAAGAAGCAGCACACCCTCTTCGGCCCCCACGACATGAGGCTCGTTTTTACCTCGAACCACGATGAGAACAGCTGGAGCGGCACCGAATTCGAGCGGATGGGGCTTGCCGCAAAGCAGATGGCCGTCCTTTCCTTCCTAGTGCCGAGCATCCCCCTAATATACAACGGGCAGGAGGTGGCCCTAAGCCATCGCCTTAAGTTTTTCGATAAGGATTGCATCGAGTGGAACGTGAACCGCGACTTCGAGGAGCTATACAGGAAGCTAGCTGCGCTAAAGAAGAGGTACGAGGCTCTTTGGAATGGCGAGCTGGGAGGCGCCTTCAGCTACCACTTCGATAGCAGCAGCAAAATTTTTACCATAGAACGCGAGAAGTACAGCAGCACCGTTGTTGGCATATTCAACTTCAGCTCGAGCACCGCCTGCACCGCTACACCGCCATACCCTACAACCGATTACATGAAGGGCACCGATTACGGAGCATCTAAAGGGATAAGCCTGCTACCTTGGCAGTACATCGTGCTGGTTAACAGCATCCGCTAAGCGGGTAAAGATAGAATACCCGACTCTCCCAACATCAGCTCACGCCCCCCCTAGAGCGCTGCATCTGCAACCGCGCATTGAGCCTTACGCTGCCTTTGCGCTAGGCTACCTCACCCCAAAGTGGGTGTAGCCAACCACGGGTTGCGAGTGCACCTCTACCCTATCAACCAGCGCGCGGGCAGGCCCAATGCGGCAGTAGTCGATAAGCGTTTCCACGGAAACGTCGTCACCCTCAGCCTCCACCTCCAGCTTTCCATTGGGAAGATTCCTTACATACCCATACACGCCCAGTTCCTGGGCCTTTCGATCAACATAATACCGAAATCCAACACCTTGAACCCGACCGCTTACAACAATGCGCTTACTTACCATCTGCTTGCTTTAACTATTACGATTAACAAAGCCTTAACAAAAATAGGATAAGCAAACGCAATTCTGCAAGAAAAGGAGTGTCTAAGAAGGCAGTTATCTCACATGTAAATCAAAAAATCGACCAATGAGTTTAAACAAATTCAGGATTTTCATGCTTGCATCACTCCTCGGGCTGGCCGCGGCTGCCACAGCGCAGCAGCGCTCGGGCGGAGGGACGGGTGCAGGCCACAACGGGAATCCCTCTGGATCGCTTAAGTTCTCGAAGCTGACGGGAACGGTGATCGACAAATCGACAAGCAAGCCAGTAGAGTACGCCAATATCACCATCCTTCGGGCAAAAGATAGCACGTTTGTAACGGGAGGCATCTCCGACAACGCCGGAAGGTTTGCCATCGATAGAGTTCCCTACGGTCTATACACGGTAAAGGTTAAGTTCATCGGCTACGCCACTTCCGTAATCAAAAATGTTAAAGCCATGCAACCAAATACCGAAGTTGGTAAGGTTGACATAACCCCAGCCACCAAAAACCTTGCAGAGGTAACCGTTACAGGACGCAAGAGCGAGGTGCAGAACAACCTCGACAAGAAGGTTTTCAACATCGACAAGAGCATGTACGGCACCGGAGGAACGGCGCTGGACATCATGCAGTCGCTCCCTGCGGTTGCCGTAGACTTCGACGGCAACGTGTCGATGCGCGGATCAAACGTTACCATTCTGATTGACGGGAGACCCTCTAACCTCGTCAGCCTCGATCAGATGCCCGCCCACCTCATCGAGAGGGTGGAGATCATCAGCAATCCTTCGGCCAAGTACGACCCCGAGGGCATGTCGGGCATCATCAACATCATCCTAAAGAAGAATGTGCAGCGCGGCCTTAACGGAATGGTGAACCTAAACGCTGGCTACAACAACAAGTGGATGGGATCGGCAACCCTCAACTACCGAAAGAATAAGCTCAACTACTTTGTGAACTACACCCTGCGCTCGTTCGATGGCGAAAGCTACCAGGATATGTGGTCGAACAACACTTTCGGCAGCGCCAACACGCTGCTGCAGCGCAATACAACCACCAATAATAAGATGAGGATGCAGAACATTCAGGCGGGGGTCGACTTCTACCTGAACGATAAGAATACGCTGAACACCTCATTTACGCTCGAGCCCAGAAACATGAAGTCGAACGAGAATGCTACCGGTTCCACCAGCATCGACAATGTGAAGATGTACGACTACCAGCGCCAAACCTGGAATAAGAGAACCAACAATAACGGTTTTGAGTACGACCTAGCCTACAAGCATACCTTTGCCCGCGAAGGCGAGGAGCTGACGGCCGAGTTCAACATAGATAGGGGCAACGACAAGCTGGAGCAGACCTCCATCGAGCAAAACGCCAAAACTCCGGCCAATATCAACCCAAAACCGCTGACACCCTACACCGATCAGCTTACCAGCAGCACCAACGATAATACGAGAACCATGCTTCGTACCGACTATGTGCTTCCGCTGGCCGAGAAGGGGCGCATTGAGGTGGGCTACATGCTCTCGAACAACGACAGCAAGTCGACCTACGACCTGTCCAAGGCCTACGCCGCCAACACCGCCCCTGTTCTTCAGTCCCAGTACACCAACGACTTCGACTACCGTCAAACTGTCAACGCGGTGTATGCCAACTATGGCATCAGCGTGGGCAAGTTTAAGGCGCAGGCAGGGATACGCGCCGAGAATGCCGATACCCATGGCGAGCAGCAGACCGAAAAGAAGTCGTTCAGCAAGAACTTCTTCGATTTCTTCCCCTCTGCATTCGTGAAGTACACCCCCAACGACAACAACGAGTTCGGCATCAACTACAGCCGCCGCACCAACCGTCCAAGGATGTGGTCGCTGAACCCTTTCGTGAACCGCGCCGATACGCTGAATACCTCGCAGGGTAATCCCGACCTCAATCCCGAGTACATCAACTCATTTGAGGTAGGCTATACCCGCCTGTTCAACAAGAATTCTCTTACTTTAACTACGTTCTACCGAAAAACTACCGGGATTGTAGCAAGTATCCGCCAACAAATAGACGCGCTCCGCTCCTATACCACCTTCGTAAACCTAAACAGCGGCGAATCGTATGGCGCCGAGGCTTCGGCCAACATCAACCTGTTCAAATGGTGGAATACCAACTGCAGCTACAGCTACTTCCACACCAAGCTCACCGGTAACAGCAGCAGCGTGCTCGACAGTAAGGCCAAGGACTCCGATTCGTGGACACTACGCGCCACGTCGAACTGGTTCCTCAGCAAGCAGCTCAGCTTTCAGGTGATGTACAACTATAAATCGCCCGTGGTGACTACCGGAGCTGGCGGATTCCACGGAATGGGCGGAAGCTCGCAGGGAAAAACCCACGCAAGCTACTACGTAGATATGGGAGCCCGCTACTCCATTCTTAAAGGCAAAGGGGATATCAGCCTAAGGGTTAGCGACGTGTTCAATACCAACAAGTACATCAGCGATGGCTTTGGAAACGGCTTCACCTCGTACACCAAGAACTGGAGGGAGACGCCCAACGTCTTTATGGGCTTCACCTACCGTATCAACGACTTCAAGCGCAAGCAGCAGAAACAGCAAGACGCCAACGGCATGGACGAGGAGATAATGTAGCCCCAGCCAACCGAATACCGCCAACGAAAAGCGGGAGATCCAGCAGTGGATCTCCCGCTTTTTGCCTATAATAGCAGGGTGATGGATAAGGAATCAACGGCCTTCTAGGAAGTGTTGCTGCCGATGATGGCCGTAGCGCTATGGCTGGGACTCCTCCCTAGCAGCAAGATGACGGAGGGCGTAAGCATCGGCCACACCGACAGGTCGAAGGGGCGACAGATAAAAAGCAACGGACCCATCTACGCGTAGATGAACCCTATCCATAAAATTTCGTCCCCATCTACACGTAAAAGAGCAGCCGCTTAGCAAAATCCGTGCTCTTTTAAGCGTGGATGAGTAAACTCTTAGCAAATTTCTTACCCTTTTAAGCGTGGATGTGCATAATCTTAGCAAAACCCATGCTCTTTTAAGTGTGAATGGGAGTAATTTTAGCAGCGATCCTGCTCTTTTAGGCGTAGATGAACCATTCTTTTAGAATTTCGCGCCCATCTACGCGTAGATGGGGTACTTCTCATACGATCTGGCCCAGCTATGGAAGTCCACCAAGAGCCGCCGATGCTATCGACCCTTCGCCGCACCGCCGAATCGGTTGAGGTTGTAGCTCAGCGACACCATAAAGAGCTGCGACATGGCCTTATACCGGGCTTCCTCGATGTACGAAGCCGTCACAGTTCTCGAAAAGGGGCGGAACTTATCCAAAATGTCGAAGGCCAGCACCGTCAGCGCCAGCGACCTATCCTTTAGGAACATTTTGGTTAGCGCACCATTCCACAGATACGAGCTTTCGCCGCCCGCATTGCGGCTCCCCTGCTTGCGCGAGGCCTCGATGGTAGATTTCACCACGAAGCCGGCAGGAAGCCGAACCGTCATATCCCCCCCGAACGAGAGCGTGGAGTAGCGGCTGCTCTCCTTCGTGGCCGAGGCATTGGCTGCAAGCCCATCGTACGAGGCCCAATTGGTGGAGTAGCCGCAATTGGCGCCAACCTCTACCGATTCGAGCGTAAGGTACGCCTTAAGTGTCTCGCCCAGGGTGGTTTGGTTGGCGAAGTACTTCACCTGGTTAAAGAAGCTGGGGGTGTGGTTGTAGCCCGTATTCACGGAGGCCGACAGGTGCAGCATATTGGTGAACATCGACTTGGCGATGGTGGTAAAGTTGCTCACGCTGTACTGGCCATCCACGTTAACGGCCTGCTGGTAGTACTTCCCCAGCTCGTCGCGGTAGCTTTTGCTGGCAATGGCCTCCTGCGTGAAGCTGTAGCCAAGGTTATTGCTAAACGAGAGGAAGGAAACCTTGTTGAAGTAGCTGTAGCTAAGCGAGAACGAATGGCCGAATTCCTCCTTCAGCAGCGGATTGGCCAGGTAGATGCTGTTGGGCGTATTGGGGTTCTGGATCGGGTGCAGCTGCTCCACCCCAGGCTGCCGCGTATTGCCGCTGTAGCTAAAGGAGAGGTCGCTTCCCTCGCCGGAACTTAACGACACGAGCGCCGAGGGCGAGATATTCCTGTACACGACAGACGTATCGAGCCAGGCCACGCCCATCCGGTTGTGGTAGTCCTGGCTGATGATGTTGGCATTGGCCCCAAGGTTGACCACCAGCCAGCCGTTCGAGAAATTCAGGAAAACGCCAGCGGCATTCTTGTACTCCTCGTTCTTGTAGCGCTTCGAGTACATGCCGTTGGCCATGTCGTACCGCTTGGTGGAGGGGTTAAAGTCGAAGGCGGCGTTGGTGCTCCGGTTGCTGGTGGCATTCAGTTGGTAGCTGAGCTCCGCCGTAAGGTATTTGCCCAGAGGGTGCGTATAGGCTAGGTTGGTGCCCAACGACGCCTTCCTGCCGCTGGCATCAACGCTCTGGTTGCGGATGTTGGTCGAGTCCTTCGCCGCGTAGTAGTTTTTCTGAAGGATGAAATCGTCGCTGCTGCTGTTCGACAGCTTCCCGTCAACATCGAGCGAGAGCGTCTTGCGGGGTTTCGCCAGCTTCTTTTGAAGGAGCACGGCCAACCCGTAGGTTTCCGAGCTCGATTTACGGGAGGAGGTCCGCTCCTCCGAGTTAACCAGCGCCCCATTGGTGTCGAACAGGTGCGAACGGCTGCCGTCATGCGAGTCGCCCCCCGACATCTGAACATTCGGGGAGATAATCACCGAAAGCGTAGTATCTGCGGCATACTCAACCCGCGAGTAGAGGCTATGCGAGCGGCTAATCGAATTCCCCTCCGTATGGCTATCGCTATTAAAGGTTCCCCGCGTATCGTAGTTCTGCCGGTTGGCGCTTGCATCCTTATCGGTGCTGCTATACCCAAATCGGTAGCTCCCATTGGCGTGCAGCCTCTCGCTCGGCTCGTAGTTTAGGTTCACCGCAGCGTTGCCAATGGTGACAATGCCCTGCTTCGAGGCGTTCGGGAAAGCCGCGCCGCTCCCCCCGCCATGCCTATTAATGTTGTTGTACCCCCCAAAGGCCACCAGCTGCGTGGCGTTCTCGAAACCGCCGGTTCGCGCCCCCACGTCGTAGGCATCGCGAGTGCCAACGCCCGCCCGGTAGCTGCCAAATACGCCCCGCTTCTTGTCCTTCTTCAGGGTGAGGTTGATCACCTTCTCGGTGTTGCCGTCATCAATTTTGGTGAACTCCGCCTGGTCGCTCTTCTTGTTGACCACCTGTATTTTATCGATGATATCAGCCGGCAGATTCTGGGTAGCCAGCGACGGGTCGTTCAAGAAGAACTTTTTGCCGTCGACCATGATCTGCGTCACTGGCTTTCCGTTGATGGTAACAGCGCCATCCTTGTCCACCGTAACGCCGGGCAGCTTGCGCAGCACATCGGCCACCATATCCTGCTCCCTTGGCTTGTAGGCACCAGCATTAAACTCGATGGTGTCCTTAGCCACCCTAACCGGAGTGCTCTTCCCGGTGATAACCACCTCCCCTAGGGCAATCTGCTTCCGCACCATTCGGATGTTCCCCACGTTATAAAGTCCGCTAGCGCCTCTCGCGTTGATGCGCTTTATAGTAGAGCTGAATGACATTTGAGAAACCTTGACGAGGTAACGTCCAGGAGCTACATTCCGCAGTTCGAACACGCCGTTAACATCGGCAAGCGCCGAGCTAACAATGCTAGAGTCTCTGCTCGAAAGAAGCACAACCGTGGCAAACTCTACAGGGCGCTTTCCCGTAGTATCAGAAACAAAGCCAACAACGCTAAGCCGACTTTGCGAAAAAGAAGATGTTGCAGACAGGAGAATGAAGATTAACAGCCAAAAGAAACGCCGCATTGAATTAAGTTTGGTGCTGCAAGATAGCAAATAGCACCCAAAAACAAGCCCCGAACAGCAACCAAGCACCGCTGCAGCTTGCGATCAGAGCCATGTACGCCATACCAACAACGAAAAGAGCCATCAACAACCTTCCTAAAATAGTTGTTGATGGCTCTTCCTATAATTATTGACCCCTTCTTTTCGTCCCTTTCACGCATGCAGCGTTCCCGCCGCCAATTGTTCGTTTTATTTAAGAACGCTCCACATAGAAAGCTAGCAAGCGTTCTCAACCTAGAATCCTAAAAGCAAAATTGTGTAACAGGCTCGCTATCGTAGGTTATTATTATTGAAAATGCCGTATAGAATAACTCTAATAATCTCTTGTTGCCTTTGCTTTAACGCCTCGTCAGGGTTCATTTCCATAAAGTTGCTCTCAAAGGCCTTCAACGTTACCAAGAGATTGTGAGCCGTTAAGCTCATATTGAGAACCTGGAAAACACTACGACGAATACCTTCGTCGAGGATGCTCAGCACAATTTTAATCTCTTCCTTATCAAATTCCCGACGAATTTGATCAAAATGAGCCTTCTCCTTAAAAAAACAAGTCTTCAAAGCTTTGTGCGCATACACCAAATTCCGAATAATCTCCATACGCTTGATGATGTACATCCTAAGTTTCTCATGAGGATCGAGTACATTCGAGAAATAATTCTGTAACTCGGCAGACATCTTAGTAGACTCAACCTTTATTACCTCGTTATAAATCTCATCTTTAGACTTAAAGTAGGTGTATATTGTGCGTCGCCCTCTATTACAAGCAAGCGCAATATCATTAATTGTGGCATTATAGTAGCCCATTTCCCCGAAAACATTACGGGAAACATCTACAATGGTCTCGCGTGTCTTACTGAATTTTGCTGTCATGACTTAAAGGATTAGCCCCTAATTAAAGGTCGTGCAATATAATAGTTGTTTTTAATTATACAAAACAATGGTTATAAAATGCTTCATTTTTAACTTTGAAAATGAAGCATTTTAAACTACAAAGAGTACAGAGCCTTAAAATAAAAGCACAACATCTCAATCACGACGAAAAAGAACAACTTGTTTCTTTTCAAAGGAGTAATCAATAAAACAGCCTTAGTCTTTATGCTTAGTGGAGGATTTATCGTCAATCATATGCAGAAACTTTGTTAATATATCGGTTCGGGTATTCAACTCGCTAAGTTTACTCCCCTGCGAAGACGGATAAACCCTATTTGACAAGAAAATATACACAAATTTTCGGGTAGGATCAGCCCATACCATTGTACCCGTATAGCCTGTATGACCGAAAGATAGCCGCAAGGCTTCCTTCCCTACTGGACTTTCCTTTTTGCTATCGGGTTCAGGCTTATCAAACCCCAATGCACGTCGGTTGTTTGAGAACTGAGGTGTGTTAAACAAGTTAAAGGTAGAATCGCTAAAGTACCGATCCCCTCCATACACTCCTTTGTTAAGGTAAAGTTGCATTAGCTTCGCCAAATCTATCGCATTAGAGAATACACCGGCATGCCCAGCAACTCCTCCCATAAGAGCAGCACCTGGATCATGAACGAATCCGCGCAACAACTGATTTCTAAACGTATAGTCAACCTCTGTTGGTACAATGTTCGCCAGGCTTACTTTGTCAGTAGGATTATACATGGTTGAATTCATCCCCAGTTTCCTAAAGAACAAGCTATCCACAACCCTATCTAGCGATTTGTGGTAGCAATTTTCTATGATTCGCTGAAAGTAGTAAAAGCCAAGATCAGAATAATGGTATTCGCCTCTACCGCTAACTCTCGAACCTGTAATATCCACCAAAATACTATCCTTTATCGATTTCGAGACATAGATAGATGACGCCACTTGAAGCTGGTGCTTTTCGGAATACTCCGTTCCAAAAAGGGCATTATCCAAGTAGTAGCTTCGATTTTGATACTTCCCGTCTTCGGTCTTGAACGGATAGTCATCAGAAATTGTAGCACTATACAGTGGCTTACCTTTAAATACCGAACGCAAGTACTTAGGGTACATCGATATTCCAGAAGAAAGTCCTGACTGGTGGACAAGTATCTCCCTGCAAGTAATATCAAACTTATTGGTGTTTTTAAGTTCTGGAAGATAGTCACCTATTTTACGATCTACATCCAAGAACTTGTTGTCAGAAAGTTTCATAAGAACAGGCAGAGTCGCGCTTACCTTGGTTACCGATGCTATATCGTACATATCGGTTGTAGAAACTGTATCATCACCATTATAAGTCTTCGATCCAAATGCTTTATAATAAAAGATCACCCCATCCTTCATTGCCAAGACCTGACAACCAGGAATTGTCTGAATACTAATTGCCTTATTCACCAACTCTTCAACATCAGCAAAGCTCGTCCTGTTAATACCGAACTCTTCAGGCGTTCCCATCCGGATACGAATAACAGAATCGAGTTGAATTCCCCTTCCTTGTTTGAATTCAGGGTTAATAGAAACAGGAAGAAATCCCGTAGCCTTTCGTCCACCAAAGAGCACTTCGGCCATGCACTTTTCGCTTTGCACCGATGATTCATACCCAACAGTAATAGAATAAAAGTTATCCAAATTTGGGAAAAGACCTATTCCGTAAGGGCTTCCAAAGTAATTTAAAATACATTTCTTTTCGGTGGCTAATCGGCCAATAAATGCAGCACAAACGCTATCTACTCCATAGTTTTTCTCGGCACGAGCATCGGTATCATGATACCCAACTATAACTAGATTATACGGTTTTAAAACGTTACCTAGACTATCGAATGCTACTTGACCTGCATTTCTCTGTATATCGAATTGGCGAATCTTACAATACTGTGCCATCGTGTTCGTGAAAGTATTCTCCATATCTTCCCCAACATTCAAAACTGCAATACTTAACGTATCTAGACGCATAAGCGGAAGAATGTCATCCTTATTAGAGATAACCGTCATTGCACTCGCCACCATGCTTTCTCGTAACCCTTCGGCATTAGTACTGTTCAAATCTTTTACCAGGTTGTTATTTACATCAATTGGGTAATAACCTGTTAATCCAAGATCGAACTTTACACCAAGCACTCGCCTTACCTTCTCGTCTACCTCCTTCTCGTCAATACGCCCCCAGAAAATCTCCCATTCAATTTTACGAATGGAGGCAGGAACATCTTCTGGGAAAAGTAAGATATCGTTCCCCGCTCTTAGAGCATCAGAACAAACCTTCTCGGGCGATCGCGAAGCTGATATTCCCTTCATATTTAGCGCATCGGAGAACACTAAACCTTTAAAGCCAATCTCCTTTTTCAATAAATCGGTAACAACCTTTCGCGATATGCTTGTTGGATTGTCAAGGTTAGGCTCTAATGCAGGAACTGAAAGATGCCCTACCATTATTCCCTGAACACCAGCATTCACCAATTTCCTAAATGGATAAAGTTCTATAGAATCTAGCCGCTGACGGCTAAGCCCCAAAAATGGAAGTGCACGATGCGAGTCAACCTCTGTCTCTCCATGACCAGGGAAGTGTTTTGCACAAGCAATTAGGCCATGATCCTGCATACCTCGCATGTAGGCAATTCCCTTTTGACTGACCAAATCGCGGTTTTCGCCAAAAGAACGAACATTTATAATTGGATTTAGCGGATTGCTATTAATATCAACAGAAGGCGCAAAGTTTACATTTACACGAAGTAGCTTACACTCACGAGCAACCTCTTTCCCCATTTCATATATAAGGCTATCATTCTTAAATGCTCCTAAAAGCATTTGTCGAGAAAACCCCCTAATACTGTCAAGTCGCATCGAGAGCCCCCATTCGCCATCAATACCAACCATAAGTGGTATCTTAGAGAGGTTTTGGTATCTGTTGGTAAGTTTAGCTTGGGCTACAGGACCACCACGCATAAAGATTACACCTCCTATTCCATAATTCTTTATAAGAGATTCAACCTCCTCCACATTCTGCAAATCCTTTCTAGAAAATGCAGCAACCATCATCAGCTGCCCGATCTTTTGCCGAGTGGTTAACTGTGAAAATACAGAATCAACCCACTGTTCCCTAGTACTAACACTTTGCTTATACTTAATCTTTGCACCAGCAGGCTCTATTTCAACAAAAAAAGCAAAAACGATTGTGGAAATTAGCAGAAATGAGCAAGTGCGAAAAAAAAACCTATCCATCAAAAACAAACATTTAACTCAAAAGCAGGTAGACTTAAGACGTATCCTTAACTGCCAGACAAAGCTAGTATTTTATAATCCAATACACGAAAAAGGCCACCCGAAGGTGGCCTTTCATATACAGACATTAACTATCTATTTTTTTTTTTGTTGTTTAGCCATCTCTTCCAACTTTTGTTGGAAACGTGACTTCTTAACAGGCTTTTTACTAGCCTCCTTTAATTTAGCATGCACAGCCGCATCATCAACCGTTTGACGAATAAAGTAGGTTTGACCTAACGTGATAAGGTTAGACAACAAGTAGTAGTAACTCAAACCAGCCGCATAGTTGTTAAACCAAAGTAGCATCATCACAGGCATCATGTACAACGTCATAAACTTCATACCTGGCATCTGCTGGTTAGTATCTGCCATCTGAGCCGTATTAATCTTAGATGTTAGGTATAACGACACAGCCATTAGAAGCGTAAACAAACTAATATGCCCACCATACATTGGTATATCGAAAGGCAGATTAACAATTGAATCAAACGACGAAAGGTCATCAGCCCAAAGAAAACTTTTCTGACGAAGTTCAAACGATGCAGGAAAGAACTTGAACATTGCAAAAAGAATTGGCATCTGTAAAAGCATTGGTAAGCACCCCCCCATGGGATTAACGCCAGTTTTACGGTAGAGCGCCATAACCTCTTGCTGCTTCTTCATTGCATCTTCCTTCTTAGGGTACTTCGCATTAATCTGATCCACATCTGGCTTAAGCACCCTCATCTTCGCCATCGACAAGTAAGACTTGTAGGTAAGCGGAAATAGAACGAGTTTAATTAAAACGGTAAGGATAAGGATGATTATACCAAAACTGGCAATATGCGATTCCAACATGTCGAATACAGGAATAACTACCCAACGGTTAATCCAACGTATAATCCAAGAACCAAGAGGCACAACCGTCTCAAAGCCCATATCATACTTTCTAAGCTCATTGAAAAGGTTTGGCCCAAAGTAGAATGCAAGATCAATACTCTTTGTAGCAGGTGTAAATGGTACTTGAAGAGTTGCCTTAAAGTTCTTCACATAACCAGAATTTGGTTGATGCGTAGTTTGGCTCACATCTCCAGAGGTAAAACTATTTTTTGCGACAAGAATAGAAGAGAAGAATTGCTGCTTAAAATCAACCCATTGAATCTTGGTTGTTACTTTTTCGCTTCCAGTCTCCTTCATTGCCGAAAGTTCTTCTAAATCTCCCTTTTCACCTGGGAATTTGTAGGCAACATTGGTATAGTTATTCTCGTACTTAAAGCCCTTCTCCTGCTGTGGAGCATCCATAGCCCAGTTAATGTCCAAACTGGTCATGTTTTGTGGCAACTTACCTTCCAAACCAACAAAGTTGACCTTATAGTCAACCATGTAGCTCCCCTTCTTAAGGGTGTACACATACTCAATGTAACTCGAAGCATCGGTATACAAACGGAAAACTGCGCTTTTCACAGAATCTTTTGCAGATAAAACACCGTTCTTACCAACGTTTACAGGCTGAAAGTAAAATTTCGAAGTTGAAATACTCTGTCCAATAAACAGGTTAATATCAAATTGACTCTTTTCAGGAGTAAATAGAACCAACTTATCGCCATTGTAACGCTTATATTTTAGAGCCTCCACCGAAGCAATTCTACCTCCCTTATTCGAAAACACAACCTTTATTCGGTCGTTTTGAAGGGTGTAAAACTCCTCTGTTCCTTTAATAGCGCTAGCCATAGAAGCACCCATTGCTTCAGAAATGGATGCGACTTCGAGACTATCTTTAGCCTTTTCTTGCTTAAGCTGCTCCTGAACAACAGATGCCTCATTTTTCGACGTATCCTTTGGCATTTTTGCCTTAGCAATCGAATCAACAACTGCCTGTTCCTTTTGATACTTCGACATTTGTCGGTTATTGTAGTAGCTGAATCCGATTAGGATTACACCTACTAATACCAAACCGATAATACTTTTTTTATCCATTTAAATAAATTGTTCTTTATTTACACTTTTCAGTCTTATGCTTTAAGGCTGCCTTTACAAAGGCTACAAAAAGCGGATGTGGATTGGCTACCGTACTCTTATATTCTGGGTGGAATTGAACACCAACAAAATAAGGATGTTCTGGTATTTCAATCACCTCAACCAAGTTGGTTTCTGGATTAGTTCCAACAGACTTCATACCAGCAGCCTCAAACTGATCGATATATTGGTTGTTAAACTCGTATCGATGACGATGTCGTTCCGAAATTTCCTCAGACTTGTACGCCTTGTACGCCAACGAATCCTTGTTCAACAAGCAAGGGTATGCACCAAGTCGCATAGTACCGCCCTTATCGGTTACATCCTTCTGATCTTCCATCAAGTCGATTACAGGATATGGAGTAGAAACAACCATCTCTGTGGAATTTGCCTCTGCCATGTTAAGCACGTTACGAGCAAATTCAATAACAGCGCACTGCATTCCAAGGCAAATACCAAAGAATGGAACCTTATTCTCGCGAGCAAACTTTATGGCTGAAATCTTACCCTCAATACCACGATGTCCAAAACCTGGCGCAACTAGTATCCCATGAACATCGCCAAGCAAGCTAACTACATTATCATCTGCAATCTTTTCAGAATTAATCCACTTAATCTTCACCTTGCAAGAATTCGATGCACCACCATGAATAAATGCCTCAACAATCGATTTGTAGGCATCATGCAACTCGATATACTTACCCACAAGTGCGATAGACACCTCATGCTTAGGATGCTTAATACTATCAACCAGATTAATCCAGTCCGACAGTTCAACTTCATTATCCGAAGGCAGGTTTAGCTTACGAAGAACAGTAAGGTCTAACTTCTCTTTAAGCATTACAAGAGGAACCTCGTAAATAGTTGGAACATCAATCGATTCTATTACAGAATCCTTATCGACGTTACAGAAAAGAGCAACTTTTTTCTTCACCTCGGGAGAGAGCGATTTTTCTGTTCTTAGCACTAGAATATCAGGTTGAACTCCTGTTTCCAGAAGCATTTTTACAGAGTGCTGCGTTGGTTTTGTTTTAAGTTCGCCTGCTGCTGCAACATAAGGAACAAGCGTAAGGTGAATAACCAACGAATTGGTTGCTCCCAACTCCCAACGAAGTTGACGAACAGACTCTACATAAGGTAACGATTCAATATCACCGACAGTTCCACCTATTTCAGTAATTACCACATCGTACTTACCTTTCGATCCTAGAACTTTAATACGGCGTTTAATCTCGTCTGTAATATGGGGAATAATCTGCACGGTTTTCCCTAGATATTCTCCACGACGCTCCTTATTTATAACCGACTGATATATTCTTCCGGTTGTTACATTGTTTGCCTGAGAAGTTGGATTATTGGTAAAACGCTCGTAGTGTCCAAGATCAAGGTCTGTTTCTGCTCCATCTTCGGTTACATAGCATTCTCCGTGCTCGTAAGGATTCAATGTTCCTGGATCAACGTTAATGTATGGATCGAGCTTTTGAATGGTTACAGAATACCCCCGAGCCTGTAACAACCTAGCAAGCGATGCCGAGATAATTCCTTTTCCTAATGAGGATGTTACGCCTCCAGTTACAAAAATGTACTTAGTCTGTGCCATTATCGTTTTTTTTCAATCTATTCGGGTAGCTGAGAATCAATTAGGTTTATCTTCTCCTCAATAAGGGTAATCTCTTCCTTTGCCTTATTGATTTTGTTTTTAACGTCCTTAATCATCGTATCTGCATTCTTCGATTTAGCGAAGAAACCAATATTATTTTCCCACACGCTGATATCGGACTCCAGCTGGCGAATCTTACCGATGAGTTTATCTCGCTCGGCACGGAACTTTTTATCACCCCTACCAGTGTTTGACTCCACCCAACCTTTAAACTTTCCAATTTTACGTTCGGCATCGGTTCCCTTAATTTTCTGGAATTGAGCATCGATCACCTCGCGATATGTCGATTGAATACGCTCCTTATCTTTCATTGGAACAAAACCGATTTCTGCCCAACGACGCTGAAACTCCTTCAATGCTTCAAAGCTCCCCATCACATCTTCCGAAGATTCAAATGCCTTAATTTCCTCAATTAGGGCTTCTTTTGCAGTCAAATTCTCTTCGTAAAGTTTATCGATACCTGAGAAATGCTCAGACTTACGGTTAAAGAAAGAGTCGCATGCGGCACGGAAACGTTTCCACACTTCATCCGAATGCTTACGAGGCACAGGACCAACCTCTTTCCACTGCTTTTGAAGAGCAATTAACTCGTCTGTAGCCTTCTTCCAATCTGTTGATGCAGAGATTTCTTCAGCCTTAGCGCAAAGTTCCAATTTTGCTTGAAGGTTCACCTCAATTTGGCCCTTTAACTGCATGTAAAACTCACGTTTTTTTGCAAAAAAAGCATCGCAAGCCTCACGGAAACGCTGATATATCTTGGGATTCTCCTTCTTTGGCGCAAAACCTATAGTTTTCCAAACCTTTTGGAGCTCAATTAAATCTTTCGATCTCTTATTCCAATCTTTTGTAGATTTAGGATCATTCTCTAAGAGTTCTTCTGCCTTTTCGCAAAGTAGAGTCTTAGCATCAAGGTTCTTCTTTTGATCTTCCTTTTGCAGGTCGTAGTACTCCTGGTGCTTCTTATTTATTTTAGAGGTAGCCTCCTTAAATCTTTCCCAAAGCGTTTCCTTAAACTCTTTTACAACAGGACCAACCTCGCGCCACTGTTCGTGAAGTTTTTGCAACTTTTGGAAAGATAGAATTGCAGATGGTTCAAGAAGTAACTCTTCTGCCTTTTCGCAAAGAAGAATTTTGTTCTCGTAGTTCTTCTTGAGATCTAGATCGCGTAACTCGCGATTGATTTTTATATAATCGTAAAACTTTTCAACAAGGTAGTGGTAGTTATCCCAAAGATCTTTAACATGAGCCTGAGGAACCTGACCAATTTCCTTCCACCTGTTTTGAAGGCTTCTAAATTCTTGATAAGTATGATTGTGAGCTTCAGCTCCTTCAGAAAGAACTTTTAATTCCTCTAAAATCTGAAGTTTTTCCTTGTAGTTATTTTCTTTTTCGGCCTCTATCTCTTTACCCTTAAGATGCTTTGCATTCCTATAGGCCATTATGAGATCCTTAAGCGTTTGTTCTTCGGGGCACTCCGGTGCTTTAAATTCAGTTTCCTCTCCCCCTGCCTTTAAAAAATCAGCCTTTTTAGCCTCAACATCAACACGAAGTCGTTTGTAAAAAGCAATTTTAATAGCTTCGATTTCACGACGTGGGGACTCTGAGCTATTCGTTACGATAGCTTCGAGAGCAGCAACCAACTCTTGAAGAGAGTGACCTGAATAGTCCACCACTGGATGTGCAGCATCTTCAGTCTCTTCTTCTTCTCCAAGATCAATTTCTTCGGCAGCAAGCATAGCTTCCTCTTCCGAAAAATCAACAGCAGGACTAGTTTCGTTTCCTTCTTCTACTACTTCGATATTAGCAGCAGGGGTAGCATCCACAGTATCCTCAACGCTTTTGTTGAGCTGTTCCTCAGGAACTAGAGCATCATTTTTTTCAGATTCCATAACATTTAATTTGGAGTTTCCACAAATTGTCGCCAATTAATTATGGCACACATTCGAATACCAGAGTGCAAATATAGTATTTACCAATGCCAAACGAAATAATATTTTGCCTAATGCCATTGGGGGCCTAAGCGAAAACCGTTAATTTGACTTTAATAAAGTTTATAATACAACCTGAAAACTGCTTGTATTTTGGATCTATGATTCAATTCTGCAAATGACAGATAAGAAGCAATAAACATCCACGGCACTATCTCGCCATGAAATCTTAAATCAAACATTCAGGTATTCATTGCTGCCAAACCTGGCATAAGCAAAGGTCTCCTAATGCAACAATCAAAATTAAGCATGTTAAGCACTTAATTCAAGTGCTTGAACAGTATCCTACAATTAACATTCTTTCAGCGAATCACAACCATCCATTTTGCCTATACGCTACAGGAAATTAACTTTGCAAAAAGTTTACTATGAGAATTGACATTCTTACAATTCACCCCGAGCTTCTCGAAAGTCCGTTTAACCATTCCATTATAAAACGAGCCAAACAAAAAGGGCTTGTTGACATTGCTATTCATAACATCAGAGACTACAGCACTGACAAACACAAGAGCGTAGACGATTACGCATTTGGGGGCGATGCCGGCATGGTAATGATGTGTGATCCGATCTTCCGATGCATTGAAAAACTGAAATCGGAACGCCACTACGACGAGATCATATACGTTACCCCCGATGGAAAGACGCTTAAGCAGGGAATCTCGAATCGCCTGGCCACCTTCGAAAACATCATCATCCTTTGCGGACACTACAAAGGGGTCGACCATCGTATTCGCGAACATCTGGTAACGCTCGAAATTTCGATTGGCGACTACGTTCTTTCGGGTGGCGAGTTGGCTGCCGCCGTTATTGTAGATAGCATAGTGCGAATTGTGCCTGGCGCTATTTCCGATGAGACCTCGGCATTGACCGACTCGTTTCAGGATGGGCTGCTTGCTCCACCGGTTTACACCCGACCTGCTGTATACAATGGCTGGGAAGTGCCAGCGGTCCTACTTTCCGGAAACTTCAAGGAAATTAGCAAGTGGCAGGAAGAGCAAGCCATAATGCGAACCCAACAGCTCCGCCCCGACCTACTGGAAGATTAAATCTGCAACAACATAAAATTGATTGCTTCAGGCCGCTACTAATTTAAGCTAGCGGCCTTTTTTATTGCCAACATTTATGCAGCTAGCATGTTGTAAAATAAAAAAGATGAGAGCAATTCAATACGACGATTTTGGACCTTCGTCGGTTCTAAAACTCGTCGACCTAAAGCTACCAAAACCGGGAGAAGGCGAGGTTCTTGTTAAGGTAACCGCAGCAGGCGTAAACCCTGTCGACGTAAAAATAAGGGAAGGACTACTAGTCAGCCGTGTTCCCTGCATATTCCCCATTATACCAGGATGGGATTTTTCGGGCGAAGTTGTTGACCACGGCTTTGCCGCTCACCGCTTCGATATAGGTGAGAAGGTTATTGGCTACTGCCGCAGGCCAACCATACAGCATGGCACCTATGCAGATTACATAACTCTTCCTGAAGCCTATATTACCAAGGCTCCCCGAAACATTCCCCTAAAAAATGCGGCGGCGCTACCACTTGCAGGCCTAACCGCCTTCCAATCGCTATTTTCCCATGGCAAGTTGAAGAAACATGAGACGATCGTTATTTGGGGGGCATCGGGTGGTGTTGGCTCGTTTGCCATTCAGCTGGCAACAAAAAAGGAGGCTACGGTAATAGCCATCGCAAGCAAAAGGAATATAGAGTACACCAAAAAACTTGGAGCAAAATATGCCATCGACTACACCACTCAAAATGTAGAAGAAGAGGTAAAAAAGTTATCACCAGAAGGAGTCGACCTCGTATTCGACACCATTGGAGGAGAAACATTCAGACGAAGCTTCGACATCGTAAAGAGAAAGGGCAGGGTTATATCCATAATCGAAAATATTAAAGAAGCATCGCTTCTACCTAAACCCGAAATTGAGTACCACTACTGCTTTGTTGAGCCAAACTCTTCGAACCTAAACAGCTTACGCGAAATGGTGGAGAATGGCGAGCTTAAAATTCATGTAGACGCGGAGTACCCGCTCGAAGAGGCTGCAAAAGCGCAAGAAATGGTAGAAAAGGGGCACACAAGAGGGAAAATAATAATCACAATGGACTAAAAACGCCCGAAGGCACGACCATCTTCACAAGAACGATATCGACAAAGTGCTTCTTGGTCGAATGAAATATTGGGACTAATGGGTAGCTGCTATCATTGGTGGAGCAGTTATCCCTCTCCTCTTCGGATTGGTGGCCGATTATAGCCAAAGCATCGTTGCCGGATTCGCAGTTCCACTAGCCTGCCTAGCATACATTTTATTAACAGCACTTAGCACCAGCAAAAAGTCGGCATAATTCTTTTTTGCTATATTTGCAAAACCAATTAATACCCCAGATATCTTCGGATATCGATCTTGCAAGCCCAGATACCTTAGTCAGTATCTGGGCAACTTTTTTCTCCCATCGCGTAACTTTTCCTCCATTTTTGTTTACTTTTCGGAAAAGTCAACAACCATGAGAAGAGCCCTCCTCGTTCTTACCATTTTGACTCTTCCGATATACCTGTTTGCCTCGGAAGTCACCAGCAAGACTATTAAGTTACCCGCTTTCAACCGGATTGCCATTGTAGGCAGCTACAAGATCCGCATGGTCCAAACAAGCAATCCAGCCCTCACCATTAGCGGTCAAGCATCAATTGTAGAACGGATAAACGTATCCGTCCGCGACGGGTTGCTTATGGTAGAGATGCCCAAGCAGCGCGACCGCCGCATGCGCCTCAAAAGCGCCGAGATACCTACCCTTCACCTATCGTTTAGGAGCATCAACAACCTATTTATTGATGGAAGCGCAAATATAACCTCGCCACGCCCCCTAAAATTCGAAAACCTAGAACTGATGCTAAAAGGAGCGAGCAAGCTGGGCGTAGCGCTTGTGTGCAGCAACCTTACCATCGAAACCAGCGGCGCCGCCTACCTCAAGATAAAAGGGACATCTAGAACCTTTGTTCTGCGCATGAAGGGTTCGGGAATGTTCGACGGCTACAACTTGGTGACCGAAAAGGCCAAGGTGATAATCGAAGGAACGGGCAAGGCGCGGATTAACGCCCAGGAGAGGCTATCCGGCTCCATCAGCGTCTTTGGGACGCTCTTCTACAAGGGAAACCCCATTGTTGACGTCTCGAAAAACTTTGGGATTGTAAAGCAGATACCCTAGCTTCCAGAGAAGGGTTATCCCTCATAAGCCATAAAAGACGAAAGGCCTACTGTTGTAGGCCTTTCGTCTTTTTTACTTAGCGTTTTTCTCTCCAATATTTTCGAGAATCAGCTTTTCTATAGCCTGCATCTTCTCTACCGGAAGTCCCTGAACCAGCGCCACAAGCCCTACAGCGGCTTCTTTGCGACGGATTGACTGCAGCGCATGGTTGGCAATATCGTCTTCGCTGTCGCTTGGCGACCAGTCCAGCAAATCGTTGGGCGTACAGTTTAGCCTCAAGCAAATCCGCTCCAAATCGTACAGGTTAATGCTGGCCGTAGTACCATTAACCAGTCGGCTGGCCTTTCCCTGCGTGTATCCCAGCTTCCTAAGGTAAACACCCGGTCTTCCGATACCTTTCATCAGAAGAACCCTCGACACATCGAACTTTAGCATATGGCTTTGTTTTTTCGGGTAACAGAGGCCAATTTAACGAATAGCGCGATTATCACTCACTACTTTTCGAATTTTATTTCCAAAAAACGACAATTTCCACCGATTTTTTGTACCATTTTATCGTTTTATAAAAATCCACACCGCATTTTGGCGTACAGTATCGCTGTATAAAAAACTCCGACGTAGTTTGATACATATTTATCGCTGTATAGATATTTACTTCGTAGTTTGATACTCTTTTATCGCTGTATGAAAAACCACATCGAAACTTGGAACATTTACGTCCATCAACAAAAAAAGCGGCCCAAATGGACCGCTTTTACTCTATAAATAACCTTCGCTATTAAAGCACATTAACCGCCTTTACAGTTTCCATCCCCTTTTGGATAGCCTCCTCGTTCATTGGAATAAGGTGGTGGTGACGGGCAGGAAGCGACTTTTCGAGCCCCTTGCGCACGTTTTCCATCTTTACGATAGGCTTTAGGCTTAGGAATCCGCCAAGTACGATCATGTTAAACGCTTTAGCGTTGTTCATGCGAGCAGCTTCCTCGGCAGCCTCTATCCTGTAAATGTTGATATCCTTACGGGTAGGATGGTTTACGATTCCGTTAGGATCGTAAATAAGCACGCCACCGGGCTTTACCAACTCGGCAAACTTATCCATCGACTGCTGGTTAAGGATGATGGCCGTATCGTACTCGTGCACGATGGGCGAACTGATACGGTCGTCGCTTAGGATTACGGTAACGTTAGCAGTACCACCACGCATTTCGGGGCCGTACGAAGGCATCCAGGTTACCTCTTGGCCCTGCATGATGCCCGAGTAGGCGAGAATTTTTCCCATTGATAGAACGCCTTGTCCACCAAATCCTGCTATAATGATTTCTTCTTTCATTGCTTTAGAAATTTTGATGTTAGAATTGGCTATTCGTCTTTAAGATCGCCAAGCGGATAGAATGGGAACATGTTTTCCTCCATCCACTGGTTCGATTTTACTGGAGATAGCTTCCAACCCGAGTTGCAGGTACCTACCACCTCTACAAACGAGGTTCCCTTACGGGCAGCCGCATTCTCGAATGCCTTGCGAATTGCCTTCTTGGCCTTACGAACGGCAGCAGGAGTTTGAGCGCTCTGGCGGGTTACATACGATGTACCGGGCAGCTGAGCGATAAGCTCGGTGATGCGCAATGGGTGTCCGTTAAGCTCAACCGAACGTCCGTATGGGGTGGTTGCCGTTTTTTGGCCAATCAGGGTAGTTGGAGCCATTTGTCCTCCAGTCATACCGTAGATGGCGTTGTTAACGAAGATCACTACAATGTTCTCGCCACGGTTGCAGGCGTGCATGATTTCGGCAGTACCAATCGAAGCAAGGTCGCCATCACCTTGGTAGGTGAAGATGTGCTTCTCTGGGTTTAGGCGCTTTGCAGCGGTAGCCAATGCGGGAGCACGGCCGTGAGCGGCTTGCAACCAATCGATGTCGAGGTAGTTGTAGGCCAACACCGAACAACCTACTGGCGATACGCCAATGGTATCTTCCTGAATGCCCATTTCGTCAATAACCTCGGCAATCAGCTTATGAATAACGCCGTGGGTACAACCAGGACAGTAGTGCATTACATTATTGGTAAGCACTTTTGCTTTTTCGTAAACCAAGTTTTCTGGTTTAACGATATCTTGTACTAAAATTTCTGCCATCGCTATTTTCCTCCTAAGAAGTTAGTCTTAATTGCATCAACCACCTCGTTTGGCGAAGGGATCATACCGCCATACCTACCGTAGTGGTAAACAGGAACCTTTCCGTTTACGGCTAGTCGTACATCCTCAACCATTTGTCCAGCGCTCATTTCAACAGAAAGGAATCCCTTTACGTGCGAAAGGTGAGCCTGAATTTCCTTGGTAGGATAAGGGAACAGGGTGATTGGACGAAGAAGCCCAACCTTTAGCCCTTCGGCACGGCAAAGCTCAACCGCCTTCGACGATATACGGGCCGATGAACCGTAGGCAACGATGATGTAGTCAGCATCCTCACACATGATCTCCTCGCAGCGAACCTCTTTTTCGCGAATAGTATTGTACTTAGCCTGTAGCTTATGGTTGAACTGCTCCTGACGAGCAGACTCAAGCTCCAACGATGTTGCAATATGACGCTCACGATCGGCAGTCTTACCGGTGCAAGCCCATTCGCCATGCAACTTCAAGATATCCTCCTTAGACCAGCGTGGCTTGTAGTCATCAAGGTAAACCTTCTCCATCATCTGACCGATAACGCCGTCAGATAGGATCATGGCTGGAGTACGATACTTAAATGCAAGTTCGAAGGATAGATCAACGAAATCGTACATCTCCTGAACCGAAGCTGGTGCAAGAACGATCATGTGATAATCGCCGTGTCCACCACCCTTAACGGCTTGGAAGTAGTCCGACTGTGCTGGCTGAATGGTTCCAAGACCTGGGCCTCCACGAACAACGTTAACCACCAAGCAAGGAAGCTCGGCACCTGCCAAATATGTCAAACCTTCGCACATAAGGCTAACGCCTGGCGACGAAGATGAAGTCATTACCTTTTTCCCGGTAGCAGCACCACCGTAGAGCATATTGATGGATGACGTTTCGCTTTCGGCCTGCAAAACAACCATCCCGGTCTGTTCCCATGGCTTTCTCACCATTAGGGTTTCCATTACTTCGGACTGTGGGGTAATTGGATATCCAAAATAGCCATCGCAACCACAACGAATTGCAGCTTCTGCAACAGCCTCATTCCCCTTCATTAGCCTTAGCTCTTTCATATTCTTTTGCTATTCTAGTTAGGGTAAATTAGGCCTCAACTTTGGCCTTGTAAACCGTAATAACGCTGTCGGGACATACTAGTGCGCAGCTAGCACAACCGATGCAGCTCTCTGAATTTTCCATGTAAGCGTAGTTATAGCCTTTACCATTTACCTCTTGCGCTAGGCTGATAACTTTAGTTGGACAAGCAACAACGCAAAGAGAACATCCTTTGCATTTCTCAGTGTCGACAACTATTGCTCCTCGAATTTTTGCCATATGCAGTTATTTTGTTGGATTACACATTTTATAATGCGGCAGATTTGGCAACGGCCTTGTCTACCTTATGATTCTCGTTAAATTTTTTCAAGCGTTCATTCAGAACATCGAACTGGCTTCGGACAACCTGCGATACGCAAGCCCGAATTCCCTCGCGGTTGCTTCCGGTTGTACTTAGCGAAATAGCGCTTATGCCATAGTAAAGCAGCTCTTCTACGAGTTCTTCGCCTGTTAGATTTTGGTAGCCAACGGTAAAGTAGAATCCATCGGCAAGTATTTTATCCTCATCTCTGTCGTAAACGATATGAAAGCCGTTTTGCTCAAATACCTGCTTCAAGACTTTAGCCTTCTCGCCATACTCACGCGTATCCTTAACAAAGTTGTACTCCCCATCGTTCACAGCCTTTAGAAGCGCTGCAAATCCGTACTGAACCGAGTGGGCAACACCAGAAGAAAGACCGTAAATCGGACCAAAAATCATAGCCTTACCAAATTCGTCACTGGGAAAGTAGCGCTTTAGATCGGGGAAACGACGGCTAAAAAGCACATCGGATATTACCACGCAGCCAATGCGCTGCCCAGCATAACTGAATGCCTTCGACCCCGAGATAAGCATCAGGTAGTTGTCGGTATATTTGGCAACAGTTGGCTGATATGGTGGCACACCAGGCTTAGACTTATCCGTTCTAAAATCCATAGCGAAATAGGCTAAATCCTCAATTACTACTACATCGTATTGAGTTGCCAAGTCACCAATTATTTGTAGTTCCTTCTCGGTAAAACAAACCCAACTTGGATTATTCGGATTTGAGTAGATGATGCACGAAATGTTGCCCTGCTGCAAGTACTTTTCCAACTTCGATCGCAACTTCTCTCCACGATAGTTGTAAACATCAAACGTCTCGTACTTCATTCCAAGCATCTTTAGCTGGTTTTTCTGAACAGGAAAGCCTGGATCGATGAAAAGAACATTATCCTTAGCCTTATCGTACCTGCCAGCAACCATAAAAGCAGCCATTCCTCCTTGCATCGAACCAACAGTTGGAATGCATCCCTCTTCGCGAACATCTATGTCGAGGAAATTCTTCACAAATCGAGCAGCCTCTCTTTTTAAAGGAGCAATACCTTCAATATTTGGGTAAATCGATGTAACTCCATTCCTCAATGCCTCAATTTCTGCCTCAATAGCAATGGATGGTGTTGCTAATCCTGGCACCCCCATCTCCATCTTTACAAACTGGGAATTGGTTGCACTTTCAATTTGGTTTACCAATTTAACAAGTTCGCGTATAGAGGCTTTGCCTATACTTGCAATACCTGATTCGCGCTTCAACCGATCCACGGTTTCAATGTTTATAGGGGTTTGATGCATAACCACAAGATGATTGATTTTCAGTTTGACAATTTTACTGATTATTTTAATAAATAAAAACGATTTAATAGTTTTTTCTTGGCTTGACAAATAATTTATAAACATTTCAAGCATATATGATATCACATTGTAGGCAACAACAAATAAATCAATGACAAAATATAAGATTGCCACCCACCTGCGATTACACATTATTACAAATCATTGCCTGCAACTTACAATTACCAATCCACATCGCTCAAATCTTCAAATACTATTAGTACAAAAAGTCTGATAGAGGCAAAAAAAAACGACTTACAGGTTGTTAAACCTGAAGCCGTTTCCATATCATACGTAAAAAGAGAACTTCTAAGTAAATCGGTTTTATGCCGAATCTTTCAATCTTACTAAAGAACTCTTTCCCTTTTCAAATTTTCCGTGTGCGAATATAGTCAAATTCCTGCTTCTACTTCGCTTTATTGGCAGCAAAAGCAAGTATAACACCCAATACTACTCCAAGAATAGCAGCAAAAAGCACCTGAAAACTTGCAGGAAGCAAAAAGGTTATGGTATGTGCGGGTATCCAAAAAAGTGGTATCGTTTTTTTGAAAACAAAACCCCACATCATGCGCCAATCTACCTTTTGTAGTATTACAGCAACATCAATCTTTGAGAAAAGACCTTTTACAGTACCCCCTGTTTCTAAAATATGGGTGTCGGTTATTTTGTGAAGCGACATCATCACAGGAGCAAATATTAGGTTCATAAGGGATGAGGCTGTAAAGGACTGCAAGAACTTAAAACCAAACGAATCGCCAGCAGCACCTAGATAACCCAGTAAATTTACCGCTCCCGGCAGAAACAGCAAAAAGGAAACCTTAATGGCAATCCCTAAGAAGCCCCAAACGACAGCCCGGGGTAATAGACCAAAACCTTTATAGTCGTAAATCCCTTTCCGAATTCTCAAGCCCAAGGACTCGCCCAAAGTCGCCAAAATGGCAAACTTTATGAAGCTCATCACAAGTCCATGCTCAAGATTAAACTTACAGTAGATCTCATAAAGAGATTGAGAGAGAAAAAATGGCGCAAAAAGAGCCAAGACTACAAGGATAAATACAACATCATGACGTTTCATAGGTGATCATTTTATATGCTTAAGATTTAGATAAAAGGCTAGGTTGTTGCATTCTTTTTCGGCTTTTAAAAGTATTTCAAAGCCGTCTCTGACATTCTGCCTTACGCAGTTTCAACGCATAAAAACGCCGAAAAGGAGGCGATCAACAAATCACCCCCTTTTCGGCGTTTTTAAATATCTTATCAATTACTAATTTATAATTGAAAGGAATAGCCAATACAGCAATCCTGACACCAAAATGGTAATAGGCAGGGTTACCAACCAAGCAATTCCAATGTTCTTCAGAGTTTTTGTCTGAAGGTTCTTCAAACCTCCACTTGCAACCATCGAACCCGCAATCCCCGACGATAAAATATGCGTTGTACTAACAGGCAAACCGATAACCGACGATAGTGAAATAGTAGAAGCAGCAATAACTCCAGATGTTGCCCCTTGAGCATATGACATCTGCGTTTTCCCAATTTTCTCGCTAATGGTAACTACTATTCGCTTCCATCCTATCATAGTACCAAGACCTAATGAAATGGAAATTAAAAGAATTACCCATATAGGAACATATTCAGCATAGCTATCAATCCCTTTTAAATCACTTTTAAAACGCTTAATATCTCGTTTATTTACGCCAACAAAGGCATCGCTATTTTCTTCCTCTAAGGCTTTTAGTTTTTTTGCAGAATTAGTAAGGTCCACCCTAGCATCAGCAACTACATTATGAGGCAGTTCGCTAAACTTATCTACCTTAGATAAATCAGCAGCCAAAGCATTAAACTTTGCAACAGATATAGCTACGGTTTGCTTCTCTCCATAACTTAATTTGGTTGAATCTACCCTATTAAGAACAGACTCTACACGCTGGATGCTTTCAACCAAATCCCTAGGATCCTTATTATTATCAAGGGCAAAGTATGCTGGTGCAAGAGCTACAAGAATCATCATCATTAAGCCAACCCCCTTCTGCCCATCGTTAGACCCGTGCGAGAAACTTACGCAGGTAGAGGTAAATATCATTAAAGAGCGTATCCAAAAAGGAGGCGCTTTCTTCTCCTTAGGCTCCTTGAAAATCTTTTTCTTCTTTACCACCTTAAACAGAATGTACATCATCCCTAACGCTAGTACAAATCCCAAAACAGGGGTGATCAGCAAGGCTAATCCTATATCAATAATCTTTTGCCAGTTTAGAACAACAGAAGATTCGGGATGTAGCAGAGTGTAAGCCAACCCTGCGCCAAAAATAGCACCAATAAGCGTATGCGAACTCGAACAAGGAATACCGTAGTACCAAGTAAAGAAGTTCCAGGCTATAGCCGTAAGAATAATTGCCCAAATTAATGCCATTGCCTTGTATACGTTGTGGTCAGCAAGCATCTCTGCAGGTATAAGGTGCATAATACCCATTGCCACAGCAACTCCTCCTACGTACACGCCCAGAACATTCCACAATCCAGACCAAATTACAGCAGTCTTAGGCTTAAGCGAATTGGTGTAAATTACCGTCGCAACAGCATTTGCTGTATCGTGAAACCCGTTGATGAACTCAAAGGCAGCAGTTGCTATCACCAACAATACTAGCATGATAAAATGCACCGTATCTATTCCTAACATAAAAAAATGAGTGTTTATAAAGCGGAGCAAATTTTGCAAAGAATAATAACAATGCCAACTAATTACGTTTTTTTTTTAGTGTTGAAGAAAATCTGCTTTCGCAGGATTCATTTTGAAGAGTTCGAATTTCTTCGCTACATTTGTTTAACCCAAAAGATGAACCGTTTTACGTTACGCTCAACCATATTCTGATGCGTAAACTACAAAGGAACATCTAACCATAAAAATAGTTTATAATGAAGATTGTTAACAGGAACGCGCTAGCTGTAATTCCACAAAAGCCTTTCTGGGATTGGCTTTTATCAGTTGATGAGCAGTTTGATTTAGAAGAGATTGAAGAAAGTGGAGACTTTAACGTTTACCTGATTCCTGAATTCGAGAATGAAGATGAAATAGTTGAATATCTCGAAAAGAATTACGATCAGATCTTTAGAAATGAGCTGCTCGATTGGTATTCCGACGAAAGTTTATGGCCAACTGAAAGATCATGGGAGGTTTTCGAGGACTGGTTTACCATCGAAGCCCATTCGTTAGTTTACGACATGCCTAGCAGTCCATTACAAAAAATATAAAAAGTAAGGCTGACCCAAAAGGTCAGCCTTACTTTTTGCATATCGCTACTACAAAAGCAGCCACACCTCAATTTCTGATAAAACTAGACTTTAGAAGCTAACTCCTCGAATATGTAGGGCCACCAGCCTTTCACCCCCCAACTATTGCCCTGCCTCACAATAACAACATTATTCCGAGTAGAGACATAGACAAACTGCCCCAAAATCCCCATTGCATATATGTCGTTTGGACCTTCATCCTGCTTAACTCCCCACCAAAAATTCTTGTAATAGGTACGTTCTTGACTAAAGATTGAATACCAATCGTGCTTCATTTGGCGATATAAATCCCAGTACTCCAAATCGGTTCTTACGTCATCCGAACTCTTTAGGTTAGCACACCATTCGCTATTAAGCAGCTGCTTCCCATAAATCGTGCCGTCATTACCATAGAGTAAGCCAAACTTAGCCAAATCGTAAGGCGCAACTGCCATACCCCCATCCATCTTCAAATACCTCCCCTCTAAGCTATCCATGCAGAAAAGCGCATTTGAAGTAGGCTTTAGGTGCTGCCAAAAATTATGGTTGATATCTACCGACAAGTCGGAAATCCGGCTATCTACCATTCGGGTGAGCAGGTGCAAATGGATATCGTTGTAGTAAAAATAGCCATTACCCTCGCAGCAAGGCTTTATTGATCTTAAATCCTTTCGAATATCTGGAGATAGCCAAAACTTCGCCATATCGGTAAAAGGGCTTTTACCATGCCTATAACGTATACCCGACTCCATGTTCATCAAGCTCTGAAAAGTTCGATTTGCAACAAAGTCTGGCAAATGACTATGATACTTTCTCAACGCATCGGAAAAGGAAATAACTCCACCGCTTTCTAGTACAGACAAGTAACTTGCAAAGATACTTTTGGTAATTGAGTAGCACAGCATAGGTGTTCGCCCATTAATTCCATCAGCATAGTATTCGTAGGCAACTTTCCCATCCTTTAAAACTAAGAACGAAAGGGTATCTGTATGTCGAACTAACTCATCAAGAGTTTGCGCTAGATTATTATGAGCAATTGGAATTCTGCCAATCGAGGAATCTAGATTGGTATCCAAAGCAATATTCTCATCACCTTTTAAAACCTTAAAAGGGAAATAACGAAAATCGAAGACCGACTGCTTTGCTTTAGTAGCAAATGCAAACGCTAAGTATCGAAATAGGTAATGAGAATCGGGAACCCTACTGCTTAATTTCATTATTTGCCATTAAATAAAACACAAAACTAAAAAAGGAGATGACAATTGCCATCTCCTTTGAAAAAATAATTAGGTATTATACCCTACTTTTACACTAAACAAATCAACCTACCTTTATTTTAAATATGAGTTTCGTAACCTCTCCTTCGCAAATAAGGGGTGCGTGAGCATCCCAGGGCATAAAAAGCACAAACTCGTTTTGTTTTACGGAAACATAGGTTGTTGGCTGATCGTCGAAGAAGATAATATCTTTTTCGTGACTATACTCCCCTATTGGCTGCTGACATTCCTTTCGATCCTTCCATCCAAAAGTCTCGCCATCGCTAAGGCATAGCTGAAGATCGGCATATACATTATGCGCTTCTAGCTTAGCGTCCTTTGCGAGTTTTCCTTTAGAAACCGAAGGAATTACAAAGAGGTTCTCACCATCAATGAAGACCTTTTCGGATGGAAGATTATTTAAATCTACGGAGTTAATATAGTCTACAATCTTTTCTACAGCAGGAAGAAAAGCCGAATAGCATTGTAGCTGATTAATCGAATCAAGTATCATAGTGTGTGTTATTAAATTCTATTACGTCCGAAACGCAAAACTACTTTTGAGGCTAAACTACTATATTTGCCCCCCAAAAGAAAAGAACAAGATGAAAGTTTTACTCACCATATCGCTGTTGGTTCTTTCAAACATCTTTATGACTTTTGCCTGGTACGGGCATCTCAAATTCAAAGAATACAGCTGGTTTCACGCACTTCCACTTTTTGCTGTAGTCCTTATAAGCTGGGGAATCGCTCTTTTTGAGTACTTCTTCCAAGTTCCAGCCAACCGTATCGGCTTCAACCAAAATGGGGGACCATTTTCGCTAGTCGAGCTAAAGGTGCTTCAGGAAGTTATCACCCTAGTGGTTTTCATGAGCTTCAGCCTACTGGTTTTCAAAACCGAGACCTTAAAAATGAACCACCTTATTGGATTTGGCTTCCTGATTCTAGCCGTGTTCTTTATCTTTAAGAAATAGCCGTTCCTAGGAAAAGAACTGCGAGAAATCCTTCAGGTTTTTCGATTCGCCAAACAGGTAAAGGATATCATCCTTCTCAATGATGGTACCCAGCCCAATTGGGTGAATAACCTTCTCGACAACCGACTTCGATCCCAAGAAGTTGATCACATGCTCTTTTCGAATAATCGTCACCAGTTTAAGGTTGAACTTATCGCCAAGGAGCAGCTCGCCCACCGCTTGTCCGACTACTACAGGAGGTGCTGCCATGGAGATTATGCGGAAGCCTTCGGCAACAGGAAACGAGTCTTGAAGCCCCTTTACATCCAGGCGAAGCGCAAAGTCTTCTGCCGAATCTTTCTCCGGCGTTACCACCTCGTCTACCCCAATAGCCTCAAGCACGGTGGTATGCAGGGTGGAGATTGCACGACCGATTAGCTTATTCACCTTTAGCTGCTTTAGCTCTGCCGAAACAAGAATTGAAGCGCCAACATTTTCGCCAATTGCCACCACAACCGCATCGGCATCATTAAGTGGGAGCACCTTAAGTAGGTGCACCTCGTTTATATCCATACAAATGGTGCTGGTAATCTTCGATTTTAACTCCTCGACTCTATGGCTATTCGAGTCGATACCGATTACCTCGTGCCCCATAGACGTAAGGCGCTCGGCAAGCACCGAGCCGTAGTTTCCTAGTCCTATAATGATATATTTCATAACACGAATAATTTCTAGTTGACAAATATGCTAGTTTTCGGATAGCGGTAATTCAGTTCCGCGGAATGCTTAACAAATCCCGATAAAAACGTAAGCGCTCCTACCCTACCAATAAACATGGTGGAGATTAGAACGATTTTACTGCCATCGTCGAGCGTTGGGGTAATATTCAACGACAGCCCCACGGTACTTAGCGCCGAGATACACTCGAATACGATAGCCATCATATCTATTTTAGGCTCAAAAAGCTTTATCAGCGAGCTGGACAACCCAATCATAAAAACGGAGAGGAGAATGGCAGAGAAAGCCCTCAGCAGCGTGCTGTTGGTAATCTCGCGCCCCCCGATTTCGAGACGTTCACGCCCCCTCATAGTATTCCAAACATTAAGTACAGCAATTGCAAACGTCGTTGTTTTGATACCACCACCGGTAGATACGGGCGATGCACCAACCCACATCAGGAACATGGTGAGCAAAATGGTTTGAGGTAGAATTTGCCCCATGTTTACCGAATTAAACCCAGCAGTTCTTGGCGTTACCGATCCCAAAAACGACTCGGCCAGCACGCCGTACCAGGGCAGCCCCTTCAGCGTGTTGTTATACTCGAAAATTGCAAAGAATACCGTGCCAACCACCAGCAAGATGAGCGTGGTATACACCACCAGCTTCGTATGCAAGTTGATAATCTTGGGCAGATGGTGGTAGCGATGCTGCAGCCCAAACAGCTGCCGAACCTTGTTTCGCACCACATGCTTTACCAGCTGCATGTAGTTAAACAGAATGGGATAGCCAATACCTCCAAAGATAATCAGCAACGAGATGTAGGTATGCAGGCTATAGTTATAGCGTACACGCGCATCGTACAGGCTATCGCCAAAGAACGAAAAGCCCGCATTGCAGAACGCCGATATGGAGTGGAAAATTGCGTAGTACACCTCGCTCACATCCCCTATTGTATCCTTAACCGAGAAGTATATAAAGACTGCACCTATTGCCTCGATGATGAAGGTTACCAGTACAATCTTCATCAGCGTACGGAATATCTCGCCTAGGTTTTCCTCGCTAATAAAGTCGCCCATGTTGATCTGGTTCTTAAACGAGAGCTTATTCACCAAAAAGATACCGAAGAAAGAGGTTAGCGTCATCACGCCAATACCGCCGATCTGAATAAGCATGATAATGAAGAACTGGCCAAGGGTAGTAAAGGCAGTTCCGGTATCGACAGCAACCAAGCCGGTAACGCACACCGCGCTTGTTGATGTAAACAGCGCATCTACGAAGGTGATGCCATGCGTTGTAGAGTTGGGGAGCATCAGCAGCCCCGCCCCCACGAAGATGATAAAGAAAAAGCTGAAGGCAAATATGAGCGAGGTGTTGATCTCCTTCTTCAAAAAGCCGAAGGTGGAGCGGGATAGCTCCATAACCGACAGCACAAGCAGAAACACGTAGGTGAATACTTGACTCTTAAACACAGCAAGCAAGGGTGCCTTTGTTCGGATATACTCGTCGGGCTTAATGTAGGCGATCAGCAAGAGAAAAAAAATCACCGCAAAAAAGCCCCACACATAGTAGTGCCGCGTCTCTCTCGCTTCGCGGAATTCCTGCTTAAACGAACGAAAAAGGAAGCTAACAAAAAAGATTAGCAGCGCAACAAAGTAGAACCTGCTGGCCTCAGCATAAAATTCGTCGCTAAGGTCGAAGCCCACCTCGTATACGATAAGCGCTATGCTAAAAATACTGGTCAGAGCTAGTACGGTAGAAACGAGCTTATCCACATTTTTTTTAAGCCTGGCAAGCAGCTCTATCCGCCTCCAAAACGCAGTCTTGAAACGTCTTTTCATTTACTCTATAATGATTCGCGGCATATCCACAACAGGCGACAAAAATAGCATAACTAACCACGCCTTCGATAATTTTCATTTATAAACTTCAAAAAACTCAAAAGGCTTAAAATTTGTATTAAAAAGATGCTAAATTTGCGCCATAATCAACAAATACCTACATAGTATGGCAAGCGTAAGAAGACTAAAAAAGGACATCGACTACCTAGTGAGCGAAGTTGTTGCAGACTGTTATACGTTCTCCTACTTCCATCCAGCAAAGCAAGCAGAAGCGATCAATATCATCAACGAGGCCATTGAGCTTCGCCAGGAGATGATCAGCCGCGCTAACACGCCTGATGGAAAAGACAACAAGAAGCTCGTGAGAGCCTACTACAAGGCCATCTGGAAGGAACTTCTTGAGAAGGTTGACGGCATGTTCGGCAAGATTAGCCAGCTAAACAAGTAATATCGACTTTTCGTAACTCCAAATAAAAAGGGGGGAGCAGCTGCTCCCCCTTTTTTGTTACTTTGCGCTGCTCGGCATGCGACGGAGCCGCTCGGAATCGCACACCGCAAGCAGCAACCCTCATATCAAACTAAAAGACCATGACCTACAACTTCGACGAGGTGGTGGACCGCACCAACACCTCCTGCATCAAGTGGGATGCCCGCCAGGGCGTCTTCGGCAACCCCGAGGTACTCCCGCTATGGGTGGCCGATATGGACTTCCGCTCGCCCCAATTCGTGATCGACGCCATCGCCCAGCGCCTTACGCACCCCGTGCTGGGGTACACCCTTCGCCCCGACTCCTACTTCGAGGCCATCATCGGCTGGGTGAAGCGCCGCAACGGCTGGAGCATCGAGCGCGACTGGATTGCCCACTGCCCCGGCGTGGTGCCCGGCCTCAACGTGGCCGTGCTGGCCTACACCAACCCCGGCGACCGAATCGTCATCCAAACGCCCGTGTACCCGCCCTTCTTCGATGCCGTAAACCACAACGGCCGCACGCTGGTGGAAAACCCGCTTACGGTGGCCGACGGACGCTTCGTGATCGACTTCGATGATCTCGACCAGAAGCTCGCGGGCGCAAAGGCCATCATCCTTAGCAACCCGCACAACCCCGTGGGCCGCGTGTTCGACGAGGAGGAGTTGCGCCGCATCGGCGAGCTGTGCCTGAAGCATGGCGTTACCATCATCAGCGACGAAATCCACTCCGACATCATCCTTCCCCCACATAGGCACCTGCACATCGCCAACCTCGACGAGCGCTTTGCCGCGGCCAGCGTCACCTTTATGGCGCCCAGCAAGACCTTTAACCTGGCGGGGCTATCGACGGCCTACGCGGTAATCCCCAACGCCGAGCGACGAGCCCGCTACCTCCACGTGCTGGAGCAGCAGCTGCACCTCGGCATGGGCAACATCGCCGGCATCGTGGGGCTCGAGGCGGCCTACCGCCACGGCGACGAGTGGCTCGACCAGCTCGTTACCTACATCAAGGGCAATGCCGACCTGCTGGAGGAGCTGCTTAAAGCAATGCTGCCCAAGGTTACGCTCTACAAGCCCGAGGGAACCTACCTGGCTTGGATGGACTTTAGCGCATACGGTCTTGACGATGATGCGCTCGACCGCAAACTGATCCACGAGGCCCAAGTTGGCCTCAACAGCGGCAGCACGTTTGGCACCAACGGCCGCGGCTTCCGCCGCATCAACCTGGCCTGTCCCCGCGCCTACGTAAAGGAGGCGGTGGAGCGGATGGCTCGGGTGCTATAAGCCAGCTGCCGTAGCCTACTCGTACACCCCGTAGCTCTTCGGAAGGGCTACTGATACCAATTCGTACTCCGATTAGTCCTTCCGAACAACTACGAATACCAAAACGGTTTCCGGTTAGCTCTTCCGTACATCTACAAATACCCAAATGGGTTCCAGTTAGCTCTTCCTTACATATACAAATACTCAAACGGGTTCCGACTAATTCTTCTGTACATCTACAAAGACTCAAATGGGTTCCAGTTAGTTCTTCTGTACATCTACAAATATCAAAGTGGATTCCGATCAGCTCCTTTGTACAGCTACGGATATCGAAACAAGCACAGAATTGGCCATCCCTAGGGGTGGCTTTTCAATTTTTCGGAGGGGAATCGCCATTTTTCTGGGGGCAAACGGTCCATCGAAATGAAGAATGCCATAAATTAGCGGAAGTAACCCCAAAAAATCTAAACGACATGCTAAAAATGAACATCTCGCGCGTGCTTGCCCTTAAAGGAATCGACAATGCCTACGTCTACCTAAAGAAGCAGGGCTACAAGCACAACAAGGCATACCACCTGTCGCGAAGCCTAACCCAAAAGGTAGACGTAGACGACCTTGAGGAGATATGCCTAGGGCTAAACTGTACCCCAAACGACCTGTTCGAGTGGACGCCATCGAAGCCCGAAAACGACATCGAGGGGCATGCTCTACAGTCCATCCGCCGCAAGGATGCCGCCGTGGGGCTGGTGAAGCTGGTGCAGGGGCTGCCCGTGGAACAGATGGACGAGATTGAAAGGATGATACTGGAGAAGATAAAGAAGTCAAAGCCTACAAACACGTAGAGATGCGTTTGAAACGCATCTGATAAATTGGGGATCAATTGAGACGCGTTTGAAACGCGTCTCTACAAAAAATCCCGCTCGGTGGCGGGATTTTTTATGCTATTGATACATGCTATCGCGGAGTTCCTTAATCTTATCGCTGGTGATGTAGTCGTCGTAGTCCATCTGCTTATCGATAATGCCGGTTGGCGTAAGCTCGATGATACGGTTACACACGGTTTCGATGAACTCGTGGTCGTGCGAGGACATCAGCACGTTACCCTTAAAGTTGGTAAGGGTGTTGTTGAAGGCCTGAATCGACTCTAGGTCGAGGTGGTTGGTGGGATTGTCCAAGATCATCACGTTGGCGTTGCGGAGCATCATGCGCGAGATCATGCAGCGCATCTTCTCGCCTCCCGAAAGCACGCTCGACTTCTTGTAGATCTCCTCGCCCGAGAAGAGCATCTTGCCGAGGTAGCCGCGGAGGAAGCTCTCGCTGGTATCCGACGAATACTGGCCCAGCCACTCCACCAGGTTCATCTCGTTCTGGAAGAAATCGCCGTTCTCCAAGGGCAGGTATGCGGTGGTGATAGTGATACCCCAGTCGAACGAGCCGGAATCGGGCTGCATGTGGCCGTTGAGGATCTCGAAGAGGGCGGTCATGGCCAACGGATTCTTCGATAGGAAGACGATCTTCTCGTCCTTCTCTACGGTAAAGCTAACGTCCTTGAGCAGCACGGTACCATCCTCAGCCACCTTGTTGAGGTCCTTAACCTCGAGGATGCTGTTGCCGGTTTCGCGCTCGGGGGTAAAGATGATACCGGGGTAGCGGCGGGTTGAGGGCTGAATCTCCTCCACGTTGAGCTTCTCGAGCATCTTCTTACGGCTGGTGGTTTGCTTACTCTTGGCCACGTTGGCGCTAAAGCGCTGGATGAACTCCTGCAGCTCCTTCTTGCGCTCTTCGGCCTTCTTATTTTGGTTGGCCTGCTGGCGGAGGGCCAGCTGGCTGCTCTCGTACCAGAAGCTATAGTTACCGGGGAATAGCTTAACCTTGCCAAAGTCGATATCTACGATGTGCGTACACACCGAGTCGAGGAAGTGGCGGTCGTGCGATACCACCAAAAGGGTATTGTCGAAGTTGGAGAGGTAGTTTTCGAGCCACATTACGGTTTCGAGGTCGAGGTCGTTGGTAGGCTCATCGAGCAGCAGGTTGTCGGGCTTGCCGAATAGGGCCTGCGCCAGCAGCACCTTCACCTTTTCCTTACCGTTGAGCTCCTTCATGAGCTTGTAGTGGCTATCCTCCTTAATGCCTAGGCCGCTTAGGAGCATGGCCGCATCGCTTTCGGAGTTCCATCCGTCCATCTCGCCGAACTTCTCCTCAAGCTCCGAGGCGCGGATGCCATCCTCTTCCGAGAAATCGGGCTTTGCGTAAAGCGCATCCTTCTCCTGCATGATGCCCCAGAGAACGGTATGGCCCATCAGCACCGCATCCAGCACGCGAAACTCGTCGAATTCGAAGTGGTCCTGCTTAAGCACTGACATACGCTCGCCCGGCCCTTGCTCTATTTTTCCACGGGTGGAGTCCTGCGTACCACTAAGCATCTTTAAAAATGTAGACTTTCCGGCACCGTTTGCGCCAATAATACCGTAGCAATTGCCGGGGGTAAACTTCAAATTCACATCTTGAAAAAGAACGCGCTTCCCGAACTGAATCGCCAGATTTGAGACTGTAATCATTCGATTATCCTAAGTTTTAATCAATGCCTATAACTAGGCAAAAGTGCCGCAAAACTAGTACTATTATCGTTAATATGCTAGCACACCCCATCGAAGTATACTATAAAAGAGGTTAATCCAGCGCCATAAGGGCAATGCCACAGGCCTGACCTTCAAGCGAAGGATGTTTAGTGCTCTGCTTTGAAAGAATGAAGATAGATATCAAGCATTAGTGCATGATTGAAAATAGTTGTCCCCTCCTTGGAGGGGGTAGGGGGTGGGTTTGTTCGTTTAAAAAACAGCATTCTCGCTTCACTTCGCGTTCTTAACCCACCCCTGCCCCTCCAGTGGAGGGGATAACGTGCTGCAATTGGGAGTTTATCCTTTTGAATTCAGGCTTAGCTTAACGGCGATGGCCTCAGCTAAAAATACGGAATCGCCCGCTTTGCCATGCGCTACTACTTCCGCTCCGCATTCTTGGCAACATACTCCGAGGGCGACATCTTGAAGTAGTTGGAGAAGCACGCCGAGAAGTAGGTTGGCGAGCTGAAGCCAACCTCGTAGCCAACCTCGGCGATGGTAAGCTTATTCTGCTTAAGCAGGATGGCGGCCTGCTTAAGCCTGATGTTGCGGATAAACTCGCTCGACGACTGGTTGAGCAGCGACCGCAGCTTGCGGTGCAGGTTGGCGCGGCTCATGCCCAAATCCTTGCTCAGCAGGTCGCCATTGTAGTCGGAGTTGGAGATGTTCTCATTGATCAGCGCCAGCGCCTTTCGGAGGAACTCCTCGTCGGGCGAGGAAGCCACCACCTCGCTGGGCTGAAAGCTGATGCTCTTGCTAAACTTCTGCTTCAGCAGCTCGCGCAGCTCAATCAGCTTGGCGATGCGGGTTTTCAGGTGAGCCGGGTTAAACGGCTTGGGGATGTACGAATCGGCCCCGCTCTCCAGCCCCTCAATTCTATCTTCGATGGACGACTTCGCCGTAAGCAAGATAATGGGGATGTGCGAGGTGGTGATATCCAGCTTCAGCTGCTTGCACATCTCCACCCCATCGAGCACGGGCATCATTACGTCGCTGATGATGGCGTCAGGCTGAAACTCGGCTGCCATCTTAAGCCCATCCTCGCCGTTGCAGGCCTCAATAACGTTGTACAGGTTGTGCAGTTCATCCTTAACGTAGCGTCGGATGTCGTCGTCGTCCTCAACCACCAGCACGGTGTACAGCCGGCCAACGTGCTTAGCCACATCCTCATCGGGCATAGGCTCTATATCAATGGCTCTTTCGGCAAGATCGGTTACCACAGCCTTCTCCACGGGTTCGCTGGCCACCTCGGCGGCAGCGTAGGCCTCCTTTTGCAGGGGAAGATCAACGAAGAAGGAGGTCCCCCGCCCTTCCTCGCTGGATACGCTAATCTCGCCCTTGTGCAGTTTAACCAGCATCTTGGTAAGGTGCAGGCCTATGCCGCTACCCTTTTGCAAAGCGCTGCCCACTCCGGGCACCTGGTAGAAGAGCTCGAATATGCGGTCCAACTCTTTTGGACGCATGCCTTTCCCAGTATCCTCAACACCGATTCGAACATGCTCCTGCCCATAGACAGACATCCTCCGTACGCTTATGACGATTCGACCACCGCTAGAGGTAAACTTGTAGGCGTTGGAGAGGAGGTTGTAGAGAATCTTATCGAGAAATTCAGGATCTGCCCACCCCAAAACATGCTCCTCCTCCGCATCCAGCTGCAGGGTAATATGCTTCTGATGCGACAACTCCTCGAACGAGAACGTCATCTCCTGCAAGAAGGCAACAAGATCCATCTCCTGCACCTTGAGCTTCATCTCGCCCCGCTCCGTCTTCCGCAAATCCATCAGCTGGTTCACAAGCCGAAGCAGGCGATTCGCATTTCGGTGCATCATGTCCAGCAGCTTCCGTCTGGCAGGATCTGCTTCGGCAGCAATAAATCGCTCCAACGGCCCTATGATAAGGGTAAGAGGAGTTCTAAACTCGTGAGAGATGTTGGTGAAGAACTCAAGCTTTGCCTGGTGCACCTCCTCCGACTTCTGCTGTTCGATACGCGCAATCTCCAGCTTATTAAGCGTTCTAATCCTAAAGGTGTACAGCCTAAGCGATGCCCGGACAGCCAATGCTATCAAAATGGCATAGAAGAGGTACGCCCACCAGGTAAGCCAAAACGGAGGACGAATGGTTATGCGAATCTCCCTAACCGTTTTCGACCAAACACCATCCTGGTTGGTGGCCTTAACCTTAAACACGTATTTCCCAGGGCCAAGATTCCGGTACGTCGCTGAAGTCTTACCGCCAACCTTATTCCAGCCTTCATCGGCACCCTCCATCATGTAGGCGTATTGCGTTTTTTCTGGGAAGCTGTAGTTCAAAGCAACAAAGTCGAACGACAGCGTATTTTGTCGGTAGCTCAGCTCAACATCCGATGTTAGTGTAATGCTCTGAAGAAGCGGACTCTTCGGATTCTCCGTGCTTCGAATAGGAACAATGGCATTATAAATCTGGAAATCGGTTATCAGCACCTCTGGCTCAAACTGGGTACTGCTGATTCTCGACGGATCGAAAACGTTTAGCCCGTTCGTCCCCCCAAAAAGCATGCGCCCACCCCTGCAACGAATGGCAGAGCCCGGCATAAACTGCCCGCTCTGCAGCCCGTCGTGCAGGTCGTAGTTCTCGAACTTGCCTTTATCGATGCAGAACCTAGAAATTCCCCGGGTGGTGCTTATCCATAAATTGCCCTTGCCATCTTCCAAGATCGCCATTACGTTATTATTGACAAGCCCCTCCTTTTCGGTAAACGATTTAAAGTTGCGTGTTTCGTAGGAGTAGCGGCATAGGCCACTCGACGTTCCCACCCACAGGCGCCCCTTCGAGTCAACGAGCATTGCCTGAACCCGGTTCGAGCTCAACGACGAAGGATCGTCCTGTACATTACGGAAGACGGCAACATGCCTCCTGGCTCTATCGAACAGGTTAAGTCCCTCGCCATACGTGCCTACCCACAGATTTCCACGGGCATCTTCGCAGATCGACCGTACGTCATTCTCGCTGATTCCCGAATTCTTTGTGTTATACACCGCGAAATTTTGCGACCTAGGATCGTAGCAGCAAAGTCCTCCTGCATCGGTTCCCACCCACAACTTCCCCTGCGAGTCCTCAAAGATGGCGCGCACGGTATTGTCGCTGATGCTACGGCTAGTTCCATTTTTCAGAAACCGGGTAACCTTACCGCTCCGAGGGTCAACACGATTTAGCCCACTCTCGAAAGTGCCGAACCACAGCTCCCCCCGCCTATCGCAGTAGGCAGACAAAATTGCATTGCTACTTAGCGAACTTGTATTAGACGGATTGGAACGCATGCTGCCTAGTTTATTGAGGTTAGCATCAAACTTATCGATACCGCTACCATCGGTGCCAACCCACAGGTTCCCCTGTTTATCCTCGCACATGCCCCATACCTTATCGTACGACAGGGCGCTACCTGGCGTATCCTTTGCAATTAGCCTGAACTTATCGGGGATACTACTAATAAAGTTGACACCACCAGTGTAGGTTCCAATCCAAATATTGCCATCTCTATCCTGAGAAATGGATCTAATAGACTGGTAAGAAAGTCCAGACGGTCCCTCCCCTATATAATCGACGCTTATCGCATTTGCTCGAAAGACATCCCGAAGCTTAAAAATGTAGGCACCCTTGTCAGTACCAATCCACATATTCTGATTTCTATCGCAGAATATGGCAAAGACCTCCTTACCCGCAATGCTTTTCAAATTAGGTACTACTTGCAGCACTCCATCTTTCACAACCAGTAATCCCCTGTTGGTACCAATCCAAACATGGCCCGTAGGGTCTTCACCAATAGAGAACACCGTTAACCCCGCAGGATTTACACCCTTGATTGGAGTGCTCTTCCTGTTGACTAAATCGTACGCATATAGCCCATTTCCCTGGGTGCCAACCCAAAAAATGCCATTTCTCCCCTCAAGTATTGATTGCACTTTATAGTCACCCCTACTTTTGCATGCAGCAAGAATGTCTTTTCTATCGTAGAATCTGCCACTCCTTCTATCGTAGTAATTTATCCCATTTCGATAGGAAGCCACCCACAAATTCCCATCTCTGGCAGGAATAATAGATATAATATCGTTCCCATTAATGCTATACCTATCTTTCTTATGGCGGAATATGGTAAAATCGTCACCTCTACAGTTATAACGGTTCAAACCAGACTCAGCAGTACCAACCCAAATATCGCCATGCGCATCGCAGTAGATACTCTGAATGAAATTTTGCGAGATTGTCTTCTTATTCGTCGGATCATTTCTGTAACCTACAAAGCGATGCCCATCGTACCTATTAAGCCCGTCTTCGGTAGCAAACCACATAAAGCCTTGCTTATCCTGTACGATTTTGTAAACCACATTATTTGTTAAGCCATTTACCGTGGTGTACTTTTTAATATTGGAAGTATTGTTAGGTGATGCCACCACTGTAGCTATTGTAAACAACAAACCGAATACAACACTAAGGCTTTTAAAAGAAATACGACTCAAAAAAACGACAGTACCAATCATGATTTAAATTATTCACAGGTTCGGTGACAATTCTAACATTGAGAATGCCCATGTAGAATTCTCTAAAATTGTAATACATGCTAGCAATCTCAAGTAATCAGTCTTCCCCAAAGGCGACAACAGGCATCAACAAGCAAATACATATACAAAAAAACCAATTCGATTAAAAAATAAGTTAAGGTCACCCCCTCTTATGCATTCTCCATGCAAAACTATCAAAAAAAAGGAAACGCAACAGAACTTTCCTTGCGATAATCCGTACTATCTGCCGTAATAACAACATTTTGAATCATTTTCTAAGGACTTTCACTTTTAGCTGAAATCGACAATATCAAAAGAGTTTGAGACAATGTTTAATCAACATGGTATTGCTTTAGCGTTAATTTGATATTCTAAAATTAACACTTGGAAGTAGTTTTTACAGACGTTTTAAAACACACATTCTATGAGAAAACATCGCATTTGGCTTTATCTGCTACTACTCCTATTGGTAGTGCAGGGATGTAAAAAGTCAGAACTCGATTACGTAAACGAAGACAAAGCAGCACCAACGCTTAGTTTAAAGACTAGCGAGTTACACTGGGTTCAAGGTTATGATCTTTATGCACAGGGAACCGTAACCGATGATATCGGCATTAAAAGTATCAACCTTAAAATTGCCGAATGGTCGTTAGACAAAACAATAACCTTTGAAGATTCTTTGGTAAAATCTTTCAACCTCGACTACAAGTTTAAGGTACCCGCTACTGCTGTGGACAAGCCAAACGAAATCGTAATCACCGTTACTGACGTTAGCGGGAAAACGATTCAGAAGTCGATAATCGTACACATGGATGGAGACTTTACAATGCCCGTATTTGTATCGGCACCCGATAATGCCCTTACAGTAATAAAGTCTCAAGTTGCATCCAAAGAAACCGTATTTAGAGTCTCTATTGATGTTTCAGACAACAAGGAACTAGGATATGTTGTAATAAAATCTGGAGCACCGCTAAACTACTACGACAGCGTTTTAGTAAGCGGAAAGACTGCTACTGTTGAAAAAATATACACACTACCTAGCGAGATAGCCAACTACAAATTCGAGTACACCGTTGGAGACAAGGCAATTGGTACAGAGAAAGGAAATAGGGTTACAAGAACTACAAACCTTACAGTATCAGACATGCCTGACTTCGAAAAGATGTACTTGACAGATGTAGACACCAAAGTTGCGCTAAACTCCGATCTTTTTGGTGTTCCTATGCTTGTAGATCACACAGTTCCTTACACCTACACTGCAAAATACTACTCAGCAGCAGCAGACACTAAGGTTCGCTTTATTCCACAGAAAACAGACTTCCAACCCAACTGTTTTGGCTTAGATGATAGCAAAACAGTTATCATAAACGATCCCAACTCCAACCCAATTGTACTTCCTGCTGTTGGATACTATGAGATTGTTTTGAATACAAAAACTAGCACCTACTCGTTTAAACAATACACGCCAACCGATGCAACCCCAAATTCGCTTACTTATAAGTTAGATGGCGTTGACACTCCTATACAAATTGGGCTTATCGGAAAAGGCTTTGCTGATCACCCAGAACAAAACTGGAGTCCTAGTTCAGCAATTCTCCTAAAACAGTCTACAACTAATCCATACATCTATTCATTAGACGTTGAACTGGAGGGTAATGTTCAGTTTATCATTGGTCCTCAACACCCATGGGGATGGTGGATAGAGCCATTCTGGAGATTTGACAGTAAAACCAATCCAGAGAAAACACGACCTAACAACGGAGACAACGTTGACCTTAACGTGCCAACCCGCACTGCCTACACGTTCATTTTTGACTCGCACCTCAACAGGGCGAAGATGATCAAACGATAGTACTAAGACGTAAAAATTCACTTTATGAAAAGATATTTCAGTTGGATGCTAACCTTGCTACTACTCTTTGGAGTACTGCAGGTATCAGCACAAGTAAAAAACATAAAGGGACTTGTTGTTTCTGCAAAGGACAAGAGCCCTGTTATTGGTGCTTCCGTTATTGTAAAAGGGACTACCAAAGGCGCTATTTCGGATGTTACGGGAACCTTTACAATTAAAGCAGAAGCCAAAGATGTACTTTCCATCTCGGCCGTAGGCTTTAAAAAGCAAGAGGTTAAGGTTGGCAACAACACGACTCTGAACGTAACGCTTGAAGAAGACACCAAGCTAATTGACGAACTTGTAGTTGTTGGCTACGGTACTGTAAAAAAGCAGGACTTAACCACCTCCATTTCTACAGTTAAAGGATCGGAAGTTAAGAACTTTTCATCTGGCAATATCAGCAATGCGCTTCAAGGGAAAGTTGCTGGTGTGCAGATTATGAATGGATCTGGAGCACCAGGATCGACCCCAAAGGTGTTAATTCGAGGCATCTCATCATTTAATGGTTCAGATCCTCTATATGTTGTTGATGGAGTACCAATGGGCAATAGTCTTAACTTTCTAAATCCTAGCGATGTTGAAAGCATCGAAGTGCTTAAGGATGCTTCAGCAACTGCTATCTACGGAACTCGTGCTTCCAACGGAGTTGTGCTTATCTCAACAAAAAAAGGAAAGGAAAGCAAGATTACCTTCAACTTTGACGCCTACTATGGCATTCAAACACTACCAAAGCCAGAACTTGCCGATGGAATAGAGTATGCTAAGGTAATGAACGAGCGTAAAGCCAATGCGGGCGAGACGCTTCCTTTTTCTGATCTAAGTACAGTAAAATCAGGAACCGATTGGTGGGACGAAGTTATACGACCTACATCACCTATGCAGAACTATAACCTAGGCTTCGCAGGCGGAGATAAAAAGACCACCTATGCAGGTAGCATTGGTTACTTTAAGCAGGAATCACAAATGGATAAGGGAAAATGGGAAAAGGTGTCTGCTCGTTTCAATTCCGAGTACAAGTTCAACAAGTACATCACCTTTAGCCAAACGTTCAATCCTCGCTACGAAAGTTGGGTTAACACCCCTGATGTAATCTCCAACACCTTGTCAATGGATCCCACAACGCCTGTTTATATTCCCGTGGAGGAAAGAATAAATAATGGAGTTACGGATCGCTCTAAGCCTATTAGCTGGTTTGCCCGTTCTGTCCACAACCAATCGTGGAATCCCGCAGGAATTGTTTACCGCGCAGGTAACGATCAAAACAAGCAATATGCAATGACAACCAACTCAAGCCTTGCAATTGAGCCTATACCAGGTTTAGTTTTCAAGTCTCAGTTAGGATTAAACCTTCGTTTCGACGAGTATCGTAGCTACACCCCAATCTTTTTCATTGACAACTTAGAGAAAAATGATAAGGATCAAGTTAGCAGTACACATAATAACGCATTTGACTACGTATGGAATAACTTTGTAACCTATACGAAAACCTTTGCAAGCAAGCACAATGTTACAGCCATGGCTGGTTATAATATGGAGCGCTACTCCTATAGCAACTTATATGCTAGCCGCAAGGACTTACCCAACAGCAACGAGCTGCTTCGCTACCTTAACGCAGCAACTGGCGACAAAGGTGTAAGCGGTGTAGACAATGCAAGCTCATTAATGTCCTACCTTGGCCGTATCAACTACAACTACGATAACCGTTACTACCTAACAGCATCTGTTCGTACTGATGGTTCTTCGAAATTTTCTGAGAATAACAAGTGGGCTACATTCCCTTCTTTATCTCTTGCTTGGCGAGCTAGCAGTGAAAACTTCATGAAAGATATATCGTGGATTAGCAACCTAAAGCTACGCGCAGGATGGGGACGAATCGGTAATCAAAACATTTCTGATGGAGCCTATATAGATCAACTCTCTAGTGGTTATTATGTATTTGGAGGTGACAGAAGTGCTGTAATTGCAACTTACCCATCAACAGTGAGCAACAAAGACCTTAAATGGGAAACTGTTGAAGACTATAACATTGGTATAGACCTTGGTTTACTAAATGATAAGTTGACCATAACAGGAGAATACTACACCAAGGAATCTAAAGATATGCTCATGGAGACCAAATACCCAACCTATAGTGGTTATCCAACTTGGCTTTCGCGTATATGGGCAAATGTGGGCAGTATCCAAGTTAAAGGATGGGAAGCATCCGTCAACTATCACGACGAATACAATGGGTTAAAGTACGACATTGGACTTAACCTAACCCATGCAAAGAGCAAAGCATTAAAATTAGCCAACGGAAGCGAAATTCTTGATGGTGGATTCCAAGGTGGTAACATTACTCGCACCATCGAAGGTTCTGTGCTTGCTGGATACTATGGTTATGTTGTTGATGGCGTATTCCAGAATCAAACAGAAATCAACTCACATACATCCAATACAGGAAACCTGCTTCAACCCGATGCTGTACCTGGAGATTTCCGCTTCAAGGATCTGAACAAGGATGGTGTTCTTAACGACAAGGATAGAGAATACCTAGGTAACCCCTACCCTGATGTAACAGTTGGTTTAAACATTAAGCTGGAGTATAAAAACTTCGACTTTACCACATTCTGGTACGGATCATTTGGCAACGAAAACTTCAACACCACAAAGTATGCCTTGATGAGTGGAGCAAACAATGCCAATGTTAAGAAAGGACTATATGATGCATCTTGGAGAATTGATAATCCAACCAACTCTCAACCCCGACTAACTTCGGCTGATAAGAATAGCAATTTCAACAGAATCTCTAGTTACTATGTTGAAGATGCATCCTTTGTTCGCTGCAAAAACATTCAACTTGGATACACCTTTAACAAAGGTCTATTTGCCAACAACAAGTTAAGAGTTAGCCTATCCGCTCAAAACCCATTCCTCTTTACCAAATATTCGGGTCTTGATCCAGAAGTTGGAGGTGGCATCCTAAACGCAGGTATTGACTGGGGTACATATCCAGTTGCGCGTACCTATTTGGTAAACATGAGCCTATCATTCTAACCTATAAAAAAAGAAAACGTGATGAATAAGAAGATATCAAAACTACTATTTGCAGTAGGCTTTGCAGCTGCATTTGCGAGCTGTAGCGATTTTCTTGAAGAACCACCAAGAGGTACTCAAGATTTAAACACCTATTTCCAAACCGAAAAAGAATGTACTCAAGCGGTTAATGGCTGTTACCAATCTATACTGTATGACGACTGGTGGCAAACTACCTACTTCAAGTTAGTTTCCGACATGTGTACCGACGATATGTGGGCTGGTAACACCACTCAAGATGGTGGTGAAACTTGGGAACTATGTCACTACATGTACAAAGGAAAGGCTGGAAATGGCGTAAACAACAACCATTGGCAGTTTTGTTACAAAGGAATTTACCGTTGCAACATTGCCATTGAAGGCATTACCAACTCGCCAATAACCAACGATAAACTTAAAGCCCGTCTAATTGCAGAAGCCAAGTTCGTAAGAGGACTTATTTACTTTGAACTTGTTAAGAACTATGGAGGAGTACCTCTTTTAACTAAAGCAATTCCTCCAACCGAGGTAAAGATGGCCAAATCAACTGCTGAGCAGATCTACAACCAGGTAAAGAGCGATATGAAAAGCGCGGCGCAAGTGTTACCTGAGTCGTACGGAGCAAGCGATAAGGGACGCGCTACTTGGGGGGCTGCCATGGCCTACCTAGCTAAAGCTTGTCTTTACACCGAGAAGTGGGATTCTGCACGTACTGTTTCTGCTGAAATAATTGGCAAGAAGATCTATAAACTAGAGCCTGATTTTGCAAACGTTTGGAGCACAAAAAATCCAAATGGAATGGAATCGATCTTCGAAGTTCAGTTCAACAAGAATACAGAACTAAATACAGGCTTTAGACTTCCAGTTGTTTCAGGTTCTAGAGATGACCAAGGTTGGTCGTGGGGACAACCATCTGCAAACCTTGAAAAAGCATACAAGGACGAGGGTGATATAGAAAGACTCCGCTCTACCATCATTAAGAATGGTGACGATGTCTATGGTGACCCTAATGCTAAGGCATACGTTATTACGCCAAGCAAGCATAAGTCAGCTCGTATCTGCCGTAAGTACTACATTCCTAAAGCAGATAGACCAACTCCTTACGATGCTAGCACCAATAACCTTAACTACATCATGATGAGGTATGCAGATCTACTCCTCATCCATGCTGAAGCGGCATACAATAGCAATCATCCTGATGAAGCCATTGCTTCACTTAAGGAAGTTCGAGATAGAGTACACCTGACAACAGACATGAACCTTAGTGGTGATGCATTAAGAGATGCAATCTATAAGGAACGCCGTCTTGAACTAGCTACCGAGGGGCATCGCCTGTACGACCTACGCAGATGGAAGAATCCATCCGATGTATCAAAGTCAATGCTATCCTACATCTTTGGTCCTAATGGAACCTTTGTAAAGTGGAATATGAACGAAGCCACTGCCGACCCACTAGAATGGGCCAACAAGGGAGAAAGACAAGATAAGGGTATTTACTTTGAGGAGGGTGTGTACAATCTATTCCCAATTCCTCAATCAGAAATAGAATTGTCTGGTGGTTTATTAAAACAAAATCCAGGGTTGTAGTATAAGCCTGGTTGTTGGGAGGAAAGATCCTCCCAACACTTTTTTTTACAAACATACGAGGAGTGTGCTCTAGGATTACCGAGCAACACTTTCTATTTTACTAGCAGCATGTAATTCCTATTACAGATGAAATTTCAATCATTTTTTTTAGTAGCCTTAACTGCGCTAACAACCAACTGTAAGGCCGACAAATCGGACCCAAACGGAAGTGAGTATCAACCTGGGCAGGCAGTTGTTACTATAGATGTTTCGAAGACGTACCAAACTATGGATAACTTTGGGGCATCCGACTGCTGGACAGCCCAATTTATTGGAAAGAATTGGCCCGTAGAGAAGCGAAATGCCATGGCCGACTTGCTCTTTAGCACCGCAATGGATGCCAACGGACAACCAAAAGGAATTGGCCTTTCGTCGTGGCGATTCAACATCGGAGCGGGAAGCGCCGAACAGGGATCTACGAGCAACATCGAAACGGTATGGAGAAGATCGGAATGCTTCCTTAATGCCGATGGCACCTACGACTGGAACAAGCAGGAAGGACAGCGCTGGTTTCTTCGCGCCGCCAAGACCAGAGGCGTGGAAACCTTTATTGGATTCACCAACTCGCCCCCTGTTTACATGACCGAAAACGGAATTGCCAACAACAAGGGTAGAACAAGCGTAAGCTACAACCTAAAATCGGGCAAGATAGGCGAATACACCGACTTCTTGGTTAACGTGGTAAAAGGCATCAAGCAAACCGACGGTGTAGACATCAACTACATCTCGCCTTTTAACGAGCCCGAGTGGAAGTGGGACGGCAGCAGCCAGGAAGGATCGCCTGCGCTTGACTCCGACATTGCCCTAGTGGTAAAAAATCTCGACCAAAAGCTTACCGAGGCCAACTTGAACTCGAAAATTCTGGTATGCGAATCGGGTCAGTACGACTTAACCTACAAGGCAGACAACAACTACCCCGGTAGAAGCAACCATATCTTCAACTTCTTCAACTCAACCTCGCCTAGCTACATCGGGAATCTGAGCCACGTACCCAACCTGATTGGAGCCCACGGCTACTTTACGACCACACCTGAAAGCAAGCTGGTTTCGACCCGAGAAAGCATGGGCGCGGCCCTAAAAAATCAGAACTTGGGATTTTGGCAAACCGAATTCTGCATGCTCGAAACCGATCCTTTGGCTGGTAGCGGCCCTGGCAAAGACCTCACCATGACGTTTGCCCTTTACGTTGCCCGCATCATGCACTTCGACATCACCACAGCCAATGCATCGGCTTGGCAATGGTGGTTAGGCATCACCAATGGCGACTACAAGGACGGATTGGTGTACGCCAGCGACAACACCTCGGATGGTACCTTTACCGACTCGAAGCTGCTATGGGCCATGGGTAACTTTAGCCGATTTGTAAGGCCCGGCGCAGTACGCGTTAGCGTTGCCTCGTCTACCTACAAGACCAACGACCCTACAGGCCTTATGCTTTCGGGTTTTATAGACAATAACAGAAAAGAGCTGATTGTCGTTGCCGTAAACTACTCGACGGTGGATAAGACCTTCTCCCCTATCGTAAAGGGAGCAACCATCAGCTCGTACGTGCCCTACACCACCTCCGATGCAACAGGGGACAATCTTAAGCCTGGAAGCGCGCTAAGCTCGACCAGCGCCTTTAAAGTTCCTGCTCGTAGCGTGGTAACCTTTGTAGGCAAGATAAAGTAAGACTTAAGCATCAGCTGCCAACGCAGAATTGAGGGTTAGCAGGTGCTAAACCTTTTGCAGCAGCTAAAAAATGCGGCGCCATTGCAGGATATTATCCGGCATGGCGCCGCCTCTTTTTCCCCCATCCGGCTAGCCATCACAACAGCAACGACGACTAAGCACTCACCTCAAAAGGGAATCCAATTCCACCTCTCCCCCACTTCCCCATCAGCATAAAAGAAGAGGCTGTTCCCGTTGAGTTTTCATCCATAATAGATTAAATTGTGTATTTCTTACTTAAAGCCAAACGACATGGGTATAGGAGCAACTAAAATATCATCTGTTGATGCTGATACGCTTATAGAGATGCTGAATGCAGCGCTCTCGGAGGAATGGCTGGCCTACTACCAGTACTGGATTGGAGCAAGGTTAATGGAAGGCCCCATGCGGAGCGAAATTGAACCGGAACTTCTGCTGCATGCCACCCAGGAGCTCAACCATGCAGTGTTGGTCGTAAACCGGATAATCCAGCTGGGCGGGATACCCGTAACCAACCCAATGGATTGGATGACGCAGGCGCGCTGTCCTTACGATGCCCCCTCCGATTTTTATATCGAGATCATTTTAGAGCAGAATTTGAAGGGCGAACGGTGCGCGATACAGCGCTATCAGGAGATTGCGGATTTCACGCATGGGAAAGACCACGCCACCTACCAGATGGCGGTGACAATTCTCAACGAAGAGCTGGAGCATGAGAACGACATCGAGGACTGGCTTACCGATCTTACCCGCATGAAGGAGGAATGGAAGAAAACTAGAATGTAAACCCAATAAAATGCGTTGTTATGGAACAAGAAGTAGTATCGATGCCTCGAATAGGCGACGCAGCGCCCGCCTTTAAGGCCGTAACCACCCAAGGCGACATCAACTTTCCAGCCGACTACGAGGGCAGCTGGGTGATTCTATTCAGCCATCCTGCCGATTTTACGCCAGTATGCACCTCCGAATTTATGACCTTTGCCAGCCAGGAGGCCAAGTTTGCCGAAGTTAGCTGCAAGCTGGTTGGGCTATCGGTTGATGGGCTGTACAGCCACATTGCATGGCTCCGTACCATAAAGGAGAAGATTGAGTACAAGGGCATGAAGGATGTTGAGGTGAAATTCCCGCTTATTGAGGACATCACCATGGAAGTAGCCAAGAAGTATGGAATGATTCAACCCGGAGAGAGCAGCACCAAGGCTGTAAGAGCCGTATTCGTCATCGACCCTAACGGAATAATTCGGACTATTATATACTATCCGCTAAGCTTAGGCAGAAATTTCGACGAGCTATACCGCGTGATTGTGGCCCTACAAACCGCCGACACCTTTGGCGTGGCAACACCTGCCGATTGGCAGCCTGGCGATGATGTAATTGTACCAACTGCAGGCTCGTGCGGCGTTGCCAAGGAGCGCATGGAGAGTAAAGGCAACATAAAGTGCTACGACTGGTTCTTCTGCACCAAGAAGCTCCCCTACGACGAGGTAATGAATGCAGTAAAGGAGTAAAGAAGATCCGCTCGAAAAGCAAAAATGCCAGCAAGCACTCATTAGCAGCGTTACGCTTCGAGCTTATGCTTAGCAGCATCTACAAAGCATTTATGTATATGGTTCTACTGGAGCTGCGAATACCGTTACGTAGCGATCCAGTAGAACTATACCTTTAAAATCATTGACATGCTTTAGCATATCGGCATCAAACACATGTCTGGGAACCCAACTTTTTCGAGCGTTACAACATATCCTTTGCAAGCTGCCTAATTATTCATGGTCAACAACACCTATTGCGGCCCATTTACCCAAACATTTTTTGGAAAATGAACCTATTGCCCCTATTTTACCCATTTTCTCCGTTACAAACGGACTTATTGTCAGCAAAACATCATTTTCTCTTGTGAAAATGGATAAACTGCAGCTCATTTACTAATTTTCACTTGTATTTTTTTATATTTCACGGCCATTTACCCATTTATACTTGTACAAATGGGTAAATCACCTCTCATTTATCCATTTGTACAAGTACAATCGGACACATTGGCAGTTGGATATCCATTTGTACTTTTTTGTTTGGGCAATTCGCAGGATATCATTCCATTTTCTCCGATGCAGTCGGCACTATCTATCTTCGAAGTTCCAGCTGCAACAGCATAACCGACAATCTACCACCAAATCCGTTAATTGGTCGGCAGCTGCAACGATAGCATACGGCTGTATTACCAACTTACACGCATATAGGCGGGTGTACTAACGGAAATATAGACTCGCAACGAGGAGAAGACTCGCTGCAAAACATCTGGAGATCGAAATTACCTAGCAGATAGGCTCGATTAGCGATACAGAAACGAGAGCAAAAAGAAGAGCAACGCTCGCGGTAACGCAAAGCTCCGCAACATCTTTGCTGGAGATGGCAGGCAGGTGGAAGAATGGAGCAACCTTAAAGGTTGGAATTCATAAGATTCCAGTATAGGACTTTACGCCTTGTACTATTTGCCCTTATGGCAGTTGGCAGATAGTACGGTGGCATCCAAACCGGAGTTACTACGTGAGGAAGATGGAGAAATCCTACGCCCTGCCCTTCCAAGTAAGGGGAAACGTGCATCAAATTACGCTTATGGCAACTGTTTTTCATCGTAGTAGATTGAGAGGGGTTAACGCATCGGCAACCTTCGACGGCATCCTTTACGTATAAACAAACAGCACGAGATTAGCGCCAACTTTCACCTACAATATCTTCGATTTTTGCGATATGTGAGGGTAAATTCTTTTCGGCATTAGCTTTTCCCCCGTGTGCGACCATTCTATGAGGGTAGCGCATTTAAAAATGCGCAACAATTTTCTATCTATTCTTATTTATTTACATTTGCAAAGGTTGAAATTGCATAGCGTGTTTTTTGTAATTGAAGAGTAAGGGACAACTCCATGGAACAACTAAACGTAGTTAGCTTAGCCCTACTTTCGTTCTTCTTTATTTCATTTACCAACAAAAAGGGGAAGACTCTGTCTGAGAAAATCCTTATGTTTTGGTTGGGGATTCTAATTGTTGCGCAGGTAGCCTACCTAGTTGAGCGATCGGTGCTGATACACCGCTTCCACTTTATTGTAGAAAACACCTGCAGCCTTAATATAATCCATGGAGCAACGCTTTTAGTATACGTAAAGAGCATGCTCAACAAGGCTTACACGCTTAGCCGCTCTACGCTCGTTCACCTTATCCCCTTGGCGGTTTTAATTGTTGGAAAAGTCCTCATGCAGGATGTGTGGAACCTGTATAGCTGCGAGGCCGAAGGATCGTGCACCTGCTCGAACAACATCTTCCAAAGGTTGATTAGCTGGTATAAGGTGCTCGTAGTCGGTTCCTACGTTATTTACGTGCTCTTCCTATACCTGAGGACCAAGAAAACCGACTCCTACCTTCTCGATTTATCCACCCAAACCAAGTGGTGGTTAGCCACAGTGGTTCTAGGAAGCGTAACGCTTTTTGGTCTTATTGTAGCGCTGGAGCTGGTTCAGGTATTGAGCATTTACCAGATTACCGATAAGCTGCTTGTCATAAATGTCCTCACCTCTACTTTTGCCATCCTATTTATATACATTGGCAATAAGTATGCCTTTCTGCTATCGAAGGTAAGCAGCAGCGTAGATCAGCCCAGCAAGAAAAAGAGCAGCGCCCCACTGTCCCAGGACGACGAACAGCTGATTGATCCGAAGTTCGAAAGGATATTTAATGATGTAGACCAGCTGATGAAGGAGCAGCAGCTCTACCAAGAGCCCGAGCTAACCCTATCGATGGTTTCGGAGAGGCTAAAAGTGCCATCTGCCATAGTCTCCCAGGCCGTAAAGATCTTTTCCAACCAAACCTTTCCGTCGTATATAAATACGTATAGGGTAAATATGGTGATCGAAAAGATGAATTCGCCACGATTCAAAACCTACACCCTGCTATCGCTTGCGCTCGAGTCGGGCTTTAACTCCAAAGCCTCGTTTAACCGCATATTTAAGCAGCAAAAGGGCGTTACCCCCAGCGAGTACGCCGCCCAGCTAGGCTTAAGCCCCAACGAAGAGTAGCCACCCTTCCGCTGTACATATTTCCACCAGAAAATACTACCGGGTGTACCGCATGCACTCCCCCATTCTCTATAGCATTACCTCCAACAAAAGGGGAAGATTACCCTATATGCCTACAGTGTTACTCTTCCATTTTGCGCCTCCGCTAATCGGGGTAGAAAAGTGAAAGGGTATCGGTTTAGTTATCCGTCAAACCTACCTGCTTTTTCGAGCTAAAACACACCAACCCACCAGTCCTTCCCTGCTCAATAAAGGTCTCAATTATTACCATTCACCTATCCAACTGAGTTTTACAAGAAATTAAAAACATCTTTTTGAGACCTAAAACACAGGTCTCAAATGTTGAATTAAGACGACAACCACCTTTCATTACTCGTTATTTGCTACCGAAAACTCCTAAACCTATGTTCGAGAACCAAGACAAAAACAGAAACGAAGAGGGGAATATGAAGGATCATCCGAACGGTTCCCCCAACAACCGCACAGGACCTCCCATAGAGCAGGTTCTAAACAAAAAGCGCTATGCCGTTAAGCTGATTGAAAAGCGCACCGGCCTACTTATCCTAGCGGCTACGCTGCTCTTTCTAACAACATCGGTCTACCTTATTGCCCAACGTAACCTATACGTTTACCGAAACGTTTGGCACATCCTAGATCTGAACAAAAATGCAAGCTCAATAGAACTGAACAACTACAAAACCATCCGCAACTCCATCGGTTTCGAGGCGCTCGCCGATAAGCTAAAGCGCCACAAAGGAATTTATGGCGTGCAGTACAGCCCCTCTAAAGAAGACCTAACGGTTTACGTAAACGACAGCATCGTTACCGAGGATAACCTTCGCAAAATACTCCACACCAAGGCTAAGCATCCAGTTGCCTATCCCGAAGATACCAACATCAAGTTCTTTAGGTACAGGCTTTCCATCAACAACTACTACGACTCATTCGATGGGCTCGTACTAATGTATAAGCTGCAAACGATGAACGGCGTTTACTTCATCGAATCGGAGTATAAGAAGACGCTCTTCGTTGACATTTTCGCCAAGCAAGGCCTCAACGTCGATAGCCTAAAGGCGCGAATCGAAAGCCCATCGGTTGTAATGATTCTAAAGAAGAAGCCAACAGAGGTAGGCACCTGCTACACCATAAACTCTGTTGATGTCGAAAACGCCGATAGCCAACGCAGCAGAATCCTAAACAAGATCTTCATCAAGAACAGCTACGAATCGACCGAGGAAATTGCAGCAGGAACAAGGCTAGATACGCTAACACTTACCATGCGGAAATTCCCTTTTGGTAGAAAGCTTCCGTTCTCTCCCTTCCTTAAGGATGTAGAAATCGAGCAATTCCACATTCACAGCATAGTGGCAAAAAGTAGTGTTACATATCCCGAACTTCAAATTGTATTCGAGAGCAAAAGAGCATCGGATCGGGAAAAGCTGTTTTTGCTCCTCAACCACCCAACCTTTACGCATATGGTGAAGGGAGAAAAACGGGTTACAGAGAACCCATACGTTTTTATAAAGAAGAATTAACCAACTACAATCAAATCTAAATGACAAAAAGATTAGTTCTGTTCTTGTTTGTTCTGCTCATAGCATTCGCAGCAGAAGCACAAGTTCGAAATGTGAGAGGAAAGGTGCTAGACAAAAACAACCAGCCTATTCCCGGAGTAAACATTACCCTTAAAGGCTCGAAATTGGCGAGTTCGACAGGCATAAGCGGCGAATTCCTCATAAAGGTATCAGAGGCAAACAGCAAGATTACGTTTCGTATGGTCGGCTATAAAAGCCAAGAAGTTGTTGTTGGCAAGCAAAACGACCTTGTTGTGATCCTCGAAGAGGAGAACATCCAGCTTCAGGAAGCCATCGTGCTTGGCTACGGCAGCAAAAAATCGCGCGAAAGCGTTGTTGGAGCCGTTGAGCAAATTTCGGCTAAGGATCTTCAAGTAGACAGAGCAACCGAAAGCGTAGATAAAATGCTGGAAGGTCGTATGGCGGGTATACTTGTTGAGAACAACTCTGGCGATCCAGGATCTGCATCCGTAAGCATACAGGTGCGCGGACAAGGTTCATTAACTCAGGTTACAAGTTCCGATATTGTAGCATCAAGTCAACCTCTCTTCATCATAGACGGTATTCCCATGCTTGATGCATCGAATCCCAATATCGACAAAGCCTTCAACCAAGGGGTAACACAAACAAATCCGTTGTCGCTTATAAATCCAAACGACATTGAAACCATCACCGTTTTAAAGGATGCGGCAACTTCCGCCATCTATGGGGCAAATGCTGCCAACGGAGTAATCCTTATTACAACCAAAAAGGGAAAAGCAGGGAAAGCAACCTTCAACATTTCGCAGTCGTTTTCAGTTGCCAACGTCATTAACAGCGTAAAGTATCTGAATACGGAAGATTACGTAAAACTTGCCATCGAAGCACAAGTAAACTCAGGTATTTCTCTCGAAGATGCAAAGCTAAAAGCAGGGGCAACCGACATCAACACCAACTGGTACGATTTAGTCCTTCGACAAGGCTTTACTTCACAGACCAATATGAGCGTATCAGGAGGTTCCGAAAGAACAACCTACCGCTTCTCTGCAGGCTATAACAATACGAAATCAGTTTCCAAGGGGAATGATCTCTATCGAATTACCTCGCGCCTTAATCTTAACACAAAGTTGACCGATAAGCTCGACTTCGATGCCGTCTTCGGATTCTCTATGGCCAATAAGGATGTGTTTAGCATGTTCTCCGGGGCTTTCGCATTGAAACCAAATCTTTCGCCCTACAATGCCGATGGAACATTCAACACCAATCCTCCTTTTGACAAGGCGTATGTAAACCCCTTGGCCGCATTGGCACAAAATAAGAACCAAAAGAAGGACTACAACACCAACGGCAATGTGTCGCTTACCTACCATATCCTAAAAGATCTAAGTTTCAAAACTTCTATGAGCGTTGACTACACAAACGCAAGAACATACGTCTTCAATTCGAAGAAGAATGCATCGGGTGCCACATCTGGAGGTATGATAAAAGACATCTACAATTCAACGTTTGCTTGGGACAACTTTAACCAGCTAGAATGGAATAAAACGTTTGACGACAAGCACAACGTTTCTGTTCTAGCCGGCATGGAAATCAGCGATAAAAGTTCCAACGGACTACGAGCAACCGAGAAGAATTTACCGATGGAAAAACTCCCAATTATCGGATATGGAGCAACCGAAAATGTTGACGCATCTGCTTCAGAAAGTTCGGAAGGAACCATTTCGTATTACAGCCGAGTTGGATACTCGTACGACTCAAAATACAATGTCAGCGTAAACTTTCGTCGAGATGCATCCTCCATCTTTGGGGGCGATGTACAGGCAAAGAACTTCGCATCAATTGGGGCAACGTGGGTTCTTTCAAAAGAAAATTGGTTCCCTACCGATCTAGTACCTTTGGCAACGCTAAGGGCTTCGTACGGTAGCACCGGAAACTCTAAAATTGGCACATACTCAGCACGTGGAACATACGCATATGGATCATCGTATGTCTATAACGGTGAAGCCGGAGCGATTCCACGCTCCGCTCCCAATCTCGACCTTACATGGGAACAGAACTACAAGCTAAACATCGGCTTCGATGCCAGCTTTCTCAAATCAAGAATCGGCATAACATTCGATTACTATAGAAACACAGTAATCGGAGGAATTCAATCGTTGTACATCCCCTTAGAATCAGGATTCTCTACAGTCTCGGCAAACACCAGCGATATGGTGAACGAGGGATTCGAATTTACGCTTAAAACAAAGAACATAAACAGCAAAGATTTTAAGTGGAGGTCGAACTTTAACATCTCCAGCAACTCCAATCGATTAACAAAGCTGGCAAACAACCTCGACAAGTTGCCACCCTCTAGTTACTCGTATAATGGGCTAAAGCTCGGAAAGGACGTGAGCAGCATTTACACCGCACGCTATGCTGGAGTAGATCCTCAAACAGGAACTGCGTTATGGTACTTAAAAGATGGGACCATTACTACCGACGGCGTGCTGGCTAATAAGATCGAGAACCGTGTGTATGCAGGAAAAGCATCTCCAGATTTCTTTGGTGGTTTTGTAAACGATTTCGAGTATAAAGACTTTACGCTATCCATTGTTATGAGCTACAATATCGGAGGTAAGAAAACAATCCCATACAGCTACCTCAACACAAACTCGGATGGACGTCAGATCCTAATACACAACCAAACGGTGAACCAGCTTGACCGATGGACAACACCAGGACAGATTACCGATGTTCCAAAGCTCTCTCTCGACAATTACGTGGGATACGGTTCTACCCGCTATCTATACGATATGACCAATATCAACTTTAAGACCTTATCCCTAGCCTACAAGCTACCATCAAAATGGATAAAGCGAATAAAGATTGACAATGCCAGCATCAACACTCAGATTAGCAATCTAGCATACTGGTACAAGGACAAAAAAGGAGGAAGCGGAAACGGAATTGCTGAATACCGTTACGGTTTCCCCGAATCGAGACAGATAACCTTTGGTATTGACCTTAGATTCTAAAAAACAATGAAAAGCAGTACTATATTCCATATTGCATTTGTGCTGGGAACACTTGTCGGCACAACCTCATGCGAGAGTTTCCTCGACAGGGAACCTACCATGACCATATCGAACAATGAAATTACGAAGGACCTAGAAGGGTTAAATTTTGCAGTAGTTGGAGACTATAGCAACATAATGGATACCTATGGAAGCGCCCTGATTGCCTACTCCGAGAGCAGAAGCGGAAACTTGCAAATGGCCAAATCGGCAACAAGTGCCCTAGTTAAAGACATTACGCCCTCCTACGAGTTTAGTAACCTATACGACGACGAAGATGATGCCGTTATGTTTTTCTATGAGAATTTTTACAAGATCATTAATCAGGCAAACGACATCATCGAAGCTTGCAAAACCAGAACCTACGCTAACACGAAGCTTCGCGACCAGTACTATGGCGAAGCACTGTTTATGCGAGCGCTATCTCATTTCAACCTTTGCAACCTATATGCCCAACCCTACAGCTACTCTAAAATAGGAAGCCATCAATCAATCGTAATGATGGACAAGAAGATCCCCGTCTTAGATTATCCTGTACGTAGCAAGTTATACGTTGTGTACGACCTTATTATCTCCGATTTAAAAAAGGCCGATACCCTATTAACGAACAACAGCCGCACTACTGGAATAAAGCAGGCTTGGATATCACAGGCCGCAGTTCAGGCTCTGCTTGCAAGGGTACTTCTTTACAAAGGAGACTATAAAAACGCCTACTACTATTCGAACAAGGTGATTGCCGATTATGGCTACTCGTTAGTCCCCAACAAGGATTATCTTGGTGCTTGGAGCTCAACAGTTCCAAACCAGGAAGATATTTGGATAATAGATTTCACCGCCAAAACTACGAGAACGGTTTCGACCTACTACGGAGTTCCTGATGTAGAAAAGACAGTTGCTTGTTCTGTCTCTAAGGACTTATACTCGTTATACGAAAACGATGATGTCCGCAAAAGTTTAATAATTCCATTTCCAGGTGATGCTAGAGATACTGTTACCATCAAGTTTAAAAGTATCGGTCTTAAAGAACGATATATTCCAGCAATTCGCCTTTCAGAGATGTACCTAACCAGAGCTGAAGCTGCTGCAGAACTGTCTGATGTAATTACCGCTCGTAACGATCTAAACACTATCAGGCAGCGTGCAAATGTTAATGCAACTCCAATTTACCCTTCAGGGCAAGCACTTATCGATGCCATTATGCTGGAACGTCGAAAAGAGCTCGCATTTGAGGGACACACCTACTACGACTTTATCCGTAAGGGAAAAGGTATTACACGAACCTACTTTAATGGCATCAATAACAAAGATGTGCCTTTCCCAAGTGATAAGTTAATCCTGCCATTCCCAAAGAATGCAGTAGAACGTAATCCAAATCTTAATTCCAAATAGTATGAAAACTACCAAACAAATCTTTGCGCTGCTGTTGACCCTTGCAGTGCTGGCTATGGGATGTAAAAAGGACGATGAGCCATTTACGCCTACAGTTTCGTTCGAAAAAGATGCTATTCAGGTTTACGAAAACCAGAGTGGCGATGTAAGAGTAAAGATTAACCTAAGCGCACCAGCTGAAAAACAGCTAACAATTCCAATCGAGATTACGGGTACGGCTGTCAATGGCACAAACTATGTGATTTCGGATGCCGAGAATGTTACCATTTCTGCAGGAGCCTCATCAGGTGAAATTATTCTTCAACCTAGCATCTCGGCAACAGCCGACGATTACACGCTTACCGTTACACTTAAGCAGGCTGCAGGCTTTATTGTAGACCCTACAAAAAATGCGGTTACCGTTACGATCATGGACTCGCAGAAGTCGAACCTCACCAAGGTGTCGTTCGTGAATACCAACGAGGTGCTCACCAATCCACTTCTTGCCGAAACCATTGATGTAAAGGTTGCGCTAAGCGAAGCCTTATCAAAGGACATTGTTGTTCCTTTGTCTTTTATTGGTGCAGTAGAAGGAACTGACTTTACGACCGAAGGTCTTGACGGCGGCAGCATCCGCATTCCTGCCAACGCCCTAGAGGCAACCTTTAAGGTAAAAGTAAAATCGGCAGATATCACACAAGAAAAGAAGCTTGAAATAAACTTTGCTGGCGACTCTCAAGAATTCATCGTCGATAACACAAGAAAAACAGCAACAGTTACGCTGATTAACCCTGAGGTTGATTTTACAACTTCGTTCTTTAATGCAAATAACATTTTTAAGAACTTCAGTTTAAGCAATGGCACTGCTACTCAATTTGACACTAAAACGGCTTACCGAATAAAGACTCTAATTTGGGATATGACAACCAACGCGTTTAAGTCAACCGGAGAACATTGGGTGAATTTAGATAAAAGAAATGCATGGAAACCTGAAGTACATACATGGTTTAAAAAGGCAGGATGGACTTCATCGATTACTGTAGAAACTGAAAGATGGGAGATTCTTACCAAAAACTTACTAAACATATCAGATTATTTCCCCGCAGGTTACATTGTAAAATATGGAAATGTCACAACAGGATTTATCAACGACTCTTTTATCAAATTTATACCAACACAGAGAGATGGAATGAAGGGTGTTGCAATCATACCATCACAAGATGTAACTCTGTATAAATCGAAGGCAGGATACGACTGGTTCGGAACAACGACTGTTAATGGTAAAACTGTAACAAACTGGTATACCGACTCAAAACAAACATCTGGTGCTATATCGCAATCAACAAATGTTGAACCTGTTATTGTAAAAATTGAGAGCATCAATGGTTCCTACGACCTAACAACATCTACAATTTCAATGGACATTATACTTCAATGTTCGGACTCTAACTTTGCACCTACAGCCAACTATATCGTAAAAAATGAGAACGGTAAATACACCATTCGCTATCAATTCACTCAAGCTGTAATAAAATAAACAGGATGATCACCAAACTTACGTTTGTGACTCTTACCCTTTTTACCCTGAGCGTAGGCAACTACGCTCAGGGTTCTAATCCCAAAAAGGAAAGATCGACCACAACATCTCCACTAGAACAAACCATAGAAAAGAAAACCACCTCTATACAAGATAAAGCGCATGTAGAGGCTGGATTTATTAGCGTACTTAAAGTAAAGGATAGCTACTACCTCGCGATTCCCGACAGCATACTTGGTAGAGACCTACTATTTGCTGGACGTGTAGAAAAGATTAGCAACAACAAACAAATATCAGCTGGCCAAATCCGTAAGGATCCAATCCTTGTTCGTTTCCAAAAAAAGGGAAATCGAATTGTAATAGAATACCCCCAAGACTACCGCATTGTTGACGAGAAAGATCCAATAGCCAAGGCTATTGACAAAAATAACATCACCCCAGAGTTTCAGTTCTTCGACATTGAGGAGACTACGGGTAACAACTCTTACATCATTGATGTAACCAAATTCTTTGCCGACGAGATAGCGTATGTATCTCCGCTCGATGGCAAAATTAAATCGGGACGCCTAGAAACTAAAGGTGTACAGGTTATACGTATGAGCGTTAACGACCAAACCTTAGAGGTTAGCACGGTTCTACCTTTTGTTAGCGAAAGAGATGCCTCAAAAATCATCCTCCGCTATTCGCTCTACCTGCTGCCCAAAGTACCCATGATGGCTCGTGCCAACGACGACCGTATCGGGTTCTTCTCAAAGTCAAAACGTATCTACGAATCGGGACAACCTGTATCTACCCAACAGCTTATTTCCCGCTGGCGCATTGAGCCTAAACCAGAAGATGCAGAGAAGTACAAGAGAGGTGAATTAGTAGCTCCTGCTAAACCCATCATCTTCTACATCGACCCTGTAATGCCTGCCAAATGGCGCTCGTATGTTAAGCAAGGCATTGAAGACTGGAACAAAGCTTTTGAAAAAATAGGATTCAAAAATGTAGTAGAAGCGAAGGACTATCCCCAGAACGATGCTTCGTTCGACGAGTTTAGCTTCCGACACAACTGCTTCCGATACCTCCCCGTTGAAGATGCCAATGCCAGCGGAGAAATATACTACGACCCCCGATCTGGAGAGATCGTTCGTGGCGACATATTCTGGTACCACAACGTTATTAAGCTGCTGCAGGAATGGCGTTACGTACAAACAGCGGCAGCTGACCCCAAAGTTCGCACCCTTAAACTTGATGATGCTACCATGGGAGAGCTTATCCGCTATGCAGTAGCCCACGAAATGGGGCATGTACTGGGATTACAGCATAACATGCGCGCGTCGTATGCTTTCCCCGTTGATTCCTTGAGATCGGCAGCCTTTACACAAAGGTACGGCACTACTGCTTCTATTATGGACTATGCCCGCAATAACTATGTGGCGCAACCAGAGGACAAAGGGGTTAAATTCACCCCTCCCATCTTAGGCGATTTCGATTACTTCTCCATAAAGTATGGCTATAAGCCAATACTAAGCGCCACCTCAACCACTGAGGAGGTACCAACCTTAGAGCAATGGTTTAAGAACAACGGAAGCGATCCTAAATATCTTTATAGTGGTGCCGCTGTGGCTAAGGTTATGCCAGATCCTTCATCGCAAGCCGATGCCCTTGGCGATGATGCCGTAAAAGCATCGACCTACGGAATAAAAAACCTAAAGGTGATTATCAAGAATACGGCAAAATGGCTTTACAAGGAAACTGAGACTCCTGAGATTTACGATAATACCTATGCGGCTATATTTAAGCAATACTCCAAGGAACTAGGTCATACGCTGAGCTACCTAGGAGGAGTTTACGAATTTGCTGGAACAATTGGCGACATAAAAGCAAAAAGAAAGGCGGTTGATGCTGAAAAGCAGCGCGAAGCGCTCGCCTTTGCCGTAAACGAAATTCGCAACATTGGCTGGCTAAACGAACCATCGCTAATCCCCTACATCGGCTCTAAAACCGATATGCTTTTCCAAAAGCAGAACGATGTGGTAGATGATCTGTTGGGCAATTTCATCCCCTCGCGAATCATTGCCAACGAAGGATTGGGATGCACCTATACCATAGAGCACTACTTCAACGATCTTTCGAACTGTATCCTTAAAGCAGGAGCTGCCAACGATCGGTATGTTCAGAACCTACAGATATGTTACGTGCAAAAGTTAAAGGCACTATCTGAAAATAAGGAACAAAAGGGAACAATACTTTCGGCTGCTATATATGCACAGATAAGTAGTGTAAAGGGAATGCTAACATTAAGGGCTGAAAAATCGACAAATGGAACGGAGAAGAAGCAGATAGCATACCTTCTTCAAATTCTGAAATCGTAGTACTTGTTACACCAAAACTGGCTGCCCTGCGTTTTCAGGGCAGCACTACCCAAATCTTCCACAAAAACAAATTCAAACTATGAGACATTTTAGCATTGGACTATCTGTCCTACTGCTTCTGCTTTTAAGCATTCCCTCCAAGGCTGATGAGGGATTTTGGGTTCCTTCGTTGCTAAGCAAGTACCGAATGGAGGATATAAAAAAGGCTGGATTTAAGCTGACAAAGGAGGATATATACAGCATCAACAAAAAGTGCATTAAGGATGCCGTTGTTGGACTTTCCTCTGAAGGAATGGGACTAAAGAATTTCTGTACGGCATCGTTTGTATCGGGGAAGGGGCTTTTAACGACCAACTACCACTGCGTGATGCGCTATATTGAGCAATACTCTAACCCCGAGCACGACCTGCTTGCCAACGGATATTGGGCAGACACCACCACCCGCGAGCTGCGCTGCTTCGAGCTGAAGGTTAACCAGCTCGTAGAAATCCGCGATATCACCAAAGAGATAACCGCCGGACTCGAAAAACTCTCCGCAGCCGATTATGATCGCCAACTTGATATCCGTGGTAAAGAAATCGTGGCAAAGGCAACGAAAGGAACCAAGCTAGAAGGAGGGATTACCGCCTTCATGGGAGGGAATCAGTACCTACTTGCCCTATACAAAGTATTCGAAGATGTACGTTTGGTAGGCGTTCCACCTATTTCGCTTGGCAAATTCGGTGGCGATTCCGACAACTGGCAATGGCCCAGACATACCGGCGACTTTGCCTTTCTACGCGTATACGCCAACAGCGACAACAACCCCGCAAAATGGCGTACAACCAACCAACCCTATAAGCCAAATCACTTTCTTCCTATTAGCACTAAAGGTCTCAAAGAAAATGATTTTGCAATGGTAGTAGGCTTTCCCTCGTCATCACGCCGATACATTCCCTCGTTTGCGCTCGAGCAAATTGTTAAGGACGATAACCAGCACCGAATTGCCATTTGCGAAGCTAAGATGAAGATCATGAGCGAGGCAATGGAAACCGACGCCAACGTAAAGTTTCGCTACACCACCCGCATGAGCTCCATGATGAATAAGCTGCTTAAGTGGAAGGGAGAACTCTACGGGATAACCGTTAATGGCATCGACAAGAATCGCCTAGCCGAAGAAGAGGAGTTCACCAAGTGGGTTAACGCTTCGCCCGAGCGAATTGCAAAATATGGCGGGGTGCTCGACAGCTTAAGGGTTAAGTATAGGATTCTCTCGATGTATAACCGAGCCGATCTTTACTTCAACGAGGCGGGAATTAACGGTGCCGAGGCGGTACCCTTTGCCGGAAAGTTCGAGAAGCTGGTAAGCATTGTAAAAAGCGGCCGTAAATCATCGGCAAAGGCAGCCGAAGGCGAAGCCCGCCATCTTAAAACCCTGCTACCCCAGATATACAGCAACTGGAATACGGACATCGACCAAAAGGTGTTTGGCAAACTGCTGGGCATGTACTACAAGAACCTGCCCAGCTACTTCCACCCCGAATATATGGTAGAGGTAGGCAAAAAGTACAACGGCGACTTCGAAAAGTTTGCCGAAGATGCCTTCAAGTCGACCATACTTACCGATTCGAGCAAGGTATCGTCGTTCCTAGACAGCGTTGGTACCAAGGGGATCGACATGCTAACAAACGATCCGATCTATAAAATGGCGATTGGCCTATACATGACCAACGTAAATAAGATTATCCGCCAGCGAGCAAAGGCACAGGACGAGAACGGCTTTTTCTATACTCGTTATCTTGCCGGCATTATTGAGATGCGCGGTTTGGATAACCTGTACTCCGATGCGAATAGCACCATGCGCATATCGTACGGGAAAGTTAAGGGTGTAAGCCCTAACAATGGAGTTATCTACAGCTGCAGCACAACTGCCGATGGCATGTACGAAAAGCGAATGAAAAATTCAGATAATGCAGACTACAAAATGCCCGTAAGGCTAAAGGAACTCATCGAGAAGAAAGATTTCGGTAAATACTTCAAGGGAGATAAACTGCCCATTTGCTTCCTTTCTTCCTCGCACACCTCTAGCGGAAACTCCGGCAGCCCGGTTATTGATGCCAAGGGTAAGCTCATCGGCATTAACTTCGATAGGATTTGGCAGGGGGCGTACTCCGACTACCAATATACGGAGGAGAACTGCCGCAACATCTGCGTGGATAGCCGATTCATCCTATTCTTCCTCGAGAAGTTTGCAAAATCAGACTATATCCTAAACGAACTAGTAGTTCAATAATATTAGCAGTTTGTAGAAAGAAAAAGCTGTCAAAGAGATCAGGACGTCGGGGTGCGAACATCATGCTTTAACACTCTTCGTTATCCGTTATTGGATTAAGCACTGCTACGATTTCTGACTTGGCGACGGCTTTTTTTTAATTCACCTACTGCGTAAACCAATCATCCAATTGCCATGAAACTTGCGAACCTAAAGGCTAAGCTACCCCAGCTGGTTGTTCTCCTCTCCATTGTTGCCCTTATCGGAATCCGTACGGCCGAGAATGGTAGCGACTTGAGATCGAAAATAGCATCAGCCCCCAACACCGAGGTGCTAGCCTGCCTTAAGGCAATCCTCCCCGAAGCCGCCTCCATCGAAAGCGATGGTGTAGAGCAGTGGATCGTAAAAGATCGGAACAATGGCGCCATCGGGAAAGCGGTGATCGCGCAGCAAACCACCAGCAAGATTATCGGCTACAGCGGCCCCGTGCCCCTGGCAATTCTGCTCGACAGAAACGACAAGGTGACGGGGGTTGCCCTGCTACGCAACGACGAGACCCCCGAATTTGTGGCAACCGTAAAGGAGAAGGGATTCCTGACACAGTGGAACGGACTTTCGGCCAGCGATGCCGTTGCCAAGAGCTGGGATGCGGTATCGGGGGCCACCTACTCCTCCACCGCCATTGGCGAAACGGTGAAGCAGCGCCTAGCCGAGTACAGCAAGGCCTCGGCCGTTGCCCAAAAAGCCAGCATGAAGAAGATTATCAGCTACGGCTCCATTCTGCTGGTGCTCCTGTACGCCTTAGCCTTCTACTGCTTCCCCAAGAAGCTGAGCAGGTACCGCATCACGCTGATCGTTCTATCGGTTGGGGTATTGGGCGTGGCCTACGGCTCGTTCCTCTCCATCAAGCTGATTGGGGGATGGTTCATCCAGGGGATATCGCTGAAGAACCAGATCATCTTCCTCACCCTGGCAGCACTTGCCATTCTGCTTCCATTCTTCTTTGGAAAGAACTTCTACTGCACCTATGTGTGCCCCTTTGGCGCATCGCAGGAGCTGCTGGGAAAGCTTAACCCCAAGAAGCTGGAGCTGCCCAAAAGCGTAACCGGCATTCTCGCCCGTACCCGAACCAAGGTAATGCTCATTGTGCTGGGCATCGCCATATTTGGATCCACCATCGACGTTACCGGAGCCGAGCCCTTTACGCTCTTCTTCTTCGCCTCGGCATCAAAAGGGGTGGTAGTAATGGCAGTAGCCTTCCTGCTGCTCTCCATTGCCATTCCGCGCGCCTGGTGCCGCTTCTTCTGCCCTACCGGCGCGCTTATCGACTTCTTCCGCAAGGAGGCGAAGGATATCTTCCCCAAAAAGGTGACCTTCCAAACCCACCTGATTGCTCTTGCGGTTGCGGCGGCAGCGGTGCTCCTCTTTCTGGCCTCCGTAATTTTTGCGTAGAACGATACTGAACGGATAGGCGGTCTTCAAACGACCATTTTAAGCCGAAGCGCATCCTAGAGATATGGCACTCGAAAGCGCTAGGCGACTAAGCAAGCATTAACATGATTAATTATAATTTGCTATGATGAGAAAGTTTTTACTAGTAACCCTATTTTTCGTTGGGGCGATTATTGCTCAGGCCGGCAAGGTAGAGCTTGCCAATATGGCCAAGAACGCTTCGAAGCTTGCAGGGAAGAAAGTTGAATTTACGGGAATGGTTTACTCCGTTTGCCCCAAGAGCGATAAGCGAATATTCGTATCGCCAGAGAACGATAGAACGGTACGCATGGCCGTGGTGCTAAAGAGCGGATCGGCAGCCAGCTTCAGGGGAAAAAAGGTAACCGTTAAGGGCGTGCTAAGAAAGGTTGGATATGTTGCACCTAAGCCCTGCGGCCGATGCGATGGCGAAACCTGCGCTAGAAGCGTATCCGAAGAAAGCGCAGCCTCGTACTACGTGGAGGCTAGCGAGGTAAAGTAGCTTGTGAGGAATGCCATATTCATAAAAAAAGAAAGCGTAGCCGCAGCTACGCTTTCTTTTTTTATGCACCTAAGTGCTACTTCTTGCTATCCTTTTTTGCTTTAGGGGCTGCTTCGTTAACCTCGAAGCCGTACTCGGTGAGCTTTTTAGTCTGGTCGGGATAGGTGGCATTAACCACATCGCGAACCGAGCGCAGGAATTGCTCCACCTTCTTTGCCTCTGCGTTGCGGAGCTCGAATACATTCAAGCCAAAAATAGAAGAAAAAGCCATCGGCGAATGCAGAAATCATTTCCTAAAGCGAGGAAGCCATTCCTGCTCATAAAGAGCACACATCCTCCCCTGCTCGCCGTAGAATGAACGCACGAGGCTGGCTCATTTTGGCTACGCCGTGTTCAACTTCGCTACGGTTGTAAATACGTAGAACATAAGTAGCGGTCTTAGTCTGCCATTAAGCGGTAAGCTTGCACCAACACATAAAAGCGGGGCTACCATCAACGGCTGCGCTCGCTTACGCTCCTTGGAAAACTTACATGTAATTGATACCTTCCGCCTCCGAATACGGCCAGAGGCCGCGCCAAACCAAGCGTAGCGAGGATGCAGCGCTTAGCGGAGGGGTTAATTGCAGGCAAGAGCCTGCGGGGATAGATTCGACTTAGGCAGGAGCCTAAGCCGAACTGAGGCCGAACTGATGTAAAAAAAGATTACAGATCAATCAAAATAGACGAAAAATAAATTTCACAATAATACTATGGGTACATTAAGGCAAGATGGTAATCGCAATTTTAAGTTGCTTTACTATGTATTTATCACATGCTTATTCTTCTATATTTTAGGAGTAATCGATTTTATTATAGTTGAACTAACTAATTCAACTATATCAGTATTATTACCTAGCCAAATACATAAAATCTTGTTTTTTTTTATACTATTTGGTTATTTGTTGTTGCTATTACAATTTTTAGTTACTCTTGCTTATTTTTGGTTTGCAAAAACCAAAATATATAAATATAGAGTAATTATAACTCTAAGTATAATATTTCTTTTTGTTTTACCCATATATATTGGACTAGCATGTATGGGTGAAAATCCAAGGAGAATCTCGCATTAAGCCAAGTTTATTTAAACGCACTATATTCGCCTCAGTTAAGCAGAGGCTACCGTCAGCGCACATTCGGCGGTCGGCTTTGCCGCCGTCGAGCTATGGTGGCAGGCTTTGCCTGAGTGAGAAGCAGGTGGTTATGCAGCTATAGCGGGCTTATACCACCACTAAAGGCAAACATAAAAAACACATAAAGCGCAGCCCCAGCAAATGGCTGCGCTTGGCGTATTTGCTGGTGGGCTTTACCGGGAGTAGATGCATTTGTTGAGCCTTCAGATGCATCTATCGCACTAAAAGATGAATCTATTGAGTCTTTAGATGCATCTTTCACACTAAAAGATGTATCTGTTGAGTTTTCAGATGCATCTATTGCTCTAAAATATGCATCTGTTGAGTCTTTAGATGCATCTTTCACACTAAAATATGTATCTGTTGAGTTTTTAGATGCATCTTTCGCACTAAAATATGCATCTGTTGAGTTTTCAGATGCATCTATCGCACCAAAAGATGCATCTAATCGATTCAGATATTTATCAGTTAAGCAGAGGCTACGATCAGCGCACGTTCGGCGGTCGGCTTTGCCCCGTCGAGCTATGGTGGCAGGCTTTGCCTGAGTGAGAAGCAGGTGGTTATGCTGCTATAGCGGGCTTATACCACCACTAAAAGGCAAACATAAAAAACACATAAAGCGCAGCCCCAGCAAATGGCTGCGCTTGGCGTATTTGCTGGTGGGCTTTACCGGGAGTAGATGCATTTGTTGAGCCTTCAGATGCATCTATCGCACTAAAAGATGAATCTATTGAGTCTTTAGATGCATCTTTCACACTAAAAGATGTATCTGTTGAGTTTTCAGATGCATCTATTGCTCTAAAATATGCATCTGTTGAGTCTTTAGATGCATCTTTCACACTAAAATATGTATCTGTTGAGTTTTTAGATGCATCTTTCGCACTAAAATATGCATCTGTTGAGTTTTCAGATGCATCTATCGCACCAAAAGATGCATCTAATCGATTCAGATATTTATCAGTTAAGCAGAGGCTACGATCAGCACACATTCGGCGGTCGGTTTTGCCGCTGTCGGGTTATGTTGGCAGGCTTTGCCGGAGTAGATGTTCTTGTTAGCGGTAGTTTTGCGAAACGGATAGGAGAACAACAAAAATATAAAAGCGGAGCTACCATCAACGGCGGCGCTCGCTAATGCTCCTTGGAAAACTTACATGTAATTGATACCTTCCGCCTCCGAATACGGCCAGAGGCCACGCTAAACCAAGCGAAGCGAGGAGGCAGCGCTTAGCGAAAGGGGTAATTGCAGGCAAGAGCCTGCGGGGATAGATTCGACTTAGGCAGGAGCCTAAGCCGAACTGAGGCAACTAACTGCTTTAATTCATGCTCAACCTAAATGAAAAAGTATGTCAGAAATAAAAATATATGATCCTATCAATTTGGAACTTTCGATTATTGAAATTGACAATCTAATGCCATCTTTTAAAATTGAAATGCGGATATCTCTATCAGAATTGAAAGGTGAGTCTAAATTGATAGTTACGTTTTGGGTTTCAAATGAATCTTGGGATAGATTTATTGAAGATCCTTATAATGGGCTTGTGGATTTTGATGAAACTATAAGATTATTAATAATTCAAGGAGAAATTGGGGATTACTTCTTTGAAGTAAATACCTCTTTTCAAACTATAACAAAAGGAATATATAGTATTTTAAGGGTTACAATAAAAGAGGAAGAGAAAAATGTATTACTAGACAAATTTAAAAGCATTACTAAATGGTGGTAAGTTGTAGATTTTTCTTGGATAACCTATTAATTGCAGTCTATAAACAGATAATTAGTAAAGTCGAAGAGGCAACCGAAACATAGTGAAGTTTGGCGTAGCCAATATTCAACAGGCCTTGAGCGTTGGTGTAGATTACGGAGAGAAGGGTATAATAACTTAACTATGATGGCAATAAAAAAAAGCAGAATACTTATCATACTTACTGTGTTGATGTTAATTAATACGAATATCCATTCTCAGAATAAACAAAATATACCTGATTCGCTTTTGAATAATACCATCGTAAATGTTGAATTAGTAAAAGATAGTTGTGGTATTGGATTCTTAGTAAAGAATGAATTGTCTGATACGATATTGCTTAGATCTTCATTTTTCGTAGATGATCCAGCCAAGCCATCTCATATTTTAATATATTATTGTTTACATGATAAGAATAGCAATACGATAAACTGCGACTATGGTTATGCAACAAATACTTCAATTCCACCTGTTGTTTTGGAGTTTTTCAACAGAAGGGTTGCTATTCCTCCAAAAAAAGAGATCTATTTTCCCTTATCCATTCCTAGTTATGATAATTCTACTATTTTTTTGAAAGTACAATTAGTTCTTCTCCAAAAGGAAAAACTGTGGTATGAGCGAAAGACTACAAACTCAATTCAAATATAGAATTATTCTATAATAGCATACCTTTTCTAGGCTCTGCTCGCCTTAGAATAAACGCACGAGGCTCGGCGCATTTTGGCTACGCCGAGCTCCGCTTCGCGACGGTTGTAAATGCGCGCGAACTTAAGTAGCGGTTTATAACCGCTATTAAAATGCAAAAAGCATGACAGGCTGAAGCCAGCAGCCCCAAACGGCCACGGGAAAAGATTATCGTTAAAAAAAATCAGATAGCAGGGATTATACAATTTTATTGTTTTCTTGCATATTAAAGTAAGATGAAGAAATTTCTATCCATATCGTTTGCGCTGCTGATCTTCCTTTCAGGGATGCACCTCTCTATAGCCGCTCATAGCTGTGGCGGAGAGGTGGCGGCTGTGAAATGGTCTTTCTCTGAACAGAAGGCATCTTGTGGTATGGAAGATGATTCTTCTAGTTGTCCCGTACATAATGGCATATCATCAAGCTGCTGCCACGATGAGGTAGCCGTGTATGCTGTTGACAATAGCTACAGCCCTACTTCTTTTCATCTTGACTTAGGGAAACAGCCATTGCAGGTTGTTGCTTTACCTGCAAGTATTTCTACTCACACATTAGCATTTTACACATCACAAAACAAGGAAAGCAAACCGCCTGATGAATTATCAACCAGCATGGTTAGCTTGACAGATATTTGTGTTTTCCGTATTTGAATCTTCTTAGACTAAATGTGTTTGGGGGATGTGCTTATGCTCATTTGCCAACGCATTGCCGTTTCCGTATATTTCGTTTTGAATTACTATTAAACACGTTAAAAGTTAAGAAGATGAAAACAGTAAAAATCGTATTAGCAGCTATTATTGTTGCTGCTTTGAGTATTACCTCATACGCTCAAAAGCACGACCATTCCAAAATGGTTGCTACAAAAACTGCAACCATAAAAGTTTGGGGTAGCTGCGAGCTATGCAAAGCGCGCATAGAAAAAGCCGCAAAAATTGAAGGAGTAAGTAAGGCTGATTGGAATGTTGATACCAAGAAGCTAACCTTAGTCTACAACCCGTCGAAGGTAACTAGCGATGAAGTTCAAAAGAGAATCGCTGCTGTAGGCCATGATACTGAGAAGTATAAGGCTAACGACAAAGCATATCGTAGCTTACCCAGCTGCTGCCGCTACGTTAGGAAGAAGTAGAGAATAAGAAGGTTTTGTATTGGAATTTTTTTATCACTAGTATGCTGAACTTGTTTTAGTTCGGCATACTAGCTATCTAAACTCTTAACGTATTGCTCAATGTTTAATAGACTCGTAAAGTATTTTCTTGAGAATAGGCTTGTAACGTTTATATTCCTGATAGCCTTTGTGGTGCTTGGGATCGTTTATAGCCCGTTTAGCTGGCAAACAGGCCTCCCCCGCAATCCAATACCTGTTGATGCCATACCTGATATTGGCGACAACCAGCAAATTGTGGCCACCGAATGGATGGGGCGTTCGCCAAAAGATATTCAAGATCAGGTTACCTATCCGCTAACAACTGCCCTACTTGGCATTCCCGGCGTAAAAACGGTGAGAAGCACCTCTATGTTTGGAATGTCGTTCATCTATATCATTTTTAAGGATGATGTTGAGTTCTACTGGAGCCGTTCTCGTATCCTTGAAAAGTTAAATTCGTTGCCAGCAGGTACATTGCCCGCAGGAGTAACACCAACATTAGGGCCAGATGCAACTGCGCTGGGGCAGATTTACTGGTACACACTTGAAGGACGAAATCCAAAGACGGGCAAGCCCAATGGCGGCTGGAGTCCACAAGAATTGAGAACCATACAGGATTTTTACGTAAAGTACGGACTTTCAACCGCCGAAGGTGTTTCGGAGGTTGCATCGGTAGGCGGATTTGTAAAGGAATATCAGGTGGATGTAAATCCAGAAGCGCTTAAGGCCTACAATGTTTCGGTAATGGACGTAATGAATGCCGTTCGCAAAAGCAACCTTGATATTGGAGCCGAAACCGTTGAACTCAACAACGTGGAGTACATCATAAGAGGCTTGGGGTACGTAAAGAACCTAGAAGACTTGGACAACTCCGTGATTGCGGTTCGAAATAGTACGCCTGTGCGCATAAAAGATGTAGCGCATACCTCTTTTGGACCAGCAACAAGGCGCGGAGGGTTGGATAAGTCCGGAGTCGAAGCAGTTGGGGCGGTGGTGGTTGCTCGTTACGGTTCGAACCCCATGGAGGTGATTAGCAATATCAAAGATAAGATTAAGGAGATTGAACCCGGGTTGCCGCAAAAAACGCTGCCCGATGGTAGCGTATCGAAGGTAACGGTCGTTCCCTTTTACGATCGTACCGGATTAATTAAGGAAACTATTGGCACACTTGAATCGGCGCTATCGCATGAAATCCTTATCAGCATCATCGTAATCATTGTGCTCGTGCTCAACCTTAGAGCATCCATAATTGTTGCCGGATTGTTGCCTATCGGGGTACTGATGACCTTCATCCTGATGCACCTATTTGGGGTTGATGCTAATATTGTAGCGTTATCGGGTATAGCAATTGCCATTGGTGTAATGGTAGATATTGGAATTGTAGATGTCGAGAACATACTGAGACACCTCGAGATGCCCGAAAACAAAGGGATTAGAGGCAAGAAGCTGATGTCGGTAATCTATCAAGCAACAACCGAGGTACGATCGGCTGTAGTAACCTCTATTGCTACTACCATAATAAGCTTTCTTCCTGTATTTGCCATGGAGGCTGCAGAAGGTAAGCTATTCCATCCGCTAGCATTTACCAAAACATTTGCCCTGCTATCGGCATTTATCCTTGGGATAGTGGTGCTGCCTACCCTAATGCATATCTTCTTTAATGTTCGATTCAACACCACGAAGATCCGCAAGTACTGGAACTGGAGCTTAATTGTTGCAGGACTAGCACTGCTTACCCTATGGCATACCTGGCCTATTTTGGCTTTAACAGCGATTGGAATAAACAACCTGCTCGACCATCGTTGGTCGGAGAAACGCAGAGAATACCCCAGCTATATAACCATAGCGATTACCGTGCTTGTTGCTATATACTACCTTTCTATCGAGTGGTTGCCTTTGGGTGCACACAATAGCGCTTTGGTAAACTTTCTATTTGTAACAGGAATAGTTGGCGTTATCCTTACAGCACTTATGGCTATGGTACACTTCTACGAGCCTATTCTGCGCTGGGGCTTAGGTAACAAGCGAAAGTTTCTTTTGCTACCAGCGTTTACGCTGTTCTTTGGAATCCTCATTTGGCTTGGTATTGATCGAATAGCGGGTTTTGTAGCAACAGGTTTTGAAAAGGTAGGCTGGAATAGCTTTAGGCAAACATCTGTTTGGAGAGGTACGGCAAATGCGTTTCCAGGTATAGGGAAAGAGTTTATGCCATCGCTCAACGAAGGTTCTTTCCTACTTATGCCAACCAGCATGCCACATTCGAGCATCGAAAAGAACCTAGAATATGTTGAAACGCTGGATAGGAGGCTTTCTGCAATTCCAGAAGTAGAAATTGCTGTCGGTAAATGGGGACGTGTAAATTCTGCACTTGATCCTGCACCTGTTCAAATGTTCGAGAATACGATCAACTATCGACCCGAATACATTCTAGACGAAAACGGGCATCGTATGCGCTTTAAGGTTGATAGAGATGATAACTACGTCTTAAAGAGTGGGAAGACATACAATCCTAACAAAGAGGGATTTCGGGTCATTCCAAAGGATAGCCTAGTCTTTGACAGTAAGGGAGAATACTTTAGGCAGTGGAGACCCGAAATAAAACGTCCGGTGGATATCTGGAACGAAATCGTTAAGGTTACCAATATTCCCGGCTTAACCTCTGCTCCTAAGCTTCAGCCAATTGAGACTCGTCTGGTAATGCTCTCGACCGGTATGCGAGCCCCCATGGGCTTAAAGGTGTATGGCCCCGATTTGGAAACCATACAAAAGGCGGGGCTGATGTTTGAGCAGGAGCTAAAGAAAATTCCCGATGTAAAGCCATCCTCGGTATTTTACGACCGCTCGGTGGGTGCTCCATACATCGAGGTAAAGCTAAACCGTGAAGCAATGGCACGATACGGAATGAGCATTAACGATGTGCAGGAAGTACTACAGGTTGCCGTAGGCGGAATGGCGTTGAGCAATTCGGTTGAAGGGCGAGAGCGATTTCCAATGCGTGTACGTTACGCACGAGAACTTCGCAATACCCCTGAAGATTTGAAGCGTATCCTAATACCCTCAATGAATGGGGTGCAGGTTCCACTAAGCGAAATTGCAGATATAAACTACACGCAAGGAGCGCAGATGATACGCAGCGAAAATACTTTCTTAGTTGGTTATGTCATATTCGACAAGGAAGAAGGGAAAGCCGAAGTAGATGTTGTTGAAAATGCGAACAAAATTTTAAAGAAGAAGATTGATTCGGGGGAAATTAAGCTACCACCAGGTGTTTCGTACAAGTTTGCAGGAAACTACGAGCAGCAGATTCGGGCAACAAAGAGGCTTTCAATAGTTATTCCGATCAGCCTTATAATGATATTTATGCTGCTTTACTTCCAGTTTAGAACAGTTACGGCATCGTTTATCCATTTCTCTGGAGTATTTGTGGCTTTTGCAGGGGGCTTTATTATGATGTGGCTATACGGGCAAGATTGGTTTATGAACTTCTCCGTAGCCGGAATAAACCTGAGAGACATGTTTCAAATGCACCCCATAAACTTGAGCGTCGCGGTGTGGGTTGGCTTTATTGCCCTATTTGGAATTGCAACCAACGATGGGGTGATAATGGGTACGTACATCCATCAGGTATTTGAGCAGAAGCATCCGTCTACCGTCGAAGAGGTACGCGAGGCGGTGGTTACAGCAGGCCTTAAACGTGTTCGACCAGCAATGATGACAACTGCAGTCGCTGTTATTGCACTACTACCAGTGCTCACCTCTACAGGAAAGGGTGCAGACATCATGGTTCCTATGGCCATTCCAGCCTTTGGAGGCATGGTAATACAGGTAATGACCGTATTTGTGGTGCCCTTATTTCAATCGATGTGGCGAGAGTGGGCTGTAGGCCGAAAGAACATGGATGTTGTTGAACCAAATAACGATTAGGCAGGTATGAAAACAATAGGAAATAAAAAGATACTGTTCGCAATCGTGATGATTAGCTGTAGCATTACAGCCAGAAGTCAGCAACAATCCGATTTGCTGATGCATTACCTTGAGATTGCCGCAAAAAACAATCCTACTGTAATGCAGAAGTTTAGCGAATACCAGGCTGCACTGCAGAAGGTACCACAAGCAGGTAGCCTTTCTGATCCTGAGGTAAGCATTGGTTTCTTCCTAAAGCCGATGGAGGTTTTAAGCGGAAACCAAGTTGCCGAAATTCGCTTTATGCAGATGTTTCCTTGGTTTGGGGTGCTTAAATCTGCTAAGGATGAGATGAGCCTGATGGCAAATGCGAAGTACGAATCGTTTCGTGATGCAAAGCTGCAGACCTTTTATGACGTACAGCGTATTTGGTATGAGCTGTATAAGGTAAAACAGAACATCCACATTTCGGAAAAGAACATTGATATTTTACGTGCTGTTGAAAGACTTTCGTTGGTAAAATATAAAGCACCTCCAGCAGGAGGCGGGAGTCCTTCCACTCCTAAAAGCGTACAGGGAGGATCACCCCAGAGCGCCTCTTCGGGCTCGTCGGGAATGCAAGGCTCGGGAGGTGGTTCGGGCAGCAGCATGGGGGCAGGTGCCGCTCCGTCATCTTCGCCAATGCAGAGTAGCCCAATGGGGGGACAGGCTGCTGGTTCAGGGTTATCCGATCTATACCGCATACAGATAGAGATTGGAGAGCTGGAAAATAGCATTGACCTCTTAAAGAATCAGCAGGTCACTATTGTTGCCCGATTTAATACCACCTTAAATAGGTCAGTAAGAATGCCGTTGATGCTACCCGACACTCTTTATGCTGAATTTATTAATCCTCAACTACTCCAGGTAACAGATAGCCTATTTGCCAGTAATCCAATGCTGGGAATGCTCGGTTACGAACAAAAGTCGTTGGAGGCCCGAAAGAAGATGGTTACACGCATGGGATACCCTATGGTTGGGTTTGGTGTCAACTATACCGTAATCAGCAAAAGCACAATGTCGACTTCTCCGATGAATGGTAAGGATATGGTTATGCCAATGATTACAGTAACCCTGCCTATATACCGTAAGAAGTATAAGGCAATGCAAGCTGAGGCAGCATTAATGAAAACGGCAACAGAGCAAAACTATCAGGCTACTGCAAATGCTCTACAAGCCGAATACTACGAAGCCGTTCAGCTATACCAAGATGCACGGCGAAGGATGAACCTTTACGCTGCGCAGGGGCAGCTAACAAAAAAAACGCTTGATATTATGCTCAGAAGTTTTGCAGCATCTGGCACCGAATTAACTGACATTCTACGGGTGCGCCAGCAATTGCTCGATTATGAGATAAAACAGGTAGATGCTGTTGTAGATAACAATACCGCAGTGGCATGGCTTAACCGATTGATGGCAGTAACACAAAATCATCAAACCAATCAATGATAAGAAAAATGGAAAAGATACTTTCACGTAAATATGTACGATATGGTCTATTCGCATTGGGTGGACTATTCTTGGGATGGCTGCTATTCCACTCTAATGGGGGAACAGATAGTAAGCACACCCATATAGCCCAAGCGCGCAAAGCGACAATTTGGACATGCTCCATGCACCCTCAAATACGTATGACGAAACCCGGGAAGTGCCCAATCTGTGGAATGGATCTTATTCCTTTGGTACAAGGAGGGGCTGTAGAAGATTCCGAGGCTATACGCTTTACCAAGGAGGCCACTGCGCTTGCCAACGTACAAACTACGGTAGTTTCGCGCCAACAACCGGTAAAAGAGCTTCGATTGTACGGGAAGCTACAGGCTGATGAGCGTCTTTTGCAAAATCAGGTTGCCCATATTCCCGGTCGTATCGAACGATTGTTGGTGAACTTTACCGGGGAACCTGTACGAAAAGGACAAGCCTTGGCTCTCATTTATTCACCCGAGTTGGTCACGGCACAACAAGAACTCCTAGAGACTGCAAAAGATAAGCAGCAACAGCCTGAATTGTACCAAGCAGCGAAAGAGAAGCTGCACCTATGGAAGCTAAGCGATAGGCAGATTGCCCAAATTGAAAGCATAGGAAGGATAAAGAATAACGTTGAAATAACAGCTAATACATCGGGCATTGTTACTGGAAAGCGCGTAAGCAACGGCGATTATGTTAGCCAAGGGATGGTCCTATTCGACATTGCAAACCTCTCTTCTTTATGGGTAATGTTTGATGCCTACGAAAGCGATCTTCCGTTTATAAAGAAAGGGGACAAAATTTCGTTTACCATTCAGGCATTACCAGGAGAAAGTTTTGAAGGTGCTATCAAGTTTATAGATCCAGTAATCGATCCAACCAATAGAGTATCTAAGGTTAGAGTCGAAATTGGGAACCATACGGGGAAACTTAAACCCGAAATGTTTGCTACAGGTATCATAAAGGCCAACCTTAGCGAATATAAGAACAAAATAGTGGTACCCTCTTCAGCAGTTTTATGGACTGGCAAACGTTCGATAGTGTATGTTAAGCAGCCTAATACTGAAGAGCATATATTCAAAATGCGCGAAATAGAATTGGGTCCTAAGCTAGGAGATAGCTTTGTTGTAGAAGGGGGATTGTCTGATGGCGAGCAAATTATCACCCAAGGAACGTTTAGCGTTGATGCTGCTGCCCAACTAGAAGGTAAGCCCAGCATGATGAATAGCGATGGCGGAAAATCTTCTGCCGAACATAACCACGGCAGCATGCCGGGAATGGATATGTCTTCCACAGGTAACCAATCCTCAAAGCAAGCAACAACTTCAGCAAAAAGAATGGCAACGATTCAGCATGCTACTTTTAAGGTTTTTGGTAACTGTGAGTCTTGTAAGAAGCGAATTGAAGATGCCGCCAAATCGGTAAAAGGGGTTGTACTTGCATCTTGGAACATGACAACAAAGAAGATTCAGGTAGAGTATGACGCCACAAAAACAGGCATTGATGTCATTCATAGTGCTATTGCAAAGGTTGGGCATGACACCGATAGGCAAAAGGCCAACGATAAAACGTACAATGCATTACCTAACTGTTGCCTTTATCGCAAATAGAATTTAGCAAGTAGATGCAGATCTCAGTGTTAGTCGTAAAACTATATAGTCTTGATGATATCGGAAATTACCCTCAAAATTCATATTGTAAAGCGCAAATGTCCAGTTTTATACAAGGGAATCGGTGCGTTAAGTAGAGCCGATAAAAAATGACGTACAAAATTTGCGGCTTGAAGGTTGGGAATTGGGGTAGAAAAATGAAATGGGGTGAAAATACAAAGCCCTGTAAATCGAATGGTTTACAGGGCTTTGTTGTGCTTTGATGTTGTGGTCTGCGGAGAGGGAGGGATTCGAACGAGGTTTGTAATGGGTGGAAAATTAGGGTGTTAAATTGAGCTTTTTAGGGTCGTTCACCGAATTGGTGTCTTTGAATTTGGGATTTTTTGATGACTTAGGGATGCGATGATGGCGGGCAAAGTGGCTCTTTTTTGCCGATTCTCCTTTCCTTTTATCGGAGGTAGGCCTCAACGGTTTCCTCGGGAATGCCGGTAAAGGCGGCAAACTCGTGAACGGTGATGAACTGGTGCTCGTCTTTCCGGTTTGCCTTACGGATTTTGGTGAGCAGCATTCTGCCGTAACGCTCGCTCTTGCCCGTTATGAACTGGATGTCCTTGGGGTAAATGACTACGCGTGCCTGCTTCATGTTGGGGTATGCTTTATGTAGGTTTGATGTATGGCGCATCCCTGGCTTATCCGTGGAGTTGCCTAACCCAAAGTTACAAAAAAATGGGCTGCCTGATTCGGCAGGATGGGTAAAAAAGCGACGATAACGACCAGTATCGGAAGCGGTTAGTTTTATTTCTTGGCTACGCTTTGTAGCTTGCCCCTGTTCACCAAAATTTTTAGGATATGGCAAAACAGGAAGGACTAATTAAGCTGAAGGGAACGGTCGGAGACCTCTCCTTCTACAAGACCAAGGATGGGCACCTCGCCCGCATGAAGGGCGGCGTGGATGGTGCTCGCATCAAGAGCGACCCGGCGTTTGAGCGCACGCGCGAGAACGGTGCGGAGTTTGGGCGATCCGGCAAGGCGGGCAAGCTGCTGAGGGATGCACTGCGCAGCTTCATCAGAAACGGCTCCGATAGCCGCATGACCAGCCGCCTAACGGGCGAGATGATGAGGGTGGTAAAAGCCGACGGCACCAGCACGCGCGGCAAGCGCAACGTGCTGGACGGCGAGCTGGAGCTGCTGGAGGGGTTCGAGTTCAACAGCAACGCCAAGCTAGGTACCTGCTACTTCAGGAAGGTGGCCTCGACGATTGACCGCACCGAGGGTAAGGCGACCGTAAGCTTTGGGGTGATTACGCCAAAGAGCGATTTCGGGGCACCGGAAGGTGCTACCCACGTGAGGCTGGTGTCGGGTGTGGCCAAGGTAGACTTTGAGGCGGGCACCTTTGAGGTAAGCGAGGCTCAGCCCTACCTGGTTAGCGTGGCCGCTGCAGAGCCCACCAAGGAGGCGATATCGCTAAATAGCACCTTTGCCAAGGCGGAGACCAAGCCGCTGTTTCTGGTGCTGGGCGTGGAGTTTCTTCAGCTGGTCAACGGCGAGCTCTACTCGCTGAAGAACGGTCAGTACAACTCGGTATCGCTGGTTAAGGTGTCTGGCCTAGCGCAGCCTTAACCCTAATCCTACGGTAGATGGAGAATTCGGCGCCCTACTTCTACGCCCTGATCTCGGTGCTGCTGGCCGTTGTGGCCTACTTCCTTCGGCAGCTGCTAGCTGACTTCAAGCGGGTGGAAAAGGACGTTACGGAGGTCAAGTCGACCATGGCGCTGATCAAGGCGGAGTTCAAGGGGATCAACGAGCTGATGAACCAGCGGATTGAGTTTCTGGAGCGCCGGATTCACCACCTCGAATCGATCATCTTTAAAACAAGCGAGCATGAAGGGAAATGAGCTGGGCCTGGCCAAGCGTGCAGCGGCCCCCACCCCCAAGTTCTTTAGAAGAGTTCGTACCATCGGGCTCTGCCTAGCCGCCGTTGGCGGTGCGATTATCGCCAGCCCCGTTGCGCTGCCGGCAGCCGTTGTAACCGTTGCGGGCTACATCACCCTAGCGGGTGGCGTTATGACGGCAGTAGCCCAGGTGTCGGTTGAAGGCGAGTAGCACACGAGCGATAAGCCGCAGCAGCGGTAATGCGCAAAACCTTTTTGAGAGGATTTCCACGATTGGGAGTCCTCTTTTTTTGTTCGGGTAAACCTCAACACGGCTGATTGCAGCGGTAAGGTTGATAGTCCGAGCAGAGGTAGCCCTCATCAACCGATAGCGACCAGCAAAGGGAGTGGAGCGCCGGGTCAAGGTTTTTTCGGAAAATACTACCTGAGCCGGAGGCACGAAGGCGAGGGTGGAGATTTTGCGAAAAACCCGTAGGGCTTGACCTTGACGCATAGGCGCGGAACGACTTACATTTCGTATCGGCTGGGGAGGGCGGGAGTTTTAGACGATAGATATTAGACATTAGATTTTAGAGTTACAACGATAGGGAAACGCTGAGTGTCTTTTAGCGGGGTGAATAAAGGGCGGTTTTGGAGGGGGTGGCCGATGGTGTCAAGGGTGCTGGGGGTTTTGGGCAAGGGTGGCGAGGGAGGAGCCGATGTGAGGCGCGGAACGGGGTGGCGACTGCGGAGGGAGGAACGAACGGAGCAGCGACAGACCGGTGGAGCAACGAACAGCGGTGAGGCCTGAGCCACTTTTGCCGTGGGGTGCCGAGGTGGCGGACAAAAGGTAGCGAAGCAGCACCGACCGCGGCGACGGGCTTGCGAGAAACGAGCATGGGCTGGAGCCAGGGAGGAGCGGATGAGCGAACGTTGGCCGCTACCGCAGGCACATGATAGATGCGCTGCCCTAAATTCCCCCTCCAAAACTGCACCGCTGAAAGGGTGGCGGGGAATGCTGTGGTCTTTGAATTTAGGGGCGGTGGGCGGGCGAGGGGCTGTTTTGGGGGCTACTTTGCATAATGCGGTTATAGGATAAAGGCGCAGCCCGGAGCGAAGCGTAGCCCCTTGGGGTTTGTACTATAACATCGCGTTATGGTAAAGTAGCTTCCGTTGGCAGAAGCCTGGCGTGAGCAGCAGGGGCCGGGGGAAAGCTGCGCCTTTTTGCTCGGCAGCCGTAGCGAAGGGCTGCTGGGATGCCCGAAGGAATTGAGGGCATTGGAGCAGACCGAAGCGAAGGGTGCCGAATGCAAAAAGCATGACAGGCTGTAGCCAAAGGCCCCAAACAGCCCCGGGGAATCTCCGAAGAGAACAGGGAGTAAAGTGTAGAGTGATATAGTGGAGTTGAAAATCAATTATGGCGAAAAGGCGGCTACCCGAAGGGAAGGAGCCGCCTATGCGTTTATTGGGAGGATGGTGTGATTTCTTTAAAGAAATCGGACATCTCGCTATAGGTATAATCTCGATTATCTTGAAGTTTAGAAGAAACTGACTTTGTAGAGTTTGCTAAAGCTGTTGTAAAGTTTCCTTTGCAATCTTTGGTGATTAGCCTATGGAGACCTCTCGCTTTGATAAAGAAGCGTTCACTTTTTTCATATGAGGGGATGTAAGTTTTAAGGCTTCTTTCCAACTCGGAATAACTGCTAAATTTCCGTGTAGTATACTGGAAATGGTAGAGAAACCAAAGTTCGAGACAGCGTTCGGTTTCGAAGAAAACAATTTTACTTTCTAACCCTTTTTTTTTGTTTTTAATAATTTTGTTGTGATAACGATCCTTCAACTTGGAATACATGGCTTTATTTTGAGCGTTAGCCTTGTTGTCCATGTCTATTAAACAAAGAATTTTTGGGTAGCCTAATTCTATACACTCTTTGATCTTACGCTCTAAGTAATCAAAACCTTCTGAATATTTTGGAAGTTTAGGTTCGAGATTAACACCTACAAAATCTTTTACTGATTGCAGATAGTATTGTTCAGTAATACCTTCACCAATAACTGCAACAGATATGCGTTGTGGTTGAACTTTACGTTTTAGCACCATTGGTTAATCCTCCAAGAAAAGTGAACCTGTAGAAGGTTTAGCGCCTAAGCGACCTGAGCGGTAGGCGTTGTAAAGAGATATGTTTTTGTGAAGGCCAAAATCGGCAGCGGAGTAGAATTCAGATGCTGCAGATTGCCTATTTTTCTCGGCAAACCACACCATATCGCGGCGAATAAAGTCCTCGTCTAGCAACTGCTGGTTGTGGGTGGTTACAATAAGCTGCGCTTCGTTGGAGTTGAGCAAAAAACTAGACAGGAAGTAAATTAACAGGTCGTAGTGTAATTGGTCCTCTACCTCATCAATCATGTAGATATGATTACCATTTATCATATTGAATAACTTGTCGAGTAAGGTAAAATACTGGATAGTCCCCTTTGATTGAAGTCCTGAGATTAGAGGGAAGGCACCTTCATTTGTAGTGTGTGAAAATTCTACAACCTCTCTTGTTTCGCTTAATAGGCGTTTTTTTTCAGATGATGGTATAGTATCATTTTTAGAGATAGCCTCCCTAATATTCGGAGGTAGGTCGTACTCTATTTCTACAATATCTAGGTTGGATATATTGAAATCTGCTTTTTTTATGGCATCAAGAAAGAATCGTTTTTTGTTGGGGCTTTCTAAGATAGACTTGGTGATGTCAATAAATTTGAGGTTTTCGAAAACACCGTGTACGGTGTTCTTGAGCCACTTATAGACAATGCTAAAAGGTTCTGCATCAACTGTTATCTTTCCAAAGGTAGATAGAACAGTGTGGTTGTGTAAGGTATTGGCTATAATGATGTCTTTAGCCTTAGCGGACAGACCAAGAAGGTCACCAAACTCAATTTTTGGGGCATCACTTTCTTCTGATGCGGTACGAATATAGAATCTTGAAAGAATGCCGTTAGGAGCATACTTCATTTCTTCAGAAATTATTTGGTTTTCGTTATAAGAAACGGAGTACTGATACTTGATAGAGTTGATATAGAAAATGGCAGAGAGTACAGTTGGTTGCTCAATACTTTTATTATCAAGAAGGAACGGATAACGTTCAATAGAAGCCTCTTTATTTGATTTGGGATAAAATAGGAGGCTCCAAAGTTGCTGCATGGCAAAAAGGAGGTTGGTTTTACCAGATGCGTTAGCACCGTAAAGAATAACCAACTTTAGTAGGCGTAAGTTTGGCTTTACCTCGTGGGTAAGGAGTTCCTGAGAAGATGCATCCTTTGAAGCGACGAAGGATATGGTTTGCTTCTCGCGGATAGAGTAGATATTTTCGGCAGAAAACTCCTGTATCATTGATTTATGCTTTAAAATGGTAAATTACTTACAAATATAGACTGCAAAACTGGAATATGGTAGTTTTGTTCAGAAAATTTTCCATGTAATATGGAAAATCTACCATATGGATGATGTGTTAAATAGCAATAGCCCCTGATAAGTCGTAAAAACTCTTAAAAAGCGAAAGTGTAAAAAATGGGAGTTGTGGTGAAGTTTGCCAAAAACAAGTAGATAAGGGGGATTAGATAAGCATCTGATACCAGCCAATAAATAGCAGAAGGTGTTTTAAAAGGCGTATGCCTGTTGCTAATACATTCGATTGCGATTAAAAAACGCTACTTAAGTTCGACGGCATTACAACCGTAGCGAAGCGGAGCTCGGCGTAGCCAAATGCCGCCGAGCCTTGAGCGTTTGAATTATAGTACGGTTGGCGAGGAAAATGCAGGCAAGAGCCTGCGGGGATAGATTCGAATTAGGCAGGAGCCGAAACCGAACTGGGGTTGTAAACTGCGAGATAGATTCGCTATAAGTTGAAACCTAGGTGAACGGAGGGGAAAGAACCGCAAATAGATTGATCTTGAGTTAGAGTCTAAGAAAAAAAAGATACAGAGCGGATTAAACTACACCTATCAAAGATGAATGAAAAAAGAAGTTCCTTTTCATTTATGCAAGACTGATTTGTGTAATATTTTTTACATAAAAAAAATGATTGTTTGCACAAGTATGGAATATATTGTGTAAAACAAAATTTGATGAAGGAATTTTGTTATTACATTTCTATTCTTGGGTTGCTTAATGCAAATTAAAAAATTAAGATTATGACTTCAATTTCAAAGTGTTATGCACATAAAATAAATAAGCATTTCCTAAAGTATCATGCTACTTGGATTCCTATAGAACCTGTAGAACTTGGTGATTATGGGTTTATGCGAAATGGTGTTTTTATTTCTGAAGGAAATATTTATATCGATAATGAGCTAAAACTTAGAAAGAGAACGATAAAACCTCATTGCGATAACACTATTTTATATTGCGAAAAATCTTGTAACATCTCAGATCTAGATATTTCTGCTTCTCATGTCATAAAAGGAAATTTAGTTGTTGGATTCAATAAAGGCCATTCTATTTTTTTCAAAGCTTCTGGGATAAGTTTTAATGATATAAAAAACAAGGATGAATTATGTAAGCATCTTATCGATCGTTTTAAACGCAATGCTTGGTATTTAGATTACCATGTTGTAACTCGAGTAGAAAAATTTGACAATGCTATTATTGCAATTTCAGATAACCAGAAGTCTAAATTTAAACTTGAACTATCGGCTTCTTGTATAGAAAATCTTAATATTGAAAGTCCTTCTGCAGGTTTTAAATTTAAAGATAAATCAAATATTGAGCATGTGTATGAAGTACACAATGGGTCGGTAATGCTAATGTTGTCTAAACTTGAAGATATAAGAACAAAAGGATTAGTACTTAAAACCATTTGTTATGAATCACGGAAAGAACGATTTGTAAATATGTTCCGATCACATTCTTCTATGTATTCATAGTTCCATATTTTCAATTCTAACATTATTCAACTAATACAAATAAACTAATACAACATGCAACATCTTTCGTCAAATCATAAGGCCAAGAATACTTTTGGCTAAATTAGGCATATTAATTTTTATGTAATAGAGAGGAAGTGCAGATAGAAATGAATAGCATACTTTAAGCTACTCGAAAGGTATACACCGTCTATTGTTTTATGATAACAAAGTCATGGCGAGGTAGGGAATGGTGGGGTGAAACACAATAGACAAATTTCACTAAACTATTACTTAGGGGGAAGATAGGCTAATGATTGTATACAAACCTGAGTAACTTGGAGCATGGGAATCTGCGATTAAGCGGATTGATAAAGGTTAAAAACCGCTACAAAAGTTCGACGGCATTACAAACGTAGCGCGGCGGAACTCGGCGTAGCCCCAAATACTGCCGAGCTTTGTGCTTTTGAAATAGAGTGTGGTTGGCGAGGTAATTGCAGGCAAGAGCCTGCGGGGATAGATTCGAATTAGGCAGGAACCTAAGCCGAACTGGGTTCTATAGGACACTATATTATTTCTCACCTGGTTTAGTTAAGTTGACTACTTTTTGAGCCGTTTCGAGTACATAGTCGATGCCATTTTTAATACCACCATCTACATCTTTAGAAACTTTGGGACGCTTGCGGAGAGGGTCTTGGTGAATTTGTTCGAGGGCAAGCCTGATGTAGTCTTTGTATTCTTCTGAACTTGTTGTACTGTCCTTTAATTGCTCTGAGAAACCAACAATAGATTGAGCAATGACTAACTTATAGGAATAATCATCGAGTATATTCTTAGTACGGATGTACTGATTTGCACAGAAGATTGCACCTGCAATTGTGAATGGAGTTATTGCTAGACGACCAATGATATTAGCCCATAATGAAGAGTTATCTGGCTTTACATCTATTATAATCCAGATCCCAACGCCTACTGTTGCAGCAAGAAAAATGCCGGAACCGATAAGCCACGACCAATACCAAGATTTTTTAATTTTATTAATCTGAGTTTGAAATGAAGCGCTTAGGCCTTTGGCTGTGCTGTAACCTAGAGCCTCTATTGCATTATTTATTAGATCTAAAGCCTTTACTTTTAAATCATTGATTGTAATGTCATATCCGTGCATCTTCTGTTCGAATTCATTTGAGTGTATATTAATCAATTTCATTTTGTCTGAAGCAGAATCAATACCATTACTAAAGGTTTCTATTTTACTATACAGTTCTTTAGAACGGTTTAAAGTGTCTGCGATAGAATTAAAATTGGATTCTGATTTTGTAATTAGATTGTTAGTATCTGTAACAGAGTTGTTTGCTTTATCTATTAGCGTGATAAGCAAACCATATTTATCTATTGTTTCATCATATTCAGAATGGAAGTTAGCATTAAGGTCTTCGATTTCCTTTTTTATTTTAATATAAGCCTCAATTTCCTTGCTGATTTGCCTTTTTGCTTTGGAAAGACCTGCTAACTCTTCTTCAAATTGAGATTTCTTTCGAACCAACTCTGAAAGTTCAGCATCAAAATCTAGAAGGCGTTCTTTTGTATAGCGTATATGGAATGGTCTTATTGCTGTTTTAAGTGTATCAAGGTAGGAAATAAGCGTGCTAGGATCGTTTAAATACGATGAGATATGAGATAATGCATTTATTATGTTTTGTCTTTCATTATAGGTTGATAGTTTTAAGAATTGCTGCGGTGATTTAGTTAGCGTAGTTATATCTGTTAGTAGGCTATCGACACCAGAAATTAGCCCTTTATAGGTGTATTCACTTTCACTCCCAAAGGTACTACCGCTATGTGCATTCTTATCAATAGAGGAAATCTTTTCCTTTATTTCATTCTTGAACTGAATAATTCTTGTAATACTTGCTATTTCCATAATTGATAGATTATTAATGGGTATAATGCTACACAAACATTTGCTGTAAGAGGGCTTTTTTGAACTGGCGGTAACTGGTTAGCTGCTGCTGCAGGTGAGAGATTTTATCATCGAGGGATAATAGGAAGTTGGTGATATTGGTTTGTACTCTAACCACGATAAGGAACTTCGGATTTTGATATTTTGACATCACCTAATTCTTTGGAATCTAAAAACATCTTTAATGAGAATTTAGAGCGTTCAAAATCGTTTGTGGGACCTATAGTGATTTCTTTAAGCGCTTCTTTGAGAAATCGAAATTCCATATACGGTATTATAACCCCGTTTGAACATCTATACTTAATATCCTTTAAACTATGTTGAATATCTGTTGTATGTGAAATTCTTACTTCATTTTCATATTGATAAGAATTACTTTTTATTTTTTCAGGAAGGTTTGCTGTAATTAATATCTCTCCGAGTACAACTGCTGATTCCCTGCTGCAAGTATCTTCTGGACAACCTTCTGTAAATGTACTATTTAAATTATCATCCAATTTATTTTCAATTTGATTTATTACTTCAATTGTGTCATATTCCATATGATACATACTGTATTCTTTTACGTTGAGTAACTTTGAATCAAGTTTTAACATAATGCCATTCCCATTACCTCCATACATATTCCACATTGGAAGAATATCTGGAGAGAGGGAAAATGATACTATAAATATATCAGGTGTTGCTTTTCCATATTTTATTTTTAGGGATTTTTCGTTGATTAGTCTATCTCTTAAATCAACACCTAAAATTGTTTCCATCGGATCGTTTAAATATTGACGATGAGATGCCCAAAAGCATAGATTACCATCTTCTTCAATCAACCCATTTACTAGAGAGTTTATTGAGGTGTAGTGCCAAACATGGGGATGATCATCTGGATTGAATTCGTTATTCATTTTTTATATGATATTTATACAAACATTTGCTGTAAGAGAGCTTTTTTGAACTGGCGGTAGCTGTTTGCTGCTGCTGCAGGTGAGAGATTTTATCATCGATGGATGATAGTTTCAAGAAATATGAGACAAAGATCTTTTTGAGTGAATCCTCAATTAAAAAATCACTAATTCTTAATGAATTAACTTGAAAAACAAACGATTCAAACGTGAGAGAATTGTCATCTTGTTTTTCGAATTGTTGACGGAAGTTCATCAATAGGGCATCCTCGTCGGGTATAATGGCTCGCGAGTATCCTTCGGCTACCAACTGCTCGATGAACTGTTTTTTGAGAATAGCCTCGGATTGAATGGTTTGTGCTTTTGTTTCTGACATTTAGGCCTATTCGTTTTGCAGTACGTGTATTGATAAGAGAATAATATTGGTTACAAGTATAGTAAAAAAGAAAAGGATTTAATTGACTTTAAATCCTTTTCTTTGAATTATGTTATTTATGTTATTAGCAAACTAAGTCCTTGAGCCTTATGTTTAAAGCAAAAAGAATAGTGTCTTTAATAAAGGGGGTTGTGTTTGCGAATGAAGTAATAGATTTTAAGTCATTTACTTGGTATGAGATGAGTAGTTTTCCAAAACATTCATCTGCAAAAGAATTTGAGATTGATTCAATGTTGCTTAAATCAAAGATTACTTTATTGCCATTCTTAAGATCAGATATGAATGACTCGCGAATAATTGCACCTAAATTTCTTGTTGATAAATTTGTGCTAAAAATTGAAAATTGCACTCGCTTTTCCATAATAATTATTCTTTAAAAATTGCTAATCCCACAAATTGTCAATAATTGCATCTTCGTATCTTTCAAGATAATCTGTTCTATAATCACTATAATTAGGAGTTACACTATTAACATCAACCGCAATATTAGTATTAATTTCCAGATTAACAATAGTTCCTTGCCAAAAGTTCATTCTATGAACACTAGTATTACTATTAGTAACTTTAAGAAAGTGATTGCCAGAATAAATAGTTAAATTCCCTTGATTAGTCCTTGCAAAATTAGAAGTTGCAAAAAGACCGTATCCTTTCCCTTTTCCATTGGTTACCTTTTCATTGATACATTGACTTATGGCTTCTTCTTCGGACCATTCACTGTATAAAGGAGAAATGGTTAGTGCTTTATGAATACCTATACCTGTATCACAAATAGTTAATAATATTTTTCTTTGATTAGGAAAATGTTGACAAACAGCCCACCCTCCATTTGGAGTTTCAGAATGAATGCAAATATTACCAAGTATTTCGCCAAGGCAAAAGCTTAAAACACTCATAGTGTCAGTGTCAAGAACTGATTGTCTTTTTAATATTAAGATGATTTGATCAACGATTCGAAAGTCGTCCTTAACGTTAAAGTTGGTGATTTCTAAAAATTTACCTTGAGAGGACTTTCTAGGGTATTTCTCTTGAAATTTAATTCCCAAAGAATCGTAAAAGTTTATCCTACTGAGATAACCTTCATTATTAGGATTTGGAAATATTGTACCATGAACGTCAATTTTCCTCAATTTGAGGTTCCTAAAGAAGGCTGACAATGTTATTAAAATATCCGGAGTGGTATAACTTGCAGTTAGACTTATAGATACATTTATTATTGAATTCTCCTCAACTTCAAGAATAGAAGTTAATTGATTAATTAATGCAGGTAAGTCATTGTTAGAGATTATAATTGTGAAATCAGTAGGCATCAATAGGTTTTTAAAAGTTAATGGAAAAATCACGTTAATTTCAAGCAAATGTAATTAATTATTTGTGTAGATATTATGTGTTCATTTCAAAAATAACATCCGTCTAAAATAGTTGATCTTTAACTTTTTGCGCTAAATGGGTGTCAAAAATGTATTTTAAATTTGGGGTTTTCTGGATGTCGAAAACGTGGGTGAGGATGCTGGATGAGCCTACTTCTACCACCCTTTTGTAGATGGCGTTTTGCTCGATGATGGCGATGTCGGGAACGGCATCGAAAGAGGAGATTTCGACAAAACTTTTACAACGGCTTAGGCGTTGGCCGCTTTGCGTGCTCTTTTGTAATGCTTAGTGATAAAAGAATTACTAACTGCTTGTTTGAAAGTCAATGCTTCAACTAGGGTTTTATCTTAGGATTACAATATATTTGTAGTGTCAGTCTTGCGAGACGGACCCACCAGCGAGCTATGGGCCTTCGGGTTTGTGGTTCGCTGCTTTTTTTTGTAGGAATACACTCTTAGAAAGAGGCTTCACTAGTGGACAACCTCTAATTTAACGCTTTCGATGCTTTTAATACAACTCGATATTATCCAGCGTATTATCTCTTGGCTTGCATACTATCATTGTGTTGTGATAATGTGCAGGGAGAATGATAAGGATCTGAAAACAATGGATTTTATTTACAGATCATTAAGTTAATCCTCATCAGTAATGTGGTTTTCGTATCGATGGTTGGGAATAAACCATGCCAAGGAAGTCAGGATAAGTAAAATAAACGCTATTCTCGGGTATCCAAAAAACGCAATAAGTGCAGCCAAAGAATTTAATGAAATGGTTATGAAGATTTTGGTATATCCTTTAAATGTTTTAGAGAACTTTGAATCGTAACCGTGAAGAGCCCGTAATTGATGCACTAAAAGTAAGTACGATACAACACAAAGACTAAGTATTACAGCATAGAGGGTTACAGTTTGGCTGTTAAACGTATTTTCGCCCATCCAAGCAGTTGCAAAAGGGGTGAACGATAAAAAGAATAAGCCCAGCATATTGGACCAAAGTATTCTATTGTTCACCCTTTCGGCCATGTGAAACAGATGGTGGTGGCTACTCCAGTAAAGGCCTACAAAAACAAAACTTAGCGCATAACTCAGAAATACAGGCCATAGGTTCCACAACGATTCCCAACTGGTATCGTGAGGAACTTTGAATTCCAACACCATGATGGTGATGATTATGGCCATAACACCATCTGAGAATGCCTCCAATCTGTTTTTGTCCACGATAACTATTTTGAATGGCTTTTAACCCAACTTTCAACCTGTTTATCGGCATTGGTTACTGAACCTCCACGAATAGCAATACCCGGAAGAACTATTGCGCTTGGACAAAGCTTTTTAATATCACGTTCGCTATGCCCCAATCCGCTGCCTTCGTTAGTACAAAACGGGATAATGGTTTTGCCTGAGAGGTTGTACGATTCCAGAAAAGTACATACTGCCATCGGAAATGTTCCCCACCAGTTTGGGTATCCCAGGTAAATGGTGTCATAATCATCCATATTACTTACCCTATCATTCAATTCAGGTCGATAATCGGTGTTGAGTTCTTCTTTTGCAACATTAGTTGTTTGCATATAATCTACGGGATAGGGTGAAATGGTATCTATATGGAACAAATCACCGCCCGTTAGTTCTTGAATTTTCTTTGCAATTACTTCGGTATTGCCGATCGGCAGATTTTTGATACTTCCGCCAACATAATTTTGTCCTTTACGCGAATAATACGCGATTAAACATTTTGACATATTCGTTTTGTTTTAAAACATTAATCTACAACTTCAACTTTAGCGGCTACAAGAGCATCCGAGTTTTTCAGAAATAGTATCACTTCGTCATCCAAATCTCCAAGATGAACGACTTTGTATGGGGTGATGTCTGCATCACCATAAAGCACGGTAAAGGCAGCCCAGCCATCGTAATAGTAAATGCCTGCAGCATGAGCATAAGATGTCATCTCCACCCCCTTTACGGAAGGTTTTTGTGGCAACTTGCCGAAATATTCGTGCCCTGCATAACGCTGTAATGTCAACTCTAAGGGCAACATTTTCAAGAGGTCGTCCACAGTTTGATTGCTGTTAAGCGATGCTTCAAACTTTCGACCCTCAATAGATATTCTTATAGTTCTGCTCATCAACTTGGATGTTACTTTACAATTTATAGCTGCTCAGCCATTTAACCATAGCAGGGTCGCGATGGTCGAAAAACAAGCTTTTACCACTATCTAGGGTTTTAATTGATTCCATATCATCGTTACTCAATTGGAAATCGAAAATATTGAAGTTCTCAATGATCCTATCTTTACGAACTGATTTAGGGATTACAACAACTCCCCGTTGTGTAAGCCAGCGGAGGATAACCTGAGCAACCGACTTGTTATATTTTTTGCCAATACTTACAAGAACTTCGTTTTTAAAGATGTCGTTCTTTCCTTCGGCAAATGGACCCCAGGATTCGATTTGTACGTTATTTTCGGAAAGGAACGTTTGAACGTCGACCTGCTGATTGAATGGGTGTGTTTCTATTTGATTAACCGCAGGCACAACCGAATTAAACATCATTAAATCCATGAGGCGGTCGGGCTGGAAATTACTCACGCCGATAGCCCTAATTTTCCCGTCTTTGTATAGTTCTTCCATTGCCCTCCAAGCACCATAGACATCGCCAATGGGTTGATGAATAAGGTACAGATCAATGTAATCTAACCCCAAATTGGATAAAGACTTTTCGAAAGCACTTTTGGCCTTATCGTAGCTGGCATCTGAAATCCACAACTTTGTGGTAATGAAGAGCTCATTTCGGGCCACTCCGCTTCTTTTTATCGCTTTACCAACAGCCTGCTCGTTGCCATAAGCCGAAGCTGTATCTATTAATCTGTAACCAGCATTAATAGCTTCCAAAACACTGATTTCGCACTCTTGTGCATCAGTAACTTGATAAACGCCAAAACCTATGATTGGCATTTCAACATTGTTATTTAAAACGATCTTCTCCATTGCTTAATACTATATTGTTTTAAACTGCATCCATTGGCCACTTAAATACCTATAGATGAAAATTGCGGCTTTTACAATCCAATCAACAAACATTGCTACCCAAGTTCCAAACATGCCCATATTAAAATAAATACTGAACAAGTAAGCCAATACTATGCGACACAGGAGCATAGATAGACTAGCAACCCACATGGGAAATTTAGCATCGCCAGAGGCTCTGAACGTAACCGGTAATGTATAAGCCAAAGGCCAAATAGCAATCCATGAGCCCAAACAATTTTGGAGGCCAAAGAAGTAGCCATTTCTGAAAGATTATAGATATGCATTAATTCGGGAAGGATTGCCAAAACTATTACGCAACTAATGATATTGGCCACATATACAACTTTCATAATCTTGTTTGTGTAATACTGTGCCAATTCTAGTTCCCCAGCACCAACGCATTGAGAGACAACAACTGTTAAGCCTAAGCCTATAGCCATTCCAGGTAAAACCTGGAACATCACAATTGTCCCCGAAACGGCATTGGCGGCAATAGCAGCAGTACCAAACGATGCCACTAAACTAAGAACAACAATACGCCCCAGGTAAAAGAGGCCGTTTTCCAGTCCATAAGGTAATCCTATACCGAGAATCCGCTTAAGCATATCCCAATTAAACTTGTGCGAAAAGCTTCGATTTAAGCATAAAACTTGTTTCTTGTTTAGCGCTAACGATACGATAATAACGGCAGCAGCTATCCGCGACAAAAGTGTTGGTATGGCAACACCTTCCACTCCCAAATGAAAAACAAAAATCAAGATAGCATTACCAACTGCATGGGCAAGATTCATAGCAAGCATAATTTGCATTGGGAGCTTTGAATTACCCATCGATCTAAAAATGGCTGCCCCTGCACTGTAAATAGCCAGAAAAGGTATAGATAATGCAGTAATCATTAGGTAGGTATTTGCATCTTGACGAACCTCACTGGAAATTTGACCGAAAAGCGTATTTAATAGGATTGGTTTAATAAGGTAAACAATCAGCATGATGATAACAGAAATAGCACCAGAAAACCAAATAAGCTGATTTGCGGCTTCTTTTGCATCATCAACTTGCTTTTTACCAAGATATTGACCTGCAATAACAGCACCACCCGTTGATAACGCAGCAAAAAGACTGATAAGCAATGCCATTACAAAATCGACCAACGAAACACCAGAGACAGCCGATTCGCTGACATGAGCCACCATAATAGAATCGGCCAAACCTACCAAATACTCTAGAAACTGTTCTACTACAAGAGGTAGAAACAGATAAAACAAGTACCGATTAGAAAATTTTACTTTTAAAGATGAAGGCATTTTAAATGATTAGATATTTATTCCCATTTCCAACGCTTGAGACATTGCTTTTGAATTTTTAATTTCTCCAATGTTCCATGCGCTTGTACCATAGACAATCCCCTTTTCACTCGGATTATCGAGACAATCTAGAAATCCACGAAATTCTTCGATGGTTTTGTCTAAAGCTTGTTTATTGCTATCGGCCGCTGTAACGATAAAGTAAAAATCTTTGTTTTTGACTTCGATGTATCGGGCACAAATTCGGTCGATGAATGTTTTCATTTGACCGCACATGGTGTAGAAATACACTGGTGTTGCCATTACAATGATGTCTGCTGCAATCAGTTTTGAGAGGAGATCAGCCATGTCATCTTTTTGAGGGCAGCTTTTTTCGCCGTTAAGGCAGACGCCGCATCCAGTACAATAGTTGATTTTCTTATCCTTAAGAAAAAATTTCTCAACCTGATGACCAGCCGAATGTGCACCCGTAATAAATTGATCGCATAAAATATCAGAATTACCTCCTCTACGAGGACTTGACGAAATGACTACAACTTTTTTACTCATATAAAAAGTAGATGATAATGGGTTAATTAAATCAGCCGTAAGGAAATTATTGAATAGAACCTCCAAGGATGCTAAACTCGGAGGCTCCAATTAATTAGGCAAAGGCCCTATTGAATATCTCAAAGGCTTCTTCTTTTTCAATTTTGCAGAGTGCGCCAATGTTACCCCACTCAGTTGCTTTAGCTGCCAAATATTCTAGTTTGCTTTCTTCGACACCAGCGTCTTTGAGGTTTTTAGGCATCTTAATTTTCAAGGTAAATTCTTTTAGGCATTCAATGCCTTTTGTTGCTGCTACCGCATCGTCGGATTCAATCACCCCAAATACATTTCTGGCGAAATTTGCGAACAACCACGTATATTCAGGGGCTTTTTGTAGGGAAAATTCCAGATAAGCAGGAGCAATAAGCGCTAAAGTAACACCGTGAGTCATATCGTAAAGGCTTGACAACTCGTGCCCCATACTGTGCATTGGCCAGTTTGAACCTTTTTTACCGATTGCAAACTGGAAACTTGCTAAGGCCATTGAACTTGCCCACATAATGTTAGCCCTAGCATTATAATCTTGTGGATTTGCGAGAACCAAAGGAGCATTTTTAATGATTGACCTCATCAGCCCTTCGTTCATCATGTTTTGAACATCGGTAGATTCGCTTCCAGCAATAAAATAACACTCAATAAGGTGATTCAAGGCGTCGAAACAACCGGCCATCGAATGAATTTCTGGCACTGAAAAAGTATAGGTTGGATCGAGTATAGAGAATTTTGGGTAAAGAAGCGGATGCATAATTGTGTGCTTCTTATGGTCTTCTCCAGCAGTAATTACTCCACCCATATCCAATTCGCTTCCTGTACCTGCCATAGTTAATACAGATGCCAATGGAGCAGCTGCTTTAATTTCTCCTTTTCCACCTGCCATCAGATCCATCACATCGCCATTGTAGCAAACACCAGCAGCCATTGCCTTACAAGCGTCAATTGTAGAACCTCCACCAACGGCTAAAATGAAATCACATGCATTCTCTTTGTAAATCTTAATGCCTCGGTTTACATCCTCAACAGGTGGATTGGGTTTAATGCCATCGCAGTCAACAAAAGCAATGGAAACTTTTTTCAATTCTGCGACAACGGCATCATAAATACCGTTTTTCTTAACGCTTCCTCCTCCATAAGCAAGCAAGACTTTGCTTCCTCCGAACTGCTTTATCGAAGCGCTTAAATTAGCGATCTGACCTTTGCCGAAATGAACGGTTGTTGGTATATAAAAGCTGAAATTTTCCATTTTTATTGTGTTTTAAATTTGTCAAAAACTATCTGCTTCAAACAATCCAATGCAATGCCTTTAAATAGCGTAATACCTCGTTAATAGCATTCAATGTGTTATTAAAGTTTTGAGGTAACGGATATAAGGCAAGAGCTATATTCAATGGCACATTGGCAAACTATTTTGCATTCAGCCAGAGCACCTTGAACAATGCAAAAACTCATCGCAGTCATCACTCTGATTTATGATATCGATGTTACCATAACTTGAAACATCATCGAAAACCAAATTTCCAAAAAACTCAATCAGTTCAGGCTCTGATTCAATTGGAGTATTACCAGGCCATAATTCTTCGTGATTTTTTATGGCTTTTCCTGTCATATATATTTTTTCAATTTACTTTCAGGGAAGATAACTTTTATATGAGGGTGCCGATCTAACACCCTCATATAAAGGTGTTATTACATCATACCTAAAACGGGATGATTTACATAGGGTTTTTCAAGTGCAGCAATCTCATCAACAGAAAGTTGAATATCAAGAGCGGCAACAGCCTCTTCAACATGGTGTACAGATGTTGTACCAACAATAGGAGATGTTACAAATGGTTTGCTAAGCATCCAAGCCAGAGCAGTTTGTGCCATTGACACACCACATTCTTTAGCAATCCTCTCCAAGTTATCTACTACAACTTTGTCCAATGCATTTGTGCCATCCCAAACCCATTTTGAAACTTCGTCAATCTCAACACGAGAAGTTTTAGTACCCCAAGGGTGTGCAACGCGTCCACCAGCAAGTGGGCTCCAAGGGATAATTGCCACTTTGCGATCCTGACACAACGGAATCATTTCACGCTCTTCCTCACGATATATCAGGTTGTATTGATTTTGCATGGAAACAAATTTTGTCCAACCGTTTTTTTCTGCAATATTTTGCATTCGTTCGAATTCCCATGCGTACATGGTAGAAGCACCAATATATCTTACTTTACCACTTTTAACTACATCATGAAGAGCTTCCATAATCTCTTCCATAGGAGTAAGGGGATCTAAACGATGGATCTGATAAAGATCAACATAATCCAACTGTAAACGCTTCAGACTCTTATCAATTTCACTCATAATTTCTTTACGGGAAAGACCTCCGCCATTGGGCTTACCTGGGCGCATATCCATTCTAACTTTTGTTGCAACCACAATGTCGTCTCTATCCAATCCAAACTCTTTGATCAATTTACCAGTCACTTCCTCGCTTGATCCCATTTGATAGATATTGGCAGTATCGAAAAAATTGACACCCAACTCAATTGCTTTTTTGAAAATCGGTTTAGCGTCTTCAAAATTCTTTGCCCAAGGGAAAAGACCGTTTTCATTACCTGGTTTCCCGAAACTCATCATACCCAGACAGATCTTGGATACATCCAAACCTGTATTACCTAACTTAACGTACTTCATCTGTTCTTACTTTTTAATTATTTGGCTGTTAATTCATTAATTGAATTAAGGGCATTCAGTGTTCTTGGATACCCGATGTAAGGAAGAAGCTGTGTTGCTACACCTATTAAGGTTTCCTTGTTGTTGCCCACACTGATATTTCCCTGAATATGTCCTTTAACTTGCGATTCTGCCCCTCCCATGCTAATTAGCATGGAAAAGGTGAGTAACTCGCGAGTTTTTACATCAAGCCCTTTTCGTGTTAAATAGTCACCGAAACAGTTGTCGGACAAGAAGCGCTGAATGTGCAGCTGATTTTTTGGGGATTGCTCATACAGTTTGTCGATCATGTTGCCAAATATGCTCTTTTGCAAAGCGAGACCTGCTTCTAGCCTTGTTTCGGGAGTAGTGGTAGATTGTCCGTCCAATGGCAACGCTATTCCTCGTTCAATAAGTATTTCGTTGGTAGCATAGAGAAAATCAATCACTTTGGCAATGCCTACATAAGGAATGGCTTGGTAGATGATCTCCTTGACTTCTACTGGCGTAACCCCAACATTAAGGGCTGCATTGACAAACATCTTATACTCTGTTAGTGCTTGTGATGCAATGGTTGAAGCCATAATCGTCATAACACGTGTTTTTGTATCGATGTTGCTATGGCTAATAACTTCGTCGAATGCAAAGTTGTCGAACACCTCAACTAATTCAGGGTCGGTTTGCTTTGCTTTTGAAATGTAGTTGGGCCAAAGCTCATGGTGATTTTTTATGGCGGTTTCTGTAAGGCTTGTAGCCTTTGTGGATTCCTGTAGGGCTTGATCCCCGTTATCGTACTCCTTGTCTGATACAGGTTCTAACCAATCTGTTTGGTCTTTATCGAGGTCAGTCACAATGGCAATGTGAGTCATCGAATTACTATGAGAGGCTCCATGCCAATGAATTACATTTTTAGGAATTTTCACCACATCACCCTTTCGAATGATCTGTACCGGCTTCCCTTTCTCTTGGTAGTAACCAACTCCATCGATTACAAAAAGTATTTGTCCGCTAGCATGTGTATGCCAATTTGTTCTGGCACTTGGCTCAAAATTTACCGTCCCAATCATCGAGTTGTAGTTATCGTTCTGGTTTATATTTATATTAACCCAGACTTTGCCTACAAAATATTGAGAGGGAGCCTCAACCCCTTTAGCATAAAATGAATCCATATTGTTTTGATTTTTGTATTGAGCAATTGAGATGAGTGTTATTGAAAGTAGATAGAGGCAAAAAACTAATTGCTTTAAATATTTAAAGTTCACTATCATTCATTGTTGTAGAAATCACAAATAGTTTCTTTCATTATCCACAACTAAGCTTACGATTATGGTGCACAAGGTCACAGAACCTGTATGATACAGGAACTCCACCATCCATTTAAAAAAGAGGAGAACTCGAAAAGAAACGCTTTATAATATGCTATTTCTTAACCATATTTATTTTTTGTAGCCAGTTCGCCACTTCGTCATGTGCATCTTTCACATTGCTACCTCGGCATGCGTAGCCTTCCAATACAGTTGATTGAGGGCAGAGCTTTTTTATATCGATCACGCTTCGTCCCATTCGGCTTCCCTCATGGGTGATAAATGGTATAATAGTCTTACCACTAAAGTTAAAGGAAGACAGAAAGGTAGAAACTGGGGGAGCGATGGTACTCCACCAGTTAGGCGATCCTATAAAAATGACATCATAGCGATCAATACTGGCGAGTTTAGACTTCAATGCGGGTTTGTATCCTGCATTGATCTCCTTCTTTGCTTGATCGACAACTGAATTATAATCGGTTGGGTATTGCTTGACAGGAACTATTTCGAAAAGATCTCCGCCACTAATTTCCTGAATATATTGGGCAATAACACGAGTATTCCCGCTATGAGAAAAGTATGCAACTAAGACTCTCTTTGATTTGGTATTGGATTGGGCTTCTGCTCCTGAGTAAACCATTAGCATACCCGCTAATGCTACTAAAATAAATTTGATTTTCATGTCACTATAGATTTGTTCGTTTTTCAAGTTCTTCAGGATAACGCTCACCAGCGATCTTTATGTTCGCTAAGGCTGAATGTATCTCGGCTAACTCATTCGAAGAAAGCACTACATTTGCAGCAATGGTATTTTCTATTAGGCGGTGCAGTTTTGTTGTTCCAGGAATTGGAACAATGAATGGTTTTTGTGCAAGTAGCCAGGCAAGCGCTATTTGCGCAGGTGTAACTCCCTTCTGTTGGGAGAAAGCAAAGAGAAGATTAACTAAACCTTGGTTTGCTTCGAGGTTGTTTGGTGTAAATCTGGGAACGATACTCCTGAAATCTCCGCTTTCAAACTTAGCGTCAGTGCCAATTTTTCCAGTAAGAAAACCTTTACCTAGAGGGCTGAAAGGAACCAAACTTATTCCTAACTCTTCTAAGGTAGGAATAAGCTGTTCTTCAGGTCGACGCCACCACAAGGAATATTCACTTTGAACGGCAGCTATTGGATGAACAGCATGAGCCCTACGTATGGTGTTTACGCCAGCTTCCGAAAGCCCCCAGTGCTTTATCTTTCCCTCCTTTACAAGTTCTTTTATAGTCTCTGCAACAATTTCGATTGGAGTATTTATATCAACCCTGTGCTGGTAGTACAGATCAATGACATCCGTATTTAGACGTTTTAAAGATCCTTCAACTGATTTTCTGATCTGTGCAGGAGAACTATCCTGTACCTGTTTCCCATCATCGAATTTAATGCCGAATTTAGAAGCGATGACGACCTGATCACGAAATGGAGCTAATGCTTCACCGACCAACTCCTCGTTCGTGTAGGGACCATACATCTCAGCGGTGTCAAATAAGGTTACTCCATTTTCAAAAGCAGCCCTAATTAATTTAATGCTCTCCGTTTTTTCAAGTTTGTGGCTGTAAGCAAAGTTTAGCCCCATACAGCCAAATCCAATGGCAGACACCTCTAAGTCGCTACTTCCAAGTTTTCGTCTCTTCATAATTGCATCAATTAAATTTGTAGACCTATTCCAGTGCAAAGTTGAGCAGACTAGCACAATTGTACTGTATACAGATTACGGATTCTTTTACCTCAATTACGGATTCTTTAAATTGACTATAACTAGCTATAAAATAAGGACTAAATTTGTGCTGTACCTTTTAAAAATGCCACTATGGACGATATTCTTAAATTGGATAATATTAGTCAGTACAACTCGATGAGAGGAGTTGAGACGCTCCATCCATTGGTTAGTGTAGTTGATATGTCGAAGGCAAACCCTACCAAGAGTTTACGCATAAACTTTGGATTTTACTGTGTGTTTTTGAAGGATGTAAAATGCGGAGAACTTAAATATGGATGTAACTACTATGATTATCAAGAAGGAACTTTGGTTTTTGTAGCTCCAGGACAGGTTGTAGGCATTAACAGCAATGACATAGTAGAACCCAAAGGTTGGGCTTTACTATTTCATCCTGATTTAATTCGTGGAACTTCGTTAGGTCATAACATTAAGAATTACTCATTCTTCTCTTACGAGGTAAATGAAGCGCTCCACCTATCAGAAAAAGAAAGGCAAATCATTATCGACTGCCTTCTTAAAATCGATTATGAACTAAGGCAATCAATAGACACGCACAGTAAAACGCTTATTGCAAACAATATAGAACTGTTGCTTAATTATTGCATGCGCTTTTACGATCGTCAGTTCATTACTCGAAGTAATGTTAATAAAGATATCTTGCAAAAGTTTGAGAACTTGCTAAATGAATATTTTAGTTCAGAAATACCCCAAAGATTAGGGTTGCCAACTGTAAAATATTGTGCAGAAAAGATTCACCTATCTGCAAACTATTTTGGGGATTTAATAAAGAAGGAAACTGGTAAATCCGCTCAAGAGTATATTCAATTGAAATTAATTGATATTGCCAAGGAGAGAGTATTTGATACAAGCAAATCTATAGGTGAGATAGCCTATGAGTTAGGTTTCAAGCATTCACAGCACTTTAGTCGTATGTTTAAAAACGAAACAGGTTATACTCCAAATCAATATAGGCTATTAAATTAAGAAACTATACACTCTATTGGGCTATTGAAACCAATATGCGTTCAATTTGTATTATACTCGTTTGTCCTTTGAATTAACATCAAACGCCAGCAGGTTAAACATTTCGCGCATACGGGAACGAACGCGCTTGCCGTACTGCTCCTCGATGTCAATGCTGTTGAGGTTGGTGGTTAGATGGGTTGTTAGACCTTGAAGGCAAAATTGGTCGTAGCGGGATAGCAGGATTTCGGCCATGACGTTGCACTCCACGCCGTAGAACTTGAGGTGGTTTTCGGTACCGAGGTCGTCGAAGCAGTAGATCTTGTGCTGGCCACGGTTATAGGAGTTGGTGCTGTACTTGTGGATTACTGAGTAGCCATCGCGGTTGAACTCGAAGCTGATATCTCGACAGGGCTTCACCTGGTACTTGTACTGGGGTAGCAAAAGCGTGTTGAAAAGTCGCATAAGGCTTGTTTTTCCACATCCGACAGGGCCGGACAGCATTATCCCTTTACGGGGCGAAATGGTGTACTTCTGGCAAGCCTGCTGGTTGTTGGTGAAGTAGGCCAGCAGCTTTAGGAATAGTTCGTGATCCTCCTGGTAGATTTTGAAGCTGGGGTTGAGGGTGGCCTTGCCACGAGACTCCAGGAATTGGTAGGTTTGAGTGAGGTTCATGGCTGTGAAATGAAAAATGAAAAACTTGGGAATAGGGAGTGGTGAGAAGGGAATAGTGGAAATACCAAAGTTGGTAATGACAGAGATCGATTTGTTGAAACAGGATTGTTTGAAACAAAGGTGTACGAACCGAGCAAAACCACTACAAACAAATAATATATAATAATATATATACTATATAATATATTATATATAGTGGCGTTTTGCTGGTGCATAAATGCGTCACATTGTTGTATGTTGCAATATATCTGCATTTTACAAGCGTTTAACGTGGTGCATATCTGCATCACGTCGGTGCATTTTTGCACCAATCGTGGTGCATATCTGCATCGATCGTGGTGCATTTTTGCACCAGCGTAGTGCATTTTTGCACCACGTCGAATAAGGCAAAGCTGACTTGCTAAAGGGGTTCATCATAAGACTTGGGCGTGGAAAGGTTTAGCGGCTGCTGCGTTGGCGTTTTTGTAAAGCTTTGGCTGTTGATCATCCAATTTCTGGCGGCTGCCTGCCAGTCGCGCATGGGCGCTTTTCCTCCAACCTTCCAGCCGTTGGACTGGAAGTGGTTAAAGAACTTCTGCGCTTCAAGCGAAGGGTACCCCATCTCCCTGAAGTAGTCGGCAACAGCGGCCTGCTCAGGAGGAATCCTGGATTTACGTTCAGCCGCATTGGTGCCAGCAGGTTCTCCACTGCCGCTAGCCTTGGGCGTTAAGCGATGTATGGTGATGGAGGAGCCTAAAGCTGGATTCTTGCTTGCTGAGTAGGCGATGTACCCCCACATGGAGAGCTCCTTCAGACAGCGGTAGAGCGTATGGGGCGAACCGATACGGCTATGCTGCTGCAAGGCCTTTTTGTTGAGGATGAGCTGCCCGGCAAAGGAGGAGCGCTGCCACTGGTGCAGCAGCGCCAGGTAGAGGCTGATGTGAAAGGGCGTTAGCCTTAGATCGGTATCAAACCTCTCGAAAAATCCCAATAGCTGATTCTGGAGCATGGCCTTAGCGGTTATGGATGCGGTTCTCCTCCATGAGCTTCACGATATCCTCGTAGGCGTAGTAGATGGCGCCACCGATCTTGGTGTAGGGAATGGTACCGTTGATGCGGAGCGTTTGCAGGGTGCCGTCGGAGATGCTGAGCATACGGCGAACGTCCGCCGATTTTAGCCATGGTTTTTGCGGTGAATTTTGCCTAACCTTTAGTAGATCCTTAATCTCCTCGATTAGCTCATTTTTGAGGGCTAAAAGATCGCCGGTGGTGGCAATTTGATCGCGGCTGAGCCGCTGTAACGGTTGAATAGGTGTAGTAGTGTTCTGTCCCATAACTTTTAGTGTTTTGGTTATGGGGTAAAGTTGAAAAGGGTGAAATGAATTTTTTACCGATGTGTTACCTAGTCGGTAAAAATATTTTTCTTAAGACTCTGTATTTATCTGCATATCTATACGTTATAAAATATAATTTTTACACGCTTAGGCTTTCCTCAACTTTTTGGTTCAGCTTCTCCTGCAGGCGGCCGATGAACTGCGTCGGATTCCTCCGCTGCTTGATGCTGGAGTAGCTATCGTAGTAGTTCCCCACATCGACGTTAAAGGCGGCCTCTAAAACGCTCATTATTTGAGAAATATCGCAGCCACCTTTGTTTATGCAGCCTTCCGCATGGAGGGCGTAGGCCAGCTCCACCAGGTTCACCTTGGGGCTCGTCCATGACAGCTCCGCAGAAAATTGCCGACTCGGTAATACATCGGTATAAATTTTAGGATTTTCAAGCCTGCTGAGCTCCTGTTTTAGCAGCAATTTAACCCGAACAAAGGCAATTCCCTTGCCAACGATGACCGAGTTGCCGTTGATGGATGCGCTACCCAAAAAGAAGAGCGCCTCCTCGAAAAGCTTCGGCTGCTGCTTGGAGGTGCTCAGAAAGTACACCGTATCGAGGTTGGTGTGGCCCGATGTCCTGTAGCAGAGCAACTCGTTATGGGTATTAAGAAAGGACTTGATAGAAGTGAGCGTTCGCTTGCAGTGCGCCTTATAGGTGGAGCTGTCGCCGCAGTACTGCTTTTGGGAGATGTGGTTGAGCACCTGCTGGTGAAAGAAGATCTCGGATAGCATGTACGGGCAGGTATACTTGTAGAAGGCGATTTCGGATTCGGTGTTGGGAAAGGGATGGGTGCGCAGGTAGGTGTTAACTTCTAAGAGTATGCCCACCGCAAAGCTTAGCGCTTGCTGATGGGCCTCCATCGCAATGCCATCCTGAAGATCCTCCCGGCTCATCTCCGTTTTTAGCTCCTTACATTTTTGGTCAAGAAAGGTATTCATAGTGTATCAATTTCGGTTAGACTAAGGCTTATAGGGTTAATTCTTTGACTTTTTGGCTACGTTGCTTCTGCCATGAGCGCTAAGCTTTCGTGCCAGCATTTCCATGTCCTCTGCCACCTTTTTCTGCACCACCTTGGCGTAGATTTGGGTGGTCTTGATGTTGGTGTGGCCGAGCATGGCGCTGACCGACTCGATGGACACGCCGTTGGTTAGGGTAATGGTGGTGGCGAAGGTGTGGCGGGCTAGGTGAAAGGTGAGTTTTTTGGTGATGCCGCACACGTCGCCGATCTCCTTGAGGTAGGCGTTGAGCTTCTGGTTGCTGAGCACGGGCAGCAGCCTGCCGGAGGTAACCGTCTGCGGATGGTTGCGGTATTTCTCTATAATTTCTGCTGCCTTTGTGAGCAGCGGGATGTTGGAGGGAACGTTGGTCTTCTGGCGGTGGGTGTTAATCCAGAGGGAGCCGTTGATGCCCTTGGAGATGTTTTCGGGTTTGAGGTTGGCTACGTCGATGTAGGCTAGCCCGGTGTAGCAGGCAAAGATGAAGAGGTCCTTCACCTGCTCGAGCCTGGGGGAAACCATCTTCTTGTCCTCGATGAGCTCCAGCTCCTCCATGGTAAGGTAGCCGCGCTCAACGGGCTTAACCGCTGGGGAGAATCCCATGAAGGGATCTCGGTCTATCCACTCGTTGAGGAGGGCAAAGCGGGTGATTCGCTTGAGGTTTTTGACGTACTTGGCGGAGGTGTTGGTGTTGCAATTACGAACGGTTATGAGGTAGTGGTAGAAGTCGGCGGCAAACCCTTTGCCCAGGTGGGAAAGGTAGATGTCGCTGGAGCCGTACTTGGCCTGCATGAACTCGAGCACGTGGTCCTTGGTGGTTTGGTAGCGGGTAAGGGTGGCGGCGGCATGGTCTACCCCAACGCGCTCCTTAAGCCTGTCGTTGTGGAAGGTGAACACCTCCATAAGCGTTTTCTGAGTCACTGAACCTCCCGTTAGCAGCTGCTTGATGGCCGCTGCGGTAGTCAGCTTGTCATCCTTGATGAGCGACTCCTGCGCATCGTAGGTTCGCTGCTTCCAGTAGGTGATGTACTGGTTGAGGGATTTAGCGGCTTCGCTGCTACCGGTTACCATTCCGGCTGCAGAGTTCCACTTGCTAATCTCTACGTCACGCTGAAGGGAGATCTCGGCTCTTTTGCCGTTAACGGTGATGCGCATGTAGATGGGCGCCATCCTACTTTTGGTGCTCTTGGCTTTACGAATGTAGAAGAGCACGGCAATTGGCTGTTTTTGTGTCATGATCCTTACATGTTTTTGTTTGACAAGCTAAAAATAGTAGTGAATGACCATAAATCGAACTAAAACAGCCCAAATTTTACGATATAAACGGCAATAGTACAATAGCATAGGGTCAGATCGGTGAACTGTTTAGGGTGTGAAAAGGGGGAGTTCACCGAATTGGTATCTTTTTATTTGGGAATTGGGGTGAAATATTAGAAAGGGGTTAAAACACAAAACCCTGTAAATCATTCGATTTACAGGGTTTTGTTGTACTTTGATGTTGTGGTCTGCGGAGAGGGAGGGATTCGAACCCCCGGAGGTTTGACCCTCAACGGTTTTCAAGACCGCCGCAATCGACCACTCTGCCACCTCTCCGAGGACAAAAGTACGCCCATTTTTCTTTTCTGCAAGCAATTGCAGGTATTGTATATCTATTTTTTTTTACTAAGTACCTATATCTTTTGTGCTGATATAAGCTTACGAAGGGCAATCCTGTCGACCTTACCCGTAGGCGTAAGCGGGATTTTGCCCACATGAACAACCATCTTGGGCATTTCGTAGGGTAATAGGATATCCTTGTAGTTAAGGATGAAATCTTCGGCGCCCTCTACCACCAGCACCACCATTTCGCCCAACCGCTGATCGGGTAAAGAAGAAATGGCAAAGGGAAGATGCGAGCAACCGCTTAGCTTGGCCTCCACCACCTCGGGCGATATCTTTACGCCCCCTGTATTAATGATGTTATCGAGCCTACCGAGTATCCTAAACGAGCCATCGGGGTTAATCTCTGCGATGTCGTGCGTTTCCAACCTCGAGCTAGCAACAAGAGGCGCATCAATCACCAAACAGCCTTTGTCGTTAAGGCTTACAGCCACGTTAGGCATCGGATAGTAGGCATGCTGCCTACTACTGCCATTTAGCCGGTGCAGCGCAATGTGCGATACGGTTTCGGTCATTCCATAGGTGGAGTAGCAGGTAACGGTAAGCGGCTCTACCATTTTTTTTAGCGTTGACGAGACAGCCCCACTTCCAATAATAAGCTTGCTAATGCGGTTAAGAGAAAAGACGAGCTGCCCCGACGATGCAAGGTTGAACACCTGCATGGGAACCATTGCGCAAAAGGTATAATCCTTATCGATACAGGGGGTACCGCTAGGCTCTACCACCGTTAAATCGAGACCAGCAACCATGGCACGCACCACCATCATTTTACCTGCAATGTACCCCGTCGATAGGCAAAGCAATGCACTATCTCCGGCATGAAGATCTAACGCCTCGCAGGTCATGCGGGCGCTGTTTACCATGTGCTGCTTTAGCACCCGGATTCTTTTTGGCTTTCCTGTAGAACCAGAGGTTGAAACCTCTACGTAATCGTTGCCATCCAGCCAATCGGCAATAAAGTTCCAAAAGAGACGAAGATATTCCTTGGGAGATTCTGCGCCCTCCAATGCCATTCCTAGAAGTTCGTCCCTGCTGTATGCTTGTCCGCTTAACGTTAACGTATGGTTCATAGTATTCGATTTGCGATTAAGACGTGAGGATGAGATATGCTAAATGTGACTTGAGAATACGAGCAGCCTTCTCGCTACTCCACAATCCCATCCAACTTCCACTCTCCCCCATTTCGGTACATCAACTTCTGCCCATTGATGTATAAGGGTGAAGCAATGTTATTGGTAAAAAGCATGCCCGTGCCCAATCCTTGAGGTACAACAACCCCAAGCGATGCACACCACTGGGCAATTGCATTTAGCCCAACATTTGACTCTAGCGCTGAGGTTATCCACCACCCAATTCCTTTTTCTGATGCAAGATTGATCCACTCCTGCGCGCCTATGAGTCCTCCGTGAAGGCTCGGCTTAAGTATTATATAGTGAGGATTAACCTCGTCGAGCAGCAGCTGTTTCTGAGATGGGGTATTTACGCCAATAAGCTCCTCGTCGAGGGCTATTGGGATGGGAGACTTACCTGCCAAACAGGCCATTTCGGCAATCTGCCCTGCACGTATCGGCTGTTCGATGGAATGAATGATGTGCTTAGCAAAGTCTGACAATCTTGCAAGCGCATTTGCAGGCGTAAAGCCACCGTTGGCATCTAGGCGTATCTCCAAATCGCCAGGAGCAAACCGCTGCCGTATCCGCTTAACCAGATCTAGCTCCTCGTCGAAATCAATAGCCCCCACCTTTAGCTTAAGGCAGCGAAAGCCCTTCTCCACCTTCTCGCCGATCTGCTGAAGCATGTACTCGTGCGTACCCATCCAGATAAGCCCATTGATGGTTATTCCCTGTTCGCCTCTCACAAAAGGCGTATCCCAAAAAATATGATTCGCAGATTGCAAGTCGCGAAGTGCTGTTTCAAAACCAAAAAGGATAGATGGATATTGCCGAAGCTCCTCCAAGTCAATCCCGCCATCACGTTCGACAATCCGGCAAAAATGGCCGATTAGCTCCTCGTAGTTGGGCAAATCGTCGCAGCTGAGGTTTGGCAGCGGAGCACACTCTCCGACTCCTACCCTATCGCCATCGCGCAAAACAATAAACCACGACTTACGAATGTTATACACCCCTCGCGAAGTTCCTGCAGGACGTGCAAACTGGAGTGTATATGGAACTACGGTTGCGTTCATTTTTTAGATATTAGATTTGAGATATCAGATGTAAGACAAAGTGAAGGAGTCAAGATTTACACTGCGAATCCGGCATATCCTACATCTTGTGTCTTGAATCTTGCATCTTGCGTCTAACTGCTCACCAGTTAAATCATCGACAAATATAAGCCTGCACTATACAGCAGCACAAATGCAAGTGTCGATAGCGACAGCTTCTTTAGGTAGGGATCGAGCAATACGGGATCCTTAACCAGTATTATCTCTTTAAGATCGCGAATAAAAAGAACGATAGAAAGGTAAGGAAGCAGCATCCAGCAGCACTGGTAGTAAGCTATAGTATGTACCAAAGCGAAGAGCAATCCTCCGCCTATAAGACAAATATGATAAATCTTAGCCTTCTTAAAGCCCATCCGAACAGGTAGAGTTAGTTTTCCTGAGTTACGATCGTTAGCTATATCGCGCATGTTATTTAGGTTTAGCACCCCAACGCTAAATAGTCCAACTGACGAACCTAAAAGCCAAGCTCCCAAAAACACCTGCTGGGTGCTAAGGAAGTAGGTTCCAACTACTCCTGTAAGCCCGAAAAATATAAATACGAAGAGATCGCCCAATCCGCGATAGCCGTATGCCTTTTCGCCAACCGTGTACTTTACGGCTGCAGCAATGCAGCACAAGCCTAATACGATAAATAGAGCTATTCCCCAGATGGCAATGCCCATTGTACCCACAAACACCAGCGTCAAACCAGATGCTAATGCCAACAGCGCCATTACAACCATTGCCCTGCGCATTTGGGCTGGAGTTATCTCTCCGCTTTGAATGGTACGCTTAGGTCCTACCCTATGCTGGTTATCGGTTCCCTTCTCCGAATCGCCGTAATCGTTGGCAAAGTTCGATAGTATCTGTAAAAAGAGGGCAGTAACAAGCGACAGCGCTAGAATATCCCACCTTGCATGAAATTCGAATGCAGCCAATGCTCCCCCTAAGATAATGCTGGATAGGGCTAAGGGTAGTGTCCGCAGACGCGCAGCCTTAACCCACGATTTACGACTTGACAATTGTACTAGGTTTTAAATTCGATCGGTAAAGGTAGAAAAATTGGTTTAGAGGTTTGATTCTAGACGTTAGATTTTCAAGGCAAACGCATTTAAAACTAACAAAAACACAGAGGCACTGAGGCTCAGAGTTCACAGAGTGTAATCTTTTCTAGCTTTGATCCTTTACTCTGTGGCTTTTACTATTCGTGTTTTACGGCTTATTCTGCCTAGATAACAGGCAAGGGAACGTTGCTATATCAGCGATTTTTCATCCACCTACAAGCATCAGATGGCATATCCTGATATTGCTCTGTGCTACTCTGTGTTTCTGTGCATCCGTGTTTTAGAGGAAATCCTAAATGCGGTTGTCCTGGTTAGTTTTTAGACCATCCTGAAGAGAATTGTACTGTAAGATTCAAATAAGAAGCGCCACCGAAATTACGTCAGCAGCGCTCGTCTATATGTCTTTAAAGAATCAAGACTGGGATAATGAGAACATGAAAGATGAAAAGATGAAAAATTTCACCCGACGGATCCCTCTTCACTTGTTCCCTGTTTTCAAACCCCGACTCACTTCTCTCTACTTATTCAGAATCTCCAATACTTTCTTTATGTTTTGGGCATCAGCCTTACTACAAATAAGCAGCTGATCTTTAGTATCAACAATAACCAAATCCTTAACACCTAGAGCGGCAATCACCTTTCCTTCTTGACCAAGGATAATGTTATTGCCTGCGCTAACCTCTACTACTCGACTTCCCCGAACAACAGACCCCTGATCATTCTTCTCGAACACTTCGTCGAGAGCTGGGTAGCTGCCAATATCGTTCCATCCAAAGTCTACAGGAATTACGAATGTGTTATCAAACTTCTCCATAATACCAAAGTCGATGGAGATCTTTTCGAAGGTAGCAAAGAGGTCATTCAACTCCTTACTGGTATGATCGCGCTTGGCTTCGCCCAGTTTGCTTATCTTCTCCAACGTTGCAGCATGCTTGGGCAGGTACTTTTCGAATGCGCCCATCATGGTGTTTATACCAAAGATGAACATGCCGCTATTCCACAGGTATCTTCCCGATGCCACATACTCCTCGGCTCGATGTAGGTTAGGCTTTTCCCAGAAGCGAACCACACGGGTAGGCTCTCCTATATAGCACTCCTCGGTTTCAAGATATCCATAGCCCGTTTCAGGCTTGTTAGGCTTGATACCCAGCGTTACAATTGCATCTTTCCCTTCAGCAACCTCGGCAGCGGTAAGAATACGCTTACAGAAATTCTCCTCATTCTTTATAAGATGATCGGACGCCAGCACCACCATCGTGGCATCGGGATACTTCTCGCCAATTACCACAGAACCAAACCCGATTGCTGCGGCAGTATCCTTAAAAAGGGGCTCAATAATGATATTCTCCGTAGGTAGCATAGGCAACTCCTCGGCAATTCCTTTTGCTTGAATGGCATTGGTGCCAATAAAAATACGCTCGGCTGGAACTATCGGAAGAATACGATCGACAGTCATACGAATAAGGCTGCGATTCTCGTCTACTAGCTTAAGAAGCTGCTTAGGTTTTTCGCGAGTCGAGAGCGGCCAAAAGCGCTCGCCCGAACCTCCCGCCATTATGAATACGGTTAATTGCATAGCAATAATTTTTTACTTATAACAAAATAACTGAGAAGCAAAGATAGCAAAAATAGAAGCGCCCATGTAAACCAAAGGCGCTCATATAGTATAGTATCTACTGGCAAATTACGGATTAAGAGATATACCAATCGTACATCATCTTAACGCCATCCTCAATCTCTATCTTGTGATGCCAGCCCAAGGAATGCAGCTTAGATGGATCGGTAAGTTTACGCATGGTTCCATCGGGCTTATCGGAGTTAAAGGCAATCTGACCACCAAAGCCCACAACCTCCCTTATGCGGTAGGCCAATTTTTTAATTGTAATCTCCTTCCCAGTTCCTATGTTGATGTGCGTGTTTCGTATTTCCTGCGAATTGGGCGAGCTAGTGCGAATTTCACGAACTAAATCGTCGAAATTGACATTCTCCATACAGAAAACGCTAGCATCAGCCATCTCCTCACTCCAAAGAAACTCTCTCAAAGGAGCTCCAGTTCCCCATAGTTCTACGGTGCATCCATTCGAGTGCTTAATCCCATACTTATCTAGGATGGTAAGGATTTCCTGCTCAGAAGAGCTACCGTTTACACCTTCAACTGGACGTCTGTTCAGGTCTTCGCGCAATGCATCCCAGTTGTTATCGAAAAGACACTTACCGAGGTGCATTTTACGAATCATAGCGGGCAGCACGTGCGACTTCTCCAAATCGAAGTTGTCGTTCGGACCGTATAGGTTGGTTGGCATTACCGCTATATAGTTGGTTCCGTACTGCAGATTGTAGCTCTCGCACATCTTTATGCCTGCAATCTTTGCAATGGCATAGGGTTCGTTGGTATACTCCAATGGTGATGTCAGCAGTTCGGCTTCCTTCATGGGTTGCTGAGCATCGCGAGGGTATATACAGGTGCTACCAAGGAATAGCAGTTTCTTCACACCATGTACGTACGCATTGTGAATGATATTATTCTGTATCTGCAGATTCTGGTAGATAAAATCGGCACGGTAAATACTATTTGCCATAATTCCACCAACCTTAGCCGCTGCAAGAAACACATACTCGGGCTTCTCTGTAGCAAAAAATTCCTCAACCGCTTTCTGATCGCGCAAATCGAGTTCCGAAGAGATGCGGCCAATAAGATTCGTATAACCTTTAGCCAGCAAGTTCTTCCAAATAGCAGACCCCACAAGCCCCTTATGACCAGCAACGTATATTTTAGATTCCTTTTTCATTATATTTTTGATTTCACGAATTATGACGAATTACACAAAATTATTTCGAATTAACGGCTCTCTTGTATTGTAGGGACTTCGCTCCAAAATTTACAAGCATACCAAGTTCCTTTCCTGTTGCTTTAAGATAGTTGATTAGCTGTTTTTCATGAGGATCGGAAATGAAAGTTGCAGACTTAATTTCTACTACAATTTTATCGTAGCAAATAAAGTCTGCAACATGATATTTTTCAAGTACTTCACCCTCATAGAAAACAGGCAACTTCACCTGTGAACTAAACAGTATATTTTGAGCCGCAAACTCCTCTACCAAAGCAGCCTGATATACAGCCTCAAGAAATCCAGCCCCAAGCGTACGATACACCTTCATACATGCGCCGATAATCTTGTAGCTTACCTCCTTGTATAGTACATCTGCCATACCTTTTAGAAATTCGCGCAATTCACCTTAATTAGTGTAATTAGTGATCTATTACTCAAAGTAGCTCATCACCTGATATCCACCTTCCTTAAGGTAGTCATCCTTCTTGAAAAGCTTGATATCTGACTGCATCATATCTTCCACTAATCCCTTTAAGTCATACTTTGGCTCCCAGCCAAGTACTGTCTTAGATTTAGTAGGATCGCCAATAAGCAAATCAACCTCGGTTGGACGGAAGTATTGAGGATCGACACCTACAACCTGCTCCTGATTAGCAATACGCTGCTTCATTGCCTCTAGGTACTTTTCACCAACACGCTCAACAAACAGAGCCTCGTCTACGGCAACAACATGTCCAGTTTCGTTAGCGCCTTCGCCACGAAAATCGATGGTTAAGCCAACTTCATTCCCAGCCAGCTTAATAAATTCGCGAATGGAGGTGGTTATTCCAGTAGCAATAACGTAATCGCTAGGTTCATCCTGTTGTAGTATCAGGTACATTGCTCGAATGTAATCCTTTGCATGCCCCCAGTCGCGCTGCGAGCTAAGGTTACCCATAAACATATTATCCTGCATACCCAGCGCAATACGGCTCATGGCACGGGTTACCTTACGGGTAACAAAGGTTTCACCACGTATTGGCGACTCGTGGTTAAAGAGAATACCATTGCTTGCATGCATCTTGTATGCCTCGCGGTAGTTTACCGTAATCCAGTAGCCGTAAAGCTTTGCAACAGCATAAGGCGAACGGGGGTAAAATGGAGTAGACTCGCTTTGAGGCACCGCCTGAACTAAACCGTACAGCTCAGAAGTAGAAGCCTGGTATATTCTTGTTTTTTTTGCCAATCCAAGTAGGCGAACAGCCTCTAAAATACGAAGCGTTCCTAAGCCATCGGCATTACCTACATATTCGGGAGTCTCGAAGCTAACATGCACGTGGCTCATTGCTGCAAGGTTGTATATCTCATCGGGCTGAACCTCTTGAATGATACGGGTAATGTTCATGCTATCGGTCAAATCGCCATAGTGTAGGATAAAGTTACGATTCTCCACATGTGGATCCTGGTAGATATGGTCGATTCTATCGGTATTAAACAACGACGATCTACGCTTAATGCCATGTACAACGTATCCTTTCTTTAATAGGTATTCCGATAGATAGGCACCATCTTGACCTGTAACTCCGGTGATTAATGCAACTTTACTCATATTTCAAATAAACTTTTTGTGAGGAAAAAATTCGCTCACTAAAACGTAATAAAACTAATCAACTGACAAAACTACTCATATAAATGAAAAATGAAAAAACGGGGCTCTGTTTTACTGATTTAACGGATAGGCACAGATTCTTAGAATAGCGTTCTTTGTGTTGTCCTTTGAGAACATTGTGGTTAATATCCGCAGGTCATTTATCCACCAAGACCTCTAAGTAGGGCACTAATTTTCACAAATAACTAAACACCTACAACCAACCATTCGTGAATATTTGTGCGTATTTGTGGATATACAGCATACAGAATGAGCCGCAACATTGCGGCTCATTCTGTGAATATCTGTGCAATCTATAATATCAGCGTTCTAATAACACTGTGCGCAAACTATCTTAGGCTGTATTAAATCCTTATCCGAAAGGTTTAACTACATCCCTATTTCGGGCCATTCTATATCTTAAGATTGGTAGTGAAAACCACTATTGCATTCTTCATAGTAAAGACATTTACAAATCCAGACTCTGCTATTAAATGATTACCTCCCACTAACTTCTGTTCACTAATTTCAGCAAATACTGTCCATACTGGTTCTTTGCCATAGGTGCTGCTAGTTCGCGAACCTTATCTGCAGTAATATATCCTTTTTTAAAGGCAATTTCTTCCAAGCAGGCAATCTTTAATCCTTGTCGGCTTTCGATGGTGTGAATAAACTGGCTAGCGGCGAGCATGCTCTCGTGAGTACCTGTATCCAACCAGGCAAAACCACGGCCCATCAACTCAACATTGAGTTCTTCTCTATTAAGAAATTCCTAGTTAACCGAGGTTATTTCTAATTCGCCACGGGCTGATGGCTTTACGTTTTTTGTAACCTCTACTACATCGTTAGTATAGAAGTAAAGACCAACAACCGCATAGTTACTCTTAGGCTCTTTAGGCTTTTCCTCTAGGCTAAGCACCTTACCTGTGCTGTCGAAATCAACTACACCGTAACGCTCTGGGTCATTTACGTAGTAGACAAATACTACGTTCTTACGCTCCTTCCCCACCACCTCTACGCTGCGCTGTAGCATACCGCTTAAGCCATAGCCGTAGAAGATATTATCGCCAAGAACAAGACAAACATCATCATCACCAATAAATTCTTCACCGAGAATAAAAGCCTGCGCCAAACCATCAGGCGATGGCTGAACCTTATACTGAAAATTCACACCAAAACGGCTACCATCTCCAAGTAAATTATGAAAATGGGGAGTATCCTGTGGCGTAGAAATAATAAGTATATCCTTAATACCAGCCAACATCAGCGTTGATATTGGATAATAAACCATAGGTTTGTCGAAAATAGGCAACAGCTGCTTGTATATTGATTGTGTTGCGGGGTACTACCACCTGCTAAAACGATGCCTTTCATTATAAAATAGATATTAGATTTGAGACGTTAGATGTTAGATTTTTCAACACAGATACTCAGAAAACACAGAGGTCACTGAGATATATTTCGTGATGCGTGAACAGTGAGTCGAAAATCATGATCAGTAACGCGAAACGCGAAAACCATGAGGGGAGACTTGCGATATGTCCCAATTTTTCATCATTTCATTTTTCATGTTCTTCGTCTTGATACTTGTTATCGTGAATCTTGATACTATCTACTACCGTACATCTGCTCATAGTACTTCTGGTAATCTCCGCTGGCAACTTCTTCTACCCAATCCTGATTTTCGAGGTACCAACGAATTGTCTTCTCTATACCAACTGTAAATGGGGTTTCTGGATACCATCCCAACTCGCGGGCAATCTTGCTTGGGTCGATAGCATAGCGCATATCGTGCCCTAAACGATCGGACACGTAGGTAATCAAATCGTAGCTAATATTGCTAAGATCGGTTTTAAGCACACTTTGATACTTTGGCTCCTCACACATTAAGCGAGCAATAGTATCGATGGTAAGTTTTACAATATTGATGTTCTGCTCCTCGTTAAACCCCCCAACGTTGTAAATCTCGCCTACCTTACCCTTGAAAAGAACATTATCTATAGCCTTTGCATGATCCTCTACATATAGCCAATCCCTTACGTTATCACCCTTTCCATAAACTGGGAGTTTCTTTCCTTCCAGAATATTCTTAATTATAAGAGGTATTAGCTTCTCGGGGAAATGGTATGGACCATAGTTGTTAGAACAACGGGTGATATTAATAGGAAACTTGTAGGTTTCGTGATAAGCAATAACAAATAGATCGGCGCTTGTTTTTGAGGCTGAATAGGGAGATCGAGGATCTAGTGGCGTTGTTTCTGTAAAAAACTTTTTACCATAGGTCTGAAGATTATCACGACCTTTTACTACTGCCTTTACAGCTTCATCCTCTATTACCAGTGCCTGTGGCTCGGTATAATCCTTACTCAACGAACCATAAACCTCATCGGTAGAAACTTGTAGAAACTTTTTATCTACTTTATAGGTAGGATAGCCATTTGCATCTTTACCAGTACCCCATGCTCGCTTAGCGCACTCCAACAAGTTCTGAGTTCCCAATATATTGGTCTCCAAAAATATTTGTGGATGGGTAATACTCCTATCCACATGGCTCTCAGCTGCAAAGTTCACCACATAGTCGATATTGTATTCTGCAAACAAATGGCCTACCAGTTCTGCATTACCAATATCTCCCTTAATAAACTTCACTCTAGGGTCTTTTAACTCCTCCTTTATGGTTCCCAAATTTCCTGCATAGGTAAGCTTATCTAGAATTATTAAGGTTGTATCGTTATGCTTCTTAAGCATATACTTTACAAAATTAGCGCCGATAAAGCCAGCAGCACCTGTGATTAATATATCCATAATATTTAATTTTTTTAGTAAAACTTCGGTTTATCCGGCAAATTACTTAGCAACTTATACTGCAAATTACTTTCGGGAAATACAATTACCCACGCGGTTAAGAATATCAATACAAGATCAACATATAGCGATCTATTCTCTAAATACCACTCTTCCAGCTTACCTTTATATGGTGCAATCTGCTTAATATAGCATTCTGTTGCATCCATCATTGATTCGCTTAGTATTTTCTCTTCGTCTCGAAAAACAATAGAACCAATGCCTGTTATTCCTGGTTTTGCATTATATATTATCTCCTGAATATGCTCTGAATATCTATAAAAGTCAACCTCCATTTGAGGACGAGGACCAACTAAGGACATATTCCCAATAAGCACATTTACTATTTGAGGTAATTCGTTAATCTTCGTTTTACGAAGGAATTTACCCATTGGTAAAACACGAGAATCACCACGTAATGTTAGACTCCCAGTCCCCATATTTGGACTATTCTTTAACATGGTTGCAAACTTCCATATTTGAAAACGCTTGTTTTTATATCCCACTCTTTTTTGAAGGTAGAACACTTCATGCTCACCTGTAAGTAAAAGTACAATACAAATAGGTATCAAAATAGGTGACAATACTAGTAAAGCAACAAATGTTACTATAAAATCTATAAGGCGCTTAAGTAATAGATACATATATTATGCGTGATGCGTGATGCGTGATGCGTGAATTATAAAATTCTGCAACACATCATCACAATTTACATTTTTTGGTCTAGGTTTTTACCCGTTTCAATATGATGAAAATTTGGAAGGAATTTTGACATTTCTGCCACAACATCCTCCTTTTTTAAATCAGGTTTAGTAAATACCGTATTTAAGCCGTCTATAATAGAGTCTATTGCCTCAAAATTCCTTTTTGGAGCATTCTTCACTATACCAAGAGCCTTGAATGATGAATTATCCACAATCTCCTCTTCTGTAAAAAATTCTTCAAACGACTTTTCGCCTGATGTGTCAGATTTAAAGTAATAAACCGGGTATTTTTTTATCTTGCCATTTAAATCTAATGCCTTTTTGCGTGCTTCTTCTTCCGATTTGCAGTAATCAGGTTCATAACCTAGCGAAACAAGAAACTTATCAGCAATATTAGAAAAGGTCATCATCTGCTCGTTGGTCAACTTTGGGAAGAAAATATCTCCACTCTTACCCAAAACACATGCCATTAAACAAATTTGTCCCGATTCCTCGGGGGAAACGAAGTAGCGCTTAACATCCGATGGTGAAGAAAAGGGCTGAGATTTCATTAACCTATCAATAAACCCAGCTAGTAGGCTACCATTCGAAAAAGCGACATTGGCAAAACGTGCAGTTGTAATAGGATATTTTATGGAGTAAGCCATTATAACCTCTTCCATAATTTTCTTACTGCCACCCATTATATTAACAGGATTAGCTGCTTTATCAGTAGAAACACAGAAGAAATGCTTTGGAGGAAACTCCACCAATAGATCAAGCAATCTCCGAGCCTTAATTACATTATTCTCAATTAACGCTTGAACTGAATAAATATCCTTCTCACTACGTACATGCTTATGAGCAGCAAAATTGGCTACAATATCAAATGGTCCTTCCCTCCTGAATATCTTTTCAAAGATAGGATCTGAGAAGTTAATTGGATAGGTTTTATAGTCATCAGGCACCTTCAAGCCATAAGTGCTGCGAAGATCGCGAGTAAGCTCAGTTAGTCCGTTCTCGTTTACATCAAAAACATAAAGTTTCGATGGTTCATATTTTAGTAAGGCACGGATATATGATGATCCAATAGTTCCAGCACCACCAATTACCAATACAGATTTATCCTTAATTTCATTTATAAGCAGATCGTGATTTTTTTCAAGATCTGCCAAAAACATACTACGATCTCTTTTCGTGATGTTTTCGGATATAAACTTGCTAACGTTTATCATTGCTATTAGATTACTTTATTATACGCATCAACAACAGCTGCTATTACTATATCTAATTGCTCTTTTGTAAGACCATTATAGATAGGTAATGATATTTCATTCTTATAGAGCTCATACGTTTGAGGGTAGTTACTTATCTCATATCCCCTTGACTTGAACAATGTAAGCATAGCCATTGGGATGTAGTGAACATTTACACCCACACCACTTTCACTAATGATTTGTATCATTCTATCACGTTGTTCCTCCGAAAAATTCTTTACTCTTAGCAGAAAAAGATGATAAGAAGATTCCCTTATATTATCTTTATGCGGAGGGATAATAGCCCAATCGTATTGGGATAATTTTTCAACATAATAGTTGAAAATCTCTTTTCGTTCAGGTAATAAAGTGCTTCTATATCTTCTCATTTGCGAAAGACCTACCGTAGCACAAAGATCAGGCATATTAACCTTTAATCCTTGATCAATAATATCATATCGCCATGCTCCAGGCTGATTCTTTTCGAATGCACTTTTATTTTGACCATTCAGTGAAAGAGCCCTTAAATATGTCAATTCGTTAGCCTGATCGAATTGTTTTGGAAGATTTAAGACTATAGCTCCTCCCTCTCCTGTTGTAATATTCTTTACAGAATGAAGAGAAAATACAGTTACATCCGAAAGAAGCCCACTTTCAACACCATCGAAGGTTGCACCTAAAGAGTGAGCCGCATCCGAAATAACAAGTATTCTGCCCAACTTTTCTTGAGTAGGATTCGAAGGTGCAAATAGGCATTTTATTTCTTTATCCTCTAGCACTCTTTTTATTGCAATATAATCGCAAGGCCAACCGCCAATATCAACAGGGAGGATTGCCTTTGTTTTAGAAGTAATGGCAGACTTTAACTTCGATTCATCAATTGTAAAATCGTCCTTAACATCAACCATCACAGGCGTTGCCCCCATATTCAATGCACAAAGAGCTGTTGCACTATAGGTATAGGCTGGAATAATTACTTCATCGCCATAGCCAACCCCAAACCAACGGAGCATAAGCATTGCACCAGAAGTCCAAGAGTTAACGCAAAGCACCTCGCTAGCATTACAAAACTTTTTAATTTCTTCCTCAAGTGCCCTTGCTTTTGGCCCCGTTGTTAACCAACCTGTATTGGTTAAAGTATCTTGCATCTCTTTTACAACATCATCATCGATGACCGGAAGTGAAAATGGAATTTTCATATATCTTTATTTTTTAAGTGCTTCATATAATACTTCTATTGGATGCACAGCAGATCTACCTGTACCATCCTTTATATGATGACGACAACTTGTGCCTGGTGCTGCAATTACTACGTTAGCAGCAGCTTTACGAACTGCAGGAAAAAGAACCAACTCCCCAATAGCCATAGAGAGGTTATAGTGCTCTTTTTCATAACCAAAAGAACCTGCCATACCACAGCATCCCGTCTTCAATTCTTGAACTTTGTAATTTACAGGAAAACTAAGAACAAACTTAGTGGCCACAGTTGTTGCTATAGATTTTTGCTGACAATGCCCATGGAAATGAATTTCATATGCCTCATCAGTGAATTGTTCTTTTACAATGTTTCCCTTCTGCATCTCATGCATTAGAAATTCATCAATCAGAAATGCGTTACGAGCAAGATTTTTTGATTTTTCTCTATTTTCGGGTAAAGACAAATCTGGATATTCATCTCTAAATGAAAGTAAAGCCGATGGTTCTATACCAACCAAAGGGGTCCATTCATTAACTAATGGACTTAACAATTCAATATTTCTATTAGCGATTAGCTTTGCAGTTCGTATAAGTCCCTTTGAAATAAAGGTACGACCACTCTCATAATGGTTAGGTATTATCACCTCATATTCTAAATGCTGCAATAAAAGGATAGCTTTAATTCCTACTTCTACATCATTGTAGTTAGTAAATTCATCATTAAAGAAAATAACCTTACCCTTTTTGTTTGGATTTGATAAATTGGTACTTCTAAACCAACTCCTTAACGTTGTTTTATATAATAAAGGAAGGGTACGCTTATCACTAAAACCTAACATGCGTTGTATTGGCTTTGCAATAGCCTTTGTTCCCATAACGAAATTGGTAATGCTAGGAACTATACTACCCACCTTGTATATATAGGTAATATAGGCAACCAAACGAGAACGTAAAGGAATACCATTGGCATCGTAATAGTGCTGTAGGAACTCAGCCTTAAGCTTTGCCATATCTACATTTGAAGGACATTCTGACTTACAGCCTTTGCACGATAAACATAAATCTAATACCTCATACAATTCTCTACTCTCAAAGGGTTTAGAACTATGAGTAAGAATTTCGCGAAGCATATTGGCACGAGCCCGAGTAGTCTTACCCTCATCCTTAGTAGCCATATAACTCGGGCACATTGTACCTCCAGCAAGTATTGTCTTTCGACAATCTCCAGAACCATTACAACGTTCTATGGCTCTGAGCAGACCATCCGAATCAGAATAATCGAATATTGTATCAAACACCTTCTCCTTAACACCAATAGGATAACGAAGATGCGTATTCATCGAGGGTGTATCTACAATTTTATTAGGATTGAATATATTTTGAGAATCAAATGTCTTTTTTATTTCTTTCATCATTTGGTAGCAACGCTCACCAACCATGATAGGTATAAATTCGCCTCGAAGACGACCATCACCATGTTCTCCACTTAATGAACCACGATGCTTCTTTACCAAATGAGCAACATCAGTTGCGATCTCCCTAAATAACTTCACATCTTTAGGGTCCTTTAAATTTAGTATCGGACGAAGATGCAATTCACCACTCCCTATATGAGCATGGTAAACACAATCAAGACCATATTTATCAAGCACCTTTTTAAAGTCTTCCATGTATTCAGGAAGCCTTTCCGGAGCAACTGCTGTATCTTCTATTACAGAAACAGGTTTTCCATCTCCCTTCATATTCGATAGAATGCCTAATCCTGCCTTACGTAAATTCCAAACTCTGGTGATATCATTTCCCCAAATTATTGGGAAATGATAACCATAGCCATGTTGCTTCAATTCTGCAACAATAGCTTCATATTTTGTTACAACATCATCTTTTGCAGACTCCGCAAACTCCACTATTAGTATTGCAGCAGGTTCCCCTTCAATAAAGAAGCGATTGCGGTTTTGTTCAATATTATCCCTAGTAAGATCGAGAATATTCTTGTCCATTAGCTCTACTGCTGTTGGACCATATTTTAGCGCTATAAGATTTGCAAGAAAAGCCTCTTCGAGCTTATCTAGATGAATACAAATTACAGCCTTTTCAGATGGAGGAAGAGGAACTAGATTCAGCTTAGCCTCGGTAATTAAGCCTAGAGTGCCTTCAGAACCTGCTATAATTGAACAAATATTTATTTTTTCACTGCTATCACAAAAAATCTCGTTATCCATTAACAAATCAAGCGCATATCCTGAATTGCGACGCTTTAAGGATGGTTCCGGATACTGTTCCCTTAACTCCTTTCGGTTTTCCTCACTCGATAAAATCGCAAATACTTTTCGATAGATATCGCCTTCAAGCCCCTTTAATTCTAACTTTTTGTCAAATTCAGTCTTCGAAATCGGTTTAAAATGCACCTCTGCACCATCGGCTAAAAGCATTTTTACCTCTAATAGATGGTCGCGAGTACTACCGTATACAATGGAATGTGAACCACAAGAATTATTTCCGATCATCCCCCCAATCATACAGCGATTGGCTGTCGATGTTTCAGGACCAAAAAATAAGCCTTCTTCCTTTACTGAAAGATTTAACTCATCGAGAATAACGCCTGGTTGCACCCGAACCCAATGCTCATCTTTGTTTATCTCCAATATTGACGTAAAATGCTTGGAAATATCGACAATAATACCATTCCCGACAACCTGTCCCGCCAATGAGGTGCCTGCAGCACGGGGTATTAATGATAAATTATTTTCAGCAGCAAATTTTATAATCTGAGATAAATCTTCAGCATCCTTTGGATATACAACACCTAAAGGCTTTTCCCTATAAGCAGAAGCATCAGTGGAATAGATAATTCTATCTATCTCACTGATGCTTATTTCGCCCTTTATAAAAGGGGCTATTCTATTTATTAAGTTTTTCAATTCTTATAACTTTCTTACCAACCAAAAGGATGAGATGCTAATTCCAATTTAGCAAATGGATGATAATCCCCCTTTAAGCCCTGAGGTTCAGCATGACGAATATCATGGACTATTTCTATTGCAGTTCTTGCCTCTTTTAACCCAAATCCATTACCACTAAGAATATCCTTATAGGTTTCAGTATGAAGTTCTGTAAATCCATCACTAAATTCAAACTCAGAACCTTCTATGGTCATAGACCTAAAGGTTCTTTTGCCTGCCAACTTCACTTCTTCTGGTAAAGTATCGTAGTTAATACTTAAGAAGTATCTTACACGGGCCTTTTCAAATTCAAGATATCCAGACACCCTATCATGTGAGCTAACATGAACTACATTTTGCTGTACTTTACCGAATATCCAAGAAAGCATATCATAAAAGTGAACCCCAATATTGGTAGCAACCCCCCCACTACGCTTTACATCTCCTTTCCATGTGGTATAATACCAATTTCCTCTGGAGGTAATGTAGGTAAGATCAACATCGTACTTTGTATCGCGTTTTTCGCTATCAATACGCTCTTTTAATGCTTTAATTGCACTGTGAAGACGAAGCTGAAGCACATTATAAACCCTATGCCCAGTTTCCTTTTCTACATTCATTAGCGCATCAATATTCCAAGGGTTTAGTACGATTGGCTTCTCGCAAATAACATTAGCCCCTAAACGTAAGCCATAGCGAATATGTGCGTCGTGCAAATAGTTTGGTGTACATACCGAAACAAAGTCAACCTCTTTATCTGTCCCCTTATTTTTAGAGAGATGCCTATCGAATAGCTCAAATTCGGTAAAAAAAGACGATTCAGGAAAGAAGCTATCCATTATTCCCACGCTATCAAATACGTCGTAGGCAGCAATAAGATTATTCCCGGTATCCTTCATTGCCTTTAAATGACGAGGTGCAATAAAACCTGCTGCTCCAATTAGTGCAAAATTCTTCATTTTAAGTATTTTGGTATTAAACTCTTATCTAAGAATTAAATTCTAGCAACTTTTCTAATATTTTTTCACCAGCATCTCCTCTTCCGTACAGGTAATCGGATTTTTCTAAATCACCATATTTCAACTGACTCTCAACTTCGTTGATTATTTTATTATAATCACTTCCTACTAAAGAGTTATATCCATTATTAACCAATTCAACCCATTCGGTTTCATCCCTTAGAGTTATGCAATACTTGCTAAAAAAGTATGCCTCTTTTTGCAAACCACCACTATCGGTCATTACCAAACTGCAATTTTTTAATAGATGAACCATTTCAAGGTAACCTACTGGCTCAATAAATTTAATTTTTGAGGTTTCGAATGAAAAGCCTATCGCATCTAACTTCAATCTAGTTCGAGGGTGAAGTGGCAAAACTATATCCGTATTTTGAGATATCTTATTAAGAGCATCTATAATGCTTTTAAGTCTTTGGGGATCATCTGTATTCTCTGCTCTATGAATGGTACAAAGGATATAATCAGAAGGAATCTCAAGATTACCTATTTTTGCCTTAGAAGAGTAAAACATTGCAGCATCCTGCATAACATCACCAATATTTACAATATAAGCATCGATATTAGCATATCCTTCCTTCAACAAGTTATCTACAGCCTGATCAGTAGGACAGAATAGTACATTACTCACTCTATCAGTTAATATGCGATTAACTTCTTCAGGCATTTTCATATTAAAAGATCTTAAACCTGCCTCAACATGTGCAACTTTTATATGTAATTTAGTTGCTGCAATTGCACCTGCCAATGTAGAATTAGTATCGCCATATACTAAAACCCAATCTGGTTTTTCTTCAAGCAACACCTCCTCTATTTTTTCGAGCATCTGACCTGTCATAGCACCATGACCAAGACCATTAATATTCAGATTATATTTAGGTTTTGGTATGCTCATCTCCTCAAAAAACACATCCGACATATTAGTGTCAAAATGTTGCCCCGTATGAACTATAACCTCCTCTACCTGATTTGATTTTTGAAAAGCCCTACTTACAACTGCGGCTTTGATAAACTGAGGACGAGCACCTATTATTGTTACAAGTTTCATAACTACAACAATCAATCAAATTTATAGAAATTAATTTAACCTTTTTATCAACCGATACATTCTTCTCTGTGGGAAAGCATAGAAATCATAAAAAATTTCATATCCTCGCTTTTTATAAAACTCTATTACAGAAATATTATTATAATAATCTGTAGTAAGAGAAACTCTCTCTATTCCATTCTTACGAATTGCTCCCTCAAAGGCATTAATAAGTAATTTCCCAATTCCTTCACCAGCATAGGAAGGTAGTACTCCAATAGATAATAGTTCTGCATACATTCCATCATCAGAATAATCAGATTTTTTATCTAGGTTTTTAATTAATCGGAAAATAAAGTATGGATTTTTAAAAAGTATGCACACACCTTGTAACAAAAAAGCACAAAAATTTCTTTTCATCAACTTCTTATGAAACCCATTAGCACTCTTCGTCCCAACAGCAAAACCAACAAAATTGTTGTCTTCATCTACAGCACAATAAACTATTCCAAGAGAATGAGCAATAACAGCTTTGTAATAAGATCTAAGAAACTGTTTACCTAAAAGTGTTAAAAAAAAACCATTAAAAACTTTTAAGTGAACATTTACGATTTTTTCACAATCGCACTCTCTGCATTTAACAATTTTCGTTTCCAAACACTATAACTCCCCTGTTTCTTTTAGTTTATCGTGTATTAGTTCTAGAACTTCTTTGCAATAATATGTATCCGAATAATCATTCGATCTAAAATGTTTGACATCCTTATCAATTGTTGTTTGCGATAGAATATTTTGTCCTACATAAATCGAATAATCAGGAACATCCTTACTTACAATAGAACCTGCAGCGATAATACATCCTTTCCCAATTTTTACTCCAGGTAATACAATTGACCTAGCTCCGATAAAACTATAAGCGCCAATATACACTGATCCTCGTGTATAACCTTTTCTTTCTTTATTTGGAATATTAACAAATTCATTCCCCAATAATCGTATTGAATTTTCACTACCATGAGTAAAAATACCTACCCAAGCACCAATTTGAGCTCCTTCATCAATAGTTATCCCTTCTGTCGCATCAAGAATAGTATAATGCCAAACCCAAACATTATCTGCAATTCTAAGTTTATCAGGGCTCATAATAGTAACATTGCTACTTATCCTTGTAAATTTTCTGAATTTATTAGTTCCTAAATCAGTAAATCCATAAACCATAAATGGTTTTTGTAACTTTGCTATACATTGTCCTAACAAAGACATAATCTTACCAAAAGGTGAGCGATAAATATTTTCTGCAAACTTCATAATCAACTATTTAAATTAAAGTCTTCATTTTATTTGTCAAACACTTATAATCAAAATCATTAGCAGCAATCAAAGCCCTATCACACATATAATTATATTCTACCTTATCCATTTTTATAAGACTAAGAATTGCATCTGCATATTCTTTATCAGATTTAAATTCTTTAGAAATACCAACATTATATTTATTTATAATGTCAAAAGACATATTAATATTAGAACAAATTGGTTTTCCTGCAGCTAAATATTGAAATAATTTACTCTGACTCCCTCCATACTTACCAAAATCGCCTGGCATATAATTTAAAACATTTATGGAAGCCTTTGTTAATACATATGGAACATATTGAGGTTTAATCCACTTTTCCTTAAAGGAAACATTTGTTATATCGTTTTCAACACAATATTCTATTAAAAAATCACGATCATCACCATCTCCATAAATTAAAAATTTAACGTTATCATATCCTTTTAGCAATGCTGCAGCATCAATCAATCTTTTTAAATTATTAGCCAACCTAATAGAACCTAAATATACGACTTTCGTAATGCTATCATCTTCAAGTTCATCATCCTTTATAACAAATTCATTCTTATATCGATTGAAATCGTCGAGATCAACACCATTATTTATGTAATGAACTTTACTTAAATCGATTTTACCACCTAATTCTATACTCCATTTTTTATCCTTAATATATTGCTTTCCTCCTTCCATAGAAAAGACTAAGCAATCAGCTCTTTTATAAAGCCATTTTTCTAAGTAATAAGAGATTAGTACAATTGGATTCCATTTACTAAACATTTTTAAATCTACAAATGTTTGAGGCCACAAATCTAGTACTTCTACAATATACTTTATCTTGTTTTTTTTTGTATAAAAATATAAAATATTTCCAAAAGGGACTGTTGCAGTTTGTATAATAACATCTGGTTTATCAAATTTTTTCGCGATCTTAATAAAACGAAAAGGGAATTGAAATAACCCTAATATTCGATTTAATCCATTTTTTTTGTACAAAGTTGTATTAATATGAATAAAATTTATATTACCATACTTTTTTTCAATATAAAGTTTATTATCTTCAATTAAATTTTTATTCATATTATGCATAATACTAGAACCGAATATTGTTACATCGTATCCTGCCTCCATTAAATATTGAGCAAATTTTATTGTTCTTAATCTAGACTCCAATTCAGGAGGCATTGCATATTGATTTACAAGCCAAATCTTACGTCCCATATAACTACCAAGCATTTAAAGTATCAATAACAAAATCAACCTCCTCATCTGTCAATACTGGACTTATTGGTATACTCAATACTTCATTAGATAATTCAATAGTAATGGGTAAATTTAAATTACTATATTGGTTATAACATTGTTGCTTATGAGGTGGTATAGGATAGTGAATTAAAGTTTCGATACTTTTTTCTTTTAAATATTGAACTAAATCTTCCCTATTTTTGCTTCTAATTACAAACAAATGCCAAACATGCTCCAATTCATTTGGATATTCGGGCAAGACTATTTTTGAGTTATGAATGCTTTCAATATATTTTTTAGCAATTACATTTCTTTTTCTATTATCATTTTCAAGACCAAACAACTTAATACTTAAAAAAGCAGCTTGCACTTCATCCATTCGGCTGTTCAACCCTTGAAATTCATTTATGTATTTTTCGTAAGATCCGTAATTGGCAATCGCCCTTACAACTTTCGCTAAGCTATCGTCATTTGTCACTACCGCGCCACTATCTCCTAATGCACCAAGATTTTTCCCTGGATAAAAACTAAAACCTGCCGCATCTCCTAGATTTCCACTTTTAATAGAATTCCATTCTGCACCTATAGCTTGTGCGTTATCTTCAATAATCTTCAGATTGTATTTTTCAGCTAAACTTTCTAACGTTTTACTCCAACAAACTCTACCATATAAGTGGACAACTAAGATACCTTTAGTTCTTTCAGTTATGCTACTTTCAATCTTTGAAATATCAATATTAAACGTTTGGGGATCTGGATCTACAAATTTTGGTATTAGCCCATTATCTGTAATGGCCAAAATAGATGCAATATATGTATTAGCAGGTACAATTAACTCGTCCCCTTCTTTGAAAAAACCAAGTTCTTTATACGATCTAATTATAAGACGAAGAGCATCTAATCCATTTGCTACAGGAATAACATGTTTAACACCTATATAATTAGAAAGATTTTCTTCAAATTTCTTATTACAACCTCCATTGAGAAACCAACCAGAATCGATAACATCATTCACTTCCTTTTTCAAACTATCAGCATATAACTGGTTGATTTTTTGCAAATCTAAAAATTTCACTTTCATGTTATTTGTATGTTTCATGTCCATATTTTAATACCCAGTAATCAAATTCATCAGTGATTCTCTTTAAATCACAATTTTTCACTGGAATATCATGTAAAACATAATCACTAATCTCTTCTTCCAAATGATTGAAACCAAATTTACTTAAAGCATATTTATTTACACTTAAAGGCTTATTTGGAATATATTTTGAAAATGGCTTAATATTTTTCATAACAGCTGCATTCGTTGCAGCAATAGAGTAATGCCCAATTACAGTATACTGATTGATTGTACATGCCATTGCAATATTAGCTCCATCAAGAATTTTAACTAATCCGGCAATAACAGATGTATTAGTAATAACCGCCTTATCTTTTACATGAACATCATGAGAGACATGAACACCTTGCATCAAAAATGCATCATTTCCGATAATTGTACTTTCTTCGTAACAAGGTAACTCGACAAGAGAAAACTCTCGAATTATATTATTATTACCAATTAACAATCGCGCTGACTCATCTCTTGCAATAAATTTTGTGTCAGTAGGATCACATCCAAGTATGACATGAGATCCTATTACATTATTATTTCCAATAATAGTTTTCCCTGATATAATTGTATAGGGACCAATTTCATTATTACTACCTAACATTACATCAGAACCGACTATTGCCGTAGGATGTATTTTATTGTTTTTCATAGTGCTTTGAATTTGATGAACTCATCGTAATCTCTAATATAGTCACTTTCTAAATATTCCATCGAAGCCATTACTAAACACACAGAACCCGAAGAAAAATTTACAAGTTCTCTCCATATTCCCGGAACCATTAATAAACCCTGATAGGGCCGATTTAATGTAAAGGAACGTCGAATATTTCCGTCATCAAGAATAACATCAAAACTACCACTTGCAGCAACGATTAACTGCTGTAACTCTTTATGTGCATGTGCTCCTCGAGATTCACCACCTGGAATATCGTATAAATAGTAAACTCTCTTTATATCAAATGGTATGCTATACGAATTTTCTACTACAGTAATATTACCCTTACTATCGCTATGATGCTTGCTGAATTCTAGTATAGAACAATCAAATGCAGATGTTTTACTCATTTAAATTCATTTTAAATGCATTAAAATCTCGTATATAATCACTTTTATTATAAGATGTAGATGAAAGGATTAAAGAGAAAGAATTGGTTGAAAAATTTTCAATTCGTCTCCACATCATTTTTGGTATATATAAACCATAATAGGATCTATTTAAATGATATCGATATTCATTTTCCCCATCATGTAAAACAACGTCAAAACTTCCCGATAACGCTACTATAAACTCTTCATTAAACTTGTAAGCATGACTCCCTCTAACTTCTCCTCCAGGAACATCATATATCCAATAAGCTCTTTTTATTTCAAATGGTATATGCCTTGTCTGTTCTATAAATGATAGATTCCCCCGGATATCTATTATTTTTGGCAAATCAATGATTTTAGAGTGTCCCATATTAGTAAAGTAAACCTCTATATATCCTATTAATATTTTCCCTTGTATTAGCAATAAAATCTGATTTCCACTGTCTCGGGTGTATAAGTAACTCAACAACAGATTCTCTTCTACTTAATGCATCTATCGCCTCTTGGGTAAAATTTCTTGAATTGTGATCAGCAAGTCGATATGTTAGATAGTTCATATGCTCTTCATCATATGCTTCCCGAATGATGCCTAGTTCAGTTCTCACTGTTTCACTTACAATTGGAATATTTGTTAACTTTAACTTACGATTTACGTAATCGCCATGAGAGGCAACAGTTCGCATCAGCAATCCAGATTTGGCTTTCATATTGAGATAGTTAATTTTAAAGTTTTCTCGTATATGCTCTAAATCAGCAAGGACTATCTCCTTTTCTTTGATTCGATTTTTAAATGCAAACGTGGCAATTTCTTCATAATGGTAGGAAGCTTCTCCACCCATTTGCTCAATTTCTTGCATAATATCATAGTCACATGTATTTAACCGAAAGTAATAAGAACATCGTGCATCATACTTTTTCTCGATATTTAAGAATTGTTTTAAACAAAAAATATCTTTTGTATCAACATCACATCGAAGTATAAGAATATTTTTTTTAAAAACTATGCGTCTATTTTGTGTCAAATTAGCAAAAGAATTTACAGTATGAAATTCATAGTCATTAATTTTAGCAAAATGCAAAATAGTATCGTACTCAAAAATTTTTGAACTTTTAAAATAATCGTCATATATTCTTCGTAACATAGTTGCTTAGTTTATTAAAATTTTCTCATAAATATTAAGCAGCACTCTTTCTTGGGTCGACCAGTTAAACTCTTCCAATACTGCACGTTGACCATTTTGTCCCATTTCGTAAGCTAATGATTTATCCTGAATCAATTTATTAATAGCATTTTCTAATTCAATAATATTATCAGGAGCAACACATATACCACAATTATACTTATCTACAATCAGTTCTTTCCAGTCTTCAAAATCCGTACAAATAATGGGTAATCCTGACATCATGTATTCAAATATCTTATTATTGCCCATTGTACCTTTTGTCCCTCCACAATTTTTTGAATAATCAAAAAGTACAACACCAACAATTACTTTGTTATAAATATTTATTAACTCAGGCTTACTTACACGATCAATAAATAATATCTTATTTTTAAAATCTAGTCCAACTATTCGTTCTTTATAAGCTTGGCTTATATCTCCAACAACCCAATATTTAATCTCTTCTATATTTTGTATAGCATAAAGTATTTTATCTTGATTACTATTTTCATATACAGTGCCGGCATAACAAATTATCTTTTCCCTATCTAAATATTTGGCATAATTCACTTGATTCATGTCTCCATTATTTATAGTTGGATAATTTGTTACTAAAAAAACATTTGGTGTATTTATCTTTAAACTATCTACAATGTGAGGTGATACAGTAATTACCGCATCAAATTTATTAAGTTTTATTTTATATTTATATTTAATGTATTTTACAAATAAATATTTGACTACTGATGGCAACCATTTTATATCATTGATATACCCTATCCAATCTTCATGGCTATCGAAAATCACTTTATAACCTTTTCTTTTCAGCTTAATCCCATACCAAAATAGTTCTATATCATGAAAATGATAAATATTCGCATTAAGTTCTAACGCTTTTTTATATACTTTTCTAGAAGAACTTAAAACTCGCATTAATGGATTTCTGCTAACTTTAACATTAATAATTTTTATTCCATTTTCAACCCTAATCTCTCTATTTCCTGGCGCAACTAAATAAACATCATAACCTGCCTCGTGCAATGATTTGCATTCCTTAGAAAAAATTCTTACATCATTATCATCATGTGCACAAGTAAAATGGCATACCTTTATATTATTCATAGTCTTCATATTAAACAAAAAATTAAATTGCGTTCTTCTGATTTCTTGGAAGAAAGAACAAAATGATCATCATAAAAAAAAGTCCATTAGTCAACAATGCCGTTGAAAAGGTAGTTGACATTAATGCCATACTAGTCGTTAGTATAGGAATTATCAATAACTTCTCATCCAAACCTTTAGTACTAGCATCCAAGAGTCTTAAAATAAATAACACAACAAATGGAAAAATAACCACACCTAACATTCCCAAGTTCTGATAAGCATCAGAAAACAAACCACTATTAGCTCTTATTTGATAATCGCCTCCATATACACCTCCAATAATAAAGTCTATATTATCAGAATAGGGAGTTGGTAAATTTAGCCATTTAAAAAAACCTTGTTTAAAATACAATAATTCATTTTTAGAAAAAAAATCGTAATAACACAAGTGCAACTCCGCAGGTATAAATAAGACTCGTAACACCATTATTGCAGATACAAAAAATGTATCAAATAAATAATATTCACTTAAAGCAAAAACACAAATCAGAACTAAAGTCCAACTAAAATATGATATTCTTTGAAAACGATAAAACCAATATCCTAAAAACGACAAAAACAACATAAATAAGACAGATTTATGCCCACCAATACCAAAATTAAGAAGTATTACGACTGATAAAATTCCAACCATAAAATACCTTAATTGAGAAAGGAAGTAAACAAGCATAACTGGCAATAAAACATTTGCTGCTGAATGCAAATAACTAATTATCGAAGGTAAACTAAATCCTCTTTCTTCGAAACGTAAATCATATATATCAAATAGACCAAAATGAAAGCGAAAACCTGTATAACGACCTGACACATATAAGACTGTTGTTGTTAAAATTACCAGAAACAAATAGAACAGATTAGATGTTTTATAAGAATTCACATCTACTAATTTAAATGGCTTAATTATTATATTTCCACCAAATATTATCAACCAATATAATATCATCATTATATTGAATTCTATGCCAACGGGTATAAAAGCCATTAAACTCGTTGTCGGAATAAAAGAAAAACAAGCAAAAATTACAACTACATTAGCTGAAAGCGTTTTTCTTGAATAATTCTCTAATATAAGAGGAATAAATAAAATGAAAACAAACCAAGAAATAAGATATGTTGAAATAGTTGCATGATTAACCATTCTAACAGACTGATAAAAAGGATTTATCACAATAATATAGCAAATATCTAATAATATTCTAAAAACTATTAAACCTAATACATTTACAATATTAAAACGAAGTATCAATTTATGCACAATATCTTGTTCCCTTTGCAAAATAATAAGACATTAAAAAACTTACTAAATAAACTATTGATCGACCAATGGAAAAACATACCAAAGTTGCACGAATATTTTTAAAAACCAACACTCCACATAAAAGAGAAATTACAGTCACTGAAAAATAAAGAATTTGCCAAATTAATAAAGCCTTCATTTTTTCTGCAATTATAAACATGCTTGATCCAACTTCTGTGACAAAACTAATTGCGACCATAGGAATTAATAACCGCGCATAAATCCCAGCAGTTGACCACCCTGCACCCAATACGAACACAAAGATACTTGGCGCAAGTATATAAAAAAGTGAATACCCAAATAAAGAAATAAGAAATAAAATCCCTAAAACCTTAACATATGTTGATCTACAATTGCCATTCTGAACATATTCATCATTTGCTTTTTTCCTAAATACATCCCTAATTGCTAAACTAATAATTGAAGAAGGCACCGAAAGAATAAGTAATGCCATACCATAATAGCCAATTTCAGTTGTACTAAAATAATAGGCAAATATAAACACAGGCAATTCACCTCCTATTGTATTTAATAATTGTGCAGGTATGATAAATTTTGGACATTGTGAGTATTTCTTTGCTAAAACTTTCATTCGTAAAAATGAAAGTTGCTTTAGCATTGCTCTATCTTTCTTTAAAAACAAAAAAACCGAATATATAGCTGAAATAAAACGTCCTATGACTTCTCCGACAATTAATCCTATCGAATTTTTTTTCAACCAGCCCATGAACAGCTTACTAAACGTAATAACAAATGTGTTTGATATTTTATTTTTTGAAAGATTCAAATAATATTTATTACGAACACTCCATTCATTATAACACTGATAAATCGAAATAAACAATGCAATTAAAGGACTTAAATAAAGCCATTGCTCTAATCTTGGTTCGTTAAATACATTTGATATTTCTTTAGAAAAAATAAATATCAAAAGACTAAATATAATCAAACTTATACTAGAAAAAAGTATCGATAATGATATGAGGTTAATTGCATTCTTATTGGTAGTTGCAATAATTATTACTGTTTCATATTTTCCAGTTGCAAAAACCCCTATAACTACTGATAATGAAATTATAGTTGCCAACAATCCAAAATCGCTAGGATTATAAATTCTTGAAAGAACTGGATAAAAAACCATTGGAATAAACTGAGCAACAGTTGTTCCAAATGCAACTATTAATGTATCCGATATAAATGAATTTTTCAGACTAATCGCAGATAACCTCATCAAACAATAGTTATAAACTCCAATACTTCAAACTATGAATTTTACCTCTATAAATTCCTTTTACATCAACTAAAACTGCGTTATCGTGAGTTAGTGTTTTAAAGAATTTTTCATCAAGGTTATAGTACTCCTTATGCGAAACGGCAACAATAACAGAATCGTAATTACCAATAGGTTTTTCAATGAGATTAAAACCATACTCGTGGCGCACCTCTTCGGCATCGGCATGTGGATCAACTACATCAACATCGATACCGTAATCCTTAAGCTCATTAATGATGTCAGCAACCTTAGAGTTACGAATATCGGCAACATCCTCCTTAAAGGTAACTCCCATTACAAGTACTCTTGATCCTAATATATTTTTACCAAGTGAGATCATTTTCTTAACCAACTTCTTGGCAATATAACCGCCCATGGAATCGTTAATAAAACGACCAGCATTAATAACCTGGGGGTGATACTTTAACTCTTTTGCCTTATGTACTAGGTAATATGGGTCAACCCCAATGCAGTGTCCACCAACTAATCCTGGATAGAACTTTAAGAAATTCCATTTAGTTCCAGCAGCCTCAAGTACGTCAAAAGTATTTATGCCAATACGGCTAAAAATGATAGATAGCTCATTCATTAATGCAATGTTTACATCACGCTGAGTATTCTCTATAATCTTAGCAGCCTCGGCAACCTTAATATTTGGAGCACGATGCACACCCGGTTGAATAACCAACTCATAAACCTTTGCAATAGTATCTAAAGCCTCAGAATCGCAACCTGATACTATTTTTGTTGTATTGGTTAGGGTATGATTTTTATCTCCCGGATTAATTCGCTCTGGTGAATATCCCACCTTAAAATCAACCCCTGCCTTAAGTCCAGAAACCTCTTCAAGAATTGGAATACAATCCTCCTCTGTACACCCAGGATATACAGTAGATTCGTATACAACATAATCACCTTTCTTTAGAGCCTGTCCAACAGTACGCGAAGCACTTAGTAAAGGTTTTAAATCGGGTTGGTTGAATTCATCAATTGGAGTTGGAACAGCAACGATATGGAAAGAAGCTTCTCTAAGCGTATCAATCGAAGAGGTAAAAACAATATCGGTATTATCGAAAGCAGAAGAATCTAACTCAGAACAAGGATCAATCCCCTGACGCATTTTTTCTAGTCTATCCTCTTTGATATCAAATCCTACTACTGAAATCTTTTTTGCAAACTCAAGGGCTATAGGTAAACCAACGTAACCTAAACCTACAAGTGAAAGCTTTGCTTTCTTTTCAACAAGTTTTTTATACATCGTATTTGTTTTTACAATTTAGAAACACTCTCATTTATTAGCTGATACTTATCTCCGCTTTCAGAACAGGTAGCAAAACCTTCATCATTAAAATGCAGCGGCTGTCCGAACTCACTCATCCAACCAATTTGTTTAGCAGGGTTACCAACCATTAAAGCATAAGGCTTAACCGTTTTAGTTACCACTGAGCCTGCCCCTATAAAGGCATACTCACCTATATCGTGCCCACATACAATGGTAGCATTTGCACCAATAGTAGCACCATTTCCAACATGCGTTCTTTTATATTCGCTTTTGCGATTTACAGCGCTTCTTGGATTGGTAACATTGGTAAAAACCATCGATGGTCCTAAGAACACATCGTTACCACAAGTCACACCCGTATAGATTGATACATTATTTTGAACTTTGCAATTATCACCTAAAATAACATCAGGAGACACAACAACATTCTGCCCAATATTGCAGTTTTTGCCAATTGAACAGTTAGACATTATATGCGAAAAATGCCAAATTTTTGTCCCTTCACAAATTTCACAGCCTTCATCAACAATGGCGGTTTCATGCTTAAAATATCCCATAACTATTTCTTGAAAAATTCTTTTATAGCATTTGAAACAATAAGTTGCTCCTCCTTTATTATTTCTGTGTGAATTGGTAACGAAAGGACGCTATCCGCCAATAGTGCAGAAACATCTAAATCTTCACCTTGAATCGTAATAGACTTAAATGCATTTTGCTTTTGTAATGGCAATGGATAATATATCATAGAGGGGATTCCTAACTCTTCTAAATGCTTTTTAAGCATATCACGCTTCCCATCTTTAACCTTCAAGGTATATTGATGGTAAACATGGGTTGAGAATGGCATTTCAGCAGGTATTGTAATACCATCAACATCATTCAATAGTTCATGATATACCTGAGCAGCATTATATCGAGCATTTGAATAGTCATTCAGATACTTAAGTTTCACATTTAAGATTGCGGCCTGGATAGTATCTAAACGAGAATTACAACCAATAACCTCATGGTGATACTTAATCTTTTGCCCATGGTTGGCAATCATCCTAATCTTTTGTGCTAACTCATCGTTATTGGTCATTAATGCCCCACCATCACCATAACATCCTAAATTTTTTGAAGGGAAGAAAGAAGTACATCCAATATCCCCTATTGTACCTGTTTGTTTTTTTTCACCATTCGTAAACGTATAGGTCGCTCCTATTGCTTGTGCATTATCTTCAACTATATAAATATTATACTTTTTTGCCAACTCCATGATTGGCTCCATATCGCAGCATTGACCAAATAGATGTACTGGAATAATAGCCTTAGTTCGAGGAGTTATCGCTTTTTCTATATTATTTACAGTCACGTTGAATGAAGAGTAATCAATATCAACCATAACTGGAGTTAACTTCAAAAGTCCAATAACTTCGGCAGAAGCAACATAAGTGAATGCAGGAACAATAACCTCATCACCAGGTTGCAGATCAAGAGCCATAAGGGCTATTTGTAGAGCATCAGTTCCATTAGCACATGCAATAACATGCTTTGCTCCACTATATTCTTTCAGAGAGGTTTCAAAATTCTTAACTTGAGCCCCATTAATATAGGATGTAGAAGTAAGTACCTTGTTAATTTCAGATTCAATCTGATCTTTGATTTTATCATACTGACCCTTAAGGTCGCACATTGCAATTGCCATACTCTAATGTTTTAAAGTTTTTCTCATTAACTTTTCAAATTTCCCTCCGTTAACCTTATACAAGAATGAAATTATAAACACACCTACCACCCCAAAAAAGAATCCTAAAAAGGAATAAACGACAAGAATCATTGGTCTATTAGGCTTACTTTTTATGTTCGGCACAACCGCAGGTTCAACCACAGTTAACACCGGGGTAGCATCCTTTACCTTAATTTTAGCCTGCTCCAGTTGCTTAGCCAACTCCGAGTAAACGCTATATAGAAGGGTATATTCAGCATTAATACGATCGCCTGTTGTTTGAGCAGAGGCCAATATAACATTACGGTTCCCATCTTTAAATGCTGCCAGCTGCATCTGCTTTTGCTCGAAACTAGCCTTAGCCTCGTTGTAGCGCTGCTGTATAAAGTCGAGGTTTTGCTTTACCTTATCCACCTTAAAGTCTGTTATATACTTTTGCAGCAGCAAACGTGCAGCCTCCACCACCTGAGTGGAAGCCAATGCCTCTGGCATATTGGCTGTAAGATTTAACGTTCCCTCTTTTTCGTTTATTGCCAACGAAACCTTCGAAGACAGTAGTTTTGCTATAGCGTCTTCCTTTTGAGAAAGTCTCAAATATTTCGACACCCTATTCCCTACTCCCTTCTCACTAATCTCTCCTTTCACTGCTTTTATTATTACCACCGGCAACCCAATCGTGTACTTCTTTATCGAAACAAACAGGTTAAACGGTTGGTAGTCTTCGTTGGTATAGTAGTCATAAAGGGTAATTTCGTGTGGTATGTTGTCGAACTTTACCTTGGTGTACATTAAATCCTTTTGGAATGGCACGCTGGCCATTATTTTGGGGTAGATGGTTGGAGATAGGACATCGCCACCACCCATATCACCAAGGTTAACCCCTGCCATTGCAGCCAAACCAGCCAAGCCACCAGCCTTGCTTTTACCATCGCCTAACTGAGGAACCATAGTAACGCTACTGGTGTACTCCTTTGCCGAGAATATAGCCACAAAAAGCCCTATTGCAGCAAATATTGAAGTTACCTTAAGAATAAACTTACGGTTATCCCATAGATTACGAGCAAGTTCCAGAAGATCGATTTCTATTTCGCCGGATTTCTTGGTCGGCGAGGTTTCAATTTGGGGTTGTTGGTTGTTTGGAGTATTGGTCATTGTTGTTTGTATTCTGGTATCGTTAATCGTTAATAGGGAGTCGGGAATCGGCAAATGCGACTTTAAATAACTCTACGTTCCTCTATGACTTTATATCTTTAGTTTAGTCGTTAGTCGAAAAAACAACTTCTATTTGACTTTCTGTATCTTTGTGTCTCAGAGTTTACTTTGCCCGAGAATCGGATTTTCATTAATCTATATTTGAGAGTCGCGAGTTGTTAATAGTTAATCGGTAGTCGACTAACAACTAACTATTCCCAACTAACTACTAACGTCTAACATCTTTTTCTTTCAACACTTTAATTAGGTTCAATAGCATTTTCTTTACATGCTCTATTTTATCGAGGAGTTCAGGAGAAATTTCTGCAAAACCAAGTCTTAATATTAATTTCAATTGAGTATCTACCTCTGAAATCGAACCTAAAGCCACATAAAGAAATTGTATATATTCTTTTAAATTCTTCCTCGCAGCACCTTCTGCTATATTAGAAGGAACTGACACAACGGCTCTACGTACTTGCGATGTCAAACCAAAAGTTTCGGATTTAGGCAGACCATCCGTTAATTGGTAAACATCTACGACCAAACCCATTGATAACTTCCAAACATCTAAATCTTTATGTGTCATATTATCGGTGGTCGGGAATCGAGAATTGGCAGATATTAATCGAGGATTGCTAATCGAGAGTCGACTAACGACTAACGATTCCCGACTAACTACTAACTACTTAGTCACACTAATAATCGTAGCAATCATTGCCGCAATGGAGGCTAACGAAGAGCTGTAGCCTAATATTTCGCCAGCAGTGGCCCCCTTACGTTCGGGTTTGGTAGGTACTACAATTTCGCAACCAGGTTCAATTCGTGGAGAACTCCAGAACTTCTTTCGAGCTGCGGTACCGTTCATATATATAACGAATGCTTTTCTCTTCTTGGCACCATCGTCGTACCCCCCAGCCATGCTAACGTATTCGCGTAGGCTCACACTCTTTCGGTAGGTAACAGTATTTGGATATAGCACCGCTCCACTTATACGAACCGTGTTGCTAAACTGAGGCACCTCAATAACATCGTCCTCCTTAAGCACCACATCGTATTCCGATCCTGCATTACTCATGGCCTTTTCGAGATCGATACCCACAAAATATTCAGAGCCAATATCTAGTTTCTTAATATCTATAGTATCCTTCTTTGAAGAGTTACGTGAAGCAAGCTTTACCAGAGAAATCACCCTTACCGAATCATCGTGGGTCATTTTTCTTAGTAGTCGGGCACCCTTTATGTACGCCTGTGGAGTTAAGCCTCCCGCCTTAGTAATAACTTCGCTAAGTCGCTGACTTTTATTCGACAGCACGTAGTCACCCCTAAATACAACTTCACCCCTTATGGTAACATTACATTGCTTCTCATATCCTGGCGAAACCCGTACGTAAACCTCATCGTAAGGTGCCAAAGCAAAGCGTTTTGCCTCTGGCGATATCGATAACTTATCGTCTATGCTAAAGGAGAATACCTCGGCAGCCTTATCGGTAGGCTTTAGCGAATATGGATCTCTAATACGGCGGGCAATCTCGATTTGCTGTAGCGAAGCTTCGTACTTCAATCCACCTGCCATAACAATAAGGTCTTCAACCGTCATATCCTTACGGAAAGGATAGGTAGCGGCGCTATCAACAGCACCCTTTATGGTTACAGTAAACTCCTTTTGCAGATCGTATATCGAAGGAATGTAGAGCACATCCTTGTTTTCGAGCGCCACATCACCTATTTTATTGTTAAGTAAAGCGTATAAATCAACCGCAACCATCTGCTTCGACGAGTCAGGAAGCGTACGGGTTATTTGAGTACGGGTAAGAAATGCATCACCACGAACACCTTCAGCCTTATCAATAAGCTGTTTTACGGTAGAGAGTTTATCTGTTAGGGCAAACATACCAGGGCGTTGCACGGCTCCTTGTATCTCCACCCTATTACTAAACGATTTTACCACCTCGCCAACAGTTAACTCATCACCATCCTGCATGACAAAATTCTTAAAATCTGCCTTATCAACAGTATGCACCTCAAATTGACGGCCATTGCTTCGCTTTAACGTAATATTCTCAGAGTAGGCCGAAGACTTAAAATCACCAGCAAATCGAATAGCATCGGCAAGCGTTTCACCCTTTTTCATTTCAAAGATACGAGGACGCTTAACGTTACCTTCGATTGTAACCAGCTTATCGTATGGCGAAACAACCACCATATCATTGTCCTCTAAGCGGACATTAGAACCAAACTTTCCGTTAAGCAGGTAGTCGTACACATCGAGTTCGCCAACCATGTGGCTACCACGGTACACCTTAATGCTACGCAACGATCCTATATCGTTAACACCTCCTGCAGCATACAACGCATTAAACAGAGTTGCCAACGAAGGAAGTGTATAGGTACCAGGTGCTACCACTTCGCCAACCATATTCACCTTAATACTGCGAATATTGCGAAGCGAGAGTGTCAGGTGAGTACCACCACCGTTCAATCCCGAATAAATCCTAGACATTGTTAAGCGCAGCTTACTCTCGGCTCCTTCGATGGTCAAACCAGCTAAGGATACTGGTCCAATATTAGGAATAACTACGCGTCCGTCGGCACTTATCTTTTGTGCAATATTATCTTCCGATGCACCATAGATATTAATCATAAGTTCATCACCAGCACCTAATCGGTAATTCTTAGGCGTAGCAAGATTCATGTTTGGAGCAAACGTAAGATTCTTTTGGGAAAAGATCTCTCGACCAAACACAATTTTCTTTTTGGAGGCATCATCAACAAAAGATGACATTTTCTCATTTGTTCTATAAATACTATCAGCCTTCACATTCCTATCAACAGAACTAGGAGCAACAGCCTTAGTTACAGGAACCGACGAACCTGTAGAACCTTGTTGTTGCTTCATGGCAGCATCAATTTGCTGTTGCGAAACACCAACTGCACGAGCCTTTTCAACCATGTCGGGTGATATATTCTGCGAATTGGCAGATAAAGAGAGCAACGTAAGTCCAATTGTTGCCAGAAGAAGAGAGGAAAGTCTTCGTACTATCATCATCAATGTATTATATCGCTAGTAAGGTATAAGTACAGCAAAGCCTCGTCAGCCACATTAACTTTAATCATTAATGGATGACATATAGACATTTAGCAAATAAAAATGAAGAGTCAATTTTGCCAGTTACACCACTTATCCCTCGTTTTTTTTTTGCGGCTGTAAATATAGAACCTTTTAGTTGAGTCCTGTTCTATCCCCCAAAAAAAATTGTGAAAAATGTCTTTACAAGGCACTATAGGCATATATTACCTTGTATTGTAAATAAATACAACACCAAAAAGATCATGGAATACATTAAGGCCCTATTCTCTATGATCCAAATTTATAATGGCAAATAGTTTGATTACGGCTAACAGAAACCCATAAGGACTTAAAAATGAATAGACCCGAGTGAAATACAGAGAAGCAAGAAGAGGATATAAATAACCACAAAAAGGTTGAATGTATTCATTAGCAAGCCCCCAGTTCTACTACCCACCCTATTCGTTATAGAACCAATATGACTCTACAGTTTTGGGTGGTAAGTCCTACTTCTGGATCACCATTCAACCGCTTTACGTTTATAATTTTTTGGGGCATTATTCACCCGCTTTACATACGCGTCTATTCGAATTCAAACCTTTCTAATTACCCCTCAACAGCCATTATGCGGCATTAATCAAAGCGAAGCATAGAACCAATAGCCATCATCACAGCTACCAGAAGCCCATAAGGGCTTCAAGATGAATAGCCACAAATGAAACACGGGGGAGCAGGAAGAGGATATAAACAACCACAAAGTGGTTGAATATATTCACCAGCAAGCGGTCAACAATTGTCAATTCTAAGTTCTAATAATCGACGATTCTACTTCCCTAGCCTATAACCAATATTTATCCCGCCTTTATAGGGCATATACTCAGCACTTCCATTGAATTTTTCATACTGTTCACCAGTCTGAAAATTAAATCCGTAATAATTAGACCACTGACGACCGCCTCCTACAAATGCGTCGATTAGCCACCTATCCTTAATTTTCCATTCATAGCCTAATGTGACACCAGCCTGTACCGACCAGCCCATCTGATACTCATGAAGAGAATTATAATCCTCCTTAAAAAGCCAATGAGGTTTAGTCATTCTAAACATGGCGTAGCCGGTATTAATACCTACGAAAAAGCCCTTGTTAATCTCATTAAAGTAGTATCGACCTTCGGGTTGAAGCATAAGGATACGAAATGGCCCCTTATCGTTTGTCTCGTTTCTAAAGGTCATAAGCATATCAAACTCGAAAGTCCACTTATTGGAGAGTCGAGTTTCAATGGATGGATTAAATGCCTTTACTAATACTGCAGGAGCATTCAGCTTAATGTAGGTTTGCCCATAAGCGCTAGCAGAGGCCAAGATGATTAGCGATAGAATAAAACGTCGCATGCTGTTTTGAGTTTAGTTTGTAAAATTCTTGCGAAGATAGCGAATCGGAACACTGATCTAACGGATGCAACAGATTTTCACGGGATTTTTCACAAATCTACCATACACTAAAAGGACGCCGAACTGATGCCTTACACACCCCTTCGGCGCCCTTAGATACCTCTATTACCTATTCACAATTTTTCAATTTTTCAATTTTTCATGCTTTCACGACTCCATATACCTCTCCCTTCCCCCTAATTATAAACCTTAACATCATCTATAAACAACCGTTTCTTTGAGGATTTTATGGTAATTTTAGACGAGGAAGTTCCTGCTTTGGGAAAACTAGCTGTTACCTCTTCAAACTCTCCAGACATTATAGCATTGTAAGGGACCTCCTTTTCTATTTTATCAACCATTATCAACAGAGATGATTCAACCTTTTCCCATCCTTTCACCTTTACTTTTACAGTAACGTTACCACTATTTGCAGAAAGATCTAACGTTTTAGAGACAATGCTCCCCTCTGTTCCATCAATCCCTAATTTTATGGCACCACCAGCTTTATAGGCTTTTGTAGCTGATATAAAAATATCATCACCCGCCCATACAGCTGCTGAACCACTAGAACTTATGTTGTCACCTGTAGTTATCGAGGCAAAATCTTCGCTCAACTTTAACGTCTCTGTGCTAGCATTAGGTTTTAGCGAAATCGTAATCTTTTCATCCCGAGTATTCACATCATCTACACCTGTAATGGTCAGAACAACCTTAGATGGATCTTCGGAAGTCATGTCTATTGAAAGATTTACCAAATCCTGTGCCGCGAGTGTCAATGCTGATGAGGAACTTTTATCTCCAACATTTACTGTCACATTTACAGTCCCTGAATTGAAGTAACCAACACGTGTTTCAGAGGTTGCATAGGTAAGACTGCTACCTGCTTGCTCAATAGATGTGGAGTAGGACAGCGATTTATCCGTACAGTACTTCTTAAAAGCATCACTATAGCCTACCTTAATGCCTGCATTGGTTTGCTTACAAACAAGACTTAAGTTCTTTGTAGTTCCTGCTGTAATAGCAAAGTCCTGAGAAGCGCCATAAAGCGGCACACTAAAACCAGGGAGTGCTACAGAAGGAGAATTCACTTTAATGGTATACTCTCCCACTTCAAGTTCAACAGGATTCGCTCCTATAGCCGATACCTTTTTGCCATAGGAAAACTTCGCATCCGCCTTACTCGTGATGCTAACATCGTAATTATCTACAGCAAGGGCTGCCTTAAGACGAACCCGGGCATCCACCTGCGCCGAAATCTTAACAAACCCCTTTTGTTGTGCTACTTTAACATCTTCTTTGGAACATCCTAAAAAGACTATAAGTCCAATTCCTGACAATAGTTTCAACTTCATTAGCTTTGTGTTTTTTATTCTGAAGAAATTTACGGCGAATCAGCTACAATTTCCACATTTTAGTATAGCTAGCATAAAACATTGCATGAGAAAGTTTTTTTACGGTACATAACAAACCAAAAAATCGACGGATCTACAACTCCCTAATCCGACAAACTCTATCTTTACAGTATAAACCAAGCATATGAACAGCATACTTACAGTACTGACAATCTCTAATCTCGCACTAATTGCGCTTATTCTTTTCCTGCTATCGAGGTTAAAAGAGTTACACCTTTCCCAAAACCAGCAGGTGCAAGAGATTCACAAAATGGAAGAATCGATGCGGGAAGAGTTTCGCCGCAACCGCGAAGAGTTTAGCCGACTTGCCAGCGAAGGGCGCAAGGAGCAAACTCATTCGTTTAGTGCATTAACAACAGCCATCAACCAGCAGCTGCAGTACATTGCAAGATCAAACGAGGAGCGAATGGAAAAGATGCGCTTCGACAATAACACTATGCTGGAGCGCATGCGCGAAACCGTTGACGAGAAGCTAAACAAAACGCTAGAGGAACGCCTTGGGCAATCATTTAAAATGGTAAGCGAAAGGCTTGAACTGGTGCATAAAGGACTTGGAGAAATGCATGAACTTGCTAATGGTGTTGGCGACTTAAAGAAGGTTCTCACCAACGTGAAGACCAGAGGCATTTTTGGAGAGATACAGCTAAGCGTAATACTCAACCAGATACTTACCCCATCGCAATTTGGACAAAATGTTATGGTAAAAGAAGGAAGCAAAGAGGCTGTAGAGTTTGCCATAAAGCTACCAGGCAAGTCGGACGATGAGGTGCTCTGGCTCCCCATCGACTCTAAGTTCCCCATGGATGTTTACCACAACCTTGTTACCGCCTACGAAACAGGAAGCGCTGCTGCAATTCAGGAGTCCAACCGCCTGCTAACAAAAAGCATAATGGTAAATGCCAAAACAATTTCCGAAAAGTACATCAACCCGCCATACACGGCAGACTTTGCCATTATGTTCCTCCCTGTAGAGGGGCTTTTTGCCGAGGTTGTTCGCAACAGCACACTTGTAGAGCAAGCATATCGCGACTACAAGGTGATAATTACCGGTCCGACTACCGTTACAGCATTGCTCAACAGCTTTCAACTTGGGTTTAAGACATTGGCTATCGAGAAGCGATCGAACGAGGTTTGGAAGCTGCTGTCTGCCGTAAAGACTGAGTTCACCAAGTTTGGCGATGTTTTAGAGAAAACGAAGGTAAAGCTGAACCAAGCATCAAACGAGCTAGATTCGCTTGTTGGCGTTCGCACCCGTGCCATCCAGCAAAAGCTTAAAGGCATCGAACAGCTAAGCGAAAACGATGCTTCCACAATGATTGACTAGCCCACTTCTCTTGCATCTTGAATCTTGTGTCTTGTGTCTAAAATCTAATATATAATATCTCGTCCCTCCATGCAAGCATACACGCTAAATGCCTTCAGTAAAAGTTCCCAAGGAGGCAATCCTGCCGGAGTTATTCTCGTAGCCGACAACCTTTCGGACGAAGAGATGCAGCAAATTGCTGCCAAGGTTGGGCTTTCGGAAACCGCATTTGTTTCGCCATCGGACAAGGCTAACTTTAGGGTTCGCTTCTTTACGCCGGTACAAGAGGTTGACCTATGCGGGCATGCCACCATTGCCACCTTCTACCTTATGCACCACCTCAACATCATCAAGAAGGGGTGGTACACGCAGGAAACTAACGCAGGAATCCTTCGGGTAGAAGTCGGCGATCGCACCGTTACCATGGAGCAAAGGCCCCCTATCTTTTATGAAACAATTGACAAGGCAACAGTAGCTAAGTCGCTTAACATCTCCCCCAATGAGTTTATGGAAGACCTGCCAATCCAGATAGTATCCACCGGACTAAAGGATATCATGGTACCGGTAAAATCGCTTGAGGCAATTAATGCCATAAAACCAGATTTTGCGGAAGTTGCCGCAATATCTAAAATGCACGGCGCGATCGGATACCATATCTTCACATCAGAAACCGTAAACGGGAACGCTGCCCACTGCCGCAACCTAGCCCCGCTCTACGGCATCGACGAGGAGGCGGCTACAGGATCGGCATCGGGGGCGCTTGCCGGCTACCTATATAAGTATGGTATGGTAGCGGTACCATCGAAGGTAACGTTCGAGCAAGGCTACACCATGAAAAAGCCTTCGGAGATTGTTGTCGAACTTACCCGTAAACCAGATGGCAACATCCTGGTTATGGCTGGTGGAAGCACATGCCGCATCGAGCAAATAAAGCTATAAACATTTAAGAACTTTTACCCAACACCCCCTCCGTCCTACCCTAGTAGCTGTAATGTTTTCCAGCATCATCGGCTTAAAACAGCAATTAACATACACAATTTAGCTACAATTTTTAAGCATACATAGCAATATGAATTACAATTAACACCATATCGGGCGTTTTTTTGTAATATTTTTCCCCATTCCTACTATGTAGTTTCAAAATAAAACTATATGTTTACGCAAGCATTTACCATGCAAACGTTACACGACACTGCACATTTATGTATTTTGTCAACAAGCACTAAGCACATGGAGAAACTCATTACGATAGCCGAAGCCGCATCGAAAATTAAGGATGGAATGACTGTTATGGTTGGTGGATTTTTATCTACAGGAGGACCTAACCGAATTATAGACGCCCTCTTGGAATCGAGTGTAAAAGATCTTACGATAATTTGCAACGACACCGCTTTCCCCGACAAAGGGTTGGGCAAGCTAATAGTAAACCACCAGGTTAAGAAAGTCATCACTTCGCATATTGGGACTAACCCTTGCACCATCGACCAGATGAATGCTGGTGAACTCGACATCGAGTTTTCGCCACAAGGAACGTTAGCCGAGCGCGTTCGTGCAGGCGGAGCTGGGCTGGGCGGAATCCTTACCCCAACCGGAATTGGAACCGTAGTTGCCGAAGGCAAGCAGGTTATGCAGGTTGACGGGAAAGAGTACCTTCTTGAAAAGCCGCTAAGAGCCGACGTTGCCCTTCTGGGAGCCAGCATTAGCGACAGGGATGGCAACCTAGTGTACCGAGGCACCATGCAAAACTTCAACCCGCTGATGGCTATGGCTGCCGACATGGTAATTGCCGAAACCTCCGAATTGGTTGAAACAGGAGACCTAAAGCCGGAAGATGTAAGAACTCCGTCAATTTTTGTTGATTACATAGCAATATAAGACGCTTTTGGAGTTAAAGACGTTAGAAAAAATCCTCATCTAACATCTAGAATCTAAAGGCTAACATCTAAAAAAAAAGATACAAACCAATCATGATACTTGTATCGTGATACCTGATACTTATCAAAAATGGAAAAGGCAATAATACGAGTTCGAATGAGCTCACACGACGCCCACTACGGCGGGAACTTAGTTGATGGAGCCAAAATGCTTCAGCTTTTTGGCGATGTAGCCACCGAACTGCTCATCCGTAACGATGGCGACGAGGGGCTGTTCAAGGCTTACGACATGGTTGAATTCATTGCCCCAGTATATGCTGGCGATTACATCGAGGCGGTAGGCGAGATCACCCAAATAGGCAACACCTCGCGCAAGATGACCTTCGAGGCGCGCAAGGTTATCATCCCACGCACCGACATCTCGGCATCGGCTGCCGATGTTCTTGCAGAACCTATTGTAGTATGCCGCGCTAGCGGAACCTGCGTTGTCCCCAAAGACTGTCAACGAATTGCAAAATAAGCATCCCATGGAAAAGCTAATTATTACCGCAGCAATTTCGGGCGCCGAGGTTACCAAGGAGATGAACCCCGCCGTACCCTACACCATCGAGGAGTTTGTACGCGAAGCTGGACTAGCCTACGAGGCTGGCGCAAGCATTATCCACCTGCACGTAAGGTACGACGACGGTACCCCTACCCAAGACAAGGAACGTTTTAGGGTAGTAATGGAGGCAATCAAGGCAAAGTACCCTGATGTCATCATTCAGCCATCAACGGGTGGTGCCGTAGGCATGACCGATGACGAGCGCCTTCAGCCAACCGAGCTAAACCCAGAAATGGCAACGCTCGACTGCGGAACCCTAAACTTCGGTGGCGATGACGTATTCATGAATACAGAAAACACCATCAAGTACTTTGGAGAAAAGATGATCGAAAGAGGCATTAAGCCGGAGCTTGAGGTGTTCGACAAAAGCATGATCGACATGGCACTTCGCCTGGGCAAGAAAGGGTACATCAAATCGCCAATGCACTTCGACCTTGTGATGGGCGTTAACGGCGGCATCTCGGGCGAGCTGCGCGACTTTGTATTTCTACGGGGAAGCCTACCTGCCGATGCTACCTATACCGTTGCTGGCGTTGGACGCTACGAGTTTTCGCTAGCAGCTGCTGCTATTGTCGATGGCGGTAATGTAAGAGTTGGGCTTGAAGATAACGTGTACATATCGAAGGGTGTACTGACAAAATCGAACGGAGAGCTCGTTGAGAAGGTTGTTCGCCTAGCCAAAGAGTTAGGACGCGAGATTGCTACACCCGCAGAAACTCGTCGAATCTTAGGACTAACCAAGTAAAGAAATGTAAGACCACACTTTTTGAGACATATAGACTTTTTGCTGACCTTTTTGAACCACATATTAAAACGTAGACCTGAGAACCAAAAGCTGATAGCAGCTAGCATTAACCTGTAAATTTAACGGAGTACACTATGAAAAAAGGTAATAAGTACGGCACACACAGAGTGATTGAACCCATAGGTGTTCTTCCTCAACCTGCCAACAAGATCGACAACAATATGGATGAGATTTACGACAACGAAATCCTTATTGATGTCAAAACGCTGAATATCGACTCTGCCAGCTTCACCCAAATTGAGGAGCAGGCTGGTGGCGACGAAAAGAAGATTGCCGAAATTATGCTCGACATCGTTGCCAAGCAAGGCAAGCACCGCAACCCAGTAACTGGTTCGGGCGGTATGCTTTTAGGCGTTGTCGAAAAAATAGGCGATGCTCTTGCTGGCAAAACCGACCTTAAGGTTGGCGACAAGATTGCCACCTTGGTATCGCTATCGCTTACACCTCTCCGCATCGACAAAATTAAGGACATCCGCAAAGACATCGACCAGGTGGATATCGACGGAAAGGCTATCCTTTTCGAAAGTGGAATTTACGCAAAGATTCCTGCCGATATGCCTGAAAATCTTGCACTATCAGCACTAGATGTTGCAGGAGCACCTGCCCAAACTGCTAAGCTGGTAAAACCTGGCGACACTGTTCTTATCATTGGAGCAGGCGGAAAGTCGGGAATGCTTTGCTGCTACGAGGCTAAAAAGCGTGCTGGCGTTACCGGTAAGGTAATTGGATTATGCCACAGCGAAAAGAGCACCAAGCGCCTTCAAGAGCTTGGCTTCTGCGATTACGTTTTTGCAGCAGATGCAACACAGCCTGTGCCTGTGCTCGAAAAGATTGAAGAGCTAACCAACGGCCAAATGTGCGACGTAACCATCAACAACGTAAACATCACCGATACCGAAATGACCAGCATCCTTTGCACTAAGGATACAGGGGTTGTTTACTTCTTCTCTATGGCTACCAGCTTTACCAAAGCAGCCCTTGGAGCTGAAGGTGTTGGAAGCGATGTAACGATGATTGTTGGAAACGGGTATACCCGCGGCCATGCAGAGATAACCCTGCAGCTGCTACGCGAAAGCGAAAAACTACGCAAGGTATTTACCGATTTGTACGCTTAATAGCAAGAAAACAAACTGCGACTATATATAACCAATTTGTAGAGGATTTGTACGGAATGAAGACGGGATGCAAATATGGAACTCATCGGGTAATTGAGCCCCAAGGCACACTACCTCAACCTGCCTTAAAGGTTGACAACACGATGAGCATCTATGACAATGAGCTGCTGATTGATGTAACAACATTAAACATCGATTCTGCCAGTTTTACACAAATAAAGAAGGCCTGCAAGGGCGATATTGAGAAGATGGAAGAGATGATTTTCTCCATCGTTGAGGAGCGGGGTAAGATGCAGAATCCGGTAACGGGTTCTGGCGGTATGCTCATTGGTAAGGTTAGAGAAATTGGCCCGAACTTTCCGGACAAATCCTTGAAGATTGGCGATAAGATAGCAACATTGGTATCGCTATCGTTAACCCCACTAAAAATTAGCCGAATAAAGAACATCAACTTCGACAACGATCAGGTTGATGTAGAGGCTCAAGCCATACTATTCGAAAGCGGAATATACGCTGTACTTCCCAATGACATACCAGAAAAGTTGGCACTTGCCGTACTCGACGTAGCAGGAGCACCTGCCCAAACCGAACGCCTTGTTAAAGCTGGCGACACGGTTTGCATCATCGGCGGTGGCGGTAAATCTGGAGTGCTTTGTAGCTACCAAGCTATGAAGAACGCAGGTCCTACCGGAAAGGTAATCGTTGTGGAATACTCGAAGGAGAACGCGCAACGCATTCGCGATTTAAATCTAGCCACCCACGTAGTTGTTGCCGACGCTACCAACGTTATGGAGGTATACAATAAGGTTATGGAGATAACCAACGGCGAAGGCTGCGACGTTACCATTAACAACGTGAATGTGCCATCAACCGAAATGACCTCCATCCTAGTTACCAAAGATGACGGGCTAGTATACTTCTTCTCGATGGCTACCTCGTTCTCGAAAGCTGCACTTGGTGCCGAAGGCGTTGGAAAGGATATCAACCTCATAGTAGGGAATGGATATGCCAAGGGACACGCCGAGCTATCGCTCAATATCATCAGAGAATCTGAAACTGTAAAGGAACTGTTTAGCAAACTATATGTTTAAGACAATGCCTACCAACAAAAGAATAGAGCTATTCCCTGGAGTTACCGACGAGCAGTGGAACGACTGGAAATGGCAGGTTCGGAACAGAATTGAAACCCTAGACGAACTTAAGAAATACGTAAAACTCTCGGCTGAAGAGGAAGAGGGAATTAAGAAATCGCTCGAGAAGTTTAGAATGGCAATTACGCCCTACTACCTCTCGCTCATCGATTGGAGCAACCCTTACGATCCTATCCGCCGTCAGGCAGTGCCAGGAATCGAGGAAACGCATATCTCCAGCGCCGACCTTCTCGACCCTCTACACGAGGATGAGGACTCGCCAGTACCTGGGTTAACCCACCGTTACCCAGACCGTGTGCTATTCCTTATCACCGACATGTGCTCGATGTACTGCCGCCACTGTACCCGCCGCCGCTTTGCAGGTCAGAACGACAGCTCAACACCAGAGCAAAACATCGACAGAGCCATCGAGTACATTGCTAAGACACCACAGGTTCGCGACGTTGTGCTATCAGGTGGCGATGCCCTTCTGGTAAGTGACGAGAAACTCGAATCTATTGTTAAGCGTTTACGCGCTATTCCTCACGTTGAAATTATCCGCATTGGAACCCGTACCCCAGTGGTTCTTCCACAGCGCATAACCGACAACTTGGTGAATATGCTCAAGAAATATCACCCAATTTGGGTGAACACCCACTTCAACCACTCCAACGAAATTACCGAGGAGTCGAAGGAGGCTTGCCGCAAGCTGGCAGATAACGGATTCCCTCTCGGCAACCAATCGGTGCTGCTTCGTGGCGTAAACGACTGCGTTCACGTGATGAAGAAGCTCGTGCACGACCTTGTTCGCATGCGCGTTCGCCCCTACTACATCTACCAATGCGACCTTTCGATGGGATTGGAACACTTCCGCACCCCCGTATCAAAGGGCATTCAGATAATAGAAGGTCTTCGTGGTCATACCACCGGATTTGCAGTACCTACGTTTGTAGTTGATGCACCCGGCGGCGGCGGAAAAACCCCAGTTATGCCTCAGTACGTAATATCGCAGGCACCATCGAAGGTGGTTCTTCGCAACTTCGAAGGGGTGATTACCACCTACTCTGAGCCAACCAACTACGAGGATGTTTGCCACTGCGACGAGTGCAAGAAGGCTACCCACGAGGAGGTAGAAGGCGTTGCTTCGCTGCTACGCGGCGACAGGCTTTCCATCGAACCCAGCTTCCTTGCCCGCAAGGAGCGCCACAAGCTAAGAGATCAGAACAAGTAATAAGCCTTGAACTAAATGCCTTTTATTGAGGACATACTTAAGCACAGAAGCCTCTCCATTGTAGGTTTGGAGAAGAATACGGGGAAAACCGAGTGCCTTAACTATGTCCTCAGTAGGCTAAAAGATTGCAACGTAAAGGTGGCGCTAACCTCCATCGGTATAGATGGGGAAACCCGCGACCAGGTATGCCAAACGCCAAAACCCGAAGTAACCGTTTACGAGGGGATGGTATTTGTCACCACCGAGAAGCACTACAAGCAGAAGCAGCTGGTATCGGAAATCCTCGATGTGAGCCAGCGCGCAACATCGCTAGGGCGGCTGGTTACGGCCAGAGCGGTAACCGCTGGCAAAGTGCTGATATCGGGAGCACCCGAAACTGCTGGGCTAAAGCAGATGATCGGTAAGATGAGGGAAAGCGGCATCGACCTTACCATTGTCGATGGGGCGCTTTCGCGAATAAGCCTAGCCTCGCCTGCTGTTACCGACGCCATGATACTGGCCACAGGTGCAGCCGTATCGGCCAACATCCCGCAGCTGGTGCGCAAAACCAAGTTCTTGTTCGACCTAATCGGCATTGACGAGGTGGATGCAGCGGTAAAGGAGCAATTCGTTGGAATCGAAAAAGGCATTTGGGCTATTGATAACGGTGGAGACATCCACGACTTAGGGGTTGCATCGGTGTACATGCTCGAAAAGGCCAGAGAGGAGCTGCTCCGATTTGGCACCACGATAGTGGTTAACGGCGCCATCACCGATAAGCTGCTAAGCCATCTGAAAAGCCAGAAGAACGCAAAAGATATAACGCTGGTAGCGCGCGATTTCACCCGGATATTTGCAACGCCCGAGGTTTACAACGCCTTCGTCAAAAAAGGTGGAACCATTAAGGTGCTGCAGAAAACCAGGCTAATTGCCGTTTGCGTTAACCCCACCTCGCCCGAGGGCTACGTGCTCGACTCGGAGGTGCTGAGGAAAGAGATGCAGCAGGCGCTACAGGTGCCTGTATACGATGTAAGACAGATTTGAGATGCAGCTAAAGAGTTTCATAGAAGAAGTTGGCGGGCTACGCTACATGGTCGACAGGCTCGATATCCAATCGAGCGTTGGACGGCGGATGCTGCTTGCCACTGAGCTGATGACCGTAAAGGAGGAGGTGGAGCGCGAGCAATCGAACCTCCAGCACGTGTTCGACCTGCTGGGCAACGGCGCTGCTCTTGCGGCTACGGATCGGATACGGGTAAAGCTCGCCCAAATCAGGGATATCAAGGGAACCCTAAAGAATATGGAGCGCGGACAGGTGCTCGACGACATCGAGCTATTCGAGGTTAAGCACTACGCCATCGTCGCCACCGAGATCCGCCAGATAGCCATCAGCAGCGGCATCTCCCCCATCGATCTTTCCAACCTTGAGGGCGTCATCGCCCTGCTCGACCCCGACGGCAACCGCATCCCATCGTTCTACATCTACGACGCCTACTCTGCCGAGCTATCGGCAATCCGTAAGGAAATAAAAAGGCAACCCGACGATGGCGACATCAGCCACCTGCTCGAAAAGGCCAACGCCATAGAGGACACCATCCGCGAGCGGCTATCCAACGAGCTAGGTGCAATGGCGGCGCTGCTAAGGCAGTCGCTGGAGCACACCGGAAAGCTCGACATCCTCATCGCCAAAGCCCGCCAGGCAAAGGATATGATGCTGGTACGCCCTACCCTATCGGATAGGGTTACCGCCTACCAGGGCATCTTCAACCCGCAGCTAAAGGAGCGGCTCGAGCAGCAGGGCAGGCGCTACCAGCCCGTTGACATATCGCTCGACCGCAGCATCTGCCTGATAACCGGCGCCAACATGGCCGGCAAAACCGTGATGCTGAAAACCGTTGCCCTGTGCCAGTACCTGTGCCAACTCGGCTTCTTTGTTCCCGCAGCAACGGCTTCGGTGTGCCTGGTAAACCGCATCATGACCTGCATCGGCGACGAGCAGTCGGAACTGAAGGGGCTTTCGGCATTTGCCGCCGAGATCCTTAATATCGGTCACATTGTGGCCGCAGCAAAATCGGACAAGAAGCAGCTCGTCCTCATCGACGAGCTGGCCCGAACCACCAACCCCACCGAGGGGAAGGCGATAGTGAGCGCTACGGCCAACCTGCTTAACGGCATGGGCATCCGCGGAATCATCACCACCCACTACAGCGGGGTAAAAACCAGCTGCCACAGGCTCCGCGTGAGGGGCTTCATCGATGGCATCGCCGAGGCAGTTACCATCGATAACCTCAGCAGCTTCATCGACTACTCGCTGGTCGACGACGACAGCGGCCACGTCCCGCAGGAGGCGCTGCGCATAGCCTCGCTTTTGGGCGTCGACGACGAGCTGCTGGAATTGGCCCAAAAGGCGATGGACGAGAGCAGCCAGATAGAGCCAGACAATCGCTAGAAGGTAAAGAACGACGATCTGAACATGAAGATCGACAAACTTCAAGTGAAGATCGGTAAACCTGAAGCGAAGATCGCCAAACTTGAAGTGAGGGACGGCAAACTTCAAGTGAAGATCGGCAAACTTCAAGTGAAGATCGGCAAACTTCAAGCGAAGGACGGCAAACTTCAAGTGAAGAACGCCAAACTTGAGGTAAAGAACGCCAAACTTCAAATGAAGATCGGTAAACTTGAAATGAAGATCGACAAACTTCAAGTGAAGATCATCAAACTTGAAGTGAAGATTGCCAAACTTGAAGTGAAGGACGGCGATCTTGAAGTGAAGGACGGCAAACCTGAAGCGAAGATCGGCAAACTTGAAGCGAAGGATGGCGATCTTAACATGAAAGTTGGCAATCGGCGAAGCCGAATGAAAATTTAGAGATGAAAAAGAAAACAAAGCAACATGATACAAAATAGTAAGCTAGGACTCGACTACAACACCGTTAGCTACGCGAAGGGTGTGGCAAAGAAGATTGCCGACGACGTGCAGCTTTTCGTGGAAAACTATACCACGGTTGCCGTTGAACGAACCCTTTGCCGCCTACTCGGCATCGACAACGTCGACGAAAACGAGGTACCGCTACCCAACGTGGTGGTAGACGAGCTAAAGGAGAAGGGCGTGCTAAGCGAAGGCGTAATGTTCTTCATCGGCAACGCCATCGCCGAAACGGGGCTAACCCCACAGCAGCTTGCCGAGCAGATTGCCACCAGCAAACTCGACATCACCACGCTGCCCATCCACTCCAAAGCGGAAATCAACAAGGCACTTGAACCCCATATCAACGCTGCCATCAACCGAATTAAAGCGCGCCGTACCCGCCGCGAAAACTACCTCAACACCATTGGTGAGGGTAGCAAGCCCTACATCTACGTGATTGTTGCCACAGGTAACATCTACGAGGATGTGGTGCAGGCCGAAGCCGCCGCCCGTCAAGGTGCCGACATCATTGCCGTAATCCGTACCACGGGCCAAAGCCTGCTCGACTACGTACCCTACGGGGCAACCACCGAGGGCTTTGGCGGCACATTCGCCACCCAGGAGAACTTCCGCATCATGCGTACCGCGCTCGATAAGGTTGGCGAGGAGGTTGGCCGCTACATCCGCCTGTGCAACTATTGCTCCGGCCTATGCATGCCCGAGATTGCCGCCATGGGCGCCATCGAAGGGCTCGATGTGATGCTCAACGACGCCCTCTACGGCATCCTCTTCCGCGACATCAACATGCAGCGCACGCTGGTCGACCAGTACTTCTCCAGGGTGATCAACGGCTTTGCCGGGGTGATCATCAACACCGGCGAGGACAACTACCTCACCACCGCCGACGCCTTCGACGAGGCGCACACCGTCCTAGCCTCCGACCTCGTTAACGAGCAGCTGGCCCTACTGGCCGGGCTACCCGAGGAGCAGATGGGCCTAGGCCACGCCTTCGAAATGACCCCCGACCTCGAGAACGGCTTCCTCTACGAGCTGGCACAGGCCCAAATGACCCGCGAGATATTCCCCAAGGCACCGCTGAAGTACATGCCACCTACCAAGTTCATGACCGGAAACGTGTTCAAGGGACAGATTCAGGATGCGCTCTTCAACCAGATCTCCATTTGGACCGGCCAGGGCATTCAGCTGCTAGGGATGATTACCGAGGCCATCCACACCCCCTTCATGTCCGACCGCTACCTAGCCATCGAGAACGCCAAGTACATCTTCAGCAACATGAAGAGCATTGGCGACGAGATGGAGTTTAAGCAGGATGGCATCATCCGCAAGCGTGCCCAGCAGGTGCTCGCCGAAGCGGTTGAGCTGCTCGAAAAGTTGGATAAGGAAGGGCTGTTTACCGCGCTGGAGAAGGGAATCTTTGCCAACGTAAAGCGCCCAAAGAACGGAGGAAAGGGCTTGAACGGCGTTGCCGAAAAGGGCACCAACTACATCAACCCATTTATTGAACTAATGAAAAACAGGAGCTAGCATGAGCGGAGGATTATACTCGATGGAGGCAAGCGAATTTGACAAAACGCTCGACCTAAAAAATATAAAGCCCTACGGCGATACGATGAACGACGGTAAGATGCAGCTCAGCTTCACCCTACCCGTTCCGGCAGGCGACGAAGCCGTTGAGGCCGCCAAGCAGCTGATGAAAAAGATGGGATTGGAGAACCCCCAGGTGGTCTTCTTTAAGGAGCTAACCGAAGGCTTCACCTTCTTCAACTGCTACGCCAGCTGCACCCACACCGTAGACTACACCAACATATACGTTCCAAAGGTGGAATCGACCACCATGGACATGCACGAAACCGACCAGTTCATCAAGGAGCACATCGGGCGCAAGATCGTCATTGTAGGCGCCAGCACCGGCACCGACGCCCACACCGTAGGTATCGACGCCATCATGAACATGAAAGGCTATGCCGGTCACTACGGATTGGAGCGCTACGAGATGTTCGAGGCGCTGAACATGGGCAGCCAAGTTCCCAACGACGAGTTTATCGCCAAGGCTATCGAGATGAAGGCCGACGTGCTACTGGTATCGCAAACCGTCACCCAAAAGGACGTCCACATCAAGAACATGGTGGAGCTGGTAGAGATGCTCGAGGCGGAAGGGCTTCGCGACAAGGTTATCCTCGCTTGCGGAGGACCACGCATCACCCACGAGCTGGCCAAAGAGCTGGGCTACGACGCCGGCTTCGGCATGAACTCCTACGCCGACGATGTGGCCTCGTTTGCCGCTCAAGAGTTAGATAGAAGATTAAACAAATAGGAGCTAGACGAAGTTATTTCAGAAGTTAGACAAAGTTATAGGAAGTAGAAACGGCCAACCCGTCCCTACACAACCAACTTCGAGAACACCACTCTATCTAACATCTAAAATCTAGCGTCTAATGTCTGTATTCAAAGAAATAAAAACCTACCCTAAATGGATAAAGACCAAATCAGAGAGGTAATTGCTCGTAGAGCAGCCCTCGAACTTAATGATGGCGATGTGGTGAACCTAGGAATTGGGCTTCCCACGCTTGTACCCAACTACGTACCTGCCAACGTAAAGGTGATTCTACAGTCAGAAAACGGATTGCTAGGGATTGGTCCCGAGCCTGCTCCCGGCGAAGAAAACCTTGAAATGGTTAACGCCGGAGGAGGCTACATCTCGGCAATACCTGGAGCATCGAGCTTCGACAGCGCCACCTCCTTTGCCATTATCCGTGGTGGGCACGTTGACGTTACCATCCTCGGTGCCCTTCAGGTTGACGAGAAGGGAAACCTTGCGAACTGGATGATCCCCGGAAAGAAAACCCCAGGAATGGGTGGCGCCATGGACCTGCTTATTGGTGCAAAAAAGGTGATCCTTACCATGGAGCACACCGCTAAAGGTGCGCATAAGATTATGAAGCAGTGCAACCTTCCACTTACCGCTGCTGGCCAGGTAAACATCATCATCACCGAAATGGGCGTTATGGAGATTACCCCAGAAGGCATCGTCCTCAAGGAGATCAACCCCGAGTTTACGGTTGAAGAGGTACAGGCAGCCACCGAGGCAACGCTGATTATTCCAAAAGACATCAAACCAATACAAAGCTAACCCTATGAGTAAAGTTTACATTATTGCCGCCAAGCGCACCGCTGTCGGCAAGTTTTTGGGAAGCCTCAGCAGCGTATCGCCTGCTGATATGGCCGCAGAAGTTATTAAGAACATCATCACCGAATCTAAGATAAACCCCGCCACCATCGACGAGGTAATCGTTGGAAACATTCTGATGGCTGGATACAAGCAAGGCATTGCCCGTCAGGCTGCCGTTAAGGCCGGAATACCTGTTGAAGTACCCGCATACGGAATAAACATGATTTGTGGTAGCGGAATGAAGGCCGTCCTAGATGGTGCTACCCACATAAAAGCAGGTGAAGCAGAAATAGTATTGGCAGGAGGCACTGAGTCGATGTCTAACGCCGGATACGTGCTGCCCGGAAACCTCCGTAATGGAAATAAGATGGGCGATTTCAAGGCAATTGACCACATGGTTACCGATGGCCTCACAGATGCCTTCGAAGGCTACCACATGGGCATCACCGCTGAGAATGTTGCCGAAAAGTATGGTATCACACGTAAGGAACAGGACGAATTCTCCTACAACTCGCAGGTAAAGGCAGCAACTGCCATCGACGAAGGACGATTCAAGAATGAAATTGTTCCTATCACCGTAAAAATTGGTAAGGAGATGGTCTCCTTCGATACCGATGAGTTCGTAAACCGCACAACTAGCCCCGAAAAGCTGGCCAACCTTAAACCAGCCTTCAAGAAGGATGGAACCGTTACCGCAGGGAATGCATCAGGCATTAACGATGGCGCTTCGTTTGTTCTTCTAGCATCGGAAGAGGCTGTTGCCAAGTACAACCTTACCCCTCTTGTAGAAATTGTTGCCACCGGACAAGGCGGCGTTGAGCCATCGATAATGGGAATGGGGCCTGTGCCTGCCATTGCAAAGGCGCTTAAGAAGGCCAACATGAACCTTAAGGATATGGACATCCTTGAGCTTAACGAGGCATTCGCAGCACAATCGCTTGGCGTAATCCGTCAGCTTTCTACAGACCATGCCGTAACCGAGGATTGGATTAAGCAGCACACCAACGTAAACGGAGGAGCCATTGCGCTAGGTCACCCTATTGGTGCATCGGGCAACCGCATTACCGTTAGCCTTGTTCACGAAATGATGAAGAGCAACAAGCAGTACGGCTTGGCATCGCTTTGCATCGGTGGAGGTATGGGAACTGCTGTAATCCTTAAGAAGGTAGAATAACATCCCCATCATAAATCGGAAACACCCATGATTAAGCAAGGAGATGTTTACACGCATAGCGTCGAATTTAAGCAGGTGGATGTTGTTAAGTTTGCCAAAATAACCGGCGACTGCAACCCTATCCACCTTGATGCAACCTATGCTGCTAATACTATTTTTAAGCGACCAATTGTGCACGGTTTTCTTTCTGGGGCCGTTTTCTCCAAAGTTTTTGGAACCCTTTTCCCCGGCGAAGGCACCATTTACCTATCGCAGGAGATGAAGTTTCTTGCGCCAATTTTTGTGGACGAACCCTACGAAGCCCGCTTCGAAGTTCTAGAGGTAAACACCGAAAAGCATGTCGGAATTATAAGCTGCACCCTGCAAAACAGCCAGGGTGTGGCCTGCATCATCGGCAATGCCAAGCTAAAGCATGATAAGCAATTCGTTTAACCTAATAGAAAAGCGATGAAAAGACTTGAGAATAAAGTTGCCATCATCACGGGTGGCGCAGCAGGAATTGGCGCAGCAACGGCAACCCGTTTTGCTGGCGAAGGTGCTACAGCCATTATTTGGGACTTGGACGAAGCTAGAGGCACCGCTCTTGCCGAGCAGCTTTGCAGCGAAGGGAAAAAAGCAACCTTCGCCAAGGTTAACACCGCAAAGTACGAAGAGATAGAGGCTGCAACCAAAGCGGTAATCGAGAAGTTCGGCAGGATTGATATCCTTATCAACAACGCAGGAATTACCCGCGACAGCACACTTAAAAAGATGACTCCAGAACTGTGGCAACAGGTAATCGACGTTAACCTTACTGGCGTTTTCTACTGTACAAAAATTATATCGGAGTACATGGTGGAAAAGAACTACGGACGTATCGTTAACGCGTCGTCGGTGGTAGCGCTATACGGCAACTTCGGTCAAACCAACTACGTGGCAACCAAGGCTGGACTTATTGGCATGACCAAGACCTGGGCTCGCGAGCTTGGAAGAAAAGGCATCACCGTAAATGCAATTGCACCAGGATTCATTGCCACCGAAATGGTAGCCAAAATGCCCGAAAATGTAATCGACGGCATGAAGAGCAAAGTACCTATTGGCAGGCTTGGACAACCAGAGGAGATTGCCGCAGCATACCTATTCCTTGCTTCGGATGAAGCAGCCTATATCAACGGAGCTACACTTAGCGTAGATGGCGGCATGACCATATAACACATTGTAAGCATTTATTCAATTTTCAACTTTAATTTTACACGATTCACTGTTATTTCAATAACATTTTTATACTTTTGAGATCGAAATAAAGAGATCTTATCAAGGACGTACCATAAATCCAAATCCGATATTCTAAGTAGAGGGTTTGGATTTTTTACATAGATATGGATTGGATTTAAACGAAATAACAGCATGGATTTTAGCTTAACAAAAACGGAATCCCTCTTTCTTCAGATGATTAGGGAATTTGCCGAAAAGGAGGTGAAGCCCCTTGCCTCCGAAGTTGACGAGCAGGAGTTTTTCCCCTTGGAAACGGTGAAAAAGATGGCGAAGCTTGGGATAATGGGAATTCCTGTTCCTATTGAATACGGCGGAGCCGGTGGAACCAACCAGCTTTACAGCATGGCGGTTGAGGAACTTTCGGCCGCCTGTGCAACCACAGGGGTAATTGTATCGGCGCACACATCGCTTTGCGCTGCGCCAATTATGGAGCATGGCACCGAAGAGCAAAAGCGCAAGTATCTTCCAAAACTTGCTTCGGGAGAGTGGATCGGCGCCTTTGGCCTTACCGAACCTAATGCCGGAACAGACGCCTCGTCGCAGCAAACTACCGCCGTTGAAGATGGCGACAGCTACATTCTTAACGGAAGCAAGATATTTATTACCAACGCCGAGTACGCCCACGTGTACATCATCTTTGCCATGACCGATAAGACGAAAGGGGTAAAAGGGATTTCGGCATTTATTGTAGAGAAGAGTTTCCCTGGTTTCTCGGTTGGAAAGAAGGAGAAGAAAATGGGTATCCGCGGTTCGGCAACCTGCGAGCTGATTATGGAGAACTGCATTGTTCCAAAGGAGAACATGCTGGGTAAGCTTCATGGAGGCTTTGGCATCGCCATGAAGACCCTCGACGGCGGCCGTATCGGTATCGCATCGCAAGCGCTAGGCATCGCTCAGGGTGCCATCAACGAAACCGTGAAGTACGCCAAGGAGCGCAAGCAGTTTGGCAAGTCGATTGCCGCCTTCCAGAACACCCAGTTCCAAATGGCCGATCTTGAAACAAAGACTCAGGCCGCACGCCTGCTGGTACGTCAAGCAGCCTACAAAAAGGATGCAGGCATGCCCTACTCTGTTGATGCAGCCATGGCTAAACTTTTTGCTGCCGAAACGGCAATGGAGGTTACCAACAAGGCAGTTCAGTTCCACGGTGGATACGGCTACACCCGCGAATATCCAGTAGAGCGCATGATGCGCGATGCCAAGATTACCGAGATCTACGAGGGAACCTCGGAGGTACAGCGTATGGTTATTGCAGCATCGCTATTTAAGTAGAATACAATTAGTGATGGAGTCAGCTCGATTAGCATTGAACATTGAAAATCGAATCCCGAATGATTTGCAGAAAGTAAAATCAGCGCAACTTCTCCCGTCCTAGAGGAAGAAGCGACGTAGTCGAGGGTGGTTGTCACTTATTTTTGAAAAACCACCCCGCCCTTCGGGCACCCCTCCTTAAAAAGGAGGGGAATAGTTTCAAAACATCATTTGCTCATAACATCAGAGCTGACATTATCAAACAAAATAAAAGAAAGACAATGAAAATTGTAGTTTGCATAAAGCAGGTACCCAATACTACCGAAATCAAGATAAACCCAACCACGGGAACGCTTATCCGCGATGGGGTTGCCAGCATCATGAACCCTGACGATAAGAGCGGGCTGGAGATGGCGCTGGAGCTAAAGGAAAAGCATGGCGCACACGTAACGGTTATCACCATGGGACCACCACAAGCCGATGCCGTGCTGCGTGAGGCATTTGCCATGGGAGCTGACCGTGCCATCCTGCTTACCGACCGTAAGTTTGCAGGTGCCGATACCCTTGCTACCTCTCATGCGCTTGCAGGGGCACTTCGTAAGCTGGAGTTCGACCTGCTAATCACCGGACGCCAGGCTATCGATGGCGATACCGCACAGGTTGGCCCACAGATTGCCGAGCACCTAGACCTACCTCAGGTAACCTACCTCGAGCAGATTAGCTTTGACGAGAACAAGACCTTTACCATGCGTAGGGCAACCGAAGAGGGCTACCAAATCCTCGAGGTTGAGAGCCCTTGCGTGGTTACCGTACTATCGTCGGCCAACCAGCCCCGCTACATGAGCGTACGAGGTGTGGTAGAAGCCTACAACCGCGAGGTGGAGATTTGGGGCGCCGACAACATCGACGTGGAAGAGGGTGTGCTTGGCCTTAAGGGCTCTCCTACCCGCGTTCACAAGGCGTTTACCCGTGGCGTTAAGGCTCCAGGCGAGCAGTACGAGGTGGATGCTGAAGAGGCTGTTGGCATCATCATCAGAAAATTAAAAGAAAAGTTTATCATCTAAACCGCTAGCAATGGACAAAGCACAGTATAGGGGCGTTTACGTCTTCGTAGAACAGAGAGAGGGTAAGGTGCAGCACGTATCGCTGGAGCTGCTGGGCAAAGCTCGCGACCTTGCCGATGCGCTTAACGAAAAGGTTTACGCCATCTTCCCGGGCAGCAACATCGCCGAAAAGGCTAAAGGCCTGATTGCCTACGGAGCCGACGTAGTGCTCTGCATGGATGCGCCCGAACTGGCCGAGTACACCACCGAGCCATACGCCCAGGCCATCTGCCAAATAGTAAACGAGCGCAAGCCCGACATCGTTATGATTGGCGCCACCACCATTGGCCGCGACCTTGGCCCTCGCCTATCGGCCCGCCTATCGACAGGTCTTACCGCCGACTGCACCCGCTTGGAGATCTCGGAGGAGAAGGAGCTGATGATGACCCGCCCTGCCTTTGGCGGCAACCTGATGGCGACCATCGTGTGCAAGGAGCACCGCCCACAGATGAGCACCGTGCGCCCCGGCGTGATGAGGGCGATGGATGCGGATGCTACCCGCCAAGGCGTGGTGGAACAGGTTACGGTGAGCTTCGACAAACAGAAGTTTAGGGTAAAACTGGTGAAGACGGTGAAGGAGGATAAGAATATGGTGGATATCTCGGATGCAAAGATCCTGATATCGGGAGGTCGCGGTATTGCCAGCAATGCCGAAGGGATAGAGATGCTCAAGGGGCTTGCCAGCACCATGCATGCTCAGGTATCGGCCTCGCGTGCGGTGGTTGATGCCGGATTCGTTGGTCACGAGCGCCAGGTTGGACAGACGGGGAAGACCGTTCGCCCCGACCTGTACTTCGCCTTCGGTATTTCGGGTGCCATTCAGCACCTAGCAGGTATGGAGGAGTCGGACTTCATCGTTGCGGTGAACAAGGACAAGGGGGCGCCCATCTTCCAGGTGGCCGACTTGGGTATCGTTGGCGATGCCCGCAAGATTATTCCGCTGCTGAACGATCGCCTGAAGAAGAGATAGAGTACACAAACTGCTACACTATAATTTCAATCCCCACTGGAGGCTTCGGCTGATGGTGGGGATTTTATCATACAGTTAATCGTCCACCTGCAATCGGGATAAAAAAAGAGGGGGGCTGAAATCAGCCTCCCCCTTTACTATTTTGTAGCTCTACAACTAGATATTCATGGTATTGAACTCTCCGTTATCGAGGAAGTAAAGCATGCCATTGCTAGAATCGATCTCGTAAACAACATCTCTATTAGAGCTGAAGTCAACATTCTTGATCTCTTTTCCGGTATTCTTCTCTACGATTACCAAGGTAATGGTTACCGTACCATTAGAGCTATCGCCCTTCATGAAGTAAGCGTAGTTGTTATCGGTACGAACAGCACGGCGTTTTTTGTCGTTTGCCTTAACGCTTTGGCGCATTTGCTCCTGAGCTTCTGATGCAGCCCCCATTTGTTGTGCGGACTCTGCATCCATAAATACTCCTGATGTGCTAGTAGTCTCGCCCTTGCTATTAACGCTAGAAACTCGTGCGCTAAGCAATCCAGAAGCGATACTTGCGGTAAGAAGTCCAGCCTTCTTCAATCTATCGCCTACCAGCTGCTTGTAAACCTTATGCTCTACCAGCTGCCCATCTTTTGTGATAAGCGCATACTCCTTTTGTCCGTATATAAAGTAGCCATCGTGTCTAAAATCGCAGCCAGCAATCTCCTCGGGGTTTTCGATTTTGAAGTCAACAGCCTTTGGTCTCTTCTTCTGATTGTCGGGATCGAGGATGTGAACGCGTTTTTCGCCAATAACAATGATCTTACCGTTAGCATCGTCGAAGGTTAGACGGTCGCCTTCGCCCAAGAGCATGCCCCACTTTCTATCGCCAGATTCCTTATCGTAAACGTTAAGGGCTCTTTTGCTGATCATGACACGAGTATTTTTGAACAGCTTAGCGTAGGCACCCCAAGCGTCTTTCTCGTCTACATCCTCTAGCTCTACGAACTTCTTCCATGCCTTCTTGCCGGTCTTTAGATCAACAGCCATCATTTTGTTGGCAAACTGAACTTCAAGCCCTTCGGGGAGGAATGCCATTGATTTAAGCCTAGGCGCGTCGAAATCTTTCTTCCAAACCTTTTCTCCGGTGGCGATATCGTAGATATTCAGCCCATCGTTATTTGCAAGGATCACCTGGTTTTGGTCGAACAGCTTGTACATTTTATATGTTCCATCGAGGATTACGGGTTGGCTCCAGAGGTTCTTTCCGGTAGCGGCATCAACGGCAATTACCTTTTTCCCAAATGGTTTTGTACCACTTAGCGACAGCATGTTGGATGCCGTAGAGCGCTTGTCGACAACAAGGATTACCGTTTGGTTTTGGTTTAGGAAGAAGGTTCCTGGGTTGCAGTCGTTTTCCCAAGCGATGGCGCCTGTTTTTCCGTTGAGCAACGCGAGCTTGCCGTTGTTGTTGTAGATAATGTCGCCAGAAGCGGTTGCGGCAGGCTTAAACAGGTCAACCGAGAAGGCGTCCAAGCCTTGAGCCTTAGCCAGGTACTTCATGGCATCCTTGGCAGCGCTGGCCTCGGCCAGCTTTGTGGTCCATACCACCTGGCTGGTGGCGATGTCGATTGCATGAACCTTCTGCGAGCCATCCTCATCCTTAACCTTCACCAGTAGGAGGTTTAGCTCGGGGATAAGATCGCCTGCGAGGTACGACTTGTAGGGGTTGTTGCCCTCACCAAGTACAATCTTACCGGTCGATACGTCGATAAGGTTGTTGCTAATTGAAGCAAATTGGGTGTAGGGGATGTCGAAGTACTCCTGCATGTCCAATCCCTTGGTCATATCGGAAGAGCCGGTTAGCGCACTTGCGGTACCTGCAGCCTGAAGAGCTGCCATCTTCTCCGATTTCTTGATAGTCCAAACTACTGACTTGCTAGTCGGATTTACTCCATAGTAGCTCGAAGAAGTTTCGACAATTGGAGTTTGTGTGAACTGGTGAAAGTAGATTGACTTTGATTTCCCTTCAACTGGCGTTTTCCAGTTGATATCACCTTGTGAGAATGCCTGCCCTGCAAGGAGCATGGCAAAAACGAAAAACGATTTTTTCATAAGCAGTATTTGATAATTAAGAAAAAAATCTAAAGAATTCAGCCCATTTATTTCTCCGCAGCTACACACACAACGCTGCTCTTTTTGAGGAGAGCTAAAGTAAGCATTAATTAGGAAAATTTTCAATTAGTAAAAACAAAAATTGATTTTTCCCTAAAAACCTCTCACCTACCCCTTGCACCTCCACACTATTGCCAGAATATGAGCGGAGGCAAGAGCATGGTGCAGAACCCAAAACTCCCCGTTGAAGGCTAGAAACCTTGGTTACTTGAGCGTAGCGAGGTCGCAACATTCAGCATGGAATGTTTATGAAGGTGGAGAAGTAGCTGCTACGCTATAGCCTCGGCCTCGCTGGGGCTATACGCTACGAGAACATATAGCATACATTCAAATAAAATACCGCCGAAGCTGCAGCTTCGGCGGTATTTTCATCTTAGTGAAGGTTTACATTGAGCGAAGGCTACAGCCCACCATCCACCAACCAAACCTTATTCTCGTTGTCGTTTCGTAGGGCGAGGCATATTTTTCTAGTGTAACCATCTCTTAAAACTACCTCACAGGGAACATACTCGCCAGGATATAAACCCGACTTAAACGGTTCTCCAATCTTTACCACCTTTAAGCCACTACACTTTCTTTTAATCAGCTTCATTAGCAAAAAATTATACTGTGCAAATGGTACCTTAACGGCATCCCAGCGATTCTTTGCCATTGAATCGAAGATGATTTCGGCGGCACGCTTGCTGCTGATGGTGCTAAAGGTTTCGCTTTTGATGTTCTGCACTGCGGCAAGATCGGTAACCTCTGCCCCCTTGGGCAATGCCAACGCAAATGTTGATGGGCTTATAGGTACGTTGTAGTCGATGCTTTCGGTTTCGAGGATAAGCGTCTCCTTACTGCCTTCGAGAACGTAAATCTTCAGGCTTTTAATCAGCTTGGTTTGGCTGCTGAACACGTACTCGCGGCGGTTGTCCGATTCGTTAATCGATCGGTTTTTACTATAGTCGTTAATGAAGTTGCCCTGCGCCTTCGAGGTAACGGTCATGTGTATTTCGCCATCCTTTTCGGCCATGCGAACCTCCGAGGTCTTGTCGGTAATTCCGGTTTGCTCCTTTCGCAGCACCGATTCGGGATCGAGCAGTATCCTAAACCACTCCACGAAACCAGCATCTAGGCTGCCCTTGTAAACACCGTTTGCCATAGGTATCCACATCAGCTGCTGCTTGCCATCGCATACAACTACACGCCCCCCCTTGTCAATCCGCCACTTTTCCGGCTTTTCGAACGACTTGCTGATGGTGTGCTCTACCATGTCGTACTCGGTACCAACGAGGGCAAAGTTATCGTTGGGCAGCGTGCGAACCCTAAGCTTCATAACCATATTTTTGATAAGCCCTGTTGCCTTAATTGAGCTTTCGAGAAGGGAGTTTCCAGCCTTGGCTTCGCCAACTAGGCTTTCGTTACCTTTATGGAGCAGCGGTATAGCAATTATTACGGCCACCAAGACGGCTGCAATAGCCGCTACCTTTTTAATGGTGGAATTTAACCGGAAGGTTCTGGTTGTTTTGTTTTTCATTGGTTGTTTCTCCTTACTTAAGTGATTAATGATATTCTGCTTAAGCAATACAGGAGCACTTGGCAGATAGCGCGGGTTCAGGCATTCGACAACCTCTTCCATTTCGTAAAAATCGGCAGAACAAGCAGAACAGGTTAGCAGATGCTCTTTCAGCTCGGCAGCTAGCGCTTTATCTACATCAGCATCAAAAAGACTGGTCATTTCGCGTTTAAACTCGTTACAATCCATGATGTACCTCCTTTGCTTTTTCGATTTTCGTTTTAAGTTTATCAATACCGTACTTAAACCTCGATTTCACAGTAGTAACAGGGATCTCGAACAGCGCTGCAATCTCCACAAAGCTGAGGTTGTCGAGCACCTTTAGGCGGATTACCTCGGCCTGCTCGGCAGGTAGGCTTTCGAGGAGCCCCTCGATGCGGTTGTACTCCTCGACGAGCAGCAGGTGGCTGGCAACAGCCCCCTCCTGCATCTCTAGCGGAATTACGGCCTGATCGAGCGGCTCGATCCTTTTCCGGCTCCAGCTACGCTGGTAGTCGGCACAGGCGTTGGATATACTCCGAAACAGATACCCCTTAAGGTTGCTTACGGCATGTAGGCAACCTACATCGCGGTATAACTTGATAAAGACATCCTGAACTATATCCTGCGCATCGGCAAAGCAGCCTGTTCGAAAAAAGGCAAACCGGAATATCTGATCCTGATACTCTGCTATTACATGCTCAAGTTCCTTCAATCGATCACGGCCGTGAGATTTATCCATTATTGCATTTTTAAGCATTCGATGTAAAGACGACAAAGGGAGGTAAAAAGACGTACAAGCTCCAATATTTTTTTTTAGAATGATTTGCACCTACTCGGCATCGTTGAATCGAGCAACAGCCCCCAAACAGGCTTTACTCCCCTTTCAGGATAATAAAAGTACACCCCTGCTATTCGACAACTGCCCAGAATATCGCTAACTTCGCCGCCATAAGAAACCAAATTCATACTATCATGAAAAAACTTCTACTTGTTGCTATTGTAATTTGCGGGGCATACATCGCCGATGCCCAATCGATCCAAACCAACATTGAGCGCATCCAGAGCGAGCTCGATAAGATATTGATAGAGGCCAACAGCCTCCCTGCCTACAAGCGTAGCGCCATCTCGGCCAGCATCATCAACATTAAGCAGATGCTCGGATCTAACGCCCCCGATCCGAGAAACACCGGCCGCCACCCTCAGGAGGGAACTATGATCAACCAAGAATTCGACGGCTTCCTTCTAGTCATTAAGCAAACCAGTCCGTTTGACACCCAGCTTATGCAGATTAGCAGGAGGGCTCGCAGCACCCGCTTCTACATGGATCAGATTCACGATATCCTAAAGCTGTTCAACTTTAGCAGCGAGCGCGATAAGGTGCGGGATATCCTGCTTCCTAGGGCCATCGATCCCGAAAATGTGCGCCTGCTCTACGACATGTACCCCTTCTCCAGCGAGCAAAAGAAACTCGACGAGATTTTATACCAGCTCCCAAACTAACATCTGCCGGCAGAACCTGAGAGAGGTGAGATGGTGAAGAACAAGTGAGGCGGCCTGAAAAAGTATCAAGACGCAAGATATAAGACACAAGAAAGGCAATCACGTTGCAGTAAGCAGTGGTTGCCTTTCTTGCGTCTTGATACTTGAGACTTGTGTCCTGATTTTATTTCAACGTTGCGGCAGCTTTGGGCAGGAATGCCGCCTCCGAGTACTCGCCGTTGATATTCCAAAATAGCCAACTCTGGTAGCCGGCATCGTAAACGGCCTTTATCTGCTGCCGTACCTGCTCGGCACCGTAGGTTTGGAAGGTTCCCGGCTTCAGGTAGCTGGCGGTAAAATCCTGCAGGTAGGGGCGGATGGTGGCGCGGTAGCCCTTCACAGGGGCAACCCTCGACCTTGTTTTGCAGAGCGCATTGTACACCACCCCATAGGGATCTAGGTCGGGTATGGGGAAGGCCACCTCGTTTACCTCCTGCCCGCAGGCGTAGTGCGAGGGGTAGATCATCGGCGATAGGAAGTCCATATCCTTTCCGACAAGTTCCAGGTACTGGCCAATCCCCTCGGTATCGCCGGCGCTCTCGCAGATGATGCCAAACACATCGGCCGAAAGAACGACATGGGGCAGCTGCTGGCGCGCGTAGGCCAAAAAGCCATTGATCGCCGCGTAGCGGGGCTGCTTCGAGCGGCCGAAGTCGACGGTGGAGAGGTCGCCGTTTTGGGTGAAGCGGACGTAGTCGAACTGAATCTCGTCGAAGCCCAGCGCCACCGCCTCCTTGGCGATGCTTACCAGGTACCGCCAGCACCCCTTGTTGTAGGGGTTAAGCCACGGCATGCCGTCGTTATCCTTCCACACCTTTCCGCTCCTATCCTTCAGGGCCAGGTCGGGCCTTTTTACGGGGAGGATGGGGTCCTTGAAGCAGACGATTCGGCCAATTGCCCGTATGTGGTTCCGGTGCAGCTCGGCGATGATGGTGGCCGGGTCGTACTTCTTCACCCAGCTCCCGATTTTGTTCACCTCCTTCACCTGCGAGGGGTAGCTGAGGCGGCCGTCGTCCTCCTTTACGTCGATAACGTAGGCGTTGATCTCGGTGCGGTTGGCCAGCTCTACAAAGTGGCGCAGCACGCTGGGGTTGCCGGCGCTCCACCCCGAGAGGTACAGCCCCTTAACGGGCTCAGTGGCGCTCTGACCCGCCAACGCATGGCGCGATGCATGCGAGCTACCGGCTGCAAGTACGCCTAGAAGAAGCGCTACAGCTCCTAAACAAGTTGCTCCTTTCGATTGTTTCCTCATGATGCTGATTGTTGCGCCAAGCCCTTTTCTTGGCGGCGCTAAAGATACCCACTTATGCCCGAGTTAGCGCCTAGGGGCTTTGCCAGCAATGAAGTTTAGCTATAAGGGAAAGGCGGAGGGGAAGAAGACAGCCTAAACAATAATTCCTACAGAAACGAGCATTTACCGCTACTTGCGGCCCTGCTCATCAAGGAATCGCAGGGCTGTAGAGGTAAATGGAACTGTGGAATCATAAATGGGAACGTGGTCGCCACCAGGGATTATCCATAGCTCGGCATTTGGTATAGAACGGCAAATACTTACAGGAATCTCAACGGGGAAAAAGTTATCTCGATCGCCATGCACAACGAGGGTACGTGCAGTAATGGTTGACAAGCATTGTGCCGTGAAATTCATATCGTCGTAGTTGTCGTGTAGCGCATTGAACTGCGCAATAAGCTGACGAATCTGTTCGTCGCCACGTTTTGCGCATTCCCGATACATTTCCTGCACTTGTTGGGGCATCGTGCCAAACGAAGCTCGTCGCATAATGGCCCTTGCCTGATCGGGGAAATAGGAAGCTGCGCTGATTAGCACCATTGACTCGATGCGCTGGGGTTGGCTCGTTGCCATATGCAGTAGTGCCATACCGCCAGTGCTCATCCCCATCGCCGAGAAACGATCTATCCCCAGCTTTTCGAGCAACAGGAACACATCACTAGCCGCGTCCCGATGCGTGAACCTATTCTCGGGATTGGTGGAGTATCCATGTCCACGCAGATCTACAACAATCAGGCGATGGCGCTCGGAGAGCGTGGAGGTAAAAGGATGCCAGTTTTGCGAACAACCACCGAAACCATGCAAGAGCACTAACGGATTTCCGACACCGTACTCCTCGTAGTACATCTCAATGTTGTTAATCCGAACGGTGTGCCCGCAAGCGGTTATCTGTCTAGGAGCGTACTTTGATTCCATGGTTGCCTCTCTTATATTAATTGCTGCCTAACTCGCCTATACCTCTGCCGCCCCCCCCTTTCACCACCCAACTAGGGAGAAAGCCCAAAGCGACAAGGTGCCAACCAGCCTCTCCAAAGGCCTACAGCGCTAGGGCTGCCCGCAAAGCTAGCAAGTTTTTTTTAAGCGAGGTGATCCTACGATCAGCAATTCATTAGCACACGTACATGTTCATTAATATTTTTTACCCCTATCGATTGGCAGATAAAAATCTTTTCCTACTTTAGGAGGCACATTACCATATACGTATAGCCAACATGTCCGTTTCAGCACAAGCCACAAATACAACACCTATATTGGCGCTCGCTGCCCCTACCCCACGCAATGCACCAGCAGCAGGGCCGATTGTGGTAGCGCCATCCCCAGCTGCAATACTGCCAGAACCGATTGCGTCTGCGATAAGCTCGATTGCGAAGCAGCCAAGCTCAATTGCGAAGCAGGCGAAGCCAATTGCGGAGCAGCCAAACTCGATTGCGGAACAGCCAAGGTCGATTACGAGGCGGGCGAACCCGATTGCGAGTGCGCCACATGCCATTGCGTCAGCCGGAAATGCCATTGCGTCAGCACCAAGGCCAATTGCGGAGCAACCAAGCTCGATTGCGAGTGCACCACATGCCATTGCGTCAGCCGGAGATGTCATTGCGTCAGCGCCAAGACCAATTGCGAGGCTGGCGAAGCCGATTGCGGAGCCGCCAAGCCCGATTGCAACGGGAGCAAGGCCAGCACCAGCAGGCATTTCCAACACCGAACAGCTAACCGGCAGGCAGCCTCCTTTCTTCGGGCACCTGCTATTTCATTAACTAAAATCCAATCAGAAAATGCAGAAGGAAACAGCAAACTCAGTTCGAATGCTCAAGGCCACGGGGTTGATCCTCGAGCAGAACAAGGCGAAGTGGGCCACCTCGGTGGTTCTCTCCAAGTCGGTACCCGCCTACATGGCGCTGGTCAACCAAATTGACGATTCGGCCGTGAGCGCGGATAAGAACATCTCGGCCGCCGCCATCGCCAAAAACGAGATCAGGGATTGCCTCGAAGAGGAGACCTTCCTCTGCAGCGCAGCGCTGCTCTCGGTGGCCAACTACGAGAAGGATGCGGCGCTGGCGCAGCCAGCAAAGCTGTCGGAGTCGCAGCTGGACAAGATGAAGGACGACGACTTGATTACCACCAGCAAGACGGTGCTGAACATGGCCAAGGCCAACGCCAAGAAGCTCGAGGAGTACGGGATTACGGCCACGGATATCGCCAAGATGGAGTCCCTAATCGGGCAGTTCTCGGGGGTGCAGGCCACCACCCGCAGCGAGGTGTCGACCCGCACGGCGGCCAAAGTGTCGATGAACGAGGTGATCCGCGCGGCCAAGGAGCTGCTCATCGACCAGATCGACCTGCAGATGGAGCTCATCCGCCGCCGCGAACCCGAGTTCTACAACGCCTACCGCTCGGCCCGCAAGATTGTGGACATCGGCATCCGCCACGAGAAGAAGAAGGAGGAACCCAAGAAGTAACACCTCGCAAAGGATCAGGCCGCCCGTTCGGCGGCCTTTTTCTACCCCACAACCTAAACCTAAAACCAACCGACCTATGCCCAAAGACCGAAAAGCCAAGGCCAAGAAGGAGCAGCAAAAGAAGCAGAAGGCGCTGCTCCAGCAGAAGGAGTACCACCGGCGGCGCGACGAGTACAACAGCAATATCACCGAGCTGGCGAAACGGCTCGACCTCGAGGAGTGGATTAGCAGCTTCGACCCTTACGAGATGCTCACCTGCTACAAGATGCGCATAACCTCGTTCGTATACCGCCCCGTGGGCGCAAGCAAACTCCCCCAAGACCTCGAATCATTTGCCCGAAGAATTTTCTCCAGCACCATCCGCAACAAGCAGTTCACCTACCCCTCGGGAGCTAAAGTTTCGGGTCACGAGGTGCTGCACCTCCTCGAAAAAATTGCCGTGGCCTCGCTAACGAAGATGGAGGAGGCCCCCGAACTCTACGCCCGGCTTCGCGAAAAGGTCGATACGTTCGTAGCGTTCATGGAAAGCAGCCTTCAGGAGATCGAGTCGGACCTGAGCTACCACAAGCAGATGATCGGGTGGATCAGCTCAACACCCGACAAGGTGCTCTACGTCTTCAGCCTTAACGTCGAGTCGAGCAATTCGAACAAGAATAAGACCATAAACGAATCGTGGACCAGCAAGTACTGCGTCAGCTACGAGGCTGTCCCGGTTCCTAGCCGAACGTTTACGGTGGAGGGCAGCCGAAGGATCGGCTTCCGGTACGGATTCCCCCTTAACGATGACAGGGAGAACCTGTGGCTCACCCTGCCCGCCCGGCTCTTCGGCATCACGGAGCAGGAGATGCTCGAGGTGTACATCCAAACCCACGCGTTAAACCGGATCGTCGAACGGATCGACACAATCCTCTTCGGCATGGCCTTCGCCATTTGCACCCTTGAGCTAAAGGCCAAACCCAACGTGCGAAAGGTGGGTAGCAACAGCTTCCTAATCGATGTGGTTGTCTGCAACCTTAAGCTGGGCTACTTTGTGGCCTGCATTATAGATGGCGTGGTGCTCATAAAAACCTTCCTGTTCGTCACCAGCTCGTCGACCCCCGAGGGGAACAAGCTCGACACCCTTACCGGGCTCAAAAAGATGGACAAGCAGTTTTTGGGGATCGATAAGCTCAGCACCTACCTGGCGCTCGACGTCAACAAGTCGCCCGAGCTGGTCGCCAGCTTCCAGGAAGCTGGGCTCCAGGAGCTGCTGCTGATCGACAAGGATGTGTTCTCTACCCTCTCGAAGCTAATCCCCGAAATCAACCTTACCGAGAATTCGGCGCTCATAGCCTCCTACATCGAGCGGAGAGCAACCGAGCTTAGCCTAAGCCAGGTGGAGGTGGAAGAGGGCGAGATAGCGCTGCGGTAGGAACAACGAAATCAGAAATCGATAAGCAAAAAGCATATGCCAAAAGATAGAAAAGCCAAGGCCAAGCGAGAGCGGCAGAAGAAGCAGAATGCGCTGCTCCAGAAGAAGGAGCACCAAACAATAAAAACCAACTTTTACCGCAAATTCTACGACCTCACCGAACGGCTGGGTGCCAAACCCTACATGCACCTTTTCGACGATATCGACAACATACTGTTCTTTAAGACCCGTACCGCCGCACTGATCTTCGAGCAGGAGGGCCGGCAAAAGCCCACCATCGAGGTCGAGGAGGTATCCAAGGCGCTGCTCCGATCGTACATGCTCGGCCAGCAGTACACCTACACCAACGGGGTAACCATTACGGCCGATGATGTGCTCTTCACGCTCGAGTCGTTTCGGAACATCATCAGGTTTAAAATACAAACGAAAGAGCCCAACCACGAGCAGATCGAGGCCAAGCTGCTACCCGTAAAAGAATTTTTAGATCGATGCCAGTCCGACGTGGAGGAGACAATTGAAACTTGGCTCAAGCTCATCGGGTGGACGGTTTCGATCCCCGACAAGGAGAACATCGTATTCCGAACAGAAATTGACATAAACCTAAAAAAGGGGGATAAGGTAAAATCGTTGAACGACTCGCTGACCCGAAAGTTTAAGATATCGTACGAGGTGATCCCCATCAAGCGCCGTCCGGTGCTTATCGAGGGCACCCGCCGCCCCTGCTTCCGCTTCGAGGTAACCAACGAGGAGGGTAAGCTAACGGCGCTAACCATTCCGCGCGAGAAGTTCGGGCTTCCCGGCACCCGCGCGATAGGCGTATACCTGCAAAGCCACGCCATCAAGCGGTTGGCCGAGCGCATCGACATCCTCCCCGTAGGCATAACGCTGGGCATGTGCTTCGAAGGACTACGCGAAACCCCAACAATCCATGCCGTAAACGCCCACAAGTTCCTTATCGAGGTGGTGGTAAGCGACATCAAGCTGGGGTACTTCGTGGCCAAACCGGTAGAGAACATCATCCTGATAAAAACCTTCCTGTTCATAACCAACTCCACCACGCCCGAAGGCGACATGCTCGACAAGCTAACCGGCCTACAGAAGCTCGACAAGCAGTACCTAGGCATCGATAAGCTTAGCACTTTTATGGCGCTAGAGACCAACAACACAAAGGAGCTAGCCGCCACCTTCGAATCGGCCAACCTAGGACACCTGCTCACCATGCAAAAGGATGTACTCAGCTTCCTTGCCACCCTTATGCCCTCGAAGCGCCACACCAACAGCTCCGAAGCCATTGCCTCCTACTTCAAGCGCCGCGAGGAGCAGCTACTTCTGAGCGAGCTAGAGGCTGATGAACCCGAGCTCAAACCCGAAAGAAGAAGATGGGGCTTCCTCGAAGCTATACTGCCCGAACGAAGAAGAGCGAAGATCGACAAAGCGTAGCAAAGAATCAGAAGCAACCAACAATTGCAAACCCGTCTCAAAGCGCTACCTTTGTGGCATAACTCTGTCTTTATGATGAAACATTCCGAACTGGTTGATAGGTACGATATGCAGGTTGATACGCTGGAGCAGCAATTCCTCGAAAGAGGGCTAACCGAGGAGCAGCTCGAGCCCTTCTTCTTCCAGCTGCGCACGCAAACCTTCTTCTTTGCCCGCCTCGACGATCTTTCCGTTGACGTAACGGTCCAAGCCGAGCTGTACGACCACTACATCGAGCGCCAAACCTCCATCGAACGATGGGTAGAGGACATGACCTATGCGCTTAAGTACGGCCTTATTCTTACCGAGGCTGGAATAGAAGCGAGCGAAGCCCCACACGAGATAGCCTACCTTAAGGCAACAATGAGCGATGAGGGAGACATTGCCGCCATCCACGCCAGCCTCGCCGAAGCGCTAGAGATGATAATGCAAAGCACCGACAACGAGGTGCTCGCAGGTAAGCTGGAACGCTTTAGGGAGCGCATGCTCTCCACCAACGACACCACCCGCGAAGCCATCATGCCCGTGCTCAAAAGGGTGGAGAAGCTGATTGAGAAAGAAGAGGAGGAATAACCCCATAGAACACGTAGAGCCGCGTTTAAAACGCGGCTCTTGTTATTTAAAATCGACAATATCGTACCACGGTTGAAGCGCGGCACGACATTGTTTATCCAGTTTTACGACAACGATTTTATGTTGTAATCGCTATAGATGTACTTTCCGTTCGATTTGTACATGCTCTCGATGGTATCCTTGTAGGCAGCCTCCACCTTTCCGCGAACAATCTTCATGGTGCTGTTCATCATGCCATTTTGCTCGGTAAAGGCTTCGGGAAGAATGGCGAAGCTAGCCGGAATCCAGCGCTCGGGGAACATACCGGCAAAGTGCCCTCCCTTACGGAATTGGGCAATCTCCTTGTTCAGTTCCTCAATGGCGTGCTTCTTCCCATCTACCGAATCCCATCCTTTATGATGATGCTGGTGGCTGTTCACGTAGCGCTTCATCGCCTCCTTGTTTGAAACAATCAGCGCAATGGTATAGGCATTTTGAGAATTATAGAGGATCACCTGATCGACAAGCTTACAGTGGGCAACCAAAGCCTCCTCTATTCCTTCGGGGCTGTACTTCTCGCCATCCGACCCAATCAGCAAGCTCTTAAAGCGGCCCATAACGTAGAGGAATCCATCCTTATCCATGTAGCCCATATCGCCAGTATGCAGCCAACCATCAATAACGGTTTCGGCAGTAGCCTTCTCGTTTCGCCAGTAGCCATGCATCACATTACCACCTCTTATAACGATCTCTCCCTTTTCGCCAACCGGTAATGAGTTTCCACCGTCGTCCATAATTTTTAGTTCCATTGGCTTTACAAGAAATCCCGAAGAACCCAGCTTATGCTTCTTTGCAGCATTCGACGATATGATAGGCGTTGCCTCCGACAGCCCGTACCCCTGATACATCGGAATGCCAATGGCGTAGTAGAAACGTTGCAACTCAATATCAAGCAGCGCCCCACCACCAATAAAGAAGTCGAGTTCGCCGCCAAAAACCTCGCGTAGCTTCGAGAAGATGATCTTATCAAAGAGCGAAACCAGCGGCTTAAGCAAGAAGCGTAAACCAGCCCCCTTATTAAAACCCTCCTTATTGTAGGCGTAGGCCACCATAAGCCCCACCTTAAAGAGCGTCTCTGTTACTTTTCCCTTTGCCCTTATACCGTTTTCAATATTTTTCTTGAAGTTCTTGGCCAACGCAGGTACGCTCAGCAGCAGGTTTGGCTTAAATTCCTTTATGTTTATTGGGATGTTTTTGAGCGTTTCCATTGGCGTACGCCCCACCTGAACGGTGCCTATGCTGGCACCGCAAGCCATAAAGCTGTACATTCCGGCCACATGCGCAAAGCAATGATCAAGCGGAAGGATGAGCAGCGTTTTGTAGCCAACAGGAATATCCATAAGCGAAAGTGCCTGCTCTACGTTTGAGGTGTAGTTGCCATGAGTAAGGATAATCCCCTTAGGATCTGCCGTAGTTCCCGATGTATAGGTGATATTGGCGAAGCTCTCGGGCTTTACCGATGCAATGCGCTCATTGAGGTGTTCCTGATTAGCGGCATCACCCAGAAACTCATCTCCCATTCTTTTTACATCATCCCAAAGAATTTCGTTTTCGGCGAGGTTGCTAGCCTTGTCAATAACAATAACCTTACGAATGCTGGGAAGACTTCCAACAATCTTCCTGATTTTTGGAAGTTGATTGCCTGAAACTACAATAAACCTCGACTCGGAATGCTCCAACCGGAACATCAAATCGCTAGACTCCTCTAGTTTAATTGAAAGAGGAACATCTACCGCTCCAGCATAAAAGATGCCGAGCTCCGATATCATCCAAGCATTGCACCCTTCGGCAAGGATTGCAACCTTATCCTCTTTTTCAACTCCAATAGCCATAAGCCCAGCAGCAAAACTTCGAACCTGCTCCTTAGTCTGCGAGTACGAGGTAGGCTTAAACGCTCCATTTGTCTTTTCCCACAGGTATGGAAGATCTGGATATTTCTTTACGCTTTCTTCAAAAAGGTCGATAATTGTCTTCATAAGTAGTTACACGCGATATTAATTGTGCTAATTGTATGCATTGCTCAAACGCAACAGCAAAAGTAATTGGTAAAAATAATTTTAATTCGCATTTTTAGCTATCCTTTACGGAGCAAAAGAAACGGGAATTCTGTTCCGAATTAAACTACTGATCGACAATGCGACTAAAATTTCTACTATATACAGCAGTAGGCTTTCTCAGCCTTGCCATTTGCGGAGCCATCCTAAAACTCCTCCTTTTACTCCCTATAGGAGATACCCTATTCAACATAGGAATGTCGTGCGCTCAAGTCGTAGGGCTAATCCTCATTGTTATTAACGGAAGCTTCGTCACCAATCGCAAGATGATACGAATAATGGGAGTTTTTGCTTTGCTGCCAATAATCGGCTACTTCGTCCAATGGTACAGCAGACCACATGGCATCTCGTTACAACTGCTAGGACTACTTCTAATCCTCATTCTTTACGCCAAAACATTTCTCGACAAGCCAACCAAAGAGGTTCTCGACTACCTGAAACTGATATGGGTTTCATCAAAAATCGCCGCATCATTTCTTGTGGTAGCGCTATATAGCACGGCCGTAATAGTAGGGCAACTTGCCAACATTCTATTCTACACCATGCTCATCTACTTCATCTGGATATCTACATCGCAGAAGACGGCAAAGGAAACCAAAGACAACGAACAGGAAGCAATAAGCTAGCGCACCAATACTCTTTCAGGGAATAAAATCACGATCTACTCACGCCCGCCTTGTTTAAGGCTATTTATGAATGCCATTACAGGGCGATGTCGCAATTAATCGCACATTCTCCTTTCTACAAGGTAAAATTCCAATATATTTGCGAGTTCAAAGTGTAAATGTTAAAAGTGTATGATAAAAATTACCTTTCCTGACAATAGTGTCAAGGAGTATCCGGCAGGAAGTACCAGCATGGATATAGCAAAATCAATCAGCCCACGCTTGGCTCAAGATGTACTAGCGGCAACCGTTAATGGACAAGTTTGGGATTTGACGCGCCCAATAACGACCGACTCTACATTGAAGCTTCACAAGTGGGAAGATGCAGAGGGTAAGCATGCCTTTTGGCATTCTTCGGCACACCTTATGGCCGAAGCACTCGAAGCCATTTACCCAGGCATCAAGTTAGCCATCGGGCCCAGCATCGAAAATGGTTTCTACTACGATGTCGACCTAGAAGGGCATCAAATCGTTGAGGCAGAACTAGCGAAGATCGAGGAGAAAATGCTCGAGTTGGCAAGAACCAAATCGCCATTCGTGCGCACCGAAGTTTCGAAAGACGAGGCACTAAAGACATATACAGAAAAGGGAGACCCTTACAAGGTTGAGCTTATTCAGGATCTCACCGATGGAACAATCACGTTCTACACTCAAGGCAACTTCACAGACCTTTGCCGTGGTCCACACCTTCCAGACACTGGATCTATTAAAGCAGTAAAATTAACCAGCATTGCAGGTGCTTACTGGCGTGGGAATGAAAAGAACAAGATGCTTACCCGTATCTACGGCATCACCTTCCCTCAAAAGAAACTTCTTGATGAGTATTTGGTAATGCTCGAAGAAGCTAAGAAGCGCGACCACCGTAAGCTCGGAAAAGAGTTGGAGTTATTCACCTTCTCGCAACGAGTAGGTCAAGGACTACCCTTATGGCTTCCTAAGGGAGCAGAACTTCGCGCTCGTCTTGAAGACTTCCTTAAAAAAATACAAAAGAAGTACGGCTACCAGCAGGTAATCACCCCACATATCGGACAAAAGGATCTATATGTAACTTCGGGACACTACGCTAAGTACGGCAAGGACTCGTTCCAACCTATTCATACTCCCGACGAAACTGAGGAATTCCTGCTTAAGCCAATGAACTGCCCTCACCACTGTGAAATTTATAAGGCTAAGCCACGTTCGTACAAGGATCTTCCTCTCCGCCTCGCTGAGTTTGGAACTGTTTACCGCTACGAGCAAAGCGGCGAACTTCACGGGTTGACAAGAGTGAGAGGCTTTACCCAAGATGACGCCCACCTTTTCTGCCGTCCCGACCAGCTGAAGGATGAATTCATGAAGGTTATCGACATCGTACTTTACATCTTCAAGACTCTTGACTTTAAAGATTACACCGCACAGATCTCGCTTCGCGACAAGGTAAACCGCGAGAAGTATATCGGAACGGAAGAGAACTGGGAAAAGGCAGAGCAAGCCATTATCGAAGCAGCCGCTGAGAAAGGGCTTAACACCGTAGTCGAATATGGTGAAGCTGCATTCTACGGTCCAAAACTCGACTTCATGGTTAAGGATGCGATTGGTCGTAAGTGGCAGCTAGGAACCATTCAGGTAGACTACAACCTTCCTGAACGTTTTGACCTTGAGTATATCGGCAGCGACGATAAGCGCCACCGCCCAATTATGATTCACCGAGCACCATTTGGTTCGATGGAACGTTTTGTGGCAGTATTGCTTGAGCATACCAGCGGAAAATTCCCACTGTGGCTTACCCCAGAGCAGGTTGTTGTCCTTCCAATCAGCGAAAAGTATAACGAATACGCAGAAAATGTTTTAAATTTGCTGAATAATTCCGATATTCGTGCCGTTTTAGACGACCGTAACGAAAAGATTGGCAAGAAGATTCGCGACAACGAGTTGAAGAAAATACCTTATCTTTTGGTAGTTGGGGAAAAAGAAGCAGAAACCCAAAGCGTTGCTGTCCGCAAGCAAGGCGAAGGCGATAAGGGTTCTATGACAATCGAACAATTCGCATCGCTGATTAAAACAGAGGTTGAGAATCAAATTGCCAGTAAATAAAAACCAATAATAGGAGATTAAACTATTAGCGCACTACAGAAATCCGGGAAAGGCCCTTATAAGCCACAGAATAAAGATAAAGATGAGGGCTTCAAGATCAACGAAGCAATTTCTGCAAGGCAGGTTCGTCTCGTTGGCGACAACATTGAAAATCCAGGCATCTTCTCGATAGCCGATGCCCGCAAGTTGGCTTACGATCAAGAACTAGATTTGGTTGAGATTACGCCTAATGCAGATCCACCGGTTTGTCGTATTATCGACTACCAAAAATTTTTGTATCAACAAAGGAAGAAGCAGAAGGAGATCAAGGCAAAAGCATCCAAGGTTATTGTTAAAGAAATAAGATTTGGTCCAAACACCGACGATCATGACTTTAACTTTAAGCTTAAGCACGCCGAGAACTTTCTAAAAGAAGGTTCGAAGGTTAAGGCTTTTGTATTCTTCAAAGGACGCTCCATCCTGTTTAAGGAACAGGGGGAAATCTTACTCCTTCGTTTTGCGCAAGAGTTGGAAGAAATTGGCAAGGTTGAGCAGCTGCCAAAACTCGAAGGTAAGCGTATGATTATGTTTCTCGCTCCTAAGGCTGCTAAGAAGAAGTAAATTAGTTTTAACCCTTAAATAGTTAGTTCTCATGCCAAAGATGAAAACAAACGCTGGTGCTAAGAAGAGATTTCAGCTCACCGGCACCGGAAAAATCAAAAGAAAGCACGCTTTCAAACGTCACATTCTTACCAAGAAGGACACTAAGCGTAAGCGCAATCTTACACACATCGGTTTGGTTCACCCAGCTGATATGAACAACATCAAGCTTCTGCTTGTACTTTAATTGTAAGATTTTTTATTAACAAATCGAATGAATTAGCACCGAAAGTGTCGTTGAGTCGACCGCTATCAATTCGTAAACATTTACTACTATGCCAAGATCAGTCAATTCCGTAGCTTCAAGAGCTAGAAGAAAGAAAATCTTAAAGCGTACCAAAGGTCAATTTGGTGCAAGAAAAAATGTTTGGACCGTTGCGAAAAACTCGTGGGAAAAGGGTCAAACCTATGCTTACCGCGACCGTAAGGCTAAAAAACGCAGCTTCCGCGCACTTTGGATCGTGAGAATTAACGCAGCAGCTCGCATGCACGGATTCAGCTACTCTGAATTCATGGGCAAGATTAAGAAGAGCGGTGTTGCTCTAAACCGTAAGGTTTTAGCAGACCTAGCTCTAAATCACCCAACTGCTTTCGATGCTATCGTTGCAACATTGAAGTAGAGTTAAAACTAAATAGGGGAAGGAGGCCATCAAGCCTCCTTTTTCTTTTTATGCCATGAAAATTATCGTAATAAACGAATCAACACGAGGCCGTTTATACCAAAAGCTAAGTACTACTTTAGTATATTTGAGCAATAATAAACAATCGCTTTGCGTTAACATCATATCAACCATAAAGCCATGAAAATTGCACTTGTCGGGTATGGAAAGATGGGCAAGGAAATCGAAAGAATTGCCATAGAGAGAGGACACAACATCACAATCATCATCGATCAAAATAATTCTGAAGATATTACCTCTCCTTCGTTTAAACAGGCCGATGTTGCAATTGAATTCACCACCCCCTACTCGGCGCTTACCAACATCCGCGCCTGTGTAGATTCAAACGTACCCGTTGTTTGCGGATCGACAGGATGGCACGACCACCTTGCGGAAGTAACAGAGTACGTAAAGGGCCGTAACGGTGCGCTTTTTTACGCGTCGAACTTTAGCCTAGGGGTGAACATCTTTTTCAAGGTTAACCAGTACCTTGCCTCCGTAATGGCAAAGTTTACCGACTACTCGGTTGAAGTTGAAGAATGGCACCACAACCAAAAGTTGGATTCGCCTAGCGGAACAGCCATCACCATTGCCGAGGATATCCTTAAAAGCTACCCCGACAAAACGGAATGGGTAAACCAATCGATAACCGACAAGAGCAAGCTGGGCATCATCTCCATTCGCAAGGGTGAAATACCAGGAACGCATACCGTTTCGTACACCAATCCAGTCGATTCGATTTCGATTACCCACGAGGCCAAGAGCCGCCAGGGGTTAGCCCTTGGAGCCGTACTTGCCGCCGAATTTGTTGCTGGGAAAACCGGTATATTTACCATGAACGATCTTCTGGCCCTATAACTAGAAAAAACAAACCACCTACCATATGAAGAAGATAAAAGAAATTCTTTCGAACAAATGGTTTAAGTTCGGCTATATCACCATAGCCTACCTCCTATTTATCCTTTGGCTAAGAAACCCTTGGCTGATCATTGGCGTTGCCGTTATCTACGACATGTACATCACTAAAAAGGTGAACTGGACTTTTTGGAAGCCAAGAAACTACAAGCAAAGCGGCAAGAGAAGCGCAGTTGTAGAATGGGTTGACGCCATCGTGTTTGCGGTGATTGCAGCATCAATAATCCGCATTTTCTTCATCGAAGCATACGTTATTCCATCGCCATCGATGGAGAAAACATTGCTCGTAGGCGACTACCTTTTTGTGAGCAAAACCGCCTACGGGCCAAGAGTTCCCAATACTCCGATATCATTCCCGTTTGTTCACCATTCGCTACCATTTACGAATAACCAAACCAAGTCTTTCCTAACCTGGATTCAGTGGCCCTACAAGCGCCTGGCGGGTTTTGGAGAGGTAAAGAGAAACGATGTTGTCGTATTCAACTTCCCTGAAGGTGACACGGTGGTGCTCCAAAACCAGGAGGTTAGCTACTACCGGCTTGTCCGCGAGCAAGGCCGCGACTTTGTATGGAACAACAACGACATCATTGTGCGCCCTGTTGACAAAAAGGAGAACTACATAAAGAGATGTGTAGCCGTTGGCGGCGACTACCTCCAGGTTAAGAACGGCCAGCTCTTTATCAACGGAAAGCCTTCCGAACTTTTCAAAGGGCAGCAAAGCACGTTTATTGTTCGAACCAATGGCACGCCTATAAATCCATCGGTATTTGAGAACCTCGGCATTAGCCAGGAAAACTACCAAATCATTCCGGAGCAATCGGCCTACTACATCAACACAACGCACGAGAACATCAGCAAGATAAAGAGCGTAGAGAATGTAGTATTTGTAAGCGAGAATCTAAACACGGATTACGATCAGGCTCAAATTGACATATTTCCCCACAACAAAGGCTTTAGGTGGACGGAGGATAACTTTGGCCCACTTTGGGTTCCTAAAAAGGGAGCAACCATCAAGCTTACCCCTCAGAACTGGCCGCTTTACGAGCGCGTAATTGGCGTTTACGAGCAGAATAAGGTGGAGGTTAAGGCTGGCTCTGGCATCTACATCAACGGGAAGCTGGCCAACAGCTACACCTTTAAGATGAACTACTACTTTATGATGGGCGATAACCGGCACAACTCTGCCGATTCGCGCTTCTGGGGATTTGTTCCCGAAGACCATGTTGTTGGGAAAGCCTCGTTCATTTGGTTCTCCGTCGATAATCAAAAAGGCCTATTGGGAGGAATCAGGTGGAGCCGTATATTTAGAGGCATCCACTAGGCTAACTCTCACGCAGAACCTGCGCCTACAAAAAGAATTACCAGCCGCCCCGTAGCGGTTCAAATAAAAAGGAGAGGGTGCCAGTAAGCTTACTGGCACCCTCTCCTTTTGCATTACCTCGCCAAGCAAAATATTTGCACCGTTGTACAATTACAATAGTACTTCCGTCGACCCGAAAGTACCGTTGTACATTTACAATAGTACTTCCGCCCACCCAAAAGTACTCTTGTACACTTACAATAGTACTTCCCCCTACCCAAAAGTACTCTTGTACACTTACAATAGTACTTCCCCCTACCCAAAAGTACTCTTGTACACTTACAATAGTACTTCCATCACCCCAAAAGTACCGTTGTACACTTACAATAGCCCCCAAAGTGCTCTTGTACATTTACAATAGTACTTCCATGCCCCCATTTGTACTCCTGTACTTATTGCGACCGCTACAATCGAGCAGGCAGGATGGGCAACGCTCACCCAACAAAAAGAGGGCGCCAAAATCCTGGCGCCCTCTTTCTATCGTACTCCGGTATGTACCGTTCTACTTTTCCTCTTCGGCTGATTCTTCAGCCTCTTCTGGATCAAACTCCAACATATCATTCTTCTGAAGAATGTTGTACCACGAAAAGAGCTTCTTCATGTCAGATGCGTAAACACGCTCGCGATCGTAGGCTGGAAGAACCTCCTCCATTGCCTTTTTAAGCTGATCGTTGGTGGCCTTCTTGGTATCAAGTGCAGGACCGCCGCTCATCTTCTCCTTAAGGTTAAGAAGAACCTGACGAAGAGCAACCTCCTCATCATCGGTATAAATAGCAATCTCGCCTAAAGCGCTCACCTTTGCTGATGCAGGGATATTTGCACGCTTTTTATCTTCGAGCGACTCTACGATGATTCCATTGCGACCTTGAGCGACATACTGGTAAAGTCCTGGATATCCGGCTATAGCCAAAATCTTCCTTAAATCCATATTGCTTATTGTTAGTTTTCTGAACTCGTGCAAATATAAGAAATTATGCCATACCTCTGGCTTTCTTTATCTTGTCGTATGCTTCATTCACCTGCTTAAATCGCTCCGTAGCCGACTTCTGAACATCGCCACCTAGGTGTGCCACCTTATCGGGATGGTACTTGACTGCAGCAGCTCTATACGCACGCTTTACCTCATCGTCCGACACGGTTGGCAGAATCTCCAGCACCGCATAGGCAGAGTTGATATCCTCGTAGTACATGCCCTTCGTCGAGGCCATATCCACGCCAGAAATGCCCATCGCATAGGCAATCTGCTCAATAACGATGAGTTCGGTCTCGTCTAAAACGCCATCCGCCTTGCCTATTCCATAAAGGAAATGAAGCAGCTGCAAGCGCGAATTGTAGTCGAGATTATCGCCGATCTGCCGGCCAACATCGTTAATCGGAATATCTTTTTGAAGGATATCGCGCAAGAGCAGCATCGCATCCTTCGTGGCGTCAACGCCGAAATTTTTCACAAAAAAGTCCTTTACGTAATCGAGCTCCGACTTCTTGACGGTTCCATCGGCCTTCATGACCGCAGCAACCAGCACAATGAGCGACACCCTAAATCCTTCCTGCGGATTCTGAGTTCTTGACGTCGCAATAACATCACCCTTTTCTATGAGAGTTCCAACGGCATAGCCAACAATAGCACCAATTGGGCCTCCCAGCCAGAAGCCTAAACCTCCAGCAATCCATCTTCCGTAACGCATATCAACCTCCTACAATCTCGTTAGTTCGTAATTAATTTTGAGTACCTGTGGAATTATAGCCATAACTCCATCGTTATAGATAGTCCAATCAGCGAGAGCCTCGCGCTCGTCATCGCTCATTTGGTTGTTAATCCGATTTCTCACCTCCTTTTCGCCAACGCCATCTCGGCCAACAACGCGCTGAATTCGCACGTCCTCCGGTGCACTTATGTTGATAGCATAGTCTACCTGCTGGCTTAAGCCGCTCTCAAAAAGAATTGCAGCCTCATTTATCACATAGTGATAGCCCGATTTCTGCCTCTTCCAATCCTCAAATCGGGCTCGAATAGCAGGATGGATAATCTGATTCAGCTTTGCTAGCTCATCGGGCCTTTCGAAAACAATAGCTGCAAGCTTACTTCGATCAACTCGTCCCTCACCGCTTAGCACACCTTCTCCGAACTGTTGCGCTACCTGCCTCACAACCTCAGGGGTTTCCAGCAACAAGCGCCCTTCCTTGTCCGATTCAAACACGGGTACACCAAGCACCTCAAAAAGCTTAGAAGCTGTCGATTTGCCAGAACCTATTCCACCTGTTAAACCTACTGTAATCATTGTTTTTGCTTGTATACCTCAATAAATTCCGGTTCAATTCTGATATGGCTCACAAACGAGGGGAAAGTATCCAGCTTTACCTTTATATGATTCGAGAACGACGATTTCTCATCGAAACGGGAGCTTAACCTAAAAAGAGAGGGCCTTACCTTTCTGTAATCCCTTAAAGCAACTCTAAATGACACCTCCGCATGCGATGGGATTAACAGGACAGAAGCCGAATCTGAATTGCTGATGGTAATTGGAAGCTTCAGGGTGCGTTCGGTAAATTTTGCCACATCAACGGTATAGGCCACCTCCTTTACCTCGGTTACAACATTCTTCTCCTCCAGCAACGCAGCAACTCCATTCATCGGTTCATTCAGCGCATCGCCCCGAATAACCGCCGTACGAACATACCGCTTATTCCTTATAACACTTTCAGGACCACTAATCAGAACGCTATCTGGTTTAACGCCAACATTGCCGATTTGCATATACTGTTCATCGAAGGTAAACTTAGTGTTTGCAACAACAGGAACTTTTTTAGTATAGGCTGCTGAAAAGGTAAAAAAGAGGGTGTCCGGAATGATATTCTCAATCTTCATATTGCTGGGCAACTGGGTCGAGAGATTCGATTTTAGGGAGCTGGTCAGAATGTAGAAGTTCCCCTTAGGCCCATAATAGCGATGTAGCCTATAAGATGATATATCAACATTAAAAGAAGCAAGGATTGACCCTAGCTTATATCGTAGAATGGTATACCCCTTTGTCTTTACTTGGATTTTAAGAACTGGAGCCCCTTCATCGACAAGCATTTTATCCGTTTCTGTATAGATTATTTTAGCAGGCACCTTAAGGTCGACCAGATAGTCTCCACCAAGCTTATTGAGATACCAAATAATGCTCGAGAATAAAAGGAAAAAGCAGAAGAGCACAAACTTTCCGTTAATTCGAATTTTGCGCTTTCGTCGGACTATCTCAGAAAAGCTATCAAATAAGTTAGATTTCATCCGAATATAGCTGTTATTTATCGGTCGGATGCTACCCGTATGGCAACGTATTATTCATGCCTATAGCACCTCTGCAAGCTACGCGGGTATACCAATAAAAAAGGCTTTCCCTTTTCATCAAAACAATGAAATTTCGAAAGCCTTTCTATATATGTTTACAATTAACGAGTCTGAGCGTCGCTCATATCCTTAAGAATAGCGGATTTATCCATCTTCATGCGAACATCTCCACCTACATCTACAGTAACATACTGATCGGTAATTTCAACAATCTTTCCGTAGATGCCACCAATAGTAACAATTTTATCACCCTTTTGAAGGCTGCTGCGGAATTTTGCGAGTTCCTTTTGCTTTTTCTGTTGTGGACGAATCATAAAGAAGTACATCACAACAATGATAAGCACCATCATAATAAGCATGCTTATACCACCACCACCATTGGGGTTAGCAGCTTGTAGAAGAACAGCTGAAAAGTTTGTCATTTCTGAGTCTTATTTATTTAAAGTTATTCTACAATTCCTGTAAGCGTTACGGTTGCATAGTCAGGCACCCCATTTGTTTTAAATGTGATCGATTTCTGCTGAGTACCACTCCATCCCTCGGAGTCAAAGGTTACCTCAACCGTTCGCTTTTCACCTGGCTTGATTGGAGCTGTGTCATATTTTGGCGTTGTACATCCGCAGGATGGCAGCGCCTCATAAATAACCAAATCCGATCCTCCAGCGTTTTCAAAGGTATAAAAAAGGACGACCTTTTCACCTTGTTTCACCGTACCAAAATCAGCAGTTTCATCAACAAACTTCATTATTGGGGGTGTTTTCCTTCCGCCTTGCTGATTGTTTGAGCCCTTGTTATTTGCACCACAACCGCTCAATAGAGCAATCCCAAGAACAATAAGCCACAACGCTCGCATGCTACTCTTCAGATATAATGCTTAATGGATCAATTAGCCCTAATCCCTCTTTCACGATCACCTTCTTCTCGATGAGGTCTTTTACGAGTTTATCGAGCACGCCATTAATAAAAACGCTACTATTAGAAGTGCTGTAATACTTAGCTAAATCAATATATTCATTCATCGTAATATTTACAGGAATATCCTTAAACTCAACTAACTCTGCAATTGCCTCAATTAGAATGAGGATATCCATGTAAGCTATTCGATCTACATCCCAGTTCTTGGTGTACTCATCAACAATTTCGCGATACTGAACGTGATTAACCGTAGCCTTTCGGAATAACCGCTTAGTAAAGTCGACATCAGACTCATCCTTATATAAAGGCATCAACCCTTTGTACGAAGCCTGATCCTCCTTAAACTTAGTAAGCGTTTTAATGATCATTCCGAGTACAAACTCAATCTCATCAACCCAATAAATGCTCTGATCCTCCAGAAGTTGGTACAGATCCTCAAAATCTTCAATCTCGCTTGTAAAAAAATCTATAGCAAACGCTCGATCCTGTTCGAAGGAACGATTCCCATCCTTCATATAGTTAGCATAGTACGGACTAGCAACGAGGCTATTGTACATCTTCTTTATCATTTCTGGATAACACTCCCAGGAAAGCTTATTTTGATAGAGTCGCTTACTAAGCTGCTCGTTGTTACGCAGAATTGCAACAACCTTGTTATCTACAAATTTAGTATTAGGATTACGTTCTTCTGCCGTTGGACGAAATTTCTGTTTGCCAGTATCAATTCGGTTTTGTGCAAAATCAGCTACCTCTACCAAAAGCTGCATTAAGAAGTGGTAAAGGTCGTAGGTTTTCTCAATGCTTAGGAACAATTCTTTCTCCGACCCGCTAATCGTTTTGTCACCACTCTTAAAATGACCGTAAAGAGCCTTTAGAACCTTAATTCGAAGTAGTCTTCTGCTTACCATAATAATAAAGAACGTTGTATTTGAACTCGCGCAAAGGTATGGTTTTGGCAACGGTTTAACAAACCTCTTTATAAAAAATAAGCAAACAAGAATTAACACAAAAATATCAACTCAAAGATCAAAATAGCGCCACGAAAAAGCTTTCGAGTTATCTTAAATATGTATTATTTTGTTAATTTTACAGTGTATTAAACAAAAAATAAAGAAAGTTATGATTGAATACGACCTACAAGAAAATAAACAATTCCCAAGGAATCAAGAAGAAATTTACACCGATTCCTTTAGAGCTGGTAAACGCACCTATTTCTTTGATGTAAAAGCCACAAGGCAATCAGAACTATACATAACAATAACAGAAAGTAAAAGAAGTCTTCAAAAAAACGGAAAGTTTAACTACGAAAAACATCACATCTACCTTTTCAAAGAAGATCTTGAGAAATTTGCCAACTCATTAAATTCTGTAGTAGAATATGTCAAGCAAAATCAAAAAGACATAAGCACTACTCTTCCAGACGACACGTTTACCGAATTAAAAGAAATGACCGAATTGTTTGTTCCTGTTTTAGACTTTGAAGATCTAGATAGGTAAATTAAAAAGCAAAAAAAAGGTCCGCTCTCTAGTTTTTACAAGTCTAAAAAAGCAAAGGCGATCAATTTGATCGCCTTTGCTTTTTATTATAATAATTAGAGAGGCTAACCTCACGGCCAGCCCCTCTTTTAACAAACTGCTATATAAAACTAAGCATTACTGCTTACCACCGCCAGCCCACCAAACTCTTACAGATAGTGCATCACTACCCATAGAAGCAGCTGCCGCTTTGACATTTTCCTTATTTAAGGTATATTCAGAAATTGCATATGAAAAACGAGCAACAATGTCATTACCTGACTCAAAACCAGGAATAGGCTCGAAAGTAATATCCCCATATGTTTTTTCGCCAGGTTTAACAAGAGATTTAGGGTATCCTGTTCTACGATACTCTGCCCACGCTTCGTATGCTTGAGTGTATAAATGGATGTACTTAGATGTAATAAGCATTTCCTTCTTCTTATCTACTGTTGCCACATTCCACTTTGCTGTTACTGCCGCAACATATGCATTTTTATCTGTAGTACTAACTCCCCACTTATCTAAGGATGCCTTAACCCCCTCCAAGAACCAAACTGCATCATTATCTTCTACTTCACTAATCATAAAGCAAACTGTTGGATAATCTAGCAAGACAGAACCAAATTCTGGCTGTAGGTTAACTGGAGACAATGCCGGTTTCTTACCATCAGGTTTTAAATTAATAACATTGCCATTTGCAGAAACGAATGCTGCTGTTTCGGTATCATCCATACCATAAGGAACCCCAATGGTATTATTATCCATAGTAGGTCCTCTATAAATAGCCAAACGAGGATCTATAATTCCGTTGAATGGATTCACAAAACCTTTATCATTATCATCCATCCCTTTAAGCAAGTTTACAAACTGCTTTGTTAGAGTAAAGTCATTCCTATTATCGGTAAAGAACCCGAAATAGATTGGAGCCTCATTAGGCTCTCCAGTACCGATAAAATTAAATATGGCATTATCATCATTAGATTTAAATACGCCATCAGTAATTGCGCTTTTAGCTTCTGTTAAATAGGTTCTATCAACTTTTGAAGCACGAAGAGCAATACGAAGACGAAGAGAGTTTGCAAACTTAATCCACTTGTCAATATCGCCACCATAGATTATATCCCCTGATGTCCAACCATTAGAGCAAGTTTTAAGATCCGCAACAGCTTGCTTTAATTTAGCAACCATTCCCTTATAAATATCAGATTGCTTATCATACTTTGGTTTGGGATATTTTACAGGATCAAAAGCTTGGCTATAAGGAATATCACCAAACGAATCCGTAAGGAGTTGGAAAATCCATGTCTCCATAATATCGCATGTTGCAATCTGCATTTTATTATCCCCATAAGCAGACATGTTACCCTTAGTAGCAGGATCGGTATTTAACTCTTTAATTTTCTCAAAGTTTAACATCCAAATGTATGAGTTACGAAAAAATTCGTTCATTACATTATCTCGAAACTGATACCTATCCTCCGAAGTATAGTTAATCTGGCACCATTGCTGACATGCGACTCCAGATTGACGTCCAGTATACCAAACATTATAGTAGTTATATGCAAATTGACGAGTAGCATAGGTAAAGATGTATGGAGTTGGGGATGCGTCTGACCTATTGGGGCTTGTGTTTATTCCTTCAAAGTTTGTATCACATCCACCTAAGAGAAGTGCTCCAAAACTTAGAATCAAACTATATTTTATGAACTGTTTCATATTCTCTCAATTTAAATTAGAAGTTAAAGTTTACACCAACACCATATGTTGCAACAGATGGAAGATAACCTCCTTCTACACCTTGCGCATTTGATCCAGCCATTTGAAGGTATTCGGGATCGAAGTGTTGTTGATCAGCAAACCAAGTTTTTAGATTTCGTCCAAAGAAAGAGACTCTCAATCCAGAAATTGGGCCAGTCCACTTCTTAGGAATTGTTATACCAAAACGAATTTCGCGAAGCTTCAAGTAATCCGTTTTAAATATATTCTGAGTATCAGGACCCGAGTAGTGGTCACGACTATAACGAGAACCTGCAATTGCTTTAGTATTGTCTATTGCAACTTGAGAAGTCGTTCCATCTGCATTTAGATAAGTAACAGTACCATCAAGTGCATTGTACTTACCATACACACCATCAAGAACAACACCTCCACCTATACTTTTAGCTCCAGTTTTCCAAGTTGAACCTTCTGTACCGTCACTATATTTGTAATTAATAGCATCACGGATATTAAAGCCATTTTCATTTATAGCGGCAGATTCTGCTAAAATACCAGAATACATTCCCCACATATATGATGTGTAATACATATGCCCTCCCTTCTGCATATCAAGAAGGACATTTGCATCAATTTGAATTCCATTGTTAAATTTGTAGTTGAAAGAATTAGTAATACCACCTGTAAAATCAGGATTAACATTTGCCAAAGGTTTAACTGCAGAAGGCAAATATCTTCCACTTGTACTTAACACCTTGTTTCCATCCTTGTCATATACAAAATCGGTACCATATATTACAGGATAAGACATTCCTTTGAAAGCACCAACCTGAACTTTAAAAGGAGCGTTACCTAGATTTAAATAATCTAGACCTTCTGCAATATCAACAACCTTATTATCAAGAGTTGATAGATTTACAGTAATATCCCAAGAGAAATTTCTAGTCTTTAACGGAGTTCCATTTACTTGAAATTCCCAACCTTTATTCTCCATTTTACCTGCGTTGATCCATAAACTAGCCCAACCCGTTGATCCGGAAACTTGAATAGGAACAATTTGATTTTTCGTATCTTTTGTAAAATACGAAATATCTACACCTATTCTACTCTTGAAAAATTTAGCCTCGAAGCCAACTTCCCAAGACTTTGTTTCTTCAGGCTTCAACTTTGCATTTGCAAGTTGAGTTGGCAACGAATATCGAGCATCAGAACCAAACGGCGTTTCTGCAGTAAAATAGTTTGACAAGTTGTAAGGATCAGTATCGTTACCAACCTGAGCATACCCCCCACGCAACTTTGCGTAATCAATAAAACCAAAAGACTTAACAGCCTCTAGTTCGCTAAGCACAAAACTAAGGTTTGCAGATGGATAGGAGTAACTGTTATTCCCGCTTGGAAGTGTAGAAGACCAGTCGTTTCTAGCAGTTAAATCAAGATAAACAAGCCGATTATAGTCTAGTGTTAAATTACAGTAAAGACTATTTATTCTCTTATGGCTCTTAGTATCTCTCGAAGTTGCCTTTGAAACAGAATTGGTTAAGTTATAAACTTCTGGAATAACTAGCCCTCCAACGGTTGTTCCACCTGTAATATCAAATTGACGATCATTCACAGATGAACCTAAAATTGAACTTAAACCAATTTTATCCTCAAGAAACCGTTTGTTAATGCTAAAGAATGCTTCTCCATTTACATCATAGTTAGAACGGACATAAAGATCGTAAGAAGATAAAGATTGTGATCCTATTGCTGTACGCTCTTCTTGCTTAAGTGTATAAAAATCGACACCTAGACGACCTGTTAGTTTTAGCCATGATGTAAAAGTAAGTGTTAAACCAGTATTTCCAAATAGACGATCTCTACGGTCATTCTGATAGTTCATATACCTTGACCAGTAAGGGTTATCGGTAAATTCTGGACCTGGATTATCCCAAGAACTTCTATTCCAAGATCTTTGCGTTCCATCAGGATTTCGCCATGCACTTAAGTCATTATAATCCAACGACGTATGAATCCATTGCCACATTTTCTGAACTGGATTTCGTTCTCCATAACCGGTTTCAGGACGACCTGTTGCTGTATTAACAACATATGTAGCAGTAGCCCATCCCTCTAAATATTTAGAGAAATTGTAATTCCCATTAAAGTTAATTGTATTACGCTTTAACTCACTATTAGGATAGATACCAGTAACATTCATATTAGTGTATGATATTCTGGTTGATCCTTTATCCGTAGCACCAGTAAGTTGGACATTATTAGTATATGTCACCCCTGTTCTAAAAAAATACTTGTAATCGTTCTTTGGATAAACCCAAGACTTTTCTACAAGATAGTTTTTAGTATCCCACTTATCAAAAGCATTCCAGTTAAGAACCTTAATATTTGGATCATACTTTGGCCCCCAACTTTCATCTGTCGCATATGCAACCAACTTATACTCTTTACCATCAATAACTTGGGTTAAAAAACCTTGTTTTCCTCCCTGAGCATCAGAGAAAGTAGCACCACCACCATATTCTTTTTGGTAAACAGGAAGAATGCTAGCCTTATCCCAAGTTATACTAGAGTTAACAGCAACACCCCAATTTTGAGCCCCTGCTTTTGCCTTTTTAGTAGTAACCATAACTACACCATTAGCAGCACGAGAGCCATAAAGAGCTGTTGCAGATGCCCCTTTTAGAATAGAAACAGATTCAATATCATCTGAATTAAGGTCAGATCCCATGTTACCATAATCGTAACCACCACCACCAGTTGCTCCATAAGAAAAGTCTGAGTTGTCAAGAGGAATTCCATCAACAACAAATAATGGTTGGTTGTTTTGAGTAAGCGATGTTACACCACGAACTTGAATTCTCGAGCCTCCCCCCATCTGGCCTGAAGCTCCAGTAATCTGCACCCCTGAAACACGACCAGACAAAGAACTTAGGACATTCTGGCTTCTTGCTTTTGCTAATTCATCACCCTTAACATCAGAAACAGCATACCCTAATGCCTGTTTAGATCGGGTTATACCAAGTGCTGTAACAACAACCTCATCAATCTTCTTTGTTTCAGAAATTAAGACAACATTGACAGTTGTTTTACCTTCAAGCGCTATTTCTTGTGATTTGAAACCAATGTAACTAAACACAAGAACTTTGCCTGTAGCAGGAACGTTAAGAGTGTACTTTCCATCAATATTGGTGGAAGTACCTACTCCAGATAAACCTTTAACGATTACAGTCACACCAGGAATCGGTTGACCATCTTCAGAACTTGTTACTTGTCCTGATACCTTTGTTTGCGCAAATGCATTGGATATACCAAAGCAAACAAAAGCCGACAATAGTAGCAGCTTTATTCGTTTCATACATTAGAATATTGGTTATACAGTCGCAATATAAACTTTTAATTATAGTTTTACAACTAATCGAAATTTTTTTTATCAATCTCAACTTACACCTCTTTATTAATTCATCATTTTTTTGATAGCGAGAGGAAACAATTGCCACAAACCATAAAAAAAGGAAGCATCCTCAACTGGACACTTCCTTTTTAAAGGGGTTATTCTTTAATAAATCGATTATTTTGCGATTATCAACATCACCTTATCTAGTATTCTAGACTCTAACTCCAATGCTTTTTTTAACAAAGAATTAGAATTGCTTACTATGTCACTAGCATATTTTTCGTCTTCTATGCCTTTTGCATTGATTCGAACATTCAGGTAAGCACCATAAACTCCTCCACGAGCAGCAATTGCTCCAACTCCTGCGTCGGATACCGAATTTGGATTGCCCTTTTCTGCCATCTCGAGCATTACCTCCATTGAGTTACAACACAACTCCATGGTTTTTAAGGGAACCTCCGTTGCGTATATAGTTGCATCTTGGATTGCCTTTTTACGAGCAGCCTTTTCCTCATCGGTCTTTTTGGGAAGGGAAAGGGCATCCATAATGCGATTAAAGGCGTTGGTGTCCTCGTCAACCATTTTCAGGAGCTGATCCATGTACATCTTGCCCTTTTCGGCAACATCAGAAAACTCTTTCCAGCGATCGTCCCAACCTGGTTTGTGAGCCGATAGGTTGGCAACCATGGTGCCAAGCGCTGCACCCAAGGCTCCCATATAGGCAGCAATTGAACCACCACCAGGAGCTGGAGATTCTGATGCGGTTTCGTTGGCAAAACCTGTAACGGTCATATCAACAAGCTGCTTTTTTTGATCCTTTATCATCAACTCGATGATCTTCTTTTGAGGATCGAAAGGATAGAGTTCATCTAGCCCCATCGACTTTACCGCAATCTTAATGATTTCCTCATCGGCAATACCGGCAGAGCGCTGCTGCTTTGCAAGGAAGTACTTACCAGCATCCATTATCACGCTTGCAGGAACAAGACCAACGATTTCGGTACCTGTTACACGCAAACCTCTTTCATCGGCTTTCTTCTTTACCTCTTCGAAAGCGACATGAAGCGGAGTTTGGTTAATATCTGTAATGTTCATCGATACCTGAGCAATTCCGTACTCGTCGATAAACCAACCAATGGCCTTAGTTCCCATGAGGGTTCCTGGGGTCCAGATTTCCTTTCCGTTTTCGTCGAGTTTCTTCTTTCCTGTAACAGGGTTGCCCTCGCGAACTGGTCGTCCTTTTTCGCGAACATCGAACGCAATGGCGTTAGCACGACGCGTAGAGGTGGTATTTAAATTGAAGTTTACAGCTATAAGGAAGTTACGCGCACCAACAGCAGTTGCTCCTGTTTGAGGAACAAATGTGGCTGGACCAAAATCGGGCTTCCACTCTGGCTTGGTCATCTTTTCGGGAAGTGCCTCGTACTCGCCGCTGCGGCAGAAGGCAAGGTTTTTACGCTTTGGCTCGAATGCGGCACTTTCGTAGCAATAGATTGGATACTGAAGTTCATCGCCCATGCGCTTGGCAAGCTTACGGGCATACTCTACCGTTTCGTCCATGGTGATGTTGGCCACTGGAATTAGCGGAAGCACATCGGTTGCACCAAAACGAGGGTGAGCCCCTTGATGCTTGCTCATATCTATAAGCTCTTTTGCCTTTTTAGCAGCGCGGAAGGCTGCTTCGCAAACCTCATCGGGCGTACCTACGAAGGTTACCACCGTACGGTTGGTTGCCTTTCCGGGGTCAACATCGAGCAGCTTAACGCCGTCAACAGATTCAATTTCGTCGGTAATCTGCTTAATTATGCCCATATCGTTCCCCTCAGAGAAGTTGGGAACACATTCAATCAGCTTTAGGTTCATAGCAACGTACTATTAGGTTTATTTTGTTCCAAAGATCTTTTTCACCAAATCGGAGCCATACTTAGCGGGCTCCTGACGGATCTTGGCTTCTTCCTTTTCTACCAAAACGAAGAGTCCGTCTACAGCCTTATCGGTTACGTACTGATTCAAGTCGGCTTGCACCTGCTCCTTTGCTAGGAATGGGGCTACCTTGTTGTACTTGTCGACAAGCGGCTTCCAGTACTTGGTGATGGCAACCTGCGACAAGGCATCTACAACAACCGGTTTAAACTGGTTGGCCAGCTCTACGCCTGCGGTGCTACGCAGGTATACGGTGGCCGCATTCTTATCGCCTGTTGCAATCTTTGCGGCATCGGCAAACGACATTTTTACTATCGCAGCCAAGAAAATTGGAGCAGCCTTCTTAGCAGCCTCTTCGGCAGCACGGTTGAGTTTTTCCTCGAAAATATCAACCTGAGACTGAAGGCCTAGCTTAACGGCATAGTCCTTAACCGCAATCGCTTCTTTGGGGAATGGGATGCGAATGTCCATATTCTTGTTGAAGCCGTCGAGCATGGAGGCGGACTCGGCCGACTTTGTGGCGGCAATCTTTAGCGCATCCTTTAGCCCGTTCGAATAGTCGGTATTCGTTAGCGAAAGAATCGACGATACGCCAGACGCTAATGAGGATTTTTTTGTAGAGGTCGCCTTTGTAGAGGTTTTGGTCGTTTTCGACGTAGCCTTCTTCTTCTTGCTCGAAGCTTGCGCATCAACGTTTAAAGCGGGCATCAGCAATGCCGCTACAGCAATAATCGCTAGAACTCTCTTCATGATCATATCTTTTTACCGTTTAAAAATACCTTGTCGACCAGCTTTTGGGTATACGCGTAGGGCATATACTCGTACGATGGAATTGGTTTTGTGATAAAGAAGTTGGCAATCTTTCCTCTAGAAATCGACCCATGCGTGCCGCTCAGCCCCATGGCGTAGGCCGAGTTGATGGTGGCCGCATTGATAGCCTCCTCGGGAACCATCCTCATCTTTACACAAGCCAAACTTAAGATAAATTTCATATCCCCCGATGGCGATGAGCCAGGATTGTAGTCGGAAGCTAGGGCAACGGGCAATCCGGCGTCGATCATCTTACGGGCAGGTGGGTAATCCATGCCTAGGAAGAATGCGGCACCAGGCAGCAGCGTAGCCATGGTGGTTGAGTCGAGCAGCGCGGCAATCTCCTCATCGCCGGTAAACTCGAGGTGATCCACCGATAGCGCCGAATGCTTAACGCCGAGCTGGATGCCGCCCGATAGCGCCAGCTCGTTGGCGTGTATTTTGGGGCGAAGGCCGTACTTGGCTGCGGCTTCGAGCATGCGCTCGGTTTCCTCGATGGTAAAGAAGCCCTTATCGCAAAAGACATCGATGTACTCGGCCAGATTCTCGGCGGCAACCTGCGGGATCATCTCCTTAACGATCAGCTCGACGTACTCCGACTGGCGGCCACGGTACTCCATAGGCACGGCATGCGCCCCCAGGAAGGTGGCCTTAACGGTGATGGGCGATTCGCAGCGAATGCGGCGGGCGACGCGAAGCATCTTGAGCTCCGACTCGGTTGATAGCCCGTAGCCGCTCTTTATCTCCACGGCCCCCGTACCAAGGGCAATGATCTCGTTGATGCGCTCCATGGCCGACTCGAAGAGCTCGTCCTCCGTGGCAGCGCGGAGGCGCTCGGCCGAGTTCAGGATTCCCCCTCCCCGCTTGGCAATCTCCTCGTAGGAAAGGCCTCGAATCTTATCGATGTACTCTATCTCGCGGCTGCCGGCGTACACCAGGTGGGTGTGCGAGTCGCAGAACGAGGGGAACACCATGCAGCCGGTGGCATCCACCACCTCGGCATCGGGATAGTCGGGGCAGCTGCTCATCGGGCCGAAATCGGCAAAAAGGCCATCGTAGATGTAAAGGTATGCGCCATCGATTGAGGGTAGCTCCTTCATGTCGCTACCGGCCACCCACGTTTTGGGTAAGTCCTCTACCTGAACCAGCTTTTTTATGTTCTTTACTAACAGTTTCATAGATTTCAACGTTTACAAAGCTTCAAACAGAAACTTCAACAGGCCAAAATTATAAAAAAACAAAACCGAACGAGCAATTATTGGATATTTATAAAAGGAGCCGCCATGAAGCAGCGCCCCCCTTCGAGCGACGAAGACGAGCCGGAATTTCCGTTCGGAAAAACGTACGCCGCTACGCCCGCGTGTTAAATTCCTGTCGGAATTTTGCATCCAGCTACGCCCGCGCGTTAAATTCCGACAGGAATTTTGCATTCCGCTACGCCGGCGTAGAAAATTCCGAGAAGAATTTTGCATCCCGCCACGCTGGAGTGAAAAATTCCGAGAGGAAAATGTGTCCCGGCGCTCTGGCGTGAAAAACTCCTAGAGGAAATTTGCATTTGACACTCCCAAATGAAAAACGCCTAGAAGAAATTTGCACTTGGTACTCCGAAATGAAAAACTCTTGGAAGAAAATTGCATTTGGCGCTCCCAAACGAAAAACTCCTGGAGGAAATTTGCACTTGGCGATCCCAAATGAAAAATGCGGAGAAGAAGCGGAGCTTCAGCCCAACAATCTCTCCCATATCAAAAAGGAAATCCCGGCAACAGATCGCTATTGCCGGGATTTTATTGGGTTAGATGCCCTTTTCTGCTGCTTTTGCGAAGTACTGCCACAGCGCGTCGTCGGGGACAGGCGCTACGATGGTCACCTTTTCCTTCTTTACCGGATGGATGAACTCCACCTTGCGGGCATGCAGGCAAATTCCACCATCGGGGTTCGAGCGCGCGAAGCCGTACTTCAGATCGCCCTTTATGGGCGAGCCGATGCTGGCCAGCTGGGCGCGAATCTGGTGGTGCCGCCCCGTGAGGAGCTCCACCTCAACCAGCGAGTAGTTGTCGCTTTTGCTGATAACCTTATACCTCAGCTTGGCCTCCTTGGTGGTAGACTTTGGCGCATCGAAAACGTAGCTCTTGTTCTGCTTCTCGTTGCGCGAGAGGTGATGAACAAGCAGGTCCTCGTCCTTTTTTGGCGCCTGCTTAACGATGGCCCAGTAGGTTTTATCCACCCCGCCATCGCGGAAGAGCTCGTTCATGCGCTCCAGCGCCTTGCTGGTCTTCGCAAATATGATAACGCCTGTGGTAGGCCTGTCGATGCGGTGCGTTACGCCAAGGAATACGTTGCCGGGCTTGGCATCGCGCTCCTTAATGTAGTCCTTTACCACCTCCGAGAGCGGCTTGTCGCCAGTTTTATCGCCCTGAACGATATCGCCCGCCTGCTTGTTGTAGACAAGGATATGGTTATCCTCGTAAATAATATTCTCCGGTTTGAAAGCCATCTGCTAGTACTGCTCATTATCGTTGGGGAAATCGCGGCTCTTCACATCCTTAATGTAGGACTGGGTAGCGCCCTTCATCTCGTCAAAGAGGTTCAGGTAGCGGCGCAGGAAGCGGGGCGAGAACTCGTGGGTGATGCCCATCATGTCGTGGATAACCAGCACCTGCCCGTCGACGCCGTTGCCAGCGCCAATGCCGATGATCGGAATCTTCACCTCGCTGGCAACCTGCTTAGCCAAGGTTGCTGGAATCTTCTCTAAAACGATGGAGAAGCAGCCGGCTACCTCTAGCAGGTGCGCATCCTGAATCAGCTTATCCGCCTCCTCCTTCTCCTTGGCGCGAACGGTGTAGGTGCCAAACTTGTGGATGGACTGCGGGGTAAGCCCCAGGTGCCCCATTACGGGAATGCCGGCCGAGAGGATGCGCTGCACCGACTCAATAACCTCAACGCCACCCTCCATCTTAACGGCATCCGCCTCGCTCTCCTTCATGATGCGGATAGCTGAGGCAAGCGCCTCCTTCGAGTTACCCTGGTAGGTTCCGAAGGGCAGGTCGACAACAACAAGGGCACGCTTTACGGCACGTACTACCGACTGTGCGTGGTATATCATTTGATCGAGCGTGATGGGAAGGGTAGACTTGTGCCCTGCCATTACGTTTGATGCGGAATCGCCAACTAGTATAACATCGATGCCAGCGGCATCTAGGATCTGGGCCATCGAGTAATCGTATGCGGTAAGCATTGCAATCTTCTCCCCTTTAGCCTTCATCTCCATGAGACGATGGGTGGTAACCACCCTTACGTTGCTTTCTACAGACATGACTTTGGTTTTTTGTGAAACCTATTCGTAATGATTTATCCGGCAAATCTACTAAGTTCGTTTAACATTTACGGAAGCCTACCACAATTCTACCACAATTATAACGTTTGGCAACATTCCAAAAGCAGCCCTGCCGGGCATTCTCCTGATTCAGCCGGTGCAAGCCCCTGTTTCAGCGAAAAAAGTGCAGCACAAGCAAGCATGTCCCATCCGTTAAAATAGCGCCGCTACCTTTTATTATTACAATGCAATACCTACATTTACGACCGTTGGATTTAGGGAATTAGAATATCAATCACAAACACGTACAAAATGCTTATCTACAACTTTGACAGCCTAACGGGGCGCGAGGTACAGATTCTCCGTGGCTACATTAAAGGTTTGACTAAGCGATACTGGTTTTATGCTGGCTCAACTGCGTTGCTGATTATCGTTTTTTCTGTTTTAGGACTTGGGATTGGGGGAATTGTGGTAGGATTACCGCTAAACTTTATCGGCTGGGGGATTCTTTTCACCTACAAATTCGTAGCAATTCTTAGGGATATTAAGGAACGGGTTAAGGTTGTTGGAACCGCCATAATCAAGGAGAAGATTTCGCTTAGGAAGAAACGGAATTTGGTGGTGGAAATCAACGGCACCAAAGTTTTCAACACCATGAGCTTTCGCCTGCTAAAGGCTGATCTGTGGAATCACTTCAACCCCGGCGATAAGGTTTACGTTGAGTACGCCCGCCATTCGAAGCTGATACTATGCTACAACAAGCCTGCCTCGTAAGGTAAGCAGAAGCTATTCTATAGAAAAAGGAGCACTACCCCGGTAGCGCTCCTTTTTAGTTTATGATAATCTTACTTGGTTGAATTCCCGTACACCTGGTAGACAAGCACCCTCCCCGCGTCAAACCTTACGGTGAACTGGTCTCCCAACGCCTCGTTTAGCGTTCCCTCCCACCACGACAGTAATGGGCGATCCGCAATATCCCACTTCAGCCCTTGGTAGGTTATCGGAGCGCTGGGGGTAAGCGAAAAGATGGAGACCTGCTGCCCCCGGTGGCTTGGGAAGGTTGTTGTTTCGGAGATGGCGATAAACCGACCATAATCGGTGTACATGAGTACGTCAGCCTGCTCGGCATACCGAGCCAGCAGCGAGATATTCCCGAGGGTATGATCCTCGCGCAGCCCCGTTGCCCCAAGAATCACCACCTTTTCTGATCGTAGCGACAACGCCAGCTCAAAAGCCTTGGTCAGGTCGTTCGAGTCCTGCGATTCTATTCGGATTACCTTATCGCCTAGCCTATCGAGCAGTTCCCCATTAAGCGAGTCGAGATCGCCAACCACGTAGTCGGGCATGCGGATGCCGCTTCCGATGAGCTTTTGGGCAGCACCATCGCAGCAGATAACCATTGGGGCATCGCGCAGAATCGCCAAAGGAATGGGATGAGCAGGGAACTGCCCATCGGCAAGGATAACGGTAACATCAGGCTCTATCATACTTAACTTGTTGCTCGGCGAGCTTCTTCCTCCACGCATAGTAGCCAGCAAACGACATCACCGTGTAGAAAAAGAAGAGCACCACCGATGGGTAAAGCCCCTTCCAAAAGTAGAGGCAAAGCGACACAAAGTTAGCAATTACCCAAATCCACCACATCTCGATGATCTTTTTTGCCAGCATCCAGGTAGCCACAATGCTCAACGAGGAGATAAACGAATCCCAGTAGGGCACGGGCGAATCGGTATAGCGCTTGAGGATTTCTGCTATGCCAAAGAAAATTATGGTTGTTACCAAGGATAGCCCTAAGGCCAAACGTACATTCAGGGAAATAATCGGCAGATCGTTCTCCTCGCGGCCATCCGATCCGCACCACCACCTATACCAGCCGTAGATGCTGATAAGCACGTAGTACACCTGCAAGCCCATGTCGGCATAGAACTTGGCGGAGAAAAATATCGCCACATAAAATGCCGACGAGAGCAACCCTACAGGCCACAGCCACATGTTTCCCTTTATTTCGAGAAACAGAAAGAGCAGCCCTAAGGTGGCTCCTATAATCTCTACATAGTTGGCGGTTATCCAAGCAAGCATATCCTTTAGATATTAGACATTAGACAATAGATATTAGACACACGACACACGATTCAAGACGAATAAAGGCTTTGCAAGAAAGAGTTGGGAACAGCGACTATTTCCTGCTCCCTTCTCCCTATTCCCTACTTTTAGAACCTCAACGCCAAACGGCACCAGTAGTTGCGGGTTGCCTGTGGGAACAGGCCGTCTTCAATATAGTCTGGAGCATTTCTAAACTCGGCACGGTATATCCATGCTTTTGCAATATACTTTTTGCTGAAGAGGTTGTTTACCCCAAGCTGAAGGGTAATGTTCTTAAGCCCCAGCATCGAAAAACTATACTCCCCCAAAAGGTTAGTCACACAATACGCATCGAGCTTGCGAAGGTTGCTCGACGTATTGTCGTAGTACTGCTTGCCCACATACTTGGTGGTTAAGCCTAGCTTGAAGTTTCGTGCAGGCTCGAAGGTAAACATGCTCGACCCAATTACATCTGGTGAGAAGGAGATATTGGTAGTTCCCAAGTTGGTGCTCTTTATCTCGTAGTTATCCCAATCGCCACTGGGAGCAAGATCGGAGAGTTCCACCGAGTAGACGAAGTTCTTAATCTTGTTGCGGCTAAGGGTAAGATTCCCCTCCCACTTTAGGGCATTCGCAATCTTCACCCCAGCCATCAGCTCGATACCTGCGCGATAGCTGCTCTTCACGTTTTCGCGGATAGCATCGCCCACGTTGTTTACCCTTCCGGTAAGCACCAGCTGATCCTTGTAGTCCATATAGTAAAGGTTTGCCCCTAGGCTGGCAACATCGCCAGCATACTTGTAGCCTACCTCGTAGTCTACCATACGCTCGGAGGTTTGGTTGCCGTTCAGCTTCAGCCCATCGGTGTAGTCGGTTCGCGTTGGCTCGCGGTTGGCGATGGAAACCGAAGCGAACACGCTATTCTCCTTGTTGATGGTGTAGAACGCCCCCGCCTTAGGGTTCCAGAACTTGAAGTAGTGGTTCTGGGTGACATCAACAAGGTCGTCATCAGGCCCCTTGAGGCGGTAGCCAACGTAGCGGAACTGGAGATCGCCAAATACGCTTAGCGCATCGGTTAGCTTCCAGCTGGCCTTGGCGTATAGGTTGGCATCATCCTTTGTTGCCTTGTTTCGGTACCACTCGTACTCGGCCGGAATGCCGTGGTTTAGCTCCGCCCACATAATCTTTCCAAAGTGATCGTTGGTGAAGCGGCTTGCCGCCCCCCCAACCGTAATGTCGAGGTTCTCGGTTGGCGCAAGGTTCAGGGAGATGGTCGATCCGAGGTTGTCGTTATCCAGCCACTTCTGAACGATAAAGTCGCTCTTCTTGTAGAGAACGTTATCGACGGTAACGTTGGGCAGACCGTACTTCTTGAACTTGGCATCGTCCTTATAGTTGTCGTAGTAGCCCTCGCCGTGAGTAAAGAAGAAGCCAAGGTTCAGCGTTGCCTTGTCGGTAAGTTTATTGGCGTAGCTTACCAGGTAGTGCGTCTGCTTGTAGTTGTCGGTTTGGTTGTCGTAGATGTGGCGAACGCCCTTGCTGTCGTAGTAGATGCCCTCGGGGTTGTAGGTGCGGTTGGTGTCGATAACGCTGCTGGGCACGCCAGTCCAGCTGATGCCGGTATGCTCCTCACCGTAAATTACGCTTGCCTTCAGGGTGCTTCTATCGCCGTAGTAGGTACCCGACACCTGCGCCGACTTGTGGTCGGAGGTTGCCCTATCCATGTAGCCATCGCTCTTGGCGCGCGAGATGCGCGCGTCGAAGCTGAAGCGGTTGTTGATAATACCCGTTCCGACTAAAGCATTACCCCTATACGAGTTGTACGAGCCTAGGTAGTTGCTAATTTCGGCGTAGGGCTCGCTGCTCAGCGCCCCGGTTTGGAAGTTTACGGTAGCCCCAAACGCGCCTGATCCGTTGGTAGAGGTTCCCACACCGCGCTGGATCTGCACGCTGCTGGCCGACGAGGTGATGTCGGGCATGTTCACGAAGAACACCTGCTGCGATTCCGGGTCGTTAATCGGAAAGCCATCAACGGTGATGTTGATGCGCGAGGCATCGGTACCGCGGATGCTGAACGAGGTGTTGCCAATGCCGATACCGCTCTCGGTGGTGGCCACAAACGACGGCGTTAACTCGAAGATCTGCGCCACATCGCCGCCGGTATTATGCTGCTTGATCTCGTAGGCCTTAAGATCGGTAAAGGCCATGGGGGTGCGCTTCGAGGCGCGGGTGGCCGATACCACCACCTCGCTGCCCAGCACGCTTTGCGCTTCGAGGGTGATGTTTAGGGTAACGCTGCCCTTAACGTCAACCTTCACCTCCTTGGTCTTGTACCCGATGTAGCTTGCCCGTAAGGTGTACGCCCCCTCGCGCACGTTCGTTAGCCGGTAAAAGCCCCTGTCGTTGGTGGTAGCACCCCTACCCGATCCAACAAGGGTGATGGTTGAACCTACAAGCGGAGCCCCATCGGCCCCCTGTACGGTTCCAGAAATAGCTTTGCCTCCGCTGCCGTTAGCCCACGTGAAGAGGGCGCTAACAACGAAGAGCATCATCAGTAATACGCTTAGCCTGCGCATGATTAAATCTTTTAATAATTAAACATTGGGCGCTAGTGAGGCGCCAACACCAAAAATTAAAAGGGGGAAATGTTTTAACAAGAAATCGCTTTACTCCCTACGCCAGCACTACCTGGATCAGGTTAAAGGGTATAATCTCAGCCCGTAATATTAGGGCACCCCCGATAGACGCGCCAAAGATAGAGCAAAAAATACGGGAAAGTGAGCCTTTTTTGAAAATTTCTTCGGCATCACACGCCCAGGCGCTGAGGCTCAGCGGGCGCAGAACGATTTATAGGATGCCTAATGATGCAGATTTCCCAATAGATGATGGTAGGCGAACCTACCGATGATGGTAGCATAACCTATCGACGATGATAGCCAAACCTACCGACGACGCAAGCCTAACCTATCGACGATGGTAGCCCAACCTACCGACGACGGTAGCATAACCTATCGACGACGCAAGCATAACCTATCGACGACGGTAGCATAACCTACCGATGACGGTAGCCCAACCTATCGACGACGCAAGCCTAACCTACCGACGACGCAAGCATAACCTATCGACGACGCTGGCATAACCTATCGACGACGCAAGCATAACCTATCGACGACGCAAGCATAACCTATCGACGACGCAAGCATAACCTATCGACGACGCAAGCATAACCTATCGACGACGCAAGCATAACCTATCGACGACGCAAGCATAACCTATCGACGACGCAAGCATAACCTATCGACGACGCAAGCATAACCTATCGACGACGCAAGCATAACCTATCGACGACGCTGGCATAATCCACCGACGGAGGTGGATCAACCCACCAAAAAACAGCGGATGCAGGAGTTGCAGGTTTGCCCAACATGCTTACATTTACAGCCTAGTTAACAAATCATCGCCTAAATATCCTTTGAGTAAAAAAAGAGCATCATCCGGCTACCCCATTTTCACCAAATAAGCCATCCTCCATCTTCTCCCTGCTAGGGGATGAGCTCTACGACAAGCAAAATCAGATAGGCAGCATTGCTGCAACGCTAACCATCAAATAATCGAACAATGAATTATCGTATTCTTATCCTACTTTTTCTCGCGGTCCCTGCGTGGGGGCAGCAAAAGGCCTCCGTGTCCAACCTGCGGAGCGTTGTCGAAGTCCTGGCCGCCGACTCGCTACGGGGCCGATCCTACAAAAGCGACGAGCTGCTGGTGGCCCAGCGGTACATCGTGGAGCAGTACAAGCGGGTGGGGCTAAAGCCGATTGGCAGCAGCTACCTCCACAGCGTGGAGTGGCACGACCAGTACGACGGCAACCAAAAGGTGACCAACATCGTTGGGGTGATCGAGGGAGGCGACCCCGCGCTTAAGGACGAGTACATTGTTGTTGGGGCTCACTACGACCACGTCGGCTACAGCGTCGGCAAGGATACGGTGATCTACAACGGGGCCGACGACAACGCCTCGGGCGTATCGGGCATCATCGAGCTGGCCCGCATCATCCTTGCCGGCGGCAACAGGCCAAGCCGGTCGATCCTGGTGGTGGCCTTCGACGCCGAGGAGGCGGGCCTTATCGGGTCGAGCAAGTTTGTAAATAGCCCACCCGTTCCCATCACGAGCATCAAGGCGATGCTTAGCGTGGATATGATTGGCCATGCCAACCTGATTCGGGGCGTGGAGGTATCGGGCATAGGCTCCCTTAAGGGGATCGCCATTCCCCAGTCCCTATTCACCTCCTCGGATAGCCTAGGGGTAAAGCTTCGCCGAAACCCCTCGTACATGATACACCACACCGACACCAGCCCCTTCCTCCAAAAACACATTGCCGACTTCTACGTCAACACCGGACTAAAGGCCAACTACCACAAGCCTACAGACGATGCCAACACGCTCGACTATCCCGGGATGGCCTTTGCGGTGGACAACCTTAAGCCGCTCGTCCTCTTCCTCGCCCAGCAGCCCAACATCTGCTACACCAACCCCATTCCTCGCCTGGCGATTGGCGTTACCGCCGGCGCTGGCAGCAACCGCTTTATGCTAACCGATGGGCCGCTCGACAACAAGTCCTCATTCACCTACAGCGCCGGGCTATCCTTCCTCTTCCGGCTGCAATCGAAAACGGCGATTCAGGCAGATGTGCTGTACAAGAGCAAGACCAGCCGCTCGGAGATGGGGCGTATCTCCATGCCAAGCCTCCATATTCCCATTCATCTAATGGTGATATCGCCCTACAAAACCGCCCGCGTGTTTACGGGAGTAGGCCCCTACTACAGCCACTCCTTCGACAGGTACGTTGGCGGCGATAGGCTAAAGCTGAGCAACCGCGAGCGCGACGACTACGGCTTGAGCATAAAGCTGGGCTTCATCGTCATGAAGTACCAGCTAGCCCTGAGCAGCTGCTACGGCCTTAAGCGGCTGGTGGACAACCAGCCGTTAACGCACTACCGCAGCGTAGAGGCTTCGTTTACCTACTATTTAAGATATTAAACGTAGGGGCGCAAAATGTTGCGCCCCTACTAACCATCTATTCCAAAGGGCGCATAATGATGCGCCCCTACGGAAACTATCCACCCAAAAGGGCACAATATGTTGCGCCCCTTCTAGAAAATATCCAACGAATTGATACGCTCATCCGCCATTGCATAAAACATCGGGGTAAAGCTAGCGTTGGCACCTGTCAGCAGGTAGATGCCGGTTCCCTTCTCGCGCGCAAACCTACTATCAACCACACCAACAAGTTTAACCTCCCGGAACATTGCAGCCGCATCTTTACTTGGCTTACTACCCACCTTTATAACATTTTTAATAGCTTTAAGGCGTGGAAGCCAGTAGATATAGTCGGCATTAAATGCGTAGGCAGCTGGCATCGCGCCCCTGTTGTAGTAGTTTAGCGCGCCAGTTTGCCCGTAGTTGTCGCAAAAGACAAGGGTATTCCGCCTCTCCCCTTTCGGTATCATCCGGTAGGCCTTTAGCGACTTATCGGCCATCTCGTGCCAGCCAACCATATCGGCAAAGTCCTGGGGCAGCTCATGGTTCTTGCCATCCTCCCAGCGGAGCATGCCCATCTTCTCGAAGGCTGCCGGATTTTGCGATATCGCTAGCGGTGTCGATATAGGATAGATAAAGTCAGCGGTTAAAATAAAGACAGCAAGGTTGCAGCCAGCCAGCAGAGGGGTAACAATCCTATTCCATTTTAGCGATAGGATGCGCTCAAGGTAAACGCTCCCGAAAGCCAACAGCACCGGATACAATCCAACGGCGTAGTACCCTTTGGCTTTTAGAAAGGCGTAGAGCGTAATAACCGCAACAATGCTAATTCCAACAAATCGATATGGCCTAAATGGCTTAAAGTTGGCAAAGGCAATCAACCCTGCTACCGCCAAAGCCATCGATCCCGACAGGTACATCGCCTGCTCCTTCAGGAAGTTCAAGGACGAGTTATTGTCGAGTTGGGAAGCCTTCAGCGCCTTCATGTGCTCTACGGCAGGGAAGTGATGGGCAACCTGCCAAAGGATGTTGGGGAGCAAAAGAATCACCAGTAGTCCAATCGCCTTCCACACCGAAGCTTTAGCCAGCAGCCTTCGCTGTTCGGTTAGCAGAATGGCAACGGCTAGCCCAAAGAGCAAAAACACCAGCGTGTACTTATTATAGATTCCCATTGCAGCAACCACCGACAGCCCATAAATCCACTTCGCCTTATCGATTTGAACGTACTTAATCAAAAAATAGAAGGCCATTGTCCATGCCAGAATATCGAAGGCATTGGGCTGGAACAGGATGTTCAGCCGTACCAAAACCGAGAAGAGGATGGCACATGCCGCAAGCACCCTCGACCATAGGCTTCCGCCCATCGCCTCAACAATGAGCCAGGTAAAGACAATGGTTAGCGCACCAAAGAGCGCTGGAACAAAGCGAATCCAAAACAGTCCTCCGCCAAGCAGGTAGATAATGGAAGAAAATAGCGACGTAAGCGGGGGAACGCAGATAAACCCAAAATCGAGGTGCTTAGCCTGGTCGAGGTACAGAAACTCATCGCGGTGCAGCTCGTAAACCTGGTTGACCAGCGTAAATTGCAGAACAAACTTTACCAAAACCAGCAGCAGCAATATCCAGTATCGGCTAGTAAAGGCCTTAATCTTTGATGAAATCATTTTAGTACATATTTTGTGCGCTATGACGATCGGATAGTGCAATAAGTTACAGCCCGCAAAAATAAATAAAGAAGGGATAGGCTGAGCATATCCCTTCTTTATAAAAATGCACCACAAAGCTACTACACCCCCAGCACCTCCTTAAACGCATCGATAAAGGCATGCTTGGGTAGCGCTCCGGCAGCCATTTGCGGCTCTCCCTCGGCGGGTATAAAGAGCAAGCTGGGCACGCTTCGAATGCCAAAGGCAGCCGACACCTCCTGCTCAACATCGGTATCCACCTTGTAGAAATCAATCTTCCCCTCGTAATCCTTCGATAGCTCGTCGAGCACCGGTGCCACGGCCTTACATGGCCCGCACCAGGTAGCGTAAAAATCGATGACGGCAGGCTTATTGCCCTTGTATTTCCAGGTTTGTTCGGCTTCGTAGTCAAAAATCTTTTCCCTGAAAGACTGTGTTGTTAAAACTTCCACCATAAATAAATGCTTTAGAATAGTACCTTTGCAGCCTTGATGGCTCTTCTTCCATCAAACATCTACGCCAAAGTTTTGTTCGATACAGGCTGCAATTGGCGTACTTTTGCAACGACAAACAGGATTTCAGACTAATGCGCAAATATTTCAAGCACCCCATCTTTAAGCTTATTTCGGAAGTTGTAGAGGAACAGCAGGTAGAAGCCTACGTAATTGGCGGCTTTGTCCGCGACCAGCTGCTGCACCGCGAGTCGAAGGATATCGACATTGTGGTAGTTGGCAGCGGCATCGAGCTGGCCGAACGGGTGGCCGAGCGCCTAGGGCCACGGGCAAAGGTGAGCGTCTTTAAGAACTTTGGCACCGCCATGGTGAAGTGCAAGGATCTGGAGCTCGAGTTTGTGGGTGCCCGCAAGGAGAGTTACCGCATCGACTCGCGCAAGCCAATCGTTGAGGATGGCACCCTTGAGGACGACCAGAAGCGCCGCGACTTTACCATCAACGCCCTTGCAATGGGGCTTAACAAGCATAACTACGGGGAACTGGTCGATCCGTTCAACGGCGTAGAGGACCTGGAGAACTACATCATCCGCACGCCGCTCGATCCCGATACAACATTTTCGGACGATCCGCTGCGCATGATTCGCGCCATCCGCTTTGCCGCGCAGCTGGGCTTCACCATCGAACCCGAAACGCTCGCATCGATTGCCCGCAACCGCGAGCGCATCGCCATCGTATCGAAGGAGCGCATCAACGACGAGCTCAACAAGATCCTGCTCTCCCCCATTCCATCCATCGGCTTCCTGCTTTTCGACGAAACGGGGCTGCTGGAGCTCATCTTCCCGCAGCTGCATAAGCTAAAGGGGGTAGAAACGGTAGGCAACCGCGCCCACAAGGATAACTTCTACCACACGCTTAAGGTGCTCGACAACATCGCCCGCAACACCGACAACCTGTGGCTGCGCTGGGCGGCGCTGCTGCACGATATCGCCAAACCCGCCACCAAGGCGTACAATCCGCAGCAGGGTTGGACCTTCCACGGGCACGAGTTTCTTGGGGCTAAGATGATCCCCGGCATCTTTAAGGCAATGAAGATGCCGCTCAACGAGAAGATGAAGTACGTGCAGAAGCTGGTGCTGCTGCACCTGCGCCCCATCGTGCTCTCGCAGGAGATCGTTACCGACTCGGCCGTGCGCCGCCTCCTCTTCGATGCCAGCGACGACATCGACGACCTAATGATGCTCTGCGAGGCCGACATCACCTCAGCCAACGACAAAATCGTGGAAAAGCACCTAAAGAACTTCCAGCTGGTACGCCAGAAGCTCAAGGAGATCGAGGAGAAGGATGCCGTCCGCAACTTCCAGCCTCCAGTTACGGGCGAGATGATCATGGAGACCTTCGGGCTTACCCCCTGCAGGGCTGTCGGCGACCTAAAAACGATCCTTAAGGATGCCATCCTCGATGGCGTAATCCACAACAGCTACGAGGAGGCCTTCGCGCTGATGCTCGAAAAGGGCAAGGAGATGGGGCTGACGCCGAAGACATCAGAACGCTGATAATACTGATCGAACAGATCCTCACAGATTCTATACTTTAGCACAAAGGATAGATAGCACCAAGTTCGCCGTTTCCAACGGTTGCCCGATCAACGCTGTGAATCCTCTCCTTGGGAGGGGCAAGGGGTGGGTTGTAGCTCAAAGATTACCACAAAGGCCACAAATACAAAATTTCAGACCCTCTATAACCGCTGAAACAAAAAGGGAGCAACCAAAAGTCGCTCCCTTTTCCTTTTCGCTAATCCTTGATGGGCTACTGGAAAGCAACCACGCCAAGATCGAAGATATTTCCAATTGTTACATTAGCATTCAAATCCTTGGGCTGAAACTTGTACGCAGGGGCAACGCTTACCGTGTAGCCACCCTCGGCAACGCCACCAATTAGGAAGCGACCTGCTTTTACAATGGATGCTGCAATGGTATCGTTCTTTTGGGTAACCGAGTTCAGCTTAAGAAGGTACACAGTGGTCGAAAGCGTATCAGGAGTAACCTTTCCGGCAACTGCTCCGCGAACCGCCTTCTCGTATGTCCTAAGGCAAGGCTTCAACGAGTACTTGCCGTTACCCTGCGCTACAACCGACTTGGCCGCATCGAAATCGACGGTTAGCACGTAGGCTACACCCGCCTGAAACTCGGCATGAAGGTTTAGCTTAAGCCCCGACTCGAATCCGCTTGGCACCTTAATGCTAATGGTTTTGCCATCCTTCAGAACAATGCTGTTATTCTCGCCCAGCTTCAGCCTAATCTGGCTGATCTTTCCGGCAGCAATTTCCTCGCCAGCCAGAATGGTATCGGCGCCATTCCTAAAGTCAAGAAGATTATAAACACCCGCTCTTTTTAAAGGAAGAGTCTTCCATCCAGCATCCGTGCCATTAACGTTGTACTCCACCCCCTGAATATCGACCAGCACCTTGGCGTAGTCGGCAGGCGCATCGGTTAGGCGAACCTCAAAGCGGCTGGTTGAGGTGACATCCTCATTCGAGCAAGAAGAGAGGCCCCCTAAGCCAACAGCCCCAGCAATCAGACAAAAAAATAGATTTTTTCGCATATCGCTATCCCTTTTATGATTTAAACACATATAGTACAACTACGGGATGCATCACCCTACCATAAAAAAGCAACTGCTATCTTATGAAAGGAATAATCTCCATAAAACCATATGGTCTCAGTCGGAATAAATTCGGTCGATGGGGATGTAAATTCAATCGGCATCGATACAATTTCGGTCGATGGGGATGCAAATTCAGCCGGCGTCGATATAAATTTGGTCGATGGGGATGTAAATTCAGCCGGCGTCGATACAAATTCGGCCGATGGGGATGCAAATTCAGTCGGCATCGATACAATTTCGGTCGATGGGGATGCAAATTCAATCGGCGTCGATACAAATTTGGTCGATGGGGATGCAAATTCAATCGGCGTCGATATAAATTTGGTCGATGGGGATGTAAATTCAGCCGGCGTCGATACAAATTCGGCCGATGGGGATGCAAATTCAGTCGGCATCGATGCAATTTCGATCGTAGCGCTACTGGTAGCGCTCAACAAAAAGGCCAGCGCTTTGGAGACGCTGGCCCGAAGTATCATGAGACCTTATAGGCTATAGGCTCCAGTAGGTAAAGGTCTCCCTCATCTCGCGAAAGATGCCCTTCACGTCAACAAAGACGCAGCCCTCGTTGGCGATCGAGCGGAAGTAGTCGCGGTCCAACGTCAGGTAGTCGCGGTGCGATACGGCCACGATGATGGCGTCGTACCTATCCGTTACCTTACCATCGGCAAGATGGAATCCGTACTCGTGGTGCACCTCATCCGACGACGCGTAGGGGTCAACCACATCAATCTGGTGGATGCCGTACGATTTGAGCTCGTTGTAGATGTCCACCACCTTCGAGTTGCGGATGTCGGCCACGTCCTCCTTAAAGGTAACGCCCATGATCAGGATCTTGGCCTTCTTCACCTCCTTGTCGGCGGCAATCACCTTCTTCACCACCTGCTTGGCGATGTACCCGCCCATCGTGTCGTTGATGAAGCGGCCCGAGTTGATGATCTGCGCGTGGTAGCCCACCGCCTTGGCCTTGTACGATAGGTAGTAGGGGTCTACACCGATGCAGTGGCCGCCCACCAGCCCGGGGAAGAACTTCAGGAAGTTCCACTTCGTACCGGCGGCCTCCAGCACCTCGTAGGTGTTGATGCCCATACGGCTGAAGATGATGGAGAGCTCGTTCATAAAGGCGATGTTGATGTCGCGCTGGGTGTTCTCGATGATCTTGGCAGCCTCGGCCACCTTGATGCACGACGCGCGGTGCACGCCCGGCTTAATGACGATCTCGTAGGTCTTGGCGATCTCCTCGGCCGACTCGGCATCACCACCCGAGGTGATCTTCACCACGCTGGTAAGCGTATGCACCTTGTCGCCGGGGTTGATACGCTCGGGCGAGAAGCCCACCTTAAAGTCCTGGTTGAACTTCAGACCCGACAGCTCTTCGAGCAAAGGAATACAATCCTCCTCGGTGCAGCCGGGGTATACGGTCGACTCGTACACCACGTAGTCGCCCTTCTTCAATACCTGTCCGATGGTACGAGTTGCCCCCAAAAGCGGCTTCAGGTCGGGAAGGTTGTGGTCGTCGATAGGCGTTGGCACGGCAACAATAAAGAAGCTGACCTTTCTCAGCTCCTCAATATCCGAGGTGAAAAGAATATCGGCATCCTCGAAAGCCTCGTGCTCGAGCTCCTTGCTAGGGTCGATGCCTTTACGCATCAGCTCAACACGCGCCTCGTTGATGTCAAAACCAACAACCTTAAGCTTACGGGCAAATTCTAGCGCAATAGGCAACCCCACGTAACCCAAACCGATTACGCCCAGCGTTGCCTTCTTATTTATTAGTTCTTCGTACATCTGTTAGTGAGTAGGGAGCAGGGAATAGGGAGAAGTGAGCTTGCTCAGCTATTTCTCCGCTCGATTTATATAATAAAGAAATCTGCACTATTCGCTAGCGCAGATCTTCCCTATTTCACAAAAGGATGGTAGTCGCCTACCTTACCAATGGGTTTTGAGTTGCGAATGTCGTACACCGTTTGGATGGATTGACGGGCGCACTCCAACCCGAAGCCTTTCCCCTCTAGGATATGGCGGTAGCTGGCGGTGTGCAAATCGGTAAAGCCATCGCTAAACTCAATCTCGCGCCCCTCAACGGTAATCGAGCGGAAGGTACGAGCCCCACGCTCGCGAACATCCTGAGGAATGTCGTTGTAGTCGATGCTGAGGAACCAGCGTACGCGGGCGTTCTTCAGCTGCAAGAAACCAGCAGCCTTGTTAGCCTCCAGCACGTGAACGGTATTCTGCTGCACCTCACCAAAAATCTAGGTGAGCATATCGTAGAAGTGTACGCCGATGTTGGTGGCAATGCCGCCCGACTTGTTTACATCGCCCTTCCACGAGGTGTAGTACCAGTTACCACGGCTGGTGATGTAGGTAAGGTCGATATCGTAAATCTTATCCTTTGGACCGTTTTCAATCTCCTCCTTTAGCGCAATAATGGTAGGATGAAGGCGCAGCTGAAGGATGTTGTTGATCTTATGCCCTGTCTCCTTTTCGATAACGCCAAGCGCATCGATGTTCCAGGGATTAAGCACCAGCGGCTTTTCGCAGATGGCATCGGCTCCCTGACGAAGGGCAAAGCGGATGTGCGAATCGTGAAGGTAATTGGGTGTACAGATGCTTACGTAGTCGATCTTTTGCCCGTTGCGCTTCAGCTTATCGAAGTGGCGGTCGAAGCGCTCGAACTCCACAAAGAAGTCGGCATTGGGGAAGTAGCGATCCATGATGCCAACGCTATCAAACATATCTAATGCTGCCAAAAGGTTGTTACCAGTCTCCTTAATTGCTCTTAGGTGACGAACCGCAATAAAGCCTGCAGCACCTATTCAATCCGAAATTTTTCATCCTTATATTTTTTACTGATACAAGTGCCAAGACACAAGCATCACGAAAATTCTACTTGATTATGCAATCTTTACAACCTCGTCGTTCGCTAACATGTAGCGCTCGCCACTTTCGGGGCAAACGGCGATACCCTCGCTATCGAATTCGAGTTGGTGCCCAAACTCGCTCATCCAGCCTATCTGACGGGCAGGATTGCCTACCACCAAGGCATAAGGTTTTATGGTTTTAGTGACAACCGCGCCAGCGCCGATAAAGGCATACTCTCCAATATCGTGCCCACAAACGATGGTAGCGTTGGCACCAATGGTAGCACCTTTGCCTACTACAGTCTTGCGGTATTCGCTCTTGCGGTTAACGGCGCTTCGTGGATTGGTTACGTTGGTAAACACCATCGAAGGTCCGAGAAAAACATCATCCTCGCAGATTACGCCGGTATATATCGACACGTTGTTCTGAACCTTGCAGCCTTTGCCGAGTACAACATCTGGCGAAATCACAACATTCTGACCGATATTGCACCCTTCGCCAAGGGTACACCCGCTCATGATGTGCGAAAAGTGCCATATCTTAGTTCCGTCGCCAATTTGGCAACCCTCATCAAGAATCGCCGTTTCGTGGGCAAAGTAATCTGCCATTTCATGATAGATATTAGATTTTAGACGTTAGCAACAGCAGCGAGACTTTCGTTAAGGAGACAATTCCCTATTTCCTACTCACTACCTATTCGCCAAAAACTCAATCACCGAGTTAGAGATGTAGCCTAACTGCTCCTCGGTTAACTCGGTATGCATCGGAAGCGACATCACCCTCTTGCAAAGCATTTCGGTGATTGGGAAATCTGTATCTTTTCCCTTTGCCTCGCCCAGCGCCTCCTGACGGTGTAGCGGAATGGGGTAGTATATCATCGAAGGAATGCCCTTTTCCTGTAGATGCTTCATTAAAGCAGCCCTATCTACATCCTCGTCGAGAACTACGGTATACTGATGAAATATGTGCGATGAGTTTTCTGCCCTAAAAGGAGCGATCAAGCCAGGCACACCTTCGAATGCTGAATCGTAGTAATCAGCGGCCGTTCTGCGCGCCTTATTATACTCGTCGAGATACTTCAGCTTAACGTCGAGCACGGCAGCCTGTATGGTATCCAAGCGTGAGTTAACGCCAATCATCTCGTGGTGGTAGCGGATGCGCATCCCGTGGTTGGCCACCATCCGTATCTTTTCGGCAATGGCATCGTCGTTGGTGAACAGCGCGCCACCATCGCCGTAGCAGCCTAGGTTCTTAGAAGGGAAGAACGAAGTCGTTCCGATATGCCCCATAGTTCCGGCATGCTTTACCGTACCATCGGCAAAAGTATAGGTTGCACCAGTTGCCTGGGCTGAATCTTCAATCACATAAATGTTATGCTTTTGCGCAAGCAGCAGGATTGGCTCCATATCGGCGCACTGCCCGAAAAGATGAACCGGTATAATGGCCTTTGTACGGCGCGTGATGGCCTTCTCGAGCCTTTCGATGTCGATGGTGTAGGTATCAGGATCGACATCTACTAGAACAGGCTTTAGGCCAAGAAGAGCAACCACCTCAACGGTAGCGATAAAGGTAAAGTCAGCAGTAATGACCTCGTCGCCGGGCTTTAGGCCAAGCGCCATGAGCGCAATCTGAAGCGCATCAGTCCCATTACCGCATCCAATAACATGGTTAGCCCCTAAATAGCGCGAAAGACGATCCTCGAACAGCTTCACCTGCGGCCCCTTTACAAACGCAGCGGTACTGACCACCTCCTGCATCCTACCATCAATTTCGTCTTTTATACGATTATACTGCCCCTTAAGGTCAACCATGCTAATACCTGTCATCATTATCCTCCTATTTTTGCATAGACCCACAAAAGTACTATTTCTAGCAGAACGAGGAAAAACTACAGCCTTTAAAGAAGCCTAACGGCTGCTTTTTGCATTATTTAAGCAGCCACTGGCAAGGGTTGTTTCCAGCGGCAGCGCGGCTTGTCGCGCTGCCGCTAACCAGAGAAGTGCAGCACCGCAGCACATCCTTTTTCCCATCGCCCCCAAACGCTACCGTAACACCGTACGCTATTTCCTCTGGCGAAACGCTTCGCCGAAGGTTCCTCCTCCCAATTAGACCGTAGGGAAAGCCACACCGTTGGCCGATGCTCTTGTTTCATTATATGAAAAAATTCAACGTAGGATGATACTTTCATTTCACTGTGCGAAAACCTTCATCGTAGGATGATACTTTTATTTCACTGTACGAAAAACTTCAACGTAGGATAATACTCTTTTATCGCTGTGTGAAATTTTACAACGTAGTTTGATATATTTTTTCGCTGTGTGAAAAACGACATCGTCGATTAATACTTTCATTCCATTTTATAGATATTTCCGCTGTCGTTTGATACTTATTTATCGTTTTGTGAAAAACTCCGCCGTCGATTAGCATACTTGCACCGCCAAATAGAAATTTCCGCCTCTGCTAGACTCTTCTTATCCGCCACGCCACCCTTGGGTCAAACGAAGAAAGGACGCTGAGGAGCTTGCTTGCCTCCTCGCGTCCTTTCCTGATATTCTATGGTACGAAGCGCTAGTGCTTCCCCGAATTGTAGTAAATCGACAGCAACTTGTTTGCCGCAGCAAACGAGCTGATCTTATCGTCGAGTACCTGCTGCTCCAGCAGTTCGAGGTTAACCTTCACCTCGCTGCTATTGTAGAAATTGCGCATCAGGCGGCTATTGATGGCCTCGATCATCCAGTAGCGGGCCTGATCCTTGCGCCGGTTGTGGAAGTAGCCGTTCTCCTGGGTTAGAGCAACGTAGCGCTCTATATTCTCCCAGATATTCATAATGCCAGCGTTATCCAACGAGGAGCAGGTTTCCACCTTGGGGCTCCAGCCAGACTCGGTGGCGGGGAAAAGCATCAGCGCGCTTTGGTACTCTATTTTTGCCGACCTTGCCTTGGTCGCGTTTACCCCATCGGCCTTGGTTATGGCAATCAGATCGGCCATCTCCATGATGCCACGCTTGATGCCCTGCAGCTCGTCGCCAGCACCGGCAAGCATCAGCAGCAGGAAGAAGTCAACCATCGAGTGAACGGCAGTTTCCGACTGCCCCACCCCTACCGTTTCGATGAAGATTACATCGAAACCAGCGGCTTCGCAGAGTATGATGGTTTCGCGGGTTTTACGGGCAACACCACCAAGCGAGCCCGACGATGGACTGGGACGAATGAACGCCTTAGGGTCGGCGCAAAGCGTTTCCATACGGGTTTTATCGCCAAGGATGCTACCCTTCGAGCGCTCGGAGCTGGGGTCGATGGCGAGCACCGCCAGCTCGTGGCCTAGCGCAGTAATCTGCCCTCCGATTGCCTCGATAAACGTACTCTTCCCCACACCCGGCACACCGGTGATGCCCAACCGTACCGACTTTCCGCTGTAGGGCAAGCACCGCTCGATGATCTGCTGAGCAAGCTCGCTATGCTCGGGCAAGGAGCTCTCGAGAAGGGTTATGGCTTGGCTTAGTATGGTTCTGTTTCCGGCCAAGATACCCTCCACATAGCCGTCAAGGGTTAAAGGCTTCCGCTTTTTTCTTTTAATTTGAGACAAGGCGTTGGGGTTAACAATAGGAGGCTGCTCCACCCCGCTGTTAACGCTCAATGCGCTTTTGTTTTCGTTTTCTTCCATAAATGCTATCTTAGGAATACGTCTTGTTCGGCCGCAAAATTATAACAATATAAATTAGAAACCAGAATAAACCCCTTGCAGAAATTCCTGCCATGAAACATCTAGTTGACGATTTATGGGACATAAAAAAGCCCGCCAAGCAAGCAGCTGGCGGGCCATTACTATAATATGAATCTTCTCTGCTCTACTTTGGCTTTACATTTCCGGTCAGACGAAGCACCACCGACGGATTTTTAGGATCGTTGGTTATCACCGTTATGGTCTTTCCCTGACGGTTGCTATACCCCGATGTGCCGAAGCTAACCTTAATGCTTCCCGACTCTCCTGGCTTGATAATGGTTCCGCTAGGAGCTCCGGTGGTACATCCGCAGCTGGTACCAATTTTACGGATGATCAAATCCCTTTTGCCAAGATTCTTGAAGCCATACTCGTACACCACAGCCTTCCCCTCGGCAACTTCACCAAAGTCGTAGGTGGTTCTATCAAACTTGATGGTTGGCATATCTGCCATTTCCGCAGGCGTCATCTTAGAGTAGTCCTCCTCAACTGTAGCGCTAACCGTAAATCGACAGTCGTCGCTTGCCCTATCATCTACAAGAACAGACATGTTATCAACCACAAAACCCCAATCGTTCTTTTTCTTGGCATCGTATGTTACCACTATAGTTCCTTTTTCATTAGGCTTTAGCGAAGATGGAGTTACGCTAACTTTTAAATGAGCAGGCACACCTGATAACCTTACGCTGATAGGCTTCGCACCGGTATTTATGATTCCGACCTTATTGGTAACAACGGCATCTGGATCTATACGCGTAAAGGCAAGGTGAGAAGTTTGCATACGCAACTCCCCTATTTTACGAGGATACAAATCAGCAACGTCTTTAGCCTTTTCCTTTACAAGCCCGCTTAACGTCAGCACAACAAGAGGCTTTGTAGCATTCGATGATACCGTAATGGTTTTATCAATCGGACCAGGACGGTTCATTGGATCGAAGGTAACCTTTATTACGCCCTTCTTTCCTGGAAGAATTGGCGCCTTGGGCCACTCCGGCGTGGTACATCCGCACGAAGAAACCACATTGGTAAGAATCAGCGGCACCCTCCCCGTATTCGAAAAGGCAAATGAATACGATACAGGACCACCCTTCTCTTCAATCTGTCCGAAGTCATGCGTGGTTTTCGTAAAGTTTATTACCGGCTTTGCAGCCTGCCCAAACGCGACTCCCACCAAAATGGGCAGCAAGCCAACCAACGACAAGATCTTTTTTTTCATTCTTAGCGATTTTAGTCTTTAAACAATTATCGTTCAATCTTGGCAATAACGCAATACAACAAAACCTATTGCACTGTACTTGCTTTATAAACCTGATTTCTTTGTTATACAGAAATTATTCCCCAACTTTAAAAAGTTGGTAGATTTGCCTCAAATTTAGCAGCAAAAAAAAACATTCAAAGGCTTAAAATGATAAATCTTGACCAAATCAAGCAGGAGGTCACCGAAAGTTACGATTGGGCAACCTCAATTTTCAGGTATTTGCACCAGCATCCCGAACTTTCGTTCGAAGAACACGAAACCTCAAAGTTTATAGCCAATACGCTACGCAAAATCGGCATTACCGACATCACAAGCGTTGCAGGCACTGGCTTATTGGCAGCTATAGAAGGCTCTAAAGAGGGGAAGTCGATCGGATTAAGAGCCGATATTGACGCCCTCCCCATTCAAGAAGAAACCAACCTACCCTATGCATCTGCCAATAGCGGTTGTATGCATGCCTGCGGTCACGATATGCATACAGCCGTGCTACTATCGGCAGCAAAAGTACTTTGGAAGAATCGACATAATATAGAAGGAACCATCTACCTCCTATTCCAACCTGGCGAAGAGATGTTCCCAGGTGGAGCCAGCAAGGTTCTAGAATCGGGCATACTCGATAGCAAAGGCATTGAAGCCTTTGCAGCGCTTCACGTATCTCCCGAAATAGAAACAGGTAAAGTGGGTATTCGTCCCGGAATGTACATGGCATCAGGCGACGAAATACACATTGAAGTTAAAGGCAAAGGCGGACATGCAGCCCTTCCTCATACACTAGACGACACCGTTCTAGCAGCATCGAGCATCGTGGTTAACTTACAGCAACTAGTTAGCCGTATTGGCGACACCCGCATTCCAACTGTACTGTCAATTGGTAAGTTCATAGCCAATGGTGCAACCAATATCATTCCCTCAACAGTAAAACTCGAAGGAACATTCCGCACCATGAACGAAGAGTGGAGAGCAAAAGCGCATCAGCGCATCACCGAAGTTATTGAGAGTACCGCCAAAGCATACCACACAGAGGCTATTGTTGACATTAAAAAGGGATACCCCTGCCTAATCAACAACCCCCAAATTACCAGCAAGGCAAGAGCTACATTTATTGAGAACTTGGGTATCGAAAATGTCATTGATCTCGACATTCGAATGACAACCGAAGACTTTGGTTTTATCAGCAATCGCTATCCATCCGTATTCTTCCGCCTAGGAGTAGGCGGAGTTGAAGGCTCGTCAGGAATGCTTCACAACGGAAAATTTATAGCCAACGAAAAAGCTCTAAAAACAGGCACCTTTGCACTGATTACCCTTGCCAAAAGTTTGTTGGAATAGCAAACAACACAATCTACGAAATGACGTAAGCCCAGCGACTCAACAACCTCTCGGTAAAAAATTGACATTGAATGTTTTTTCAGGAAGATCAAAAAAGTAAAAGCTGCGAGAAGCATCAAAAAACCTAAGCATTGGTATTTTTTCACCGAATTATGTTTCGCTTTATAATAATTCCGTTTAAATTTGTCCAAAGCAAACCTTTTACAAGTTTAACCAAATACTAATAAGTAATGGCTTACAAAATTAGTGACGATTGCACCGCTTGCGGTACATGTATTGACGAGTGTCCAGTTGAGGCAATTTCTTCTGGTGATATTTACAAGATCGATCCAGAAGTATGCACCGAGTGTGGAACTTGCGCCGATGTTTGCCCAGTAGAAGCAATTCATCCAGCTTAGTCAAACCGCTTAAAGGAAATAAAAATAGGCTTCGGCCTATTTTTTTTGCAACAAACTGTCCTATATTAAAACATTGAAAGTATTTATTACACACAAAACAACATCACGTCGTCCTATTACACAACAACAAGCCTTTGTCATTACAAAAGCAACACCTACTATAAAAATACAAATCAACACATTACATTATTTGGTATACAAATTGCAAATCTCAACGCAGATGAATGAAAAGGGATACATACTAACTGAGGAATTAAAAAAAAGAGCATCGCGCTACTTAGCCTACTTAAAATTTCAGAAGGTTAAGGGGCGTAATATGTTTGACACAAACGAGATGTCGTCCGCACTTGGATTTGATAAGCCTACAATATCCAACGACCTTCATCTGCTTGGCATCTACCATGTTAACTCAGCAATATCCATTAGCAGTGGAATCGACATCATAGAATCGCTGTTGGTTGTGAATCGCCTAAAGGAGGCATTTCTAATATGCACTAGCAAGCACGGAAAAAAGATTATCAACGCAAAAGAGTTATCCCTGCAAGGAATAAAAGTAGTTGCGGCTTTTGATCCTTCATCCAGTTTTGATGCATACGAAATAGACGGGATCAAAGTATTAAGTACCGACAGGATAACTAGCCTCTCTGATCGGATGCATATTCAATTTATGATAATTGCAACCGAAAAAGAGCAAGCACAGCAAGCTGCCAATATTGCCATAGATGCCGGAGCAAAAGCAATTATCAATATATCGGGAGAAGCGCTAACACTTTCTGAAGGAATAGCCTGCATCAACACAAACGGGTTTGACAACCTTGCAGAAGACATAAGTAAAATACAAGCCTTAATGGCAGCAAATACACATTGAGGATATGCAGCAAAAAGTTGAAGTTCTAATTTGCCTTGGCAGCTCGTGCTTCTCGCGAGGAAACAGAGAGATGCTTGATGCTATAAAAAAGCACCTCAAAGAGAACAACCTTGAAGAAAAGGTATGCTTTAAAGGGAAGCTCTGTTCAAACATCTGCAGCAGCGGACCTACAATTTCCATAAACGGGGTTGTATACAAAGAAGTGCGCTTCAACACGGCAATAACTCATATCGAAAACGCCCTTAAACAGCAGCAATGAACCTAGCAAACCCGATATATACCGAGATAAACAACTGCCAGGATTGCTATAAGTGCATCCGCCATTGCCCTGTTAAAGGAATAAATGTTGGTCAAGGGAGCGCTTCGATTGTTGGCGAGCGCTGCATCTTTTGCGGGAACTGCGTTACCATTTGCCCCGCAAACGCAAAGAAGATACGCAACGACCTGAAGGCTGCACGCAACATCATAAACAACACAAAGATTGTGGTTGCCTCGATTGCGCCATCCTACGCTACGGAGTTCTCAAACATTTCCATATCAAGAATCACCCGTGCGCTTAAGATGCTAGGATTTAGCGCCGTTTCGGAGACGGCACTTGGTGCAGAGGTTGTTTCGAAAGAGACCGCCAACTACATATCAAGGCATGAAGGGGGCATATTTATATCATCGGCATGCCCATCGGTGGTTGAGCTGATATGCAAATACTACCCCAACCTCAGCGACTCGATTGTTCCTATACACTCGCCCATGGTTACGCACGGACTGATGATTAAGGAGTGGTTTGGGAAAGATGCCAAAACCATCTTCTTTGGTCCATGCATATCGAAAAAGCGCGAGGCTGACAAGTATAAAGACTCCATTGATGTGGCACTAACCTTCAACGACCTGCGCGAATGGCTGGAAGATGAGGGTATCGATTTCGACCTAATCCCCGAAAATGAGGATACCTTCGAGCCTAACCTTTCGAGTATGGGCTCCATTTACCCGCTTGACGGAGGAATGGTTGCTGGAGTATCCGCCGATTTAGAGAAGAACAGCACCATCTACATGAACTTTTCGGGAGCCGATGCAATTAGACAAACGCTAAACAGCATAGGTATCTGGGATTCGAGCCAAAAGCTATTCCTCGAGTTGCTCTCGTGCACCGGAGGCTGCATCCACGGACCAGGAACATTAACCAAAGATTCGACAGCAATAAAGCGATATAAGATTCAGTCGGAGCTTAATCGCAAGAATACAAGAGATGCCAAAGCAGCTGCCACCACTCCTAGTATAGACATTAGTCGTAGTTTCAGCAATATTTATCCAGTTCAAAAAAGGCAGCATGCTGAGGCTGATCTTCTAGAATCGCTAAGCGCAATAGGCAAGCAATCGGAGAAAGACGAGATAAACTGTGGTGGTTGCGGCTACGACAGCTGCCGTGATTTTGCCGCAGCGCTAATTGACGGACAGGCAGAGCGCAACATGTGCGTATCGTACATGCGCAAGGTTGCCAACGACAAGGCTACGGTTCTGCTTCAGAAAATCCCTTCGGGAGTTTTGCTGGTGGACGAGGAGATGAAGGTTGTTGAGTCGAACAAGAGCTTCGCCAAAATGATGGGAGCAGAAATCGAGATGATTAACGAGGCGAATCCGGGACTTGCTGGAGCCAACGTTGCCAAGCTAGTCCCCTTCCATAAGCTATTCTCGTCGGTGCTAAGTACCGGAAAGGATATCATGGAGCGCGACGTACGATTCAGCGATAAGGTCTTTAAGGTTTCGATATTCACCGTACAAAAGCACAAAATTGTTTGCGCCATTATGCGCGACCTTGTGGTACCCGAAGTCCGCAACGATGAAATTGTGAAAAGAACGCAAATGGTTATTCAGGAAAACCTGGAAACCGTACAAAAGATAGCCTACCTACTTGGCGAAAATGCATCGCGTACCGAAACCATGCTTAACACCATCCTAGAGGCATACCAAATTGAGGAAAGCAGTGAAAGATAGCCCCTTTTTCATAGAAGTTGACATGTGGCAGCAAAACTGCAAGGGGCGTCCCGTGTGTGGAGATGTCTTCCTCTCGAAAAAGATTAAGGAGGAGAACCGCCTGGTGATGGTGCTCTCCGACGGTTTGGGAAGCGGTATAAAAGCCAACGTGCTGGCATCGCTCACCGCATCGATGGCGGTAAACTACACGCTGCTGAAGGAGCCTATCGACCGAATAGCGCACACCATCATGAAAACGCTGCCGGTTGATAGCGAGCGAAAGATTAGCTACGCCACCTTCACCATCGTAGACATTGAGTCGGATGGCGAAACCAACGTGGTGGAGTACGACAACCCATCGTTTGTGCTGGTACGCAACGGCAAGGTAATTACGCCCGAGAAGGAGAGCATTACCATTGAGGAGAGCAGCATCCGCCGAAAGGTTATGTACCGATCGCACTTCATCGCCCAAAAGGAGGACAGAATGGTGCTCTTTTCCGATGGCGTTACGCAATCGGGGATGGGAACCCAGCAGATGCCTTTTGGCTGGGGAGATGAGGCTGTTCAGAAGTTCATTATTAAGGAGCTGAAGGGCAGACCAACCCGATCGGCAACAACACTTGCCAGGAAGATTGTGCTTCAGGCACAAAAAAACGACATATACATGCCGATGGACGACACAACCTGCGCCGTTGTGTACTTTAGGGAGCCACGCCAGCTGCTTATTTGCACCGGTCCACCGTTCCACGAGCAGAAGGATAGGTATCTGGCATCAATTGTAAAGTCATTTCCAGGTAAAAAGATTATCTGCGGAGGAACTACAGCCCAAATCCTATCGCGCGAGTTCGGCAAGGAGATAGAGGTAGGTTTCGACGTAGGAAAATCGGGGCTCCCTCCCACCTCATCCATGGAGGGCGTTGACCTAATTACCGAAGGAATACTTACCATAGGGAAGGTGGCACAAATCCTCGAAGAGCACACCACAGGAGAGGTTGAGGGAGACGGTCCTGCCGTTGAGATTGTTCAGCTGCTGCTGCAAAACGACATCATCGACTTTGTGGTTGGAACTAAAATCAACATCGCCCACCAAGATCCCAACCTGCCCGTTGAGCTGGAGATTCGGCGAAACGTGGTAAAGCGAATAGTGGAGCTGCTGGAGGGAAAGTACCTGAAGGAGGTGAGGCTGCAGTTTATTTAAAGAGAAACTAGACGAAGCAAAAAGAATAGGGATCAAGCCCAGCAAACCGAGGTTTGACAGACTAACCAACATAAAAAACGTAACGAAAAACTGACCTATGATAGCTGTAAAAATATGTTCCGGGACGCTCTGCTACGTGATGGGCGGATCGGATCTTTGGACGCTACTGGAGGTGCTACCCGAAGAGCTAAAGAGCAAGGTGGTGATTAAGGGATCGCCCTGCTTGGGGTACTGCAACACCGATAAGCCGGTGAAGGCACCCTACGCCGAGGTAAACGGGAAGCTAATCCGCGAAGCATCGGTATCGAAAATAATTGAGGTAATAAAGGAAGAAATAGGAGGAAAGTAATGGCTGTTACCAACAACGCAATGCTAATTCGCCGCGAGCTGATGACTAGGCTTGCGAAAATGCTGAACGAAGGAACCATCGGACAGGAAATCGACCGTATTCCAGTTGAGATGCGCCCCCGCTACAGCGAAACATCGCGCTGCTGTATTCACAAGGATCGAGCGGTTATCAAGTACAAGCTGATGGCGCTGCTCGGATTTAACATCGAAGACGAGGAGGACGAGCTAACCCCGCTATCGGAGTACGCCCGCATAGCCTATGCCCGTGGAAAGAAGGAAAACAGCACCATGCTCACGGTGGTCGACGAGGCGTGCAGCTCGTGCGTAAAGGCAAACTACGTGGTCACCAACATGTGCCGCGGCTGCGTTGCCCGCCCCTGCACGATGAACTGCAACAAGGACGCCATCGTATTCGTCAACGGGCAGGCGATCATCGACTCCACCAAGTGCGTTAACTGCGGGCTCTGCCAAAAGGTATGCCCCTTCCACGCCATCATCTACCAGCCCGTGCCCTGCGAGGAATCGTGCCCCGTGGGAGCCATCACCAAAGACGAGCTGGGCATCGAGCGCATCAACAAGAGCAAGTGCATCAACTGCGGAAAGTGCGTGGTGGCCTGCCCGTTTGGCGCGGTAATGGAAAAGACCCACTTTACCGAGCTGTATAGAGGATTTAAGTCGGACAAGAAGGTGGTTGCCATGGTGGCGCCCGCCATTGCAGGACAGTTTAAGGTGCCGATGGAGAAGATCGTGGGAGCGTTCAGGGAGCTGGGCTTTGACGAGGTAGTGGAGGTGGCCGTGGGCGCCGACATCACCTCGCAGTACGAGTCGGAGGAGTTCCTCGAGCGCATGGAGGAAGGTGCCCCATTTATGACCACCTCGTGCTGCCCTGCGTACGTGAACCTGGTGGATCGCCACATCCCCGAGCTGAAGCCCTTCGTGTCGCACACCAAGTCGCCGATGTACTACACCGCCGAGCTAGCCCGCCAGAAGTACCCCGACGGCATCCTGGTAATGGTTGCGCCCTGCACCGGCAAGCGCCACGAGGCCTTCTACGACCCCAACGTGGACCTGGTGCTAAGCTTCGAGGAGTTTGGCGCCCTAATGGTGGCCCACGGGGTGGAGATTACCGAGGCCGAACCCGGCAGCATCGACAAGGAGGTTACCAGCGTAGCCCGCGGATTCGGCTACTCGGGCGGCGTTACCAACGCGGTGCTCGCCTACGCCCCTACCGCCAAGGTGGAGCCGGTGGTGATTAACGGTATCGACAAGGCGCAGATACGCGCCCTGAAGCAGCTTCCCAAGTCGTGCTCCGGCAACTTTGTCGAGGTGATGAGCTGCGAGGGCGGATGCGTGGGCGGATGCAACGTGATTGCCAACCCCAAGATTGCCCTTCGCCAAATCGACGAGCTGATGAAGCGCAGCAAGGTAAAGTAAACGATACACACAAAAAGCCGCAGGAGGCTATTCCAATGCGAAATACTCTACTGCGGCCGTTAAACGATAAGCTCTGAGCTTAATTCTGATCTACTCGTAGGGAGGATTAGGTTGTGATTTAGGTTTGGCTGTGGGGTGGTTCCCACGGCCTTTTTTTATCACGGATTACGGGGATTGAACGGATTGGCATTGCCAACCATACTATTCACCTCTACAAGCTTCTGCTTTTAATCTTACCGTACTCCTCTTGGTACACCTTCACGTCAAACTTTTCGGCTTTACCCAGCTCTACGGCTTTTCGCTCCATGCTTTCTGCCTCATCAAAGAGCTTCAGCTTGTACAATATATGGGCGTAAGTATCGTAGAAGCTCGCCTTGGGGGTTACCTCAATGGAGCGTCGGCTCCACAGCATCGCCTTTAGCAGGTAGTCGGTTTTATCGCCAGCCATCAGGTAGAAACGCCATGCGGCATTATTCAAGATGGTTGCATAGCTATCCTTGAAGCTAGTATACGAATAGGTCTCGGTTCTATTCACGGTGGTATCGGAAAGTTTTGTACGGGATGCTGCTGCTTTATTTCGAGCGGCAAGATTTATCGAGTCTTTCTTCTTTAGCGAATCCACCGAAATATTCATATAGTAATCATTGTAAAAGTAGGAAGCCTTTTGGAGATAGCTAACGGTGTCCTTTACGCCAATGTAATACTCCATCATTACTGCATTCCAATTTTTGTTCCCTTCTTCCCGATGGTTCTTTCCCCAGCAACGCTCGGAGTAGCCTGCGGCAGAATTCGCCAGTTGCTCATTTTTAGCGGCAACAGCCCGGCTCAAGGTATTTTCCACTATTGTATTGTTGATGGCAATACGGACGGCCGATGGCTCTACCTTATAGATGCTATCAACCAAAGGCCTATTCATATAAGCCAGCGTGTAAGCATTGCCATAGACAACTGGCCCCGCTTTAAGAATGAAGAGCACCTCGCTGTACTTGGAGAAGTCGGCAACGCTCAGCCCCTTCACGTACTTCTCAACTAGGTCGGCATTGTCGGTAATTCTGGCTCGCTGCCTTTTGCCGATGTACTCCTTCAGGAAGGTCGTGCTGCAGCTTCCTGCGGCATACTCGCGGTCGTAATCAGCCATCGACTTCTCCTTTGAAGCGGCAATTGCCCTATCGGCAATCTCCAGCAATGGTTCGGGGCAAGGTAGCGGAGCTATATCGGCAAACAACAATCCACCCTTTGCATCAAGGAAAATAAAGGAAGGATACTGGGATACGTTATAGGCCCTTATAATTTTCCCCGCATTTGCCGTATCAGCCATGTCGACCCTATAGCAGACAAAGCTGCTGTTAAACTTCTCGGCTACACGCCTATCGTCAAGGCCCCCCGTGTAATTTTTTGGGTAGGATGGCGACTGAACGGTTACGAGTACAGCTAGCGGCTTTTTCTCCTGTACGGCCAAGGCTTTGGCCTTTTCGAAAGAGGTTTCGTACTTGATTTTCTGAGCCTGAAGCGATACCGAGCAAGCCAGCAGCATCAGAAAAGCGACAACAAATCGTTTCATGCAATAGGATTTAAGTTAAAGTTCGATTTTCATCTCGTACCCCACCACCCCGAACGGGGTGCAAGCCGAAAGGCTAATTCCAAAGCATGCTTACAGGTAGGTGTACGATTATAAAGTTGCCCCCAATGTAGCAATAAACCTCCAACGTTAAGCAGCCTTAAAGAAAAAAACATTGCCGGAGAATAAAGAGCCGTCGCACCTGCTCCAAAGGTTGCCACAGGCGAAAAACGAAGCGCCACACCCGTTCCAAAGCCTGTCGATGCCAGAAAATGAACCGTCGCACCCGTTCCAACGGCTGTCACAGGAGGAAAACGAACCGTCACACCCGCTCCAAGGAGTGTCAATGCCAGAAAACGAGCTGTCTTACCCAATCCAAAGGCTGTCACAGGCGAAAAACGAAGCGTCACACGCCATCCAAAGCCCGTCACATGACAGAAAGGCAGCGTCACACCTCATCCAAGGCCTGTCGCTACCGAAAAACGAACCGTCACACATCAAAAATAAAAATTCTCAGGCAAAAAATGGACCGTCACACCCGATCCAAAGCCTATCACATGACAGAAAGGCAGCGTCACAACCGAGAAAGGAGCTGCCGAAACCCGAAAAGGGGCGACGACGGCAGGGCTACCGCCAAATATCCCCAGAGTCTCGCTTGCCTGCTACTGTTCCACATCGGCACCAAAGGCGTCGGGCTGCGGTAGGCAGGACTCTACCAGCGAGCTACCCGCGCCGAGCGGACCTTGCGGCTTAGGCGCTGCCTCGCCGGAGAACCTTCGGCGGAGCCATCGGCGGGCGGGCTCGTCGTACAGCTTAAGGCAGGCGTAGGCCAGCACGATGGCCAGCGCAAACACGAGCAGCGCCAGCGGGTACGACTCCCTAAGGGTTAGCTTGTGGTTGAACACCCAGGCCCTGTAGAGCTCCACCAGCGGGAAGTGGGTGATGTAAATGGGGTAAGAGATCTCGCCGAGGAACCGGCAAAGGGTGGTGGATAGCTTGCCGCTAAGCTGGCTGCTGGCTCCGATGAACACCACCAGCGGGAACAGCACAACGATGGTTACCGACTCGTAGATGCCGTTCATCCAGAGGTGCGCGTACTCGCCAAGGCGCGGCATCACCAGCAGCACCACCAGCAGCAGACTGCTGAGCAGGAAGCCATGCTCCACCCGCGCAGGCTTGCCGATGCGGAAGAGCAGCAGCCCCGCAAAGAAGGGGTACACCACGCGGGTTAGGCCGTAGCGGATCTGCACCAGCTCGAGCGACCATCCGCCAATCACGTCGCAGGCGGGCCCGGTAACGGCCAGGTGAACCAGCACCCCTCCCGAGAGCACCACCAGCACCGCCAGCAGCGTGGTGGAGAACCGGCGAACGAAGAGGGCGTACAGGATGTTGGCCACGTACTCGTAGAAGAGCGACCACGCCGGCCCGTTGAGCGGGTACATCTCGGCCCCTCCGCGGATGTCGAAGGCCGGCAGCAGGGGCAGCATGGTGCAGCCCACCAGCATCACCAGCATCACCTTCCAGGCGGGCGCCACGGCAACCATGGGCCAGAAGTCCGACCGTTGGAAGAAGAAAAGAGCAGCCCCAAGGATGGCGCCCATCACCACCAAGGGCTGGAGCCGGATGAGGCGCCGCTTGAAGAAGCCGCCCGGGCTCATGCTCCCCCATCGGTCGTCGTAGGCGTAGCCGATAACGAAGCCCGACAGCAGGAAGAAGAAGTCCACCGCCAGGTAGGCATGGTTTAGCAGCAGGTCCACATGGCCCTGCGCGTGCACCTCCAGGATGTGGAAGGCCACCACCAGAACGGCAGCCACTCCACGAAGGCCATCGAGGATCTCGTAGTGCGGCTTAGGCGTTAACGATGAAGCGCTCATTGGGTAAAGCAAGATTCGAGTTTGACGGGTTCTCCCGTACGGTAAATCGCGCAAATGTAGCAAAAACAGCAGCACCGCCCAACCGCCGAAATCTTGCCTTTACGCAGCAGCACCGCTCCCCTCAAAGGCAACCGTCATCAATTCGGGGGAAAGCCTCCCCCGCCAGGGATTTCTCTTTTAAAAAATCATCGATCATAATGGAGGTAGACGTAAAGGAATCAGCAAGTCGTAGCACAAAGCGTATCCCCCTTTGGAGGGGGAAGGGGGAGGAAAATAGCCGTTAGAGGTAAAAACTTGATGCCAATGATTGCTGTACACTTCAAAAAGTCCACCCCCTAACCCCCGCCGGCGGGGGATACCCTTCGAAATAGAGTAGTGTAAATCTTAAAAGCGAAATTCCTGCCTCCCCCGCTTGTCAACCGATTTAACGAATGCCCCGAGTGGCTCTCTACAAATTACGGTTTCAGAAGAGCATTCATTTTATACATTTGCACCAACCTACGCCGCCGAACGGCAACGGGAGTCCACCGCCGCGTGCTCCCGCCCCACCGACGGCACGGCCGAAGCCACACAACGTCCGACCAACCTTTAAAACACAAAATATCGAAGCATGAAATCATTACTAGCAGTGGCCATCACCTTGCTAATCGCACTGCAGGCCACCTCGCAACCCCTACAGCGGGTAATGCCCGAACAGGTGGGCATGAGCACGCAGCAGCTACGCTACGCCGACCAGGCCATTCAAAAAGCAATCGACAGCAAGCAAATCCCCGGAGCCGTCCTCGCCGTAGTGCGGCAGGGCAAGATGGCCTACCTGAAGGCCTACGGCAACAAGCAAACGGTTCCTACAGCAGAACCGATGACGGTAAACACGGTGTTCGACATGGCCTCGTGCACGAAGCCCATCGCCACAGCCATCTCGGCCATGATCCTCATCGAGCAGGGTAAGCTGCGCCTATCCGACAAGGTGAGCCTCTACGTCCCCTCGTTTACCGACAACATCCGGGTAATCGATCTCTTCACGCATACGTCGGGCCTCCCCGCCTACGCGCCCATATCCAGCATCAAGGCCAAGCACGCCGCGCCCAACCCCAGTCCCAGCCCCATTGTAGAGTACATCGCCACCTGCAAGCGCGACACCACCCCCGAAACAGCCTTTAAGTACAGCTGCCTAAACTACATAACGCTACAGCAGATCATCGAAACGATTAGCGGGAAAAGCTTAAGGGACTTTGCCAAGGAGAACATTTACGACGTGCTGGGCATGGACCATACCGACTACAACCCTACCGGCAAGCTGCTCGAGCTATGCGCGCCTACCGAGAGGCTGAAAGACGGGAGCGTCCTCAAGGGCATCGTCCACGATCCGCTAGCTCGAGAAATGAACGGGGGAATATCGGGGAATGCAGGTATATTCTCCTGTGCCGACGACCTGGCCATCCTATCGGCAGCGCTGCTTAACGGCGGAGAGTACAACGGCAAGCGCATCCTCAGCCCCATGGGCGTACAGGCGCTCACCCATGTACCCGCAAGCCTAGCATCCTTTGGCCGATCGCTCGGGTGGGACGTATCCTCGCCCTACTCCTCCAACAAGGGCGACCTATTCGGGCCAAACGCCTACGGCCACACCGGCTACACGGGCACCTCCATCGTAATCGACCCCGATACCCAAACCGCGGTAATCCTCCTCACCAACCGGGTTCACCCCGAGGATAAGGGCGAGGTAACCCGCCTGCGCACCATGGTGGCTAACGTCGTTGCCGCCTCCATCTACCCCCCAGCGCGCAAGTACACCGACCACTACTACCAGCGCACGCTACAGTTCGAAAACGAGAATCCGATCACCGATGGCGACATCGTTATGCTGGGCGACAGCATGACCGAAAATGGCGGCGATTGGGGAACGCTCCTCAACGCAAAGCACGTGCGCAACCGCGGCATCATTGGCGACGATGCCATGGGCGTTTACGATCGCCTATACCAAATCCTACCCGGTAAGCCCAAAACGATATACCTAATGCTTGGGGTAAACGATGTATCGCACAACCTCTCGGCAGATAGCGTGGTGACGCTGCTCACCACGGTTATTGATAGAATACAGTCCGAATCGCCCAAAACCAAGCTATACCTGCAAAGCTTAATCCCCATCAACGAATCGTTTGGCCGCTACAAAACCATGATAGGTAAGACCAACTTAATACCGGAGATTAACCAGAAGTTTGAACTGGTTGCTGCCCAAAAGAAGATCCAGTACATCAACCTCTACCCCTTCTTCACCGAAAAGGGCACCAACGTGCTGCGCAAGGAGCTCACCACCGATGGTTTGCACCTTACCAAGGAGGGATACGACATATGGAGTAAGCAGCTGAGGTAGCACAACCGGCAATTTACATAAACAAGGCGCAGGCGTAAAGGACACCCCCTTTACGCCTGCGCCTTGTTTATGCATACATCGATCAAAGAAGTTTAGGAAGACGAAATCTCGAAGTTCAAACAGATCCGAATGCCACTCCTATGCTCTATAGTAGTTGCTCCCAAGAGTTCGAATAAAAAAAGTAGCGCAGCCCAATGTTTTTTTCTTAAACACTATTTTTATTCTGTAACTATCTTTAACTTTACAATTGCGAGGCAACCGCCCGCTCGAACAGGGGAAAAGGCAGTGAACAACACCATTTACCCATCGACCAACACTAGCAGCACTAATTATTAATTTAAAAATGACCAACAATGAATGCCACAACCGACGTAAAAGCGCCCTACAACACCGCCATTTTTTACGATGTTGAAAACCTGATTAAGGGCTACGGCTTCAGCAAGAAAATCGTACAGGGGTTGTCGCTCCACGACATCCTAAAAAAGATTGGAGAAACAGGAAAAACCGGAAGGATAGCCACCCATAAGGCCTACGCCAACTGGCTCAACCCCACGCTAAGCTTCCTTCACTCCGAGCTTATCGACCTGGATATCGAGCCCATTACCGTGGTGGGCACCAACGGGGGAACAATAAAAAACGTTGCCGACATCCGTCTAGCCGTCGACGTTATCGACACCCTTCACACCCACCCCGAAATCACCACCTACGTTATCATCTCGGGCGATGGAGCCTACGCAAGCCTCGCCCGCAAGCTTCGCGAGTACAGCAAGGTGGTTATCGGATGCGCCTACAAGCAGTCCACCAACAAGCTCTTTGCCTCCGCCTGCGACCACTTCATCTGGGTGGAAGATCCCGAGGTGGAGAACGACAAGGTCGAGGTCCGCGTTTCCGACACCCGCAGCCAGCATCTCATCGAGAAACTCAACGGAAAGGACTCGAACAGCAACAACCTTATATGGCAGCGCATCAACGAACTTCTGAGCGCGTTCGTCGACTCGAAGGAGTACAAGAAAGCGCTGGAATGCGGCATCAACCCATCGGTAATACGGGAGTTCATCGGGGCCGCCATCCCCAACTTCGACCCATCGGCTTTTGGATTCGAACGCTTTATCGACTTCCTAGCCCATGCCGTCGAGAACACCGAAATGGCAATCTACCTCTTTCCCCCTTCCGATATCAAAATTGGACTCAAAAGCGCCAAGCCCACAAACGCCGTATCGCTAAGCAAAAGCAACATCAAGCGGTTTGGCAACGACAACAACGCCGACATCCGAGATCAACGAATAAGGAGAATGACCCGGGAGATAAAGTCGATCTCCACCAACGCCAGCACCAAGGAGGTGGTCGAAAAGCTTAAAGAAATTATCGAGTGGATTGCGGCAGATCCAGAATTTCGAACCAGCCTAACCGAGGGCGTCAATCCGGCAACCATCGACTGCGCCATTCGCGAGATCGTAGTTGGATTCTCCAGCAGCCGGCTAGGGTTTACGCGCCTCTCCGAGCTGCTCAGCTGGCTCACCTGGGACACCGAGCTCTGTCTTGTCCAAAACCAGACAAACAAATCCATCTGGAAGGTGATATTCCGATCTTCCATTCCAGCAGATTTTGCGATATACGAAAGCAAAATGCTTCCACAAGGCGACAGAGCAGAAGAAAAAGCCACTCCCCTTACACCTTGGAAAATAGAAAAAGAGCCAACCAAAGAGCCTACAAGCATCTTTAGGCAGCTATCGAACCTATTCCGAACAAAGCATTAAGCCCACCTACAAACACAAACGACCCCGATATCGCATCGGGGTCGTTTGTGTCTAACCAAAAAACCTAAATCTATGAAAAAACTATTATTAAGCGTTCCTAACACTAAAGTAACCCGTAAACCTTTTGGCAATCGCTCTACTCGAATCTCTTCGACATCGATGCCGTAAAAGTTTTACAGTACAAACATACTACATAATATACCCCATGCTGGTTAAGGTGATGTTAGAGCTGGTTAATGGCTCGTTAATTGTTTCGGGGAATCAACCTGCGAATTTAAGGGGAGTTAAAACAGCGCTTTGCAGGAAGGAAGTTAAGTAGAGGCTAGCCAGTAATCAAACCATATAAAAACATCAACCCCCGATGTCGCATCGAGGGTTGATGTATAACCAATAACCTAAATCTATGAAAAAACTATTTCTGTCTGTCTTACACTAGGAGTAAACGTAACCCCTTTTTATCAGCCGTTCTGTTCGAATATTTCCAACAGCGACGCTGTAAAAGTTTTACAGTACAAACATACTACATAATACCCCCCATGCAGGTTAAGGTGATGTTAGTCCTAGCTAATGGCTCGTTAATTGTTTCAGGAAATTGATCTCCGCCTTTAAGAGGAGCTAAAAGCAAAGCATCACAGAGGTGATCCCTCGGCGAAGCGCCGGCACCGAAACGTATAGACACAGAAAATCTATGAAAAAAATCTATTTTCTGTCTAGTGCAAAGTATTCCGTAAACTTTCCTTCTCTAAAGACTATTCATCTTAGCCTTTCCCTATCGGGACGTTGAAAAGTTTTACGATACAAACATACATCATAAAATAGTCATTACGGGTTAAGGAGATGTTAGAGCTGGTTAACATCTTGTTAAAAGCCGTCTCAGCATCCGAGTCCAAGTAAACTGGCGACATCTCGCCTACAACAATAACTTCATTTAACTTCTTTCGATTTGAGCCCGTTTACAATCCGTTGGAAAAAACTGTTAATTGCAATATCTTTGCTGAATTATTGAATGTTATACAAATAAACCCACGGAATGTCAGCATTAGGAAGGCACATTTTGGTTGAGTTTATGGGATGTAATCCCGAAATCCTCAACGACGTGTTTGTTATCGAACAAGGAATGGTGAAGGCCGCTACCAAAGCAGGGGCAACGGTTATCAACTCCACCTTTCACCACTTTTCCCCTTACGGAGTATCGGGAGTAGTGGTTATACAGGAAAGCCACCTTGCCATTCACACATGGCCCGAATACGGTTACGCCGCTGTCGATTTATTTACCTGCGGCGAATCGGTTGATCCTTGGATCTCGTTCGACTACCTAAAGAAGGTATTCGAGTCGACCAACTACTCGGCTTTAGAGATGAAGCGCGGATCGCTTAACCTGCTTCAGCACGTTAATTTCGATATGAACAACGTCCGCGAGGAGGCAAAAAAACACATCAACCCCGACACCTTTAATCGCAACGTGTGGTTTACCGACAAAGATGACAACCAGGCACTCTCGCTTCGCTACACCGGCGAGGTGCTCTACGATAAAACTTCGGAGTTTCAGCGTACCCGCGTTATCGACACCTACGCATACGGAACAACCCTTACCATCGACAACATGGTAATGTGCACCGAAAAGGATGAAACCCACTACCACGAGATGATTAGCCACCCAGCAATCCTTTCGCACGGACAGGTGAAAAACGTTCTTGTAATTGGAGGCGGCGATGGCGGCACCATCCGCGAGGTTCTACGCCACGCTTCGGTTGAGAAGGTTACAATGGTTGAAATTGACGCGAACGTAATTGAGGCATCCAAGCTATTCCTTCCCTCAATCTCGCGCAGCTTCAACCACCCCAAGCTAAAGCTTATTGTTGGCGACGGCATCAAGTTTGTACAAGAGGCCAGCGCCGAAAGCTACGACCTCATCATTGTTGATGGTTCGGATCCTGTTGGCCCAGCCGAAGGCCTTTTCTCGAAGAAGTTCTACGAATGCTGCTTCAACGCGCTAACGCCAAACGGTATTTTGGTAACACAGGCCGAATCGCCACTATTCAACGACCACGCTTTTGTTGAGCTCAACGGATGCCTAAAGGAGGTGTTTGGAACGGAAAAAGTAAAGACGCTTCTCTTCCACATCCCAACCTACCCATCGGGAACTTGGAGTTTCCAGCTAGGCGTTAAGGGTGATGTTGACGTTACCAACGTAAGCAACGAAAATGCAGAAACGTTTGGCAACAACCACCTGCTTAACTACTACAACGCCGACGTACACCGCGGCGCATTTGCCCTGCCTAACTATGTAAAACGAATGCTAAACGAGCTGTAATATGGAATTTGATCCTAACGGAGTTGGCCAACCAAACGGCAACTACTTTGCTCTTCCCTACTCGCCCGATGAGGCCAACGTAGTGCTTCTTTCGGTGCCTTGGGATGTTACCACATCTTACGCCCCCGGCACAGCAGATGGCCCTGTGGCCATTCTCGAGGCATCGCCGCAGCTAGACCTCTACGATCCTTTTGTGAAGGACGCCTGGAAGGTTGGCATCGGGACGCTGCCTATCGACGAGGATTGGCGCGACAAATCGGCTGAGCTACGAGATTTGGCCGAGGACGTAATCGAGCGCCTAGAGAATGGTGAAGATGAGAACTCGCCCGCCATTACCAAGAACCTTAAAACCATCAATAACGCCTCGGAATCGCTAAACGAGTACGTTTACGCCGAAGCAAAAAAATGGATCGAAAAGGGGAAGATTGTAGGTGTAGTTGGCGGCGAGCATAGCGTACCATTTGGGCTGATAAAGGCTCTGTCGGAGAAGCACGAGGGCATGGGTATCCTGCACATCGATGCGCACTGCGACCTACGCGTTGCCTACGAAGGCTTCACCTACTCGCATGCCTCCATCATGTACAACGTGCTCGACAAAATCCCTGCTGTAGACCGACTAGTGCAGGTGGCCGTTCGCGACTTTAGCGAAGAGGAAATTGCCCTTGCCATGAGCCATCCGAAGGTTGTTCCATTTACCGACTACGAGCTTTGTGAAGAAAAGTTCCAGGGAATGAACTGGCACGAACAGTGCGAGCAAATCATTGAGCAGTTACCTAAGAAGGTTTACATCAGCTTCGACATCGATGGGCTTACCCCCGACTGCTGCCCAAATACAGGCACGCCAGTTCCTGGAGGATTATCCTTCCAAGAGGCCATCTACCTGCTAAAGTTAGTCGCCGAAACTGGCCGTCAGATTGTCGGATTCGACCTTGTAGAGGTTGCCACCGACGAAGATGGCGAGTGGGACGCCAACGTAGGAGCCCGCATGCTCTACAAGCTATGCAACTTGGCTTACAAATCGAACCAGAAATAGTATAAGAAGGCTGCCCTCAACGAGCAGCCTTCTTTTTTAATCGTATTTCATCTTTTTGATTTACTCAAATAGCGACAAAAGAAGGTGCAGATTAATCCGCACCTTTTCACTATTTAAATTAAGAATGCTAAAGTTGCTTGAAGAACGATACGCCACCATTGAGATCAACCATAACAAGTATTTTCTTAGCACCATTGGTTAACTCTACAAAATAATTATCCGTTTCCAATGAATGGCCATAGAACATAACGCCATACTCCGATCCTCTATAATCGATAAAGAAAACCGAATTTACGGTGTAATCTTTGTATGCCGTTTTAATCTTACTCTGGCCCTTAGAAGGTAGATCTGTAAACTTCTTAAACGTACTTGTTGCGATCAGCTTCGAGTCATCATCGTAAAAGGCCGTCATTGTTTGTCCGTCTTTCGAAAATACGACCCTGTCATAGTAGGTTGCTCTTGACCAATGAGCGTTTGGAATCTTTCCAAAATCAGATACGAATTGCTCCTTGGACATTTCGCTCACCTGATTTCGCTTCGCTTTTCTCAACTCTTTTCTCTCACCACGTAGCTCTTTCTTGGTTTCCTTCAACTCCTTCTTGGTATCTCTTACGGCTCCTTTTTCATTTTCTTGGGCATTTACTTGAAGCATAGAAAATGTAAATAGAAATGTTGCTGCTAAAATTGCTACTCTTTTCATGATTGAGTTTATTAGGGGTTAACATGAGTAATTTACGACAGCTGCAAGCAAAAGAGTGCTGTTGATGGTTAACGGGTCTTCGAGGAGAAAATGCAATATATCGCTGCCAATTTAGAACGATTTAGCTACACGTTTCCGATTAACTTAACGAGATCGAACGCAGAAAGCGCCAGCACAAAAACAAGAAGGCGAGAACGATTCCTTCCGCTTAGAGCTAACGACTACTTACAGCAGATCGCCAAGCAGCTTTCGTTATACATTCCATTCGCCAATCTGAAGATTAGGCGGCACAAGTACCCGCTCGTAAAATGGATGAATAAGCTGCCTAAAGAATGTTAACCCCTTAGTACATCCCAAGAAACTTTCCCCTAAAGCTGTCGAATGCTGGACACCGACACCCGCATTGCTGCATGCCCTACAGCTGCGGCAATGCGTGGGGCATTGCGTATATTTGCACCGAAATACTGCTACCAATGAACAAGTATCAAAAAGAGTACATATACAGGATTAATCGGGTGATCGACTACATTGAGGCGAACATCAACAAAGAGCTGTCGCTTGAGCGGCTATCCGATGTGGCCAACTTTTCGCCGTTCCACTTCCACCGCATCTTTTCGGCGTTCACGGGCGAAACGCTGAACGGCTTCATCAAGCGCAAGCGCATCGAACGGGCCGCAAGCATCCTGCTTAGCGAGCCTGACACCTCGATTACCGAAGTTGCCTACTACTGCGGCTACAACAGCCCATCCGTATTTTGCCGAAACTTCAAGGAGCGGTTTAAGGTAAGCGCCCAAGAGTTCCGCAGCAGCTGGGACGAAAATAGCAAGAATCGTCAGCTGGATAGCAAAAGCGGTAAGCTCGACGAGGGCTCCAATGCGTACGTTTGCGATATCGAATCACAAACAATTTGGAGGAAAGAGATGAAAAACGTTATCGAAGTTAGGGAGATGCCCGCAATGAACGTGATCTACTGCCGGCACAAGGGCGAGTACAACCAGATAGGCGCCGCCTACGACAAGCTCTTTAAGTGGGCGGGGCCAAGAGGTTTACTCAACCACCCCGAATGTAAGGGAATTACCTACTACCACGACGACCCCAAGGTAACCGCGCAGGAGAACATCCGCCAGAGCGCCTGCATCACCGTATTCGAGGATGTAAAGACCGAGGGGGAGATTGGCAAGATGCAGATTCCGGGAGGCCGTTACGCCGTCGGGCACTTCGAGGTTAACGAGCAGGAATTTCAGCAGGCATGGGACTCGATGTGCCTGTGGGTGGCGCAGAGCGGCTACCAGCCCGCCGACGCCAGCCCCTACGAGCTGTACCACAACAACCACGAGGAGCACCCCCAGAAGAAGTTTATTGTGGACATCTGCATACCGGTGAAGCCCCTGTAGCCGATGGACTGGCTCGTTCGGCTCCTCGGGGCGATGGCTGCAAGACACCTCGCCACCATGCTCGGCAGCATTGCGGAGCTGGCGCTGCGGCTCGCCAGGCATCTTTTCTGAAAGCATCCGTACCCAAAGCGCTGATGGCGCACAGCCCCCTAGCCGGATTCGTCCCGCTAGGGAATTTTTTTGTGCAAAGAAGATCGGCGGCGCGCCGGATGCCATACGTAGCGACAGGTAGGGTGTTAGGTACAACTCGATCTTCATGCATATTTGGCAGCCGCAAAGCTGCGGCAACCTTTTATGCATGAAGTTTTGCCTGCCCCACTCCTGCGACGCCCCATTATGCATACATATTTTGCAGCCCCAGTCCTGCAGCAGCCCATTATGCATGAATATTTGGCTGCCGCAGCTTTGCGACTACCCATTATGCATGCATAATGGCCTTCCAACAGCGCGTAGCAGCCATCACCCTATAAAAAAGGGGGCCCGCCTGCGGCGAGCCCCCCTCTATAAGTTGTCTTCTGGTGCTACTTTACGTTATCCACGGCTTTACTTGCAGCATGCAGCAGTGCGGCGGTGGAGATCTCGCTACCAACAGCCCCCTTCATCCACAGCTGGGGAACGATGCGGCCCTGGGTTAGCATGCGAACCATCTCGGAGGCAAAGTTCTTCCCCTCCACCTGCTCCTCAACCTGGAACTGGATCAGCTGTCCAATTGGATAGGCGCTGAGGTAAAGCGGTATCTCAATCATATGGCTGTAGATGGCGAGGATTGGCTCATCCTTGCTGCCAAAAACATCGGCGTAGTACTGGTTCCAAACATTCTTGGCAATGCCGATGGTGGCATCCTTAAGCTCGGCGGCGGCGGCGTTAGGATGCGCGTACATCCACTTCCAAACCTCCATGTCGACAATAGAAACGCCCATAATCTCGTAGGCCGACCAGGCGTTGTCGAGGATGTTCAGGTCGCGCTTGTTAGGATTATTTTCGGGGATGCCCAGCAGCTCGAGGTCGCGCTTCTGGAAAAGGAAGGCCTGCGCCTCGGTGAAGGAGGTGTTAGGAACACCGCTAAGCATGTAGTAGTCCACCAGCTCCATGGTGATGGTCTGCTCCACGTTGTGCCCAAACTCGTGCACGGCGATGTTGTATCCCTTATAGTCCATCCCGGCCTTACCAACGCGGGTGCGCAGCAGGCTGTAGTCGCCCTTCATGGCAGTACCGGCGGCATGGCCCGAGCCACGCGATCCCTCCACCTTTACGCGCGACTGGATAAACTGCTGCTGCTCGGGGGTAAAGCCCAGCTCGCCAAGGATGCGGGGCATGTCGTCCCTAAAGGCATCGGCGGTGGGATACTTGGCGCGGGTTTTGGCGCTCAGGTCGTCCTCGTTGATGGTGCTGCGCGACTTAAACCCATCGTACCAGATGTCGAACGGCTGCAGCTTGCGGCCCAAGCGGCTCGCGATGAGCTTGCCCACCTTGCGAATTTCGGGGGATGCCAGGTACTCGCGGAAGAGCTTCTCGACATCGGCCTGAGGAATCTCCATGCCGTACTCGAAGTTGCTCTGCAGGAAGGTTGGCTTGCCGGGGTAGTACTGGTCGAATTCCTTTGTTACGTTGAAGTTGTTTAGCAGCACCTGGTAGCGGGTGTTGGGCTCGCTGGCAGTGGCAACGGGCTTGCCGTTGTCGGTAACCACGTTGGTAACGGGGTTCCACTTGTACTTGCCCGAGTTGATCACCTCCTTAGGAATAGACTGGTCGATGATGCGCTTCATAACGGCGTACACCAGCTGCTGCTTCTGCAGGCCGGTTTGCTTGTTGGCGTAGTTCGACTTCAGCTCGTCGCGAAGGCCCCAGTGGGTGATGAGCTTCATATCGGCGGGGAAGAGCGACTGCCCCTTATCGGTAAGCAGGTTGCCCATGTAGATGTTGTAGTCGGAGATATACTTCTCGGCATCCACCGAAATCTTGGTGGCGCGCTGCTTGAGTTCGGCAGGGATGCGCGAGGTGAACATGTCGCCCATGCGCGCGTAAGCCCACTGCTTGCGGCTCCAGCCGGGCCCTAGCTGGGTTTTCTCGGCCAGCGAGTAGGTGGGGAAGTTGAGCGACACCATAAAGGCCAGCTTATTGGCGTAAAGATCGTCGGCCAGGTGCGCCGATGGGTTAAACGAGCCAACAATTTCGTCGATGGGCTCCACGGGGCCCCAGTCGAGGTCGAGCGGCTTCTTCAGGTCCATTGTAATGCGGTTGTTGTAGCCGTTCAGAATCTCGAAGGCGCGCGATAGCTTGCCAAAGAGCGCATCGAGTTTGGCGGGATCGGCCTCGTAATTGTCGGCAACAAACTGCTCGAAATCGGCAACCGAGCCATCGCTGGCGCGCCAAAGCATGGCGGTTTGCTCCACGCCCCGCTTGATGCGGAACGATTCGCCCTGCCCGTACTTCGACTCGAGAGCCGAAATCATCTTTTGTACCGACGACGAGGGTACAGGTGTTGCATCCAGCAGCTGAGCGTTAGCGCCTAGCGCCCCCATCAGCATCGATAAAGAGTACATCAGTAGCTTTTTCATCCAAATAATTATTTAAAGCGGTTGGATGGAACACCCATACAAACGTTAATCCGTTCGTGTTTGCGGTAAAGAAACATGGGTGTTTCATAGGTTGTTGAAAATTTTAGTTTGACGTAAAAGTAAAAAAATAAGTTAACAAGGGCTGATGTTCCCTCCTTAATGTTACCGCAGTTTTCTACCCGCGTAGGGGCAGGGCTATTTTTGCCCCCTCGGGAATGAGCTTTCACGGTTGCGAGAAGGTTCCCGACCCCTCGGCTATGAGTTTTCACATCTGCGAGAAGGTTTCCGACCCCTCGGGTATGAGCTTTCACATCTGCGAGAGCATTCCCGACCCCTCGGCTACGAGCTTTCACGTCTGCGAGGACATTTCCGACCCCTCGGCAATGAGCTTTCACGTCTGCGAGAAGGTTTCCGACCCCTCGGGTATGAGCTTTCACGTCTGCGAGAAGGTTTCTGACCCCTCGGCTACGAGCTTTCACGTCTGCGAGAGCATTCCCGAGGCATCGGCACCCCGCTAGCACAAGCGCGGAGCCGTTGGCAAAAGAGCGGCCATCGGCATCACCCTAGAAGATCACCCCTACGTTAAGCCCAAACAGGATGGTCGACTTGGAAATCGTTCCCGCACCGTTTAGCTGGTATTCGGCAAACGGGCTTAGCGAGATCTGCCCTACGGATATTCGTCGAAGATAGCTTGCCGAGAACCGCACCGCCGATAGCGGAATAAAGCGCTTGGACGTGCTATCGCCCTTAGCGAGCTGCGTCCAACAGCCCCGAGCCCCCAACGTGGTGCTGAAGGATGTTTTTGCCCCCGAATAAAGGCGGACAACACCGTCGAGGCCCAACAAGGCCTGGTAGTAGCTCTGCAAGGAACTGGAGCGCTTGGACGAATCGGAACGAGCTCCAGAAAGCTCATAGCCAGTATTCGAATCTACCAGCAGCATACTGGGTAAGTCGCCAAGCCAACGGCCACCAACCGAAAGCATCAGCCCAACCTTCTCCTTGTACATGCTCCCCACAAAGGCGTTTGCCCCGGCAAGCACAAAGAAAGAGGAGCCGCTGCGAGCAGTACCGGCATCGAGCGAAACGCCCCAGAAGTAGGACAGGTAGCGCTTAAAAGGAACATGGTATTCGGGATATTCGAGCGATAAAAAGCAGCTGGTCGACCAGCTGGGGTTCAGGTGATACTTCTGTAGCGATGCACCTCCTCGTCCAATAGGCGCATCGGGCAGCTCGCGCTTAGCGAAAGAGCTTCCGCTTGCCGGGCTGGAGGGTACAGCGCTGGCAGCATCAGAGTCACCCACCGAGGGGGCACTAGCAAGCGCTCGATGCTTGATCGCCGAACCTTGCCTTGCCTTTGCCATCCTACGCTTCTTTATCCATTCCCGGCCCGATACGGCATCAGCCTCATCCATCTCGGAAACTGATGCACGTGCAGGTGCACCTGCAAGCCCTTGCGATTTGGCGTAGGCACGGCTGCTATGCCGAGCATCGGAGACCCCACCCTTGTGGCTAGCGGACGTTGCTCCCGACACGGCGGCTGACTCCCCGTTCATCGAGGCCGCTGCGCTGCTGGCTTGGGTTGGCAATGCTCCAGGATAGCCATCGGGCGAGAGGGCAACATCTTCCTCGCCCTCTGCACGAGCAGCACCACCAGATCGAGTAGCGCCCCCTGCTGCCACTGCAGCGCCCGTAGAATACGCATCCGTAGAGCAACCTGCAGCGCCAGCCCTACCTCCATTTAGATCCCTATTGCTACCGGAATTGGCCTCACGCCCTATGCCCAGTAGGTTCGCAGAGCCTGCTCTATGCCCACCAGCCGTAGAAACCGCACCACCAGGTTGCCAATAACCTGCGACATGGAGGGGCGAAGCGTCGGCCCCATCGTACCGTTCTGCTCCTATAAGGCCATTGGCCCGAGGAACGGCTTGCTGGAACGCAGCGGGCTGCATTACGTATTCTTTCACAACAATTCGTTCAACCGTATGCTTTTCGACAATTCGGTACGTTACATACCCCGATATGGCCGCCGACACGATGGCAACAACCGCCATTTTGAGGGAAACAAAACGAACAACAGCACGCGCTACCCTTACGGCACCACCTTCGACACGCTGCCTTACGCGAAATGCCCTGCCCGAAGGAATTCTGCCGGCCACATCCTCCCATCCGGTAACCTCAACGTCGGGAGTCCACTCCTCGAGCGCCTCCTTCCACTTTTCCTCATTGTTGATACCGTTAGTTGTTCTCATAGGAATGATGTTTTGTAACCAAAAGTTGCAACTGCTGCTTGGCTCGGGTTAAGTTGCTACGGGATGTTGATTCCTTTATCTTCAGCTTCTTTGCGATCTCGGCGTGGGAGTACCCCTCTATTTCGTACAGCACAAAAGGTATCCTGTAGATATCGGGCAGGGAGTCCAAGAGCCGGATGATGTCGTTCGCGTTAAGCGAATCCAAGAAGCTGGCGTTCTCTGGTATTTGGGCTGTGATTTCGCCCCCGTCGGTGGTGGAGACCTTGCCCATCGCCGACCGATAGTGATCGATGGAGGTGTTTACCACAATCTTCCGGAACCAAGGCTTAAAATCCGACCGCTCGTCGAATAGATGAATCTTGGAGAACGCCTTTACGAAAGCATCGTTCAGTATTTCGCGGGCGTCCTCCTCTACAGAGGAGAACCGCCGGACAACAGAGATGCCGTACCGAAAAAACATCTCGTACAGCATCTTTTGGCAACGGCTATTCCCCCGTTGGCATCCCAGTACTATTTCTATAAGGTTATCTTCCAAAAATTTTAGAGTTCTATAAAACGACAAATAGGGGTAGCAGCCAAGCTACCCCCTACACTGCCCGTTATATGTATTGACTAGGTAAATATGATTACAAAATAAAGCGTTTTTTGTGATAGATCATTCCTGTACCCAAAGCAAACTAGCCGACAGGTACCCACGCTGATGCTCTTGAAGCATTACCTTTTCGGGTTGCTTCTGATGATGAGCACATCTCCCCATACGAGGCTGAAAAGAGAAACGCTGCAAGAGGTGTGATTATTTTTATTTCCTTAACACTTTAGGTGGAGAATGCAACGCTTAGTATATCCCAAAAGCGAAATCCCTGCTCGCAATCCCAACTAGGCACAAGGCTTTGGGATAACCCCGTAGCTCGATGGCAGCGGAGCGCCACAAAACAGCGTACCACCCATGCTATTCGTTGCAGAGCCTTCATTTTTTGCGCATCTCAAAGCTCCAAGAAACAGCTTTTCCTTGTGCTTCCCCCATAAAATGCGTTACTTTGCGGCCACATAGAACAGCATCATGTTTGAGTTCGGCTTATTCTCGACGCATACTCCCTATATCATTACGGTGGTGGCCTACCTACTATCGTACGGATTCTATGCGCTCAACAAGCCCAACGCCGATGCTGCCGAGCTAGCGGCTACCTCAATTTCATCCTCGCACGAGATTCGGCTAGCGAGCACCACCAGCCACCAGGCCTACGATGCCACCAGCCACTTTCAGGCGCAGCAGGCCGAACGCCCCGAGCAGGTAAGCCAACCTCCCGTTGCCGTAGCCGTTCAGACCGAAGTCTGCAGCCACCCGAACGCGACCCTATCCGCCTACTACAAGGTATCCATTCGCTTTTCTCGCCCTCCTACATTCTGCTAGCCCTCCAGCTGCCTGATGGCGCAAGCTGCACCGTCGGCATCTCAACCATTTAATTAAGCTAGTAGAATACTTACCGAAATGCGCGAGCATTTTAAGGAGAAAAAGAAAACTATGAACCGTAAACAAGTAGCAGCCGCACTTATGCTGATGTCGGCTGCCTCATTGGCCAACGCGCAGCGCGCCACCGAAAACAACGACACCACCATAGCCAAGAGATACGAGTTGGGCGAAGTACAGGTAAGCGCCTCGCGCAACAACGCCAAGGTAAAGGAAATCCCCGCATCCATTTCGGTGATCTCACCTCAGACGATAGCCGAAACCGGCATGAAAACCCTCAGCGGATTAACGGCAACCACGCCGAACGTCTTCATGGGCGACTATGGGTCGAAGCTAACCTCGCCCATCTACATCCGCGGCATTGGCTCCAAGATCAACGCGCCATCAGTAGGGCTATACGTCGATCGCGTTCCCTACTTCGACAAGTCGACCTTTGCCTTCGACTTCTTCGACATCGAGCAGATAGAGGTGCTCCGTGGCCCACAGGGTACGCTCTACGGGCGTAACACCATGGGCGGCATCATCAACGTGATCACCAAATCGCCCATGACCTACCAGGGCACCTCCCTCAACCTCTCGGCCGGAACCTACGGCGCGTACAACGTTAGCGGCGGGCACTACGGCAAGGTGGGCGACAGTTTTGGCTACTCGCTGGCCCTTAACTACCGCCACAACGATGGCTTTTTCACCAACACCTATAACAACACGCTGGTGGATAACCTCAACTCGTTTGGCGGGCGTAACCGCCTTATCTGGAATATCACCAAGAAGCTGTCGGTCGAGAATATAGCCTCGTACGAGCGTAGCCGCCAGGGAGGCTACCCCTACGGGTTACTTAATTCTGTTACGGGCAAGGCAAACCCTATAAAGTACAACGAGTACAGCTACTACAACCGCGACATGTTTTCCGATGCGGTGGTGGTGAAGTACGATGCACCATCGTACGAAGTCCTATCGACATCGTCGTACCAGTACTTTAAGGATCGCCAAGCCATCGATCAGGACTTTTCGGAGCAATCGGTTTATTTCGTAAATCAGTACCAGAAGCAGAACATGGCTTCGCAGGAAGCTGTCATCCGCTCTAAGGGAGCAAAGCGCATCAGCTGGCTGTTCGGCGCCTACGGCTTTGCGCAGTTCTTCGACAACAACGTTGATGCCTACTACTACTCAAAAAAGTCGTACGACAAGAAAGCCTACCTGCACGATATTATGGGATATGCCTTTTTCCATCAGTTAACCATAAACGATTTCTTGGTAAAGAATCTCAGCCTTACTGGCGGCATACGGCTCGATGGAGAGAAAGATGTAATGGACTACACCTACAAGGTTCTTGCAGCAAATGGGGTTACTACCAACATGAAAGACACCACCTATCCTGCACAAAAAACGCTTGAGATTATTCCCAAAGTTGCCTTATCATACAAGTTGGGTTCAAGCAATATCTACGCTACCATCTGTAAGGGATATAAAACAGGTGGGTTTAACACCTCCTTCGAGCGACCTGAAGACACAAAGTTTAATCCAGAACATAGCATTAACTACGAAGTTGGGGTAAAGAGCCCGCTTCTTGGAAATCTTTTCTATGGCGATCTTGCCCTTTACTATATTGATTGGATAAACCAGCAGATAACACAACCACTACCAAGCGGCAGAGGTGTCATGCTAAAGAATGCTGGGAAATCCCGCAGCAGAGGTCTTGAAACATCGCTACATTTACTCCCAATCGCAGGGTTTGACGCATCTATCAGCTACGGCTACACCGATGCCACCTTTACCAAGTACACCCAGATTAAGAATGGCACTACCATTGATTATAGCGGCAACTACATCCCCTACGTTCCAAAGCACACGCTAGGAATTCAGGCAGGAAAGACCTTCAATTTTGCGAATAGCACAATTCTAGATAAGATAAAAATTGGCGTAATCTATCGCGGAGCAGGAGCCATTTACTGGACAGACGCGAATAACCATCACCAGCCTTACTACAGTGTATTGGATGGAAAGATTTCGTTTATTCGCAAAAGCATCCAGCTCGACTTATGGGGGCGTAACCTAACCGATACGGAGTACGAATCCTACTACTTCGAGATGCTACCAAGTAAGTTTATTCAAACAGGTCGCCCCATGCAGCTGGGGGTAAACCTATCGGTGAACTTCTAAAAGGGAGTAGGGAAAAGTGAGTGGGAACAAAAAGTCGGGAATCGGGAATAGTTCTGAATCTCACATCTAAAATATAATATCTAACATCTCAAGAGATGAACCCAAAAAGTTGGCAAAAATTTCCGGTACTCTTTAGCCTCTACATCGCACAGTCGATACCGATGAGCTTCTTCTCGACGGTTGTGCCCGTAATCATGCGGCAGGAGAGCTACTCGCTGCAGTCGATTGGCCTTTTGCAGCTGGTGAAGCTGCCCTGGATACTCAAGTTCCTCTGGGCGCCCTTTATCGACAACCATACCCGCTCGCTGAAGGATCTCCGCCGCTGGGTAATCATCTCGGAGCTCTTCTATGCGGCTATAATAATAGGCATAGGCTACTTCAACCTGCAAACCGACTTTAAGCTAATCATCATGCTAATGGTGGTGGCCTTTATTGCATCGGCTACGCAGGATATTGCCGTAGATATCTACGCCATTCTGATGCTAAAACCATCGGAGCGCGGGCTGGGCAACAGCATGCAGTCGGGCGGAACATTTGCCGGAAGCATTTTGGGTACAGGTGTGCTGCTCATTGCCTACCACTACTTCGGATGGAACTACCTGCTGATTCTTTTGGCAGCCTTTGTAGCCTTTGCCATTATCCCCATGCTGCTATACCGCAAGCCACTGGCATCGCACGAAGCCATTACCAAGCGGGTAACGCTAGCCGACATCTACCGCTTCTTTGCCGAAAAGGGGAGGCACAAGTGGGTGCTCGTTCTTATCTTCTACTACTCGGGAATCATAGGAATACTAACCATGCTAAAGCCCTACCTGGTTGATTTGGGCTACAACGTTAAGCAGATTGGCTTTATGTCGGGGATATTCGGCACCTCGGTGGCAGCCATCAGCGCCCTTAGTGCCGGATTCTTAGTTAAGTGGATTGGTCGTAAGATCTCGATGTACCTATTCCTGTTGGTTAGCTTAGCGGCTGCGGCATTCTTCTGGTTCATCTCGCAAGGCACGCCATCCGTTGCAAGCCTATACGCGGCTATTGGACTGCTGTGGTGCGGATATGGTCTTTCGACGGTTATCATCTACACCATTTCTATGGATAAGGTGCGTAAGGGATGCGAGGGAACCGACTTTACCCTGCAGATTGTAGTAACACACCTTAGCAGCCTTATCTTTGCGGTGGTTAGCGGCAAGCTGACCGACAAGCTGGGCTACACCAACCTCTTTGGCATCGAGGCGCTGCTAAGCCTGTTCACCCTAATTGTTATCACATACGCTTTTCGTCAATACAAGGAAAATGAAAATATCTAGCCAGCTCCTGCAAAAGTATAACGTACCCGTTCCAAGGTACACCAGCTACCCACCTGCCAACCACTTCAGCAGCGAGTTTGGCGAATCTAATTACATCCAGATGCTCGACGAGTCAAACAGCGGCACGCCCCAGCATTTGGCCTTCTACTTCCACATTCCTTTTTGTAAGAAGATTTGCTTCTACTGCGGATGCAACGCCTACACCATGGGGCGCCCCGAGCAAACCGAGGCATACCTCAGGGCAATCAAAAAGGAGTTTGCGTTGGTAGCAAAGCATATCGATCCGGCTCGCAAGGTGTCGCAAATCCACTTTGGTGGCGGCACACCAAACTCCATCGATGCAGCGATGCTCAAGGAGTTGGTGGATATGGTTGCCAGCAGCTTCAGCTTTATCGACAAGCCCGAGATTGCCATAGAGTGCAACCCTGCGTACCTCACCCACGAGTACGTTGATGCGCTCAAGCAGGCGGGGTTCAACCGCTTTAGCCTCGGCATTCAGGATTTCAACGATGAAGTGCTCCGCACCGTCAACCGCGACTCCTCGCGCATACCTGTTGACGAGCTGGTGGCCTTCATCAAAAAGGGAAGAAGCGACATTGGCGTTAACCTCGACTTTATTTACGGGCTCCCAGGTCAAACGGTGGAGAGTTTCCTCGAATCGGTAGAGAAAGCCGCAGCCATTCGTCCCGATAGGCTTGTCACCTTCTCGTACGCCCATGTGCCCTGGATGAAGAAGCACCAGATGATACTCGAGAAGCGCGGACTGCCATCATCCGAAGTGAAGATGGAGATGTTCCTTAGCGCCTACGCCCTGCTAAAGCAGAAGGGCTACCAGCCCGTTGGCCTCGACCACTTCGTGCTACCCACCGACGAGCTATTCGCATCGCTCGAAAGCAAGGAGCTGCACCGAAACTTCCAGGGATACTGCACCCGCCGCACCACCGGACAGGTGTACGCCTTTGGGGTAACCGCCATCAGCCAGCTGGAAAAAGGATATGCCCAGAACGTAAAGGATATTGCCGAGTATATCGCCACCATCGAGAACCACCATCTTCCTATCGAAAAGGGCTACACCCTTTCTTCAGGTGAGATAATTACCCGCGAGACCATCACCGAGCTGATGTGCAACAAGAGGGTTAGCTGGAGCGATGTCGCCAGCAAGCTAGGCGTACCTGTCGAGGATGTTAGGACGCAGGTAGCTGTAAACGATGAGGTATTGGCTGGCTTTGCCGCCGATGAGCTTATACGCTACACCTCCGACGAGATTACGGTAACCGAGCTAGGGGCTATCTTCATCCGAAACATTGCCGCAGCGCTCGATAGCGCATACCAGCAGCAGGCAAACAGCTACTCCAAAACCGTATAGCATGCAAAAAAATATCACCTCCGATGTAACCGTTATTGGCGCCGGACTTACCGGGCTTACCGCAGCCTTCTACCTGAAGAAAGCCGGCAAAAACGTTACCGTAGTAGAGCACAGCCACCGCGTTGGCGGCGTTATCCGCACCTTTAGTCACGATGGGTTTACCTACGAGGCGGGGCCCAATACGGGAGTTCTATCATCGCCCGAGCTAGTGCAGCTGTTCGACGATCTTGGCAGCAGCTGCACGCTCGAAACCGCCAACCCCAACGCCAAGCGCCGCCTGATATGGAAGAATGGTGCTTGGAATGCCCTTCCTTCGGGGCTTGGCTCGGCCATCGGCACGCCGCTATTCTCGGTTGGCGATAAGCTGCGCATTCTTGGCGAGCCCTTCCGCAAGCCAGGAAATAATCCTTACGAAACCCTCGACCAGCTGGTGCTCCGCCGCATGGGGCGCAGCTTCCTCGAGTACGCCATCGATCCGTTCATCTCCGGCATCTACGCGGGCGACCCTTCGCTGCTGGTGCCCAAGTTTGCGCTGCCTAAGCTCTACAACCTAGAGCAGAACTACGGCAGCTTCATCCGCGGAGCAATGAAGAAGGCCAAGGAGCCTAAAACCGAGTTGGAGAAGCGCGCTACGAAGAATGTCTTCTCGGTAAGCGGAGGCCTGCAAAGCCTCGTTGATGCGCTTGCCGATGCAGTAGGACGCGAAAACATCATCCTGAATGCCGAAAATACCCAGATAACCCCAACCGACAATCGCTACCAAGTATCGGCAACCGCTACAGATGGCGATGCCATTTGCATCGAATCGTCGAAGGTTGTATCAACCGTTGGGGCCTACGAGCTGCCATCGCTGCTTCCGTTCCTAGGTGCCGATGTGCTAGCGCCCATCACCAACCTCCGATACGCCAAGGTGGCGCAGGTGGTAGCCGGATTTAGGGAGTGGAACGGTATTCCGCTTAACGGTTTCGGGGGATTGATCCCCTCGAAGGAGAAGCGTCAGGTGCTGGGCATCCTCTTCCCCTCCTCCATCTTCCCCAACCGTGCGCCCGAAGACGGAGCGCTGCTGTCGATATTTGCCGGAGGCATCAAGAACGAGGCGGTGTACAACCTAAGCGACGACGAGCTGAAGCAGGTTGCCATGAGGGAGATATCCGAAACCATGCGCACCAACTCCAAGCCCGACATGCTGGAGGTGTTCCGCTACCCGCATGCCATTGCGCAGTACGAGCGGTCGTCGGAGGAGCGATTTGCCGCCATCGAGAAGCTACAGACCGCCTGCCATGGGCTTATCCTTGCAGGCAGCATCCGCGACGGCATCGGCATGGCCGATAGGGTTAAGCAGGGGGTAAACATCGCCAACGGAATTGGAACAGATAGGCTTTAGAGTTTAGAATTTAGACGCTACATTCTCGATCTGATTCAAACGAATACCCGATTTTGCCTCCCTGTTACTACTTCTTGGGCGTCGGTTACATGGTTTGACCCTCTGGTTACAGTTTTTTGGACATCGGTTACATAGTTTCACCGCCCGGTTACAGGTTTTACCCCTCCGGTTACAGTAACCGACCACAAAAATGTTGTAACCGACGGCTCAGTAGCTCCCGGGACGGGTATTTTATAGCTACCGGGCTCCTAAACTCAGCTACCGACACCCAAAACTTAGCTACATGGGGGTAAACCTTAGCTACCGATATTGAAAGCTGAGCTACCAAAGGGTAGAAACGAGAAAGGGGCAAGCCGAAACATGTCCCTGTATGGTTGGTCTAATATTAAAGGCTCAATCCTACGCTTACCCCAATTGGAGAAAACCAGATGCTTGTGTACCTAAAAGGTGCTATCGGAACACAGGAGAATACTCTAAAGTTTACTTTATTTGATTTTAGAGGTTGAAGTCTATACCCTATAATTGGATATAGCAAGTAATTATATTTGGTGTTTCCTCCTACAATAGTTCCTCCTAATCCCAATTCAAAATAGAATTTTTTCTTCCCCAAATTGGCTGTAATATGGTGAGTAAAGGTGATAAACTTATCTGGAGAATAATTGGAATTTCCCCATTCAGCAATATGAAGGTGGTAGTCTTCATTGTATCCAACACCAACTTTACCCGTTAAAAACATGGTTGAACTAAATGGAAAGATTCTTTCGTAGTTTATTGAAACAACCGATGCATCTCCCAAAAAGTTAGCGTATACACCACTTCTCGGTATTATGTTATTGGAGCCTGTTGTGTTCTGTGCTACTAAACTGATACTCGCAAAAAAACACAGCAGGAATAAGTATGTTTTTTTCATCAGAAAGCATTCAAGTTTGTACGTATTAAATTCGAATGAGAACGAACCTTTCGAAAATTACAATAATATTCTCAACAAATTATAGTATCACATAATCATAGCCGAAATAACTCCGTAATTGAATTATTACCAATAAACGAAAAAGGGGCAAGCCGAAGCATGCCCCAATATGGTCGATTACTTATTTTGATTTCTTACTCCACGTACAGCACCAGCCCCTTCAGGTATTCGCCCTCGGGGTGGTAGATGTTAATGGGGTGATCAGCTGGCTGCGTAAGCTGGTGCAGGATGCGCACGTTACGCCCGCTGATGGCGGCGGCGGTAAACACCGAGTTGCGGAAATGCTCCTTGGTAACCACCTGCGAGCAGCTGAAGGTAAAGAGGATTCCTCCCGCCTTAATCTTGTGGAAGGCAAGCGCGTTGAGCCTGCGGTATCCCAGCAGCGCCTTATTGAGCACCTTGTTGTGCTTGGCAAACGCTGGAGGATCGAGGATAATGAGGTCGTACTTACCATCGATGGTGCGGAGGTGCTCGAAGGCATCCTCGGCGTAGGAGGTATGGTTGTGGTTGGTCCCAAAGTTGAGCGCCACGTTGCGATCCACCATGTCCATCGCCTTCTTCGAGCTGTCAACCGAATCGACGCTGTTGGCGCCACCGGCAAGGGCGTATAGCGAGAATCCTCCGGTGTAGCAGAACATGTTGAGCACGTCGCGCCCCTTGGAGTACTTGCCCACCAGCTCGCGGTTGTCGCGCTGATCGAGGAAGAATCCGGTCTTCTGCCCCTCCTCCCAGCTAACGTTGAACTTGATGCCGTTTTCGAGCACAGGCGTATCGATGGCCGATCCGAAGATGTACTCATCCTTGGCGTTGAGCCCAGCCTTAAAGGGAAGCGTTCCCTCGCTCTTATCGTAGATCGCCTTGATGCGGCTGCCGTAAACCTGCCTGATACCCTCGGCGATGTAATCGCGCGAGAGGTACATGCCCACCGAATGCGACTGCACCACGGCAGTTTCGCCGTATATGTCAACAATCACACCGGGGAGGTTGTCGCCCTCGCCGTGGATCAGGCGGTAGCAGCTGGTAGTGCTGCTACTGGTCAATCCTATGGCAGCGCGAGCCTCAAATGCGCGACGAATCCTAGCATTCCAAAACTCCTGGTTGATATTAACAGGATCGAACGAAAGGATACGAACGGCGATAGAGCCAATCTGGTAATGCCCCAGCGCGATGAACTCGTTGCTGGCGGTGTACACCTCAACCACGTCGCCCTCCTTAGGGTCGCCGATGATATGACGTATGGCACCTGAGAAAATCCAAGGGTGGAAGCGCAAAAGGGATTCCTCCTTTTTGGGCTTCAAAAAAACCTGTGCGGTTACTTCCATCTTATAAAGAGATACCTTTAATGTCTTCTATGAGCTTGAGGTAGATTTCGCGGCTCACCCAAGCATCGGTGGCGCCGTACAGCTGCTGGGCGTGGGTGAGCACGGGGCCTTCCCAGTTGGAGAGCTGTTGCGACTTAGAAATTCTAAAGTTTAGGACGATGGCCGACATCTTCTTAAGGCTCTTCGCCTCGATGCCGTAGGCGTCCATCATTTTTTGGATGTCGACAAACCCGTTTGGGATAAAAGGGGTAAGCTTTTGCAGAGCCGTGATATCGTCGCGGATGGCAGCGCCAACCTTCTTGATATCGGCGCGCTGAAGGATGCTAGCCACCTCTACGGGTAGCCCAATCATATTTAGTCTGAAAAGATAGCAGTGGGCGTGGTCGGAGAGCTGAAGTAGAGCAACCTTGTTGCGCTGCCCCTTCTTAAAGTTGGGGCGGGTTTCGGTGTCGCAACCCAGCAGCTTGACATTTGCCAAGTAGGTTACGGCATCAGCAACCTTATCGGGGCTGTCCACAACATGTATTGCTCCCTCGAATGCTCGGATGGGTAGCTCGTTTAACTCCTCTTTGCTTATGGATGCAGAGTACATACTTAGTCGATATTTCGGTGGCTATCCTGAAAGCGATTGAAGAAGCCTCCCTTTGGTGCTTGAGCCTCCTCATCGTTTTCCGTTTCTGTTCCGAAGTAGATGGCGCGGTGAATTGCCTTAAGCGCAATAACCGACTTATACCCCCAGTATTCGGTAAAACTATTCTTTAACTCGTAAAGCGCATCGTTAATGCACTCCTCGTTGCCAAAGCGGTAAAGTTCCAAGAAATCCTTCAGATCTTGGTAGATATCAGCAAGCGTTTCGCTAATCGAAAGCTGCTCGCCCCCCTCGGTATCGAAAAGTTTTTCGGTGTACACCTCGTAGAAATCGTCCCTATCGCCAAGAAGTTCGGCAACATTATTTCGAATGTAAGTCCAGTCGGTTTCCGAAACAAATTTCTCCACCTCCTCATCAAAAAGCTGCTCGACATCGGGCAGTAGGCAACCTTTTAAGTAGATCAGAGGAAGCAACTTTTGCGCATGAATGAGAAATTCGTACTGCTCGTACTCGCCTGCTCGTTCCAAAAATGCAGTATACTCCTTGGCTAGGGTAACAACCTCTACCACATTCTTAGAGTATATCAAAGCATTCTGTTGTTCGCTCATTTATTTCTATTTTAATACGCAAAGATAGTAATTGCGATAATTCCTGAAACTTTTCGTTAAAGCAGGAACGGTTCTTCTAGCTATATTTGTGGGATATCTGAAAAGTTATTAGGAAGGATTTTGAAGTTAACGATGACCCAACCACTGAGCCGTTCTAATATCTAGCATATAAAATCTAATGTCTACCATCTAAACATGGACATCATAAATTACCTCATCATAGCATTCGTAGGCGTTCTGTGCGGCTTTATCAACATACTGGCGGGTAGTGGCTCGCTAATATCGCTTCCCATTCTGATGGGATTTGGGCTATCGCCACACATAGCCAACGCCACCAACCGCATTGGCATCCTTCTCCAGAACTTGGTAGGTTCGGCTAGCTTTGCCAAGCAGAAAGTGCTTCCGGTTAGGGAGGGACTTGTTCTGGCCATCCCTGCCAGCATCGGCTCTATTGTTGGCGCCTACATGGCGGTAGATGCCCACGAGGATGTTATCCGCTGGATGATTCTTTCCCTCTATGCGGTGATGTTTTTTCTGGTGTTCTACGGCCCCGACAAGTGGCTACGCCCCAAGAGCGACCAACCACTGAGGCTTCGTCCTCGCGACATTATCATCTTTACGGCTATTGGCTTTTACGGTGGGTTTATTCAGGCGGGCTTAGGCTACTTCCTTCTGGCTGGGCTTGTGCTCAGTATCGGCAACGACTTGATTACGGCCAACGCCCTAAAGGTATTCCTAGCCTTTATGCTTACCATTTTTGCCCTTGCCATATTCTTCTACAACGGGCAGGTGAACCTCCCCTACGGCATTAGCCTAGGCATCGGCAACATGATTGGCGGCTGGTTTGGGGCAAAGTATGCAATTAAGTGGGGAGCTAAGGTTATCCGCTACTTTCTTTTGGGGATGCTGATCTTTTCGGTCGTTTACATGATAATCTTCCAGATGTAGCCTATGGCACGGCGATGCATAGTACTGCTGATGGTAATCTTTTGCTGCGCCTCCTCGAAGGCACAAAAGGACTCCATACGCATCGCCTTCTACAACTGCGAAAACTTCTACGACTCGTTCCGCGACTCCACCATCAATGATGCAGACTATACCCCAGACGGCCCTCGCCGCTGGAACTACTCGCGGTTCCTTGCCAAGCGGAATGGCATCTTTAAGGTGTTTGCCTCGATGAGTTCCCCCACCCCGCCCGAGATCATCGGCCTTTGCGAGGTTGAAAACCGATTTGTGCTCAACAAGCTCTGCTACGAAACGCCACTCTCGAAGTTCGAGTATGCTGTGGTGCACCAAAACTCGTCGGATGCCCGCGGAATAGACGTTGCCCTCATCTACCAGAGGAATCGGCTAAGGCTGCTCGACTACCGCTACTTCAACCCGAATGCTATAGATACGAGCCTGCGCACCCGCAGCATCCTTTACGCCCGCTTTAAGTGGGGCGAGTTCGACACGCTGCACGTTTTCGTCAACCACCTCCCCAGCAAGCTGGGAGGCGAGCGCTCCAACAAGTCGCGCATGCTAGTTGCCCGCCTGCTAAAGTCGAAGGTTGATTCTATTCTTGCGAAGAACCAGTCGGCAAGCATCGTCGTTACCGGAGACTTTAACGACCTACCCCAAAGCGATGCGCTGAATACTCTTAACGACAGCCTGCTTGTAAACCTTGCCGCACCATTAGCAACGGAAGACCGTGGCTCCATAAAGTTCGACGGCACATGGGAGCTCATCGACCAATTCATCGTTTCGAGAGGCTTGATAAATGGCGACACCCCTGTTATGCTAAAGGGCGGACAGACCATCTACTCCAGCCCCTTTATGCTCGAAGACGACAAGGAAAATGGAGGCACAAAACCCCGCCGTACCTATAACGGCTACCGCTACAACGGCGGCTATTCCGACCATCTACCCGTCTTTATAGAGCTGATTCGCGCTTTATAGTCCACTTTTTTTTCAATTTCCGCACAGCATTTAGCGTACTCGTACCCAGCGGGGTTGGGTGTTTATGCCCCATTCAATTACGCTCAAGGTGCCCAAATAACGATAGAAAGGGTGTAACGATCTTGAGATTTCTGCGTCATACCGCCAAAACATAAACATCAATACAAAATGAAACCTATCTATTCTGTTAAAGCTATTCTGCTCTTGATCCTGATTGCAGCAGCAGGGACTCTACCTGCCGAGCCCATAAGCAAGGGAAGCATTTCGGGAAGGGTGATCGACAAGCTAAGCAAACAGCCTATTCCATTCGCCGCCGTAAGCTTAGCCATACTCCCCGACACCACCATCAAAAAATCGGTGATAACCGATATAAACGGAGCCTACACCTTCAACCAGGTAAACGATGGCCGCTATGTGGTATCGGCCCGCATGGTAGGCTACGAGCCAAAGCACTCTAGGCCCATTGCATGCAAGCAAAGCTCCGTAAAGATGGAGGACCTCACGCTCGAAAACAACGCCGTGCTACAAGCGGTGACAGTAAGCACCAAACGCCCCGAAATAGAGCAAAAAGCCGACCGCACCGTGCTAAATGTGGAGAATAGCACTACCGCATCCGGCGAAAATGCCTACGAGGTGCTCCGCAAAGCTCCCGGAATAAACATCGACAAGGATGACAAGATATCGCTAAAGGGAAAGGATGGGGTAATGGTTACCATTAACGACAAGCCCACCTACCTCTCGGGACAGGAGCTGGCCAACTACCTCAAAACTCTTCAGGGAACCGAAATCGAAAAGGTGGAGCTGATCTCCTCCCCCCCTGCCCGCTACGAGGCTGCCGGTAATACTGGTATCATCAACATCAAGCTGAAAAGGAACAACAAGATTGGGGTGAACGGAACTGCCAACGCGGGCCTAACCATCACCAACAAGGTTGGCGGAAATGGTGGTGTATCCTTAAACATGCGCAAGGGGAAAATAAACACCTTCGGATCGCTGAATGGAAGAAGGTTCTGCTACAAGAACACCCTATTCCTGGATAGAAAGACAAATAACGACATCTCCCAGCTCATTCAAAATGGCAAAGGAAAGGGAACCAACGACACCTACAACTTTCTAGCAGGGGTCGACTACGAGATGAACAAGCGCCACACCTTTGGGGTGATGGCAAGAGGATCGAAGTACTATGAGGATTTTGAGATGAACACCCGCACCAACCTGATCGTAAAAGACGGCAGCCTCGCCCAATACCTAAAAAGCTCCGCCGTTGACGATAACAACAACAGCAACCTTACGCTTAACGCAAACTACCGAATGACCATCGACACCGTTGGCAGCTCGCTGAATGTGGATGTCGACTACGTGGAGTACAAGAATCGATCGAACCAGCACAACGACACCTACTACTTTAAGCCCAACGGCGAAACATTCGCCCCAACCCTGCTCCTGAAGAACCAAACCCCTTCCGACATCTTCATTAAGTCGTTTAAAACAGACTACACCCACCCGTTCGCGAAGGGGGTGATGCTTGAAACCGGGGTTAAGGGCAGCACCGTAAGCAGCGACAACGACCTAAAGTACTACAAGTACAACCACACCACCAGCACCTGGGAGGTAGACAACGAGCGATCGAACCACTTTAAGTACGACGAGAGCATCCTTGCCGGATACGCCTCGCTCTCGTACGACAAGAACAGTTGGAGCATTAAGGGGGGCCTACGCGCCGAGCAAACCTGGAGCAAGGGGAACTCGATCAGCATAAATAAGGTTACCAAGCGCGACTACCTAGACATCTTCCCCACCCTTTTCATCCAAAGAACCATCAACGAAAACAACTCCGTAAACATTAGCTACAACCGACGCATCGACAGGCCCTGCTACAGCAACCTCAATCCGTTTGCCTTCCGAGTTGACGAGTACACCTACCAGGAGGGCAACCCCTACCTGAAGCCCCAGTACACCGACAACATCGAGTTGAGCCATGCCTGGAGGAACAAGGTGTTTACCAGCGTTGGGTACTCGCATACCAAGGACGTGCAGAACGAGGTGCTCGAAGAGGTGGCCAACCCCAACAACCCACAGGCTATAAAGCCCACCAGGATCTACAAGCGCAACCTCGACGAACTGAACAGCGTTACCCTCAACGTTAGCGCCAACCTCAACCCCATCTCATGGTTCCGCACCAACAACAACATCACGGCGATGTACAACGACTACAACTGCAACAGCAAGGAAACGGGTAACATCAATACATCGAACAACGGCAAGGAATCGGGCAACATCAAGGTCATGTACATGATCTACTCCAGCAACAGTTTCATCCTGCCCAAGCAGTACATCTTCGAGGTGATGGGAACCTACAGCAGCGCCATGTCCTACGGCCTTATCGACATAAAACCCCGATATGCCGTAAACATCGGCCTGCAAAAGAAGTTCCTTAGCGACAAGCTAACCGCCAAGCTCTCCGTCGACGACCTCTTCAAAACCACCAGCAGCAGGGCAACTGCCCGGTACAACGGCATGGACCTCTACACCAGAAACACCTGGAGCAGCCAGCGATTCAACATTTCGCTCACCTACCGCTTTGGCAGCAGCGATGTAAAGGCAGCCCGCCAGCGCAGCACCAGCTCGGAGGAGGAGCAGAACAGAACCGGCAAGTAGGAAACGGTTACTATATTATTTGCTAAACCCAAGGGTGTCCCGTTCGCGAGGCACCCTTGCTTTTTTCGCTGGCAGCCGATAAATCAGCCCGAAATGGAGAACCACCCTGCGCCCATTTACGCTACATTTGCGGGCACCCCCTACGGGTGATCATCAAAAAAATACGGGCATCGCCCAGACTTTACGTACAACCCTCTAGCACCATTTTACCATGAACCGTTTTTTTGCACTACTCCTCATGACTACCATTTCGAACTTCGCCCTCGCGCAGGGCTACATCGCCCACCGCGGAGCCTCACACCTGGCCCCCGAGAACACCGTAGCGGCCGCCAAGCTGGCCTGGGAGCAAAACGCCGACGCCGTAGAGCTCGACATCTACCTCACCAAGGACAACCGCATAATGGTGATGCACGACAAGAACACCAAGCGCACCACCGGAAAGAGCATGGTAATCTCCGAATCCTGCTCCGACAGCCTGCGGATGCTCGATGCCGGATCGTTTAAGGATGCAAAGTACGCAGGCGAACGAATCCCCTTTCTGGAGGAGATGATTGCCGCCACCCCCGAAGGGAAGCAGCTGGTAATTGAGCTGAAATGCGGCACCGAGGTTCTCCCCGCTCTTAAAGATGTGGTGGCAAAGAGCGGAAAGCAGTCCCAGTGCCTGTTTATCGCCTTCGACTGGAATACCATTGTCGACACCAAGAAGCAGCTCCCCCACAACGCCTGCTACTGGCTAAGCAGCAAGAAGGAGGGGCTTTCGGAAAAGATGAAAGCCGCAAAAGCCGCCGGCCTCGACGGGCTAGACCTAGGCTACAAGGCCATCGACGAGCAGGTGATGCAGCAGGCAAAGGAGCTCGGGCTCGACATTCTGGCCTGGACGGTTGACGACCCCGCCGAGGCCAAGCGCCTAACCAGCCTTGGGGTTAAGGGCATCACCACCAACCGCCCTGGATGGCTAAAGGAGAACGCTAAGTAGGCACCCGCCTGCTGTCGCAATGGCCCGCTGGCCCATTCACGGCCAGCGGCATACGCAACCGCTACACAGATAGCGCAGGACATCCCCCCGGAGGGGTGTTGCTGCCGCTGCAAAGAATTGGCCCGACCCCGGGCCAGCTCTTCACTATACCACATCCTCTCGGCCCGACCCCGGGCAAGCACTACTACACCCTGAATCATCCCGGCCCGACCCCGGGCAAGTAGCAAACCGCAATGGGAGGAGTCGGCCCGACCTCGGGCAAGTACCAAACAGGCATGAACACCATCGGCCCGACCACGGGCAAGCAGCAAACAGCAACGGGGAGAGTCGGTCCGACCCCGGGCCAACTCTATCCGAAGGCAAGTAGCGCCTGCACGATGGCCGGCATCATATAAACGGGAAAAGATAGGGCTGGAGCACCGAGATGCAGCTACGACAGCCCCCTGCGGAGAACAGAATCGGCGCCCCTACCGCACAAACACCCAGCGGTCGCCCACCGACAGGTCGGGGTTAAAGGCGTAACGGCCGTAGTCGAAGGTCTTGATGTCCTCCACATCGTCAACGGCCTGCTCGGCCATAAAGCGCACCATCATTCCACGGGCGCGCTTGGCCATCAGGGCCACCACGCGGGGCCTGTCGCCCTTGTACTCCATAAAAACGGGGGTAACGATGCGCGCCTTAAGGGCTGATGGGATAACCGACCGGAAGTACTCCTCTGAGGCCAGGTTGACGAGCGTTGCATCGGCCTCAGCAGCCAGCTCGTCGTTGAGCGCATCGGTAATTTGGGTGCCCCAAAAGTGGTAGAGGTTCCTGGCGCCATCAACGGAGAGCTTGCTGCCCATCTCCAGGCGGTAGGGCTGGATGATATCCAACGGACGCAGCACGCCGTACAGGCCCGAAAGGATGCGGAGGTGCTGGCCCAGGTAGCCCACCTGAGCATCGCTCAGCGAACGGACATCGAGCCCATCGTACACGTCGCCATCGAAGGCGTACACCGCCTGACGGGCATTCTCGATTGTGAAAGGTTGATGCCACTGCTGGAAGCGCTCGAAGTTGAGCTCGGCCAGTTTGCTGCTGATGGCCATCAGCGAGCCAATTTCGGCAGGATGCAGCTGGCGCAGCGCGTCAACGAGCCGCTGCGAGCGATCGAGGAAGCGAGGCATGGTATATTCTGCCACCGGAACGGGCTTCCGGTAGTCGAGCGATTTGGCTGGCGAGATGATGATCTTCATGGCACGAGTAGATTAAAGACACAAGACGCAAGATTTAAGACTTTCGTCCTACTCCCTACTTAATTCGCGTAACCGGAGCCACATCCAGCGAGGTGCGCTCGCCGTTCAGGTACCTAAAGTATCCGGTGATGCCAATCATGGCGGCGTTATCGGTGGTGTAGCCAAACTCTGGTATAAACACCTTCCACCTGCGCTTCTTCCCCTCCTCGACGAGCGTGCTGCGCAAGCCCGAGTTGGCCGAAACGCCCCCAGCAACGGCAATCTCTCGGATGCCGGTTTGCTTAGCAGCCTTAACGAGTTTATCCATGAGCACCGCGATGATGGTATGCTGGATGGAGGCGCACAGGTCGGCCTTGTTCTCCTCAATAAAGTTGGGATTCTCGGCAACCCTGTCCCTCAGAAAGTACAGGAACGATGTCTTCAGCCCGCTAAAGCTGTAGTTAAGCTCCGAAATCTGCGGTTTGGCAAACTTAAAGGCCTTAGGGTCGCCCTCGGCAGCTAGCTTATCGATGAAGGGACCTCCAGGATAGGGCAGCCCCATCACCTTAGCGCACTTATCGAAGGCCTCGCCGGCGGCATCGTCGAGCGTTTGCCCGATGATCTCCATCTCCAGCGGGCTGCGCACAATCACAATCTGCGAGTGGCCACCCGACACCAGCAGGCATAGGAACGGAAACTGTGGATGGTTGGGCTCCTCGCCCGGCTTTTGGATGAAGTGCGCCAGGATGTGCCCCTGAAGGTGGTTAACCTCCACCAGCGGAACGTTCAGCGATATCGATAGCCCCTTGGCAAACGACGTCCCCACCAGCAGCGACCCCAGCAGCCCAGGACCGTTGGTAAAGGCAATCGCATCAACCTCGCCAACCTCAACGTTGGCCACCTCTAGCGCCCGATGCACAACCGGAATGATGTTTTGCTGATGCGCGCGCGAGGCCAGCTCCGGGATCACCCCGCCGTACTTTTGGTGGACATCCTGGTTGGCGATTATGTTGGAGAGCAGCACCTGATCGCGAATTACCGCAGCCGAAGTGTCGTCGCACGAAGATTCTATTGCCAAAATTGTAATTGCCATAGCGTAAAGCTGTGTATAAAAATTTATTTGTGCTAGTTTTGTGACTGTATGACAAAAAAGGCACTTCTAAAAAAAGTTTTCAAAATATTCTCCATAACGGTACTGATATTAATATCGATACCGCTATTTCTTTTTTTAGCATTGAAGAGCCCAAAAGTACAAACTTTCGTCGTACATGAGATCACCAATATCCTTTCCGAGAAGTTTAACGCCAAAATTAGCATCGAATCTGTCGACTACGCCTTCTTCAACAAGCTTAGGTTGAACAAGGTTTACGTGGAAGATCAGCATGGCGACACGCTGCTCTATTCCGGAAGAATTTACGCATCGCTGCGAGGGTACAACCTCGGCAAAAGGTTTATATCGATAGGAACCACCGAGCTCGACAACGGCAAGTTCTACCTTAAGCAGGATTCGACGGGCGTTCTCAACCTCAAGTTCATCCTCGATGCCCTTGCCAGCAAGGACACCACTAAGAAAAAGGCGTACAGCTTTAAGGTCCGCAACTTTAAGCTGGTCGATTTCGCGTTCAAATACCACAAGTGGAAGCCCCAGGTTAAGCCCTACGGCATGAACTACACCGACCTCGACATCCGCCACATCTACGTCGATCTTAGGAATATTCGCATTGTAGGCTCGAAGATTACGGCAAAGATGGAGAACTTGAGCGCCTACGAGAAGTGCGGATTTTTGCTGCGCCACCTCGGTGCCGATGTCGACTTTTCGCCCAAGGAGATAAAGCTATCCAACGCCACCATCAACACCCCAAACAGCCTCGTAAAGGCATCGTACATCATATTTCGGTTTAACGGCTTCGCCGACTGGAAGGACTACGTGCATAAGGTGAAGATGGACGCGCTTTTCAACAACGCCTTCGTCGACTTTAAGACGATATCCTACTTTGCCCCCACCCTGAGCAAGTGGAACTTCAAGGGAATCCTTGATGGACGAGTAAGAGGTCCCGTATGCAACCTCCGCAGCAGCTACCTAGAGTTTAAGACAGGTGATAGCACGAAGCTATCGCTAAACTTCTCGATTGTAGGACTACCCAAAGCCGAGGAAACCGTTTGGAGAGGTAACGTACACGAGCTAACCTCCAATGGAAGGGAGTTGGGACAAACCATAAAAACCTTTGTTGGCACCCACGGCGAAAGCGTGGCAGGTATCATGGCTAAGCTGGGGAAACTAAAATTAAACGCCTACTTCAGCGGAAAATTCTCAGCATTCAACTCGTCAGCACAGGTATTTTCATCCATTGGCAATATAGTAGCCTCGCTAGATACAAAGGCGAGCAACGGGCACACCAACGCCTACGCCTTAAACGTCAGCACAAGCAACCTCAACCTAGGTCGTATTATCGATTCGAAAGAGGTTGGTGCCGTTACAGGAACACTCAAATCATCAGGCGCAACAGAAGGAAGGCTGATAAAGAACTCCTCCACGGAAGCCAACTTCAACAGCGTCTACATTCACGGTTACGACTACAAGGACATCGCCCTAACCCTAAACCGCGAAGGCAAGCTCTACGACTACCTAGTTCGGGTAAATAGCCGCGATGCCGACTTCACCTGCGCGGGGAGCTACAACTTCAGTAGCCTTCCAAGTAGAACGATGGCCTCGTTCAAGGTAAACCATGTAAACCTGCACCGATTAAACTTTACATCAAGCGATACGATCACCTCAATAAAAGGTCTGTTTAATGTTGATTTTACCGGAACCAGCATTGATAATATAAACGGATCGGCAACCCTACACAACGCCACCTTCTCCACGCATAGCAAAAGTGTGCTCGTTGGAATGGCTAACGTCTACCTCAAAAATAGCAGCACCGAAAGGGAATTGAGGATTGAATCCGATCTGGCAGATGGGGTAATTAAGGGCAACTCCTCGCTTCGAAATCTTGGTTTGGCAGTAAACCACTTCACAAAGCTATACTTCCCTGCAATTGCCAAAGCAGAAATACCACAACTACCGACGACAGCAAAAGGAGGTTCAACTACAGGAGAAAAAGCTCCTGCGGCAATCCAACTAGGAACGCAGCAGCAATACTTTGTAAATGTCAAGGTGAAGAAAGTAAACGATGTTCTCGGACTCTTTATTCCAAGGCTAAAAGTTGAGAAATCATCAACGCTGCTGGGCTCAATCAACACCAGCAACAACACCTTCGACATTAAGCTAATATCACCGCTTCTGCAGCTGGGGTCAAGCCAGTTTAGCAAAGTAAACCTACAAGCCGTTGGAACACCCGGAAACATGCGGACGTCGCTAACCTGCGGTAAGTACCAGATAAAATCGCTTGCCTTAAGCAACATCAACCTCGATGCAATGGGTGCCGCAAACAGAATTAACACAACGGTATCTTTCAACAATAACACCAAAGAGAACCATAACGAAGGCGAAGTGAAGTTCATAACCACCTTCGAGAAAAAGACGCATTCGCCAAAGCCTCACATCGAAGTAAACTTCCTAAAGTCGCTCCTAACGGTTAACAATACCCCATGGAAGATAGGACAAGCACTGGTTAGCATCGATAGCACCACCATTGGGATTGAAGATTTCAAGATAATCAACCAGCAACAGAAGATTGCCGTTGCAGGTAAGATCTCAAAAAATCGAGACGATCAGCTCCACTTCATCATTAACAACTTCGACATCCAAAATTTCAAGTCCTTCTTCCAAAAGTCAGGATACGATATTAGAGGTGCTCTAAACGGTATTGCTACGCTAAAGAATATCTACGAAAGCCCAATGCTCTTCAGCAACGTCAAATTCGACGATGCCTACATCAATGGTCAATCGGTAGGTAGTCCCGAATTAGTAAGCTCGTGGGACGAAGTAAGCCGCAAGGTCAGCGTTCTCTCCACAAATACTATCGACGACAAAGAGGTGTACAGGCTATCTGGCACCATATCTCCCGAAACAAAGGATCTTGAGTTGGATGTCAAGGTAAACCAGCTACGCCCCTTCCTGCTCGAGCCCTTCACCAAAGGAATCGTATCAAATATGAAGGGCAACATCAGCGGCGATCTCCGCATTACTGGAACAACTGATACACCTATAATAAATGGCATAGCCTACCTCAATAGTATTCAAGCCAAAGTTGACTTCCTAAATACGACCTATAACATCACTGCTCCTATTGTCATAACCCCAACAGAGCTCAGCATTAAGAACGATACGCTTACCGACGCATTAGGCAACCTTGCTTTCGTAAATGCCTCAGTAACCCATAAAAACCTCAAGAACTTCAAGTTCAACATCAACATTCAACCCAAAAACTTGCTTGCACTTAATACTACCGCTAAGCAAAACAAGGTGTTTTATGGAACCGCATACGCTTCGGGTTTAGTTCAAATACTAGGTAATCTACACGACCTAGAGATGCGTATCAACGCCGTAACAGAAAAGAATTCGAAAGTATATATACCCCTAAATAATCGAACACAAATCCAGGATCAAAGCTTTATCACCTTTATAAGCCAGAAGGAAAAGAATGATAATAATGCAGAATCTGCATCAGACACTCCAAGTATGAAGCAGGAGAAAAAGCCCAAGTCGAACCTAAAGATATACCTTGAACTTCAGGTAACCCCCGATGCCGAAGCACAAATTCTTCTAGATCCAGGCTCTGGAAATATCTTAAAGGCCCAAGGAACCTCCAACTTGAGCATGGAGGTTAATCCATCATCCAACATTTTCCAAATTCGAGGCAACTACACCATTCAAAAGGGGAACTTCCGCTTTTCACTACTAAATCTCACCTCAAAAGATTTCTCTATTGATGCTGGAAGTACTATAACCTGGACTGGAAATCCATCAAACGCAACCATAAATGTAACCGCACGCCATAAGGTTAGAACCTCTCTTGGTCCAATACTCGTTGGCTTAGACCAAAACAACACACAACGCTACAACGTCGATTGCAAGCTCATGCTCGATGGAATGCTTTTAAACCCCACCATAAAGTTGGGGGTTGAACTTCCTGATGCCGAAGCATCAACCCAAACACTAGTACAAGCCGCTCTTAACACAGAGAGCCAAATGCAAAAGCAGTTTGTCAGCCTGCTCTGGTTCGGTCAATTCTTCCCCGAACAAACAACAGCAAGCAACGAAAATCCAATAGGAACCTACGCCAGCAAGGGCATGGCAACCGACCTCCTTTTCAACCAGCTGGCAAACCTTGTTTCGCAAATATCCAACTCGTTAAACTTTGGCATAAAATACACCCCTTCAACAGCAACCACTACACAAGAATACGAGTTTTCAGGGTCTTATAAGTTCAAAGACTGGCTCACCGTAAACGGTACAATCGACGTAGCCGACAACACAAAATCAACAGGACGAGGCGTTGCTGGCGACTACGATGCAGAGGTTCGCCTTGATAAAAAGGATAGGGTTAAGTTTAAAATGTTTTCCCGCCAAAAGCAAGACTACCTATTAAACAGCACCACACAAAGTAGACAGGGAGTTGGCATATTCTTTCAAAACCAGTTCAACTCATTTGGAGATCTTTTCAGAAAAAAGAAAAAGAATAGTGCGCCAACACCTCCAAAACCAGCCTTACTCCCAGAAACTAAGTCGAAAAATGACTCTACGAAAACACAAAAAGGAGGAAAATAGTATAATAATAAGTAGTGCCACAAACAGATCCTCAACACTTAAGAACATTCTCTTACATTAAACCTTTGACGAGAATAAACAATTTACTATTTTCGACAGGGCAAATACCCAAATAAATAGTTGTGATTTTAAGCAACTTGACAGGTAAGGGTGAGAAAAGATGAACATTAAGCAGACAACAGCAACAAGTTTATTTGAGCAACAAGCCTAGAATAATATATGGTTAGCACCGATACATCAAAAAGGGTAGGAATTATAGGGACATTGTTTTTTCACACAGCATTTGTGCTTACACTGCTGCTGATCAGCCTTAAACCTCAACAACCTCTCCCAGCCGAAGAGGCTATCCTTATCAACTTTGGCGACAGCGATGTTGGCAGTGGTTCTGTAGAACCATCAGCCGCAGACAACATTGCACAGGCAGCGCCAAACCAGCAAATGGTTCAGGAAGAGAGTCCGATGACTCAGGACATAGAAGATGCTCCTAGCCTACCCACAAAAAGCATTGCTAAGAAGAAGCCCCACATAACCCTTCCATCTGCTAAAATTGTAGCACAAAATACACCGGAAACGACACCCACAACTCCTGTTGAAAAGCCCCGCGAAGTAAACAAGCGCGCTCTTTTCCCTGGTAGAAGCAATTCCGGTTTACCTTCACACGGTGAAGGAGATGGTGGCGGTATTGGAAATCAAGGAGACCCTAACGGCTCACCCGATAGCAAAAGTAGAATTGGTGGTAGCACAGGCAGCAGTCGAGGACACTCCTTTAGCCTCAGCGGAAGACGCATTGTAGGTGGCTTCCCTAATCCTGCCTATAACGTACAAGCATCAGGAAAGGTTATTGTTGCTATAACCGTTAATCAGAACGGAAATGTAACTAAGGCGACCTACTCCCCTAAAGGCTCTACAACGTCCGATTCAAGGCTAATTTCGGCGGCTATTGCAGCAGCACAACGAGCTCGCTTCAATGTCGACCAGGATGCACCATCCATACAAACTGGGAATATCACGTACATTTTCAACCTTCAATAATTTAAGAGCGGGAATTTCTCGCTCTTTTCGTTTCCCCTCATGATCAAGCTAACTAAGGCACCACTTACCTACACATTTAACCTTTTTGCCAATAGAACAGATGTTAGAACATTTGTAACAACCCGTATTGGGGGTGAGGGTTCGGAACATTTGGCAACATGCAACATTGGGCTTTCCGAATTCGAACCAGCAGCAATAACCATAAGCAACCGACAAAAGATTTGCGCTGCACTAAACCTCGATTTCGAAAAGATGACCTTCCAAAATCAAGTACATAGCGATACAATCACAATTATAACCAGCAGCAATGCAGGTGCAGGAAATCGCGTAAAGGACCAATCAATACCCAACTCCGACGCCTTAATTACCGAGACTAAAGAAATCACCCTTTTTGCACAGGCGGCAGACTGTGTACCTATCGTTTTATTCGACACAGAAAGAAAGGTAGCAGCAGCAATTCATGCAGGCTGGAGAGGTACTGTGAAAAAAATAGCCCAACAGACTGCCGAAAAGATGATCGCTGAATTCGGATGTAACGCGGAGAATATACTAGCCGGAATAGGCCCATCTATTGGTCATTGTTGCTACGAGATAGGAGACGATGTTGTTGATGCAGTATCCTCGAACTTCCCAAATTCTACAAATCTACTAATACCCTATAATAACAGGTACCACCTCGATCTTTGGAAAACGAACGAGGTGCAACTTGAAGAAGTAGGAATCCCTCCTAGAAATATAGAGATTGCCCGATTATGTACCAAATGCAACCCCAACCTCTTTTTCTCATCGAGATACAACAACGGTAAAACAGGCCGATTTGGAATAGGAATAACAATACTATAGCAAATAATGACTAAACAACTCAGCTGATTTCTAACAAAAATCCCCACAAACCTTTGCTTGTGGGGATAAGAATAAATATTTCAAAAAACCATTACTTCGATGCAACTAACCCTTCTAATGGTTCAAAGAATCTTTTCAACTTCTCGTGAGGAACTGATACGCATACGCGAGCATACTTATCAGCACTTTCCATCTCCTTCGCAAAAAAGCGTAAAGAAACGCTTGCAATATGGTGCTCCATTAGCACATCATAGTTCAAGTTCAGAATGGTAAAAATACCAACAGGAGTCGACTCTTGGTAAAACTCCTCTGCCAAGAACCCTTTTTCACGTAGGTATGCAATATTCTTGGTGATACCCTCAACTGTTTTTTGCTTGAAATCGGCAACAGCCTTTTTCCCCTCTTCGGTAGTAAGAAGTCGTAAAACTAGCTGCTGAGCAAAGCCGTTAATTCCATTTGTAGCAAAGAGTAATCGTAGCAAAATTTCCTTATTGAACAACGGATTATTACAATGGATAAACCCTAGACGCATACCGCTAAGACCAACCGACTTGCTGAAACTTTCGGTAATAATCACATTTTCGAGAGGAAGAAGACGTTCGTAGAAGTTGTCATCGGCACCTTTAAAGATACGACGGTATGGGCAGTCACAAAAAACTACCACATCGTTATCGTTTAGGAATTTAATTAGTTCGAACAACTTTTCGTCGTCGTACTTGTCGCCAACAGGGTTGCTTGGATCGCAGATTAGCACGGCATTACCACGGAGCTCATCTATCATCCCCTTTAGCGACGATAGCGAGTGGTACAGGCCAGGCGTCTTCCCTCGCATCTGCATAATCATAAAGTACGACTCCCAAATAATTTCTGGAACGTATACTTTATCAACCTTTACTGTTTGGAAGGCCATATCAATTGCAGCCATCCCGCCTCCCGTAACCGAAATCTGGGCAGGATTGGTTTTACCTCCAAAGAATTCCTTATTTATCGCATCCTTAAGCGCAGGGAAACCTGTTGTTGGTGGATAAATCTGAATTTCGGGAGAATTGAAATCGATCGATTTGACTACCTCGCTCAAATCAATGTTTACTACAGCATTGATTCCTCTGTTCAAGGCAAGGTATTCTTGGCCTGTCTCCTGAGTTAAGCGACGAACTAAATCGCCAATTTCAACAATAGCACATTGCTCGGTGCCACTTACAATTACTTCCATAGTATATAAATTTAAACACGCTTCGTTCCTCGGATGCAAGGTAGAAAAATAAGGAAACGATCCACCACCCCCTATTTTCGAAGGGGGGATAGTTAAATAATAGCGTCTAGCCCAATAGCCATTACCGTATTCAACGATAATAAAAATATCAGCTATAGTTTAAAACACGCCGACCTCAGTTGCCATTAAATTCAAAAGCAAACCAAAAACAAAAACTTCCGAACTGTTTAGATTTATTTAACCGTTTTAACCGAGCACACCTGCTTTTATGGCTTAGTTCAGCGTATTAAAGCGATCTGTACGATTTTCTAATGCTCATTGCATGTTCTATGAGCACCCCAGAAGAGAGCAACAAGATGATTACCTAAAAAATTAACCCCATTCCTTATAAACTCTTCAAATTACTAAGCTGCTTTTCAGACAAAAGCTCATCATATCCCACACGCGAACACCATGAACACCAACACACTTATTCTACAAACTACGCAATTCTGTTATTTGTAAAACACGACCATCTCTATTATTGTGTAAATTCACATAAATAATACTGAATTATACTCCAACAAAACCAAAAATATTCGCATCGTTTTAACCTATAAATATTAAACAAATTACAATTCACTATTTCAAATAATATAATTACATTTTACTTAACCATTAACACGACAATAACAAAACACAAACTAAAATTATCTACTACTTAACTAACCATTAACATTTGCAAGAGTAATTAGTATTTTCAACACCTCAATAACAGTATTATCTAAACAAACAAAACAATGCATTTGCTAAATAACACAACAAGCATATCACCTAATAATAATTCATTAAAATTTCAAATAAAGCAAGTACACAAGTACACATAAAAGCCTTTTCACATAGGAAATCCCCATCAATCATCATTAGCAATACAACCAGAATATTAAATAATTTATTAATTAATTTAACTGGAATTTAATAAAACAAGTGAATATCTATTTAATAATATTTTATTTCTCTCATAAAAAGCACAACAAATATTATTTAATCAGAAATATAAAATCGCCATTTACCGATTAACAAGACGCTAACAATTAATATGGAAATACCTAATTGATTCGAGCTTCAGCGGCGGAATAACTTTGTCCTGTCAGTAGAAATTTATTGTCGAACCAAAAATTTTGTATTATGAAAAAGTTCGGAATTATTGTAGTGTTTGCAATGCTTGCAATCGGCGTGAGTGCGCAGGAATTTAATCATCCACAACCAACCCCAGCAAAGGGTAATGAAGCCAACCTTAATCAACAAGGATGGAAGCAATGGGGGTTTATCTACCAGTTTGGAGATGCCAATAAAGCTACCATAAATCAAGGTATGATAGCAGCTCCAACAGGAGAAGGTGTAATGAACCATCAAACTGGCAGCTACGGCAACACCGCTTTTATTACGCAAATTGGGTTCAACAACGAAGGTACCATCAACCAATCAGGACATGGCAACCTAGCAACCTTATGGCAGCTTAACTGGGGCTGGTATCATGGTGGCCCATATGCTGACATTGTAAACAGCCATCAAGGCCCAAAACCCGGAGCCATTGGTACTATTACCCAAACAGGGAGCCACAACATTGCATCAGTTCTTCAACTAAGTGGTAGCGTATTAAACATTGTCCAAGGGGGCGAGCATAACTTTATTGGCGGCTCTATGGGCTTTGTTAACTGCTGCTATCCACTATCGCAGTACAGCTACGCACAAAGCTGCTGTCCTAACTTTATGTTTACGCCTTTAATTATTGGCGAAAACCAGAAATGGGATGCTGCTAGCATCACCCAAACAGGCGAAGGAGAATTCTTCTTTGGTGTTGGCGTACTAAAAGGCACAAGAACCATCATCCAAGGTAATGATGGAACTTGGAACAACAAGACCTTTGACAAGCACCACCACGCCCAACTCGACTACAACGCAATTTGGCTTGAACAAGCTGGCGGTAATGCAATGCTATCGCAAAATGGCAGAAAGAACCGGATTATCCTAGATATAGACGTGCTACATGGAGATCCAAATGGGCCAACCGTAAAAATTGAACAAAACGGCTACAAGAACTATGTTGCCAAATTCAATGGACCATGCGATGATTGCGGCACTGGAGCTGCTGAGTTTAACGGAAAACTATTAGATGTTAAACAAACTGGAGACCACAACAGGCTAAGCATTGAAAGCGATGGATGGAACAACACCATTATTGCTACCCAAAACGGATCGAACAACTTTGGTATGATTGTTCAAAAAGGCATTGGCTACCAACATATGTTTACGGGCTACTGCGCAGGTTGCCAACAATAACTTTACAATCCGAAACAATGACGTTAGGATAATGCATTAATCTAATTTCATGTGCTGACAGCCCCGGATGAACCGTACATCCGGGGTTTTCTTTGTGCCATAGCTAGCTGCGCTAGGCGCTACCCACCTCGGTAGATATCCTGCATGCAGCTGCCTCTACAGCACCCATCAAACGCACAACTGATAGACGACCATTTTTTGTTACAAAAACCACCATAATTAATGCTTAAACAAATCACCAATTAACAATTTAAAGCATCGATTTGCGCTGCACTTAAAACAACCAATAAATTACAATTCACATTAGGAAATATTTCTCATACAAATGTTACCATTAACTCTTTAACATCGCTCTTAATATATACGATTTAATCGAGCATTTAACTTGCGTTCAAATACCATTACATCAATTATCCAACTTACGTTACAACAACCGATCAAAAACAGCCCACATCCATCTTATACGCTAATTTATGCAGGTTCTGAAAAACGATGCTTAAATTTACACAAACTTCAGCCCAAAAGAGGCATCAAATGGAGCAACTCCATGCATAAGCATAGGGTTTAGCCCAGCTAAACATCCACCCTGAATGTTGGGCAACACTAAAAATGCACTCCGCATTAACCAACGTTTATCGAATTTGATTATCGTTAATTAAACAAATGCTCATTCCTCGCTCATGTTACACAAATAATGCTATTTAATTAGAACAGCAAGCCAATTTAAAAACATCAATTAAATTTCAATTAAAGAATATGGAAATACCTAATTGTGGTGCGCCTTGACGGCAGCATACATTTGCTCCTGTCAGTAAATTTTTATTGTCGAACCAAAAATTTAAGATCATGAAAAAGACAACTGGCCTACTGTTAGGACTAATGTTGATTGGAGCTGCAGCATTTGCGCAAAACAACACTGCAAATCTTAACCAAATCAACAACTACTATGGCTTTGGCTTTATCACCCAAATAGGGCAAGATAATATGGCCAACGTTAACCAGTACAATGGTTTGTTCTTAAAAGGCTTTATCAACCAGTTAGGCAAGCACAACGTTGCAACAACTAACCAAAAGTTCTCGTTGTTTAGCAAAGCCGAAATCGACCAAGTAGGATGGGGCAACAACGCCACAATCAACCAAACCATGGATGGCTGGTGGTTCTTCCCAATGCCATCGGATGCTAAAATTGTTCAGAAGGGTATGAGGCTTAATGCTACCATCGACCAAACAAAATCGTTAGCTGATGACGCCGATATTATGCAGTACGGCAGGAACAATATCGCCACCATCTCTCAAACAGAAGATGTGGCTGACAATGCCCTAATCACCCAGTTCGGCAGGCATAACATGGCAACCATCTCTCAAACCCTTGGAGGCCTAAGCACTGCGGTAATTATGCAAGTACCCAACAGCAAGGATAACGTTGCTACCATCACCCAAATTGGCAACATGTATGTACTTGGCAATATTGTACAGCAAGGCAAGAACAATACGGCAACCATAGGCCAAACTGGTTCAGTCTATAGCACCGCTAACATATTACAAGCCAACCACAGGAACGTTGCTACCATCGACCAAACTAGGGCTGCACTATCCAATGCCGATATCAACCAAACAGGTGGCCACAATACCGGTACCATCACCCAAACCATGACTTTTGCAAGTGCTGCTGCTATCACTCAGCCTGGCTACTTCAACAATGCTACCATTAGCCAAACCAACACGGTTCTTTCTACGGCTAGCATCACCCAACCTGGTTGGTTCAACTCTGCCTTTATATTCCAAAACAGCACCGATGTTCATGCCAATATCCTTCAAGCAGGGCTGTTCAACACCGCAAGCATCAAGCAACACGGCAAGCACCTGTTCGCAACCATTGATCAGCTTGGATGGCTTAATACAGCAACCATTGATCAAAACGGGAAGAACCACATGGCATTCATCTTCCAGGTTGGGATTCTCAACAATGCATCTATCACCCAAACCGGCGGCAAGTGGATGGCACCAAACGTAGCTAAGATCGAGCAGTACGGATTCTTTGGGGTGGCTACCATCAACCAAAACGGCTGGGGCAACCAAGCATCGATTACCCATCCATCCATGTCATGGAAAGCAACGGGCACCATCACCCAAATGGGCCATATGAACGAGGCCAACTTAGTCCAAATGTCTAATAGCACTGCAGACATCAACCAAGTTGGAAGCCACAACCTAGTTACTCCTGCAGTTATATGGTTCGGAAACAAGCTGGATGTTGACCAAATTGGCCACTTCAACAAGCTAACCGTGATGGGTACATCGGTTAACAGCACTATGAATGTTAAGCAAGTAGGAAATTGGAACGTAGGAATCATCGTACAGCACTAACGGCGCTCTTTGGCGGTAGCCGTACGGAAATACTACAGCCAAAAACATTGCTTCAAGTGTGACACGACACTAGTATTAACACCCCCGGATGAGTCCCTGTACCATCCGGGGGTTTTCGTGTATATTCCCGCAGGTGCAACGCCTACAACGCACACGCTGATAATGCAAAAAATAATTTAGGCAGCAATGTAAAGCGGCCATACGCCGTCCGCTTACGCGAAATGTAGCGACAGCACTAGAGTGCGCTTCCTTTCTGCTTAGAAGCACGCACTAGCACTTTACAGGAAAACACCTTTGCCCACAAGCAGGCACCCGCAGCCCTCCGACAAGCAGCCTTTCGCCGAAAACGGCCCCAAATAAGCTACGCGAGCATGCCTTCCTTCAGAAAAAAACTCGAATATTTTACGCGAAGGCCTTCGCCGCTAGAAACGCCCCCAAATAACTTACACGGGCATGTCTTTCACGAAAAAAAGCCCCAAATAATTTACACGGACATGTTTTCTCCCCAAAAGAGGCTCAAATAATTTACGCGAAAGCCTTCGCCGTTAGAAATGCCCTCAAATAGCTTACACGGGCATGTTTTTCACGAAAAAAAGCCCCAAATAAATTACGAGGACATGTTTTCTCCCCAAAAAAGGCTCAAATAATTTACGCGGGCAGGCCATCCTAAAGAAGAGGAGCAGCGATACGCCCCCCCAAAGGGGTGATCAACCGCCGAAGCCTACGCCCCACCCATAAGCAGAATAAGCCAAACCTAACACCATTAATTTATGCAGCTGTTTTTTTGTGTAGCAGTTGGAAATGTCTAATATTTTATTCTTATTTAACACGCAATAAAAAAACAAAATCCGTATGAAAACAAATTCAGTTTACCTAACCAAGATGCAAGTTGGCGAAGTGTTCAACTTCATCAAGCTGATGCTGGCATTGTTCAGCCCAATTCCAAACCTCAACGCCAGGCTTAAGGAGCTGGTAACGGGCCTCTCGAAGACCATGGCCGACATGGAGGGGGTAATGTCGAGCCCAACCTACATCATCGAAACCAAGAACAAGAAGGCAAAAGACACAAAACGCGACAGCGAATACCTCTGCTTTTTGACCTTTACCGAGGCCTTCACCCACAGCTCCAACCCGGCCATCAACGAGGCCGCCAACCTCATCCACAAGGCGCTTAAGGATGCCGGAAACGTACAGAGCATGAAGCTCGACAAGGAAACATCGGCGCTATACGGGCTAAACAACCTGTTTACCACCAACGAACGCTACATTGCCGCCCTACAGACGCTTAACGCCAAGCTAATGTGGGATGCCGTAATGGCCGCACAGGCTGAGTTCGAGAAGGAGTACAGCCTCGTTAGCGATATGAAGGTAAAGGAGTCGGAGCAGGTTGCAGCCTACGAGCTGGCAAAGGTAGCCCGCAAGCAGAGCGCCGGCATTCTGGAGATGCTCGATGCGCTTAGCCTGGTGGATCCCAAGCCCGAATACGACGAGCTGATTACCAAAATCAACCACGAAATTGACCTTGTAATGCAGCAGCTGCGCACCCGCCAAACGCTTGCGGCCAAGGCCAAGAAGGAGCCAAAGAAGCTCGATAGCAACGAATAGACAGTACGCCCCCCCCCAACAAGGCCGAGCTAACGCAGCTCGGCCTTGTTTTATTCTAGCCCCTACAGATTCGTAGCATCCTGAGTTCAGCAGGAGCAAAACTACGTTTCAACGATCACAAAAGGAGCAGCATCACATACCAGAACCCTCAATAGCTGAATCTCTAATTCGACGTGTTTCACCTATTCCACCGAGGGAGTCATTGAACGCCATTTAGCCTGCCATGCTTGAAAATACCTCCATACATCATTTAATCTGGCAAATCGTGATTCATACGCTGGGTGTTCGAAAACCGTCGATATTTCGGTATTCCCCCAGCGCCACAACGAAGGAAGGCCTTCCGAAATCCTAAAAAACAAAAGGTTACGCCTTAACGCTGCTCGCAATACAAATACCCCTAAAAAAAGTGCAATCTTTTACTAAAGCCCTTCAAAACGCGAAAGCGGGAGTTAACGTTTTTACCAAAATTGTAGGGTATTCCCCCATAGCCTTTTAAGAAATCTGAATTTTTGAAGGGAAAACGATGGAATAAGAACTTATAGCAGCTACAAATTCGATAACAAAACCGGAGCTAAACCTTAACGTAGCCTACAAATAGAATACAAACGAACGCTTACGAATTTAAAATTAGCAGACGTAAAAAAATTTTAGGAGAGCATTATAAAAGGAAAACAAACAAGCGCAAAAGAGTATGGAAAATCCTAATTGAAGCAACCGTTGGCTGTGAGATACCTTTGCTCTTGTCAGTTTGAAACAAAGTTTAAATGTCAAACCAAAAATCAAGAGTCATGAAAAAGTTAGGAATTATTGCAGTGCTTGCAATGCTTGCAATTGGAGTAAGTGCCCAAGACGGAAAACCAGGCCCAGGGCCAAAGCCAAACAATGACAATACTGCCAATCTAAATCAGGAAGGATGGATGCAGTGGGGGTTCATCTACCAGTATGGCACAGGTAACACTGCTACCATTAACCAAGGTATACTAGATGATCACCATTTTCCACTAACAACAAATGGCGCACCACAACAAAAGCTCAGCTTTAGGAACGTTGCTTTTATTTGTCAAATAGGCAGTGGTAACGAAGGTGAAATCAACCAACTCGGCCATGGCAACTACGCAAACTTAATGCAGGTTCGCTTCGACCAGCATCACCCAAATTTTGTAGCCGACAAGGATCATCACAAGCAACCTTATGGTGAAATTACCCAAACAGGCAACCATAACATAGCTTCTGCTTCTCAGTTTGGCAATAGCTACTTAAATATTAAGCAAGGAGGCATGTATAATTTTGTTGGTGGTCTCAGATACGTTCACAATCCAGGGATTACAGGAGCTCCTCAACACAACTACCAACAGGACAACAATACCAGCGTTATATATGGTCCACTAGAAGTTGGAAACGACGAAATACTTAATGTTACCCAAGATGGATACGGAGATGCATTCTACTCTATCGGCGTATTAAGAGGTGGTAAAACAACCATTAGGCAAGATGTAGAAGAACATCATCACCTAGATGGTTTGAATGGTCAACCACACCAAGCACACCCCAACTTTAACGTTATCTACCTATCTCAAAAAGGTGGTGATGTAGATCTTAGCCAAAATGGGAAATACAACTTGATTTGGTTATATGTTAAGGGGAAGAGTAACGAAAAACCAGATGTTGACATAACTCAAAAAGGCACAGGAAACGTAGTTGCTAAATACTACAGTCCATTTAGCCCTTACGCTTCAGGTCCTGCTGAATTTAAAGGAGAAAGTTTAAAGATTACTCAAGAAGGCTTTGCCAACAGGCTTAGCATCGAAAGCGAGAGTTCCAATGGCGTAATCTCTGTATCCCAAAAAGGCGCTTTCAACTTCGGAATGATCTACCAAAGCGATTTCCGCCACCATCATTAATATGGTATTCTCAGTAACTTCCAAACAATAAGGCCAAATAAAATTAGCCTTTGAACAAAAACCCCAGCAATAGTATAGTAAAATACTGCTGGGGTTTTCTAATGAATAAAGACGAGCATATCTATATTAAAAACAAGGCAACTAACAAACATATAATTAAGGCAATAGTGGTACAAATATTATAAGGAAAAGGTTACTTGGAATATCTCGAGCAAAGAGATAATCCATCCCTGAATTTAGAAAGACAGCACGTTAATTCGTAGCAAGGCCACATAGAAGTTCATACAACATCCTCTTAATAGGACAAACCATTATCCTAATTCTTAGAGCCATGGTTGTTGCGACAACTACCATGGATTTTACTTTAAAAGCTAGAGTTTTGTTAAAAGAAGCCATTTTTTAAACCTAATCGTTTAACCATAGGTTAGTAAGGTAAAACTCAAAAAACAAAGCAATATGAAGGTTTTAGCATTTACGGCATTTCTACTTCTGTCTGCATTGAGCACTCCCCTATTTGCTCAAACCGACACTACCAAGAAAGATGCTAAAACTCAAGCGATACTCGAAGAATTGGTAGGCAAAATAAGCAACGGCAAAAATGGCAAAGCCTCATTTGAAGAAATTACAGGTGGTTTTGTAATGGATCAAACCAAGACAAGAGCAGGACGAGACTTTTATGACTTGTTTATCCAAAACCTAGTACTGCCCGAGAATGTCATGGATTACTCCATTGTAATCGACGAAACACCAGGTCTTGGAACATCAACTATAATAAAAGTAACCATTAACGACATGGAGATATACGGCAACTACCTACAACCCAAACGAGATTTAATTGAGGAGACAGCCTACGAAGCTGTAGAGTTAGCCGCAGATTTTATAGTCAACTATAACCAGATACTCCTGGAGTTAATCAACAAAGAACAAACAGGATCCGGAATTTTTTAAATAGTCAAAGTATGAAAACACTAAAAGTTGTATTGTTACTTGTATTTCTGTCATCGGCAGCAAGTAGCGCATTAGCCCAACAGTTGACGTTTTCGTTCATCAACCCTTCGTTTGGAGGAAGCCCGCTAAATGCGAGCTGGCTTATGCAGTCTGCCCAAGTGCAGTCGGACTACAAGCAAAAGGAGGCTTCCACAACCGATAAATCCGATTCGGAATTGGATGAGTTTGCCAAAAACCTCAACAACCAAATTCTTTATTCGTTGTCCAATGCTATTATTCAAAAACAGTTTGGAACGGACAACAAACTAAAAGAAGGAGTATACAACATTGGAAAGTATCGCATCAACATTGGCTCTGGTTCGGGAGGTGTAACAGTTACCATTTTTGACAATTCTACGGGAAATCAAACACAAGTAACAGTTCCCAATTACTAATTATCAACAGAACAGCAATGCAAACCACAACAAAAATTAGGCTATTAATTGGAGTTGCTGCCTTAGCATTTATCGCAAGTTGCGGCAACTACACAAGCCAGCCCTACAAACCTGAGAGAGCAAGGCTGGGCCCCGAAACCCCAATGAAAAAAACACTCAGCCAACTCCCTCCACCAAAGGAGAAAGTAGTGGCAGCAGTGTATAAATTTAGAGACCAAACTGGGCAATACAAGATGTCTGAATCAGGTGGGTCGTGGTCTACTGCCGTAACACAGGGAGCTACAACCATACTTATCCGTGCGTTGGAGCAATCAGGTTGGTTTATGCCAATTGAGCGTGAGAACATCAACAACCTGCTAAACGAGCGTAAAATAATTCGATCGAGCAGAGCTCAATTCGAAGGTAAAGAATCAGACCTCCCTCCTCTCCTATTTGCAGGAGTCCTATTAGAAGGAGGTATTATCTCCTACGAAACCAACCTGCTCACCGGAGGTTTGGGAGTTCGCTACTTTGGTATTGGTGGTAATACCCAATATCGGATGGACAGGGTAACCATTTACCTTAGAGCTGTATCTACATCAAGTGGAGCTGTTCTAAAAACGGTATACACCTCTAAGACCATCTTGTCGCAGGAGATTAAGGCTAATGTATACCGCTATGTAAGCTTAACTAAGCTGCTAGAGGCAGAAACCGGCTTTACCTACAACGAACCATCGGAGCTATGTATTACCGAAGCCATAGAAAAAGCAGTACAATCTCTCGTTATTGAGGGTGTCAAGGAGAAGTACTGGCAGCTTCAAAATGCGAAGGACACCTTAAGTGCACCGATTGTAACCTACGCAAAGGAGAGTTCAATGAATGACGACATTGATGTATACGGGAACACAGCAACCAACCCACAACAAGTAGCAGGGCAGTTCAGTATAGGAGCATCTGCTGGAGTAGAACAGTATAATGGAGATTATGCATATAGCAACTATCAACCATTTGCATTCATAAGCTCAGACATTGCCCTATCAAAAGTTCTTTCATTTGGTCAGAATTTTGGCTACCGCTACAGCTATATAAAGAACGGTTTTTCGCACCAGTTCTTCGATGCTTCTGCCGACTTAAAGTTCTCTATGTTCCCGTACCATAAAGGAACTCCAATCTTTGTTCTAAAAGGAGGGACTTGCATTACTGCAAAATCGAATAACGTCCGTAGCAATACCAACGTATTCCCCTACATTGGTGCAGAACTTGGCTTTAAGTACCGCCTCAACAAGAACTTCAGCCTTAACTTCACAGGCATGTATAGCTACATGCTTACCGATGAAATTGACGGCGTTAAAAATGGAGATATGAATGATAAGTATTGGGGCGCAAAATTGGGCTTTTTCTACCACTTCTAATTTTTAAACCACTTAATTAAAAAAAGATGAGAACAAGAAACAAGATATTATCGACAATACTACTGCTATCTTTTGCGGTTGTTATAGCAATTTCATGCGAAAAAGACCCATTCCCTGTTAGTGAATATGGGAGTATCAAAGGGGTAGTTACCGATGGAAAGACCCAGACTCCACTTAAAGGGGTTACAGTATCAACCAATCCAGGTAGTTCTACTGCTGTTACTAACGACAAAGGCGAATATTCGCTTGATAATGTAAAAATTGGAACAGTAACTGTTAACGCTGAAAAGACAAACTACACTACCTATTCGGCTCAACTTGAAGTTCGCAAAGGAGTAACCTCCACTGCCAACATTTCGATGCAGCAGGCAACCAAAACCATTGGAGCAATAACCCTCTCCGGCTCTATACCCGATAGTAATGCTGTAGATATAAAACCGAAAATAACCATATCGTGGAAAATTGTACGAGAAGAACCTCTCGATGCCATATCCTACAAAGTAACCGTTAAAGAAGTGGGGAGCAAAATAGAGAAGGTGTTCAATGATATTACTGACACTGCCCTTGTTGTACAAGGGCTCAAATTTTCAACTAAATATGCTTGGAAGGTAGCCGCAGTATATAACAACTCTGTTGTAGATACCAGCACAACCTGGACATTTACCACAATGACAAAACCCACCATGTCAGTTTTTTTTTCGAGGAGCTCGTCTAACGGGCTCTATCAAATCATCGCAACCGACCCTGACATGAGCTACGAAGAGGTTGTTACTGAAAAGTATGAAAAAACAGCCTTCGCACCTGTTGCTTACAAGAACCAAAACCTAATACTCTTTACATCCTATTACGAAAATCTACCTTATGTATTTGGGATTTTTCGCGATGGAACAGGAGTCATGAAAATATCGCCTTACCCAAACATGTCAGCCTACTCTATCGGTAACGGATACTCATTCTACAACCATGGCAATAGTATTCTTTATACCTACATGGATCGTCTATATGCCATTAATACCGATGGAACTAACAACAGGCAAATTGCTACAGCTCCAACAAATCGTCAATTCACAAACGTAGACTGGTGCCCCGAGACAGGTAAGATTGTGGTACGAACAGTTGGTCCTATGCCATACGAATCGGAATTTTACACGATGGACAATGACGGCACCAACATGCAGCTTCTTATTGGAGGGGTAACAGGAATGCTTGAATCTCCATCTTTTTCTCCAGATGGGAAGTATTTAGTCTATAGCCAAGATGTTAGCGGAGTACTCGACATTTCCGGACAAAAAATACAATCGCACATTTTCTTGAAGAAATTGACCGACAGTTCAGCCCCTGTTGACCTAACATCTAGTGGAGAAAGCACAACAACATCGAATGGCAGCAACGATCTTTTTCCTCGATTTGCACCTGACAATCGACAAATTATCTTTGTTAATAGACCAAACTTAGGTACTGCAATTGGTGACATTTTAAAAACAGACATCTATAATGGAGGTAGAACTTCAGTGGTTACTAACGGCACCTTCCCATTTTGGTCGTTGTAGAATAAGTCGCAATTTCGAAGCACATAAAAAGCAGGATTGAAAGAGAGACTTTCAATCCTGCTTTTTTACACATTGCTTAGTTACACCTGAACGTATTTATTCTTGATGGCAAACAACACCAATTCTATAATATTTTTCGACCCCGTTTTTTCCATTAAGTTAGAGCGATACTTTTCAACGGTTTTCTCTGATATACACAACTTATCAGCAATCTGCTTCATTGGCAACCCTAAGATCGACAACTCTAGAACTTCGAGTTGTCGTTTTGTAAAATTCATTTCATTAGGTTTTGTAATCCCCCCATCACTGTAAGATACAGGATCAGGTGCACTTTTTTGCCCCATTAAGAATAGATTTCTATCTATCAATGATTCTTTAGCATCCAAGGAATTGGAAATATCAATATTTTCAACCAGATCATAGGAATTAACCTTTTGAAAAACGATAAGAGCAGATCGCTTCGCAAAAAGCGTATTTAGCGAAGATAATACTAGATTATATTCCTCATAAGAGCCGTTCTTCTTTATGCGGAGGTTAAGTTCTTCACGACTTTCGCTATTTGCAAAAATTTTATAGGACAGATGTTGAAAAGCATCCTTATCTATCCCAACAACTTCCCAAATAAACCCGCTACCATCTTTATTGAAAATGCTATAAAAAGAGTTATTAGCATTTACGATATTAAAATCTGTATCGTAAATGACAATCGGATAAGAAACCTGATCAAAGGATTTTAGAAAGATTCGTTCCGACTCCCTCTTCAGCCTACGATGAGTTTTTATCCTAGCCTCAATTACCTGTTGTAAATTTCTGTTCTTAGGAAGTTTATCTAAAACCAAATCAACACCAAGTTCTAGGGCAAAGAGGCTATCCTCCATACTAATGCTATCCGAGATAACAATAAATGGAATATCAAATGTATGACTGCTCTCTTTTATAATATTAAAAAACTCAAACGACTTAAAACATTCCTTTTCTGGAACACAAATAATCAAATCTGGAGTACACTCAAACGCCTTTTGTATGCCTTGAGCGCTTGATAATGCAACAAAGCAATCGTACCCAAACTTTCGTAACGATTCTTCTAGTGTACCAATAGTGCTAACATCATCGCCGACAATGAGAATAACTTCTTTTTCTTTCATAGAAACAAGTTAACTTCCAAAGTCATACATTCTTCTCCTCTTCATCGTTAGCAAAAAAACTCTTAATGATCTAGAGAGTCTTTTATGCAATAGATCACTCAATCACGTGCTACCACAAAAAAATGATCCAATTCATATTACTAACAGAGGGTATGTGAAAAGGTTATCTATTCTGCGTTAAAGAGTTTATCCTAAAAATCGTTGCATATCTATTTGTCAGTTTGCACATTATTAATAACAAAATGTTATTCCAAACTATCAAAAAAGATTTGTTCGAATGCCTAAAAAATTAACTTTGTAACTCACAAAACAATAAACCTGAACGCTAATCATGTTCAAGATTACCCAAAAATCATTGCTTGCCCCCAACATCTACCTCATGGAGGTTTATGCGCCACGAATTGCAAAAGCGGCAAAACCAGGGCAATTTCTTATAGTAAGAGTGCACGAAAAAGGCGAACGTATTCCTTTAACAATTTGCGATTATGATATAAACAAGGGTACTGTAACCATCGTAACGCAAACTGTAGGAGCATCAACCAACCTAATATGCGCTAAGGAAGAAGGAGATTCGTTCCTTGACGTAGTAGGTCCACTCGGACGCCCAAGCGAATTTGTTGAGGAAACTCCAGAGCAATTAAAATCTAGAAAAATTCTTTTTGTTGCTGGAGGTGTTGGCACTGCACCTGTATACCCTCAGGTTAAATGGTTACACCAGCAAGGAATTGATGTTGATGTGATTATTGGAGCAAAGAACAAAGATAATCTCATACTCTGCGAGGAAATGAGCGCTGTTGCAAAAAATGTGTACATAGCCACCGACGATGGTTCTTTTGGAACAAAAGGACTTGTTACCAACGTTATTGCAGACCTAATCGAGAATCAAGGGAAAACATACGATGTAGTTGTAGCCATTGGTCCTATGATTATGATGAAGTTTGTAGCGCTCACTACTAAAAAGTACGATATCAAAACCATTGTATCGCTAAATACTCTAATGGTTGATGGAACAGGGATGTGCGGAGCATGCCGCGTATCGGTAGGAGGCAAAACACTTTTCACCTGTGTTGATGGGCCAGAGTTTGATGGACATCTTGTAGATTTTGATGAGGCTATGCGCCGCCAAATAATGTACAAATCGGCAGAAGGGCAAAAGCTACGCAAACAAGAAAAGGAGTCTGACGAAAGCTGCCAATGCGAAAAATAATAGAAGAAAATACCATGGCAAACAAAATACCAAGAGTACCTGTCCGCGAGCAGGATCCCAATATCAGAAGAAACAACTTCGAAGAAGTATCATACGGCTATAACAAAGAGGAGGCCATGCTTGAAGCGACTCGCTGCCTCAACTGTAAAAAGCCCAAATGCATTGCAGCATGTCCGGTTTCTGTAAACATCCCTGCATTTATAAAGGAGGTAGTGAAAGGGAACTTTGAAGAAGCGGCTAGAGTTATTGCTGTAGACAGTAGCTTACCTGCCGTTTGTGGTAGAGTTTGTCCACAAGAGTCGCAATGCGAAGGCGATTGCATACTTGGAGTAAAATCGGAACCCGTTGCAATTGGCAAACTCGAACGTTTCGTAGGCGACTTCGCAAACGAAAATCATCTAAACCTCGCAGAAGTTGCCGCTCCAAATGGATTTAAGGTTGCGATTATAGGTAGCGGCCCTGCAGGATTAGCCTGTGCAACCGACCTTGCCAAAATGGGCTACGAGGTGAAGATCTTCGAAGCGCTACATCAACCTGGCGGCGTGTTAGAATATGGCATTCCGGAATTTCGTTTACCCAAAGAGAAGGTTGTAAAAGCAGAAATTGAGAATGTTAGAAAACTTGGTGTTAAGATAGAAACCGACGTAGTAATTGGTCGTACAGTGACCATTGATGAGTTAATTGACGAAGAGGGCTACCATGCCGTATTCGTAGGATCTGGTGCTGGTCTTCCCAAGTTTATGAGCATTCCTGGAGAAAACCTCAACGGTGTAGTGTCAGCCAACGAATTCTTGACCAGAAATAACCTAATGAAGGCCTACGACGAATCGTACGACACCCCCATTTTCGTTGGAAGCAATGTTGTTGTTGTAGGAGGTGGTAACGTAGCAATGGATGCAGCCCGTACGGCAGCACGCTTAGGTGCTAATGTTACTATAGTTTACCGTCGTTCTAAAGCAGAACTTCCTGCACGTGTAGAAGAAGTTCACCATGCCGAAGAAGAAGGTATCGTGTTTAAACTGCTCACCAATCCAACCGAAATTATCGGAGATGAAAAAGGATGGGTTAAAGCAATAAAGTGCATCCAAATGGAGCTTGGCGAACCCGATGCTTCTGGTCGTAGACGCCCAATTGAAATGTCAAACTCTGAGTTTGAAGTCGAAACTGACGTAGTTATTATGTCGCTTGGCACATCGCCAAACCCACTAATTTCGACAACAACCCCAGGGCTCGAACTCAACAAATGGCAGTGCTTAATCGCCGACGAAAAGGGACAAACAACGCGAGAAGGCGTATTTGCTGGCGGTGATGCCGTAACCGGAGCCGCAACCGTAATTCTGGCAATGGGAGCAGGAAGAGTTGCCGCAAAATCGATTGACGAATACATCAAGAATAAATACTAATGGAATAAGAAAGGCCGCAATCGCGGCCTTTCTATTTTATATCTTCATACAGCACCTACTGCTGCACTACTTCCTTCCCTAAAATTTTACGGATTCTGTAAACGCTAAAGAGGGCAATAAGTGCACCAACTACAGCTAATGCCAGATTCAGCTGCCAGCTAAGCATCTTACCATTTTCAAAATCGTCCCCAAGCATGCCTGCCGCTACATACGCAACAATGTTGTTTATGAAGTGAACAACAATCGAAGGCAGCAGCGATTTCGTCCTATAAAAAAGCCATCCCATAAAGTATCCGATAATAAAAGCAGGAATTGCTTGCCAAGGATTCATATGTATAGCGGCAAAGATTATTGCAGACCATAAAATTGCCTTCTTTCCCGAATAGTTTTCCAGAAAAGAACGGAGAAAGATTCCTCGGCACAAAACCTCCTCAAGTAAAGGTGCGGCAATGCAAACTAGGGCAAAGCCCCAGATACTAAAAGAGAACATCTGACTAAAGAGCGTCCTCATAAAATCGGGTATCGGAATTAAGCTGGTGACATAATCACTAGCATATCCAAATCCCAAAACGAAAAGCAGCAGGAATGGAACGATCTGAATATCGAACTTTCTAAAAAGCGTTGTGAATTTAGCCTCAAAATCATGCTTTTGAAAAAGAAAGGCCATAACAACAATAATCACAAAAGGAATTGTATACCCCAGAAATAAAGTCAAATCCTTACTATCTTTAATTAGAAGGGCAAGAATACCTGAAACTGCAATTGTTACAGCAAAAAAGATCAGCGTAATATACCAAGCCTGAGTTATGGTTGGAAATTTAGATCTAGGCTTAATAATTTGTTCGGTACTATTCATATTCACATTTTTCACCTCATACAAAAGGGCCACCCTGTGGCAGCCCTTCTGATAAGTCATATTAACAGTTTTACTTGTCTCTATCGGGCAAGATCAAATTTAGTACAATTCCTACGATTGCGGCTAAGCCGATGCCGGAAAGTTCAAATTCACCAATTTTCATTGCGACACCTCCAATTCCAACAGTAAGAATCAGGGCTACTATAATTTGGTTGCGCGACTTCGAGAGGTTTAGCTTATCAACAATCATTGTTTTGATACCAATCGTAGCAATGATACCAAAAAGAATAAGCATAATCCCCCCTAGGACTGCTTCCGGAATCGATTTAAGAAAACCGTTAATCTTACCAAGGAAGGCAAAAGCAATAGCGGTTACACCCGATATCTGTAAAACACGGGGATCAAAAACCTTGGTCAGTGCAATTGCCCCAGTAACCTCAGCATAAGTTGTAGCAGGAGGGCCTCCTACAAATCCGGCAACAGCACAGGCAACGCCATCACCAAGCATGGTTCTATGCAATCCGGGATCTTTTACAAAATCCTTTCCGGTAACAGCGCTAATTGCGTAGATATCGCCAACGTGCTCCACAATTGGAGCCAACGCTACAGGAATCAGATAAAGAACAGCCTCTATCGAAAACTCTGGAGTTACAAACTTTGGCATAGAAATCCATGGAGCGTTAGCAATAACCGAGAAATCAACATTTCCGGTGAAAATTGAAACGACATATCCGACAACAATTCCTATAAAAACAGGGATTAACTTAAGGATTCCTCTACCGTACATTAGCGCAACGATTGCACCCGCCAGAGAAATACAGGCAATTGGCCAGTTAGACGACGCCATCTTTACCCCCGTTGGTGCAAGCGAAACTCCAATAAGAATAATCACAGGCCCGTACACAGCAGAGGGGAAAAGACGCTTTACTAGGCCTATTCCCCTCCACTTTATTAGTGCCGATACAATGCCGTAAATAACGCCAACTGCTGCCATTCCGCTTAATGTCCCTGCCAACCCATAAAGCGCTGTGGCTTTTTGTATGGGAGCAATAAAAGCGAAAGAGCTGCCCAAAAAAATGGGAACTTTACCTTTCGTAATCAGTTGAAAGATTAAAGTTCCCAAACCTGCTGTAAATAGCGCCACCGAGGGATCGAGTCCAACGAGTAACGGCACCAGCACTGTCGCTCCAAACGCCACAAAAAGAAATTGTACTCCAATAACAATCCTCCGCTGAGGCGTTAAATCGTACTCAGAATGCTTATCAATCATTAGAAAAACGTATTAAACCTGTAGAAATATTCCAGAAAGCCATATTCAAAAAATCCTGCAAATATAGGATAAGAGCCACGCATTCCGAACAAGACATCCATTAAATACGTTTAAGAGTTAGCTTCTACAAGCACTAATACAACACGTAATAAGTAAAATCATAATTAGGACAGCCATGGCAAATTTAAGCACAAGCTACATGGGCTTATCCCTTAAAAGTCCATTCATTATTGGGGCAAGTAATTTGAGCGATAACGTTGACCGATTGAAAAAGTTGGAGGAAGCAGGTGCAGGTGCAATCGTCTACAAAACGCTCTTCGAAGAACAAATTGAACTGGAGAGCCTCGAACTAGACAACGACTTGGAGGCCTACAACGAGCGCCACCCCGAGATGGTTCGCATATTTCCAGAACTACACCATGCTGGTCCTAGAGGTCACCTGCATAAGTTGAAAAAGGTAAAGAGCGAGCTAAGCATTCCCGTAATCGGAAGCCTCAACTGCATTACGCCAGCCACATGGGTAGACTGGGCAGTGCGCATGCAGGAGACTGGCATCGATGGCCTTGAACTAAACTTCTACTCCTCCCCTTCCAAGTTTGAGATTACTGGTGCCGAAATCATCAACACCCAACTCGATGTGCTGAAAGAGGTGACGAGCAAAATAACCATCCCGATAGCCGTAAAGCTGAGCCCATTCTACGGCAATCCGCTTGAGGTCATTTCGCGAATGGATAAGCTTGGCGTAAAGGCATTCGTGCTTTTCAACAGGATGTACCAACCCGACATTGATATTGATGCCGAAGCCATGAAGCAATCGTACGTATTTAGCCGTTCCGACGATTCGCGGCTAGCGCTACGCTACTGCGGCTTGCTCTTTAATCGAATTAATGCGCAGCTATCAGCAGCTACCGGAATCGTTACCGCCGAAGAGGCAATTAAAACGTTCCTTGCCGGGGCAAATACCGTACAGATAGTAAGCGCGGTATACAAGAATGGTCCTGAATACGTAAAAAGTATGATTGCAGAAACAGAAACATGGATGAATATGAAAGGCTACGAAACCATCGATGAGGTTAGAGGCAAGCTATCGTACGTCAACCTTAAAGATCCATTTGCCTACACTCGTGCCCAGTACATCGACATACTCATGCGATCGAGCGAATGGATTAATCCTTGGTTTATTTAGAAGCAGGAAGCCTTGCATCTTACAAGGCTTCTTTTTTTGCCTATTTAAAACTTTTCACCCAATGGATGGTTAAAATAACTATTAATGGTCATTCAAATTTTAAACAATTCCCATGAAGAATTTTACAACCACTTTAATCGCCATTTTGCTTTCATCAGGCTTTGGCTTTTCCCAAGCATCGCTTAACAGCAGCCCCGCTGCCCAACAAGCAAAATTCAGCAGCTTCATAGATAGCGCTTCGTATGCCTATGGCGTAGTTTTAGCCAGAAGTATGGAGAGCCTACGGGTAGATTTTAACCACGGGCTCGTACTGCAAGCGCTTAACGACGTAAAAAATAAGATCAACCTATACAACGACACCACCATTAACGTCCTGCTTACTAAACTTCAAACTCAAATTCAACTAAAAGAGAAAGCACGGATTGATGTTTTAACTAAAGAAAATGAGGTTAAGATGAAGGCGTTTTTCGAGGAAAATGCCAAAAAGCCCAACGTAAAAACGACAGTCAGCGGCCTTCAATACGAGGCAATAGCAAGCGGCCCTACAGATGGCCTAAATCCGACCATTAACGATACCGCCGTGGTAAACTTCGAGGCCAAATTTATTGATGGGAAAATACTGGACTCTTCCTATGGAGCAGAAAAGCCTGTACGCATGCCGCTCAACCAAATCATCCCTGGACTACAAGAAGGCATACTGCTCATGAAGCCCAAAGACACCTTTATCCTTTACATTCCAAGCACACTCGCATACGGTGAAAAGGGAGCTCCTGCAATAGAGCCCAACCAAGGCATAATCTTCAAAATCGACTTGATTGACATCATAAAAGGTTCCGCACCGCTTCCTAAGTATTAGCCTAGCATGCATACCAATGCCTAATCGACCTACATAAAAAGGGCCTACCATATTCAAAGGGTAGGCTCTTCCTTTTTCGTAAATTAGCAGACCATGAATGTAGATCCACGAAGAGTAATTACGCACAAAACCACCGGCTCCGCTATTAGGAAGGTGGTTTACCGCATGAGCCGCGACCAACGGGTTAGCGACAACTGGGCGCTGATATTCGCCCAAGAGCAGGCGCTACTGCACAGCTGCCCGCTAGAAGTTGTCTTTACCCTCACCTCCTCCTACCCCTTAGCCAACATGCGCCACTACAGCTTCATGCTACAAGGATTAAAAGAGGTAGAACGGAGGCTTTCCGTGCTAAACATTCCCTTTAGGCTTATACTCGACAACAATCCAACAAGAGCCTTAGAGCAGTACATCATAGAAAATGAAATCAACCTAGTGGTTTCCGACTTTGACCCGCTGCGCATAAAGCGGAACTGGATTGAAGCCATCAACCAAATGGAAGGCATAGCCCACTACGAGGTAGATGCCCACAACATTGTTCCGTGCCGCTGGGTGTCGCAGAAGGTGGAGTTTGGGGCCTACACCATCCGCCCGAAGATAAAGCGGGCGCTTGAGGATTTCCTTACTGAGTTTCCTCCGCTAAAAGAGCAAAATGGCGTTGGCAGGTTAGACAGGCAGCCTACCAACTGGCAACAGGTGGAGACGAGCATTCAGGCAGACTCATCCGTAAAGCCTATCGGATGGCTGATGCCGGGAGAGGCCAGCGCCATGCGAGCACTCGACAGCTTTATAGAGCAGAAGCTCGATGGCTACAGCGAACGGAGGAACAATCCGACGCTCGACGGGCAGTCGAACCTATCGCCATTCCTGCATTTCGGGCAGTTATCGGCGCAGCGAATCGCCGTGGAGGTTAGCCGAAGAGCTGCGGCATCGCCCTCCAGCGAGGCCTTTCTGGAGGAGTTCATCGTCCGGCGCGAGCTGTCCGATAACTTCTGCTTCTACAACCCGAAGTACGATAGCGTCGGCGGCTTCCCCTACTGGGCCAAAAAGGACATCGACCTACACAGGACCGACCCTCGGGAGTTCTGCTACCCGCTAGAGCAGCTGGAGCAGGGGCTAACGCACGACCCGCTCTGGAATGCCGCCCAGCAAGAGCTGGTAAAGCGGGGAAAGATGCACGGCTACATGCGCATGTACTGGGCCAAAAAGATCTTGGAGTGGACTCCTTCGGTAGAGGATGCGCTTGCTACGGCCATCTTCCTAAACGATAGGTACTCGATTGACGGGCGCGACCCCAACGGCTATGCGGGCATTGCATGGAGCATCGGCGGGGTGCACGACAGGGCCTGGTTTCCGCGCCCCATCTTCGGAAAGATACGCTACATGATCTACAACGGATGCCGATCGAAGTTCGACGTGGAAGCCTACATCAGAATGGTGGCGACGCTGTAGCCAAGCGGCATCGGCACATAAAAAAAGCGAACCTCGCAAGGGAAGTTCGCTCCATTTTGCCACTACAAACAGCTAGAAGTAGCGAGCAACAAGCAGGTACACCAGCGCGATGGCCAACCCTAGGCCCAAAAGGATTATAAAGATACGCGCAAGCTGTTCGGTAGTATTCAGCGGCTGCTTTTCCACCCTCTTACCATGATAATAGCGTTGCTTTGTGACCATAGTACTAATTTCTTTAGGTTAATACCGTTAATCGAAGTTCGGACAGCAGTAGCAAGGTAGTGATTTTTCAAATACAGCTAAGCAACTTCAAAAAAATTATCCATCATCCGCATCAAATTCATACGAAAAGCCTTTCCCCTTTAGATCAAAAGGCAGAAACCAAACGGAATTCCCCCTCCGCAGTCGTAGGAAAGGCAAAAGCATCGCCGGACGCCCCTACCTTCAGCCTACAAAAGGGCAAAACGCCAGCAAATATTCTTAGCGCAGCCAGCGGAAGGGCAAGCACCGATGCAACGGAGCTTTTTCTGATTGTTGTATTTTTCACCACCATTTTGCAATAAAATTTGCAAATGTATTTTTCATTGTACAAATAGAATCTCTAATTATTCATCTGTATTTTTTAATACGCATACCGAATCTTTAAATATTCATTTGTATTTTATGCACTGCAAATGACAGCATAAATTTTACAACTGCATTTTTCATAACAAAAGTAGCATCACATAAAATACAGCTGTATTTTTAGTATATTTAGCGAAGTAAAGCATGCAGCAACGCGCAGCAGGGCCAACGAAGAGGAGGATGAGCTTTCGTTGGCAGCCAATTGGCCGAAACGATCTGCCGATGGCCTTTCGCGCAGCGGCAGAAGGACAATATCTCGCCGAAATGGCCTTTCGCGCAGCGCCGTTGCCGCCAAACAGAACGCGTTTAACCTTTTCGACCTATGAAAAAGACCGCACTGCTTCCCCGCCTGAGCGTGAACAGCATCATATGCTACACCAACAGCGTGCTCGACGACGTAAGCCTGTACGTTGATGCCGCGCTGCTCGATACGGAACGCTACCATGCCGTTGTGGAGGCCAAGCAGCGCTTCGAAAGCGGGTTTAACACCAGCCGAAGAAGCAACATCAACCTGAAAAAGGCCGATACCACCCGCGACCGGGCCTTCCTGCACCTGAAGCACCTAGTGCTGGCGGGCTGCTACTCGGCCAAGGAGGAGCAGCAGCAGGCGGGCGAGCATGTAAAACACCTGATGGAGCGCCTCGGCTTTACCCTGTACCGCAAGAACTACAACACCGAATCAGTGAGCATCAGCAAGCTGCTGCACGTGCTTAACAATGGGGAACACAAGCCCGCCGTGGACGCTCTTAACCTGCAGGAAGCCCTAGCTGGCCTGGAAGAAGCCAACCAGCTATTCGACCACAGCGACATATTGGCCAATAATGAGCGAGCCGAGCAGAAGGCAATTGCGCCGCCCACGCGGGTGCGCAAGGCGCTCGAGCAGGCTATTCGGGGGCTCTGGGCCTATATCGACGCGCAGGCCATCATCAACCCGCAGCAGGGATGGGATCGAACCCTGCATGCCGTGGAGCTGCTCAACGACAAGTACAGCGCCGAACTGAAGCGCCACTACACCTTCATCAGGAAGAAAAAGGAAAAAGGAGAAGGCTGCATGGAAGAGCAGCCACGAGAGGCGGATACTAGTAACAATACCCCAGAACAGAGCGAGAAGCCATGTCTGGGGTAATATCTTGTGTCTTGAATCTTATGTCTTATATCACCTCCACGCACAGCCCGTCGTAGGCTAGGAAGACGTTTGGGGGGAGTTCCCTGAGCACGTCGGCGTGCTTACCCAGCTGGTGCGAGATGTGGGTGAGGTAGGCCACCTCGGGCTTCACCTCCCGGATTAGCTCCAGCGCCTGGCTCAGGGTAAAGTGCGAGATGTGCTCCTCGCGCCTCAGGGCGTTAACCACCAGCACGCGCGTTCCGACCAGCTTCTGCTTCTCTTCCTCGGAGATGTAGTTGGCATCGGTGATGTAGGAAAAGTCGCTAATGCGGTAGGCGGACACAGGCAGGCGGAAATGCCTCACCGATATGGGCGTCACCTCAACCCCCTTCACCGTAAACGGCTCGCTGCCGATGGGGTGCAGCGCCATTTGCGGCACGCCCGGATAGGGCTTCTCGCTAAAGACGTAGGAGAACTCGACCTTCAGATGCCCCAGCACGCGCTCCTGGGCGTAAATGTCCATGGGCCGATTGAGCACGTAGTTGAAGGCGCGAACGTCGTCGAGCCCGCCCACATGGTCCTTGTGCTCGTGGGTTAGCAGAATGGCATCCAAGTCCGTCACCCCCTCGCGGAGCATCTGCTGGCGGAAGTCGGGCCCAGCATCAATCAGGATGCGAACGCCATCAACCTCCACCATTGCCGACGAGCGCAGGCGCTTATCGTGGCTATCGCCCGACTGGCACACCGGGCAGCTGCAGGCAATAATCGGCACCCCCTGCGAGGTTCCCGTTCCTAGAAATGTAACCTTCACCGCTTCTATTTATGGGTTGAATAGTACCGCAAAAGTAGCACATAAACCGACAAAGTATCCCCCGAAAACGCCCCCGAGCAGCATATCAGGATAATTGGATTACCTTTGCCGAAAAAACAGAGACCATGTCGGCAGTAGTATACCTGATTCCAACCACGCTGGGCGATACCCCAATCGAGAACGTCATTCCGCAACACGTAAAGGATGTAGTCCTAAACACCCGATTCTTTATTGTGGAGGAAATTCGCACCGCCCGCCGGTTTATCAGCAAGCTCAAACTGGGCATTCAGATCGACTCACTCACCTTTTATGAACTCAACGAACACACCCACCCAACCGAGGTTCGTAGGATGCTACAGCCCGCGATGGACGGAAACGACATCGGCATCATATCGGAGGCAGGTGTACCCGGCGTTGCCGATCCTGGAGCCGATGCGGTTGCCGAAGCACATCGACTGGGGGTTAAGGTTGTTCCGCTGGTTGGGCCGTCGTCTATTCTGATGTCGCTAATGGCATCGGGACTAAACGGGCAGAACTTTTCCTTCGTAGGCTACCTCCCCGTAAAGCCCGCCGAAAGGGTTAAGGCCATAAAGACGTTGGAACAACGCTCCAACCGCGAGCACCAAACCCAGCTCTTCATCGAAACGCCTTACCGCAACAACCACATGCTGGCAGCGCTGCTGGAAACCTGCCACCCCGAAACGCGCCTCTGCATTGCCGCCGACATCACCACCGAAACCGAGTACATTGTGACAAAAAAAATCGGAGACTGGCGTAAGCAAGTCCCCGACCTTCATAAAAGACCCACGGTCTTTTTAATTCTTTCGTAGCAAATATTTCGGAACAACGATAGACGACGCGGTAGTTGTAGATGAGGTGGGGTTCTCTACCCTATCAACTACAATATAAAATTTCAGCGGCGTATAGGCTCCAATGGAAGGCTTGCTGGTTGAGCTAGAGCTACCAGATAATCCATAACCATTGGTTGACGTAAATACAACCTCTGCCTTAGAGCCCTTGGTCATTTTACGCAATGCCTTATCAAAACCAGTAACAACCCCACTACTACTTGCTGCCATTGTTACAACTAGCGTATCTCCAGAGGTAGTTGTAGAAGTAGAAGTCGACGAACTAGAAGAACTGCCACTATAGGGCGCATAAGGAGCGAAAGTATCCGAAATGGTTTTTATATTCGTATCAAAGCAGTATCCATCTAGGAAATATCCAGCATAGTGAACATACACCTTTGTTCCATTTCCAATGGTATCGCTAATAGCTGTACTTCCCTTCTCAAGTTCCTTTAGATACACAGCCTTATCCTTAATATCAACAAAACCTGGATTATTCTTAACGTAAGAGTCGACCAGCAAAGAATCGTACTCCCTAGGCTTAGAGATAACCTTTACCAGCTCCAACTGATACTTTACAGGGTGGTTAGCCTGTACGTATGCATTAGGAAGAATTGGCATCTGCCCAAACTTAACGGCTCCGTAAGAACCAAAACCAAGGTACGAGGGAATAAGAAGATCAACCTTGCCTCCTTCCTTCATGGTCAACAACGCCTCCCTAAAGCCTTGAGGCATCGAACCTGCCATGTACAAGAAATCGGGGACTATGTGATAGTAGTTTACGTTATAGTCTAAATGGTTAAATACGGTGGTATCTGTAGAGTGGAAGTAATCGCCGTCTAGCGTCTTACCGGTAAACTTAACCATAACCCAATCGGTAACGGTTGGTGTAGCGCCAGTTCCTTCCTTAAGCACGTTTAGGTAAAGCCCCGATTCCGTCTTATTTTTCCATATAGGATTTTGCTCAACATACGCACCGATAATACCATCTTCCACTACTCGATCTGATATGGTTTGTTCCTGAGCGCATGAGTAAAGCCCCACTGCAAGGGCTGCTAAAGCCAATACTTTAAGATAGCTATGCATAGAAAAACTGTTATTGCAACTTTTTATTCGTTCTTATCTTTCAACTTTGCTGATATACACCCTTACCCCTATTGCCGAATTGGCAGGGACAGCGCCAATATCGCTTGCTCCATAACCATAGGTCGATGGAAAAAGAATTTGAGCGGCATCGCCATCGTACAATAGGCGAAGCCCTAGATCAAATCCTTTAGGCAACCCGCTCTTGCCCACTACTACCGTAATAGGCTCATACTTGGAAAAGGGATTAGCCAATGCCTTAGCCTTTGCCACCGACTCTATATTCGTGGCATAGGGTTCAAGAGTTGTAGCATCTTTCACAACACTTAGAATGTAGTAGAAGGTAACCTCATCTCCCACCTGTATCTTAGTGGAGTTTGCACCCTTAACAAACCGATTACACCACAAATCGCCGCTCTTTTCGACGCTATCCGTAAGTTTGGTGGTCTTTACAAAAGACTCTATTAGGGTATTCTGCGCCACTAAGCTGGTTGTAGTGGTTTCCTCTTTGCCGCAAGACGTAATGAATGCAGCAGCGCAAGCAAGCGTAACGACAAAAAATGTATGTTTAAAAAATCTCATCAACTTCTAAAAATTGGATTTGCAGATTGGCTAATTGCTTTGCCTTTAGGCTCCCAAATGTAGGAATATTCTTTAAATATAGCTACCTCAAGCCGCAGGCGATGCCCAATTTTACCTATATAAACAGCAAATCAATCCTATTTATTGTGCGCTACTGCACACTTTTTATTCTTACATCGTAAACGAGCGTTGCCCGCGATGGAATTTTCTCGCCATCGCCAACCAACCCATAGGCTGAATGAGGCGTGAAGATAAATTGAGCGCTATCGCCCTCATGAAAATACTTTAGTCCTTCATGAAGACCGGCAATTCCATCCGACTTATCAACTACAAGCTGAGCAAGTTCAACACCCGAAGAATCCAAAGGAGTACCATCAATCAGCCGTACCTTATAGCTGTATAGAACAACCGATCCAGACTTTACCTTCTTACTCCCACCGCTTTCCACACATCGGTAGTAAAATCCGAAGTCCGAAAGGCTCATCTTAAGCCCATGCCGTTCGATATAGCCTTCAACAACCAGCATATCCTTCTTATTAAGGTAGCGATTGGCTCGGAGCATCTTATTTTCTTCGACAGAATAGTTGGTTTGATGCTTTACGTAGCCCTCTTGAGAGTTGTTACTGCAGGCAGCCAGTAACATTAATCCTAAAATGCTAGATGCTTTTAACAATTTTGTCTGCATTTTCCCTTACACAGATTTCGAAATATTTAATAACCTCAGGCAGCTTCATTTGAATTCGCCCACCAGCAGCATTTTTATGCCCACCTCCGTAGAAGTACTTCCTCGAGAATTCGTTTACCGAGAATTCGCCCTTCGAGCGTAATGACAGCTTTACGTTCCCATCTGTCTGCTCGGTAAAGAGCACGGAGAAATTCACATCTTTAATAGAAAGCGGGAGGTTTACAAGCCCTTCGGTATCACCAGAACGATGCTTAAACCTGTTAAGTTCCTTTAGCGTTAGTGCGATGTATGCCGTTTTATGCTCCCTAAAAACCACCATTTTCTCGTTTAAACAGTAGCCCATCAGGCGCATCCGTTCTTCCGAAAATGTGTTATATATCGCTTGGTGGATTTTATCCTTATCGATATCCAACCCCAGCAAGTCGGCAACAACATGAAAAGTTGCCGGATTTGAGCTCGAGTAACTAAAGGAGCCGGTGTCGGTCATAATCCCGGCATAAAGTGCTTCAGCCGCGCCAATGGTAAATAGCGATTGATAGTCCAACCCCTTGATGATATGGTAAACCAGCTCGCAAGTTGAGCTAACCGACAGCTCCGAAAACTGAAGAATAAAATCATCTTCTGGATAGAGGTGATGGTCGATTAGCACCTTAGGTGCCGATGTTGCCTTAACCACATCACCCATTCCGTTTAACCTCGATATAGAGTTGAAATCGAGGCAAAGAATAAGGTCACTTCTACCTAGCACATCTGATACATCCTGCGGATTTTTCTCAAAGTTTAGGCACTTATCCGCATCTTCCATCCAAGCCAGAAAGTCTGGAAACGAATTGGGAACAATAGAGTAAACCTCTCTACCTAATTGTTTTAAGATTTGATATATGCCGATTGAAGAGCCAACGGCATCACCGTCAGGATTTGGATGTGTAACTATTGAAATGCACTGCGCATCATTCAGCAGCTTTTTCAGTATCTCGAGTTTGCTGTTATCTATCACTTCCTAGTTTTTACGGGCTAAAGATATCAATTCTTTTGTTGGTTCGAATAATTTATTACTTTGCGCCCCTCAATAACAGTTAACAAAATGAGCGGAAATATCACATTTACAATCGTAAAACCTGATGCGGTAGCAAATAATCACACTGAAGCAATTTTCGGAATGATCGAGAAGGCTGGATTCGAAATCTTAAGCCGAAAGGATACCACTTTAACCAAAGAACAAGCCGAAAGCTTCTATGACATACATAAAGGACAACCTTTCTTTAGTGGACTGGTAGAGTTTATGACCTCAGGTCCAATTGTAGTAGCTGCTCTTAAGAAGAAAAATGCCGTAGAAGATTTTAGGATGACGATTGGAAAAACAGATCCACTTGAAGCCGCCGAAGGTACAATCCGAAAAATATACGGCGAAAAAGTTTCGCGTAACGCCATTCACGGCTCCGACTCTGACGAAAACGCCCAAAGAGAAATTCGCTTTTTCTTTACCCCAGAAGAGGTCGAATTCTAGAAATAAGCAGCCATTGCCGATTATTGGTTATCGAACAATCAAATCGGTGATGGCATCTTCTCCCATTCTCCGGTTTATCGACTTCACCAAATCTGCGCTAATCAGCTTCAGTTCACTTCTAATAATAGAAGATTTCACCTCAACGAAAAGCACTCGCTCTCTTACCCACATTCCACCTGTTGCAGACGCAACTTTAAGCCCTACGATGTCCGACCATTCGCGCTTTATTTGAGCGCTAAGCAATCCTTCTTCAAACTTTTTATCCTTAAAAATGCTTTTGAGCAAATCGGATACCGCGTAAGTTTTACCTGGTTTCATGGTAAGATTTCCTTTCGTTCTACAACACCATCAGCAACCGAAAAGAGGTAGGCTTCATTGAGAAGTACGCCTAAAGCCTCTTCAAGTCGATGCTTATTGCTATCGGTAATAAATATTTGGCCAAATTGATCGTTTCCAACCAACTCTATTAGTCGCGAAACTCTTCGGGGATCTAGCTTATCGAATATGTCATCGAGCAGCAGGATCGGCTTTACGCCAGCAGACTGCCGCATCAATTCGAACTGCGCCAACTTAAGCGATATGAGCAACGTTTTGTGCTGTCCTTGCGACCCCATCTTTTTAGCAGAATAGCCATCAAGTTGCAAGTCCAAATCGTCACGATGCACTCCAACCGAAGTATGCTGCAAAATGCAATCCCTCTCGTAATTTTTTACAAGCAGCGACTTCATATCACCTTTTTCAAGGTGGCTAATGTAGCGTATTCCTGCCATCTCCTTCGACTCTGAGATAGCGGAGTAGTAGCTGTCGAAAATTGGTTGAAGGTCTTCAATCAATTTCTTTCTACATATATATATGTATGTCCCAACCTCTGCCATCTGAATATCGATAACCTCCAGCACCTCGTACGAAGAGCGAATGGAGAGGTCGGACTTAAGCAGCTTATTCCGATGAGCAATAAGCCTGTTGTACTTTTGTAAGGCGGCAAGGTAGCTTCTATCAACTTGAGAAAGTACCATGTTCATAAACCGACGTCGCTCTTCGCCCGACTCCTGCACAAGGTTATTATCGGCAGGCGAAATTTGCACTAATGGATAGACTCCAATATGATCGGCGATTTTGTCGTACTCTTTTCCATTTTTCTTTATGATTTTGCCGCTACCTTGCTTAAAACCACAATAGATCTTATCCTCGTTCCCTCTACTTTTATATGTACCATCGATAACAAAAAAAGGTTCGCTATGCTTTACGCACTGGCTGTCGGCCATCAACCAACCACTTTTGCACATCGACAAAAAGTAGATAGCATCCAGCATATTGGTTTTTCCAACGCCATTGTTGCCCACAAAACAGTTAATCTTCGGACAAAACTCAGCCTCGACGTTGGCAAAATTTTTGAAGTTAACAAGGTTTAATCTACTTAAAAACATAGGCTGAAATACTTATCCCCAATCGATTACATCTGAAATTTCCGTACATATATGTTAGCAAATGTACTACAAACGATCGGATGACAAAAGGCACACAAAAATTTCCATATTATTTAAAAAGAATTACTTTTGCTATCCTATTTTTGACAACAAACAGATTAATAATATGTCACACGAAAAGAAAACGCATCAAGAAGAGAACCTTCAGGCAATTGAGGGCGCTCTAACTAAATCCGAACAATTCATTGAAAGATACCAAAAGCTATTGATCTACGGGTTTTCTGCCGTAGTGGTAATTATAGGACTATTCTTTGGGTACAAAAAGTTAATAGCAGAACCACGAGCAGAAAAGGCTCTTGCACAAATGGCTGCAGCACAGAACTACTTCGAACAAGGCAACTACAAAATGGCTCTTGAAGGAAGCGCAACCGATGCTGGTTTTGCCAAGATCGTAGATGAGTATGGTTCTACAACAGCAGGTAACATTGCCAATTTCTATGCAGGTATCTGCGAACTAAACCTTGGTCAGTATCAAAAGGCGCTAGATTACCTTAACGACTACACCACCGACCACTTGGTGTTTGGCCCACTTGCCGAAGGCGCTAAAGGTGATGCATACGTAGAACTCAAGCAGCTTGACAAGGCTGCGGATGCCTACATGAAAGCCGCTAAGCTAAGCGACAACAACTTTACCGCTCCTCAGTTCCTCTTTAAGGCAGCTGCAGTATACGAAGAACAAGGAAAGTGGAAAGATGCGCTCAGCAACTACGAAAACGTGAAGGACAACTACCCACAAAGTGCAGAAGCAACTGACGTAGACAAGTACATTACACGCGCCAAGTTGAATACTAACGAGTAATATTTCTCTCTCAATACAGAAAAGTATCAATTGAAAGATTGGTACTTTTTTTTTACCTTTTGAAAAAATTTTAAGACATGGCTACTAGCTTACAAAACCTCTCAACAGAGAAAGGTGAAATTCCATCTGCAAAAAACATGAAGTTTGGCATTGTCGTGGCTGAGTGGAACGACGAAATTACCAGCAAACTTTTGGAAGGCTGCTACAGCACCCTTATCAAACACGGAGCGGTTGAAAAACACATCATAGTAAAACATGTGCCCGGAACCTTCGAGTTGACCGTAGGAGCCCAATTTATGGCCGAATACACCGAAGTTGACGCCATTATAACACTTGGCTGCGTTATTCAAGGAGAAACACGCCATTTCGACTTTATTTGCCAAGGAGTAACCCAAGGCATCACCCAAGTAAACATTAACTACAACATTCCTGTAATTTTTGGGGTTCTAACTACAGACAACCAACAGCAGGCTCTCGATCGTGCAGGCGGAAAACACGGCAACAAGGGCGACGAAGCCGCTCTTACCGCCATAAAAATGGTCGCACTGCAGAATGAGATGGAAAATCATGAAAAAATTTTCAACTTTTAATCGGTTGAGATTCAAAAATCAAACAAAAAGTCTGGAATAAATCCCAGACTTTTTTCTTCACAGCCCTTGCAGATTCAAGAATTACCCATATCTTTGCATCGCTTTTGAAAGGAAACGCTCCTGATAAAAACAAAAGCAAACGCTCTTTAAAATAGAGAATTGCCGGTGTAGCTCAGTTGGCCAGAGCAGCTGATTTGTAATCAGCTGGTCGGGGGTTCGAATCCCTCCACCGGCTCCAAAGAAAGTTCTTAAAGTATTATTGTTGGGGAGATACCAAAGCGGCCAACTGGGGCAGACTGTAAATCTGCTGACTTATGTCTTCGTAGGTTCGAATCCTGCTCTCCCCACTTACCAACAATCGCGGAAGTAGCTCAGTTGGTAGAGCATCAGCCTTCCAAGCTGAGGGTCGCGAGTTCGAATCTCGTCTTCCGCTCCAAGCCTTTGATTTATCAAAGGCTTTTTTATCAAAAGGCCAATGTAGCTCAGTGGTAGAGTACTTCCTTGGTAAGGAAGGGGTCGCGAGTTCAATTCTCGCCATCGGCTCTAAAAAGCTCCGAAAGTATTCGGGGCTTTTTTAGTTTACATATTTTTGCAAAAAAACTTTTATAATTCGCAAAGCGGCAATACATTTGCAGTTCGGAAAAACATCCAAAGAAAAGTACAATGGGAAGAGCATTTGAGTATCGCAAAGCACGTAAGCTGAAACGCTGGGGTAACATGGCTCGCACTTTTACCAAGCTAGGCAAGGAGATTATTATAGCCGTGAAATCGGGTGGTCCTGATCCAACGTCGAACTCACGCCTCAGGGTGTTAATTCAAAACGCCAAGGCGGCCAACATGCCTAAGGAAAACGTTGAGCGTGCAATCAAGAAGGCTACAACTAAAGAACAAGAAGACTATAAGGAAATCGCCTACGAAGGATACGGACCTCACGGGATCGCGATTATCGTAGACACTGCAACAGACAACCCTACGCGTACTGTAGCGAACGTTCGCAGCTACTTCAACAAGTGCAACGGGTCGCTGGGCACATCGGGAAGCGTATCGTTTATGTTCGAGCATAAATGCCACTTTAAGGTAAAGGAGAAAGAGGGCATTGACATGGAAGAACTAGAACTTGAGATGATCGACTTTGGTGTTGACGAGATCTTCGCTGATGCTGAAGAAGGAAACATCGAGATCTACGGAGTATTCGAAAACTTCGGGAGCATCCAAAAGTACCTTGAGCAAAACGAGTTTGAAATCGTAAGCGCCGAATTCGATAGGATTCCAACCGACACCAAGGAGGTTACTGCAGAACAGCAAGCCGATATCGAAAAGCTGCTGGCTAAATTCGAGGACGACGATGACGTTACCAACGTTTTCCACAACATGAAGGAAGTAGAGTAACAACCATCAGGATATAACAAGAAAAGGAGGGCTAAACCCTCCTTTTCTATTTCTAGTAGCCGCGAACGTTAAGGCTACTCGGATTTATACTTAAATGCGGCCTTTTTCAGCCTATCCATTATCGCAATTCCAATCCCCTCCTCTTTTATTGGCTCAGCTACGATAAAGTCTACATCCGACTCTTCCATGTCGTGTAAGGCTCCGAATAGGTTGGTGGCAGCCTCCGCATAGCTTCCGCTTTTAGAAAGCACCCGAACAATGGCAGGACCATCAACTGCTCCATCGCCCGAGAAGGCAATGTAGCCATACTTTTGTCCGGCAAATTCGCTTATGCTACTGGCAATGTAAAGCGGCTTCTTAGGGCTATAGTGGCTATTCAACAAGCCCGGTGATGGCAGGTGGTCATCTACAGGTTTTGTAAAGTCTACGACCGTGACATCGGGCAAAACAGCTTTAATATCGGCGGCAGTAATAGCACCGGGACGAAGAATTTGGATTAGCCCCTCCTCTACTGACACTACCGAGGATTCGATACCAACCGTAGTGTATCCACCCTGAATAACATAATCGACCCCTTTTAGCTGCTTGGTGACATGCTTATGGTGTGTTGGGCTAAGCTGCCCGAACTTGTTGGCGCTTGGCGCCGCAATTACGGTACCCGAAAGCGATATCAGCTGAAGCGCTATTGGGTGGTTCGGCATTCGAACCGCAACGGTATCGAGCCCCGACGTTACAATATCGTGCACTTCGGGTTGCTTAGGGAGCACCATGGTGAGAGGCCCCGGCCAGAAATGCTCAGCCAGCTTAAGCACCACCGGAGAAACGGACCTTGTAAGCTTCGACAGCTGGGAAATATCTGAAATGTGAACAATCAACGGGTCAAAAGAAGGACGCTCCTTTTCCTGAAAGATACGGGCAACGGCCGCTGGATTAAACGCATCAGCACCCAATCCGTATACGGTTTCGGTAGGGAACGACACCAGCTTTCCCTCCCGAATAGCCTCTGCTGCAAGCTTCATCGATTCGATATCGACACCTAAATATGCCATAATAGTAAGCTATTCATTAAACCGTCAAATTTAGGGCTTATAATCTGCGCATCGTCCGCCACACGCCCCAATGAACAAAGAAATTAAGCTAATTCGCTATGGCTTAAAGGGCATAAAACAGCCGAAAGGAGACGCAGCCAGACCAGCGCCCAAAAAGGTTTAACAAATAGTAAACGCCCGAAAAACTAACGCCGCAAACCTTCCCATTTCTTCATTTTTATTATAGCTTTACGCGCTAAATTGACAAACATGGATTTTAGGAATCTACCTTGGAAAAAAATCAGAATTATTGCCTTGTGCATCGTAGCAGGGCTAATTGCAATTTCCATCGTTCTTTTTGCCTTTCGCTCGTCAATACTGGATCACATGGTAACGAAAAAGGTTACCTCGTTCAACGAGTCGCACAAGGCAGATGTGCAGGTTATCAACCCCCATTTTACGGGAATCCTTACCATAAACTTCGACAAGATCGTAATTAAGCCGATAGACAACGATACGCTGATCAACATCGACAACCTTAAGATAAAGATTAACCCGTTTAGGCTTATGATGGCCCGCCTGAGCATCACCAAGATGAACGCGGACAACATCAACATAAATGTGCTGAGGGATTCGACGGGCAACAACTACACGTTCCTGTACAAGACCACCCGCAAGGACGAGTCCACCACCACCAGCACCAGCTACGCCCGAAGGGTAGAGCGCCTGCTGGACCTTTTCTTCGACATCCTGCCCAGCGACATCCACATCAAGCGCTTTAACGCCAGCATCAGCTCGTACGGGCACAAGGTTTCGGCTACCGTTCCACGGTTCGACATCAGCAGCGGCGAGGTGGACCTGCAAGCGCGTGTTACCGAAAACGACTCCACCACGGTATTCCGGTTTGTTGGCGACATCAACACCTGGCTTAACAGCGCCTCGATGAAGGTTTACGCCACCAACACCCCTAGGGCTACGATTCCTTTTATCACCTACAAGTACCACGCTAAGGTAGCCTTCGATACGCTAGCCTTTGGCATCGATGGCTCGGGCTACCACCGCGGAAAGTACCAGGTTAAAGGGGACGCCATGTTCAACAACCTCTACATCGACCACCGGAAAATCGCCCAAAAGGAGGTGGTGCTCGAAAAAGGCAACTTCGACTATGTTGTAAACTTTGGCAAGGACTTCATCGAACTCGACAGCGCTACGGTGGTTAACTTCAACCGCCTAACGTTTAACCCCTACGCCAAGTATCGCTCCAAGCCTAATCGGTTTGTGGCGCTATCCGTCAATAAGGATTTCTTCCCCGCTCAGGACCTGTTCAGCTCGCTGCCCGACGGAATTTTCTCGACGGTGAAAGGGCTTGAGGTGAACGGCGAGCTTTCCTACCACCTGAAGTTCGAGGCAGACTGGAACAACCTCAAGAACCTCGTTTTTGAGTCGGACCTCCAATCGCGCGACTTCAGCATCCGCAAGTATGGCGAAGTGGTGTACCCCTACATCAACGCACCGTTCCAGTACACGTTCTACGATAACGGAGTGCCTTCGCGCACCTTCTCGGTAGGCCCCGACAACCCCAACTTTAGGAGCCTCGACCAAATCCCGAGAGTGCTGCAGTACGCCGTAATGTTTTCGGAGGATGGCAACTTCTTTGGGCACCGCGGCTTTTTAATTGATGCCTTCCGCGCATCGCTGATCCGCAACATCCAGGCGGGACGATTTGTTAGGGGCGGAAGCACCATCTCCATGCAGCTGGTAAAGAACATCTACCTATCCCGAAATAAGACCATCGCCCGCAAGCTCGAGGAGGCGCTGGTTACCTGGCTGATCGAAAGGCAGCACCTGGTATCGAAAAACCGGATGATGGAGATCTACCTCAACATCATCGAGTGGGGACCGGGCATTTTTGGGGCCAACGAGGCGGCCGAATTCTACTTCGGCAAAAGCGTAAGCCAGGTTACGCCCAGCGAGGCCATCTTCATGGCCAGCATCATCCCCCGCCCAAAGAAATTCTACTACAGCTTTAGCGATAGCGGAAGCCTGCGCAGCCACTACACGGGGTACTACCACCTCATCGCCAGCAAGCTGCTGCGCAACGGCATCATCACCCAGGAGGAGTTCGACGGCATCTACCCGCACGTTAGCCTCAACGGCCTTGCCAGCATGTACCTGCGGCACCCCGTCGAAGATCCGGCTGACACGCTGCTCATAGGGAACGAAATCCCCACCGATGCCGAGCTCCCAACGCCAATCCAGGAAGAACCTGAAACCTACTAATAAAAAACGCATTACTCTACAGGGTAATGCGTTTTATCTTTTTATGTGGCTATCTTTGCGCAATAATTCAACCGAATGAGAGAATACGATTTGGCCATCGTTGGAGGTGGTGCAGCAGGACTAGTTGCCGCCTGGGCAGCCGCAAGCGAGGGTGCACGGGTGGTTGTGCTCGAAAAGATGGAGAAAACAGCCCGCAAGGTACGCATCAGCGGCAAGGGGCGCTGCAACATCACCAACGAGTGTAGGTACGACGAATTCCTATCAAAAGTGAACACCAACCCGGCCTTCTTCCGCTGGGCCTTCAGCGGCTTTCCCCAAAAGGCGATTGTTGATTTGCTCGAAAAATACGGCGTTAGAACCGTGGTGGAGCGAGGCGACCGCATCTTCCCCGAAAGCGGCCAAGCGTGGGACGTGGCCACCGCCCTGCTCGATGCCGCCACCGACGCCGGCGCCGACGTGCACATCTTTAAGGAGGTGGTAAACATCGGCGTCAGCAACAGCAAGGTTACCACCATCGAATTCCGCGATTCGGAGCGCGGCCACGAGACGGTAATGGGCGTAAAGGCCATCATCCTGGCCACGGGCGGCAAGTCGTACCCCCGCACCGGATCAACCGGCGACGGCTACACCTTCCTCGAAAAGCTGGGCCACCACATCGTCCCCCCTCTCCCATCGCTCGTTCCGCTACAGGTAAAGCAGCTGGAATTCTCCAAGATAATCGGGCTACAGCTAAGGAACGTAGAGGTTTCCCTCGAGGTTGAAGGCTCCACCGTAGCCAGCGAGTTCGGCGAGGTGGAATTCCTGGACAACGGCCTTGGCGGTTCGGCCATCCTCCGCATGAGCCGGCAGGCCGTGCTCGCCCTCGAAAAGGAGCAGAACGTGGGGCTAACGCTCGACCTGAAATCGGCGCTCAGCAACGAGCAGCTCATCCAGCGCATCAAGCGCGACGTGAAATCGGGCGAGTTCTCCTCCACCGAGGAGCTGCTGATGGGGCTTCTCCCCAAGAAGTTGGTTAAGCCATTCGCCACCTTCCATAAGATTGGGCTGAAGAAGGAGGCCGCAGAACTATCGACCACCGAAATTGCCAAGCTTGCCCGCACGCTGAAGTCTACCCGCCTAAACGTAGGCGGCACGGCCGGCTTCGACGGCGCCATTGTTACCATGGGCGGCGTTTCGCTAAAGAATATCGACCCAAAGACGATGCAGTCGAAGGTCGTAAAAGGGCTCTACGTGGCCGGCGAGCTGCTCGACCTCGACGGGCCAACCGGAGGCTACAACCTCCAGATCGCCTTCTCCACCGGATACATGGCCGGCAAGAGCGCCGCAAAAGGGCTTAGAGAGTAAAGCATCGCGCTTAATATACAAGAACACCCTAGGTAATGCACATTATCTAGGGTGTTTTGCTTCTGTACCGCTCCCTCCGCCTCACCTCATCAAAACACCAGCAAAAGCATCGAAGTAGAAATATCGCCAATTGAAGAAGCAAAGCCCCAATCAGAAGTAGCCAACAAGCAATCAGGAGTTGTACCCATGTAATCAGAGGTCGCAGCAGCGCATAGCGTGGCCGCCACCATTTCTGCAATGGACGAAATCGTTCCTGTAATGGCCGAAGCCATTTCTGCCATGGTCGCTGAAGAATTAGCAATGATAGAAGCTATTTCTGCTATGGCGGAAGCAAAATTAGTAATGGCCGAAACGACTTCAGTAATGGCGGAAGCTATTTTAGCAATGGCCGAAGCCACTTCTGCAATGGTCGCTGAAGAATAAGTAATGGTAGAAGCAACTTCAGCTATGGCGGAAGTAAAATAAGTAATAGCCGAAACGACTTCGGTAATGGCCGAAATAGAATCAGTAGTGGCCGAAGCTACTTCGGCAAATGCAGATGGAGTGTAAGAGCAGAACGCCCAAAAATACGACAAGAAAAAAGGCCAACCGGAAAGGTTGGCCTTAAGCTTATTTGAGATATCTACTAGATAACATCAATCAAATTAGAGTCAGCGGCAACAGTTTGACCTTCTTCAACGAAGATTCTGTTTACCAAACCAGCGAAGGTAGAAGGAATACTATTCTCCATCTTCATAGCCTCAAGGATAACGATAGTTTGTCCTACAGCTACGGTTTCGCCTGGCTTAACAAGGATCTGAAGGATCTTTCCGGGCATTGGAGTTTGAACTGGCTTGCCATTCTTAGTAGAGGCAGCAGCAGGAGCAGCAGCGCCAGCAGCAGGTGCAGCAACAGCTTCCTTAACTACGTCAAGAATTGCAGAGTCAGCAGGAATAGTATCGCCTTCGGCAACAAAGATATTGTTCACGAAGCCATCGAATGGGCAGGTGATGCTGTTTTCCATCTTCATAGCCTCAAGGATAACGATGGTTTGTCCAGCCTTAACTGCATCGCCTGGCTTAACAAGGATTTGAAGCACCTTACCTGGCATGGCAACAGTAACATCTTGACCCTTTACGGCAGACTTAGCAACAGTTACAGCAGCGGCAGCCTCTACCTTTTCAGCCTTTGGAGCGTTCTTGTATTGCTCCTTCTTAGCAGCGGTTAGGTAATCCTTAGCAACAAGTGGGAAGAGTTCAAGAAGAAGAACTTCCTTCTCGTTTTCAGCTAGTTTCACGCCAAGACCAGCGATTTCTGGGTTTGGCTGCAGTTGGTGCTTAGATACATCGTAGTCACTTTCCTCGCGGGTACCGCAGATCTTGAAGCGGAATTCTGGATCTACAGAAACAGGAGTCTTACCGTACTCACCCTTAACCATGTTACGGAATTGGTTAGAAACGTTGCTGTACATTTCCTTACCGTTCATGATGTCAAGCGCGCAGTTTACGGCTTGTGCACCCACGATTTGGCTGGTTGGGGTTACCAATGGAGGTAGACCAGCGTCCAAGCGTACTTGTGGGATTAGCTCCATAGCCTTTGGAAGGATGTGCTCCGACTTAAGCGCCTTAAGCTGAGCAACCATGTTGGTGTACATACCTCCAGGGATTTCAGCCTTCTTTACCAGTTCGTCTGGAGCAGGGAATCCGAAGTGAGCCTCGATAGCTTGGCAAGCTTCAAGAAGTTCGGCTTCCTTACCAGCCTTAGCAGCATCTACAGCCTTATTGAATAGGGCATCGATTTCTGCAGGTAGGGTATCGGTAAGTGGGTTGAATGGCTTAGGGAACTTCTTAACTGCATCAACATCGGCAAGCTCCTTACGGATATCAACAAGCTCAGAGTTGATCATGGCAACCGCGTGCATGTTGATGTCTAGCTCAATGCCTAGCTTTTGGCAGAAGAGGTAGATAAGCTCGATAGCTGGAGCAGCAGGACCACCTGCAAAGTTCCAGATGTTGGTATCAACAACATCAACACCGCTTACGATAGCCGAAAGAACTGCGCCAAGACCGTAGCCAGGAGTACAGTGGGTGTGGAAATCGATAGGTACGTTGATGTGCTGCTTGAATAGCTTAATAAGACCAGCGATGCGTGCAGGTGGAATAAGACCGCTCATATCCTTGATGGTGATCATGTCAGCACCAAGAGCAGCCATTTCCTTTGCCTTACCAAGGAAGTACTCGTCAGTAAACACTGGAGTCTTCAAACCTTGAGGGTCGATGGTGTAGCAAACAGCGCAGTCGGCAATACCACCGTACTTCTTAACGTACTTAATGGTAGCCTTAACGTTGTTAACGTCGTTTAGCGCGTCGAAGATACGCATGATACCAAGACCAGACTCGATAGCGTTGCGGCTAAAACCGTCGATGATTTCGTCTGGATATGGAGCATAACCGAAAAGGTTACGACCACGAGAAAGAGCAGTAAGCTTAGAAACATTGCCAACAGCAGCCTTGATAGTCTCTAGGCGAGTCCAAGGGTTTTCGTTCAGGTAACGCATTACAGAGTCAGGTACTGCACCACCCCAAACTTCCATAGCGTAGAAGTTGGCGTACTTGTAGAAAGGTAGCAGCCTGTTAACCTGTGCCTGAGTCATACGTGTAGCAAAAAGAGATTGTTGACCGTCACGCATGGTCAAGTCTCTAATAAGAAGTTTTCTTCCCATGACTATAATTAAATTGTTTGTGCCTTTGTTCAAGAGTGCCTCAAAACTATTATTTTTCCACTGTTATTCTGATAACAAATTCGTATTATATAGCATGTCATAACATGTTTAATAACATCAAACCCGAAACACGCAGATCAAAGAATATGGAAGATAAAGGTACAGGCTCTATTCAAACTCTAGCTCGCCAAAGAACTGAGGTAAATGAAAATTTGGCTTAACAGCGTCTATCTTTTGCCACGACAGGTAATGCGGGGTTGCCAATTTATCGCCACACTTATAGAAGTTAGCCACAACCCTATCACCCGACTTTGGCGAGAAGTGATCGTTCCAGAAGACCTTGAATGGGATGGCAATGGTTATGTTCCACTCTGTTTCGCCCTGCTTCTCCGAAAAAGGCTTACTACCCAACGACGAAAGCACCCTGATAGATGAAAGTATGCTATTTTCGGCTCTTACCGACTCCGCTCCCTTCTTGTGAAGCCCTAGCAGCTTCTTCCCGATGCAAGAGACCTCCAAATTATAGTAATCCATGTTTCGCAGAGGCGAAATAAACATCTCGACACAGCTATCCTCCCATACTTTCCCGTTATTCTCCGAGACCGCAGCCTTTACTGATTGCTCTCGAACCTTATATTTCAAGAAAAGTTCGTACTCATTGTAGCCTAACCTAAGGGTAACACGAGGCTTGTAGGAGAATGCCTCCCAGTTTACCTGTTCTATTTTAAAAGACGAGATTTCCCAATCCAACGTTTGCGAAACCAGCTCTAGGTCTGGCTTTTCGATCTTCTCTAATACTTTTGTAATTATCATTCTGTTTCTTTTGTTGCTCAAAGGTTTAGGCTGACGAGTAAATAATCAGCTTATGCGAAACGAAGTCCTTATCGCGCTTATTTTCCTTGTCAAAAACGGGAACGAAAAATACAAAATAAAACAATTGAGATACGCCGTAACGCAGAATTTTAAATTCACTATTATACAGTAAATTTCACTTTTGTTTTAAAAATAGAATGGTAGTATGCTATTAATGCCAAAAAAAGTACATTCGCAAGCAAACAAAAGATAACCTTAAAAAACACCAGAAATGTCCGCAACCACTAAAAAAGTCGGCAGCAACTTCGTACCGTTTACGGTCGTAGCTATGCTTTTTGCCGTTTTTGGATTCGTCACTTTTGCAACTGGCGGATTAAACGGAATCCTTGAGAACACCTTCAACCTTCCCAAAGGGGGATGGCAATCTCAAATGGTATTCTTTGCCTTTTTCATAGCCACCCTCGCTTCGGCAAACGCATCAGCGTGGGTTGTTACTAAAGTTGGGTACAAGCGAGGAATGTCGGTAGGATTATTTTTCATCGCCCTCGGATCATTCCTATTTATTCCGGCAGCCATCTACAAGTCGTTCTTCTTTTTCCTAGGTGCACTTTTCGTAACTGGAGTTGGAAATACAATGACCCAAGCAGCCGTTAACCCCTACATTACCATTCTTGGTCCCATCGAAAGTGCGGCTCGCCGCATCAGCTTCATGGGCATCATGAACAAGTTTGCAGGTGGTCTTGCTCCTATCATCCTTGCATCGGCAATTACCTTTTCCCCTACCGCTACTCAGGATGATAAGCTTTCACAGATCAGCTCTACCTACGTATGGATAACCATTGTATTCGTTGCGGCTGCCGTTATTCTGCTATTCGTTAAGATGCCAGAAATCGAAAACACTAGCGGCTCATCATCAACCGACGAAGAGAAGGTAGAAGGCAAGCTAACCGACTACCCATACCTTATTCTTGGTGTGCTAACGCTATTCCTTTACGTGGGTATCGAGACAATGGTAATGGGACAAAGCAAGGCAATGGGTGAAGCCTTCAACATGGCAGAAGTTCACACTAAATTCTACAATGCACTCGCTTCATACGGCCTTATTATCGGCTATATCTGCGGGATTGTATTTATTCCTAAGTATCTTTCTCAATCGAAGGCGCTGGCTCTTTGCGCTGGTTCTGGCATAATCCTATCAATTGCAGGGTTACTTGTTCCTGCCGATGTAACGGTTACCTTCCCTTTTATTAACCTTGTAGGATTAGAGCAAACCACACTAATGGTTCCTGTTAAGATCCTAATATTTGCAGCAATGGGCTTCTCCTGCTCGCTGGTTTGGCCTGCCGTATGGCCTTTGGCAATGGACGGTCTTGGTTCATACACCAAAAAGGCTGCAGGCTGGATGATGCTTGCCGTAGTTGGTGGCGCTGTTTACCCTGTGATTTGGGGCATATTTAACCAAAACGGCATGCCTAATGCAGCATTTTTCCTAAGTATCCTATCGTTTGTTGCAATTTTCTACTATGGAATTGCAGGATATAAGGCAGGAAAGAAGTAAGAGAAAAAGAGAAATCAATATTGAGACTAAAAGGGGGATTACCAGTGCGGTTAATCCCCCTTTTTTATAATCCCAACACAGAAAAAGGGCAACTCATTAGAATTGCCCTTCGTTACTTTAATGCGATGAGGCTATCTATTCCTCAAATGCATAGTCGGTTTGATTAAACCTTTCAAGTATTGTTTTGTCGTTAATCTCCTTAGATAGCGAGGTGATTACATCATAAGGAACATTGAAAAGATCGAGAACTAGCAGACCATCGAGACAATCGTTGAAAAGAGGATCGACGTTTAGGCTGATGATCTTTCCACCCAACTTGGTGTACTTTTTAAGCAGCACCGGCATACGGTAGTCTTCCGACTCCACGTCGCTGATAAACTTATCTATTTTGTTGATATCGGCATTAGCCTGCTGAACGACAATCTCCGAATCGATATTATCGTATTTAGCCTTAAACCGATTCCGAGGCTTAACGTACTTCGCCATCTCGTAGTCGTAGTGGTTTTCCTTCAGAAAGTTCACTATAAGCTTCTTCGAGAACGAGGAGTAGCGGTTGCTCACGCTAACGGGGCCTATGAGGTATCGGTACTCGGGATGCTTGAGCAGGAAGTAAAGAATCCCCTTCCATAGCAGGAACAGAGGAAGCGGCTTTCTTTGGTAGTCCGTTACTATAAACGAACGTCCCAGCTCTATGCTTTGGTTGAGTACGGGTGCAAACTCGTCGCTAATCTTGAACAGGGATTGAATGTAGAAGCCCTTCTTCCCGTAACGATCCATAATCTCCTGACCTTTGCCAACACGATATGCGCCAACAATAGCATTAGCCTCATCATCCCAAATAAAGAGCTGGTTGTAGTAAAGGTCAAATTCGTCGATATCGATCTTTTGGTTAGTTCCTTCGCCAACTTCGCGGAAGGTAAGCTCACGCAGACGACCAATTTCGGTTATGAGATTAGGCATCTCTACCGAAGGGGCACAGATCACCGAATAGTTCTTGCTGGTAAAAAGCAGGTATTCATTTTTCAGCGCAGCAACTTCTGCCTGTACAACTTCAGGATCGACAGGTGCAACAACCGCCTCTACCGCTGTCTTCTTGACAATGCGAGGTTTAAAGAACTTCTTCACCTCGCTATCGTTAATTGGCGAGCTGAGCGCGTATGTTTTGGCTCTCAAGTAACGGGTATAACGCGAGATGTCGCTACCCTTAAACTCGCGTTGCTCCTCTACAGAAATAGGATTGCCGATGCGAATCTTTATTGTTTTGTTCTTCTTGTTGAACAATTCCGAAGGGAGTCTCACCGTACGCAGCATAGGATGCACCATCCCCAGAAGGTGGAACAAGTTAGAGTTGCTGCCATGGAAGTAAATGGGAACAACAGGAACTTCGGCACCCTTAATAAGCTTCATAATAGAATCGTTCCACTGCTTATCGGCTACGTTAAAGAGGCTCTGGTTGAATGCCGAAACTTCACCGGCGGGGAAAACTCCCAATCCATTACCATCCTTAACATGCTTGATGGCGCATTTTATACCTGCCAAGCTGGAGTTTATCGACTTCTTATTCTCAAAAGGATTTACGGGTAGGCAGAAATCTTCGATCGGCTTAATCTTTTGCAGAAGGAAGTTCACCATCACCTTAAAGTCGGGACGATGCTCCAATATGAGAAGCATCAGCAGAATGCCATCAATACCTCCAAATGGATGGTTCGAAACGGTGATAAATCCACCTTGAGGGATTCTTTTCAGCTCCTCGGGATTAATTTCGTATCTAATGCCAAGCTCCTCGAGTAGGCTATTTATAAAGTCGAGCCCCCTATTATCTCCAATTTTCGAGTAAATATCGTTTACCTTGTTAAAGCCCAAGACGAACATTAGCAGCTTAGCAATACCTTCGCCACCTAAACCTTGTAGGTTCGCTGCTCTCATTAAATCTTCTTCGTTGACAAGTTTCATAATTCTACATATAATTAGCGCCCCGAAAATAACAGAAATTCTCAATTATTAGCATTTCCTCCGCATTAATTCAACGTTAGATATTAGTTCTGCACCCATTTTTCACGCTAATGGCATTTTTGTTTTTGTAGATAGGCGCTAAAGTTTAATTTTACAGAACATTTTTTTTAAAGGGAATAATCATGAAAAGAACATTACTGGCTGTTTTGTTGGGTTTTCTGAGTACGTCGCTTTTTGCCGGAAGGTACAAGCCTACGACAGATGACGTGAACACGTTCTTGAAGAACACAACCTATGTGGTGCTGGAGTCGAACCAAATTAGCTCGTTCAACCTAAAGATTAAGGAGGCGATGGCTGCGAACTGGACTCTTACCAAGTTTGAGTTTATCTCCTCGGCGCAGTTCGAGCAAATGCGTAAAGACCGCGACAAGTCGTTTTTGGTGTTGGTTGACTTTAAGTACCCCGAGGAAAACCTCTCTATTAACTACACCCACTTTTGCGCCATGAACGGTTCGGCAACCAGCAAGGTTACCGATATGCCAGAGGTAATCAGCATTCCTGTTGCCTACTCCAAGAATGGAGATGCCTCCTACTTCTACAAGCTAGAGGCATTCCTACGCTTTTTCCAGCAGCACATCCTTGCGCTCAAGGCCGATCCTAAGCTGCTCAAGTCTGACATGCTCGACGACTACAACAATAATGCACCTAAAGTAAAACAGAAGGAGCTTTGGGTTGTAGAGAAAGATCTTGAAAAGGATATGCGCGATATCACCAAGCAGCGTAAGGCTTACCCCTTCCCTGTGAAGGTGGTTAATCCAGAAGATATTGAGGATGCCATTGCTAAAAAGGATGAGAACGTAATGTTCATCCACAAGGTTGGCCCTGAAGGACAACGTATGCAAGAGCGCGTCTACAAGATGGTTTTCAGCGCATCCGATGGCCTACTGTACTACTTCGACATGCACCACATTTCCGGATCGAAGCCCGATGGGATGCTTGAATCCGACCTTAAGAAGCTGTCAAAAAAATAGTAGCCACTACCGCTAATGTATAGGAGAACGATAGTTGGGTTTCGCCAATCTATCGTTCTCTTTTTTATTGCCTAGAATCACGAATGGGGATTTTTCCTACTCGCTTAATTAAGATGAATAAAACTTACTATTCTAAAATCCTTTTTACATTTGTCACTGCAACCAACTCAAATGAAAATGAAGAAAATAGGACTTATTGCATTTACCCTCGTGCTTTCGCTATCAGCTTTAGCCCAAGGCAAAAAGGCTACATCGGCCGACGTTGAACGCTTTTTTAAATCGACTACCTCCGTTCTGATATTTAACGAGAACAAAATGGTAGATATCAGCCTTAAGGATAACCTCACCAAGTACTGGAAGGTTACCCCAGTAAAGTACGTAGACTCTACCGAGTTCGAGAACCTAAGAACGGATGCCAAGAATTCCTTCCTTGGGATAACCGAAGTCCGCTACAGCAACGACAAGCGCGAATCGCCCTACTACTACTTAGCCCTGTCGGTGGGTGGTAATGCGGCAACCTACTCCGACATGCCCGACCTGGGATTCATCCCCTTTTCCACTACGCTCGAAGAGGCCTTCGACAACATGTACATGCTGCCAACCATGCTTAACTTCCTTCAGCTGCACATTCAGAACCTTAAGATGAACCCCGGCATACTAGAGGAAAGCCTCCGATTCTACAACAAGAACGTGGAGGAGCTGGCAAACAAAACAATCCTGATATGCAAGGATGACGTTGCCCCTGGCGTAACCCAAGAGCGCATGGAAAAGAAGAACAAGAACGACATCCGCTTCGTATCGCGCGAGGAAATCATCAAAGCCGTTGAGCAGCACACCCCCAATACCGTTGTAGGATACATGGTTTACCCCAAAGGGAAGGAGAATGGCCGCTGCTTCAAGATGCTATTTGGAACTGACGATGCGAAGCTCTACTTTTACGGAGATCACAAGGCAAACAAAATCCAAAAGGGCGGCTTTACCCGCTGGGATATAGAGCGTATTGCCAGATACTAGAGGGAGACTTTAGAATTTAGATTTTAGACTTTAGATAATAGACATAGGACATAGCATCGCACAAAGGCTTACACATCCTCATCTAATATCTAACTTCTAATATCTAACATCTAGCGTCTAATACAAAAGCTTAATATCTAACTTATATATGTCCGACGACAAAAAAATTATCTTCTCGATGGTTGGGGTGAGCAAGGTGCTCCCGCACAACAACAAAAAGATTCTGAACAACATCTACCTGTCGTTCTTCTACGGTGCCAAGATCGGCATCATCGGGTTGAACGGCTCGGGTAAGTCTACGTTGCTACGCATTATCGCCGGATTGGACAAATCCATACAGGGCGATGTGGTTTTCTCGCCCGGATACAGCGTTGGCTACCTGGAGCAGGAACCGAAGCTCGACGATAGCAAAACGGTGAAGGAAATCGTTATGGAGGGTGTGCAGCCCGTTGTCGATTTGCTGGCAGAGTACGAGGCGGTAAACGCCAAGTTTATGGAGCCCATGAGCGACGACGAGATGAACAAGCTCATCGAGCGCCAGGGCGAGCTTACCGAGCAGATCGACCACGTGAACGGCTGGGAGCTCGACAGCATGCTCGAGCGCGCCATGGATGCGCTTCGCTGCCCCGAACCCGACCAGGTGGTTGGTGTTCTTTCGGGAGGTGAGCGCCGCCGCGTGGCCCTGTGCCGCCTGCTGCTCCAGCAACCCGACGTGCTGCTGCTCGACGAGCCCACCAACCACCTCGATGCCGAGAGCATCCAGTGGCTGGAGATGCACCTTCAGCAGTACAAGGGAACGGTTATCGCCGTTACCCACGACCGCTACTTCCTCGACAACGCCGCCGGATGGATCCTCGAGCTCGACCGTGGCGAAGGTATCCCCTGGAAGGGCAACTACAGCAGCTGGCTCGACCAGAAGAGCAAGCGCCTAGCCCAGGAGGAGAAGACCGAAAGCAAGCGCCGCAAAACCCTAGAGCGCGAGCTCGAGTGGGTGCGCATGGCGCCCAAGGCCCGTCAGGCAAAGAGCAAGGCCCGCCTTTCGGCCTACGACAAAATGCTTAACGAGGATAGCAAGGAGAAGGAGGAGAAGCTCGAAATGTTTATCCCCAACGGGCCTCGCTTGGGCAACCACGTTATCGACGTGCAGGGCGTGAGCAAGGCGTACGGCGACAAGGTGCTGTTCGAGAACCTCACCTTCTCGCTCCCACCTGCCGGCATCGTAGGGGTTATTGGCCCCAACGGAGTTGGTAAGACCACCCTCTTCAAGCTTGTCATGGGGCTGGAGACGCCCGATAGCGGCACCTTCTCGGTGGGCGACACCGTTAAGGTTGGGTACGCCGACCAGATGCACAAGAGCATCGATCCCGAAAAGAGCGTGTACAACGTAATCTCGGAGGGCAACGAGCTGATGATGCTCGGTGGCCGCTCGGTAAACGCCCGCGCCTACGTATCGCGCTTCAACTTCTCGGGTTCCGATCAGGAGAAACTCGTAAAGAACCTTTCGGGTGGCGAGCGCAACCGCCTGCACCTGGCGCTAACGCTGAAGGAGGAGGCCAACGTGCTGCTGCTCGACGAGCCTACCAACGATATCGACGTTAACACGCTCCGTGCGCTGGAGGAAGGTCTCGAAGGATTTGCCGGCTGCGCCGTGGTAATCTCGCACGACCGCTGGTTCCTCGACCGTATCGCTACGCACATTCTTGCCTTCGAGGGCGACTCGCAGGTGGTGTTCTTCGAGGGTGGCTACACCGACTACGAGGAGAACAAGAAGAAGCGCCTCGGCGATGTGACGCCCCACCGCGTGAAGTACAAAAAGCTGATTAAGGAGTAATCGAAATAAGAAAATCCCCATCTGAAAGTCAGATGGGGATTTTTTTGTCCTATCGGGTGGGTATTAGCGATGAGCTAGCCCGTTTCTCAGAGAATATATTCAACCCCTCCTGCATAGCCGTCAAGCTAAGTCTTTTCCTCAAAACTCAAATACATATTCATGCTCGTTATCCCCTCCTTGGGAGGGGTAGGGGTGGGTTAAGAACGCTAAGTAAAGAAAAATGTTGATTTGAAAAAGTAAACCCACCCCCTGCCCCCTCCTAAGGAGGGGATAAACAGTTTCAATCATGCAATGGCACTTAGATTGAATTTTAATAGCCCCGCATGCAATGCGGGGAAACAGCGTACAGCATTATCACAACCGTGAAGCGGTTGAATAGCGAGATGAAAAGAGGACATTACCCACCTAAAACGTTATAGAGCATTTTTTTACTCCCTCGCCTACCACGCCAAGGCGCATAAAAAAGGGGGAACCGTATAGGCTCCCCCCGAAAAATCATTACACCAAGCGGCTACTGAATATCCTTCCTCACCAGCTTTACGGGGTACCGGAGCTCGGTGATGGAGGTGCGCATCAGCTCCACAGCCTTTTTGGTAAGATCAGAGACTGTTCCCGTGGGATCTTGGCTCTTAAGCTGCTGCGCCCAGGACTCGATGTAGGCATCCTTATCGAAGACAAGGTAGCGCGTGGAGTCGGCCGACATTTCGAGCTTCCCGTAAATGGACTTATTATCTTTGGGGGAGTTCAGCACCGCATTCAGGCGACCGCCACTAACGATGTACGCGCCCTGGTAGCGAGCCTTGGGGTCGGTTGCGTTGTTTACGGCCGAGCAGTACTGGCTGCCGTCGAAGGTAATATCGAACATTATGTAGGAAAGAACGCCCCCATTCATCATGGTGGTAAGATCTTGTTTTACCAATTTTGTAAAGTCGTCACTCGTAGCCTTCACCACAATATCTTCGTCCTTAGGGGTCTCAAAGGTCCAAGTTCCTACAATATCCTTGGCCTGCATCCCCGATTCGGTTCCAAATCCCGACGGCGAGCTGCCATCCTTGGCGCACGAGGCTGCCATAGAGGCACCCAGCAGCAGAACGTATAGGTATCTTTTCATAGCTATTCTGTTAAATTTAATGCATCCGAGCGGATGCCCCAAAGGTAGCTTTTTCTTGCTCAGTTCCTAGCGGCGCCGCACATTTTGAGGGGCAGCCGCCTGGCGCACGCACAAAAAAAGGGATGCTGCGCGCTAGCACAGCATCCTCAACAGTTAACCTTAATTATCACGTATCACATATAGAAACTGCCTCCCGGCAGGACAACCTAATCGATGCTAATAATCCTAGAAGTAGAAGGGGGGCCTAACCACGCTCCCCCTTCAGCTAACCTTTAAAAAAAAACAAAATTACCAACCAATGAAGAGCTGCCTCACGGCAGGATTTCCTATTTCTTTTCCTCTACCTTATCGTCCTTTTTGTCGTCCTTCTTATCCTTTTCCTGCTCGCGGAGCGTCTGCCGCAGCTTAACCACCTGCTTGTAGCGGGCGATGATCTCGTTAAGCCGGTTCGACAGGGCCACCAGCTCGGGCTTTGGATCAAACTCCAGCTTCATGTTGATATAGCGGAACAGTTTATCGATGCTGGCCACCAGCGGCATGGCTGCCTCTACGGTAGAGGGTAGCGCATCAGCGGCTCTTTCTACCCCACGCTGATCGACAGCGGATTCCACCATATGCTGGCCATCGCGCATATCCTGAAGCCACGCATCCGACTGAATGGTGGTGATGGCTGCACGGAGCACCGGATTTCTATCCACCTCGGCTAGAAACCTACCCACGGCTGCGGTTTCCTTGGCAATTGCAAGAGAGGCCATCCCCTCGCCAAAATCGTGGAATGCCTGCAGAATTACAGTTCCTGCAGCTACCCACTTGGGGTCGGTACGGTTTAGGCTTCGTTTGGCATTGCCCCTAAGGCCACCAATACCGCCATCGCGAAGGTTGTCGCCATCGTTTACCACCTTGGTAAGCTCAGGATGGTTCAATCCTTCGGTGGTCTTCATCATATTCGAATAATCGGTTTTCACCTGAGCCACCAGAGCCGAGTATTCGGGTAACTTACCAAGCTCTGGATCTACGGCACGAATGGTTTCCTCTGTGAAGGTCTGCTTCTCCTCTAGAGAGTAGCGTCGAAACATCGTTGGCTCAATCATCTTTACGTTATTTATTGTTAGTTTGTATTTGCAAGTGCTAATATATACGATTAAACATTAACTCCAAACATGTTTTGCAATTTATTATTACGAAAAGTAAAAATTTGCTTCCCGTGTAAGCTATAGTTCTTAAAAGCGTGGCGCTGCCAGCTGGCCATTTTTCGGACAGACAAGCCCCCCAAATGCCCTACAATAGTCTCTACGCCATTCCCGACCACCGACAAATGGTTCAAAAGTTTTTTTGGGAGAATTTGCTGGCAAATAAATAGCACAAAACTTTTTTTGAAGGATTTATCGCCGAACAAATGGACTAAAAAATTTTTTGAGGGATTTGTCGGCCAACAAATAGCCTAAAAACTTTTTTTGGAGGATTTGCTGGCAAACAAATGGCTCAAAAAGTTTTTTTGGAGGATTTGTCACCGAACAAGATTGGCTCCGCTCCTTTTCGCCAACCATTCGGAGGGAATGTGAACAACCAGCCCACTTTTTATCGATATTTAGGGCCGAAAAAATCGCAAAATCATTACCTAACGCCTTAAACAACCCACCATGGAGCTGCTATACGTTTGGATAGAGGAGTACAACAACATAAAAAGACAGGGCTTTAACTTTTCGCCCAAGCACAAATTCCATTTCGAACCCAACGAAAAAGAGGGCCCCGTTACAGGAGGAACCCTAACCCACGCCCCCATTAACCCCAACTACCCCGATAATTTCTTTGGAGAAAACATTAGCAACATTACGGCTATTGTTGGGAAGAATGGGAGTGGGAAGAGTAGCTTGATTGACTTTATTATTACTAGAGACGGATGGGGAACAGAAGAAATTGCCCCTGAGCTAATCCGCAATTACATCCTTATTACACAAGATAAAGATGAGCAGCACCACCATTTTTGCAGCCATGCACTAAGAGACTGCATTATGCAGGATGACAAGATGGTCAAAACAAAAGATGTTTTAGATGGATTTTACGTAAACGAGAAAGGAAATAATCCACACAATATTTTATACTACTCAACTTCGATAAATTCCAATCAAAAGAGACCTGTTAACAATTCCTTTACTGCCAATATCTCCTCAAACTTTTTACTCGAAACCTCTGGTCATCCTAGCGCATTTGAACTAGGAAAATCGAAAGATCATAATTCAACCAATCCCTCATTAACAGCATTTCATCTTCTTGATAAGAAAAAGCAGATAGAATTTTTCTCACATATTAGGAGGATAAGTAAGGAAAATAAATTGATACCATTCGCATGCCCAGATAAATTCTATATCCAAGTGCTATTCTCATTTGAGGATTCATACATAGATCGACTTGATTTAATACAAAGTCCTGAATACGGACTATTAAAATATAGACAACATGGCACAATACAAAAAGAAGACATCGTAAAATACCTGTACTTTGCACTGCTAGCATCCACGAACTACAAAGAAAGAGGAATCGCTAGTTACCCAGAATTGGAAAGAAACCTCAATGATGAGTTCAATATAAATACCGGATTCAATGATTATTCGCAATTATTAGATGAATGCATAAACAGCAGCATATTTGTCATACCGATTTCATCAAACGATAGAGATGAGAGATCTTCTATATTTGAATTAACATTTAAATTCAACATTGACAGTTTCAATAAAGAAGTTCTCTTATTTATTGAGGACAAGGAAGAAAAGCGAACCTTAAAAAATTGGGCATATAGCATAAGACCTATTATTTACTGGAATGACATAAGCGATGGGGAGGCCTCCCTGATCTCATTATTTGCACGCATTTGGCATGAGCACAAAAAGGCAAAAAGCATTTTTACGACCTGCATCTTCGATGAGCCAGACACTTCGTTACACCCCGAATGGCAAAAATCATTAGTTGATAGGTTTCGTTGGTTCTTCTCGCTTCTGGGCAAAAAAGACAATCACCATATCATTATTACGTCTCACTCCCCAATCGTCGTTTCCGATCTTCCTCGCGAAAACGTAATATTCTTAAATACGAAAGAAGACGAGAAAGGTAAACCTTGTTGCAAAGTATGCGATCCCAAAGATATGGACCGCACCTTTGGCGCCAACATACATAGCCTCTACCGCAACTCCTTCTTTATGGATGGGGTTATGGGAAAGTTTGCCGAAGGTAAAATTGGGGATGTGATTAAAGACTTGAGAGGGAAAGGAGAAATAACGAAGGAAAGGAAGACGGAGATTCGTTTTATCATCGGGCAAGTAGGCGAACCCTTAGTAAGAGAGATGCTGCTAAAGCAGTACAACCAGAAGTTCCACTTCAACGTCGAGGATAGAATTGAAGCGCTAGAAAAGGAGTTGGTGGCACTTAAAGCAAGAAGAGATGATACCAATTAGGCAGCACTATACGGATGCAATCGTAAAGAATTATCTAGAATCCATTTTAGAGTTTCTCAAAAAGAATAAGACATTAAGTGAACTAGAGTCTTTACTTAAATGCCACGCAAGCAAGTTTTCAATTGAAGACCTACTAATTGGTGATGTTCCGACGTTAAGAGAAATAGCGAAGGAAATAGGGATCGATAGTTCACCTGAGAAAAAAGGTAATGAATTAACTCGAAAAGGCCGTTTGATTCAAAAGTATGAGCTGTTTCGTACGCGAGATGTTAAAAGGAAAAATAGTATTCGAATGTATAACTTCCCAGATTTAGTAGAACTGTTGGGTATTACTGTCTGTCCGTATTGTAACAGAACGTTTATCTATTCTACAGTACGTAGCGAATCTGTGAAAACGATCTGTCAAATCGACCACTTCTTTGAAAAGAGTAAGTACCCATACTTATGCCTTTCGTTATTTAACCTAATTCCTGTTTGCAGTAGCTGCAACCTTAGCAAGCAGTCGAAAAAGTTTGGCAAGTCGCCGTTGGAGATTAAAGATGTAGATAAGGGATTTAAGTTCTCGTTAGAATATGCTAAGGCCGACTACACCAAGCCTGATGCATTTAAGGTAATTACAACAACGCCTGACACTGATCTAAAAGAGCAGAAAGAAATACTTGGCCTCGAAAAGCTCTACGAAAAGCACAACGACATCGGCCACGAGCTATTCCTAAAGCAGCACATCTACAGCGAGGATCGGATTATGGAGTTGTGCGAGTCGTTCCCCGAGCTGTTCACCTCGCCCAACGAGGTACGGCAGCTGGTGCTCGGAAGCTACATCGACAAAAAGGATGTGGGTAAGCGTCCGCTAGCCAAAATGACCCGCGACATCATGCTCCAGCTAGGCTTTCTAGCGGATTAGGCGAAGAAGTTGCCTCCAGCACCACAAAATAGCTATATTTGGGCAAGCGGTTGGCGCACAAGGCACCCACCGCCCAAACTACCAAAACGCGCTGCTATGTTCGACGACGACGACGATGACGATGACGACGCCCTAGAGGACGAGGAGGAGATGACGCCCTTCGAGGCCTGGTACGACGAAAACCTCCGCTACTACACCTTCCAGAACAAGCTTAAGCCATCCGAAGCAGTAATGGAGGCCGAGCTGTTCTTCAACAAGGTATGCCTCCGCTTCTGGCGCGAGGTAAAGGCGCCCATACGCGAGGTTATCCTCGGGCAGTACGAGGCGTTCGACACCGACCTGCACCCCCGAATGCTGGAGGAGATCGACAAGATTGCCTCCATGGCCGACACCGAAACCCTCCCCTCGCTGCTAAAGCTGCTGGTGGAGGATCGCCTAGGCGTAGACTTCCGCACCAAGCATAGCGACTTCGAGGGGATAGTCAACCTGTGCGGCATGCCCATGGAGCCGCACCTGCTAGAGCGCTCGTTCTTCGAGAGCATCCCCAACCTCTCCCCCGAGCAGTGCGAGCTACACTACCAGGAGCACATCCGCGAGGCCACCGAGGAAGCCGATCTGTACAACGACTGCCGCAAGGAGTACCTCGACATCATCCAAAACTCGCTGCTGGCCAGCTGCCGGCAAATCCTCAACCTAAGCCCCGACGGCATCATCATGTACGGCTACATCCTCTACAAGGACTACGGCCAGTTCGAGGATGAGGTATACCGGCTGCTGAACATGCTGGAGTACGACTTCCCGATAGAGTACCTCGACCTTCCCCCAGAAGAGTTCTCGAGCAAGTCGATCGCAGCCCACCAGCTGAAGCTCGACAGGATGCAGGAGGAGTGGGAGGCCGAAAAGAAGGCGGAGGAGGAGGCCAAGGCGAAGAAGGCCATGGAGTCGGAGAACAACACTCCCGCCGAGACATCCAGCAACGAATAGCAACACGTAGAATATAGAAAGGGGCCCCGTCGCTAGCGGCGGGGCCCCTTTTGCGTGCCGCTACGCTACTTAAACTTAAGCGAAACGGCAATCATGTTGGAGTATAAGCCATCGGAGCGGTTGTAGTGGCCGTAGCGCACCTCTACCGCGTTGAATACCCTCATCCCCAGAATGCCATCGGCCGAGGTGAAGCGCAGGTTCAGCCCGTAGCTCTGGCTGTCGAACTTCGAGAGGTCGTAGTCGCTGGTGTAGTAGGGCTCGTCGATGGCGTGCTGCTTATACGGCGCAAAGTACTTGGCCGCCGACTGCTGGTAGTAGCGCCCAAAGGGGGCCAGCGAGAGGAACGGGGTGAGCTTAACGGGCAGCTCCAGCTCGGCGGTATTGGCCCGTATGCCCCAGTTGTCCCAGTAGTAGCGGTAGAAGCCCTTCAGGATAACCCTATCACCCAAGAAGTAGCTTCCCCTAATGCCCACGGGCAGCTTAAAGCGGCTGTCGGGCAGATTCTCGTAGCGCAGCGAGTTGTCGTTAAACCATACGCGCTGGTAGCTGGTGCCGAGCAGCCCGTGCTGGTAGGCCACATCCAGCAGGAGGGCCAGCTGCAGGCGCGGGTTCACCACCTGCGACAGCACAAACGAGGCGTTGAACGAGTTGCGCGGCGAGTGGGCAACCGGCCCCGGATCGCTCTCCGACCCCGACCCGTACGGGACAATGCCCCTGTAGCCCACCACCCCCTTGTAGCTGTAGCCAATTATCGAGGAGTAGTCCACATTATCGCGCAACTCCTTGGGGATAATCACCTTCCACTCGTCGAGGTAGGCCGATAGCTTAACCGCAAGCTCGCGGTTCTCGTCCTTGGAGAACTTGGCAAACGACAGCGTGGCGCCCCGGCTCTCGTAGTCGAACTCGTGCGAGTAGGCAAGGTTAGCCCCCAGCTGGAAGCGCTTCAGCTCGTTCTTGTAGGTGTAGCTCAGCGATGGATAGATGTGGTTATCGGCCCTAGAGGCGCGCGAGTAGATGGCGTTCGATGCGCCCGTCTGCACGCTTGGCGTAGAGCCACCCGAGGCCCTCGAGATGGTGCTGCTCTTTAGTAGCGACGGATTAGCGTTGGGATTAACAACATCATCGCCCTTTGTCCAGCCTCCGGCAGGCAGCGTTCCGCCCTTCCAGCCATCAATCATATCCGACGATGCCGATGTGTAGTGATCGATGCCCAGCTGCACCCCAAAGGTGTGGAGCTTGTAGCTGCTGCGCTTGCTCATGGTAAGGTCGATCACGTTGGAGAAGTTCGTCAGGCTCTCGGTGCCAACGCCCCCGGTAACGGCCGAGTGGTTGCCATCCTGCGAGTAGTAGCCCGACACAAAGTTCACCTCATCAATTTTCAGGGGAGTCGACTTGTAGCTGCTTGTATCCTTAGCCGCCTGCCCAAAAGCCATTAAGGCCGACAGGTACAATCCCAACAGCGAAAGCGTAAATTTCTTCATAAGCGTTGCCTGCTTTAATTGTTACTAGTTGCAGCCGCAGCCACCACCCGTTTTACCTCCGTTGGCCCCCGAGGCCCCCTCGCGGTACATCAGCACATTCTGCTCCAGGAGCTGCACCTTGCGGGTGGAGAGCTCCATCTCCGAGTCGTTGATGTACATCTTCTGATACCCCTTCACGCTAACGCACGACGGGAGCACCATGACCAAAAGGGCCACTACGCCCAGCCATATCCTTCCTTTTGCTGCTTTCATTTGATGTTGATATTACGTGAGCAGTAAAGCCTATCATCGTCGGTAACAACTATGCAGGCGATATCCTTCATCTGGTTAATAAGGTTTAAGCCAACCTCCACCCCCATCACCGTAACGGGAGTGGCCATGGCATCGGCCAGCTCGGCCGACTTGGTGATAATCGTCACGCTCTTTATCCCCGAAACCGGGAATCCAGTCTTCGGATCGATGGTGTGCGAGTAACGCTTGCCATCAACGATTGCAAACTTCTCGTAGCTTCCCGATGTGGCTACCGAAGCATTGGTAATTTTAAATGATGAAAATGATTCGTTAGCCAAATTCGGATCGGCAACGCCAATAGTCCAGGCATCGCCGTTAGGCTGTGCTCCCCACACCGTCAGATCGCCCGAAGCATTCACCACGCCGCTGGTAACGCCGTTCTGCTGCATCACCAGCTTAGCCCTATCGGCGCCGTACCCCTTGCCGATACCGCCAAAACCAATGCGCATCCCCTTTTCCTTCAGGAAGACGGTACAATCTTGGGCGTCGAGCACCACGTTGCGATAGTTTATCAGCGAAACCGACTTTCGGGCCAGCTCCCTATCGGGCAGCGAAGTCATCTTCGTATCGAAGTTCCAGAATCGCTTATCAAGCGATCCGTAGGTGATATCGAACGCCCCCTGCGTCAGCTCCGAGATCCTTATCGAGCGATATATCAGATCGAACACCTCCCTATCCACCATCACGGGCTGTACGCCTGCCATTTGGTTAATCTGGTTGGTTTGGCTATCGTCGCTAAAGGTTGTCAGCAGCCGCTCAATACGCTGAATTTCGGCCACACCCTCATCTATACGAAGGTTGGCCCACTCCTCATTATCGCTCACCACGCTTAACTCAAACCGATTGCCCATTAGCTTGAGCGCACGGCTAAACATCTTTGGCTGCATTGCGTCATGCTCCATAGGCATTACCTCTGCTTTAGCTCGTCGATAAACTGGCTTGGAGTTAAGCCGGAATTTCCCTCCCATGTCTTCAGCACACGACCGTTGGCATCGAGCAGCAGCGTGTAGGGAAACGTACCTTTAGTATTATACTTTTCGGCAAGCGCCTCGTTGCGCTTAACCTGCTCGGCATCGAGCCTGTTCTTTTTCTGACGCGGAAAATCGGCGTTAACCAGAACCAGCTTATCCTTGGCGTAGGCCAAGAACTCGTCCGAATCGAAGACATCCCGTCGAAGCTTCATGCACGGACCACACCAATCCGATCCCGAAAAGTTGAGAAGAATAAGCTTACTCTCCTGCTTTGCCTGCTGCTGCGCCTGCTCCATATTGGTACCCCAAAACGATGGCACCGAGAGCATCGCCGATAGTAGTAGTGATGCTAAAAAATTCATAGTTTGGTTGTTTATTAAATGAACGAGAACTCTACTCCCTTTAGTATACTGATGCCACCCATTTAACAGTCAGCATTTCGATTATAAGAAGGTATAATGCATATACCCTACTGCCGTCATCCTGCAGCAAGTAACAAATGTTTTCGGAGGTTGTTTGGGCCAAAAATAAATCTAAGGCAATTCTAATATGATATTTTTAGCCCACAGGGATTCGAGCAAACACCTTACAATGCGTCTCTCTAGCAAAAGCTGCAACGGAATAAAGATAGATGGGCCTCTTAATGGAATAAAAAAAGCCCCGATCTTTCGATCGAGGCTTCTGTAAGTTTGGCGACCACCTACTCTCCCGCTTGGTGTAGCAGTACCATCGGCGCTGGCGGGCTTAACGGCCCTGTTCGGAATGGGAAGGGGTGGAGCCCCGCCGCCTAGTCACCTAAGTCTTTTCGGCAATTCGTCCGTTTAGGACATCGCCTGATTTCTTTTTTTTGTAAAAAAGCCTCGATCAGTAGATCGAGGCTCCTATAAGTTTGGCGGCCACCTACTCTCCCGCTTGGTGTAGCAGTACCATCGGCGCTGGCGGGCTTAACGGCCCTGTTCGGAATGGGAAGGGGTGGAGCCCCGCCGCCTAGCCACCTAAGTCTTCTTTTAGATCCTAGTATTTAGCACCTAGATCTTAGACTTCATAGCATATGCCATTCAATCCTCATATAGCGTCTAATATCTAGCGTCTAAAATCTTATATCTTTTAGATTTTGACATTCTTCGGACGAAGCGGCGTCTGCCCGCTAAGGGCGCGGCCCTCTCGGAGCTCGTTCGGGCAATTAGTACCGCTCGGCTAAGCGCATTGCTGCGCGTACACCTGCGGCCTATCAACGTGGTAGTCTCCCACGGCCCTTAAGGGAAGTCTCATCTTGAGGCAGGCTTCGCGCTTAGATGCTTTCAGCGCTTATCCCAACCGAGCGCGGCTACCCAGCGGTGCTCCTGGCGGAACAACTGGTACACCGGAGGCTCGTCCAACCCGGTCCTCTCGTACTAGGGTCAGACCCCCTCAAACTTCCTACGCCCGCAACAGATAGGGACCGAACTGTCTCACGACGTTCTGAACCCAGCTCGCGTGCCACTTTAATCGGCGAACAGCCGAACCCTTGGGACCTTCTCCAGCCCCAGGATGTGACGAGCCGACATCGAGGTGCCAAACCGCCGCGTCGATGTGAGCTCTTGGCGGCGATCAGCCTGTTATCCCCGGCGTACCTTTTATCCTTTGAGCGATGGCCCTCCCATGCGGAACCACCGGATCACTATGCCCTGCTTTCGCACCTGCTCGGCTTGTCGGCCTCACAGTCAAGCGCCCTTGTGCCATTGCACTCCACGCGCGGTTGCCATTCGCGCTGAGGGCACCTTGGGAAGCCTCCGTTACTCTTTTGGAGGCGACCACCCCAGTCAAACTACCCGCCAAGCGGTGTCTCCCTATCAGGGATTAGGCCCCGAAGTGGCGAAGGGCTGTATTTCAACGTCGGCTCCAACGATACTAGCGTACCGCCTTCACAGCCTCCAGCCTATCCTACACATCGCCACCCCAGAACCAGCGCTAAGCTGCAGTGAAGGTGCACGGGGTCTTTCCGTCCCGTTGCGGGTAATCGGCATCTTCACCGATACTACAATTTCACCGAGCTCACGGCTGAGACAGCGTCCAGATCGTTACACCATTCGTGCAGGTCGGAACTTACCCGACAAGGAATTTCGCTACCTTAGGACCGTTATAGTTACGGCCGCCGTTTACCGGGGCTTCGATTCAAAGCTTCTCTTACGATGACCTCTCCTCTTAACCTTCCGGCACCGGGCAGGTGTCAGGCCCTATACTTCACCTTTCGGTTTCGCAGAGCCCTGTGTTTTTGGTAAACAGTCGCCTGGACCTCTTCGCTGCGCCCCACGTCACCGTGGGGGCCCCTTATCCCGAAGTTACGGGGCTAGTTTGCCGAGTTCCTTAGCCGTGATTCACTCGAGCACCTCAGGATTCTCTCCTTGACCACCTGTGTCGGTTTGCGGTACGGGTGCCCAGCGCCTGATGCTTAGGGGGTTTTCTTGGAAGTCGGATTAGGGACGCTATCCGCTTGCCCGTGGGCTCGCGGTACTATCAGGTTCGGCAGGATCCGGCTATTAACCTACACCCTATACCTACACCCTTCAACCCGGCATTCCGTCGCCGGGCGGTCCTTTCACTCCTTCGTCGCCCCATCGCAGCGCTGGCCAGGGACGGAATATTAACCGTCTGTCCATCGGCATCCCCCTTCGGGTTAGCCTTAGGCCCCGCCTTACCCTGATCCGATTAGCGTTGATCAGGAAACCTTGGTCTATCGGTGGGCGGGTTTCGCACCCGCCTTGTCGTTACTCATGCCTACATTTGCTTTTCCACCAGCTCCACCAGACCTTACGGCCCAGCTTCACCGCCGGTGGAATGCTCCCCTACCATAATTTCTTATCCGCAGCTTCGGCGGACGGCTTGATGCCCGATTATTATCCACGCGCAGCCGCTCGACTAGTGAGCTGTTACGCACTCTTTAAATGAATAGCTGCTTCCAAGCTAACATCCTAGCTGTCGCTGCAGCCGCACATCGTTTCATCAACTTAGCCGCCTCTTGGGGGCCTTAGCTGGCGGTCAGGGTTCTTTCCCTCTCGTCGACGGACATTAGCACCCGCCGGCTCACTCCTGGATATCGCACCACGGCATTCGGAGTTCGTCAGGATTTGATAGGCGGTGAGGCCCTCGCATCCAATCGGTAGCTCTACCTCCATGGTGGTAAGTCCAAGGCTGCCCCTAAAGGCATTTCGGGGAGTACGAGCTATTTCCCAGCTTGATTAGCCTTTCACCCCTACCCACAGCTCATCCAGAAGCTTTTCAACGCTTATTGGTTCGGACCTCCATTCCGTATTACCGGAACTTCATCCTGGCCATGGGTAGATCGCAAGGTTTCGCGTCTGCCCCGTCCGACTTATTCGCCCTATTCAGGCTCGCTTTCGCTTCGGCTCCGTACGTAACCGCACTTAACCTTGCCGGACAGGAGCAACTCGTAGGCTCATTATGCAAAAGGCACGCCGTCACCCCACTAAAGGGCTCCGACCGCTTGTAGGCGCACGGTTTCAGGGTCTTTTTCACCCCCCTATTCGGGGTACTTTTCACCTTTCCCTCACGGTACTGGTTCACTATCGGTGTCCTATGAGTATTTAGCCTTGGCAGATGGTCCTGCCAGATTCAGACGGGGTTTCTCGTGCCCCGCCCTACTCAGGGTTCCTCCCCCGCCCACTCGCCTACGCCTACGGGGCTGTCACCCGCTATGGCACCGCTTTCCAGCGGCTTCAGCTTCGCTCGTGGTTGGTAATGGAGGCCCTACAACCCCCACCCGGCCGTAACCGGATGGGTTTGGGCTAATCCCCTTTCGCTCGCCGCTACTCGGGGAATCACTATTGTTTTCTTCTCCTGGGGGTACTTAGATGTTTCAGTTCTCCCCGTTCGCCTCCGGATTGCTCCGGATACCTGGCCTTCAGCCAGGTGGGTTGCCCCATTCGGGTATCCGCGGATCGATTCGTGCTTGCCGATCCCCGCGGCTTTTCGCAGCTTGCCACGCCCTTCGTCGCCTATAGGACCCAAGGCATCCCCCGTGCGCCCTTTTCTTACTCCTTTCCGCGCACCCGCCGGAGATCAACTCCGTCGCATGCGCCGCTTCGTCCTCAAACGTCAAAGATCTTCTGGTGCCTCCGGGTTTTAAAGCCGGATTTACCGTTTGCGCGCCACCCGCATCCGATGCGGCCGTCTGCCTCGTGGCGCTCAATATCTTTTGGGAAGTGCAGCTCTCAGATTTCGCCCTGATGGCGCTCCAGAAAGGAGGTGTTCCAGCCGCACCTTCCGGTACGGCTACCTTGTTACGACTTAACCCCAGTCACCGGTTTTACCCTAGGGCGCTCCTTGCGGTCACGCACTTCAGGTCCCCCCAGCTCCCATGGTTTGACGGGCGGTGTGTACAAGGCCCGGGAACGTATTCACCGCGCCATGGCTGATGCGCGATTACTAGCGAATCCAGCTTCACGGAGGCGGGTTGCAGCCTCCGATCCGAACTACGACCGGCTTTCGAGATTCGCGCCCCATCGCTGGGTGGCTGCCCTCTGTACCGGCCATTGTAACACGTGTGTCGCCCCAGACGTAAGGGCCGTGCTGATTTGACGTCATCCCCGCCTTCCTCGCAGCTTGCGCTGGCAGTCTCGGTAGAGTTCCCGGCTTAACCCGCTGGCAACTACCGATAGGGGTTGCGCTCGTTATGGCACTTAAGCCGACACCTCACGGCACGAGCTGACGACAACCATGCAGCACCTCGCCGACCGCCATTGCTGGCTATGAAGTTTCCCCCATATTCGTTCGGCGTTCGAGCCTGGGTAAGGTTCCTCGCGTATCATCGAATTAAACCACATGTTCCTCCGCTTGTGCGGGCCCCCGTCAATTCCTTTGAGTTTCACCGTTGCCGGCGTACTCCCCAGGTGGATGGCTTAACGCTTTCGCTAAGCCCCTGACCCTTGCAGGCCAAGAGCGAGCCATCATCGTTTACGGCGTGGACTACCAGGGTATCTAATCCTGTTTGATCCCCACGCTTTCGTGCCTCAGCGTCAATACTCAGCTGGCGAGCTGGCTCCCCAATCGGCGTTCTGCGCGATATCTATGCATTTCACCGCTACACCGCGCATTCCGCCCGCCTCGCTAAGATTCTAGCCCAGCAGTATCAACGGCAGCTCTCCTGTGGAGCAGGAGCCTTTCACCGCTGACTGACCGGGCCGCCTACGCACCCTTTAAACCCAATGAATCCGGATAACGCTCGGGTCCTCCGTATTACCGCGGCTGCTGGCACGGAGTTAGCCGACCCTTATTCGTCTGGTACTTGCAGGCAGGGACACGTCCCTGCGGTTACCCCCAGACAAAAGCGGTTTACGACGCGTAGCGCCTTCTTCCCGCACGCGGCATGGCTGGTTCAGGCTTGCGCCCATTGACCAATATTCCTCACTGCTGCCTCCCGTAGGAGTCTGGGCCGTGTCTCAGTCCCAGTGTGGGGGGCCTTCCTCTCAGAACCCCTAGCCATCGTAGCCATGGTAGGCCGTTACCCTACCATCAAGCTAATGGCACGCATGCCCATCCTTTACCGATAAATCTTTACCCCAAATCCGATGCCGAACCTGGGAGCCATGGGGCATTAATCCGCCTTTCGACGGGCTATTCCCCTGTAAAGGGTAGGTTGCATACGCGTTACGCACCCGTGCGCCGCTCTCAAGAACCCGAAGGTCCTCTACCGCTCGACTTGCATGTGTTAGGCCTGCCGCTAGCGTTCATCCTGAGCCAGGATCAAACTCTCCATAGTAGAAGATGTTGATTTCGGGGAATTGCTTCCCCTGTTGTTTCCTTAGCCCATCAGGATTACGTTAGTCTAATAAATCATCCTAATCGTTTTCTATCTTTTCACTGCACTTCCTCAAAGAACCTATTACTTTTTGCCGCTTCTCAGCGACCCGCTCCCTCATTTGCGGGCTGCAAAGGTAGGCTTTATTTCGAAACTTCCAAGCGGTTGGCCAACTTTTTTTTCGGTTGCCCCTTCGCGGCTTTCCGTCCTAAAACCCTTCTGGGCGGCCGGTGCTCTCGCTACTCCCTCGTCCGTTCCGGCTTACCTCCTAAGCCGCTTATGTTAAAGAGCCTCGCTCCCGTTCCCGCTAGCCCTCCCTGCGAAGGCGCCGTTGTTCCCGATTGCGGATGCAAAAGTACTGCCTTTTTCCGAACCTGCAACCCCTACACCATACCTTAACGCGTTAACGAACGTTGCCTCCCTTAAAATGAACTCCTTGGAGGGAAATGTTTTTTCGAAAAAAAAGAGTATATCCCCCATTGAAAAGCCATTTTACAACCAATCCAACTTACCTTGGGATACCCCCAATACCTTAGTAGCACTTGTAATAAAAGGGCTATCCTTTTTAGACAGCCCCTTTTTCTATAAGAAACTACACACTTAAGGAACTATACAACTTACAGCAACCTGAGATTCCAGCGGACTCCAAAATTGATCAAGTTAGTTCCAGTTTTTGCATTATTCATCATATCATACCTCCCATTTGCATAAAAGGCATGGAAACGAACATCTTTCGTTTCGAATGGGAAATATTCAATTCCAATTCCATAAACAAGCTGTTCTACTCTTGCATCTATTACATTAGGAGTGGGAATATAGTTTTCGTTTTTATCATACCCTAACTTAAAGAACCCTGTAACTTTCCCAAAATCATACTTAAAATTACCAGTTAAAGTATAATCTTTGAAAAGTTGCATGTCATCGGTATAAGCGCGATTAGTAAGATCAGCTTCTAAACAAAACTTACCAATATTAAACTGGTGTCCAAGGGCAATTAAGTTTATAAAACGCCCCTTTTCATATTCATAGAAGTTAACCGAGTGACGGTAGTTGATTCCATCTACATATTGCCCATTTAAAGCAAAGGTGTAAGTTAAGAATGTATGATCCCCAACTCTCTCCGTGTGAATAATATTGCCATTCCCGTCAACATAATATCCTAAACCACCATTGGTCACCTGAAAATGCCAATCATTTTTCCCTATGATAAACCCAAGATCGACACCAACCTTATAACCAGGAATATTATCATAAAGAACACTAGGAATATACATATCGATTGGTGCATAATCGTACTCGAAGCCTCCTAACGCAACGGTTTGCTTTCCTGCAGTAATAATAAATTTGTCTGTAGCATTAAAGGCAATCCACGCCGCATCAGTAGCATTCAAGAATTTATCATCTCCTTGTGCTGCTCTGTTCAGGCGATGACGAAACTTATAACTAATACGATTGGAAAGTTTCCCCTTTAATACAAGGTTGAAGTTCTTACATATTCCATGAGTGTCAAAATAACCATCATCGAACTGAGTAAGTGCATCTACACGTGTTTCTACTTGGAAGATCGCATTACTCCTTATGTATTCAGGTTTAAATTCCTGCGCATATGCGGTTGTTCCGATTCCAAATAAGAGCACCCCTACCATAATTGTACATGTCCGTTTCATCATTTTTGTCCTCCTATTAAAATTCGATTACGTTGAGTAACTAAAAGAACTATACTTACAAAGCATAGGGATAACTAGTATTCAACAAACATTCGCTGAATTTCTTTGTAGTCGTTGGTTTTGGTAAGTGCAAGCATTAGTAAGACTCTAGCCTTTTGAGGATTTTTATACCACGAAGCGGCAAATTCGCATTTATCATCATCGACCTCGTCAAATTGAGAAGTGGGTCCACTAAATACTCTGGATGAGCGAACAATCGCAACTCCCGACTTACGAGCAGCAACTAGAGCATCTTGAAGTGTTGTCGAAGGATTTCCATTCCCTACCCCTGCATAAACAATGCCTTTAACACCTGCCTTAACAGCAGCATCTACAAATAAAGGGGTAACATTGGCATAGCCATAAATTATCTCTACTCTAGGGAGCACTGATAAATTATCGACAGAGAACTCACTTTTTACAGTATGCTTCTTCAACGAAACTCTAGTATATATTGGTTTCCCATTATACATTATTCCTAGAGGACCGTAGTTAGGACAAGCAAAGGTTTCAACAGTAGTTGTCATTGTTTTTGTAACATCGTCGGCACCTAATATTTTATCATCCATAACAATCATTACACCGCGTCCTTTTGAAGATGGATCAATTGCACAAGCAACGGCATCATAAAGATTCTTAGGTCCATCTGCACTTATTGCTGTAGATGCACGCATTGATCCTACTAAAACAACAGGCTTGTCTGTCTTTAACACAAGGTTAAGAAAGTACGCTGTTTCCTCTTGCGTATCGGTACCATGAGTAATTACAAACGCCTGAACGTCTGTTTTTGCAAGTTCGTTAATGCGCTTTGCCAACTTAAGCCAAACCATGTCGTTCATGTCTTGACTACCAATTTGTACAACCTGCTCACCTTGAACGGTCGCAAGTGTATTAATTTGAGGAACAGCAGCAAGAAGTTTATCAACCGTAATTGCTCCTGACTTGTACGCCGAGCCTACTTCCGATTGCCCTACCCCGGCAATTGTCCCCCCTGTTGCTAGAATAGCAATTTTGGGTTTTACCTGAGCAAATGCAAAGTTGTTAAACGTAAAAATACCGAGCATCAGCAAAAATGCTATGCTAATTGCTCTTCTAATCGATACCTTTCTCATCTTCTCACGTTTTTATATTCGACTATAAAATAATAGTAGCCAACATAAAACCAACAGCAATAGCTACTGCCGTAGCCACTAAACCTGGAATCATAAAACTATGATTCAGCACATATTTCCCGATTCGGGTTGTCCCTGTTCTGTCGAAGTTAATTGCAGCAACAATTGTCGGATAGTTAGGGATAAAGAAGTATCCGTTTACGGCTGGAAACATTGCAATAATAGAAGCAGCAGGTAAGCCAAGCCCAATACCAAAAGGAACTAATGCCCTAACCGTGGCGGCTTGGCTATAAAGTAGAATCGATAAAACAAACAGCGCAAAGGCAAAAAGCCAAGGATAGGTGGTAACCATCGACAACAACGAACTTTGTAGAAATGGCATATTACCCTTGAAGAAAGTATCACCCATCCATGCAATACCAAAGATGGCAATAACAGCCTGCATTCCTGCTGAAAAAACAGACCCTTTTCCCACCTTTGCCACATTAACCTTCCCTAAAATCAGTATTAGCGCTGCTATAGAAAGCATGATTATTTCTATTGTTTCCGGCATGCCTAAACGCGTTGCCTTACCATCTACAATCCATTCTGGTCGTAAAAAATCGAATGACCCGAAAAGTACAATAAGCACAGCACCCAAAAGGAATAGCCATACCGACACCTTTGCGGTTGTAGGAACATTCTTGCTTCCCTCATCTTTACCAAGAGGTTCTACAAGTCCATCGTTCAAACGCTTAAGGTATTCAGGATCACTATCAAGATCTTTGCCCATGCGCGATGCAAACAAAGCTCCGACAAACACACCTGTAAGCGTTGCAGGAATAGAAATTGCAAGAATATCGGCAAGCCCAATTCCAAAAGGAGTTAGCATGCCAAGTAATGCCACAGTGGCTGCAGATATCGGACTTGCTGTAATCGCCTGTTGCGATGCAATAACAGATATGGAAAGTGGTCGTTCAGGTCGTATTTTCGAATCGGTAGCCACCTCAGCGATTACTGGAAGAACCGAATAGGAAACGTGCCCAGTTCCTGCAACAAGGGTAAAAACATAGGTAACAAAAGGTCCTAAAAAAGTAATTTGCTTAGGATTTTTTCGCAATGCTTTTTCGGCCAAATGCACCAAGTAATCCAATCCTCCTGCAGCCTGTAATGCTCCAGCAGCGGTAACAACTGCGACAATCATCAACATTACATCAATAGGAGGAACTGTTGGTTGAAGATGAAAACCAAAAGTAAGGATGGCCAAGCCTATGGCACCCATTACACCAAGACCAATACCTCCCAACCTCGCTCCTACAAATATTGCAAGTAGAACAACTAAGAGTTCAAACCAAAACATAGATATTCGATTTAATTAAGTACAAATGTATTGATACAGAGTACGGCAAAACAACACTAACAACTTCTCATTCCAATAGATTAACACATTAAAATGAAGTTAAAACACACCCCAAAGCAGTAAAACATTGGGATAGGGCCACAGATAAAAACCATTTCCAAATGCTAATAAGCCCAAACAAACATTTGCTTAATAGCAATCTTTAATATAAATTCATCAAGCACAACATGCCATCTTCTAATATTTAAATAACAAACATTTAGCCCAACAAAAGAGAAACACATCGAAATCGGCATTGGTAATACTCAACAATGCTACAAAGCAAGAGAGGCTGCCAACGATGGCAGCCTCTCTTGCTTTGTAGCATTGTTGCGAACTTACCTCATGTCGATAACTTCGACATTGGGATGCGCCTTAGTGTTAAATACGAATTCTGCATTCGACATAGAAAGATTAGGGGTAATCCTTGTAAACCTGACGGTATAAGTTACACCATCTTTCCCTACGTATATTACAGTTTTAGGCATTCCTGTACTTTCTTCGATCATTAACTTAACCTGCGAGTAAGCAGCCTTAAGATCTTTTGGGAAAAGATGAATCTCCTGGACCTTTACTCCAGACTCCTTTTTTGTTCCCTTATAGGCATACTTAAAATCGGTAAGGTAAGCGTTGAATAGCTTCGCAGGATTATTAAGGATGCTGGGATCGTTTGGATTTACATTTTGAAGGTTAACCTCAGCAGCCTCCTTTACGTGAGTCCAACGTACACGACCATTGCTATAAATATCGCTAGCCTTCATCGATATTTTAAACATGCTTCCCTTAAGCTGCATTTTGCCCTGCTGAGTGTCCTTTACCTTATCCTTTCTATTGTTGATTGAAATGGTAAACTCGGCAGTTATGGTGCTGTAAGATCTCGTTTTCTCCGAGAGCCTGTCGAGTATTTCCTTTGCTTGACGATCTTGCGCCATCGCTGCACCACCTGTAACGATGGCTAACAGTAGGAATAGTAACTTTTTCATCCTAAAATAATTTGTTTTTTGAGCCGAAGGATGTAGTTCGCATATCGACGTTCAGCTATGGTTGCATCGTAGCCAACATGCTCGTTTCATCTTATGCTATCTGTTGTCTAAGTCGTTTAGAATATGTTCGAGGCTGAGCTCATCAGTAATAAGCACCTGACGAGCCTTGCTACCCTCGAATGGTCCAATAATTCCGGCAGCCTCCAGTTGATCGACAATTCGACCAGCACGGTTGTAGCCAATGCTAAACTTACGCTGGATAAGCGAAGTTGATCCCTGCTGATTCTGCACAATAAGGCGAGCAGCCTCGTCAAACAGCGAATCGCGCTTGTCGAGATCGACGCTGGCAGCAGCATCGCCCTGCCCTTCGGGAACGTACTCTGGTAGCAGGTACGCAGTAGAGTAGGCTCGTTGGTTGCCAATAAAGTCGGTGATTCGTTCCACCTCGGGCGTATCCACAAAGGCGCATTGCACGCGGGTAAGATCGCTGCCTGTTGAGATAAGCATATCACCCCTACCGATAAGCTGGTTGGCTCCGGGTTGATCAAGAATGGTACGCGAGTCGATCATCGAGGTTACCCTAAAGGCGATACGCGCAGGGAAGTTAGCCTTAATTACCCCCGTAATAATATTGGTGGTTGGACGCTGGGTGGCAATCACCAGGTGAATGCCGATGGCACGAGCCAGCTGAGCCAAACGGGCAATAGGCGTTTCAATCTCGCGACCAGCCGTCATAATCAGGTCGGCAAACTCGTCGATAACCACCACGATGTATGGAAGGAATCGGTGACCGTTGTTCGGATTCAAGCGGCGCGATACAAACTTCTCGTTATACTCCTTGATGTTGCGCACCTGCGCCTTCTTGAGCAGGTCGTAGCGCGAGTCCATCTCGATACAAAGCGAGTTAAGCGTATAAATAACCTTTTGCGTATCGGTAATAATGGCATCATCAGAATCGGGAATCATTGCTAGGAAGTGGCGCTCAATCTTAGAGTAGAGCGTTAACTCCACCTTCTTAGGATCGACCATCACCAGTTTCAACTCCGAGGGGTGCTTCTTGTAGAGCAGCGAAGTTAGAATGGCATTCAAACCAACCGACTTACCCTGTCCGGTTGCACCAGCCACCAAAAGGTGGGGCATCTTTGCCAAATCGACAACAAAGTTCTCGTTGGAGATGGTTTTACCCAAACCAATAGGCAAATCGAACTTTGACTCCTGAAACTTTGCAGACTTAAGGATGGAGAGCATCGACACCACATCGGGTTTCTGGTTGGGCACCTCGATACCGATGGTTCCCTTTCCGGGAATTGGCGCAATGATACGGATACCCAGCGCGGCAAGGTTCAGGGCAATATCATCCTCAAGGTTCTTAATCTTCGATATCTTAACACCCGGCGCCGGAACAATCTCGTAGAGCGTAACGGTTGGACCGGTGGTTGCCTTAATGCTATCGATTTGAATCTTATAATTGGCTAGCGTGGTTACAATCTTTTCCTTGTTGGCGATGAGTTCCTCCTCGGTAACGCGGAAATTCGACTTGTAGTCTTCGAGCAATTCGATAGGCGGACGCTGGTACGACGAAAGTTCAAGTGTAGGATCGTACAGCTCACTATTGATAACGTCTTCGTCAGCATCCTTCTCCTCAGATGTCTGCTCGAGCATAAACTTCACCTTGCTATCGTCGAGCAGTATTGGAGTGAGCGGTTCTACTGGTTTATCATCAATATCGAAAGGAGGCACAACAGCCCCGTTGTAAGGGAAGGCGACAGATTTGTTTACCTCTTCCTGTTCGTTAACATCCTCCTGCTCGTAGGAATCTTCCTCCTCCTCTTCGTCGCGAACAATGGTGAAGGTGGCTTCCTTTGCCTGCTCGGTTTCGGTAGCACGAACAATCTGGGTATCCTTTACCGCTGGCTTTTGCTTTGGCTCTTCGTTACGGACCTCTACCTCCTCCTCTACCGATTCCTCCTCTTCGAACGATTCGGTTAAAGGAGTTGCAGGTTTCGACCTAAACAGATCGGCAACAGCCACCACCGTCTTATTTATATAAAAAATGGTATTACGGTTGATGGAGATGGCGTAGATAATGCTTACAAACAGCAGGACAAAGAAAGTTCCCAGTTTGCCGATAAAGGCAGACATCCACTTGCTAACGAAGTAGCCATGCTCGCCGCCTAGCCCACTACCCAAGGTTCCCTTTGCCTCGCCAAAGGCAAAGCCCAGAATTACCGACAGTAGGATAATCCCTAGGACTAGGGTCCGCAACGTCTTGCGAAATGGATAAGGGCGGAACTTAAGCACGCGGAGCCCGATGAGCGCCATGATAAACGGAAAGCCAATAGCAGATATGCCAAAGCCCTTATTCACGAGGGCATTCGAAAGGAAGGCACCCACCTTTCCAGTCCAGTTATCGACAGATATCAGGCTACTCGAAAATACCTTTTGCCAGATGAAGCTCTGGTCGCTCTCCCAGGTGAAGAAGTAGGAAACGATAGCCAGCAGCAGGTAGGCAGCAAAGAAAAGGATAAAGATGCCTACAATAAAGCTGTAGCGCCCATCCATGTGGTTTTCGGCGACTTGATTCTCCTTTTTAGCGGTCTCTTTCTTAGTGGTTTTCTCTTTCGTACTCATTCGGGCTAATGCTCCTTTTTATTTATATGCTACAAAGTAAGGTATAAATTCGTTTCTACGCGGCAAAAGGCTTCCAAAAAAAGAGGCGATGTTGATATCTTCCATGTTACTGAAGAACTAAACGAATAAATAAGGAGTTAGATGATGTGAAATACCAAAAGTCGACCAATGCTCTTAAAATACCGGAGTTCCTATTTGAGTAGCGGCTGGCAAGTGGGACAATAGTATATGGTACCGCCCAAGTAGGCCTCCTTAATAATGGTATCGCCACAATTGGGGCATGGAGCCGAATAGGTGTTTTTCGACAGCACGCTTTTGTACCCTCCGGGATTTCCGAAGAGATCCTTTTCGGTATCGCGCCCTCCCCTATCGGTCATATTTTGCAACGTCACCTTCAGGCAATGGAAGAGTTCCGCCTTCTGAAAGTCGGAGAGCGTAGATTTCTTCCGCTTAGGATGAACACCCGCATTAAAGAGGATATCCTGCAAAACACCGTTCCCCAATCCGGGAATACGCTGCTCGGTTGCCAGAAGCGCCTTCATCGACAAATCCTTGGTGGTACTCCTAAAAATGTTTTCGAAGAGCTGCTCATCAAAGGCATCGTCGAGCGGAGAGATGCTGCCGAGGCTACGCTGGTGGTACTTGCTATCGAGCGCTCCCCTGTAGGCGCAGATGCTGCCGTACATGGCAACGGTAAAGGCAAGGCTGCTACCATCGTCGAGCCCAAGCAGCAGCTGGTGCTTGGCAGGGCGTGGCTCTGAGGGTACATAGTAGCGCATGTTGGTGCCATCGCCAATTGTAATGGTGGCATCGCCATCGAGGCAGATATCGGCAAACATGCCGTGCCCTCGGGTTGATACAACCGTTCTGCCGATGAGCAGCGCCCCATAAGCCGTAGGATCGCCGCTATAGAAGGCAAACTTATGGGGGCTGGTGGCGTTAACCACCTCGGTAATCGTTCTTCCGGTTAAGGTTTCGCTGGCCTGCCGACTAATGGTTTTCGATTCGGGAATTTCTAGCATGGATGAGATGTTTTGGTACAACATTTTAATGAAGTAAATATATAAAATGCCAACCGTACCAACATCGCTTTGCTAAGTGAAAACTTACACTGACCATAACAGGAAGAAAGCCTTGACAACGGGAGCATAACAAAAGCGTATGCCCAGCGAGAATCACCAAAATCTCAGCCTAACTATCAAACAAAAAAAGACAAAGTGCAATATATTGTATTGCATTATTTAGGCAATACACACATCCGTTAACCTCTATTCTATTGACATATCGAAAACTACCGATGTACATTTAGCTCACAAAAAAATGAATACAACAAGTTGGGCTACACCCAATCCCCAAAAAGACGAGGTGGTCGGTGCCGAAAAACCCACGAGTAGGCAAAATATAAAACGAATTAGCCATGATTAGAAAAGAGGCAGAAAACAATGAAATTCGCGACATGTTGGCGCTAAAGTCTACGCAACAAATTCTCTACGTGAATACCACCATCGACACGCAAGCCATTATCGACCATCCAGAGTGGTATGCCATTTCCAAAGATCCGAACAACCCTACAATGATAAACACCAGGCAAGTTCCAGATCCTAACGATCCTAAAAAAACGGTTCCATTTAATCCAATATACATGGTTGCTACCTACAACAGCAGCATGTACTCGGGCACAACGGACCTAAAGGTAAATGCACAGGTGGGTGACCATATTTGCTGGGCCTCACAGTCCGAAACCTCTAACATGGATCATGCCGCCTACATCTATAAGATTTTCGGGGACGAGAATGTGTTTTACAACACCACCACCAGCTATCACAACTACCAAAAAGAGGTAAAAGTTCCATCCCGGAAGGATCCTCTCACGCTCGTTTCTGAAACTAGAACATTCCCATTCGTTGATGCAGCCATAGAAAATAGAGGCTCTGAGGCATACCACTTCTGCTTCGAAGTTTACAAGAGGGGAACAGACGGCACGCAGCAGCTATACGGATACTTTAAGGAAGATCCTCGAATTGAGGTAAAGCAGTAGCAAGCTCCTACTCCTACTTAGAGCAAAGGCAGCACTCCATTCGGGTGCTGCCTTATGACATATTAAGATCAAAACATGGAGTGCTATCTCTTAGGAGATACAGGGACTTTCGTCCGGCATGATCGCATTTAGGGAAGTTTTCCGCGTAGCATGACATCTATGGGCAGGAGCCTCAGACGAATAGTAGTACGGACAGCGTTGCAGGCGCATTGCTAAGCTGTCAAGTATTCAATAAGCTCGACATTCTTACCTGCATCCAGCTGCTGCTTCACCTCCTCGCTCGACATTCCGATATCGAGTTTGGCGGTATTGCCGCTCATCTCCTCAAGGCTGCAAAGCTTTACCTCCTCCTGGAATTGCTTCCATAACGTAGTTGCGTTCTGGAATCCGGTCTTTACACCAGCCCAATCCTGAGAACTGTATTTCTCACCCGACTTCTCAATCTCCTTGGAGATCTGAGTCAAGTCGTAATCGAGCGCCTTCCAGATATCCAGAATATACTTCATGTTATCCTCAACTGCTATTGCCTGCTCGGCCAGCTCCTGGAACGTTTTTGCAACCACCTGCAGGGTGGCAACATCGGCGGTGTAATCGTCCATATCATGCTGCAAAGCCTTAACCTCCTGTTTCAGGGTGTTAAGCTTAATGGAGTCGATTACAATATAGGTTGTCGCAACTGCCGCTGCTGCTCCCGTAAATATCCAGGTGAGCATACCGATTGGTCCGGCCACCGCCACGGCCACCACCGAAAGAATAATCGAAGCACCTAGAGCTATTGAGAGCCCAACGATTGCCCCCGTCAAACTGCTAATTTCAGACTTAATTTCGCCAATCTTCTTTTGCAGCTCCTCGATTTTGTCCTTGTCCACTTTTTCGTCCTGCATTGCCAGATCTGCAATATGCTGCAGGTTGGCCGCCTGCTGGGGAAGGGTATCCCTGAATTCGCTCATTCGCTGAATCACCCTCTCTATTTTTTGGGAGAGGTCGTGTATCTCCTCTAGGCTGTTGTTAATATCCTGCTTGAGCTTTTTACGGGCAAACTCGTCAGTTGGGTCTATGATCAGCTTATCACAATGATCAATCGCCTTTTGGAAGAGGTCTAAAACATCCTCATTCGAATCCATCAGCTCCGTGGGGAGTTCCTTTAAATTGGCCGCAATCTCGTTGACCCACTTAATGGAGGCTGCCTTTGCATCGATCAGGCTCTTCTGATACTCATCCCAATGGGCAGGTGCCTTCCTTAGTACGGGTAGTTCACTCTTGTTTACCGACGATACGTAGTTGCACACCTGTACATAGTTTTGGATGTAGGTGGAGTGGGGATCTACGGTGTTACCCTGCTTTAGTAGCGAACGTCCGTTCAGAATAGAATCTAACGAGCTGAAAAAAATTGTTTTTGTCTCCATAACTTTTGACTTTAAGGATTTTGTTCATCGGCGACCCCACTTTGCGGGAGCCATCTCCTAGTCAGAGGGTGAATTTACTCCTGCTGCGATCTACCTGTCCGATAAAACATTTAATCTGCTCAATTTACAACTACGGAATTCGATTTTCAAGGTGGAAATCACTGAATATTTTGGGATGGGGAAAATACGTAGACAGTTCAGACGTTAGATGTTAGACATGCTGGTGACTGGTGAATCAGGTATGACTGCCGAAGAGTGATGTATTCGTCTTCCAAGGCTAACCGAAGGTTATAACTTCAACTTTATTAAGTAGCCTATAGGCTGCAATCAAAATGCACGCTAATAACACTCCAATTCTTTGCAGTTTAAAACTGCTATTTCTGTTTGACGGCATTGCAACCAGAACGAAATGGGGCTCATGCCGCCGAGCCAAGGGCTATACTTCTTTCCCATTTTTAAGACATAAGCTATTGCGTAAAGATGGAAGATGTTTTACTTCTTACGGATCAGCTTCAGATCAACCATCAAATCCTTTGCTATAATCTGTAAGTAGTTCTCTAGCCTTTTGCTCTTTTCTTTTGTATCTACCAAATCTCCGAGTGAAACCATATATCTATGGCTATCCTGCAACTCACCGATGGGCAGTAGTGCGCAGTTGATACAGTAGAAGCTTTTGGAACGCCCATCGTCGCACTTCTGGAGGAAATCGGTGAGGATATCAACCCGCATCTGCTGCTGATCTACAAAAAGCTCGATTCCATTTTCCTTAATAAAGTCCAAGTTGGGCAGCATCTTTCGGTGCGTGACAAAGGAATCGGCTCCCGCACTCTCGGTTTTGAATCGATGGCAGGGGAAATCGCCACAATCAGCGCACGTTTCGAGTCCCCGCTTGCTTGCACAGCACGTAGCCACGCCACACGAGGGGTGCTTCTCCCTAAAACCCTCACCACAACAACCAGGACAAACCGAAGCTCCCTTGGTATGAAACCGAGGGCACAATCCACAGTCAATTCCACAACATCCAATCGTACTATACCTTTTTACGCTATCCGCCATACTATATGTATTTACTATCATTCTCCGTTGGAGTTGCCGCTACAATATTCCTTACCTACTTTTCAGCGGCCGCTTCATCATGATGTCGGTCTGCTCGTCGTTGCCCAGCTGGAAGACGTGCTTGTCGAACTCCACAAAGCCATTTTTGCGGTAGAAGTTAATTGCCCTCGGATTCTTCTCCCATACGCCCAGCCACACGTAGCTGGCGTTCATCTGCTGGGCCACCTGCATGGCCTTCGCGTAGAGCAGCTGCCCCACCTTTTTCCCGTGGAATTCCTTCAGCACGTAAATTCGCTCTATCTCTAGCGCTTCGCTATCCTTTATCTCGGTTTGCGACGGGCCGTAGTTCAACTTCAGATACCCAATTACGCTACCGTCGAGCAGCGCAAGGTAGAACTCCGAGTTGGGGTCGCCAAGCTCGGCGGCCAGCTTCTTGTCGGAGAAGCCTTCGCTTAGGTACTTTTGCATATCCTCTGCCGTGTTCTCGGCCGAGAATGTCTCGAAAAAGGTTTGCCGCCCAATTGCCTGCAGTGCTTCTATGTCGTTTACCGATGCCCGCTTAACCTCTATATTTTCCATCAACTTACTTATTTATCGATTCGAAAAAAGTTTGGCAGCCTCTCGTCCGCCACCCAAAAGTAGTAAAAAACAAGCGCAGCTGCTGGTACGGCTGCGCCTAGATGTGCTTATACGTGAAGTTCCTTCGCTAGGCAAAGATTCCCATACTCGTCAGCTCTGCTATTGCAGGCTTGATGCTGAAGCCTCATCCGAACGGGGGGGGAAAGCCAGGTTCGAGGGCGCTCAGCGGATGGGCAAATATCCATTCCTCATCAGGTCGGCTTCATTGTCAACCTCAATGGCACGGCCATCCGCTATCAGCATTTTACGATCCGAAATTGCGAGAACATCGCGGTAGTAGTGGTCGGTGATTAGTATCCCCTTTTCGTTTTTCAGCTGGAGCAGCAGCGCTTTTATGGAGTCTTGGTATAAGGGTTCGACCATCGAAAAGGGTTCGTCGAGCAGCATGAATTGGTGAGGCAATCTCGAAATCAGCAAAATCTCGAAGTACCGCCGCTCGCCCAACGATAGGGTTCCTACCTGCTGCCGCTCAATCTTGGCTATCCGGGGGTCGTAGAAAAGTTTGTCCTGCACATCTCCATCCTTATAGTATAGCGGAATTACATCCCTCACCCTTAAATCGCTGGGCAAAAAGCTTTCCTGGGGCAGGTACGAGATCTTCATCAACTCGATATTCCTCGACGTACTGAAGCGCTCGTTGTCAACCCAGATACGTTCATCGTCGGCGGATAGGGTGCCGAATAGAATCTTTAGCAACGTCGACTTCCCACAACCGTTACGGCCAAAGATGCCCAAAATCTCACCCGTTTTTAGGTGGAGCGAAATGTCGGACAGCACCTCGTGCCCATTGAACGCCTTGGACAGCTTACCTACTACGAGTTCACTCATTCAGGTACATTATTAGCAGCACAAGTAGTCCGGGAAGCGCAATCGCCAGGTTAACCGCCACCGATTTGGCAATCAGCCGCCGCTTGGTTATCCCCAGGTTGTAGTAGAAGTAGTACTGGTGGCCATGAAACTTCCTGTAGCAAAGCAGTCCAACGGCCAACCCGAATGTTGGCAGCGATACAAGGCCGGCGAGCGGGCTCACTACCACAAAGCACAGCACCGAAAATGCCAAGTTGTACCGTGTTGAATCAGCATAAAACTTCAAGAATGTCCTATCCATTCGGCTATCGCACTTGTTAATTATCGACCGTTTAAAATATATTCGTTCCTCTTTGCGGCATGGCTACAAGCGCCGGTGAGCCTCCCCTCTGCGGGGCTCCCGCCCCAGCTACTCCGCATCAAGTTGGGCCTGAAACTCGCTGAAGTATTGCGCCAAATGAAAGCCATCGGCCAAGCCGTGGTGGGCCTCAACCGACACCGGAAGCATCTTTCGCCCTTCGCGGATTGCGAACTTGCCAAAGGTAATTTTGGGGACCGACTCTTTCGGATCGAAGTTGGTAGGGTGCAGCAGGCCGCTAAACGAATTCCAGGGGATGGTTGAGTGGCGAATAAGGTTCGTCTTCAGATCGTCGTTGTTAAGCCGAAGCCCCGAGGTGCTCTTTACCTCCTCTATTTCTTTTTGCAGCTCGGCGTTGAAGGTGTCAAAATCGGCCGAGAAGTTTACAAACGCAAAGCCAAAGGTGCCATCTTCGCGGCCTACGGTTGTCCCCGCGTGTATAACATCGAACGCTACAACCTCGTCGCCTACGATTCTATACCGCAGCTCCTCTACGGCATTTACCGCGATCATCGACTTGTGCAGGTAGCTTGCAAAGAAGGACCTCCCGCTTGCCCTGGCGCTGTCGTAGCAGCGGGTGCAGTCGACCTCCGTTACCACCCCAAAGAAGGGGCTGGCCATTTTGGAGAAAAAGCGGAAGTGCTCCCTTCTTTTCCAGCTGTTGATGTCTATGGTTCTCATTCCTATCATGGTTTTGTTTTCATCTACGCGGTCAGGCGTACCCCATTCGGCGAAGGTAGGAGCCACCACCGGACAGGGCGAGCTAAAGTAGCAGCTTTTCGGGATGCTTGTTCCTGCTAGCTAAAAAAAGTCCCGAGTTAAGCGTAGGCTCTGCCTACGCTTTTGCTTTTTGCGGCCGCTGGCCGCATTAGTAACAGGCTGGAAGCCTTGGCTACCCAAGCGGGGCGAGGACGCTCCGTTGGGCGAAGGCTCCAGCCTTCGGCAGCTCTATCATAGCAGGCTATAGCCTGCAGAATAGATTCGGCAATGGGCGAAAACCTCAGCCGAACAAGGATGTTTTGCTTTACAATACCTCACATCGCCTTGTAAGCCGATATAAGTGTTAGTTTGCATTGAATTTTACTTTCTTGCAGACATCTTGATGTAATATCTTTTCATTCTATTATATATTTGCAGCCCTATGTTAGATATAAGGTGAGCACGATTTTTATATGAGAAATGCCGTAAAACAAATATCCTTCCTATTTTTAGCGCTCAGCTTCGTTCTAATTCTGGCTGATTGTGGTTTTATTTGTTGCACGCTCTCACCTAGCAAAGAATGTGAACAGCGAGAATGCTCCAGCTCCTTGCTCCAGCTAGATAGCACGCATACCGCAAATTGTGATGAGTGTTTTTTTGTTGATCCCACAAAAATGGATCTAAGTAGATATCTTTCGAGTATCGAAAAATCGCCCCGTTTAGTTTCTGTCCTAGAAGAAGATTGCTTTTCATCAAGCATTTGGCAGCCACCAAAGTTTTTGTAATTCATCCTTTTTTTACTACAAGTTAATGGTAGGTACTCTACCATTACAGCATTCGTATTACTTGTAGCAAGGCTTTCCTATTACTTATTTTTATTAAACGTTATAATCATGGGATTCAATGATTTTTCTGAATATGGACGTAAGCACCATAGTCACGATCATGACCATTATGGTAGGGATGATAACTTTTTTGACCATGATGATGATCATCACAACTCACATTACCATTCGAGGCATCACGATTTTAAGAGGGAGTTGATTAGCAAATACCTTAGGGACCCGAAGCTAAGGAGGTTGGTCATTTTTGCAATGGTAGCCATACTAGCTATTGCCATAGTCATCATAATCCTACTTTTTCCATTGCTCGTAAAACTATTTGACTTTATTACAGCAAATGGGATTCAGGGGTTGATCGACTCTGTTTGGAAAGGGAACAAGTAGCAATCATTTAAAGCATAAAAGAAAGTTTTCTTGGTCAGATCTGGTTGTCTTTAAATTTCATGGTTTCAGGTTGTAAGTACAATATCTTAATACGTCCTTCTACAACCTACAAATGACTGCGGTTGACAAAGTATAAGCCGCATCAGAAATTCCATGAAATTAAAGAGGCTGTCCAAATAATAATGGACAGCCTCTATTTTACCAATTTCATCTTTTAAAAGTTGGAAGCCTTGGCTACCTAAGCGGAGCGAGGACGCTCCACTCAGCGGGGCGAAGGCCCACGTTTGAACATCAGTAGTCTTACTAAAGAGAAAGGCCTAGCAAATATAGAATTTGCCAGGCCTTTCAAGTTAAACTATCATCATCTAACTTTAAAAAACGATCATTCGCTTAAGCTTGCGAAACAGCAACAGCAACGGCAACCGAAGCGCCTACCATTGGGTTATTGCCCATACCGATAAGCCCCATCATCTCTACGTGTGCGGGTACCGATGACGAACCTGCAAACTGAGCGTCGGAGTGCATGCGTCCCATGGTGTCGGTCATGCCGTAAGAAGCAGGACCTGCAGCCATGTTGTCGGGGTGGAGCGTACGACCTGTACCACCGCCCGATGCTACCGAGAAGTACTTTTTACCTTGCTCGAAGCACTCCTTCTTGTACGTACCCGCTACAGGGTGCTGGAAGCGGGTTGGGTTGGTAGAGTTTCCGGTGATCGAAACATCAACACCCTCGTGGTGCATAATCGAAACACCTTCGCGCACATCGTCGGCACCGTAGCAGTTTACCTTTGCCTTTTCGCCATTCGAGTAGGCGATGCGGTTAACCTCCTTAAGCTCGCCGGTTGCGTAGTCGAACTGGGTTTGAACGTAGGTAAAGCCGTTAACGCGGGCAATGATCTTTGCAGCATCCTTACCCAAACCGTTAAGGATAACGCGCAATGGCTCCTTGCGAACCCGGTTGGCCGACTTGGCGATACCAATTGCACCTTCGGCAGCGGCAAACGATTCGTGGCCGGCTAGGAATGCAAAGCACTTGGTTTCTTCGCGAAGCAGCATGGCGGCTAGGTTGCCGTGGCCAAGACCAACCTTACGGTCGTCGGCTACCGAACCAGGGATACAGAATGCCTGAAGCCCTTCACCTAGCGTTGCAGCAATTTCCGACGCGTTGGTTTGGCCCTTCTTAATGGCAATGGCAGCACCTACGATGTAGGCCCACGATGCATTTTCGAAGGCAATTGGTTGAATATCCTTTACAATTGTGTACACGTCCACTCCCTTGGCATCGCATATTGCTTTAGCCTCCTCTACCGAGGAAATTCCATAGGAGTTGAGCACCTTGTTGATTTGTGCAATACGTCTATCGTAGCTCTCAAATAATGCCATTCTTGTTTCCTCCTATTCTTTACGTGGATCTATAACTTTTACCGCCTCTTCCATGCGGCCATACTTACCCGATGCCTTCTTAAGGGCTTCGGTTGCGTCGGTACCGCCCTTAATCATGTCCATCATGCGGCCTAGGTTTACAAACTCGTAGCCGATGATCTCGCTATTGGCGTCAAGACCTATTTTGGTTACGTAGCCTTCGGCGATCTCCAGGTAGCGAGATCCCTTTGCTACGGTTCCGTACATGGTTCCGGTTACGCTACGAAGCCCCTTGCCCAAATCTTCGAGCCCAGCACCAATAGGAAGGCCCCCTTCCGAGAAGGCGGTTTGGGTACGACCGTAAACAATCTGAAGGAAAAGCTCGCGCATGGCCGTGTTGATGGCATCGCACACGAGGTCGGTATTTAGCGCCTCTAGGATGGTTTTTCCGGGTAGGATCTCGGAGGCCATCGCCGCAGAGTGGGTCATACCGGTACAGCCTAGCGTTTCTACCAACGCCTCCTGGATGATACCTTCCTTAACGTTTAGGGTTAGCTTGCAGGCACCCTGCTGTGGGGCACACCAGCCCACACCGTGCGTTAAGCCCGAAATATCTTTCACTTCCTTTGCCTTTACCCACTTGCCCTCTTCGGGGATGGGTGCAGGACCATGATTTGCACCTTGTGCAACGCAAATCATTCCTTCTACTTCGTGTGTGAAATTCATGTAAATGCAATTATGAATTAGAAAAACCTCTATTGCTCTGCCTGCGCAGCCAACCTTACAGCTATATGGCTGGGGGGATACAGCAGGATTGTGTATTGTTTGTATGAATTTGCCCGCTGCCGTACGAGCAATGCTGCCAAACCCGTATTCCGGTATTCACTCGGGCGGTACACCTGCCTATTGGGCCGCGTATGGCTAGCCCAATAGCCGCTCAAAAGTAGTAAAAATTGTCAGTGGTTTTAACAGCGGATTTCGTGTGATAGCTTAAATATCGTTTAACCATTACTCCAAACCCCGCAAATCCTGATGCGGCGATAACGATTGCCCCCATCAGCTCTATCGGGGCAGATTAAAGTAACTGCTTTTCGGGATGCTTGTTCCTGCTAGCCAAGAAAAAGTCGTTAAGGGCAACCTGTACCCTGCAATTTGCAGCCTACACCCTGCTATTTGCAGCCTCTACCCTGCTCTTTGCAGCCTCTACCCTGCTATTTGCAGCCTACACCCTGCTCTTTGCAGCCTGCACCCTGCTTTTTGCAGCCTGCACCCTGCTCTTTGCAGCCTCTACCCTGCTCTTTGCAGCCTCTACCCTGCTTTTTGCAGCCTCTACCCTGCTATTTGCAGCCTGCACCCTGCTATTTGCAGCCTGCACCCTGCTATTTGCAGCCTACGCTGCCAACCGGGAAAGGGTACCAACAAAAAGTTCCGGTAGCGAGGTGCTATCGGAACTCTGTTGGCGCGGTAGATGGCTCTACTTCGTTGGCTTTTGCTCGTCCTTTTTCTTTTTAGCCACTTGTGGGGTAAACATTGGCTTAAGCCGCTCGTAAATGGCCTTAGCCTTAGGATCGTTCCGCGAAGCAAAATGCTTAACGGAGCTGTAGTACTCCATGCAGCCCAGGAAGGCTTCGCTTCCGGCAACGGTTAGGGTGTCATCGACCAGCATCTGGAGGTTGGTGATACTTAAGGCGACGGTAGACAAGTCGGTTATCACCTTAAAGTCCTTATTCACCTCAACCATGTCAAACATGATTGGGGCGTACTCGGGAGCCACGTTCATCTCGTTGGTGATGCTGCTCACCTTACCCGTATTCCTAGTGCCCAGTTTGGGCAGTTCCTCCCGTTGGCTGGGAGTTAGCTCCACGCAGGAGGGCTTTAGTAGCGTGTAGCATTCCTTAAGGTGGGCATTCACCTTGTCGAGCACCTCCTTGGCAATAACCTGCGAATACTCATTTTTCATTGGCTGTTGGATTTAGTATTATTTTATATCAACCAACCGCTAAAGTAGTATTTTTTACATGTATTCCTATTTTTTACCGTTATTTTTAATACAAAAGCCATTTTTTGCTAAACCATCGGTCCAATTTCGGGCAGCCTCCGCGGATGTGGCCAAGGGCAAATCCGGTTTTCAGAGAAAAAACAGTACCTTCGCCCGCCGGCCTGCGGGCCTATCATCGGGAATTCCGCCCTCAGCACGGGCAGGCTTTAATTTAGTTGGGAACGGTTCGATTGATACGGCAATCCGTATGTAACAAGATTTATATTTACCATATGAACCAAACGATCTACAGCGTCATTACCGGAACGGGGAGCTACCTCCCCGAGCGAGTTGTGAAGAATGAGGAATTTTTGGGCTGCCAGTTCTACGGCAACGACCACCAGCCGCTCGACAAGAGCAACGAGGAGATCATCCAGAAGTTTTTGGAGATAACCACCATCGCCGAGCGCCGCTACGTCGCCGATGACCAGCTGACCTCCGACATCGTACACCTGGCCTCCGCCAGGGCCATCGAGGCAGCCGGCATCGACCCCGAAACGCTCGACTACGTGATTGTAGCCCACAACTACGGCGACGTGCTGCCCGGCAGCAACCGCGTGGACATCGTGCCCTGCGTGGCCGCCCGCGTGAAGCACCTGCTGGGCATCAAGAACCCCGCAACGGTAGCCTACGACGTTCCCTTCGGCTGCCCCGGATGGGTGCAGGCCATGATCCAGGCCAACTACTACCTGCGCTCGGGCGACGCCAAGCGCATCCTGGTAGCCGGTGGCGACACCCTCTCGCGCATATCGGATCCGCACGACCGCGACCGCATGATCTTTGCCGATGGCGCCGGCGCCGTGATCCTCGAGGCTAGGCCCAGCGACGAGCCCGTGGGCATGCTGGTCCACAAGACCCGCTCCGACACCTTCCTCTACTCCAAGATGCTCCAGATGGGCCCCTCGCTCAACCCCGCCGAGTACGAGGCTACAGGCAACCTCTACATCCGCATGAACGGGCGTAGGCTGTACATGTACGCCCTCGAGCATGTGCCCCAGGCCATCAAGGACTGCCTCGACGCGGCCAACCTGCAGCTCTCCGACATCAGCAAGGTGCTCATCCACCAGGCCAACGGCAAGATGGACGACGCCATCCTCGACCGCCTCTACAGCCTCTACGACATGACCCCACCGGCCGACGTAATGCCGATGACCATCTCGTGGCTGGGCAACTCGTCGGTGGCCACCGTACCCACGCTGCTCGACCTCATCGTGAAGGGCCAGCTCGCCCCCCACGAAATCAAGAAGGGCGACACCGTGGTTGTTGCCTCGGTTGGCGCAGGAATGAACATCAACGCCTTTGTCTACAAGATGGCGTAGCACCGCCTTAACGACATACCTACAAGCAGAGGATGCCCAGCGCATCCTCTGCTTTTTTGCATCAGCCCCTAAGCATACGGGAAAAGCAACAACCCTGCCCCTACTACCTTTAACTAATGCAGCAGGGTGGAGGTTAGGCAGCAATCCGTAGAGATTGTAGATTAGCCGCCATTATACGATAATGCTCAGGAGTAGCATAGAGTCTCATAGCCGTCAGGCTAAGGTTTAATCCATAATGTTCGACTCCTCCGGAGTCGTGGTTCCAGAATGACGCCCCTATCTACAAACCTTTAATGCCTATGGCATTATACTTTCGTTCGAAAAATCCCAGAGGGATTTAAGGTTTGTAGATCGAAGCATGGCAACCATACCGACCCGATACGGGTCGTACTAGAACATACAATACTGCTAGCAGAATCCTTTTTTCTTGGCCTGACGGCTATGAGCATAGAATCTACCCATCACATCTACAGCCCCACCCGATTCGTTACGGAACAAAAAAAGCCCCCGCCCTAGGCATTACCTAGCAGCGGGGGCTCAACATTTTTGCCGAATCAGCTATAGCACTTCCATAGCGCTCTCCAACGACCCGTAGTAGCGCATGTAGCCTACGGCATCCTTTTCGATGCTCATCAGGGTCATCTTAGTGAATGCGCTCTGGGGCAGCACCACCTCCACGTTGCCGATGCCCGCCGCCTTCAGCTTTGGAACAAAGACCTCGCCAGCCCAACTAGTGGCCTCAGGCTTCAGCAGGCCAGCATGGGTGGTGTCGCTAACAAAGCCCTTGCAGCCCTTGGCAACAACAAATTCCAGGCTCTTCTCCTGCCCATGCTTGTACTCCTCGGTGGTACAAAACTTCTTCCATGTTTGAACCAAACATTTCTTCTCTGCTACGTACGAAAGCGTAACGTAATCCAATTCTAATAGTGTTTCCATGATTATAAGTAAAACCTTAGCGTATAAGGAAGTGATGCGTATTAAAAAATAGCCTATCGGGGTTGATCCTGCGCAACAGTGGCTGCCTACCGCAGCCGTTACAATTCAAAAAAATCCGAGGACCAATAAAGATCGCTGATACAGGACTACAAGCGTGTCAACCTTACGTAAGCCAACACGAATGTACACTCTTTCCCGATTAGAAAAAAGACGGGCAACGCGATTTCACACTGATTATACAAAGAAACAAAACACCCCGTTACTCGCTTTAATCATCAAAAACAGCAACAATTCGCCATTTTTACTTTTGATTTTTCCGATTTAACCCAAGTTGAATATCGATTTATAGCCTTACAGCCAGCATCAAGCTATAAAATCATCGATTTTTTCTTCAATTATTTTCAAAATCATATTGTATGAAGTTAAAAAAATATAATTTTGGCGTTCGGTGGATGATGTAGGTCTCCACTCGAACTGGCGCTCCGTAGGGCGCTTGTTCGGCTTAATAACGACCTATATAACAACTATTACGAAATAAATATATGAGTACAAAAAAGCTAGCTGTGATTGCACTAGGCGGCAATGCGCTGCTTCGGGGCAACCAGCAGGGAACCATCGAAGAGCAGGAGCAAAATGCAACCGACACCCTAGAAAACATTGTATTCCTACTTCGCCAGGGCTACAATCTGGTAATAAGCCACGGCAATGGCCCACAGGTAGGCAACGCGCTACTCCAGAACGACGCCGGCGAGCAGGTGTACAACCTCCCCCAAATGCCGCTGGACGTTTGCGTCGCCGACACCCAGGGCTCCATTGGCTACATCATAGAGCGCGCCCTACGCAACGTGCTGCACAAGCACAACATCAAGCGCGAGGTGGTTACGCTGGTAACCCCGGTACTGGTAGATATCAACGACACCGCCTTCTCTAACCCCACCAAGCGTGTTGGCCGCATCTACTCGAAAGAGGCTGCCGACAAGTTGGCCGCCAGCAAGGGATGGGTTTTCAAGGAAGAGGTAAAGGATACCGGCAGCGGATGGCGCCGCGTGGTTCCATCGCCAACCCCTAAGGGCATCCTCAACGAGAGGGTGATCGAGAGCATGGCCGACCAAGGCTTCATCGTCATCGCATCGGGCGGTGGTGGCATTCCCGTTTACTACGACGAGGCAGACACTCTTCGCGCAGCCGAGGCAGTTATCGACAAGGACTCCGCATCGGCGCTTCTGGCCTCCAACATCAAGGCCAACGAATTCTACATCCTCACCGATGTGCCCTTCATCTACCTCAACTACAAGAAACCTAACCAGCAAATTGCCGAATTCCTAAACCATGCCGACACCAAGAAGTACCTCGACATGGGCATGTTTGGCGAGGGTAGCATGGCTCCTAAGATTCGTGCAGCGCTTAAGTTCATCGAGTTGGGCGGCGAAAAGAGCATTATCACCGAGGCAACCAAGCTCGAGGATAAGAAGTACGGCTCCAAGATCACCATGGAGTACGACACCGAGGATAAGCCAATTGGCTGTAGCTGCTAGGCATACTCGGCACCGCAAAGCAATCGTCCTTGCACGCCGATTAGCGTCTAGGGCGGCATAAAATTATTGACATGTAAAATGGCGTAGGTCGTAACAATTTGCTTACTTGCATAGGCGAAACGATTTACCTTAAAAATTAATGATATGGCATTTAACTTGCGTAATAGGAGTTTCCTTAAGCTTCTTGATTTCACACCAAAAGAAATCGACTACCTGTTGAATTTGGCAGCTGACCTTAAAAAGGCAAAGTATGCTGGAACCGAACAACCAACCATGAAGGGTAAGAACATTGTGCTTCTTTTCGAGAAGGACTCTACCCGCACCCGCTGCGCATTCGAAGTAGGCGCCATGGATCAAGGTGCTCATGTAACCTACCTTGGCCCTGCCGGCTCGCAAATGGGCAAGAAGGAGTCGATGAAGGATACCGCTCGCGTTCTTGGCCGCATGTACGATGGTATCGAATACCGTGGCTACTCTCAGGAGATCGTTGAGACACTTGCTCAATACTCTGGCGTACCCGTATGGAATGGCCTTACCACCGAGTTCCACCCAACTCAAATCTTGGCCGACTTTCTAACCATGCGCGAGCATACCGACAAGCCTCTTAACAAGGTTACCTTTGCCTACTTTGGCGATGCCCGCAACAACATGGGTAACTCCCTAATGGTTGGTGCCGCTAAGATGGGCATGGACTTCCGCGCTGTTGCTCCAAAGCAATGCTGGCCCGAGGAAGAACTCGTTGCTAAATGCCGCGAGATTGCCAAGGAAACCGGCGCTAAAATCACCCTTACCGAAGATGTTAAAGAAGGAGCTAAAGGCTGCGACTTCGTTTACACCGATGTTTGGGTATCGATGGGCGAACCAGCAAACGTATGGGAAGAGCGCATTAAGCTGCTTAAGCCTTACCAAATCAACATGAACGTTATCCGTGCTACTGGTAACCCTAACGTGAAGTTCATGCACTGCCTACCTGCATTCCACAACCGCGAAACCGTTGTTGGCGAAGAGATGTTCCAAAAGTTCGGTCTTGCCGAAATGGAGGTTACCGAAGAGGTATTCGAGTCTCCGCTCTCAATCGTATTCGACGAGGCAGAAAACCGCGTTCACACCATCAAGGCAGTAATGGTAGCTACACTAGGAAACTAGGTTTATCCTATATTATAGAAAAGCGTCCTCTTGTAGGGCGCTTTTTTTATTGGTTAGAACAAGGTACCATTCCCCCTCTATTATTCAAGCGCTATAATGCCCCCCTAACCTCTTGCTTACGAATTCGTGGATACTACTGCCCTATAAGGAAAACTCCCCCTGTTAATTGTCATACCAAACTATTTTTTTGCAGGTAATATTAGCTAGATTTACAGCATTTATTTCGCGTGTATGAAACTGATTTCAAGATTTTATAGCCTAACCGTACTCCTAATCCTAGCATTGATAAGCACCAATGCACAAGCCGGCCGAAACTCGCTATACCGATTCGATAACTTCTCGCAAGAACAGGGACTTTCAAACAATCAGGTTCAATCCATTTTTCAAGATCGTGATGGTTGGATTTGGATAGGAACCAGCTATGGCCTAAACCGCTTTGACGGGCTTCATTTTAAGCAATACAAAATGAAGCACAAGGGCAAAGCAAACCCTACAGATGGACTAATCCGCGATATTTTTCAGGACAAAGATGGCACCATTTGGGTAGGCGTAGAGAAAGGTGGTCTTTACAGACTAAGGAATGGGGTTGAAGAATTTGAACCAGTCATCATAAAAGGACTCGATGGCGTATCCGTAAACTCCATAAGGTCGGATAAGGATGGGAGTATATGGCTGGGATGCGATAACGGATTGTATAAGCTACTCCAATCGGAGAATGGACTAAAGGCAACCTTCATAAAATTCAAAAATCCTCTATTTGCAGTAGGACAAATAAAAAAGATACTCATCGACTATCGTGGCATTATTTGGGTAGGCACCGATAAAGGATTGCTCACCTACAACCCTAGTAACAGGCACCTTGCAAGGGTAAGTGCTGATGCAAAGTCGTACCTCACCGACGAGGTTTGGTCTCTATATGCCGATTCGTACCGAAAAATATGGGTTGGAACTTACAATAGCGGCGTGTACTATGTTAATGCCGACTACAAAAGCGCCAGCAGGTTCACCCCCTATCCTACTCAAGATCGATCGCAAACCGTTAAGGCGATAACCCAGGATAAGAATGGCGATTACTGGTTTGGAACCCGAGCTGGGCTTTACTCCTACAGCACTTCAACCAAACAGTACACCTACTATGGACACGAAAACGAGGAGCAAACAAGCCTAGGGCAGAATTCCATCCTTAGCCTTTTTGTCGATGCCAAAGGCGACCTGTGGGTAGGCACTCGAGGCGGAGTGAGCTACCTGATAGACGAGAAGAAGTACTTTAAGCACTACTCCATGTCTAACTCTATGGCCGATGGATTAAACGACAACGAAATATATGCCATCTGTCCATCGAGTAACGACGAGATTTGGTTAGGCACAGAAAATGGAGGCATCAACATTCTAAACAGAAAAGCGGGAAACTTTTCGGCTATCACCAAAAAGAACAGCGGTCTTAAGTCGGATTGTATAAAATGGTTTATGCCCGATGGACGCGGGAATGTCTGGGTATCAACCTACATGGGAGGAATTAGCATTGTAAACGCCAACACTAAAAAGGTGCTTAAGTCCTACGTTGCAACTCCCGGTAAAGCAGGTGGCATAAGCGACAATAGGGTTTGGATCACCTTTATGGATAGTAGAAAGCGTATTTGGGTTGGGTCGTATAAAGGCGTAGACCTCTACGATCCTGTGTCGGATAGTTTTATCACTAGAGGCGATATTATCGGAAATAAGCAGGTCAACTGGATTGAAGAGGATCAGTCCGGAGATATTTGGTTTGGATCGAACGATCACTTAGTAATCTATACTCCTTCCACTGGCACAAAGCGCATTGTCAACGAGGTTGTCAGAGATTTTCATAAGCTTTCGGACAACACCTTCATGCTGGCTACTCAAGGGCATGGCCTTGCCATTTTCGATAAAAAGAAAGGCGTAAAGAGATACTTAACCGAAGCTGAAGGTCTTGCAAACGACTTCACCTACTCCATCGTCGACGACGGTGTGGGGGGACTTTGGGTGAGCACCTCCAATGGGCTTTCGCGTTACGACCAGGCTACCCACAAGTTTATGAACTACTACCGGGTAGACGGTCTGCAGAATAACCAGTTTAACTATGGAGCATTTGCCAAAACACGAAGCGGCGAACTCCTCTTTGGAGGTATAAACGGATTCAACATCTTTAATCCAAAGCAGGTAAAGCCTAACAGCTATCGCCCTCCCGTTGTAATTACCAACATCAGCATATTTAACGAGCCCCTAAAGATCGAAACTGAAGATGGGGCAAACTATAAGCGCATTTGTACGACCAAAGAGGTAACACTTCGCCATAGTCAAAACATGATTACCTTCGACTATGCAGCCCTAAACTATGCTAAGGCGAATAAAAATAGATACTCGTACAAACTCGAAGGCCTAGAAGATCGTTGGGTTGATGCCCGAAATGCTACCTCGGTAACCTACTCGAACCTTGCCCCCGGAACCTACAAGTTTAGGGTTAAAGGCTCAAACTCCGATGGGCTCTGGAATGAGGATGGCGCCGTTCTGACAGTTAAAATAAGACCTCCATTTTGGGGAACAATTTGGTTTCGTGGATTAATGCTACTCGTATTCATTGCAATCATCATCCTCGTTATTCAGTTTCTAACTAATAGGGCAAATCTCCGCAACAAGTTAGTATTCGAAAAGACAAAGGCTAAGAAGCTGAACGAAATTGATTCGATGAAGCAGCAGTTCTTTACGAACGTATCGCATGAAATACGAACACCACTTACCCTAATTATAGGACCTGTCGAAAAGATGATCGAAAATCCATCGTTGAGTAATGGAGACCGGGTCATGCTGGAGATGGTTCGAAATAATACGCAACTTTTAATGAAGCTGGTAAACCAGATCTTAGACTTTAAAAAGTTGGAAACCGGGAAACTTCAAGCCGATTACGACAAGGGCGATTTAGTAAGATTCATGGAAAGCGCCGTCAAGCCATTCCAGTTTATGTCAGAAGAAAAGGGAGTTAAGCTTGTTGTCGATTTTCCTGAGCGCGAGCTTTCAGTATGGATGGATACCGATAAACTGGGTAAGATCGTAAACAACCTTCTCTCGAATGCCTTTAAGTTTACGGATCAAGGAGGTGACGTAAGGATTAGCCTACAGCTTACCGACAGCTATAGCTTCGAAGATATTGGGCAAAGAGCCTGCTACGAAATATCTGTTTCAGATACGGGAACAGGAATTCCAGCCAGTAGCGTAAGTAATGTGTTTAACCGATTCTTCCAAGCCTCGAATTCGAAGGGAATAACTGGAACGGGTATAGGTCTATCTATCGTAAAGGAGTTTGTTAAGCTGCTGCATGGTGATGTAGATGTTCAGAGCGAGATGGATCAGGGTACTACCTTCGTTGTTCGACTTCCAATCCTTGAGGACTACGAAATTAAAAATAGCGACGCCCGTGGTGATGATTTAGCAATGGCAAAAAAAGAGGACCAAGAGAAGATTGCTGCCTCGGCAAAATATTTGCTGGTTGTCGACGACAATGCGGATATGCGAACCTTTATTCGAGAGCATTTTAAGCATGAGTTTACCATTTTAGAGGCCGAAAATGGTAAGATCGGCTTCGACTTAGCAGTAAAGTATATCCCAGAGGTGGTGCTTTCGGATGTTATTATGCCAGTAATGGACGGACAAGAACTGTGCAGGAAGCTCAAAAAGGACGAGAGAACCTCTCACATCCCTATAGTGCTACTAACGGCCGCTAACTCTAAAGAATCGGAGATGAGCGGTCTTATTGCTGGTGCCGACGATTACATAACAAAGCCCTTCGATTTGAGCATCCTCAATGTGAAGATTGACAACCTGCTGCTACTCCGTAACAAACTTCGTGAAAAGTTAAAAACCGACATTTTACTTCAACCTACAAACATTTCCATAGCCTCCCCAGATGAAAGATTCCTCAGAAAGGCTGTAGAGGTTGTTGAAAAGTATATGTCAGAACCTGATCTGGACATAGAACTTTTCTCGTCCGAAGTTGGGGTTAGCCGCATGCAGCTCTATCGAAAGTTAGAGGCGCTCACCAGCATGACAGTAAAGGAGTTTATTCGTGATATTCGGTTACGAAGAGCTGCTCAACTTCTCGAACAGGATAAGATTACCATTTCTGAGGTTGTGTACGCCGTTGGGTTTAGAGACTTGGCGCACTTCCGAAAGTGCTTTAAGGATGTATACGGAATGAGCCCGTCGAGTTACTTAGAGAAGATAAGAAACGAGAAGCATGAATAGTGAAAAGGCTGTAGAGTTAAGAATCTACAGCCTTTTTTAAGTTCGCCCGGCATGGGCATCCCCCAATGGGGCAGGTTCATCAGTAGGAGTCATCTTGCTTAAGGCTCGAGGATTCGATAAAGAAGTAAGGGTGCCCTTACCCGTTGGATAGCGGAGACCAATATCGCACCCGCAGCAATCTGTCAACGCACGGAACCGTCATATACGGATCCGCATGTACGCTGCGCAGAAGGCCGAAGCGGGAGTTAACCGTGGCCCTCCTACCCGATCTGAAGAAACGACCTCCGTAGCCCTACGGACGTATATTCCGGAAGCAGAACAAACAACCCAAGCTCTTCGAATGAATATATCGATACAAGAAATGAGAACCGTAGCTCTTCAGACGAACACATCGAAACAAGAAATAAGAACTGTAGCTCCACGGACGAACTTATCGAAACATGAAATAAGAACCGTAGCCCTACAGATGAACTTACCGAAACAAGAAATGAGAACTGTAGCTCTACGGATGAACTTATCGAAACCAGAAATGAGAGCTGTAGTTCTACGGATGAACTTACCGAAACCAGAAATAAGAACTGTAACCCTACAGACGAACTTATCGAAACATGAAATGAGAACCGTAGCTCTACGGACGAACTTATCGAAACATGAAATAAGAACCGTAGCCCTACGGACGAACTTATCGAAACAAGAAATGAGAACATGTCGAAAGCAGGAATACCAGCAAAAAGGTCAACGCTCTAACCTCTATGCGGATCTGCATTTACGGTGGCCATGGAGGACGAAGCGGGAGTTAATTCCATTTCTTCTACCCGATTAAACGGCTGTCCTTCGCGCATATTGCCAATCTACATTGCTGTAATGTTACGTTTACCCGCTTCGAATGGGAAAAAAGTAGATGGTTTACTACCTAAATATATAGATATTCGCAGAACTGAAATGCTGATTGTAAGGGCTTCGTGGCTCTTTTCTAATATTCATCGGTACTGCTAAAAAGAAAATACACAATGCTACACATTAGAAACGGACATATTTTCAAGGTGGCCATTATTACATCTTTCCTAGGTGTCTTTGCTGGCAATGCACCAGCTATTGCACAGGATAGCGGACATGGAACGCCAAAAATGGCTCGGGAATGGCGCAACTTTGTAAAGGAGAAATCGGAGATATGGTACGCCTCTCCAGAGGCTGCAAATATTGCAAATAACATACTGCTCTATCAGCGTAGTTGTGGTGGTTGGCCAAAAAATATTCGCATGGACGAGCCGCTCTCCGATTCGCAAATCGCAGCAGTCACAGATGAAAAGGAAGTAACACAAGATGCAACCATAGATAATGGAGCAACCACAACCGAGCTAACATTTCTGGCAAAAATTTTTAATGTAACACACCGGGATGAATATAGAAGTGCCTTCCAGAAAGGATTTCTTTTTTTGCAGAAGATGCAGCTCGCCAATGGAGGCTGGCCTCAATTCTACGACAGAAAAGGTTATTACACTCATATCACCTATAATGATAATGCTATGGTGAATGTGATGAATCTTTTGAAAAAAATAGCCGATAGGGATACCGTATTTACTCGAATAACAACTGATGAAAACGCAGAGACTGCGAAAAAAATGTTTGATAAAGGAATTGACTGCATTCTCAAAACACAGATTATCGTAGATGGGAAACCAACTGTTTGGTGTGCACAGCACGATGAAGTTACCCTGCTGCCAGCCAAGGCTAGAGCCTACGAGTTACCATCATTTTCGGGATCTGAGTCTGCCGAGATTGTAGTACTTCTAATGAGCATCCCCAATCCTTCGCCCGAGGTTATTAATGCAGTTAATGGCGCAATGGCGTGGTTCGACAAGACAAAAATCGTAGGAAAGAGGCTCGATGAGATTACTAACGTAGAAGGCAAAAAAGATCGTCGTATGGTTGACGATCCTTCCGCCACTCCTCTATGGGCACGCTTCTATAATCTCGATGACATGAGGCCTTTTGTGTGCGACAGAGATGGTGTAAAAAAGTACGATATCTCCGAAATTGGGTACGAGCGAAGAAACGGCTATGCTTGGTATGGAGAATGGCCTCTGAGGCTCTATCCAAAATACGACAAGTGGCAGCGAAAAATTAAAAAGGTAAAGTAGTATTCAGTCGAAAGTTCAGTATAAGTATAATAAAGAAGATACACAGCTATGAGTAAAACACATGTTACGGTTATCGGACTATTATTAGCCCTAGTTGTAGGATGCTTCCATTCCATGTCTGCTGATGCAAAACCTAAAAAAAAATGCATAAGATATTCCGTATGGATGGGTGAATCTGAAATGAAGAGGCATAAGGAACTTTGGACGGCAGACTTCGTCTCAACCCCCAAATGGGATTACACCCAAGGATTAATGGCATTGGCGATGCTGCAGCTTGCCGATAGTACTAACGACAAGCATTTCTTCGAGTATGCAAAAGGTTTTGCAGATAAGTTTATAGACGAATCGGGCGCCATTGCCACCTATAAGCTGGAAGAGTACAACATTGACAAGATTAACCCAGGAAAGTTTTTGATTTACCTATACCGCCATACAAAAGAAGAAAAGTATAAAAAGGCGGTGGATTTGTTACGTCACCAGCTAGATACACATCCACGAACCACCGAAGGCGGCTTTTGGCATAAAAAAATATACACCAGCCAAATGTGGCTTGATGGTCTCTACATGGGTGCCCCATTCTACGCACTTTATGCAAAGGAGTACAATCAGCCTGCTGATTTTGACGATGTTGTTAAGCAATTTGTACTTGTGAACAAGCACACCTACGACCCTAAAACGGGATTAAACTATCATGGTTGGGATGAATTAAAAGCTCAACGTTGGGCAAATAAGGAGACAGGTTGTTCACCTAACTTCTGGGGACGAGCTATGGGATGGTATGCCATGGGCTTAGTAGATGCACTTAGCAACATGCCTGCCGATTATAAAGGTCGAGAAGAGTTAATTGCCATTCTGCATCAAGTTGCTGCAGGGATAAAAAAGTATCAAGATCCAACTTCTGGAGTTTGGTATCAGGTTCTTGACCAGGGGACACGACAAGGAAACTATTTAGAAGCAACAGCGTCATCAATGTTCGTCTACGCGCTATATAAAGGAGTACGTTTGGGCTATCTCGACAAATCGTATCTAAAGATTGCAAAAAAGGGATATGACGGAATTCTCAAATATTTTATTGTTAAGAATAGCGATGGAACCATAAGCCTTACCAGCTGCTGTGCGGTTGCTGGCCTTGGAGGAAATCCCTATCGCGATGGTTCCTACGAATACTATATCAACGAAGTGAAAAGGGATAACGATCCCAAAGGCGTTGGGCCGTTTATTATGGCCAGCCTAGAAGTTGAATCGATTTGCAGGCACAATAAGTAGCATATAGTCCTTACAGTTATCAGATTTAAGGGTGGCTTAACGAATGTTGAGCCACCCTTTTGCATTGTGATTATAATATAGATGTCGTTAATGCTTTATAATTTTGACCTACATTCACAACAATCATATATTTAAACAATAAATCAGTTAAACAAACTCGTCTTAAAGTTATATACAGTTTAACTAAATCAACAAATGTTATTTTTACCACCCATCTTTGGTATAAAAAACCTCTATTACCAATAGTATAACACCCTATATTGCACCGGTAACACCTACCATTATCCCAACAGATGATTGATTGATCTGCAACATGAAGTTATCTCTGGTTTTAATGAAGGTAAATGCTAAGCCTAACAAAACTTTTATTAAATGAAAAACATTTCTATTAGATTTTTGCTGCTTCTTGCATTTTGGGGAATTTCGAGCGCAATGGCTCAAACCCAAGAGGTAGCAGGAGTGGTAAAAGATGAAAAGGGAGAACTCTTGCCTGGCGTTTCTGTTCAGGTTGTGGGTACCACTGTAGGGACATCTACAAGCATAGATGGAACCTTTAAGCTAAAGGTGAAAGATCTGAACACCTCCGTTCTACGTTTCTCCTTTGTGGGGATGCAGAATCTGGACGTTCCTATAAAGGGACAAAAGAATTTAGTAGTAACCATGAAATCTGCCTCTGTTGAACTCGAAGAGGTTGTTGCCATTGGTTACGGGTTTGTAAAAAAAAGAGATCTAACAGGTGCAGTGTCTTCTCTTAAAACCACCGAGATTGTAAAGACAGCATCGAATAACGCGCTACAGTCTATGCAAGGTAAAGTTGCAGGATTGGATATAACGAAGTCGAGCGGTGAATCTGGTGCTGGAATAAACATTAGCCTGAGAGGAAATCGTTCTGTCATTGCCTCGAATGCTCCGTTATTCCTTGTTGATGGGATTGAGTATGGCTCAACGCTTGACATCAACTCTTCGGATATTGAATCGATGGAAGTTCTAAAAGATGCTTCATCTACTGCTATCTATGGCACAAGGGGCGCTAATGGCGTTGTTATAATAACAACTAAAAGAGGAAGTGCTGAAAAGAATGGAGGAAAAACAAGGGTTACACTGAACTCTTATCTTTCGTTTAACAGCCCAACCAACCTACCAAAGCTGATGAATGCTCAAGAGGAGTACCTTTTCCAAGCTGAACGAAAACGCTATAATGCCGAAAAAGGTACACTAGCGTGGGGAACAACAAACCTAGCAGACTACCCTGCCGATAAGGTATTATCTACCGTTGTAAGCTCACCTTACGAAAAATCTGTTTACGACATCTATAAAGAGGGTGGAGTAGATTGGTTCGATATGATTATGCGCAACAGCACTACACAGAACTACGAAGTGGCTGTTTCTGGAGGGAGTGGCAAAACTTCATTTAACCTATCGCTAGGATACATGAAGGAAGAGGGACTACTTCGGAACGACGACCTTAGCAGATATAATGGAAGACTTAACATTGACCATAGCATTGCAAATAATTTAAAAATTGGGGCAAGCATTCAGTATACCTATAGAGATTGGGCTCGAAGAGCCGACAACGTTTATTCGCAACTGATAAAAATGCACACGTTGGCTCAACCCTACTTTGCAAATGGGGACATCCTTGATAAACCGTCGGAGCTAGCAACAAGCCACACCAACCCGTTACTAAATGAAGTCCCTGGGTATTATCAAAATAACACGCAAAGCAATAGACTTTTCAGCAATGTATTTCTCGACTGGGAAATTGTAAAGAACTTACGCTTTAAAACCATTTTAGGGGTAGATCAGAACTCTAATCGTTATGGTGAGTACGAAGATTACATGTGCACAGGAAACTATCAATCGGGTCGTGGCTCTGCCTTCGAGGTTCAAAACAACCAATCATTATCATACACCTGGGAAAACACATTAAACTACTCAACAAAACTGGGTGCTAACCATGACTTCCAATTCTTATTAGGACAAAGTTCGTATCAATCTACCTACGAAATGCACGGACTTTCAGGAACAGGTCTACAGGATCATTATGGAAAGAACTCGTTCTACGAATTGTCGAACATTATCCCTGGAGGACGAACAATTGCTAATAATTACATAAAGAAAAACATGCTCTCCTACTTTGGCAGAGTAAACTACAAGCTATTCAATCGGTACCTGCTTACAGCGTCGTTACGTTCTGATGGTTCATCAGCATTATCGAAAGGGAATAAATGGGGGTACTTCCCCTCCATTTCTGGCGCATGGGTTATTTCTGACGAATCTTTTTTTGAAGGAATAAACTCAGTCAGCAATTTGAAACTACGTGCAAGTTGGGGAAAATCTGGCAACTCGGCCGTTGAACCTTATAGTACACTTACCGTATTAGGTGCCGACAAGGTGTATAATTCATTTGGAAGCAGTCTAATATCTGGACAGGTACCTGCAAATTTTGGCGATCCAAATCTGACTTGGGAGACAACCAAAACCTATGATTTAGGACTTGATCTTTCGTTGTTCAACAATCGAATATCTACTACTGTAGATGCTTACTACTCCAGAACTTACAATTTATTGTTGTATAAAGGATTACCTGCCACATCTGCGTATCCTCAAGTTTTAACCAATGTGGGTACTACTGAGAATAGGGGAATTGAAGCGACTCTAAATATTAGAGCAATTGAGAAACATGATTTTTCGTGGAATACAAACTTCTCTTTCTCTATGAATCGTGATAAAATCGTAGAGCTTGCAAGCGGTGCACATCAAGATTTATCCCTTCCTGGAATGGCGTTAATCGTTGGCAAAGCAGCACGTGCCTTCTACGATTACGAAGCAGATGGCTGCTGGTCGATTGCAGAAGCGGCCAAAGCTAAAACCTATAACCGGGTTCCAGGAGACATTAAAATTGTTGACCGCAACAATGATGGCGTTATTAACGAATCGGATAAGCGAATTTACAACCAGAGTCCAAACTTTATTTTGGGCTGGAACAATACGCTTTCGTACAAAGGCATCTCATTATCGGCCTTAATGTATGCACGTGTTGGACAATGGATCCAGTACGATTACAATACGGCGTATAAGCCTACAGAAGCCGATGGTTCTCCGGCTGTTGATTTTTGGACACCAGAAAATCAGGGAGCTAAATTTCCTCGCCCAGGTATTGCTTCTCAGAATGACATGCCAGCATTAGCTTATGAGAAGGCATCATTCTTTAAGATTAAAGAGGTTACATTGGGATATCAGCTTCCCTCAAAACTTACGTCTAAAATTGGAATGAGCAAGTTGTACGTATACGGTTCTATGCAAAACTACTTTACGTTTAGCAATCTCGACAACTACGACCCTGAGAGAGGTGGTGCAATATCGAGCCCCCTTGCTAAGCAGCTGATTGTAGGCTTAAACATAGAATTCTAGGTTGTATTATATTAAAATAACAGACGTATGAAAACAAAAATGAGATATACTATTGGGTTTATAGCCCTCATAGCCTTGATCAACGTCTCCTGCTCCGATTTTTTGGAGGAGAGCAACAAAACCAATTCTACTGAGGATTTGGTTTACTCCACCAAATCAGGACTCGACGGTCTTGTTGCTGCTAGCTACGCTTACCTCCGAGGATGGTATGGTAAAGAAGCAGCATTTGGTCTAAGCGAAGGCGGTACAGATACCTGGCTTACCGGCTACGATAACCGACAGAAAGTATTAATCGACTATTCTGGTATTACCCCCGAAGTAGCAGCATCCAGTACAAAAGAAACCATGAACGCATGCTTCGACGAATACTGGGAACTGTTCTACACCGCCATTAACGTGTGCAATACAGGTATCAAATACGTTACTGCCGCACCTACTACAGTGCTATCGGAAGGCGACAAAAATGCTTACCTAGGAGAACTTAAGACGCTACGTGCTTTCTACTACTGGCATTTGGTAGAGACATGGGGTCCTGTACAAATTAATAAGGAACCAATAACAGAGTTGACCACCATTGCGCATCGCTCGTCAGAAGCGGATGTATATGCCTTCATGCTCGAAGATGTTAACGATGCTATTGCCAAGTTAGCCAATAAGACAGCAAAAACAGGGCGCATAAACCTATGGGCTGCAAAAGCATTAAAGGCACGCTTGCTCCTCTACAAAGCTAGCAAGTTTAACGATAGCCAAGCATATGCCGATGCTGCAGCTACAGCAGATGAGGTTATTACTGCAAGCGGATGCTCATTTTACTCGAAGTATGCCGACTGCTGGTCTGGGGCCAATCAAAATGGGATATCCAACAAGGAGGTCGTTTGGTATATCGATTATTCAAGCATATTGGAGAACAGCATCATGCCTAAGAGGTTAAAGTTAGATCCGCAAGGGAAGCAAATGAACTGGTCGGCAATGATGATTCGTAATGCAGCAAACACAATTGGCGGCAATGCCTCGCATCTGATGTTCGTTGGAGTATGGAATGTAGTTCCCGCAACAGCTGGAGTGTTAAAGCGTACAGATACCGAAACCAACAAAAAACTTTCCTACTCTGGAAAGACGTACGATCTAGGCACCAGCTACCAATCCTACAGTAAAGGCTTTACACGCTATGTTCCGTCAGGATATCTTCTGGATCTATTCAACGACGAAACCGACCAGCGCTACCAGGCTTCGTTTAGGGATGCCTACCTAGTAGCACCTTCGCTACAGGCCGCCTTTAACGCTGGCATTGCCCCCCCATCTGGCTTTGCAAACATGCGCGATACCGCCATCTTCCTAGCTAAAAAAGCGGCAACCCCAGCACAAATCGCTCGTGCCGCAGGACGATACGTTCTTTTCTCTCGCACCGATGTGAGCAATTCCAAGGTATATCCCCTATACCAAGATGCTGAAGGAACCTTACCTACTATTGCAACGGGTACCGCTGGCAACGAGAACTATAAGGGAAACCGCATGTACATCCAGCTAAAGAAATTCGACGATTACACCTCTTCCGTAATTAGCGACTTATGCGAGCGCGATGCGTTTGTCTTCCGCTTGGCAGAAATGTACCTCATCGCAGCCGAAGGGTACATGATGGCCAACCAACCCAACTTGGCAAAAAGCAGACTCAACGATTTGCGCAACGCACGCGCCATTGCGGGCAAAAACAACACGCTATCGGCAGCTGAAGAGGCACAATTAGCGGCAAAAGACATCAACATTATCCTCGACGAGCGTGCCCGCGAGCTCTGCGGCGAGCAGCAGCGCTGGTTCGACCTTAAGCGTACTGGGAAGCTCATAGAAAGGGTTACCAAGTACAATGGTTCGGCAAAAAATAACATAAAGGCCATCCACCTTTTGAGGCCAATCCCTCAAACGCAAATGGATGCGGTTACCAACCGTACACAGGGCTCAGATCCTAACGGATTCTGGCAGAATCCTGGGTACGGCAATTAGCAGATGTGGTTAGGTTGGGGGCTGCCTATGCTTGTAGGCAGCCCTTTTTTGCATAGGAAAAAAAACAGCAAAAAAGATGCAATTCCCACTAATACACCTCAATATTAGGTCAACATCTAGGCTATTTTCTTTACACAATGATTCATTTTCTTTCTGGAATAGTTCATTTCCTTTGCGGAATGGTCTATTTTCTTTCTGGAATAACTCATTTTCTTTACGGAATGATCCATTTTCTTTCTAGAATAGACCATTTTCTTTCTGGAATGACGCATTTTCTTTATCAAATAGTCCATTTTCTTTACGGAATAGTTCATTTTTTATAAAAGACGAGCCTTTTTCTATAGCAAATAATTCCGAGGTTGTTACTCACGACATGAAGTCAAATCCACTTATCAGGTATTTTAGCGATCTGAACTCGCTTTCTCCCTTTCTCATCGCAAGATCCCCTGTTATCCATTATTGACAGGCATTTTTCTTGCAAAAATTTAACCGGAGGAGGAAGTAAACAGAGGTTTCTAGCAGCCGTTGAATGGCAGCAAGCCAACTTGCACATTGGCTAGAATCCCGAGCATTTGCAGCTAAAGCGGGACTGCCAGCAGATACTAGACTGAAGACCTAGCATTCTCCTTTTTTTTAGTCTGCCATCCTGTAAGCATGCCTTCCGCTAGGCGCTCACGCGCGGAAGGTATCGGGATTAGTTCAAAGCGGATTTACGTTCGATCTTTTTTTATACTGACGACCGCCATCATCTGCCTTTTTGCCTTAGCCGATTTCATCGCAAGGGTGCTTTGCTGAATGCCACTCTTTGCTGCGGTTGAAAAGCAACAGAAAACAAGGTATTTATTAACTAATTCAAGAATCATAACGAATATACATCGCATCATCAACTAGTTGTGGCATTATTCCAAAGTTAACAAATGTTGAATTTGAGATAATTCACCCCCATGATTGGGATGGGAAACTATCATCTTTAAGCAATAGTCGCCCTATATTGCGCCCATGAAAGTCGCCTCAAAAGATAAGAGGATGACACTAACCAACTAATCAGCATGCGGCCATTTAATGGCGCATGAACCTAACACAAACTTTTTTCAAGTATGAAACACATCTCGATGAAACTCTTACTCCTACTCGCCCTCTGGGGTATCTCGAGCGCAATGGCTCAGGCTCAAGACGTGAGTGGTGTGGTGAAGGATGAAAAAGGAGAACTGCTACCTGGCGTATCCGTACAGGCAGTGGGTACCGCCATCGGCACCTCTACAACAATTGATGGCACCTTTAAGATAAAGGTGAAAGACCTAAACACCGCCATTCTGCGATTCTCTTTTATAGGAATGCAGAATCAGGATGTTCACGTAAAAGGGCAAAAACAGCTGACCATAGTAATGAAAGCCTCATCGGTACAGCTCGAAGAGGTGGTTGCTATTGGATACGGCATTCAGAAGAAGCGCGATATCACAGGATCTGTGGCATCGGTTAAGTCGGATGCGATTGCGTCAATGCCAGTTGCCTCAGCAGTCGAAGCAATGAGCGGACGCCTAGCTGGTGTTCAGGTTACCTCAACCGAAGGTTCCCCAGATGCTGAAATGAAGATTCGTGTACGTGGTGGTGGTTCTATCACCGGAGACAATTCCCCACTCTACATTGTGGATGGGTTCCCTGTTGACCGAATCAGCGATATTGCACCATCGGATATCGAAAGCATCGATGTTTTGAAAGATGCATCCTCAACGGCAATCTACGGTGCCCGTGGAGCAAACGGGGTAATCATTGTTTCCACCAAGAAAGGTAAAGAAGGGAAAATGTCTGTTACGTACAACGCCTACTATGGCGTTAAGTCAATTGCAAAAACACTAGACGTACTTAAGCCCTACGACTATGCAAAGTGGCAATATGAACTGACACTACTTAGTAAGGATGACTTAACATCCTATACGGATTATTTTGGCGATTATAGTAACCTTACCTCATACAAAAATACGACCGGGACTGATTGGCAGGACGAGGTCTATGGGCGTACAGGATACTCCATGAACCACAATCTTAGCCTTACAGGCGGAAGCGATAAGTTCAGCTATGCCTTCAGTTACTCCTACCTAAAGGATAAGGCAATTATGATAGGCTCCGATTTCAATCGTAACAACTTTAGCCTTAAGCTGAATCATAAACCGAATAATAAGATTACGCTAGACTACTCTTTCCGCTATTCGGATACCCGAATTAATGGTGGTGGCCTTAATGAGCAAAACGAGGCATCATCGGCAGATTCTCGATTAAAGCACACTGTAATCTATACGCCAGTTCCACTAGGTATTTCGGGAGGAACTGATGATACCAACGAGGAAACCTTTGGCGATTTGACCAGACCCGATATTGCCATCGCGGATAATGATAGAAATCAACGCCGTGTAAACTACAACGCCTCCGCTAGTGCTGCTTGGGAAGTTTTTAAAAACTTTACAGCAAAGTCTGAAGTAGGTTTAGATGTTTACAACACCAATGAGGAACGCTTTTACGGTCGATCGACTTACTACGTAAAAAATGCACCAGCAAGTGCAAACCAAGGGTTACCTGCAGCTATTCTTACCAATAATGGTAGCGATCGCTTCAGAAATACCAATACTATAAACTACGATTTCAAGTCGTGGCTTGGCAGCGATCATAGCTTAAATTTGCTATTAGGACAGGAGATGCTTCATACCAGTTCGAAGCGACTCACCAATACGGTTCATGGCTTACCTAAACTATTTACATCTGATCAAGCATTCAAGCTTACATCAACAGGTGCAGCTTCATCAATCGATAACTTCTACAATCCCGATGATAACTTGACCTCATTCTTCGGTAGAGCAAACTACAACTATAAAGGTCGCTACATCCTTTCCGGTACGTTCCGTGCTGATGGTTCGTCAAAGTTTGCGAAAGGAAATCGTTGGGGATACTTCCCATCAGCTGCAGCTGCTTGGCGTATTTCTGATGAAAGTTTTATGCAATGGACCGAAAGTTGGTTGAACGACATGAAAATTCGTTTCAGCTATGGCACTGCAGGTAACAACAATATTCCTTCTGGCTTAATTAATCAAGTATTTGTGTCTACCAATACCGAGTGGATTAACGGGACAGGAAACTTCTGGGCACCATCTAAAACTATGGCGAATCCAGACTTAAAATGGGAGACTACCTATACGCGTAATATTGGTATCGACTATGCATTTCTAAAATCTCGTTTGACAGGATCTTTCGAATTCTACATGAACACTACGAAGGATTTGCTAATCGCGTTCCCAGTTGCAGGTACTGGTTATGATATTCAGTATCGTAATATGGGCGAAACCCAAAATAAAGGTGTTGAATTCTCGATGAACTGGATTGCCTTTGACAAGAAGGATTTTGGATTGAATTTCAATTTCAACATTGGATTTAACCGCAATAAAATCGAAAATCTCGGCAAGACGATGAAAGACTTCACTGCCGCATCAGGTTGGGCTTCTACGGATATTGGCGCAGACTATATTATTGCCACAGGTGGTTCTGTTGGCGAAATGTATGGCTATAAATCAGCAGGACGTTATGAAGTAAGTGATTTCGAAAATTATGATGCAGTTAAGAAAATATGGACACTAAAACAAGGAGTTGCAGATGCAAGTGGTGTTGTGGGTACTATTCGTCCAGGCTCTATGAAACTGCAAGATTTGGATGGAAACGGTAAGGTTGATATTAATGATCGCACATCTATTGGAAATGCCAATCCAAAGCATACAGGAGGATTCTCCGTTAACACCCGTTACAAAGGGTTTGACCTGTCTGCTGTATTCAACTGGAGCTATGGTAACGACGTATACAATGCTAATAAAATAGAGTTTACCTCTACTAGCAAGTACCAATACCGTAACATGATTGATGACATGGCAGATGGTAAACGATGGACAAATGTTGATACGGATGGTAATCTTGTTAATGATCCTACCAAGCTAGCAGAAATGAATACTAAAACAACTATGTGGTCACCATATACCGGTCGTTTTATTTTTAGCGATTGGGCTGTTGAGGATGGATCATTCCTCCGTTTAAGCACCCTAACTCTTGGATACAACCTTCCCAGTTTGATGCTTAAGAAAGTTAAAATAAACAGCCTTAGATTCTATGTTACAGCATACAATGTATTCTGTTTAACAAACTACAGTGGTTTTGATCCAGAAGCATCAACTCGTCGTCAAACAGCATTGACACCAGGGGTTGACTACTCTGCATATCCAAAGAGCCGTCAGGTTGTATTTGGAGTAAACTTAGCCTTCTAACAAATTAACATTGACTGTAATGAAGAAGTTAAAATATATTCTTGGATTTATTGCTGCCCTCTTTTTGGTTTCATGCGAGGATTATCTGGACACCCCAGCCAAATCCTCCTTAGAAGAATCGATCATATTTTCGACTCCAGATCTTGCAATGAAGGCAGTAATGGGGATTCATCAATCTTTCGGTGAAACCAACTCCTATCGCGGACGTTTTCTACCATGGTATGGGCTAAATTCAGATGTTGAATGGTACAATAGTTCTGAAAAGACTACCGGTCAGGCTCAACTTGCCAACTACACTCTAACCCCAACAAACGACCAAATGAACACGGCCAACAATGCTTGGGCAAAAATGTACGAGGGAATTGAGCGCGCTAATATGTGTATAAGCGGTTTACGCAAGTACGGAAAACCAGAACCAGGTACTGAATTGGGGCAAATATTAGGAGAAGCTCTTACTCTTCGTGCAATTATATATGCTGATCTTGTTCGTGCATGGGGAGATGTACCCGCTCGTTTTGAGCCTATTACTACAAGTACCGTCTACGTGGGCAAATCTGATCGAGATGTCATATACAAGCAGCTTATTGCCGACTTGGGTGAGGCAGAAGAACTTGTTGCATGGCCTAATGCTTCTGCTATGACTAAAACTATTGAGCATGTTAACAAGGCTTTTGTTAAGAGTTTTCGGGCTCGCCTATGCTTAGTTGCTTCAGGTTACAGCTTACGTGCAGATGGACAAATAAGAAGAAGCACCGATCCTGAACTATCAGTTGAAAAAATGTATGCCATTGCTAAAAAAGAGGTATTAGATGTGTACGGGTCAAAAACTGCAAAACTAGAACCAACTTTTGGTGACATCTTTAAGAAAAATGTAAATGATGATGTTACTGCAGGAGGTGAAGGCCTTTTTGAAATTCCATTTGCGGATGGTCGTGGTCGTATGGTATTTACGTTTGGAGTAAAACATAATAGCGTAGATCAATATACAGGTCAAAATAAGGGTGGTGATTCTGGAGTTGTTCCATTTTTGTTCTATGACTACGATGTTAAGGATACTAGACGCGATATTACCTGTGTTCCCTATGAATGGAGTGCTCTAAAATCTGGGGAAACAAAATCAAAGCAAGTGCTTAATCCTAGTGGTGTTGCTAAATGGTACTTTGGAAAATTCCGCTATGAATGGATGACAAAACGTCGTGTTACCTCAACAAATGATGATGGTGTGAACAAGCAGTATATGCGTTATGCTGAAGTGCTTTTAATGGCTGCCGAAATTATGAATGAACTCGAAGGCCCCAAAGCTGCCGCTCCATATCTAAAAGAAATTAGACAAAGAGCATTTAAAAAAGCAGATTGGCCTACTAAAGTTGATGCTTATGTAGATGCATTAACAGATAAGGAGTCTATGTTCAAGGCAATCGTTGACGAGCATGCATATGAGTTTACGGGAGAAATGCTACGTAAGGAAGCGCTAATCCGTTGGAACCTTCTTAAGGATAAAATGGATTTAGCAAAAACAAAAATGACAGAACTCGCAGTTTTAACAGGCCGTTATTCTGACATCAATAGCAAGTTATACTCACGCTATGCAGCCGATGGAGAGACATTGCAAATATATGGTTTAAACAGAGGCGAAACGGAAGATAAAACAAGCGAATACACTACTGTTACAACTTGGATTTCTGCAACTAAACTTCCTACTTCAAAGATAAACTCGCTCTACCTAACGGATCCTAATACTCGTCAATTCTGGCCAATTTGGCAGAACTTCATTGATTCTAGCAATGGACTTTTGAAAAATGACTATGGGTATTAATGTAATAGATAACACTGAACTGGGATACCACCCATAATTGTATCCATAATGAAAAAAGAAACCATCGCCAAGAGAAGCCTCTTGGTGATGGTATTCTAAAAAGCATTGCCTGTTTCTTATTAGCACCGAATTTGAAGATGTTTTTGGAACTGTATGTTCTTGATTATTGGATGTAATACATTGTATGATGAAAATTGGAATCATAAGCCTTTGCCTACTGTCTTTGTCGCTTGTTGGTATTGCACAACGAAATTTAAAAGTTAAGTTAACCAACAAGGAATCGGTCGCTTTTACCGATTACATGGTTAGAATCCCCCTTAAGAGTATCGAGGCGAAGATTGCAAACTTTGATGCCACACGCTACATGGTGCAAGATGGGAAGTCGGGAATAGCCATGCAGGTTGCATCGTATAACGGTACACTGTACGCCATTTTCCCAATAAACTTGGCAGAAAAGGATCAGAAGACTATCGTAATTACCAAAGCTAGCAAACAGTTTTCGTACCCCAAAAGAACGTATGCCGAGATTACCCAAAAGCAGGGGGGCGTTTTTGTAAACCGAAAGTATCAAGGAGGCGAATGGGTGAAAACAAATGCCATTCGTGTTGCCGACGAGCATACCGATCATTCTTTCGACATAAAGTACGAAGGACCAGGCTGGGAGAGCGATAAGGTTGGTTACCGTTTCTACCTCGATTGGCGAAATGCCACCGATTTGTACGGAAAGATAACCGACGCTATGGTTCTCAATCAGGTTGGTGTCGATGGTTTCGAGTCGTATCATCACATGTGCAACTGGGGAATGGATATACTTAAGGTTGGTCCATCGTTAGGAATTGGTACCATTGCCTACTGGGATGGCGGAAAAGCCAATCGTGTGGCAAAAACTGATAGTGTCACGAGCCAGATTGTTGCCGATGGCATTATTCAGTCAAAAATAGAAACGAACTATTACGGATGGGAGATTGATGGAGCAAAGCATCTTCTAAAATCGACAATAACCATCGATGCAGGTAGTCGCGCATCCCACCAAGAGCTATTCGTAGATGGCAATCTTTCAAATTTTTGTACGGGAATAATTAAGGATACAAAAGCGGAATTGCTAGTTGCGAATGGAAACAATACCAAGTGGGGATATATCGCAACTTGGGGACCTCAAAGCTTAAACAAGGATAACTTGGGTTTGGCCATACTTTACAAGCAGTCCGATTTGATAGAAAAAACGGAAGATAAGGACAACCATGTGGTGGTACTGAAACCAACAAATGGTTATGTAGAATACTATTTCCTTGGTGCTTGGGAGTTAGAAAAAAATGGAATCAAGTCGAAGGAAGCATTTATTGCCTACCTCTCGAACTTGCAGAAACAGTTAAGTGAACCTGTAGAAGTAAAAGTATTATAACCTAGTAAATGGCGAATATGGTAAAACATACAGTTAGGGTGTTGGGATGTACAGTCGCGATTGTAATGCTTTTAGGTTTTACGAAAAATACGGCTAAGCCAGATCCATGGTTATACAAAGAGACAATACTGAAGCATATTGTAGAGCCAACATTCCGAAATAAGCAGTATAGCATATTGGATTATGGAGCTAAAGCGGGTATGGACTTTAACTCGGCATTGGCAATTAATAAGGCAATTGAGGCTTGTGCAAATGAGGGGGGCGGTACGGTTGTCGTACCTGCTGGAACATTCTTTACAGGACCAATTGAACTAAAAAGCAACGTTAACCTGCATGTTTCCGAAGGGGCAATTCTCAGATTCTCTACAAATCCTAAAGATTATACTCCTTTTGTTCTAACCCGCTGGGAAGGCATCGACTGCTATAACTACAAGCCATTGATTTACGCCTATAACCAAAAGAATATTGCAATTTCGGGCAAAGGAACATTAGACGGAATGGCTAACGAACAAAACTGGTGGCCCTGGAAGGGGCGTCCAGAGTATGGTTGGAAGGAAGGAATGTCAAGTCAAGAGCATAATTCAGAAGGTAAGAATAAGTTGGTGATGATGGAAAGCAACCGCACGCCTATTGCCCAACGAATCATGAAGGAAACCGACCTACTTCGTCCTCAGTTTATCAATATTTACAGGTGCGAAAGAGTTTTGATAGAGGGTGTAAAAATAACCAACTCTCCCTTTTGGCTCATTCATCCTCTTATGTGCAACAATCTTATCGTTCGTGGAATTACTGCCGAAAGTAATGGTCCAAACAACGACGGTTGCGATCCAGAATCCTGCAAAAATGTGCTGATTGAGGATTGCTTCTTTAATACAGGCGATGATTGCATTGCAATTAAGTCGGGACGTAACAATGATGGACGTAAGTGGAATATCCCTAGCGAGAACATCCTAATCCGCCACTGTACCATGAAAAACGGACATGGAGGAGTTGTTATAGGCAGTGAAGTATCGGGCAGCTGTCGCAACGTATTTGCCGAAGATTGCGTGATGGACAGCCCTTTACTCGAAAGAGTGGTTCGAATTAAGTCAAACTCGTTTCGGGGGGGAGTTATCGAAAACATTTTTGTCCGAAACATCAAGGTGGGCGAATGCTCGGAGGCTGTTCTTCGTATAGAACTTAACTACGAGGTTAAGAACGGAGAAAAGGGGGGACATAATCCTGCTGTACACAACATAAATCTCGACAAAATAACCTGCTTAAAAAGCCGATATGGAATTTTTATTGATGGGTTAAATAGGGATGATCAAGTATCGGGCATTAGCCTTAGCAACTGCGATTTTCAGCAAGTATCTGAAGGCAATTTAATGACAGGTGTAAAGGGGGTTACCCTTAAAAATGTAAAAATAAAAGGAGAAGTGTTGAAGGAAACTCCTTCAACTTTAAAACATAAGTAGCTATGAAGGCAATATTTGAAGAACGTTACGGAACTAGTCCGGAAGATGTTAAGCATTACGACACTGAGAAGTTGAGGTCGGAATTTCTTATCGAGGAAATTCTGGTAAAGGGGCTTGTAAAAATGCTCTATACGCACAATGATCGAATGCTAGTAGGTGGTGCTATCCCAATGTCGACTCCGCTAAAACTGGAAGCTATAGATGCGCTAAAAGCCGAATACTTTTGTCAGCGTCGCGAGTTAGGCATTATCAACGTGGGAGATGATGGCGTTGTAACTGTAGATGGTCATGCCTTTCAACTCCAGTACAAAGAGGCGTTATATGTAGGACAAGGAGCTAAGCAAATAGAATTTGCAAGTGCAGACGCGGCTGTTCCTGCTAAGTTCTACTTTAACTCGGCTCCTGCTCATTGCAGCTACCCTACCGTAAAAATATCCAGAGCTGATGCCAACGTTCTTGACTTGGGCGCGATGGAGACATCTAATAAGAGAACGGTAAATCAGCTTATAATAAGCAAGAATATTCAAACCTGCCAACTTCAAATGGGGTTGACTGAACTCAAATCAGGTAGCGTTTGGAACTCAATGCCACCACATACCCACGCTCGCCGCATGGAGGTATACTTCTACTTCGAGGTTCCAGAAACACAAGCCGTTTGTCACTTTATGGGAAAACCTGATGAGACCCGCCATATTTGGATGAAAAACGAGGAAGCTGTGATTTCTCCATCATGGTCGATACATGCAGGTGCTGGTACTAGCAACTACTCTTTCATATGGGGAATGTGCGGTGAAAATATGGACTATGGTGATATGGATACTGTTCTACCAAACCAACTGCTCTAAAAAGCACATAAGGAGGAACTGAAATGAAAACATTTATTACTGATGAATTCTTGTTGGAAACCAAAGAGGCCCAACAACTCTACCATGATTATGCAGAGAAACTTCCTATTATAGACTTCCATAACCATCTACCACCTGCTGAAATCGCTAATGATTACCAATATAAGTCATTAACGGAAATATGGCTTAAAGGAGACCACTACAAATGGCGTGCGATGCGTACGCTGGGTATTGAAGAGAAGTACTGCACTGGTAATCCAACGGATTATGAGAAGTTTGAGAAATGGGCTGAGACTGTTCCATATACGCTTCGCAATCCTCTATACCACTGGACGCATCTTGAACTATTACGTGTTTTTGGAGTTGATGAAATTTTAAATCCAAGTACTGCGGATAGCATATATAATAACTGCACCAGTAAGCTCCAAACCCCCGAATACTCGTGCCGTCGATTGCTAGAACGCTGGAATGTTGAGACTCTCTGCACTACAGATGACCCAGCAGACAACTTAGAATACCATAAAAAAATAGCAAATGACGGCTGGAAGGTTACCGTTTTACCAGGTTGGAGACCCGATAGAATTCTCAACCTGTCTGATTTGGTATCGCTCAATTCATATATCGATCGTTTGGGAGCTTCAGCGGACACTAGCATCTCCGATCTCAGCTCTCTAAAAGATGCTTACCAAAAGCGTCATTCATTCTTCAACAGCATGGGTTGTAAACTATCCGATTACGGATTAAAGACCGCTCATGCCGCAACTTATACAGAATCTGAAGTTGAAACGATTTTCTCTAAGATTAGAAAGAGCATTAAGGTTAATGCAGAAGAGGAAGAAAAGTTTATCACCTTCATGCTTACTTTTTTTGCAGAACTCGACCATAGTACAGATTGGGTGCAGCAGTACCATATTGGTGCCATACGTAACAACAATACGTTAATGTATAACACCCTTGGTCCTGATACAGGGTTCGATTCTATTGGTGATGCCGCCTATGCAGAGCCTTTAGCGAAATATATCGACAACCTTCTTAGCAAGGGCAGACTAACCCGTACAATTCTTTACAACCTTAATCCGAAGGATAACGAAGTTATGGCAACCATGCTAGGAAACTTCCAAGGTGAAGGAGTTCGGGGGAGGATGCAGTGGGGATCTGCCTGGTGGTTCCTCGATCAGAAGGATGGCATGACAAAACAAATAGATACGCTTTCGGCGCTCGGTTTACTTCGTCTTTTTGTAGGAATGGTAACTGACTCTCGCAGCTTCATGTCTTACTCTCGTCACGAATACTTCCGTCGTATTCTTTGTAATATGCTTGGAAATGACATTAAAAACGGGCTAATAACGAACGATATGCCTTTATTAGGAGCTATGGTGCAGGATATCTGCTACAATAATCCCAAAGGCTATTTCAAATTTTAGGATCTACGTAAGTAACACTAGAAAAGACATAAGATGAAAAAGGTTGTAACATTTGGTGAAGTCATGCTCCGACTAGCCACTCCTGGATACGAACGATTTTCGCAGGCAAAAACACTTAATGCAACTTTTGGTGGTGGCGAAGCCAATGTAGCAGTTTCGCTTGCAAACTATGGCATTCCTGTAGAGTTTGTAACCAGACTTCCGAAAAACGATATAGCCGAGTCTTGCATTATGGATCTTCGCAAGTACGGCGTTCAAACCTGCAATATTGTTCGCGGCGGGGAACGTGTTGGTATCTACTTCCTCGAAACAGGTGCTGTTAATCGCCCTAGCAAGGTAGTATACGATCGTGCTCACTCTGCTATCTCGGAAATTCAACCAGGGATGGTAAACTGGCACGAAGTGTTTAAGGATGCGCAGTGGTTTCACTGGACTGGCATCACCCCTGCTATTTCGGAAAGCGCAGCAATGGCTTGCCTCGAAGCAATTAAGGTAGCAAATGAACTCGGAGTTACCGTATCTACAGACTTGAACTACCGTAAAAACTTGTGGGGATACACACAAAAGCCTGCGGCTATTATGGAACAGTTAGTAGCAGGATGTGATGTGATTCTTGGTAATGAAGAAGATGCTGAAACCTTCTTTGGTATTAAGCCTGAAGGGATGGACGTCACTCAAGGTCATGTAACGGCTCAGCAGTATGAATCGGTAGCAAAGCAGCTAATGGCGCGCTTCCCTCGGGCAAAACGTATTATTATAACACTGAGGGGATCCATTAATGCTAATCACAACACATGGTCGGGCTTAATGTATGATGGAAAGAAGCTTCATGAAGCCCCAACCTACCAAATTACACATATCGTTGATCGTGTTGGCGGTGGTGATTCGTTTATGGGAGGCGTAATTTACGGGCTACTTACTTATGGTGACGATTTGCAGAGTGCTCTAAACTTTGCAGTTGCTGCATCATGCTTAAAGCATACTATTTATGGTGACTTTAATCTCGTTACAGTTGATGAGGTAAAGAAACTTATGGGTGGAGATACATCAGGACGTGTGTCGAGATAGTAGGTAAATTATCAATACTAAAGAAATGGCAAAATTTACTAGAATTCAGGTAGCATTAAAAATGGCGGAAACAGGAATGGTTCCTGTTTTCTACCATAAGGATATTGATGTTGCCAAACAGGTGATAAAGGCTTGTTATGAGGGCGGCGTTCGCGTATTTGAGTTTACCAATAGAGGCGATTTTGCTCACGAAATATTTGGTGAACTAAATAAGTGGGTTGCCAAAGAGTGCCCAGAAATGACACTTGGGGTTGGTTCTATTATCGATTCAGGAACAGCATCTCTTTACATACAACTAGGAGCTAACTTTATTGTAGCTCCTCTTATAAATGAAGATGTTGCTAGAACTTGTAATCGACGTAAGATCCTTTGGTCTCCTGGATGTGGTTCTCTTTCCGAGATATCGAAAGCAGAAGAATTGGGTGCTGAGATTGTAAAGGTATTCCCTGGATCATCAGTTGGAGGACCTGGTTTTGTTTCGGCAGTAAAAGGACCTTGCCCTTGGACTAGCATTATGCCTACTGGTGGAGTTGAGCCTACAGAGGAAAGTCTGACAAAATGGTTTAAGGCAGGTGTAACCTGTGTGGGAATGGGCTCGAATCTATTTCCAGCCAGCGTCATTGAAGCCAAAAACTGGAAGTCTATAACAGACCTCTGCAAGTTTGCACTTGACACAATAAAAAAACTAAAAACAACCTAACCAATAGTTGGGGTGAGTTTCGATATCCGTTCTTACCCCAACTCTTTTCAGATACATAAAACACACCATGACTAACGTACGTAATGTAACGAATTATCGCTGGGTGATTGCAGCTCTTTTGCTATTTGCCACTACAGTGAATTACATGGACAGAAACGTAATCGGTTTCTTGAAATCCTTCTTCTGCTCACCTGTAGAAGAGGGCGGATTTGGATGGTCAAACTCTGATTTTGCCTTTGTTACCTCATTCTTTACCGCTTTTTATGCGGGGGTTACAATTATCGCAGGATGGGTTATTGATAAAATTGGAACAAAGTTAGGTTTGGCCCTTTCGCTAATTATTTGGTCTGTATTTGGAGTTTTAAATGCTTTCGCAGGAAAGACAGTTGCCCTACACGTTGCAATTCGAAGCCTTTTTGGCGTTGGCGAAGCAGGTAACTTTCCAGCATCAATAAAGACTGTTGCCGAATGGTTTCCAAAAAAGGAACGTGCTCTAGCAACAGGTATCTTTAACAGCGGCTCTAACATGGGTGCTATGATTTCGGCCCTGTTTGTACCTTGGTGTATGGTTTACTTTGGCTCCGAATTGGGCTGGAAGATGGCCTTTATCCTTACAGGATCTGCTGGTTTTATCTGGTTAATATTTTGGTTTATCTTCTACGGTACGCCTAAAGCCATGTTGGCTAAAGGAAAAGTTTCTAAAGAGGAGTTCGACTACATTCATAGCGACGATATAGTTACCTCTAATGGTACAGAAGCGAAGGAAAAGGTGAGCTGGTTTAGGCTTTTTTCCTACCGTCAAACTTGGTCGTTCTTCTTTGGCAAGTTTATGACAGATGGCATTTGGTGGTTCCTGTTGTTTTGGTTACCTGATTACCTCAAAAAACAATTCGACATGACCACTCAGGAAGTGATGTGGCCCACCTTTATTGTGTTTGGTATTGCCATTATAGGTAGCGTATTTGGAGGTAGCCTTCCAATGATGCTTATCAACAGAGGTATGGAAACATATAAGGCTCGAATGACTGCGATGCTAATGATTGCAATTCTTCCTCTAGTGCTTTTATCTACTCAGTATTTTGGTAATGTAGACCATTTTGGATCTTGGGCAAGCGTGCTAGCTGTAGCTGTCATCTGTATTGGCGGTGCTGCTCATCAGGCTTGGTCTGCAAACCTCTTTACAACTGTTTCTGATATGTTTCCTAAAAAAGCAGTCGCCTCGGTAACGGGTATTGGAGCAATGGCTGGAGGTATTGGAGGCGTTTTGGTTCAACTACTTGCTGGAGGACTAACCGACTTCTATGTAGAAACGCCTAAGACTGCATATCTTATTATGTTTGCCGTTTGTTCAGTGGCCTATTTAATTGCTTGGGTCATAATGAAGACATTCGTGCCAAAGTATAGGCCAATTACTGATTTGTAGAATTAAGAAAAGAAGAATATGAAAGAGTTAAATAGAAAGACGGTAGCTACTACCCAAAGACCAATACATATTATGCAGTTTGGCGAAGGCAATTTCCTTCGTGCATTTGTAGATTGGATGATTGACCATGCCAATAAGAAAGGTGTTCTCAATTCGGGTGTTGTTGTTGTGCAACCCCTCGAAATGGGCATGGTAGATATGCTCAAAGCGCAAGATAATCTATACCATGTTTACCTCGAAGGCATTAAGGATAAGAAGATGGTTAAAGAGGTGACTTTGGTTGAGTCAATTCAGGATGCTTTAAATCCTTATTCTGAATACGAAAAGTACCAGCAGTATATTCTTAGCGAGGAACTAGAGTTTGTGGTATCAAACACCACAGAAGCTGGCATAAAGTATCACGACGATGAGGATATCTTTGCAAAACCTGCTAAATCGTTCCCTGGAAAGGTTGTGGCGTTGCTACATAGCCGTTTCGAGCATTTTAAGGGAGATCCAACAAAAGGGCTTACCTTCATTTGCTGCGAACTTATTGAGAACAACGCTACAACATTAAAGGAGTATGTGCTTCGTCATGCGGAGAGATGCAACCTTGGCACCGATTTTATTAGTTGGGTTAAAGATTCCTGTACCTTCTGCGATACGCTGGTAGATAGAATTGTTCCTGGTTTCCCAAGAGAAAATATAGATGAAATTAAGGCTGAAATTGGCTTTAATGACAATCTTGTGGTTAAGGGAGAGTTCTACCATGTTTGGGCAATTGCTGGTGGCCGCGATGTTCAACGCCGTTTCCCTCTTGACAAGGCTGGTTTACATGTTCTATTCCTCGATGATATCAAATCATTCAGAGATAAGAAGGTTCGCATTTTAAATGGATCGCATACTGCGCTTGTTCCTGTAGGCCTTCAACTGGGATTTAAAACTGTAAAAGAAGCCTTTGATGATAAGCTAGCGGAATCGTTTATCAATAAGATGGTAGCAGAAGAAGTTCTTCCTGTAATTGATGAGGATCAAAATGAGCTTAAGCGTTTCTCAGAGTCGATAATTGAAAGATTCTATAATCCTGCAATTAAGCATTACCTAGAGACCATCTCGCTTAACTCTTTATCGAAGTGGGAAACACGCAACTTCCCTACCCTGAAAGACTGCTATGTAAAAAAAGGGAAGGTGGCATCACTTACTGCATTTTCACTTGCAGCTCTGCTTACTCTATATAGCGGTAAATCAGAAATCACTTTCATTCCTAACGATACTCCCGAACATGTAAAGTTCATTCAAACTGTTTGGAATAGCGAGAATATTTTAGAAACTGTTTCTCAAATTCTCTCGAACAGGGATATCTGGAAGGAAAACCTAATGAGCATTGAACCTTTAGCACCAACTGTAGCGGGCTTTGTTCAAAGCATCCTTTCTGTTGGAATGCGCAAATCCTTAGAAGCGGTTCTTAATTCATAAAATGCATAGATAAAATGGTCGTTGTATCTGTTATGGAAACGATACAACGACCACAACTTAGTCGAATATGAAGAGATGGCTTAGAATAAATGACCTCGACAACGTTTGTGTGGCTCTCGATTCCCTTGTCGCAGGAGAGGTGCTCAATATCGATGGGGTAGAAATTACCCTACAAGAGCCTATCGATAATGGGCATAAATTCTCTATCGCTAAGATTAACGAGGGCGAGGTTGTCTTGAAGTATGGCTTTCCTATCGGTTTTGCCTTACAGCAAATCATCCCAGGTCAGCTGGTTCATACTCACAATATCAAAACTACTCTTCGAGACAACTTAGAGTACGACTATAATCCTAGCCTATCGCAAATAAAGAAACCTGAGTCGGAACGCACTTTTGAGGGTTATTTGCGGAAAAATGGCGAAGTAGGCATTCGCAATGAGCTCTGGATTGTGCCAACAGTTGGTTGCGTTAACGGTCAGGCTCAACTAATAGTCGATAGGGCCAAGCAGGAACTTGACGTGGCACATATCGACGATATAGTTGTGTTTAAGCACAACTACGGCTGCTCTCAGCTGGGTGATGATTTGGAGAATACCCAAAAGGCACTTGCTGCACTCATCAACCATCCCAATGCGGGAGGTGTGCTGGTGCTTGGTCTTGGTTGTGAAAACAACCAGATTGCCAATCTCAAAAAGTTTGTGGGCAATGTGGATGACGAGCGCGTTGTTTACCTATCCTCACAAGAGGTAGAAGATGAAGTGGAGGAAGGCTTAAGTATTGTAGCCAAATTAGCCGAAGCGATGAAGAACGATTCGCGTACCTCCCACTCCGTCTCTCACCTTAAAATTGGGCTTAAGTGTGGTGGCAGCGATGGTTTTTCCGGTATTACTGCCAATCCTCTTCTGGGACGGTTTTCGGATTGGCTGGTTGGCTTAGGCGGTACAACTGTGCTAACCGAAGTACCTGAAATGTTTGGTGCCGAAACCATCCTGATGGACAGATCGAAGGATAACCTCATCTTCCAGAAGACAGTAAAGCTTATTAATGGCTTTAAGGACTACTTCCGCGAACACAACCAACCAATTTACGAAAACCCATCACCCGGAAATAAGAAGGGCGGCATAACTACCCTCGAAGAAAAGTCGTTGGGGTGCGTACAGAAAGGTGGCAGTGCCACTGTTATGGACGTGCTACATTACGCAGAACCATTAAAGGTGCCAGGACTTAACCTGCTATACGCGCCAGGAAACGATTTAGTAGCCTCGTCAGCTCTCGGTTTTTCAGGATGCCAAATGGTGCTATTCACCACTGGTCGTGGCACTCCATTCGGTTCGTTTGTGCCAACCATGAAGGTTGCAACCAACTCCAACCTAGCTAAGCATAAGGCAAACTGGATAGACTTTAACGCTGGTATCCTTTTAGAGGACGCTCCAGCCGAAGAGGTTACCAGTAGCTTTGTTGACTATGTAATCAGCGTAGCTAGTGGCGAAAAGCTAAAGCACGAAAAAACGGGATTTAAGGAGATTGCCATATTTAAAACAGGGGTTACACTATAAATCTCTTTAGTCGTGATTATTCACCTATCACCTATTGCCCCCAAAAAGATTTTTGGATGATCTACAGGGGTGAAGATCCTTCAAAAAAGATTTTTGGACGATCTACAAGGGTGAAGATGCTCCAAAAAAGATTTTTGGACGATCTACAGGGGTGAAGATGCTCCAAAAAAAGTTTTTGGACGATCTACAGGGGTGAAGATGCTCCAAAAAAAGTTTTTGGACGATCTGCAGGGGTGAAGATGCTCCGAAAAAGATTTTTGGACGATCTACAAGGGTGAAGATATTCCAAAAAAGATTTTAAGCGCATTTATCAGGCGGCAAATCCTTGCAAAAATACATTGGGCATTCACCTCTGCTTAAAAACAAACTAATTTTAGATGAAAAGCATAACGTTCCTGCTACTCTTTTTCACCTCCCTACTATCCTTTGGGAAGGAGCGCACTATCGTCGTTTCGCAAAAGGGAGATGGTAATTTCACTACCATTCAACAGGCATTCGATGCTGTTGCTAGTGGCTCTAATTCGTATACGAGAATTAAGGTAAAACCGGGCATCTACACCGAAAAGGTAGTGCTCAGACAGGACAAGCAGCGCATTATTGTGGAAGGCGAAGATGCTACCAAAACCATAATCACATGGGGAGACCATACGGGAAAGGTGGTTAACGGCGATACAATAAATACCTACTCCTCTTGGTCGGCATCCATTAGTGCAAATGAGGTGCTATTCTCCAATATCACCTTCGAGAATTCGGCAGGGCAGGTTGGTCAAGCGGTTGCATGCGAAGTGCTAGGCGACAAGGTTGCCTTTAAAGGATGCAGGTTCTTGGGGAATCAGGATACGTTTTTTACGCGTGGCCCTGGACGAATTTACCTTGAAGATTGCTACATAGAAGGAACAACGGATTTTATATTCGGCACCTCAATCGCCGTTTTCGAGCGGTGTACCATTCACTCGATAAAGAATTCATACATAACAGCAGCATCTACCCCCGAGGGGAATCGCTACGGCTATGTCTTCTTCCGATGCAAGCTTACTGCAAACGACGAGGCAACCAAGGTGTACCTTGGTCGTCCATGGCGAAGCTTTGCCAAAACGATATTTGTTAGCTGCGAGATGGGCAGTCATATTCTACCCGAGGGATGGCACAACTGGAATAAGAAGGATGCCGAAAAAACAGCCTTTTACGCCGAATACCAATCTACAGGGGCTGGTGCTAGCCCTAATACTCGTGCACCTTGGACTAAGCAGCTATCAAAAAAGGAGGCTGACGAGCTTACGCTAGCCAACATATTCGGGAAAGATGGCTACCGCAAGGGTTACGACGATAGCTGGAATCCATCATCACTACTAAAACGAATAAAATGAAAAAATTATTAGGCATGATAGCAGCTAGCATGCTGCTGTTTGGGTTCATTTCCAGCAAGCCCATCACCATTTACATGATAGGCGACTCTACGATGGCTGACAAGCCGGATAAGGTTTACCCAGAACGTGGTTGGGGAATGTTCCTTCAGCAGCATTGCAAGAGCAATGTAGCTGTTCAGAACTATGCAATGAATGGACGTAGCACCCGAACCTTCATCTCGGAAGGACGCTGGCAGGCTGTTTTAGATAAGCTGCAACCAGGCGATTATGTCATCATTCAATTTGGGCACAACGATGAGAGCAAAGAGAAGGTAGATCGCTACACTGCTCCCGAAGACTTTAAGGCAAACATGCGCCGCTTTGTGCTAGAGGCTCGTGCTAAAGGTGCAATTCCTGTACTCTGCACGCCTGTTGTTCGCCGCAGGTTCGACGACAAGGGGATGTTCTACGACGTGCATGGCGAATATCCAGATCTGACTCGTGCAGTAGCGAAGGAAACGAAGTCCGATTTTGTAGACATGCACAAGTTAAGCGAAGCCGTTGTTCGCGAGCATGGCGCCGAAGGATCTGTAAAGATGTTTGTGCATTTGAAACCAGGCGAGCTGCTTTGTGCTCCAGAGGGGAAGATTGACGACACACACTTTACCGAGTATGGTGCTAGCATAATGGCAAATCTATTTGTAAAGAATGCGAGCGAGCAAAAGCTGTCTATTTCTAAGTTTTTAAAGTAGAAAACTAACCATAGATGAAGAAGGTTACAGTACTATTCTTTTTTGGATTGATGCTTTCGGTATCAGTCCAAGTTGTAGGGCAAGCAAATGTCTCGTCGTTTACTCTACCCAAAGTAGAACAACCTACTTTTAAAGCCGATACAGTAAAGATTACCAGCTTTGGGGCGGCAAAAGGTGGCTTAGTGCTCAATACTGTTGCCATAAACAAGGCTATCGAAGCTTGTAGCAGCTCAGGAGGTGGCGTGGTTCTAGTACCTAAGGGCATGTGGCTAACGGGTCCTATAACGCTTAAAAGCAATGTAAACCTTCATCTTCAAGCTGGGGCTGTTTTGCAGTTTAGCAGCAACTTCGACGACTATCCTTTGGTGATGAGCTACTTTGAAGGGTGGGAAACCATTCGTTGCCAGTCGCCAATTAGCGCCAAAAAGCAGGAGAATGTTGCCATTACAGGCAGCGGCATTATTGATGGTGCGGGTCAGGCATGGCGCCCAGTCAAGAAGTCGAAGCTTACCTCCGAGCAGTGGAAAACATTAGTATCGTCAGGAGGAATCCTGTCTACCGATAAGAGCACATGGTACCCCTCGGAGAAATCGCTTCTCGGACAGAACACGACCATTCAAGGATACATAAAGGGAGGCTCGATGCAGGAGTACGAAAAGATAAAGGATTACCTACGTCCCAATATGGTTAGCTTGGTGGAGTGTAGAAATGTACTGCTCGAAGGTGTTACCTTCCAGAATTCTCCGGCATGGAACCTCCATCCGCTAATGTGCGAAAACCTTACCATCAACAAGGTAAACGTTCGCAATCCGTGGTATGCCCAAAATGGCGACGGTGTCGATATCGAATCGTGTAAAAATGGTGTGGTAACCAACTCCACATTCGATGTAGGCGACGATGGCATCTGCATAAAGTCGGGCAAGGACGAGGAAGGCCGCAAGCGCGGAATGCCAACCGAGAACTTCCGCATCGAGAATTGCGTAGTTTACCACGGACATGGAGGCTTTGTTATTGGCAGCGAAATGTCGGGTGGTGTTCGCAACATCATTGTAAAGAAATGTACCTTCCTAGGAACAGATATCGGCCTACGCTTCAAAACCACACGCGGACGTGGAGGTGTGGTAGAAAATATCCTTGTTGATGGCATCAACATGACGAATATCCCTGCCGAAGCCATCAACTTTAGCATGTACTACATGGGTAAATCGCCCATTGCCGAGCCTGAGGATGAGGGAAAAACTCAGACGACAGTAAAGGAGGTGGGCGCTAATCCGGTTGCCGACGAATCGACCCCTCAGTTCAAGAACTTCACCATACGAAATGTATCCTGTAAGGGGGCTCAGCAGGCTATTTACCTGGAGGGACTACCAGAGATGAGCATCAAAGGCATCAGCTTCGACGGAATTACCATCGAGGCTCAAAAGGGAATCATATGCATTGAAGCAGAAGATATCTCGTTTAGCAATGTCACCATTAAGGCGGCTAAAGGCGTGCCTATGGAGATGGTAAATGCGAGAGGTATAAAAACGTCGAAGGTTGAGCTGCTAAGCTCATCGCTAATTAAGGTTAGCGTTGCCGGAGCTGCCACCAAATCGATAAATTTGTCGGGGGTAAAGGGAGCCGAAGGGGCTTCTGTAAAGATCGGTGATGGGGTATCCCAATCCGAAATTGTAAAAAAGTAGAACAATGAAACGACTCCTACTGCTAGCAATATCGGTTGTATGCTGTAGCGCGGTGTTCGCTCAAGAACAGGTGTCGAAGGTATGGGTGGCCGATAACGGCGATGGCACCTACAAGAATCCTATCCTTTACGCCGACTATCCCGATCCGGATGTGATTAGGGTTGGGGATACTTTCTACATGGTATCGTCGACCTTTAACACTGTACCCGGATTAACCATAATGCAATCGGCAGACCTTGTCAGCTGGCAAATTATTGGCAGCGCCATTGCCCGACAGGAGCCTCTCGACGTATTTGCCAAGCCACAGCATGGCAACGGAGTGTGGGCACCTAGCCTACGCCAGCATAACGACGAGTTCTACATCTACTACGGCGATCCCGACTACGGTATCTACATGGTTAAGTCGAAAAGCATGACCAGCGGATGGAGCAAGCCCCACTTGGTTAAAGCCGGGAAAGGGCTAATTGATCCATGCCCCCTTTGGGATAACGACGGCAGAGCCTACCTCGTACACGGATGGGCCGGAAGCCGTGCTGGCATAAAGAGCATCCTTACCGTTAGCGAGATGGCCCCCGATGGCAAGTCGCTTATTGGCGAGGAACGCATTGTGTTCGATGGGCACGAGGCGCATCCTACCGTCGAGGGTCCAAAATTCTACAAGCGCAACGGCTACTACTACATATTTGCCCCAGCAGGCGGGGTGGCCACCGGCTGGCAGCTGGCCCTTCGTTCGAAATCGCCCTTTGGGCCATACGACGAAAAGGTGGTGCTGAAGCAGGGCAGCTCTAAGGTTAACGGTCCCCACCAGGGTGGCTGGGTAGACGATGTTAAGGGCAACTACTGGTTCATCCATTTTCAGGATGTAGAGGAGCTGGGCCGCATTACCCATCTTCAGCCCATGAAGTGGGAGCAAGATTGGCCCGTTATTGGCGTGGATACCGATGGCGATGGCATTGGCGAACCTGTTGCAAAGTACAGGAAGCCGAGCACCCTTAAGCCTGTAGCGGTGGCAACGCCCCAAGCTACCGACGAGTTTAACGCCCCATCGGCGGGACTACAGTGGCAGTGGCATGCCAACCCCGAACCAACCTGGGCATTTGCCTACAACAAGCTTGGGGTGCAACGCCTATACTGCATCACCGCTCCTGCCGAGGCAAAGAACATGTGGGATATCCCCAACCTCTTCATGCAGCGGATTTCGGCACCCGAAATGAGCGCCACCACCAAGTTGTCCTTTAAGGCTCTCCTAGATGGCGAAAAGGTTGGGCTCATCGTGATGGGGATGTCGTACGGATATGTGGCCCTAGAGAATCGGAACGGTAGTATTGTGCTCGTTCAGGCCTCGTGCGAGGGCGCCGACAAGGGCAACGCCGAGGTTCTTTCGGATGCTGTACCGCTAGCCAACACCGCCTACTTAAGGGTAAGCATCACCCAGGGTAAGCTCTGCCAGTTTTCGTACAGCACCAACGGAACCACCTTCACCAGCATCGGCAAGCCCGTTAGGTTTACCCAAGGGCGCTGGATTGGCGCACGCGTGGGTATCTTTGCCACTGGTAAAATAAAAAAGAACGATGTTGGCTACGCCGATTTCGACTGGTTTAGGGTAGACAAGCCCGAGGCCAACTAAACGAATAAAGAGTTAATCGTAAAATACATCATTATGTCACAACAACTATTTGATTTAACAGGTAAGGTAGCCCTAGTAACCGGCGCTACCCATGGTTTAGGAATGGCAATGACCGTAGCTCTTGCCCGCGCAGGCGCAACCGTTGTTGTAAACGATGCCCTACAGGAAAAACTCGACACCGCTGTGGTAAAGTATGCCGAGCAGGGGATCAAGGCCCATGCCTACCGCTTCGATGTTACCAAGGAGAGCGAGGTTATTCCAGCTCTGGACCTAATAGAGAAGGAAGTTGGCCCTATCCATATCCTGGTAAACAATGCAGGAATCATCCGTCGTATTCCGATTGTCGACATGGCCGTAGAGGAGTACGAGCTGGTGCTTAAGGTTGACCTAACCGGGCCATTCGTTATGGGCAAGAACGTTGCCAAGCGCATGATTGCCCGCGGCAATGGCGGTAAGATTATCAACATCTGCTCGATGATGAGCGAGCTGGGCCGCGAAACCGTTAGCGCCTACGCCTCGGCAAAGGGTGGCCTGAAGATGCTTACCCGTAGCATGGCTACCGAGTGGGCCAAGTACAACATCCAGGCAAACGGCATTGGACCGGGCTACTTTGCTACCGAGCAAACCGCCCCTATCCGCGAAAACGGCCATCCGTTCAACGAGTTTATCCTTAAGCGTACGCCAGCCGCTCGCTGGGGCGTGCCCGAGGATTTGGCTGGACCAGCCGTATTCCTGGCATCGGATGCCTCGAACTTTGTAAACGGCCATGTGCTTTACGTAGATGGCGGTATCCTTGCCACGTTGGGCAAGGCCATGAACGAGTAGACCTTCATAGCTTATAGCTAGTTTTTATTTTTCCTTTTATTCAATTGAGCAGGCAGTCCGAGGAGCATCGGGCTGCCTCTTTTGGTTATTGGCGCTATCATCAATGGGCGCCCCGATATGGTAAAGGACGGTAGGAATAAACGGCACGACCAGCAAGCTAAGGAATTTTCTCAAAACTCAAATGCATATCCATGGCTCGTTATCCCCTCCGAGGAGGGGGCAGGGGGTGGGTTTACTCGTTTATATCAACATTTTTCACTCCACTTAGCGGACTTAACCCACCCCTACCCTCCCGCCTAAGCGGGAGGATAAACCTTTTCAATCATGCACTGGCACTTAATTTCATCCTTTAATTTCAAAAAATATAATTCTATCATCCGCTTAACTTGGGAAAAATAGCAGGGATTTCGTCTTTATGATTTACACTACTCTATTTCGAAGGATATCCCCCGCCGGCGGGGGTTAGGGGGTGGATTTTTTAGAAGTGTATAACTACAATTGGCATCAAGTTTTTACCTATAACGTCTATTTTCCTCCCCCTTCCCCCTCCAAAGGGGGATACGCTTTGTGCTCGAATTGCTGATTCCTTTACGTCTACCTCCATTATGATCGATGTTTTTTTAAAAGCGATATCCCTGATAAAAATAACGCTGATGGCGCATCAACTTTTACACGAATTCCTATATTTGCCCCATCTCGAAACTGCAGGAGCTTTCCTGCACAACTACGAGGAAATAACTTTTATAAACCTTCATCGAAGCTTGCAAGAAACCTGCTACCACCCCACGGTGCTAGCAGGTTTTGATGCTTTAGGGTTTCCCGTTTACGCATATTGTGCTACTTTTGATGACGATAAATCTGAAAAAAATCGAATGATGAAGACGCTATACGCAATAGCGGCGGTGGTAGTACTTGCCGTAGGATGCCGCCCAACGCTCCCCAACCAGCCCAAGCCCTCGCCAGCCACCATTATCCAGCCAGCCATAGAGCTGATAAACAGCTGTAGCAGCGACAGCAGCCTCAACACCATGGCCTACAGGGCCGCATTCGATACCGCCACTACATCGCTGGTGGTGTACCTCGGCCAATCGCCCGCCAAGTACAGCTACAAGTGGGAGATCCCGCTCAAGGAGGTCGACAAGTCGGGCTTCATGCTCTTCCGCGAGGACTACAACGTTAGCTCCATCACCCTTAACATCATTGGCGCGCAGCCCATGGTGAAGTTCTACAAGGATGGCCAGCTGAAGTCGAAATCGGCGCAGTTTGTGCTCTACCTCGGGAAGTGCTTCAGCACCGAGGACAAGGATGCGGTGCTGCAAAAGCTCTACGACACCATCATCGCGGTGCAAAAGCCGTAGGCGAGGAAGCAGGAAACAGCGAGTAGGATATTCCGATCGCATAAAATACCAGCGTGGCCCTAGGGCTGCGCTTTTTTTTTGCCCCCTCTCCCACCCGAAGGATTAGCCCTTTTCGGATTTTCCCCACGAAAGCCTTACGATTTGATAGGATCAGCTGTATTTTATTTCAAAATCCGTAGCGATTTATTAGGATGAATTAAAAATTCATTATTTTAGCATTCGATAAGTATTTTAACATCCACAAAGAAAAAACAACAGCCCATGAAAAACGACTATTCAAAAGTAATTCCTCAAGAAGTAATCGACAAGGTTAAGGCAAAGCTGCTGGAGTGCCACACCGAGCTGAAACCTTACTGCGTAGAGCTGTCGGATGCCAGACGCGAAGAGCTGCCACGCTTGGGCAGCCGAAACACCGGCAAGGTGAGCAGCATCACTACCGAGATGAACGTGGCACCTGAGTACGCTCCACCAATGTTTTCGCTAGAGGAGGTTAACAAGGATTTTAAGGTGCTATCCGAGCTCTCGACGGTATCCCTAAGCATCAACAACCTCCAGCGGATGGTCGACGACACCGTTATTGTTGCCGGAAGCGAGGCCTTTGATGCCTGCATGGACTACTACAGCTCCGTTAAGCGCTTTGCCGTAAAGAACGATCCTAAGGCGCAGGCCATTTTCGAAAGGGTTAGCCCTTTGTTTGCACGTCCTGAACAGCGAAAGGCCAACAAGGAGAAAAAGGCAGCCGCAAAAGACGCCGAAAAGAAGTAAATGCTCCCCTTTATTTTAAGTGATTGCACCGCTTACCACTGGTAGACGGTGCATTTTGTTAGAAAAGCGCCAAGCTTCGAGCTTCGCCCCTGAAGCTTCAGCCTTTTACCCCGAAGCTTCGAGCTCCGACCCTGAAGCTTCAGCCTTTTTACCCGAAGCTTCGCCTTCCGACCCTGAAGCTTCGCCTAATTACCCCCAAGCTTCGGCCTCCGACCCCGAAGCTTCAGCCTTTCTACCCGAAGCTTCGCCTTCCGACCCTGAAGCTTCAGCCTTTTTACCCAAAGCTTCGCCTTCCGACCCTGAAGCTTCAACCTTTTTACCTGAAGCTTTAGCCTCTTTACCCAAAGCTTCGACCTCCGACCCTGAAGTTTCAGCCTTTTTACCCGAAGCTTCGGCCTTCGACCCTGAAGCTTTAGCCATTTTGGGGCAAGAATGCCTACCAGCAACGAATTCCTACGGATAAAAGCACAACAACACAGGAAAGTTGCTACTTTAGCAAGCCTACTCGTATAGCAATAACCCTCTGCAAACAGATATGTTATTGGAGCATTTCGTTTGCGCCCAATATTGGGACCTTAGCATACGGTTATAATAGATAAGACTGGCACCAATCAGACATACTCTCCAAAAATTAGTTAGATATGTCTTATAAAGTCAGACATACAAACGAGTTAGGCTCATTTTTTTTAAAAAACCGACAATCAAATTAAACACTAATAATTTCATGAATAAAATCAATACAACTGAAGAAGTTCATATTAATATCTTTTTCGCATATTCACGGGAAGACTCTGCTCTAAGAGACCGACTGGATAAACATTTAAGTGGGCTAAAAAGAAAAAATTACGTAAATACATGGTATGATGGAAAGATTGATGCCGGTAAAGAGTGGGAAAAAGAAATTGACACTAATTTATCAAAAGCAGATATTGTTTTGCTGTTAATTAGTGCTGATTTTATAGCTTCTGATTATTGTTATGATGTAGAGATGACGAAAGCAATAAGCAGACACGAAAAGGGTGATGCTGTAATTATTCCGATAATTCTCAACCCATGTGACTGGTCAGACTTACCTTTTTCAAAAATACAAGGACTACCTCAAAATGGAAAACCGATAACTTCTACTCATTGGGAAAACTCAGAAATCGCTCTAAATGAAGTCGCAAAATCAATAAAAGACATTGTCGAAAATCTCCTGAAGACCAAAAATAAACGTTTAAAAGCGATTAGCGAAATATTAAACGAGAAAGACAATGAATTAAAGATTACACTCCAACAATTGGAAGAGTATAATATTGAACAAGAAATTGCACGTGAGATAATTCAAGATTTGAAGAAAGAAAAGAAAAAAATCGAAGTTGAAATCCTCGCTCTAAATGAATCTGCTATCGAATTAGAGAAGTCATTAAAACAAAATCAAATTAAGATTGAGAAAATAATATCCAAAGAACAAGTGGATATAAATAAACTTAGAGTTGAGAAAGAAAAACTTTTGGGTGACGTGGACAAACTTAATAAAGAAATCGAAAAACTTATTATCAAGAAAACCAATATTGAAGAAGATATAAAAAGAAAAAAGATAACTGAGCCTAATAAATAGGGGTTTAAGCAGCATGTAGCGCCCTTCGCTAACCGAAGTATAATCCCCATGCTGAGCGGAGCGTCCTCGCTCCGCTCGGGTAACCAGTCTTCTAGCCTATAAAATACGGCCGGAGGCCGTAAGGTCCAAAAGCGTAGGCAGAGCCTACGCTTAGCTGAGATAAAACCATAAAACCGATTAAGACATAATACTATGATGGAAAAAGGAAATCACACTGATGGAGTTCCAGAAGAGCTTCAAAAGCTACTCGACAACGACTCACAAGCACAAGAATTCTTTAACTCGTTGGCTAATTCGTATAAGAAGGGGTATTGCGATTGGGTAGGCTCTGCAAAGCAAGCAGCAACTAGACAAACCAGAGCAGAGAAAGCGATTTTAATGCTTCGAAACAATCAGAAGACCCTAAAAACACTATAACCAAGAAACCCAAGCAGACATTAGCTGCAGCATTACCGATGCAGCCTGCCATTTGCTACGCCTCCGCTGAGCAGCAGTACCGCATAAATGAATCCCGATAAAAAAAATAGATTATGGAGTACGTAAAGGAAGACATCAGGAATCAGATACAAAAAACAAACCGAGCATTTACCAACTACTGGGGAAAGCTACAGTTCGAGGGCTTGCTAAGCGAAGACATCGACACCCTTACGGCAGTACTAAAGAAGGTAACCCGAGGCTTTCAGCTTTACAGGGTAATGGCAATCGTAATAGCATCAGTCCTAGTGGTGATATCCTTACAGAAATACTTCGACATGCTCGAATCGGTGGACCTGAATAGGGCCGGTGTCTTTATAATAATGGCAATAGTTTTTTTGCAGCAGGTTTACATCAACTATAAGGTAAAGGTTAACCTCGAAAACAAGATCTACCTACTAGAGCTACTAAAGAAAATAGAGCGGAAGTAGAGAAGACACAAGCTAAGCGGATGATAGAGTTATATCTTTTGAAAGAAAAGGATAGAAATTAAGTACCAGCGCATGATTGAAACTGTTTATCCCCTCCTTGGGAGGGGTAGGGGTGGGTTAAGGACGCTAAGTGAAGTAAAATGTTGATCTAAACGAGTAAACCCACCCCCTGCCCTCCCGCCTAAGCGGGAGGATAACGAGCCATGAATATGTATTGAGTATTGAGAAAGAACCTTAGTTTGACGGCTATGGGCAAGAGGCTTCGCCAAACAGGATTAGCCGCATCAATCATGTAACATTGCCATACCCTATTCTTTTCTTTCTAAAGTATAGAAAGATACAACCATCTTCTTGTCCCTGTGCACAACCCATAAACGCCCGCCCAAGCACTCCGCTTACACATCTCCAGCATTTTACGCCTACGGCAAAAGGGCTCGATGCATACCAGGGGGCTCTACGGCAACATCCTTACCCCAAAGGCGCCCAAACGGCTAAATGTGTAAGATAGCCAATATGCAAACGCCTGATCCTTTACTATTAAATAGAACGAAAAGAAGCATCAAACCGAGCTGTCGGTAGATATTTTTTTTGATATTGCCCAAAGTCAAAATAAAGAGCAAACGCTTGAAGCAGATTTTATCACATATCGCCTCAACTCCTATCCTGCCACAATCGGTGGCTGCGCTTGCTATTGCTGGTATTGGTACTGGGCTATGCCCTACTACTACTATTACCACAGCTACAATTACAACCCTGTAAGGGGTTGCGTTGTTCCATATAATCCACAGACCATTTAATGGTAGCCTCTACGGGGAGAAGTAGAGGTTTAACTTCCAGTTGAGCAATTAATATACTAACATATGAGAGTCTTGAAGTTTGGAGGTAGCTCGGTAGCAACTCCACAAAGCGTAGATGCGGTGCTAAGCATCGTCAAGCAGTCGGCCGAAAAGCGGCCCACCGCCTTTGTAGTTTCGGCCATGGGCGGAATAACCGACATGCTGCTGATGGCCGGCCGGCTGGCAACGGTGCAGAGCGAGGAGTACAAGCAGATTATTGCCGAGATCGAGAACCGCTTTCTCGAGTACGTGCGCCACATGCTGCCCATCACCACCCAAAGCGCCACGCTAAGCATGGTGAAGCAGCAGATAAACGCCATCGAGGAGATCTGCAACGGGGTGTTTGTGCTGCAGGAGATGTCGCCGCGCATCTCCGATCGGCTGGTTTCGTTTGGTGAGCTGATCACCTCGCGCATCATCTCGGCAAAGATGGAGGCCGATGGCATCGCCCACGCGTGGATCGACAGCCGCGAGCTGATAAAGACCAACAGCAAGTTTGGCCACGCTGCGGTCAGCTTCTCGGTAACGAATAAGCTTATCCGAAAGCGCTTCGAGGCCACAGACGAGCGGATAGCCATACTTCCCGGCTTTGTTGCCTCCGACGACTTTGGCAACACCACCACCCTAGGCCGTGGCGGATCGGACTATACCGCAGCCATACTTGCGGCTGCCCTAAACGTTAGCCGCCTGGAGATATGGACCGACGTTAGCGGCATGATGACCGCCGACCCCCGCCAGGTGCGCAACGCCAAGCCCATAGAGAGCATCTCGTACCAGGAGGCCATGGAGCTGTCGCACTTTGGCGCCAAGGTGCTCTATCCTCCAACCGTGCAGCCGGTAATGCGCAAGAAGATTCCGCTATGGATAAAGAACACCTTTGCCCCCACCGATCATGGCACGCTGATTACCGACTCCGCACACGACGGAAGCGAGAAGATAAGCGGGCTATCGAGCATCAGCAGCATTGCGCTGCTCAGCCTCGAAGGTGCAGGGATGGTTGGCATTCCGGGCTTCTCGAAGCGCCTCTTTGCCGCCCTAGCCGGCGAGGGCGTAAACGTTATCCTAATTACTCAGGGCTCTTCGGAGCACTCGATATGCGTTGCCATCAGCGAAAACGACGAGTACCGCGCCGTGAATGCCGTTAACCAGGCATTCCACAGCGAGATTGCCGAAGGCGTGGTGTACCCCATAAAGAGCGAGCGCGATTTCTCGGTGGTGGCCCTCGTAGGCAACAGCATGGTAAACCAGCCCGGCATCAGCGGAAGAATGTTTGGGGCCTTGGGGCGCAACGGCATTAACGTTAGGGCCATTGCCCAAGGATCATCCGAAAGAAATATCTCCACCGTAATAGCAACCTCCGACCTACGAAAGGCGCTGAACGTGCTTCACGAAAGTTTCTTCGAGACCTCGTACAAGCAGATCAACCTGTTTGTGGTGGGCGTTGGGAATGTGGGCAGCCGCCTCATCGAGCAGCTAAGGCATCAGCAGGAGTACCTGCAGGAGCAGCTGAAGCTTCAGGTTAGGATGATTGGCGTTGCCAATAGCCGCCAGATGCACTTCGACGAGGATGGTATATGCCTCGACAGCTGGAAGGAGAAGTTAGGCGCAGGATCGACAATGAGCCTCGATAAGTTTATCGAGATGGCGGTTGCCATGAACAAGCGCAACTCCATCTTCGTAGACAACACGGGCAGCCATGTTATTGCCAAAACCTACAAGCAGTTCCTAAAGCGGAGCATCTCGGTAGTAACCTGCAACAAGATTGCCTGCTCGTCGGCCTACAGCGAATACTCAGAGCTGAAGAGCCTTGCCCGGAAGTTCAACGCCCAGTTCCTGTTCGAGACCAACGTTGGCGCTGGACTGCCCGTAATCAACACCCTCAACGACCTGCTGCGCAGCGGCGACAGGGTTAACACCATACAGGCGGTGCTTTCGGGAACCCTCAACTTCGTATTCAACAAGTACGACGGCACCCGCTCGTTTGCCGAGGTGGTGCAGCAGGCGCAGGACGAGGGCTACACCGAGCCCGATCCACGCCTCGATCTGAGCGGAACCGATGTGATGCGAAAGATACTAATCCTTGCCCGCGAGTCGGGTCGTGTGCTTGAAATGGAGCAGATATCGAACGCAGGATTCCTGCCCGAGTCGTGCATGGAGGGCGATATCGCCAGCTTCTACGGCGAGGTTGCCATGCACGAGGACCACTTCAAAGCGCTGCTCGAAAAGGCACAGGCCGAAGGGAAACGCCTAAAGTACATCGCAACGCTTAAGGACAACAAGGCATCGGTAGGCCTGCAGGCCGTTAGCCCAACAAGCGACTTCTACAACCTCGATGGGAAAGACAACGCCGTGCTCTTCTTCACCGACCGCTACAAGGAGCAGCCGCTGGTGGTAAAGGGTGCAGGTGCAGGTGCCGAGGTTACCGCCTCGGGTATCTTCTCCGACATCATTAGAGCCGCAAGGGTTTAGCCGATAACGAATACAAACGAGACAAACAACAAGCAGTAAATGGTAAAACAGGTAAAAGTCCACGCACCAGCAACGGTAGCCAACATGGTGTGCGGATTCGATATACTGGGCTTTGCCCTCGAGGCACCCTACGACGAGATGGCGCTCCGCCTCATCAACGAGCCCATCATCCGCATCATCAATAAGGATGACTACAACCTACCCACCAATCCGCCCGACAACGTAGCTGGGGCAGCACTCCTTGCGCTGATGGATGAGCTGGATGGATCGGTTGGCTTCGAGGTGGAGATCAAGAAGAACATCAAGCCGGGCAGCGGAATCGGCTCCAGCGCGGCTAGCGCAGCCGGAGCGGTGGTTGGCGCAAACTATTTGCTGGGGAATAGATTCTCCTCCGACGATCTGGTGCGCTTTGCCATGTGCGGCGAGAAGGTGGCCAGCGGCGTAAAGCATGCCGACAACATCACCCCATGCATACTTGGTGGGGTTACGCTTATCCGCTCCATCTTTCCGCTCGATGTGGTGCAGCTGTCATCGCCAGCGCTACACGTCACCGTGGTGCATCCGCAGATAGAGGTAAAAACCGAGAATGCCCGCAAGATACTAAAGCATCAGGTAGAGCTAAAGGATGCCATAAAGCAATGGGGCAACGTTGCCGGATTGGTAGCCGGGTTGCTCAAAAAGGACTATGACCTGCTGGGACGCTCGCTGGAGGATGTCATCATCGAACCCATCCGCAGCATCCTAATTCCCGGTTTCGACGAGGTGAAGGCGCGGTGCAAGGAGGCAGGAGCACTAGGTGGCGGCATATCGGGTTCGGGCCCATCCATCTTTATGCTGAGCAAGGACGAGGCAACCGCCCACAGGGTAGAGGCGGTGATGGCAGAGGTGTTCACCCGCCTCGGCATCGACTACCACACCTACGTAACGACCATTAACACCAACGGGGTAAAGGTATTTGAGGAGTAAGGCTAAGCGTAGCGAGGAAACTAATAGCCAGCCGCCAAGCTAAGCCTGAAATCAAAAGGATAAAAGTCCAATAGGGGCACGTTATCCCCTCCTCGGGAGGGGTAGGGGTGGGTTAGGTACGCGAAGTGGAGTGAAAATGTTGATTTAAACGAGCAAACCCACCCCCTACCCCCTCCAAGGAGGGGATAAACTGCCATGATTAGGCATTAGGCTTTTATAAAAATTCTTAGGTTGACGACTATAGGACGCTACGCTAAGCCCAGAACCTCTGCGTTGATACTACCTTGAGCAAACCCGCTACGAGAATTCTAACATCATCAAAACAAACGAAAACCAATGAAATACTATAGCACCAACAGGCAGTCTGCGCTGGTAGATTTTAGAGAGGCAACCATAGAAGGGCTGGCGCCAGATAAGGGGCTGTACTTCCCGGAGTCGATTCCGCAAGTAGATCCCGATCTGATTAAGAACATCAAGTCCTACTCAAACGTCGATATCGCCTTTAGCGTGATGAGGCCCTACGTGGAGGGAGCGCTACCCGATGGCGAGCTGCAACGGATTGTAGCGGAATCGATCAGCTACGAATTCCCGCTTGTAGCCATCAACGATAGGATTGCGTCGCTCGAGCTTTTCCACGGGCCAACGTTTGCCTTCAAGGACCTAGGCGCCCGCTTCATGAGCCGCTGTCTGGGCTACTTTGCGCAGGATGCCAGCCAAAAGATGACGGTGCTGGTAGCAACATCAGGCGACACCGGCGGCGCAGTTGCCAACGGCTTCTTCAACGTTCCGGGCGTGGAGGTGGTTATCCTCTACCCCTCGGGCAAGGTGAGCAACGTGCAGGAGAAGCAGCTAACCACGCTCGGTCATAACGTGTACGCGCTGGAGGTGCAAGGCAACTTCGACGACTGCCAGCGAATGGTGAAGGAGGCCTTTGCCGATACCGCGCTTCGCGGGCAGCGGTTCCTCACCTCGGCCAACTCCATCAACGTGGCGCGCTGGCTGCCGCAGCAGCTATTCTACTTCTTCGCCTACAAGCAGTGGAAGGATAATGGAGAGGCGCCCGTGGTATCGGTGCCTAGCGGCAACTTCGGGAACATCTGCTCGGGGATGCTGGCCAACCTCTCGGGGCTACCCATCAAGAAGTTTGTGGTGGCCTGCAACGCCAACGATGCCGTGCCCGAGTACCTGCTCAGCGGCAAATACAATCCGAAGGAAACCATCAGCACCATTTCCAACGCCATGGACGTGGGTAACCCCAGCAACTTTGTGCGCATCCTGGAGCTGTACAAGAACAGCTACGAGCAGCTAAGGCAGCGCATGGCCGGCTACAGCATCAGCGACGAGGTTACCCGCGACACCATCCGCAGCGTATCCGACCGTTACGGCTACTGGCTCGACCCCCACGGAGCGGTTGCCTACAGGGCGCTGGAGCAGTATCTTGCCGAGCACCCCGCCGAGAGCGGCCTCATCCTCGAAACCGCCCACCCCGTGAAGTTCGACAGCGACGTAGAGGTGCATCAACCGCTGCCCACCGAGTTGGCCCAGCAGGTAGCCGCGCTGGTGGCCAGCCCCAAGCAATCCACCATCATCGGCCCCAGCTACGAGGCGTTAAAGGCCTTGCTGCTCGAAAACCGATAGCAAGCAACAATTAATGGTTTCAGGATTGTTCTCTTGATGCTAGCTAGGGTGAAACTCGGCTAGCATTGCTTCAGATTCGATGGGTTTAACGTCAGATTCGGCGGGTCTAACATCAAACTTGATGAGTCCAACGTCAAACTCGGCAGGTTTAACGTCAAGATCGACGAATCCAACATCAAACTCGATGAGTTTAACGTCAAGATCGGCGAGTTTAACGTCAAGATCGACGAGACCAACATCAAACTCGGCAAGTCTAACGTCAAGTTCGGCGAGTTTGCCCTACTTGGGGTACTCCACCCGGGTATGGTAGATGGTTAGCAGCTTGCGCTTAAAGATTTCCTTCACCAGGGTGAGCTCGCTGAGGCTGATGTCGGCCCGGTCGAGCTGGCCGCCCTCCATCTTCATCCGTACGATCTCCTCCACCAGCTGGCCAATGGTATCGGAGGTGTACACCTTTAGGCTGTGCGAGGCGGCCTCTACCCCATCGGCCAGCATCAGGATGGCCTCCTCCTTCGACTCGGGCCTTGGGCCTAGGTAGGTAAAGCGGTCGTCCAAGTTGGCCTCCGCCAAGCTCGCCTGGTACTTCCGGTAGAAGTAGCCCACCTTGGTGGTGCCGTGGTGGGTTCGGATAAACCGCACGATGCGCTGGTGCAAGCCGTGCTTGCGCGCAATGCTCACCCCATCGGCAACGTGGCGGATGATGATGCCCGCGCTCTCGTCCGGTTCTAGGTTGTAGTGCGGGTTGAAGCTCGACGACTGGTTTTCGGTGAAGTAGCCTGGGTTGTTCATCTTTCCGATGTCGTGGTAGAGCGCCCCAGCGCGGATGAGCAGCGGATTGCCGTCCACCTCGCGGGCCACCGCCTCGGCCAGGTTGGCCACCTGCAGCGAGTGCTGAAACGTTCCCGGAGCCAGCTCCGAGAGCTCGCGCAGCAGGGGCTGGTTGGTATCGGTAAGTTCGTGCAGCGTGGCATCCGAGAGAAAGCCAAACAGCCGTTCGATGGGGTAAGCAAACTGGTAAGCAATTAGCACGCAAAGCGCGTTAACGCCCAGCCAAAGCACATTCCACGCCGACTGGGAGTCGTAAACGGCATCCTTAATCAGGCTCAGCGCTAGGTAGGAAACCAGGTAGGTCAGGAAGACCACCAGCACCGCCACGAAAATTCGCCCGCCAGAGCGGTAGATCTGCTTCATGGTGAAGATGGCCACCACGCCTGGGAAGTAGTTCATCAGCACAAACTCGAAGCTGTTGGGCGCCACCATCGCGCAAATCAGTACAATGATGTTGTACGAGAAAAAGGCAACCCGCGAGTCGTAGAAGGTGCGGATAAACATGGCAGTAATCGTCATCGGAACAATGTAGATGCTCACCGTTCCCTGCTTAACCACCCAGGCCACCAGCGCCACCATCCCCACAATCGAGAGCAGCAGGAATATGGTCGTACGGTAGCCCGTAAGCACCTCGCGCCTGTAGCCCATCAGGAATAGGTAGAGCAGCGCCAAGGCTCCCCCCACCAGCAGCAACTGCCCCGCCACCAGGTAGTACACGTTTTTCGAGAACGAAAAGCGGCTCGCATTCTCCCGCTTGAGCGACTCCAGCATCTTAAAGGTAGCCTCGTTCACCACCTCGCCCTTCGAGACAATCTTCTGCCCACCACTGATCATCCCGTTCGAGTACGACATTTCGTTGAGTTTATCATTCAGAAACTGGGCGGTAGCCTCCCTGTCGAAGTCGAGGTTGGGCTTAACGTAGGCACTCAAGTTGATTGCCTGAACAAAGGCCTTTGCCCGCTTCAGGTTCGAATCGAAGTACTGAGTCGTAACCTGCGATAGAATATATGCGGTAGCCGAATTTATGGTGAAGAGATCGGAAACGGACACCTGCCCAGCGTTATCGTCCCGAATTACAATGATGTTATCCTTCCGCTGAGCGAACACCTGCGACAGCTCAACCTCCGAGATAATTCCCTTTGCGTAAATATCCCGGAGCAGAACCTCCACGCCCGCCATCACCTTCCGGTACTCAGCCGAAGGCATCGCCCACCCGCTAGGCTGCTTCTGGTCCATCAGGCTGCTCAACGATAGTGCCCCCGACCTCTCCGAAAGCCTAAAGAGCGGCATCGCCTTAGCCCGCAGCCGGCGCTTCTCGACAGACAGCTCGGCCTCCGTTTTGTACAGCGGAAAATCGTAGGGCGCGTACAGGTCGTCGTGCAGCCACGGAGCACCAACGCGGTACTCCTGCTTAAACGTTGGCGTCTTGGGTAGAATCCCCACAATAGCGACAGCAGCCAAGAGGAACAGTAGCAAAAGAAAGGACTTTTTTGTCCTGTAGATATCTAGGTTATAGAGCTTCATTACCGTGTATATTTCCAAAAAATAAATGCGGCGTTAAAGTTTGGAAAAATAAACTTAATCCTATACGCTAACGTTTAATTGTTTTTCCTAATTTTATATTCCGTTAACAACCATAACACTCAGTTCCATGAAATATGCAGTTTCTTCAATATCAGTAATCCCTATGAGGCGAGAGCCATCGGAACGTAGCGAGATGGTATCGCAACTTCTCCTAGGCGAATGCCTAACCATCCTCGAAGAAAAGGACAGCTGGCTGTATGTCGAAAATGCCTTCGACGGCTACCGCGGCTGGATTGACTCGAAAACAATCACCCCCGTATCTGAAACCTACTACAACGAGTACATCGAGCATTCGGGCTACGAAGTATCCTCCGAGATATGCCATGCCGTCGATGTCAACCGAGGCGACCATATCCTTATCCCCATTGGCGCAAGCCTAAACTACTACCGCGACGAGGCCAAGGAGTTCGAAATCGCCGACAAAAAGTACAGAATTACCAGCTCCATAGATGTAGTAAACCACAAAAGCAGCAACGGAATCATCGATATGGCAGCAGCCCTTCTCAACGCGCCCTACCTATGGGGCGGGAGAACAGCATTTGGGATAGACTGCTCCGGATTCACCCAACTTCTTTACAAAATTATTGGCATTAAGCTCCCCCGCGACGCCAGCCAGCAGGTAAACGAGGGGCAAACCATCAACTTCGTATCCGAAGTCAAAGCCGGCGACCTCGCCTTCTTCGACAACGACGAGGGTACCATTATCCACGTTGGCATTCTCGATGGCAATGGCAGCATCATCCACTCAAGCGGCAAGGTCCGCAAGGACATCTTCGACCAGCAGGGCATCTTCAACAACCGCTTAGGGAAGTACACCCACAAGCTGCGAGTGATTAAAAGAATCATTGAGTAGAAAATGCCCTACACATACCCCTATCCCCGAATGCAGGTAACCGTTGATGCGGTTATCATTCGCACCCTCGACGAGGGCGATGAAGCGCTTCTTATCGAGCGTAAGCACTCCCCATTCGAAGACTGCTGGGCCATACCCGGCGGCTTTGTGGATATGGACGAAACCCTAGCCGATGCTGCCAATCGGGAACTCTACGAGGAGACAGGCATTGTTGTGGATACGCTTTACCAACTACATACCTTCGATGCCGTGAATCGCGATCCTCGCGACAGAACGATAAGCACCGTTTTCCTAGGATTTGCCAATGAGGATTCGCAAATTAAAGCAGGCGACGACGCCAGCTCAGCCGACTGGTTCAGCCTAGATGCCCTGCCCCCGCTCGCCTTCGACCACGAGCAAATTCTCGACTACGCAAAGAAGTATCTCGAAAAGAGAAAAATAGAATAACGAAATGGAGCGGGCACCTCCGCTCCATTTCGCTGTTTTCAGGCAAAGGGCAGGTTGCAACCAGATACTTTTGTCAAAATCAACCTCCAACCTCCCCTCCATTTTTCCGGCAATGTTGTAGCGAATCACCAAAGAAACCAGCATTCCAGCAGGTGCCACCTACAAGTAGCAAAGCCTACATTCCACCCCCACTCATTGTCGCTAAATAAAAACTTATACTTTTGCAGGTTGTTTACAAACGCTGAAAACGGATAATTAGTAGTCCCACGAAAGGATTCAAACGCCTAGGAAATCTGCTAATGAGATTTTGAATTAGATGGTTTCAGAAAACCACGACAAGATTTAAACCCATTTTCAAAAAAGACGGAACTATGCTTTTAAAAACTGGAGATAATACGGCTATAGTAGAGAACGGTAAATTTATCTCCTACAACGAGGTTCATCAGAGGGTTAATGCCACCGCTTTAACCTACCAGCCAAACTGCAATGCCAAGGTTGCCATCTACTCCGAGAACAGACCGGGATGGGTTTACGCCTTCTACTCTGCTTGGCATAACGGATGTACGGTTGTGCCCATCGATTTTATGGCAAACCCTTCAGAGGTTGCCTACATACTGGAAGACTGCAAACCAGAAACTATATTCTGCTCCAAGCTAAAACAGGAAGCGCTATCCATTGCGCTTAAGGAGTTAACCTACCAGCCTAGGGTTATCCTCATCGACGATATCGAGAATATCCCACTGTCGCCCGAAAAGGTTATCTTGGACATTCGCCCCGAGATGGAGAAAACAGCGCTTATCATCTACACCTCTGGCACTACAGGTTCGCCCAAGGGGGTGATGCTGTCATTCGGAAACATAATGGCAAACATAACGGCGGTAACAATCGAGATTCCGATCCTTATTCCATCGGACACCACACTTGTACTGCTGCCCCTTCACCACATATTCCCGCTACTTGGCACCATGGTGGTGTCGTGCTACCAAGGTGCTCGAATGGCCTTTTCGCCATCAATGGCATCGGAAGACATTATCCGCACCATGCAGGAGTATAAGGTAAGCACCATCATTGGGGTTCCCCGCCTTTATACCGCCATCCGACGGGGCATAATGGACAAGATCAACAAAAGCATTATAGCCCGCAACCTATACCGACTTGCCGCAAAGGTTAACACCTACGCATTCTCGCGCTTTGTATTTGCCGCGGTTCATAAAAAGTTCGGAGGATCTATTCGCTTCATGGTTAGCGGCGGTGCCGCGCTAGACCCTGCTGTTGGGCGCGACTACCAGGTGCTCGGCTTCAAAATCCTAGAAGGGTATGGAATGACTGAGGCTGCTCCGATGATCACCTTCACCCGCCCCGACCGAATTGTTGTTGGCTCGGCAGGTGCTCCGCTAAGGGGATGCGAGATAGACTTCCGCGAGGAGGAAATCGTTGTTCGGGGGGCAAATGTTATGCAGGGCTACTACAACCGCCCCGAGGAAACTGCCGAAGTATTAAAGGATGGGTGGCTTTACACCGGCGACTTAGGCTACCTCGACAGGGATAACTACATGCACATCACCGGACGGAAGAAGGAGATCATTGTTCTTTCGAACGGAAAAAATATCAACCCCTCGATTGTTGAGTCCGAAATTGAGGAGATGTCGCCGCTGATTAAGGAGATTGGCGTATTCCAAAAAGGCGATCAGCTAAGCGCAATCGTGATTCCCAATACAGCAGCGCTCAAGGAGCGAGGCGTTACCAACATCGAAGAGACCATCCGCTGGGAGGTAATCGACAAGTACAACAAGGAGGCCGCCTCGTACAAAAAAATCGTATCCTTCACCATTTTCGACGGAGAGCTTCCCCGAACTCGCCTTGGCAAAATCCAACGATTCAAGTTGGCAGAGCTGGCCGTAGAGCGCAAGGACGAAGACGAGAACATCCCTGAAATTAAAATCAAGGAGTACCTCTGGATTAAGAACTTCATCGAAAACGAAAAGATGATAAAGGTGCATCCGAACGACCACCTGGAGATGGACCTAGGCCTCGACTCGCTCGACAAGGTGAGCCTGCAGATGTTCCTTGCTACCACCTTTGGCGTAAAGATGGAGATAAACGAAATTCTTGGATTTGGAAGCGTGATCAAGCTAAGCGAGCACATTAAGGAGAAGAAGAAGACCATGAGGATTTCGCAGATTAACTGGTCGGAAATACTTCGCGAAAAGGTTAAGTTTAAAATGCCAAGCACCTGGATCACCGGAAGCATCCTCATAAAAGCATTTAAGTTCTTCTTTTCGGTTTACTTCCGCCTACGAAATTCTGGGCAGGAGAATGTTCCCGAAGGGCCATGCATCATTGCACCAAACCACCAAAGCTACTTCGATGGCATTTTTGTTGCAGCATTCCTTAAGCATAGCCAGATCCGAAAGACCTTCTTCTACGCCAAGGCAAAGCATGTAAACAACCGATTCCTGAAATTCTTAGCCAATAAGAACAACATCATTGTTGTTGACATCGACCAAGAGCTCAAGGAGTCTATCCAGAAGATGGGTGAAGCCCTTAAGACCAACAACAACATCATGATATTCCCCGAGGGAACTCGTACCCGAAATGGCGAGCTTGGCGACTTCAAGAAAACCTTCGCCATCCTCAGCTGCGAGCTGAATATCCCCATCGTACCCGTTTCCATTAAGGGGGCATTCGAGGCGCTTCCCCGCGGAAGCCGTTTCCCCAAGCCCTTCACCAAGGTGGAAATCGACTTTCTTCCACCAGTGTCCCCCGAGGGGCACACCTACGACACCCTAGCGCAGCAGGTGCAGACCGAAATCGAGATGTTTCAGCGATAGCACACCTATACGTAAACGCGAACGAGCGGCATCAGACTGATGCCGCTCGTTCGCGTTTTATATGCTACACCACTACCGAGTGGTAATTGACTTCGCCACCAGGAAGCCTGTCGAGAAGGCAGCCTGGATGTTGTACCCGCCGGTATCGCCATCAACATCGAGCACCTCGCCAGCAAAGAAAAGCCCCTTGCAGACCTTCGACTCCAAGGTCTTTGCCGATACCTCCTTTAGGTTGACGCCACCTGCCGTTGCCATGGCCACCTTAAACCCGCCCAAGCGCTCTATGGTAAACGGATACTCGCAGAGGTAGGCCAACAGCAGGTTCCGGGACTTGGCGGTAACATTAGAAAGGCAGCACGAGGGTTCCACCCCCACCTTCAGGAGGATTTCCTTTGCTAGGCTTTTGGGCAGCTCGTACTCGCGTAGAAATTGCTGTATGGTGGTGCTTCCCTTGGCAGCGGCCGCATCCATAAAGGCGCTTCTAAGGCTATCGATATGCACACCGATGAAGTTCACCTTTACCTCATCGCCCGCCTGCATGTACCTCGAGAAATCTATAATACCAGGTCCGCTTAGCCCTTTATGGGTAAACCCGATGTCGCCCGAATGCTCGTTAATCTTTTTTCCATCGCGGTAAAGGTAGATGGGCACATCCACCAGCGACACGCCAGCAAGGTCGTCCATCGCAAAATCTTTGACGAAGATGGGGGTAAGCGCAGGACGTGGCGCAACAACCGTATGCCCCAGCTGCTCGGCAATGCGGTAGCCATCGCCCGCCGATCCGGTTGTTGGGTACGAGCAGCCCCCTGTAGCCAAAACAAGGTGCTGGCACAAGTAGGTGTTGGCTGCCGTTTTAACCCGGAAGCCGTGCTCGAACTGAGCAACATCAACAACCGCCTCGTTGTAGGCAATCTCCACCTTACGAGCAGCACACTCGCCTAGCAGCACCCGCAGCACATCGCGCGACTTTTCGGTTGCGGGGAACACCTTGCCGTTTTTATCGATGATGGTGGGCAGCCCCCGCTCGGTGAAGAAGCGCACCGTATTGCTGTTGGTAAATTCCCGCAGCGCCTTCTTGAGGAAACTGCCGTTGCCGCCGTACTTCGCCGTAAAATCGGCGATATCTCCCTCGTGCGTGATGTTGCAGCGCCCCGTACCGGCAATCAGCAGCTTCTTGCCGGGGCTCTCCTTTTTCTCAAGGATAAGGGTCGACCCTTCCGGCAAATTCACCGCGGCAAAGAGACCGGCCGGCCCTCCGCCTACAACTATCGTACTAAATGATTTATGCTCCGCCATAGTTGGCGCAAAGGTAATCCGAATAGCGAATCTATAAAATTGCCTATCCCATGCAATATTCAACGAAATTTGGGCAAGGCGGAGAAACCAAAACTTCTTTTTCGTATCCTTGCAGCCGAAAAAAGTGGGAGGTAGGCCAACAGCGCGACGAATAGCGCGGCGCCTGCAACCGCAACAGCTGATTAACCCTAAAAAACAACGGTATCCGTGAGTAAACTCCGCATTCTTATCGCTGCAGCGGCAGCACTAGTAGCATTTACCGCATCGGCAGCGGGCTACGACAAGGTCGACAAGCTGGCCTTTAAGATGCCCGGCAGTGCAGCCAAATCGTGCACCCTGATGGCGGAGTACATCAAAGCAAACGCAGCAACCGAGGACGAATACCTGCGGATGGCCTACATGTGGATGGCCAAGAACGTCTCGTTCGACAAGGGCGGCGAGATGGATCTGACCCTGTCGTGCAGCACCGACTCGATTGCCAACGTCATCCTGAAAAAGAAGAAGGCGGTATGCTCGGGCTACGCCGAGCTCTTCACCCAGCTCTGCCTCAAGCTGGGCTTCCAGGCCTACACGGTAGCCGGGTACACCATGCTCAACAAGGTAGTGGATATCGACGGCCACGCCTGGAACGCCGTGCAGCTCTCCAGCGGCGAGTGGAAGCTCTTCGACCCCATGTGGGGCGCGGGCACCCTGGTAAAGGGCAAGTTCTCGAAAAAGGTCAACGACCAGTACTTTATGGTGGAGCCTTCGGAGTTCATCAAAACGCACATGCCCTTCGACCCGCTGTGGCAGCTGATGAGCCACCCCGTAAAGGCCGAGGCCTTCTACAACGGCGAAACAGCATCGAAGGAAAAGGTGTACTACAGCTACAACGACACCATCGCGGCCAACAGCAAGCTCTTCAAGTCGGAGCAGCTGGAGGCGCTCTGCCGCCGCCTGCAGTGGGCCGGCGACGTCAACCCCTGCACCAACGCCATGATGGACATCTGCAAGCAGAACATCGTCATCCTAAAAAAGAAGGAGAAGTACGCCCTCGAAAACCGCAAGGTGAACAAGTTTAACACGGTGGTGGATCGGGTGAACATCGTGATCATCGACTACAACAAGCTCGTAGCGCTAAAGAAGACCTTCCGGGCAAAGGGCATATCGGCCTTTACGCTGAAGGAGCTGGCCGACACCTGCACCGCCAACCTGGCCATCGCCCAAAAGGAGCTCGTGCGGCTGAGCTTCGACGACGAGCAGCAAAAAAAGCAAATGCAGAACCTCACCCAGACCATCCAAAGCCTGCAAAAGCAGGTAAACGTGCAGCTCGCCTTCCTGAAAAAGCAGAAGGAGTTTGCCACCAAGAAGAAAAAGAAGAAGTAGGCCTAGCGCCCACATCCACGAAGCCCTCAGCCCGCCAGCTGGGGGCTTTTTGCACAATAAAGTTGGGGTAGATTCGTTTTAGTCGTATCAGAAAAAATCGATACATTTAGCCACCAAATACCCTATACCTATGAATGCAACCAATGCCGTAGCCCGATTTATTTCCATCGCCCTACTCTGCGCTACAGGTGCCAGCGCAGCCGCGCAAAATGCCGACACCCTAAAGGCCGACGAGGCCAAGCAAGCCCTCCCCAAGGTCAAGCCCATGCTTCCCGTAAGGTTTACCCCATCGCTGTACATGGTGCCCTACTACTACACCCCCAAGCCGCTAGCGCTAAGCCTGCCCGGCAGCCACCTTACCACCACCAACATGCTCCTGCTTAAGAGCTCGAGCACCGACAACGCCCTAAGTTCCATAAACCTTACCCTATCGAAGGATCGGGAGCGGGACAAGACGGCGCTGTTTTTCGGAATCGCAGCTACAGCTGCGGTATGGGGCGGGGTCGTAAACCAGGCCATAAACGGGAAACGGCTCTCGAAGGAGGCCCAACAAAAAAGGGCAGAAGCGGCAAGGACACCGGTAAGGCGATAGCAGGAGAACACCAGCAGCCCCCTCATCGCTCGGCAGCAGCACTACCCGTCGTACGGCACCGCAAACCTCCCATGCCGGGAAGGGTGCCCGAAGCCCAGCACCCAAAACTCCCGCCACCAGCCCCAGCAGAAGAGCCCCCGAATCGGAATATCGGGTCGGAACTTTATGCAGATGTAGGGCAGCGGGCAAAACCTCTGACCTCGGAAATACCCGACAACGCCAAAATAGACTTCCGAGCATGCTCGGAAATAACAACAACCCCTGAAAGCTATTTCCGAGCAGCCTCGGAAATACTCTTCACCCTCCAAAGTCTTTTCCGAGTATACTCGGAAATTACTTTATCACCTAAAAGGCAATTCCGAGCATGCTCGGAACTTACACTCAAACCCAAAAGAGTTTTCCGAGCATACTCGGAAACCACTTTTTACCTTCCGCACCATTTCCGAGCATCCGAAAATTGATTGCCAAAGGCCAGATACTGCTAGCGCGCCGAGGAGGATGCCCCAGCACCACCGGGCTACCGCAAATGCGGCCATCGGGCAGCCCCTCGGCCGCACCTGCACGCCTACCAACCAAAAAGGGCTACCTAATTGGTAGCCCTCTGCTGTATTTTCGTCAGGAATTTTACTTTGGCTGAACAACGGCCTCGCCAACGTACTTGCCGGCGGCCAGCTTCTCGCGGCAGGCGGAGAAAGCCTTAATGGTACGCTCAACATCCTCGTGCGTATGAACGGCAGTTGGGATAAGGCGCAGCAAGATTTGCCCCTTAGGAATAACCGGATACACCACAATGGAGCAGAAGATGCCGTAGTTCTCGCGCAGGTCGAGCACCAGGTTAGTTGCTTCTGGCACCTCGCCGTGCATGTAAACAGGGGTTACCGGCGATTGGGTAACGCCAATATCGAATCCCTCCTTCTTGAGGCCCGACTGAAGCGCGCCAACAATCTCCCAAAGGTTGTTCTTCAGCTCCGGACGGGTTTGAAGAAGATCCAGACGCTTCAGCGCACCAAATACCATAGGCATTGGAAGCGACTTGGCGAATATCTGCGAGCGAAGGTTGTAGCGAAGGAAGTTGATGATATCAGCATCACCGGCAACAAAACCGCCAATACCAGCCATCGACTTAGCGAAGGTCGAGAAGTATAGGTCGATTTGGTCTTGCGCGTTAAAGTGTTCGCCGATACCAGCACCCGTCTTACCCATGGTGCCAAAGCCGTGCGCATCGTCAACCAGCAGGCGGAAGCTAAAGCGAGCCTTCTTTTCAACAATACCGGGGATGTAGCCAAGGTCGCCAGCCATACCGAATACCCCTTCGGTGATGACCAAGATACCGCCGCCCGTTTTGTCGGCGTAGCTGGTGGCATGCTGTAGCTGCTTCTCCAGGCTATCCATATCGTTATGTCCGTACACGAAGCGCTTGGCAGGCGATAGGCGAAGGCCATCGATGATGCAGGCGTGCGCCTCCGAGTCGTACACCACAACATCGTTACGGCCAGCAAGGCAGTCGATGATGGAAACCATCCCTTGGTATCCAAAGTTGAGCAGGTAGGCATCTTCCTTTTTCTCGAACTGCGCTAGGCGCTGCTCCAGTTCCTCGTGCTTGGTGGTTTGTCCCGACATCATTCGTGCCCCCATAGGGTAGGCCATGCCGTATACAGCAGCCGCATCGGCATCCGCCTTGCGTACTTCTGGGTGATTGGCCAATCCGATGTAGTTGTTAAGGCTCCAGTTAAGCACAGGCTTGCCACGGAAAATCATGTGAGGGCCAATTTCGCCCTCTAGCTTTGGGAAAGCGTAGTAACCGTGCCCCTCTTTCTCGTACTTACCAATAGGACCGCGGTTTTTCCTTATCCTCTCAAATATGTCCACGATTAATTATTTTAAGTTCTACAATAACTTAGTGCGAAGTTGCGTTATTTTATGTACGCAAAACTATGCATTTTTTTGTAGTAACGGTTCAACCGCCCCCTATAAGTTGGCAGAGGGACAACCGTTAAAGCAAAAAAGTTTCACAGTTAATCGAAAAAAACTAAATTTGCCAATTATTTTTCCATAACCATGAGAAGAAAGTACGAAGTCATTTTTATAGTATCGGTAATTGCAGTGCTTTTCAGCAGCTGTGGCGGATTCGACAAGCTACTCAAAAGCAACGACTACGAGCTCAAGTACAAAAAGGCTATTGAGTACATGAACAAGAAGGACTTCTACCGAGCCTCGCAGCTTCTCGAACAGATAACCACCGTTTACCAAGGAACGGTTCGCGACGACTCGGTTAACTATTTCATGGCAAAGTGCTACTTTGGGATGGAAGACTACGAAGCAGCCGCAACCCTTTTCGACACGTTCCGAAATAAGTTTCCACGAAGCGTCTTCACCGAGGAGTCCGAGTTCCTCTACGCCTACAGCTTTTACAAGCAATCGCCTCGTATAGAGCTCGACCAAACATCTACCAGCAACGCAATTGTTCAGATGCAGGAGTTCTGCTACAAATATGCCAAGAGCCCCAAAGCCGATGAGGCTAAGAAAATCATCAAGGAAATGAGGGACAAATTGATGGAGAAGTCGTACCTTAGCTCGAAGTTATACTTCGACATGGGAGGCGAGTACTACAAGGCAGCCATAGTTGCTTTGAAGCGCGCCATCAACGAATTCCCCGACTCGAAGTATCACGAAGAGCAGCTGTACATGGTCGTAAAAGCCTCCTACGAATACGCGAACAACAGTATTCCAGAGAAGAAGAGGGAGCGATTCCAGGAAATGGTAGACAACTACTACACCTTAATCGCAGAATACCCAGAGACCAAGTACAAGAAAGAGGTTGAGGAGATGCTCAGCGTAGCAAACAAAATTGTTAAGAACTAAACTTAAGTTGTAAATTCCATATGGACTACAAGAAAGCCGGCGCAGCCAGCACAACAATTACCCGCGATTCGCATAAGATAGATGCCCCAAGTGGAAACCTATACGAATCGGTAGTTATTATCTCAAAGCGCTCCAACCAAATCTCGGTAGAGATGAAGCAAGAGTTAAGCCGTAAGCTCGAGGAGTTTGCCACCGTTTCGGATAATCTTGAAGAAGTATTCGAAAACCGCGAGCAAATTGAAATCTCGAAGTACTACGAAAAACTTCCAAAGCCAGTATTAATTGCAACTCAAGAGTTTCTTGATGGCAAAGTATACTTCCGTCTTAGCGGAGAAGAAGCAAAACAATAAGCATTACAATGCCTTCAGTTCTTAAGGACAAGCACATAATTATCGGTATTACCGGCAGTATAGCAGCCTACAAAGCTGCTATACTTATTAGGTTACTAGTTAAAGCAGGCGCCGAGGTAAAGGTGATAATGACCCCTATGGCCAAGCAATTCATCACCCCTCTTACCCTTGCAACACTTGCCAAAAATCCAATTTTGGTCGACTTCTACAATCCCGAAAATGGGGACTGGAATAGCCATGTCGACTTGGGCATGTGGGCCGATCTATACCTAATAGCCCCAGCATCGGCCAATACCATTGGAAAGATGGCCAACGGCATTGCCGACAACTTGCTTCTGACCACCTACCTCTCTGCAAAATGTCCTGTTTGCGTTGCTCCAGCAATGGATCTCGACATGTATGCACATCCAGCCAACCTCAAAAATCTCGAAACCCTAAAGACCTACGGCAACAAGATTATTGAACCAGCATCAGGCGAGCTAGCCAGCGGATTAATGGGCAAGGGCAGAATGGAGGAACCTGAGGCAATCGTCAAGTATATCGAAGATTTTTTTTTTCAACCGCTAGAGCTTAGCGGTAAGCATTTCCTAGTTACAGCAGGCCCCACCTACGAAGCCATCGACCCTGTAAGGTTTATTGGCAACTGGTCGTCAGGGAAAATGGGATATGCATTGGCAGAAGAACTGGCAAACAGAGGTGCTAACGTAACGCTTGTTAGCGGTCCAACCAACCTCTCCACGACTCATCCCAACATCAATCGAATTAACGTTATTAGCGCCGACCAAATGTACCAAAAGAGCATCGAAGTGTTTCCAAACACAAGCGGTGCGATAATGTGTGCTGCTGTAGCCGACTACCGCCCCGACAGCTACTCCGATGTAAAAATCAAACGCAAAAGCGACGATTTAACCATCAATCTCACCCCCAACAAGGACATTGCTGCCGAACTTGGCAGAATGAAAACAGCCAAACAGGTACTCGTTGGCTTTGCCCTCGAGACCAACGAGGAAGAGCAAAATTCAATCAAAAAATTGAAGAGCAAAAACCTTGATTTCATCGTTTTAAATTCTTTACGCGATAAAGGTGCGGGATTTAATCACGACACCAATAAAATTTCAATTATCTTCAAAGACGGAAAAGTTGAGCATTTTGAACTAAAATCAAAGGCTGAAGTTGCTCAAGACATCGTGAGTCAGATCGTTCGTTTCTTTTAACTTGGTTGTGGAATGAAAAAGTTGCTTCTTCTTGCACTTGTTCTTCTTGCTGGTAGACTTACCGAAGCTCAGGATCTGAGATGCAATATTTCGGTAAACGCATCTCAAATACAGGGAACTTATCGGCAAGTTTTTCAGACAATGCAAACCGATCTCTACGAGTTTATGAACAACCGCTCGTGGAGCAACAACGTGTACTCAACGGATGAGCGCATCGAATGCAACTTTCTTCTTAACATCACCGAACAAGTTGGTCCGAACGAGTATAAAGGAACACTTCAGGTACAGGCACGCCGACCTGTTTTTGGCTCCTCATACACCACTGTACTCTTCAACTTCAACGACAACGATGTTCAGTTTAGCTACCAAGAGTTTAATAAGCTTGAATTCAACGAAAACTCGTATGGTTCTGCGCTAACATCGCTTCTCGCCTACTACACCTACATCGTTATTGGCCTCGACTACGACTCATTTTCGACAAAGGGCGGCACTGAGTTCTTCAAAAAGGCAGAAAAGATTGTTAGCAATGCGCAAACAGCTCCCGAAAAAGGATGGAAATCCTTCGAATCATCACGAAAAAACCGTTATTGGCTGGTAGAAAACCTGCTCAACCCCAAGTATTCGCAGGTACGAAGCGCCATTTATATGTACCATCGCCTAGGTCTCGACCAAATGGCATCAAAAGTTGCAGAGGGGCGAGACGAAATCACCAACAGTTTGCTCAGCATCCAGAAGGTGTTTCGAGATAAGCCAGACCCCAACTTATTTCTTCTTAAAATATTCTTTGATGCCAAATCGGACGAAATTGTGAATGTATACTCAGAGGCATACGCATCGGAAAAGCAACGGGTTTACCAAATACTTGCTGAGATAGATCAAGCCAACGACCCTAAGTACAAAAAAATCACAGAAGAGAAAAAGACAAACTAACGACTCTGCCATGCTCCAATCGTTATCCGTAGAGAATTATGCCCTTATTGACAAACTCAATATCGAGTTTAAACAGGGCTTGAACATCATCACCGGCGAAACTGGTGCTGGAAAATCTATTCTACTAGGCGCTCTTGGACTTATATTGGGTCAACGAGCCGACACCTCAACGCTAAAGAATCCCGAAAAGAGCTGCATCATAGAAGGCATCTTTAATATAGAAAAGATGAATCTTGCTAAGTTTTTTGAGGGAAACGACATAGAATACGACAAGCAAGCAGCTATTCGAAGGCTGATAACGCCAAGCGGCAAGTCGCGCGCCTTCATCAACGACACTCCTGTAAACCTTACTACCCTACGAGATTTCGGGTTAATGCTCATCGACATTCACTCACAGCACGAAACGCTGCTTATCTCCAACCATAATTTTCAGATGAATGTATTGGATGTAGCAGCCGGGAACAACGCGCTACTGCTTCAATACCAGCAAACCTTTGCTTCGTATAAGAAGGAGGATAAAAAACTACAAGACCTCATCGAAGAGCAAAATAAGTCTGCCGCCGACTTCGACTACTACACCTTCCAGTACCAGCAGCTTGCTGATGCTAACCTTGCGGAAGAAGAACAGGAAGCACTCGAGGAAGAGGAAAAGGAGCTATCTAATGCTGAAACTATAAAAACAGAACTTCAATTTTGCAGCGAAGCCATTTCCGAATCGGACATGGCAATCATCCATACGCTAAAAAGTTGTCAGCAATCGGTTAGACGCATCAAAGATGTTTTCCACAAATCGGAATCTATTTTAGAAAGACTTGACAGCATCTCTATCGAGATAAAAGACATCAGCGATGAGATTATAAACTTCAACGAAAAGATTGAGATAAATCCAGAAAGGCTGCGCCAAGTAAAAGAAAGACTTGACTTGCTATACACCCTACAGCAAAAGCACCGCGTTTCCTCGGTTGCTGAACTATTATCTCTTCGCGACGAATTCGAATCAAAACTTTCGCTCATAGCCAACTTCGACGAACAGATTGAAAAACAGCGTATGCTTACAAGCGCATTACATGCTGAAACAAAAGCGCTAGCAATTCAACTGTCGGAAAAGAGAAAAAGTGTAACCGAGCAAATTCACAACTACATAGAGCATCAACTTAGTGAGTTAGGAATGCCCCATGCTAAAGTTCAAATAGATATCAACGAAACTGAGTTAACCAACACCGGTATAGACAAGGTAGAATTTCTATTTTCTGCCAACAAATTACTCCCGCTTCAAAGCGTTGCAAAGGTTGCCTCTGGTGGAGAAATGTCACGTCTAATGCTTAGCATCAAAACACTACTTGCAAAGAAAGGCGACTTGCCCACCATTATATTTGATGAGATTGACACTGGAGTTTCGGGCGAAGTTGCCGATAAAATGGGCTCCATCATAAAGGATGTGTCGCAAAGCATTCAGGTAATCAACATAACCCACCTTCCTCAAATTGCCAGCAAAGGCGATTACCACTTCTTTGTATATAAAGAAACAGGAGACGCTGCTACATCAACTCAAATTAAGCTACTCAACGCTCAGGAGCGTATTAGCGAAATTGCTAAAATGCTCAGCGGCAAAAATATCACCGATGCAGCCATCAAAAATGCTAAAGCACTCTTAAATAACTAGGATTTTCTTAGGAAGAAACCTATAGCAATGGACGATTCCTCTGCTCACATAAATCTTTATTGAACTTTACCCTACTATTGGGGTTATGGGCTTGAGTATCCGATTTAGTCTATGTTAATAGATGACTGTCGGCATCATCCGCTTTTTATCCCTATATTTGTTTAACTAAACTAAAAATCAATGTCATACAACCTACTTAAAGGCAAAAGAGGAATCATTTTCGGAGCATTAAATGACAAATCTATTGCGTGGAAAGTTGCTGAAAAGGCACATGAAGAAGGTGCTATATTTGTTTTAACAAACACTCCTGTAGCTCTTCGATTAGGAGAACTTGATGAGTTGGCAAAAAAAACCGGATCTACTGTTATTCCTGCCGATGCAACTAATGTAAAAGACCTTGAGAAACTTATTGCAGAATCAATGGAAATTCTTGGAGGGAAACTCGACTTTGTTCTTCACTCCATTGGAATGTCTCCAAACGTTCGCAAAGGAAAAACTTACGACGATCTCGACTACGACTATCTTCAAAAAACGCTCGACATATCTGCCATCTCATTTCATAAAGTCATTCAGACTTGCCGCAAACTCGACGCCATGAACGAGTGGGGATCAATCGTTGCCTACTCGTACGTTGCCGCACAGCGCACCTTATACGGTTACAATGACATGGCTGATGCAAAAGCACTCCTCGAATCTATTGCCCGCAGCTTTGGATATATCTATGGTCGCGAAAAGCATGTTCGCATCAACACCATTTCACAATCGCCTACCATGACAACTGCCGGAGGTGGAATCATGGGTTTCGATGGCTTGATGGACTTTTCCGATAGGATGTCACCCCTTGGCAACGCTACGGCTGAAGAGTGTGCCGACTACACCATTGCCCTTTTCTCTGATTTAACCCGTAAGGTAACCATGCAAAACCTACTCCACGATGGTGGTTTCTCGAGCATGGGTATGAGCGCACGCGCAATGGCTATGTACAATAAAAGTCTCGAGATTGAGTACACCGATATTGAGAATAAGGCTAAAACTAAGAAAGCAAAGTAAAGAAATTGACTAATCTATAATTGGTGAGGCTGTCCCCAAAGGGCAGCCTCATTCTTTTTAACAGTTTTAGCCCATCAAACAAAAAAATGCCCGCTGGTGTTGCGGGCATCAAGTAATTTCCATAAATATTTTCTAGCCAAGGAAGCTTTTAAGGTGCTTACTGCGAGTGCTGTGACGAAGACGGCGAATTGCTTTTTCTTTAATCTGACGAACACGTTCACGTGTAAGACCAAACTTCTCTCCAATCTCTTCAAGTGTCATTTCGCTGCAACCGATACCAAAGAATAGGCGGATAATATCACGTTCCCTATCAGTTAAAGTCGACAATGCACGCTCAATTTCCTTAACCAACGACTCGTTAATTAGGCTACGGTCTGCATTTGGCGAATCAGGATTAACAAGCACGTCCAAAAGGCTGTTGTCCTCTCCATCGACGAATGGAGCATCCACCGATACGTGGCGACCAGCAACGCGAAGAGTATCCGACACCTTTTCTTTTGGAAGATCAAGTGCATCAGCCAATTCCTCTGGTGATGGAGTACGCTCGTTTTCCTGCTCAAATTTTGCAAACGCCTTGTTGATCTTGTTAAGCGATCCCACCTGGTTAAGTGGAAGACGTACAATACGCGACTGCTCAGCTAAAGCCTGAAGGATTGATTGACGAATCCACCAAACCGCATAAGAGATGAATTTAAAACCACGGGTTTCATCAAACTTCTCAGCAGCCTTAATCAAACCGAGGTTACCCTCATTGATAAGGTCAGGTAGGCTCAACCCTTGATTTTGATACTGCTTTGCTACCGACACCACGAAACGAAGGTTAGCGCGGGTAAGCTTTTCGAGGGCTACCTGATCGCCTTTTTTGATTCGTTGTGCCAATTCAACCTCTTCTTCAACAGTAATAAGTTCCTCCTTGCCAATTTCCTGTAGGTACTTGTCAAGAGATGCGCTCTCTCTGTTGGTAATCGATTTGGTGATTTTAAGCTGTCTCATGAAAATATATTAACTTTGTGTTTAGTTCTTCTCCAAACTTAAATGCCTATACTGTACAAAGCCTGCAGCCCATTTGGATAGACTCCTTCTATAGTTATAACCTGTCGCTGTTGAGCATTAGCAAAGATTTCAGCCAGATCCTCCACACTGCTAATTGGTTGTCGGTTTATACGTAGTATTATTAGCCCTTTTCGGATGCCTTGAGACTTTAACTTCCCATTCTCTAATTCAACGATCTGAACTCCTCCCTTAAGCATTAAGCTATTCTTTAATTGGGGACTAACATTGGCATACGTGGCACCCATCGCAGTAAAACTGCCTTTAACGGCTATCTCTTGATTGTCACCACTTGATGTTTTACGTAAAGTAACCTTAAAATGTTTCACTTTACCATCACGAATTAGCGAAATATCTACATTATCACCAGGACGATAACGGGCGACCTGCTCCTGCAGCTGCGCTATCGAATTAACATTCATCCCATTAATAGACTCAACCACATCCCCTTTTTGAATGCCAGCCGCGGCTGCACCACCACCAGCAGTAACCTCAGCAACGTAAACACCAGAAAGAAGATTCTTTAATCCTAGCTTTTCCGCATTGTCTGAAGTTATATCGCTCATCGAAATTCCCAGAAATCCTCTTTGAACAGCACCATACTCCATTAGGTCGTATATCACTTTCTTTACAATGCTGGCAGGAATTGCAAACGAATATCCGTTAAACACTCCGTTTTGTGTGTAAATTGCCGTATTGATACCAATTAGTTCTCCTTTGGTATTTACCAAAGCCCCGCCAGAATTTCCTGGATTTACAACCGCATCAGTTTGAATGAACGACTCAACCTGGTACTGGTTCATATCTTCGCGAACAGGAAGATTCCTACCCTTAGCACTTACAATTCCAGCGGTAACCGTAGAGGTTAGGTTGAATGGGTTACCAACGGCTATTACCCATTCTCCAATACGAAGATTGTCGGAATCGCCTATGCGCATAAAGGGTAAGTCAGTTTGATTAATCTTTAGCAGAGCGATATCGGAATTAGGATCTGTTCCGACAACTTTTGCCTCGAAGGAACGCTTATCGTTTAGGGTTACCATCACCTTTTCTGCACCATCAACAACGTGGTTATTGGTAACGATGTAGCCATCCTTTGAAACAATAACCCCAGATCCAGCCCCCCTTGGGACTGGCTGATCTTGGCGTTGACGAGGAGTTGGTTGTCCAAAAAAGAATTCAAAAAACGGATCAGCTTGTTCAACCTCCGAGGAGTAGGTTTTAACGTGTACCACGCTGTTTACAGATTGTTCGGCAGCATAGGTAAAATCGGCACCTCCTCCTGCTGAATTACCAGCCTGATTGCTAACCAGACTTAGCTGAGGATTCATCAAATCTTGTGTGGTAACAAATCTCTTTTGCATAATGGTAATTGCCAAAATTGACGAAACGGCACCACCTAGCAATGCTGCTGCAACAATTGCAACCAAATTTTCTTTTCTCATATGCGTTAGATTTAAATTTTCAACTTGAAGTTTCCTTCACTGACACAACGACAGATATCCTTGACAAATTACATCTTTAGATATGCCATATTAATCTTAAAACGAATGGCATACACTACAGCGTTGTCAAGTTTTTCACTTAGCACAATAACTCAAAAGTGATGCCTTTTATTATAACGATTACAGATGCGTAACATAGATTAACCCAAATAAAAAGAGAACTATTTCCCTGTTATTAGAACCAAACAACTAATTTAGGAACATTAAAATGTTACAACATGATATTGAAGTTTGAAAAATACCAAGGAGCAGGCAATGACTTTGTTATTATAGACAACCGAAAGGGCGAGTTCTCGCCTAGCATTGACACTGTTGAAATGCTTTGCGACAGAAACTTTGGCATAGGTGCCGATGGGTTAATGCTTCTTGAAAAGGACGATAAGCATGATTTCTACATGCGCTACTTCAACGCAGATGGGAAGGAATCGACCATGTGCGGGAATGGAGGACGATGCATTTCCGTATTTGCCAGATCGCTTGGACTGGGCTCTGCTGAGAAGGTGGAGTTCAACAGCATCGATGGGTTGCACGAGGCATTTTTCACAGAAGAGGATGGAGAGATGCTCGTAAAGCTTAAGATGATTGATGTAAAAGAGGTTGAAGAGAACGACGACTACTACTTTGTCAATACAGGTTCGCCTCACTACGTTGCCTTTGTTGAGGATCTGGAGAATCTGGACGTCTACGAGGAGGGTCAGGCCATTCGCAACGATCCAAAGTTTGCGCCAGGCGGTACAAACGTAAACTTTGTTGAGATTTTTGACGACGAAATCTTTGTACGCACCTACGAACGTGGCGTTGAGGACGAAACTCTTGCCTGTGGAACAGGTTCAACGGCTGCCGCAATTGCAGCGTCCTTATTTCTCGAATCGGATCAGAACGTTTGGGACGTGGAGGTAATGGGAGGTAACCTACAGGTATCGTTCGACAGGAAAGAAGACGGGACCTTCGAGAATGTTTGGCTAACAGGTCCTGCAGAAAAAGTTTTTGAGGGCACAATCAACGTAGAATAGCAGCGGTAGTAAAATACGACTGAAAGGGCTCAAATACTTGTTTGGGCCCTTTCCTTTATCTCACCTATCTCAATAAATAAACGTTCACTCGGGAGAGTGGCTGATGGTGGTTAAGAATCGTAATGTGGTTGAATGGATTCGCTAGCAAGCGGCCATTGCTAGCGATACTCTTAATTCGATTCGTTATGGGGTAAATTAATTCGACAATATTGGACAAACAATAACAGAAGGCAGGTCTACAATGGGCAATGCCAACCCCGCAACTCGATATTACAGGTCAACAATAGCGATTGACAACTCCGCATTGCATTATTACAGGTCTGCAATAGCGATTGACAACTCCGCAATTCAATATTACAGGTCTGCAATTGGCGATGACAACCCTGCAATGCAATATTTCGGGTCTGCAATTGCGTTTGACAACCCTGCAATGCAATATTACAGGCCAACAATAGCGATTGACAACTCCGCAATGCAATATTACAGGCCAACAATAGCGATTGACAACTCCGCAATGCAATATTACAGGCCAACAATAGCGATTGACAACCCTGCAATGCAATATTACAGGTCAACAATAGCGATTGACAACTCCGCAATGCAATATTACAGGTCTGCAATGGGCGATGACAACCCTGCAATGCAATTTTACAGATCTGCTTAGGAATGGCGTATCTCCCCAATATTTACCAACAAGCCAACAATCAATGCTCGGGAAATTGCAAGGGCAAAATCCCTGCTATGCTCTCCCCTATTTGCTGTTACAGAGCCAGCAGATTACACGCATCGGCGTTTTCGTGTAGGTTGGATATCCGATTCAAAGAAGCACGATTAGCATTGATTTAAAGAGAATTAATTATTCGAAGAAGGTTGTCCACCTTTTTTGTTCCAAAAATGCTGTAACCTTTCGCTAGGGCGTACGTCATAAGGGGGTTAATTCATCATAATAGTGCTATGATAAAACTTGAGGACATTAATAAGACATACAACAACGGCAGCCCGTTGCATGTGCTAAAAGGCATCGATTTAAACATCCACGAGGGCGATTTTGTGTCCATCATGGGTGCTTCAGGATCAGGAAAATCTACCCTACTCAACATCTTGGGAATCCTCGACAACTACGATACCGGAGAATATCGCCTCAACAATGTTTTGATCAGCAACCTGAGCGAGAAGCGGGCCGCAGAGTACCGCAACCAGATGATTGGATTTATCTTCCAATCGTTTAACCTCATCAACTTTAAGAATGCCATCGAGAATGTGGCGCTGCCGCTGTACTACCAAAAGGTAAGCCGCAAGAAGCGCAACATCATGGCCATGGAATACCTGGATATGCTGGGGCTAAAAGAGTGGGCAACCCACATGCCCAACGAGATGTCGGGTGGGCAGAAGCAGCGCGTTGCCATTGCGCGTGCGCTGATCGCCAACCCCCAAATTATCCTTGCCGATGAGCCTACGGGGGCGCTCGACAGCAAGACATCCGAAGAGGTGATGAGCATCCTTAAGGATGTTAACCAAAAGGGGATGACGATGATTATTGTAACCCACGAAAAGGCAGTTGGCGAGAAGACGGATAAGATCATCCACCTAAAGGATGGCATCATCGAATCGATAACCCAAAACTAGGGCACCATGCTAGACTTATGGCAAGAGATAATGGCCACCATAAAGGCCAACAAGCTTAGAACCTTCTTTACCGGGTTTGCCGTTGCATGGGGTATTTTTATGCTAATCATTCTTCTGGCATCGGGGAATGGGCTGAGCAATGGGGTGAGCACGAACTTCGCCTCCGAGTCGAAGAACGCCATTTACCTGTGGCCGGGAACTAGCACCATGGCATACAGCGGCTACCAAAGCGGAAGAAAAATGAAGATGTCGGAGAAGGACATCTTTCTATCCGAGAAGCAGCTCCCCTATGTTGATACGGTTGCCTACAAGTTTTATCCATCGGAGTCGGCTACATTTTCCAATGGAAACAAGACGGGATCTTACGGGCTTCTGGGGGTTACATCGAACTATGCAGCACTAGAAGGTATAGAGGTTCTGCCGGGAATGGGCCGATTCATCAACATCATGGATATCCGCGAAACGCGCAAGGTTATAGCCATCAACGAAAAGATTAAGGAGGTGCTGTTCCCCAACGAGAATGCCATCGGCCGATACGTAAACGTCAACAACGTTATGTATAAGGTGGTGGGCGTCGTGAAATACGTTACCGGCAACGATAACCGGGAGGGGTACATCCCCATTTCGACCGCCAAGAGCATCTACGACTTCGGAAAAAAAGGATACGATGGCATCATTCTATCGGCCAAAAGCCTAAAAACGGCGAAGGAGAACGAGGAGTACAACACCACCATCAGAAAAGGGTTTGCCAGGCTGCACACCTTCAACCCCGACGATAGGGCTGCATTGGGGTTATGGAATAACTCGGAGAACTACATCCAGACCATGAAAATATTTTGGGCAATAAAGCTTTTCGTTTGGATTGTGGGAATTGGAACCCTAATAGCCGGAATTGTTGGCGTTAGCAACATCATGCTGATTACTGTAAAGGAGCGAACCAAGGAGTTTGGCATCCGTAAGGCCTTGGGAGCATCGCCCAACTCCATCATCAAGCTTATCCTGATAGAGTCGGTGCTTATTACTTCGGTATTTGGGTATATCGGGATGATGCTCGGCATTGCAATAACCGAAGCAATCAACTTTGCAATAAACCAAACCCCAGCAGAACCCGGCAACGTGATCTTCCGAAATCCAACGGTTGATGTTGGGATTGTTATTGCCGCCCTAGGAATTCTGGTTATTGCAGGGCTGATTGCCGGATACATTCCCGCAAAACGAGCCGTTACCATTAAGCCAATAGAGGCGCTAAGATCGGAATAGCAAAACCTATAAAATAATTATCATGTTTGATTTAGATCGTTGGCAAGAGATCTGGGAAACCATCACCAAAAACAAGATGCGCAGCTTTCTCACTGCGTTTGGGGTATTCTGGGGCATCTTTATGCTGGTGGTGATGTACGGCTCGGGCAATGGCCTCCGCAACGGCATTATGAACGGCATACAATCGGTTGCCACCAACTCCGTATTCTACTGGACAAACAATACCACCGAGCCCTACAAAGGATTTAAGAAGGGACGATCGTGGCTCATGCGCTCGAAAGATATTGAGATTATCAAGAGCAAGATTCCTGAAGTTGAGGTGGTATCGCCCATGCTATTTGGAGGTGGTCGAACACCAAAGAACACCATCAGAGGAGAAAAGTCGGGCTCGTACAACGTAAAGGGGCTAAACCCCGACTACGTAAAGATAGATAAGCCCGATATCGTTTACGGCCGATACATTAACGACATCGACATCCAGCAAAGGCGCAAGGCCGTAGTTATTGGCTACAACGCCTACGAGGATCTCTACAAGATTGGGGAGAACCCGATTGGCACCACCATTAAGGTAAACGGCATCTACTACACCGTGATCGGCGTGGTAAAGGGCAACTCGCAAATGAACATCAACGGGCCGGTAAACCGTAGCGTGATGCTCCCCTACACCACCATGCAGGTGGCCTACAACATGGGCGACCAGGTGCATGTGCTAGCCATTACCTCTAAGGCAAGCACCAGCGTATCGTCGTTGGAGGATAGGATTAAGGGCATCCTCAAAAAGGAGCACGACATCTCGCCCACCGACCCAGAGGCGGTATCTGGGTTTAACCTCGAGCGGCAGTTTAAGATGTTTGCCAACCTGTTCCTCGGCATCAAGGTTCTCATTTTGATCGTTGGCCTTGGGACGCTCTTTGCCGGGGTGGTTGGCGTAAGCAACATCATGATGGTAACCATCCGCGAGCGTACCCAGGAGATTGGCATTCGCCGTGCCCTTGGTGCAACGCCATTCAACATCCTTAGCCAAATTATGATGGAGAGCTTGGTGCTTACGCTCATTGCGGGAGTTGCCGGGCTAAGTTTTGGGGTATTTATCCTCAACATAGTTGACAACGTCCTTACGGCACAGAGCGCAGCCTCGAACGACGACATGTTCTTTATGAACCCACAAATCAGCTTCGACTTGGCCATATTCGCCATGCTTGTGCTGGTTATTGCAGGCCTCTTTGCCGGAATGATCCCCGCCCGAAAGGCACTTCGGATTAAGGCTATTGATGCGCTGAGGGACGAGTAGATTTCTTGGAGAAGCTATTTCAGAAGTTAAACGGAGTTAGATGAAGTTAGACGAATGTATTTTGAAGTCAGAGAAGCGGAAGAATAACAATGATTATCCCTCAAGGCCTATCTAAAATCTAACGTCTAGCATCTTTAAAATAAGGAACCAGTAAAAAATACATACGATGAAAAAAACTAAACGGATCATTTTCATTGCCATTATCGCCATCATGCTTATTGGCACATTTGCATTTCTGTGGAAAAAGGCTAATCCGCCCAAGGACCAGTACGAGGTGGTAGTGCCCAAGATTGGCAATGTAGAACGGAAGACTATTGCAACCGGAAAGATAGAGCCCCGCAACGAGGTGCTCATCAAGCCACAGATATCGGGCATTGTAACCGAAATTTACAAGCAGGCTGGCGATAAGATTACCGCAGGCGAGATCATCGCCAAGGTGAAGGTGATCCCCGAGATGGTGCAGATCAACTCGGCCGAAAGCCGCCTGAACCAGGCCAACATCACCCTAGAGCAGGCGCAGGACGACTACAACCGCGTGAACAAACTCTACAACTCGGGAGTAGTGTCCAAAGAAGACTTCCTGAAGTCGCAGTTCCAGCTGAAGAAGGCCAAGGAGGACAAGGAGAACGCGCAGGATGCGCTTACCATCATCCGCGAGGGTATCTCCAAGCGGTCGGCCAGCTACAGCACCACGCAAATCCGCTCGACCATCTCGGGAACCATTCTAGATGTTCCTGTAAAGGTTGGAAACTCCGTAATCCAATCGAACACCTTTAACGACGGCACCACCATTGCCAGCGTGGCCAACCTGCGCGACATGATCTTTAAGGGGAAAATCGATGAGACCGAGGTGGGGCGCATCAAGGAGCGAATGCCCATAAAGCTCACCATGGGGGCTCTTCAGGATAAGAAGTTCGACGCCATTCTGGAGTACATCTCGCCCAAGGGGGTGGAGGAGAACGGCGCCATCCTCTTCGAGATTAAGGCCGCAGCCAAAATCCCCGAAAACATCTTCGTGCGCGCGGGCTACAGCGCCAACGCCGAGATCACCCTCGACCGGAAGGTGAAGGTGCTTACCATTCCCGAAAGCGTGGTGGAGTTTGTGAACGACACCTCGTACGTCAACATCGTTAAGAAGGAGGGCAAGGAGCAGGAGTTTACGCGCAAGGCCGTTAAGCTGGGGCTATCGGATGGCATCAACATCCAGGTGCTGTCGGGCATCACCACCAAGGATAAGCTAAAGGGGGCACTCATCAAGAAGGATGAGGCCAAAAAGCAAGACTAGGCAACCATGAAGAAAGCATCAACCATAGCAACCCTACTGCTGATGGGGCTTATGAGCACCTCGGCAACCGCACAGGAGAGCTGGAACCTCGCCAAGTGCATCGACTACGCCAAGCAGCAAAACCTCGATGTGAAGCGCCGCACCAACGACATGAAGAGCGCCGAGGTGCAGGTAAACACGGCCAAGAACAGCCGCCTGCCCAACCTCAACGCCAACATCAACCAAAACCTGACGTTTGGCCGATCGATAAACTCGGCAAATTCCTACGTCAACCAAAGCTCGGCTACCACCACCTTGGGCATCAACGCCAGCGCACCCATCTACCAGGGCAGCTACATCAACAGCCGCGTGAAGTACGCCGACTGGAGCCTGAAGGCCGCCATGGAGGACATCAACCAGATGGGCGACGACATTACCATACAGGTAACGCTGGCCTACCTGCAGGTGCTCTACAACAAGGAGCTGGTGAAGGTGGCCCAGGAGAACGTAGACCAGGGCAAGCTGCAGCTCAAGAAAACCGAGGAGCTGGTAAACGGCGGACGCCTGCCCAAGTCGGAGCAGTACGAGAGCAGGGCGCAGCTGGCCAAGGAGGAGTACAACCTCACTAAGGCACAGGGCGACCTGAAGATTGCCCTGCTGGCGCTCGGCCAGCTGATGGAGCTGCAATCCATCGAGAGCTTCGACGTGGAGGTGCCATCCACCGAAAAGGTGGCCATCAACAGCGATGCCGTGCTGGCGCTTAGCTCGGGCAGCATAGAGAAGGCCTACGGCATACGCCCTGCCGTAAAGGCTGCCGAGTACCGCCTACAGGCCGGCGAGGAGTACATCAGCATGGCCAAAGCGGCCTACTACCCCTCGCTGAGCGCCGTTGCGCAGTACGGCAATAGCTACTACAACGTCTTCGACATGACTAACCCGTCGTTTTCGACCCAGGTAAAGAACCAGGGGCAAAAGGTGGTTGGCCTACAGCTGAGCATCCCCATCTTTAACCGCTACGAGAGCCGCAACAACATCAACCTGGCCCGCATAGAGCAGGATCAGCGTACGCTGGTGCTCAGCGATGCCAAAAAGGTTCTCTTTAAGGAGATGCAGCAGGCCTACTATAACGCCATGACGGCGCAGCAGAGCTTCCTCTCGGCCAAGCAGGCGCTGGAGGCATCGACCGTGGCCTACCAGTACGCGCAGGAGAAGTTCGACGCCGGAAGATCGACCGTATTCGAGATGAACGAGACCAAGAAGCGCCTGGCGACCTCGCAGTCGGAGCTGGCGCAGGCCCGCTACGAGTACATCTTCCGCACCAAGCTGCTCGACTACTACAACGGGACGGCAATTACCTTGTAGGGAGTAGGAAATAGCAAGTTGGGAATTCAGTATTTTGCTCGGGGCTGGTTGTCCGTATTAGCCCATACAATGAGAAAGGCGCAGCCCGATGGGGGTTGCGCCTTTTTTTGACGATATCGGTAATCTTGTAGCATGCAACAGGAAAGACATCGTCTGACAGCAAGGTGATTTTGAGACCAATTTTGGAATTCTGCCTGCCATTTTTGCGTAACAATATTGAGCCTGTAAACATAAACCAACGAAGGTAGTACCGCTAAGAATGTATTAACAGCATTCCTAACTTGGCCGCTTAGATATACTAGCAGCGGCGACCAATGGTATTGCTGTGGCCCCGAACGTAAGTTCGGGGAGTTTCGCCGTAAAAGGATTTGCCGCATCGGCTGAAGATAATTGAAGGGAGAAGGCTTAGTAGAATGCAGCCTTAACTTAACGGCTACGGGGTAGCACCTCCTCCGAACGTGGGGCTTCGCGCGCCGCACGGCAGCCCAAAATGGTGGATGGCAGAGGAACGTACGCTGTGGTTACTCACTTTTCACAAGCCACGCCTTACGCCTCCCGCCCGACCACGCGCTGGAAGCTCTTGTAGCTGCTAAAGCCTGCCATCTCCGAGAGTTCGATCTTGCTCCGTCCCTCGTTGGAGGGGTCGGCCAGCAGCCGCTGATACTCCTGCAGCCGCTGCTGGTTGATGTAGGCGCTAAAGTTAACCCCATACTCGGTGTTGATAAACGAGGAGATGTAGGTGCGGTTAACGCCCAGCGCCTCCGCCAAGTCGGCCATCTTAAGGTCGGGTTTCAGGTGTGGGGTTTCGGTGCGGACGTACTCCTCGAAGCGCTCGTGGGTAAGCAAGTTCTTCTTCAGAAGGGCGCTGTCGGGGGTGGCGGCCAGCAGCGGGGGCTCGTCCTCGACAATGGTCACATAGTGGCCCATCAGCACGTAGTAGCAGAGGTAGCAGTACTGAAACACCAGCACCATAACGTGGATGCCCATAACGGAGGTGTCCAAGATGGCGCTGCGCGAGTACACCAGCGATAGCATGGGGGTAATCAGCAGGATCACAGAAAGGATGAGGTAGCCCTGCACCCAGCGCAGCAGGTTGGGACGAACGCTGGGCTGTGCGACGGCAAAGCGCTGGTAGCGGAACAGCCGCCTAAAGCTCAGCACCGTATACACCACCGTAAAGGCCAGCCGCACGGCTGGCTTACTGTTGGAGTAAAGGAAGAAGAGGCGCTCGCCGCCCTCGTACGTGCCACGGCTCAGCACCACCCGCAGCTGCTCGGCCACCGGGGTAGTAAGCTGCAGGACTAGCATGCCCAGCGCCACAAGGGCGGGCAGCAGGTAGTGCCACCACGAGAAGCGCTCGGAGTAATCGGTACGCGTTATCCTAAAGATGAAGCCGTAGAAGTACACCTGAATGAGCATAAAGGCCAGATAAAAGATCCAGTTGATGCGCACAAAAACATCCGGCAGATAGTAGTAGAACAGCAGCGAAATGCAAGTAAACAGGTTGCTGGCTAAGTAGAGGAACACCCTAGAACGCAGCCGCCATTCGCCACGAGTACCGCGCATGGAGTCGATGGCAAGAATCAGCAACGCAGCAAACGTGGTAAAGGCTGGAGCAAGTAGTACAAAGAGAGAGTAAAGCTTATCTATCGGAATCATTCGCGGTTGCTCTAGTGGGGCTCAAAAGTACCAAATCATTCGGTAAAAGCGGCTGCAGCACCACCCGCAAACCCTAAAAACTCTTACAAAACGGGGTGCTGTTTTCCCCTTCCGTTCAGGCAGATGGACAAAACGTAAACTGAAATGTACGATTTGTCCGTTCGGTTTGCACCGCATTCACCTCCTTTGCGCAATTAATGGGGGAGAGCAGAAGCCACCCGCAAGGGAGCGATGCCTTTACGCGCAGCACGAATTCCAATTCATGCCGCCATTCTGGGCCTGTTCCAGAATTCCCCGAGGTACGGCACTGCGCTCCGAAGGAGGTTCCGAGAAAGACCTAGGCCGATAGAAAGGACATAGGACACCTTCGCCCCGCCCCACCTGGCAACGTTGGAAAAATAGCAAAACAAACAAGCATACATGAAAAGATTTCTACTAATCCTTGCCCTATGGCTGGCCATTGCCGCCGGGGCGGTGGCGCAAACCGCAATAAAACCCACAGGGGAAGGAACACAGGAAGACCCGTACCAGATTGCCACGCTGGATAACCTCTACTGGCTCTCGAAGACGCAGTACTGGGACGGGAGATACTACCTTCAAACGGCAGATATCGATGCCACCAGCACCAAGGATTGGGATGGCGGCAAAGGCTTCCCCCCAATTGGCGCATTAACCCAATCCTTTATCAGCACATACGACGGTAACGGCCACACTATTACCGGGCTGTACATCAACCGTCCCAGCGAAGAATATGTTGGGCTTTGGAGGAAAACTAAGGATGCCGCCATTAAAGGGCTTACCCTTACCAACCCTAACGTTATAGGAAAGAATTACGTTGGCTGCTTAGCAGGCTACACTTCAAACACCCCCATCGCCAGCTGCAAGGTGGTTAATGGAACCGTAACAGGAACATCGTACATCGGGGGACTGGCAGGCGAAGCTTCCAGCTCGCAGGTAAGCCTGTGCAGCTTTGGCGGACAGGTAAAGGGTAGCCCTACCACTACTAAAGCACCGGTAGGGGGGCTAGCGGGTACTGTATCCGTTGGAAGCACCCTTAGCTACTGCTACACCACGGGCAGCGTAACCGGTGTCAACAATGTAGCAAACGGAGGAACTGGAGGTTTAGTAGGAGTGCTCTTCTCCCCAGTTAAAGTGCAAAACTGCTACAGCACCGCAGACGTAGAAGGTAGCGTTAACGTGGGTGGCCTTGTAGGGTTCAGTTTGTCTAATTCAACTATAGACAGGTGCTTTAGTGCCGGCAATGTAAGTGGCACAAGCAATTTAGGAGGCCTTGTAGGGTTCTTTAGTAATCTAGGCACTGTAACAAACTCCTACTACGATAGTGAGGTATCTAAGAAAAGTGACACCGGCAAGGGAGCTCCTAAAACCACCGCCGAAATGAAAGCCCAAGGCACCTTCGCCGGCTGGGGCTTCTACGGCGAGCCGGTCAACGGAACCGACAACCGCTGGATGTTTATTCCTACTAAGGATAACACCACCACCACCCTAAACTACCCATGCTTTGCACCCCAATGCACCGACAATATTACCTTTACCTCGTCGCTCACAAATAATAAGATATCCGCACACCTAAGCCTCAAGGTGGCTGGCGACGTTTACATCGACTGGGGCAATGGTGTACTGGAGAAACGAGCTATTTCCTCGACAGATCCCAGCATTCCTTCTGAGGTTAGACAAAACCCCTTCACCGCAGGGAGTACTGTAAAAATACTTGGCAATGGCATAACTGGCTTTAACTGCGCAGAACAAGGGGTTTCCTCGCTCGATGTATCAGGATGCAAGCAACTCCAAAACCTGTACTGCAACAACAATAGCCTTACCGCAATAGACATCAGCAAAAACCCTGCGCTAAAAAAGGTGGTCGTCTCGTACAACCAGCTAAAGGAACTAACCACCTCCAACAACCCGCTGCTTGAGGAGGTCAACATCGAGTTCAACCCGGGGGTTTCGTTAGATTTTAGCAAAAACCCTGCGCTAACTTATCTACACTGTGCAAAAAATGGCCTGTCCACGCTAAATGTTAGCGCCAATGCCAATCTAAAGACACTAGTCGTCAACGACAACAAGTTCTCGCTGCCCACCCTACCTCCTGCCGGAGATTTAGGCCAATACGTTTACGCCCCACAGGCAATGCTAAAGGCTCCAGCCAGCAACGGCATAGTAGACCTCAGCAGCCAACTAAAGGCTACTAGTGCCAATGGTGAGCAAACCACCAGCTACACCTGGTACAAAGCTGGAACAGATGTTATGTTGGAAAAGAATACCGACTATACCGAGACGGCAGGCGTGTTTACCTTCCTAACCACCCCTGCCAGCCCAGTGTACTGCATAATGACCAACAAAGCGTTCAGCGAATTTACAGGTACCAAAGCCTTCCGCACTGAGGATATTACGGTAGAGAGGAACAGCCCATTGGCCTACAGCTTTACCCAAGGAAACGTAGGTGCCATTACCGAATTCAGAATGAGATGCAGCAGCGAAGGGCCTTGCTTTATCGACTGGGGCAACGGCGTTTTAGTAGAGGGAGTGCAGCATAGCACGCTATCCAACTATAACGGGTCAGCAACCGCTGGCAGCACCGTAAAGGTATACGCCAAAGATGTAGTAGAGTTGATATCAACAGCCACCGACATACGATCGGTTGATGTGTCGGCGTCTCCAAATCTGCAGAAGCTGAGCATCTCTGGTGCCAACATTGCAACGCTCGACCTAACCGGCAGCCAAAACCTTACATCTCTGGGCTGCACCAGCAGCAACCTAAAAGAGCTGAAGGTTTCGAGCCCTAAGCTAGTCGAGCTATCCTGCTATGCCAACAACCTAAAAGAGCTCGATATTTCGAGCTGTACGGCACTTACCACCCTTCATTGCTATCAGAACCAGCTGCAAGCGCTAAATTTAAGCAGCAACACAGCGCTAAAGGATTTTAACGGCACAAACAACCTGCTAACCACGCTCAAGCTTAACGCCAGTTTAGCACTCGAAAAGCTATCGTGCGCCGACAACCTACTTACCGAACTGGTATTCCCCGATACACAAACGCTGAAATACATCTACGCGAATAACAATAAGCTAGATTTTAACACGCTGCCTAAGGTGAAGTCGTACTACTACAAAAACTACCAATACGCCCCACAGCAGCCCATTGCGCCTACCGTAACCAACGGTGTGGTAGACCTCCGCAGCCAGCAAAAGGTAACCGATGCCGATGGTAAAGAGTATCCCACCACCTACACTTGGTACAAATCGGGAACAAACGATGAACTGACAAAGGATGTCGACTATACCGAGACGGCAGGCGTGTTTACCTTTATTTCTCCTGTTACCGATGGGGTGTACTGTGTAATGACCAATCCTGCCTTCGATGGGTTTGTCCGTTCGAGTTCAGGTAATATATTCCGCTCCGAGGAGGTAAAGGTAAAGGCTACCCCAATAATTCGATGGGAGAACCCCACTGATATTACCTACGGCAACATGCTAAAACCAGCAGGGTCAAACGCCGAAGGTACGTTTTCCTACACCCCTTCGCTGACCCCACCCCTCAATGTGGGCGACAACCAAACCTTTACCATCAAGTTTATGCCTACCTTCCCAAACAACGTCGAAGAGGTCACAAAAACGGTAACGGTAAACGTAAAGAAGAAGCAGCTTACAGTAATCGGCTCAACGCACACCATCACCAAGGGCGACGCGATTCCTACCCCCACCATCACCTACCGCGGTTTCGCGAATGGTGAAGACGAGAGAGTTCTCGACATCAAGCCTACCTTAACCAACGTGCCAACGGCCCAAAGTAATGCAGGCGAGTACGTCATTGGCGTAACTGGAGGCTCCGATAACAACTACAAGTTTGTCTACAGTGAGGGCAAGATTACCATTAACAAGATTACCCCAACCATCAACTGGGCTAATCCTTCCTCTATCTCCTACGGCACCGCGCTAGGCAATACGCAACTCAACGCCACGGCCACTGCCGAGGGAACCTTTGCCTACAGCCCTGCAGCAGATACCAAACTAGATGCAGGACAGCACGAGCTAAAGGTTACCTTTACCCCTGCCGATGCGGTTAATTATAACAGCACAGAGCAAACCGTAACACTGACCGTAGAGAAGGCTACCCCAACCATTGCTTGGAATCCCCCTTCGTCCACCTCCTACGGAACGCCTCTGGGTGCAGCGCAGCTAAGCGCGACCGCCAATACCGAGGGAACCTTTACCTACAGCCCTGCGGCAGATACCAAGCTAGCGGCAGGACAGCACGAGCTAAAGGTTACCTTTACCCCTGCCGATGCGATTAACCACACTGGTGCAGCGAAAACCGTTTCCATTGTTGTGGAGAAGGCCACCCCAACCATTACCTGGGCTACCCCTGCCGCCATCACCTACGGAACACCTCTGGGTGCAGCGCAGCTAAACGCAACGGCCGATGCCGAGGGAGCCTTTACCTACAGCCCTGCGGCAGATACCAAGCTGGATGCAGGACAGCACAAGCTAAAGGTTACCTTTACCCCTGCCGATGCAGCTAACTACAACAGCGTGGAGGCAACCGTTAGCCTTACCGTAGAAAAGGCGATGCCTACTATTACATGGAATACGCCAACATCCATCACCTACGGTACCAAGCTAAGCGACAAACAGCAAAACGCCACCGCTGATATTGAGGGAGCTTTTACCTACGCTCCTGCCGAAGGAACAACCCTAGCGGCGGGCAAGCACGACCTAAAGGTTACCTTCACCCCTACCGATGCGGCCAACTACAATAATGTTGAGGCAACCGTAAGCCTTACCGTAGATAAGGCAACACCAACCATTGCTTGGAATACCCCTTCGCCCATCACCTACGGCACGTCTCTGGGTGCAGCGCAGCTAAGCACTACCGCTGATGCCGAGGGAGCCTTCACCTACTCTCCAGCAGCTAAAACTCTGCTCAATGCAGGAGAAGATCAAACGCTAAGTGCTACCTTTACTCCTATTGATAAGGTCAACTACAACGAGGTTACAAAGACGGTAGCCATCAGCGTAGCCAAGGCGCCCCTTACCGTTACCGCCAGTAACTACACCATCACCAAGGGCGAGAAAATTCCTGCCCTCGAGGTTACCTACAAAGGGTTTGTGAATGGTGAAGACGAAAGCGTGCTCGACGCCAAGCCTACCTTAACCACCAGCGCAACCAATACCAGCCCCGTGGGCAAGTATACCGTCGTTGCCGCAGGTGGTGCTGCCAGCAACTACGAGCTGACCTACGTTGATGGCGAGATTGACATCCTCGATAAGCGTATACCTACGGTTACCTGGGCAGAACCTGCCGCCATCACCTACGGCAGTGCGCTAAACACGGAGCTGTTCAACGCTACCGCATCGTACAGCAATGCAGCAGTAGAAGGTACGCTATCGTACACTACCAACGGCCACTCGCTTAAGGCTGGAGATGTACTTAACGCAGGTACCCATAGCCTGAAGGTTACCTTTACCCCTACCGATGGCGACTACTACATCAGCGTGGAGAAAACCGTAAGCATTACAGTAAACAGGGCACCGCTTACCGCTACCGCCAACAGTTACACCATCGTCAAGGGCGAGCCAATTCCTGCCCTAGGGGTTACCTACAAAGGGTTTGTGAATAGTGAAGACGAAAGCGTGCTCGACGCTAAGCCTACCGCTACCACCACAGCAAGTGCTGCCAGCCCCGTGGGCAAGTATACCGTCGTTGCCGCAGGTGGTACTGCAAGCAACTACGAGCTGACCTTCGTTGATGGAGAAATTGACATCCTCGATAAGCGTATACCTACGGTTACCTGGGCAGAACCTGCCGCCATCACCTACGGCAGTGCGCTAAACACGGAGCTGTTCAACGCTACCGCATCGTACAGCAATGCAGCAGTAGAAGGTACGCTATCGTACACTACCAACGGCCACTCGCTTAAGGCTGGAGATGTACTTAACGCAGGTACCCATAGCCTGAAGGTTACCTTTACCCCTACCGATGGCGACTACTACATCAGCGTGGAGAAAACCGTAAGCATTACAGTAAACAGGGCACCGCTTACCGCTACCGCCAACAGTTACACCATCGTCAAGGGCGAGCCAATTCCTGCCCTAGGGGTTACCTACAAAGGGTTTGTGAATAGTGAAGACGAAAGCGTGCTCGACGCTAAGCCTACCGCTACCACCACAGCAAGTGCTGCCAGCCCCGTGGGCAAGTATACCGTCGTTGCCGCAGGTGGTACTGCAAGCAACTACGAGCTTACCTTCGTTGATGGAGAAATTGACATCCTCGATAAGCGTATACCTACGGTTACCTGGGCCGAGCCAAATGGCATTACCTACGGTACACCTTTAAATGATGCGCAGCTTAACGCCACCGCATCATTCAACAACGCGGCAGTAGAAGGTACGCTATCATACACCACCAAAGGCAACGCCATAAAGGCTGGAGATATACTTACCGCAGGCACCCACAGCCTGAAGGTTACCTTCACCCCTACCGATGGCGACCGCTACATCGGCGTGGAGAAAACCGTAAGCATTACCGTAAGCAAGGCAACGCTTACCGCTACCGCAACCAGCTACAGCATCCACGAGGGGGAGGCCATACCTGCCCTAGGCATCACCTACAGCGGATTCGTCAACGGCGATACCGAGGCAGTGCTCGAGGCCAAGCCTACCGCTACCACCACTGCAACGGCAACCAGCCCTACTGGGGTGTACGCCATTACAGCCGATGGGGGAGCAGCGGCCAACTACGCGCTTACCTACGTAGCCGGCAAGCTTACCATATCGAACCCCATTGAGGTAGCTTCGCTACAGGCCCCACAGGCAGGCTGCGAGGGCGACAAGCTGAGCCTGGCCTACACCCTTACCAGCGGTAAGCCTACCGAGTACCAGATCGTATTCGACGCCAAGGCTCTTGCAGCGGGCTTCAGCAACAGCGGCTACGCTGCGCTGCCTGCCGGTAACGGTACCGTTTCCATCAGCATCCCCTCAAGGGTGGCCGATGGCGCCTACACCGCCTCGCTGCAGCTGCGCGACGGCTACGGCAACATCAGCGAGCCTACGGCCTTCCAGGTTACCGTTAACGTGTCGGCCGACATCATCGTGCCCAAGTTTGGCAGCGTGGTGCTGATCGACAACCACGAAGGCCGCTTTGCCGGCTACCAGTGGTACAAGAACGGCAGCGCCGTTGGCGGGGCTACCAACCAGTTCTACAAGGACCCCAACGGCCTTAGCGGAACCTACTACGCGCAGCTTAAAACGGCTACGGGCCAAACGGTGAATACCTGCTCCAAGGTGCTTAGCATCAAAAAGAGCGCATCGGCTAGCGTGAGCGTTTACCCCAACCCTGCCCGTGCCGGACAGGAGCTCACCGTTAAGCTTTCGGGCTTCGGCGACGAGGAGCTGCTGGGCGCCGTGCTAACGGTGTACAGCACCCAGGGCGCACCCGTGCGCACCCTGCGCAAGGTGGAGCAGGAAAACCGCATCACCCTATCGGGCAGCAACGGCGTGTACATGGGCCGCATCGTCACCGCCGATGGGCAGGTGCTCACCTTTAAGGTGGTTTTGGCCAACTAAACGTAAAGGGATGGGCGGCAGCGCCGCTCATCCCTTCAACCTAAAAAGAATAGTAAGATGACGAAAAAGCTACTTATAGCCGCACTGGCGCTCGGCGCCTCCGCTGCGGCACAGGCCCAGAAGGGCGACCAGCTCCTTTCGCTTAGCGTGGGGGGCGGGTTCCACCAACTAGGCTACAGCATCGACAACGGCAGCCGCAAGGGCGGTGCCGGGTATACCCTCGGCGCAGGGTACACCTACTTCTTCAGCCCCAGCTGGGGCATCAGCACAGGCGTGGGCGTGCAGTCGTTCAAGGCGACCAGCACGCTGAACCTGCTGACCTCGGCCCCTAGCGTGGATGCCGAGGGCGACGCCTACGAGCTCCGCACCCGCTACAGCGGCTGGAAGGAGGAGCAGTCGGCCACCCTTATCGACATCCCCGTGGCGGCCACCTACCGAAAGGCGCTCACCGCTAAGGTGGGGCTAACGGCCTCGGTGGGCGCCAAGCTCTCCATCCCAGCAAGGAGCACCTACAAGGCCACAGGGGGCTCGATTACCACCACGGGCTACTACAGCCAGTGGAAAGCGGAGCTGGGCGACATTCCCGAGCAGGGGCTGAGCACCTACGCCCAGAGGCCTTCGGGCGATATCTCCCTGCGCCCCTCGGTGGCGCTGCTGGCCGATGCCGGCGCTACCTACCTGCTAAACAATGCCATCAGCCTGTACGGCGGCATCTACGCCAGCTACGGGCTGAACAGCATGCTCAAGGCCGACAGCAAGAATATCTACCTAAAGGAGGGCACCTACAACGGCATCTTCGAGTCCAGCCAGGTAGATAAGGTTAGGCCCCTTGCCCTAGGCGTTAAGCTGGGCGTGGTGTGGAGTTTTAGACATTAGTATTTAGATTTTAGATGGCTGATGCTTGATATTATAAGGAAGGACGATTAGACGTACTTCTAATATCTAACATCTAAAGTCTAGATGGTAGCCGTTAGTATTTAGATTTTAGATAGCAGATACTAGATATCATGAGGAAGAACGATCAGATGCACTTCTAAAATCTAATATCTAAAGTCTAATATCTTATAGAACATCCATACAATGATTGAGGCGCAGCCCGACGGGGGTTGCGCCTTTTTGTTGGTAGAACTTCGGGGCGTGTGGTTCTTTCCTCCCCTACTAAGCGTTGTATCCCCGCGACACGTTAATACGCGAATACGCGCGGCCTATTACCTACTCCCCACTATCCGCCACGCGCAAGAAGCTGCGGTAGCTGCTGAAGCCGGCCATCTCCGAGAGCTCGATCTTGCTTCGGTCCTCGTTGGCGGAGTCGGACAGCAGCTGCCGGTACTCCTGCAAGCGGCGCTGGTTGATGTAGGCGCTAAAGTTGACCCCGTACTCGGAGTTGATGAACGAGGAGATGTAGGTGCGGTTGACCCCTAGCGTCTCCACCAGGTCGGCGATCTTGAGGCTGGGGTTCAGGAAGGGGCGCTCGACCTGCATGTACTCCTCGAAGCGCTCGCGGGTGAGCAGGCTCTTCTTGGGCAGGGCAGCCCCGTCGGGCTCGGCGACACCAGTGCCCAGCAGCGGAGGCTCGTCCTCCACAATGGTGACGTAGTGCCCTGCCAGCACGTAGTAGCAGAGGTAGCAGTACTGAAGCACCAGCACCAAAGTCTGGAAGCCCATTACGACGGTGCCCAGAACGGTGCTGCGCGAGTATATCAGCGCCAGCGAGGGGATCACCAGCAGGAGCACCGAAAAAAAGAGGAAGCCCAGCACCCACCGCAGCAGGTTGGGGCGCCCATTGGGCTGCTCGGCAGCAAAGCGCTGGTAGCGCGCCAGCCGCCTAAAGGCCAGCAGGGTATACACCACCGTAAAGACCAGCCGCACGGCCAGCTTGCTGTTGGAGTAACGAAAGAAGAGGCGCTCGGCCCCGTCGTACTCGCCATGGCCCACCACCACCCGCAGCTGCTCGGCCTGGGGCGTTACCTGCTGCAGCATCAGCAGCCCCAGCGCAATGAGCCCCGGCAGCAGGTAGTGCCACCACGAGAAGCGCTCGGCGGCATCGATACGCGTCACCTTAAAGATAAACCCGTAAAAGTACACCTGGATAAGCATAAACGCCAGGTAGGAAAGCCAGTTGATGCGGACAAAGAGTTCGGGAAGGTGGAAGTAGCAGAGCAAGGAAAGCCAACTAACCAGCGCGCTACCAAAGTAGAGGAACACCCTGGAGCGCAGCCGCCACTCGCCACTACCGCCGCGCATGGTGTCGAGGGTAAGGATCAGCAGCGCGGCAAACGAGGTTATAGCTGGAGCCAGTATTACAAGTAAGGAATACAGTTCTTCGAGTGATATCATACGTTAACGGCCAAATAAGAGGGGAGCAAAAGTACCAAAACCGCCCACAAAAGACAGCCCCGCAACCCCTAAAATTCCTTAGAGAACAGCCGCCGCACCCCTCATTTTCAGCCATTCGCCAAATCGTAAGCTGAATTTTACGATTTGGCGACCCGGTTTACGCCGCATTCGCCACCTTCGCGCGATTTTTCCGGGAGCAGCATTACCCCTATATAGAGAACAACAAACAAGCATACATGAAAAGATTTCTACGAACGCTGGCCCTATGGCTGACCCCCACCATGGGGGCTCTGGGCCAAACCGCAGCTGCCGCACCGGCAGCGGTACCCAAACGAAGGAGCAGCAGGCTACCGCTGCTGGCCCTGACGCTAGCCCTGCTGGCAATAGGCGGGCAGGCAACCGCGCAGACCTTCGTGTTTGGAACAGGAACCCAAACTAAGACTAGCGACAACCACTTCACATGGACCGAGAATGGCAACACGCTGGATATCGTCATGACCAATGCCGAAACCCCAACATCCGGGCTCGGAACTTCGGCATGGAAGCTCTACAACAGCAGTGTCAAACAGAAAAGCATCTCGGTCACCTTCTCCATCCCCGGCTACTATTTCGACCTTACTGACTTCGATTTCTCCGAGGTATCGGGGGGGTATCAGCGGCAGGTGAGCGCCGCAACATCGAAGGGAGTATTCTATAATATTGAAAAAACCTCTTCCAATAACAACTACACCCCCCCCCTTCCCTCCTCTGTGTGTAACGGCATAACCAGCTTTACCGTCACCGTCAGCTTTTTGTCTAACGACTCCAATTTGAAGGATCCCACCAGCACGGACAATCTGCAATTCTTACTCTACATAACGAAGATCCAGCTGTCCAACGTGGCTAAGATCCAGAAACCGCAGCCCCCCACCAGCGTCAGCGCCACCCCAGGCGACGAGCAGGCTACGGTAAGCTTTAGCCCCCCCGCCAACAATGGCGGCGAGCCAGCCACCAGCTACACGGTAACCTCCAGCCCTGGGGGCATTAAGGCTACGGGCACCGCAAGCCCCATCGTTGTACCAGGGCTCACCAACGGTACACCCTACACCTTTACCGTTACGGCCACCAACAGCGCAGGGGATGGCTCTCCTTCCGACAAGTCGACCGCTGTAACGCCCTTCTACAAGCCCGATGTGCTAGTTGTTTCGAACGGATGGTATGACGAAAAGAAGGCAGCCCCGCAGCTGGTAGCCGATCTCTCCGACCGCTATGACGTAACCGTAACCACCACCGGGGTACCCGCTTCACTAGATGGCTACGCGCAGATTTACGACGTACGAGTAAATGAGGCGATTACAGACAACGACCTAAATCAATACGGCTTGTTTTTGAGTAAAGCAAAGGGCAAATCCGTCTTTGTGGCAGGAGAAGACTCCCGCACCCCAGCTTTCGACACCCGCAACCAGAGCATCAGCAAGCTTATCGAGACGCTAGGCGGAGGCACCATTACCCCTCCTAGTAAGGTATCGTATGACGCCGTATTGCTGAAAACCCCCTTCAACACGGGCTCAAGCAACATATCAACCGTAGCGCTTTCCTCACCTGGAATAGTAGCCTCGTCGGGTACGGGCTCCTTTATTGCCACCGAAGCCAACGGTACCTCGGGCGCTGGTGTTTACTTTCCCAAGGGCACGCTAGCCAACGCCACCGAGGGGTGTCTGGTGGTGATGTACGACATCAACTTTACCTATTATAACGACAATTCGGACCAAAAAGCATTTCGAGCCAACCTGGAGCAGGTAATGGCCGCAGGCGGAACGCGGCCAGGCCCCATCGCCTCCAGCGTTAGCTTGAGCGCCACCCCTAACCCCGTTGCCAAGGATTCGCGTGTAACCATTACCGCAACCGTAAAATCGGGAATCAACGGAGCGATGGTGTTCAAAAAAGGCGATGACGTTTGGACCAGAACCACGCTCGATAACGACGTTGCCTCCATTACCACCGCATTAGAATCCGGCACCTACAGCATAACGGCCCAATACGCTGGCGATGCAAACCTCAACGCATCTACTTCGGAGGCGCTTACGCTGGTTGTCTGCACCGAACCCGATGCGCCAACCATTGGCGCCGCTACCGCAGGCGATGGAAAGGCTACCGTAAGCTTCACCCCACCCACAAACAACGGGGGATCGCCAATTACAAGCTACACCGTAACCGCCAACCCTGTTGGCGCGGGCAAATTGGTCGCCATAACGGTACCCGCAACCGGAATTACCCCCGGGGTAGAGCACACCCTTGAGATGACCGGGCTTAACAACGGAATACAATACAACTTTACGGTTACGGCCAACAATGCAGCACTAACAAGCAAATCATCGGAGGCTTCGAACAGCGTAACGCCCAAAATGAGCCAAACCATCACCTTCGATAACCCTGGCGCGCAGCTCTACGGCACAACGCCAACCCTTTCGGCTAAGACCACATTGGAACTCAAGGTTACGTATACCTCCATGACGACTGATGTGTGCACCATCACCAGCGGCGGGGCGCTAAACTTTGTCTCCGTAGGAACCTGCACCGTAGTGGCCGATCAGGCAGGCACCGCTCTCGTCAAGGCAGCGCCATCCGTGTCGCAAAGCTTTGCAGTAACGCCAGTAGCACCATCGGCCCCCATCGGCGTTTCCGCCATCGCAGGAGACGAGGAAGCCAAGGTTAGCTTTTTCCATCTATCCAACAAAGGCGAAGCACCCGTTACGGGCTACACCGTAACCGCCACCCCTGGCGGCATTACGGCAACGGGCACCCGGAGCCCCATCATCGTGCCTGATCTTACCAACGATAACTCCTACACCTTTACCGTTACGGCCAACAGCAAGGTAGGCCCAAGTAAAGCATCAGATCAATCGAAAAGCGTAACGCCCTTCTACAAGCCCGACGTCCTAGTTGTTTCGAACAATCAGTCTGAAGAAAAGAGTGCAGCCGATCGGCTGGTAATGGATCTCTCCGCTCGCTACGACGTAACGGTAAGCACCAACGGAGCTCCCGCTTCGCTAGATAGCTACGCGCAGATTTACGACGTACGAATATCCGAATTCTATATACCATCTGGCGATATAACCCAATACACCAAATTTTTAAATAAGCCAAACAAATCCCTATTTTTGGTAGGAGGGACGCCTTGGTACGAGTTACGCAACCAGAACGTCAGCAACTTTATTAAGGAGCTCGGTGGCGGCACCATTGCCCCTCCGGCAGCAAAATCAGATCTTAGCGATGTAGCGCTTAAGGTTCCCTTCAACACGGGGGCAAGCAGCATATCAACCTCTCCACTGACCTATTACGGAATCGTCACCGAATCGGGCAACGGCTCCTTTATTGCCACCGAAGCCAACGGAACCTCGGGCGCTGGGCTCTACTTCCCTAAGGGCACGCTAGCCAACGCCAAAGAAGGGTGCCTGGTAGTGATGTACAACATCTCCTTACTGGCTAGCCCTTACAATAACTATGACTTCCGAATGAAACTGGAGCAGGTAATGGCCGCCGGCGGAACGCTGCCAGGCCCCAGCGCCACCAGCACCAGCCTAAGCGCCACTGCTAGCCCCGTCGCCCAGAAATCGCCTGTAACCCTTACCGCCACCGTAACCTCGGGCGCCACCGGGCAGGTGCAATTCGTGGACGTAACTAAAGATGGCACTAATGCTTTGGGCACGCCCTCGCTAGAGAAAGGGGTTGCCACCCTTACAACCTTAGATTTAACATTAGGCACCCATACCATAACGGCCCAATACACTGGCGATGCAGCCCACAACGCATCCGCTTCGGAGAAGTTTGAGCTGGTTGTATGCGCCGCACCCGATGTGCCAACCATTGGCACCGCCACCGCAGACGATGGAAAGGCTACCGTAAGCTTTACCGCATCGGCATCCGACGGCGGATCGCCAATTACGGTCTACACGGTAACCGCTACTCCTGAGGGCACAGGCAAATCGGCCACCATAACGGTACCCGCAACAGGAATCACCCCCGGGACAAAGCACACCCTTGAGGTGGCTGGACTTACCAACGGAACAAAGTACTCCTTTACCGTTACGGCCAGCAATGCAGTCCTAACAAGCGCACCGTCGTCGGCATCGAACAGCGTAACGCCCAAGCCCAACGTCCTGATCATTTCCAGCACGGAGACTGCCATAAAAGCAGCAGCCGACAAGCTCAATGAAGATCTTTCGAGCACCTACAACGTAACCTTAAGCACCACAGGAGTACCCGCTTCGCTGAATGGCTACGCGCAGATTTACGACTTACGATACGAAAATGCCTCGTTGGTTACCGCTACCGAACAGGCCCAGTACGTAAGCTTCTTGAATACGGCAAAGGGCAACACCCTACTCCTAACAGGTGAGCACCCTAACCCATCAACCGACCAGCGCAACAAGAGCATTAACGAACTTATAGCGCTAGCAGGTGGCGGCACCATTGCCCCACCAGCAAAAAAGTCGACTGAGTCCCTAATGCTAAAGATTCCCTTCAACACGGGAGCAAGCAGCATATCATCCGTAACGACGGTAGGCTGCGGAACCGTCACCTCGTCGGGTACGGGCTCCTTTATTGCCACCGAAGGCGATGGAACGGTAGGAGGCGGACTTTACTTCCCCCAGGGTACGCTTGCAAATGCCAAAGAGGGATGCCTAGTGGTAATGTACGATATCGACTTTACATCTAGCACCCCTAATATAAATGCAAATAACGAGCAGGAATTCTTCGACAACCTAAAGCAGGTAATGGCCGCTGGCGGAACGCTAGCTGGACCCAGCGCCTCAACCGTTAGCTTGAGCGGAACTCCCAATCCAACCGCCAAACATTCGCCTGTAACCTTTACCGCCACCGTAACACCAGGGGCAACCGGGGAGGTGCTATTCACGGAAGATGGAAATGTCTTAGATAAAATCACGATAGACAACGGCGTTGCCACCTTTAGCTATCCATCCATAGGCTTAGGCGAGCGCTCCATAAAAGCCAAGTACATTGGTGATGCTCGCTACAACGCATCCACCTCGGAGGTGTTTAAGCTGAATGTTTACGACCGACCCGCAGCCCCAACCATTGGAACCGCTACCGCAGGCGATGGACAGGCTACCGTAAGCTTTACCCCATCGACAAACAACGGAGAATTGCCAATTACGAGCTACACGGTAATCGCCACCCCTGTAGGCACGGGCAAATCGGCCACCATAACGGTACTCGCAACCGGGATCACCCCCGGGATAGAGCACACCCTTGAGGTGACCGGGCTTGCCAACGGAACAAAATACTCCTTTACCGTTACGGCCAGCAACAAGGTAGGAGTAAGCAAACCATCAATGGCATCGAACAGCGTAACGCCAATGCATACCTCCGTAATCGCATGGAGCAATCCTGCCGATATCACCTACGGTACCGCTTTAGGCAAGGAGCAATTCAACGCTACCGCCGACGTCCCCGGAACATTCGCCTACACCCCTGCCGTTGGCACCGTGCTCAACGCAGGCAATGCGCAAGCGATCACCGCAACCTTTACCCCCAACGATAAGGGGAATACCACGGTAAGCAAAACGCTAACCATCAACGTAGCCAAGGCACCGCTTACCGTTACCGCCAGCAGCCACACCATCACCAAGGGCGAGAAAATACCTGCTCTCAGCATTCGCTATGATGGTTTTGTGAACGGCGAAAACGAGAACGTGCTCGAGGCCAAGCCTACCGTAACCACCACAGTTCCCCCTACCAGCCCCGTGGGCAAGTATACCGTCGTTGCCGCAGGTGGTACTGCAAGCAACTACGAGTTCACCTACGTTGATGGCGAGATTGACATCCTCGATAAGCGTATACCTACGGTTACCTGGGCAGAGCCTGCCGCTATCACCTACGGCACCGCGCTTACCGATGCACAAATGAACGCAAACGCATCGTACAGCAATGCACCACTAGCAGGTACGCTATCCTACTTCAACAACGGCAACGCGCTTAAGGCAGGAGATATACTTTTAGCAGGCACCCATAGCCTGAAGGTTACCTTTACCCCTACCGATGGCGACCATTACATCAGCGTGGAGAAAACCGTAAGCCTTACCGTTGCCAAGGCACCGCTTACCGTTACCGCCAACAGCTACACCATCGTCAAGGGCGAGGCAATTCCAGCCCTCGGCGTTAACTATATAGGGTTTGTGAATGGTGAAGACGAAAGCGTGCTCGACGCCAAGCCTACCGCTACCACCACGGCAAACTTCAATAGTAACGCTGGCGTATACGACATCAACGTTGCTGAGGGAAGCGACAACAACTATTTCTTCAGTTACATAATAGGTACTCTAGAAATCAAAAAGATTACCCCAACCATCAGTTGGGCAAAGCCAGCCTCCATCACCTACGGAACAGCGCTAGGCGATGCGCAGCTAAGCGCTAACGCTGATGCTCCTGGTACCTTTACCTACGCACCTGCAATAGGCTCAGTGCTCAACGCAGGACAAGAGCAAACGCTCAGCGCGACCTTTACCCCTACCGATTGGGTCAACTATAGCGAAGTGACAAAAACGGTGACCATCAGCGTAGCCAAGGCTCCGCTTACCGTTACCGCCAGCAGCCACACCATCACCAAGGGCGAGAACATTCCTGCCCTCAACATTAACTATGATGGTTTTGTGAACGGCGAAAACGAGAGCGTGCTCGACGCCAAGCCTACCGCAACCACCGCCGCTACTGATGCCAGCAATGCAGGCAGCAATGCAGGCAGCTATGATATCGTGGCAGCGAATGGGGCTGACAACAACTACGAATTCACCTACGTGAAGGGTACGCTTACAATAGGTAAAATCACCCCAGTCATCAGCTGGGTTACCCCTGCCGCCATCACCTATGGCACCAAGCTAGGCGATGAGCAGCTAAGCGCTAACGCTGATGCCGAGGGAACCTTTACCTACACACCTACTGCAGGCACCTTGCTCAATGCAGGACAAGAGCAAACGCTCAGCGCGACCTTTACCCCTACCGATAAGGCTAACTACAACGAGGCAACAAAGAAAGTAACCATCAGCGTAGCCAAGGCGCCGCTTACCGTTACCGCCAGCAGCCACACCATCACCAAGGGCGAGAAAACTCCTGCACTCAGCATTCGCTATGATGGTTTTGTGAACGGCGAAAACGAGAACGTGCTCGAGGCCAAGCCTACCGTAACCACCACCGCTCCCCCTACCAGCCCCGTGGGCAAGTATGCCACAACGGCTAAAGATGGGGTAGACAACAACTACAGCTTTACCTACGTTGATGGCGAGATTGACATCCTCGATAAGCGTATACCTACGGTTACCTGGGCAGAGCCTGCCGCCATCACCTACGGCACCGCGCTTACCGATGCACAAATGAACGCAACCGCATCGTACAGCAATGCACTACTAGCAGGTACGCTATCCTACTCCACCAACGGCAATGCGCTTAAGTCTGGAGATATACTTACAGCAGGTACCCATAGTCTGAAGGTTACCTTTACCCCTACCGATGGCGACCACTACATCAGCGTGGAGAAAACCGTAAGCCTTACCGTAGCCAAGGCACCGCTTACCGTTACCGCCAACAGCTACACCATCGTCAAGGGCGAGGCAATTCCAGCCCTCGGGGTTACCTACAAAGGGTTTGTGAATGGTGAAGACGAAAGCGTGCTCGACGCCAAGCCTACCGCTACCACCACAGCAAGCGACAAAAGTAACGCTGGCGCATACGACATCAACGTTGCTGAGGGAAGCGACAACAACTATTTCTTCGCCTACATAATAGGTACTCTAAAAATCAAAAAGATTACCCCAACCATCAGCTGGGCAGCGCCAACAGCCATCATCTACGGCACGGCAGTAGGCAACGCACAACTTAATGCCACCGCATCACATAACGGAACGGCAGTAGCAGGTACACTCTCCTACACCACCAACGGCAACGCCCTAAATAGTGGTGATATGCTTACCGCAGGGACGCACACCCTAAAGGTAATCTTCACCCCTACCGATGTGGCTAACTACAACAGCGTAGAGGGTACGGCTACCCTTACCGTAAATAAGGCGAAGCCTACTATTACATGGAATGCCCCATCATCCATAACCTACGGTACCAAGCTAAGCGACAAACAGCAAAACGCCACCGCTGATATTGAGGGAACTTTCACCTACGCTCCTGCCGAAGGGACAACCCTAACGGCAGGTAAGCACGACCTTACGGCAACCTTTATCCCAACGGATGCGGCCAACTACAGCAGCGTGGAGCCAACCGTAAGCCTTACCGTAGATAAGGCGACACCTACTATTGCATGGAATACCCCTGCGGCCATTACCTACGGCACAAAGCTGGGTGAGGAGCAGCTCAGCGCTACCTCCAATATTGAGGGAACTTTCACCTACGCTCCGGCAGCAGGAATCGTGCTCAACGCAGGAGAAGGTCAAACGCTCAGCGCTACCTTTACCCCTACCGATAAGGCCAACTACAACGAGGTTACAAGGACAGCAGCCATCAGCGTAAGCAAGGCACCGCTTACCGCTACCGCAACCAGCTACAACATCCGCGAGGGTGAGGCCATTCCTGCCCTAGGCATCACCTACAACGGATTCGTAAACGGCGATACAGAGGCAGTGCTTGAGGCCAAGCCTACCGCTACCACCACTGCAACGGCAACCAGCCCAACTGGGGTGTACGCCATTAAGGTTACAGGCGGTTCCGATGACAGCTACGAGTTCGCCTACGTTGATGGCAAGCTTACCATATCGAACCCCATTGAGGTAGCTTCGCTACAGGCCCCACAGGCAGGCTGCGAGGGCGACAAGCTGAGCCTTGCCTATACCCTTACCAGCGGTAAGCCTACCGAGTACCAGATCGTATTCGACGCCAAAGCCCTTACGGCTGGCTTCAGCAACAGCGGCTACGCCGCGCTGCCTGCCGGTAACGGCACTGTTTCCTTCACCATACCATCAAGGGTGGCCGATGGCAGCTACACCGCCTCGCTGCAGCTGCGCGACAGCTACGGCAACATCAGCGAGCCTTCGGCCTTCGAGGTTACCGTTAACATAACGGCCGACGTCATCGTGCCTAAGTTTGGCAACGTGGTGCTGATCGACAACCACGACGGCCGCTTTGCTGGCTACCAGTGGTACAAGAACGGCAGCGCCATCGGCGGGGCTACCAGCCAGTTCTACAAGGACCCCAACGGCCTTAGCGGAACCTACTACGCGCAACTTAAAACCGCTACGGGTCAAACGGTGAACACCTGCTCCAAGGTGCTTAGCATCAAAAAGAGCGCATCGGCCAGCGTGAGCGTTTACCCCAACCCTGCCCGTGCCGGACAGGAGCTCACCGTTAAGCTTTCGGGCTTCGGCGACGAGGAGCTGATAGGCGCCGTGCTAACGGTGTACAGCACCCAGGGCGCACCCGTGCTCACCCTGCGCAAGGTGGAGCAGGAAAACCGCATCACCCTATCGGGCAGCAACGGCGTGTACATGGGCCGCATCGTCACCGCCGATGGGCAGGTGCTCACCTTTAAGGTGGTTTTGGCCAACTAAAAGTAAAGGGATGGGCGGCAGCGCCGCTCATCCCTTCAACCTAAAAAGAAAAGTAAGATGACGAAAAAGCTACTTATAGCCGCACTGGCGCTCGGCGCCACCGCTGCGGCACAGGCCCAGAAGGGCGACCAGTTCCTTTCGCTTAGCGCGGGGGGCGGGTTCCACCAGCTGGGCTACAGCATCGACAACGGCAGCCGCAAGGGCGGTGCTGGGTATACCCTCGGCGCAGGGTACACCTACTTCTTCAGCCCCAACTGGGGCATCAGCACGGGCGTGGGCGCGCAGTCATTCAAGTCGACCAGTACGCTGAACCTGCTGACCAAGGCCCCTAACGTGGATGCCGAGGGCGACGCCTACGAGCTCCGCACCCGCTACAGCGGCTGGAAGGAGGAGCAGTCGGCCACCCTTATCGACATCCCATTAGCGGCCACCTACCGAAGGGCGCTCACCACCAAGGTGGGGCTGACGGCCTCGGCGGGCGCCAAGCTCTCCATCCCAGCTAAGAGCACCTACAAGGCCACGGGTGGCTCCATCACCACCACGGGCTACTACAGCCAGTGGAAAGCGGAGCTGGGCGACCTGCCCGAGCAGGGGCTGAGCACCTACTCCCAGAGGCCTTCGGGCGATATCTCCCTGCGCCCCTCGGTAGCGCTGCTGGCCGATGCCGGTGCCACCTACCTGCTAAACGACGCCATCAGCCTGTACGGCGGCATTTACGCCAGTTACGGGCTGAACAGCATGCTCAAGGCCGACAGCAAGAATATCTACCTAAAGGAGGGCATCTACAACGGCCTCTTCGAATCCAGCCAGGTGGATAAGGTGAAGCCCCTCGCCCTAGGCGTTAAGCTGGGCGTGGTGTGGAATTTTAGACATTAGTATTTAGACGTTAGTATTTAGATTTTGGAGGCAGATGCCAGATATCCTGAGATAGGACGATCAGTCGTACATCTAAAATCTAATATCTAACATCTAAAATCTTATAGGCCATCCATCCAATGATTGAGGCGCAGCCCGCAAGGGTTTGCGCCTTTTTTTGTAAGCTTGCATCATCAAAAAATATAACACCAAATGCGTACATATTTTATTACGCTAGCGCTAGCGCTTACCTCGCTTGCCGCTAGCAGCCAGAGCAGCTTAAAAGTCGCAACATTCAACATCCGCAACAGCAACGCCAACGATGGCATCAACCGCTGGGAAAACCGCAAGGCCATCGCGGCCGAGTTCATCAACACCGAGAAGCCCGACATTATTGGGATGCAGGAGGTGCTCCAGGAGCAGCTCGACTACCTGAGCTCGAACCTGAATGCCTACAGCTACGTGGGGGTTGCCCGCGAAGACGGCAAGCAAAAGGGGGAGTATGCCCCACTCTTCTTCCGAAAAGATCGCTTCTCGGAAAAGAACCACCAAACCATTTGGCTGTCGGAAACGCCATCGGTGGCGGGCAGCGTGGGCTGGGATGCCGCGCTTACTCGCATTGCCACCATCGTTACGCTGTACGACAAGAAGGCGAAACGCGAGGTTACAGTAATCAACACCCACTTCGACCACATGGGCGTTAAGGCCCGCGAGGAGTCGATAAAGTTGATCCGCCAAAAGGTGAAGGAGCTCGACGCAAAGAGCTACATCGTGATGGGCGACTTCAACTCGCGCCCCACCGAGAGCGCCTACCTTACCGCCGTAAAAGACCTAGCGGGATTCCCTCCTCTTATCGACGCGCGTGCCTCCGCAAAGAATAGGGATGGAGCTTCGGACGACGGCGTTACCTTCCACGACTACGGCAAGATCACCAAGAGCTGCATCATCGACTACATCTTCACCGGAAAATCCTTCGAGGCCAAAGACTACCAGGTGATGGCCATCAAGAAGGGCGACGTGTACATCTCGGACCACTACCCCGTTGTTGCCACGCTGCAGTACAAGAAATAAGGCAGCCGATAAGGCTACCAAAAAAAATAACAAAAGGGCCCTCTAAAGGCGCCCTTTTGCTTTTTTTGGTAATTCATATAGTACCTAAATTGAACTTCATTTAAATAGATCAACGTTAGATATGCTTTCAGATTCTGCCTTGAAAAAATCACAATTTTACTACTTCGTCTAATTATATTCGCAACTTTGCACAACTATAAAACATACATTTAGCAATAGCAAGCACATGAAACACCAATTCTCACCTAAAAGACTTATTCAGAAGGCACTTCAAAACGAAATCTTAATTACCACTTTCTTTTCAATTACATGTTTCATCTCAATATTTCCAACCCTTGCCCCGATAACTATTCTTTTGTTATCACTTAACATCATTTTTATTCGGAGACATCTAATCGCATCAATAACCTTCATTGCCGTAGCAATGATCAATTTTATTTTCTTTTTATGCGTTTTAAATCCTCAAACTAATCAAGATTATAAAGAGTTGACGAAAATCGGATTTCATCCTAATTTTAAAGATTGTACAATTAGCGATTTAAACTATTATTCTAAAAAAATAGAAAAGTACAAAGAGCATCTAGGAGACTTCCCATATAGCTTAGGACACCTAGCTCTCGATGACAAAAAAATCCTAGTCACCCCAGATTTATCATACATTGTTAGTAATAATAATGGTGATATAACCTATGCCGACTACTACTATGAGAGAATAAGTTCCACTAAATATTACTTATCAGCTGTTGGTCCTGATGGAATACCTAAAACACTCGATGATATTTTACCATGCATTTCTAAAGACGAAATAAAGAAAACAGGCTTAATTAAGTTCTCTATTAGAAAAGATTCAATAGAATTACAAACGAAAAAACTTTTACAAGAGTAAATTCATGAGTTTATGGCAGTATACAAATTATAACATTCCTAAATTACAGCAGCACTACAACAACCATAAACTCGCCACAAAACAAAGCAAGACCAACCTTATCGGTTGGCCTTGCGCTTACATATCGGACGGTTAGAAATTGTGTTTTACTGCTTTGGTTGGGTTGGTTTATCCTTTTCCTTTTCTTTTTCCTCCTTCTTCTTGTTCTCTGCAACGGTTTCGCGGGTTTTGATCTTGGCCGCCAGCGGATCGATGAGCAGGTTGATCTGGTCGATGGCCTTCGCCACCTCGGGGTAGATGCCCGACACCGAATCCAGGTAGCTGAAGATGCGCTGGATCTCGGCGTTGAGCCCCTTCACCGCCTCGTAGCTGTTGAGGCCGCCCAGCTCCAGCTCCTTGGCCTTACGGTCGGCCTCGCTGGCGTCGAACTTCTTGTTGGCCGCTTCGAGGAGCGCCAGCAGGTCGTCGCACTTGATGGTTACCGCATCGGCCTGCAGCACGGGCGAGCCCTTGATGTCGGCCAGCAGCAGCTTGATGTTGTTCGACTCGGCATCGTAGGCGGCATTCTGCATATTCCAGCCACGGTTGCGGATGGCATCCTCCATTCGCTGTGCGGCCTCCCGCTGATCGGGGCGGAACTTGGCCGTGCGAACGGCCCCCTTGGTGGCCAGAAACAGACCGTCGCACTCCAGATCGAGCAACCGGCTGCGCTCGGTGCCAGCCTTATCCACCTTGGGCCCCACGCCCATTTCGTAGCGCTTTATGCCCTGCTCCAACCCCGTCACCATCGGCTCTGGAATTTGCTTCGAGGCAACGAGCCCCTTTACGATTGTACAGAAGTTACGTGCAAAAGTGCCGAGCTCGTCTACCAGCACTTTGCGAAGATTAAATGACTTTACTTTCTTCATTTGTTGTAGTTTTTTGGGAATCCGTATATGTAAGGCCTTTAAAAATATATACATTTTTTAACTACAGCAAATTCTATTTAACTTTTTCGATCGAAATGCAAATATTCCGTAGCTTTTCACCCCTCCCATCAAGCTCCCGGATAACCCACTCGCTCCTACCCTCTTCAGGAAGCCCTAATGCATCGATGTATTACCCCTAACGGATTTCCCGTAAGCCTAATGCATCGGTGTATCACCCCTAACCGATTTCCCGTAGACCTAATGCATCGATGCATCACCCCTAACCGATTTCACGTAGACCTAATGCATCGATGTATCACCCTTAACCGATTTCACGTAGACCTAATGCATCGATGCATCACCCTTAACCGATTTCACGTAGACCTAATGCATCGATGCAGCACCCCTAACCGATTTCCCGTAGACCTAATGCATCGATGCAGCATCATCCTTTTAAAAACCACAAGGGGCCACCCACGCGCGGTAGGCAGCCCCTTACTGTATCTTTTACCTAGCGGTTACCTACCGAAAACGTAGATTACCCGGCGCAGGATTTCGCCCGGCCGGATGACGGTGAGGTAGCAGCCGCTGGTTTCGTCGCCCTTGAAGGAGCGCATCAGCTCGCTGGCCTGCCAGGGCTCCAGCTTCTCGACGGGGATGCCGCTGATATGGGTGATCACGTCGTTGGCCAGCAGGCCTCTTTCCCCGGCGGGGCTGCCCTTCTGCACCGCGGTTACCACGAGCTTGCCCTTGGTCCAGTCGTCCTTGGTGCTCGGCTCGTAGGAGAAGCCGGCATACCGCTCGCCGTATTCAGAGCGCTTCTTCATGTACCGCTTTACCTTCTTCAGGAATCGCGGGGCCTTGCCCGAGTCGGAGTAGGTGAAGGCCGCTATCAGGTAGAGCCGCTTGGCGTTGTTGTAGTAATCCCACTTGAGGTTGCTCTTGGCCGCGCCGGGGTACAGGTAGTCGATGACGTTGGCCAGGTTGCGGCGGTACTTGCCGTTGGGGAAGCTGGCCAGGTAGTAGTTGAGCTTCCCCTCGTCGGTGGGGTAGGTGCAATCGAAGGAGTAGCTGCGCATGTCGTCGTACACGAACTCCTCGAGTTTGGGCAGCAGCACGGCCAGCTTCTGCGGGTCGTCGCCCACCAGCTCACCCGCCTCATCGTAGGCTTTCTGAGCATCGTACCGGTTCTTTTTTTCGTGGAAGAGCTGGTCGCCTAGGGCAACCTGCGCCTCGAAGAGGCGGCTCTTCAACCGGCCGTCCTTGATGGTGCTATAGGCATGATTGTAGTTCCAGATGGCCATCTTGAAATTCTTCTCGCTGAAGTAGGCATCCCCGCTCCGCTTGCTGGAGAGGAACGAGGAGAGCTCGTTCACCTTGGCCTGGGCCGCCTTTTGGTAAATCGAGTAGGGCCGCTGGGCCGCCTTGCTGTACCAGTAGTAGGCCTTGTCGTAGTTGGGTTCGCCGTAGCTGCCGTAGCGGTAGAAGTGGCCCGTGAGGTACATGGCCGCATCGGCATCGTTGTTGTCGGTCTGCGTCGGGCTCATGTCGTAGGCCCTTCGGAAGAGCTCGGCAGCCTTGGCGGCATCCTTGGCGAAGGGGGCCACGCCTTCGCGGTACTGGTAGGCGGCAAAGCTGATGCCCTCCCAGTCGTTGGCCTCCACGGCCCACCGCAGGTACTTGGCCGAGAGGTCGGGGTTCGGCTTCACGCGTCCAATGCCGAGGTCGTAGAGCACCCCCGCCTTGCCGCAGGCCTTGGGGTGCTTCTGCTCGGCGCTACGGGCAAGCAGCTGCACCGCCCTTGGGTAAAGCTCGCTCCGGTAGAAGATCATGCCCAGCTGGTACTGGTCCTCGGCGTTACCGCCCATAGCCCCCGCAACGCGCTGGTCGCCCAGCCCCCAACGGTTGTACTTCTCCTGTAGCGCCTGTACCTCGGCGTACTTCTCTTTTATGGGATGGTTGGCGTAGGCGCTCAGGTAGCCGCTGATGGCCTGGTGCATGAGCAGCAGCAGCTCCAGCGAGTCGGTATGCGGATAGGCCAGCAGCCCATCGTAGGCGAAGAGCTTCAGGTAGGCCACCCGCTCGGTGCTACCGCCCGGCTGCCCTTCGGTGGATAGGAGCTGCGCCAGGGCGGCGGAGTACTTGCCGCTGGCAAAGAGCAGCTCGGCCCCCTCGAAGCTGGCCTTCAGCGCAGGGGCCAGGGCGGGCAGCGGCTTAGCCACCACCGTGGCCACCTTGCCCGCGTACTCCTTATCCTTAAAGGTGACGCTGGTCTTCGTGAGCATGCCGATGAGCGTCTGCCGCACCTGCTCGGCCTCGTCGTACGAGGAGTAGGCCCCGTGCATGATGCGGGTGTTGTAGGGTAGCTTTCGGTAGAGGTCGTCCACGACATTGGACAGGTAGGGCCAGGTGCCGTCGGCGCGTCGGCCCACCTCGAAGGTTGGGGTGATGTAGAACGTGCAGGTGTTGTCCTTGAGCTTGTCCCCGTTGTAGGAGAAGCCGAAGTAGTAGAGCTTATCGGCCGAGCCCAGCTCCGACGATAGCGGGATGGTCGAGGCCTTAAACTCGTTAACGATGGCCAAACGGTTCTGGCCAATCAGGGTTGCCTGGGCAGCCTTGGCCTCCTCCTCGCGCTTGCTCTGCTCGGCCTCCCTGCGGGCATTCTCCCAGTACTGCCGGCTCTGCTCCTCCTGCTCCCGCTTCTTGCGGGCCTCGTTCTCCTCCCACTCGCGGTTCTTGGCGGCGCACTCCGCCTTCCACTTCTCATTCTCCCTGCGGTTATTTTCGGCGGTTTGCGATATGGTGTTCATGATATCCTGCGCGCCCTGCTTCACCTTGTCGAGCATCTCCTGGGTGTTGCGCTGCGCGTCGTTGTACTGGTTAATGGCCATCTCCCTCGCGTAGCGGTCAGCCTCGCCCGGCGAGGAGGAGCGGCTCGTCGTCGTCTGCTGGCGGCCACGATCGGCCTGCTGCTGGCGGGAACGCTCCTGAGCCGCCTGTTGCTGCTGCTGTTGCTGGCGCTGCTTGCTCTGCTCCTCCAGCTGGCGCTGCTTGGCCTGCAGCTCGGCCACCCGCTGCGACGACTGCGGCGAGCCCGTTACCGTGGTGGTTGGCGCACCGCCACCCGAGCTGGCCGCCTGTGCGGCGCGGGGCTTGTCGGCATCGAGCCCGCCCGATCGCACCAGCGACACACCGGCAACCGAGAAGCCCTTCTTCCAGATCTCCTTGGTCTTCTCGGCCGAGTAGCCGAGGCTGTTGCCCTCCGAATCGCAGAAAAGCGACGTCCACGAGGGCGAGCCCCCCATGTTATGGCCGTACCCCTTCCCCGAAACCGGGCAATCGGCGCCGCTGCGGATGTAACCCACCACCTGCGAGCTGCCCGAGGCAACACAGCGCAGCACGATAAAGTCGCGGCCATCGAAGAAGTTGGCGGGAGTATCGCCCCCAGCGGTCCACTTAAACGAGACACGAACCAGCAGCTCGCCCATCATCGTGGTCAGGTTCCACTTGGCAGTTAACGATTGGACGCTGGCACAGCTGTTGGGGCTATGGCAGTGGTTTAGGCTGCTCACCGTCATCTCGCCTTCGCCTTGGGCAAAGAGAAGAGAAGAGGCAAGCGTCCACAGCAAGACTAGAGCGGTTTTTCTCATGGATTTATTGCGTTGGTTAAAATTTGCAGCGTAGCGCATCGCCGAGGGATCAGCAGAAACCACGGCTGTTGCAGCAAGTAGAGCCAACCCAAACAAGGCTTGGGAATGATTCGAAAAAAGGCGCCTCAAAAGTAGCCCATTTATTCAGATGTACAATCCGCACAACCGCATACCACAGCGCCTTACAGAAGCCTACACAAGGGGCACTCCAGCAAAAAGCAAGGCCCCACAAGCCCTCCAAGACCCTATGGGGATCACCCAAAATCGTAAAGCTTTTAAGAATAATTGCGGATGGAGAAGCGGCAGCCAAGATGCGGCACCAGCCAAGGTAAGCAAGCGCCCACCTGCTACAGCAGCGATCAGAAGCCCCAAATGGCTCCAACGCGATTAGCCTCGAGAGAAGCTAGTGAAAGGAAGTAGAAGAAGAGAACAACCACGAGGTTGCTGGATGTATTCACAAGCAAGCGGGCCCCAGCGAACTTTACCGCCCACCCTTTTCGTTATAGAGCATGATGGCCGATCAAGCCGTAACCGATGCCCCCGAACGCTCCATGCTGGCAGGCTTAAGACGCGAATCGATGGCGCGCGAGCAGCAGGTATCCACCACAACGCAGATGGCGCCCGGCAGCAGCTCCACCTCCAGCGGCGCAGCGCCCAGCACCTCGCCGTCGAGTTCCAGCGGGCAGTCGCTTTCGGAGAGAATACGGCAGCGGCTAACCTCCACGTACCGCACCTCGGGGTGAATTACGGGTTCGGCCCTCCGCAGCTTACCCGTGAATCGGAGAAAGGTGAGCGCCGACACGCGCCCCACCACCACCAGGTTCAGCATGCCATCGTTGACCACGGCGTGCGGGGCAATGCCCAACCCACTGCCAAAGTAGCGCCCGTTGGCCATGCAAACGGCCATTACCGTACCCCTATGCGAGTACCCATCCGCCTCGATGGCCACCTCCTGCGGCCTGCGGAAGCAGATGGTGCAAAAACCGCCGATCCAGAAGGCCAGCGTCGCCCCTAGGAAGCGCTTTAGCCGCTCCACCATCATCACCGTGCTTGGTCCAATGCCGACATCGCCAATGTTGACGAAGTAGCGAAGCGCGGCAAGCCCGTTGGGCTGCGTGTACTGCACCCTGCCCACATCAACCTGGCAGGTGCTGTTCTGCTCAACCAGCTCAAAGAGGCGCTCCACCGAGGGCGTGGCGCCAATAGAGCGGGCAAAGTCGTTACCAGTCCCCCAAGGAAGCACGGCAAGGGTAACCGCCCTGCGCTGTGCATCGGAGAGCAGCATCAGGCCGTTCACCACCTCGTTAACGGTGCCATCGCCGCCAACGGCCACAACGTACGAGCAGCCCTGCTCCACCGCCTGCACCGCCAGCCGCTCGGCATCGCGGCTAGCCGAGGTGTACAGAAACATCACCGCATACCTGCTTTCAAAGGTAGACGCTATTCGGGCAACCAGCCCTTTAACCTTCCTCTTCTGGGAGTTTACGATAAAACAGACGGCTTGCATAGGCATTTTAAAGTGCGGCAAAGGTAGCAGAATTAAGAAAAGACCTCACGGAGGAAGGGAGGATTCAGCAGCAGCAACAACCTAGAAAATAGCTAAACGTTCAAGAGCTTTCATAAAAGTAAAAAGAGGAAGGCAAGCGCCCTCCTCTAATATCTAAAATCTATCGTCTAACGTCTGGAATTACGCGTCAATCTTGGCGTACTTGGCATTCTTTTCGATGAACTCGCGGCGTGGTGGAACCTCGTCGCCCATTAGCATCGAGAAGATGCGGTCGGCCTCGGCAGCGCTGTCAATGGTAATCTGACGGAGAATTCGGCTATCAGGGCTCATGGTGGTTTCCCAAAGCTGCTCGGCGTTCATCTCACCAAGACCTTTATATCGCTGAACGTGGATCGAGTTTTCGCGCCCGCCGCTCATTTCCATGCTGATTCTGTCGCGCTCGTCATCCGTCCAGCAGTACTGCATCTTGTTGCCCTTCTTAACCGAGTAGAGCGGAGGTGTGGCGATGTAGAGGTAGCCCTCCTTAATCAGATCCTGCATGTAGCGGAAGAAGAAGGTCATCATTAGCGTGGCGATGTGGCTACCGTCCACGTCGGCATCGGTCATGATGATGATCTTATGGTAGCGGAGCTTCGCTAGGTTAAGCGCCTTGCTGTCCTCCTCGGTGCCGATGCTAACGCCAAGCGCCGTAAACATGTTCTTGATTTCCTCGTTTTCGAAGATTCTATGCTGCATGGCCTTTTCCACGTTCAAGATCTTACCACGAAGCGGCATGATGGCTTGAAACTTACGGTCGCGCCCCTGCTTAGCGGTACCACCTGCCGAGTCTCCCTCGACAAAGTAGATCTCGCAAATGCTAGGATCGCGCTCCGAGCAGTCGGCCAGTTTACCGGGCAGCCCCGATCCCGAAAGAACGGTTTTACGCTGCACCATCTCGCGCGCCTTACGGGCAGCATGACGGGCAGTGGCAGCCAATATCACCTTCGAAACAATCTGGCGGGCATCCTTAGGGTTCTCCTCTAGGTAAGCCTCCAGCGCAGCGCTGGTAGCCTGATCGACGGCCAGCGAGACCTCCGAGTTACCCAGCTTCGTCTTAGTCTGCCCCTCGAACTGTGGCTCGGCAACCTTTACCGAAACAACAGCGGTTAACCCCTCGCGGAAGTCATCACCGTTAATCTCGAACTTCACCTTGGTAAGCGCGCCCGATTCGTCGGCATACTTCTTAAGGGTACGCGTTAAGCCACGGCGGAAGCCGGTAAGGTGCGTACCACCCTCTATGGTGTTGATGTTATTTACGTACGAGTGAACGTTCTCCGAAAAGCTGGTGTTGTACTGGAAGGCAATCTCCACTGGCACCCCATTCTTTTCACCTTCAATATAAATTGGCTTTTCGGTTAGCTTCTCGCGAGTACCGTCAAGGTAGTCTACAAACTCGCGCAAGCCCAGCTCCGAAAGAAAACTATCGCTCTTAAAACCAGGCGTAGAGGTTCCTTCTTCATCCACCTGTTCTTCAGCCTCACGCCTATCCTGTATGTAAAGGCTGATCCCCTTATTTAGGAACGCCAGCTCGCGTAAACGAGTCGAAAGAATATCGTAGGAGTATTCGATGGCATTAAAGATTTCGGCATCGGGCTTAAAGGTGATGGTAGTTCCAGTACGATCAGTATCGCCCATAATCGCCACCTCTGTCATTGGCTTTCCCTGGCTGTACTCCTGACGGTAGTGCTTTCCGTTGCGGTAGATATCGGCAACAAGCTTTATCGAAAGCGCGTTTACGCACGATACGCCCACACCGTGGAGACCTCCAGAAACCTTGTAGGAATCCTTGTTGAACTTACCACCGGCATGAAGTACGGTTAGCACCACCTCAAGTGCCGATTTCTGCTCCTTTTCGTGGAAATCGGTAGGAATACCACGACCGTCGTCCTCAACGGTAATGGAGTTATCCTCGTTTATGTATACGTTGATGTTCTTGCAGTATCCGGCAAGAGCTTCGTCAATAGAGTTGTCAACTACCTCGTAAACCAGGTGGTGTAAGCCTCGAACTCCCACATCGCCGATATACATCGACGGACGCTTGCGAACTGCCTCAAGCCCTTCGAGCACCTGAATGCTATCGGCCGAATAGCTGTTGTTTGAGTTAAGCTCATTGTTTTCTGCGTCAAGATTGCTCATTACTTGCAAAAATTTATGTTTTGATCTTACTATTCACGTAAAAAATCCTGCCTAAGATTAATCCTTAAATTAACTTAGGCAGGATTACATGCAAATATAGCAATTATATCCTAAATCTGAGCCAACAACAGGCTTTAGCGCCAAAGATTATTGCTCGCTTTTAATAGCTTAACCTTTTCCGATGGCTAGAACGAGTAGCTGGCGCCTACAACGCCATTAATCCCGTAGGTTTTGTACTGGTAGTAGGTGTCCGAATCGCTATTGAGTAGATTGTTGATGTTAATAAAGGCATGAATACGCTTGGTGAACTGGTATTCGCAGCCCAGATTGACGTCAACAAACGAGCTGAGCTTAATTGCAGGCATCATTGGTGAAATAACTTCACCCTTGCTATTGTAGTTATCCATCCACTTTACGTAGCGCGATCCAACGGTAAAGATGGATGCCTTAAACGTCCACTTCTCGTTGTGGCGGTAGGCTGCATCAACCGACGATTCGAAGGCTGGCATACCCCACGCCTTCTCCTGCTTATCCAGCGAGTAGCTGTACACCTGCGCACGCACGCCTATATCCAAGAAGTTCTTTACGGCTAAGGCAATCTCGCCACCAAAGGTAGTCTTCGATATGTTGTCGTAAATCACGTTGAAGTTGTTGTAGTAGCTCTTGCTGCCTTTCTGGTTAACGAAGAAGAACTGATGGTCGATTAGCTCGTAGCCACCCCACACGTTGTACGACACCGATGCGCTTACATTACCCTTAATACCTCCGGTGAGCACCATCTTATGCGCCGTATTCTCCACGTAAATTCCGGGCATTACAAAAGGATTTTCGGTGGTGATTTTCTTATAGGAGCTCACCTCTAGGTATCCGCCCACCTTAATGTAGGGCACAAAGAAGTTTCCGGCAGCATCGAGGGTTAAATGCCCAACAGGGAAGAAGTAACTTTTGGTGTTATTTCCCCACGCGTCGTTGGTGAAGTTAACGCCAATTGATGCCGTATAGAAGCTTCCGTACTTTCGGAGCATTGGTGCAAGGGTTACCACCGTATTCGACACCGTATCGAAGCTACCCGACTTACCAACATGAAGAATGTTTAAGCCAGCACCTAGGTAGTCTCGTTGGATATACTTAAACACCTCGCCACCTACCGTTACATGATTTTCCCCAAAATCGGCTTTGTCGTTGTAGTAATCGTAGCTAACCGATGCCTTGTAGTTAATATGGGTAGAATCCAAATAGAACGACTTCAGGTTTACCTCTGCCCTAATGCTGTTGAAATGCTGGAGCAGCGAATCCTTGTTGAAGCGGAAAGCAGGCTTAGCCATCTGGGCAGAATCAATGCCGTAATAAAGGTTCCTGTTATGACTGTAGGATACTCCTCCGCTCAGGATATTCGTACCAAAGAGCTTCTTGCCAAATAGCGCTATCTCGTTTTTCGAGTTGTTCGTTGGCACCTTTGGTCCTTTCTCCAACCCAATGTTACCTGTTGATGCGCGGTGCTTAAAGTAGGCACCGTAGCTGTAATCCACGTTGCGTGGGCTATTGTAGTAGATATCGAAGAGCGTGGTTGAGTAGTTGCCAATTCCTCCACGGATGAAGAAGTTGTACAGATCTTCCTTGGGCTCTTCGACCAGCTTAGCGGCAGCAATAGGCTTAACCGGAAAGTAGGTTTCCACCGGTTTCGAGAAGATGGAGTACTTAAAGCTAGGGGTTAGCTTTAGCGTATCCGTTATCTTGGGCATTATATTTAGCTTCGAAGCATCGTTGATGGTTGGCTCGTACGAACGGGTAACCTCCACCTGCTTGTTAAGCGTATTATCTTGGGTTTGCGCAAATGCCACAGCTGGCGTCAGCGCAAGTATCGTATATAGAATCTTCTTCATCATTGCTTACTTTTGAATTACCTCCACAGGGGCTTGCTGAACGTTCTGCTTTGCCTTTTCGGCTTCCTCAACCTCCTTGAGCAGCTTGTTTGCCTCATCAACCACACCATCATCCTTTACGGTGTAGCCATCGAGAATACTTTGAATGGTTGCCTTAGCCTGGAAGGCATCGTTCTTGTCCAGGTAGGTTCTACCGAGTAACAGGAAGCTCTTTCCGATCCAGTACTGGAATGGCGTATTCATATCGGCAAATTCGAACACCTCCTTCTCTACCGCTTCGGGCTTCTTTTGCTGGTAGGCAATTTGTATCTTCATAAACTTAGCCTCGGCTCCCTCTTTGGTTCGGACGTTGGTGGCAATTTGCGCAAACTCTGCCGAAGCGCCATCAAGATCACCCAACCCGTAAAGAGACTTACCCTTTACGTAGTGAGCCTCGCGAAGCAGCTCGGGGGTAGCCTTTTCGGTAGATATCAGCTTTGTTGCGGCATCGGCAGCCTGCTGCAGCTGCTTATCCTCGTTGGCGCTGCGCATCATCCCAACACGTGCCTCAAGTAGGTTCGACTTGTTTTCGGCATTCACCTCCAGCTTCTCGTAGGCGGCTAAGGCATCCTTGTAATTCTTCAGCCCGTAGCTAATGCTTGCATACTTCTTTTGCGATGTTTCCGAGAACTGGTTCTTTGGCATTTCGCTAACGTACTTGTAGGCTACAGCAGCCTCGCCTAGGTTACCAGTTCGCTCCTGGCAATCGGCTAGGTAGAAGTACGAGTTAAGAAGGAAATCACCATTGGGGAACGATGCTATGTACTTCTTAAATCCGGGAATTGCCTTGGCGCAGTCGTTGGCTAGGTAGGCGCGCTCCGACGCAGAGTACATCAGCGAGTCCTTCTCTGCCATGCCGATGCTTACATCCTTTCCTAGCTTTTGGGCATAGGTGAAGTAGGCATCAACGTCGTTCTTGTCCACGTAGATCTCCTTGATCGCCAAAAGCGAGTTCTTTGCCTCGTTGGTTCCGGGGAAATCCTCCACCACCTTCTTGTAGTATTCGAGAGCCTTATCGTCGTTAGCCTTGTTTACGTTAATCAAGCCCAGCTCCACCAATGCCTTGATGTAGTAGTTAGAGCCCTTATTCTTATCCAAGAACTTCTGGAATGTCTCCTCTGCCTTATCAAACTGCTCTATTTGGGTGTAGGTACGCCCTATTTCGAATAGCGCATCATCAACAAAAGGCGATTTTGGATACTTCTGAAGGAAGGTGTTCATCGATTCGATCTTGCGCTCGGGACGATCAACCAATCCAAGCGCGAAGCTACGCTGGTAGAGCGCATAGTCGGGATCGGATGCATTTAGCGCGTACGCCTTATCGTAGCTCTCGATAGCCTGCCAGTACTTACGCTCGTAGAAGAGGATGTCGGCGATACGGTTGTAGGCATCCGCCAGCGCTGGCTTCGAAGGAACATCCTGAAATGCGGTGTACTTACGGAACCAGGTCATACTCTCGTCGTACTTCTTCTGCTTAAAGGCGCTGTAGCCTAAGCCATAGTGCGCCAGCTTATACTCTGGCTGATCGAATGCCCCCGAAGCGAGCAGGAACTCGCCGTATAGCTTTTGGGCGTTGTCGTAATCCTCCAACCGGTAGTAGCTCTCGCCCTTCCAGTACTGCGTTAATGCGGCAAGCTTATGGTCATAGCTAGAGTTCGTCAACGACAAATCAAATGAAGCAATAGCCTCCTTGAAGTTCAGGTTTTGGAACAGCTCCAAGCCTCGATAGTATGCCACACGCTGAATGGCCGACTTCGTTTTAACATCCTGCTTCTTTATCTTCTGTAGCGATTCGAGCGCCGCCTTGTAGTTTTTGGTGTTGGTGTAGGCAATCATCAGGTACTCGTAGGCGTCGTCGACGCGTGGGCTGCTGGGATACTTCTCGATGTAGCTGTTGAACGCCTTGATTGCCTCGTTGAACGGGTTGTAGTTGAGCTCGAACGTTAGCTTGGCAAAGTTGAAAAGCGCATCTTCCTGGATATCCTTATCGAAGCTCATCTTTGAGGCCATGCTAAATGCCTGAAGCGCCTTTTGCTTTGCATTCAGCTGCATTTGGCTATACGCTAGATGGTAGTAGGCGTTCTGGCTTAGCGAATCTTCGCCCGAAACAATGCGCTCGAACGACTCTACCGCCTTCTTATGGTTGCCAGCCTTAAAGTTGATGAAGCCAATCAGGTAGCTATCCTCGCGGGTGATGTTCTTAGCCTCGTCGGCGTAGCGGTTGATGTAGGGCAACGCCTCGGGGTACATCTTCAACCGGTAGTACGACTCCCCAATCAGGCGCGATATCTCGGCGGCACGCGATGGGGTCGACGACTCAACGAGCTTTGGTCCCTGCTCGATCACCTTCTCGTAGTTGCGCTGGATGTAGTATATCTGCACGATGTAGTAAGGGGCAATTGGCCCGAACGACTCGTCGTTGAGCAGCATCGAGAATCCCTTTAGCGCGGTGGCGTAGTTCTTCTCCTCGTAGGCAATCTGCGAGTAGTAGTAGGTTGCCGGCGACGAGTACTTGTTGTCTACATCCTTGATGGAGGCAAAAGCCTGAGCCGCCAAGTCCTTCTTACCCGTGTAGTAGTACGATAGCCCCTTCTTAAAGTAGCTTTCGCACTTGTCGTTGAACCCTAGGGCGTCAACCTCCAGCCTGCTGTACCAGTAAACGGCATCGGCGTACTTCTTTTGCTTGTAGTAAAGGTTACCCAGCGCAAAGCAGGCGTAGTTTACCTTTTGGTTTTCGGGGTAGTGCATCACGAAGTTGCGCACCTCGCGTTCGGCATCCTTATTTTCGAGATGCACGCCGCACATAGCCTTGTAGAATTCGGCATTCCCCCGTTGCATCGTATTTTTTTGCCCAATTGAGGAGGTATACTCCTCAAAAAGATGCTGCGAAGAGGCGTACTTTCCCTTTTCGAACAGCTCCAGCGCCTCACGATATAGGCGCTCATCACTTCGGTTGATCTGCGTGGTTTGTCCTACTCCTGAGTAGCTTATTGCAACAAAGAAGAGCAGGGAGGCACAACCTTTAGCTAAGTTTTTTACCATTGACTTGAGAATAGATTCTGCCTAAAAATAGAAAGTTTTAGCCGAACCTGATGCAGCTCCCTCAAAATTATGGGAGAATCGCCCCCTGCAGCTTCACTCTTTTTTTGGTTGCTAAGCGAATACGAACTGAAACATTTGCTATTTTTGGATGCTAATTCGTTGTCTTTACCGATCTTTGTAGCCCTAAAGCGGAATCGCAACAGGCGACTACCACGAAAGCAAAAAACTTCAGGCATGATCTGAAGCCGCAAGGGCGCTTAAAATTTAAAGCAAATGGCACTAAACACAATTATTGAGATAAAGGACGCTACCATTTTCCAAGGTAAAAACGTAGTACTGAACAACGTCAACCTCGACATCGAGAAGGGGCAGCTGGTGTACTTTGTGGGTAAGGTAGGTAGCGGAAAGTCAACCCTCATAAAAGTTCTTACCGCAGAGCTCAGACTCGACGAAGGCGAAGGCACCATCTGCGGATTCGACTTCCGAAAGATTAAGAATAAGGAGATTCCGATGCTCCGCCGCAAGCTGGGCGTGGTATTCCAGGACTTCCAGCTGCTCAACGACCGCTCGGTGCGCGAAAACCTGGAGTTCGTGCTAAAATCGACCGGCTGGAAGAACAGGGTTGAAATAGAGACGCGGATCAACGACGTGCTCGAAAAGGTGAAGATGCAGCTGAAGGACTACAAGTATCCGTTTCAGCTATCGGGAGGCGAGCAGCAGCGCATTGCCATTGCCCGAGCGCTGCTCAACAACCCCGAGGTGCTGCTTGCCGATGAGCCCACCGGCAACCTCGACCCCGAAGCATCGGAGGATATCATGAAGCTGCTGCTGGAGATCAGCATCACCGGCTGTACGGTCATCATCGCAACGCACAACTACAGCCTCATCAAAAAATTCCCATCCAGGGTTATCCGCTTCGAAAATGAGACAATGGCTGAAATAAGCCCCGAAGCAAGCATCGGGCAGTAGCACTAACCCAAAGATACAACGAGCGGGGTAGGTTCTTTACGTAAGCACCTACCCCGCTCGCACGTTTACCTCCCGCTTAAAAAGCGCCAAACACCAGCCATTAGCCCCCAAATGCCCCTAGAGCATACTCTAGGCTGAATTTAATTCAGTAAGCTACTGCGATGAATTCAGTAGGCGACTGAATTTAATTCAGTAAACTACTGCGGTTAATTCAGTAGACGACTGAGCTTAATTCAGTAATTACTGCGATGAATTCAGTAAACGACTGTGCTTAATTCAGCAACCTACTGCGATTAATTCAGTAGGCGACTGAATTTAATTCAGCAAGCGACTGCGATGAATTCAGTAAGCTACTGAATTTAATTCAGCAAGCGACTGCGCTTAATTCAGTAGACGACTGAATTTAATTGAAGGAACAGTAGAATAAAGCCACTTCTGACTCCTCTTCATTTCATGTTTTGTTAGAACACCAGATTAAACAGATACCCCACCACCATAATGCCTAGGGCAACGATACCCGCAAAGGTTAAAATCATTGGCAGCTTCAGCACCTTCTTCAGGATAATCATCTCGGGCAGCGACAGCCCGATTACAGCCATCATAAATGCCAGAGCCGTTCCCAGCGATGCCCCCTTCTCGATGAGCACCGAAACGATAGGTACAATTCCTGCCGCGTTGGAGTATAGCGGAACGCCAATTAAAACTGACAGGGGGACGCTATACCAGGCGGACTTTCCCATAAGCGAAGCCATAAAATCTTCGGGAACGTAGCCATGGGCGCCTGCCCCAACGGCAATACCCAGCATCACATAAATCCAAACCTTGCCTACGATATCCTTCACTGCAACGTAGCCAAACCTGATGCGCTGCTCGAAGGAGATCGTCTCCTCGGCATCGCCCGAATCGCTGAATCGGGTTTGGTAAACCCAGTCCTGCACCCAATGCTCCAGCCGAAGTTTTCCGATAGTCCAACCGGCAAGTATAGCTATTGCCAGTCCCGTTACAACGTAGATTAGCGCCGTCTGCCAGCCAAACATCCCGAAGAGCAGCACCACGGCTACCTCGTTAATCATTGGGGCGGCAATAAGGAACGAAAAGGTCACCCCCAGCGGAACACCCGACTCCACAAATCCGAGGAAGAGCGGAATAGCCGAGCACGAGCAGAATGGAGTAACAATGCCAAGCCCCGCCGCCATTACGTTGCCCGTGAATAGCGACTTGCCCTCCAGCATCCTTCGGGTGCGCTCGGGCGAAAAGTACGACCGAATGATACCCACAAAAAAGATGATTAGGGCTAGCAGAAGTAGCACCTTGGGCACCTCGAAGATGAAGAAGCGCAAGGCTTCGGTAAGGTGAGCCCCTCTTTCGAGCCCAAGCGCCGAATCGACTATCCAGTCGGCTGCAGGCTGTAGGCTTCGGTACAGCAGGTACCAAACCGGAAGAAGGAGAAAAGGTATAATAGCTGGCTTACTCAATCGCATAACGGTAATAATTTTATTTCGACCAATCCCGAAATGAATGGGCAAAAAAAGGTTAGATAAAGAATAGCACGATATAGTATACCCCAATCAGGATAAACAGCACGGCAACCACCCTGCGAAACCAGAGCTCGAATGCCTTAATCCGGTTGTACGTTTTCCCGACATTGCCGATGGCAAAAGCCAACAGCCAGGCAAAAACAATCACCGGAAGCCCTGTTGCTACGGCAAAAAGCACTGGCAGGTAAAGCCCGCTTGCACTTGTTATGGTTATTGGGATCAGCATGGCAAAGTAGAGCACGCCGCTGTAGGGGCAAAAGGCAAGCGCAAACACCATCCCCAGTAGCAGGGTCCCCCAGTAGCTTCCTTTGCTCCTCTCTCCCAGCGTCTCGGTTAGCTTAGAGAACATCGGAAAGTTTAACTTTATAACATCGAGCATAAAAAGCCCAATAACAACCAGCAACGGACCTAGCAGCTTTTCACCCCAACCCTGAAAGAGCATGGTAATGCTCATCTGGTTGGCGCCCAAAAACAGGACGACCGCCAATCCGGTGTAGCTAATGGCTCTGCCAAGGGTGTAAACCAAACCGCTTACAAACACCCTATTCTTATTTTCGATATCGCGCCCAATAAAGCCAATAGCCGAAATGTTGGTAGCAAGAGGACAAGGGCTGATGGCGGTCATCAGCCCTAGCACAATTGCCGTTAGAAATGAGTATTGTGTGCTATCGAGTATGCTTTGCAATAGTTCCATCTCTCGAATCTATTTCTTCAACACCTCTTCGATAGCCTTTCCGAGTGCCACTTTTAGCTTTTCGGGATTCGATTTTGCATACATGAAGCCCTTCGAGGTAAGGTCAGCTCTTTTGCTGCCGCTTACCACTAGCAAGCTTTGCCCCTCTGCCTTACACTTGCTGGCAGCGGCCTTGCTGCTCGCATCGTCGAGGTTGATGCTGGTAAAGGTCACCTGTCCGCTTTTAACCTGCGCGGGATAAAGCGCCTCAACCGCCTTCTTCGACTCGCTCTCTACGGCCAAGCAAGTTGGGCACCTACGGGTAAAGTGGAAGTAGTAAACCTCTACCTTAGGGTTAACCGTTGCCTTAGCCTCCTTTTTTGCGCTCTTCGCATCTGCCGAAAATCCAGCAACAGCAAGCATAAGCGCTAGGCTTAAAAGAAAAAGATGTTTCATAAATTCGACCTATTCTATAAATTAATACTTAGCGAGCACCTCTTTAACCTCATCCTTGGATGGTACGCGCCCCTTAATCTCTACATTTTCGTTAACCACAAGAGCAGGAGTAGCCATAACCCCATACTTCATAATCTCAACAACATCGCTAACCTTAGTGATGGTGGCATTCACGCCTAGTTCGGCTACGGCATCGTAAACAATCTTCTCTAGGTTCTTGCACCTTGTACACCCTGGACCTAATACTTTTATATCCATAGTAAGCTGTTTTATTTCGGGAATTCCCGAACTGTTTGTTTAAAAAAATGTGCTATCGCTTAAAGAATTCGGCATAAAGAAGCTTAGCCTCCTCCCAATTCTGCCTATTTATACAGTACTTTATGTACGGTGGATTTATCTCGCCCTGAATTAGCCCCGCATTCTTAAGTTCCTTAAGATGCTCGGAGAGCGTCGAACGGGCAATCGGAAGATTTTCTACCATATCACCGCTATAGCAACACCTGTCGAGGTTGTTGGCTAGGTAGTCGAGGATGAAAATTCGCACGGGATGCGATAAAGCCTTACCGTATCGTGCCAACTTCTCCTGCTTTTCGGTGTAGTATTTCTCCTTTTTTGCCATTGTATTTCGTAAAATCCCGAAACGAAGGTATAAAATTTAGTCTTACGATAAATCATCAGGCATAAAAAAACCGCTAGAAATCATCTAGCGGTTTACCATAATATGAGTAAGAATATCCTAGCGCACCCTTACGATATCAGCCCACTTAGGAGAAACGGTAAGCGTAAGGTTACCCTTTACAGCGCTGTAGGTTTTCCCGTTAAGCAGATCGCTCATCGATTGGCCTGTTACCCCTGCAAGGGTAACCACCTGCTCCTTAACGGAGTTGTTAAGAGCCACTATTAGCTTGCGTCCCTTGTACTCGCGCTCAAAGACGTAAACGTCCTTAGCATCGTCGGCAATGAGGGTTTTAAAGGTGCCCAGCTGTAGGGCTGGGTTCGCGTTGCGTATTCCGATGAGCTTCTTGTAGTGCGCCTGCAACTCCCTGTTCACCTCTACCCTATCGGGGGTGCGCTTGGAGCCATCGACGTTGTAAACCTCATCGGCGTAGGTAATATCGTCCCAAACCATAGGCTTGCGGCAGTCGGGATCGTTGCCGCCCCACATACCAACCTCATCGCCGTAGTACACCATTGGAGCACCAACATAGGTCATCTGCATAATTGCAACGAGCTTTTGCAACTGCAGCTCCTCGGCGTTAGGCTTACGAACGCTATACTTCGGATTGTTTGCCGCCTGCGACTTGCCAAAGTATGTGCCCCAGTTGCGGTAGTTGCAGATGCCACGGTTTACAATGTGAGACCCAATTCGGTTGGCGTCGTGGCTGCCAAAGAGGTTCTGCACCACGTAGGCAACACCCTGAGGGTAGTACTCCCTTAAATCGCGCAACTTTCTATCGAACTTGGAGGCGCTGATGCGCATGGAGTCGGGGTTGATGAAGAACTCGGCACAGGTAAAGGCAAAGTTGTAGTTCATCTCGGCATCGAACTCATCGCCCAGGAGGTAAGGCTTTACCTTTTCGGGAGCTTCGACAATCTCGGCGGTCATATAGGCTTGGGGGTTGATGGAGCGAACGTGCTTGCGCCACTGCTTCCAGAAGGGATGACCTATGCAGTAGGCAACGTCGAGGCGCCAGCCGTCAATGCCGTACTTGGTACCCATGCCCTTCGGATTCATCCAGCGCTGGGTTGCGGCAAAGATGTACTGCTTGGGACCATCAACAATACCATTCGCATCCTCGCGCAGCTCGGGAAGCGACTTAACGCCAAACCACCCCTCGTAGTCGAACTTGGTTCCCTTAACGCTATCATCATACGACTTAACGGTAAACCAATCCCTATACGGAGAGTGCTGCTGGTTCTTCTTCAGATCGCGGAACGCGAAGCTATTTGCCCCTAAATGGTTAAATACCCCATCGAAGATAACGCGGATGCCCCTGTTGTGCGCCTCTTTGATGAGCTTTAGTGTCAGCAGGTCGGCCTTTGTCCACACCCAGGTAGCGGGCTTTAGCGGATTCTCGGTTGCCATTAACGCCCTATCGCCAACAGGATCTGGACCGAAGTTTGGATCGACATGGTGGTAGCTGGCACCGTCGTACTTGTGCGCCGAAGGGGAGTCGAATATCGGGTTAAGATAGATGGCGTTAAAGCCCATACCCTTTATGTAGTCGAGCTTTTCGATGACCCCCTGAAGGTCGCCCCCGTAGCGGCGACGGAGCATGTGCTTCCATAGCTCGGGTTCTCCATTAGCTTTCTCGTAGGGCTGGCGCTCGTACCAATCGCTACCCCAAGGGTGCACCTGCCATTGCTTAGGAGGATCGGCGGGGTCGGCACCCTTAATGTCGTTCACGGTTGGATCGTTGGTTGGGTCGCCATTCCGGAAGCGCTCGGGGAAAATCTGGTACCACACCGCGCTCTTTGCCCACTGAGGGACAAACTCTACGGTTTGGCTTGGCCTCTTCGCCACCGATTGCTGTGCCAGCGCAACCAGCAATAGTGCACAAGGTAAGGTTATTCGTTTCATGCTTCTGCAAGATTATTTATCGGATAAGATAATTCATGCCCAAATGTCGGAGGTTTAGCCGTCAAATAAAACAGGTAAATTTGGGTACGATGCATAATGCAATTGTGCCTATTTCAACAACCGAATTGCAACATTAAAGGAGAGGAGGCGTCCCCATAGCCTCCATGCTAAGGAGTTTCCCCAAATTCTCCAATGCATAATCAATGCCAGCAGTCCTTCCTCTTAGGCAGAAGGGTAAACGGTAGGTTTTGCTCGGTAAATCAACATTATTAGCCCACCCCGCCCCTCCCAAGGAGGAGATAACGTACTGCTATTAAGCTTTTATACTTTTAATTTCACACTTAGCTTTACGGCGATCAAACCGTCCTCCCCTATCGGCATCACCAGCACCGAATAGCGCCAGTTGATAAAATTGGGAAGTCACCCTATCTTTACCAAAAAGCCATCATGGTAAGCAATGCCCAACAGAACATTAACTATCAGAAAATAGTTGCCACGGTAGCGGTGGCGCTCTTTGCCGTTAAAACGGTGGCGTGGTACATCACCGGATCGGTAGCCATCTTTACCGACGCCATGGAGAGCATTGTGAACATGGTTGGTGGATTTGTTGGGCTATACAGCCTCTACCTTTCGGCTGTTCCTAAAGATAGGAATCACCCCTACGGGCACGGTAAGGTGGAGTTTGTGTCGGCGGGCTTCGAGGGGGCGCTTATCGCCATTGCTGGAGCCCTCATCATCTACAAATCGATACTCGCACTGATATCGCCCACCCCGCTGGCTAAGCTCGACTACGGTATCTACCTGGTGCTCTTCTCGGCCATCGTAAACTACGGGGTCGGCTACATGGCCATCCGCCAAGGACGGAAGACCAGCTCGTTGGCTCTTGTTGCCAGCGGCAGGCATCTGCAATCGGATACCTACACCACCCTAGGCATCATCGTTGGGTTAATCATCCTGGAGATTACAGGAAAGGGTTGGCTCGATGCAGTTACGGCTATGGTATTTGCCTCCCTAATCATCTACCAAGGGGTAAAGATTGTGCGGCATGCCCTTGCGGGAATCATGGACGAGGCCGACATGAAGCTCATCGCCGATGTGGTGGAGCAGCTGAACAGGAATCGCAGGGCACATTGGATCGACCTGCACAACTTCAGAATCGTTAAGTATGGAGCCGTGTACCACATCGACTGCCACCTGACGGTGCCCTGGTACATCACCGTAAAGGAGGCTCACCTTGAGGCCAGCCAGCTAGAAGGTTTTATAGTGGAGAAGTTCGGGAGGAACATCGAGATGAGCGTGCACGTGGAGGACTGCCACCTATCGGCCTGCTCGATATGCGAGGTTAAGGATTGCACTCATCGGGTAGCGCCGCTTTGCCATCGAGTGAAGTGGAACGCCGATAACGTTGCCAGCGTTAAGCGCCATATTGGAGATAGCCCAAGCTGCAGCCATAGCTAGTGCCTCCGCTTCCTACTCCTCAGCGGCAGGATGTACTGGTGGGGTGCCCTAACGAAATCGGCCACCAGCACCCTTATCAGCCTCAGGTAGTCGGATGGATTTGCACCGTGCGAGTAGAGGGCAACGGCTATGGATAGGCCAAAGCTAACCACCACATTCATCAACCCAATGCCAAAGATGCCTACGGCCACCTCGACCACCATCCCCAACGACGGCATCGCCGGGCTATCGGCTAGGGCAATGCCAAAGTTGGCCGCCGAAAAGGTGACGTGCCGGATATCGAGCGGAAGCCCAACGAAGTGCCCGATGGTAGAGGTGGCGCCAAGGAATAGGCCTAGCGCTACGTTCCCGGCGAGGTTCCCCATGTTGCCCGATAGGTATACGGACAGGCCATTCTGGCGTCGCCGACCGAGCAACCGCCCTAACCCCTTGTGCGACTCAACCCGCTGGCAGAAGCTGTTGTGAAGAATCAGGTTGTCGTAGTATCCGGCAATCAACCCCGAAAGCATGAGGTATACCCCCGCAATGGCCGCATAGAAGAGCGACAGGCTTGTCCACGGGCTAATATCGGCCAAAAGGGTAGCGCTCTTGGGGGCATCTACGACATGGCCTCCGCCGATATAGGTAAAGAGGGTGGCCAGCAGCCAGGCGAAGGGTAGCGATGCGGCCACATTCCCCATCAGCGAGACGAACTGGCTTCGGACGATCTGCCGAGTCAGCAGTAAGGTATCAGGGGTAATCATCTGCCGAGAGTCACCGCTGGCAAGGGTTTTGGCAATGGTGGAGGCCGTCATGGCAGGCTGCTTGGTGGCTAGGGTGAAGCGCAGCATGTATATGGCCACAAACCCCATCGCATAGTTAAGGCTATACCCAACAGCCGTACCTAAAGGGGATAACGGCAGGTACGATACGCCTAGCTTAAGGCAGGCCAAAAGGGCTACGACCAGCCCCCCCCCTAGGGCCGCCTTAAGCATCACGATGTACTCCTTGAGGTTGGCCACCTTGTAGTGCTCGCCCGTCTTGGAGGTGTTCACCGCAATCTTATAAAGGAGGAGCCGCGTGCTGGTATGCAGGTGACGGCTGATGCTGTTGCGCTGCTTCTCCACGCGCACCAGGTGCACCACCAGCTGCCGGATGCCATCAGCCGCCCCCCTACGATCGGGCGACCCGACTACGGCAAAGAGCATGGCGTAGCGCTCCACCTGCTGCTCGAACCGCTTAATCAAGTAGATGAAGTGCATGCTAACGCCGTAGCGGTCCTTATTCGCGTAGATATGCTCGATGAGCTTACGGCACTTCGCCAGATGGCTGAGGATGGCCTCCTGGTAGCGCTTCACCTCGTGCGCTGCCGATGGGGTACGCCGGGCCTTTACCAGCTTATTGGTGGCCCGCGCCAGCTCCAGAAAAGGGGAGTCGATGCTTTCGAGTTCGGGGAGCTTCGAGTCGATCTCGGGCTCGTAGGCAATGGCGGTGATGCGCTGGGCCAGCACGATGAGGGAGTGGGAGATGGCGCTCTCGAGGCCGGAATGCTGGAGCGGCTCCTCGGAGAGGCGCAACACCGCCATAAAGCGGTGCCAGTCGTCGCGCGAGAGCGCCGCGAGCCATATATAGTCGGTTCGATGGCTGAACACCTGGTGCAGCAGCGAGCGGGCGTCATCGTCGGGGTAGTATTCGGGCAGGAGCTTCCGGCTTAGCTTAGCCCGCAAATCGGGCCAGAAGCTGCGGATGGACACGATACCGCTTTCGGCAAAGAGCTTCTCGGAGCTATAGCCATTCAGCACATCGAACAGCAGGGTGGCCACCTGGCCGGCCAGCAGGGTATCCTCCTCAAGCAGTTCGGCCAAGTAGCCGAAGCAGGCATGGGCATGGCCAACATCGGAGGCCACCGCTGGCCGAAGCAGCCCTACCATGCTGGACAGCCGCAGGACAGCGCTCTGCCGCCCATCGGCCACCACCACCCTTAACTCTTGCTCGAACGTTGCTCTATCCATGCTGTTCCGCTGTTGAAATTAGCCATTACTCCGCTAATATAGCAAAAACGGAAGGAATAAGCAGGTTCGGCAACGGCTTTGGCGGGGGCACCTTTACAGCTACCTCCGTCCCCCTTACCTAACACCTCCGAACCACCCATTCCTTGCCCAACAGCACCTATTGGAGGTCGACCATGCAGCAAATACATAAAATACACCTTAAAGGCTAGGCTAAAGCGAGCAGATACAAGCGATGCCAAGCTTTAACGCCAAAGCACCCCCCCCACCGGTAGCCATAAACCTGCACAAAATCGAAGTTCCACAAACCAAAGGGGAGCTTAAATGCAGGCCAAATCGGAGAAATCCCCCTATCCCCCAAGTGCGGCAAACTATTTAACAAAGCGACAGTATTCTTCACATTCGGCTTTTTTAGCTGAAGATGATGTAATCTTCCTCCCCATATGGCTACGAATACGCAGCCCGCAAATGGCTATCTGCCCCAATTTTAAACAGAACACCAGCAGGAATAGCGAGGGCTAGCTGTGCAATAAGTTGAACAAGCACCACCCCAAGCTAAAACGCCCTTATAAATAAACAGGTACCACCAGCATCCGGCAAGGCATCGCAATGCGCCTATCCATCACCGACAATCATTTAACAATTTATACCAAGAGCTAAGCAACTGTGCAGCCTTGCCCAAGATGTATGTTTAATACATTTGGCACCAGAATAAACTTCAAGGGCAACTTATGTTTGAATCTATTAAAGGCTTCTTCTCCATCAAGAATCAGAAGTCGTTACAAGGGAAGATCTTCAGGGATGCGACATTCACATTTGGCGCAGTATTGGCTGTAACGGGAGCATTCTTTGCGTACACGAACTGGACAACCAGCAAGGAAAACGCCGAAAAGTACTACACCCAGCAGGCACAGGTAAACGCCACGGGGGCTAAAATGCGCATCTACCGCACCATCGGAACCGCACGTACCTTGACCATAGCGCTGGACAATATCCTGCAGAGCGGGTCGTCGCTTCGCGACAGCTCGATCTCGCGCCTGCTCACCAGCGTTACCCAGCGGCTGACTAAGTACAACGACATCACGCTGTACCACGCCGCCTACTTTTCAATAGACTCCAAATACCTTCAGGGCGATGGCTCGGAGGGGCATGTGCTCTACATCTCTACAGCCGATAGGCCTGGGGTAACCCGCCAGGTAAAGCAGGGATTCGACCAGAGCGGCGTCGACAAGTGCCTACAGCACGCCGAGTCCATCGACAAGACCGTAATATCAGAACCTTATACCAGCAGCTACCCCAACGGGTCGCCAGCTGCCTACGTGGCCACCATTGCCGCCCCCATCGAGTTTAACGGCAAGGTAGTAGGGGCGGCCGCCGTAGATATGCCGCTCGATCAGATGCAGCGCATCACCAAAAAGACGGCAGTTCCCGAAGGGGCATCGGCCTACCTGATATCGCACGACCAGCAGATGGTCACCAACACCAACGACGAACTCTACGGCAAGCCGCTAGCAGCCGATACCGACCCCAAACTGAAGGAGACGCTACAGACCATCTTTACGGAGAAGGATAAGAGCCTAGGATCGTACTACGTTGAAACCGATGACGTATCGCACTTTGTGGCACCAGTCAACGCCGACCAGGACTACACCACCTGGGCCATGGGACTAACCATTCCGAACAGCGTACTCTACAAGAAGGCGCTAACCGATACCATCCTGGCCATTATCGTATCGATAATTGGCTTGGTGATCTGCTCGTTCATGAGCAGCAATATGGCCAAGCGCATCACCAACCCCATCAACAAGATGAACGATAGCATCACCAAGCTGGGGCTAGGCGACGTGAGGAACACCAAGAAGCTCGACACCTCCGACCAAACGGAGATCGGCCAGATCAACCGATCGGTGAATAACCTGATCGACTCCTTGGGCGAGGCGGTTCACTTTGCCAACGAAATCGGCAAGGGCAACTTCGATGAGGACTTAAAACTCCAGAGCGAGAACGACAATATCGGACTGGCGCTGCTAGAGATGAAGGAGAGCCTGCGCCAGAGCAAGAGCCAGGAGCATCAGCGCCAGGAGGAGGAAATGCGCAACAACTGGGCTAACGAAGGGGTGGCCAAGTTCGCCGAGATCCTGCGCAGCAACCATGCCGACATCGGCGAGCTGTCACATCAGATCATCAGCAACCTGGTGAAGTACCTCGGCATCAACCAAGGCGGACTCTTCGTGCAAAACGATAATGAGACGCAGTACCTCGATATGACTGCCTGCTTTGCCTACAACCGCCGCAAACTGATGGATCGCCGCATCGAGGTTGGCGAAGGACTCGTTGGCCGCTGCTACGTAGAGGCTGAGCCCATCTACCTACTCGAAATTCCAGACAACTATATCACCATCACCTCCGGGTTGGGTGATACGGCTCCACGCTGTCTCCTCCTAGTACCCCTAATGGTAGACAAAGAGGTGAACGGCGTAATCGAATTAGCCTCACTGCAACCCCTCGAAGAGTACAAGATTAGCTTCGTACAAAAGGTTGCCGAGAGCATTGCCTCTACCCTTAAGGCAGCCCGCGTAAACGAGCGCACCGCCAAATTGCTTGAGCAAACCAAACTTCAGGCCGAGGAAATGGCCGCTGCCGAAGAGGAGATGCGCCAGAACCTAGAGGAGTTGCAATCTACCCAAGAGGAGATGGCCCGCGTGCAGGAAGACCAGAAGCTGGCGATGGACAAGATCAACACCGATAACCAGATGTTCGAGGCGCTGCTTAGAAGTACGTCGGAATACGTCAACTTTAAGGATAACCATGGCCGTTACCTCCGAATAAGCGAATCTTCTAAGAGGCTGTTCGAGATAGATCGAATTGAAGATGCCGTAGGCAAAACCGCCACCGATCTATTCAGTACCGACGTCGCAACCATAATTGACCAGGAGGACAACGATGTTATGGCCAGCCAAAGGCCAATCATCAAGCAAAGGGGTCAGTTTAAATTCAAGGATGGCGTTGTTGTAAACATAGAGAAAGACAAGTACCCCGTAAAGAATGCCAGCGGGGAGGTTGTTGGACTAGTATCGATATACAAAGAGGTGTAAGTAAGGGAATGAAAAGATCATAACACCTTTGTTGATGAGAGGAGTAAGCCGGGACGGCCTACTCCTCTTTCTTTCTTCTCCCTACACCAAGCAAAAAAGAGGGCCGAAGCTGCAGCTTCGGCCCTTTATGGTGGTCAGGAATACCCGTCTATATATCCAGCTTTACGATGGTGATACCGGCGCCACCCAGCTCCTCGCGCTCGTCGCCGAAGGACTTCACTAGGTCGACCGTCCGCAGGTAGTCGCGGATCAGCTGCTTGAGGATGCCGCTCCCCTTGCCGTGGAGGATGCGCAGGTCGGAGATGCTGAGCATGATGGCCTCGTCCACCAGGTCGCGCACCACCTCCAGGGCCTCGTCGGCGCGCATGCCCCGCAGGTCGACGTTGCTCTTAAAGTTGTTGCGGCGGGTGCTCATCTCCACCACCGTCGACGAAACGGTTCGGTCCTCTCGAATCTTCTGCTGGAACTCGGCGTTGGAGGCGCGCTCGAGCTTCTCCACCTTTACCGAGGTGTAGAGGTTGCCAAAGGCCACGGTGGCGCTTTTGCCCGATAGCTGGGTGATCTCACCAACAGCCCCCTGCCCCTTCAGGCGCACCTTGTCGCCCAGTTCGAAGGACTTCTGCTCCTTCTGCGCTGGCGCCTTCGGCTCAATAGCCGTCTTATCCGACTTGCGCTCCTGCCGCTGGCGCAGCTGCTCCATCTTACGGGCAATGCGGGTGTCCTCATCTTCCGACTCCGCCTCTAGTCTCTCCTTCTCCTGCTCAAACTGCTGGCGAGCCTGGCGGGTCTTCTCCCTCTCGGCGTTGCTCTCCTTAATCTCGCGGATGGTGCGCTCGATGCTCTTGTTGGCCTCGGAAAGAATAGCCTTAGCCTCAACCTTAGCCTTCTCCACCACATCCTTGCGAAGATCCTTTATCTCCAGAAGATCCTTCTCGAACTTAGCCACCAGTTCGTCCAAGCGCCTCTCGTTGCGCTTTATCTTATCGCGCTTGCTCTCCCAGTAGTGCTTGTCGCGGGCAATCTGCCTCAGCTGCTTCTCCATGCTCACATACTCGTCGCCCACCTTTTCTGATGCAGCAGCGAGCACGCTCTCAGGAAGACCGATCTTCCGGGCTATCTCGAAGGCAAACGAGCTGCCGGGCTTGCCCATCTCCAGCTTAAACAGCGGCTGGATCTGCTGCACGTCGAACATCATCGCCCCGTTGACAATCCCCTTGGCATCGGCAGCAAAGTACTTCAGGTTCGAAAAGTGGGTAGTAATCACCCCAAAGGTCTTCCGCTCCAAGAATTGGGCGAGCAGGGCCTCTGCAATGGCACCGCCGACAGTGGGCTCGGTTCCCGAACCAAACTCATCTATAAGGATAATCGATCTTTCGTTGATGCTGCGCAGGAACATCTTCATGTTCAGCAGGTGCGAGCTGTAGGTGCTCAGGTCGTTCTCCAGGCTTTGCTCATCGCCGATATCTATCAGCAGGCTTTCGAAGATGCCCATCTCCGAGATCTCGGATAGCGGCACCAGAAAGCCCGATTGCATCATGTACTGCAGCAGCCCAACGGTGGTTAGGCATACCGACTTCCCCCCGGCGTTAGGACCGGATATCAGTAGCAAATGGGTCTCCTTGTTCAGCTCGATGCTGAGCGGCACCACCTGTTTCCCCTCCTTCCTGAGCGTAAGCATCAGGATGGGGTGCTTGGCGTTGCGCCAGCTGAGGTGCGGGTAGTCTACCAGTATTGGCTTTACCCCATCGATATCCAGCGCCACCTTCGCCTTTGCCTTAACGAAATCAACCGTAGCCATATAGTCGATGGCGCCCAACAGGTCGGGCAGCATGGGGCGCAGCCCATCGGCAAAGGTGGTGAGGATTACCACAATCTCGCGGCGCTCGTCGTAGTAGAGCTCCTTGATCTCGTTGTTGAGCTCTACCACCTCTATGGGCTCAACGTAGAAGGTCTTTCCTGTCGCCGATTCGTCGTGAACGAATCCCTTTATCTTTCGCTTGTTGGCGGCGCTTACCGGAATCACCGGCCGCCCCTCGCGAATGGAGATCTGCACATCCTCATCCACCACCCCGCTGGCTTGGGCGCTCTTTAGGATTGAGGTCATCCTACGCGATATCTGCGACTCCTTAGCGCTGATCTCTCGACGGATCTCCAGCAGCGCTGGCGAAGCATTGTCCTTCACCTTGCCAAACCGATCGATAATGGCATCGATGCTGGCAACAACCGATGGGAAGGCGCTTATGCCCTCCGACATGCGGGTGAAGTAGGGGTACTTCTCCGCCTCCACGTTCCGCAGAAAGTTCAGGATGGAGTTTACCACCTCCAGCGCGCTACGCAGCAGCACCATCTCGGCGGGATCTAGGAATGTGCCGATTACGGCGAGCTTCCGGAGCAGGTTATCCACGTTAACATAGCCCGACTGAGGGAAGCCCACCTCCATGAGCAGGATTTGGCGGAGCTCCTCCACAAGGCTTATCTCGCGGACAATCCACTCGTAACTGGTGGACATCTTTACGGAATGCAACTTCTCCTTTGCCAGCTCGGTGGCGCAGTAGTGCTCGGTTAGCTGTCGAATTCGGTCGAATCCAACCTTTTCCTCGAAGGTATTGGGATAAATCAAGTTGTTTATTTCTATTAGTGATGCAAAGGTAATCACCAGTTGCGGTTTCTTCAAATCGGACTGAAGAGAAGTCGGGAGATAGATGGCAATATATCAAAAGGATTTTTTACATTTAATGCCGTAAAACAAAACCTCAAGTTATGATTCTAAGCACAACCCCATCCATCGAGGGCCACCAAATCGTAGAGTACCTCGGCATTGTTACCGGCGAAACGGTTATTGGCGCCAATATCTTCAGGGATTTTATGGCCGGCATTCGCGACATCGTTGGTGGCCGATCCTCATCCTACGAGGAGGTGCTTAAGGAGGCGAAGGACACGGCCCTTCGCGACACCATCAACGAAGCCCTTCGCCTCAACGCCAACGCCGTTGTGGGCATCGATATCGACTACGAAACCATTGGCCAAAGCATGCTGATGGTTTCGGTGAGCGGCACTGCGGTAAGGCTGTTATAGCCTTTGCAACGATAGCGAAGAGGTTGCCACTGTACGGCAACCTCTTTCTATTCGAGGTCTACAGCAGCTTCAACCTCCCCAACGCAGCACCCCACCCTTCCGATACGCTCCGGAGGCACTGCGGCTACTGATAGAGCCCCTACTTGCGTTTTCCTCGTGTGGTTAAGAGAAAACCTTACGACGTTTCCCTTTTTCCTCGCGACATTTTCTTTTTCCCTTGCGAGGTTAAGAGAAAACCACGCGACGTTTTCCGTTTTCCTCGCGACATTTTCTCCTTTCCTCGCGACCTTAAGAGAAAACCTTGCGACATTTTCCGTTTTCCTCACGAGGTTAAGAGATATCCTCGTGACGTTTTCTCTTTTCCTCTGGGTGTATTCACGGAACTGTGTCTACCCTATTTTTTCGGAAGCAGGAATTACGCCTGCCTTTTAGGTTAGGGCTGCTAACTGGGCAACGAAAGCTCGAAGAAGGCTTACCGCTGGAGCGGCTCCAAATATCGCACTTGTTAATGAGCGCATCTTTTACCCGTAAAATCGCCTTCTTTTTATACTTTTGGGCCAAATTGATCGTGGTGAAAAGAAGATTCCTCATACTGCTTATAGCAATAGCCGCTCTGGGATGCTCCAACAGGAAGCACGAGCTGGCCGATGTAATCCGCTACAACGAGTCGAAGGGAATTGCGACGCTAGATCCGGCATTTGCCAGCAACCTGAAGACGATCTGGGGCACCATCCAGCTCTTCAACGGGCTAGTTCAGCTCAACGACAGCCTCAAGGTCGAGCCCGCCATAGCCAAGTCGTGGGAGATTAGCCCCAACCAAACGCTCTACACCTTCCACCTGCGCACCGACGTTACCTTTCACGACGACCCCGCCTTCCCCCACGGAATCGGGCGTAAGGTGGTTGCCGCCGACTTTGCCTACTCCTTCGGCCGCCTGCTCGACGACAACGTGGGCAGCCCCTGCCGCTGGATCTTCGCCAAGCTCGACACCACCTTCCACGGCAACGGCCTTTTTGCGGCCAACGACTCCACCTTCCAGCTAAAGATACAGGCACCTGCCCCCTTCCTGCTGGGCATGCTGGCCATGCCGCCCACCAGCGTCGTGCCCAAGGAGGCCGTGGAGCGCTACAAGAAGGACTTCCGCAAGCACCCCGTCGGCACTGGACCATTCATGTTTAAGCTGTGGCGCGAGGGCGAGATGCTCGTACTGGTAAAGAACCCCAAGTACTTCGAGTTCGACGCCAAGGGCCAGCGCCTGCCCTACCTCAAGGCTGTAAACATCACCTTCATCACCGACAAGTACTCCGAGTTTATGGAGTTCATCCGCGGCAACCTCGACTTCATCTCCGGCATCAACCAGTCCACCAAAGACGAGATCATTACCAGCTCGGGCAAGCTCAACCCCAAGTATGCCGACCGCATAAAGATGCTCGAGATCCCCTACCTCAACACCGAGTACCTCGGCTTCACGCTCAACCTGCCCCCCAGCCACCCCCTGATGAACCCGCTGGTTCGGAAGGCCATTGCCATAGGGTTCGACAGGCATAAGATGATCAAGTACCTCCGCAAAAACCTGACCATGCCCGCCGAAAGCGGCATAATCCCCCCATCCATACCCGGCTACAAGCCCACCGAGAAGCCCTACGCCTACAACCCGACGCTTGCCGCCGAGCTGCTCCGAAAGGCAGGCTACCCCCACGGGCAAGGGATACCACCCATTACGGTAACCTCGCTCGAAGATTACGCCGACCTGCTGGAGTTCATCCAGCACGACCTGGCCGCCATCGGCATAACGCTCAACATCGACATCGTTCCGGGCGGATCGTTCCAGCAGGAGATGGCTTCCGGCAAGCTCCCCTTCTTCCGGGGCTCCTGGATTGCCGACTACCCCGATCCCGAGAACTACATGGCCCTCTTCTACTCGAAAAACGAGAGCCCCAACGGGCCGAACTATACCCGATTCAAGAGCAGCGAGTTCGACAAGCTCTACCTCGAATCGTTCTTCAAAACCGGTGAAGCTCGAAGCCAGGCCTTCTCCAAAATGGACAAGATCCTCGCCAAGCACACCCCGTTAATTCCACTCTACTTCGACAAAACTGTACGGTTTGTCAAAAAAAACATCGTCGGATTAGAACCAAATCCGATGAATTACCTTTACTTAAAAAAAGCCCGCAAGATTAATGGTAGTAGTAGCCTATAGCGCCTTAGGAACAACAGAGTGGAGCATTATTGATAGAGCAGGAAAAGTCGTCGCATTTACAACCGAGGAGTTAAACCCCATACTAGTGGATAACTACACCGTTGTACGCGCGCTAATTACCCACTTTCCCAAATCCATCGACCCCCGCAACATCACCCACGTGTTCTTTTACGGAGTTGGGTGTAGCGCCCAATCTCACCAGCAACGCATCGTTTTCTGCCTCGAAAGCTTTTTCGAGGAAGCCACGGTTATGGTAGATACCGATCTGACAGGTGCCGCAAAAGGCGTATTCAACCACACCCCAGGGCTAATCGCCATCCTAGGAGCAAGCTCAAGCACCGGCGCCTACAACGGCACAACCATTATCGAGAAATCGATTTCGCTCAACATCCACATCGGCAACGAAGGGGGCAGCATCAGCATCGGCACACAGGTAGCCAAAAGCTACTACTACGGCAGCATGCCCGACGAACTCAAGGAAATTTTTATAAAGGAAACGGGGATATCCCCAAACGAGCTGTTCAACAGCCTAAACAGCTCCGAAAACCCGGCCCAATTCCTTTCCGGCTTTGTTGAGTTTGCGAGTGCGCACAAAGCTCATCCGTTCATCAGGCAACAGGTGCAGAGCGCATTTCGCCAATTCACGGATCTACACCTAGTGCCTCTTTCGAAAAAGACAGGCATCACAAACATTGGAATTGTTGGCTCAATTGGCTTTCTTTTCAACGACATCCTACAGAACGAGATCAGCACGCACAAGCTCCAAGTTCAAGCAAAGGTACACTCTCCCATGCCAGGATTAACAGATTATCATCTTGCCATGCCCTAAACGGCGTGGTAAAGGATTTCGCTTCTCTTACTCCCAATTGTGCCAGAGTACTCCCTAAACTTTTGCGCCTGAACATGCATCTTGTAGTCATCGAGGATGTCGGCAAGCTGCTTGACCCTCGAAACCTCCAGCAGCTTAAAGCTGGCGTTACTGCATATCTCAAGAGCGGTTTGATAGTAGTACATAAACTTCGGCTTATCGTCCTGCTGCAGGTAGCTGCATGCGAGCAGAACATACCCCGACACCCGATTGAAGTAGCTTTGCGAGATCGGCGAAGCGTTAACCTGCTGTTCTAAGCCGTACGCCTTCACCGCCGACAGCGTATGCCGCCTATCTTCAATGCTCAACAGATCCAACTTGTATAGATCGTAAAGCATGGAAAGTTTTACATCCTTCTCCATTTCACCTTTTAGGGGATGCTTGCCTATCAGTTCCAGCACATCCCCGGCCACTGCCATATCCTTGAAAAGAATTAGATGTGGCAGCAACTCTAAGTAGAAAACAAAGGTCGACAACCGATTAGCTGCCGATTGACGGCTGTAAAGGATTTCGGCAGAAATCAAGCTATCCCTCAAGTTCTCGGCAGGCTCCTCGCTGTTTACAATATGTGCGTGGTAAATCGTCCAAATTGCCCAGAGTAAAATGCTATAGCCGCTGCACGACTCATCGACATGCAGTTCCTTGAGATCCTCCGAGAAGGCAAAGAAATCGTCATAATCGAGCAGCTGCGCCCTAGAAATAGCCAACCCCGCTAAGCTGTACACCCGCTCATTTGTGGTAGTCGAAGACTCCAAGATCATCTCCAAGAACTTGTAGTACGATGTGTTTAGATAATCAAAATCAAAGAAGGAGCTAATCAAGAACTCTTTTGCAACGGGATACTTGCTATACTCTTTCGCCAATAACGAAAGAATTGGCTTGTCATTTCTAAGCAGGTAAATTATATATTTCAGGATCTCCTTATCCCTGCTAATTGTATCCGGAAGCAGGTAGAAATCCTTTATGGCTTCAAAGTTATTCTCAGCATACGCAATGGCGTAAAGATTACTAATCAACCGAATCCTTAAATCTGAATTGGTATAATGCTTATCGACCTTTATGAACAGATCGTGGGTAACCCCTCCATTCTCCTCAACAAGGTAACGGGTTATCAGCAAATCCCGAAGGTTCGAGTGCGAGAAATCAACTTGAACAACTAGATTCTTGAACTTATTTGCGAATGTCTCTTCCGAAAGAATGCTGAAAGCCAGTAGATGCTCATAAGCCGCAAAGTAATTGCCTCCCTTTCGAAGATGAATCGGATACTTTTCCTTTAGGTCATTCTTCTTTACAGGCCGCAAGGTTTGCCCATATTGCTGTTCCTTAAGAATAAAATTGATGATATCCAGATTCTCATCGGCATACTTAGCATGCGCAACCTCCCTCGAAATAAACTCATCGATTACATCATTATAGCTTTGCAGCTTCAGCGTACTACTATTGTATATAGCAATAAACAGCTTCAGCATGTATGGATGAGAAATGGTCTCCTTAAGCATAAAGTTAAGCTGCTCCACCAGCAGTTTCCGTCCCTTTGCTTTCTTATTGATGAAATTATTGAATGCCTCCTGCAATTCTTTATGGTTAAGCAAAGGCAAGTTTGTAGCATCGCTTTCAAATGCACCATAGCTTAATCCCATCCAGCATGAAGCAGCATTCGTGTTGCCGACTACTTCCTGCACCATACTCCGTCCCCAAATGCTCGTTCGGGTAGTAACAACAACCTTAATAAACGCACTTCCAGAATACTTACTTACAAAATCGACAACTTTAGAAAGAAAAGTTACCGCTTTAGTTTGAGTGCTATCAATTTCATCAAGAGCATCTATAATAAGTAAAAACGATTTACCCTCAAACAATTCTGGATTGCCAAAAACATTCTCATTGGTTTTAAACAAATTGCTTGAAATCCACCTATCAATTGAAGTTGAATGAGTATACGATTCATCTACCTGAGCCCCCGTTAAGAAGTATATAATGCTATTTTTAAAAGCCTTACGATTCACATTTCGTACTACCCACGATGCAACTCCCAGTGATTTACCATAACCGCCTGGTGCTATTATTCCAGTAGCTGTATAGCGAGAATCAAGAAGAGCCCATATCTGATCGTCAACACATTGCCTAAAGACTACATCCTTAGAAACAACACCCGATTTCTTAAAAATAAAGGAAGCGATATTCATGGAGATCCTATCGGCATTTTCCTTACCGACATGCCAATTTGACATTGCATTGTCGAGTAAACCCGCTATAGAATGTTTATCTTCAAAATCGCAACAAAAATCTCCCCATGATTTATATCCAACAAATTGCGATAGCAGATCTAAGGTATGAACCGAAGGCTTACGTGGACTTGGCAGTAACCCCCATAACCTGCGTAATGTCGAATCGCTGATTCTTGCGCCACAACGTTCTGTTATTAATTCGGAAAGCGATTGGCAGTTTTTCACACTAGCCACCTTCCCTCCAAACTCTTGTTCAACGCGTTCCTTCAGCTTATCAAACATATCAAGATACCTCCTTTCTTAATTCAAAATGAGACATACTAAATAAGAGAAAAAATTTGACAACGATGACACTTGTTGGTGCAAATCTTTGAACATACTTTTGCCCCATCCAAAAACAACGCTCCTTGACTAATATAGATTCTAATAAAAGGACACAGGTTATTAGTGAAATAAGAATAAGCGTATGGGCAGTGATGAACTAAGAATAAACAATTAAGGAGCGTTTGTTTTTGTACCAAAACCGAAACATAAAAAAGAACAAGATCATACCATATAAAGAAAACCATTTAAGAATATATAATACTCGAAAAAGCGCCTTGCCCTTTGGCTATAGTAATGCTAATAAGAACAACTAAGCATAGCAAAAATGATTCAAATACAGGGCAGTGTTAAAACTTAAAGACTAAAGGGTGAGGCGTTTTTTTCATATTATTTGAATTATGATTTTCTTCGGTCACCGCACAACAGTTTTTTCGCTCTCCCAAAATCAAAATGAATAGAATAGTTGTCTATTCCTTCCCCTCACGGCAACCAACCTTTTAACATGAAGAAGATATTCATTTAGGATTCTGCGTTACCATCTGACTCTCTTTAATTAGCGAACAGACATAAGTTTCAATTCAGAAGCAATAAAAGCCCTTTACTTACATTTAACAGTTTTTGTTTTAATATATCTTACACTTTGTCATCATAACAAGCAAAAAGATTTCGTATATTTACTGAAATTTTTAATACGTAAACAACTGGAGGGTAAACCATGGAAAGCCTATTTGCCAAGTTAAGTTCCCAAAATGTAAATATTCCTTTTTCAGGAAAGACAAGAACAGAGCATGACCTACTGGGTAATAAAGAAGTACCAGTAGAAGCATTTTTTGGAGTCCAAACTCTAAGAGCTCTGGAAAATTTCAACATTAGCGGTGTTACGCTGAAATTCTTCCCAATGCTAATAGAATCGCTTGCATTGGTAAAAGAGGGCGCTGCTGAGGCCAACTGCGAACTTGGACTTCTTGAACCAAACATCAAGGATGCCATTGTTGAAGCATGTAAGGTTGTAAAATCGGGCTCGCTAAACGAGCATTTTATCGTTGATATGGTGCAAGGTGGTGCAGGTACATCAACTAATATGAATGCCAACGAAGTAATCGCCAACATGGCCCTAGTTTCTATGGGCAAGAAAAAAGGGGAGTACTCGTTTGTTCATCCAAACAACCACGTAAACCTATCACAATCAACAAACGATGCTTATCCAACAGCCGTTAAACTTGCTGTAATCTTCAGCAATCAACAGCTTATTGATGGTCTTAAATCTCTCATCGATGCATTTAGAGCAAAGGGTGTTGAGTTTAAAGACGTAATCAAGATGGGTAGAACCCAGCTGCAAGATGCGGTACCAATGACTCTTGGACAAGCGTTCGAAGCTTATGCAGTTACTCTTTCGGAAGAGATCGATCGCTTGGAACAAAACGTGAAGCTCTTCCACGAGATAAACATGGGAGCTACTGCCATCGGCACTGGAATTAACTCAGATCCAGACTACGCACCTCTTGTTACAAAGATTCTTGCCCGCATTACAGATCTTCCTCTTGTACAAGCAGCAAACTTGGTTGAAGCAACTCAGGACACTGGCGCTTTTGTAATGTATTCATCGGCACTAAAACGTCTTGCAATTAAACTTTCAAAGATTTGCAACGACCTTAGATTGTTGTCTTCAGGACCTCGCACAGGAATTGGAGAAATTAATCTTCCTCCAAAACAACCAGGATCATCAATCATGCCAGGAAAAGTTAATCCTGTTATCCCTGAAGTTGTTAATCAGATTGCCTTTAAGGTTATTGGCAACGACCTAACGGTTACAATGGCTGCCGAAGCAGGTCAGCTTGAGCTAAACGTAATGGAACCAATTATCGTTTACAGCATCCACGAGTCAATAGAGTTGCTCAGAAATGGAATGCGCACCCTTAAGGATGAATGTATTGAAGGAATCACAGCGAATGAAGAGCACTGCCGCAACCTTGTTCTCAACTCAATCGGGTTGGTTACAGCGCTTAACCCATACATTGGTTACGAAAACTCTACAATCGTTGCAAAGGAAGCCCTTGAAACTGGCAAGAGCGTTTACAACCTAGTTCTTGAGAAGGGTCTGCTTTCGCAAGACGAATTGGATAACATTCTCAAACCAGAGAATATGATTCAACCACGAAGGTTTACAAAGAAATAGACATCAACGCATATAAAAAAGGAGGCCTTTCAGCCTCCTTTTTTATTTACTCCTTCATACCTTTAAGAATACCCTCCACTTCGGTTTCGGTCTTCCTAAGCTTTTCCTTACAGAACTTGATCAGTTCTGTCGATCGCTTAACATCCTCTGCTATTTGATCGATATCTACATCTTGCCCCTCTATACGAGCTAGAATACTTTTAAGTTCGTCGAGTGCGGCACTATAGGTCAACTCCTTTTTTGCCATATATCTCCTGTTATACGTTTTACTACCGTTACCTTACTCTTTATTCGACCAGCATCAAGTAGGGTCTCAACCTCTTTCCCATCTAGGTCTTCGAGTTGCCGCACCACCTGTCCATCGCACAGGGTTAGCGAATACCCCCTCTTTAGCACCTCTCGCGGACTTGACGCCCCGATTCTGGCTTCTAGGTTATCTATTATTGTTTTCTGCTTAGCAAGCCCCACCGTCAAACCAAACTCCAACTCGCGGTTTACCTGTTGCAGGAAATCGTATCGCCGCTTAATGCTGAACAGTACCGATGCGTTAAACACATGCGTTACCCTATCTGCAAATCTTTTCTGATCGTTTAGGATGGAGGTTGCCCGATTGGATACCGTATAGGCTATATCGCTAATGAAAGTTCCATGCTGCTTAAGCATATCTCTAATTCTATTTAGTAGTTCATACTCCACGTCAAGCGTCAGCAGTTTTTGGTGGTGAATTAGACTCTGGGCCACATGCCCTATACCATTTGCATAGTCGACAAGTTCGTCCTCAAACTCCGCCAAGCAATCGATAAGGAAGTTGGCCACGGCGGTTGGTGTCTTAAACGACTGGTGCGCCACAATGTCAACAATGCTCTCGTCCTTATCGTGCCCGATTCCGGCAAGAACTGGGATCGGGAATTGGGCAACGTTGGCAGCAACCGCGTAGGAGTCGAAACAGACAAGATCGGTTTGCGAGCCCCCTCCTCGAATAATCACCGCGACATCAAAATCGTTTAGCCTGCTATAGATGCAATCGAGCGCAGCAATGATTGATGCTTCGGCCTCATTGCCCTGCATTACGGCGGCAAACAGTTCCACCGAAAAGGCATACCCAAACTGGTTAGCGGCAAGGTGGTTTAGGAAGTCTTGGTAGCCTGCTGCCGAGGCCGACGATATCACCGCGATTCGCTGCGGCGCCATCGGAAGAGGAACCTCCTTATTTAGGTCGACAATACCCTCCTCCATGAGCTTTTGAATGATAAGATTCCGCTGCAACTTCATCTCGCCAACCGTATAGGAGGGGTCGATATCCACCACATTTAGGCTAAGTCCGTACACCTCGTGAAACCGAACATCAACCTTAACCAACACCTTTAGCCCCTGCTCGAGCGCTATTCGAGTGGATGTTTCGAAGTATGCCTTGAGAAGTCGAAACTTGTTAGCCCAGATGTTTGCGCTTACCTTGGCGCGAATCTTTACGGTATCGGAATCATCCTTCTCGATTAGTTCCAGGTAGCAATGCCCGGCATAGTTAACCTTTATCTCACCTATTTCGGCCACCACCCAAATGGGTAGCGGAAACGAGCTTTGAAGGCTATCCTTTATCTTTTGCTGTAAGTCGAATAACGAGTAATGCTCCATTGCTTTGCTACTTTTCTTTTCAGCCAACTTACCTAAAGATAGAATTACATTGATATGCGGCAGGAGGTATTCGGCGGCTGATAAATGATGCTAAACTCTAGCTGCGACCTTGCCTACCTTAGAAGATCTTCTTCGGTTGGTTCCTTTAGTTTTCCCTTCATCTTGTTGAACGAGTTTAGCATCTCGGTTTCCTTCTTCACCATCTCGTCGGTTATTGTTGGGTAGCCATTATGGTAGGTAACTTTCGAGAAAACAGCTCCGTCCTGACTGTAGGTAATCCACTCGCCATCCTTCTCGCCATTTACGTAGGTGCCGACAATCCGTTTGGCGTTATTATCGTAATATCCTCGGTAAGGACCAATGAGTTTTCCATCCTGACTGTAGGTTAGCTCCTCCATCAGGGTGCCGTTGGAGTAATACTGCACCGCAGCACCAACACGACGACCATTTGTGTACTGGTACTTATACATCACCGCCTTATTCGGATAGTAGCCGTTTGCCTTTCCATCCTTGAGGTTATTCTTATAGTTCTCCACGTACATTGTTTGCCCATCGGGATAGTAGGTTATCCACTGACCCTCCTTTTTATTCTTCTCATACTTCCCCTTTGCCAGTAGGATACCGTCGGCATTGAACAGCTGCGCTTCGACAACGCTTGAGTTTGGAAGGTAGTTCAATATCGACTTTATCTTTCCACGCTTCGAGTAGCGCTTAACAAGGCCCACGGGCTTATCGTTCTCGAAGTAGGCTACGTACTGAATGGTGCTGTCCTCGTAGGTTTTCTTCCACCATCCCATCTTTTGCCCCCGTGCATTCTTCTGGTTAAATACGGTATCCTGCTGCGCCGAAACCGTCATTGCACAGCATAAAAAGCAGCTAACTAGAAATAGTATTGCCTTCATCTTCCTCTGACTTATTTAAACATTATTATCCGCACCAAAAGTAGCTGCAATAATGAAAGAAAAAAGCCCCAAGGAGGGGCTTTTTTCTGTTTATGGTTACGGGGCGAACTACTTCACCTCCTCGAAGTCTACATCGGTAACGGATTCATCCTTCTTACCACCTGCATCAGCGCCTTGTCCAGCACCTGCACCAGCACCAGCATCTTGAGGTCCTGCTTGTGCGCCGGCGTTGTACATCTGCTGAGATGCTTCATTCCAAAGCTCGTTAAGCACCTTGGTAGCCTCATCGATGGCTGCTAGATCTTGGCTAGCATGAGCCGACTTCAGCTTGCCAACTGCCTCTTCGATTGCCTTCTTCTTATCGGCAGGCAGCTTATCGCCAAATTCCTTAAGCTGCTTTTCGGTTTGGAAGATGAGCGAATCGGCATGGTTTAGTTTGTCGATTTTCTCCTTAGCCTCGCGGTCGGCATTCTCATTAGCCCTTGCCTCATCGCGCATGCGCTTGATTTCGTCATCAGAAAGACCTGATGAAGCGGTAATGCTAATCTTTTGCTCCTTGCCGGTTGCCTTATCCTTTGCGGTAACATGCAGGATACCGTTTGCATCGATATCGAAGGTTACCTCGATTTGAGGCACGCCACGTGGTGCTGATGGAATTCCATCAAGCGAGAAGCGTCCGATCGTCTTGTTGTCTTTTGCCAAAGGACGCTCACCCTGTAGCACGTGGATTTCAACCGAAGGCTGGTTATCCGCAGCAGTGGTAAAGGTCTCCGACTTACGGGTTGGTATGGTTGTGTTGGCGTCGATCAGCTTCGTCATTACGCTACCCATGGTTTCGATACCTAGCGAAAGTGGGGTAACATCGAGAAGGAGTACGTCGGTAACATCGCCCGAAAGTACGCCACCTTGGATTGCGGCACCTACGGCCACCACTTCGTCGGGGTTTACATTCTTAGAAGGCTGTTTGCCGAAGAACTTCTCAACCTCTGCCTGAACGGAAGGAATACGGGTTGAACCACCAACTAGGATTACATCGTCGATTTCGGAAGTGGACAAGCCGGCATCTCTAAGGGCAACCTTGCATGGCTCAATCACACGGCGGATTAGCTCGTCGCAGATTTGCTCGAACTTAGCGCGGGTAAGCGTCTTAACAAGGTGCTTAGGCACACCGTCAACTGGCATTAGGTATGGCAGGTTGATTTCGGTAGAGGTGGTGCTCGAAAGTTCGATCTTCGCCTTTTCGGCAGCTTCCTTTAGGCGTTGTAGCGCCATTGGGTCCTTGCGAGGGTCAATGTTCGCATTTTCTGCCTTAAACTCATCGGCCAACCAGCCAATGATGCGGTTGTCGAAGTCGTCGCCACCAAGGTGGGTATCACCGTTGGTAGACTTCACCTCGAATACGCCATCGCCAAGCTCTAGGATAGAGATATCGAAGGTACCTCCACCAAGGTCGAATACGGCGATCTTCATATCAGCGCCCTTCTTATCAAGACCGTATGCAAGAGCGGCAGCTGTTGGCTCGTTGATAATACGAAGAACCTTCAGACCGGCAATTTCGCCTGCTTCCTTGGTTGCCTGACGCTGCGAGTCGTTAAAGTATGCAGGTACGGTAATAACCGCTTCGCTAACCTCTTGTCCGAGGTAGTCTTCGGCGGTCTTTCTCATCTTTTGAAGGATGATCGCTGAAACTTCTTGTGGTGAGTATAAACGATCGCCAACCTTTACGCGTGGTGTGTTGTTGTCGCCACGAGCAATTTTAAATGGTACGCGCGTCATCTCCTCTCTTACCTCATCGTAAGATTCGCCCATGAAGCGCTTAATCGAGTATACGGTCTTTTCAGGATTGGTAATTGCTTGACGTTTTGCTGGATCACCAACCTTAATTTCGCCATTTTCGGTAAAAGCAACTACCGAAGGTGTTGTCCTTTTCCCTTCGTTGTTTGGAATTACAACGGGCTCGTTACCCTCCATTACGGATACGCAAGAGTTGGTTGTTCCCAAGTCAATACCAATGATTTTACCCATAGTATGTTTGCTTAAAAGAGTTAATTACTTAATTGTTGATGCCAATAGTATGGCAATACTTATGCCAAGGGAAGGGTTGCAGACAATTTGTCACACATCCCCAAATGCACGGCTCCACCAGCTGTATTGGGGTGGTTTGTGTCAGACCAAACCTGACAAAACAGTCCGAAGGCTGCCTACCCATGGAGCTCCGTTCCGAGAAGTACCGCATCGAAGGCGAAGCGGAATACCTCGATGGGTGGTTCGACGGGCCTCCGAGGTGGTACGATGCTAAACAAAAATGGTTGGGAGTAGGTCCCAACCATTGTGCGGTATCGTGATGCTAGCTTTACTTCACCTCAAAGTCGAACATCAGGGTATCGGCAATGTAGCCTTGCAGGCGGTCGCCAATGGCAACGGGGCCTACGCCGGCAGGCGTTCCCGTATAGATAAGGTCACCAATTTTCAGGGTGATGTACTGCGATATGTGCGAGATAATGCGGTTGACGCTGAAAAGCATATCGCCAGAGCTGCCCTGCTGCACCACGTCGCCATTCTTAACCAGGCGAAACGGGATACGGTCTACCGATTCGAAATCGGCAATCGGAAGGAACTTGCTGCTAATGGGAGCCGAGAAATCGAACGCCTTGGCAACCTCCCAGGGAAGCCCCTTCTCCTTACATTTCTGCTGCACGTCGCGCGCGGTGAAGTCGATGCCAAGACCAACCTCGCTGTAGTAGCGGCTGGCGAACTTCTCGCCGATGCACCGCCCCACCTTGTTGATCTTAATGATTAGCTCCACCTCGTGCTGGATATCCTTCGAGAAGGAGGGGTAAAAGAAGGGAGCGTTGTTGCGCAGCAGCGCGGTGTCGGGCTTCATAAAGAAGACCGGCTCCTCGGGTACCGGATTGGCGAGCTCCTTAGCGTGATCGACGTAGTTACGCCCTATACAGATTATCTTCATAGCACGATCGAACGATTACTTTACCATCATCCCCAGCTTAATGCGGGTTAGAACATTTTTCGTATAAAGGGGAAAATCGCCGTTCATCATCCAGGCGTAGTAGCCGGGCTCGGCTTGCAGCACCTCCACCACCGGACGCCCCCGGTGCTTGCCGAAGTTGAACACCTCAACATCCTTATCGTTAAGAACGATTCGTCCGGCAAAATCGACGTTGCGGGTCCTTGCCGAGAAATCGGAAAGGAAGTCGATGTCGTTCTTCAGCTCGGGGTAACGGTCGAGCTGCGCCTTGAGCACCTCGTAGGTGGCAACGGTATCGGCCTCGGCGCTATGGGCGTTGTTCAGATCCTTATCGCAGTAGAACTTGTAGGCGGCAACCAGCGTGCGCTGCTCCATCTTGTGGAAGATGGTTTGCACGTCGATGAACTTTCTTTTTTTCAGATCAAAGTCGATGCCGGCGCGGATGAACTCCTCGGCCAAAAGCGGCAAATCGAACTTGTTGGAGTTGTAGCCCGCAAAATCGCACCCTTCGATGAGCTGCACCAGCGACTTGGCGATCTCCTTAAACGTTGGGCAGTCCTTTACGTCCTCGTCGGTAATGCCGTGGATGGCCGTTGATGGGGCAGGAATGGGAATGGTAGGGTTCACCCTGCGCGTTTTCACCTCGGAATGCCCGTCGGGGAATACCTTAAGGATGCAGATCTCTACGATTCGATCGTTTACCATATCGATTCCCGTAGTTTCGAGATCGAAAATTACGAGCGGATTCTTTACGTTTAACTCCATTACTAGATAATTATTTGGGTAAAAGAAGGGTTAAAAACCTCGGCGAAGGTAGTAAAATTAGCAGAAAAGGGCTCGGAGGAGCGGGGGTTTAGCCGCATCTGCCTCCAAATTTCAGCAAAATGCACGCCTACCATCTTTTGTAAGGAATATCTTACTAATTTTGATTGTCGGTAAGCGGCACATCCGCAAAACCACACGATAAAACTCCAACAGCGCTTTAAAACAGATGGCAATTGCAACGCTCACAACCGACTGGTCGCGGCACGATTTCTACGTAGCCGCCCTAAAAGGAGAGATTCTGAAGAGGAATCCAGCGGCTGCCATCATCGATGTATCCCATCAGATTCCCGCATTTCAGCTACAGGGCGCGGCCTACGTCATGCGGAGCGCCTTCCACCATTTCCCCGAGAAAAGCGTACACGTAATAGGGGTGGATAGCGAGCCTACGCCCAAGAAGCCCGTTGTGGCGGTTAGCTACCAGGGGCACTTCTTTGTGGCGGTGGATAACGGGGTGATGGGGCTCATCTGCGACTCGCAGCCCGATGCGGTGGTGACCGTCGACTACGAGGACCAGGGGAACGGCTTCAGCGCGCTAGTGCCCTTTGCCAAGGCGGCGGCGGCGCTCACCTTGGGCGAGCCCATCGAGAGCATCGGAACGCCCAAGCCTTCGGTGAACCATATGCCAATGCTACTGCCGGTGCTCGACGCCAGCTTCATTATCGGCAACGTCATCTACATCGATACGTTTGGTAACATCATCACCAACATTACCTGCCAGGAGTTCGACCGCGTGGCCAAGGGGCGCCGCTACGAGATACTGATCCAGAGCAACCGCTACAAGGTAAAGGCGATCTCCAGCACCTACAACGCGGTGGAGGATGGCGAGTTTGTAGCCCTGTTCAACTCGGCCGGGCATCTGGAGGTGGCCCAGAACAAGGGGCGCATTGCCTCGATCCTGAACCTGGACATGGGCTCGTCGGTGCGCATCAACTTTTTTAACCAGTAGACAAAATCATCATCCATAATGAACGACAAGCAGCAAAGCTTCGACAGGCTTCTGAAGATCATGGACGAGCTCCGCGAGAAGTGCCCCTGGGACCGCGAGCAGACCTTCGAGAGCCTGCGCAGCAACACCATAGAGGAGACCTACGAGTTGATCGACGCCATCAACGCCAGCGACATCCCCAACATCAAAAAGGAGCTGGGCGACATCCTGCTCCACGTGGTATTCTACTCGAAGATGGCCTCCGAGAAGCAGTGGTTCGAGGTTTCGGACGTGGTAAACGCCCTTTGCGATAAGCTCATCTACCGCCACCCGCACGTGTTCGGGCAGGAGCAGGCCGAGAGCGCCGCTCAGGTGCTCCGCAGCTGGGAGGAGCTGAAGCTAAAGGAGAAGGACGGCAACAAGAGCGTCCTCTCGGGCGTGCCCAGCGCGCTTCCGGCGCTCATCAAGGCCAACCGAATTCAGGAGAAGGTGCGCGCCGTGGGGTTCGACTGGGAGGAGCGCAGCCAGGTGTGGGACAAGGTGCAGGAGGAGCTCGACGAGCTGCGCGTGGAGGTGGAAGCCATGAACCGCGAACGGATGGAGAAGGAGTTCGGCGACCTACTCTTCTCGGTGGTCAACGCCGCTAGGCTCTACGACATCGACCCGGAAGCCGCCCTGGAGCTCACCAACCGAAAGTTCATCAAGCGCTTTGGCTACCTGGAGGAGAAGACCATCAAGCAGGGGCAGCCCCTCAAGGATATGTCGCTCGACCAGATGAACGTGATCTGGGAAGAGGCTAAGAAGTACGACTAACGGCAAGGGCAGGTTCGAAACCTGCCCTTGCTGCTTATGTCGGGTAGACGATTTCGGTTCCGATTACTACCGCCCGACATCTCGGGTAGACGATTCCGGTTCCGATTACTACTACCCGACATCTCGGGACGACGATTCCGGTTCCGATTACTACCTCCCGACATCTCGGGACGACGATTCCGGTTCCGATTACTACCGCCCGACATCTCGGGTAGACGATTCCGGTTCCGATTGCTACTTCCCGACATCTCGGGACGACGATTCCGGTTCCGATTACTACCTCCCGACATTACCGGATAACCTTCACCAGCCCTGTTCTATTGAGCAGCGTTACCCTGCGGCGGTCGAAGGCGACGAGGCCATCGCGCTCCATCTCGGCAAACACGCGCGCCAGCGACGAGCGGGTGACCCCGAAGTAGTCGGCCAGTTCCTGCTGCCCCATGGGGAGCGAGAAGGTGACGAGCTGCCCCTTGGCCAGGTCGAGCAGGTAGTGCGCCAGCTTCTCCTTGATGGACCGAAACGAGAGGAAGTAGAGCTTGTTCGAAAGGAAGGTGGCCCGGTTGGACATCATGTCGAGGTAGTTGGTGAGCACCTGCGAGCTGGCCTGCATGATGCCCACCATCGACGCACGGGGGATGACCACCACCTTCACCACATCGTTGGCCACCACATCGACTGGCAGGCGGTTGTTCTGCCCAAAGAGAAAGGCGGGGGCAATGGGCCGCGGCGCCGAAATATCCTCGATTTTTACCACCTTGCCCGAGTTATCCACCATCTCTCCCTTAACGCTGCCCTCCAGGACAACCATCAGCCCCGTGTACTCGTCGTCGCGCGAGGCCAGCACGTTGCCCTTTACGTAGCTCTTTACGGCGTAGGGATACATCGACAAAAGGGTTTCCAGCTCCACAGGATCAACTCCATGGAACAGCGGGCAGCGGGATAGCAGGGTAAAATTCATGTTGGTTGGTTTATTATGTTGGTCTAAAGTTCATACAAACATTCCCCTAAAGTCCTTCGCTTACTAGCAGCACTTCATCCCCTCCTTCGGAGGGGCAGGGGTGGGTTTAGGCAATTTCAGATAGCAGATATCTCCCTTTGCATATGAAGTTCAACATCAATCAGCGAATTCTAGTTAAAATGCATGATACCAGTTTTACCCAACCCCTACCCCTCCCGAGGAGGGGATCAGGAGCGCTGATTAAGCGTTACTGCAAATTCTTTCGTAGAGCCGCACGGCCGTGCAGTTCTACCTCCCATTCGTCTAACTTCTGCTCAAAGTTAACCATAAAAAATGTTTGCGGTTTGTATCATATGGTACAGACTAGGGGCTGAAGTTGCCGTAGCTTTGCCTCATCAAAAGAACGTAAAACGACAAAACTGAAACCCATGATACGCGACATTGTTAGGATAGACCGAGAGCTGTGCACCGGATGCGGCGACTGCATCACCGGATGCCACGAGGGGGCGCTACAGCTAATAGACGGAAAGGCAACACTGGTGAGCGAGCTGATGTGCGACGGCCTTGGCGCCTGCATTGGCACCTGTCCGGTTGGCGCCATCACCATAGAGAAGCGCGAGGCCGAGGCCTACGACGAGGTGGCCACCATTATTGAGATGATCCCTAACGGCAAGAACGTGGTAACGGCGCACCTGCAGCACCTGCTCGACCACAACGAAACGGAGTACCTCCGCCAAGCATTCGGCTACCTACGTGATAACGAGAAGAGCATTCCATTTAATATTAACGAGGTGATAGACTCGCTGAAGCAGAAGGTGCAGCCAGCGGTTCCACAGATGCACCACCATCACCATGCCGGTGGCGGATGCCCCGGATCGGCAGCTCGCACCTTTGCGCCTAAGATGGCGACGGCTCCTACGGCCGACGATCAGCCATCGGCGCTTACCCACTGGCCTGTGCAGCTGCACCTGATTAACCCTGCTGCGGCACACTTCAAGGGATCAAACCTGCTGCTAGCCGCCGACTGCGTGGCCTACGCGCTGGCCAACTTCCACAGCAAGCACCTACAGGGTAAAACGCTGGCCATTGCCTGTCCGAAGTTGGACTCCAACAAGGAGGTGTACGTACAAAAGATCACCGCTCTAATCGATAGCGCCGAGGTTGACACCATCACCGTAATGCGCATGGAGGTTCCCTGCTGCGGCGGTCTGGTGCAGATGGCGCAGCTTGCCCGTGATGCCGCCAAGCGAAACATCCCCATTAAGGTGGTGGAGGTAGGCATTCAGGGGGAAATACTTGAATCGAAGTGGATCTAATTACAAGAAGTTAGATATTAGATGTTAGATATTAGAAGAACGTCCAATCGTCCTTTCCCAGAATATCAAGCATCTGCCATCTAAAGTCTAACGTCTAATATCTAATGTCAAAAGACTAACATCTAAAATAAAATACCATGAGCATGTTTTGCTACCAATGTCAAGAAGCAGCTAAAGGATTTGGCTGCACCATTAAGGGTGTATGCGGGAAAGACGCATCGACCTCTAACCTTCAGGACCTACTGCTATTCGTAAATAAGGGGATCAGCATCCTCCATACCGAGCTACGCGCTAAAGGATACCAGAGCAGCGCCGTCGATAAGTACGTTATCGACTCGCTGTTCTGCACCATCACCAACGCCAACTTCGATGATAACGCCATCAGCAACCGCATCATCGAGGGGCTTGAGATTAAGAAGAACCTTATCGCCGAATGCAGCAAGCAGGGTATCGCCATTCCCCAAACCATAGAGGTTACCTGGACAGGCACCCGCGAGGAGTTTGCCGCAGAATCGACCAAGGTGGGCACCCTATCGCTATCCGACAACGAGGATATCCGCTCGCTGAAGTCGCTCATCATCTTTGGGCTTAAGGGCATGGCCGCCTACGCCGAGCATGCCGGCAACCTAGGCTTCGAGGACAATACCATCAGCGCATTCATCCAGGATGCCCTTACGAAGACCACCCGCACCGACATCGGTGCCGACGAGTTGGTAGCCCTTACCCTCGAAACGGGCAAGTACGGCGTTACCACCATGGCGCTGCTCGACAAGGCTAACACCACCCGCTACGGCAACCCCGAAATCACCAAAGTGAACATCGGAACACGAAATAACCCAGCTATCCTCATCAGCGGTCACGACCTGAAGGATATGGAGGAGCTGCTGGCCCAAACCGAGGGCACAGGCGTTGACGTGTACACCCACAGCGAGATGCTACCCGCCAACTACTACCCTGCCTTTAAGAAGTACAGCCACTTTGTGGGTAACTACGGCAGCTCGTGGTGGAAGCAAAGAGACGAGTTCGAGACCTTTAACGGCCCCGTGCTCTTTACCACCAACTGCATTGTGCCACCGCTAGGCAGCGCCACCTACAAGGATAGAATCTACACCACCGGCTCGGCAGGATTGGAAGGGGCTACCCACATCGGTCCACGTGAGGATGGTAAGACGAAGGACTTCTCGGCAATCATCGAGCACGCCAAGCGCTGCAAGGCGCCTACCCAGATTGAGGAAGGCGAGATTATCGGTGGATTTGCCCACGAGCAGGTGTTTGCCCTTGCCGACAAGGTGGTGGATGCCGTTAAGTCGGGTGCCATCCGCAAGTTCTTTGTGATGGCCGGATGCGATGGCCGCATGAAGGATCGCAGCTACTACACCGAGTTTGCCGAGCAGCTGCCAAAGGATACCGTAATCCTTACCGCAGGTTGCGCCAAGTACCGCTACAACAAGCTTCCGCTGGGCGATATCGGAGGAATCCCTCGCGTTCTCGACGCCGGGCAGTGCAACGACAGCTACTCGCTGGTCCTGATTGCCCTTAAGCTGAAGGAGGTATTCCAGCTAAACGACATCAACGAGCTACCCATCGCCTACAACATCGCCTGGTACGAGCAGAAGGCCGTTATCGTGCTGCTTGCCCTGCTACACCTCGGCGTAAAGAATATTCACCTCGGGCCAACCCTCCCCGCCTTCCTATCGCCCAACGTGGTGAAGGTGCTGGTGGAGAACTTCGGCATCGCCGGTATCAACACCGTCGACGAGGACATTAAGCTATTCATGGGAGCCTAGTCCCCATTTGCTAGGAATTTTGAATTGTAGTGGGGCGCACTTCGGTGCGCTCCACATTTTTTCAGTCTCTGAGGTACAAAGGGCACAGCGATTTTCTATGCCTGTTTGTCTGCCCTTTCCTACTCCTTACTCCCTATATCCCCTGTTCCCGACTCCCTTTTGTTCAATACGGAGGCATAGCAGCACCAGCCCTCCTTTACGACCAACATTGAATAGCCGCCTTTAACCCAAAGAAGCCCCTTTGTACCATATACAAATCGGCCAACGGAACTCCGGGGACACCTTTGTACCATATACAAACCATCCAACGGAACTCCGGCGAAGCCTTTGTACCATATACAAACCATCCAGCGGAACTCCGGCGAAGCCTTTGTACCATATACAAGGCACCCAACGGAACTCCGGGGACACCTTTGTACCATATACAAGGCGCCCAACATCCCCAGAGGAACGCCTCTACCTGCGGTAAAATCACCGCCAAGCGCATCTTCTAGCACATTTTAGCTGCTAACCGTGTGCGTTTTACGTAAAACGAAACATAAAAAATCAACGCCATGCGAGTAGAAGGTAACAACATCATGCTGAATCCCCAGTTCAACCGCGAGAGCTGGGACGATGTAGAGTTTGTGTGGAACCACAAGCCCTTCATCCGCACCACCGTGTCGGAAGTCATGCACTTCCCCATTGTCGACAACCTTGAGACCGTCAACCAATCGCTGCTCCACAAGGCCTACAAGATGAACATCATCCCCGACGATAACGAAGCGCTGCTGCTGCGCCACCCCGTATCCCCCTGGAAAGAAGAGGTGCTCCTATCCGTCACCAAGCCGGTAGCCGATAAGGACTACATCGAGCTGTCGGGCACCTTCCGCAGCCGGGTTTTCGAAGGAAAGAAAACGCAGCTGCGCAGCTTCTTCAGGCAGATGGAGGCCTTCCTCATCGGGCGCAACGAGCGGCCGTTGACGTACTACGTAAACCGGGTAGCCACCAGCAAGGATGCGCAGGGCGAGGAAATCTACACCTACGTGATCATTGCCCAGGTTGCCAACCTCAGCAAGACCTCCGAGCCGCTCGATGTCGACCGCTGGTTCCCTTTCACGTAAAAGGCCATTTTATGGCTGCCAAAAACGATCAGCACTAACAGGAGCATCTAGGGGATAGGCGGTAGCCTGTCCCCACCTATATTAAAGTTGGACGATTCACCCATATTAATCGAAGAGTTTCCCCTTATGAAAAGAATAGCAACGCTGCTAGCACTGATCGTTCTCCCCTTTGCGGGGCTGCTAGCGCAGGATTTCAGGGAGCTAACCCCTCAAGAGCGAAAGGAGCTGCGCAAGAAGGAGCAGCAGCAGCTCGACTCCACCAGCTACGCCAAAGCGGTAGAAGCCCTATCCGCGCAAACCTGGGTACTCGAAGCCTACACCATACAGGGGCAGCGGGGCAGCCTCTACTTCGTCAACAGCACCACCAACTTTGTTATGATGGACAAAGAGAAGTCAACCGTGCAGCTGGCCTCGCCCTACCGAGCTGGCTACAACGGGCTGGGTGGCATCACCGTCGAAGGTAGCATTAGCGGGTATAAGCTCGAAACCGATAAGCATGGAAACGTCAGCGTACGGTTCATGGTGGTTGGCGTGGGCATCAACGCCGAGATCTTCATCACCCTAACGGCCAACTCCAACCGCGGCGAGGCGTACATCTCGCCCAACACCTGGGGCCGACGAATCACCTACAAGGGTAACATCGTTCCTCTTGAGGATTCCAACGTCTACAAGGCCATGCCCCTATAGCAGGAGCAGCGGCAAGCACCAATAATAGCAGGGGCCGAAGGTTTAGCCCGCCGAATCGACCAAGGGAGATGCCCGAGGTACGATATGTCGACAGGAGAAACGTCCGGCCCTTTTTTGTGCCTTTCAATTTTGCCTGCGGATTGCTACTTTTGCCCGACAAAACAACGACAATGCAACCCGTAGTCCTATCTACCGCCTACTTTCCACCCGTACAGTACCTCTGCAAGCTGATAGCCGGCAGCGTAACCATCGAAGCCCACGAGAGCTACCTCAAGCAGAGCTACCGCAATCGCTGCAGCATCCTTGCCGCCAACGGTCCCATGGCGCTCACCGTACCCGTAGTAAAGTGGCATGGAGAGAAGATGCCCATCGCCGAAGTACAGCTCGACTACAACAAGCCCTGGCAGAAGCAGCACTTCAAGTCCATCGAATCGGCCTACAAGAGCTCGCCCTTCTACGACTACTACATCGACGACTTCATGCCCTTCTTCGAAAACCGCTACGAGCGCCTGTTCGACTTCAACCAACAAATCCTAGAGACAATCCTAAAGTCGCTCTCCATAGCGCCCAGCATCGGCTACACCACCAGCTACGACAAAGTAATCGAGAACAAGATCGACCTGAGGTACGCCATATCGCCCAAGGAGAGCCAGCAGCAGCCCGACCCGCACTTCGCCCCAGTGGAGTACTACCAGGTATTCGCCGACCGCCACGGCTTCACCCCCAACCTCTCCATCCTCGACCTCCTCTTCAACGAAGGTCCAATGGCCAAGAGCATCCTAGAGCAAAGCATAAAAAAAGGCGAGTAGCAACACCCGCCTTTCATTTTATATTCTGATGAACCTAGAACTTAAACCCTAGCGTCACAATGTACGAATTACGGTTGATGTTGGACGTAGCAGTGCCCGAGTAGATGTCAACCGTTGAGTTGGCATCCTTATAGTAGTAGTCGTATAACGAATAAGCATTTTTCATCGTCATAAGGCTATACGCAAAGTCGAAGAAGAACGAACGAGTGCGGTAGCCAAAACCAGCAGAGTAAACGTTTGTAGCATTATCGGAATTGATGAAATCCTTTTTGTAAGGATTTTGGTAGTACTGATAACCTGCACGAAAGGCAAGTTTATCCAATTTAAGTTCACCACCTACTCTTGCGTTTATTGTATTGCGGTAGCTATTATCAATGGCACTATTAATATTATTAAAAAGTGTTCGATAATCATTCGAACCATGAATTCTCATTCCAGCATAGTTTACCCAATCAACATCAGCACTAATTATGCCGTAGTTTCCAAGAATAAATCCAAGGCTCCCCGTAAGACGTTGTGGAGATGAGATACGATAGCTAAAGGTATTGATTGGGGTATCGTACTCTGCAAAACCATTGTTAACATTCAAAAAGGTTGAATTCATATATGCCGAATAGTCCTCATCAATCGAATTCCAAGTTGGCGATTGGTAGGAAACCCCTATACGAATCTCTTGAATTGGCTTAAGGATCATTCCTAAGCCTAACGATACTCCTGTACCATAAGCGTTGTAAATCTCTTCGTAATTCAGTTCATTGAAATTTGACAGGTTGTTCTTATCTGCTTGTTCGTGGTAGTTCTTTGTCGAATGGTAATTGATGTTTGTGATATTTAGCGAACCTCCAACGTAAACCACATCCATCAAATTTCCGCCAAAAGCAATATTCACTACATCATTAAAACCACGAACCTCTTCCCATTGATCCTGAAAAACGGCATCATTCAGCCCTTTCTTGTCAATATCTCTTGCGTATGGCGCATAATATGGATCCTTGGCATACCTTGTTCGAGCCAATGGAGTAAGATAAAACTGATTATTGTTATCTGAACTAGCAGGATCCATTAAATACGTTTTCCAAGCAAGAATAGAGTTCCAAGGCAAGTTCGAATCAAATGGATTTTGGCTTAACAGATCAACCTGCTTTATTCCATAGGATTTTTCTGCAAAGTAGTCGGTAATAGAATTTTCGTTATTAACACCAGACAAGAAGGTATTCTGATTAAAATCATTCAGTCTGTTGTAGGAAATACCGAGATTGAAATTCCGAAGTTCGCTATTAGAGTTATTGAAAAAATTCAAAACAAGACCTGCATTACCGACATTTACCGACGTATGTCCATCAAAAGACCTATCGCCACGATAATCTATTTTTTGGTTGCTGTTAAGAATTCCAGTAGAGAAAGTAAACTCCGAAGAGCGGTAAACACCTACCCCTGCTGGGTTTATCATAAACGAGGACATATCGCCCCCTAGCGCACCAAAGGCACCACCCATGGCGGTAAACCTTGCCGATCCCTTCATGTAAGTTTGCGAAAAGCGGAGCACATCAGTTTCGCTTTGGGCAAGGGCGCCTACAGCCATCAGGCTGCAGGTTCCCCCTAGTAGTATTGCGCGAAGTCTCATAATCACACGTATTAGTTGTTATTTAAGTGGGTTGGTTGTAATCATTGTTATTAAGCATTACCTACGTCCACGGCTGCTACCCGAACTTTCCGAACGGCTACTCGACGATGAACTACTAGAGCTAGACGAAGAGCTTCTTGATGGCGACGAATAGCTGCTACCCGAGTTGTAGCTGCTGCTACGCGATGGGCTATTGCTGTCGTTATTGCTGCGCGATGGGTAGCTACGGCTATTGTCGTAAGAGCTGCTGCTCTCCGATCTTGGCACAACGGCTGTCGAGTTGCGACGCTCGTACGTCCTTGATGCTCCAGAACTGCTTCCCTCATTAAATACAGGCTGACCAGAGCGCGTTGGCCTGCTATAGGTATAGGTAGGCGTATACGCCTCTCTGCTGCTGCTAGGCTGACGGGTAGGTGTAGTAATTACCGAACGTCGCGTCGTAACCGATTGGTAATCGCGAGCGGATGTTCCACTCTGATAGGTACGCGAATCATCTCGCCTTACAGAAGAACTACCCCTGCTCGAACGGATCACATCAGAATTACCATCACGGCTCACCCTCGATGGATTGCTGGTATTTGAATAGCTATACCCTCTCGAAGACGGATAGTTGCGAACACTTGGCGTTCCGTAACGCATGCCACCATCGCGTGGGCCGTAAACAACATCACGATACCCTCTCCCCGAGTAGTAGCCATCATGATAATGATGTCCATATCCACCCCAGGAGTTGCCGTAATAAGGATAATCCCAGTAAGAATCATAACCCCAACCCCAGTTGGTGCTCAATCCCCAGCCCCAACCAACACCAAAACTCATGTTCCATGAATTTCTGTATGGGCTGTAGTAAGGTCCAAAGTTAACGTACGAGTTGTAGTATGGATAGCCAAACATCGAGGAGATGTACTTAGGCTCTGCCCATATCGTATTCCCCATTACGATGACGTTATAGAATGCAGGATCGTAAGCTGTAGCATACCACATATTTTGCGAATAAGCAGCACTCGATGGCATGCCATACCATGGATCTTTATATCCCAACTCTCGATTACGCTTTGCTTTTTCGTAGGAATCGGCTAAAACATCCTGGTAAGGATTGCCTGTCGAATCGGATTCAGAAGCAACATAAATGGTATCCGCCAAAGTTCTATTGGTTTCATTAACTAAATCGTTATACGACTTATCAAGAGGCACCCGCTTACCATTCGAAGCGCTTACCACTTGTTCCTTAGCGTCTTGTGTTGGGTTGTAGTAGATATCGTCGCCAGCAGAACTACCGCCTAGCCTCGAACTCGTACCACAAGACACCCCAAGAAGTGCTATAGGAACCAGCAATGTGAATAATTTTAAAGCTTTCATAATGACCCTCCAGCGTTTTATGAGAAACCGATTTTATTTATTTATTTTGCGTTCACAAATCTTACAAAAATAAAGCAAATTTCATACCAAAGTCGCATGGCAAAGGAAGTAACTCCACGCTCGGAGAATTATTCGCTTTGGTACAATGATATTGTACTAAAAGCCAACTTAGCTGAGAATTCGGCAGTCAGGGGCTGTATGGTGATTAAACCCTACGGTTACGCCATCTGGGAAAAGATGCAGCGCACCCTCGACCAGATGTTTAAGGATACAGGCCACGAAAATGCATACTTCCCGCTCTTCATCCCGAAGTCGTTTCTTAGCAAGGAAGCAGCCCATGTTGAGGGATTTGCTAAAGAATGTGCCGTAGTAACCCACTACCGCCTAAAGAACGATCCAAATGGCAAAGGTGTTGTTGTTGACCCTGAAGCCAAGCTAGAAGAAGAACTCATCGTTCGCCCTACATCGGAAACCATTATTTGGAACACCTATAAGAATTGGATTCAGTCGTACCGCGATCTTCCAATTCTCGTCAACCAATGGGCCAACGTGGTACGCTGGGAGATGAGAACTCGTCTCTTCCTCCGCACCGCCGAATTCCTTTGGCAAGAAGGCCATACTGCACATGCAACTTCACAGGAGGCATTAGAAGAAACTGAGAGAATGATTAATGTTTACGCCGATTTTGCGGAGAACTGGATGGCCGTGCCGGTAACCATTGGCCGTAAATCGCCAACCGAACGTTTTGCAGGAGCCGTTGAAACCTACACCATTGAGGCAATGATGCAGGATGGCAAGGCACTTCAATCGGGAACCTCTCACTTCTTGGGTCAAAACTTTGCAAAAGCTTTCGACGTACAGTTCACCAATAAGGAAGGTAAACTCGATTACGTATGGGCAACCTCTTGGGGCGTATCAACCCGTCTAATGGGTGCACTAATCATGAGCCACTCCGACGATAACGGTTTGGTTCTACCTCCAAAGTTGGCGCCAATCCAAGTTGTAATGGTACCTATATACAAGGGAACCGAAGAACTTGAAAGCATCAGCGGCAAGCTAAAGGAGATCAAGAAGCAACTTGAAGCAAAAGGCATTTCGGTTAAACTTGATGATAGAGACAACTTTAAGCCAGGATTCAAGTTTGCAGAATACGAACTAAAGGGCGTACCTGTTCGCGTTGCAATGGGCCCTCGCGACTTCCAAAACGGCACCATCGAAATTGCCCGTCGCGACACACTCGAAAAGCAACTTCTTTCGCAAGAAGGAATTGCAGACTATATCGAGCAACTTCTTACCAACATCCAGCAGAACATCTACAATAAGGCTCTTAACCATCGTAAGGAAATGACCACCAAGGTTGACAACTACGATGAATTTAAGCGTCTTCTCGATGAAAAGGGAGGTTTCTTTCTATGCCACTGGGATGGAACTGCTGAAACCGAAGAACTCATCAAGGAGGAAACCAAAGCAACCATTCGTTGCATTCCGCTAGAAGGCGAAATGGAAGAAGGCAAGTGTATGGTTACAGGAAAACCATCCAAACAACGCGTGATTATTGCTAGATCTTACTAGTCAAGTTGTATAAAACACAAAAAAAGGGGGAAATAATCGTTCCCCTTTTGCCATTTTTATATATTTATGGCTCGAATAAAAACAAATAACAGTCATGGATTCTGACCCGCAGGAAAACAAGCAAAACTTAAACGGCATCATCGATATCCTTCAGCTAAAGACCAACATTAAGCAGAAAGTATACGATAATACTTTCGAAGTATTCAACCAGTTAAAGGAGATGCTTCACGAGTTAACCAACGATATCAACGAAGAACTTTCCGGCGTAGACCGCAGGGTGAAATTGGAATATCGCGATCGAGGTAAGTTTGAAGCAGAAATCCGTATAGCCGAAGACATTCTTATCTTTAGCATGCACACTAACGTTTTCCAATTCGACAGAGATCACCAAATTTGGAAAACCTCCTATGTTGAGCAGGATAAGCTTAATGCGCTTTGCGGCGTAATTAACATCTACAACTTCCTTACCGATTCGTTTAAGTACAACCGACTTGATGACCTCGGCTACCTTATTGGCAGAATATTCATAAACAAGGATCTGAACTATTTTGTCGAAGGGAAACGTCAAATGGCATTCTTGTACAGCAACTTTGGGAATTCACCCATAACACCAGATGCTCTAAAAAAGATAATTGAGACTGCGATTGTTTATTCTCTAGAATTTGATTTGCTGGTTCCCCCATACGACACGGTAAAGATTGCCTCGGTTGCTCAAATGAACACCAAGATCGAGAACTCGAAAATGCAAACGGGGAAACGCCTTGGTTACAAGTTTAATTCTGACGATGTTAACGGATAAATTGACGTCTACAAATATTAAAAATGAAGAATAAATTCCTTTTTGGACTAGTTGCCGCTACACTCCTCTTTACTGCATGTGGAGGTGGTAACGACAATAAAAAGACTGCTAAAGTTGACCTAAAAGCAAAAGAAGAAAGCACTCTTAACGCTAAAGTTGCCGAGTATGCTGATTTCAACCTAACCGCAGACATAAGTAACCTGTCGGACAAGGAAAAAAAGATTCTCATCAAGTTATTTGAGGTAAGCCGCATAATGGATGACATATACTGGCTACAAGCATTTGGAGATAAATCGCAAGTACTTGACACCATTAAGGGAAAAGCTGCAAAGAAGTATTTTACCATAAACTATGGTCCATGGGATCGATTAGATGGTAATAAGTCATTTATTAGAGGATTCGAAGAAAAACCACTTGGGGCAAACTTCTATCCTACCAATATGACGAAATCAGAGTTTGAAGAGTGGGATTCTGCCGACAAAAAAAGCCAATATACAATTGTAAGACGTGATGAGGCTGGACAACTGGCATCTGTACCCTACTCTGTTGCCTATAGCGAACAAATCGAAAAAGCCGCAAAGCTGCTCGATCAAGCAGCCAAGTTAGCAGATAACAAGCAACTGAAAAAGTATCTTGCAACAAGAGCAAAATCATTCCGAACTGACAACTACTACCCAAGCGATTTGGTTTGGATGGATATGAAAAATAGCAACATCGATTTTGTTGCTGGACCTATTGAGAACTACGAAGACGAGCTGTTTAACTATAAAACCGCTTTCGAGGCGTATATCTTATTAAAAAACCATAGCGAAACAAAGTACTACAACCAGTTTATTAAGTATCTGCCTAAACTACAAAAGGCATTACCTGTTCAGAAGAAGTACAAGAAAGAAGTTCCAGCCAAAGGGTCTGACATCGGCGTTTACAGCGCCATCTACTATGCTGGCGATTGCAACGCTGCTGGCAAAACCATCGCCATCAACCTTCCAAACGATCCTAGAGTGCAGCTAAAGAAGGGTAGCCGCAAGCTAATGCTTAAAAATGTAATGGAGGCTAAGTTTAACCTCATCGTTAAACCTATTTCGGAGGTGGTTATCGATCCTTCGCAAGCCAACTTGGTTACCTTTAACGCATTCTTCCAAAACACCATGTTCCATGAGGTAGCTCACGGACTTGGAATCAAGAATACAATAAATAAAAAAGGTGCCGTTCGTGAAGCACTTAAAGAGCAATACAGCGCACTCGAAGAAAACAAAGCCGACATTCTCGGTCTTTACATGATTGGAGAACTCGTGAAGCTAAAGGCGCTTCCTAAAAAAGCGCTGATGGAGAACTACGTAACCTTTACGGCTGGCATCTTCCGCTCGGTTCGATTTGGAGCAGCCAGCTCACATGGAAAAGCCAACATGGCAACCTTTAACTACTTTGTCGACAATGGTGCTATTAGCAGAAACAACAAGACAGGCTACTACACCATCAACGAGCACGCGATGAAGCAAGCCATCAAAAATCTATCGCACGAGATTCTTGTTATCCAAGGAAATGGCGACTACGAAGCTGCTCTAAAAAGAGCAAGCGAGAAAGGAACAATACCTGCAACTCTTAAGAAAGACTTAAAACGTATAGATAGCAAGCATATCCCTCGTGACTTGAATTTTATTCAAGGTCCAAACGAGGTTGGGCTGTCTAAGTTTTAGTACCTAATTTTATAATCAAGGCTGTTAATATGGATCTTTCATTTTCTTTTATCAAATCCATTTCGAACATTTACGATGAAATGATCGAGAATGGATTTTCGTTGGTGTATCTAGGGGAATTTAACCACGAGATCACGCGCATGTTCACCAACATGACAGAATCAAGCATGGAGCGAAATAGCGAAGAACGTTCGGTTCAGCGCAAGGTTTTCCATGTGATGGTTGAGACCCTACAAAACATGAACAAGCATTCCGATGAGCTGAGTAAAAGCAGCCAAACCGGAAGCGGGCTTTTTATTATCGGAAAGAAAAACGACACCTACTACGTTATTACCTCCAATAAGGTAGCCGCGGAACATCGCGTTATTCTCGAAGAAAACCTCATAAAGGTGAACAACGCCACGAAGGAGGAGCTGAAAGAGATGTACAAAAAGCAAATGAAAGAGGGGATGTTAACCGAAAAAGGTGGTGCAGGACTCGGACTTATCGACATTGCACGAAAAACTGAGGAGAAGCTAAACTTCCAGTTTATCCCCTTCGATGACGACTACTACTTTTTTATATTGAAAGTCGAAGTCAGCACAAAGAAAATCTACCAATAAAGCAAGCAAACATAATAGAGAAGAGAGGCCAACAGCCTCTCTTCTCTATTTATACTCGTACGACTTATTTTTTATCGTATTTTAGTCGCAGAAATTACCAGCCTAATATGCGAGGATTACGATTGCTTTTGGTCTCCCTATTTTGCCTGCTTCTATTTAGCGCAGAAGCAAAGCGACCCAAAGTATCGAAAGACTCGGTTCTTATTAAAAGCCCAGCAAGAATTCTTCTTGGGAAAAAGGAGATGGTAATTTCTAAAGACACCATACTCTACCTTCCCGACTCTGTTGAATTGGTTATTCTCCGCAAAAACAAAAAAGTTAAAAGAATAATTAAAAACAACAATGCCATAATCCAGCACCTCAATGCCTGGGTATTCGCAGGGAAGCCCGACACATCTCAAATCAATACCGGAAGGCAGGAGTACCTAGACCTCTTTAGTGGCAAAATAGTTCGCAAGATCACCATCCAAAATATAAACGTATTTGGGGCGACCGTCAGCTACTCGAAGCCAAACGAGGAGCTAACGCTAATCGAAAAAACAGGCAATCGCATCCACCGAAACACCCGCGAAAAAACGCTTAGAAACTCGCTAAACATCCAAGAGGGGCAGGTAATTGCCCCCTACGAGCTTTCCGAAAAGGAGGTGATTATTCGTAACCTCCCCTACATCTCCGATGTGATGATTACCCCCAAGGAGGTTCCTAACACCGACTCGGTGGATTTGAATGTTGCCATTCAAGATATCTGGTCAATTGGCTTTCACTGGGAGCCATACTCTGCTGCAAAGGGTTTTGTTGAAGTATACGACGAAAATGCGTTTGGATATGGCCATGAAGCTGTTGTCAGAACCCGATACAACAATCAGCGTAGCCCCTCCGTCGGCTACGAAGCCTACTACACCATCAACAATATTGGAAAGGAAATTGTACGCATAAAGGCCGGCTTTGCAAATTACTTCGACCTCAAGAATCTGATCTTGGACGTACAAAAAGACTACTACTACAAGAGCAACTACGCCTATGGGCTGACGCTGCAGAAGTATCAGGACATGATACAATTCCCCCTGCATCAAACAAAATCATCAGTAGAAGAATTCCATAACGATATTTGGGTAGGACATGCCTTCCCGATTTTTCTGAGTCACCAGTTCGATGTCAACAAGCCGCAGCTGTACGTTGCTGCCCGAATTACCAACAACCGATTCTGCGGTGATCGATACGTGTCCATTATCGACAATCCGCTTTACCACGACCAAACCGCCTACCTAAGCTCCGTAGCCATTGCAAAGCAGTGGTACACCCAAACCAAGCTGCTGCTCGGCTATGGGCGTACCGAGGATATTCCGTCGGGCTATAAGCTAGAGCTGGTTGGCGGCTTAGAAAAAGGCGAATTTCGCAACCGCCCCTACTTTGCGATGAAAACATCGCAGGGAGGGATTGTGGATGGGATAGGCTACCTTAGGGGCTATGCGGAGCTCGGAGGGTACGTTAAGAACGACAGCATCCAGCAGGGGACAATCAGAACCGGTTTTTTCTACTACTCGAACCTTTTTAAGCTAGGCGTATACCGCTTCCGCCAATTTGCTAGCCTCGACTACACCCACGGCTTCAACCGGTTCAGAGGTCTCCAGGAAAGCCTTTACCTCGACGAGTACAACGGAATCAGGGGCTACGAGGGCGACAGCACCAAAGCGCAACGCAGGCTCAGCTTCCATCTCGAAACAATCGCCTACTCCCCCTACGCCCTGTGGAACTTTAAGATGGCTTTCTTCGCCTACTCCGATCTTGCATGGATGAGCGGACACGGCAACAGCCCCTTCAAGGGACCAATGTATAGCGGCTTTGGCATTGGAGTACGGATCAGGAACGACAACCTTGCCTTCAAAACCTTCTCCATCCGGCTAGGCTTCTACCCCCGAGTGCCATACGGAGGGACAATAGACCAATTTGAGATGTCGGGTTCCGACAGGTTGCGCCTTTCTGGCTTCAAACCCACCAAGCCCGACTTTGTCCAGTACCAAAATCAGCCGTAGCCACCCTCGCCTTTGGGTGCCTTTACGTACATTTGCGGCATGAATGTCTCGGAAATGATTCTTGAAGCAAAAAAGCGGCTACTCTCCTGGGGAAACCAATTCGGCATCTTTGCGCTGATCGATAGCAACGGGCTATCCCAAAATCCTGTTGAAACAGAATTCAGCCAATACGCGCTAGTTCTGGCTGCCGATGTGGATGCTGAAATGTGCGAGTCGGAGGCTCCATTCCGCGAGCTGGAGACCTTCGTACGCAACCAGTACGCCTTCGGATTTCTGGGCTACGACCTTAAGAACTACGTGGAGGATCTCACCTCTTCGAACCTCGATAACGTAGGCTTCCCCGACATCCACTTCTTCATTCCAAAGCATATCGTTGCCGTAGACTGCGCTGGGAATTTTACGGTTCTAAAGTCGGACAGAGACAGCGCCTCTATCCTTGATGAAATAAGCCGATGCCCGTTCGAGGCGAAGCCCCACAAACCGCTAGCGGTGGAGAGCCGGATTAGCCACAGCGAGTACATCGACTCCGTAAAGCAGATTAAGGAGCACATCCGCCGAGGCGACATCTACGAGATGAACTTCTGCCAGGAGTTCTTCGCAGCTGCTGCCGACATCGACCCGCTGACCACCTACATCGAGCTGTCAACCGTATCGCCAACCCCATTCGCCTGCTTCTACAAGCTGCACGACAGGTACCTCATATCCGCATCGCCCGAACGGTTCCTGCTTAAGCAGGGCAGCCGCGTTATCTCGCAGCCCATAAAGGGAACCATCCGCCGGGGAAGCACCCCCGCCGAAGATGAAATGCTAAAGCAGGAGCTTCGGAGCAACCCCAAGGAGCAGGCGGAAAATGTGATGATCGTTGATCTGGTTAGGAACGACCTCTCGCGAACGGCCCGAGATGGGTCGGTAACCGTCACCGAACTGTTCGGCATATACCCCTTTCGCCAAGTTTTCCAGATGATCTCGACGGTAGAGTCGGAGGTTAAGGAGGGCATCAGCGGCGTGGAGGTCATCCGCGATGCCTACCCCATGGGATCGATGACGGGTGCGCCCAAGGTTAGCGCCATGCGGCTCATCGAACAGTTCGAGAGCACCAAGCGCGGGCTCTACTCCGGAGCCGTTGGCTACTTCACCCCATCGGGCAGCTTCGACTTCAACGTGGTTATCCGCAGCATACTCTACAACCAGCCGGCGCGCTACCTCTCGTTCTCGGTTGGCGGCGCCATCACCTTTAGCTCCGATCCCGAAGCGGAGTACAACGAGTGCCTCGTAAAAGCCAAGGCCATCATGGAGGTATTGGGCAAAAAAAGCGGGCAACATAACGATTAAGCTGCTACCTTTACTCGAAAATTGAAGGGAATGCCACTTGCATCACGATTTCACAGCTTCGTAGCGCACAACGAGCTGTTCGACAAGGACGATCGAATTCTGGTTGCCATCAGCGGAGGGATTGACTCCACCACCCTGCTCCACCTCCTGGTGAGCCAGGGGTATACCGTTGCCATAGCGCACTGCAACTTCGGTCTACGCGCCGAGGAGTCGGATGGCGACGAGCGCCACGTGCGCAGCCTCCAGCAGCGCTTCGGCATCGAGGGCTACTACATCCGCTTCGACACCGAGCGCGAGGCCGAAAAAGAGGGGGAATCCATCCAGATGGCGGCCCGCAGGCTCCGCTACGAGTGGTTCAAGCAGCTCTGCAACACCGAAAACTACCAGTACATCGCCATCGCCCATAACGCCGACGACGTTGCCGAAACCTTCTTCCTCAACCTAACCCGAGGCACCGGCATCAAGGGGCTCACGGGCATCAAGCCTAAGACCGGGCGGGTGGTTCGCCCGCTGCTCTTCGCCCCCCGCTGCGAAATCGAGGAGTACGCCAGGCATCACCAAATCGAGTTTCGCGAAGACTCCACCAACGCCAAGGACAAGTACGCCCGCAACCGCATCCGCCACAACGTCATCCCCCAGCTAAAGATCATCAACCCCTCCTTCAACCAAACCATGCTCGACAACATCGCCAGGCTTCAGCTGGTCGAAGATTTGGTAACCCAGGAGGTTAACAGCTTCAAGCGTGATGCCGTAGCCGCCACCGCCGACGAGCTCCGCGTCAGCATCCGCAAGCTAAAGTTCAACCGTAACGCCTCGCTGCTGCTCTACGAATTCCTGTGCGAGTACGGCTTCAACAGCACCCAAACCGAAGGCATCATCCACTCGATAGAAAGCGGCGAATCGGGGCGCCAGTTCCTTAGCCCCAGCCACCTGCTCGTGCGCGACCGCGACCACCTCATCCTCTCGCCCATCAAAAAGGACAAAGCCGATAATATTTATCAGATTGATGCCGATTGCAGCTCCATCAGCAGCCCTGTTAAGCTGAAGTTCGATGCCCTAGATACGTCCGTACCATTTCAAATTGATAAGCGGCCCACCACCGCCTGCCTCGACCTGGGCAAGCTCCGCTTCCCCCTCACCCTGCGCCGGTGGAAAAGCTGCGACGAGTTCGTCCCCCTTGGGATGAAGGGCACAAAGAAGCTAAGTGACTTCTTCATCGACCAGAAGATGTCCATCCTCGATAAGGAAAACCAGTGGCTGCTCTGCTCGGGCAGCGACATCGTGTGGATTGTTGGCCGCCGCATCGACGACCGCTACAAGCTCACCGACCAAACCGAATCGGCCTACATCGCAACCCTGATGGCGTAGAGACGTGTTTCAAACACGTCTCTACCTGTACAGACGCGTTTAAAACGCGTCTTCTCGCACCTTCTCCACATATCCGCCACCTCCACTATCATCTCCCCGGCAGATGCCGATTTTCTGTGCAGCCGCGTTTGAAACGCGGCTCTACCAGCCTTCACCCACCCGGTAGATATCGATTTCCACATGTACGATACCTCCAACTAGTCGTCCGATATCAATTACTCGTACAGACGCGTTTCAAACGCGTCTCTTCGTGCCTCCACCCACTAGGTAGATGCCAATTTCCACATGTACGATACCTCCAACTAGTCGTCCGATACCGATATCCACCCGTCCGATGCTTCCACCCACATGTACGATGCCTCCACCCACCCGGTAGATATCCATTTCCACATGTCCGATACCTCCAACTAGTCGTCCGATACCGATTCCCCGCACACCCGAGTTTCAAACGCGCCTCTCCCATTCATTATCCATCACCCCCACCTTCTTATAGGATTTGTAGCAAGAATTACCTTCTTTTGAAGCGCGAGAAAGCGCATCTGCTCTCGCTTCGGAATGATTAATGATAACTGTATACCGATGAAAAAATCGTTACTAATTGGGGTAGCATCGCTGCTAAGCCTTGCCGCAGTCGCGCAACCCAACAAGGGGATATCCAAGGATATGCTCGACCAGATTAAGAAGACGTACAACGCCAACGACCCCAGCACCCGCGCCATCACCAACGCCCTCACCCACGTCGACGCCAAGAAGTTGGCCGAGAACAACGCCTTCGAGGGCAAAATCGACCACCTCTTCAAGTACAAGGTCGATGTTTCGGGCATCACCGACCAAAAGAGTTCGGGCCGATGCTGGATGTTTACCAGCCTAAACCTGTTCCGTCCAAAGGCCATCAAGCAGCTAAACGTGTCGGAGTTCGAGTTCTCGCAGAGCTACCTCTACTTCTACGACCTGCTCGAAAAGTCCAACCTCTTCCTCGAAAACGTTATCGCCACCGCCACCAGCCCCATGGACGACCGCAGGGTAGAATGGTACTTCAAGTCGCCCGTTGACGATGGAGGAACTTGGGCAGGCTTCATCAACCTAGTGGATAAGTACGGCTTGGTGCCCAAAAGCGTAATGCCCGAAACCAACACAAGCAGCAACACCTCTGCGATGGGAAGCATCCTAAAGAGCCGACTTCGCGAGGATGGGCTTACCCTCCGCGACATGGTTGCAAAAAAGGCAAAGCCAAGCGCCATCGAAGCGCAAAAGGCCACCATGCTTGGCGAGGTGTACCGCATTCTAGCCCTCAACCTCGGCGAGCCACCAACTACCTTCGACTGGAGGTATAAGAAGAAAGATGGAGCCATTAGCGACCTCCAAACCTACACCCCCATCAGCTTCTACCACGCCGTCCTTCCCGACGTAAAGGTTGGCGACTACGTGATGATGATGAACGACCCTACCCGCCCCTACTACAAGCTCTACGAGATAGAAAATTACAGGAATGCTCAGGATGGCATCAACTGGTGCTACATCAACCTACCTGTCGAAGACCTAAAGCAAATTGCCCTCGAATCCATTAAGGGCAACGAAGCCGTTTACGGAGGCGTAGACGTAGGCAAGTTCCTCAATAGCGCCGACGGCGTTAGCGCCCTCGAGAACTACGATTACGAGGCCCTTTACGGCATAAAGTTCGGTATGGATAAGAAGCAACGAATAATGACCGGCGAAAGCGGATCGTCGCACGGAATGGCCATCGTTGCCGTTGATGTGGATAAGAATGAGAAGCCAACCAAATGGCAGTTCGAAAACAGCTGGGGTGCATCGAGCGGCCACAACGGATACCTCACCTTTACCGACAGCTGGTTCAGCGAGTACATGTTCCGAATGGTTACGCTAAAGAAGTTCATCAAGCCCGAAATTCTAAAGGTTCTTGATCAGAAGCCTGTAGTTCTTCCACCTTGGGATCCTATGTTCTAGGTTCAAACCGTATAAAAACACAAAAGGAACGAAATCACTTCGTTCCTTTTGCTAAACCTAACCTAAATCTTCAGACACATTTAACACCTAACCTAAAACTTAACCTATGAAAAAACTAGTCTCAACTGATTTTCGATTACAAAGGTAGCTGATGTTAATCCTAACTCGACTAAAACTAGGTTAACGAAAACTAAACCTTCATTTTGTGGTATTTACGATATTATCAACACCGAGTCTTCCCTAAATGTTCGCTTGCAATATTGCTATTTTCTACATTTTTTGCATTTGTTATTCCAATATAATAGGGAAATATTAAATACAAACGTTTGCAACGAAACAAACCTTCAACATCAGCGTTTTTCTTCGAATTGGAATTATGGCACGGTATGGCAAAAAACGCTACACATCAATGCCAACGCGCAAGCAAGTCCACATCCAAAAGTGCTAATTAGCTTTAATCAAAAACATCACCCCTCATTAGCACCTTCAAATCTGCCCTATCCCTTATAGTTGAAGACAACGGTTTGCTTCAGTTCTGGATGAAGGCTATTGGCAACCGGGCATTCCTTCGCTGAAAGTTCAATAATCCTTCTGTACTTTTCAGGATAGCAATGGGGAAAGTTTAGTTCCACGATAATTTCTACAACTCTACGGGGATTGGTTCCCATGACTTTAGTTATGCTCACATCAGTTCCGTCAATATCAAAACCATGCGTACGAGCAGCAATTCCCATTATTGTAAGCATGCAGCTACCTAAAGCGGCTGCCAGCAAGTCGGTAGGCGAGAAGAACTCTCCCTTTCCCTGATTGTCTATAGGCGCATCGGTGGTGATTTTCTTACCCGAACGAACGTGGGTAGCCTCAGTACGCAAATCGCCTAAATAAGTTGTTTTTACAGTTTCCATGATTTTTGCTTTTGGTTAAGCAAAAATCATAGATTTCGACCATATAAGCAAGAAAGGGATGAACAGTTAACTCATCCCTTTCCTTTTTATTGACTCCTGCTACTTTTTATCAAGCAGATTAACCTCTTTAGATACTCCATCAACCGTAATGGTCACAAGGAAATCTTCTGTGCCGGCGCCATAGTTGGTAACAATGGTATGCATGCTATCAACAACCCGAGTAACTTCTCCCGAAACAAATACCGGCCAAATTGTTTTTAGATGCAACGGAGTAGTAGTCGTTTCAGTGTAAGCTTTACCTCGACGGTTTACGCCAGTAGCATCCACCGTGATATCGTACTCATCGTCCCATACATTAAGAGGGGTATCAACACCTGCGACCTTAGTCCATACCTTAGTGAAAGCCTGGGTATAGGTAGTACCATCAGCAAATGTCACCTTCCCATCTTTTAGGGTTATGGTAAGGGTGTTAGTTTGAGGATTCAGCACCATTATCTTAGTTCCCTCAATCTTGCGCCCATTAATGGTGAAGTTGTTAAAGGTAACTGTACGGGTTAGAGTGGTTACGTTTACGTTGATAATAATCTGCCCATTCTTCATCCAGCGCTGATTCTTCCCAATCTTCCAGTTGGCAAAGGTCACCGTTTTGGTGTATGTGCCGTCGTTATTGTTAGCAGTAGTAACGGTTCGGGTGCCCGAACTTTCAGGAGCAATATCCGACTTTAAACCAAGGGTAACCTGATCTACCTCGCTAGCAACCTCGTCATAGATTCCATCTACCTGGTCGCCATCAATGGCGGTTTCCTCATTTGCGTTAATCGTTGAAGCAGTATCTTCCTTTTGGCAAGAAGACATAGAGAGGGCTGCTGCAGCCGCTAAGACCCAGAACAGTTTTTTCATAAGAATGTGATTAAAAAAATTACTAATCGGCAGGATTTACCTCTACCTCGCCATTCGAGGCAACTTTGTACTCTAGTTGCATTGGAACGCAAACCAACTCTAGCGCCTGGCTCAAGCTCTTATCATTAAAATAGCCGCTATAGCGTCGGTTCTCGCAACCAGCACAGCTTACTTTGACATTAAACTGACGCTCTATTTCTGCGAAAACATCATCAAGTGGAACATCGGTAAAGTAAAACTCTCCTTTTGTCCAGCCTTTTTGCTTTTCCGATATCTTTTCAACGCTTCCTAAAGTGTTTCCATCACTACCAACTCCTAATCCTGGCGTTAGTATAGTATGAGAGCCACTTGTAACCTCGCGCACCCCTACTTTTCCGGTAAAGCAGCAAACGCGAACCTCATTATCACGAGCGAAAACGTTAAAGGTTGTTCCTAAAACTGATGTTACAAACTTTCCTGTTCTAACTTCGAAACGACGCCCCTTCATAACCTTAAAATAGCCTTCACCCTTAAGCGTTACTTCGCGTTTTCGCCACCACATATACTTTTGGTAGCTAAGCTGCGATTCTGAATTTAGAAGGACATTTGAACCATCGGGTAAAACTACTGCCAGATGTTCGCCTTTTGCACTAGCAACATGGGTAGTATGTGTCATGATAAGAGAGCCAACTGCAACAAGCAATGCAAAACTAGCAGCCACCGTCCACGTTATCGTAGGTGTAAGCCAACGACGCTTCGTTTTAGGTTGAGAGGCAATAGCGCTGTTGAGTGCCGCCCATGCCTCCTCTTTTGAACGCTTTGCTGGAACGGAGAACTGCTTTAGCAGCATCTCTGTTTGCTCATCTAAGCGTTGCCGGTCTTCAATATCTGATCTTTTATGGTTCATATCGCCGAAATTCATGTATAATACAACTACACATTTAATCACCCTACCTAGGGCAGCAATTTTCTATCTATTTTCTAAAATGTCAAGTTAAGGTACAACGAAGGTGTAAATCTCAGCCCATAGATATCGTTATAAATCAACGGAGATTTTCCCTGTGAAACATCCTGTAACGAGGTATTGCTAAAACCATAGGGACGCATAATCTCATTATTTTTATCGTATACGTTAAAAATGCTGGCGGTAACGGAAAGTAATGAGTACCCTATTCTTTGCTCATAAGAGGCAGACAAGTCGAGCCGATGGTACGAACCAAGTCTACGGCTATTCCTTTCGTAATCGGGCACAACCTTTAGGTTATTATACAACGCCAGTTCATCCCAAGGTTTCCCTGAGCCATATATCCATGCTGCCGAAAAATTTAGACGCCCAACCTTGTGAGATGCAAATGCCTTAAACTCGTGCTCTTGATCATTATTTGCGGGATAGCTATCATCAACTTTTAGGTTCTTCGAAAACACGGTTGACTGCGAGATGCTATAAGCCAGCGCGACCTGTCCTTTCGGATATAAATACTTGGCTAACACATCCACTCCTAAAATATCATTCGAGTTGTAGAAACTAAGCTGCCTAAGTTTATACTTCTGATTCACCAAAGAAGGAAGCAAAACCTGAGACACCAACCCTTTGGTTCGTTTAAAATAAGATTCGACATCAAATTGCAGCCTACTTGTTGCGTCGTAGGTAAATCCTACAATAAAATGGTTGGAAGAAATAACAGGCAAACTATCACCATTAGCAACAGCCCAGTAGCTGGTGTAATCGCCAATAAATGGCATTGGAACACTGTTTATAAACTGAAGGTAACGTCCTGCTGCCATTTTAACAATCAGCCCCTTGGCAACTTCAACGCTAATCTGCGCACGAGGCTCTACATAAGCCTTCTTTGTAGGAGAAAAGTAGGTAACCCTCAAACCCGGTGTAAAGGTTTTTAGCCAGCCTTTCCCAACATCCAAAAGAACATATCCTACCGCAGAGGTTCCGTCTGAGCCGACTCTTTTAGCCATATCAATAAGAACATTTGCTTGGTTGCTCCTGTAATTCTTGAAAGAGTAGGTACTATTCTGATTGCTAAAAACGCTTCCTGCAATAATCCCGGCAGATGGCAAGAATCGATATTCGCATTCAACCTTTGCTGTAAAGTCTTTTAATTGGTTATGAAGAGCGCTATACCTACGAGCAACCTCAGCTAGCGTTGCATTACGAGAGACATTTAGGTGTGTAAAATTCAGCAGGTAGGACGAATACCCTAAAGATGTTCTCAAAAAGTATTTATTACCCACCTGTTTGCTCCATTTAAAGCCGACTCCTTGATTATCTATATCTGACCCTTCCGAAAGAAGAAGGCGCTTTTTGTCGGACAGTAAGTCCATATTATCCTCTCCTCCATATACAGACAGTGATAAGTTTTGCGTCGAATCTGGACTGTAGGTAAGTTTACTATGCAAGTCTAGGAAATGATACTTGGGAGAATACTTCTCGTTATAGCTAGAAATATCCTTCAATGAAATTTCTGCAATGTCGTTCCTAAGCTTATCAAAGAGTTTACTATAAAGTGAAGTCTGGTAAACATCTGTATAAGATCGGCGAGCAGCAACTACCAAACTTAACTTTCTACCAATAGGAACCTCAGCAGAAACATCAACCGAAAGAGGGTCAACCCCAACACTAAAAATCGGTTTATATCGATTACCAGACTTTCCTGTAATTTCTATGACAGATGATGCAGTCCCCCCATAACGCGCATCAAAACCACCTTTAAAAATCTGAATATCCTTTATTGCTTTAGTATTAAAAGCGCTTAACCGTCCCAAAAAGTGGTTGATATGATAAATGGTAAAGCCATCAAAAAGAACTTGTGTTTGCGATGATGGCGATTTACGAATACTCAGATCTGCCGCCGACTCAGTTGTGCCATCAATACCGGGAAGCATTTGAAGGGATGGAGTAAAATCAAGAGGATTTAAAGCAGGAACACCAGAAGCAGCCCTCGGATTTAGCGTACTTTTACCCGCAATATTAGGTATCTGCACCAAATAGTTTTGCTTTTGGGTAACCACAACGCTACTTAGCACTGCATTTGCCCGATCGAGGTTAATTGAAAGCATTCCTGCTCTTGTCTCAGGAATTACCTCAACGCACTTCTTTTCGAAACCCAAATAGGAGATACAGAGTGTGACAGGTGTTGAAGATGGTAAAATAAGATTGAAATAGCCTTCGGCATTTGCTGTTACAGCATACTTCTTATCTTGAGTATAGATGTAGGCATAGGGAAGTTTCTCTCCTGTTTCCTGATCAACAACAGTTCCCCAAATTTTAAACCGGGGCAGTTCTACAGTCGGTTTTACGACAGCAACCTCGTACCCAACACCCCGAGAATCATTCCGTCTAGGTTTTACCACATATACTGCACCAATACGCTCCATTTCGAAGCTGCTTGATGCAAGAACAGACTTCAGCAGCTCATCAAATGAAGCCTCCCTAAAGACACCATCTACCTTATGCTTATCGGCAAGTTGAGCATCAAAAGCAATCTTAACATGGTTGTCGGCACTTATTCTTTCGAGAACTCCCGAAAGCGTTTTTTTCTTAAACGAGTAGGATAACCTCTCGGCAACCGCAGAGTATCCAAATCCCAACAAGAAAACAATTAGTATAAGCTTAACACATCGAAGATAAGATCTGAGACACTTACATGTATGCACCATTAAATTTTGTATTCCAACTTATTACGAACAAAATCCAGTGCCTCCTTCATCCTCTTTTCTACCGCCTTAACGCTAAGATCAAGCCTCTGGGCAATTTCGGAGTAGGTAAGGTCTTCAATCCTACTCATAAGAAATGGGATTCGACACTTTTCTGGCATATCAGACAAAACTCGTTCGAGGCGTTCTTTCATCTCCTGCTCGCGCATCGGATGATCAGCTTCCTCGGCATTTACATCTGACTTCGTCGTATTTTTTTGGAAATTCAACACCACTTTCTGATGCTTGTGGTGATTTTTTAGAAGATTGGCTGCAATGGTATAAAGCAACGACAGGGTGGATTCTTCGCGAATAGTATCGCGAATATCCCATAGCTTAATAAAAACCTCTTGGGCAATATCCTCAGACAAGTCAATATCTCCACACCGAAAATACAAAAACCTTCGAATGCTATCGTAGTAGTCGTCGAATACAGATTTAAACCAAGTTTCCTTATCTTGCTGTATCAGCACCATACAAATCCAACCCCAAATAATCCATTAATACAACTAGGCGCAAATATACCCTACCATTTTATCTTTCAAAAATTGAATGTGTTAAATCCGTGCACATAAAAAAACCGCTTCAAGTAAACTTGAAGCGGTCGTATAGTAATTATTATAGGGATCCCTAGATCAACCCTTGCTCTAGCATAGCGCTAGCAACTTTCATGAAACCTGCAATATTAGCACCATCAACGTAGTTAACACTTCCGTCTTTCTTAGTACCATACTTAACGCAAGCCTCGTGGATGCTTTCCATGATTTGATGTAGCTTTGCGTCAACTTCAGCCTCAGTCCAGCTGATATGCATTGCATTCTGAGTCATTTCAAGACCTGAAGTTGCAACACCACCAGCATTTACTGCCTTACCAGGAGCAAACATAATCTTTGCATCTTGGAAAGCCTTGATAGCTTCTGGGGTACAACCCATGTTAGAAACCTCAGCAACACACCAAGTACCATTAGCAAGAAGGTCCTTAGCATCGTTTCCATCACATTCGTTTTGGAAAGCACATGGAAGAGCGATATCGCACTTTACGCTCCAAGCTTTCTTACCAGCAGTAAAGGTAATACCGCTAAACTTCTTAGCCATAGGAGCAACAATATTGTTATTTGAAGCACGTAGCTCAAGCAAATAATCAATCATGTCGTTGGTCATACCTGCAGGAATATGGCAAACACCATCAGGACCAGAAACTGCAATAACCTTAGCTCCTAACTCAGTTGCCTTTTGAGCAGCACCCCAAGCTACGTTACCAAAACCAGAAACAGCTACAGTTTTGCCCTTAATATCCTTACCTGCTTTGTGTAGCATATGCTGTACAAAATACAATGCACCATAACCAGTCGCCTCTGGACGGATTAGTGAACCGCCCCAGTTGGTACCCTTACCAGTTAATACACCAACATTGTACTCGCGAGCTAGCTTGGTATACATACCATACAAGTAGCCGATTTCACGACCACCAACGCCTACGTCACCAGCAGGAACGTCAGTATCATTACCAATGATTCTCCACAATTCAAGCATGAAAGCTTGGCAGAAACGCATTACTTCAGCATTCGATTTTCCAACTGGATCGAAATCTGAACCACCTTTACCACCACCCATAGGAAGGGTAGTTAAAGCGTTTTTGAAAGTTTGCTCAAAACCTAAGAACTTAAGCATTGAAGGGGTAACTGCCTTATGGAAACGAAGACCACCTTTGTAAGGTCCAATTGCAGAGTTGAATTGAACACGATAACCTAGGTTGGTTTGAACGTTACCAGCATCGTCAACCCATGTAACACGGAAAGTAAAGATTCTGTCTGGCTCTACAATTCTTTCTACGATTTTGGCGGCTTCGAATTCTGGATGTTGGTTGTAAACTTCCTCTATAGATTCTAACACTTCGTGAACTGCTTGAAGATACTCCTTTTCACCAGGATGTTTCTGCTCAAGATCGGCCATGATTTTTTTTACGTCCATCGCTTTTATCTCTTTAATATATTAAACAAACGTTTTTTTCTATTCGCCTTGCCCCTACTCTAATGGAGCAATTTGATGCCGTAAATGTAGCTTTAATTCCAAATACCAAACAATATTTCACAACATATTTAATAGCATACCAAATATTTTTCATTACATATTGTAACTTAGACTCTAAAATCAAAATTTACAGATTAACGATCCCCTTATTATTCCGTCCATCAATAATTATGGTCAACGGTTTTTCGAGGGTCACCTCCCGTATATACTTGTTTTCGAACGTAGCTGGCAGCGAGTCGAGAATAGAAACATCAAATTTGCCATCGTTCATAAACGGGTTGATGGTAAAGTACCCCACGCGGAATGAGGTTATATTTTGGAAGAAGTGGCTGCCCTGGCTAGGGTCGACCCTGAAATTCTGAAGGCCGCACTCTACGATAAGCCTAGCTTCGGATATCTGAGGCCATTTCACAGGAATCCCCAGCCAAGGATCACTCGAACCCCAACGGCCAGGTCCCACAAGCACGTAGTATTCGCCCTTGTCCTTATACGTTTTGTTTATTTTCTCTAGGTCGTCGGCAATTTGCCGAGTGTATGTGGAATCAAACGCCTCTGGCTTCACGTAAACCACACTTCTAATACCCTCCATCACGCCATGGCCCAACGCCGAATTCGAGTAGATAAGCGCATCGTCAGGAGACATCTGCCCAATTTGCAAATCCTCCATCTCCTCATTTTCGACAATGGGCCGTATCTGTAGGAAGTTAAAAATCTTTGGCTGCCCAGGCTCAACATCGAAGTTTACGGCAAACTCTATCTCAATGGGAGAATTCATCTCCTTTTGGCAGAGCGCAAGCAATTCGTCCAGGATCTCTGCTAACGGGAATGTGCCATACTTCAATATTTTGGCAAAACTGATTATCCGCCACCCGGTAGGCTGATAATAGTCCCTAACCATATCGTTTTGCAAATCGTAGAATGAGGCGACATGCTGCATTCCTTCGTAGTCGCTCTTCGTATCGATTTCCAGCCTTTGGAGGTTTACGCCATCATCGGTGGAGATGGTGAAAGCGGCAGGATCTAGGTCGAGCGCATAAAACATCCGCTGGGTATCGCGTAGGGCCATTTGTGGCGTGCTTAGCTGCAGCAGGTGCTTGGGATGCTTGGGCGAAAAGCGCATGGTCATCCCTCCATCAACAATAAACTTACCCAGCCCAAAGGCTATAGAGGCAACTCCATCGTGCGAAGACTCGACCCCAAGCGGGTAGAAGTTAATGGAGCGGGCAACTCCCGAAAAGGTGGGATAGTACAGGTTCTCGTGCTTCGTTCCGCACACCTCTTGGAGTACCACCCCCATCTTCTCCTCGTCGAGCACGTTGGAGGTGGCGAAGATGTACCCACGGCTGCTGGCGTAGAACACCGAAGCGTACACGCTCTTTATGGCCTGCAGCAGCATGTGTAGACACTCCTCATCATCCTCCACTCGGGGAATCATGTAGGTGCTGTATATCCCGGCAAAGGGCTGGTAGTACGAATCTTCAAGTTTGCTTGAGGAGCGAACTGCGATAGGGTTCTTTACGTTACGCACAAACTCGCGAAGATCTTCAACGAGTTCAGTAGGCAGCTTCGCCTTGATGAATCGTTTTAGGATTTTAGCATCCGGCTCTTCGGTTCTGGCGTAGCTGTACAGCTTATTCTCCTCCATAAACTGGTCGAAGAAGTCTGTCGAGATTATCGTGCTGCGGGGGATGTTGATGATAACCCCCTCGTACTTATTAAATAGGTTGTACTTCTTGAGCATCGTATCGATGAAGGCCAACCCGCGCGCCTTGCCGCCTAGCGATCCGTCGCCGATACGCGATATCTGCAGCAGCTCGTTGTAGTCGTTGCGGTTAAACTTGCCGATTACGCCCCTACCCGTCTCCAGCCTATACTGGGTAATAGCGGTGGATACGTACTCGCGTAGCGCCCCCATATCGGCAAAGTCGGTTGCCTGAAGGCTTTTGAAGAGTTCGGCAATGGGGAATAGCGCCCGCGCAAAGAGCCACTTGCTAAGGTGGTTGTGGCTGGCATGGTAGTAGAGCGACTCGTCGGGGATGTTCATGAGCGCCTCGCAGAGCGTCTTCAGGTTATGGGCCTCGTAGATCACCTCCTTGGATACCGGATCGACAAACTTGAAACTGCCAAAGAAGAAGTACTCGCGCACATATTCGCCTAGCTCGTGCAGGAGCGTCTTCGAGTACTTATGGATAAAGCCAGTCCCCAGCTCATCGGCAATGCTCTTGTTGTTGAGGTCGGACGACTGGAAGATGAACGGCATGTAGGGATCCTCGCGGCGGATTACCTTGCAGAGCGTAATGCCCGCCCGTGTTTTGGAGTCGCGGCGGTGGTTTACCTTGAAGCTTACGTCCGACACCACGCCCAGCAGGTTGTTCTTGTACTTGGAGTAGAGTGCCATGGCCTCGTCATAGGTGGTGGCCAGCAGAATCTTTGGGCGCCCACGCATGCGCAGGTTTTGCTGCTGCTCGTTGACCGTTTCGCGAACGAAGTGGCGCGACTGGTTGAGCACCACCTTGTACAGGTTGGGCAGGTACGAGGAGTAGTAGCGAACGGAGTCCTCCACCAGAATGATGGCCTGAACGCCGATCCCCATCAGGTCGTTGTCGGCGTTCATCTTGTCCTCGATCAGCTTGATGATGGCCAAGAGCAGGTCGGCGTTACCCAGCCAGCAGAAAACGTAGTCGATGGCCGAGAGGTCCTCCTTCTCCATCTTCATGGATACCTCGCGCGAGAAGTGGGTGAGCACCACGATGGGCGTGTCGGGATCTATCTCCTTGAAGGTATGCGACAGCGAGAAGATATCCATCTCGCCAATGTTTAGCATCGAGATAATCAGGTCGAACGACTCCGTCTTAAGCCGGTCGAGCGCCTCCTGCCCCGAGCTCACCTTGCAGAAGTTTGGCGGATAGCGGAGGTTCAGCGAGACGTACTCCTTGAAGAGTTGCTCCTCGATTCGCCCATCCTCCTCCAAGATGAAGGCATCGTAGCTGCTGCAAATGAGCAGCACCTTATGGATGCGGCGCTGCATGAGCTTGTGGAACGAGGTATCGGCAAACTCTATGTTGAAAGGGCTTAAGTCTTTGCCCAGCTTAACGGGATCAATCATTCTAAACTTTTTTAAGCAATGCTAAGTAAGCAATAAACCGCAAAAACCGCAACGTGTTCGAGCGAACAAAGAACGGCCGACGGCAGCAGAGGAATGCCTTGCCGAAGCGGAGCTTCCACGAGAGAAGGAGGAAAATGGGCAACGCCTCCCTTTCCGTTTCCTGAACTCACGCGGGCTGCCGCTACTTCAGCGACCTAAAGTAGGGAGCTACCGCCCTAAAGATATCCTCTTCGAGCGCAAAATACCCCGTACGCGCGCCAGGGTTAGCCCCGCCCACCGTACCGTTGGTCATAAATACGAAGCCAATCCCCCGCTTAGGCTCGAAGTACAAGCCCGAGATTAGGCCGTAGGCGTCACCGGCATGGCCCATCAGCGGAATCCCCTCGATGGCGACATCGCCTTTGGGGGTGTTGGTTACCAGCTGAACGCTAAGCCCCCAGCATTGGAACATCCCGCCGTTGGTGTCGCCATTCGTGCCGTTGTAGCGCCACTGGGGCGTATGCATAAGCGCAATGGTGCTGCGCCTAAGGAGGCGCTTCCCCGCGTAGGCTCCGCCGTTAAGGTGCAGCTGCATAACCTTGGCCAAATCGAGCGCCGAGATGCGCAGGCCGCCCTGTGGCCCAAACAGGAAGCCGTTGGTGCCCAGCTCGTACCCCGAAAGGTTGCGGGGGCTTGGGCGTTGCCCATGGTAGCCATCAACCTGCGTCTTCCACCCGTCCTTGTTGCGGTAGATGGCGGCAACGTTACCGATGCTGCCAATTTCGGCCACGTTGTACCCCCCGGTAATCCCCAGCGGATCCAATATCTTTTCGCGCATGTACAGGTCGAATCGCTGCCCGCTGATGCGCTCGATAAGCGTGGCGATAATTCCGAAGTTGGCATTGCAGTAGGTAAAGTAGCTACCGGGCCTATGCGCCAGCCACATGTTGGGGGTATAGTAGCGGCCGCTGGGGAGCAGCAGCTCCTTTACCGACGGAATTGCCCCTGGGGTGCTGTAGATATCACCCAGAAAGCGGTCGTACCCATCGCCGTCGTTCAGGCTGGCCGTGTGCGACATCAGCATGCGGAAGGTGATGGGCACCTCGGGGAAGTTGGGGTTGCGAAGCGTAAAGCCCAGGTAGCGGCTAACGTCATCGTCGAGCTTAAAGCGATGCTGGTCGTAGAGCACCATCAGTCCCGTGGTGGTTACCAGCTTGGAGAGCGATGCGATGCGGAACAGGGTGCTATCGGTCACCGGGAGGCTGCGCTCGTAGTCGCGTAGGCCGGAGTGGTAGGTGCCGGTAACCCGGCCCTTGGCGTAGGTCAGCAGGCTAATGCCCATGAGCTGGTCCTTCTTCACAACCGAGTCGATGGCCGGCTGCAGCTGCGCCATGCCGGCCAAAGGCCCCGCAAGAAGGGCCAAGGCAACAAATCTTTTTCTCATTTTCAGGTAAATGTATTTAGAGGTGTACACGTTTTACGCCCCTACAAGTAAGCTATAATGGGGGATAACGGCAACCCCCATCCCCCAAGCAACGGCGAATGGCGGCGCAACGACGCTTTTTTAAAAGAAACATACATTTCTCCATTTTTTTTGATGATTATTCACATTAAAATTTGCTGCGGTTAATTATTGTTATATTTTTACGGGCGTCAATAGATGTCAAACCAACACGGAATAAGTATGAACGAACGTAAGTACAGAGGAACGGCCATCCAGATGCTGATGGCAACAGACCTAATCATCGACAACGCCATCGCAATGGCGCCAACCCTCACCGCCGCACGCCCGAAGTGGACGTTAAGCTACCTAACCGACATCAAGGGAAACATCACCGGCATCCTCGAAGACAACTTCGGGATTAAGGGCACCACCTCGCTTAAGGAAGTAACCGCCACCCTCACCACCAAGGAAATCGCAGCTAAGGCAATGCTCCAGCAGGCCAAGACGCAAATCGAGGTAGATTTCGGAAAGGACAAGACCAAATGCAGCAACATCCTAACGGCCCTTGGGCTCAGCAAGGTGAAGCTCATCAAGAACGCCTCGCAGGACGCCACCATCGAAATGCTGACCACGTTCCGCAACAACCTAACGCCAGTCCTTGAGGCCGACCTTATCGCTGCAGGAATGAGCCCCACCACCCTTACCAGCATCAAAGCGCTGGCGGCCGAGCTCTACCAGGCCAACGCCATCCAGGAGCAGAAGAAAATCGGCAGCAAGGAGACCACCGCAACCCTCAACGCCCAGCTAAACGACCTTTACGACGAGGTGATCGGCATAGCCAAAATCGCCTCAACGCTGCTAACCAACAAGGCCGATATCGATAAGTTCTCCTACAGCCGCGCGCTGAAGCAAATGGGCTACCACGAGTCAGAGAAGGAGAATAAGCCATCATCCGACAAGAAATAGCCGATCATTTTAAGTAATAGTAGTTTTTGTTATAATGAAGTTTTACAGGGAGGAAGTTACAGCAATCGCTAGTACTCCTCCCTTTACATTCCCCCATGGATGAACAACCGCTAGACAGCCCTCCCCCCCGGCATCCGACATTGATTTCCCGTACCGACGCCTTTCAGGCAAGCCTCTCCCACCCCGCTCCTACCCGTCCGATGCCTTCACCTAGTCGGTAGATATTAATTTCCACATGTACGATGCTTCCACCTAGTCGTCCGATATCAATTTCTACCCGTCCGATGCTCCCATCCACATGTACGATACCTTCACCTAGTCGGTAGATATCAATTTCCACATGTACGATGCTTCCACCTAGTCGTCCGATGCCAATTTCCACCCATCCGATGCTCCCATCCACATATACGATGCCTTCAACTAGTCGGTAGATATCGATTTTCACATGTACGATGCTTCCACCTAGTCGTCCGATGCCAATTTCCATCCGTCCGATGCCCCCACCCACATGTACGATGCCTTCAACTAGTCGGTAGATATCGGTTTCCACATGTCCGATATGCTCCCCAAGCCATACGACAAACAGTCCGTAAAAGAAAAATGCCGGATCGAATCCAGCATTAAAAAGATTTACGGAGAAGATGCTTGAACGATTACGCTACAGGGTGCGACCTACAACAATCTTGTCGTACTCCTCGTCGTTGGGCTCCCAGAGCTCCACCTTGTTGCCCTCCAAATCGAGGATATGAACGAACTTACCGTACTCAAACGCCTCTATGGCATCAAGCACCGTCACCCCCTCGGCCCTTAGCAGCTCCACCAACTCCTCTATATTCTCCACTCGGTAGCCCACCATAAAGTCGCTACCCGACGGGTCGAAGTAGGTGGTTTCGCCGGCAAACGGGCTCCATTGGGTAAAGCCCTTGAGGGCGGGGTTGCCCCCCTGCCGCCACTCGAAGTTGGTGCCGTAGTCGTCGGTATCGAGCCCCAGATGTGCCCGGTACCACTCCTTCATTCGCTTCGGATCTTTACACTTAAAGAAGATGCCGCCTATACCGGTAACGCGCTTCATGGCCTGCCATTTTATGTGGATATGGGTATAACAGCCAGCGCACCCAAAGAGCTAGCCCCACGGCCCAGTTTCTATCCGCCATTTTTATATATTTACGCCCAAAATACTTATACTACTATGGATTGTACGAAATCTATTACCATTAGCAACCTCCGCAAATCGTTCCGCTCGCCAGACGGATATGTAGATGTGCTAAAAGGCATCAACCTCGAGATTCCAGCCGGACAAATTGTAGGCTACATTGGCCCCAACGGTGCGGGTAAGAGCACCACCGTAAAGATCCTCAGCGGCATCATTCAGGATTTTGACGGTGTGGTGTCGATTCTGGGCTACGACATCCGCACCAACCCCATCGAGATCAAGCGCCGCATCGGCTACATCCCCGAAAATGCCGTGATGTACGACATGCTTACCCCCATGGAGTACCTCAACTTCGTGGGCACGCTCTACGGCCTCGACGACGATTGTATTGAGGATAAGGCCGACCGCCTGCTAGGCCTCTTCGAGATGGGCAAGCACGCCAACCAGCGCATGGACACCTTCTCGAAGGGGATGAAGCAGAAGATTCTGCTCATCTCCGGCATGCTGCACAACCCCGACATCATCTTCCTCGACGAGCCGCTCTCGGGGCTCGACGCCAACTCCGTAATCATCGTTAAGGAGATGGTCACCCAGCTGGCCCGCGAGGGAAAGACCATCTTCTACAGCTCGCACATCATGGATGTGGTGGAAAAGATCTCCGACCGCATCATCCTCATCAACAACGGCAACGTCGTAGCCGATGGCACCATGGATTCGCTGATGAACGGCGACAACCAATCGCTCGAGCGCATCTTTGCGCAGCTCACCGGCAAGGAGGGGCACCAAGTAACGGCCGAAGCCATCGTTCACGCATTCGAAAAGTAGGTGGTTATGGTAAAATTCTTCCTATTCCTGATTAAGCTTCTTCGAAAGCCAATAGAGCTGCTCGGTGCCGACTACAACCAGCTACGAGCCATTGTTGCCGCCAAGCTGATATCGGATTTTCGCCGTGTCCCCGAAGCCTCGAAGGGCATGCAGAAGGAGCGTAGCCTCGCCTTCCAGATCACCTCATATGTAATATTCGGGTTTCTTGTAGCCATCATGATGATGGTTATGGACAACCGCCTCATGGGGCTGCTGATCAGCTACACCTTTATCATGTTCCTCCTCTGCACCACGCTCATTACCGAGTTTACCCAAGTGGTCTTCGATCCGAGCGACAACCTCATTCTGCTACCACGCCCCATTAGCAATCGCACCCTTATGGTATCGCGACTGCTACACATCGCCTTCTACCTTGGCGTTATAGCGTCATCGCTATCGCTGCCAGCAACAGTAATCGTACTCGTAAAATGGGGATTCGTCCCTATGCTAGCCTACCTGCTTGGCGTTCTTACAACCACTGCCTTTGCGCTATTTTCCGCGAATTTCATCTACCTTGTTCTATCTCAGATGGTGTCGGCAGAGCGGTTTAAGAACCTCATCACCTACCTTCAGGTTGGACTTAGTGTGCTGCTTTTCGTTGGATATATTTTCATCGGAAAAATTCCCCAAGATCTAAAGTTGGTTGATAGCATTGGTTCTCAGTGGTGGGCCTACCTTGTACAACCCTTATGGAGCGCCATGCTGGTTGATATTGCTGCAGGAGCCACCATAACACTCGGAAGCATTGCTCTTGCAGCATTAGGCATCGCCGTTCCACTCCTTGGACTTATAATTATGGTACGCTACCTTACCAACGGCTACGATGCAGTTCTCGATAAATTGGCAACCAGCACAGAGCGCCACGAAGATGTAGGCAATAAGTACAAAAGAAAAAACTTTCTCCGCCAATTAACCTGCAACACTTCCACAGAAGAGGCCGGATGGAAGCTGGCCATGATTATATCGAGCCGCGACCGCAACTTTAAGCAGATGGTATACCCCTTCATAGGTTTCGCCTTTGCCTACATCTTTGTAATACTCAAGCCCGATTTCGCTCACTTTAAAGCCTCGATATGGGCCATATCGCAATCGAAGAGCTACTACGGCTTCATATTTATGGGTATTTACATTGGAATGGTGTTCGGGATGATTTGCGCATCGAGCAGCTACCAAGCAGCCTGGATATATAAGGTAACACCGCTAGAGCGCAAAGGAGAGCTGCTATCGGGAGCCATAAAGGCCATGCTCTTCAAAATCTTCATCCCGGCATATACGCTTATCTGCCTGCCCGCACTTTTCATCTGGGGAGGCAAAGTGATACCTATCCTAACATTTGGAGGGATACTGGTAGTGCTAACGCACCTCATTACAATTTTGCTTTTCAGCTACAACCTACCCTTTAGCGTACCACCATCCGACAACGGACGAGGTGCAAATGTTGCAAAAATGCTTATAATGATGCTATTTGCGGGTATTGCGTTTGGTTTAATTTATCTGCTAAACATGGCGGGAGCAGCAGCTTTCTGGATAGGCTGTGCGCTCGCAGGTGTTGCACTCTACGCAGTATTCGTAAGGATTAAACAGAAAAAACTAATCGAATAATAGAGCAAAGGGGATCTGTAAAATCCCCTTTGTTTTAAACCCTAAATGGAGTCCAACGCACGCTCTAGCGAGCCAAAAAACCTCATTGGTATATTATTTATATCGCGATCTACCTCCTCAAGCATTTCAAGGGTTAACCGGGTATAGGCGCTCGATGAAAGGACAATGTTAATGACAGCCATTCCCGCATTACGCAGCTTCGGAGTGATATTTCGGGAGACCCAATCTATGTCCTCTTTTTTCAACGGACAGGCATTGGTTGTATCGCTTACAAAATGTACGCAATGGTTTTCCACAAACAAATCCAACGATTTTTGCTGTCCTTCACGAAACTCTTCCGGGGTACAGTAGCCTGTCCATGTTTGAACTAAACATCCATTTTGAGAATCGATCTCGATTTGCAGATAATTGGTTATGTACCTATTTTCCATTCGTAATTTCCCCACTATGTTTTTTAGCCTATAGTATAATTATTCTCTATACTGAATCGGGGCGCTAAAGTAGGCATAATAAGCCTAAAACAAAACCCCATTCTTCATCAGGAAGGATGGGGTTTTGAGTCTTTTTGCAGGTGAAGCGCTAGTGCTTGCCTAGGCCCGAATTCTCCTTACAGCAGGCGGGCAGCTTCTCGTAGGCTTTAGCATCACGCTTAACATCATCGGCATCGTAGCCTAGCTTGGCAATAGCCTCTTTTATCTTCTTCAGGTCTGTCTTGGTGTCGTTGTACTCCACCCACACGGTTTGCTTGTCCACATCTACCTTCACATCTGTGATTCCCTTTTCGAATGGAAGGTTCTTCATAATCCGCTTCTCGCACGACGAGCACTGGATGGTTGTTTTTATGGTGGCACTGGTAGTTTTTGCCTGAGCCACCGTTGCAGCAAGCACTACCAGCAATACTGCAAAAAAGGTTACTACTCTTTTCATCGTTATCGAATTTTATCTATGAAACAATTAATTCAGCTATCTGGAGATCGTCCATCTCAGACCTCCATAAATCTTACGCCCCATAATCGACCCCCAAATAAATGAAGAATCGAAGTATGAACCAAACGGAAAGCTCGTACCACCCCCATTAAATGCAGATGTGCGGAGCATGCTTCTCCCCAGATATGGAAATCATGCCAAGAGATATTCTGGCGGTACAACCAGAAAGCACCCCGAATCTGTAAGCATCCGCATCTCCCATTTTCGATAAATTAAAGGTTAAGATGGGTACATGCCCTGCAATTTTGCTAGTTCTTTCCATCAAGATCGCTACCTTCAAAACTTTGAATGGAGACGGTTGTTCTGCCATTCACCCAATCGAAATAAAAACAATATAGATATGGTTAGTAACGTAAATCGTGTAGCCCTAGTTGGGACAGGCTTTGTTGGAACCTCGTTTGCCTACGCAATGGTAAACCAAGGTATTACTGGCGAGATAATCCTAATCGACGTAAACAAGGACAAGGCCGAAGGCGAGGCCATGGACATTGCCCACGGTATTCCTTTTGCCCCTTCGCGCACCAAGATCAGAGCTGGCGACTACTCCGACTGCCGCATGTGCGATGTTGTTGTGATTACCGCTGGTGCCAACCAAAAGCCCGGCGAGACGCGCCTCGAGCTGCTCGAGCGCAACGCCCAAATCATGAAGGGCATCGTTAAGCAGATCATGTCAAACTACTTTAACGGCATCCTGGTAATTGCCACCAACCCGGTAGACATCCTCACCAACGTGGCTTGGAAGGTTTCGGGGCTACCCAAGAACCGCGTGATTGGCTCGGGCACCACCCTCGATACGGCTCGCCTACGCCACGAGCTCTCGAGTTACTTCGACGTTGACCCCCGCAACGTGCACGCCTACATCATGGGCGAACATGGCGACACCGAGTTTGCCGCTTGGAGCCACGCCCTTATTGGCGTTCGCCAGGTGGAGGACATCATCGAGCAGAGCCACGGCAAGTACCGCAAGGAGGACCTCGAGCAAATCTTCGTGAAGGTGCGCGATGCCGCCTACCACATCATCGAGCGTAAGGGGGCAACCTACTACGGCATTGGGATGGCACTTACCCGCATCATCAAGGCTATCCTGAACGACGAGCGCTCCATCCTTTCCGTATCGTCATTCCTAGGTGGGGAGTACGGACAGAACAACATCTTTATTGGCGTGCCTGCGGTTGTTGGACGCGCGGGTGTCACCGAGGTGATAGAGCTGCAGCTGAACGACGAGGAGCAGCAGAAGCTGGCGCACTCGGTAGGCGTCCTCAAGGAATCGACAAAGCCCATCCTCGAAAACTTGTAGGATGAACCGCATATATAAAAGGAGAGCCCCGAAATTATCGGGGCTCTCCTTTTTTGTATCGTTGCTAAAGCCTAAAGCGACTGCTTGCTTTCGGCTGGGATATCCTTAGCGATTTTGTTTACCAAACCTTGAAGAACCTTTCCGGGTCCAAGCTCAACGAATGAAGAAACGCCATCGGCAACCATGTTCTGAACGGTTTGGGTCCAACGAACAGGAGCGGTTAACTGTGCAACCAAGTTCTTCTTAATCTGTGCTGGATCGGTGTATGGCTTAGCATCTACGTTTTGGTAAACGGGGCAGATTGGCTTGCTAACGGCGGTTGCCTCGATGGCGGCCTCTAGCTCAACACGTGCGGGCTCCATAAGTGGAGAGTGGAATGCGCCACCAACAGGAAGCTTAAGCGCGCGCTTTGCGCCGGCAGCCTTTAGGGCCTCGCAGGCAGCATCGATAGCCTCGTTGGCTCCCGAAATTACCAGCTGTCCGGGGCAGTTGTAGTTGGCAGGAACAACAACGCCATCAATAGAGGCGCAGATTTCTTCAACCTTAGCATCGTCGAGGGCAAGCACGGCAGCCATAGTCGATGGGTTTTGCTCGCAAGCCTTTTGCATGGCGTTGGCACGAGCGGCCACCAGGCGAAGTCCATCCTCGAAGCTAAGCGCACCTGCTGCTACAAGCGCAGAGAATTCGCCAAGCGAGTGACCTGCTACCATCTCGGGCTTAAAATCGTCACCTAACGACTTTGCCAGAATTACCGAGTGAAGGAAGATGGCAGGTTGGGTAACCTTGGTCTGCTTCAGATCCTCGTCGGTACCGTTAAACATCAAATCGGTTATGCGGAAGCCTAAAATTTCATTTGCCTTTTCGAAAAGTTCCTTTGCTTGGGGCACGTTCTCGTACAAGTCCTTCCCCATTCCGACAAACTGAGCACCTTGCCCAGGAAATACATATGCTTTCATCTGTTTCGGTTTTTTTGAGCTGCAAATATAAGCATTTAGCGGCTTACCGGGTAACATTGGCCGTGAGGATCGCCAGAACCGGCCCTACAAGGTACTGTAGCGGCAATTGGTAGATCATCTTTTTTCGTACTTGGCGGGTTGATGATGGCTTTTGCCCATGGCCGTTGAGGTTAGGATGCTTCTCAAATCCGAAATGCATAATCGTAGCAGGTAATCCTCCCGCTTAGGCGGGAGGTAGGGGTGAGTAAGAACGCTAAGTGAGGTAGATATGATGATTTTAACGAGTAACCCACCCCTACCCCTCCCATGGAGGGGATAACGCACCTTGATTATAGCATGTAGGTTACTGGCATCGCCACTAGCATAATGACTAATCACCAAACAGCAGCCACTGCCGAGCTTAGCCCTCGTCGGTTTCCGTCTTCTCGCTTGCCTGCTGTTCGGCAGCCTTCTTCTCCTTGGCCTGCTTCCGCAGCGTCTGTCGGTGCTTGACGTTGGCGCGGTAGCGGCCTACAATCTCGTTAATGCGGTGCGACAGCGCAACCAGCTCGGACGTTTGCTCGAACTCCAGCTTCACGTTGATAAAGCGGAATAGCTTCGAAAGGCTTTTCACCAGCTGAAACGCCAGCTTGTAGGCCGGCGACTGGGGCTCCTCTGCCTGCACAGCATCGCGATTGGCAATCGCCTGCTTTACCTGTTGTTCCCCATCGCGGATATCCTGCAGCCACGCATCGCACCCAATGGTGCTAACGGCAGCGCGCAGATCAGCGTTGCGGTCGAACGCAGCCAGCAAATTACTGACCTCCGCCGATTCGCTTGCCGTGGAGCTGCTGGCCATATCGTCGCCAAAATCATGGAAGGCTTGAAGGATCAGTTTGCCAGCAGCCACCCATGCGGCATCGCTGCGTCTAAGGCTTTGCGAAGCTACGTACTTGAGCGTGCGCACCCCCAAGTCGCGCAGCGCATCGCCGTTCCTCACCGCTTGGGTTAACTCTGGATGGCTAAGCCAAATCGAGGCCTGCCGTACAACGCTGTAGTCATCTTTCACCTGAGATACCAGCGGCATAAGTTCAGGAATACTTCCAAACTCCGAATCGAATACCGATATAACCTCGCTAGCAAAGGCCAGCTTCTCATAAAGCGATAGCCTGCGGTACAACAACGGCTTAATCATGCTGATGTTTTTAGGGGTATTAACCTTCTAGAGACTAATATAAAGCTATTAAGATAAACTTAGCACAGTCTTTCTTCTATTTTTACTTTTTATCACCTCTACACGCCGAAGAAAGCCTCCACAAAAAAGAGATAGCACATTTTTGCACCGGGAAAAGGTATAAGATTCTTTTTCGACGACAATAGCAGGCATAAAATCCTCCCGCTAATAACAAAAGGACAACATCACAAGTGTAAAGTCGCCTAAACCTTATAGGAAACCGACTTTACACGTGTAAAGTCTACCAAAATTGCCAAACCATCAACTTTACACGTGTAATGTTTTCAAAAACCAATAATCGTTCAACTTTACACCTGTAAAGTGATAAAAAACTTTGCTTCGATTGACTTTACACGTGTAAAGTCCGCCAACTGCTAAAGTAGGCCAACTTTACACCTAGCAGCTTACCGAAAAAAGATTAGAAAGAGTATTTTACTGCTAGGAAATCCCCCATTTGAGGTTTAGAAGAGCTTTTCTTTGCTGTAAATACCTCAAAAAAACACCTAGAAGAGCATCCGCCCCCACGTATCAGCACACAAAAAAGGCTGCCCGCGGGTAGCAGGCAGCCTTAGTAGCATATTTTTTCAGCGGAAGGGGGGGTTACTCCACCTCCCAGGTATCTCCGCTACGAAGCAGCTCGTCCACGTTGTGGATCTTCGCCTTCTTCATCACTTCGAGCACCTGATCGCGAACGTTATCGTCGTAGGTCGAATCCTTAACGGCACGGATCACACCAAGGGCAACAGGAAGCTCAGGAGACTTCATGTTAACCAGCATCATGTGGATACCGGGGTTAGGATTCTTGGCGTTGTGCACCATGATGTCCTTTTCGGTGATGCCGTTTTCGCCCAGCTTCACCACCTTCATGTTCATGTTCTCAACATCGAGCACAAGCCCCTTATCCTTATCCTTGCCGAAGATCATGGGCTCGCCGTGGCGTAGAACAATGGTTCTATCCTCGCGAACGCTCTTATCCACAAATCCGGCATGCGTTCCATCGTTAAAGATCACGCAGTTCTGAAGCACCTCTACCACCGATGTGCCGTCGTGCTTAGCGGCAGCCACCATGCAGTCCTTGGTAAGGTTAACCTCCACGTCGAGCGAGCGGGCAAAGAAGGTACCGCGTGCGCCAAGCACCAGTTCTCCTGGCATGAATGGGTGCTCCACCGTACCAAAAGGTGATGTTTTGGTGATGATGCCCAGCTTCGAGGTTGGCGAGTACTGCCCCTTGGTCAGCCCGTAGATCTCGTTATTAAATAGGATGATGTTGATGTCGATGTTACGGCGAACGGCGTGGATGAAGTGGTTACCACCAATGGCAAGGGCATCGCCATCGCCGGTGATCTCCCAAACCGATAGCTTAGGATTGGCCACCTTTACCCCTGTGGCAATTGCCGCAGCACGACCGTGGATTCCGTGGAATCCGTAGGTGTCCATGTAGTAGGGGAAGCGCGACGAGCAGCCGATACCGGAAACGAAGGTAAAGCGTTCCTTAGTATAGTTAAGCGCCTCGGCTACCTCAGGCAATGCCTTTTGAACGGAGGCTAGAATAGCATGGTCGCCACACCCGGGGCACCATCTTACCTCTTGATCGCTCTTAAAATCTTGGGCTGTATACTTGTTGCAAATTTCTGACATGGCTATTATCCCTCCAATACTTCGTTAAACTTCTCTACCAACTCAACTACCGAGAATGGTAATCCTTGAACCTTGTTGAACTGTAGGTACTCAAACTCCTGGAAGTTCATGCGCAGGTGGTTGGCGAATTGTCCCAAATTCAGCTCGCAAACAATAATCTTCTTGTAGCGCTTCAGCACCTCCTGGGTGTTGCGTGGAAGTGGGTTGATATAGTTGAAATGCGCTAAGCTAACGCTCTTTCCCTGCTTGCGCAGCTCCTTAACGGCCGAGTAGAGGTGACCGTAGGTTCCGCCCCAGCCAACAACCAGCAGCTCGCCCTCCTGATCGCCGAATACCTCCTGCTCGGGGATATAGTCGGCAACCTTGGCAACCTTAGCGGCACGAACGTCAACCATTTTTTGGTGGTTAATAGGATCGTGCGATACGGTTCCCTTCAGGAAGTCCTTTTCGAGACCGCCAACGCGGTGCTCCAACCCAGGAGTTCCAGGCACAGCCCAACGGCGGCTAAGCTTCTCGTCGCGCTTGTATGGCATGTAGTCGGCATCGCCGGCAGGTACAATTGGTGGGTTTATGGCAGGATAGTCGCTCATGCTTGGGATGCGCCAAGGCTGCGAACCATTCGCAATGAAGCCATCGGTAAGCAGCAACACAGGGGTCATGTGCTCCAGCGCAATCTTACTTGCATAAAATGCGTAGTGGAAGCAGTCCGATGGAGTGCTTGCGGCAACAACTACCATGGGTGCCTCGCCGTTACGTCCCCAAAGCGCCTGCATTAGGTCCGACTGCTCGGTTTTGGTAGGAAGACCCGTAGAAGGACCTCCACGTTGAACGTTAACAACCACCAAAGGAAGCTCGGTTATCACTGCAAGACCAAGCGCCTCCGACTTAAGCGAAAGACCAGGACCCGAAGTTGAGGTAACCGCGAAATCGCCCGCAAAGGCAGCACCAATCGAGGTACAGATACCGGCAATTTCATCCTCTGCTTGAAGAGTCTTAATGCCTAGTTCCTTTCTTTTGGCTAGTTCCTGAAGGATATCGGTAGCAGGAGTAATGGGGTAAGAGCCGCAGAACAGCTCGCGACCCGATTTCTCGGCAGCAGCAATTAAGCCCCAAGCGGTAGCCGTATTACCATTTATGTTACGGTAGGTTCCCTTCTCGCGAACGGCAGGAGCCACCTTGTAGGTACTTGCAATAGAGTGGGTGTTGGCAGCATAGTTGAAACCAGCCTGAAGCACCTTCTTGTTGGCTTCAACAATCTCAGGTTTCTTCCTAAACTTAACCTCGTAGTACTTTTCGGTAAAGTTTAGCGGACGGTTAAACATGCAGTAGCAGATACCAAGAGCAAACATGTTCTTGCTGCGGATGATGCTCTTATTGTCCAGCCCAGTATCCTTAAGCGCTTCCTTGGTAAGCGAAGTGATTGGAGCAAAAATAACAACGTAGTCCTCTAGCTTTAACTCGGCAACAGGATCGCTGGTAACAAATCCAGCGCGTTGTAGCCCCTTTTCGCTAAATGCATCAACATCGAGAATGATTGTACCACCTCTTTTGGTCCATCTTGCATTAGCCTTAAGCGCAGCAGGGTTCATTGCCACTAGCACATCGCAAAAATCGCCAGGAGTAGCCACCGGGTGACTTCCAAAATGAACCTGGAAGCCAGATACACCAGCAACCGTACCTTGTGGAGCACGAATCTCAGCAGGATAATCAGGAAAGGTTGATACACCATTTCCTAACAGCGCAGAGGTTTCAGAGAACAACGTTCCCGTAAGCTGCATTCCGTCGCCCGAGTCTCCTGAAAACCGGATTACCACGTCTTCCAACTCTAAGCATCTTTCCTTTGCATCCATAATTAATTCTTTTAGGTCAGCATGCTGCCCGATGCAGCACTATTTAGTCTCGTTTTGAAAACCGAATTATGATTTTACTTGCGGCAAAATTAGTGATTTTGAAATACTAGCCTCTATTTATTTCACTTTTTTATCATCTCAAAGAAATAGTCGTACAAATGAAAGTTAAAGAGCGATATTTAGTTACACTTTATCACATGACGCAACATGTTTCTTAACATGCTTAGCTTTATCGAATACGAAGCCATACAATTGTTAGATACAAGCAAACATGCAATACAACATAGTATAAAGTATCCTTATTTTAGTTGAAACAGCAGCGTTTCCTTAACGGTACTGCTACCTTTGCCCCACAAAATAAAATCGAAGAATATGCCTTACATCAGATCGGTTAGGGGATATACCCCTGTTATTGGAGAGAACTGCTTTATTGCCGAAAACGCCACCATTGTTGGCGAGGTTATCATGGGAAACGACTGCAGCATCTGGTTTAACGCCGTACTTCGCGGCGATGTAAATACCATTACCATCGGAAACAAGGTAAACATCCAGGACGGATCAGTGCTACACTGCCTCTACGAGAAGTCTAAGATCCACATCGGCGACAACGTCTCCATTGGGCATAACGTAACCATCCACGGAGCAACCATAAAGGATAACGTTCTACTTGGAATGGGCAGCACGATCCTCGACGGTGCCGTAATTGGCGAGAACAGCATCATTGCAGCCAATGCGCTAGTCCTGAGCAATACGATTATTGAGCCAGGTAGCATCTACGCAGGAGTTCCCGCAAAGTTCGTAAAGAAGGTTGATCCAGAGCAAACCAAGGAGATGATCAACAAAATTGCGAACAACTACCTAATGTACGCCAGCTGGTATAAAGACGAGGAATAGCTAAAGCGCTACATTTTCCTCTAGCACTACCTTGGAAGTATCAACGTGTAAAACATCTTCAAGCAGCGTCTTCATTGTCGAAGAAGCTCCGCTAGAGTAAAAATGGTATTTTGGAGCATCGTTATCTAAAGCATTCAGTTGCTGATCCTCCAAAATATCATTCACCCTACGGGCTATCGCAGGTGCCGGATCAATAATGGTAACGCCCTCCCCCGCTATTCTATCAACCAAAGGACGGAAAAAGGGATAATGGGTACATCCAAGAACAATATGGTCTGCCCCCTTTTTAATCATAGGCAGCACATACTTCTCTAGTAGTTCCTCCGCCTTCTTGCTATACTGATTTCCGTTCTCCACAAGCTCTACCAATCCTGTCCCTACCTGTTTTACAACCTTTATATCCGAAGCATACCTTTCGGTTGTGGCTTTAAACAGCTTTCCTCCAAGAGTCCCTGCTGTTGCCAGAATCCCAACACACTTTGTTTTTGTAAGAATAGCAGCTGGTTTTACGGCAGGTTCCATTCCAACAAATGGCAATTCGTAGTTCGCCCTCAAGTAGTCGATAGCCGCAGCAGTTGCCGTGTTGCAGGCGACAACAATCAACTTTACATTTTTCGATATAAAAAACTTCACAATAGCCTCAGAAAGTTCAATCACCTCCTTTTGGCTTTTAGGTCCATAAGGACAGTTTGCGTTATCCGCAAAGTAAATGATATTCTCATTGGGGAGTAGCGCGGCAATCTCTCTCCATACCGAGAGACCTCCAACGCCAGAATCGAAAACACCGATAGGCTGTTTCATTTTCAAACTTCTAGTAACAAAAAAAGCCACCCTCAAAAGGGTGGCTTAAAGGTATACATTATTTCACTTATTTCTTTTTTGAGGGAGCAGCTGGCTTTTCTGCTGGCTTTTCAGCAGGTTTATCTTTAATACCAAGCTGCTTTACAACTAAAGGCAAAACATCAACAGCCATTGTTGTATCGTAGTAAGCAAGCGAAGGAACAGCAGTATCAAATATGTAAGCAAAACCGTTAGCCTTACCTACAGCCTTAATTGCCTCAGTAATCTTTTCAACAATTGGTTTTAGAAGCGCACCTTGCTGCTTGCTAAGTTCAGCTTCTGCATTCTGGCCATATTCTTGAACACGTTGTTGCAAATCTTGTATCTCCTTTTCCTTGTTCTGACGAACTAGATCGGCCATCTTATCTCTACCCTGAACGAAAGCCTGATATTTTTGGTTTAGTTCAACCTGAAGTGATTCTATTTGAGAACCCAGCTCGTTTCTTAACTTCATCAACTTAGCTTCAGCAGAGTCTCTTTCTGGCATTTTAGAGATTACCTCTTGAGAGTTGATAACCCCAAATTTTAGGTTTTGTCCAAAAGCGGCTCCACCTACAAGAACAGCGCAAATTAGTAGAAGCGCCTTAATTCCGTTTTTCATTTTAATAGTTCTTTTTCGTTTTACGCAAATATACATTTCAAAAATTACTTATAACCTAGTTTCTGCAAAACTTCATCGCTTTTGTCGATTTTAGAACTTGCAAACATTACCGAAGGATTATTGGCTTTATCAAGGATTAAGGAATACCCACCATCAGTGGCTAACTCTTTTACAGCACTAAAAACCTGATCGTAAAATGGTTTAAGTAGTTCTTCTCTTTTCTTTAACATCACACCTTCAGGACCAAAGTATTTCCGTTGCAGCTCGTTTGCATCCAACTCTTTTTTTTGTAGTTCTGCTTCACGACTTCTCTTTTGCGATTCTGTGAGCAGCACCTTCTCTGCCTGATAGGCGCGATAGGCTTGATCTACATCATCGAACTTCGTCTGCACATCTTTTTGATACAGCTGCGCAAGCTTATCGAGTTGCTCAAGTGCTGCCTTATAGTTCGGTATTTTTTTCAGGATATACTCCGAATCAACCACCGCATACTTTTGGCTATACCCAAACATGCAGAGCAACATCAAGGTGGTTAGAAGTAAATACCTTTTCATCATCATCAAAAAATTAGTTGGTTGGCATACCTATTACGAAGTGGAAGTTGCTTCCTCCAGCACCAGGTGTTTGTGGAAGATCATCAAAACCATATGCCCAGTCGATACCTAACATACCAATCATTGGAAGGAAGATACGAGCACCAACACCAGCAGATCTTACCACTTGGAATGGATTATATTGTTTGATGTCTTGCCATGCATTACCAGCTTCAAAGAATCCCAAAACGTAGATAGATGATTGAGGTGTAAGCGTAATTGGGTAACGAAGTTCTGCACAGAACTTATCGTACACATTTGCCTTATTTATTGTCGACACCGATTGCACAGACGTTCTGTAGGAATACCTAGGAGTTACAGACTCGTTTTCATAACCACGTAAACCAATAGTTTCTGTGCCATACATTGCATATCCACTAAGACCATCACCACCAACTATGAAACTTTCGAAAGGAGAATATCCAACCTTGGAGTTATACATACCAAGGTATCCGAATTGTCCTTTTACAGCAAGTACAAGATCCTTGAATATGCTCTGATAGAAAGTTCCTTTAAATCCAACCTTATAGTATTCTACCCAACGGTAACGCTCACTGTCAGGCATTCCCGTTTTTGTTTCCTCGTTGTAGAGCGTATAATTTTTCCCATTAACCAACGAATATGGGAAGGTAGCCTTTAGCGAAATCGACAATTCCGATCCTTCACGAGGATAAATAGGATTTAGCGTAGAGTTACGAGATAGCGCAGTTGCCAAACTAAGGTTCGTAGACGTACCATTAGTTATAATAAAACTGTTCCAATCCTTCAGTTTGTATACTTCCGCATTTATAGAAGTCGACAGTGTAAAGAAATTATCTGGCCAATTCAAACGACGCCCTAGTCCGACAGAACCTCCAATCACCTTGAAAGACTGATCGCCGGATTGGTAGAAATAATACCCGTTAGTCTGTACTTGATAGAATAGCGATACAGATAGCGATTGAGGTTTCTTTCCTCCTAACCAAGGTTCAGTAAAACTAGCAGAAAAGGCTTTATAATAAGAACCGTTGGTTTGAGCACGAAGCGAAAGCGATTGGCTATCGCCTGTTGGTATTGGACGCCATGCACCCTTTTCGAAAATTCGTCGAGCTGAGAAGTTGTTGAATCGTAAGCCAACTGAACCTACAAACATGTTACCACCCCAGCCTCCAGAAAGTTCAAGTTGATCATTCGATTTCTCGCTAACGGTATACTTAATTCCTACAGTACTCTCCTGCTGGTTCGGATCCATCTGAATTCCTTCCCCAAGTTTTTCTGCATCAAAGTGCCCAAGTTGCCCCAAATATCGGATAGAGTTTACCACATTATCCTTTCGGTACAAATCTCCAGGTTTTGTTTGCAACTCCCTACGAATAACGTGCTCATTAGTTCTATCGTTACCTGCAATGCTAATATAGGAAATTGTGGCGGGCTTACCCTCGTTAACACGAATTTCGACATCAACAGAATCGCTGTCTACCTTTACCTCAATTGGTGTTGCGTTAAAGAATAGGTAACCTTGATTTTGATAAATACTTGCTACAGATTCCTCATCGGTATTCAAGCGCTTATCTAGGGCTACTCTGTCATAGTAATCGCCCTTTCTAATTTTGAGCAATGATCCTAATTCTTCTGCTGTATTCTTAGTATTCCCAACCCAATTAATAGATCGGAAATAATACCTATGACCTTCTTCTATTTTAATTTTTATTGCAATACGATCATCGCTTACACGATAAACAGAGTCACCGATAATCTTTGCGTCGCGATAACCTTTTTGCTCATAAAAATCGATCAATTCCTTTTTATCAGCTTCGTAATCGCTCTTGATATACTTTGATACGTTAAAGATATTCCAGTCACGACGGTGTGTCTTTTTTAGCACTCTTCTCAAACGTTCATCGGTATAGTTCACATTACCATCAAAAACGACATCCTTAATTTTTACCTTCTTATTCTTCGTTATGTTGAAAAGCAAATGCTCCGTATTCTGAACTACCGTATCAGGCTTTTGGGTAATGTTCACACCTACATTTAGAAAACCTTTATTGATGTAATACTTTTTAATCAAATCTGAGGTTGTATTAAGCATAAACTCGGTAATAGTAGTACCTCGCTTAAGCTTAAGTTTTTCATTCAAATCTGTCACCTCCGACTTCTTTGCGCCTTTAAAGTCCCAATTGTACAAGCGGGGCTTTTCTACCAAGTCTACCTTCAGCCAAATCCTATCGTTCTCTACTTTGGCAACACGTATCTTCACATCACCAAAAAGGTCTTGTTCCCAAAGTTTCTTTACGGCACGCGCAAACACGTCTCCTGGCAGAGTTACAGTATCGCCCTTAGCAATACCAGTAACACCAATGTAAAGATCAGGATCTAAATATTTAATGCCTTCTATAGAGATATCTTCGACTACGTACTTTTGGGGTTTCTCGTAGTTTAGCTCAATATCAACCGTCTGATCTTGAGCAAAAAGATTGCCCGCAAACAGCAAAAACAATAAGAGAAAAAATGCTCTTCTTTGCATTATTATGAATAATGAAGTTAGACTTATACCTTTTACTTACTCACTTGGTCACTTGTCTTACCAAAACGTCGCTCCCTTTTCTGGTAGTCAACGATGGCTTTTACAAACTCTTCTTTGTTAAAATCGGGCCACAATACCGGCGAAAAATAGAACTCTGAATAGGCACACTGCCAAAGCAAAAAGTTGCTAATTCGTTGCTCTCCACTAGTTCTAATGATCAACTCTGGATCGGGCGTTTCACGTGTTGTAAGATATAACGGAAATGATTGCTCGTTTATTGCTTCAATATCGAGGTTGCCATTTCTTACTTCCCGACAAATATCCTTCACAGCCTTTAGAATCTCCCATCGGGCACTATAGCTGAGTGCTAAGGTAAGCACCACACCTGTATTCTCGGATGTATTACTGATAGCCTTACGAAGTCTTTCGGACACGCCTGCCGGGAGCGAATCTAAATCGCCAATTGCAGTAAGTCTTATGTTATTCTTATTTAAGTTGGGCGTTTCTGATTCGATGGTTGATACCAACAGGGACATTAGACCATCGACCTCTTCCTTTGGACGAGACCAATTTTCAGTCGAGAAAGCATAAAGGGTAAGGTATTTCACTCCAAGTTCCGAAGCAATCTCCACCGTTGTTATAACAGAGTTCACCCCCTTTTTGTGACCAAATAAGCGTTGGTTTCCTAACTTTCTAGCCCATCTCCCGTTTCCATCCATAATAATTGCAACGTGCTGCGGCACTCTACTCTTATCAACAGACTCAACTGACATTTTCTTCATTCGCTATTTATAAGTATGCAGGACAAGTTTTTTGCCCCAATTTCAACCGATAGGATACTACCAAACCGTAAAACACAAACCAGTCGTTATTAATGAATACCGATTTACTGGAAGTTAAATTAGCATATCCGTCCAACTTATCGTAAAAAGTTTTAGAAAATTGGAGTTCAACCCCCATAGTCAAACGGGGTGATGCTGCTAATTTCACACCTGCTCCGAACGGGATTGCAGGCACAAAAGTTCCATCGTAAAAGTAACACCCCATTCCAACGAACAAATATGGTGAAAAAAAATCATCCTTCGCCTTTAATGGATTAAAAGGAATGAAGTTTACCTCATATTTTACATCGAGATTGAAGTATAATTGGTGGAATTCGATATCAGGAGGAATACTTGGAAGAAAACCATCACGATTTTTTGAACTTCCAGAAAGGGTACCTGCTCCGGCAGAAATGCGAATGCAGCTGTAGTCGCTAAGCAACCGACGATAAAAGGCTCCCCCATAAAATGAGGGGGATTTTAAAATATTGATATGATTAAAATCGCCAAGGTACGTGCTTGCCCCACCTTGCAATCCAACTTCATGAACTTCTTGCCCACGTGCCTGAAACGAGAGAACAAAAGATATAATGGTTACGAAGATATTTAAACATCGGCTATGCTTCATTACCGTCGATACAATCGTGACTTTCTCCAGTTCGTTTTCTCATTTCCAATTTGGTAAACAAGTCCAGCAGTTATTGTCATATAAGAATCTTTACTTTTTGAATATAGCGGATTGTTATAACCATCAAGGTAATCCGTCAAGGTGAAAACATAGTTTGTTTCAAGAAAAAAGCGGACATCCCGTGATATTGGCAAAGTGCTTCCCAACCCTACAGGAAAGACAGGTGTTGCTGTTTTTCCTCCTTCATAGCCAACTAAAGTAGCGTTTTTAAGCTTATCATTTGGTGATGGTGTATATATGCATGCCCCGATCCCCGCCTGAATGTAAAGTGATGGATATACATTCCTACTCCATCCTTGTCGCCGAAGCGAAGACTTAAAAAAGAAAGGTTCCTTTTCCGCTACGATATAATACACTCCAATAACAGAGACATCTAGTATAAACGAAGAAAAGCTATAACCTCTTCCCTCATTTCTCGACCCCTTATCGGTACCAGCAAGTAACCCAACGGTTCCATTAAGCTTAATAGAATACCTAGGATTAATATTGTACTTGTAGTACCCGACAACACCTACTCTCTTTGACATTTGGGAAAACTCAGTAATACTTTGAGCACTTGCCCCCTCTGCCCCACCGATATCAGTGTATCCAGTAAGCATTGACAAACCAACCCCAAATTCCTTAACCGTCTTTTGGTTAACTTGAGAATAACCTACCCAAGAAATTGAGATAAACAGTATAACAACCAGCGACCTTCTCATCTACTCTTTTTTTCCAACACTATGCCAAGCAAAACTATCATAAAAAAATAAAACTCTACGCCTTACATCCCCTAAATTACTAATTCCGCTTATCGAGTCCCCACAAAAGTTTATTCCTTAGATTAATACAAAAATTACCTCCTCTAAACTTAATAAATTTTATACAAGTTTCCGATTTCTTCAGGTGAAGCGACGCCCCACTAGGAACAACGAACCTATGGTTATCCATAGACCAGATTGCATACCCTGTACGGGATTCGACCTCTAAACGTAGCTTAGAGGTGTCGGGGAGCACTAAAGGTCGCATGTTTAGATTATGCGGAGCTATGGGAGAAACAACAAATACGTTTGAATTAGGATCTACAATCGGCCCTCCAATACTCATCGAATAGGCGGTAGAACCGGTTGGTGTTGCCACAATAACGCCATCAGCCCAGTAAGTACCCAAGAACTCTTCATCAATATATGCATGAACGGTAATCATCGAGGCATCCTGCTTCTGTACCGTTACCTCATTCAGGGCGGAGGGGAAGGATGGACGGGAGCTGCCAGTTTCTACCTCGATCATTGAACGAGACTCGATGACGTACTCCTTATTCAATAAGGCTTCGAGGGCATCGTCAACATCGTCTAGTGAGGTATAAGTTAAGAAACCCAACCTGCCAATGTTTATCCCCCAGATTGGAATATTGGTATCGCGAACCAGCGAAACGCAATCGAGCAATGTTCCATCACCCCCAATGCTTACCAGCACGTCAACCTCTGGAAAATCGTCAGCACCTAGGTACGTATGCCCGTGGGCGATGGTGAAGCTGCTTAGCGAATCAAGAAAGTCTTTGGATATGTACAACGTCGAAATGGTATTGAGCTTTGAGAGGAACTGAAGAATATCTGAAATTCGGGGGCTGCTAAGGGGACGCCCGTATACGGCGATGCGAATGCGATCTTCCATCATTTACAGGTTAAGGAATTTCATGAGCTGGTCGTAACGCTCATCTAACAGATCATCCATGTCGTTGCTTGCATTATAAACCTCCACTACATTGTAGCTATAGCGGTTGAAGGTTTGTACGATTGAGGTAAGATCGGTCGTATTCACCTTTATGGTTAGCTCGACCATCGAAGAGTCGGGAATGATGGTTAAGTAGGAGAATAGAATCTTTGCCTCGTTAGACTCGACCATTTGCGCCACATGTGCCAATGAGTAATCCTTAATCCCCATCCGAAGAACAATGATTCCGCCTTGATTCTCGAACGAGGAGTTTTCGGCAAACTTTACGACTAGTTCCGACACCGATATTGCCCCCGCGTATTCCTTTTCGGCATTTACAACGGGGATAACCGATAAGCTTAGGCTGGATGCCATTGAAAGAACGTCAAAAATTGGAACATTATCCTCGACGAAGTTGCTCCCGCAGCTAAGTTTGTAGCCGCTTATTGGCACTTCGGGGTCGTTCATATCGAGGATGTCGGACTCGGAAATCAGCCCTACAAGCTTGTTGCTATCCACCACCGGCAAATGCGACACCTTAAATACCTCCATCAGCGCAAGGGCTTTACCTCCTGTGTCGGTAATTTTTAACGCAGGAATCATATCAGACACCAAATCGGCAGATAACTTCATGAATATTTCTCCTAAATTTGCACTACTACTAACAAAAACGGTACAGCAATGACTAAGCTAAGTGTAAATATAAATAAAATTGCCACAATTCGAAACGCGCGTGGCGGGAATACCCCGAATGTTGTAGAGGCAGCCATTCGCTGCGAGAAATTCGGAGCGCAAGGCATTACCGTCCATCCTCGTCCCGACGAAAGGCATATCCGCTATCAGGATGTACGCGATTTAAAGAAGGTGGTGACCACCGAATTCAACATAGAGGGCTACCCCTGCAAGGAGTTCATCGACCTAGTGCTCGAGGTGGTGCCCACCCAGGTAACGCTTGTTCCAGACCCTCCTACTGCCATTACATCGAACGCGGGTTGGGACACAAAAGCCAACAAGGCATTCCTTACGGATGCGGTAAAGATCTTCCAGCAAAAGGGCATTCGGGTTTCGATATTTGTTGATCCGGATGTGGAGATGGTGCAGCACGCGCTAGAAACGGGCACAAACCGCATTGAACTCTACACCGAGCCCTACGCAACCCTATACCCTCAAGACCGGGAGCTTGCCATTAAGCCATTTGTTGAAGCCGCCAAAGAGGCCAACCGATTGGGGATTGGGCTAAATGCCGGTCACGACCTCAGCCTCGAAAACCTAGCATACTTCTACAAGAACATCCCCGGACTTGACGAAGTATCCATTGGGCATGCGCTCATATCCGACGCGCTATACCTGGGGATGGAGGAAACCATAAAGCGCTACCTCAACCAGTTGAAGTAGCATGAAGTTATTCTCGCGGCATACTGGCAACGGGTACCCTTTAATCATTGTACACGGGCTTTACGGCTCGTCGGACAACTGGCTATCGGTTGCCAAGATGCTAGAGAAGCACTTCAGCATCTACCTTGTCGACCTTAGGAACCACGGCAGCTCGCCCCACTCCCCCCTCCACAGCTACGAGGCAATGGCGCTAGATCTAAACGAATTCATCGAGGATAATTGTATTGAAAAGCCTATTCTAGTTGGGCACTCGATGGGTGGAAAGGTGGTAATGCAGCTCGGCTTAATGTACCCCAGCAAGGTTCGGCGAATGGTGGTGGTCGACATTTCGCCCCTTGGCAGCACCAACGCCCGCCATAAGCGGCACATCTTCGAGGAGCATAGGAGCATCATCTCCATTCTGCAGCACCTCCCCCTAGAATCCATCAGCAGCTACAAGGAGGCGGACACCCTACTCGGCGAGCATATCGCCTCGGAAAGGCTTCGCGGCTTTCTGCTGAAGAGCTTAAGCCGTAGGCAAGCGGGCTTTCGGTGGAAGTTCAACCTCGATGTCCTTGCCGAACAGCTGGAGAGCATCATGAGCGGATTCGACCTCAGCAACCCCGCGCACGTCAACCAGAGCAGCTTTCCGATGCTGTTTATTAAAGGTGCCGAGTCGGACTACATTGACGATGGCGATCGGGATGCGATTCGTCGTTTCTACCCCGAATCGGAAGTGGTGGTAATCGGCAACGCCGGGCACTGGGTTCATGCCGAGCAGCAGGAGCAATTCGTCGCCGTTCTGATGGCGTTTTGCCGCAACGAAGCATACTTTCTTTTCGAATAATCCCTTCACGCGCCTTACCTGAAGTACCTTCCCCAGCAGCGTACCCTTGGGGTCTCTCGGTTTTGGTATACTTCCCCAGCAGTGTATCCTCCAGGACTCCCGGTCGAGTATACTTTCCCAGTAGCGTACCCTCCAGGGCTCTCGGTTGAGTATACTTCCCCAGCAGTGTACCCTCCAGGACTCCCGGTCGAGTATACTTTCCCAGTAGCGTACCCTCCAGGGCTCTCGGTTGAGTATACTTCCCCAGCAGTGTACCCTCGGAGGCTCTCGGTTGAGTATACTTCCCCAGTAGTGTACCCTCCGGGGCTCACGGTCTGGGTATACTTCCCCTGCAGTGTACCCTCGGGGGCTCGCGGTTGAGTATGCTTCCCCAGTAGTGTACCCTTGGGGTCTCTTGGTTTGGGTATACTTCCCCAGCAGCTAGGGTACCACCTCCACCCGATCTCTATCTAGGATTGCTTCGCCCTTATAGCGCTGCATGATTTGCGCCACGGCAATCACATCCTTCTCGCAGTACGATGCAATTCGCCGGATGTCCCCTTCGTTGTAGTACACAGCAGCCACCATGCTCCCATCGATATCGTCTTTAGGCGTTGGGATGTTTAGGATGGTGGTGAGCAGATGCAGCGAGGTGTAGTGCTTGTAGTCGCCGAACTTCCAAAGTTCGAGCGTATCCAGGAATGGCACCTCCCAGGGCTTTTTGCCGGCAACGTCGAGAATGGAGGGCAGTTCCAAGCCGTTAACAATCATCCGCCGGGCGATGTACGGAAAGTCGAACTCCTTGCCATTATGGGCGCAGATGTAGGTCCCCTTTTTCGAGGTAAAGCGGCCCAGCGCCTCGGCAAATCCCCGTAGAATTTCCGCCTCATCAACCCCAAAAAACGACTTAACCCTAAAGGTCATCGCGCCATCCTTTTCGGCGAACCCCCCCATGGAGATGCAGACTACGCGCCCAAACTCAGCGTAAATACCGGCGCGCTGGTAGATATCCTCGGGAGTTTGCGCCTCCCTTACCAGCGAGGCAGCCTTCCGATCCCACAGTTCCCGGAAAACATCGGGCATAGCCCCGTAGCTTTCGAACAGCGGAACGGTTTCGATATCCAAAAAGATGACGTTCTTCAGGTTGATGTGCTTGAGCATGGCTACTGTTCTTGGTGATCGCGGAGGTTCTTTTCGATGAATATCTTGAGGATGTTTACGCCCACCTCGTTGTTGCCGCCTTGGGGGATGATGATGTCGGCGTAGCGCTTGGTAGGCTCAATAAACTGGAGGTGCATGGGCTTAACGGTCTGGTCGTAGCGGTCGAGCACCTTGCTCACCGAACGCCCGCGCTCCACGATGTCGCGAGTAATAACGCGGCTCAGCCGGTCGTCGGCATCGGCATCCACAAAAACCTTAATGTCCATCAGGTCGCGCAGCTCCTGGCAGGTAAAGATCAGGATACCCTCGACGATGACGATGTGGCGGGGCTCAATCGAAACGGTCTCCTCGGCGCGCGTGCAGGTGAGGTAGGAGTAGATGGGCTGATTGACGGAAATGCCCGACTTCAGCTTTTTGATATGTTCAACAAGCAGGTCGAACTCGATGGACTCGGGGTGGTCGAAGTTGATCTCAAGCCTCTTCTCCAGCGGAAGATGGCTGCTATCCTTGTAGTACGAGTCCTGAGGGATAACGATAACCTCCCCCTCGGGGAGCAAATCCACAATTTTCCGAACCACGGTCGTCTTCCCGGAGCCAGTCCCTCCTGCAATTCCAATAATTAGCATACGTCGATTTTTGGGGAATAAAATTAGAAAGATATTCCCAAAAAGCATGACACTTTAGCGCACAAATGTCTTTAAAAGTTTGCCGCGATACGCTAACTTCGCGGCAAATAATTTACTACGCAAAATGGCAAACCTCTACCCACTAAAATTTAGCCCAATTCTCAAGGAGAGAATCTGGGGTGGCAACAAGCTGAGCACCGTTCTTGGAAAGAAACTTCCTGCAAATAAGAAAATCGGAGAGAGCTGGGAGCTATCGGCAGTAGAAGGTGATATCTCCGTTGTAACAAACGGCTTCCTAAAAGGGAACGACCTCCAGGAGCTCGTCGAAGTTTACATGGGCGACCTGGTTGGCGAAAAGGTGTACGAGAAATTTGGCGAGGAGTTTCCGCTGCTCATCAAGCTCATCGACGCCTCCGACGACCTATCCATTCAGGTTCACCCCAACGACGAGCTCGCGCAAAAGCGCCACGACTCCTTCGGGAAAACCGAGATGTGGTACGTTGTAGGGCACGACAAGGACGCGAAAATATACGTTGGCTTCAACCAACCGGTCGACAAGGCGACCTACGTGAAGTACCTCAGCGAAGGGAAGCTCGCCGACTTGCTCAACGTAGAGACCTCGGCAAAGGGCGACACCTTCTTTATCCCATCGGGAAGAATACACGCCATCGGGAAGGGAAACCTGATTGCCGAGATACAGCAAACCTCCAACATCACCTACCGCATGTACGACTGGGGGCGCGTAGACGACAACGGCCAACCCCGAGAACTGCATACCGAGCTCGCCGTCGACGCCATCGACTACAGCTTCCTGCCAAAGTACAAGACCGACTACGAGGCAAAGGAAAACCAATCGAATACGCTGGTAGAATGCCCCTACTTTACCACCAACCTGATAAAGCTCAACAAGGGCAAAGGGCTGGAAACCGACTACGCCATGCTCGACTCCTTCGTAATTTACATGGTGCTGCAGGGCGACGTCGACCTAAACTATAAGAATGGCGTAGAGGCAGCCAGCGCTGGCGATACCCTCCTGATACCAGCCACCATGGAGCAGGTGACCATATCGGCAAAAAGCGACACCGAAATACTTGAGGTGTACATAAAGCTATAGCAATCAAAAAAGGTGGAGAAGAAATTTCTCTGCCTTTTTCTCTTAAAAAAGCGACATTCGTCAGCTGCAACAAGAAAATTAATCTCTTTTTTTAGTATAATTGCTCACTATTTTAAAGCTGAAGATTTAACCGTTCGGGTTTATAAGGGAATTCAAACTATGAAACACCTACTTGTTCTTACTCTAGCATTTCTATGCCTTACACCTTGCTTTGGTCAAATGATTGACCCTCTTGACGAATCTAAAACTCGCGAAAAGAACCAGGCGAATAAGATTCACAAGTCAATTCAATGGAGCTACAAGTACCAGAATGGCAAGCCATCCTCCAATGGGACTATTAGCGTTGTTACATTATACAACGCACAAGGATACCCCACAGAGGTTACCAACTATAATTCAGGAAAAGCATCCACCATACAGAAGTACTCCTACGACGTCAAGGGGAATAAATCGTTTTTCACCAACTTTGATGTTGACAAGGACACAACCGTTTACTCTGTTTCGTTCACCTACAACTCCGAAGGGCAACTCGTTCGCGAGGATGGATACGATGGACTATCTCCATACCACATCGAATACCACCACGATTCCGCAAAGCAGGTTACCAAGATCGTCAAGTTCGATTCTAGAAAAATCGTAGAGGAGTCATGGGACTACAGCTACTCCGATACCGTATGCAACATCAGCATAACCAAAAAAGGCAAACTCACCTACAGACAGCGAATTGTTAAGAACGGCAAAGGGCAAAAGTTGGAGGAGGTAAAGTACGACGCCATGAACAAGGAGCTCAAGAAGACGCTCTACTTCTACTCCGCCAATGGGCAAATCGACAAGCGCGACGAGTACGTTGGGGGCAACAAGCGCTACACCCACCAGTACATCTACGATGCCGACAACAAGCTCATCCAGGTAGTTCAAAAAGAGCCATCCGGGAAGTTATTCCCCTACAGCACCTACAAGTACGACAGCAAGGGCAACCTGCTACAGGAGCAGTGGAGCGAGAATAAGGGTGCCGAGTACTCGAAAAAGGAGTCTACCTACGATCAAAAGGACATCCTAAAGGAGGTGGATACCTACTACGCGCCCTACGAGTACCAGGTGCTGTACAAGTACACCTACGAATTCTACTAGTATAACCCACTTCAACACAATTCTAATGAGCGTAACCAAGAGCGTTCTTACTGCTCAAAAGGAAGAAATAACCGGCTACACCATCTACAATAAGCTGGCGGAAGCGGAAAAGGATCCGCACAACGCCCAGCTTTTCCGCGATATCGCCCAGCAGGAGCTGAGGCACTACAACGCCCTTAAGGATATCTCGGGGGTCGACATCGAGCCCAACAGATGGAGTACGTTCAGGAGCTACTTCATCACCCGAACGCTGGGGCTCACCTTCGGCGTAAAGCTGATGGAGAAGAACGAGCAGAGCGCCCAAAAGGCCTACGCCGAACTCGAACCCCTCTACCCCTTCGTCGCCCAGATACGCGAGGATGAGGAGAAGCACGAGCACCAGCTCATCGACATGATCAACGAGGAGAAGCTCAAGTACGTGGGCCGATGGCGAGGAGGATGCGCTGAAGTCGGCCACCTACACCGGCATTGCCTACCTGATTACCGTAGCGCTGCTGGTGGCGCCCTACCTGCTGCTCGACAGCGGGCTGATGGCCCTAGGCTGCATGATTGCCATTGCCATCTTCATCATCTTCATCTTTAACTACTACACATTTCGATTGCGAAGGATCTCAACTTCAGGAAGCGCTTCCTCGAAATGGCCATCATCAGCATCTCGGTGGCCGGATTCTCGTTCCTTCTCGGATTTGTGCTGAAGCAGCTCCTAGGGGTAGACGCCTAGCCCAGCTTCACATCATAAAAGATAAAAGAAAAGCGCGAGCCACCTTCCGGGTAGCCCGCGCTTTTTTTTTGGTCCTTATCTTTTGAAGCTCGTAATTACGTGCTCGGTAGTGGAAAAGCAGCTGTAATTCTACAACATTGCAGCAACAATAGCAGAAACACCTTTGTAATTCTACTACATTGCAACAACAGTAGTAGAAAAGCATTAGTAATTCTACAATATTGCAGCAACAGTAGTAGAAAATCCTTAGCAATTCTACAATATTGCAGCAACAATAGCAGAAAATCCTTAGCAATTCTACTACCTAGCGGCAACAGTAGCAAAAAACATCCTCAAAGAGACTAATCTTCCTTAAACGAGAACTCCCCTCTTTCGAACTGGCCAAACTTTTTGGCCAGGTAGCCCACCATTTTGGCGATTTCGGCAAACGATTCGGCCGTTTGCTGCGAGATCTCCTGCTTCTGCATGCCCAAGAGCAGCTTGGAGTAGAGCGCGTAGAAGCAGTACTCCATGTCGTTGGCCAGCGGCTGGGGCACCTTCTCCCTGAAGGAGACAAGGGCCGGTGTGGCGTTAAAGGTCAGCATGCGGTAGGTATCCTCGCCGGGCTCCTTTAGCAGGCGCTGGTGGAAGTCGTGCAGCTCGCCGATAAGGTAAAGGGTGATGGACGGAAACCCGCGCTGCTCCTTGCCCTCCTCGCGGATAATCTGGCAGTAGTCGCGGTACCACTGCAGCTCGGCCACGGCCTCCGCTTCGGGCAGGCCTAGGGGATCAATCAGCAGCTCGCGGATGCGACCCTCGTCGAATTGAATCGAGCGGAGCAGGTCGGTGAGCTGCCACATGAAGAGGATGTACTCCGCCACATTCTCCTTGCGCTTTTGCGATGATAGCTTCATTCGTCGGAGCCCTCCCTGCCCCAGTAGTAATTTTCCATTAGGTCGTCAATCTCGCGGCGATCGCGCTTGGTTGGGCGCCCGGTTCCCCTATCGCGCTGCACGAAGATCACGGTGCGATTCATCGTCAGCTTTTCGAGCTCCTCCTCGGGGGTAAGGTTCTCGGCGTAGAGGTACACGCTCTTGGCCGGCTGCCGGTTGGCAACAAGCGCCAGCACCTTAAAGGTGTACACCACGGGCATCTTCTTCACCCCGATGATGTCGTTCACCTTCACGTCGCGCGAAGCCTTGGCCTGCCCCCCGTTGATGGTTACGCGCCCCAGCTTGCAGGCATCGGCCGCATCCGTGCGCGTCTTAAAGGCGCGGATGGACCATAGCCACTTGTCGATTCGTACAGAGGTTACTTCTGCCATATCGGCTACTTTTTGTTGTAAAAGTTCATCGTTCGCGCCAGCCCAATGGTGCCAAAGCCCTTGATGGCCTCAACGCTATGGTCGATGAGCGCCGGAAGGAGCTTCTCCTCCTCCTCGGTCCAGCGGCCCAGCACGTAGTCCACCTGCTTGCCCTTGGCAAACGCATCACCAATGCCGAAGCGCAGGCGGGCGTAAGCTTGCGTTCCCAGTATCTCGTTGATATGCTTCAGTCCGTTATGGCCGCCATCGCTTCCCTTTTCGCGGATGCGGATGGAGCCCATGGGCAGCGCAAGATCGTCAACAATAACAAACACGTTTTCGAGCGGAATCTTCTCGGCCTGCATCCAGTAGCTCACGGCCTTTCCGCTCAGGTTCATGTAGGTCGATGGTTTCAGCAGGATGTACGTTCGCCCCTTAAGCTTCGCCTCGGCCACATCGCCGTATCGCTTGGTGGTAAAGGTTGCATCGGCCGCCTTGGCAAAGGCCTCCACCACCTTAAAGCCTATGTTATGGCGGGTATTTACGTACTCATCGCCAATATTCCCTAGGCCAACAATTAGGTACTTCAACGCTATAACAGTTATACTATAGAAGAAAGGCGTTAGGGGATAATACTCCTAACGCCTTTTATCGAATAGCGGTTAATTACTATTTCTTCTTCTTACCAGCTTGTTGAGCGGCAAGAGCAGCAGCTGCAGCAGCACCACGAGCGGCACGAGTCATCTTAACAGCACAAACCACGGTGCTCTTTGGGTTAAGAAGGGTAAGGTTAGGATAATCTAGCTCGCCAACCATTACAGTCTTTCCAAGGCCAAGGTTGGTGATGTCGATATCAAGCGTATCAGGTAGATCCTTAACAAAAGCCGAAACCTTAATCTTACGAGTTGTAAGAGTTAGCTTACCACCTTGCTTAACACCTTCCGAGCTACCGTTAAGCTTAACGGGAATCTCGATTACCACTTGCTTATCCTCGGTTACACGGTAAAAGTCGATGTGAAGGACCTTGTCGCTAACTGGGTGAAACTGAATTTCGCGGATAACAGCCTTCTCGCTCTTACCATCGATGTTTAGGTCGATAATGTAAGCGTTTGGAGTGTACAGAATGTCCTTAAGTTCCTTCTCAACTACGGTAAAGTTGATGTTTCCGCCATTACCGTAAAGGTTGCAAGGAGTAAGCGCATTACGACGAATGTCCTTAGCACCTTTCTTTCCAAGTTCGCTACGAAGAGCGCCCTTAAGTTCGATGTTTTTCATGTTACTTTGTTTTATTGTGTTACTCAGAGCCTAACTCGGCTCCCCATCACACCTTCAACCAAATAGAGAAGGCTGATATTTTGAGATTGCAAATATAGAAAAAACTACTGAATGAATGTCGAGCTAATCGACCTATAGTTGTACACCTTATCAATTACATCGGCAAAGTGGTCGGCTACGGTGAGCACCTTGATCTTCGAGGTGTCAACATCGGTACGAAGCGGAATGGTATCGGTAACGCACACCTCAACCAGCGCCGACTTGTTGATACGATCGTAGGCAGGCCCCGAAAGTACGGCATGGGTTACTACGGCACGAACGCTCTTTGCCCCCATGCTCATCATCATATCGGCAGCCATGGTAATGGTACCTGCGGTATCAATCATGTCGTCGAAGATGATCACATTCTTACCCTTCACGTCGCCAATCGCGGTCATGTGGCCTACAACGTTGGCCTTTTCGCGCTGCTTGTGGCAGATAACCATAGAGGCATCCATGAAGCGCGAGTAGGCATGCGCACGCTTTGCTCCGCCCATATCGGGTGCAGCAACCGCAAGATCATCGAGGTTGAGCGCCTTGAGGTAAGGCACAAAAATCGAGCTGGCATAAAGATGATCAACAGGAACATCAAAGAAGCCCTGAATTTGATCGGCGTGCAGGTCCATCGTCATTATACGATCTACACCAGATGCGCAAAGCAGGTTGGCCACCAGCTTGGCCCCAATCGAAACGCGAGGCTTATCCTTACGATCCTGACGAGCCCAACCGAAGTAAGGCATTACCGCCACCACGCGGTGTGCCGAAGCACGCTTTGCAGCGTCAATCATCAGGAACAGCTCGAATAAGTTGTCGGTTGGAGGAAAAGTAGATTGAATAATGAACACGGTGCACCCTCTGACGCTCTCGTCGAGGGATGGTTGGAATTCGCCATCGCTAAAGTCAGTGACGGTAGATTTTCCCAGATCTATTCCGAAGCTTTTGGCAATCTTTTCGGCTAGATAACGTGAGTTTCTTCCGGCGAAGAACTTAATCGTATGCTTTTGGGCCATTGGAGGGTGATTATGTCGTGGTATTTAATTTGACAGCGCAAAGGTATAAAATGAGCGCAAAATTTGCGACCGATGCTACTTATTTGTGTTAACAAGTTCTATGCACTCATCGATATAGGCCAGCAACTCATCGCCCCCCTTACGCTTAGAGCTCGACGTGTAGAACATCGGTGGTAGCTCCTCCCAGCTTTGAAGCAGCGTATTGGCATACTGCGACACGTTATCCTTTAGCACCTCCACCCCAATCTTATCGGTTTTGGTGAACACCAGGGCAAACGGAATACCGTGGGTTCCTAAAAGCGTGATGAAATCGAGGTCGACCTTCTGAGGCTCGAGCCGCGAGTCGATCAGCACGAAAAGGCAGGTTAGCTCATCGCGAGCCTCCAAGTAGGCGGTGATGATGTCCGAGAAGCCCTGCTTAACGCTCTTCGATGCCTTGGCGTAGCCGTACCCCGGAAGGTCTACCAAGTGCCAGCCTCCGTTAATCAAAAAGTAGTTGATGAGCCTAGTCTTACCTGGCGTGCCCGACACCTTGGCCAGTCCCTTCTGGTTGGCTACGTAGTTGATTAGCGACGACTTTCCGACATTCGACCGCCCAATAAAGGCAAACTCTGGGAGGGTTTGTGGGGGGCATTGCGAAGCCTTTTCGGCGCTCTTTACAAAGATGGCACTCTTTACCTGCATACTGCTTATTTTTGTGCAAAGATAGGAATTCTAAGCAGTTCGCCATTACCGAAAGAAGCGAACCGGGAGCTTCGAAGGCCAGCGAACGAAGATTTCTTTAGGCCAAACCGCCTTGAATGCTGCTAGACCTCCAAAAACACCCTGCTCTCTACCCCGCTTTTTCCTACCTTTACGGCAAAATCTAAAATTCATGCCGCTAAAAGTAATCGCCTTTGATGCCGACGATACGCTGTGGGTTAACGAGCCCTACTTTCGGGAAACTGAGATGAAGTTTTTTGGGCTACTCGACCACCTGCTGGAACCGCACGAGATAGAGCGCGAGCTGCTTACTACCGAAGCAAACAACATTGCCCTATACGGCTACGGCGTAAAGGCCTTCACCCTATCGATGATGGAGACGGCTCTGCGCATCTCCAACGGGTCGCTCGAATCTAAAGTCATCGCCCGCATCATCGAGCTGGGCCGTGAGCAGCTGGACCACGACGTGGAGCTAATTGACGGCGTTGAGGAAACCCTAAAGGCGCTCTACGACCAATACCGCCTGGTGGTTGCCACCAAGGGCGACCTGCTCGACCAGGAGCGCAAGCTGCGCAAGTCGGGCCTGGAAGGATACTTCCACCACGTTGAAATCATGTCGGAAAAGGCTCCCGAGGACTACAGCAAGCTGCTCAACCACCTCGACGTGCAGCCCGAGGAGTTTCTGATCGTGGGCAACTCGCTCAAATCGGACATCATTCCGGTACTCAAGCTCGGCGGCTACGGCATTCACATCCCCTTCCACACCCACTGGAGCCTCGACAAGGTGGACGTTAAGGTAGAGAGCCCCAAGTTCCGCGAGGTTTCCTCTATCCGTGAGGCGAAAGATGTTATTTGCGGCATGTAGCATGCGGAGCTGCCAAATGCACTCTATGAATGTTTAGCCGCATGTTCTAAATTGCCAAATGCATGCTCGGGAAGTCTAGCCACACGTTCTGAATTGCTAAATGCACACTCTGAATGTCTAGCCACATGTTCTAAATCGCCAAATGCATGCTCGGAAAGACTAGCCACATGCTCGGAATTGCCAAATGCATGCTCTGGAAGTCTAGCCACACGTTCTGAATTGCCAAATGCACGCTCTGAAAGTCTAGCCACACGTTCTGAATTGCCAAATGCACGCTCTGAAAGTCTAGCCACATGCTCTGAATTGTCAAATGCATGCTCTGGAAGACTAGCGGCGTGCACGGATTGAAAGAATACCCCCCAGATACCAGAAGAGGAGGCCCCTTGCGGAAAGCCTCCTCCTCGTATAGTGGTTACATTAGTCCTTTGCGTTGAGCAGCGCCTTAATCTTGAACTCCAACACGGTATTCCCCCAAAGGTCGTAGTTGTTGAACGGCTTATACTGAGGTATTACACCAGGTGCAGCATTAGGGAAGTCGTAGCCAACCTTTTTCATTATCTTTTCGGGACTATTGGTGTCAAACCCATAGTTGACGCCAACGAAAACGGTTCCCAGCTTTACCTCTAGCCCCAATGAAGCACCATAGAACAGGTTGGTTGCGCTAACCGTCTTGCTAAGCTTAGCGCTTGCGGTATTATCGCCATTTAGGTATTGAAGCCCTACCTTCCCCATCACGTACAACTCCACCAACTCTGGGTAAACCGTTACGTAGTACTTTGGAGCAGCATAGAAGTTCACCCCCTTATTGTTCGACTTCACACTAGCGTATGGTCGCCCGTTGATTTCCGTAAAATAGGTGTAAAAAGCCTGGTTCGAAGAGGGGACACTCTCTGTTCCTTTCTTGATAAACTCAGTATAGTTCAATCCGAACTCGAGGCCGAAGTGGTCGCGCAGCTCGTTCTTATCAACATCAACACCTGTAAAGCGGTACTCGTAGAATAGCCCGCCGTATAGGCTGTTAAACCCACCTTTGTTATTAGCGTCGCCCTTGGGGTTTACAATCGACATCTGAAGCCCCATGTTGTGCAGCTGGGCATGAGCCTTACCGGCGCCTAGCATCCCAACAATTCCTACCAAAGAAAAAAGTAATAATCTCTTCATCGCTATTTTTATCTTTTGCACAAATATAAGAAAAAACGGTTCTACAGGTAACAAACGAGACGGATGCCACTTTTATTGCGGAGCTAGGCCAAAATTGCCTACCCCTCTAGCAGCGGCAGCACCTCGTCGCGGTAGCTCTTGCCGATTGGGATAAGCTCCTCCCCCACCTTTACGGCATTCCCCTCGATGTACTCCACCCGGCCAGCGGCAATGATGTACGACTTGTGGATTCGCAGAAAATCGGGGCGGCACAGCTCGGCCTCCAGCCGCTTCATGGTATCGTGCGAGGTGATCTTTCCCTTGACGGTATGGATGGTTACGTAGTCGCCCAGCCCTTCTATAAAGAGAATTGTACTATGAGGAATCTTGTAGATGCGCTTATCGGCCTTAACGGCCAGGACGGCATTCTCGGTGGCGGATAACGGCTCGGGGACAGGCATCGCCGCTAACGCCACCGGTGCGGCACCCAGGCGTAGGCGATCGAGCGCCTTATTCACCGCCTTAAAGAAGCGCTCGAAGGGGATTGGCTTAAGGAGGTAGTCTACCACGTCGAGTTCAAAGCCCTCGATGGCGTACTCGGGGTAGGCCGTTGTGATGATCACCAAAGGAGGATTCCTAAGCGAGCGGAGAAAGTCGACCCCGGTAAGGGTGGGCATGTTGATGTCTAGGAACACCAGATCGACGCCCCCACCATTTAGGTACGGAACGGCGTCTATGGCGCAAGAGCACTTCCCCGCGAGGGTAAGCATGGGCATTTGCTCGATATACTTTTCCACCACGCGCTGGGCCAGCGGTTCGTCATCAACAATTAGGCAGCGAGCATTCATGGCTGTATGGTTATTTCGGAGGTGAATATACGATCGGTTGCCTGGTACGAAACGGCATGCCTTCCAGGATAGATCAGCTCTAGGCGCTTCGCCACATTATTTAGGCCGATGCGACCTCGCTCCCTATCGCCCTTGGTGGTGACGGCCGGATTGCACGGGTTTTCCGTATAAAACCGGATGGATTCGCCATCGGCATGCAGTCTCACCCCAATGGTAGCATTAGCACCACCGCAAAGCCCATGCTTGAAGCAGTTCTCCACCAGCGGAAGAAAGAGCAGCGGAGCAACCGGCTGCTGGTCGTCGTCAACCCGAACATCAAAGCGAACCTGGTTGCCCTCCGAAAGGCGAATCTCCTGCAGATCGATATACGACCGAAGAAACTCGACCTCCTTGCTCAGCGGCACGAAGGGCTGGTTGCACTCGTAGAGCACGTAGCGCATCAGCCCCGAGATCTTAAGGATGTAGGCGGGGGTTTGCGGCGAGGCATCCAGCGATAGCGCGTAGATGCTATTGAGCGCATTGAAGAAAAAGTGCGGGTTGATCTGCGACTTGAGCCCGGTAAGCTCGGCGGCCACCTTCTCGCTCTCAATGGAGGAGAGCCGCTCCCGCATCTCGCATACGGCCATCGAATCGGCCAGCAGCCGAATTATCGAGGTAACCAAACCTACAATAATCAGCAGCATCGTTAGCGACGAGGTCATTCCAAAGAACATATTATCGAAGTACCCTTGTGGGCGATACTTATTCACCCCGAACGTTTCCCCCAGGTGGAAGGAGGTCGCAATCACCAGGTAAATTAGCGCATAGTAGACCACCAGCATCAGCACAATATTGCCGATGTAACGCCACAGCTGGCGCCGATTGAGCAAGCGTGGGATAAGCGTAAAGTGGTTAAAGTATATGGGAATAATGGTGCTGACAGCAAATAGCAGCACAAACTTTTGGAACGAGCTTACGATTAGCAGCAGCGTCATCATCAGCAGGTGAGCTGCTACAACCAAACCATGCTGCCGGGCAAAGTGAACCACCTTTTCCATTCCGTTCTTTTTTTACACAAAGTAAGGGAAAATGGCGGCAAACGAGACTCCCTTTTCGACAAAAGCGCACCGCGCTGCGACGAACGGCCTCCACAAAAGCAAGTACGGCAGGCAGCAACCCTTTTAGCCGTTTGCCGCACCATCCTACTCATTTATCGAATAAAGTTGAAGAGCCGCTGGCAAAGCGTGATGTTTGCGATGGATTTGTAGGGCAACCATCGAGCAAAGCCTTACAGCAATCTGGGATCTAGAGTTTAAAATTAAACGTCGATAAAGTATGCAACCAATTGTAGAGTTAACCAACGCAACGTTCGCCTACCCCAACGGGGTGAAGGTGCTCAACCGCTTCTCGCTGCGCATTCCGCAGGGAAGCATCTACGGATTCTTAGGGCCCAACGGCTCGGGGAAAAGTACCACCATCCGCATCGTAATGGGCCTGCTTAAGGCGCAGGAGGGCGAAGTAACCCTCTTTGGGCAGCAGTACAGCACGGCCAGAATTCCGATCCTCTCGCGCATCGGGTCGCTAATCGACATGCCCACCTTTTACGAGCACCTTACGGCCTACAACAATCTGGAGGTAGTCCGCCTGGCCCACGACCTGCCCAAGGCGAGCATCGACGAGGCGCTGCAGCTGGTTGGCCTCAGCGCCACAAAGAGGCTAAAGGTGTCGGAGTTCTCGCTGGGGATGAAGCAGCGGCTAGCCCTAGCCATGGCGCTGCTGCCCAAGCCCGAGCTGCTGGTGCTCGACGAGCCATCGAACGGGCTCGACCCCAACGGCATCATCGAGATCCGCGAACTGCTGATCCGCATCAACCAGCAGCTGGGCACCACCATCTTCGTTTCCAGCCACCTGCTATCGGAGGTAGAGAAGCTATGCACCCACCTCTCCATCATCAACCAAGGGCAGGCGGTGTTCGAGGGCCCCATCGAGCAGCTCACAGAGCGCATTGCCACCCAAAAGCGGGTATGGTTTACCGTGGGCAGCGTCGAGGGCATCAGTAGCGTGCTCGAAAGGCCTCTGGAGATCCGGCAGAATGGCTCCATTAAGGTGGGATTTGAGTACGCCACCGACCAGGAAATTGCCCGCTGCAACCATCGGCTGGTCGCCAAGGGCGTGGAGGTATTCGGCATCCACAAGGAGCACCAAACCCTCGAGGAGATGTACATGAAGCTATTCGAGGATAGTAAATAGACGCAATTATCAAGACATTAGATGCAAAATGCCTTGAGCATGTAATCTTGCACAACTCAAATCGTTTGCCGCAAATCTAAAAACCGATCAACAATGAGAACCGCACTACAGCAATTCGGCGCTGCGTTTAAGGCCGAAACCATCAAGTCGAGGGGGACGGCCGCCTACTGGCTGACCTACCTTGGCCCCGTATTCATCCTGTTCATCTACCTTCTGGCCTTCTACTTCAAGGGGCACCTGATGCTTTCCCCGAAGGTAGATCCTTGGCTGCCCTTCATCACCCAAATATGGAATAGCGCGGCCATGGTGTTCCTGCCGATGTACCTGATTCTGCTCGCCAGCCAGCTGCTGAACCTCGAGCACAAGAACACCACCTGGAGACTGGCCTACACCCTGCCCCACAGCAAGCACGTAATCTTCTGGAGCAAGTTGGCCATGCTGTTTACGCTCAACCTGTCGGCCCACCTGCTCACGATGCTGCTCACCATTGCAACGGGGCTGCTGCTGGCCGTCATCAAGCCCGACCTCGGATTCACCCTGGCGGCCATTCCGTGGCAGCACTGCGCTGCGCTCTTCAGCAAGGTGTTCGTATGCAGCTTCGGCATCCTATCGGTCTACTACTACATCTGCTTTGAGGTAAAAAATCAGGTGAAATCCATGGGCATCGGCATCTCGCTCTTTATCGTAACCACCATTGTGGCCAGATGGGAGTACGCCTACCTGATCCCCACTTTCTACCCAATGGTAAGCGGAATGGAGTACCAAAAGATTGCAGCCGCACACGGCGGCCTCTTCGCCGCAAAGGAGCTGCTCACCGTAGGCGGGTTCTTCGTACTCTTCACCCTAGCCTCGTGGTACAGGGCCTGCACCAAGCGGATGGCGGTGTAAGATAATTGACAAGCTAACCTCAGGCAGCAGGGGCAGCATTCTTTTCTAGGGATGCTGCCCTTTTTTATATATTTAGCAGAAGATTCTGTACAATCTAAATATGTAAAGCATTCTTCCTCGCAGAAAATTTTACTACAAGGAAGCTCCTCCTCGATCTGCGGAGGGGCTTCCTTTTTTCGTGGCAGGCGCTCTACGGGTAAACGCTTCTCATCGCCCGCTTATCCTCCGCTACAACGGTAAACACCCCCACTCCTCCAAAAATGTTCGTCTTAATTGGCGTGGGGACGGTGTACAGATCGTGGTACGCCTCCAGCGAGCGGATGCACGTGTAGATGTATTCGTAGTACTGGCGCGAGATGTGCCACACCACCACCTTCACCGAGTCTCGCGGTATATTCTCCACCTCCAGATGCAGCGGCAACTCCTCCGTACGGTTGTCTCTCAAGTCGTAGATCCGGGAGTAGCGCCCTATCCACTTCTTCTGCAGGTATAGGTAGGCATGGAGCTGGAAGAAGCGGTCATCATCCCCGAAGGTGTTAGCAACGGTGGCATCAACGCTTACACCGTCAACCGCACATGCCCTTATCGCAACAGGCTTGATAAATTGGGCCTCGGCGGTTAAGGTATCGCCCCCCTTTCGGATGTATAGCCGCAGGCGACCGCTCTCGCTGTTAGGCAGCAGCACCTTGCTGGTGTAGTTAACCGTCATCTTGTCGTCGGCCCGGGTGTAAAACTGGTACTTAAGCTTGATGGTGTCGCCACCAAGCACAAAGCAGGCGAAGGCATCCTTCACGTAGCTCCGACTTACAACACCTTTCAGTTGCGAACTTTCGAGGAGCATCAGCTCCATGGGCATGCCAGGCCGCAGGATTGCCTCCACCACAAAATTTGGCTGCTGAGGCGGAAGCGTTACGCTCACATCCTCGCTCAGCTGGCAGCTGGCAAGCAGCAGAAGCCCCCAAAGTAGGATACGCGATTTCATAGCAAGAATTCAATCATAATAAAGGGAACCATTGGAAGCATCGAGCGCTTTTTTGTAACAAATGCTCTTTGCTTATTATCCAGCGGAACAGGATCGAAGTAGATAAAGTAGGGATTCGCCTGGTTGTAGGCATTGTAAACCCCAACGCTACAGCTAAACGAACCGTACGATCGAACCACAGAGTAGTGCAGCGCCACATCCAGCCGGTGGGCCAGCGGCAGCTGAAGGTTGTAGCGCGTGGTAAAAACGGGAACCAAATCTCCTCCCGAAGTAACGTAGATGGAGGTGGGAATGGTAATTCGCGTTCCACTCTGCAGGAACTGCGCCACCTGCAGCCTCAGCCTTCGGCTCAGCTGCAGGTTTGCCAGCAAATCTACCTTATGCGTAACGTCAAAGGGAGGATGAAACCAGCGCCCCTGGTTAATCTGAGCAAACTGCCTCAACGACTCACTAAACGAGTACGACGCCTCAACGCCTAACCAGTTCCCCTGATACGACACCGACAGCTCGGCCCCCCTCGAGGTCCCCCGTCCAACGGTATAGTAGAAGCCCTGGTAGAGCGGCTCGGGGTTCACAAAGTCAACCTGATTCCTCAGCTTGGAGTAGTAGGCCGATGCGGTAACCTGCGCCTGATCCCCCATCCGCACCTTCACCCCTGCGCTATAGTAGTGCGACTTCTGCGGCTTAATCTTGCCGCGGCTAGGGATAACCATATCAATGGGCAGGTTGATGCCCATGGGCTCGTAGAGATGATCGAACTGCTGGCGATGCGAGAAAGCGGCAAACACCGTTAAGGCAGAAGTCACCGGCGACTGCACGAAAATGCGCGGCGAGAAGTAGAACTGGCTCTGGTCGTAGTTCTCCATCCGCAGCCCACCTTTAAGTTGAAGATGCCGCCAAGGCCACACGTTAATGGCAGCATACCCGCCCCAGTTGCGATAGCCACCTGCCATGCTATCTAAAACCGACTCGTTCCCGTTAAACTCCCTAGAGTTGTTGCTTATTGCCGTTTGCATGTGAGCCGCAAAAACACCTGCATCAAACTGCAAGTCCTTGCCTACCCGGTATACCCCATCTAGGTTGAAATGATGTCGGCCTATACGATTAACGACCTGATTCCGTTCAACCTTAAGCAGCTTCATGGTAGTGTTGTAATGGCAATCGTCGACGCTGAGCTTAATGGTAAAAGCATCCGTCAGTTTCTTCTCCCAGCTGAGGGTTGCCATCGTATTTCCCCAAACCAGATCAACAACACCAAACCTCTCTTGCTTCAGCTTATCATCCGAGTAGTAGCCGGTTACTACAATCTTATCTTCTTTGGTTGGCTGAATGACAATAGAACCATTAATATCGTAAAGCCTGTAGTCTGGCAACCTATTGCTCCCGCTCTCGTTGCCATACTTTCGGTTGTAGTAGTTAGCAACAAGGTCGAAGTACGATCGGCGAGCAGCCACCATATACGACATCTTTCCCTTAACAGTAGGTGCTCGACTGTAAACATGCGAGGTAAGCCCGCCAATCCCAAGCATCAGCTCGCTGCTATCGGCCACCTGACTATTGCCCTCCATAATCAAGCAAGCCGATAAAAAATCGCCATACTTAGGATGAACATCATCATTCAGCAGTTCAACCTTGCTCAACGCTTTCGCATTTATCGAGGGGAAAATTCCAAGCGTATGGTTCGAGTTGAATATGGGGGCCCCATTGAGGAATACCTTATTCTGCGAGCTCGACAGCCCCCGCACAAAAAGTCCTGGATTAATCTCGTGGGCATGCGCCACTCCAGCCTTTTGCTGAAGCGTGAGGACAACATTGGCCTCCCCTAGTACAGGAATGGCCTGCTTGATATCAATGGAGCTTAACCCCAAATTCGTTCCCTTCCGTTCTGGGACAACACCTGCTATTGTTATCTCCGTTAAATCGTACGTCCTTGATGTCAAGCTAAACACCGGCAAGGTGCCGCCTGTTTTGACATTCGCAAACACTTGGGGTTTATAGGCAATGTGGGCAAAAAACAACGTCACTGCAGTTTTCCCCGAAACAGAGAAATAAAACTTGCCCAAAGAATCGCTGATGCAAGTTTCTCCACCATCAACATGTATGGCTACACCAGCAATAGGCTTTTGTGTTTGGGCATCAACCACAATTCCATCGGTACGCACCTGCCCAAAAGCAGAACTGGCCAATAGAATGATTACAAAAAACACGAATAATCTTGTAGTATAACCCATTTCTATATAATCGGGAACGTAAAGACAAATGCATCTCAGCACATGCTAGTACGACATTCGCGGATATCTATTGCGTCTGCTATTCCTAACCTACAAATTGCAAACGCCCCCAATTAGGAAGTCTTATGCCAACGACTTCCCATATCCGCCAAATGCACACTTGTAAAACAAGAATACAACTTACACTGTTTCTATAGGGATCCCAATTTTCGAGAAAAAACAGGAAAGAAACCTTAAGGATTATAAAAGAGATGAAATCCATCACCCGCACCATCTGGATACTATCGCTTGTAAGCCTCTTTACCGATACCGCCAGCGAGATGCTGTACCCCATCATGCCGTTCTACCTAAGGTCGATTGGTTTTTCGGTGGTGCTGATAGGCATCCTTGAGGGAATGGCCGAGGCTACCGCTGGGCTGAGCAAGGGGTACTTCGGCAAACTCTCCGACATCAGCGGCAGGCGCGTCCCGTTTGTTCGGATAGGCTACGCGCTAAGCGCCATCTCCAAGCCCATGATGGCGATGTTCATCTTCCCGCTTTGGGTTTTCTTCGCCCGCACAACCGATCGCCTCGGAAAGGGAATTCGTACAGGAGCCCGCGACGCCATCTTGTCAGACGAAGCCACCCCTGAGAACAAAGGAAAGGTCTTCGGTTTTCATCGCTCGATGGACACGCTGGGTGCAGTGCTGGGACCATCGCTAGCGTTGCTCTTCCTCTACCTCCACCCCGAGAGCTACAAAACCCTATTCTTCATTGCATTTATACCTGGGTTGATTGCCATAGCCGCCACCTTTTTCCTTACCGAAAGGCATAAAGGCAGCATAACAAATGAAAGTAAAAGATCTACCTCCTTCTTTTCGTTTCTTGGTTACTGGAAGACAAGCCCAGTACTCTACCGAAAGGTCGTGGTTGGGCTTCTAATCTTTACGCTATTCAACAGCTCCGACGTGTTTCTGCTGCTCAAAGCAAAGCAGGCTGGGCTAAGCGACACCGCCGTAATAGGAATCTACATTTTTTACAACCTAGTCTACGCGCTATTCAGCTTTCCGGCTGGCATACTTGCCGACAAGGTTGGGCTAAAGCGGGTACTTGTTATTGGTCTTTTTATATTCGCAGCAACCTACCTAGGGATGGGGTACTTTACCCACATCTACGCCATCGCTGCCATGTTTTTTCTTTACGGCGTATACGCGGCAGCCACCGAGGGCATCTCTAAGGCTTGGATAACCAACATTGCCGACAAGAAAGATACAGCAACGGCTATTGGCACCTTCACCGGATTTCAGAGCGTCTGTACGATGTTGGCAAGTTCCTTAGCCGGACTAATTTGGTTTAGGTTTGGGGCAAGTACCACCTTTATTGTTACGGGCATTGCCGCAGCGATTGTTGCTGCCTACTTCTTTTTCTTTGTTAAGGAGAATCGCTAACATGTCTTTTCTTCACCAACTATACTTCTTCATCGTGGCAACGAACCATTGGCACTAAATTTGTGTTAAGATGCAGCATTGCTAAACGCTCAGTGTAATTTAAAAATGTAAGGTATTATGGAAAAACGAACCAGCATTATTATCGGCGCAGCCATTGTGGTTGGGCTAGGACTTCAAGCCATACTCTTGGGCAGCTCCATTCAGCGCTTTCGGAAGGAAGATCGCACCATCTCGGTTAAAGGCTTTGCCGAACGTGAGGTAAAGGCAGACTTCTCAGTTTGGTCGATAAAGACTCGCGTTGCAGGAAACGACCTCGCGTTGGGAAGCCGATCGATTGATGAGGCGAAGATCAAGGTGGTTAACTTCCTGCTTAAAAATGGAGTTAAGCCAAGTGAGATCGTTCAAAAGGATCTAGTGGTTAACGACCGAAAGGCACAGGAGTATAGCAACTATAACGAGGCAAGTGGATTCCGCTACCTTATTGACAAGACCATTCAGGTTCGATCCACCAACGTCGAAAACATCCAAAAGATTAGCCGAATGACCGACGAACTGCTGAAAGCAGGCGTAGTACTTACCAGCGCAAACGAGTATGGCGGCAGCTCTGTAAAATATGTATTCACCAAGCTCAATGATATTAAGCCCGACATGCTGTCGGAGGCAACCGTCAATGCCAAGAATGCCGCCATTCGCTTTGCCAACGAAAGCCAAACCAAATTGGGAAAGATGAAGCACGCCAGCCAGGGGATCTTTTCCATTGTTGACCGGGATGAGTCGCTCTCCGGACAAGCTGAAGGTGGCGGAGGTTCTGGCACGAATGACCTCTACAAGCGCATTAAGGTGGTGGTTGGCGTGGAATACTCGATAGAATAGCCTATCCGAATACTATAATAAAAGATCAACGGGATTACCCACATGGTAGGTAATCCCGTTGATGTATAATATGCGAGCAAACTCGATGAACGCAGCTCCCGCTCTTAAAAAAGACAAATGCTTTTAGTTCTTCGACTGAGCAGCCTGAGCGCCTTTCTTTACCCTAGAACCAAACTGAAGGTTAATACCAAACTGAAGGTTAAAGCTTCGAGTATACCCCGGAACCATCACAGAAGAGCCATCATCCGATTTAAGGTTAACCATTCTGGAGAGAATGTTGTCGGCAACCACGTAGAACTGAACAGGCTTTCCGCCAACAACCAAACCTGCCCCAAAGTTATTCATGCTTCGGTTGTAGATCGAATAGGTAAGCGTAAATGCAAGCACCCTAAAAGGTGTAGCATTAGCCGAAAGCGTTAGTGCAGGATCGAAATAGCTACCATAGAAACCTCCACGAAGAAGCGCACCACAGTTTAACCAGCTAAGCGCATTGTAGGTTGCCCCAAGGTAAACCTTCGTTTTTAACATCGTAGTAAACTTAGCATTCTCATCTGTTGGCTTAAACTTTGTCTTTAGCGTATCTGCAATAGCCTCCATTGCCTTATCAAAGTCAACATCGCCATTTTCATCTGGGGTGATGTCGGCCCCATTAAAGTCGTAAGCACCTTTCGAAACCAGCTTATAGCCGTTCTGCGACCATCGGATAAAGCCAAAGTCGTTAACGCTACCGTAGAATGTAAACTTATCGTCGAACTTGTAGGTTCCCCCAAAATCGACTCCCAAGCCGAGGTTCGAACCAAACTTATAATCCTTAGAACCATTGGTTCCCTCATCGTCAAAGCTAACGTCGTCGATTTTCCCTTCCGCATTGCGGGTAAACGACAGCTTAGGTGCCGACACAAACATCTCGGCGTCTACATTTATAGTTGACTTCGAAAAATCATCGGAGGTTACAATGTTCGCCTTAAACTTGCTGGTTTTTACAGCAGCCAAGCCATTAAGGATCTTAAGGCGCGCACCTACTGTCAACTTCTCGTTTACCACCTTCGAAAGACCTAAACCCAACTCTACATACGAAAAACCGTTAACCCCCATATCGTCAAGATCGATGGTTCGAGGACGGTTTGTTTCGAAATCGTAGTTACCATTCTTAAGATCGACAAGCCCCTTGGGATAATTGTATCCAACAGATGTTTTCGATGATATGTTAAAATGCCCGTAGAAGCTATTCACCCTAAAACCGAAAGAGAGCAAATCAATGTTATTATCCAAGCGGATAAAGTTCATCTTGCCCAAGTTCTTCGAAAGTCCGTTAACATCGAATACCAAGGAGTCCTTTTGCAAGCCGCTCCCCTTCTTTAGCACATCTACAAGCGAAAACGACGAGTTATTATAGGAGATCCCAATGTTCGAAAGCGCAGGAAACCCTACGTAGGTCGAAAATTCTGGATTGGTTGACGGGTTAAGGAATGTTGATTGGGGAACCCTTGTCATATAGTAAAGGGTTTTATCTTGCGCATTAACTTCAGCAATAGTAGCAACCAGCAATATAATAGAAAGTATTACTCTTCTCATCTCTTTATCAGTGTATTTTTAAACTATAGATTATTGAGGTTTGCCTGAATAAAGCCTACAACCTTAATGTCGACCTTGTAGCTGGCAAGCAGCTTAACCGTTTGCCCCGTGCTATTTCCGTCGGTATTCGCCGTTGATATGAACACGATTCTGTCGCCAGCTTTTAACTTCTGGATGCGTGCCTGATTGTAGGATACCTCAACCTTTGATTCGGTTGCGGCAACCACCTTCCCATTCTGGGTAGAAGCCGACTTAACATCAAAAGGTGCTGCGAAAACATTATCGAGAACATTACCTGCGGCATCAATAATTACGGCTGTAACCTTAAGGTTGAGAGGGAAACCGTTCTTGAACTGAAACTGCAGCTTCATCAGATCGATGCTCTTCGAATCCTTAACAACACTCGAAAAGTCATACGACGACGTATCCTTTAAAACAACATTCGACAACTTAACATCGAGAGGCAAATCGGCAGCAGCTCCAATGTAAAGCTTATCCTTAGTATTTATTCTGTTTGTCACCGCGGGAAGGCTGCTTGGGTTTGCAACCAAACTCCCGTTAAAGTTTAGCTTCTGAGGGAACTTTGCAAGAACACTCACCAAGTTTGAGCTTGGATCTATGGCTGCCTCGCTAAGCCTCACCTTCTCGACACCATATGTGGGCGAGTATATATTTATTGGTGAGGGGAGCCCTGTAATTCTGTAGGCTTGACCATCCTTGGTTGCCATTACTCCGCTATGCGAAAAGGCGAATGGTAGTACTGCCTGATTCCTAAAGATCAGCTTAACCTGAGGATTCTTTATGTCGAAGTCGCCAACGTTATCCACCATATCGCTAAAATCTAGCGGCAGAGAGTTATTCTGAAGCGGAATGCTGATTTGCCCTAGGTTGCCAACCAGCTCGCTAATCCTAAGCGAGCTTAACCCAAACGATAGCGTAACCTTATCGTTGGTGGTGCTGCTGCCCTGCTTGGTAATGGCATAAGTTATTTTGAAACTAATTTGCTTGCCGCCGGAGGGTTTTATCTTACACCCTGCAAGGCTTAAGCTCATACTTTGGTTAAACGATCTTTTCAGATTTTCGCCATTAGCATCTACGACATCCTGCGACTCGACAGTATAGGAGAACGACCCATAAAAAGTTGCGCTGCTGCTAATGGAAAGCAATCCGCCTTCGAGTAGCGCCTCAGTTAACGTTTGATCGGCTCTATCTAAGCTGATCGTAAAGCTAAAGGAAGTTTGCCCACTAGTAGTGCCCAGGGGAAACGAAATGCCATCGGGAGCAGCGATAGAGGTGCTGCCCTGCATGTCCTTTACAATGTTGGCGTACTTGCTAAACGTAAGCGAATCGAAGGTTTGCTTGTACACCAAGTGAAGCAGCTTATCGCCATCCACGTAGATGTATTTGGTGGTATCGCTGCTCTTAGGCAGCACCTGCTCTAGCGCAATAGAGCCACTGGCAATGGGAAGCGCAACCGACGAGGTTACATCAACCGACGAGGAAAGCTTATCAATGTTGTAATCCTCCTTAACACACGAAACGGAGGCTAAAGCAAGAAGAACTGCTACTAGCAAGCGGTTTTTTACGATCATACAGCCTTATTTTTTTACTTAACGTCCGCAAAAGTATACTTCGAAAACCACCTAACCGAGAGTGATTAACATAATTATCCACAATTTGTGTTCACTCACCGCTCATCGGACAACAAGAAAAAGAAACGCTAAGCAAAACATGAGACATCCGCAAAAAAACGTGCCCCCTGCCTCTACACCAAAATAAAGTAACCCACCACCCCATCAAAAAAAGAGCAGCAAAATCATCTTTGGTATTTTTAAATCTTTAACTTTGGTTTTTACAAATCACACAAACTTAATCTACCAGTATGAATAGTTCAGTATTTAGCTTCGAGAAGCCAAAGAACGAGCCTGTTCTAAGCTACGCGCCCAACTCGCCAGAACGCCGCGAGCTGGTTGCCGAACTCGAAAAGATGTCTTCTCAACAGATCGAAATTCCACTAATAATTGGGGGCAAGGAGATCAGAACGGGCAACACCGGTAAGGTTGTTATGCCGCACGACCACAACCATGTTTTGGCAACCTACCACTTGGCCGGCGAAAATGAGGTTAAGATGGCCATCGAAGCGGCCCTTGAGGCACGCAAGAAATGGGAGAAAATCTCTTGGATAGATAGAGCCTCCATCGCCCTTCGCGTTGCCGAACTCATCTCCAAGAAGTATAGGGCCGTTATGAATGCCGCCACCATGCTGGGCCAAAGCAAGAATGCCTTCCAGGCCGAGATCGACTCTGCCTGCGAAACAATCGACTTCCTTCGCTTCAACGCCTACTTCATGTCGCAGATCTATGCCGACCAGCCCATGTCGCCGACCACCGACGTGATCAACCGCATGGAGTACCGCCCGCTGGAGGGGTTCGTGTTTGCGGTTACCCCATTCAACTTTACCGCCATTGCCTCCAACCTGTGCATGTCGCCAGCTATTATGGGTAATGCCGTGGTTTGGAAGCCGGCTACCACCGCCATCCTATCCAACTACTACCTGATGCAGATCTATAAGGAGGCTGGGCTGCCCGATGGCATCATCAACTTCATCCCCGGAAAGGGGTCGGTTATTGGCAAGGAGATCTTCGCCCACCGCGAGTTTGCTGGGGTTCACTTTACGGGTTCTACCTCGACGTTCAACACCTTCTGGTCGGAGATTGCCAAGAATCTGCCTCACTACCGCTCGTACCCCAAGATTGTTGGCGAAACTGGAGGCAAGGACTTCGTGATGGTTCATCCATCGGCCGACACACAGCAGGTGGCCGTTGCGCTGGTTCGTGGATCATTCGAGTACCAGGGGCAGAAGTGCTCGGCCGCATCGCGCGCCTACCTGCCTAAGTCGCTGTGGTATGCCGTTAAGGATAGCATCGGCGAAATGCTGACCGAGATCAAGGTGGGCGATGTGCGCAGCTTCAGCAACTACGTCAACGCGGTTATCGACGAGGCGGCCTTCGACTCCATCACCAGCTACATCGAAAAAGCCCGCGACACGAAGCATGCCGAGATTGTATTTGGCGGAAGCTACGATAAGAGCAAGGGGTACTTCGTTGAGCCTACCGTTATCCTGGCCAACGATCCCCACTTCGTAACCATCGAGGAGGAGATCTTCGGGCCGGTGCTCACCGTTTACGTGTACGAGGACGACAAGTACGAGGAGACGCTGGAGCTGGTTGACACCACCTCGCCCTACGCGCTAACCGGATCGATCTTCTCGAACGACCGCTACGCTACCGAGGTGGCCTTCGAAAAGCTGAAGTATGCCGCTGGCAACTTCTACATCAACGATAAGCCAACCGGTGCCGTTGTGGGACAGCAGCCCTTTGGCGGCGCACGCGCTTCGGGAACCAACGACAAGGCGGGTAGCTACCTCAACCTGATCCGCTGGACCAACCCCCGCTCGATTAAGGAGACCCTAAATCCACCTACCGACTATAAATACCCATTCCTAGCGGAATAAGAACTTCTGTTAAGGGCTCCTTCGGGAGCCCTTTTTACTTCCCCCCTACCCCAATTACCCACCAGCATTAGGCATCACAGGTAGCCGACGATGTATTTGGGGTATATCGGAATACAATCGAGGCATCTTTGACCTGCACTAGAGGCATGTCAAAGATGCCTCGACCGTATATCGGTCCCCCATGATGTACATCAATAATGCCTCAAACGTATCTTTGATATACATTAAGGGTATATCAACAATACATCGAACGTATATCAGATATACATTATGGGTATATTAAAGATACATCGAAGGTATATCCGATATACATTGATGGTATATCAAAGATACCTCAAAGGTATATCAACAATACATCGAACGTATATCCGATATACATTAAGGGTATATCAAAGATACCTCAAAGGTATATTGGAGATACCTTAAGGATGCTTCGAGATGGATTTTAACGGTAGCGGAGATACGGAAGAACGCCCTCGGCGGCGTACCCAACCACCCAAAGCAGGGCCTAGAGCTGCCCCCAAGCCAAGGCTACTTCTCGGCAGCCTTCTTACGGCCACCCGAGAACTGCTTCTTTAGGTCGTCGTAAATAGCCGAGGCGCTAGGGGTATTGCCCAAAGAGGCCAGCTTAACCGAGCGGTAGAAGGAGATGCAGGCGTTGTAGATGTCGGAACCCAACAGCAGGTTAGTATCCTTAATCCCTTGAAGGAGTACCTCCATCTTATCGATACGAGGGTTTAGCATCAGGTGAGTCTCCATGTCGAGCCGCAGCTGCCCGACATCAACAAACGAGGGGGTCAGCTCCGCGTTGTTGGCGATGTAGCCAGTGGCCTTGTTCACCCAATTCTCCATGTTGTACCTCACGCGGCTGTACTGCCTGCGCTGCTTGGGGGTAAGGCTTACCATCTTTTTTTCGAGCACCTGCTCGATGGTGGCCAGCGCACCGTCGAGTGCCGCCACCTCGTCGGGGGTAAAGGTGATTTTAGCGAGGTTGTCCTGTATCATAGCGTAGCAAGTTTGTAGGTTATGCGTTAGCGGGTAGGCTTCTACCCAAAAACGAAGATACACAATATCCGCTTCGGTTTAGCATCAGCGAGCGAGATAGAGACCCTGTTGGGCAGAGGCGGTTCCCATAGACGAACGGAGATGGTCTTTTACAGGTGAGGCCGATGCCGGATGCATGGCGAAGCATCGCAGCTCTCGCGCATCGTGACCATTTTTTGATGCTCATGGCAACTTTTTTCACGCTCCGTACTACCGTTTTACGCCTGCTACCACACCCGACGCTTTTAATTTGAAACGAAAAAGGTGTCAAATATTTGTAGAAAGTTACCGAATTAAATACTTTCACACCGTTTAGCTTCTAGCGCTAGGCAACTATCTGCACCACGAATATTCGAGATGCCTACATATAAAGCAATACAACCTAACAAAATGAAGAAGACGGCAACACTCCTCACGCTACTGCTCGCCCTGCTGGGCAGCAGCATATACCCAGCCCTTGCGCAAGGCTCGCTGGCGGGCATTCCCCGAATCGTAAGCTACAGCAAATCGATGTACAAGGGGGGCACCCAGAGCTGGATGTTCACCCAATCGGCCAACGGCTTCATGTACGTGGCAAACAACGACGGGCTCCTCGAGTTTGACGGCAAAGAGTGGAGCATCTACAAGGAGCTGCACGTGCTGAACAGGGCCGTACTCTACAGCAATGGCCGGATTTACGTCGGCGGATTTTGCGACTTCGGCTACTACTCGGCCAACTCGCACGGGGTGCTTACCTACAAGAGCATCACCCCCAAGCTGCGCCGGAAGTTCTACTTCAGCGACATCTGGAAAATCCACGAGCTAAACAACGAGATCTACTTCCAATCCAACGAGGCAATATTCAGGTATACCGGCAACCGCATCACCATCATCAAGGCCCCCTCGCGCTTCGACTTCTCGTTCATCGCCAACGGCAGGCTATTCGTAAATGATGCGGCGAAGGGAATCCTCCTCCTCGAAAAGGGGAAGCTGATGCCGATTGACCCCAAGCGCAAGGTCATAACCCGACAGCTCTCGGGGGTTTCCATGCTCGACTCAAAGCGATATCTCATATCAACCATCGACAAGGGGCTGTTTATTTACGACGGCCATACCATTTCGGAATGGGTCATCCCCGCCTCCAACATGCTGAAGGCGTACCAGATCAACTCAGAATGCAGAATTAACGGGTACCATGCAATAGGGACAATCCTCAACGGCCTTTACATTATTGATAGCCGGGGCAAAATCGTGCTCCACATCAACAAGAATCGGGGGCTGAGCAACAACACCGTCATAAGCATCGGGAAGGATGCAGAGAACAACATCTGGCTAGGGCTCAATAATGGCATCGCCAAGGTTGAGTTCAACTCCTCTCTAAGCTACATCGGGAATTCCTTCAACATCGAATCGGTGTACACCTCAAGCCTCCTGAATGGGATGCTGTATATCGGGACCAACTCGGGCCTATACAGCATAAGCTGGAACAAGTTTTTAGATCCGATGAAGAGCGAGAGCGACTTCAAGCTCGTACCCGGCTCGGAAGGGCAGGTCTGGAACCTAACCCAAGTGGGGGGCACCCTCTTCTGCGGGCACAACAACGGGGTTTATGCGGTATCGAATTCTAGGGTCACGGAGGTTAAAGGAGTTAGAGGCGCTTGGCTATTCATCCCAATCAACAAGGAGAAGACCAAAGTGCTCGTTGGCCACTACTCCGGCATAGCCGTCATCGAGAAGGTTGGCGCCCAATGGAAGTTCGTCAACAACATATCGGGGTTCAACGAGTCGTCGCGCTTTATTGAAGTTGACGACAACGGATACATCTGGGTGAGCCATGGGTACAAGGGAATCTACAAGATCAAGCCCAACAAGGAGCTCACAAAGTTCACCGCCATCGAATTCTACGGCACCCGCAGCGGCCTTCCATCCGACAAGGACAATAACATTTGGAGGATCAACGGTAAGATAATTGCATCAACCCAGAAGGGAATCTACGAGTACAACCCTTCACGAAACCTCTTTACCGCAAGCTGCTACTACAACAAACTCATCCCCGAGACTTCAATGATCAGCTACATGAAGCAGGACGAACGCGGAAACATTTGGTACTACAAGAACAACCAGCTTTCGGTATTAAGGCTTCAGGAAGATGAGAAATACGCAAAAATAAGTAGCCCATTCTACCCCTTAACCAACCACAACAACATAACCTTCGAATACATAGCCAGCCTTCCCGATAACACAACCCTAATTGGAACTGAAGATGGCATTGCTCTTTACGACCCCATGGCAAGCAAGGGCAACTCAACCCAATTTAAGGTTATAACTAAGAGCATTAGCGCTAAAGGCGAAACCTTTTCATACAGCTTCACTCCAAATCTATCGGTAAGAATTAAGCATAGCAACACGCCTATAACCATAAAGGCCTCCGTACCCTACAAAAACAACGATGCCGTACAGTACTCCTTTAAGCTCGAGGGATTTGATGACGAATGGTCGCAATGGAGCGACAACAACCACAAAGAATACATGAACTTAAGCGAGGGTGAGTACAAAATAAGGGTTAGGGCCAAAAGCATTAATGGAGAAATCCGCGAAGCAGAGACAAAATCGCTAACCATTCTTCCTCCATGGCATAGAACAATTTACGCCTACATCATTTACCTTATCCTGCTGCTGGCTATTGTGGTAAAAATCAAGAAGCGATACTACCTCAACATCGAGAAGTCGAGAATGCATGGTGAGGAAAAGCAGAAGTTGAGGTTTAAAGACCGGGAGGAACAGCTCATAAAAGACGCCCTGCAGTCGGAGAATGAAATGATTCGAATTAAGAATGAGAATCTACAGGAGGTGATGAAGCGCAAAGAGCGCGAACTTGCTCTTTCGACAATGCACATCATCCAAAAAAACGAGATGATCAACAAGATGAAGTCAGAGCTTTCAAAGTTACAATCCAACACCACCGACAAAACGGTAAAGGAGAAGGCAAGTAACATCATCAAAAAGATATCAAAGGACATCGATAATAAATCGGACTGGAAGATATTTGAGATGCACCTAGAACAAATCCATGAGGATTTCATGAAGCGATTGAAGGTGAAATATCCAGATATTACCTCGCGCGAGCTTCGGCTTTGCGTATATCTAAAGATGAATATGTCGTCTAAAGAGATTGCAACGCTTATGAACATCTCTCCCAGAGGCGTAGAGATTAGCCGCTATAGGGTAAGGAAGAAGCTGGGTTTGGAACGCGCCGAGGGTCTTTCAGAAATACTAATGGAAATATAGATTTCCTAGTAAGCCTTACATACGAGCAAGAATCAAAGATAAATTCCTACAACAAGGGTAATCCTTATTGTAGGAATTTATCTTTTAAAACAGCCCCTCATCATCAGAGAGGCTTGTATAAAAGTAACGAGGAGATTTCTTCATTAAGAACAAAGACCACAAGCAATTAAAGCCCCATTAATGGAGTAACAATAGTTACAGAACATGGCAGACAAGACACCTCCCCTTACAAGGTAATATAGAACAGTATCTTCAGTAGGCAAAACATGATGAGCAAAATCCCCAGCAATCCGCCCTCTACCTCCGCTAATAGTAAGCGTCCATATAATGCGAGGGAAAATGGCAAACAAGGAAGCACCAGCAGTGGCATTGATTAAGAAAAAGGCTCCCATACAATCAAAAAAAAACGGAGTTGTTATTTTACAAAAATTTCAAAACACAGAGTCGAAATGACATAATTTCAAAATATTTCGCAAGATGTGTTTTCAAGACATCATCTTTACTACTATTCAAATATTTAAACATCCATATGATGTATTTAAGATGAGTTGCAAAAATCGATTTGATGAATTTTTGAAGTAACACTTATTAACACTAAAAGGATTCATTAAGATATATTTGCCCGTGATTTAAGATTAAACCAACTAAAATCTAGACCTGAATGAAACAAAAAATTCACTTGACAATTTGGTTGCTCCTTGCCTTTACCTTGCAGACATATGCGCAGGGTAAGATAACAGGTAAGGTTACATCGGCCAATGATGGGCAACCTCTACCAGGGGTTTCTGTTGCAATTATGGGTAGTACCAGAGGGGTTACTACCAGCATAGATGGCATGTATTCTATAGAAGCGAAGAAGGGCGAAACGCTCATTTTTTCGTCTATTGGGTACGAGACTTACAAGGAGATTCTTACTGGCCAAAAGGCGATAAACGTAAGCCTAAAAGAATCGAACCAAAAGATCGACGAACTAGTGGTGGTTGGCTACGGTATTCAAAAGAAAAGCGTAGTAACAGCAGCCATCAGTAAGGTATCCGCCGAACAGCTGAATACCTCCAAGCCTTCGCGCGTAGAGGATGTGTTAAAAGGAAAGGCTTCGGGTGTACAAATCACTCAAAGTTCGGGACAGCCAGGATCTGACTCTAAAGTGCGTATCCGTGGTATTGGTACCATTAACAACAGCGAACCTCTATATATTGTAGACGGCATGGCAGTAGATGGAGGAATCAACTACCTAAACCCAACCGACATTCAATCGGTAGAAGTGCTAAAGGATGCAGCCTCATCAGCCATTTACGGGGCACGCGCAGCCAACGGCGTTATCCTTATCACCACCAAGAATGGACAAAAAGGGAAACCCACCGTTAGCTACGACGTTACCTACGGTTGGCAAAATCCTTGGAAGGAGAAGTCAGTTCTGAATGCAACCGAGTACATGAACATCATGAACGAGTCGCTTGTTAACGATGGGAAAGCGCCTAGATATACTGCTGAGCAGATAAAAAGTGCAGGTACTGGTACCAACTGGCAAAAGGAAACCTTTAACTACGATGCTCCCGTACAAAGCCACCAGGTTAGTGTATCGGGAGGAACCGACAAGGGCACCTACTTCCTTTCATTTGGCTACTACGACCAAGAAGGTATTGTTGGAGGCAACTACAACAAATCAAACTACAACCGCTACAGCATTCGTTTAAACAGCAGCTACAACCTGTTTGAAGACAACAGCCGTAACTTTCTTAATAAGCTAAGAGCTGGCACTAACGTTGGCTACTCGCGCAGCAAGTCGTCGGGCATCGAAACTAACTCAGAGTATGGCTCTATACTAGGTAGCGCCGTTACATTCTCGCCACTTGTTTCGGTTTATGCCGACGATGCTACTGCCGCCGAAATCCTAGCCCAGCACCCATACGCTGTAAAGGATAAAAACGGCAAGGTATTCTCGACTCCGCCTGCAGGCTTCCAGGAACTAGCCAACCCAGTTGGTATGCTCAACCAACCTAATGGCAGTGTTAACAACGACGATAAGTTTGTTGCCAACTTCTGGGGCGAACTAGACATATTCGAAGGGTTGAAGTTCAAGTCGAGCTTTGGGGCAGACCTAGCCTTTTGGGGTTACGACGACTATTCCTTCCCCTACTTCTTGGCCACTCAAGGAAAGAATCAAGACTTCAGTACCGTTTCGAGCAACATGAATCGTGGCTACAAGTGGCAGGTTGAAAATGTGCTTAGCTACAGCAAGTCTTTCGACAAGCATAACCTTACCGTTGTTCTTGGCCAATCTGCCCAAAAATACACCTACAAAAATATTGGAGGCAATTTTAGAGACCTTCTAGAAACCGATCCAAACAAAGCAGTGATAAACTACTGCATTGCCGACCAAAAATTATCTAAAATTAACGGTGGAACAGGTGGGTACGACAACACCACGCTTGCCTCATACTTTGGCAGGCTAGATTACAACTACAACGAGCGCTACATCCTACAAGGTACCGTACGCCGCGATGGCTCATCTAACTTCGGATCTGCCAACAAATGGGCCATATTCCCCGCATTCTCGCTAGGATGGAACATAACCAACGAAGAATTTATGCAAAATCGCCCAACATGGTTAAGCCAGTTAAAGTTACGAGCAGGTTGGGGTAAGAACGGTAACGAGCATATTGGAGGATTCCTTTACACCTCGCTTATGCAGGGCGGTCAGAACTACTACTTTGGTGGATCGTACCAACTAGGGACTCTACAAAAGGTTGGGGAAAATGGAGGAATGATGCAGTATGGAAGTTCTCCTGCTCGTATAGCAAACCCTGATATTAAGTGGGAGGAATCGGAACAAGTAGACCTTGGCCTTGACGCACGCCTCTTTAGCAGCAAGGTAAACCTTGGCTTTGACTACTTCAAGAAGAAAACCAACGGCATGTTGATGTACATTCCCATCCCCGATTACGTGGGTATGGCAGCCCCAATGGGCAACGTTGGCGACATGGAGAACTGGGGACTTGAGTTTGAGTTGGGTTACAAAGAAAAGATTGGAGACGTAAACTTCTCGGTTAACGCCAATGCAACCTACCTAAAGAATAAGTTAGTAAAGTTAGGCAACGCCTCTGGCGAGTCTATTCTCCAAAATGCAGGTGCTTCGGGACTTGGATCGTACGTTAAGGAGGAAAATGGTGAAATATTCCCATTCTTCTACGGTTTTAAAACTGATGGTATTGCACAGAATAAAGCACAAGCCGATGCCTATAATGCCAAGTACGGAGAAAAAGCTCAAGCTGGCGACGTACTATTCCACGACCTAAATAACGACGGTAAGATTACAGATGCAGATAAAACCAAGATCGGTAAAGGTATGCCCGATTGGACCTATGGTCTCTCGCTTAATGCAGACTGGAAAGGCATAGACCTAGCCCTATTCTTCCAAGGAACTCTGGGCAACGACATATTCGACTTCTCTCAACGCGGCGATATACCAGCCATGAACCGTCCATCTTGGATCCTTGATCGCTGGATTGGCGAAGGAACCTCAAACAAGCTTCCACGTATGACCATTGAAAACCCCAACGGAAACTGGCGTTCTTCGGATCTTTACATCAAAGATGGTTCGTACCTGCGTCTAAAGACCGCTCAATTAGGCTATACCCTTCCACTAGGACTTACCAAAAAGGCATCAATCCAACGTTTACGCCTATTTGTATCGGCCGAAAACCTTATTACCATTACTGGATACGATGGATTTGACCCCGAAGTTGCTTCTGGCGATTATACAACCATTGGTATCGACCGTGGCATCTACCCACAATCTAGAACCATTTCGGTTGGTGCAAACATCACGTTCTAATCCGCAAATAAGAAGAATCATGAAGAAATATAGCTTTATAGTTTTACTCATGGCTGCGGTGGCCTTCACCTCGTGCAGCGAAGAGTTTCTCACCTCGAACCCTACCGAATCTCAAGAGGCAGGTGGACCAGCAACAGAGGGAGCCATTCTTTCGAACTTGGCAGCAAGTTATCAGCCGTTGCTCTTCGATAGCTACGCCAACAACAACTACAACAGCATCGTACTAATGTCTGATCTGCAATCGGATGACATCTACAAGGGCGGTGGTGATGCCGGCGACCAGCACCAACTCTACCTACTATCTCAGTTTAACGCCACACCCCAAGAGCAACCATCGGGCCTTTGGAACATCTACTTCACTGGTATTGCCCGCTGCAACAATGCCATCATTGCCTGCAGCAAAGCTGTTGGAGTAACAGAGGCAAAGGTTAACCAATACAGCGCAGAAGCCCATTTTTTACGCGCCTACTACACCCATCTTCTGTGGAAATTTTGGGGCTATATTCCATACTTTAAGGAACCACTAAAAGCACCATACCTTGCCAAGCAAATGACTAACCCTGATGATATCTACAAGGAAATCATGGAAGACTTAGACTTTGCAATTGCTGGAGATAAGCTCCCCATGTCGGTTAGCGGCAGCGACCAAGGCCGCATCACTAAAGCAGCAGCGATGATGCTCAAAGCACGTGTGGTGATGTACCAAAAAGATCAAAGCCGATATACTGAGGTTGCCAAGAACATGGCTGCTATTATTAAAAGCGGCGATTACGTCCTAATTGACGCATCAAGCATAATCTCAGGAGAAACCAGCACTCCTTTTGCAGCAATGTGGAAGAATAACTACGAATTCTGCAAGGAAAATATCTTTGAGGTCAACCACCTTCCCGAAGGCAAAACATGGTCAAGCGGATGGCAAGGCTACGGCACCAACCTTCCTGCGTTCATCTCGCCAAACGGACTTGCTGGCAAAGAGATTGGAGATTTTCAAGGAGGTTGGGGATTTGCTCCTGTACGCGTTTCCTCTTGGAATATCTTCGAAGAGGGAGATACCCGCCGCGAAGGCTCTATAAATCATTTCGAAGAAGGTTACACAGCCCGATTCCAAAACACAGGCTACTTTCTTGCCAAGTACGCTGCTCGTAAGGGATATAACCCCCAAGGGGACGTTGACCTCAACTACTGCAACAACCTTCGAATCTTCCGCTATGCAGAAACGCTACTTAACTATGCAGAATTGGTTGTTATGAATGGACAATCTGAAGTCGATGGAATTACTGCACAATGGTGCCTTGACCAAATAAGAAAGCGTGCATTCGGAACCGACAAGTCAATTCCTGTGACTGCAGCAAACATTAAGTTAGAGCGTCATCGCGAGTTTATTGGCGAAGGCATGCGCTACTGGGATTTAGTACGTTGGGGCGATGCAGCCACTGTGCTAACCGAATCGACACCTCTTAGCACCCGTACTTGGAATGAGAACAAGAAATACCTCCCAATTCCCCAGTCTGAAATAGATAAAACCAAAGGGACTGGAGAATACGAACTAAAACAGCTTAGCAAGTACTAGTAAAGTACTTCTAACAAAGTAAATCATTAGTTTAACGAAGAATCCTCTATCTCAACCATAGAGGGTTCTTCAACCAAAACATAAAACGAATGAAAAACATTCTCAAAATAGGAATTCTCGCCCTGTTGTCGATAATGACAATGGTGGCTTGCGATCCACAGGAAGACAATGACTACTCGTTGGGCAGACTTCCGAACGCCAGCGAGTTATCGTTTACAGCAACTCCCAGCGCTGCAAATGCAAACATCATCGAATTTAAAAACACCTCGAAAGTGGCAGGTGTTACAACATGGAACCTTGGAGAGGGAACATCACTTAAGGGTGAGAGCGTAAGTAACGGTTATCCATACAAAGGAACCTATACCATCACTATGACTCTTTACACCACTGGAGGGGCTGTTTCTACCACATCGCAAATTACTATTGCCCAGGACAACCCCTCGCTGCTAAACACGCCAAACTTTACCGCACTAACAGGTGGTCCTACTAAACTAGAAGGTAAAACATGGGTGTTCGACCAGTATGTGTCAGGATACTTTGGTCTCGGACCAGCAGACGGTGCTACCGCTTCGTGGTGGAATGCAGGCCCTGACGAAAAAGCAGGTTCTAGCCTTTTCACTCAAGAGTTCACCTTCATTCAAGACGGACTTAAACTAGTATGGAAGAACAATGCCTACATCTACACCAATGGTGCAGGTAAGAACGCTCTTCCTCCCTCAAACTTTGTAGAAAACCCTGGCGGAGTAGGCGATTTCGACGTTGCTTACACTCCAAAGAACAACCTAACATTCTCCCTCAACGAGGCCACTATGACGCTGACACTTAGCGATGGTGCATTTTTGGGGCACTATGCGGGAACATCGGAATACAAAATTGTAAAGCTTACGGACAATGAACTTTACGTAAGATGTAATAGCAAAGTAGAACCAAGCAATGCATGGTACTACCGTTTTATTCCAATAGAAAAGAGGGTTAAACCAGTGATTCCTATTAAGGAGAAGCCACTTGCTGAAGATTTCGAGAAAACCGTACCAGCGGTAAGTTTTACTAGCGAAGCTATGGGACTTCTGACTTCAGCATCGTACTCCAACCCAGCACCTGTTCCAGTCGACACTTCGTCGAAGGTTTTCCTATACCAAAAAAGTAACGATTTCTACAGCAACGTCTATTACAAGACTAATGGCTATAAGTTTGACCTCACCAACCAACACAAGGTAAAACTTAAGGTGTATATTCCTTCGTACAACGACTACACAAAAGACAATAGTACAGCTGGTAACTGGATTAAGAATGCGAAGCTTCGTCCTCAAGTATCCGTCAAACTACAGGATAGCAGCCGTGGAAGTAGTTCTTGGGAAACTCAAACAGAGATTATTAAAGATAACCTTCCTACCAATACGTGGATTGACCTAGAGTTCGACTTTAGCATAGTTAGTACAAATAAGAACTACGATAAAATCGTAATTCAGTTTGGCGGCGAAGGACATTCTGGAACAGGAATCTTCTTCTTCGACAACTTCGAGTTTACTAAATAGTTTTTTCAAAGGACAGTCCTCTTCTTTGAGGATTGTCCTCCCTTTAAAACAAAGAATCTAATGCGCATCAAGGCCTACCTGCAAATAGTACTTTTCATGGCAATATCAGTAGTTTCCTCCTGCAAATCTGAAAAAGATAAGGCAACTCCTTTAACTATTGATTTCACAACAACCATCGATGGTACAACCCCAAACGAGGTAAAACTTAACGCCAATATTAAAGGAAACTACGATATTATCCGATGGAATTTTGGTGATGAACAAACTCTATCAGGAGAAACGTCCCCAACTCACACTTACATACATAAAGGCACTTACAAAATTACACTTTCCGCATGGAAAGGACTGACAGAGTTTAAATGCGAGAAAGAAATTGTTATAGAGAAAGACATACTAGACTTAGATTTTTCGCTAACGCACAACCCTAACAACAATAATACTATTGATTTCAAGGCGATCTTAACTGGCAGCTATGATAAAATCACATGGAACTTTGGCAATAATACAACCTCAGACAATATTAAAGAAACATCAGTCACCTACCCCTACGCAGGCACCTATACAGTAACTCTTTCGGCTTGGTCGCACGATGTTGAATTTAAGGCAGAAAAAACTGTAACCATTAGCAAGGATATCGTCAACCTCGCCATCGTATCCCAAAAAGTTGACAAATCTAACGGGCATAAGTATAAACTAAAAGCCCTAGTTGATGGGACTTACAGCAATATCAAATGGTCGATAAAAGGCAAAGAAATAGCAGGCACTACGGAAACAGAAGCATACTTTCCCTTTATGGGCACTTATACCGTTATACTAACAGTAGACACCGAAAAGTACTCATTTAAGAAAGAGGAAACTTTCACCATCTCTAGTGACGATCCTAATTACGTCGACAACCTTAAACTAGCGTGGTCCGACGAATTTGATGGAACATCTATAAATCAAAACAACTGGAAATTTGAAACAGGGGCTAGTGGTTGGGGCAACAATGAACTCCAAAACTACACAAATGGCGAAAATGCCTCGGTAAGTAATGGGATGCTCACCATAACCGCTCGAAAAGAGAACGACACCCACAAGGTGGGCTCCTACACCTCAACCCGTATGGTAACAGCAGGAAAAAGAGACTTCCGTTACGGTAGAATAGAGATACGTGCAAAACTTCCTAAGGGCAAAGGCACCTGGCCCGCCATTTGGATGCTTGGCTCCAACATTGGTTCTGCCGGATGGCCTGCTTGTGGAGAAATAGACATTCTAGAGCATATTGGGAGTAATCCAAGTATGGTACAAGCAGCCATTCATACGCCTTCGAGTTATGGTGCCACCATAAACGTTAAGCAACAAAACTTACCCGATGCTGAAACCGAGTTCCACAACTATGGATTAATATGGACCGAGAAATACTTGAAGTTTTATATCGACACCCCCGATAACGTATTCTACACTTATAGCCCTTCTGTTAGGAATAGCAGTACTTGGCCATTCGACAAGCCCTGCTTCTTTATCATGAACATTGCAATAGGCGGCAACTTAGGCGGCGAAATAGATGACTCCATTTTCCCTCAAAATATGGTAGTAGACTACGTTAGGGTTTACCAAGAATAACAGTAGAACAATAAAAGACATTCACAATCATGAGTAGATTCGCTACCTTAACATTGACCTTTATGCTAATATACTTTAGCGCTTATGCTCAAGATAACAACATAAAAAAACAACGTCCCCCTTTAATGCATGGATACAAGTTACTTTGGTCTGATGAGTTCAACAAAGACGGTACACCTGACCCCAAAATCTGGACTATCGAAATCGGTGGACATGGCTGGGGAAATAACGAGCTGCAATACTACACTGACCGCAAAGAAAATGCAGAAGTTAAGAATGGCCATTTAGTCATTACTGCAAAAAAAGAGGACTATCAAGGTAGCAGATTCACTTCAGCCCGACTTATAACCAAAGGGAAAAAGGATTTTACTTATGGAAGAGTTGAAATATCTGCAAAACTACCTGATGGGAAAGGTACTTGGCCTGCAATATGGATGCTAGGTTCTAACATAGATACGACTCCATGGCCTGACTGCGGCGAAATTGACATAATGGAACATGTAGGTTTTGATATGAACAGAGTTCACGGTTCTATTCACACCAAGTCGTATAACCATCCTGCCCAAACTCAAAAAACTGCCAACATTTTGGTGGATGATGTAGCAGGTAAATTTCATGTATATGCTGTAGAATGGAGCCCCTTGTGCATCGACTTTTACGTTGACAACCAACTATATTTCAGTTATCAACCCAACGAATACACACCAAGTAAATGGCCTTTTAACAATCCTTGTTTTATCATTTTCAATTTAGCCATAGGCGGAAACTGGGGTGGAACTGTCGACGAATCTTCCTTTCCCAAAAGAATGGAAATAGACTACATTAGAGTTTATCAACCAATATAAAAGGGAATAGCAGCACGATCCTTATTGTATTCATGCGATAGAAAAAACGAAACAAACAATGCATAGAATACTCACAATCCTTGGAAATACAAAACAACCTTCAATACAATAGACGAATGAAAAAATCTTTATTTTTCACTCTTCCTCTATCTATATTAACATGTGGCTTGGGATGTTACGCTCAGCCCAATCGAATTTCAATAGAGAAAGAAGCAACTGAACTTTTAAAAAAGATGACCCTAGAGGAAAAGGTTGGGCAAATGTGCCAGCTATCCCTCAACACCATTGGCAAAGGTGCTGATGTGTTTACATCATACGAGCCCTTTATGATTGACAACGAAAGAATAAAAAAAGCCGTTGTCGATTACAAGATTGGCTCCATACTGAACACCTCCAATAATCGGGCTCTAAGCAAAGAACACTGGTCACAGATCATTACCCGAATCCAAGAAGAGAGCGCTAAAACAAGACTGAAAATTCCGATTCTTTTTGGAATAGATGCCATCCATGGGGTAAACTACACCCAAGGCTCGACCCTATTCCCCCAGCAACTGGCGATGGCAGCTACATGGAATAGATCATTGGTAGAAAGAGGAGCTTCTATTACCTCATATGAGATGCGTGCGTCATCTATTCCTTGGACATTCTCTCCTGTACTCGATTTGGGTATCGATCCTCGTTGGCCTCGCATATGGGAAACCTTTGGTGAAGACCCCTACCTTGCAGCAGAAATGGGAGTACAAATGATAAAAGGCTATCAAGGAGCCGACAACAACGTTGGAGCCACCAACAAAGGAGCAGCTTGCCTAAAACACTTTCTAGGATACTCAGCACCTGTTAGTGGAAAGGATAGAACACCAGCTCTTATTCCCAATAACTACCTCTGCGAATACCATCTACCTTCGTTTAAGGCAGCAATTGAGGCAGGCGCAAAGTCTATCATGATAAACTCAGGCATCATTAATGGCGAATCGATTCACGCCAGCCACCGTATACTCACAGACTTACTTAAAAAGGAACTGAAGTTCGATGGTGTAGTAGTAACAGACTGGGCTGACATCGAAAATCTATATAAACGCGACAAAATAGCAGCAACCCCTAAAGAGGCTGTCAAACTAGCTATCAATGCTGGTATAGACATGTCTATGGTTCCATACTCCACTGATTTTTGCGACTATCTTGTGCAGTTGGTTAAGGAAGGTGAAGTATCAACAAGTCGCATTGACGATGCTGTTCATCGTATTTTAGTAATGAAGTTGGAACTCGGACTTTTCGAAAAACCAACTACTGACTATAAGGACTACCCTCTATTTGGCTCAAAAGAATTTGAAAACTCTGCGTACAATGCCGCATGCGAGGCAATTACTCTACTTAAGAACGACAACATTCTTCCAATAAAAAAAGGAGCAAAATTGCTGGTAACAGGACCAAATGCCAACTCAATGCGCACGCTTAATGGTGGATGGAGTTACTCTTGGCAAGGTGAAAAAACCGAAGAATACGCACAAATGTACAATACTATTCTTGAAGCCATGACCAACGAATTCGGTAAAGAAAACGTTCTTTACACCCCTGGTCTTGAGTACAACATGAAAGGACAATACTACGAGGAACAAAATACTGATATTACAGCAGCAGTGGAGAAAGCAAAACAGGTGGATTACATAGTGGCTTGCCTTGGAGAAAACTCCTATACTGAGAAACCTGGAGATCTTCAAGATCTTTACCTATCAGAAAACCAACAACAACTAATAAAAGAACTCTCAAAAGTAGGCAAACCAATCATTTTGGTACTCAACGAAGGACGACCTCGAATCATAAGCAAGATAGAACGGTATTGTAAAGGGGTAGTAATGGCCTATCTACCTGGAAACTATGGAGGAGATGCTCTTGCTGCAATTCTATCAGGTAAAGAAAACCCATCAGGTAAACTTCCTATTACTTACCCAGCCTACCCCAACTCACTCATAGCCTACCACCACAAGCCAGCCGAAGAACAAAAGAAATCAGAAGGAGCCTACGACTACAACGGTGAATTTACGCCACAATATCCATTTGGATACGGACTATCTTACACCAACTTCACCTACAGCAACCTACTACTTAGTTCAAAAGAGTTGCAAAAAAATGGATCAATAACAGTTACTGTAGATGTTAAAAACACAGGCAACCGGAGTGGAAAAGAAGTGGTAATGCTTTTCTCTTCTGATCTAGTAGCTTCACTCACACCTGATGTTAAGCGCCTACGCAAATTCGAAAAGATAGAATTAAACCCAGGCGAACAAAAAACAGTAAACTTCACTATAACACCAAATGATCTTAAATTCTTCGATTTGGAGGGTAAGGCAAAAGCAGAGAAAGGAAACTTCACTATTGAAATTGGCAATTTATCTCAACAGTTGTCACTAGTTGAAGATGTAACTTACTAGTAAAATTCTAATTAAAAGGCCTGAATTCTTACGACTATCACGAGTCAACATAGAATTCAGGCTTTTGTTTTTCACCTACCAGTACACACCACAGAAAACACAATCAAGATACAATTGAAAATATGGTATTTACATCAAAAAGACAGTCATTCACAAACAATAAAAGTTGCTACAAAACGTTAATCCTCCAATCTATAAACGAACTTAAGCTAAGCCATTTCATTTTTTACCTACCTTTACCCACCAGTTAAAAGAGGGAACCTTATGTGCCAACTCGATTTCATTTGCATCGACAAAAGCCTATCTGTTTCGAAGTACAAGCAGATCATCAATTCCGTCCTTGGCGCTATTAGCGAGGGTCGGTTGGTGCTGGGCGATAAAATGCCATCCATTAACGAAATCTGCGACGAATTCGATCTTTCGCGCGACACGGTGCTTGCCGCCTACAACGAGTTAAAGTCAAAAGGTATCATATCCGCTCATCCTGGCAAGGCGTACTATGTCTGCTCCACCAACGTGAAGATGGAGCAAAACATCATGCTTCTATACGATGAATTAAACGCCTTCAAGGAGGAACTTTACAACTCATTCATCAAAACCATCGATGGCAAAGCCAACGTCGATCTCTACTTCCACAATTTCAATCGAAAGATCTTCAACCACCTGCTGAAGGAGAACAACTACAAGTACACAGCCTATGTGGTAATGCCCGCCCAGTTTACCGGCATATCGTCGCTACTTGGTGACCTAAAGGGTAAGGTTTACGTCCTCGACCAGCTTCCTGTGGAGCTGAGAGGGAACTACCCAACCATCTACCAGAACTTTGAGAAGCAGGTGTACAGCGGGCTGATGGAGGCAAAGGATTTAATCGCCAAGTACAAAAAAATCATATCGGTGTACCCTGGTGGTAAAGAGCCAGAGTCTCAGTTACGCGGATTCATCCACTTCTGCAAGGAAGCAAACATCCCCTTCGAGGTGGTAAACGACCTAAAAGATAGAACGGTTAAGGCAGGGGAAGCATACCTAGTAGTTAACGATGCACACCTAGTGGAGTTGGTGAAACTTGCCCGCAGCAACAACTTAGAGATCGGCTCCGACATCGGCATTATCTCGCTTAATGATACGCCACTAAAGGAGGTAGTTGCCAACGGTATCACCACCATATCCACCGACTTTGCCAAAATGGGAGAAACGCTTGCCAACTTTATCCTAAACAAAACAACCGCACAAATCGAGAATCCGTTCTCGCTAATCATCCGCGGTTCTCTTTAATCGAGCATTACAAACAACAGCAATAAAAATAATAAGATGAAACCAACATTGTTGATACTCGCTGCCGGAATGGGAAGCCGCTACGGCAGCCTTAAGCAAATGGATGGGCTTGGTCCAAACGGCGAGACCATCATGGATTACTCGGTTTACGACGCTATCCGCGCCGGATTCGGCAAGGTGGTATTCGTAATCCGTGGCAGCTTCGAAAAGGAGTTTAAGGAAATGTTCTCGAAGGAGCGCTACGGCAATAAGATTGAAGTGGACTACGTGCTTCAGGAGCTAAACAAGATCCCAAGCCAGTTTACCCTTAATCCAGAGCGCTCCAAGCCTTGGGGTACAAACCATGCCGTTATGATGGCAAAGGATGCCATTAAGGAACCTTTTGCGGTTATCAATGCCGACGATTTCTACGGCAAGGATGCCTTTGCCGTACTAGGTAAGTTCCTTAGCGAGATCAACGGCAAGAAGAACGAGTACTGCATGGTGGGCTATCACTTGGGCAATACGCTTTCGGAGATGGGTTCTGTATCGCGCGGAGTTTGCAGCTCTGATGCCAACAAGAACCTAACTGGTGTGGTAGAGCGTACCAGCATCGAAAAGATCGATGGCGTTATTAAGTATAAGGACGAAAATGGCGAACAGGTTGCCGTTGCAGCCGACACCATTGTTTCGATGAACATGTGGGGCTTTACCCCCGACTACTTCGAGCATTCGGATGCCATGTTCACCGATTTCCTTGCCAACAACATGGAAAACATCAAGTCGGAATTCTTTATTCCGCTAGTGGTTAACAAGCTCATCAACGATGGGACATCAATCCTTAAGGTTCTTGACACCAACGCGCAGTGGTTTGGCGTAACCTACCAAGGCGACCGTCCTGCTGTAGTTGAGAAGCTGAATAGCCTTATCAAGAACGGCGAATACCCAAGCAAACTTTGGGAATAGACATAGGGACAAAGAGCGGTGCCTGCCACCTAAAAGGCAGTAAGCACTGCTCTTTCCAAGCCTAACAAAAGCAAAGAGAGACGCCATCACATGAAAATCTCAATAGACAAGTTTGGGGTAACGCCTCAAGGAAAGCAAGTCGACCTAATTACTTTCGAAAACGAAAGTGGGGCATACATTAAGGTTACCAGCTACGGAGCAAAGTTAGTATCGCTTGTTATCCCTGACAAAAATGGCAAGTTAGCCGATGTTGTACTTGGCTACAACGATCTGGAAAGCTACCTTAACGGAGAGCGCTTTTTTGGATCGAACCCAGGTCCATTTGCGAACCGCATTAAGGATGCCTCGTTTACCATCGACGGACAAACCTACCACCTTACCCCCAACGAGGGTGCCAACCTGCTCCATAGCGGCAGCAGCGCCATTGAGGCCGAGGTTTGGGACTACGAGGTAGAGAACGATGCGGTAACATTCAGCTGCAGCATACCCGATGGGAAATACGGATTCCCTGGCGATACCAACATCAGCATTTGCTACAAGTGGAGCAACAACTTAAAGTTGTCGCTGGACTATCGAGCAACTACCAGCAAGCCTACCCACATCAACCTAACGCATCACTCCTACTTTAACCTTAACGGAGATGACTGCGATTCGATACTAGATCATATCGTATCCATTGATGCCAGTAGCTACCTCGAGACGGACTGCAACTCCGTTCCAACAGGCAACATACTTCCTGTTGCAAATACACCGCTCGATCTAAAGGAAGCCAAGGTTATAGGTGATGGCATCTTCAGCGAATACGAGCCTATACAGAAATGTAAAGGTTACGATCACTGCTACGTTATCGACAAAAAGGAGGAAGGACTCTCGCACTGTGCTCGAGTACTCGATCCTAAATCGGGCAGAACCCTGGACGTATACTGTACACTTCCAGGGGTTCAATTTTACACAGACAACTTCGAAAATGGGGTACAACCCGGCAAACATGGCAAAGTCTATCCCAAAAGGAGTGCCTTTTGCCTAGAGCCACAGTTCTACCCTAACAGTCCAAACATTGAGTCTTTTCCGAGTACCCTGCTCCGACCAGGCAGAGAGTACAACCAGACAATAGTTTATCAGTTTAATCTAAAACATTAGCACGCATGTCATTTTCAACATTGGATTACGTTGTCCTGATGGCTTATATTTTGATTATTATAAGCGTCGGATTGTGGGTTTCGCGCAACAAGGGGGGTAAAAAAAAGAATGCCTCTGAGTACTTTATTGCGGACAAGAGCCTTAGTTGGTGGGTTATTGGCACATCGCTTATTGCAAGTAACATTTCGGCCGAGCAGTTTATCGCCATGTCGGGATCGGGTTATGCGATAGGAATGGGTATTGCATCGTACGAGTTTATGGCAGCACTAACGCTGATTATCGTAGCGGTATTCTTCCTACCAATCTTCCTAAAGATGGGTATTTACACCATGCCCGAGTTCCTAGAGCAACGCTACGACAAGCGCGTAAAGACGGTTATGGCCATATTCTGGTTGATCGTATTCGTTTTCGTAAACCTTGCTTCTATCCTCTACTTAGGTGCCCTTACCGTTAAGAACGTTCTTTTTGAAGGACAAAACCTGCTCATATCGGGTGTCGTTGTTGATCCATTATGGATTGGTATCATTGTGCTTGGATTGCTCGCTGCTTCGTTCGCAATCTTTGGCGGATTAAAAGCAGTAGCTGTAACCGATGTTGTACAGGTAGTATTCCTAATTGGAGGTGGCTTGGTTACCACCTATGTTGCCCTAAAAGCACTTGGACACGGAAATCCTCTCGATGGATTCATAACACTTACCAGAGATCACAAGGACCACTTCGATATGGTACTAACCAAAGGTCAGCACATGATAGCCGATGGTAAGGGTGGCAGCAAGGATGCCTACATGGATCTTCCTGGTATTAGCGTTCTTGTTGGTGGATTATGGATTGCCAACCTATACTACTGGGGATGTAACCAATTCATCATTCAACGTGCGCTTGCTGCAAAGAGCATCAACGAAGCCCAAAAAGGGTTAGTATTTGCCGGATTCCTTAAACTTCTTCTCCCCCTAATCGTTGTTATTCCTGGTATTGTTGCATTTGCACTAAATGCAGACATCAGCAAACCCGACGAGGCTTATCCTTGGTTGCTTTCTAACATTGTACCTACTGGTATTAAAGGGTTGGCTTTTGCTGCTCTGGTTGCTGCAATTATTGGTGCTGTTGCCGGAATGCTTAATAGCATCTCAACCATTTTTACGATGGACATCTACAAAGGATTTATCAACAAGAAGGCATCGCAAAACAACCTTGTTCTTACCGGGAGAATCTCTGCTGGTGTAGTTCTTATTATTGCGTTCCCTATTGCGATTATGCTACAGAACCTCGATCAAGCATTCCAGTTCATTCAGGAATTCACCGGTTTTGTTAGCCCAGGTGCTCTTGCCATCTTCCTACTCGGATTCTTCTGGAAAAAGGCATCTGCAAACGGTGCGCTTCTTGCGGCATTAGGTACTTTCATCTTCTCTGTAGCATTGAAGTTCTTAGCACCTGAGATCCCTTTCATGGACCGTATGGGCATTGTGTTTATCCTATGCGTTTTAGTAATGGTTGTTACTGCATACGCTGAGGGTAACAAACCAAGCGACAAAGCAATTATCATTACTCCAGATCTATTTAAAACCACAACTAGGTTTAAAGTATCTGCAGCGTTAATCTGTTTATTTCTTATAGTAATCTACACCATTTGGTGGTAATACCAACATCACAAAATGTTAAAGGAAACAGTTAGAAAGTCTTTCAATGAAAGGTTTCACACCACCGGAGCAGTTTACGCTGCTCCTGGCCGTGTGAATCTCATTGGCGAACACACCGACTACAACCTTGGCTTCGTTCTTCCTGGTGCTATCGACAAGGCTATCATCCTTGAGGTTAAGCCTAACGGCACCGAATCTTTCAACGTAAGGTCTATCGACTACAACGAGGAAACCTCATTTGTAGCAAACGGACAAAAAACTCCATATGCCTGGGCCAACTACATCCTAGGCGTTATCATGGAGCTTAAGGCGCTAGGCTTTACGACTCCTGGATTCGACTGCGTATTTGGAGGAAACATTCCACTTGGCGGCGGACTATCATCATCAGCAGCACTTGAGAGCGCTTTTGCCTTTGCCATTAACGACATGAATGGCTTTGGTCTAAGCCGCATGCAGCTGGCTAAGGTTGGTCAGCTAGCCGAGCACAACTATGCAGGTGTACGCTGTGGAATTATGGACCAGTTTGCCTCGCTGCATGGGCAGAAGGACATGCTGATGAAGCTCGACTGCCGTTCGTTGGATTACGAGCTGGTTCCTTTTAAACTTGATGGATACAGGGTAATCCTACTCGACACCAACGTTAAGCACTCGTTGGCTTCTTCGGAGTACAACGTTCGCAGGGCCCAATGCGAGGAAGGCATTGCTACGATTATCAAGAGACATCCTAAAGTAGAAAGCCTGCGCGATGTTACCCTCGAAATGCTTGCCGAAGTAAAGGCGGAGCTTAGCCCTGTGGTTTACAACCGCTGCGAGTACGTGGTGAAGGAGAACATCCGCCTTAACGCGGCCTGCGAAGCGCTAAAGAAAGGCGACATCCTTTCGTTTGGCAAGGAGATGTACGGCTCTCACGAAGGGCTCAGCAAGTACTACGAGGTTAGCTGCAAGGAACTCGACTTCCTTGTTGATGTGGCAAAGTCGGTTAGCGGAGTAATTGGTGCCAGAATGATGGGCGGCGGCTTTGGTGGGTGCACCATCAACGTTGTTGCCGAGGCCAACCACGACGAGTTTGTTGCAGCAGCAGTAGCTCAATTCGAAAAGCAATTCGGGAAAAAGCCTACCGTTTACGATGTAGTCATCAGCGATGGCGCTAGAAAGATTTCGTAAATAATTAGATAATTAGAGAGGGGGTCAATTGACCCCCTCCTTTATTTTCTACGACATTGATCAATACTACGACTCTCTATCGCACATAAGGCCTTCAGCAGGGCAAGCGAAAGCAAGCTCCCCAAAGCCATTCCTGGCAATAAGAATACCGCTTGTTTCAGCAAGATGAGAAATTCGCCACCTGCCACCAGCAGGACGAGCATTGCCCCCACCTCCGCAATAACGATTAGGATAAAGAAATTCCAGAACTTGGGAGTAATCCTACGGAACACCAACGCAGCTACGACTAGTATAAAAACGAGCACCTCACGCGTTAGCTCTAGCTCCAAAAAGGAAGTATCTGCCCCAATAAAAAAGAAAAATAGCAAAGGGGGAGCAACCGCATTTATCAAACCAAACTCAAATCCAAAAAATATGGTGCCAACTATCACGGCAACAAGCTGCGGATAAAAGTAACTACACCCGCCAGGAAGGCAGGTGAGTATCTCTTTTAGCAGTAGGTACGATAGCACAAAGACTAAAAGATAGAGGTAAAACTCTACATCTTTTAATCCATAAGGAAGAGTTCGTCGACATCTTCGAAGTGCGAACATACAAATACAATTAATTTTAAATGCAGCCCAAGATTATAATCAAAAAAGAGGAAGATATAAATCTCCCTACTTCATGTACGTATTCACAATTTCCCCAATAAACATGCGATGGTAATCGTTATGAGGGTAAAACTTCTTTATTTTCTCCTCAAGGAAATTGGCTGGATCGATATCGGCAAAGTATACTTTTCGGCATTCGCATACCAGTTTAGCTTCCCCGAAATAGGTGCTTCCATGTTCCGAAAGAACAGGGGTCAAGCCGGCCTCCTTTATCTTTTCCACCTTACGGCCTGATACCGTTCCGCATAGCTGCAACGTGCTACGATACTTCTCATCGAAGAATGACACCGTAAAGTAATCTTCGCTTTCAACAAAGCTGTACGTAAACCTAGATGGGCGAACAAAAATCATCACAACGGGCATATTCCAAAGTTCTCCAAATCCTCCCCACGAAGCCGTCATTGTATTGCAATTGTCTGGATTGCCAGCGGTAATTAGCATCCAGTCTTTCCCTATAAGCTTAGTGGCGCTTTTCTTTACCTCATTTATATCAACTTTTTTTAGCATATCGTCATCATTAAGGGTTTCTACTATTGGCAATATTAAAATGTTTTAACAACAATACATGCTATTGCTCCGTTTTTTTTTCATTTTACTGCAAAAATAATTGATGGTAAAAAATCTACGTAGCCAGCTAAAAGAGCAGAAAAAGGTTGGTATTGCAGCTCATATGTTTTTTAGCTTTATCTGCAAATCACACGTATTTTTGCTCGTTTTACACGTATTTATACATCAAATGCACGTATTTTTGATTATTATACACGTCTAATAGCTGTACTTAAACGTTTCTTTTGCATTTTAACACGGTTCATTAACAATTCTACACGATACATTACTACTTTCACACGGTTTTCTACACATATTGTACGGTATACTATCATAAACGTACGATATACTATCACAAACGCACGATACACAGCCTAATCCAAGAGAGTCACCCTTGGGATAATTTCTGTATTTTTCTTAAAGCGAGGCTCGTATTTTTTTGAGAATTGTAAATTTGCCAAAATTCATTTTAATGGCACACCACATTGGGCAGTTGGCGGCTCTTGTCACCGCATTCTGTTGGACGATTACAGGGATAACCTACCAAATAGCAGGGAAAAAGATTGGGTCGGTAAACGTTAACATGATCCGAATGCTCATAGCCATTGTACTTCTTTCGGCATACAGCTACTTTACCTACGGAAGTTTCTTACCAGTTAACGCTACTTCGCACAACATACTTTGGCTGTCGCTATCTGGCCTAGTTGGTTTCGTATTTGGCGATCTCTGCCTCTTTCAGGCCTACGTTGTGGTTGGAGCGCGCGTTGGTATGCTGGTAATGACACTCAGTTCGCCGATTGCGGCCATCTTCGGCTGGCTGATCATGGGTGAAACGATGTCGGCAACCAGCCTGCTGGGAATGGCTTTAACCCTTAGCGGAATTGCCCTAGTGATTCTGGAGCGCCCCTCCGACAACGGTGAAAATGGAACCGAGAATGGGAAACTCAAGCTTTCGTATCCGCTAAAGGGCATTCTTCTTGCCTTTGGTGGCGCATTCGGACAAGGATTTGGGCTGGTGCTAAGCAAGTACGGCATTGGCAGCTACAACGCCATTCAGGGAACGGAAATCAGGGCTATTGCGGCACTGGTTGGCTTTGCTTTAGTTTTCTTTTTCATCAGGCAGTGGCCGAAGTTCTTTCAGTCTGTCCAAAATCCGAAGGTTGTAGGCGTGGTTGCCATTGGCTCGGTGTTTGGCCCCTTTCTGGGAGTATCCCTCTCGCTATTTGCCATACAGCATACATCAACAGGCATTGCCTCCACCATCATGTCCATAATGCCCATCCTCATCATTCCAGCGGCCATCTTTCTATTCAAAGAAAAGGTGACGTCAAAGGAGGTTATCGGGGCACTGATTGCCATTGCGGGAGTTGGCCTTTTCTTTCTGTAGCGCCATCGGCAAGAGATTTTCACCTGTAGAAAACAAGTTTTACCCACAGAAGAGTAACTTTCACCTGCAGGAAGGAGGCTTTTCCCCACCAGAAAGATACTTTTACCTACAGGAAAGTGACTTTTACCCACTGAAAAACACATTTACCATACCGAAATGCATGTTTTACCTACAATAACTCATGTTTTACAAGCTAGAATCAAACTTTCACAGGCAGCTTTGAAACTTCTGCTAGGGGGTAAAAAATGAATTGTATCTGTATAGCATTATAAAATTGTGCGATTTCTGTTTAAACACAATTAGTTACACGTGTTTTGAAATTCGGCAAATTTAAAACGAGTTGTGATTTTCTTTAATTGCAGTTTAATTCTGCTTTAACTTTTAAAGGTGTATTTAAACGCCAATTACCCCACACGTACAAACAGCCATAAACGGCTTTACAGTAGCCTAAATTGGCTAAAATAGCCATATATAGCAGCATTAAAACAGACGCCCGGAAGGTTGATGCCTTACCGGGCTTTTTTATGCAAAAAAGACCCCGAAAAAAGCAACAGGCGAAATAACAGGCGAACAAAACAGGGTTTGAAAATGCGGCATAATCCCCCCGATACATCCAAAAACAAGCCGCTAACATGGGTAAAAAGAAGGATAGCCCCCCCTATATTCCTAGCGTTATATAAATAACAATATGAATTTAAGTTGTGAAAACCAATAATATAGAATAAAACAACATCTAGTAGTGTGCTTCAAAACGTGTGCGCTATCCCATACTGTTGATACGGATTGACGCTTTTACAAGTGCAGCGAATTTGATGCTGTCTAAAGGAACTTCTTTGTCTTGGTGATATTGGTTTTGGGATACGAGCTTAACGTATCCTTCCTTGTCGCTTTTCTGTACGTACTTAACCGTGATATAGGTGTCGCCGTCGAAGTCTATGGAAAGGAGGTACATTTCTCCCCAAAAGATATTTTCCTTGTTATTAATGACCTTGTAAGCGATAATATCTCCAGACTTTAGAAGCGGATACATGCTATCTCCTGTAACATGAACTGCACCATCGCACTTTGGGAGGTTTGGAATGGTTAGATAATCTGTAGGCTTTTGCTTGTGTAAGTCGTCGAATATGGCTACAACACCAGCAACTGCTTCGATGTTGTATAAAGGAACCCTATCAGATCTACGCATATCGTCGGTTTTAAGTTTAAACTCACGGACTATAACGTTTGATTCTTCATTTGCCTTTAACATTTCCCCTCTGTCAGAAAGCAGCCATTCTGAATTTATGTTCGCATTTGCGGATATGGTTTTTTGCAAAACGTCGAACGATGGATTCCCCTGTCTTTTACCTACAATATTCTCAATAACGGTTGGTGCAACCCCTATTGAGTTTGCAAAGGCCCTTTTGTTACCCGAATAAAGTTCATCTATAATCTTACTAAACTTCTCATTGATAGTCATAACACAAAATAATATTCGCAAACGCGTATTTTTAGAGTTTATTATTTTGAAATGTTCGCAAAAGCGTATAATATTGCAATATGTTTCTGAAGTAAAACACCCTGTAAAGATATTAATTTTTAAAAGCGGAGATATCATGAGAAAAAAAAAGAAGGTTGAAGGGTTGAACCCCATACTGGTTGACCTTGGGGAAAAAAAGGTTCTTGCAGAACTTTTTAAAGTAAGTCACCCCACTGTGCGTAAGGCGTTAAACGGGGAAATTGAATCACCAACAGCGCTACGGATAAGGAAGGCCGCAATTGAAAGAGGCGGCATTGAAAAAAAACAGAATTAATACTGCCCCAATATCAATCCCCGACGATTTGAGTACGTGTAAGCAGCCACATCGGAACCTGCCGGGGAGCAAACGGAAAATTAAGGGATTTATGGAATCACCATACGAATACCATAACGATATACTAGGCGTGCTAGCCCGATACCTGTTTGATGGACGTAATGCCAGCGAGCATAGCCTAAAACTTATAGGAGAGCGAGGATTCCAACTTCGCATTAGCAAGGGGGCTTTAAGAAAACTCCGTTCAAATGGGCCAGGAACTCCCATGCTTGTGATGTGGGCTAGCCTACCGCAAGCATGGCGCGATGCACTGGTTAAGACATTTGGAGCTCCACCTGAAAAGGTAAGGGTTCCTCTGTTCGAATCGAAGTACGAACGGGATGCTAGGGCACTTGCATTCTACTCATCGTGCGAAACCAAAGCGGGGGTGGCGCTTACCGATGAGGCCATTGAAGAGTATACCGTAAACGCCTCGGTGCTAAATACGCTTAATAAGGTGTACACCGAACGCGTAGGCTACCGCAAGAGCCTGCGAGGTTCTACCAAAACAGCATGGGAGGCTACGGTGGACGAATGCAACCGTGTAAAGGAGAAATTTGGGCATACCCTTCCATCTAACCCTACCCGACTTAGGCAAAAGCTTAACGAGTATAAGAAAAACGGATACAAGGTTCTTATTCATGGAGGTTGGGGTAACGATAGCGCAAGGAAGGTTGATGAAGATATTGAGCAACTGCTTAACTGCCTTTTCGCGAAGCAGGAGCATAAGCCAACGGCCACCGAAATTGCTCGCCAGTTTGATGGTTTCCTTTCAGGCTACATTGAGCTGACCAACGAAAGAACAGGAGAAATATATAAACCATCTGACTTTTCGATTAAGTCGCTGAGCACGGCAACTGTTACCAACTACCTAGCGGAATGGCGTAATGCTATCGGAACGCAAGCGGAGCGTAGCGGAGATAGGCAGAAGTTCATGCAGCGCTTTAAACCATACGCCTCGATGGATCAGCCAACGATGGCTGGTAGCTTAATATCCATCGATGACCGCCAACCACCGTTTGAGTATGCAAAGGGCAAGCGCCTATGGTTCTATAACGCCATCGATATTGGTAGCGAATGCTTCACCTGCTGGGTTTACGGCAAAACCAAAGAAGGAATCATCATCGACTTTTACCGTCAGTTGGTAAGAAACTACACCATGTGGGGGTTAAGCATGCCTGCTGAGCTTGAGGGTGAGAAAAGCTTAAACTCCAGCTTCCAGAGTACCTTCCTAAGAGAAGGAGCCATGTTTGAGTATGTCAGGATTGAAGCCAACAAGGCACGAGGTAAGCGAATAGAGGCCTACTACAGACAGCTACGCTACCAGTTGGAGAAGAAGCGCGAGGGATGGCTGGCCCGTCCGTTTGCCATTAGCGAAGCGAACGAGGCAGGTCCAGGACAAGTGCCACAAATACCCTACGAAAAGATAGTTGAAGGCTGCCTTCGCGATATCGAGACTTGGAACAACATGCCTCACTCCAAAATTAAGGACAAAACACGCTGGGAGGTATTTCTGGAGTCGCAAAATCCAGACGTGCAGCCTACCAACTGGAGGGCCATACTCCCATCGTTAGGCTATAAAACCCGAACCAGCTGCCATGTTGGAATAGTTAACCTGCAGTATGAAGAGTACCTAATTGGTGATGCTGAAGGCATCTGTACGGGGGATAAACTCCTACATCTGATGGATATCGTGGAAGGACGGGAACTGGATGTTTACTGGCTGGATGATAATGCCGGGAAAGTGATGAAGGCGCTTGTTTATCTAGCCGATGGTGACCGCTACATCTGCGAGCTACACCCTAAACCCCGATACAACAGGGCAAGAATTGAGCAAAAGGAATCGGATAAAAAGGCCTTAGAGCTGATGAGCCGCTACACCGCTACCATAGATGGCTACATGAGCCGCCAAAAGAAGAAGCTCGAACGAATACACATTGAGGATAAGAGGCCAGTGACTCCGAATCGCAAGTTTCAGATTAGCGAGCTGAAGCCAATGGCGCTTCCAACGACTGAGCATAAGGCAGAAATGATGCCAGCGCTGGAGGAGTTTGAAAACGAGCGCTGCGAGGTATCGTATAGCCGCTCACTAAAGGATAGATTCTAATTAAAAAACAACCGATATGTTACAGCTAACCAACGAATTTAAAAATAGCGTGATTACAACGCTACTTGAGGTTCGAAAGAACTTTGATGGTACCGATGCTGCTTTTGCTCGTCAGTGGGGCATAAACGGCTCTGTTTTCAACCGTATGAAGGCAGGCGAAACCGAACAGATTTTGAAGGATGGAAAGTGGTTGAGCCTTGGCCGTGAATTGGGAGTTTCTATGTCGGAGCGCCGATGGAATACGGCAAAAACGGAAGTATTTAAGACCATTGAGGAGGACGTACTTTTTTGTAAGGAGTACGCTAAAGGGCGAATTTGCGTAGACGATTGTGGCATTGGTAAAACCTATACCGCTCAGTACCTATCAAGATCCCTTAAAAACTGCTTTTACGTCGATGCTTCTCAAGCTAAAACAAAGCAGCTGTTCATTAGGCTTATAGCCCAACGTATAGGATTGGATTCGACAGGACGATTTGCCGATGTAAAGGCCAATATCAAGTACTACATAAAGATGCTTCCTAACCCAATCATCATAATTGATGAGGCTGGCGACCTTGACTACCCCGCCTTTTTGGAGCTAAAGGAGCTATGGAACGGAACCGACGGTGCCTGCGGATGGTACCTGATAGGTGCTGATGGTTTAAGAGCCAAAATAGAAAGAGGAATCAATGGTAGAAAAGTAGGCTACCGAGAACTTTTTAGCCGATACTCGGAACGATATACATCTGTAGTGCCCACAGGCAACCATGATAGGCTTCAGTTTTACAGGAAGCTCATAACAGACGTTCTTGAGGTAAATATGCAGGATAAGAGCCTACTCCCTACGATACTTAAGAAGTGTCTAACAACCGATGGAAGCGGGTACGTAGGCGGTTTACGCCGCGCTGAGAGTCTGCTAATCCTAAACATGGAGGCTTAGAGATGGAGGAGCAAGCGACTGTTGGGGTAGATATAACGGATAAGGGAGCCGAGAAGAAACGAACGCAGCCAAGAAGCCTAACTGCGGCAAACGTACTTCAAAAGAAAAGAGGTCGAACTGTTAAGCTGCAAAACCCGATACTACGCCAGCTGATTGGTGAGGCTGAAGCGAAGGGTTACTGGCTGATATATGGCATGGAAAAGAACGGTAAAACGTGGTTTACGCTTCAGCTGGCAAAGGACATCTCGCTATCGGAAAAGGTAGCCTACATATCAGCAGAAGAAGGTGTCGATGACTCGTTTAAGCAAGCATGCCTAAGGGCTAATATAACCGCATCGGACAAGATTGTTTTTGACGAGTACTTGTCGGTAGATGATATTGTAGAGAAGTTTAGCAAGCCCAAGACTCCCAATATCATCATTATTGATAACCTAACGATGTATGCCGATGAGCTTAAGAGTAGCCGACTAAAAAAGGATCTACTTGATAGGCTACCCAATAAGCTGATCATTCTTATTGCCCATGAGGATAGAAAGAAACCATATCCTGCAGTAGCGCAGATGGCGAGAAAACTCAGCAAGGTTATTATCAACGTAGTTGGACTACGAGCCTTTGTGGTAAGCAGGTTCTCTCAGGGAGGACATGTGGATATAGAGGAACGCAACGCGGAGCTCTACTGGGGTGAAGTTGGTCAAGCAAGTTAAACCATTCTAAAAAACATAACCATGCAAACCGTACACGAAAAATACCTGATAAAACGCCTGCACACCCTATTTGGGAGGCTCGGATTTGACAAGGAATCCAAGCGGGAAATGCTGTTTGAAAACTACGGGGTGACCAGCAGCACGGACTTAACCTCGAAGCAGCTCGCAGAACTTTGCGACAAGCTGGAATGCGAGCTGAATCCACAAAAAAGGGAGCTGGATAAATACCGCAAGCGCGTTATTGCCGCCATAGGCGGATGGCTTACTGCAATGGGCCGGGAGAACGATATCAAGCTGATTAAGTCTATCGCCTGCAGGGCTGCGGAAACCAAGGCGTTTAACGATATCCCGCTGGAGCGCCTACGATCAATCTACAACGCCTTTATCAAAAAGCAAAAGGACTTAAAATTCGTGGATAACCTAACCAAAGCCGAGATAGAGGTTGCCTCGTATCTCAACTAATACCCATTAGCATGAAAACCGAAGAAAAACCAACCAAACAGTATGACACACGGACGTACATGCGGGCGCTTAGAAAGGCCAACAAGGAACTTAATAAGCTGCAACGAATAGTAAGCACGTGCTCCACCGACGATTTGGACAAGAATTTACGCCTTTACCGCGCTGCCGAACTTAAGGTGAAGCAGCTGGAGGATAGAATAGATCCTCCGTTGAGTGGTAAATACGATATCGAACCCTTACAAATAATGCAATAGGCTATGGAAGTTAAGGATAAGCGTAGCACACGAGAGGCTCTTGTGCTGGATATAAAGAGCCTCAGCAAGCTGGTAAATGCTCGACATGACTGGTTGAGCAAACCAGAAAACCGCAAACGGAGAACCTATCAGGCGGTTGCGGAAGATACACGAACGCTGGAACGCCGCCTGCAGGAACTGAAGGAAGAAAACTTGAACGAAATAAACCGAGAAAATCAACTAAAAAACAATAGAGATGAAGCAAAAAGGTAAAGTTTGGACTGATGGTAGCGGCAAGCAGCTGGATACATGGGCTATTAATCCAGTGCTAAAGGTTGAAGAGAAGCATGCCCAGCGCATTGCCGGGTGTGCCCTTAAGGCAGAAAAGGCGCTAAAGGAGCTGAACGATGCTGTTGATGATGCCCAGCAGGAAGTATACGAGGCAAAGCTAAAGGATGCTCAAGTAAAGGACTACAAGCGCCTACCTACGCCAGAATCGCTCACCTTCTCGGCTTTCGACAAGACCATCGGCGTTGATATCAGAACCACCCGTAGGCTAATATTCGATAAGACCTACGTGAGCATCGTAAAGGCAAAGTTTGAGGAGTTCTTTGCTGTGTTCGACAAGGACGAAAAGGAGTCTAAGAAGTTCTCGTTTCTCCGCGACATGGTAAACTCCCTACTCTTTAAGGGTAGCGGCGACCTAGACCAAACAAGCGTTAACGAGATACGCGCCCATAAGGCTACTGCAGAACGCAACAAGATCCCCGGATGGGAGCTATTTGTAGAAGCGGTCGACCTATTTGACAAGGCCATCCGAACCGAGCCGGGCAACCGCCTTTACTACGTTGACGTGGCGGAAGAAAATGGGAAGATGCGCAGGGTAGCTCTAAAATACACGGACATCTAAACGTTGGGTTGTGGAAAACTCTAAAATATCGGTAAGGGCACAAGATGTTGTGCCCCTACCAAAACCCAGACATGTGCTGGATGCCGATGGATACAAGGTGATGCTATGCTCCTTCTGTCATGGGTTTGGGTTCCTGACTCAGATGAACGACAGAATGGACGACTACGAGGATGTTGTATGCTCGAATTGCCAAGGCACCGGAAGGTATATGATACGATACGAACCAAAGAGGTTGGAGTTCTTTAAAAAGCCAGTTAAAACCTATTGAAAAACCATTTAAATGCCGCTTAAAATGATACCAGAACTAGTAAAAGCAACATTAGCCGCATACGCCGTAGTTGGGCTGGTAACCATTATCGCTGGAGGCTGTAAAGATCATATTGGCATCGGTAATGCCGACAGCTACAACGATTGGCTTGCTAAAAACTACAAGATTATCGGTGATAAGTACTACCGAATTCACCCACCAAACTGCTTTGAAAGTAATAAGGAGCGCAGGAAGCGCTACAAGGTGTATTGTGAAACTACCAATAGAAGGAACAATGGCAAAAAAATCGTTTGAAGAAATGGTACTTGTAATGCGTCAGCTGCAAAAGGAGTACAATAGAAGCAGAGATAAGAAGATGCTTTCCTTAAAGATAATGGCGGAAGTAGGGGTTGACGAAGCGCTCTGCGCCCTATTCCCTGAGCAAACAGAGCCAGAACCGGAAGAGAAACTTCCATCACTATTTGACTAAACGAGATGGTAGATAAATTACTCAGTAAGCTTGGCGTTGGATTTGTGCTCCTGTTTATGGTGTGCGAGCTGAGCTACATTAACTCGAAAAGCCTGCTATTCCTGGGCAACGAGTTTGGAGCGATAGACAAGCTCTTTGCCGTGGTAGGCTCTATGGCCTTTAGCATGGTCACCGTGCTGGTGATGCGCAAGAGCCGGGAGAGGTGGATAAAGGTGGTGTTTCCGGCGTTTGATGCTCTTCTCGTCTTTTGTGGTTTTAACCTTCAATTCGCCGCTCAAATTGCATCGGGGCATGATAACCCCGTTCGTTTACTTCTGTCGGTTTTTATGGCCGTTTTTACAGGATTAATCACCTACTCGCTCGGTTTGATTAACTACACCGACCACGTGGCCGATGCAAATGATTCGAAACGATACGCAGAGGATGTTGAACGAATCAAAGCGGAATCGAAATGTATCATTGATGATTTGGAAAGAAACGTTTCATGCTTGTCGGTGGCGGTTGGTGAATCAGAATCGAAGGTTACTGAATTAAGTCTGATACTCGATCATGAGAAAGCGAAACGCCAGCGATACGAAAATGCGGCAAAGGATTTCATGGCGAATCATCTTTGTTTCCTAGCGTGGGGGGCAAAGAAGAAAAATGAATCGAATCGAACGCCTGATGAAAAGAAGGCGATTACCCTTGCGGAAAAAATCAAGGCTGGAGAGTCTGTAAAACTGGAGGAGGTGCTTGCATGAAAACAAAGGAAGAGTTAATCCGAGATATGATAAACTTCTTGTCTAATCCACCGAAACTTGAAACCATATATGACTCCATGCTTTTCCTTGAAAAAATCAAAGATAAACTGGATGTGATATACAACGAAGGGTGTATAAAAGGCTTTGAAGACGCTAAAAAAGTTTCAACAGTCTACAATCAAAAAACTAAAGCATTATGGATTCAATCTTTGAAGAGATAAAAAATGAAAGGCTCGCTCAGGATGCCAAATGGGGTGAGCAAAACCACAAACCCATAGAATGGGTTGCGATATTAACTGAAGAAGTTGGAGAGGTCAGCAAAGAGGCTCTCGAAAACCATTTCAAAGAGTACTACCGAGATGTTGATCGCCTTGCCAACTACAGAAAAGAGCTTATTCAGGTTGCCGCCGTAGCGGTAGCCATGATCGAGAGTCTTGAAAGAAATAAACCCTTATATCAAAAGTTGTAACCCTTATAAAATCTAAAACAATGATTCAATTTTCAGAGGCCACAATGGTTGAACTTTACGTTCATGGTGTAGGTAATAAATTTGTTGGAGACGGCGTGTCGTTTTCGGAGAATGAGGTAGCCATTGACAATAACGAAATGCTTACCGGACTGCTGCTGAACTTCTTCTTTGCTCCAATAAAAGGGGACGCCTACTTTAATTTTTGGCATGCTACATCGCTCGACTTAAATCCCGTTTATAAAACGGTTGAGCAGGTGTTTAGTGGTGGCCATACATTGGGGCATGCAAGTAAAATATTGGCAACGTTGCTTTACGAGGTTTCGGATCACCCCAACATTAAAAGCGGTGAGCTGTTCGTTGCCCTATTTAAAGACATAGTATGCGATGGAGAGGTGGTAGATGGGTTGGGAATCTTTAAGTCGGAAAGTACACAGGCAAGCCTAGTGGTAGAAAACAATGGCAAGGGTAAGAACCTTAAGCCGATTATTGGAATTAACCCTACCTCGCTGGATAAGGCATGCTTAGTGCTTAATACAGAATCGGACTTTGGCTACAAGGTGTGCGTGGTTGATAACACATCAAGGAATAGCGAGGCTGTTTACTGGAAGGAAGCCTTCCTGCAGGTTAAGGCTAGAAACGATAGCTACTACAAGACCCGCACCTACCTAGATGTTTGCAAGCAGTTTGTAAAGAAGGTGTTCAACGAGGATAATGAGGTAGATCCAGCGGATCGGGTGGATATGCTCAACCGCACCGCGCAGTACTTTAAGGATAACGAGGTGTTTAACGCTGGTGACTTTGAGGCAACGGTCCTGGAGCAGCCCGAGATCGTTGAAGCCTTTAAGGATTACAAGGATAAGTACTCGACACTCTACCAAGTTAAGGTAGAAGATGAATTCGATATTTCGGAAGGGGTTGTTAAAGGCATGGCCAAGCAGTTTAAGAGCGTGATTAAGTTAGACAAGAACTTCCATATCTACATGCATGGCAACCGGGAGTTAATGGAAAAAGGTTACGATGCCGAAAAGAAGATGTCCTTTTACAAGATTTACTTTGATTCTGAAACCGTTTAAACATTTGACCAATGCATGTGCTACTAGTATCGTCAAAATTTGATGGTGAGATAGAGCTGCGGTACGATGAGAATGGCGTACTGGAAAAGTTTGAGAATAGGGCGAAGCTTGAACCCGCCATGCTCAAGTGGTTTCTCGATTACTTTCCGCTAACGACGGGAGTTTTGACGTGGATGATCGACAACACGAAAACGCTACGATTAAAGGATGTTCCCATCGACATAACCTTTGCCTCGTTTTGGGAGCGGTACAATAGGAAGATCAACCGCAAGCGATGCGAGCCGCTTTACGACAAGCTGGATGAAAGCGAAAAGGTAAAGTGCATAATGGCAATCAAACAGTATGATTTCTTTGTACAGCTGCATAACCGGGCAAAGATGGATCCGGAGAACTGGCTAAAGCGGTACGGCTGGGAGACCGAATGGAGCAAGATTAAATAATGTAAATCCGAAGTTTAAACTCAATTGTTATGGAAAATTTTCCGAGACGTAATCAGTTGGATAAATGTACTCCTGCTGAATTATCCATCTACAAAGCGATGGAAGAGGTTGAAAAAGCAGGTGCGGATGTAAAACTTACAGACGCAATTACAAAACTAAATGAAGCCCTAAACTTAGTCGCAGATTTTGTCGATGGTAAATGATTGTTAGGTGCAAAATGTAGTTTATAGAAAAAAAAGAGGCGCGAATATCGAGCCTCTTTTTTTGCAAAAAGCATAAAATAGGAATTCATTATATTTGTAGTACAACTTTACCCCATTCGAAAAAATCTACTGTATGCGTAAGCGTGACCTTATAAAAAAGCGAGATCAGCAGCTGGTACAAAAGTTTCACGAGCTGTACGATGTAAAGCGCAAACGGATGGACGATGTTCTAAAGGAACTGTCGGAAAACGTGTTCTTTTTGAACGAGGACTACATCTATAGCCGAATATTCTACTGCCAAGAAAATAACGCTTACTACAACGAGCTACTTAAAAGCAAATCGCTGCAAGATTAAGGTTTAAAAAAGGGGATTCGATCCCCTTTTTTATTTGGTATCGACAAAAAACAGCGGATTAGCGTCAATAACCTTAGGTCTTTCAATTCTCGAACTTTCAACAGCTATATCAGCCACAGGCTTGTCAGGATAGTCAACCTTTGCGCTGGAGTCCTCTATCACACAGCCAAACGAAATGCGGTACAAGTTGCCGGCACCGCCACTTTCTTCTTTCCCCATTCCAACTCGCCTAAGCGTACCGTAGTTGACACCCGATTTTCCGTGAAAAGTCTGGTGGATCTTTGTTAGCGTCCTGAGAAACTCAAGTGCAGAGCCTTGGTTGTACGATCCTTGGTAGGTGTCGCTAAAGGTCTCGTAGAAAAGGTACATGTCTATTTGAGTGTCGCAATCCTGAATGAGCAATCCCTTATCGTCGCACCCGATCGTGTTGAAGGAAAGGAATAGCGCAGGAGTCGGAAATGGCAACTCATCGGTTAGGTAGGCAACCTGATCGTGCCATAAGTCTACCCATTCCACTTCGGGCAGCTTCTCTTTAATCGTTGTAGATAGCTCTACGTATAAGTCATCCCATGCTTCCATTGCTAGTATTTTTAGTAAGCGCTATTACCATCGCTTTGTAGAATAAACGTGTACTCCTGTTTTTGTTTGTCGAAATTTGTATTAACCGTACCACGGAACCAACTATCTAGGTTTTGCATTAGCGTTCGGCTTTCGCCTATAAACTGTCGCTTATCGATCTTTACCTTAGAACCGACCTTTTTAAGCGCCATGAACTTGCAAAACTCCGCTTTCTTCTTATTCCTTTTCTTAAACTTCAGGTGCTGCGCCCAGAAGTAGCGCTTCATTTGTTCGGTTACGGTGATGTATCCACCTTCGTTGTGGATCTCGGCATGATCGGAGTCGGCAATAACAACCAGCCTTTGGTCTGTAGCCTCCAGCTTCCTTATTGATTGCATCAACTTCCCGCTTTTATAAAGCGTTCGCTTGCCAGCCAGCGGAGTGCTCGATTTCTTCCACTTGGTTAAAGCACCGTCCGTCCACCCTTCGTTAACGAACGACTCCTTAAAAAAGATAACAGACTCAGATGCGGCATACCTTATGGCATTTTTCTTGAGCAGCTTGGCATGCCTTAAAAACTCAGGAATTTTGTTTTTCGACATAAATCAAAATAAGTTGTATATTTGTGATGCTATGGGAGCGTGATTCGTCACAATCCCAACCAAGAAAAGGCGATAACTCCGGTTGTCGCCTTTTCGATTTAATCCAGGTCTTTTAGGAATTCGTCAAACTTCCGCTTTGATACCTGGTCGCGTGTGATTGAAGCAACCTTGCCATTGGCAATGACAAATACCTGCTTTAGGTTGGTGTTTATACCCTTGTTTATCCCTCCGCATATTCTTCGAATAAGAATATCCTTGCAGTCGTTCTTTTCTGCGCTTATATCAATAACAACCGATTTAGCACCCTGCTCGTTTGCCGATTTAAAGGAGTTTACAATGAACTTATCCAACTTAATGGGCTTGCCATTCCTGACGGCTTCGAATGTTTTTAGATCGGCCTTTGAATTTGGAGCACCTATTCCAAGTTCAGGGTTCTTGTATCCAACAATATTGTTGACGTGAGGCCTTACGTAGATGTTAGTCTTAAGGTTTTTGGCAAGCGTCTTTGCGGCAGTTACGTTTGAATCGGTGTCGGAGATATCAGAAAAGTCGCTGATGAAAACCTTGCTATCGCCGCCAGCAGACATGCTTTTACTGTAAGGTGCATACACCTTCATTTTCTCCGAATTGTCGGCAGTTACCTTTTTGGAACCACTGGGTATTGAAGCGAAGTAACTATGGTTTTCCACGAAAATCTTTCCTGAAAAAACAGGGTTGTTTGCCCACTTTTCGTCCAAGTTTTGCATTTTATGGTGCGTTGTTGGCGGTTCGTTAGTCTGCTCGAGCCAGCAACGGCAACCGGGGTCGTATGGTGGGATTTGCTTCCATTCGTCTATTGGCTTAATTACGCCATCGTTTACGGCATGGCTATCGCGCACCTCCGAGTCGCCCATTGTCCTATTCTTGAGGTATGGATATATGTCGGCATCGGCCATATATGACTCAAAGTCGCGAGCAGAACTGGCAGAGTTGGCCACAAACTTTTTCTCCACCTCCATCCATGTTTCGTTATGGAGCATGGCAGCCTTCTTTGCTTGATTAACGAAATCATCCTTTGAAAGATTCTGCTTCGATAAATCTTCGATCCGCTTAATTAGGTTGTAGGCCTTTGCTCCCGAAAACTTCAGCAAGTTCTCTCGAATCCTTCGAGTAACCGGACTTTCGTCGTATCCCTTACCCCATGCGGATTGAGTTTCCTTGCTGAAGGCGGAGTAGTTTTTTAGTACCAGGTCTTTGTCTAGCTGATCTGCCTTAATCTCTCCGTTCCAAACCTGATTGGCCAACCGATCAAAGGCTGCATCCCAAGTGGCACTATATATAATAGGTGTAGCTTCACTTTGAGGAGTGCCACTATTTAGGGTTGAACTAGGCTTTTTTTTTTCGCCTGCAGGCGGAGTGGTATCCCCAAGAGCAGACTTTATGCTAACAATAGGAAGTCCTGTTATTTTAACAAGCTCATCGACATCAAAATTATAGAATGAGGACAACGCCTTTACCGCTTCCAATATATCTTTTAGCGATAGGGATTCCGTTTCATCGAATTCGAAGGTTAAGTTTTCGAGTGGTTTATATACCGAACTCAACTTAACGAGCCTTGGCTTAATTTCTTCGTTGAAATAGTATTTGAAGATAAGCTTATCAACCTGATGCCTATACTTCAACAGTCTCTCTTGTACCTCTGCCGATCCTACGAAACTCTTTTCATCTGAAATACCCGAACCTCCAAGTATGCGCTTACTCATTTCGTTGTTGGCAACCTTGCTAATCAACGTCTCAAAAGAGTTGTATGCGTCAACGTTGTAGTTATTGGGGACTTCAATTTTCTCGTTACCTTGGAGAACTGCAAAATGATTCATTCTAAAGTTCTCAAGCATTTCGTAGAGTTCTTGACGCCTGCCATCATCCATGCGTTCGGTAATAGCGAAAATAGGTGGCACTCCAAATTTTTCTATGTAACTCAACCATGATCCTAGTCCTAGTTTCTTTGCAAGAACTATTGACGCTAGCTGATTGAGCATTCCTAAACTCCAATCCCCCCCTATCTGTATATAATAGTCCTTGTAAAGACCATCTTTGTACGAAACGCCATTGTCATCGTATTCTTCTTGTATGACAATACCCTTTGTTGCAATAAAGTTTGACTGAGGTATTTGCTTTACCTCTTTCAGCTCGCCTTTTTCGTTCAACTCGAAAAGTTCGAGCAGCTTCGTTCCTTCGTATGTATGCATACATACGAGCTTAACAAGTTCGATGTACCAAGGCCTTTCGAGTAATTTGTGCGCTTCCAAATCTTCAACCCCATTGGCATCCGTCAACTTATAGGCAGCACATTGAATCGGCAGAATGCGGTTGTCAATACAGCTGCCCAGATGTAGATCAAGCATCAAGGATTCGTAAACGCGCATAAGCATTCCCCTTCTTGGATTTTCCGGGTCTGTTGCGGCCATAACACCATTAATCCAGTCCTTGATTTCTTTTCTTTTGTAGGTAGTTGCTTGCTTTGTATAACTAGCCCTCTTCTCTGTACGATTATAGTATTCGTTGAAAAGAGAAGAACTCTTTACACGGCTAAGTATGACTCTTTCTGCTGCCGCAGTAAGTCTATTTACGATGGATTTACTTTGCATTTAAATGGCGTTTAAATAAAATAGTTATCGTTGGTATTGTTGCCAAATAGAGGACTTGCAGAAGAGCCGTCTTCCTTAATAAGAAGAGGACAGTTGACCAGTTTCATTGCTCCAGATTGAATCTTTTCGAGTTGCTTTACTGAATCGTTGTAAAGCAGAACGTAATCTTCAGGCACCTTGCGGGCTGCATTTCTACGTACGGAACGGTAAACTACAATTGATGCAATGATTTGGACTAGCACGCCATTGCGAATAGGTGTTTCTGTAAATATCTTGTCGCAGATGTACTTGCCAGATATGTAGGATATGACAAGGTCGATCGTTTTAGCCTCTATGTTATCAAGAATATCGTTATCGTTGATATTTACAGGCGCTTCGGTAGCGATGCTGTCGTTCATTAATCGCTCCTGGATAATTGAAACCAAATCTTCTTTATTGATATATTTCATGGTAGTTCTATTGAACGTTTCATCTTTCCTGTTTTCCACCAACTTTTACCTTCTTTGCGCTTAGGAGTACAGTACAGTTCCAACTTAGATATAGCCTGCTGATCGGCATCCGGACTATCGTCATGCTCGGTGTTGCCTTCTTCAACGGCACATAGCTGCATAATCCCAACCTGCGTGTCGGAGTGACTTTTCAACTTATCGTTGTAGAATATTCGGCTGTTTTGGTAATACGGCTGCATGGTTATCATACGCATGGTTTTATTGCTGTGAGGGGTGTTGATCTTTATCAGGTTTAATGAAATACCCGTTTCGTATTCCACCTCTTCAATGGCACGTTGTACCTCGCCATTCCAAAACTGCGATTCGTACTGAAATATGACATTTACCCCCTCAGGAAGCCTTTTTTTGAAGTCGCACATCCATTGTACGGCCATCTTCATTTTTGATTGCTTCACGTAGCAATCCACCAGCCAAAAGTCAGTTTCGTGCAGTCCCCACGCTTTTACCGAATTATAGTCGCTCTTTTCGTTGTCCGTATAGGCAATATCCCAATGGACAATTATCATTTTGAACTCTCGGAAATCAGGAATATTAGCCCATTGTATTTGATCCTCGCTAAAAATGGTGCCCTCCAACTTCGTCTCGTGCAGGTACTCTGCATAGGCAGCAACGATGCCCATGTCGCGCTCCTGCTCGATATAGTACTCCTTTGTGTACATGCTTTTCCATGCAGGCTCATGGGTTGCCTTGTTGTAAGCCTTAATTTGGTGAACCTTCCAGTGCGGGTGTTTTTCCTGCAGCATAGTTTGCGTCATCACACGGGCAAACTTATTGTTCGCATATAGCATTCGTCGGATAGGACCAGTCATTGTTGGAATAATGTCCCTCTCAACCTGCTCCGACTGCTTGCGCATTCGCTTTGGATTGCTGATAGTGTCCGGAGTTTCGAGGTCATCGATTACCCAAAGGTTAGGGCGACGCTGCTTAACGCGCACCCCGCGCACCTTCTTCTTTATACCAAAGGCCATTCCAATAAAGCGCTGGTCGATGGTTTTGAAGTTCCCTATTTCCCAGTCACCCTCACATTTTTGGGCTCCAAAATCGTGTATGAGTAGCGGATTACCTTCCAGCTCCGCTTGCACGTCGGCAAGTAACTCCTGGGCGCGCTCCTTACTGTCGGACATTAGGCAGAAAAAGACTTCTTCGCCTCTTACCCATAGCCACAGCGGTATGATTACATCACACCACACCGACTTAGCAAGTCCGCGCCCCCATTCGGCACAGCCCTTAAAAAGGGGATCTTCCTTAACCATTGTCGCAAAGTCAATATGAAACGGGGCACAATCGGCTGTTGCGTAATGAGGGAGGTAGCTTACCACGAAGTAGGCAACGTCAACTTTGGCCCTTTCGATTCGCGCCTTTTGTTCGGCTTTCGTTTCGAATGGGTTTACATCGTTGGCTTTTCGGACGATCTCCAACTTCTTAAGGTATTCCTCAGCCCTTTGCTTATCCGCTTTTTGACGTGATGTTGCCATTAGCCTAGTTCGTTAGTTTTTTTACGGATTAGCTGGGATTGAAAGTCGATGGTCTTTTCCCATAGGTCCTCATCGTATACGCGGAGCGAGTTAAATATTTCGTCCATAATATCGATGAATACGCCAAGGGTGTAGTTCTTGCCTCCAAGAGAAATAAGCGTCTTATTGATTTTGCTCATCTCGTCGCTTAGCGCGCTTGCCTGCTTTCTTAGCCGAGCCTCCTCTTCAGCATTACCGCCAGCAACGGCATCCTGTATTAGCGTTTCGAGGTTAAGCCGCTGCTTGGCCATGAGGGATAGTAGACGTTTAGTGTTTTCGATATCGACGCTTGAACAGTGTTGACGCGCTTCACGCTCTTCCCTCCAGCTACCTTCCTTTGCCCATTTGGACATGGTTGGCTCAGAAATATCAAGCATTTGAGCCACCTCTTTTTGGTCTAGCCCCTGAACGACAACATACTCATACGCCGTGTGCTTTAGCTTCTCGTAATCCTTTCGCTTACGTACTACCTTTTTACCTGTGCCCATACAATAGTTATTTACACAAAGGTGATTGTAATTAGTTGTATTGTAAAAAGTTGATTTTTTCTACTATAAAAATTTCAAGTTCTACTATAAGAATTTTAGGTTCTACTGCTGAAATAGTAAGCTGCTGAAATAGCGATTTGTGGGATAGGTAAAAAGGGGGAAACTTTGTGGTCTAATGGAACACAAAACCCATCATTGACAAGCACTATGGCGCATGAAAAATTACAGATAAGTATTTCAGCAGAAGGCACCGCTTCACGAGTTGATATTATAGGGTCGATCTCGGAATGGGGACGTAACAATGCTGTTGACCTTAGAACCCGATGCCAGGAACTTAAGGATGGCGGAGCAACCAGCTGCCATGTTTACCTGATGACAGTTGGAGGTGATTGCTTTCAGGCCAATGAGATCGTAAACATCCTCAATCAGGTATTCGGAACGTATACTGCCGAGGGAGGTGCTATCGTTGCAAGTGCAGGTACCTATATAGGCGTTTGTGCAACGGAATTCACTATGGCCAAGAACGGGCAGTACATGATTCACAAGCCAAGCGGATGGGTTGAAGGTAATGAGACCGAGGTAGAGAACTACCTAAAGCTTATCAAGAACATGACCGTTACCTACTACGACGCCTATAAGGCTAAGCTTAATAAGCCGGAAAAGGACTTTAAGGCCAAGTGGGATGGTGGCGATTTCTGGCTTACCGCACAGGAAGCCGTTGAATGGGGCTTTGCGTCTAGCGTTAAGGATGCTGTAAAAATAGACCAAGAAACAGCGAAGGCAATACAAGAGAGCGGCTCTCCGATTGCCATTCTAAATACCGATTTAATTCACAAAAACGACAATGAAGAAATGGATTTAAAAGCAATTGCAAGATCGCTCGGAATGCCTGAAGCCTCTACTGAGGAGCAGATAAATGCTAGGCTTCAAGAAAATGCCCGTAAGGCAGGCGATTATGATACGCTAAAAGCGGAAAGTGATCGCAAGGAAAAGGAGCAAAAGGCCGCTCAGATAAAGGCTTTGCTGGACAAAGGTGAAAAGGATAAGCTTTTTGCCGCTGATGCCCGAGCAAAGTGGCAGGAAATGTTCGAACAGAATTTTGAAGGAACCAAGGCTCTTTACGAAGGGCTTAAGCCTATCACTAAGCCGCTTTCTGCATTCACCAAAACTGGCATTGACGCTAACGGAAATACCTACCAAGGTAAGAACTTCGAGCAGCTACAGGACGAAGATCCAGAGCTACTGGCAACCCTACAGGACGAAGATGAAGAGACCTACAACGCGCTCTTTGCTGATTGGAAGAAACGTAACAAAATTAAATAGGAGGCTACCGAATGGCAACTATAGCAGATGGCAGCTGGTTAACCCAGTTTGTATCCCCTCAGCTCCTTGCTGAGTTTAAAAACTACAAGGACGATTTCATTGGCGTACTGAAGGGAGCGCCAGCCTCGGCAATTACTGCTGATGGTATTCGCTTTAACAAGCTCATCAACAACGTTGGATTCTTGGTAAACAACACCTCGGAGTTTACTGCCAAGAAGATGACCGGGAAGAAAATCTTTGTTGACTGGGAAAAGTACGATACTGAGCCTACCGAGGTAGATGATTCAGAGATTAGGTATTTGGCCTACGATAAGCGTTCGGCAGTTCGTGTTAAGCATGCTGAGGCGTTTAAGATGGGTATTCGCGACCATGTAATGTGGAAGCTTGCCCCATCGGTATCCACCGATGCCAACATGCCTGTTATGCGTACCTCCGGGGCAAATGACGGAACAGGTCGTTTACGACTCTCCTTTGCCGACTTGGTAAAGTACCTTGAAAAGGTAAAGAACCTGAATTTGCCTAATGAGCAGGAACTGTACATGGTTCTTTGTCCAGAGCACGAAACCGACCTTATTCTGGACCGCGATAGCGCCAACTACTTTGCCGATAAGAATATCTTCTTTGACGTAACTACAGGCAAGGTTCGCTCGGTTATGGGCTTTAAGTTCTTCTCGAATAACGCCGCATTGGCATACGCTGCTGATGGAACGAAAAAGGCAAAAGGTGCTGCACTTGGCGCTACCGACCGTAGAGCATCGCTCTTCTTCTATGCTCCAAACACCGTTTACCATATCGAATCGGTAAAGATCCTCTACAGCCCTGAGACTACCGACACCAAATCGGCAGATCCTAAGTCCATCTTCAGAACTCAAACCTACGGTTTGATTGACCGAATTGAGGAGATTGGCGTTGGCGCCATTGTTTCGGGTATTGCGGTTTAGTTTCACCAATGAGCCGGGTAATTCCGGCTCTAACACTTAAGCACACATGAAAACATACAATTCAGAAGAGCTAAAGGCAATTGCTAAGGATATTTTTTCTCGCTATCCAAACGCCCAAAAGGTAGCCGTAACCAGCGATGGAATGGCTTTCATTACCGACGAAGGCGAGAACGCTGTTAAGAATCACGCTGTAAACAATGTTTACAAGAAGGAACTTAAGATTACCTCGTTTACCCGTGAAGAACTCGAAGATTCGAAGGGACAAAAGCCTATCAAGGCAGAAGATCTGATTGCGCTTATTCTAGCAGCAACTACTGCTGAAGAGGTAGAGGCTATTAAAAACGAGGAGGCTGCAGGCAAGAATCGCAAAACGGTTATAGACGCTGCAACTGAGAAGTTGAACTCGCTAAATAACGAGTAGAATGAGCTTCGCTGGTGCATCAATCAACAAGCTGAATGGCGGATTAAACCGCCATTCAGAATCGGACAGAGTTGTTTGCCTTATCGGAGGGATGACACTCCCTAGCGGTATGGCCTACAACACTGCCTACGAGCTGCTCTCTATTGAAACGGCTGAGGATTTAGGAATCACCCAAACCACTGACGATACCAATAGCGAGCTTGCACACTACCACCTGAGCGAGATGTTTAGGTTAGCCTCTGAGTCAAAGTTCTGGCTTATCCCTGTGGATAAATCTAAAACAGTAGCGGCCCTAGTGGCAGATGCTGATTTGAAAACGGCCATTCGGAGCATAAAGAACCTGAACGTGCTTGGCATTACCGGGCTTGCAACTACGGTTGACACCTCGCTTGCTGATGCGGTAAGCCTACAAGGTTTGGTAAATAGCCTTGCCGATGAGCATATTCTTATTGATGGGGTATTTGTAGAAGGCGTTGGAGGAGTTGCTCCGCTTGCCATTACGGCCTACCCCGACTTAAGAACGGTGACTGCTCCTAACGTAACCTACGTTGTGGCACAAGATCCTGTCATGGCTGCATTAAAGGCTGGTTACGCCAAGCGTGCTGCTGTTGGTACTGCCCTTGGTTCCGTTGCGGTAAGGCGCATTCACGAGGATATCGGGAGCGTGGATATTGAAGAGAAGCCACGATCACGCCGAGGAGAGGAGAATTATTCGCTAAGCGATGAGCAAACCGGACGTTGGCTATCTGCCTCGTTATCGGATGGCAAGAAATTCGCCAGCCTAACTCCACAAGAACAAAAGGCGCTGACGGCTAAGGGTTACATGTACGTAGGCTCATTTGCCAACTATGGAGGGTTCTACTTCAACGGTTGCCCAACAGCAGTAAGCGCCAATAGCGATTATGCGTACTTCAACCTTAACTGCATTTGGAATAAGGCAGCAAGGATTATTCGCAATACGCTAATCCCAAGGGTGCGCTCCAAAGCACCAACTGATCCAACAACCGGATACCTGAAAAGTACCTGGGTGTCGGGACTGGAAGCTGCTTGCCTAAGCGCATTGAGCGCGATGGAAGCCTCTGGCAATATCGATGGAAAGGATGTTTCGATTAGCGAGGTTCAGGCCCCAAGCGAAACCACCCCGTTGAAGATAAAGGCGCTTGTTGTGGTTGGGAAAATTGTCCACGAGTTTGACGTGGATTTAGGTTTAACCGAAAAACTTTAGGATATGTCAACAGCAAGTACGCTAATTAACAAGTTTGGAAAGATGACAGGATGGAACTCCATTACTGTCAACCTTCTTGGCAGAGACGTTGAAGGAATTACCGAACTGGAGTATGACGATAGTGTTGAGTTGGAGAATGCTAAAGGGCAAGGTAAGTATCCTTGCGGGAGAGGTGAAGGCAACTATGAGGCAAAAGCCTCGGTTACCCTATACGTAGAAGAGGTAAATGCCATTCAACGATCGCTACCTCCGGGTAAACGACTATCTGACATTGCTCCATTCGATATTGTTGTCGAGTACGAGTACAACGATTTTAAGGTTAAGGATAGAATCCATAACTGCCAGTTCAAAGGCCGTTCGATTGCGGTAAAGCAAGGCGACAAGACCATCGCCAACAAGCTAGAACTTGTGGTAAGCCATATCGGCTGGTCCGTATTGTAAAACCATTTTAAATAGCATTTAAATGAAAAACTCAAAAGCCATTTTGCTCGGATTATTCACGCTACTAGCGTTTGTTTTAACTGCAGGTGCGGTTGCTCATGCCGATGGAGGTGCTCTACAAAATACCATTTATGCGCTGGCTCCTGCGGCCATATTCAGCGCAAAGCTAACCCCTGAAGTCATTCAAGAAATGAAGGTAAAGTACGGGCAGATCAAAATAATTACGGTGATTGTTGAGCCTGAGGAGTACGATATCGACATACTTACTTCAGATCAGCTTCAATACCTAAAATCGCAAGGGGTAGACACGCTCCTACTAACTAACAAAAGCCTATCACTGGAACAACGGCTATCATCCGTAACGGCATCACTAAACGATAGCGAAAAAGACGAGTCGGCAAAGGATAAGATAAGGAGCATTGCATCGGGTAAAGTGGTCGACGAAGGCGAAAAGTATCAGTTTGCGGTTAGACGTCCAGACAGGGGATTAATTAAGATGCTTATGCCGCTGGCCCAGCAAAAGAAGCTGGACGAGTTTTCTGAAAAAGGGGTAAAGAACTTGGTGGTTGCTGGTGATATGGATGCCTTGGAGGATGGCCTAGTCTTTATGGGCGTAGTTCAGCAGCTTCAAGAGCTGATTGCTCCCTACGAAAGTTTTTTATCGAAGGCGTAAAGCAGCACGAGATTTCCGAAGAGGGAGATTATATAAGGGAGGGCGATGCATCCATTCGCCATTATTTCCATATCGATCCGGATAAGCTACATGATGACGAATGGTGCAAGCTTTACGCAGAATCACTCCATTTAAACAAAGTAAACTTCTTAAACCTTAAGACGGCAGTTTGTGCTGCTGTTGTGGAGATTTTTGGCAATGGCAACAACAACGACACAATGGATTCTTGAGCTAGTGGATAAGCTGACCGCACCGATGAAGAACGTCATCGGTGCGGCAGATGAAGCGGCAGAGAAGGTTGAGGGCGTTGGAACCAAAGCCGAAGGCAGCAAGGAGAAGATTAAGAAGATGTCGGCAATAGATCTCTACGCTGTCGCCGATAGCGTGGAGAATCTTGCCAACAAGTTTGACGCGTTAAACGAGCCAGGTGCTAGGTTTAACGCTCAGATGAAAGAGGTGGAAGCCATAACAGGAGTTACAGGCTCCGCTCTTGACGATTTAGGCAGTAAAGCCCGAAAAACGGCTAAGGATTTTGGAGGTGACGCATCTGACATGATGGAAAGCTACAAGTCTATCCTATCGCGCTTAGGCCCTGACATAGCAAACGACCAAAAGGCGCTCGACTTGATGGGGCGAAATGTAGCTACCCTCAGCAAAACTATGGGTAACGACGCTGTTGGTGCGATGGATGCCTTAACCACCTCGATGCTGCAAATGGGCGTTGACCTAAGTAACCCAATGGAGGCTGCTCAGGAAATGACGCGGATGATGAACGTTATGGCAGCTGGTGCAAAGTATGGTGCCGCTGAAGTACCAAGCGTAAGTGCTGCCTATAAGGTTGCAGGGGTTGAAATCAAGAATGCAAAAGTATCATTCGAAGAAGGTAACTCTGCCCTGCAAGCGCTTGCACAAGGTGGTAAGTATGGAGAGCAAGCAGGAACAGCGCTTCGCAACATTCTTGGGAAAATGGCAGGTATCGATGTTATTCCAAAGGACGCTCAAGAGAAACTAAAGGCTCTTGGCGTTAACTATGATATCGTATCAAATAAGACGCTTCCTCTTACCACCCGCTTACGCGAGCTGAAAAAGGCACAGGCTGATGCAACGCTGTTTGCCCAAATGTTCGGAACAGAGAATAGCGCGGCAGCAAACATTATGGTAGATTCCATCGACGCCCAGGATAAAATGACAAAGGCTATAACAGGTACCAATACGGCAACTGAGCAGGCCGATACCATTATGAGCGGTTGGACTGAACGTATGAATAAGGTTAAGGTTTGGTTCACCGATCTTAAGATTGGAATGTTTGATGTGACATCAAAAATCACCCCATTTATTGATGGACTTGCAGGAACAGTGGTAGTGATGGCAAACCTAGCTAACGCTAGAACTGGAGTTGTAATGCTCTTCAATACCCTAAAAACAATGCCTGTTGTGGGCAAGTTGGTAACGTGGGGATCTACCATTGCAAGCGCAGGGTTTAAGATGATCTCTGCAGGAGCAAAAATGGCGGGTGTTGCCATTATGAACATTCCAATAATCGGATGGATTGCCGCCATTATCGCTGGGTTAATCGCGCTTGGAACCTACTTCTACAAAACATCGGCTACGTTTAGAGGCGTCCTTATGGGAGTTTGGAACTTCATTAAAACATTCTTCACGGGAGTTGCATCTTTTATTGGTGATGTATTTAAAGGTATATGGCACCTAATAAAAGGGGTATTCAACCCGGCCAACTGGTTCGACAAGAACTACAAGTTTAGCGACGGATTTGACAAAATAGTAGGTGCAGCCAAGAAGTTTGGGCGTGATTTATCAAAGGCTTACGGCGATGGTAAAAAGCAGGGAGAGGAAAGCTTCTACGAAGATAATCCGGACAAGCGTCCGAATACTTCGCATGCAGGCGCAAAAAGCAAAACGCTTGAGATTAAAAAGCCGACCACAAAGCTAACCACCTCCGATCTGAGCAAGGGTAAAGGGAATGGAACAAGTGAAATGAAGGGTAGCGGAGGCGCTTCCATAAAAAGCATTTCTCAAAGGATTGATATCAAGAACTACTTTACTATAAGTGCTGATGCTGACAAATCAGATTTTGAAAGCATAGCCGAAAAAGTTGTAAGAGTTATTAACGACAAGCTAAGGGATGGTGTAATAGTTTCCGCTAATTAATATGTATAACCCATTAACTGAAAATATTAACAAAGAGAAGATAGCCGCTGACTACAAAGGCGACCTAAAGAAGGCTGTGCCGACTATAGATGTTGCCTTTGTAGGAAAGCTGCTCTCCGATGTGTTTGGAGTTGAAAGCCCAATCTATCTGCCAACATGGTGGCAAGCTAGGGAGTTTAAGGCTGGTTCATATCCTGACATCAAGTTAAGGGAAGAAGATCCAGAATACGACGATGCTCCTGTTCGGTTTGGGAACAAGGTTTTTGGAGCATTTTGGATTAAAGAAGGTTCATACAAGAAGTATGAGGCTGATGGAACTCTGAAGGACTACAGGTATTCTAGGTTCTTAATGCCAGTGGCAACAATAGTTGATTTTAGCAGGCCAAAAACAGTTGTAAAGACATCTACTGTTGGAGGGATAGGATCGGTAAAGGAAATCTTTTCGCTGGAGGATTGGAATATCACCATTAATGGGATAATTCTTCCTGATGAGAATAACCCGCCTGCATTTAGATCGGTACGCGGGCAAATGGATGCCATTCAGAAGTTCCATGAGATTGCAAGTAGCATTGGTGTAGAAGGCCAAATTTTCGCTGATAGAAACATCGTCAGCATTGTTACCGAAAGCCTAACGTTTACGCCTGTTCAGGGTAAGCCTAATATGATGCAGTATAGCATAGAGGCTGTAAGCGATGAAGATATGCTAACAATGGTTTAGGGTATGGCATACACACTATATGGAGAATTAAAATTCCCTGCCAACAACGGGAGGCAGGGATTCAAAATACGAAGGTTTAGCGCTGTTAAGATTGAAACGAGTTGGCAATCGCTAACAGATACTGCAGAAATCACGCTACCTCGAAAGACAAGAGATTTTAACAGGTTTCGCGTTACCGATTGGTTTAGGGAGGGAGATCCGGTTGAAATATGGCTTGGATGTAACGACAAGTTTACGCTTGAGTTTAGCGGTTATATCGCAAAAGTTCCTGTGGGAATACCTCTTGTTCTGGAACTGGAGGATGAGATGTATAAACTGAAACGCAAAACAGTTAGCATAAGCCTTCAGAATTGCTCTTTGAAAAAATTGCTTCAGACAATCGCACCTGGTTACGAGATACAGTGCGACGAGACTAAAATGCTTGGTACTGTTCGATTCTCCAAGATGGCTGCAAGTGCCATTTTGGATGAACTTAAAAAAACGGGCATTCACTCCTGGTTCGAAGGTAAAGTGTTACACGCTGCATCAATTGCAAAAAGCAGCATTCCTGCAGTAAAAGTTGTCATTGAAAAGTGTGCAGCAGAAAGCCTTAAGCAAAAGTCAATAGAAAATACGCTAGTGACTATTAGCTTGATAAGGAAGAAGGGTAAAAAGTTGAAGGTTGAATACGGGGACAAAGGTGCCGGGAAAACAATTCACAGAACTCTTAGCGGTATAAACCTTAGCGAAGCAGAAATGATGGCTGAGGCAAAAAAGATATACCATGCTGTAAAGGTACCCGGTTTGGATGGTGATGTTACGCTATTTGGGAATCCAAGAGTTCAGCATGGTATGAGAATGGAATTATGCAGCTGGCTGTACCCCGAAAAGAATGGTCTTTACTACATCGATGCTGTTACCAAAACATTTGATGGAGGTGGATTTCGTCAGGTTTGTAAACTAGGAGATAAGGCTGTATGACGCTTAAAAGTGAGTTAGATCAGTTTGGAATGTTGTTCAAGCACCATTTAAATGGAGCCGTTAAAGCGACGTTGGTTTGGGTTACTGCAGGTGAAATAGACTGGGTAAACAAGACAATGACCGCAATTGATGAAGATGATCTTCCTTACTATGATGTACTGCTTGGCGTTGGATCGATGTCTGTAAAACCGAGGAAGGATACAGATTGCCTTATTGCAAAGATAGAGGGAGATGAAGCAACCGCATTTCTGGTAATGGCCGATGAAGTAGAATTAATAGAATTCAACGGGGGAAAGAATGGAGGATTGGCCGTTGTTCCAGAGCTGAAGACACAACTCGAAAAACTATCCAAAAGGGTTGATGGTCTCATCGATGCAATAAACAGCCCTAAAGTAGTGGCAACGCCTCAAGATGGTGGTACCGCACTTTTAGGACTTCTCCGAGTAGAGTTGGCTAAAATAACAGACAAGGAATCTTTCGATAAAATCGAAGATACAACCATAAAACACTGACATGAGAGGATTAATGCTCGATACTGAATTTGATTTAGCCGTTTCTATCGAAAGAGATGGGAATGGTATCATAACACAAGGGGTGGCTGTTGGCGACAATACCGATCAGTGTGCCGCTTTAGTATTGAGCATGTCTCAAGGTGATCTGAAGGAAGATCCGCTATTGGGTTGTGGCCTGACGCAGTTCGTTAGGGGAAAGTATAGCCCATCAAAGATTGAGAAAAGGATTCGAGCCCACTTCGCTCGTGCAAGCATCAACTACGACGATTATAGCAATAAGCTGAGTGTAACCATTAACACTAAACCATTATGATAACCATTAACCAGCTAAAGGGGGTTTGTCCCTTAACAAGAACAGGTGTACTACAGCCATTCGTAGATCCATTAAACAGGTGGATGGAGCAGTATGGAATAAATACCCCACAAAGGAAAAGACATTTCATCGCACAGGTGGCCCACGAATCGGGGTGCTTCAACTATGTCAGAGAAATAGCCAGCGGTAGCGCCTACGACACCGGAAGATTGGCTGTTAAGCTTGGTAACACTCCAGAGGCTGATGGCGACGGGCAGAAATACAAGGGCCGAGGTCTAATTCAGGTCACAGGCAAAGCAAACTATGAACGATGCAGCAAAGCCCTTTTCGGCAACCTTTCCTTGCTTAGTAACCCCGCGTTGCTAGAACAACCGGACAATGCTGTGAAATCTGCATGCTGGTTTTGGACTACCAATGGGCTAAATGCTTTTGCTGATGCTGATGATATCGTCACGATTTCGAAGCGCATTAATGGTGGAACGAATGGGTTGGATGATAGGAAGAGACTTTACGAACTGGCTAAAAAATTCATTGTATGAACGAAGTAGCATCAACGATAGTAATTGCCCTTGGTACTGGTTTGGCCGGATCTTTTGGAGGGTGGATCTTCGGCCGTAAGCGGCAGAATATCGAAAATATTGACATGGCTCTCGAAACTTGGCAAAAGGTGGTCGATTCGTTGGAAAAAAGAGTAGACACCCTGCTAACCAAGGTAGATGCGCTATCAAAAGAAAACGACGAGTTAAAAGAAGAAATCGCGAAACTTCGCGATGAGATAGCCTTGCATGCCAAACGCAATAAGAAAATTGAGCAACTCGAAAAAACAATAGCAAAGTATGAAAAACTTCTTACTGATAACGGGATTGATTTTTAGCATCCTCCTTTTCGGATGTCGAACGTCAAAGATTGTAACATCGGAAGATGTTACGTCGAAAACATCAAGTGTTGTTGATTTGGCTAAATCGTCCACAGCCAAAGCGGTTGAAAAGGACTCCACAACGAAGGTTGATAAGTCGGTAGTAGACGAGGTAACCACCCGAACAACTACTACAACCAAATACTCTCAGCCTGATAGTTCGGGGAAACAATACCCGGTTGAGCAAACGGTTTCGCAGGAAAAAACGAATCGCAAAACGAATTCCAACATCACCGAAAAAACAGGGAAGTTGAGCGAGGTAGCAAGTGCCACTAACGAAAGCAATAAGTCAAAATCGGATGCGAATGCTAAAACATCATCTGATTCGAAAACCAAAACCAAGCCTCCCGCAGCATTTACGTGGATGGCTATAATTATTTCACTTGGACTTGTTGTACTAGCCTACTTTGTGCTTAAACGATTTAGGGTGGTAAAGTAACCTTTAAATGGTATTTAAACGGTAGTAATGGCGAATTTAAAAGTATATGAACGGCAGTCGATGCTGGATGTTGCTGTACAGCATTCAGGTGGGATTGAATCGGTTTTTGATTTGGCTTTAAGCAATGGGCTGTCAATTACTGACGATCTAAACCCTTACGATTCGCTGCTTGGAAGTGAGCCGATAGTTGACTCGGATATCGTCGATTATTACTCGAATAAAGGAATAGTTCCTTTTACTGCACCAACCGTAGATGATTTAACCCAGCATCCCGTTGGAGGAATCAACTTTATGGGAATAGAAATCGATTTTATTGTATCCTAGTATGGCACGAAGCATAGCAGAAATAAAGCACACCATTTGCGCTGAGTTTATGGGCAACGAATCGGCGGCAGCCATCTACCGCTTTAAGGTGGGCGATGACTTTAACGCCACATTCAGCACGGTGTCCGTTGAGAGCATTCTTTTCTACACGGTGGCCGTTTGCATTTGGACTCTGGAGACGCTGTTCGACCGCTTTCGATCGGATGTTAGTACCCGGATAGATGAGATTATTGCCCACCGCCCAAAGTGGTATCGCGACAAGGTGCTAGCCTTTATGGTAAACAAAACGCTTGTTCCGGACAAGGACTACTACGACTCCTCGTTGATGAGCGTAAACGATATTGAAGCCGCAAGGGTCGTAAAGCATGCGGTTGCTACCGAGAATAAGGATGCTTCGATACTTACCATTAAGGTAGCAGGAGAAACTAATGGAATCCGTACCCCATTGCCAAAAGAAGTGGAAGTGCAGTTGGATGCCTACATCTACGAGATCAAGGACGCTGGCGTAAGAATCAACCTTGTAAACATTGCTCCGGACGAGTTCAACCTTTCGTGCGACATCTACTACAACCCGATGCTACTACCCGAAAATGTGCAGAATGCCTGTATCGATGCGGTTAAAAGCTACATCGAAAACCTGCCATTTAACGGTATGTACACCAACATGGATTTGGTGGACACCCTTCAAAAGGTTGATGGCGTTAAGGTGGTGGAGCTACGCGAATCATCGAGCAAGGAGGCTGGCGTCGATACCACCGAGGCTATCGATGCTGTGAAGGTTCCTGCCGCTGGATACTTTGTGCTGAAGAGTTCCACCTTTACCATGAAGCCTTATGAGCAGTAGTAGAATCTACGACATATCGCACAAGAAGCTGGTGTTAATGCTGCTACCCACCATGCTGCGTAAGCCGCTGCTGGTAGCCATTGCGAATGCAATGATTTCTCCGGTGGTTAGCCTGTACCGCTCGTTTATGCAGTTTAGGGATGAGACCAACTACCGGTTATACCACAACGGGCAAACGTGCTACCTCCGCGCCGTGCTTAACGATGCCTTTGATCCAACAAGCCGACGGATCACCGTTACCGACGGTGATATTTCAGGTGCGGCAGTTTTCATTTACCAGCGTTCGGAGAGCAAGTTTAAAATGCTGAAGCGGCGTGGTGAGGGTGCTCTGCTGATTTCGCGACGAGGGTTTTCGGGAACAACGGGCTTCGACTTCATGGTAAACCTGCCCATCGATCTTAAAGGCTTGGATGAATCTCGCCTTAGGGCAATAACCAACACCTACAAACTGGCGAGCAAGCGCTACGCCATCAATTATGTATAGCTATGGATAAAATTTTAGGTAACTATTTGAATCAAGCAAACCGCGATTTTCCACTCGATGCGGAGACGCTGGACTACATACAGGGCAACGCAGCCATGCTCGCCATGCTGGGAAATATCGGTGGGGATAAGATAATCCTTGCAGGATGCGACCTAACCAATGGTGGTGCAAATCGCTCGGAGGGTTACGTATTTGTCAAGACTCAGGCTTTTCCGCAAGGTGAGATTCTTCGCTTTGACGGTGGAGCGGTAAGCGCCGGGCTTTACGTAAAAACCGAGTCGATATCAGTAGACGCCCAGGGCAACTCCTACCCAACTGCCTACACCCGCCGTTCGCTGGCTGCAGGAACCGGGAACGAGAAGTTTGCTTGGGCAGACTTTAAATCGATCAAGACTAACGTTGAGTTGGAGGCTAAGGCAAAGGTGCTCGAGGAAGCCATTGCGCTGCTGGCACCTCCACCGCTTGGCATCGCGCAGATTTGGGCGGGATACTGTACTCCTGAAGCAATTCCTGCAGGTTACGCCTTGTGCGACGGCTCTACGCTTTCGGCTACTGATTATCCAGGGCTATACGCAAAGATTGGTAGGCTGCACACGCCATCAGCAGTAGGACAAGGTTTTTTTAATCTTCCAGACTTAAAAAGCAGATTTGTTGTTGGCTTTGATCCTAATGATGAAGACTATGATGCCATTGCAAAAAAAGGAGGCTTAAAATCGGTGACTTTAACGGTTGCCCAACTTGCTAAACATTTCCATTTGTTTCTTGGCAATAGGTTAAAAGGCGACTCAGTAGGAGTATACACAGATTCCGATGAAAGTGCAGCAGGCATACGAGTTTCTGGAGATTCAAACTCTTCTGAGGCTAGAAATTATAAATCAAAAGAGGCTGGTGGTGGCGAGTCGCACGAGAACCGCCCTCCATACTACGTGATGGCCTATATAATGCGTTTGGGATAACTTAAAATAGAGCAAAATGGCACTACGAAGCATACAGCAGCTTAAGAGTTGGTTTAAAAAAGGGATGTACCCCACCGAATCGCAGTTTGGCGACTGGTTGGATTCGTTCTTTCATAGGGAAGATAAGATTCCCGTTGGTTCGGTGGATGGATTGGCTGAAGCCATAAACGGTAAGGCTGAAAAGTCGGATGTTGAAACGCTGTCGCAAAGCGTAGCAACCGTGTCGCAGCAGGCCGGCGCTGCCGATCTAAAAGCACAGCAGGCAATAGAGGAGGCTAGCAGCATTATAACCACGCTCCGCGATGGCGTTGCTCCTGCAGGTGATACGCTTGCCAAGTTGTACGCTCAACTGCAAACAATTTTAACGATACTACAATCCGATGATGTTACCCTCGACACGGTGCAGGAGATTGTTGCATTCATCAAAAGCAACAAGACTGTAATCGACACAATATCTACCAGCAAGGTAAATATCAGCGATATCGTTGACGATTTACTTTCTACTGCTGCCAATAAGCCGCTTTCTGCCAATCAGGGAAGAGTTCTTAAAAATCTTATTGATAGCAACGCCAAGGTAATACTGCTTTCGGTTTGCTTTTCTGATGCGCAGGAGGCAAACATTTCATTCCCTGCAGCAGCAACCATTAAGAAGCTATCGTGGGATGCTTCCCTCTTTACATCCGTACAAGCGGGTGTAGGAACTGCATCGACAATTACTAACGGTAATACCATCTCAATAGCGGTAGCAGCAGGTTCCGCTCTAAACTTAAAGATTGCCTTTGCCACTGGCAAAACAATTGGGAGCCTACTTATTGAAGGAAGTTACAACTAAAACAAACAGCATGATACAGTTAAATGGCAATATTGCTTTTGACGAAACTAAAGCATTCGCAGAACAAACCGATGAGGTAAAACAGACGGTTATTGATACCTGCTATAGCGAGGGGCTATTTGAGCCTCCCTACGAGCTAAAGATGAAGGTGGCATCGGCAGGTAGCCTTGCCCAAGAAGAAACCATTACAAGCGGCAACAACAAAACTACCTTCGACAGGTGGGCACGCCCACGGGTACTGGTAATAGACAAAGGAACCTACTCCATCATGGTTGAGCGTACCTACATAGAGCAGGCTACCAACTGGAGGCTGGATAACGAACAATTTACAGTAACCTTAAAACAGTAGAGCTATGGCATTTTCGTTGGCATATAAGAGAACGTGGAAAACCACAGGGGCAGGATACGTTTACGTTGATAGTTGGGGAGGTGATGACTTGCTTGGCGATGGTAGCGCTGATAAGCCTTACCAAACCATTAACAAAGCGGTGCTTAAAAGCGGGAACTTAGTTTTGAAAGGATATTTCTCGGAGCAGGTGAGCGTTTCAGGTAGATCATATAGTTCAGATTTCTTGGGAGACGCGATTTTTGACGGGAAAAACATTTACACCATAAATACCCCTAGTTGTATCAGATTAATAATTGCGAACATTTGTCCTTTATCGTCCGCCTTTGGTGTGATTTCTAATTCTATTCTAGTTAATACAAAAGGAGATAATTATGGGCAATCTTCGAGTTATTCTATCTATGATACTTTAGTAGGCACTGTTGGTTCCCCATATATTTTCTATTCTAATACAACCGGGGCTGCTTACTTAAATATAACAAACTCAGCAAGGCCATCGTGCGGAGAAGTAATTATGTCAAAGTCTATTTATGACAATTGTAAGGTATTTCTTGATGTAGGCCGATCTAGTGTTTTACCTAAGTTCGACACCTGTATTTTTAGAGTTAATTGCACATTTTGGGCAAGGAAATCAGATAATACTGGAGATATTCGTATAGATGCTGATGGGCAAACAGCTGCTCAGAAATTTGCAGCCATTATGAATTGGATGTCAAATGGGATTATTCTATCTGGATATTCAAAGATTTCTTGGGCTAACTGTAAGATAACCGATAACAGAATATTTAATAAGCCAGATGGAGATACGGATGGATACAACTTCGACTATTCGCTAATATATGGAGATAAAGATAACTATCCTGCATGCTATATGGATAGCGGTAAGCACATTGGTCCATTCCCACCTGCGATGAAAATAGCGTTTAAGGCAACCGCCGATCTTACCTCATCGCCATTCGAGATTGAGGTTAAGCCAACCGATAAGGTGGTAATAATAGGCGAGCGTCTTGGCCTTGCTTCCGATTTTGCGGGGTGCGTGTTGCTGTCAAAGCCAATGCCTGTGCCAATGGGTACTAACTTCAACAATATCAACCTTAGCCTAATCCCCGATACCGAAAAGAATGGAGTGCTGATTACTCCTTTTGATGATTCCATCGACTTTAGCGAAGGTGCTAAGATTACCCCAACGGTATCGGGTGTTCCGTTATTGGCTGGCGTATCGTACTTCGTAAAGGCTGGTAGCGCATACGTCACCTATGCAGGCAATACCTACCAAGGAGGCTCGGTAATTACGGCCGTTGATAGCACAACCCTTTGCTATAAGTCGGCTGGCGACACGGCAACACTTCACCCTATTTACCGCCCAACTATTTGGAATGGCGTTAAGATGAAAATTGCTGAGTCTCGCGATTGTCCTGCGGATTTCATGACCAACGATGTTGCCTACCCTTGGATCGATTGTAAGAGCAACCACTCGTCAGGTGCTAATACGGATGATGCAATTGGTATGCGATGTCTAAGAGTTGGAAACCTAATAACTGGAGCGCTTGACGTTGGAACTGATGGCAAACCATTAACGAGTGCCCACCCTGAGTTCTACAGCGCTGCAAACTCGTCTAGGGCTAAGTTCCTAATTGCGGCAAGGTGGGTGATTCTTCGTCTTGCCATAACAAAATACAACTAGCATCATGCAGATAGCGGGACTTTCCTTTTCAGTACTTACCAACTACGGGATTTTTCCTGAGAGCAGCTTTAGGCTGTCATCGGTTGGCCTGTCGGTAATTAATCAGGGATTGAAGCCTCCTTTGTTGGGGGCTGCTTCGCTATCGGTTATTACGCCTTACGACCGCTACCCAGAAAGCAGCTTTAAACTTGCATCGGTAGGGCTGTCGGTTGTAAGTAAGCCCACCATGCCATTTGTAACCGCAATAGGGCTATCCGTAATTCAGCGAACGAAGTTTTCGACGGTAGAGGTAACCGATCTCAAGAAAGGTTATAGCTATACGATGACTAGCTAGCAAAAAAAAGGCCATCGGCCCGTATTTCAATCCTCTCACAGATATAAAACACAAAAAATGCGCAAGCATCCCCGCCGATGGCCCCAAAGCCTTCTGATGGGAATGCTTGCGCATTTATTTTATATCTGTGAGAGGCTACAAAGATAGTTGAAATACCATTTAAAACCATTTTAAATCATGAAAACACCGATTAGTTATTACGGAGGTAAACAGCAGCTGTTGCCAAATATCTTACCGCTAATACCGGAACACACCATTTACACTGAAAGTTTTTTCGGAGGAGGAGCTGTATTCTGGGCTAAAGAGCCAAGCCGTTGCGAGGTCGTTAACGATGCGAATATGAATATTGTCAATTTTTACGATGTTTTAAAGCACGATTACTTCTCCCTCCGTAAACGGATAGAAGCAACTCTTCATAGCCGCGAAACCTACAAGAAGGCCATGATTATTTATTCAACGCCAGAGCTCTTTGCCGACGATCCTGTTATCCGCGCCTGGGCGTTTTTTGTAGTGACCAACCAAGGCTTTTCGTGCAAGATAGGCACGTGGGGTTACGACAGAGATAAGCGGGCTAGAACCGTGCAAAATAAGATAGACTCCTTCAACGAAGATTTATCGGAGCGCATGAAGTATGTTCAAATAGAATGTAATGAAGCGCATAAGGTCATATTGAGCAGAGATACCGAAAGCACCTTTCACTACGTCGATCCTCCCTATGTGGGTTCCAACCAAGGTCATTACGGAGGATACGAAGAGGAACATTTTAGGCGCGATTTAGACGTTTTAATCAAGGTTAAGGGTAAATTCCTGCTTAGCTCATATCCGAGTGAAATTTTAGACGAGTATATAGCCAAAAACGGATGGTATTCGATTAGTGTGGATAAGGCGTTGAGCGCAGGGAATGGAAATACGCTTGAAAAGAGGAAAAGGAAGGTGGAGGTTTTAACGGCGAACTATGATATAACAAAAGAGGGTGTTTAGCACCCTCTTTTCCTTAGTTTGTAGCTTATTTCGTAAATCTGATCGTAAAGTTTATCTACTGTTCTAAGTAAGTTGCTGTCGTATGCGCACTGTTCGTATAATGTAGAAACTGCCTTGTTTAGTTCTTTTATTGCCTCAGTAGTTTTCTTTTTGTCAATCTCTTTCATGTTGTTGCGTTTTTGTTTATTCAAAGGTGGACAATCAATAAGCCACTTCCAACGGCATTGCGATCAATAGAGTTATGGTGAGTTATGCGGGTGTTATATAGTTGACATTAAAATAATGACGTAGAAATAGAGTTAAATATTTACCGATTTACTACATTTGAATCAAACTTTAGCGAAATGAAAAACATTGTATTTTTATTACTCATAGGATTAAGCTATTCGCTCCATGCTCAAAATGCTAAAGGAGTCTTTGTTTTTGGCTCTGACACCCTTCAATACAATCGCCATAATAAGGATTTACTGCCTAGTTTAGAAAAGGCGAAACCAAACTTGCATCGCGCTGTATATTACCTTGATATTGCATTGGATAAATGCCAAGAGTCCATCAGTAAAGGTGTAAGGGCTGATTTGATTGGAGAATATTCTTTAAATGAACAGATTCGCGATTTAAATAATGCCTTAACTGGCGATTGTAAGAAGTTTGCAGGTAAGATAAATATTGAATCTTATAAATCGGAGTTGGCGTTCTATGAAAAGTGCAATGACCTTATTTCAAATGCTAACATCCTAAAGGCAGAAAGAGAACGATTGGTCTCAGATAGTATTAGAATTGCTAAAATAGAATCCCAACAACAGGCAGGAAAGGAGGCGTTTGTTGCATCTACTCCCCAACGTGCAAAGGAGGATAGTATTCATAATTTGAGGGCAACATTTCCCCATAAATTGGGAACTACTTTTGGAGGAGAAGACTATATCGAAGTTAGCGGTCTTCTCGATGCTTTTTTGCAAACACCAGAAGGCCTAAATCTAAACCCGACGGGTGTAAAAGAGTTGGGGAATGGGCAAAGAACGGTTTATGAGAATAGAATGGGTACGAAGAGGCTTTTATATACTGACTTCTTTTACAGCAAGGATCGTAAGCCCAAGGTGAGCAAGTTGACCGTTAGTGGGGACTTTGAATTAGTTGTTAAGTTGTACATCGACTATTGGTATAACAACCTAAGGTTAGCCGACTTTAGCAAGCCAGGAGTAATTACAAGTTATCACAATACGGATGAAATTAAACTCACCGCAGACGTCCGTAAAGGCACAGCAAGCATAGCAATAACAAGGGCGCCCATTAACTAGGCGCCCTTGGCTTATATGCGTGCGTTCTATCACAAATCGTTTTTAAAATCGATACAAATCGTTTTTTCGATTATACTGCACACCAATTTGTGACTTTCACCAACAAACCTATCGATTTCCCAAACAAAACAGCCACGTTTACCCGCCAATCTTTAATTTTCACCAGCAAATCAGTATTCCACCAAGCGGCTTCATGTTCTTTAATTGCGCATAACTTTTTACGCGGTTTCTTGCTATATTCGCATTATTAGATGCAATCCATGAAAGAAGCCGAAGAAAAAGACGCTAAAGGAATGACGGGCAAGCAGAAGAGCGAGCATCCCGTAAAGTACTACCTCGTGCAGTCGCTCGTTGTATTGCGGAATAAGTACGTGCTTACCATCGTAGTTTTTCTGGTATGGCTCACCTTTTTCGACCGCTACAACCTGGTTGACATGATGACCAACGCATCGGCCATTCGCGAGATGAAGGACGAAAAGGAGTACTACAAGACCAAGATTACCGAGGATAGCACCCGGATAAAGGAGTTGACCACCAACAACGAGAATCTGGAGAAGTACGCGCGCGAGCAGTACCTGATGAAGAAGGCCGATGAGAAGATTTTCATCGTAAAGCAATAAAGAAAGGCGGACACCACAACGTGCCCGCCTTTTATTTTCTAGCCTCTCGCAAGCAAACCCTACAGTTTGCCCCTCGATATCATCTTAAAGATCTCCCCAAAGAGCAGCACCAGCGAACCGGCTCCGATGGCCACCAGCCATCCGTTAATGCTGATGTCAACATTTCCAAACGCGGCTTGGAGCACCCCGATCTTGGTAGTGGCCCAAACAATGGCAAGGCCCGCAACGCTCGAAACAACCAGAGGAATATTCCCCAGCAGCTTCGACCTAAATGCTGATGCGTTCAGCGATCGGTTGTTTAAGCTGTTGAACAGCCTTGCAAAGATCAGCGTTAGGAAGAACATAGTCTGCGCCTCGATTAGCGGCAGCTTCAGCACAACAACCCCAACGTAGTAAACCGCAAAGGTTACCAGCGCAATGGCCATCCCCAGCGACATGATGCGCAGCAGCCCCATTCGGGTGATAATTCCCTCGCTTACGGTACGGGGCTTACGGTGCATGATGCCCTCCTCGGCAGGTTCCAAGCTTATGGCAATGGCAATAAGCCCGTCCATTATAAAGTTAATAAATAGGATTTGAACGGCAGTCAGCGGCAGAGCCAGCCCAAACCCAAATGCAATCATTATGGCAAACACGGTTCCGGCATTTCCGCTAAGCAGGAAGATGAGAAACTTCTTGATGTTTTCGAAGATGGTACGCCCCTCCTCCACCGCCGCCACGATGGTTACGAAGTTGTCATCGGTAAGGATCATATCGGCAGCCTCCTTGCTTACGTCGGTTCCCGTAATGCCCATAGCAACGCCGATATTTGCCTTTTTAAGCGCCGGAGCATCGTTAACCCCATCGCCCGTCATAGCAGCAACATTACCCTGCTTCATGAGCGATTCCACGATACGCAGTTTATGCTCGGGAGCAATACGTGCAAATACCGAAGCCTTATTTACGGCAGCATCCAGCTCAACCTGGTCCATCTTTTCAACATCTGAACCAGAGTACACCTGCGACTCGTCGTGGGCAATCTTCAGTTCCTTGGCAATGGCAAAAGCGGTAGCCTTATGGTCGCCCGTAATCATGATGGTACGTATTCCAGCCCTCTTGCAGGTGGCAATGGCGGGCTTCACCTCCTCGCGCGGAGGGTCGATCATAGCCACAAAGCCAGCCAAGACCATATCCGTAAGCATCTTGTCTGCTAGCGGCTCGCTATTGTCTACCATCTTATAGGCAACAGAAATAACACGGAGAGCATTGGCGGCAAAACCGGCAACCGTATCGGAAATGCTCATTTCCATTTCCGAAGATAACGGCTGAGCACCATCCGAAGCATCCACCATCGAGCACTTCGCCATCACCACCTCAAAGGCTCCCTTAAGGATTACCATTTTACCGTCAGCAGTGATATGCGCAGTAGCCATATACTTCTTATCCGAGGAAAACGGAATCTCCTCTACACGCACATTATTCTTTCTGATGGCATCCGTATCAATCTTTGCCTTTTGGGCTGCGGTAACAATGGCGCCTTCGGTCGGATCGCCAAGAATGCTCCACCCTTCGTCGGTGAACTTCAGCTCGGCATCGCTGCAAAGCACACCGTAGGAAAGCACTTTTGTAAGGATGGAATTCATATCGTGCCTTACCTTATGTCCATTTAGGATGATATTTCCTTCGGGAGAGTAGCCGCTTCCATCCACATCAAAGGTGGTCGAATCGGCGTATACCCTTCTGATCGTCATTTCGTCTTTGGTAAGCGTACCCGTTTTATCGGTGCACACAACGTTTACGGCGCCGAGCGTTTCAACCGCTGGCAGCTTCCGGATAAGCGCCTTCCTTCTAACCATACGCTGAACACCTAGCGCCAAGCCGATGGTAACAACGGCAGGTAGCGCCTCGGGGATAATGGCAACCGCCAGCGCAACCGCCCAAATAAAGGCATCTAGAATGGTTCCCCCATTAAGGAGGTAGGAAACAACCGAAAGAAGAAGCGCAACAACAATAGCAATGATACCGATATTGCGACCCAGCTTATCGAGGTTCTTTTGAAGCGGCGTTTGCTCGGTTTTAGTATTCTGCAGCATGGTGGCAATCTTCCCGAACTCGGTGTTAGAGCCAGTTCCTACCACAACGCCCTTCCCCCTACCGTTCGAAACAGATGTTCCCATAAACAGCAAGTTCTTTCGATCGCCAAGCGGTATGCTATCGCCCTCGATAGTCTCGGAGATCTTCTCAACCGGCAGCGATTCACCGGTAAGGGCAGCCTCCTCAATTTGTAGGTTGTTACTTTCGAATAGACGAATATCGGCAGGAACTTTATTGCCGTAGGTGATAACAACCACATCCCCCGGAACAAGATTCGAAGAAGGAATTTCGGCTGCTTCGCCATCTCGAAGTACGGTTGCCGACGGTGAAGCCATCTTACGAAGTACCTCAAGCGCTTTTCCTGCCTGAAACTCCTGTAATGTTCCCAGAATTGCAGCCAACGCCACAATAACAAATATGGATATCGATTCAACTTGCTTCCCGAGTATAAGCGATATGGTAGCGGAAACAAGAAGTACCGCTATCAGCACGTTGGCAAACTGCGATAGAAAGATGGACAGCAACGATGACTTTTCCTCTGCTGCCAGCTCGTTTTTACCATACTCTTCAAGGCGCCGAGCCGCCTCATCAGCAGACAAGCCCATCTTATCAGAAGACAAAGCCTTAAGCGCATCATCGCTGCTTATGCTATGCCAGCTTCTAGTTGATTTTTCTTCCATTTCTCACTCTTTAGAAATACGTTTCCCTAAAGTAGGCTATTCCTTAAATTAAACCAAGCAAAAGCCCGTTTAACCGCATGCAAAAAGGGCTACCGAATTTCGGTAGCCCTTAACTTGTTATTTAAAGTACAAAATACGCTACTTTCCAGGAGTGTAAGAATCGTTCAATCCTTTAATCACATCTTTGGTAATATCGATAGCCTCGTTGCCAACTAGTACAGGCCCACCATACAAAGTGGTGCTAATGATTACCGAATACCCCTTGGTCTTGTTGTATTCCTTAAGGAAATCAACAATTTTAGTATGGATGTTACGAAGGGCAACCTGTTGCTCTTCGGCAAGCTGCATGCGGTACTGATTCTCTTGCTGAGAAAGCGACTGCTGCTTCTGCTGAAGTTTCCCTTGCATATCTTCTGCCTGCGAACGGGTAATCAACCCCTTTTGAGCTTTATCCTGAAAGTCTACCGCCTCGCGTTGGAAGCTTTGAACTCTTGATCCAAATTCGCCTTCGATCTTCTTAGTCTTATCCTGTAACGACTTGTTCAGATCGGCTGCCATATCGTACTTTGCTAAAACAGTATCAATATTAACGTAAGCAATCACATTCTTAGATGCAGCAGGAGTCCCTGCAACAATCTTCTCTTGGCTTCCTTTCGAAACGAAGAACATGATGTAAAGGCCAATAACTGCAGCTGAGATAGCGATATAAAAAATTAATGCTCCTTTTTTCATAAAAGTTTTTTGTTTTCGTGTTCAATGCAAATATATACTAATTTATTTACGCACTCACATGATACATGTAAAAATACGACATCCCCAGAGCATCAAATAAGCATCTTCAACTTGCAATAACAGGTTAAAACTCAGGACAAGGAACGGCCTTCCACTTTTTCCTTCCTTGAGTGCTAAACTCGTAGGTTAACGATATTTCGTGAGCACCTCCCGAATCTACCCCAAAATTGGAAACAGTAAGATCGTAGCTATAGGCAATATTAAAGTTTGGCACCTTTATGCCTATAAGAAATGCAAGCGCATCGGTTCCCGAATTCTTAGCAACAGGAATCCCTCTATACCATACACCAACCATTAATGGACGCTTATACCAGTACAGCCCGAGGTCAAACTGATGATAAATTCCCTGCTGCCTGTAGTTAAAAGCAGCCGTTACGCTTTCATCAACGGGTCTAAGGTAATAGCCTTGCAATACAAAACGATATCCCCCATGCAACGATATCTTAATAGGAACCCGATTCTCCGACCCAAGCAATGACCGATCAGGACGAAGCAGGTGATCAAAGGCCAATCCTAACCATACATTGGGACCAACTAGAAGAGAAGATGCAGAGAAGTCGAATTCGCGATTAGATGCATTTCCCTTCAGATTAGAGATCGAGCTATTCTGACCTCCTGATGAAAGTTGGTCTCCGAGGATAAGATTTGAGTAATCAATCGAACGCTGATTATAGTAGAAACCAGCACCAGGTCGAACATACCACTCAAAGTTTATCGGAATATTATAGGAATATAGCAGTCCCAAATAGGTATTTGCAAGGTTCAATGATCCGGCAACATCACGAAACGCTATCAAACCTACTCCACTTTTCAAATTGTAGAAGTAATGGTCAACAGCAACATTATAGGTATTAAACGATTTGCTTAAGCCAGTCCACTGGTTACGATAGCTAGCCGTTATACGAGAATCCTTTATCGCACCAGCAAAAGATGGCGACAGGTATAGCGAGTTAGCATAAAACTGCGTAAACTGTGGATCTTGCGCCTTTGCAAACAAAACACCAAACCCAACAAATAATACAAGCAAATATTTCCTTAACATCATCATATCCCTCCAAAACTATCGAAGTAGCGTAACGTCACCTCTAAGGTCGAACGTCTTTCCGTTGGTAAATCGGCCCGTAGCTCTGTACACGTATACACCCTGCTCACAGAGTTTACCCTTGTAGTAGCCATCCCAGCCTTTGCCGATCTCATCGCTTTCGAACAACTTCTCACCCCAACGATTATAGATCAATAGTTTGTATACAACCACACCCTCGCTCGTAGGATGGAATACCTCGTTTTTGTAGTCGGGCACCTCGTAGGTACCGCCATTCCCCCCGTAGAGGTTCGGAATGAAAGCATTGGGGAATTTAAGTACACCCTCGCCTACTACCTTAACCGCAGCTTTTACCAACGTATCGTCCACACAACCATTCTCGGAAGTCACCTTTAGGCGCACATTGTAGTTACCCAACTTCTTATAGCTGTATGTAGGGTTCTTCTCCGTTGACGTACCTAGCACATCTCCAAAATCCCAAGCGTAATCTTTTCCTTCGATTGACGTATTATAGAACTGTACACGAGCCTCGGGCAGCATTGCCTCGCCAGGAGCAAGTTTAAAACTTGCTACAGGATTAGGGAAGACCTCCAATGTAGTATAAGAGTAAGAATTACCACCGTCACCTTTTACGGTTAACTGAACGTGATACTTTCCAGGAGTTCTGAACACGTGATATGGGCTATCCTCAGTTGAAGTTGTTCCATCTCCGAAATTCCACTCAATAGACTTATAGAACTTCGCCTGATGAACAAACTGAGTTTCCAAAGGAGAACAGCTACTACCAACGCTAGACGAGAAAATAGAAACAGGAATAGCAGGCTTTAGATAAAGGAACTGTGTCATCTCATCCTTACAGTTTCCATTCGACACCTTCAGCGTTACATTGTACTTATAGTCATTTCCCTGATCGCCCCATGTCTTATAAGTATATACAGGAGGATCTACGCCAATGTACTTGCCTCCATCTCCAAAAGTCCATTCGTAGTTCCAATTTATTGCCTTTGGAGTTGTCTGGTTGTTAAACAGGAACGAAGCATCTGGGAAAGTACGCAAAGGTGGATCTATGGTAAAGTAGGCAATAGGAGCCGAGAATACCGTAAAATCTTTCGATGACACATGCTCACAACCATATTCCGATTTAGCTTTAAGCTTAACATTATACACCCTATCCTGCTCCTTGAAATTTTGGAACACATGGCTAGGTGAGCTAACGTGAGCAGTAACCCCATCATCAAAATCCCAAGTGTAGTAAATTGCATTCTTTGAGGTATTCGCGAAATTCACCGTCAACGGATTACATCCTGCATCCGAAGGTGTAAAAGTAAAGGCTGATGTAACATGAGGATATGTATACACCTTCTGAGAAATACTGTCTTTACAACCAAAATCGCTAACCGTCTTTAGCCACACCTCCGTCATTTTAGGAGTATCAGCAAGATTATCAACGTTAAACTGAACATTAGAATTACCATTTCTTACCACAGATGTCGTTCTATCATTATCAAGCCAAAAGGTGTATGTTGGCATAGAACCTATAGAGAGATTCTGTACATCCACGTTAAATGGAGCACAACCCGAGGCCGTATTTATTGCCATTTGAGCCTTAGGGATAGGACGAACCACAACCGTCTTAGTCGTTGAGTCACTACATCCGTGGATAGAAGTGGACTTTAGCTTAACAGCATACGTAACCCTCTCGGTTTTTGACAGGTTAGTAAATGTATACTTAGGATTAACATCTCCAGAACCACCTAGGCTACCAAAGTTCCATCTATAAGAAGCAGAGTTGTTGTACGACTTTGTTTCGTTTGTAAAGTTTATGACCAATGGATTGCAAGCTTCTGTAACATCCATTGCAAAATCGCTTCGTGTTCCAGGATAAATATCTACCGAACGCTCAACCTCCTTATAGCAGGTCGCGTCTCCCTTATAGAATACCTTTAACTTTAAATTTTCGGTTTGAATAGTATAATCCGTAGTCGAATTTATAAAGTTCAAATCAGGAATTTGCTGTGAAGTGCTAGTTCCGTTCGAACCTAAGGACCACTCGTAACGATATGCCGAAGATGGATATGCATTAGCAACCTTAACAGTTAAAGGCGTACATCCATTTACCTTGTCTAAACTAAAATCAGCCAACATCTTTGGATAAACATCTACACGCTTGGTAGAAACATTGGTACATCCATCTTGGTTTTTAGAGGTTAGCACAATATTATAGGTTTTAATGCTAACAGTATCACTATTGGTAAATACCATTGATGCAGGTGTAACACTTGCCGAAGAGGTATTATTTCCAAAGTTCCAGGTGTATGCAGAAGAACCTGTAGACGAATTGGTAAACGAAACTGTAAGTGGATTACACCCCTTGTCCGTACTCAAACTAAAACTAGATTTAACCTCAGGTTGAGCATCAACAGTTTTAGTTATAACATCATTACATCCCGTTGCAGCATCACGAGCAGTAAGCGTTAACGTGTATGTTTGAGCGTTCGAACTATTGCCATTATAGATGTATGTTCTAAATCCAGCCTTTGTTATTGTAAGAGTATCTCGCTTATTTCCATTTACTACATGCCCAAAATCCCAAGAATATTCAGTTCCATTAAGTGAACTGTTGGCAATATCAATCGGGAATGGGGTACACTTCGAAGACTGAACAAAGGTGAAGGCAGCCTCAACCTTGGGGTATACACCTATGGACTTAGATGCAGTAGCTTTACACCCCTTTGCGTTAGTTGCGGTTAGTACCACGCTATAATTCTTCGTAACAGAATTCCTATTGACGAATGTATGAGCCACTGTCTCCGTAACATCTGAAGATTTTACCGACTGTCCGTCGTTAAAGTCCCAATTAAAGGAGAGATTCCCTCCTGTAGATGTATTAGTTAGTACGACAGGTAGGTCTGAACAACCAACAGCTTTATCGGAAGTAAACGAAGGTATCAATCTTGGGTGAACCGTAAGACTAATTGTTGAATCGTCGGCACAGAGCGTATTTTTGTCAAGCACCGCCAACTTAATAGGATAGTTCACTACTGTGTTAGCTGATTCACTATCGATAATCTTCTCAAAAGCAATTTTATCAGTCTTAACATCAACTTGGGATGCACCCCCAATAGTATGACCATAATTCCACGTAAACTGCTGTCCATTGAGCGAAGTATTGGTGAGCTTAACCTTCACTGGGGTACAAACCTCCAACTCCTCCAACGTAAAACTCGATTCTACTCTAGGAACAATCGAAATATCCTTCACAGCCTCAGCAGAACATCCAATAGCATTGCTAGCAACAATCTTAGCAATAAAAGTTGCATTGGTTGCATTTCTATTCAGATAGGTATGAGATACAGGATCTAGCTTATCTGTAGAGTACGCCGAACTTGGATCTCCAAAGAACCAAGTATAAGTTGTGGCACCCGTTGTCGCATTTTGGAAAGACATCTTCCCGCTACACTTATCAACAACGGCGCTGGTAAAAGATGGTAATACTTTTGGATATACGGTCAAATCCTTAGAGGAGACAGCAAAGCAACCTGACACCTTATCTAGGGTGGTTAACTTTATTTGGTAGGTCAAAATCTGATTGAGATTTTCGCTATCAATTATCTTCTCGAAAGCATCCTTTGTTGCCCTAGTCTCCTGTTGTGCAATTCCTCCAATAGTATGCCCATAATCCCATTTAAACTCACTACCATTCAACGAGGTATTGGTTAACTTAACCTTAACTGGGGTACACTTTTCTAACTCCTCCATGGTAAAACTAGACTCAACAAGAGGAACAATAGAAATATCCTGAGCAAATTCAGCAGAACATCCTATAGAGTTACTAGCAATTAACTTAGCGTTAAATGTTGCATTAATACCACTCCTATTCAAGTAGGTATGTGCAACAGGATCTAGCTTATCTGTTGTGTACGAAGAGCTCATATCCCCAAAATTCCATGTATATGTTATTGCACCAGTAGTCGCATTTTGGAAGGATAGTTTTCCTGTACACTTATCAATAATAGAGCTGGTGAAAGAAGGTTTTACCCTTGGATATACGCTAATATCCTTTGTAGAAACCGCAGAACAGCCCGATGATTTATCCAATGTAGTTAACTTAAGGGTATAGGTTTTTACCTGAGATGGATCTTCGCTATCAATAATTCTGTCAAAGGCATCCTTTACCGTTTTAACATCCTGCTGAGCAACACCACCAACGGTATGCCCGTAGTCCCACTGAAATTCAGTTCCATTCAACGAGGTATTGATAATGTGAATCTTCATAGGAGTACACTTCTCGACTACATCGTAGGTAAACGACGATTCTACACGAGGAACTACATCTATACTGAACGTTTTTGTGGCTTTACACCCCTTAGCATTTTCGGCAGTTAGCGTTGCCGTATAAGTTTTTATCGATGCAGTCCTATTTTCGTAGGTGTGCTGCTGAGCAGCCGTGCTGGCCACACTGGCCGATTGCCCATCGCCAAAGTCCCAAGTATAGGAGGTGGCACCTGTTGAAGTATTATTAAAGGTAATCGCACCCGTACACTTGTCAACTACTGTAAATGTTCCGTTAGCCACTACCCGAGGGTCGACCACCACAGGAACAGTACTTGCGGTAGACTGACAGGCACCACCAGAGTTGGTAGCCACCAAGCTAATGGGGTACGTTGCAGATGTTGCCCCTGTATTGTCGTAGCTGATGGTAAACGAATCCCCTGTTGTCTTAGTAGCGGTTCTTCCATCTCCATAATCCCAAGCATAAGAGGTTGCGCCTAACGAGTTGGGAGTAACCTTAACATCGAAAGGAGCACAAGCAGATAACTGCTGAACCGTAAATGCAGCCTTCAGGAAAGGATGCACCTTTATCGGCTTTGTTATAGATGCCTTACATCCATATATAGAACTAACCTCGAGCGTTGGATTAAAGGTTGCATCATTTGTAAAATCGAAGTTGTTGTAGGTATGCGAGATGGCAGGCTGCGATCCCGTAGCCCCATCATCAAACGACCATTGGTAATCGTACTCCTTAGCACTGGTTGAAGCAGTAAAGGCAACTGGCAACGGATTACAACCAATGGAGTTATCAACCGTAAAGTCGGCGACTGGCTGTGGATAAACGGTTGCCAAACGAGAAACAGTCTTAAAACAGCCACCCTCGTTGGTAACCGTAAGCTCTACGAAATGCTTTTCGGGGAGGGTTGTACTATTGGTGAATAAGTGTTGTCGGCTAGCAACTAGCGTATTTTCAACAACAGGAGCCGAACCATCCTTAAAGTTCCACTCGTACTTATTCGACGCATTACCTTTAGAGACGTTTAGTATGGTGGCATTAAAAGGAGCACACCCTCCGAGATCTTTTATGGAAAAATCGGGATCGATACGCGAAAAGACCTTTACCTTAGTAGGTGAAACGTAGGTACTTTGGCAACCTCCCTCGGAAGATTTAACCGTAAGCCTAACATCGTACGTTGCGGTAGCATAGCTAGCATTATTGTAAAGGTGCGCCACCGCAGGTGTTGCCTCTGTAGAAGTGGATCCATCACCGAATTCCCAAAGAAAATCGGTAGCGCCACCTGACGAAAACTTGCTTATGTTAAGCATCTCCCCATCGCAGAGGTCGGTTCCTCCATTAAACGAGAAGGTAGCGTTGACATACGGATAAATTGTCACATCTTGTTTATACGAATCCTTACATCCACCAGCACCTTCAACATCCAACTTTATAGTACGGGTAACCGTAGTAGCCGAAGTACTTGTGGTAGAGATATCGTAAGCATTGGCAAGGGTGGCGCTTGGGGTCTGCGAGAAGCCACTCCAATCCCAAGTCCTTTTCTTAATAGGACCTGTTGATCCATCGGTTAGCACGGCGTTAAATGTTGGATCGGGACATCCGCTTATCTTATCGAGCGAAAAGGATGCATCCACCTTTCCGTAAACATCGATGGTATCTTTCGCAATCGACTTACAGCCAAACTTGTTGATCATGGTCAACGACACATCGTAACGCAGTTTATCCTTGTTTAGAGCGGAAAAGTCGTGCTTTACGGTTGGATCGCTGGTATTAACGCTTCCCCCATCACCAAAATCCCAGATATAGGTAATATCGCTGGCTGGCAACGCCGTTGGCGGCGATACGTTCTCGAAGGTAAGGCTACGTGGCGAACAGTAGGACGGAGTAGGATCGATTCGATTCATCTTTGCCTCCACCGATGGGTACACCGTAATTTGCTTTTCTATAACATCGCCACAGCCCGACTCGCTCTTTACGATGAGCTGAACGGTGTAGGTTATGGGGGTATCGGTATTGTTTACGTATAGATGGCTAAACTTTTCCACCAAGCCTGTGGCCTTAAACATATTCGAAACCGTATCCTTGGTATCGCCAAAGCTCCAGCGTAACTCGGCCGCATTCAGGGAGGTATTGGTAAAGTTAACCGTAAGGGGTGAACATCCAGTAATGTTGTCGACGGAGAAGTTGGCCTTAACCGGAGGCAAGATCTGGAGGTTAATGGTTTTAACCTCCTTCATGTTACATGCTCCTGAAACCTCAACCTGGTACTGCTTCACCCCTTGAAACGGGATGTTGGCAATTGGGTTGAATACGGCAGGATCGCTTAGATAATCGACAGGAGTCCACTTATACGTTGTACCCCCTTTGGCATAAAGCTGAATTGGGGCGCCAAAGCAAACCTTGGTTTCGCCAGCTTCTACACCTGCAACGTTGGCATCAATCTTTAGCTCGTTGAAGTCCGAGAAGAAGCCGTAGTTACAACCTCCGCTACTGGCTCCGTAGAAGACTCCAAGGTGGAAGAGGTCACCCTTATTGGTAAGGATATTTCCCTGACCTTGCTTAAGGGAGGGAAACTTGCCCGTATTCCAATCGAGCACCTGCATAAACCACCAGTCGGTACCAGGAAGCTGTGTCCACGTTTTTCCAGCGGCGGCTTCCATGTTTACCTTTACTCCATTCAGGTAAAACTCGTTTTTACCATTGGTACGCACCATTACATTCGTATTGAAGGTCTTTCCACCATCATTCAGCTTATTAAAAGCCACCTGGGTGCTACCCGTACACTTATCAATGGCAGGAAGAATGGCGCCACCAAGCTCGCCGCCATAACCACCAACATGGAGCACGGTAACCTTCTTATCTACATCAACAATACAGAAGTCGCCAACCGTACCAATATCGCATTGTTCCCCTGCGTTTATCACCTTTGTCGAAAAAGTGTTACCATTGTTATTGTAGAACTTTACCGTGGTATTATCTTCTGTTGCGGTTACGTATATGCGGTCGTCATCGGTCTGCGCCTTGGTTCGAAGAACTACATACTTAAGCCCCAGCGAAGCCATATTCACCAGCTGGTCGCCAATAATATCGTAGTTGCCCCCCCCATCGCCATGAACGGAGTCGTCGTTAATGGTAATGGCAACATCCTCGCTCGAGGAGATCTCGGTACCGGCAAGGTGCCCAGCAGCAGACCTATCGGGCTGCCCACCAACGAGCTTTGGAACAACGCAAATTGCCTCTCCCGCCATCAGCGTTACCGTCTTGTCTGCATTGGCAGGAATCGACGTTCCATGCATGTAGGCATCCTGGCTCGGCTTTATGTGGATCACCGTATTATCCTTGGTGGCCACAATGTTAATGGAGGAGTATGCAGGATTGGTATTGGAAAACCCGTGGTTGGTTCGCTGATTTTGAAACGGAACAAAGAAATGATTGCCTAGGGCATTCTTCCCCTTCAGCGCATAGAGCTCGGTATTGTTGATGTTGGCATCCTGGTAGTAGGCCGTAATTGGGGTTGTAGCCGTAATCTTTAGCCCACACTTGTTTGCCCCAGATGGGTTTGTGGGAGTTGGTAACGTTTTATACTGGTTCTCTGCATCGGGATTCCCTGCCCTGCTGGCGTTAATCGCCGTATTGATATAATTATCCATGGACAGGTTGTATGCCGATCCTGCAGGAATGTTTATAATGATTGGGGTAAACGATGGATTGGCCGGCATGCTCACCGTAACGGTGCTGGGCATGTCGAATGTAGAAAAGGTGAATTTGGCAGGCTCACCTCCTGGAATCTGATGCTCGTAAGTAATATCGGGAATGACAAACCAAAATTCAGTATCCGTTTGCGCGAAAGATTTCAGTCCACAAACCGTAAATAGGAGCAACAGCAATATGCCCCTAAAAGGATTAAATACAGCCTTTACCTTCATAACCAACAGCCAATTTTATAACTAAAGCTTAAGGGCATTACAACATGCCCATTATCCCCCCCATTTCACACCTTAAAGAAAGAAAACATTTATTTTAAAAAAAACATAGATTTCGAAAAATAAACACTTCGTACTCAAAAAAAGTTTCTACAAATGTTACCCGCTACATTTACAAGCCGTTATTCGCAAAACAAAAGTTGCACAGCAAGCCTCATCTCCACCACGAGTAAGCGGTATAGGCGCCCCTATTATATATGGGGGAAGAGACATCCCTCGCTGCCGGACTCAATCGCGCACACCGGAGGTGTTGCCCAAAGCCTTCAGGCTAAGGCGGAATAAAAAAGGGGAAACGTCCAGTAGCAGCAGAAGCAGCGCGCTTAGGCCTGACGGGACCTCCTCCATCCGTTATTGGTGCTACCATATCTATAAAACAAAAAAGCCCACCTTTTTACGAGGTGGGCTTAGCATCGTACTTCCAAGGCTACTTCTTTTCCGAGCCGCCATCGGTTTTGGGGGTGGTGTCCTTCTTGTCGGAATCCTTCTTGTCGCCATCCTTTTTATCGGCCTCCTTCTTCTTCCGCTCGATGTACTTCTGGCGGATGCTCAGGTAGCGGCTGTAGATGGCGCGCTGCAGCTGGGCAAACTGCTCCTTGCTGGCGTTGTACTTGGCGTTGTAGGCTAGGTAGGCGTAGAACGCGTTGATGGCATCCTCCAGCTTCCGGCGGCTATTCGTGGCCGATTGGCTGTTCCGGTACTCCTCCTTATCGTTCTCCATCTCGCCCCAATCCGAACGAAAATCGCTCTCGCACTTGTCCATGTTGTCCACGAATGCCTTGATGCCGATTTCGGTGGCCATCTGGTAGTTCTCGGGCTCCTTCATGCGGCTGATGATGATCTTCAGGTACTCACTCTCCTTCGAGTCGGGCAGCTTTTCGACACCCGAGCTGTACATGTTCATAATGCTGAAGAGCTTGGTGGCTTTACCCCGAATCGCTTCGTCGGGCGAGTAGGTGAGTGAGTCGATAGCCTTGCGCGTACCCACGTAGGCATCGTCGCGGCGCTTGTCGGCCTCGTTCTTGCTCAGCGTGTTCTCGCTTTTACGCACGCGAGCCATGGAGTCGTCGTAGCTCAGCTGCTCGCTCACCACCTCCTGGTAGGCTGCCGACTCCTTCACCTCCTTGAGGGTAGTGCCCACAACCTCCTCCTTGATAACTGTTGCAACAGCACCCACGTCGGCTACGCAAGGTTGGTCATTGCTAATTCTTCCATCGATATTAGGTTTTGGTTTAACGGCTGATTGGTTTTGCACCACTTGCTTAAGGCAAGGTCGAATACCCCTAACGCAAGCTACTACAAGGGCTATACCGCCAGTTGCACGTGCTGTAGCTTTCCTGCCGAATGGCGATGGCGCTTTTCGATAGGTGAAAGTTCAATCCGCGCATTCCGATAGAGCTTTTCCTTAGGTAAAAGCTCTGTCCGCGACCTCCGACGAAGCTTTTCCTTAGGTAAAAGCTCAATCCGCGTCCTCCGACGGAACTTCTCCCTTGGTGAAAGCTCTACCCGAGGTTTCACGCATTGGCTACAGCTCGTGCTACGATTAAAAATTGGAAATCTTTGCTGGCTATTGGGCCCGATTTGGCTGAATAGCCCGTAATGTTATGCGTTAACTGATATTTTTGCTGGCCTAAAGAATGCTACTAAAAACAATCTTTACCGATGCCTAATGTAGAAATTTCAAGATGATTAACAAAGCAAGTGCGATTTTTTTTGCGGTGATTTTTTATCGCGTACGGGGTTTCGAGAAGCAGTTTCGAAACATTTAGCTTTATTAAACCTGTGGCGATATTGCTTTTTCTGCCTAATTACTAGGCAGAACAGGGTCGCAATTTAATTCCTGCTGGCGCTACGAGACGTCCCCCCCTCCGATTTATTGAATTATTAAGCTATATTTCACAACGAAAAGCTATAAGAATCTGTTGGATTATGAAAAGAGGGATGAGAAGGATGATGCTGTACATCATCCTATTGGTTTGTTCTACCATCGAGCTAAAGGCTCAAACAGTTTACCTAAAAGAAGGCTTTGAGCTGGGCAGAAAGCCCGACGGCTGGACAGAAGAAGCGGTAGTAGGAAGCGTCCCCTGGCGCTACCGGAATGGGGGGTACAACCCCGCCGACCCCAACCTGCTGAAGCCTGCTGCAACGTACGACATGTTCCGTAACCCCGACAAGGCTAAGGCTGGCACCTACAACGCCTGGTACTTCACCCAAGGCTTCGGAAGGGAGCAAACCCGGCTGATAACCCCGCCCCTTAACCTTAAGTTCGCAGTATTGCCGACCCTAAAGTTCTGGCTAACCATCTACGAATGGAGGGTTCCAACAGGGGTAAACAACGACATCCTGCGCATCTACTATAAGGTGGGCTTTAGCGGAGGATGGAGGCTCCTGCAAACCTACAACTTCGTGCAGAACGAGTGGCGCGACTTCCAGCTGAACCTCCCCTCCGACGCGCTTCAAAAGGACGTTTACCTCGCCTTCGAAGGGCTCAGCCGCTGGGGTATGGGTATCTGCCTCGACGAGGTGAAACTCGAGGAGACCGGCTCGCAGGCCAAGTCGCTTGTCGAGGCAACCCCCGAAGGGGTAACCACCGACATCATCCCCAACGGCACGACCAACAACCCAATCCTCTGCTCGCGCCTAAAGGTAACCGGCAACACCGGCGATGCTATTCTCAGCAGCGTAAAGGTAAACGCCATCGCCACCAAACTAACCGATATCACCCGTGTAACGCTTTACGCCACGCAGGATCCCGAATTCAACACCTCCACCCCCATAGCCAGCGGCACCCTAAGCGGCAGCTCCGCCGTTCTTACCGCCAGCTACAGCCTACCAACCGGCTACACCTACCTATGGGCCACCTACGACATCGCCTCCGACGCCAAAAGCGGCAACACCGTCGATGCCGAAATTCCGGCAAGCGGCATAACCGTCAACGGAACCGCGTTTGCCAACGCCACCATCAACTCGGGCGGCAACCGAATAATCAAGCAGAACCTGTTCTTCGACGACTTTGAGACCGACAAGGGATGGAGCCTATCCAACGATTTCGAAATTGCCGCGCCAATGGGCAAATCGGGGGCATACGGCAACCCCGACCCCGAGAATGCAGTAAGCGGTAGCAAAGTCCTCGGAAACGACCTCACCAAAGATGGGGTTTACGATGCCAACATCCCCTCGTCGGCACCCTACACCGCCACATCGCCCAGCTTCGACGCGCTTTTCTACAAAGGATTGGTGCTAAACTTCAAGCGATGGCTGAACGTTGACATGTACGACACCGTAAAGATTCAGGCAAGCAAGGATAACGGCGCCACGTGGGCCACACTTTGGAAGAATACCGACTACACCCTCGACGATAGCTGGCAGTCCGCTTCGGTGGCCTTCCCCGCCGAGTTCGACCGCGCCCACAACATCAAGCTCCGCTACACCCTCTCCTACACCAACGGCGATAGGGAGTTCACCGGATGGAACATCGACGACGTTTCGGTGGTGGGCAACTTCATGGAGAAGGATTTGGCCATGGTCCAGGTCGTGAGTCCCACCAGCACCTGCGGAAGCGACGGCACCAGCCAGCCCATCACCCTTAAGGTAAGGAATGCCGGATCGAAGGAGGCCGTTGCCCCCATCCCCGTCAAGATTACCATTAACGGAGGGTCCACCATCGACGACAACATCACCCAAAACATAGCCCCAGGTGCCGAAGCAACGGTAACCCTCAGCAAAACCTTCCCCGCAGGCCTCTACGGCGACCTGAAGGTGCTGGCAACAACGCTGCTCCCCGGAGATGAGGATAACGTGAACGACACAGCCAGCGTCAACGTACACATTTCGAAGACGTACAAAACCCCATACACCACCAGCTTCGACACCCCGGACGACTGGACGAAGACCGGCTACAACTGGATGCACGGCGTGTCTACCGCACCCAACATTTCTGGAGATAGCCAAACGGATAAGATGTGGATTACCAACCTCAACGGTAACTACGACAACAACGCCAAGGCAATACTCACCAGCCCCTGCTTCGATATTATAGGCCTCGAAAAGCCAATGCTCGAAATCAAGGCCAACTACATCACCGAGTTGAACAAAGACGGCGTAACCCTATCCTACTCCACCGACAACGGCGCCACCTGGCAGCCCGTTGGCAAAAACGGCGACCTCTGGGACGACTTCTGGGGCTGGAAGGATCAGGCCTCCATTGCCTCGTCGGGCAAAATCGGCTTTACGGGTAACAGCAACGGCTGGCAGACCATCAGCCACCTGCTGCCCGCAGGCCTAAACGGGGCTACCGGGGTGAAATTCCGCTTCGAGTTTACCAGCGACGCCACGAACGGCTTCTTCAGCGGGTTTGGGCTGAACGGATTTGCCATAAAGGAGGCTCCAGACGACTTCGGGATCTCCGGAATCGTTAAGCCGGTAACGCTTACCGGAGCCGAAGTGTGCGGAGGCTTCACCGATAAGGAGAACATCACCTTTAAGGTAAAGAACTGCGGCATAAAAACGGCCAAGAAGGGCGCACCCGTAAAGGTATCCTTCAAATCGGAGTACTCGCGAACCAATGGCGGCACCGTAAGCCGTACCGAGGAATTCGAGGAGACCTACAACCTGCCCAATGACCTGCCCGTGGGCAGCGAGGTGCAGCTCGTCACCTCCAAAACCATCGACATGAATCGCGGCGGATTCTACAACATTACGGTAACAAACATCGACAACCCCGAATATTTCTACAAGACGGACAACGACAAGAAAGTTCAGATGGTAGAGGTAAAAAAGCCAACGGTAGACCTCGGTCCAACCGTAATACTTGGGCTTCCGACCCCATCGGATCCGCTTAATCCGAATAACCACGAATTCGACATCACCACGGACGCCGATGGTTTCGGCTACACCATCAAGTGGGAGAAGAAAATTGGCGAAGGCATATGGGGAGAGCTCGCCAACAACGGCTACAAGCAGGCGATTACATCGGCGGAGTTTGTAAGCCCCAACAATAAGATATCCTTCAAGGTAACCCTTACCGATAATACGCCGGCCAAATGTAGCGTTAGCAGCACCGCCGACGTGTACAAGCTCAACCCCAACGTTGTCGCCGAAGCGGTGGTGTCGCCCGCCAACAAGTGTAGCCTCGACAAGGCTCAGGCCATCACCGTTAAGGTTACCAACAAGGGGCAGGCTATTGATGTCATCAAGGCGGGAACCGAAGTTACGCTTCGCCTAAAGTATAAGGGAGCGCTTCAGCCCGTGCACAAGACCACGACCGTCAAAGACCTTGCCGCTGGCGAGTCGTTTGACTACATCTTCCCCGAAACCTTCGACATGTCGGCCAAAGGCACCTACCCCATCGAGGTTTCGGCTACCATTCCGTACGATATCAACACGGCCGACAACCTAGCGGCCACCATAGAGTCGTACGGGTTCCCAGCGTTTACGCTGACCCCACAAACGCAAACGGTAAATGCGCTCGAGTACACCTACGACGCCGATCCTTCGCTGGCCTACAAGTCGTACGAGTGGTACGACAAGACCACGCTGAAGACGAACAAGGTGATTTTCCCCGGACCCGCCGACAGCAAGGTTTGGTGTACGGTAACCGATGAGCATGGCTGCAGCACCAAGTCGGAAGCCACCATCACCTTTGCCGTAAAGGATGTCGCCGTAAAGTCGATCAATAATATTCAAACGGCCTGTACGCACGAGCCTACGATGAAGCCCTCGCTGACCATCGAAAACAGGGGTAACGTTACCATCCCCAGCGGAACGGCTATCTCATTCGAGGTTACGAAAAACGGAGCCACCAGCACCGACAGCTATACGCTTACGGCGGCACTGGCTCCCGGAGCTTCGGCCGACATCATCCTAAATAATCCGATCGATATCTCGGCCAAGGGAGCCTACACCGTAGCCATTGTGGCGAAACTCGCCGGCGACCTGGTGGCGGACAACAATGCGCAAACGGTAGCGGCAGAAACCTACGGGCTACCCCAGTCGAGCCTTCCGCCTACGATAACTACCAAAGACGTAGAGGTGACCCTTGATGCCGGAGCCGGCTTTACCGACTACAAATGGAGCACGAGCGACATCACCCAAACCATTCTGGTATCGAAAGATGGCAAGTACGATGTTAAAATCACCGATGCCAACAAGTGCTCCAGCATCTTCAGCACGCAGGTGGCCTTCATCAAGAACGATTTGTCCATCGATTTAACCTCGACCTACGGAACCAGCAGCACCGTCTGCACCGGCACCACCGAATACCCGGTATCCGTCAAGATAACCAACGTTGGCAACGACACGCCCAAGGCCGGGACAACCATACCCGTTACCTTTAAGGTCGGAAGCGTGGAGGTGAGCGAGGTTATAACGCTGGCCAACGATCTTGCGCCCAACGCGAGCATCGAATACACCTTCGCCAAGAAGGCAACCTTTACAACGGCTCAGCCAACGGGCGTTTCGGCAATGATTACCCTCGACGACCTAGACCTCACCAACAACTTCAGCAAGGTGATCAGCGTTACGGTAAACCAAACGCCTACGGTGAGCTTGGGCGACGACATCGCCTCAACCGAATCGAGCTACACCATTGTGCCCACCGTAACCCCCGATCTGGCATCGAACACCTACCTGTGGAGTACCGCCGCCACGTCGAAGACGCTGACGGTAACCAACTCGGGAGCCTACACGCTAACGGCAACCAACCAGGGCTGCTCGACCTCGGACGAGGTGATGGTCAACTTTAACCGAAAGGATATTGCCGTGGCCGCCATCGATAGCCCTAAAGACTTCTGCGCGGCTCCCGAAGGCCATGTCGTGGCCATGAGCGTCAAGAACTCGGGCATGGAAAACATCGCTACAGGAACAAAGTTTACGCTATCGTACACGTTTAACGGCAATACCGTTTCCGAAGAGACCACCCTTGCCGAGCCCATGGCCGTCGGCAAAACAATAGCCTACACCTTTACCCAAAAGCTGCCTGCGCTGGCGGCTGGCAGCTACTCGATTTCGGCTACAGCCACCTTTGCCGACGACGGCATTGCCGCCAACAACACGCTTACAGGCAGCTTTAAGGTTAACCCCGCCCCCACGTTTACGCTTGCCAACCCAATTACCAGCAACGAGGCCCAAGTAGCCATCGCAGGGCCTGCCGGCATGACCAAATACGTGTGGAGCACCGGAGCCGAGACCCAAAGCATCACGGCAACCCAGGATGGCAGCTACACGCTCACCGTTACCGACGCCAACGGCTGCTCGTCGGCGCAAACAACGCAGGTGCTGTTTACCCCCGACATCGAGCTTACGTCGGTAGTCAGCACCGCGCTCTGCCAGGGCACCGCCGCCGAACCGCTAACGCTAACAGTGGCCAACAAATCGGGCAAGACAATCGCAAAAAACACCCCGCTGAAGGTCAGCGGCACCATCAACGGCACCAGCTTTAGCGAGGAGACGCTGCTGAGCGCCGACCTCGCCCCCCAAGCCAGCACCACGGTAACCCTAGCGGCCACGCTTCCTAGAGCTACGGCCGGACAGTATCCCGTATCCGTAACCATTGCCGCCCTAACCGGCGAATCCAATACCGCCAACAATAAAACGGACGCCACGGTTACCGTAAACCCAAGCCCAACGTTCACCCTGCCAGCCGACATCGTCTCATCCAACGCCAAGGAGACTATCGACGGGCCTGCGGGGATGGCATCATACGCATGGACGAAGGATGGGGTAAGCGTTTCGCAGGATAGGACGATCACCGTCACCCTATCGGGAACCTATACCCTTAAGGTGACCAACGATAAGGGCTGCTCCGCCGAAGCATCGATCAAGGTGCAGTTTAAGGGCGGCGACCTCGTGCTCCAATCCATCGTCAACAACGAGAAGATGTGCCAGTCGGGCCGCCCAGTCCCCCTTTCGCTGGTGATTGGCAACGATGGCGACACGCCAATAGCCAAGGGAGAAACCATTACCGTTTCGGTGAAGGCGAACGGCACCGTCAAGACGGAGAGCTACGTGCTCGCCGAGGACCTGCTGCCCAAATCGACGACCACCATCACCCTTACCACGGCAACCGGCATCCCAGCCGCTACCGCAGGTGCCACCGTGACGGCGGAGGTGAGCGTTAGCTACCAGTACGACGTCAACCCGAACAACCCAGCGGTGAGCAAAACGTTTAAGGTGGTGGCCAACCCAACCTTTAGCATCGATACCAAAACAGCAGCCGACAAAAGCTCGGCAACGCTGTCGGGCAGCAACACCACCTTAACCTACCTCTGGTCAAATGGCGCCGCCACCAAGGATATTACCGTGTACGAGAATAGCCTATACAAGGTAACCGGAACCAATGCCGACGGCTGCATCCTGATAAAGGAGATCGCCATCGACTACCTGACGCCCAAGGCAACCAACTTCATCACGCTGTACCCCGCAGTAAGCCAAACCAAGTGCTACGACGGCAAAAAGGCAGCCTTCGAGGTGAAGCTGGTTAACGAAAGCCAGAACATTACCGTACCAACCGGAACCGACGTGAAGGTATCGTGCAGCTACCAGATCGCCAAGGCTGATGGTAAAACCGTAGAGTACAGCTTTAGCGGCACCGTAAAGCTCAGCGCCGACCTGAAGCCAACCCAGAGCATCGCCTACAGTTTCGACAACATGCTCGCGCAGGGCAAGCAGGCGCCCAACATGGTCGAAGGGATTGCCGGCAAGCACACCATCACCGGATCCACCGAAGTTGGCGGCATAAAGAGCCCCGTCAAGACGTCGCAGTTCGAGATCTACCCCGCTCCTACCGTCAGCCTAGGCAGCGACGTGCTCTACCGCCCGCTTCCGACCGCGCTCACGGTTAACCTCTCCAGCGAGTATGCCTACCTGTGGAGCACCGGCGAAAAAACGAACAGCATCATCGTTAATGCCGAAGGGAAGTACTGGGTATCGGTAACCAGCAAGAACCAATGCTCGGCATCCGACACCGTAGAGGTCAAGCGGGGCGCCGAAGCCCTCACGCTGCAGCTCAGCATCTACCCCAACCCGGCCTCAACGCAGGTCAGCATCGTCGCAGCCATCAACACCGACAGCGAAATAACCGTCGACATCTACTCCGCCCACGGCATGCTGCTCGAATCGATGCCGCTGACCCCCGAAAACATCACCAAGCTGAGCAGCTACGACGTCAGCCACCTCGAATCGGGCAGCTACCCCGTAGTAGCCCGAACCAAGGATAAGAAAGTCGCCAAGCTGCTAATCATCGCCAGGTAGCTTAGCCGCAGCCACAGCGAACGCCAAAGGGCGAGGACCTCCACCAAGGAGGCTCTCGCCCTTTGCGCGTTAAAGCCCTTGGGCTCGAAGCCCCAATATCGCCACTCCCGCCTCGAAGAGCCGCTCCTCCGGCAGGCATACCGCCTCCTTCGAGTAAAAAAGGGAAAATGCCGATTCAAAAAGCCGCCTTCCCAGCCGAAATAGCCAGCATTTGAATCAAAAAAGCGGCTTTTTCAATTGAAATAATGGGAATTTCGATTCAAAGAGAGGCTCTTTCGATCAAAATAATGAGTATTTGAATCAAAAGAGACCCTCTTTCAATCAAAATAATGGGAATCTGAATTCAAAGAGACCCTCTTTCGATCGAAAGAATGAGTATTTCGATTCAAAGAGAGGCTTTTTCGATCGAAATAATGGGAATCTGAATCAAAAGAGCCGCATTCCCGATCAAAATAGCGGGAATTTGAATCCGAAGAGGGCGGGTTGCAATCCGAAAAGAAGTTTATTCAAGCCCAATGGGGAGCCCTTCGAATCAACAAAAGCGGATATCCCCCACCGGCGGCGCTGCACCGAAGGCCCAAGCGCCAAACGCTGAACCAGCAGCCCCTCGCCAAGCGGACACCTGGCGAAAAAGAAAGGGGGAAGGCTTTCGCCCTCCCCCTCTATGGTTACTTTAGCTCAATCAGCAACTCCCCTTTGGGAACCTTTCCCCCTTCCGATACAACAATCGCCTTAACGGTTGCATCAAAAGGAGCATTGACTAGTGTGTGCATCTTCATTGCTTCAAACAGAAGCAGCTTGTCGCCAGCCTTAACAACATCGCCCTCCTTAACGTACATCTCTAGGATGGTACCCGGAAGAAACGAGGTAATCATGTTAGGGTTTGGCCTCTCCCACGCCTTGCGGTTGGCAATCTTCGCAGGGACTATTGTCTCATACGTAGTTTCGTCAACAACAAACGAGGTATACTCAGGTTTTAGCTCCTCGGTATTGCTCATAGCCCAACGATTAAAATGGAGGAATTCCGTGCTTACGCGATGGACGCTCAACAACCTTCTCCAGCGACACCTCTAGGGCGTGGATCAGGAAGCGGCGAGTTTCCGAAGGCTCGATAACGGTATCAACGTAGCCCCTCGAAGCGGCAACGTAGGGGTTAGCGAACTTCTCCTTGTACTCTTCAACCTTCAGCTTGCGCATTTCGTCGGGGTTCTCAGCCTCCATGATCTCCTTACGGAAGATGATGTTAGCAGCACCCTCTGGCCCCATAACCGCAATCTCGGCCAGAGGCCAAGCAAATACGAAGTCGGCCTGCAGGTGGCGCGAGTTCATGGCAATGTACCCACCACCGTATGCCTTACGAAGGATAACGGTAATTCTAGGCACGGTAGCCTCGCTGTAAGCGTAAAGCATCTTTGCGCCGTGGCGGATAACGCCTTGGTGCTCCTGGTCTACACCTGGAAGGTAGCCTGGAAGGTCCTCAAGGGTAACGAGTGGGATGTTAAACGCATCGCAGAAGCGGATGAAGCGAGCAGCCTTGTCAGATGAGTCGCAGTCAAGCACTCCGGCAACCACCTTAGGCTGGTTGGCAACGAAACCAATGGTATCGCCATTCAGGCGGCCAAAACCAATAACGATGTTTTGAGCCCACATCTCCTGAATTTCGAAGAAGTCAGAATCGTCAACAACGGCACGAATTACATCGCGAACGTCGTATGGCTTGTTAGGATTTTCAGGAACGATATCCTCGATCTTGTACTGAGGCTTTGGATGCTTAGGCTCGAAGCGTAGCGCCTTCTTGCTGTTGTTCCAAGGGATAAAGGTGATGAGTTTCTTGATCTGATCGAAGCACTCAGCCTCGCTCTTGGCAAAGAAGTGAGCGTTACCGGTAATTTCGCAGTGAACGCGAGCACCACCAAGCTCCTCCTGGGTAATTTCCTCGCCAAGTACCGACTTGATAACTTCAGGTCCTGTAATAAACATCTTAGAGATGTTGTCCACCACGAAAACGAAGTCGGTTAGCGCTGGAGAGTAAACGGCTCCACCAGCACATGGACCAAGAATTACAGAGATTTGAGGAATTACGCCACTGGCGATGGTGTTGCGGTAGAAAATTTCGCCGTATCCGGCAAGCGAGTTAACGCCTTCCTGAATACGAGCACCACCCGAGTCGTTAATTCCGATAAGAGGCATACGCATCTTGATTGCGTAGTCCATAATTTTGGTGATTTTGCGAGCATGCATAAGGCCTAGCGAACCACCCATAACGGTAAAGTCCTGAGCAAATATTGCTACAGGTGAACCAAATATTGTACCTGTTCCAATTACCACACCATCCCCGGCGAGCACTTTACCATCCATTCCAAATTCGCGAGCAGAGTGCTCAACGAAAAGGTCATACTCGTGGAATGAACTTTCATCTAGTAGGGCGAGAATACGCTCGCGTGCGGTCATTTTTCCCATCGCTTGCTGCTTAGCAATCGCTTTTGGGCCACCTCCTTGTAGTACTTCCTCCTTGCGCTTCTTAAGCTCAAGAATTTTCTTTTTCAAAGGCATGTGTTTTCTTGTGTTAGTTGATAACTAAAATGCAGAATATTCCAACATCCACATCAAATTCAAGCTACAAGTCTAGCTATTCTATTCCTAAATTGCGAATTACTGTGATAACTTTAACACCAGTTTTTCACACGTTAGGCATTTTTTTAAGGAAAGTAAAAGGCATTAACGACCTAAATGGGCGTCCTATTTAGGTGTTTTCCAATACAGATACAGCGCAATGAAAGCGTAAAGTACGTTAGGCACCCATATTGCAACATTTGCAGAAATTAGCCCCCCTATCGCAAACATTTCGCTAAAGCGCATAAACAGAAGGTAAGAAAAGCCTATAAGAAAGCCTAATCCAATATGAAGCCCGATGCCGCCTCTCACCTTGCGAGATGCAAACGACACCCCAATCAAGGTTAGAATAAAGGTGCTTAAAGGATATGCGTAGCGCTTATTACGTTCTGCCTGCAAGAACTGAACATCATCAGCACCACGCTGCTTCTGCTTTACAATTTGCCTGGAAAGTTCAACCAAGTTCATTGTCTCTACCACATTCGATCGCTGCGAAAGTTCCTTACCGCTAAGGTCAATAAGCGTATCGATCTTCTCCCCGCGCTTAATAACCTCTTTCCCGTTAAACATCTCTCTAACGTAGTAGTTGTAAGCAGTCCACTTTCCACTAGTCGAATCCCATACAGCATAGTCGGAGATCAACTTAGACTTAAGCTGGTTGCCATCAAATTTTTCCAACGAAAATTTAGAGGCAATTTTGCCAATTACCATAAAGTTCTCCATGTACACAAACGTATTCGGAGTAAGCTGCCTATGGATGTTCGTTTCTGTATTTTGGTACTGCTTCTTTACATACTTATTTTCAAAGTCGATCTTAACCTCGTTAGCTCGGGGAATAATAAAGCCAACCAATAAAAAGTTAAGCACAGCAATAAACAACGCAGCAACAAAGTAAGGGTATAGTAACCGCTTAAAGCTAACCCCACTCGCTAAAATTGCAACAATCTCTGTATTGCTGGCCATTTTAGATGTAAAGAATATTACCGCTACGAAAGTAAAGAGCGAGCTAAAAAGGCTAGCAAAGTAGGGGATAAAGTTCATATAGTAGTCGAAGATAATCGCTCTTAGCGGAGCATTCTTCTCCATGAAGTCATCTATTTTTTCTGCTGCATCAAAAACTACAGCAATACCAATAATAATAAGAAGCGCAAAGAAATAAGTTCCAATAAACTTCTTGATAATATATATGTCGAGGCGCTTAAAAAGTTTAACCTTCATCTCTTTTTATTTATGCTTTCAAAATTACAAAAGCGAAAGAAGAACTACGTTAATTTGTATGATTTGTTCTACACGAATTACAGTCGCGTTGACAACTTCGGCACCATCATCTCCTTCCATTGCGCAAAATCCCCCGCAAGGATATGTGTGCGCGCCTCCCTTACCAGCCATAGGTAGAAGGCTAAATTATGCATAGAGGCAATCTGTGCACCAAGCATTTCGTCAGAGACAAACAAATGTCGAAGGTAGGCTTTAGTGTAGGTGGTATCAACAAATGCCACACCATTGGAATCAATAGCAGAAAAATCATTTCTCCACTTTAGATTACGGATGTTGATTATGCCCTCGCTAGTAAAGAGCATCCCATTTCTTCCGTTCCGAGTTGGCATAACGCAATCGAACATATCTACACCACGCGAAATGCCTTCAAGAATGTTTACAGGAGTACCAACTCCCATCAAATAGCGAGGTTTTGTTTCTGGCAGAATCTCATTTACCAGCTCTATCATCTCGTACATCTGCTCCGCGGGTTCTCCAACGGCCAAACCACCAATAGCATACCCCTCCCTATCGAGCGTAGCAGCATGCTCAGCAGCCTTTCTACGTAAGTCGGGATAAACACATCCTTGAACAATTGGGAACAACGTTTGCGAATAGCCGTAAAGTCCTTCGGTTTCGTCAAAACGCTTTACGCATCGCTCAAGCCAACCTTGAGTAAGGTCTAAAGATTTGCTGGCATACTCATAGGTTGCTGTTCCTGGAGGGCACTCATCGAAAGCCATAATAATATCGGCGCCAATAACGCGCTGGATATCCATTACGTTTTCGGGAGTAAACATATGCTTTGATCCATCAATATGCGAACGGAAAGTACACCCTTCGGTAGTTAACTTTCGATTTTCTGCTAAAGAAAAAACTTGATATCCACCGCTATCGGTAAGAATCGGACGATCCCAAGCACTGAACTTATGTAATCCACCAGCAGCCTTAAGCACTTCTAAACCTGGCCTAAGGTACAAATGGTAGGTATTCCCCAATATAATCTCTGCGTTTACCTCTTCCTTTAGATCTCGATGAAAAACCCCCTTTACGGTTGCAACCGTTCCAACAGGCATAAATATTGGCGTATGTATTTGCCCATGGTCGGTAGTTATTACACCAACACGAGCCTTCGAATGCACATCTGTGGCAGTTAAGTCGAACTTCATTGACCTCTTTTATTGAAAATGAGCGCAAAAATAACTAATTATACATCGAAAACTACCTCGTTCTACGCAATAAATTGTTGCTGTAAATGTTAAGTAACTTACAACAAACACATAAAATGTGAACGACAGCTGAGAATGCCGAAAAACTTTGATAAAATTGCCGATTATTTTTTAGCATAACAATGGAGTACACTTTCTTCAGCGAATTAGCGATTTACCAGCAAGCATTACTAGCCTTTTTAGCAATCACATTTTTGATCCAACTCGTATATTACATTTTCATTTACGGAAAAGTTGGAAGGTTTAAACAGGTGAAAATCGATGAATTGCGCAGTCAATGGCCTCCAGTCTCTGTGGTGATTTGCGCCCGAAACGAACAAGACAACCTTCATAAAAACATACCTGTTATTGCAGAACAAGATTACCCCAACTACGAGATTATTGTAGTAGATGACTGTTCTGACGACGACACCCACTACATCCTAAAATCTTTAAAGGCGAAATACCCTCACCTTCGCCAAACCTTTATTAAGAAGGATGAGAAATTCTGGCATGGCAAAAAACTTGCTGTTACAGTTGGAATAAAATCGGCCATTAACGAGATCATCATTTTTACCGATGCCGACTGCACGCCCAAAACGAACCAATGGATTAAGCAGATGGTTAATTCGTACGAATCAGAAACCGAAGTCGTTTTAGGTTACTGTGGATACGAGCGCAATAAAGGCTGGCTAAATAAATTAATCAGATGTGATGCCTTTTTCATCGGACTAAACTACCTCGGTTTGGCATTGAGCAAAGCCCCGTACATGGGTGTTGGACGCAACCTTTCATACAAGAAAGATCTATTTTTCAAAAATCGTGGATTTGCCAACCATCATACGCTCGTATCAGGCGACGATGATTTGTTCATCAACGAAGTGGCAACTGGCAGCAATACCAGCGTCTGCATTTCCAAAGATTCTTTGCTAACCACTGAACCTAGAACTACATGGGATTCATGGATTCAGCAGAAAACAAGACATGGTTCAACCTTTAAGCATTACAGGTTTGGATCAAAATTCAATATTTCGTTCGAAATGGTTAGCAGAATAGCGTTTCTAGCAACCGCTATAGTGCTAATATTTCTATTGCCAATTCCATATATTGCTCTTGGCTTCATCTTTGTCAGATTAGTAGCAGTAACAATTTGCTTCAAAACAGGCATCAATAAACTCCAAGAAAAAGGGCTCTGGTTTCCAATGATTCTGTTTGATATTATTTCGCCTGTTTTGTATCTTGCGTTCTACCTCAAGCGCAAATTTACACCTAAGAGGCAACAATGGAGCTAGATGATAATCTATCGGAAAAAGCGAAGTACGACTATAAGCTTGTACAACTAGCTCTTTGGGGAGATCAAAAGGCGTACGCCGAATTAATGGATAGGTACAAGGATGCTCTTTTCTTTCTGCTGCTAAAGATGGTAAATAATAAAATTGATGCGGAAGACCTTACCATCGAAGCTTTTGGAAAAGCATTTCGCAACATACACCTTTACACACCAAACTTTGCCTTTAGCACCTGGCTGTTTAAGATTGCCACCAACAACTGCATCGACTTTATCAGAAAGAATAAGGCAAACGTTATATCTATAGACCAGCAAAATGACACTGAGGACTCTTTCTCCCCTCATGTAGACATTGCGGCAAGCACTCCAGATCCCGAGGAATCGATGATAAAGGAGCAAAATGCAAAACTGATACAGGACTTAGTGTCTAAGTTAAAGCCTCGATATCGCCGCCTACTAGAACTCCGCTACTTTAAGGAGTATTCCTACGAGGAGATTGCAGAAGAACTTGAATTACCGATTGGCACCGTAAAGGCGCAACTTTTCAGGGCGAAAGAACTCCTTTCGACCTATATGAAAAACAATAAAGACAACCCACTTTAATGGAAACCATTGAAAAATACTTCCCAAACCTAACCGACGAGCAAAAGCGACAATTTGGGATGCTGAAAGAGTTATACACTGAATGGAACGAAAAGATAAACGTTATCTCCAGAAAAGACATTGACAACATCTACACCAAGCATATACTCCACTCGCTTGCCATTGCAAAGGTCATCTCATTTAAAGATGGAACCAAGATTTTAGATGTAGGAACTGGTGGAGGATTCCCCGGCATTCCTTTAGCCATTTTGTTTTCAAAGGTGAACTTTACCCTTGTCGACTCAATTGGTAAGAAAATTACAGTTGTTCAAAACGTAGCAAACAGCATTGGGCTTAAAAATGTAAAGGCGATGCAAACTAGGGCAGAACAACTTCCCGAGAACTACGATTTTGTGGTGAGCCGCGCCGTTACCGACATCAAAACTTTTTGCTCGTGGGTATGGAAAAGGATTACGCCAAAAGGGAAAAACGCGCTTCCTAACGGTATCCTTTACCTTAAAGGTGGCGACTTAACTGAAGAACTTAGCACCATACCGTACCCCCGTGTTGTGTATGACATCCCAGAGTTTTTTGACGACGAATTCTTTGAAACAAAAAAGGTTGTATACCTTCAACGCTAGCAAAAGTCTAAAATTCGTTACCTACATGTGATATTTTGAGTAAACATTATTTGCGAGAAGAAAAAAAAGGCTATTTTTGCAGTTCGAAAAAAAGGAGTAACAAGTTAATAATATAGTTTAAAGCGTCTCCCAATGAAAAGGACATTTCAACCATCGAAGAGGAAGAGAAGAAACAAACACGGCTTTAGAGAGAGAATGTCTACTGCCAATGGACGTAGAGTTCTAGCTTCTAGAAGAGCAAAAGGTCGTAAGAAACTTAGTGTATCTGACGAATCAAGAGGTAAATACTAGTATTTGCTTTCAAGATATTAAAAAGGCTGTGCTAATTAGTACAGCCTTTTTAATATTTATAGCGCCAACTTTTGCAGAGCCATCGCATATAGCTCCTTTATCTTTAAAAAATTGGATATCGACATGTTTAGTGGACGGACATCTTCGCCAAGAAGCTGCTCGATAAACGAACGGACGAAAGGTTCCTGAGAATTTCCACCATCCTTATAGTTATCTACCACCTCCATACTCGTATCCTTCATCTTAAATGTCCAAGTATTGCAGTCGAGTTCAACTACGTTTGTCTGCGAGAACACCTTTACCAATTGAACTTTGCTAAATCCGAGGTTGGTAAACCATGTATCGACAGGAATGCTCTTCGCCGACTCGGTCTTTCCATAAAAAACGATGCCTTTATCGTTCACCGAAGGCAACGCATTCACCTTTGCCCTACGAATATCGCCATCGGAGAAAAAACCATTCCAGTAAAGGGATCTATACAAGACATCAAAGCTGACACCCATGGTATCTTCCTCGTGAATAACCCTAACATAGTAGGGATCGCTCGCATACTTACGGATAAAATCGAAGATATGAGGGTTTACTGCAGGACCAGCAACCATCAGGTCGACATTGGCCTCCTCGCAAATGATCAAGAGCTCCTGATTAACGATCTCCGATGCCTGCAACGGGTCGAGCAGTAGAATATTCTTAAACTGCTTCAGGATTTCGGCGATAGATGTTGAGGATTTAAACTCATTATCAACAATAAGTCCGTCTAATTTCTCATCTGTCACGTCATCGACGCACCCTAACACCTTCAAATCGAACCCTAACTCCATTGATAGACCATTCATCAACTCGTAAAGGGCAGGTTTAGAGTCTTCAAAAAGTCCAATAAGCATAGTATTACCTGTTTTACTACAAACATAGCAGAAAAGAGCACGCACGCACCTCCGTAGCGCGATAAAGTTATTAACAGCCGGCCCAAATCCGGCTAAAGAGATTGACAAACCAGCGCCATTCGGTATATTTGCACAAAGCGCAAACCATGGAAATCGTAAATTTTGAAGATAGCTACAGGCACAAGGGGCTAAGGCGCAAGCTAATTGACGAGCTTCGCCGAAAAGGCATACGTGACGAGCGTGTTTTGAATGCTATTGACAAAGTTCCTCGGCATTTGTTCATGGATAGCAGCTTTGTTGAGTTCGCCTATCAGGATAAAGCATTCCCAATTGCTGCTGGGCAGACCATTTCGCAGCCATATACCGTGGCATTTATGACTGAGCTCCTCAATATTAAACCACATGACAAGGTTTTTGAAGTTGGGACCGGCTCAGGCTACCAAACAGCCATCCTTTCGGAGCTGGGGGGCAAGGTTTACACCATCGAACGCCAAAAAGATCTATTCCAAGGCTGCCAGCATCTGCTAAAGATGCTCGGTTACAACCCTCTTTACTTTTTTGGTGATGGATATCTTGGAAAACCGACCTATGCGCCCTACGACAAGATCATTGTGACGGCAGGAGCGCCCGAAATTCCCCAAGTTTTGGTTGAGCAGCTGGCCGTAGGAGGCAGAATGGTCATCCCGATTGGCGCCGAGGACCTCCAAGTGATGACTACCATCGACAAAGTATCATCAACACAGGTAAATGTACGCGAGCATGGGTACTTTGTTTTCGTTCCTATGCTCAAAGGAACCAATAATCGCTAACACACACCATTATTATATGATCAGCGTAAAAACTTTTATCTGCAATCCCTTTCAGGAGAACACCTACATCCTATACGACGAGACCAAAGAATGCGTAATTGTGGATGCAGGCTGCTACGGACCAGAGGAGCAGGAAAACATCGACAGCTTTATTGCGGAAAATAGCCTAAAGCCCGTTAAGCTGCTCAACACGCACGGGCATATCGACCACATTGCCGGCATAGAGCACCTAAGCAAGAAGTATGGAGTAGAACTTTACCTGCATGCCGATGATGTAGACAATATTACTAGGTCGGCAACGATGGGTGCCGCATGGGGATTCAACATTCAGCTGCCTACCTGCAAGGTAAACTTCATTGAAGGCGGTAACATTATCACTTTTGGCAGCTCGACGCTAAAAGTTATCGACCTACCCGGGCATACCAAGGGCGGAGTTGGGTTCTACAACGACGAACAGCAGATCATCATGGTTGGCGACACCCTTTTTAGAGGTAGCATTGGGAGAACCGACCTGCCGGGAGGGAACTATGAGACGATTATCCGTAGCATCATCAAGAATTTGCTGCCGCTTGGCGACGAAGTTAAGTACTACTCGGGACATGGTGAGAGCAGCACCCTTGGACACGAGCGCCGCTACAATCCTTTTGTAAACGAACACCCGTTTGAGCTGTAATGTTAAAAGATTACATGCTGCTGCATTTTTACGGAAAAGAGATTAGATATTAAAAGTGTATATTTACTTTTAAGCTCCGATTCAGAACTTAACCTTGTAACAACATAAACAATGGCAAACGATAATTTTGTCGAAAGACACAATGGTCCACGTCAGCATGAGACGGAAGAAATGCTTAAAACCATAGGCGTTGCTTCGGTAGATGAGCTAATCAACCAGGTTGTACCTGAAGATATCAGACTAAAGGAACCGCTAGGCCTAGAAAAGGAGATCAGCGAGTACGAATTTGCCCAAAAGGTCAAACAAATTGCCTCCAAGAACAAGCTTTTCCGCAGCTTTATCGGCATGGGATACTACCCCACCTACACGCCAGCTGTTATTCAGCGAAATATCTTCGAAAACCCCAGCTGGTACACCTCCTACACCCCTTACCAAGCAGAAATCTCTCAGGGAAGACTAGAGGCGCTGCTTAATTTCCAGACGGTGGTCCTTAGCCTTACCGGCATGGAGATTAGCAACTGCTCGCTGCTCGACGAAGCTACCGCCGCGGCCGAAGCAATGACCATGATGCTCGGTGCACGGTCGAGGGCGTCCGTGAAAGCTGGCAAGAATGTCCTGTTTGTTGACGAAGATATCTTCCCTCAGACGCTGGATGTTATAAAACTTCGCTCCACACCACGAAATATTGAGGTTGTGGTTGGCAAATTTGAGGAAATAGAGCTTACCGACAGGATGTTTGGGGCAATTGTTCAGTACCCAACCGCATCGGGCAAGCTAAAAGACTATAGCGCATTCGCCGCAAGGTGCCACGAGAAGGAAATTCTCGTTACAGCCGCATGCGACATCCTTAGCCTTACCCTTGTGAAGGCTCCAGCCGAGTGGGGCGCCGATATTGCCGTTGGATCTACCCAGCGATTTGGCGTTCCGATGGGATTTGGGGGGCCTCACGCTGGCTACATGGCAACCAAAGACGAGTACAAGCGCAACATGCCCGGCAGAATCATCGGCGTATCGGTTGATCGACTTGGAAAGCAGTCGCTCCGACTAGCGCTACAGACCCGCGAGCAGCATATTAAGCGCGAAAAGGCAACATCGAACATCTGTACCGCGCAGGCGCTTCTTGCATCTATGGCCGGAATGTTTGCAGTATACCATGGACCCGAAGGAATTCGCAGAATTGCCCTTCATGCCCATAACTCTGCCTGCACAGCCAACAAGGGGCTCGCTGCATTAGGGTACAAGCAGCGTAACGCCAGCTTCTTCGACACGCTAGAGGTAGAAGTTGCCGACGCAAAGAAGATCCAGGCCCTTGCACTTGCCAAAGAGATCAACTTTTTCTACCCCTGCGACAAGACTGTTCGCATGAGCTTCGACGAAGTTACCACCGAGGCCGAGATTAAGGCTATCCTCGACATCTTTGCCGCTGCCGCTGGCAAGAAAAACGAGGCATCTACCGAAATTGGTAGCACCATTTGCTTCGATAAGCAGTTCGAGAGAACGTCAGCCATCCTCACCGAGAAGGTATTTAGCAAGTACCAGTCGGAAACCGAGATGATGCGCTACATAAAGAAGCTCGAGCGCAAGGATATATCGCTAACGCATAGCATGATCTCGTTGGGATCGTGTACAATGAAGCTAAATGCCGCTGCAGAGATGCTTCCGCTCAGCTTTCCTGAGTTCGCAGCCCTGCATCCCTTCGTTCCTGCCGATCAAGCCGAAGGATACTACGAGCTACTTAAGGATTTGGAGAAGGATTTAGCCATTATCACCGGTTTTGCCGCAACATCGCTTCAGCCAAACTCTGGCGCAGCCGGCGAATACTCTGGATTGATGGTTATCCGTCAGCACCACATCAATAATGGTCAAGGCCATCGCAACGTTGCCATCATTCCGGCTTCGGCGCACGGCACCAACCCCGCATCAGCTTCCATGGCTGGCATGGAAGTAGTGGTAGTTGCCTGCGACGATAAGGGAAACATCAACATAGACGACCTCCGCGACAAGGCAAACCAGCACCGCGACAACCTTTCTTGCCTAATGGTCACCTATCCCTCTACCCACGGCGTGTTCGAGAAGCGCATTAGGGAGATGGTTGACATTATTCACGAGGCAGGAGGCCAGGTGTACATGGATGGTGCCAATATGAACGCTCAAGTTGGCCTTACCAACCCTGGATTTATCGGCGCCGACGTTTGCCACCTAAACCTGCACAAGACATTTGCCATCCCTCACGGCGGTGGAGGTCCTGGCGTTGGTCCAATCTGCGTGGCAAAGCATCTAGCCCAGTTCCTACCCTCGCACAGTATGATAAAGACCGGTGGAGATAAGCCCATCAACTCGGTTGCCGCAGCGCCATTTGGTAGCGCCAGCGTTGTGCCTATCACCTATGGCTACATTAAGATGCTAGGTGCAGAAGGATTGAAGAAAGTTACCGAAATGGCCATTCTAAACGCCAACTACCTTTCGAAAAAGCTAGAAAAGCACTACAGCACCCTATACACCGGCGAAACCGGACGTGTTGGTCACGAGTGCATCATCGATGTACAGCAGTTTAAGCGCGAATACGGCGTTGATGCTACCGATATTGCAAAGCGACTGATGGATTTTGGCTTCCACGCCCCTACCCTATCGTTCCCAGTACACGAAACGCTAATGGTAGAGCCTACCGAGAGCGAATCAGTTCAGGAAATCGACCGCTTTGTAGAGGCCATGATCACCATAAAGAACGAGTGCGAGGAGATTAAGGCAGGAATTGCCGATGCCGACGACAACGTACTCAAGATGGCCCCCCATACTGCCGAAGAAGCTTGCGGCAACGAATGGAACCACAAGTACGATAGAATGAAGGCAGCATATCCGCTCGAATGGATCAAGGAAAATAAGTTCTGGCCCGCATGTTCGCGCGTTGATAATGGCTACGGCGACCGCAATCTTGTTTGCACCTGCGCATCAATAGAGTCTTACCTCTAGCTTAGGGCACCCCCGTATAAAACAGAGAGCGCTCATCTCACGATGAGCGCTCTTCTTCTTTCTAAAAAGATCCTTGTCCTTTATACTTTCTCAATGCTTACCTGGCATTTTACGCCTTCCTTACAATTAATGTATACCTTAATAGCTAAACCTAATCATACTAAGAGTGGGGTTGAATGTCAATTTAAAGTGTGACTCTTCCTTTCAAACTTTCTATACAAAAGTAGGGGCGTTTGTGTAATTTTCCTAACGCTACTATCGTCAAGATGTACAGAATTTACCTTTTGAAACATCAGTAAGCACCACGTATTCAAGCCTTTTACCAATTGGAGCCCGATTACCCCCGCAAAGAGCCCAAAATGGGCATCAAGCAGGGCGCTGCGGCGCCATATCTTTCGATGAAGGCGGAAGCGCGCTGCACAACCACCAAGCAAGCGCCTGCTTTTGCTCAATTGCCACCAACGCGGAGCAGCCGCACGCGTAGGATTTGCCCCCTAGCGTAAGCTTTGCCTCCGGGCATCCGCCCCTACGCCAACCCAGCATGCAAGCGGACTGCCGAAGCGGTTGTCACCACCATCCTGCACCATGCTATCCCCCAACTTTAGCAGAATATCTGGCGAGTTTCTCGCGCAACCCGAAGGATTCATCCAGAAAGCTGATGGGTTTACCAAGATAAGCGCCATACAGCACAAAGCAGGGGGCAAGCGAGCCAGTCTGCCCTCCCCCAAATGCAATGACATTAGGTTAAACATAGAGCTCAACCAGCGCTGTCATGCCAAACTTGCCCCGAAATCTAAAGAGGAACCCAATATATTCTATAAAATACCCTTCGGGCAGCCATTAGCCCCCGAGATAAGCACGTGATGACACTCCGAGGGGAAGCGACTCCTTAACTTTATGACATTGCCCCCAAAATGGCATGTGACATCCGGCAACTTTACCGTGCAACCCTCCATTTTTCTGGAGATAGCCGCCAAGCTGATCAAGAATCCCCCCAATTTTCACGAGAAAGCTGGCAACTTTCACGATAAGCTCGCCGATTTTATGGTGATAATTGGCAGCTTTCACGATAAAATCGCCAACTTTCTCGTGAAACCTGGCGATTTTATCGTGAAATTCCCCCAATTTCTCGCACTTTGAGGCCCCGCATCTATTCGATTACCGCCTAAATGCAAGGCACTTAACCCCAATACGGCGCGTAGCCTATCGGCATAAGCGCCAGCAGCCACTATCATTCCGCTTTTACCCAAGCAGCCCAAGCGCAGCAGCCTCAAACGCATGTTTCTTCCATTGGTAGCCCAGGTTGGACCCCTGTAGCACCTGCGGCTAACGCCCCGAGCCGAGCAATAAACCACCATACTAGCCGCAGCACCCAACATTTACTATACATTCACCTACATTAACCCGTGTTTTGGCATATATACTTAGAAACACACCAAGCGTATTAGCTATATATGCCAATATGCCAACAATACAAGCATCAAACTTTAGCTGAGACACCATTCGCTAACAGGCAATAAAAGATAGCTAGTTTAATAGCATATAAACATTTAGCTGGAATATATTTTTTTTGAAAAATATTGCGCTTTACACATAATTAATTTACATTTGCTATAACAAGGAACCAACATTAACAACTTTATTAAAAAAAGAAACGACCATGGAGAATAACTCAAAGATTAAATTAAGCACAAATGTGCCTGATCTTCTTACCAACCTGCAAACATTAATTACTAAGCACAAGTCCGAAGGAGAATCGTCGCCACTGCATGCGCTTCCGAGCGTCAACATCCCACAGATGGAGGCCATTTTACCAAAAGCACTGGCGCTGCAGAAAGAAGCAGAGGAGTTGAAGGCGAAAACAGATGCAAAGTACCGCGAAAGAGACAACTGCATAGAGCCTATCGCAGAAACGCTACGCCTAAGCAAGAACCTGCTCAAGGTTATCAACGAAAAGAATCCAAAAGTGCTAGCCGAATGGGGCTTCAACGTAAGCTACACCACCAATAAGAAGACAACCAAGAAGGTTACGAAGAACAAGAAGAATCCAGAGGAATAGCGCGCCCCCCATAAAACGACGAAGGGCACCTGCTTAAGCAGGTGCCCTTCGTCGTTTTCGCCCAATTAGTGCCATCGGATAGCGCACAACGCCCAAAACGCGCACAATTACGCCTACAGCGGCTGTCTAATGAACACCTACGAGGTGCTGCCATCGAAAAGCAGGAGCAGGCGCATACAATACGCCCAGAAAGAGCGCCGAGCAGCGCGTGAGGTGCCACATTCAGCCAGCTTAGCGCCATATTAGCTTCAAAAGATAAATAATGTCGAGGAAAAGGAGGTAAAAAGGCCGAGCAAGCTAGCCCTTTCGGTAAAGATATCGGGTATAAGTACGAAATAAGGGCGGACTCTTCGCGAGTGCGCCCTTGAAACTTCAGATCAAAAGTAGTTCTTTCATCTATTTCACAATAGTAATTCCCTTTAGAACCTTTTTGATTAAAAACATTAGTCAATAATGCTAAACCTAACTTCTGAAAACACTAGTATGTGGGAGAAAAAAATGTACTACACTATAAAAGCGCTTCCCTTAACGCTTGGACAAATGTACTGCGGGCAAGCATCCCCTGCAAACGATGCTAATGCCATAAGGTGCATAATTTACCTTTTGACAAAAAAGGTTACCTACTCGCTAAAGCCGCAGGATACAACCGTAAGCCACCCGCCCAAAGTGCGCGGAAATGCTTATTGCCCTTTACACAGGCACATTTGGCTCGTGTAAAAGGCAATAAGCTATGTTTTAAGTACTGCTGTAGGGGTAGGACCGCAGAATTATGGCTACGATGCGGCTCCAACAGCCTCCTTGGAGGCCGAAAGCGGGCGAACCTGCCTAAACTTACCGGGGCTCATGCCGTACTCCTTGGCAAAGGCCCTGTAAAAAGAGTTCATGGAGCTGAAACCCGACTCCTCGGCAATATAGTTCAGGCTGTAGATGTCATTTTCCTCGATGGAAAGCATCTTCATGGCATGCTCCACCCGCTTTTGGTTGACAAACGAGCAAAAGTTAAGGCCAAAGCTCCTGTTGATGTAGTTCGAAATGTAGGTACGGTTGGATTCGATGGCATCGCACACGTCCCAAATCTTCAAATCCTTCTTCAGGTAGAGCTCTTTCTCGAAAAAGCACTCGTCGAACCGCTGAATAAAGGAATCGTCGACGATGTCAACGCCATCAACCTTCTGCTCCTCCATAAATTTCTCCTCCTCGCACTCAACTTCAAGGCAAACCTGCTCCTGCCGATTCCCCACAAAGCCGATAAGGTAGAGCATCGAGCTAAGAATGCCGGAAGGAATGATCAGCAGCCAGTCGCTTTTACTAAAAAATTGAAAGCCGATGGCATTGAAAACGATGCTAAGGATGGAAGTTACCGATAGCGCGAAGAGAATGAACGATAGATTGTTGATATTACGGGCCTCGGGGTTGGAAAAGAAGTCGCGAATGGAGACATTGTACACCCGAATGCGCCTAAAGTTGTTGACAAGCGTAAAAATTACCAGCCCAGCAAAGACAATTCGCGAGGAAACGAACAGAATTGCCACAAAAGAGGCCCTCCCCGACGAGAAAAGTAGCTGCGCGAAGTGGTTTTTTGCCACTGCTTGCTCGATAATCACCAAATCTTTCCCCGAAAGCGTCAAAACGCCCACGCCAAGGGCTATAAAGTACAGGAAAGCCGGCAGATAGTGGAGCAAAAATCGGGGCTGGTAGCGCTGATAGGTTGTCACCAAGCAGATATAGTGGTAGTACATCGGAAAAACCAGCAAACTGGCCATGGTGTACAGGGGAAGCAGGTATACAAAGCGCTGTATCTGCCCGTTGAAAAAGGGAATGTAGCAGACATATAGCAAAAATGCCGTGAACATGAATACCGGAAGAAACCTACGGGCCCTATTATCCCTTTGCCTATCAAAAGTTAGCGTGGCTGCCCAAAATAACGTTATCAGCGATGGCAGCGATACCACTAAAGTGTGTATCATACGATTCAAAATTTACCGCAAGATAGTAGATATTATGAAAAATAGAGCTGCACAACTCATGATTATCGTAAATAGGCGCTCCATAATCGCCAACTTCAATTAAAGTAAGCAAATAAAAAGAGCCTATTTGTAAAACAACCACAAAATAGGCTCTACTATGCCATCATAAAGGGATAAACAGGCGTACCGCAACGCTCAAAAGACCGAAAAAAGGGAAAAACAACCCACCGGTAGGGCGCATATCAAGGCACAACGGGCGGCATGAAGCCATTTACCGCATCGCATTCACCATTTGGGCAACCAAATTGGTAGCCCCCTCGAAGATATCCTTAATGGTAGAGTTCAGCATATAGCATGGCGTTGTGAATAGCCTATTATTCGCGTCTACCACAACCTCGCCCTTCCCCGAATTCTCGTGCTTTGCCCCAAAGCTTTCGATATCGGCAGCAGTTCCCCTATCCGAACCAATGGTGAGCACCCCTTTACCCAATATTTTGGCGATAGCAACGGGAGCGATGCACATTGCACCGATCATTTTCTTCTGATCGTAGGCCTTCTTAACGGCTCGCTCCACCTCGGGGTTAACTTTCATGCGCTGCCCATCGCTACCGTAGGTGCTGAGGTTAAGCGCCGCGCCAAATCCGCCGGGGAAGAGCAGCGCGTCGTAATCAGCCGCACGGTATTCGCCCAGCGGCTTGATGTTTCCACGGGCAATACGGGCCGATTCAACAAGAACATTTCTCTTTTCGCTAACTTTCTCGCCCGTCAGGTGGTTTACCACACGAAATTGCTCAACATCGGGAGCAAACAGCTGGTACGAGCAGCCAGCCATATCAACGGCAAGCATCGCCATGATGGATTCGTGAATCTCGGCGCCATCTTGTACGCCACATCCTGAAAGTACTATAGCAAACTTCTTCATGGTAGGTTCTTTTTCGAAAAGATATCAATTAAAGATGCAAGAATCAAGACCAAAGTGGCCAAGATCATCGGTATAAGTAGGCCTTTAGTGCGATTTCTTACGCTTCCAGCTCCAAAGATTAGGATCAACCTTTGCTTCGAGGCGCTTTTCCACATCATCGGGGAGCTGATAGAAGAAGTTGATGCCCGTAAAATGCTCAACGCTATCAACCGATACGGCAAAATGCCTAACCGGAAGATCGCTACCCTGGTTGGGCATAATAAATCCAATAGCTTTTAGCCCAGGTTCGGTGTAATCGAGAATAACCTTATAGTAGTAACGGGGTACGGCAACACCATCCGAGCCAATTTTGGCAAGTCCAGCGCGAAGAACAGGTCCTGTTGCGATGTAAAGCCTCCCGTTATCGATAGCCCATGCGCGCACCTGCTCCTCCAGCTCCTTCCATACGCCCCGATTGAAGCTGGGCTCCTGCGGACTCATATTGCTAAAGAAGAAAGACTCCCTCATCGTGGCTTCCGACCATCCCATATCGGCAGCAGGTGCCAAATGACCGCGATCGTACCCCGAATGCGCGTAATCGGCATTGGTTGCCGAGCCAGTTTTAACCAGCGGATCTTCAATAAACTTGTTGGTACGCTTAATCCCCCTAGTTTCCACGTGCTCCTTTGTAAGTACGTAGGCAACCCACGAGGCTTGCTCGTTCGCCTCGCTATACGATAGGGTATAACCCGTGTGCTGCACAATCTGCGACCGTGAATCGGCCTTGGGCAGCTCGTACTTAACCTCATTTACGGCTCCCCGGTTGTTCTGCGCTGCAAAAACCGAGAGGCTAAGAAGCAGCAGCAGCAAAAAGTAGTAGCGTATTTTCATCTCTACATATTATTTTGCAAAGATAGCGAAACAAAGAGAGCATATCCGAAGACATTCCACGGCTCCAGCCCTGTCGTCACGGCATTTTTTAAAGGATAACATAATATATATAGGTAATACTCTTCTCCGCGATTGCCGAAGTTGACGTTGGCAGTGGAAAAATGCACGAAAACATGGCGCTATGCCGAAAAACATAGGCACCAATTGGCGCACGAGCAATCGGCGCTTAGCAAATTGCATAAAAAGGCAGGGGACAACGGTAACGTTGTCCCCTGCCTCAATTCAAACTACAAAACGATCATAAAAAAAACGCTACTGAATACCATTATACTTGCGCACCGTTGCACGAGTAAGTTTCCCGGTCTCCCTTAACACCTTATCATCCCAATTTCCTTCCGTTTTTGCACGAGGACTAAGCATCGAACAGGTCTCATTCTTGTCCGAAATAGACCAAATAACCCAGCTTAGGCGATTTTTCTCCATCCAGTCGATCCATTTCTGCCATTCGGTGTAGTCAACCGGGCCATCACCAGAGGCTTCCATGGATGCGCACTCCGAAACAAAGAGCGGGATGCCCTTCGACAGCGCATAATCGCCCTTTGCACGCAGCTCCTGCCTATGCGTGTTGGCGTAGAAGTGAAGTGAGTACATAATATTTGTATGTCCAACGATGGGATTGTCGGCAACCACGTCGAGATCCTGATCCCAGTGGGGATTTCCGACAAGAATAACGTTATCTGGGTCGATGCTACGGATAACCTTAATAACTTCTTCGGAGTAGGACTTAACCTCGGGCCACGATTGGCGCTCTGGCTCGTTAAATATCTCATAAATCACGTTTGGACACTTCCCATACTTGGTCGCCATCTTCCTAAAGAAGACCTTGGCAGCATCAAGCTGAAGATGATGGCAATGCCAGTCGATAATAACGTAAACGTTGTTCTTAATGGCAGCATCAACCACGGTCGTGATAAGCTTTTCCGACCATACCGAGTCTTTCAGATAGCCATCTTCGGGTTCCACGCCCATCGCGGCCCGAATAACCGTGGCACCCCAGTCATTAACCACCCACTTTACCGACGAAGCGTTGTAAAAACGGGGCCAAAATGTGTGCCAGCCGTAGCTTACACCGCGTAGCTGGATAGGATTACCCGTTGCGTCAACCAGCTGAGTGCCCTTAACGCTTAAAGCCCCGTGCTTTTTCACCAGCTGAGCGCTTGCCACACCAAAAACCACGAGAAAACTTAGTGCCAGAACAAATCTTTTCATCTTAATAACTCCACAAATCGAATGTTTAACTTACGGAAGCCCGATATCTGCGATATAAGGCCCAATCAGGACACGAATATAGACCAAAACATAACACTGGTTAACACAGAAAGGTAACTCTGAAAGAATGGTATCATACTATGACAAATAAACACTAAACAGAAGGCAAGGCTAATAGCGTTTCTACCAAAAATACAATGTCTTACAAACAAAAAGGTCGACACTTAGTGTGCCGACCTTTTCTATTATCTAACATCTAATGTCTAAAATCTCTCAATAGCATCCTCAATTTCGAGGGTAAGCACATCGCGGAGTTCAAGCCCCATGGTACGCACCTGCTGTGGTACGATGCTGGCTTGGCTCATACCAGGGATGGTATTAATCTCGATGAAGTAAAGCTTATCGTTGCTGTAGATGTAATCGACGCGCACAATGCCACGGCAACCTAAAACATCATAAATATGCGACGACAACTCCTGAACCCGTTCGGTAACCTCCTCGGAAATACGGGCTGGGGTAATCTCCTCCGACATGCCCGAGGTGTACTTAGCCTCGAAGTCGAAGAACTCAGTTTTAGGAACGATTTCGGTAACAGGAAATACAAGAGCCTTGCTTGGAGTCTTAATCAGCCCATTGCCCAGTTCAATACCGTTGATGCACTCCTCGATAAGGATGGCATCGCCCTCGGTAAAGGCAGCATCGATGGCACCCTGGAGCTGCTCTACGCTCTTTACCTTGGTTACGCCGAAGCTGCTACCGCTTGCGTTTGGCTTAACGAACATGGGTAATCCAAGTTCCTCAACCAGCGCATCGGCATCAACCTGCTGCCCCTTGCGAAACATAAAGCCTCGTGCCATATCAACGCCTTCGCCATCGAGGTACTTCTTGGTTGTGTACTTATCGAAGGTAAGCGCCGAGGTAAAGGTGCGGCAGCCGGTGTATGGTAGGCGGATAAGGTCAAAGTAAGCTTGGAGAATGCCATTCTCCCCTGGAGTTCCGTGAATCATCAGCAGCACGCAGTCGAAGGCAACCTTTGCACCATTCTCCACAAAGGTGAAGTCGTTCTTGTCGATGGCGATATCGGTCTTACCCTCCTGCTTCACCGTCCATTCGGCTCCCTTTATAAAAATGGTGTAGGCGTTGTAGCTATCGCGGTCGATAACCTCGGCGATTTGCTGCGCGCTCTTAAACGAGATGACGGCTTCCGACGAGTCGCCACCTGCAACGATGGCAATGTTTTTCTTGTTCATAACGGTAGTTATTCTTGTAGGTGCAAGCACCTTGTCGTTAATCTTCTTCAAGTTCCAGCTCACGGCTGGCAATGTAGGTACGCCAGCGATCAAGCAGCAGCGCCATATCGCTTGGCAGCTCGCTCTCGAAGTACATCTCCTTTTTGGTAGTGGGATGCACAAAACCCAACGAGCGGGCGTGCAGCGCGTGGCGCGGACAGATATCGAAGCAGTTCTTCACAAACTGCTTGTACTTGGTAAAGGTAGTTCCCTTAAGAATTTGGTCGCCACCGTAGCGCTCGTCGTTAAACAGTGGATGCTTGAGGTACTCCATGTGGACGCGAATCTGATGGGTACGCCCGGTTTCGAGTCGGCACTCGATCAGGTTTACGTAGCCAAGGCGCTCCAGCACCTTATAGTGGGTTACGGCATGCTTGCCTTGATCGCCTTCGGGGAAAACGGTCATCTTTAGACGATCTCTGGTGCTACGACCAACATGCCCGACGATGGTTCCCTCATCCTCGGGTAGATTACCCCAAACCAGCGCAGTGTATACGCGCTTGGTGGTATGGTCGAAGAACTGCTTAGCGATATAGGCGTGGGCAAACTCATTCTTAGCGATAACAAGTATGCCCGAAGTATTCTTATCGATACGGTGAACCAATCCTGCACGCATATCCCCACTCTGAAACAGCGGAAGATCCTTCAGATGGTAGGTCAGCGCATTCACCAAGGTTCCGTTGTAGTTGCCATGACCAGGGTGCACCACCATACCTGCCTTCTTGTTGATGATAATGACATCATCATCCTCGTAAAGGATATTGAGCGGAATGTTTTCGGGGATAATCTCCAGTTCCCTGCGGGGATATGGAAGCACAATGGAAATGGTGTCGAGCGGTTTTACCTTGTAGTTCGACTTTACCGACTTCCCGTTAACCAGAATATTTCCGGCATCGGCAGCGCTCTGAATGCGGTTGCGCGACACCTTCTCCATGCGGTTGGTAAGCCACTTATCGATGCGAAGCATCCCCTGTCCCTTATCGACGCCGAAGCTGAAATGCTCGTACAGCCCCGACTGCTCATCTTCCTCCTCCTCTTCCTGTTCGTCGACAAAGTCAGGATCTTCGTATTCCTTCATTATGCGGGATTAATGATTTTCCTATAAATTTTCTTCCGTTGATTGCTCCTCGGGGGTTGTTGCTGTATCAACCGTAGTAACCGTATCGGCGCCATTGGGCGATACCATCATCCACGACTGCGGCTTCTTCTTCGTGTTCTTCGACAGGTAGACGTTCACCTTCTTACCGAGGCCGAGCTTCGTTCCTACCAATGGATTCTGGTAGTAAACCTTGGCCTCGAGCGAATCTATCGAGTTGCGAACGGTCTCGTCGTATCGGGCTTCTCCGACATTTAGGTACGACTCAACTATCGACGAACGGGCTCCTCCAAAGGTTTGCCCTACCACATTGGGCACCTCGGTAACATCGCCCTGCGACAGCCCAACGACCAGCTCGATGGCAGAGCCAACCGGAATCTTAACGCTAGAGTTCAGGCTTCGCCCGTTGAAGCGCTGCTCGAGCACGTTGTTGGTGGCAATGTCGCTTACGTACTCCAGGCGACCTACAACAAACCCTTGCGATTCAATAATTGCCTTAGCCTGACGAAGCGAGTAGCCAACCACGTTGGGCACGTTGCTTAGCTTAGGCGTACGGGTTATGATGGTGACAAATATCTTACGCCCCTTCTTGACCTGCACGTTAGGCTTGGGGTTTTGGTCGATAATCATGCCGGCTTGCCTTCCGGGAATGTAGATCGAATCGGCAATCTGAATCTCCAAGTTCGAATCATCAGCCTTAGTAATGGCATCGTCAATCATCATGCCCCTAAACTCGGGAACAGGCTGCGACATCCCATGCTGGGTAATAATGTTCAAGAAAAGCGACATAACCAGCCACAGCAGAATCAGTAACCCGAATGCTATAATCAGCTGGCGGCTATAAACATTTGCCCATGCGCGTTTAGCCTTTACCTTGATCGTTTTTGCGATTTTATCGAAATCCATTCCAGTAATTTTAAAAAACCGACTAAAATTCAGACAAAGATAAAATTATCTGGTTGAAGTAATGCTATGCAGAGGAGGTAACATAGGGATTTCGCTTTTAACCCAAATTCTTCAATACAACGAGACGCATGCAATGCGCCTCTATCCCGCGACGCTGACTCTGACTGGTGGAGACGCGAGCATCGAGTCTCAAAACAAATTTTAAGAATGGTTTTTACCCCAATCTTTGCCAACCAACGATCAACGCTCAACGCTTCCGGCCTCTCCAATACGGAGCAATAAAAGCGCAGGGCTTTTCACTTTGTAAATGTTCGTCTGCCATGCGGCGATTGAGCTTTACACTTCGTAAATGCTCCGTTGCCATACGGCGATTGAGCTTTGCACGATGTAAATGCTCCACTGCCGTGCGGCGAAGGAGCTTTACACAATGTAAATGCTCGTCTGCCATGCGGCGGATGAACTTTACACGATGTAAATGCTCGTCTGCCATGCGGCGGATGAACTTTACACGATGTAAATGCTCGTCTGCCGTGCGGCGATAGAACTTTACACGATGTAAATGCTCGTCTGCCATGCGGCGGATGAGCTTTGCACTTCATAAATGCTCCTTTGCCATGCACCAGCAAAGGCTTCCGTCCCCTAAAGTTGCAGCTGAAGGTTGAAAAGAAATATACGTGAGCTAAGCGTGGATGGCAGCAGCACAAAAGAGGGCTTCGCCAATCCGCCAAGTACCAGAAAGCAGCCCACACGCATTTTAACACAGAATAAAATGCACCGGAGTACTGTTAAAACACGACCATCGCCACTATTATCCTAAAAAACAACTACGCCACCATCATTTTTCTTGTCTTTTCGAATACAACGACAGTTAAGTTTAACTAAATTGGGCAGCACTAAATCACAACCTAAACCGTAAACCAAAAGTACCAACCTATGTATAAAGTAGACGTACACCCCATTTTGGATATTCCAAAGGGGAAAGAAGTTGAATTTCGCTTCGACGGAAAGATCATTAAAGGGGAAGCAGGATTAACCATTGCCACCGCCTTACACCGGGCGGGCTACCCCATTCACAGCCACAGCCTCGACAATCGCGAGCGTAGCCTCGAGTGCGGCATCGGCAAATGCGGTGCCTGCGAGATGCTGGTCGATGGCGTTGCCAAGCGCATCTGCATAACCCTTGTTGATGGCGTAAAGGAAGTTCAGGAGATACCGCAGGACTACATCCCTTCGAGCAAGGAGCCAGCGGCTCAAAAAGAGGAGAAGATATTCCGAACAACCGTAGCCATTATTGGTGCAGGTCCATCGGGGCTTGCCGCTCGCGAGCTGCTACTCAAGAACAGCATCCCCAACCTGGTGGTCGACAACAACAGCAAGATTGGCGGTCAGTTTAACATGCAAACGCACCAGTTCTTCTTCTTCGAGAAGGAGAAGAAGTTTGGGGGGATGCGCGGCTTCGAGATTGCCAAGACCCTTGCCGGCGACAACATGGATGGGATTCTCCTCGATAGCACCGTTTGGGATATTCTAGAAGGGAAGCGCATTGCTGTAAAGAACATCGTAACCAACGAGATTTACTACATCGATGCGGACTACCTTGTAGTGGCAACAGGCGCGGTTCCATTTATGCCCGCCTTCGAGAACGACGACCTGCCAGGCGTATACACCGCCGCCGTTGTACAAAAGATGATGAACCAGGAGTACACGCTCCTTGGCAAAAACGTGCTAACGGTTGGGGCTGGCAACATTGGCTACCTTACCTCCTACCAGCTGATGCAGGCAGGAGCCAACGTGAAGGCAATAATCGAAGCGGCACCACACGAAGGCGGATTCCCCGTTCAGGCCAACCGTGTTCGCCGCTTGGGCATTCCAATAATGCTTTCGCACATTCTGGTAAAGGCAGTCCCCAACAAGGATCACAATGGCATCGTTGGCGCCATTATTGCCGAAAGCGAAAACTTCCTGCCAATCCCCGGTACCGAAAAGTACATCGATGGTATTGATGCCATAAACATCTGCACCGGGCTCTTCCCCGACAACCATCTCCTGATTAAGGGCAACGAGGTGTTCGGCAAAAGCTGCTACGGGGCTGGCGATGCCATCCGTATTGGCGAGGGAACCAGCGCCGTGCTTCGCGGTCAGCAGGTGGCTTACGAGATTATGCAGGAGCTTGGGCTGCACATCTCCTACAACCGTTACCTTGCGGTTTCGAAGGAGTACATCGAATCGCAGCAGCACCCGGTTCATCTGCTAAAGGAGGCAAATAAGCCATCGGGCGAACGCCTCGAAAAGCCTTTTGTGCTTGCCGACTGCCTCTACGGATTTGCCTGCAACCCTTGCAGCTTTGCCTGCCAGTACGGAGCCATCACCAAGCATTCTACAGGCTCAACTCCCGTTATCGACTACACCAAGTGCATTGGCTGTATGCAGTGCGTTACGCTCTGCCCTGGCTTGGCTATCTTCGGGTACAACATCGGCAAGAAGCAGATCTTCCTCCCCGTTGAGTTCCACGTCGAGGAAGGAACCGAGGTTTACCTTGTTGATAATAACGGCAAGAAGATGGGCGAAGGCGTTATCGAAAAGGTAATCACCAAGCCGAACAAGACCAACCTGGCAAGGGTAAAATGCACCTCAACCACCACCGACGACCTTACCAACATCCGCGGATTTATTGCTAAGGATAGATATCCAGAGCCAATAGCTCTTAAAGAGGCACCAACGGATGTGGAATCGGAACTTTACCTCTGCCACTGCGACGACGTTCCGCTCGACGAGGTGCTTTCGGTTATTGGCAACCGCAAGTTTATCTCTGCCGACGAGATTAAGCACACCACCCATCTTGGAATGGGACCTTGCCGCGGCAAGCGCTGCATGAAGCGCCTAAAGGTTGCCCTTGCTCCAATGGGTATCGAGATTGTGGGTGACTCTACTCCTCGCGGACCGCTATCGAACCAAATTACGCTTGGCGAGTTAAAGCCAAACGGCAAGGAGCAAAAGTTTATCACCGACATCAACTCGAAACCCACCAAAAAGGTAAAGGTTACTGCACTAATTGCCGGCGGTGGAATCACCGGCAGCTCGCTGTTTATGCACATGGCAAAGGCTGGCCTCGAGCCCACCCTGCTCAACTTCGGAAGAGGCTCGTCGTGGAGGAACATTGCCGGAGGACGCCCTGCCTTTAGTCTTCCGGAGATTGCTGACATAGCCATCAATAGCAACGAGCAGTTTAAGCAGCTGCAGCAGCTATCGAACATCGACTATCGCCCTATCAACTACGTTAGCTTTGCCCACGACGACAAGACCTACGAGGCTCTTGAGGCATCTAAGGCTTGGTCGAACGCCTACATGGTGGCTCCAAAGGATTTCGACAAGGAGATATCGCCATTCATGAACCCCAAACTCGACCTGTACAAGGGTGCGCTTATAACCCGCGACTGCTGGCAGGCAACTCCTGGCAAGACGGTAGATTTGGTTCGCGACTTGGGGAAACAGCATGGCGGAACCGTCGAGGAGGATAGCGAGCTAATCAGCGTACACAAGGAGGGCAAGGAGTACGTTGCACTTGTTCGAAACCATAAGAAGGAGTTTACCGAGTACCGCACGGAACTATTCGTGAATGCGCTGGGTGGCGATGCCGACAGGTTTGCCAAGCAGCTGGGGTACCACCTTGGGATGTACCCGGTAAAACATCAAGCATTTATTACCCGCCGCCTACCTTGGCTTGGCGCCAAGACTACGCCACTTGGAATGCTTATCGACAGGCGTAGGTACAAGGGATTTGTTGCCGTGTACGGTCAGCAGCTGGCTGATACCGGACAGATCATCGGCTGCGCTTCGCCAATGAGCGACCCCCAGGAGGCAGGAAAGAACCTTACCATCAACTCGCAGGAGTTCCTGAAGATTGTTTCAGAGGTGTTCACCGATTGGATTCCTAACCTGTCGAACATCGGTTTCCAGGCATTCTGGGCAGGCTACTACACCGAGCCTAGAATGTACGTCGACCCAGAAGCGGGACTTCTAATAGGGCTACGCGGGCATGGATTTATGCTCGGCTTGGAGATGGCAAAGCTGTACGTCGACAAGATTACCGGAAAACCGACACCTGCCTACTTCGATAGGCTCTCGATAAAGGGAGATGGTCTACCGGAACAGGCGTTTAAGTAGAAATAGAAAAAAGGGAGTCCTTCAGGGCTCCCTTTTCTTATGCTATAGGTTAATCAAAACCTCCTTCAGCGTTCGTTTAGGTACGTGGTGATGCTGCTCGGCGTCGCGCCAGTACTTGATGTCGCCGTCTTCGCCCATATCGTCGACAACCACCTCCTCTTTGGGCTTTCCGAGGGCAAGGACAAGGGCTACCTTCAGATGCTCGGGTAGATTGAGGATCTGTGCCAGCTCGGCCTTCTTTACCGAAGCAATGATGCATCCGCCCAACCCGTTTTCTACAGCCCCTAGAAGTATGCTCTGGCTAGCGATACCCTGATCGTGCACCATCCCCTGCCCTAGCGATGTATCTTCCAGAATCACGATGTAGGCGCTGGGGCGTTCGCCAACAACCGGACCATCCCACTCCTTAAGGTAACCAGCCCAGGCAAGGGTTGGATATATCTTGGCGTTAAGCGCCCTGTCGTTCGAAATAAAATACTTTAGCGGCTGCAGGTTGCGCCCGCTGGGCGACATTCGTCCCAGATCAACCAGATCAACCAGTACCTCGCGACTCACCGGCACCTCTTCGTGGAAGCGGCGGTAGCTTCTATTCTTATAAACTAGCTCCTTAACCATGACTACAGTTGTTGTATTACATTCACGAAAAATCCCTGCATAGACCTATGCAGGGATTACGAATATACGGTTTACTTCCTAATATCTATCCGAAATGACATCCCAATCGAGGATATTCCAAAAGTTGGATACGTAGTCGGGACGGCGGTTTTGGTAGTCGAGGTAGTAGGCGTGCTCCCAAACATCGCAGGTGAGGATTGGCTTCTTGCCCTTGCGAAGTGGCGTTCCGGCATTCGGCTCAGGAACGATATCCAGCGAGCCATCATCGTTCTTCACCAGCCAGGTCCATCCCGAGCCAAACAGCCCTACAGACGCCTTGGTAAACTCCTCCTTAAGCTTATCGAACGAGCCAAACTGGCGGTCGATTGCCTTTGCCAGCTCGCCCTTTGGATGGGTGCAAGGCTTAGGCGAAAACTGGTTGAAGTAAAAGGTATGGTTCCACACCTGCGCGGCGTTATTGAAGATTGGCCCCTCGGCTTCGCGAATAATGGTTTCGAGATCGGCATCCTCGAACTTGGTTCCCGGAACAAGGTTATTCAGGTTGTTCACGTAGGCTTGATGGTGCTTGCCGTAGTGGAACTCAATGGTACGATCGCTAATGCTTGGGTTTAGCGCGCTAACCTCGTAGGGTAGTTTTGGCAGTTCAAATTTCATCGTTATAAGATTTTAAGTTTTTTACGCTGTTACCAAAGATAAGATCAAAAGCGGTTAGATGCAAAGTTGCTGTTCCGAATTATCCACAACGCCAGCCTCCGTGTTCTTCGACTTTATCTTCGATTATTTGAGCACAAAACAGCGGCTGGGTGGAAATGTTCACCCGAAAAATTCGCAAAAGCCAGCTTTGCGCGATATTTTTTTGCAACACAAACAGGCGCAGCGCATTTCGCGGCACACTTTTTTTTCGGTGAAGGCACCTCCGCGGCTTGAAAAGGCCGCCTCTTCGACAACAAGCGCGCGCCCTCAAGATGAGGATGGGCGTTTCTGGCAAAAGCACCAATCCTCAAGCTGAGGATGATACATATCTACCAAAGCCTTTAAAACTCAACCTGAGGATTTGCCTATTCGCACAAAAGCGTCAATCCTCAGCCTGAGGATGCAACCCCATCACCAAAACCATAAAAACTCAGGTTGAGTTTTTGCCTTATTTTAAAGAAACCATATAAATGCAATCGGAGGATGCTGCTCCATTGCCGACAATCATCGACCCTCAGCTAGAAACTGAAAGTCCTTTACAGACAAACAGGAATTCCATCCCAAACCGGGAGCTGCTGAACCCATCAACATTAATATTGTTGTACTGTTGCCTAAAACGGGCAAAAGAATTAACATTACACCCCAAATCCAAAACCACCAAGCGTATGCCAACAGCATTCTTAACGCGCAGGGAGCTATTCAACGCCGCGCATCGGCTCCACCAACCGGGGCTTAGCGACGAAGCAAATTTTGAGCTTTACGGAAAGTGCAGCAACCCCAACTGGCATGGGCACAACTACACGCTCTGGGTAACGGTAAAGGGCGAGGTAGACCCTCAAATAGGCTACGTGGCGAACCTGAAGGAGATCAGCAAAATCATCAGGGAGGAAGTAACGGAAAAGATCGACCACAAGAACCTCAACCTAGAGGTCGACTTTATGAGGGGCATCATCCCCTCCACCGAAAACCTGGCCATTGCCATTTGGAAGCAGCTCGAGCCGCACATCAAGGCGCTGGGAATCGAGCTGCACTGCGTCAAAATTGAGGAAACTGAGAACAATTCTGCCGAGTTTTACGGCTTCTAACAAATAACCAAAATGAACGATTTCGATAACGGCACCATTCGGGGATACGAGAAGGAGGAGAAGTACAACTCCGAGGTTACGCAGCAGCTGATGGAGCACTACAGTGCAATTCTTTCGCTTTTGGGCGAGGATACCGAGCGCGAAGGGCTCATAAAAACACCGGAGAGGGTTGCCAAAGCCATGCAATTCCTCACCCACGGCTACTACCTCGACCCAAAGGAAATCCTCAACTCCGCCAAGTTCAAGGAGGACTACCAGCAGATGGTACTGGTAAAGGACATCGAGCTCTACTCGATGTGCGAGCACCACATGATCCCCTTTTACGGGAAGGCTCACGTAGCCTACATCCCCAACGGCTACATCACCGGGCTCAGCAAGGTTGCCCGAGTGGTGGAGGCCTACGCGCGCAGGCTGCAGGTGCAGGAGCGCCTTACCGTTCAAATCCGCGACTGCATCCAGGAAACGCTCAAGCCGCTAGGCGTGGCGGTTGTCATCGAGGCTTCGCACATGTGCATGCAGATGCGCGGCGTTCAGAAGCAGAACTCGGTAACCACCACCTCGGCGTTTACCGGCGCCTTCCTCTCCAACAGCAAGACGCGCGAGGAGTTTATCCACCTCATTGGTCTAAAGCTGCACTAGGCAACTGCACCATACAAAAAAGAAAACGGGAAGCGAAGCGCTTCCCGTTTTCGTATTCACAAAAACTACTGTACAATTATCTACGATTCGCGTTAATTCTAATTTGTTGCAGCAAAAACCGCTTGTAATCCTCCTCTACCACAAAAAGCTGAGCCACCTTTTTATCCGGAAGGATGTTCTTAAACTTAGCAACATAGGTCTCAAGCAATGCTGCCTCACTCTTGGATATCTCCATCAACCTGTCTAAAGACTCATCAACCTCCTTCGTTGACATCTTATGTAAGTTCCGTGCAAATTGGTTATGGATTGCCTTCCGCTGCTCAAACAGGTCATCCTTTTGCTCTTGGTACTCGTTATACACGGGCCAGAAAACTTCTGCCTCGTCGGAGTTCAGGTTAAGCTTTTGAGTGAAAAAAGCAACCTTCTTTGCCTTAATCTTATCTTCCTTTACACCAGATCTTGCGCTTGTCGAAGTCGCGCTAAACACCATCAATACAGAAAGCGTACCTATGCTTATTGCTTTAAGTAAATTCATCCTTTAATTATTATACAACTCTTCTTCAACAGCAGCAGTTTCAATCTGCTGATCGACTAGATAGTCTATTATCTTGTTGGATTCCCTCTTTAAGGCCTTCTTCGAAACCACCTTCTTCTCGCTGTTAAGCTCGCTTAGCAGATCCTGCTCGTTAAACTCTCCCGAATTGTACGAAACATACTCGTAGTAGTCGTTAGGCTGAACAACAGCCTCATCCGCATACTTGTTATAGCGATAGCCGGTATAAGCAACAGCGCCAAAAAACAGCACCCCTATTGTTATTCCCATTTGATGCTTAAATAAGTGGAAGTAGTCGATTGATGGCTTTGAGGCCTTTCCTTCAGCAATTCTATTTTGAATTTCTGAAGGAAGGCCTTCAAAATAGCCATCAGGAACGGCAAATGGGCTTTGCGCCTTCATTTTTTCCGTTACCCTGTTTCCTTTAAATTCCATAGCAATTGATTCGTTTCACTTTTCTTTGACTACAGAAATAGCCAAAGGTTTAATCGGACTCTAAGAAATTTTCGATTTTTTTTGCGGCAAGGTGGTAGGATGCCTTTAGAGCCCCCACTGATGTTCCTAGAATTTTAGACATCTCCTCGTAGGAGAGCTCATCGAAATACCGGAGGTTGAAGACGACTCGCTGCTTTTCGGGAAGGGTTAGCAGCGCCTTTTGGAGCTTAAGCTCCGCCTCGTCGCCATTGAAGTAAGGGTCGGTTTCGAGCGTGTTGGCCAGCTGGGCCTCTACGTCAACTAGGGGTAAAAAAAAACGAGTGCGCTTCCTCTTTAAAAAGGTAAGCGCCTCGTTTGTCGCAATGCGGTATAACCAGGTAAACAGCTGCGAGTCCTCCCTGAAATTTTCAAGGCCACTCCATGCCTTTACAAAGGTGTTCTGAACTATATCATTGGCATCATCGTGGTCGATAACAAGCTTCCGAACATGCAAATAAACCTTCTCCTGATACTTTTGCACTATCAGGCGAAACGCAAAATTCTTTGTCTCTTCTTTTTGGAATTGAGATAAAAGCTCGCTATCCGTGTATGCTACCATTAAACTTATAGGCGTATTACTTACGGCCCAATACTCGCTTCACAGCCTCAACCACATCAGGAGTATCCAAGTGGAATTTCTTCATCAGCTGATCGGCAGTTCCGCTCTCACCAAACTTATCGTTTACCGCAACAAACTCCATTGGGGTAGGTAAATTCTGCGATAGAACCTGTGCAACGCTCTCGCCTAGGCCGCCGCTAATCACGTGCTCCTCGGCAACAACTACAGCACCAGTTTTCTTAGCAGACTCAATAATAGCATTGGCATCCAAAGGTTTTATCGTATGGATGTTGATTAGCTCTACGCTGATGCCTTCGTTCTCTAGAACTTCGGCGGCTTGAATTGCAGTCCACACAAGGTGACCTGTTGCAATAAGGGTTACATCCTTGCCCGGATTCAACGTTACGGCCTTACCGATTTCAAACTTTTGATCGGCAGGAGTAAAGTTTGGAACAACAGGGCGACCAAAACGAAGGTAAACAGGACCTACGTGCTTTGCAGCAGCAAGGGTTGCCGCCTTTGTTTGGTTATAGTCGCAGGGATTGATAACTACCATATTGGGCAGCATCTTCATCAACCCTATATCCTCCATAATTTGGTGGGTTGCGCCATCCTCGCCAAGGGTAATGCCAGCATGCGATGCGGCAATCTTAACGTTGGTCTTCGAATAACAAACCGACTGACGAAGTTGGTTGTACACATGCCCCGAGGCAAATGCGGCAAAGGTTCCGGCAAAAGGAATCTTACCAGCAACGGCCAAACCTGCGGCCATACCAATCATGTTGGTTTCGGCAATACCGGTTTGAATAAAGCGATCGGGATGCTTTGCTACAAAGTTGTCCATTTTAAGCGATCCGATAAGGTCGGCACAAAGGGCAACAACATTAGGATTTTCATCGCCTAGTATATCTAGAGCAGCACCAAACCCCGAACGGGTATCCTTGCTGCCTGTATTTTCGAATTTATTCATCTCTAAATAATCTTAAGGTAAGTTGATCGATTAGTAGTCTCCTAAAGTTTCCTCGAGTTGAGCAAGCGCCTTTTGGGTTTGCTCGGCATTAGGAGCCTTCCCGTGCCATGCATGGGTTCCCATCATAAAGTCGACACCAAAGCCCATCTCTGTCTTCATGAGGATAACAATTGGCTTACCATTCCCGGTCATTGCCTTTGCCTTTTCAAGCGTTTCAGCAACCTCTTCCATAACGTTTCCGTTCATGGTTAGTACCTCCCAACCAAATGCGCGCCACTTAGCGGCTAGGTCGCCAAGCGAGAGCACCTGATCAACTGGTCCATCAATCTGCTTGCCGTTGTAGTCTACCGTTGCAATGATGTTATCAACCTTCTTTGCCCCTGCAAACATGGCAGCTTCCCAAATCTGACCTTCCTGAAGTTCGCCATCGCCATGAAGGGTAAATACGATCGACTTATCCCCATTCATCTTTTTGGCAAGCGCGGAGCCTATGGCAATAGAGAGCCCCTGTCCTAGAGAACCTGATGCAACACGAACTCCTGGAATACCTTTATCGGGCGTTGGATGCCCTTGAAGGCGAGAACCGAGCATACGGAAGGTGCCCAACTCCTCGATTCCAAAATATCCACTACGGGCAAGCACGCTGTACCAAAGTGCAGACAAGTGCCCATTCGACAAGTAGAACATATCTTGCCCATCGCCGTTGTAGCTGAATTTTTCGGGGTTATTCTTAAGAACATTCTTGTAAAGTGCCGTCATAAAATCAGCACATCCTAAAGAACCGCCGGGGTGCCCAGAATTTGCTCCAGAAATCATTCGGATAAGGTCCCTTCGAACCTGAGAAGCCATCTGCTTTAGCTCTGCTATTTCTGCCATGAAGACCTAAATTAGAGTGAGATAAAAATTTGATAATGTTAATTTATCGGCGGCAAAGTTAACCGAATACGGTATAAGTACCAGCTAATGTTTTGTAATTTTCCCCTTAATAAGGTGTTTTAAACTATAGGGAAAGAGGGTACTATATTTTTTCCGCTAAATTTGCGCCTCGTTAATCTAAACTATTACGTTAATATCCAATGGCATTACAATGTGGTATTGTAGGGCTTCCTAATGTTGGGAAATCGACCCTCTTCAACTGCCTTTCGAACGCAAAAGCACAGGCAGCTAACTTCCCATTCTGTACTATCGAACCCAACGTGGGCGTTATTACAGTACCTGATGAGCGACTCATAAAGCTTGCCGACATCGACAAGCCCCTAAAAATAGTTCCTGCAACCGTTGAAATCGTTGACATTGCAGGCTTAGTAAAAGGCGCCAGCAAGGGCGAAGGCCTTGGCAACAAGTTCTTGGCCAACATCCGCGACACCGATGCCATCATCCATGTGCTTCGCTGCTTCGACGACGAGAACGTAACCCACGTGGATGGCTCCGTAAACCCGGTTAGGGATAAGGAGATTATCGATGCGGAGCTGCAGCTGAAGGACCTCGAAACCGTTGAGGGCCGCATCAGCCGCGTTGAGAAGATGGCCAAGACCGGCAACGACAAAAGCGCTAAGAAGCTTTACGAAATTCTACTTGAGTACAAGGCGCTGCTGCAAAGCGGCCGCTCGGCCCGCGAGCTAGAGCTCGACGAAGTGGGCAACGCTCTTTGCTACGACCTTCACCTGCTTACCGTAAAGCCTGTTCTGTACGTATGCAACGTCGATGAGGCTAGCGCGGTTAACGGAAACCAATACGTGGAGATGGTTCGCGAGGCGGTTAAGAACGAGGGTGCCCAAATCCTAGTTGTTGCTGCAAAGACCGAGGCCGACATCGCCGAGTTGGACACCTACGAGGAGCGCCAGATGTTCCTTGAGGAGGTTGGCCTGCACGAATCGGGCGTATCGCGCCTCATCAAGTCGGCCTACGCGCTGCTTAACCTGGAGACCTACTTCACCACTGGCAAAACCGAATGCCGCGCATGGACCTACCACAAGGGCTCCAAGGCTCCACAAGCCGCAGGCGTAATCCACACCGACTTCGAAAAGGGGTTCATCCGTGCAGAAGTTATTAAGTATGCCGACTACATTGCGATGGGCTCGGAGGCCGCCGTTAAGGAAGCCGGCAAGCTGGCGGTTGAGGGGAAAGAGTACGTTGTTCAAGACGGCGACATCATGCACTTCCGCTTCAACGTGTAGGCTTAAGGAGATATTTTACCGTCTTTAATGACAATCAAAATGTATAAGATTTCAGTAGCAGCGGCATCGATGCTTATCGCATCGTGCGCCTTTGGACAAGGACGAGCCATTCCCTCCGAGAAGCCCAAACTGATCGTTGAGATAGTGGTTACCCAAATGCGCTACGACTATCTTCAGCGGTACCACGACAACTTCTCGGATAACGGGTTTAGGGTACTTCTCGAAGAGGGGGCTGTTTGCAAGAACGCCAAGTACAGCTACAGCTTCACGCAGTCGGCCCCAGGGCTGGCAACCATTGCTACCGGCACCAACCCCTCTACGCACGGCGTTGTGGGCGATATGTGGTACATCCCGCTTACCGACCAGAACGTGAAGGCCGTTCAGGATTCGAAGGCCGAAGGCGTGGGCGGATTTGGCGAGCTGGGCAAGGTGTCGCCGCGCAACCTGCTGGCCGGCACGCTGGCCGACGAGATCAAGATGGCCAACAAGAATTCGAAGGTGATTGGCGTTGCCCTAGAGCCCACCTCGGCGGTGTTCCTGGCAGGCCATAGCGCCGATGCGGCCTACTGGTTCGACCCTTCGATGGGGAAGTTCATGACCAGCAGCTACTACATGCCATCGCTGCCCAAGTGGGTCGACGAGTTCAACCAAAAGAAGTTCCCCGATATCTACATCTACAACAAGTGGGGACTCACCAAGCCGCTGAGCAAGTATATAAGCTCGAAGGATAACTTCGACACCACCGCCAAGCCGCTGCTCACCAATCCGGACAACGGTCTGGGCGGCATGCTGAAGTCCAAATCGCGCCCTACCTACGAGAAGCTGATGGACACGCCCTACGGCAACAACCTCACCAAGGATTTTGCCATTGCGGCCATCGTCAACGAGGGGCTAGGCAAGGATGAGGCCACCGACCTGCTCACCATCACCCTCGATGCCAACAAGCACATCGGCCAGAAGTACGGGCCCACCTCCATGGAGATGGAGGATACCTACTACCGCCTCGACGAGGATATCGCGCACCTGATCAAGTTCCTCGCCGACAACATCGGCAAGCAGAACGTGCTCGTGGTGCTCACCTCCGACAACGGCGTGGCCAACGCGCCCAAGTTCATCCAAAAGGAGAAGATTCCTGCAGGCTACTTCGAGCTCAACCGCAGCCTGATGCTGCTGAAGATCTTCCTGAACGCCACCTACGGCCGCGGCGATTGGGTGAAGGCCTACCACCAGAAGCAAATCTACCTCAACCATACGCTGATTGAGGACTCCAAGATCAACCTGGGCGAGATGCAGGCCAAGGTGGCCAACTTCCTGAAGCAGTTTACGGGCGTGGCGCAGGCCATCCCGGCATCGGTGCTGGAGTACACCAGCTTCACCGACGGCATCATGCAGAAGATGCAGAACTCCTTCTACGCGCAGCGCTCGGGCGACGTGGTGATCAACCTGCAGCCCGGCTGGATCGACACCGACGAGGTGGCCACCTCGTCCAACTCGCCCTACAGCTACGACACCCACGTGCCGCTGATCTGGTACGGATGGAAGATCAAGCGCGAGAGCATCTCGAGCAAGGTCGACCCTACGGACATCGCCCCTACGATTGCCAACCTGCTCGACATCTCGTGGTCGAATGCCGCCTCGGGCGAGCCCATCAACGAGCTAGCTCAATAGCATACCGCTACCATACTATAGGAGTCCCCCAGCAGATGTTTCTACTGGGGGATTTTCGTTTAGCTCCGCTAGGCGTTGCGGCCCTTCGCTCATAGCCGTCAGGCTAAGAAAAAAGCAATTCTGTAAATTGAATGCTCTAGTACGACCCGTACCGGGTCGGTATGGCGGCCAAGCCTTTTCTACAAACCTTAAATCCCGCTGGGATTTTTCAGAAAAAAGCATAATGCCAGAGGCATTAAAGGTTTGTAGATAGATCATCCTCCCAGCACCACGACTCCGTAGGAGTCGAATATTTTGAACTTCCCCTTAGCCTTACGGCTAATGCGTCCTCCCTACGCTTGGTTCAGCACGGCCTCCAACCGTATGCAGTGCTCATCCATCGGCGGTCGACCATTTACCAGTTGTTCGGAAGTACACATCAGCTTATTGATGCCCATTTCCAGATACCCGAAAGTGGGCATCAGCTTATTGATGCCCACTTACCAGATGCCCGAGAGTGCACATCAACCTATTGATGTCGATTTCCAGATGTCCGAAAGCGTACATCAACCTATTGATGCCGATTTCCAGATACCCGAAAATGGGCATCAGTTTATTGATGCCCTCTTACCAGATGCCCGAGAGTGCACATCAACCTATTGATATCGATTTCCAAATAACCGAAAGTAGGCATCAGCTTATTGATGCCCACTTACCAGATGCCCGGAAGTGCACATCAACCTATTGATGTCGATTTCCAGATAACCGAAAGTGGACATCAGCTTATTGATGCCCATAAAAAAAGGAGCCCTAGCGCTCCTCCTCTCTAATTCTTTTGCTTACGATATCGGCAAAGCGATCGATCAGCCCCGCATCCTCCTCGAAGGCGGTGCCCACCACCACCACGTCGGCGCCACCATCGAGCACCTCGCGGAGGCTCTCCTCTGTTCGGATGCCACCCCCCACAATCACCGGAAGGCTCACGTGCTGCTTCACCATCGCGATGGTCTCCTTCGGAACGTGGTTTAGCGCACCGCTACCAGCCTCGAGGTAGATCATCCGAAAGCCCAGCAGCTGGGCCGCTGCCGCAGTGGCAAGCGCAATGTCGGACTTGCTGGCCGGGATGGGCATGGTGTTGCTCATGTACTCCACCGAGGTGGCTCGTCCACCATCAATAAGAATGTAGGCGGTGGGGATAACCTCTATGCCGCTTTTCATGATGGGGATGGCAGCATGCACCTGGTTACCGATCAGAAATTCGGGGTTGCGCCCCGAGAGGAGCGACAGAAACAGGATGGCATCGGCCGAGGGCGTAAAGTGCGACGATAGCCCGGGGAACAGCACCACCGGCTTACCGCACCCCCTCTTTAGCGCCTCAACAATCTCCTCGACGCTCGAAAAGATGAGGCTTCCGCCCACCAGCACCAGGTCCACCTTCGAGCGGGCAATCTTACTGATGAGGGCCTCCCTCCTATTGGCATCGCCCACCTTGTCGGGGTCAACCAGCAGCGCCAGCATCGGGCGCCGCCTTATCGTGCGCTGCATATCGCTAAACACCTTCATACTTCCCCCAAGCTATAACGTGATTATCTATAACCGTAAACTTAAACATTCCAGCGGCCCTTAGCGGATTGAACCTCACCTCCACCTCGCCAGCCGTAAAGGTCTCGTTGGCCTCCACCCTGGTGATCACCACATCGCGGATAAAGTCGACATCGGTACAGTCAGCCGCCTTAAAGGCAGCCTCCTTGGCGCACCATATAATAGGTAGATAAAGGCTCTCCTCGAACCCGCTAGCGGTGAAGATGGCAGCCTCGTCGTCGGATGCAAACTTGTGCCGAATGGTGGTGTACTTCCGGTTGATGCTCTCCACATCTACCCCAATATGGTTGGCCCCACCAATAGTTATGGCCGCATAGGCATCGGCGTGCGATATGGAAATATACGCGCCATCGCCTCCTAAAGATGGGCGACCAGCGGCGCTATACGTAATCGTTGCCTTATGCCCGAAGACCTTGTTGGCAAGCGCCCGAACCGTCAGCCACTGCCGCTTGCGCGACTCAGCCCTAAACGCTTCGTACTGCACCTGCTCATCCGGGGTAAGCGCTGCGCTTTTCAGCAGAATAGGCAGCTCCTCCTCGATCTTCCAAAGGAAAACCGACAGCCGCTCATCCCTGCTGATAAAGGTTACCGCCATGCTACCTTCTCCATCTAAAGGTGTCCACCAACCGAACGATGTCCTTCCTAAAGTAGGCAACAACGGGAGCGAGCGAGTCCTTATTCGGACGAGTGTAGAAGTAGAGGGCTCCGCGCACAAAATTCTTGGTGCTGTCGGTTAGGTAGAACTGCAGGGCGCTAGCGGCATTGCCCTCAATGTCGTAGAGCGTCCCGTACACCTTGCGCTCGGGAGCGCTGTAGCCGGTTTCGAGGATGGCATCAGCCTTAATCGTGTGCTTGTACACAAAGGCGTGCACATCCTCCAGCAGGGTTGGCAGGTCGTTGTTGATTTTCTTGTAGCTAAGATGAAGCACCGCCTTGTACCCCCTGAAGCTAACGTTCACCCAGTAGGGTTCAGCACCAGCCTCCCTATCGGGAGCAACCTTGGCGTACTTCGGATAATCAAAGCTGTAGGGAAACCCCGCCGAATCGAAGAGCGTGTACGACTTCTTGGGTAGGGCAATTCTGAAATACCCCCTAGGCTTTGGCGTGTAGTTGCCACCACACGATGCCATAATTAGCGAAACCAACCCTACCGATAGGACCAGGTATAAAAACGAGCGTCTACTCTTCATCATCCTTATGCTGTATTGTAACTTTTACCTTTTTAATTCTTCTCCTTTCAATCGAATCCACCCTAAAGGTGAAATCTCCGAAAGCAAGTTCCTCCCCTTTTTGCAGGAAGTCGCCCTTGATCTCCAGCAGCAATCCGGCCAGCGTTTCCGCCTCGCCCCTTACCTCATCGAAGACATCCTCGGCCTCCTCAAACACCTTGACAAAGTCGTTGAGCAGGGTTTTCCCCTCAAAGAGGTAGGTGTTGCCATCCAGCATCACGTAGTCCTTCTCCTCGTCGAAGTCCGACTCGTCCGATATCTCACCAACAATTTCCTCGAGGATATCCTCCAGCGACACAATCCCGCACGTTCCGCCATACTCATCAACCACCACCGCGAGGTGTATCTTCTTTGCCTGAAACTCTTCCAGCAGGTCGTTGATCTTCTTATTCTCGGGCACAAAGTACGGATTACGGATTAAGGAAGCCCACCCAAAGGTCGATTTTTCGTCGAGGTACGGCAGCAAATCCTTGATGTACAAAATCCCCTTTACGTTATCGAGCGAATCCTCGTAGGCCAGTATTCTGGAGTAGCCAGTTTCAAAAACGGTCTTTCGAAGCGTATCGTAGCTATCCGAGACATCAACACCCACCACATCCAACCTTGGAGTCATAATCTCGCTAGCCTCCGTATTTACAAACTCAACGATACCTTTTAGAATATTTCGGCTCTCCTGCGACTTCGGCTCGGCGATATCGATTGCTTCAGAAAGGTCGTCCATCGATATATTCCGCATCGACCTTCTAAAAAGACGCTTGCTAATCAACGAAGACGAGCTTATGAGCAGATACGATAGCGGCTTAAACAACCTCACAATCACAACGAGCGGCCGAGCCATAAAAAGCACAAACCGAAGGGGACGATGCGCAGCCAATATCCTAGGCATCATCTGCCCGAATAGCAAAAGGACTAAGGTTATTGCTACAATCTGGAATACAAGCCCTGCGGTTGGCTCGCTCCTAAAATCTACGGTAGAATTTATCAGATAACCGGATAGAATAACAATGGCAACATTTACGATACCACTGGCAAATAGAATAGCGCTCAACAGGTAGTCAGACTTAGAGAGCAGCCTTACAGCCACCCCTGCCGACTTTGAGTTCTTCTTGCTGAGCTTATTTTTATCGGAAAGCGATAGGGAGAAGTATGCAACTTCCGATCCGGCAATCAACCCGGAAACAACGATCAGTACTATAATAGTAAGAAGCAGAAAGGCTAATTCAATTGAGAAAGAATGAAAGGTTACATCTAACCCCAAAAACATATTATCCGGGAAACTATCAGCCAAAACGCTCATTTTAGGTTAAACTAGCCGCGACAGTCGCACATAGCAAATATAGTGCAAAATGCATCCAATGCAAAATAGAGGAAGTTGGTAACAGGCTCCAGAGAATAATCGACAAACAGCACCTACTGCCTAAAAACAGAAAGAGGGCATCACCATCACCAGACACCCTCTACTCTTCAACATTAGCTCAGACCTAAAAAGGAAGATCGTCGCTGCCTTCTGCCTCAATTTCTTCAACCTGACTGGCAATAGCCGCCGAGTTTGACTGACCATACGAGTTGTTTTCGCCATGGCCTTCGCCTTCGCGCCTACCAAGAAGCTTCATGGTATCCGCTACAATTTCCGTAACATACTTCTTCACGCCATTAGCATCATCGTAACTGCGAGTACGCAAACGGCCCTCAACGTAAATTTGAGATCCCTTCTTCACGTATTTTTCCACTATTTCGGCCAATCCTCTCCAGGCTACAATATTATGCCATTCAGTAATAGTTTGACGTACACCTTGCTTATCGGTATAGTTTTCACTAGTTGCCATACGGAAATTGGCCACTGGAGTGTTCGAGTCAAAACGCCTCACCTCTGGGTCGGCGCCGACATTTCCTACAAGAATTACTTTATTTATCATAGAGAAATATTGATTACTGGCTCAAATTACAAATAAAACATTTAACATTAATCGTCTTTTTTAAAATATTTTTCGACAGGCTCTGCTGCTAAGAAGTTTTCAATAAGCCGAGATGTAGAGTAATCGTGAACTTTAGACAATTCTATTGCCGAAAAATTCTCTTTCAACAGCTGCGATTCTTCGCTAATTCGGGCAACAACAAAGCGGACAAAAATGCGCTGATGGCTCAGCATGTACTTCTTTGGAACCGAGTAGTACAACACATCCACCCGTTTCCCTTCAAACAGCGTCTGCCATTCTTCGGTTTCTACGATCTCGTCCACCTCCATCTGCCGATCCGTTTCAATAAGCGGAAATTCGTAAAGCGACTTCCATATATCATTCTTTACCCGCTTTGTGATGTAGGTTTGCCCTCCTTTCTGAGGTATTATATAGGTAAAGAATCGCTCCGTCTGCTTTATCTTTTTCGATTTAACCGGATACTGCTCCACCTTTCGATTACGAAACGCACTGCAAATCTCCATCACCGGACAAGAAAGACAATTGGGCTTCCTAGGCATACACACCGTCCCCCCGAAATCCATTATCGCTTGGTTGTACACACCTGGATGCTCCTTGTCAAGCATGTTATCCGCTATCGCTTTTAGCTCTTGCTTTCCTTTTTGTGTGTCAATTGGAGTGTCGACGCCAAATATACGGGCAAATATGCGGTACACATTTCCATCAACAGCCGCCACAGCTTCGCCAAATGCAAAGGCAGCAACCGCAGATGCAGTGTAGTCCCCAACGCCTTTTAGCTTTATCAACTCCTTGTATGTTCTAGGAAATGATCCGTTATGCCTTTCCACAATTTCTTTTGCAGTTACATGCATATTCCGAGCGCGCGTATAGTAGCCTAAACCTTGCCAAACCTTCAGAACCCTATCAATATCTGCTGCTGCCAAGTCGAACACAGTAGGGAAAGCCCTTATAAAGCAAAGATAGTAGTCAATTCCTTGAGCAACGCGGGTTTGCTGCAAAATCACCTCCGACACCCATATATAATAGGGGTTGACAGTCTCCCTCCACGGCAATATTCGCTTATTGGCAGCGTACCATTCAACCAAAACTTGTGAGAATACCATAAGTATCAACTAGAAAAAGCAAAAAAAGCAACCAAAAATAATCCAAATGTGTTTCATTTATAGATATAAATCATATATATTTGCAATCTGAATAAAGCATAACAATTCAAACGATTGATAATTAAAGCTTTTAACCATGACAAAGGCAGATATCGTAAACGAGATTTCGAAAAATACCGGAATTGAGAAAGTAACTGTACAGAAGACAGTTGAAGCATTTATGGATGCGATTAAGGACTCTTTAGTGAAAGACAAAAACGTTTACTTAAGAGGTTTTGGTTCGTTCATCGTTAAGAAGAGAGCTCAAAAGACTGCTCGCAACATTTCGAAGAACACAACCATCATTATTCCTGAACACAACATCCCTTCGTTTAAGCCTGCTAAAAGTTTTACTGGGAAAGTAAAGACAACAGTAAAATCGAGCAAATAGTTAACCTTTTAAATAATCACAATCATGCCAAGCGGTAAAAAAAGGAAGAGACATAAAATGGCTACTCACAAGCGCAAAAAACGCTTAAGAAAAAACAGGCACAAAAAGAAAAAATAGGTGACTGCCATTAACCTAAAAAAGAACATCAAACCTAAAGAGTCTTTTTGATTCTTTAGGTTTGTTTCATTAAACAGGTAAGAAAAGGAGAACAGTGAGTAACGAACTTATTATTGACGTTAGCAAGACAGAGATCAGCATAGCGCAACTCGAAGACAAAAGACTCGTCGAACTTCACACCGAACGCCGCGAAGAAGGGTTTTCGGTTGGTGATATTTACATCGGGAGAGTTCGCAAGCTAATGCCAGGTCTAAATGCGGCTTTTGTTGATGTTGGTTACGACAAGGATGCCTTCCTCCACTATCTTGACCTTGGCCCCCAATTCAGCTCTCTGTCTAAATTTTTGCTCCAGGCAACAGCGCGTAAGCCCAAATCCAACCCTTTCTACTCCATGAAAATGGAGCACGACATCGACAAAAATGGAAAGATATCAGCGCAGCTTACTCCTGGACAGAATATTTTAGTACAGATTGCAAAAGAGCCCATCTCCACCAAAGGGCCTCGTTTAACATCAGAAATATCAATTGCTGGACGCAATATGGTGCTGATGCCATTTTCCGAAAAGATATCCGTATCACAGAAAATAGGTTCGAACGAGGAAAAGAAACGCCTTAAAAAGCTTCTCGAAAGCATCAAGCCTCAGCACTACGGAGTAATTGTCCGCACCGCTGCCGAGGGTAAAAAGGTAGCTGTTCTTGACGCAGAACTTAAGGAGTTAATCCACAGATGGGAATTGGTTTACGAAAAACTACGTACATCCCCGGTACCAGGCTTAGTTCTCAGCGAGATGAACCGCACCACAGCTATCCTCCGCGACGAGCTCAACGGTTCATTCACCAACATCTACGTTAGCGACGATATCGTTTACGAAGATGTCAAAGAATATATCAGCGGCATTGCACCTGATAAAGAAAAAATTGTAAAGCTGTACAAGGGAAACGTTCCTATTTTCGACCAATATGGGGTTTCCAAACAGATAAAGGCATCCTTTGGCAAAACTGTTTCGTTTAAGAGCGGTGCATATCTCATCATCGAGCATACCGAAGCACTTCACGTTATCGACGTCAATAGCGGCAACCGCAGCAAAGTGCTCGACAACCAGGAGTCTAATGCCCTTGAGGTGAACTCTACCGCAGTGCAAGAAATAGCTCGCCAGTTAAGGCTGCGCGACATGGGAGGAATTATCGTTATTGACTTTATCGACATGCATGGCAACGAAAACAAGCAAAAGATTTTCGATAAGATGCGTGAGGCAATGGCCACCGATAGAGCGAAGCACAACATCCTTCCGTTAACCAAGTTCGGGCTTATGCAGATAACCCGACAAAGGGTTCGCCCTGAAATGCACATCACTACAACGGAACAGTGTCCCAGTTGCCAAGGAACCGGTCAAATTAGCCCAGCCATCATTTTCGACACGCAAATCGAGAATCAAATGGCCTACTTTTTAGAGGAGCGCAAGCTTCGATGGATAAAACTAATCGTTCATCCATACATTGCAGCATACCTAAAGCGAGGATTCTATTCCAAACGAATGGAATGGATGTGGAAGTACAAATGCTTCATTAAGATTGCGGAATCGCAATCGTTCTCGTATATGGAGTTTAAGCTATACGATAGATATGGCGATCAAATTACCCAGGAAGGTATAATTGAACTGCAAAAACCGGATGAAGAATAACCTATAACAAAAAACGCCTCTTGCGAGGCGTTTTTTGTTTGAATGAAAGAAAAAATATTAATAATAAAAAAAAAGAAAAAGCTATTTAAAAAGGAGTTCCACAACTGTTGCTATTCCAATTAGCATTACAACACCTCCAGCAATCTTATTAATCCACCAAAGCTGTCGTATACGAAAACGCTTCCTGTACATATTTACAAATGAGGTAAGCGTAAACCACCACACCGAGGCACCAAAAAAAACCCCTCCTAAAACGGCACCTGCACTCATAAAGTTTCCACCATCGGCGACAACATTTACATAAGCAAAAAGTGCAACAAAAAGGAAAATCGCCATTGGATTTGAAACAGTAAGCAAAAATACTGAAACGAAATCTTCAAAGAGACGATTCTTTTGCCTTCGGGTCTTGCGCATTTGCGATATCGGATTGGTCATGAAAATCTTCAAACCAAGTAAGAATATTAAAATTCCTCCCCCAATTTGAAATTCAGTTTTCCACTCCTCAACAAAATCCACTATAAAACTAAGGCTAAACCCTGCTACAGTAGCAAAAAAAGTATCAGCACAAGCAGCCCCCATACCCGAAAAAAAGCCGGAGAGCCGCCCTTTATTTATAGTTCGTTGAACACACAACACGCCAATAGGACCAAGCGGAACGGACGCCAACAACCCAACAATTATCCCTTTTAAGAGTAGCATCACCCCCATGCTCTATGCCTGTTGTAACATGTTTTTCATAGCGGACAAATATCTACAAATCGAGCCACATTAACAAACCACATCAATAGTTTTTAAGACTTGGAATGTTATAATTTCTATACCCTCACGGCCTATATCGAGTAAATACTGTAATCTCGTTGAAAGAAATCACTTACAGAAAAACATCACACCTCAACTGTCCAACAAAAAGGCCAAGACTAAATCTTGGCCTAGCACAAACATCGGGGAAATTTATTTCAAATATTTGATTGTACCGCTTAATGCTTCTTTTTTCTGCTTCACAGGCTTCTTGCCTCTATCAAGATGGTTAACTATTGTATAAACTTTCATTCCTTTTGTATCCAACACCTGGCTTATTACCTCACCTTCCTTGGTAACCCATTCTACAAAATGGATGTTATCCTCAACTAGGAAGTAACTCATATCTTCGAATCCTTCGTCCCGCTCTCCATCAATATTCACGCTTGTCCAAGCGATTGTCGAATCGGATTTAAATGACTCGAAAACGGTATATTCTGGGTATGTTAAACGCAAGCGCTTACCTATGATCCGTGTAGAATCAGAAAAAATATCAGAAGTTGTAACTTCCTTAACAGCGTCTTTCGTGCTTCTTTGTTGTTGACAGGAGATGGTTCCTACAAGAACGACTCCTATAAGCAAATTCAAAAACTTCATCGTTTCAACTTATTTTAAATGCACAACCTTTATTAACCTAATAATGTTGAAAACAAGAGCCTCAAAAAAGCTAAACAGGCGCATTTGCATGCAACAAAAAAGCCCCAACAACTTGCTGGGGCTTTTATAATGGTAAAATCTAAATCTACTAGTGCTTCTTAATCCAATTAAGTGCATTAACAAAAGGCTCTATCCAAGGTGATACCTCTTCGTTTTTGCGAGCCGATGGGTAGTGCGCCCACTGCCAAGGGAAGATTGCACGCTCGAAGTGTGGCATTATTGCTAGATGGCGTCCATCTGCAGAAGCAACACCAGCGGCATTGTACATCGAGCCATTGGGATTGCCAGGGAACTGCTCGTAGCTATACTTGGCAACAATGTTGTAACGACCTTCTTCGTATGGGAAGTTGAACTTACCCTCGCCATGCGCAACCCAAATACCTAAGGTCTGCCCTTCCATCGAGCCAAACAGAACTGAGTTGTTCTTTGGCACATCTATGGTTAAGAAGGACGATTCGTACTTATGGGTATCGTTATGGAGCATCTTATGCTTCTGTTCGTGCTCAGGATAAACCAAACCTAACTCAGCCATTAGCTGACAGCCGTTGCAAACGCCCAAGCTAAGCGTATCCTTACGAGCGTAGAACTTATCTAACGCTTCTTTTGCCTTAGGGTTGTAAAGGAAGGCACCAGCCCAGCCCTTTGCAGAACCAAGTACGTCGGAGTTAGAGAATCCACCTACGAACACGATGAAGTTTACATCTTCGAGTGTCTCACGTCCGGTGATAAGGTCGGTCATGTGAACGTCCTTAACATCGAAACCTGCAAGGTAGAGCGAGTAGGCCATTTCACGATCGCCGTTCGAGCCTTTTTCGCGAATAATGGCAGCCTTTACGCCACTTTGAGTTCTACGCTTAGGATCGATACCAAACTGAGCAAACTTACCCGTGAAATTGGGATTAAATTTGAACTGACGCTCCTGCTTCTTGTAGTTCTCGAAGCGCTCCTTTGCCTTTTGCTCGCCGCTTTGCTTACGATCGAGCAGGTAGGAGGTCTTAAACCACTTATCGCGTAGCGATGGAATATCGAACGAGTAGCTAGCACCATTAACGCTAACCTCAACAGCATTTCCGACAACAGGCGAGCCAACTACAGAGAAACTCAAGCCAGCAGCCTTAAGAGCTGCAGCAACACCATCAACATCGGCAACCTGAATAAGCACCGATGGCTTTTCGCTGAAGAGAACCTTAACGGCATCAGCCTCGCCTAAAGATGAAAGATCAACCTTCAATCCTAGTCCGTTATGCGAGAAGGTCATTTCGAGAAGAGCGGTTAGAAGACCACCAGCAGATATATCATGTCCTGCGAGAATCTTACCCTCTTCAACCAAGTTCTGCAATGTGTTGAACGCGATCTTGAAGTAAGCAGCATCGGCAACGGTTGGCGTATCCTCGCCAAGGCGATTTACCACCTGCGCAAAAGAGCTTCCTCCAAGGCTAAATGCGCTCTTCGAGAAATCAACGTATATCAACGAAGTCTTTGTGTCGTTTTCGAGTGCTGGGCTTACCACCTTGCGGATGTTGGTTACCTCGCCAACAGTAGAGATGATAACGGTTCCAGGCGAGTAAACCACATCGCCATCCTTATACTTTTGGGTCATCGAAAGCGAGTCCTTACCCGTTGGAATGTTTACCCCAAGGGCAACAGAGAAGTCGCTAACTGCCTTTACTGCCTTGTATAGACGTGCATCTTCGCCCTCATTCTTACATGGCCACATCCAGTTTGCGCTGAGCGATACGCCATCAAGTTTTTGCTCAATGGGAGCCCATACAAGGTTGGTAAGCGCTTCGGCAATTGATAGGATAGAACCATTTTCAGGATCGACCATGGCACTTACGGGCGCATGACCTATTGAAGTTGCAATACCACGTTCGCCCTGATAATCCATCGCCACAACACCAAGGTTGTTTAATGGCAATTGAAGCGGACCTGCGCACTGCTGATGGGCAATACGACCAGTAACCGAACGGTCTACCTTATTGGTGAGCCAATCTTTACAAGCCACAGCCTCGAGCTGAAGAACCTGCTCGATGTAGCTCTGGATTTTTGCCTTATCGTAAGTAATCTCGGCGAACTTCTCGACCTTAGCGCTATCGCGCATAAAGGTGCGAGGTGGCTTTCCGAAGAAATGCTCCAGCTTTAAGTCGATTGGCTTTTCGCCGGTTTGCGGATTAACGAACGAAAAGCGCATATCGCCGGTGATCTCACCTACAACGTACATTGGTGCACGCTCGCGATCGGATACGTTCTTAAGCCACTCGGCATCCTTCTCCTTAATAAGAAGTCCCATGCGCTCCTGGCTCTCGTTACCTACAATCTCTTTTGCCGATAGCGTTGGATCGCCAACAGGCAGCTTCGTAATATCTATCTTTCCACCCTTCTCCTCAACCAGCTCCGAAAGCGCGTTAAGGTGACCACCAGCACCGTGGTCGTGGATGGAAACTACTGGATTTTCATCTCTTTCAACAATGGCGCGAATGGCGTTGGCAGCACGCTTCTGCATCTCTGGGTTCGAACGTTGAACGGCATTTAGCTCGATGCTGTTGGCGTACTCGCCGGTGGCAACCGACGAAACAGCGCCACCGCCCATACCGATACGGTAGTTATCGCCACCCATTACCACAACCTTATCGCCAACCTCGGCGTGACCTTTTAGGCTATCAGCCTTCTTGCCCCAGCCAACACCGCCAGCCATCATTATCACCTTGTCGAAGCCAAACTTTTTGGAGTTTTCGAAGTGCTCGAAGGTAAGAACGCTACCGCAGATAAGCGGCTGACCGAACTTGTTACCGAAGTCGCTGGCACCGTTCGATGCCTTAACAAGTATTTCCTCTGGAGTTTGGTAAAGCCACTCGCGGGGTTGAGTTGCCTGCTCCCACTCTCGGTTTTCCTCGCAACGGGGGTACGATGTCATGTAAACGGCAGTTCCGGCAATTGGAAGCGATCCCTTACCTCCTGCAAGACGGTCGCGAATCTCGCCACCAGTACCAGTAGCAGCTCCGTTGAATGGCTCTACGGTTGTTGGGAAGTTGTGGGTCTCCGCCTTAAGCGAGATCACCGTATCGATATCTTTTACCTGAAAGTAGTCGGGCTTATCGTGCGTTGCCGGAGCAAACTGCTCGGCTTTGGGGCCTTCGATAAAGGCTACATTATCCTTGTAGGCCGAAACCAACCTGCCGGGATGCTCCTGCGAGGTGCGCTTGATCCATTGGAACAACGACTTTTCCTGCTCTTCGCCATCGATAACAAAGGTACCGTTGAAGATTTTGTGGCGGCAGTGCTCCGAGTTCACCTGCGAGAAGCCGAACACCTCCGAGTCGGTAAGCTTACGACCGATTTGGCGGCTTACCTCGTTAAGGTATTCCACCTCCTCCTGGCTAAGCGCAAGGCCTTCGCTCTTGTTGAACTCATCGATGTTCTCGATGTACACAATAGGCTCGGGCTGCTTGTTGATGGTAAAGATTTCCTGTCCGGGGTTGGTGTAAAGGCGCTGCAGCATGTGGTCAAACTGCGCATCGGCGCTGGCGGCTTCGAAAAACTCTTCGATACGAAAAATGCCGTCGATTCCCATGTTCTGAGTAATTTCGACGGCATTTGTACTCCAAGGAGTAATCATCTCGCGGCGCGGCCCAACGTAGAAACCGCTCAGCGCGCTTTCTTTTATTGCCGTGGCATCACCAAATAGCCAACAAAGCTTTGCGATATCCTCATCCGAAAGAGGATGCTTTACATCTACTGCGTAGAAAACGGGAGAAGTACCCTTAAAGAAAAGTATCATTGAACCGTAGATTGGAATTATGCGCACAAAGTTAGCAATTTGTAGGAAGGGCTCAACGCTATTTCATCATTCTAAACCAACAAACAGCCACGTTAACTCTTTTTTGATATCACCAATTCCGTTTCGGCAGATGTGAAGCTATGCATTCGTCATTTTGATGGCGTAACTTGTGCTGGTTCAACAAAAAAATGCAAACCATGAACCTCTTCGAACGTGTAAAGCAGATCATCATCGCCCCAGAGTCGGAATGGCAAACCATCAATAGAGAGAATACTCCTGCGCAGACATTGCTCTTTAAGTACCTCTTTGTTCTTGCCCTAATACCTGCGGTTGCCACCTTCATCGGCTTCGGGGTTATGGGGGTGTCGTACGGCGAGATTATCCATGTCGAAGGCGCCATCGGCACCGGCATCCGCCAGGGGTTTATTTCGTACGTATCCACCATACTGTCGGTGTACCTGGCGTCCTGGGTGATCGGATTTCTGGCGCCATCATTTGGATCTGAAAGAAACTTCGGCCGGGCCTTTACGCTGGTGGCCTACTCCTACACCCCTTCGCTGGTTGCAGGCGTGGTGCTCATCTTCCCAGCCATGGCATTTATCCAGATGATAGCCGGCATCTACGGGCTTTACATCCTTTACCTAGGCCTTCGGCCAATGATGAAAACGCCCAAAGACAGGCAGCCCACCTTCTTTCTAATTAGCCTGCTGGTGATAATCCTGGTTACCATTGCCATATCGGCAGTATTTTCGTCCATTTTTATTTCCCCATATCTGATGTAGCAATCAATTTACGATCTCGTATTGATTCAGCATTTACGATAGGAACCAATGCCATTGCAATGAAGCCGCAATCTTTCACGCAAGTCTACATTCATCTCGTCTTCGCCGTAAAGCATCGTGATAGAATATTGACATCCGCCATCCGACCACGATTATTCGAGTACATTGGTGCTATTATAAACGGGATGAATCATAAACCGCTTAAGATAAACGGATATGTAGACCATGTCCATATACTGATTGGATTCAACCCAACAAAATCGATATCGGAAACTGTTTATGAAATCAAACGTAGCTCCTCCTTATTCATAAACAAGAACAATCTCTGCCTTGGGCATTTTGAGTGGCAAGAAGGGTATGGTGCTTTTTCGTACAGCAGATCACAAATTGATGCAGCTATTCGATACATTGAAGGGCAAGAGAATCATCACAAGAAGAGGACTTTCAGGCAGGAATACCTAGACATTCTCAATAAAAACAGTCTCGAGTTTAATGAATCGTACATGTTCAGGTTCTTTGAATAATCGAGTTTATGCCCTACGGGCAATTTGAATGAACGGGTACTAGATTTCTACAAATCGCAATGTCCTACGGACAAGCCCCCATCTACAGCCCATTCGAATAGCCATAAAGCCAAGGTGTGAAATGACGCGCAACTATTCCGCGTAGCGGATTAGGATTTGTAGAAACTAGGTGAGATCTCGAATGCATTTCCGCGTAGCGGATATACCATACTGCATCAAATCGAAGGGAATACACACATTCAGGTTCTTTGAACAACCTTGCTTATGCCCTGCGGGCAATTTGAATGAACGGGTACTAGATTTCTACAAATCGCAATGCCCTACGGGCAAGCCCCCATTTACGGCTCATCCGAATAGCCATGAAACCAAGGGGTGAAATGACGCGCAACTATTCCGCGTAGCGGATTAGGATTGGTAGAAACCAGGTGAGATATCGAATGATTTCCGCGTAGCGGATATACCATACGTTTACATCTACAACGCTATTATCATGAACCAATACGACGTTATAGTTGTAGGTGCCGGTCCTGCCGGCATTTTTACGGCCTACGAGCTGGTAAAGGCAGGCGCCAACCTGCGCATCCTCATCCTCGAGAAGGGGCGCAGTATGGCCAGGCGCAGCTGCCCCAAGCACACCAACGGTGGGATTTGCATACACTGCAAGCCCTGCAGCATCACCACGGGCTGGGCGGGCGCGGGCGCCTACTCCGACGGCAAGCTGTCGCTATCGCACGAGGTGGGTGGCACGCTGCCCGACTACCTCGGCATCGAGCCAACGATGGAACTGATTGACTATACCGATAGGATCTACCTCGACTTTGGGGCGGACACCCTCGTCCACGGGCAAAACTTCACCCCGCAGATGCGCGACATCCAGCGCCGCGCCATCGACGCCAACCTGAAGCTGGTGCACTGCCCCGTTCGCCACCTGGGCACCGAAAAAACGCAGGAGCTGTACGGCAAGCTGTACGACCACCTGGCATCAAAGGGCGTGGAGGTGAAGTTCAACACGCCGGTCACTGACCTCATCATCGAGAATGGCGCGATAAAGGGCGTGCGCTGCGGCAAGGGCGACTTCGAGGCGCCGTACGTGGTGGTAGCCGTTGGGCGCGAGGGGGCCGACTGGCTCTTTAGGCAGTGCGCCAAGGAGAGCATCACCACCGAGGTGGGCATTGTGGACATCGGCGTGCGGGTGGAGTGCCGCAACGAGATCATGCAGGAGATTAACGACAGCTTCTACGAGGCCAAGCTCATCCACTACACCAAAACGTTCGACGACAAGGTGCGCACCTTCTGCGCCAACCCCGGCGGCTTCGTATCGTCGGAGTACTACGACGAGCGGCTGGCGGTGGTAAACGGCCACAGCTACAAGGAGCTGAAAAGCGACAACACCAACTTCGCGCTGCTGGTGTCGCAGCAGTTCACCGAGCCGTTCAACCAGCCCATCGAGTACGGCAAGCACATCGCCCGGCTGGCCAACATGCTCACCCAAAACCGCGTGCTGGTGCAGCGCTTCGGCGACCTGGTGCGCGGCCGCCGCACCACCCACGAGCGCCTCTACCGCAACAACATCATCCCCACCCTAAAGGATGCCGTGCCCGGCGACATCAGCCTGGTGCTGCCCCACCGCATCCTCATCGATATTATGGAGATGATACAGGCGCTCGACAAGGTTACGCCCGGCCTGGCGTCGGACGAGACGCTGCTCTACGGCGTGGAGGTGAAGTTCTACTCCAGCATCATTAAGGTTGATGACGACTTCCAGTCGGCCTCCATCCGCAACCTCTACCTCGGCGGCGATGGCGCGGGCATCACCCGCGGCCTGATGCAGGCCTCGGTAAACGGGGTGGTGATCGGGCGAGAGATCGTAAAACGGCTACAACCCACAACAACCGACCTACGGCATGGCTAAGAAAATCGCACTGCTCATCCTTATGGCAATCGCCACCCTAGGCGCTGCCAGCGCGCAGGAGCCCAAGGCACCCGATCCGAAGCCCTACTACGAGATCAGGAAAGGCGGTACCATCACCTTTAGGCTGCTCGAGCATACCGGAGGCGGCTACCTGTGGCTGTGGAAAAACCGGGCGCAGGTAAGCGTGGTGGATAGCATCAGGGTTATCCGTTGGAGCGCTTCCAACACCCGGAAGTACGGCGGCCCCATCTACACCATCTGGAAGTTTCGGGCAGTAAGGTCGGGGATTGACACCCTCCGATTCGAGGAGCAGCGCGTATTCCAAAAGAACAGCACCATCAACACCAAGGTGATCGTAATTCGGGTGAGGTAAAACCCCATTTTGCATTTTCTCGTAGAGACGGGTCTGTGACCCGTCTCACTCTTTTACCACCAACATAAAGACGGGTCTGAAACCTGTCTTTTTCTTTTGCCCCAACAGGGAGACGGGTCTGAGACCCATCTCTACGGACAACGGAGGCTCATCCCCCTTCAATATTTCCCCGCCGCACCCCAAGGGGAATCCATCCCTGCACCATAAACAGCCTCCCTTGCGGAGAGAACGTTCAAATGGCATCGGGTAAGAACCTCCGCAGAGCTACGGCAGGCCATCTCTCAACCGATTAGGGTTAACAGAAGCTGCAATATTCAACTATCACCAGAAAAGCAAATTATTGCAGCGCAATATTTAAATTCGACTGGTGAATTTTAGTATAGCATCCTAAATATTCGATTATTCCGATATAATTTTAATATTTATGCTGCTATACCCATTTTCTGCTGGTATATTTCATTATTGCGCTGCAATATTTGTATATTGCTGATAGAAATAAATATTGCAGGCAAAAGATGTCGAAACCGGAAGGTAGATGAGCTTCCCGACATATCCGAAGGCCGTTTGCGGCACCTAGATGATCGGCCCAAGGGGTAGAGACATCGATTACCCTACAATGATAAATCTAAGCGTATGGAAAAATCGCTTTCGCTGTTCCGACTTAACACGTCGATGCTCGCCGCCTACGGTAGCGAGCTGGTGCACATCCTAACCGTCCCCTCGATGGAGAGTTACCGAGGCGACGAGCACATTGCCCTGTTCCTGGAGAAGCACGCCCAGTACTCCAGCTCGTTTACGGTGGTGCGAAGGTCGAACGAACCGATTCGGAAGCTCGACCGCAACCGCGACAGGGCTTTCCTGCGCCTGCGCCACCTCATTATTGCAGCGCTCTACTCGCCCAGCGACCACGATGTGCTCCAGGGCAAGCTGCTGATGGGCCTCATCAAGCGCTGCGGCAACCGGCTAAACGCCAAGCGCAACCTGCAGGAAACGCTGGACATCCAGCAGCTGCTCCTGCACCTAGGCACCGAAAGCGCCACCAGCGCCATCGAGCAGCTGGGGCTCAGGCAGGCGGTTGCCGAGTTCGAAAGCGTCCAGGCGCTGTTCTACGATGCCTCCAACCGAAAGATCGACCTGAAGAACGAGCTGCGGCAAACGCCACCGCCATCATCTCTAAAGAAGGAATACGAGGCAGCCATCCGAGAAATCTGGATGTTTGTTGAGGCGATGACGGTGATTGCCCCCAGCGAGGCGTGGACGCGGACGCTCTCGAACATCGAGGCCAAGAACAAGGAGTACCGCGCCAAGATGAAGCACCAAAAGACGTTCCGCGATAAGAAAAAGGCGAAGAAGGCGAGCCCAAAGCCCTCTACGGACTCAGGCATAAGCGGCGAAGCCCCCGAATAGCCGCTCGGATTCGCAATCTTTCCACTATTTAACAGTAGGAGTTCAAAGGATCAGCCCACACTGCTGTCTAAACTGCAGTGCTTAGGATAAACCTAACCGAGCCAATGGACCCCCATCGGCTTACATAAAACAGCAATACAATGAGCGTAACAAGAATGCAGCTGGGCCTATGCCTTGCAATGATGGGGTTTTGCCCATCAATCTTTGCCCAAAACGCCTTCCAAATCAAGGGCAAGGTAGACGGGATGACCGCCGACTCGGTCGTTCTTTTTAAGATTGTGAACAACAAGGAGCAATTCTGGCAAAAGACAACAATGAAGAATGGCGAGTTCACCTTTAAGGGAACCGTAGATGCCTCCGAACTATGCACGGTGCACCTGGGCGCCTACAAGTCGCCCATGAAGGTCTTCTTTGTTGATAAGGGCACCACCACCTACCACGGCGGCATCGACAAGGAGAAGAACCTCACACTGGCTCCCACCATCGAAGGAAATGCCACCCAGGACCAGTTAAACGCCTACGAGAAGGGGAAAAAGACCTTCTACGATGCTCTAGTGAAGCTAAACTCGAAGCTGAGAGACCAGAAGGACAAGCTGACAGCCGACCAGAAGGCGCAGATCGGAACCAAGATGGACTCCCTCGAAAATGCCTTGGATGCCTACAACAAGCAAAGCATCAGCACCTACGCCAAGTCGGTAGTTTCGCCCTACATTGTTAAGTCGGACTTCATCTACGGCGCAAGCGCTGCCGACCTAAAGGGGTACCTAAGCCTTTACTCCGACGAGGTAAAGAAATCGACCATCGTAAAGGAGATCAACGAGCAAATCAGCCGCCTAGAGAAGGCCGATGTAGGAGCCGAATTCCCCAACATCAAGCTAGGCACCCTCGATGGCAAAGAATTCGAGCTAGCCTCGCTTAAGGGCAAGGTGTTCGTAATCGACTTCTGGGCATCGTGGTGCGGGCCATGCCGCAGGGAGAACCCCAACATGGTAAAGCTCTACAACGACTTCCATCCTAAAGGACTCGAAATGGTAGGCATCTCGCTAGACAAGAGCTACGAACCATGGAAGGCAGCCGTCGAAAAAGATGGCCTCATCTGGAACCACATCTCCGACCTTAAGTACTGGCAGAGCGAAGCCGCCAAGCTCTATGTTATATACTCGATACCATGCACCATTCTGGTAGGAAAAGATGGAAAAATCGTGGCTAGAGGACTTCATGGTGCAGAACTTAGAGAGGCAGTAGAGAAACTGATAAACAAGTAAGCGCTACAGCCGCAAAATACCATTAGTAAAATAGGCCGCTCAAAAGAGCGGCCTATTTGCGTGATACGAGAATACGGGCAACAGAAAGATGCGGCTACAAGCACAATCAGGGAAGATTACCTAAATAAGCATAAGGTTCAAGCACACATTGCTGATCCAAGCAAGTAAACCGGTACAAGTTCCTGCCGCCCTACACAAATCTGCATACTTTTTTCGCAGTTAGTTAAGCACGTAAGCTTCCTGCCACCATCTGGAAACGTAGCTATAGCCTATGTAACCAAAACCATTCGTGCCCCAAGAGGTGCCCCAAGAGTTCATAATCCTGAAAGCCTGCTTGCCATCATCGTACCCAACAACACAGTAGCAATGCCCGCCTAGCGATCGTCCCGTAAAGTTTTTGAGGACAGAAGTCCCTCTTAGGTACATGAATGCAATATTTACAGGACCTGCAACAATAACGGGTTTACCCGAAGCTAGCGCAGCTTTAATGGCGGTAGAGGTAATGCTAACCCTACTGTAGCTAGCCACCTTATAGGTAGCCGCCAACGTCTTCTGATCTACCGTTGGCACAAGGCTACAGCCATTCACATCGCTGTAAGGCATAATGCTCCAAGGAACGACACCCTGGTTTACCAACAGCTTCAACCCGTCGGTTACGTAAGATCCGGAAGAGCAGCTGCCCACCTTAATTTGATCATAAACATATTCGGGGCTAAAGATATTTTCTGATTGGCTCCAAGCGGCCTGATGCAGGGCTTGCCAGTTAATGCTACGCCCGGCGTAGGTAGTTCCCCAAGCAACGCAGCTACCCTCGCTTCCCTGATCGCCAACTGGGGGCACGTTAAGGGTTAGGACCTTAGGCGCTGCCTTAAGCACCGAAAGTGAGGCATCTTTTAGCTCGATGCTCATGTATGTTTCAGCAGGAAGCATCAAGCAGCCCAGCTGATGGGTAGCGGGCTGAACGCTCTCGTCGATGCTAACCGAATTCTCCTTCTGGCAGGAAATAAACACAGCAACCGCTATCAAAATAGCAGCAGCCGCACTCGCTAAAATAATTCTTCTCTTTTTCATAGTTTCTGATTATTGGGGAGGTGATTGACTATTACCAAACCAAATTATGACGAACAAGGGGCAGAATTCCACCAAAACAAGCTGTATTGACTTAAGGACTAATAAGAATTGCACCATTCCCGATTTCTCTTACTTTTGCCATTTCTTGTGCCACAAGCTAGGAAACAAGGCTGCTTGCCTTGCACAAAGAACCAGCTGAGCAAGTTTAACAGAGATCTCGATCTCGCAAAAATTAACACGTCACCTAATGAAACGTATCTTTCTTTCACTAACAGCGCTCCTTTTGCTGCAAGCGCAGCCATCCGACGCCTGCACCAGCTACCTGGTAACCAAAGGAGCCTCCAAGGATGGCTCGGCGATGATATCGTACGCCGCCGACTCGCACATCCGCTACGGCGAGCTCTACTTCCGCCCCGCTAAGGATTACCCCGCAGGCGCAATGGTTTCGCTATTCGACCGAGGCACCAACAAGCCGCTGGGCCAAATTCCACAAGCAGCCCACACCTACTCGGTGGTAGGGCTGATGAACGAGCATCAGGTAGCCATTGGCGAAACCACCTTTGGCGGTCGGCGCGAGCTCGACGATACAACCGCCACCATCGACTACGGCAGCCTAATGTTCCTAGCGCTACAGCGCGCCAAAACAGCCCGCGAAGCCATCAAGGTGATGACCGAGCTGGTAGATCAGTACGGCTACTACGGCGGTGGGGAATCCTTTTCGATTGGCGACCCCAACGAGGTGTGGATTCTGGAGATGACCGGCAAGGGCACCAACTGGGCAACCGACAAGAAATCGAAGAGAGCATATAATAAGGATAAAGGTGCGCTCTGGGTTGCCATCCGCATCCCCGACGGGTACATCAGCGCCCACGCCAACCAGGCCCGCATCACCACCTTCCCTCTCGAAAACGGGAAGACCTCCATCAGCTTTAAGAATATCGATAAGATCTTCAATCCCGAAGTTGAGGTGGTTTACGCCAACGACGTCATTAGCTACGCCCGCAACAAGAAGTGGTTTAGCGGAGCCGATAGCGACTTTAGTTTCTCGGACACCTACGCACCTGTTGATTTTGGCGCAGCACGCTTTAGCGAGTTTCGGGTTTGGGCGATGTTCAACTCCGCCTCCGACGGCATGGACAAGTACCTCGACTACGTTACCGGGAAAAACCTAGCGCACCGCATGCCGCTCTACGTAAAGCCCAACCGCAAGCTATCGCCCCGCGACCTGATGGGCTTCAAGCGCAACCACCTCGAAGGAACCGAGTTCGACATGAGCAAGGATATCGGTGCCGGCCCACACGCCCTCCCCTACCGCTGGCGCCCAATGACCTGGAAGTACAACGGCAAGGAGTACTTCCACGAGCGCACCACCGCCACCCAGCAAACGGGCTTCTCCTTTATTGCCCAAATGCGCTCGTGGCTGCCCAATGCCATTGGCGGCATCAGCTGGTTTGGTGTTGATGATGCAGCATCGTGCGTGTACGTCCCCTTCTACTGCGGCATGACCCGCGTACCCGAATGCTGGGCCGAAGGCAATGGCGACATGCTTACCTACTCGCCAACCTCAGCCTTCTGGGCCTTTAACCGCGTTTCGAACTTTGCCTACCTCCGCTACGATGTAATTAGCCAAGACATCAAGAAGCTGCAAAAGGAGATGGAGGATCGCAACGAGCTATTCGCCAAGGCTACCGACGCGGCTGCTGCCGAGCTGTACAAGAGCAATCCCGACGAAGCCCGCGAATACATCACCAGCTTCTCTGTCGATCTAGGGAACAACACCGTCAAGCGCTGGATCGATTTCTCGAACTACCTCCTTGTAAAGTATATTGATGGAAACATCAAAAAGGAGAAGGACGGCAAGTTCCTCCGCAACCCATACGGCTTCCCCGCATCGCCCATACAGCCCGAGCTGCCCGATTATTGGAAGAAAACCATCATCGACCAAACAGGCAGCAAGTTTGAGATGGTAAAGTAGCAGGGAAAGACCATTGGTAGATACTTTATCGCCAAATGGGAATGCATACGATTAACCCCAATTAACCATGCCAAGCGTCACTTTTCGAGCAATTCAACGTCTTATGGGCATGTGATGAATATTGGTTATACACTATTAAGATTGAATCAACGATTTTAATATACAACATCACTAATGACCGACCTCTGCTGAGAAGCGCAGGTCGGTTTCTTTTTGCAACGGCATCGGCACAAAAAAAGGCTGAAGCAACGCTCCAGCCTTCTCTGTATTATTATAAGGAAATTACTTACGGTAAATCTTTTCGTAACCGTAAATAGCCTCTTCACCAAGTTCCTCTTCGATACGAAGCAGCTGGTTATACTTAGCCATACGGTCAGAACGGCTCATCGAACCAGTCTTAATCTGACCAGAGTTAGTAGCAACAGCGATATCAGCGATGGTAGAATCTTCAGTTTCACCCGAACGGTGAGAAGTTACAGAAGTGTAACCTGCGCGGTGAGCCATTTCAATAGCATCAAGGGTCTCAGTTAGTGAACCAATTTGGTTAACCTTGATAAGGATTGAGTTAGCGCAACCCTCTTCGATACCTCTCTTAAGGAAGTCTACGTTGGTTACGAATAGGTCATCACCAACTAGCTGGCAACGGTTACCAAGCTTGTCGGTAAGAATCTTCCAACCAGCCCAGTCGTTTTCGCCCATACCATCCTCGATAGAGTCGATTGGGTACTTGTTAACAAGACCTTCAAGGAATGCGGCTTGCTCTTCCGAAGAAAGAACCTTACCCTTAGCACCTTCGAACTTAGTATAGTCGTACTTGCCATCCTTAAAGAACTCAGAAGAAGCACAGTCAAGACCGATAGAAACCTGACCACCTTCGCTCTTACGTCCTGGCTTGTAACCAGCAATTTCGATAGCCTTGATGATAGACTCAAGAGCATCTTCAGTACCGTTAAGGGTTGGAGCGAAACCACCTTCGTCACCTACTGCGGTAGAAAGACCACGATCGTGAAGAACTTTTTTAAGCGCGTGGAATACTTCAGCACCCATACGAAGACCTTCGCGGAACGAAGTAGCACCAACTGGGCGAATCATAAACTCTTGGAATGCGATAGGAGCATCAGAGTGAGAACCACCGTTGATGATGTTCATCATAGGAACAGGAAGAGTCTTAGCGTTGGTTCCACCAATGTAACGGTAAAGTGGAAGACCATAAAAGTTTGCAGCAGCCTTAGCAACAGCAAGCGATACACCAAGAATAGCATTTGCACCAAGGTTGCTCTTAGTAGCGGTACCATCAAGGGCAATCATCTTCTTGTCAATTGCAACTTGCTCGCCAACGAACATGCCTAGAATTTCTGGAGCAATAACCTCGTTAACGTTATGAACTGCCTTTAGCACACCTTTACCTAGGTAGCGACCCTTATCACCATCGCGTAGTTCTAGTGCTTCGTTTTCGCCAGTTGATGCTCCAGATGGAACAGCAGCACGACCAAAAGCACCACTAGCGGTTGTAACTTCTACTTCGATAGTTGGATTACCACGAGAATCCAAGATTTCACGAGCGTGAACGCTAACTATTTGACCCATAGTATTTGTAATTAGTGATGATAGTTGTTAAAAAAAGAGGGAAAAAGGTTTCCCTTTTCCCCTCAAAGATACTCAAAAAATATCGTACTAGCCTTACAGCTACTACTCTTCACCTTCGGTTTTTACTTCCTTAACAGTGTCGATAGCAGCAGGAGCTGTTTCTGATTTCTTGGTACGGCCACGACGAGTAGTCTTAGCAGCAGCCTTCTTATCTTGTTCTGGAGCCTTGGTGTAGGTTTCGTTGTAATCTACCAGCTCGATGATGCACATTTCTGCAGCATCACCAGGACGGAATCCAATCTTCAAGATACGGGTATAACCACCAGGACGGTTTGCAATCTTCTGAGATACTTCACGGAAAAGTTCAGAAACTGCATACTTATTCTTTAGGTAGCTGAATACCACACGGCGATTGTGAGTTGAATCTTCTTTCGACTTGGTCATAAGAGGTTCAACGTACATCTTCAAAGCCTTCGCCTTAGCTACGGTAGTCGTAATTCTCTTATGAAGAATTAGCGAGCACGCCAAGTTAGATAGAAGCGCCTTGCGGTGTCCGCTCTTTCTACCTAAATGGTTGATTTTTTTGTTATGTCTCATTGTTTAGCTATTCCTTGTCAAGTTTGTACTTAGAAACGTCCATTCCGAATGATATACTCATGGAATCAAGCAGTTCATCAAGTTCGGTGAGCGACTTCTTACCGAAGTTACGAAACTTCAGCAAGTCATTGCGGTGGAATTTAACCAAATCACCTAACGTTTCAACCTCAGCAGCCTTTAAGCAGTTAAGGGCACGAACTGATAGATCCATATCAACCAGTTTGGTCTTAAGCATTTGGCGCATATGAAGAACCTCTTCATCAAACTCCTCGTTGGTGAATTTTTCATCAGAATCGAGGGTGATCTTCTCGTCAGAGAATAACATGAAGTGATAAATCAATATTTTAGCCGCCTCCTTAAGAGCCTCCTTTGGTTGGATTGAACCATCGGTGGTTATCTCTAATAATAGTTTCTCGTAGTCAGTTTTCTGCTCTACACGGTAGTTTTCAACTGCAAACTTTACGTTCTTGATTGGAGTATGGATGGAGTCAATTGGTATCAGCCCAAACTCAGCATCAACAGGTTTGTTTTCTTCAGAAGGCACATAGCCTCTACCCTTGTTAATGGTCAACTCAATCTGAAGTTTCACATCTGGTTCCATACGGCAGATGAGAAGATCTGGATTAAGCACCTTAAACGAGGTGAGGAAATTCGAAAGGAAACCAGCCCTGAACTCATTTTGTCCAGAGATGGTAACCGTAACCTTTTCTGAGTCTACACCCTCAGCAATCTTCTTAAATCGAAGTTGCTTTAGGTTAAGGATGATTTTTACGACATCCTCTATAACCCCAGGGATTGCAGAGAATTCATGATCCACACCGGCAATCTTAACAGTAGTAATCGCATAGCCCTCTAGAGACGAAAGTAAAATGCGGCGAAGGGCGTTACCTACGGTAATCCCGTAGCCAGGTTCGAGTGGACGAAATTCAAAGCGTCCGAACGTATCGGTTGCCTCGAGCATTATTACCTTGTCGGGCTTTTGGAATGCTAGTATTGCCATAGTCGTTGCGTTAGTTACTACTTAGAGTAAAGTTCAACAATGAATTGTTCCTTGATATTTTCAGGAATTTCACTTCTTTCTGGACGGTTCATAAACTTACCAGTCATTGAAGTTGCATCCCACTCTAACCAAGAATACTTGTTTCTACGTGATTCTACTGAGTTGACAATAACCTCCAGAGACTTTGACTTCTCACGAACACCAACAATGTCACCAGGACGGAGGATGTACGAAGGAATATTTACCACATTACCATTAACGGTAATGTGACGGTGGCCAACGAGCTGACGTGCAGCAGCACGAGTTGGCGCAACACCCATACGGTAAACCACGTTATCTAGACGGCTTTCAAGAAGTTGTAGCAGGTTCTCACCCTTAACGCCCTTCATGCGAGCTGCTCTTTCGAATAGGTTACGGAATTGCTTTTCCAACAATCCATAGGTGTATTTTACCTTTTGCTTCTCACGAAGTTGAGCACCATACTCTGATAGTTTTTTTCTCTTACGTGTCAAGCCATGTTGTCCAGGAGGGTAATTTTTCTTTTCGAATGCCCTATCTGGCCCAAAAATAGGCTCTCCAAACTTACGAGCAATTTTTGCACGTGGTCCAGTATATCTTGCCATTTCTGTACAAATTTTAAAGTTAAGTTAAAATTATTATCTACGCAATAGGAAATTACACCCTTCTTCTTTTAGGAGGACGACATCCGTTGTGTGGTAGTGGAGTAACATCAACAATTTCAGTCACTTCAATACCTGCTGCGTGGATGGTACGAATAGCAGATTCACGACCTGAACCCGGTCCTTTAACGTAAGCCTTAACCTTGCGAAGGCCAAGATCGTAAGCAACCTTAGCACAATCAGCAGCAGCAGTTTGTGCTGCATATGGAGTATTCTTCTTTGATCCTCTGAAACCCATCTTACCTGCAGACGACCAGCTGATCACTTGTCCGTTGTTGTTAGTCAACGATACAATAATGTTGTTGAAGGAAGAGTGAACGTGAAGTTGCCCAAGAGCTTCAACCTTAACAACTCTTTTCTTAACTGAAGCAGTATTTTTCTTTGCCATTGTTTGCTAAGATTATTTAGTTGCTTTTTTCTTGTTAGCCACAGTTTTACGTTTACCCTTACGAGTACGTGCATTGTTCTTGGTGCTTTGTCCACGTAGTGGAAGACCAAGACGGTGTCTGATACCTCTGTAGCATCCAATATCCATCAATCGCTTGATGTTTAGTTGTACAATTGAGCGAAGTTCTCCTTCAACCTTGATGTCTTCTTCTCCGATAATAGAACGGATTGCACCAACTTGTTCGTCAGTCCATGCATTAACCTTAGTGTCGTGGTTAATTCCGGCTTTATCAAGAATTTTTTCGGCGGTGCTTCTTCCAATACCGTAGATGTATGTAAGACCGATAACGCCTCTTTTGTTTTTGGGTAAGTCTACCCCAACAATACGTGCCATAAACGTCTGTTAATTAATTATAATAATTATCCTTGGCGCATTTTGAACTTAGGGTTCTTTTTGCAGATCACATATACGCGACCTTTTCTTCTAACGATAACGCAATCCTCACTGCGTTTTTTGACCGAAGCTCTAACTTTCATCGTCTGTCTTTTTTATTTGTACCTAAAAGATATTCTCCCCTTACTCAGATCATAGGGAGACATTTCAACACGCACTTTATCTCCGGGAAGGATACGAATGTAGTGCATTCTCATCTTTCCGGAAATGTGAGCAGTAATAACGTGTCCGTTATCCAACTCGACACGAAACATTGCATTAGACAATGCTTCAATGATTACACCATCTTTTTCGATTGCAGCTTGCTTTGCCATACTGGTTTTATCTTCTTTTTTCTTCTAAAACTTCTTCAATAAACTTAAAGGTCGAAAGAATATCTGCTTCCCCTTTTCTTATCGCTACAGCTAACTCAAAGTGTGCAGAAGGCTTTCTGTCTGAAGTGCGAATAGTCCAACCATCACGCTCCATATAGATTTGCTTTTTGCCTAGATTGATCATTGGCTCAATGCATATAACCATCCCGGTTTGCAACTTAGGGCCTCTACCACGCGAACCATAGTTAGGTACTTCAGGTTCCTCGTGCATTAATTTTCCCAGCCCGTGTCCAACCATCTCTCTCACTACTGAGAACCCATTAGCTTCAGCATGCTGTTGTACAGCAGCCGATACATCACCTACTCTATTTCCTTCTACAGCAAAGGTAATGCCTTTGAAAAGCGACTCCTTGGTAACTTCCAGAAGTTTTTTCACGTCTGAACTTACCTCGCCGACCTCAAAGGTGTATGCGCTATCACCATAGAATCCTTTATAATAGGTACCGCAATCAACTGAAACGATATCACCTTCGCGTAACGCGTACTTCGAGGGAATACCGTGTACAACCGTATCGTTAACCGATACGCATAAAGAGTTTGGGTAGCCTTGATAACCAAGAAATCCGGGAACGGCACCGTTGTCGCGAATGTATTGCTCGGCAATCGCATCAAGGGCCAGGGTAGTAATCCCTGGCCTTATATGCTTTGCCAACTCTGCAAGAGTTTTCGATACAAGCAGGTTATTTTCCCTGACTATCTCGATTTCTTCTTCCGTTTTTAAGTTGATCATTTGTTTTAAAAGAACCATTATGCATTCGCTACTACATTCCAGATCTACCCTTCAATCGCCCGGTTTTCATCAAACCGTCATAATGGCGAAGAAGTAGATGGCTTTCGATCTGCTGAAGAGTGTCAAGGATAACCCCCACTAGAATGAGTAGTGAGGTGCCTCCGAAGAAGTGTGCGAATTGGTTACTTATTCCAATTTTCATTGCAAATGCTGGCAGAATTGCAATGAGCGCCAAGAAAATTGAACCGGGTAGCGTAATCCTCGACATGATAGTGTCTAGATACTCTACGGTTTTCTTACCCGGTTTCACACCTGGAATAAAACCTCCGTTCTTCTTCATATCTTCAGCCATCATTAGCGGATTAACTGTAATGGCTGTGTAAAAATACGTAAATGCAACAACAAGGATACCGAAAGTGAAGTTATACCAAAATCCGGTATAGTCCGAAAATGCAATACCAATGCTGCTAGCAATATCAGAGTTAAAGCGAGTGAACATCATTGGAATAAACATGATGGCCTGAGCAAAGATGATCGGCATTACACCTGCTGCATTAATTTTCAGCGGAATGTATTGGCGAACACCGCCATACTGTTTATTACCAACAATTCTTTTCGCATATTGCACCGGTACTTTGCGAGTTGCTTGTACAAGTGCAATGGTAGCACAGAATACTAAGAACATAAACACCAACTCAACAACTAGCATTATAATACCTCCAACAGCATTTGCGCCTAGTCGAGATTGCAACTCAGACCAGAAAGCAAATGGCAAACGAGCTATAATACCAATCATGATGATTAGGGAGATACCGTTGCCGATACCTTTTTCAGTAATCTTCTCGCCAAGCCACATTACAAACATCGTACCAGCGATGAGAATAAGCGTAGCTTCGATGGTGAAGAAAGCTCCTTTCAGAACAAACGCATCTACAGGAAGTTGTGCATGCAGGTTTGCTATGTACGCAGGACCCTGTACAAGAAGGATCGCTACGGTAAGATAACGGGTAATCTGATTCATCTTTCTGCGTCCACTTTCACCTTCCCGCTGCAATTTTTGAAAATAAGGTACAGCGATGGCAAGAAGTTGAACTACGATAGATGCCGAAATGTAGGGCATAATCCCTAGTGCAAAAATGGAGGCGTTGCCAAAAGCACCGCCGGAGAACATATTAAGCAATCCCATAAGCCCATCAGAAGCCTGATTTTCAAGCGCAGTAAGCTTATTTGGATCAATACCGGGAATCACCACAAAACTACCCAACCTGTAAATCACAATTATTCCCAATGTGTATAGAATCCTTTTTTTAAGATCTTCTATCTTAAAGATGTTCCTAAGTGTCTGTATTAGAGCTTTCATTCGATTACAGTTTTACGGCTTTTCCTTGTTGTGCCTCAATAGCGGCTTCAGCCGACTTCGAGAAAGCGTGAGCGTGCACTTCAAGGGCTGCCTTTAGTTCACCGCGTCCAAGAACCTTTACTAGATCGTTCTTAGAAGCTAGACCAGCATCAATAATTGTTTGAATATCAATGACTGTACAGCCATTCTTTTCGTATAGAGCCTGAAGGGTGTCGATATTGATAGCCTTATACTCTACACGGTTGATATTTTTGAAGCCAAACTTTGGCAAACGACGCTGCAAAGGCATCTGTCCTCCCTCAAATCCAATCTTATGCGAATAGCCTGAACGCGATTGGGCTCCTTTGTGTCCACGAGTAGATGTTCCCCCATGACCTGAACCTTGTCCGCGACCAATACGCTTTTCGCTATGTGTTGAACCCTTAGCAGGTTTTAGCTGACTTAAATTCATAGAAGTTTTTTTTTATTTTAAACCTACTACTTAACCTCTTCTACTTTAACAAGATGGTTTACCGCCTGTATCAAGCCTAGAACGGAAGGAGTTCCTTCGCGTTCTACACTTTGGTTCATTTTACGGAGACCTAGAGTATCAAGAGTTGCTTTTTGACGCTTGTTCGAACCGATGCGGCTACGAACTTGAGTAATTTTCAACATTGCCATAATCTCTACAAAATTAACCGTTAAATACTTTCTTTAGCGATATACCACGAACCTCAGCAACGCTATAAGCATCGCGCATTTCAGTAAGAGCCAGAACAGTAGCCTTCACTAGGTTATGAGGGTTCGAAGAACCCTTACACTTGCAAAGTACGTCATGCACACCAACGCTTTCGAGCACAGCACGCATAGCACCACCTGCCTTTACGCCAGTACCCGAAGCTGCTGGCTTCATGAAAACGCGCGAACCACCAAACTTAGCCACTTGCTCGTGAGGAATGGTCTTGTTTAGAATTGGTACCTTAACAAGGTTTTTCTTAGCATCTTCGATGCCCTTTGCAATAGCAGCGGTTACCTCACTTGCCTTACCAAGTCCATAACCAACGATTCCATTCTCGTTCCCTACAACAACAATTGCAGAGAAACTAAAGGTTCTACCCCCTTTGGTTACTTTGGTAACGCGCTGTATGCTCACCAAACGATCCTTAAGTTCAATATCGCTTGACTTTACTTTTCTTATGTTAGTATTTGCTGACATACGCTTTATTAGAATTTAAGGCCACCTTCACGGGCAGCATCGGCTAATAATTGAACTCTTCCGTGGTAAAGATAACCGTTTCTGTCGAATACCACAGCATCGATGCCCTTTGCAAGGGCTCTTTCTGCGGCAAGTTTACCAACTAACTTCGACACCTCGCTCTTTTGAAGTCCGGTTGTTTTTTCGACTACTTCTTTATCCATCGAAGAGGCTGAAACCAAAGTAACACCATTTAGATCATCGATAATCTGAACGTAGATCTGCTTGTTGCTTCTAAAAACCGTCATGCGTGGACGGGTAGCTGTTCCGCTTACTCTTTTGCGGATGCGTTGCTTAATGCGTATTCTTCTTTCTAATGTTGATAAAGCCATAACTTTTCTCCTTTAAAACTATTTAGCATTAGCAGACTTGCCAGCTTTTTTACGAAGCTGTTCGCCAACGAACTTAATACCTTTACCTTTATAAGGCTCTGGCTTACGAAGAGATCTTATCTTGGCGGCAACACCTCCAATGAGTTGTTTATCAATGCTCTTAAGGGTAAGGATTGGATTACCCTTCTTTTCCGCCTTTGCTTCGGCCTTAATTTCTGGAGGAAGCTGCAGAAAGATATCGTGCGAGTAACCAAGACTGAACTCAAGTACATCGCCTTTTACTTCAACCTTATAACCGACACCAACCAACTCCTGTTGTACAGTGTATCCTTGAGATACACCTACAACCATGTTATTGATTAGCGAGCGATACAGACCATGCAGAGACCTGTGACGTGGCTGATTAGTAGGACGGGTTACATGAACCTCATTTCCCTCTACAGTAACCTTAATGTCTGGATCAACCTTTTGCTTAAGTTCTCCAAGAGGGCCTTTTACGCTAACCACGTTATCTGAGCCAACCGTTACGGTTACGCCTTGTGGTAAGTTTACAGGTAATTTTCCTATTCTTGACATTGTGCTAATTGTTTTTTAGTAAACGTAGCAAATTACTTCGCCACCCACTTTTTGTGCTCTTGCTTCCTTATCGGTCATAACACCGTTAGAAGTTGAAAGGATAGCCACTCCAAGACCGTTAAGTACGCGAGGCAATTCGCTCACGTTGGAGTACTTACGGAGACCTGGGCGTGAGATTCTCTTAATTCCCTTTATTGCAGGAAGGTGAGATTCTGGATGATACTTAAGAGCAATTTTAATAGAGCTCTTAAAATCTTCCTTTATAAACTTGTAACTAAGAATGTAACCTTGCTCGTGAAGGATCTTGGTGATCGCTTCTTTCATTTTCGAGCCAGGAATCTCAACTACCTTATGATTCGCCTTCACGGCGTTGCGGATTCTTGTTAAAAAATCTGCTATTGGATCAGTCATCTTGCAAAATATTAAATTACCAACTTGCTTTTTTCACCCCAGGAATCAATCCGTTTGATGCCATCTCGCGGAAAGTGATTCTGCTAATTCCGAAATCGCGCATATAACCTTTTGGACGGCCCGTAAGCTGGCAGCGGTTGTGCAAGCGAACCGGATTAGAATTCTTAGGAAGTTTTGCTAGACCAGCATAGTCACCAGCCTCTTTTAAAGCGGCACGTTTCTCAGCGTATTTGGCAACAAGCTTTGCACGCTTCACTTCACGAGCCTTCATGGATTCCTTTGCCATATCGATTAGTTCTTTTTAGCGTTTTTAAATGGTAATCCGAACCCTTTAAGAAGTGCGTAGGCCTCTTCGTCAGTTTTCGCTGTAGTAACGAACGTAATCTCCATTCCTAAAATTTTGGTAATCTTATCGATATCAATTTCTGGGAAGATGATTTGCTCTTGCACACCTAAGGTGTAGTTACCTTGTCCGTCGAACTTCTCTGGAATACCGTTGAAGTCTCGGATACGTGGCATTGCGATGCAGATGAGTCTGTTTAGGAACTCGTACATCTTTTCGCTACGAAGGGTAACCTTAACTCCGATAGGCATACCCTTACGAAGTTTAAAGTTCGCGATGTCTTTACGAGAGTTAGTTGCAATGGCTTTCTGACCAGAGATGGCAGAAAGTTCGTTGATTGCTACTTCGATAATCTTCTTGTCGGCAACGGCCTGACCTAACCCTTGGTTGATAACGATCTTTTCCAACCGGGGTGCTTGCATAACGCTCTTGTAACCAAATTCCTTCACGAGTGCAGGAACGATTTCCTCGTTATACTTTGTCTTTAATGTAGGTACGTAACTCATTACTTAATTACCTCCCCTGATTTTTTTGCATAACGCACTGATTTATTGTTCTCATCGCGTTTTCTACCGATACGAGTTGGTTTTCCGGTAGATGGGTCTACGATCATTAAGTTCGAGAGGTTGATAGACGCCTCTTGCTTAACGATTCCACCTTGAGGATTCTTTGCGTTTGGCTTGGTATGCTTTGATACCATGTTAACGCCCTCAACCACGGCACGATTTTCTTTCACAAGAACTTCAAGCACGCGGCCTTGTTTACCCTTATCGTCACCAGCGATAATGTAAACGAGGTCCCCTTTTTTTACGTGTAATTTGCGCATTTTATGTTTCGTTTTTTGCGTTATAACACTTCTGGAGCAAGCGAAACGATCTTCATGTTGATATCGCGCAGCTCTCTAGCTACTGGCCCAAAGATACGGGTTCCACGCATTTCGCCTTGGTTATTAAGAAGCACAACAGCATTATCGTCGAAACGAATGTACGAGCCATCCTGACGACGAATTTCCTTCTTGGTTCTTACAACGATAGCTTTAGATACGGTACCCTTCTTGATATCGCCAGAGGGCATAGCACTCTTAACGGTAACAACGATCTTATCGCCGATTCCGGCATATCGTTTACCTGTACCGCCAAGTACGCGGATGCAAAGGACTTCCTTTGCTCCGCTATTATCTGCTACTGATAATCTACTTTCCTGCTGAATCATAATTATTTAACTCTTTCGATAATTTCAACAAGTCTCCAGCGCTTAGTCTTGCTCATAGGTCGAGTTTCCATAATCTTGATGGTATCGCCCTCACTGCAAGTATTAGTTTCGTCGTGGGCTACAAATTTAGTAGTTTTATTGACGAATTTACCATATATAGGGTGCTTTACTTTACGTTTTACAGCAACAACTATAGATTTCTCCATCTTATTACTGACAACGACCCCGATTCTCTCTTTTCTAAGATTTCTTTCCATGGTTCGCTTGCGTTACTTGTTCTGATCTTTTTGTGCTAGAATGGTGAGCAGACGCGCAACATTCCTACGGCTCTTTTTTATAAGCATAGGGTTATCAAGAGGAGATACGGTATGGTTGATTTTCATCTTAACCATCTCCTCCTTTTCTGTAGCGATACGCTCGAGGATATCCTTGCTAGACATTTCTCTAACTTCGTTGGCTTTCATTTTGCTTCCTCCTGATTATTCAACGTAATCACGTCTTACGACGAATTTTGTGTTAATAGGAAGCTTTTGAGCACCAAGGCGAAGTGCTTCCTTTGCTACTTCGAGAGGGACACCCTCTGCCTCCATTATGATTCTACCTGGTGATACGGGGGCAACGAATGCTTCTGGAGCACCCTTACCCTTACCCATACGTACTTCGGCAGGTTTCTTGGTGATAGGCTTATCAGGGAAGATACGAATCCAAATCTGTCCTTCACGCTTCATAAAACGAACCACAGCTTGACGGGCAGCTTCTATTTGGCGACCGGTGATCCAAGTTTCTTCTAGAGCCTTGATGCCAAACGACCCAAAGGCAAGCTGATGTCCTCGTTGGGAGTTTCCCTTCATCTTGCCCTTTTGGACTCTTCTATACTTTGTCTTTTTAGGCTGTAACATTTCTTAAAAGCTTTTCTCTTTCAACGATTACTTTCTTTTCTTCTTTGCACCGCCCTTGTTTTGGCGTGGAGCACCACCTTGTGATGGAGCGCCTTGACCTTGGTATCCTGCATTAGGAGATAGATCGCGCTTACCGTAAACAAGCCCCTTGCAAATCCATACCTTGATGCCTAAAACACCTACCTTGGTAACGGCTTCGGCAAGTGCATAGTCGATATCGGCACGAAAGGTGTGCAAAGGAATACGACCCTCTTTGTAGGTTTCAGTACGAGCCATTTCTGCACCACCAACGCGACCAGAAATTTGGATCTTAATACCTTCGGCTCCCATACGGATGGTAGAAGCAATAGCCATTTTGATGGCACGACGGTACGAAATACGTCCTTCTACTTGACGGGCAATATTGTTGGCTACGATGGCAGCATCGAGCTCGGGGCGTTTTACCTCAAAGATGTTGATTTGAACTTCCTTGCTGGTAATCTTCTTGAGCTCTTCTTTCAGTTTGTCTACCTCTTGACCACCTTTCCCGATGATAATGCCTGGACGGGCAGTGTGGATAGTAACCGTAATGAGCTTAAGCGTTCTTTCAATGACGATCTTAGCAAGGCTAGCCTTTGCCAGACGTGCATTAAGGTATTCGCGGATCTTGGTATCTTCTACCAGTTTCTGAGCGAAGCTATCTCCACCGAACCAGTTCGAATCCCATCCACGGATGATACCTAGACGATTTGCTATTGGATTAACTTTTTGTCCCATTCGATTTAGCTTTTAACTTCTGTTTCTTTCTTTTCGCCAACCACGATGGTTACGTGATTAGATCTCTTGCGGATACGATGTGCACGACCTTGTGGAGCGGGTTGTACGCGCTTCAACATTTTGCCTTCATCAACGAAAATTTCGGCAACGACAAGATTCGTCTCATCAAGACGAGCACCTTCGTTCTTTGCTTGCCAATTGGCAATAGCCGAGAGTAACAGTTTTTCGAGCTTAATCGAAGCTTCTTTTTTGGTAAACTTAAGAATACCTAAAGCCTTGTTTACTTCTACACCACGGATAAGGTCTGCTACCAGCCTCATCTTTCGTGGAGAGCTGGGACAGTTGCGAAGGATTGCAATTGCCTTCTGCTTCTTTTCGGCCTTTAGTCTATCGGCCATTATTCTTTTTCTTGCACCCATTGTAATCTACGATCGATTTCGGTGTTAGCTACTATTTTTTCTTATTTCCGCCGTGTCCACGATAGGTACGAGTTGGAGCAAACTCTCCAAGTTTATGACCTACCATGTTCTCGGTAACGTAAACAGGAATGAACTTGTTTCCGTTATGTACGGCTACAGTATGACCTACGAAGTCTGGAGATATAACGCTAGCACGCGACCATGTTTTGATCACAACTTTCTTGTTGCTCTCATTCATCTCGACGATGCGCTTCTCCAGTTTAGGCTCAATGTATGGTCCTTTCTTCAGTGAACGACTCATGGCGAATTCAATTAATCAATTACTTCTTTCTTCTATCAATAATGAACTTAGAGGATCCCTTTTTCTTGTTACGGGTCTTGTATCCCTTTGCAGGTATACCCTTACGCGATCTTGGGTGACCTCCCGACTGACGTCCTTCACCACCACCCATTGGGTGATCTACTGGGTTCATAACAACACCTCTGTTTCGAGGTCTACGTCCGAGCCATCTCTTCCTACCAGCTTTACCGCTTACTTCAAGAGCATGGTCGGGATTAGATACTGTACCTACGGTAGCACGGCAAGTAGTAAGCACCATACGAGTTTCGCCTGATGGCAACTTAAGTACGGCATATTTACCCTCACGGGCTAGTAACTGGGCATAAGTTCCGGCGCTACGTGCCATCACAGCACCTTGCCCAGGATGCAACTCGATATTATGAACTACAGTACCGAGTGGCATTTCGCCCAATGGAAGAGTGTTACCAATTTCTGGAGCAACGCCTGTGCCTGAAACAATCTTTTGTCCAACCTTAAGACCCGTTGGTGCAATGATGTAACGCTTTTCCCCATCAGGGTAGGTTAGCAATGCAATACGAGCACTACGGTTTGGATCATACTCAATCGTCTTCACGGTTGCATCCATTCCATCCTTATCTCTTTTGAAGTCGATGATACGGTACATCTTCTTATGACCACCACCAATGTAGCGCATGGTCATCTTACCGCTGTTATTACGTCCACCGCTTCTCTTAAGAGGTTGTAGCAACGATTTCTCAGGTGTCGAGCAAGTGATATCGTCGAATGCACCTATAATCTTATGTCTGGTACCCGGTGTTACGGGCTTAAACTTCCTTAACGCCATTTCTCCTAGATATTGCTATAAAAATCAATCTTATCTCCACTCTTCAAGGTCACAATAGCCTTTTTGTACGAGTTGGTTTTACCAACTAGCAGACCAGCCTTGGTGTAGCGCGATTTTCTCTTACCTGCATAACGCATAGTGTTAACATCGGCAACAGTCACGCCATAAAGTTCCTCAACGGCCTTTTTGATCTCGATTTTGTTAGCCTTGTTATCAACTATGAAACCGTAACGATTCAATTTCTCGCCCAGAATCGTCATTTTTTCGGTTAGTATTGGCTTAAAAATAATCTCCATTTCTAGTTGAATTACGAAATACCAAACATTCTGTTTATAACCTCGAATGACCCTTCGGTCACGAGTAGGCTTTGCGCGTTCATCACATCGTAGGTGTTAAGATCGGCTGCGCGAACTACCTTTACGTTTGGCAGGTTACGAGCGGATAGCGCAACTACAGGGTTAACATCAGAAACTACAAAAAGTAGCTTGTGATCAGCAACCTTTAGGTTGTTAATAACGCTAACAAATTCCTTTGTCTTTGGAGCTTCGAAGTTGAAACCTTCAACTACGTTGATAGCAGCATTCTTTGCCTTGTAGGCAAGAGCACTACGACGTGCAACGAGCTTCGTTTTCTTATTCAACTTAAAGCTGTAATCGCGTGGTACTGGACCAAAAACACGTCCTCCACCAACAAAAACTGGCGACTTGATGCTACCTGCACGAGCGGTACCGGTACCCTTCTGGCGCTTAAGCTTACGGGTTGATCCTGATACTTCGTTACGCTGCTTCGACTTAGCAGTTCCTTGGCGTTGATTTGCGAGGTACTGTTTTACGTCGAGGTAGATACAGTGATCGTTTGGCTCAACGCCAAAGATGCTGTCTTGCAGGGTTACCTTTCTTCCGGTATCCTGACCGGCGATGTTGTAAACTGCTAATTCCATTACTCCTCAATGATTAAGTATGAACCCTTTGCTCCAGGAATAGATCCTTTTACTAGTAGTAGGTTGTTCTCTGGGATAACCTTAAGAACTTTAAGGTTAAGCACCTTTACCTGATCGCCCCCCATACGGCCAGCCAAACGCTTGCCCTTGAATACGCGAGATGGGTAAGATGATGCACCCATAGAACCGGGGTGACGCTGGCGGTTGTGCTGACCGTGAGTTTGGCCACCTACACCACCGAAGCCGTGACGCTTTACTACACCCTGAAAACCTTTACCTTTAGAGATTCCGGTAACGTCAACCCAGTCGCCATCTTCGAAAAGTTCGCCTACGGTTACTACATCACCAAGAAGGTACTCCTTCACAAAGTCGTTGCCAAACTCAGCAAGCTTGCGCTTTGGAGTGGTGTTAGCTTTCTTGAAGTGTCCTAAGAGGCTGTTGCTGGTTTGCTTTTCCTTCTTTTCGTCATAGGCAAGTTGGAGAGCAGAGTAGCCATCTACTTCTGCGTTCTTAACCTGCGTAACTACGCATGGACCAGCCTCAATAACAGTGCATGGAATGTTTTTTCCCTCGGCACTGAAAACGGAAGTCATTCCGATTTTTTTTCCAATTAGACCTGGCATTGTTTAAAAATTAAAATATAACAGCTTTAGTAACTAAAGTTCTAGTTTCTATCACACCTTGATTTCAACTTCAACACCGCTTGGAAGTTCTAACTTCATAAGAGCATCAATGGTCTTAGGAGTAGAACTGTAGATGTCGAGTAGACGCTTGAAGGTGCTTAACTCAAACTGCTCGCGGCTCTTCTTGTTAACGAAGGTCGAGCGGTTTACGGTGAAGATCTTCTTGTGAGTTGGAAGTGGAATTGGGCCACTAACAACTGCGCCGGTAGACTTCACGGTCTTAACGATCTTCTCAGCCGACTTGTCAACCAAGGTGTGATCGTAAGATTTCAATTTGATTCTTATCTTTTGGCTCATTTTACTTTTTGTTGATTATTCTACACTCTTAATGCGGCCTTGAGACTTCTCAATAATGTCCTTGGCAAGGTTTTGCGAAACCTCATCGTAGTGAGAGAACTCCATTGTAGAAGTTGCACGACCAGAGGTTAGAGTACGAAGCACGGTTACGTAACCGAACATCTCTGATAGTGGCACCTTAGCCTTAACAACACGTGCACCACCTCTTGAGTCCATGTTTACGATTTGACCACGACGCTTGTTGAAGTCACCGATTACATCCCCCATGCTCTCTTCTGGAGTAACAACTTCAACCGACATGATAGGCTCTAGAAGCACTGGACGTGCCTTTGGAGATGCCTGACGGAAGGCGTTACGTGCACAGATTTCGAACGAAAGGGCATCAGAGTCAACTGGATGGAACGAACCGTCCTTAAGGGTTACCTTTAAACTCTCAACAGTGTAACCTGCCAAGCAGCCATTAGCCATTGCCGAAGCAAATCCCTTTTGGATTGATGGAATGTATTCCTTAGGAATGTTACCTCCTTTAACAACGTCAACAAACTGAAGACCTACGTGATCTTCGTCTGCGGGTCCAATCTCAACGATGATGTCGGCGAACTTACCACGACCACCAGTTTGCTTCTTGAACACTTCGCGGTGCTCAACCTTTCCGGTGATAGCTTCTTTGTAGTTAACCTGAGGAGCACCTTGGTTGATTTCTACACCAAATTCACGCTTTAGACGGTCTACGATGATTTCAAGGTGAAGTTCACCCATACCGCTAATTACAGTCTGTCCTGACTCTTCATCAGTTCTTACTGTAAAGGTTGGATCTTCTTCCGAAAGTTTATTAAGAGCTACACCAAGCTTATCAAGGTCCTTCTGAGTCTTAGGCTCGATAGCAAGACCAATAACAGGCTCAGGAAAACTCATCGACTCAAGAACAATCTTGTTGTTCTCTTCACAGATGGTATCGCCAGTGCGAACATCTTTGAAACCAACTACTGCGCAAATGTCACCAGCTTCGATAAACTCTACTGGATTTTGCTTGTTAGCGTGCATTTGAAAGATACGCGAAACGCGCTCTTTCTTGTTCGAACGGCTATTGTATACGTAAGAACCTGCATCAATACGTCCAGAGTAGATACGAACGAATGCTAAACGACCTACAAATGGGTCAGTTGCAATCTTAAATGCTAAACCTGCAAGAGGTTCTTTTGCATCTGGGTGACGAACTACTTCTTCTTCAGTATCAGGGTTCGTTCCAACTACTGAATCCACGTCCATTGGACTTGGAAGGTATTGAATTACGGCATCTAGTAGGTATTGAACGCCCTTGTTCTTGAATGAAGAACCACACATCATAGGAACAACCTTCATAGCGATGGTTGCCTGGCGAAGCGCAGCGATAATTTGATCTGGAGAGATCGAATCTGGATCTTCGAAGAACATTTCCATCAGGGTGTCGTCGAATTCAGCGATAGCTTCAACAAGCTGACCTCTGCATTCGGCAACCTCTGCTTCTAGTTCCGCAGGAACATCAACAACCTTGAAAGGATCTTTCTCGTTGTTACTATCCCAAACGTAGGCTTTCTTGTAAACTAGATCGACAATACCGCGAAACTTATCTTCTGCTCCGATTGGAACAACGATAGGTACAGGATTCGCGCCAAGGCGCTCCTTAACCTGCGCAACAACGTTGAAGAAGTCTGCGCCAATACGGTCCATCTTGTTCACGTAACCAATACGTGGAACTTTGTACTTGTCAGCCTGACGCCACACTGTTTCCGACTGAGGCTCAACGCCACCAACGGCACAGAAAGTGGCAACAGCGCCATCGAGAACACGGAGAGAACGTTCTACCTCAACGGTAAAGTCTACGTGACCTGGGGTATCGATAATATTAATCTTATGAGTTTTATCACCGAAATTCCAAAAGGTAGTAGTTGCAGCAGAGGTAATGGTAATACCACGCTCCTGCTCCTGTACCATCCAGTCCATGGTCGCGCCACCATCGTGCACTTCACCGATCTTGTGAGTCTTACCGGTGAAGTAAAGGATACGCTCGGTAGTTGTAGTCTTACCTGCGTCGATGTGCGCCATGATCCCGATATTTCTAGTATATTGTAAATCTTTGCTCATGAATGCTGTACCTTTTCGTCAAATCTGTTAATTAAAATCTGAAGTGAGCAAATGCCTTGTTCGCTTCAGCCATCTTGTGCATATCTTCGCGACGCTTGTATGCACCACCCTCCTCGTTAAAAGCAGCCATTACTTCTGCAGCAAGTTTCTCAGCCATGGTACGTCCCGAACGCTTACGAGCGTAAAGGATAAGATTTTTCATAGCAAGAGACATCTTTCTCTCAGCGCGTACTTCGATTGGCACTTGGAAAGTTGCACCACCAACACGGCGAGACTTAACCTCTACGTGGGGAGTTACGTTATCAATTGCTTTTTTCCATATTTCTAAAGGAGCCTTTTCTGAGTCCTTCATCTTCTCACCTACTAGATCCATTGCATCATAAAAGATGGTGTAGGCAATACTCTTCTTTCCATCCAGCATCAGGTTGTTTACAAACCTGGTTACAAGGGTATCCTTGAACTTGGGATCTGGAAGTAGAATCCTTTTTTTAGGCTTCGTCTTTCTCATCTAACTGATTTTCAAATAATTTTTAATTACTTCTTTTTGCCTTTTGCTGGAGCAGCAGCTGCGCCACCTTTACCTGCCTTTGGCTTTTTGGTTCCATACTTAGAACGACGTTGGTTACGCCCTTCTACACCAGCGGCATCTAATGCACCGCGAACTAGGTGGTAACGAACACCTGGGAGGTCCTTAACACGACCACCGCGTACTAGCACGATTGAGTGCTCTTGAAGGTTGTGACCTTCTCCTGGAATATAGGCGGTTACCTCTAAACCATTGGTAAGACGAACACGAGCTACCTTACGCATAGCTGAGTTTGGCTTCTTAGGGGTTGTGGTATACACGCGTGTACATACCCCACGACGTTGTGGGCATGCGTCCAAAGCAGGAGCTTTACTCTTGTACTCCTTCTTTGTCCTTCCTTTTCTAACTAACTGTTGAATAGTAGGCATAAAAGTTACTTGCTTTTGTTTTGTAACGATTCTAGGTACACTTTAACAAATTGGTTTGCAAAGGTATTTCTTTTTTTCATTAACGCCAAGCATTTAGACTCTTATTTAAAAGTATTTTGATTGCTTTTGAACCATTTACGATGGACTATTTCAACGTGTTTCACACATCACCTGTAGCGCCTCAATCTTTTCCTTACAATATATGTTTCTGTGACACTTACATAGATTACGCTCCAATATGCGTGTTTAAAACGAAAACAGTATAAAAGAACTAGAACTCAGGTCAAATTCTATCAAAAAAACATACAATTTACAAATATTTAGCTTACAAGAGTCGCTAAAAACATCCTTTCCTGCAAAAAACACCCTGATTAACGATCCTTCCCCTGTCATAATAGTCTCCAGAAAATCTACATCGGCTGAAAAAACAAGAACAAAACTGCCAATACGTATCGATCGAATGAGGTGTCGATAAATTCTACAATTATTATAGGTATAGTACAGTTGGTGGCCTGCTAAAAATCGAAGTTTAGCGCATCCTCCCGTTTTGCATCAATAACACGCAAAGAGACCAATCCGTTACATAAAGATGAGCAAGATCAGTTGGGCGATAATCACCCGGATAAACATGCACAGCGGATATACCGTAGCGTACGCCACCGAGGGCACGTCACTTTCGGCAGTAGTATTGGCGTAGTTTAGCGCCATGGGGTTGGCCATACTCCCGCAAAGCATACCGCTTACGGTTGAGTAGTCCATTTTTCGCACCGTAAGGGCATACGCACCCACCAGCAAAACGGGCAGAACGGTAAGAATAAATCCGACACCAAGCCAGATGAGCCCCTCGGCACGGAATACGGTTTCAAAGAAATGCTTACCGGCATCAAGCCCTAGGCAAGCGAGGTATAGGCTGATCCCAACGCCCCGCAGCATTAGGTTCGCGCTTTTGGTGGTATAGGTAATGATATGGAAACGGGGCCCGAATGCCCCCATTAGAATACCTACAACGATAGGCCCTCCCGCCAAGCCCAACTTAATAGGAAGCGAGACCCCCGGAATGCTAATTGGAATAGATCCTAGGATTAGTCCAAGTACAATGCCGATGAATATGGCCACCAGGTTGGGCTCGTGCAGGCTCTTAACCCGGTTTCCCAACTCCTGCTCCACCTCCTTAATCGAATGCTGGTTGCCGACAACCGTAACCTTATCGCCCAGCTGCAGCGTTAGGTCGGGAGTTGCCAGCAGATCAATTCCCGAGCGGTGGATTCGGGTGATGTTAACCCCAAACCGATTTCTCAGCCTCAGCTGCGAGAGTTTCTTACCGTTGATCTCCGAACGGGTGATGATGATACGCTGCGACACCAGCTGCGAATCGATCGCATTCCAGTCGATATCGCTCTTGTTCCAGTCGTACTCCACCTCCTTGCCAAACAGGGTTGTTAGCGCCCTCAGCTCCTTCGGGTCGGTTATCACCAAAACCTTATCGCCCTTACTTAGGATGGTTTCCGAATTTGGAATGATAACATTATCGCCATGCCACACCCGCGAGATGACAAACTTCTTGGTGATGATCGAAGCGACCTCCTCCACGCTCTTCCCGTAGATGGCGGGATTGGAGACGTAGAAGCTGGCAATAAAGGTTTCACTCTTCGAGAAGTCGTCGGCTGCTTGCCCCCCAGCCTTTGCCGACGAGACGAGCTGGCGCAGCACAACCAGCCCAAGGATTACGCCAACCACCCCCAACGGATAGGTCACCGCACAGCCCAGCGCAAGGTCGGATTGCATGGCGGCCTCCCCCGAAAGCTGCTTCAAGGTTTGCTGGGCAGCACCGAGCGCAGGTGTATTGGTTACGGCGCCGCAAAAGATACCGGTAAGCTGCGGAAGCGAAATGCTGGTGGCAAAGTAAAAACCAAGCATCATTAGCGTACCAACAGCAACCACCCCAAAGGCCAGCGCGTTTAGCCGTATCCCTCCCTTGAAGAACGAGGCAAAGAACGACGGCCCCACCTGAAGCCCTAGCGCGTAAACGAAGAGAATTAGGCCGAAGCTCTCGGCGTAGCTAAGAATTGTTGGATCTACCGAAAAGCCCCAATGCCCAGCCAAAATCCCAACAAAAAACACAAACGTCACCCCCAACGAAATGCCGAAAGCCCTAAGCTGCCCCAAAGAAAGACCTACCGCGATGATGGTTGACAGCAGCACCACCGCCTGTATAACCGAGTGATTAACGAATAAAGTCCCAAACCATTCCATATAGATGCTGAGGATTAAGTACCTTAATATTCAATTCAAAAAAAGTTCAACAAATGTAATCACTAAATAGGAAACTTCGCGGTCGTTAAGCACACGGCAGCCGCTGGGAAAGATTTGTAAGCTTCGGAAGACGTACAGCAACCACCGGGAACTTTTCGTAAGCTTCGGAAGACATACAGCGACCACTGGGAGTTTTTCGTAAGCTTCAGAAAGCGTACAGCAACTGCCGGGAGCAAAGCATCAGCAGAGATTGGCCAACTAGAAAGAATGAAAGAAGCCCCTACAAGCGCCATAACCGCACTTCATTAGCCATATAAAATTATTTTCAAAATTTATTACATCTATTTAACGATTTCAGTGCGTTTTCTCAATCTTTTTAATAACTTTCGAATCGTCATCGGCACCAAAAAATCTAAAAGAGCTGATGACTGTACACCCAACAACTAAAAAAAACGGTTTCATATGAGAACGTACCAAACTAATGAAATTAAGAATGTGGTTTTGCTCGGCAACTCGGGTTCCGGCAAAACCTCCATAGCGGAAGGGATGCTCTACGAGGGCAAAGTCATCGACCGTAGAGGAAGTGTTGACGCCCAAAACACCGTATCGGACCATACAGAGGTGGAGCATATTTACAAGCGTTCTATCTTCTCTACGGTACTCTACACGGAATACCTCGACCGCAAGCTCAACATTGTTGACACGCCTGGCTCCGACGACTTCTCGGGCGGCGTATTCTCGGCATTCAGCATCGCCGACACTGGAATTATGGTGATTAACGCCGTAAACGGAGTCGAAGTAGGCACCCAAATCTTTGGCCGCTACGCCGAAGAGTACGACAAGCCAATTATCCTAGCCGTCAACCAGCTCGATCACGAGAAGGCCAACTGGGAGAACACCCTCGAATCACTACAGAAAACCTTCGGCAAGAAGGTTGTTTTAATCCAATACCCCATTACCACAGGTCCAGGCTTCGACTCCTTCATCGATGTGCTCACCATGAAAATGTACAAGCACGACGGCGATAGCGGCGTAGTACACGACCTGCCTATCCCTGCCGAGGAAGAGGAGCGCGCCAACGAGCTGCACAACGCGCTGGTTGAAGCATCGGCCGAAAACGATGACGCCCTAATGGAGATGTTCTTCGAAAAGGGCACACTATCGGAAGAGGATATTCGGGTAGGACTCCGCAAGGGAATCGCCCACCGCGACGTATTCCCCGTTATTTGCCTTTCGGCTAAGAAGGATATCGGCATCCGCCGCATGATGGAGTTTCTCATCAACAATACCCCTAGCCCCAACCAAAAACCAAAGCCAACTACCGTTGATGGCACCGAAGTTGCCTTCGACGCAGCAGGTGCACCCTGCATCTTCGTATTCAAGACACAGATTGAACAGCACCTTGGCGAGATCAGCTACTTTAAGGTAGTTTCGGGTAAGATTACCGAAGGGATTGAGCTTACCAACAACAATAACGGAACACGGGAAAAACTGTCGCAGCTATATGTTACCGCTGGTAAGAATAGAGCGAAGGTTCCCGAGCTGCTTGCTGGCGACATCGGCTGCACCGTTAAGCTGAAGAGCACAAAGACAAACCATACGCTAGCGGGTAGCGGTAAGAACTGGAAGTTTGCACCGATGAAGTTCCCTGAGCCAAAATTTAGAACGGCTGTAAAGCCAAAGAATCAAGCTGACGAGGAGAAACTCGGCGAGTTGCTCAACAAGGCACATCAGGAAGATCCAACCATACTGGTAGAGTACTCGAAGGAACTTAAGCAAACCATTCTATCCGGGCAGGGCGAGCATCACCTTAACATCCTGAAATGGCAGCTATCCAACAACAATAAGCTGGAGATTGAGTTCTATGCGCCTAAGATTCCATACCGCGAAACCATAACTAAGGTGGCCAACGCCAGCTACCGCCATAAGAAGCAGTCGGGCGGTGCCGGACAGTTTGGAGAGGTGCACATCATCATAGAGCCAATAGTTGAGGGCGTAGAGGCCAAGTCGAAATTCAAGATCGACGGCAAGGAGCTTAACCTTAACCTGAATAAGGGCAAGGAAGTTCAGCTGCTGCCATGGGGCGGAAGCCTAGAGTTCTACAACTGCATTGTGGGCGGTGCTATTGATGCCCGTTTTCTGCCAGCCATACTAAAGGGTGTGATGGAGAAGATGGAGGAAGGTCCGCTTACCGGTTCGTACGCCCGCGACATCCGCGTGTACGTGTACGACGGCAAGATGCACCCAGTAGACTCCAACGAGCTTTCGTTTAAGCTGGCCGGCCGTAACGCCTTTAAGGAAGCCTTTAAGAATGCTGGTCCTAAGATTATGGAGCCAATCTACGACGTTACGGTGCTCGTACCTGCCGATAAAATGGGTGATGTGATGAGCGACCTGCAAAACCGTAGAGCCATTATCGAGGGGATGAGCAGCGCTAAGGGGTTCGAGAAGCTAACGGCAAAGGTTCCGTTGGCCGAAATGCACAAATACTCGACCACGCTAAGCTCGCTCACCAGCGGTAGGGCTACCTACAACATGAAATTCTCGAGTTACGAGCAGGTGCCTTCCGATGTTCAGGAGAAGCTGCTGAAGGCCTACGAGGCTGTGGCTGTAGAAGAATAGACATCCTAAATATCAACTATAAAAAAGGAGGCGCTTCGAAAGGAGTTCCTCCTTTTTGCATGTTAATCGCAAGTACTACAACTCAACTACAAAACGCGTGCAACCTGGCATAGAGGTAAAACTGATGTTTCCGCCATGCGCTCGAACGATCTGCTGCGAGTGGCTTAGCCCAATACCCGACCCCTGCGCTTTGGTGGTAAAGAAAGGGATGAAGACCTCGTCGGCAATCTCATGTGGGATACCATAGCCGCTGTCCTCAACGGATAGGCAAACCCTATCGTTATGTAGGCTAGCCCCAATTTTAACTGCTCCAACGCCGTCAATTGCCTCGACACCGTTCTTCACGAGGTTCAGCATTACCTGAATCAGCATCGCCTCGTCGACCATAAAGACGAAGGGGGTGGCTGGAGGATCAACCAAGATGGAAATACGGTTCGAGCGGAATTGGGATGCCAGAATACTAATTCGATCCATGAAGTCGCCAACGGCAACCGCGCTCAGGTGCAATTCGGGCAGCTTTGTCAGCATGCGGTACGAGTTCACGAAGCTAACCAGCGAGCGGCTTCGCTCCTCTATTACGCTTAGGCCACGAAGGGTGGAGTCGACAAGCTGGCTATCGGGGCTCACCAGCTCCTGATTCCATAAAGAGAGCAGCGATTCGGATAGCGACGCAACGGGGGTAAGCGAGTTGGTGATCTCGTGGTTCAGCACCCGGATCAGCTTAGCCCAAGCATCGATTTCCTTACGTTCGAGCTCTCCCCGGATATCCTGAAGGGTCATCAGCACAAACGACTCCCCCTGAAGATCGACCGCTGAGCTATGCGCCACCACCTGAACAACCGATTCGGCAATAGGGATGGATAGAAGCCGCTTGCCAACATCGGGCTGCTGCATCAGCTGCTGGGTTAGCCCGTCGCAAACCCTATCGAGCTGCCGCAGGTGGGTAAGTACCGGCAGTTTGAACAACCGAAGTGCTGCTGCGTTGGCCTCGCGCACTACTCCATCACGGCGAAAAAGGATCACCCCCACATCTACCTGAGAAAGGATGTGCCCAAAGTACTTCTCCTGCAGCTGGCCATCTACCTTTACCTGATGCAGATGCCTATTGAGCCTGTTCAACGCATCGTAAAGCTTATCTAAGGTGACGTTGCCCACCTTTGAGGGGAATAGGATGCTGGTATCGTCATTCTCGACCGCGCGGACAAAGTAGAAAACCTGCTCGTGAATCATCCCCAGAAATCGGTAAAGTCGAACGACCGACCACAGGAGCAGCAGCACGCACACCACCCCAGCAGGGAGGCTCCACCTTAGTCCGAAAGAGGCACCAACGGCTGCAGCGGCAGCAACCACTCCCCCCACATGGGCGAGGACTTGCCAGTTGTAGCGCCGACTATAGCCCATACTTCTTTACCTTGTTGTAGAGCGTTTGACGCGTGATGCCGAGCTCGGCGGCTACGGCCGTCATGTTTCCGGCATTGCGCTCGATTGCCTGGGCAATGAGCCGCTGCTCCATCTCGTCGAGGGTTCCGGAGAACGAGGCTACAGGCGCTGCTGGCGAGGAGAGGCTGAAATCGTGCTCCGTGATGGTGGTGCCCTCCGAGAGGATCACCGCCTTTTCGATGGCATGCTGCAGCTCGCGAATGTTGCCAGGCCAGCAGTAGCGCTCCAGCTTCTCGACGGCAGCATCGGATAGGGTAACGCCAAACCTCCCGTACTTTTTGCCGTACTGCTGCAGGAAGTGCTGGGCGAGCAGCGCCACATCCTCGCGCCGATCGCGCAACGGGGGAACCTCGATGTGGATGGTGTTTATGCGGTAGAGCAGATCCTCGCGAAACGTACCATCAGCCACCATGCCCCAGAGGTTGCCGTTGGTGGCACATACCAAGCGCAGCTCTACGGGGATGGGGGTATTCCCCCCCACGGGAACAACCTGCCTGTTCTGCAAAACGGAGAGCAGCTTGGCCTGCATGGGCAGCGAGAGGTTGCCGATCTCGTCGAGAAATAGCGTGGACCCCGATGCGGCCTCCATTTTTCCTACCCTATCGGCATGGGCATCGGTAAAGGCGCCCTTGAGGTGGCCAAAGAGCTCGCTCTCGAAGAGCGCTTCGGGAATGGCCCCCATATCAACCGAGACCATTGGACGGCAGGCACGGGCAGACTGGCGGTGAATCTCGCGGGCAACCACCTCCTTGCCCGTTCCATTTTCGCCGGTTATCAGCACGTTGGCATCGGTTGCCGCCACGCGCGAGGCCATGTCGAGCACCCGACGAAAGGAGGCCGACCGCCCTACGGGTATGGGCTCAGCAACGGTTTGGGAGCTACGGTTGGCCTGGTTTTTCGATCGGCTTAGCCTCACCGCAGCCTTTAGGGTTTCCACCATCTTCCGGTTGTCCCACGGCTTAACGATAAAGTCGATGGCGCCCTGGCGGATGGCCTTAACGGCCAGCTCCACGTCGCCGTAGGCCGTCATCATCACCACCGACACGCCGGGTGCGGCCGTTAGGATTTGGTTGAGCCAGAAGAGCCCCTCGTTGCCATTGTTGATCCCTGCCCTGAAGTTCATGTCGAGCAGCACCACATCCACCGCCTGCTCGCGCAGCGACGCATGTAGCCCTGCCGGGTTCGAGAGGGTAACCACCTTGGCAAAGTGGGGCTTGAGCAGTACCGAAAGCGCCTCCAGCACGCTCCTACTATCATCTACAACCAGAACGATTTCTGAGTTCTTCATCACTGTTGTTTAGTCATCATCAGGCGAGCGAACAGCCGCCTCTACTTCTTTGCCCGTTCACGGATAAACTGCTCTACGGCGGCCATCTCCTCGGCAGGCAACCCCTCCACCAGCTTTACCAGCCCCACCGCGTTGTCCTTACGGCGGATGGACTGCAGGGCGTGGTTGGCGATATCGTCTTCCGACTTGCTGGGCGTCCATTCCAGCACGTCGTTGGGAGTGCAGTTCAGGCGAAGGCAGATCTGCTCTAGGTCGTGCAGCGCAACGGAGGAGTTGCGGTTGTTGGCCATGTTGAATGCCTTTGCCCGCTTGTAGCCCAACTTGAGCAGAAACGTAAAGGGCTTTGATCCGCCCTTAAGCAGCAGCACCCTCGATATGTCTAGCTTTAGCATAGCTGATGGTATTATTGGTTTGTAGCTTTTTTACCTCCCCAAGATACTACATTACCACGACACTTGTGCTGTCTGGAGCGGTATTTAATCCGATATTTCAGGCACATCACAATTAATTATCGATCATCAACCATAGTATTTCGGCATACAACCACTATTTAATAGTATCATTCCATATATTTTCGGTACTCAACCACTATATTCCGGTTATTAACCATCATTTAATGGTATATGAACGCTTGGTGGTGGTATCATACCACATATATTCGAACTTTCATCATATATTTTCAATACTTACTCATATAATATGAGATTTACATTTCCTTTTCCGAGCACTACTTCCGCTTCTAGGCGTTGGGGCTACCCAAAAGAGGGAATGCTGCCACGCCGGACAAGCGCCCCGCATGGTAGCATCAAGGTTCGCCCTAGCTAAAGGCGCTACTCCTTTCGCAGCACGGTCACCGGGTTTACCATGGCCGTTCTGAACGTTTGCGCAGCCACTATTACGAGCGCCAACAGCAAGGTTAGGACGATGGCCCCCGCAAACATCCACCACTCCATGTCGATACGGATGGCAAACGACATCAGCCAGCGATGCATGGCGTAGTAGGCTAGGGCAAAGCCCAGCGGAAGGGCAGGTAGGATGCGGACCAGCACGTACCGGATCATCGACCACACCGTTTCGCCGATGGTTGCGCCAAGCACCTTACGAACGGCCACCTCGCGCTCCTTTTGCCGGGCCACAAAGCGGCTGAGGGCCACAAGCCCCATCAGGGCCAGCAGGATTGCCATTACGGCACCGGAGACTATGATGTTGAAGATGCTCCTATCGCTGCTGTAGAAGCCATCCACCCAGTCGGATGCTTTGGTAAAGGTTAGCGGAGCCGATGGATAGTACCTATCGAGCACGCTCTTGATGTACTTCGAAGCCTCCGGCATGCGCTTGGGGTCTGCATGAATGGAGAGCTGGCCGAAAGTGCCCCACCCCGTGTTGTAGATGTGCGATGCAACACCACGGCGGGCAGACCCCCAACGAATATTGGCGGCAATACCTACAACCTGCATGGGCCTGCCATTTAGCAGCAGCGTAGTCCCCACCGGATTGTGCAGCTGCAAGCTTTTGACGGTCTCCTGCGAGAGGACGAGCGAGGTGCTATCTTGCCCAACGTTTCCCGTAAAACCGCGCCCCTCCACAATCCGTATGTTGTAGGTGTCAAAATAGTTGGCATCGCATCGCCGCTCGTCCACCGAGTATATCATGCTTTCGCCCGGCTTTTGCAGCCCCTCACCGCTACACCCTGCAAAGGGGACGTGATCGGAAGCGCTGGCCGAGATTACCAGCGGACTCTTCTTCAGCTCATCGACAATGGCTGCCATACGGGCTTTATCAACATTTTCGGGCATGACCACCGTTAGCACCCCATCTACACGGTAGCCCAGAGGAAGATTCTTCTCGAAGCGCATCTGCAACCACACCACCGTTATGGAGGTTAGGCAGAAGACCACCGCGGTAAACTGTAGCACCACCGAGCTTACCGTAAGCCGATGCCTCCTTTTAACGGAGTTTCGCTGCAGCTCGATGGGGCTGCACTTCGACAGGTACATCGCGGGATAGACCGACGAGGCAACCACCGCAAACAGATAGACTACAGCAATCCAAGGGTAAAAAGCAGGGTTGAGCAGAAACTTTTTGGGCAGGTTTACATCGAAGAAGGAGGAGGCAAAATCGCCAAAGAGGTAGAGCAGGGCAAAGCCAAGTGCAAACGCAAGGGTGGTAACCACCAGCGACTCCTCCATCAGCATCCAAAGGATGATCCGCCTATCGGCGCCGTTGGCCTTACGAATGCTAATCTCCTTTGCGCGACGCTCGCCCTTAATAATGCTCAAGTTTATGTAGTTGGTTATGGCAATCCCCAAAAGGAATAGCACCACCACAACAAGGAACACGAGGTTTATGCCATCCATTGCCTTCACCAAGTCGTAGTTGGCTTTAGTGCTGTAGTGGACCCTTGCAAAAGGCTCCATCTCGCAGGAATAGGCCAGCTCCCTATCGGGGAATCGGGCAGCCAAGTCGGCCGCAGCAACCTTGCTGCACTTATTGGCGGCATCGGCAATGTTTACCCCCTTCTTGAACAGCACATAGGTAGGAAACTCCAGCCCCTGCATCCCTTCGATTCGCTTTGGATGCATTCCGACCAGCACCTTGTACTGAAACATGGAGTTAAGCGGCTGATCCTCCACAACTGCAGCAACCACGCACGGCTCCTTCTCCACCACAAGCGACTTACCAACCGGATCGCCACTGCCAAAGATGCGTTGAGCTTCGGAACGAACCAGTATTAGCGAGTTGGGCTGAAGCGATTTTGCGCACAGCGTTCCGTACACCGGCCTCGCGTCGAAGATTGAGATAAAGGTGGAATCGACCATAAAGGTTCTCCCTAGCGCAACCATCTCACCGCCCGATTTAGTGGCCATTGGATCACCTAAGTCGTACAGCTGGGCAACCTTTTCCACCTCGGGAACACTTTCGAGCTTTTGCTTCAACGATCGCAGGCAGATGGAAAAGTAAGTAGCATCGCCGCCATTTTCCTTCCAAATCGAAAGCGGGCGGTAAATTCGATCAATTTTCGAATGATGCTTATCGTAAGAAAACTCGAACACCAAATGGGTGAGCAAGAAGATGGCTGCAGCAAGCCCCATGGCCAAACCTGCAATGCTGGTTAAGGTTATCCCCCTATCCCTAAAAGCTGCCTTTAACGTATGCTTCATCATGGCTTATCCTCAATTTTACGAAGCTACTATAGGGCCATGGAGGGTTTGGGCTCGTGCTGCATGATTACCTCGCCATCCAGCAGGTTGATTACCCGATGCGCATACGAGGCATCCCTGTCGGAGTGGGTTACCATTACAATGGTTGTCCCCTCGCGGTTCAGCTCGGTTAGCAGATGCATCACCTCCAACCCATTTTTCGAGTCGAGGTTACCGGTAGGCTCATCGGCAAGAATTAGGGAAGGATTGGTAACAACGGCACGGGCAATGGCCACGCGCTGCTGCTGGCCTCCCGAGAGCTGATTGGGGAAATGCTTCGCACGATGGCCAATGGCCATACGATCGAGCACCTGCTCGACCATCCTACGCCGCTCGGAAGCCTTATGGCTAAGATAAACCAGCGGCAGCTCTACATTTTCGTATACATTCAGCTCGTCGATGAGGTTGAAGCTTTGAAAGACAAAGCCGATGTTGCCCTTACGGAACGATGTTCGCTCGCGCTCCTTTAGCGCCGAAACCTCCGTCTCGTTAAAGGAGTAGCTACCCGATGTTGGGCTATCCAGCAGTCCTAGAATATTAAGCAGCGTAGACTTGCCGCACCCCGATGGCCCCATAATGGCTACAAACTCTCCCGATTTTATGGACAACGACACCTCCTTCAGCGCCATCGTCTCAACATCCGCCGCCCTGAATACCTTGGATAGTTTTTCCGTGTGTATCATGATTTCTCTTCGTTTATATTTTGCAGAATTGGGTAAGCAGAAAAGGAAGCACCACCACAAAAATGGGCATATCCTCAACCATTTCACACCCTCTTCGGCATTTTACGTTTAAAAGATTCTTTTACTTCTTAATAAGCAGCCTGCGGCTGGTTCCAAACAGATCGTAGCCGGATGTAATAACCCTCTCGCCAGGCCTCAATCCATCGAGCACCTCGTAGAACTGGGCATTCTGCCTTCCAATACGGATGCTTCGACGGGTAGCCTCCGCCCCATTCGGATCGACAACAAAGATCCACTGTCCGCCAGTAAGGTCGTAGAAGCCGCCACGAGGAATAAGCGTAGCCTCGGCGGGTTGCCCCAGCTGCACGTCGAGCTGATACGACTGTCCGGTGCGAAGATTCTCGGGTCGAGCCCCAACAAAGACCAGCTCTACACGAAATTGCCCTGAGCGTACCTCGGGAAATACCTTCCGAACCCGCAGCCTGTAGGTTTTACCCTGGCTCTCCAGCGAAGCTTGCAGGTCGGATTTCACCCTATCGATGTAGTGCTCGTCGACCTTGGCCTCTATCTTGAAGTCGGTAAGCACATTTACTTGCCCAATCTTTTGTCCGGTTGCAATGGATTGCCCCACCTCGGCCTCTAGCAAACCAAGCTGCCCGGTAAGCGGAGCCCTCACCACTAGGTTATCCATTCGCTGACGAATAAGGGCAAGGTTACGGCGCATGTTGGAGAGGCTCTCCTCCATCTGATGTACCTGCACGCCACGAAACGCCGAATCCTGCCGCTGACGCTCCACCACCAGCTCGCGGTTCTTTACCGCATACTCGTAATCCTCCTTAGCCTGTAGATACTCCTCCTTAGAGGCGAACTGCTCTCCGTATAGCTTCGAAAGCTGCTGATACTTCCGGTGCTTGCGCTCGATATCCAAATCGAGCTGCAACTTCTCGCGCTTCAGCGTAAGCCGCTCCTGCTCCATCTGTACTAGGGTATTCCGAAGGAAGTTTGACTTTTCGGCCAGCTGCGCCTCGCTCTCTAGAATGTTCAGGTTAAGCATAGGGTTACTCAGGTGCAGTATGGCATCTCCCTGCTTTACCATAGCCCCCTCTTCCACCTGCCGGCTTTGCACCATACCTCCTTCGATGGCGCTAAGCTGGATTGTAGTAATAGGCTGCACCTGCCCCATCAGCCTAACGTAGTCGTTGAATACCCCATGCTGAACTACGTCCACAGTTAACCTATCGGATTCGACCCGCGATGTTCCGCTATAGTCGGTCCCCAAAAAAAGCACGACAAGCCCAACAACGGCGATACCTAACCCTATATAGGCAAGCGTTCGCTTAGTTAACTTCGACTGCTTCTCAATAATCCTATCCATCGACATAATCCTGTTGATTTTATTGCTTTACATCTTTTCCACAAAAAGTTTTCCTCCAAAGTAAGCCACCACCCGCGCGTTGAGGGCGTAGAGCACCTGTGCCTTGAGCGCTTCGACTTTTGCTTTGAGAAGGGTATTGGCGCTGCTGTGCAACTCTATTATGCCAATTTGCCCATCGGCATACTTGCGCTCGTTGGTTTGGTAGGCCAGCAGCTGCGCCTCCTGCTGAAGGCGTGCCTGCGCCAACGCCTCGCGAGCCCCCTCAAATTCGGCCACCGCCTTTGCAACTTCGGCATAGAGCTGCTGCATGGTCTCATCGTAGGAGGCCTTTTCCATCTGACGCTCTAACTGGCTTCGCCGTATATCCGCACGAGACTTTAGACCATTAAAGAGAGGGATGCGCAGGTTAACCTCCACATAGTGGCTTGCCAAATCCTTCAGCTGGCGGGAGTAGGCATCATCACCACCCTTAACTAGGTCTCTAGAGTAGGATGTAGAGTAGCCACCCGACACCGATAGGGTTGGCAACGAGCGCCCTTTTGCCACATAAACCTGCAAGAGGCACCTGCGGAGCCGATACTCCGATTCCTTTACTCGGGGCTGCGAGGCGTAAGCCTGCTTGTAAAGGTTCTCTACCGCTACAGGGGCATAGGCAAAGCTATCGGGTTGACCAGAAGGAAGGATGAGCGTATCCGATTGGGGGAAAGACATCGCCTGCTTTAGGGTAACGAGTGCCAGCTGATGCTCGTTATGGCTGAGGGTAAGGTTGTAGCTATCGGTAGCACACTTAGCTTTAGCCTCAGCAACATCAGCCCGCGACTTAAGGCCCAACTCGGCCATGCGCAGCAGCTGCTGCACCATTCGCCCGCTCTGCGCTTGCTGCTCGCGAGCAAGCTGCTCCATGCCGCTCCTGAAGAGTGCATCGTAGTAAGCAGTAGCTATAGCCACCCCCTGGTTGTTGGCAACCTGCAGATGATGCTCCATGCCCGCCAACCGGTTGACGTTAGCTAGCCGGCTCCCATTTACCAAACTAAATCCGGAGAAAAGCATAAGATCGGCCCCAATGCTCATGCGGTTTCCAAAGATTCGGCTCTCGTTAACATACTCATTTGTCCGAGGATCGGGTAGGCGCCCAAAAGTCCACCCCGCTGAGGTGCTGGCGCTAACCGAAGGTAGCTGCCGCCCCACCGCTTCCTTAAGATCCTGACGGTATATCCCCACCTGTGCCGCCTCGCGCTGCATGGCAGGGCTATGTGCCACCCCATACCCCACACAACGCTCTAGGCTCCACGCGCCATCCTGCGCCTGGCAGGGAATTATCCCCATCGATATACTTAAATAGACAACCAGTCTTCTTATTGTTTGCATCGCTTACTGATTCGGTAGTTTCGTTTTACCCCATTCATGCCAACCGTATGCCCAAAACGCTACACCGCTAACGTTCAGCCAAGAGGCTCAAAGGGCTACTGCCAACATCGTCTATTTTTTTTACAGCAACGGGTGATTTTTTTACAGCAACGGCAAAGAGCGCTATCGCCATAAAACGGCTATCTTTGCCGCAAAAAATGCAACGCAAAGGCATCGCCTACGCCATCATATCGTCGGCCACGTTTGGGCTGCTCCCCCTCTTCTCGGTAACCGCCATGGGCAGCGGGCAAACGCCCTACTCGGTGCTCTTCTACCGTTTCCTGCTTTCGACGCTGCTCTACGGGCTTTTCCTGAAGCTGCGGGGCGAATCGTTTCGGGTAAGCCTCCGGCAGCTGCTGGAGCTGGTAGTGCTGGGTGCGGGGTGCTACGGGGGTACGGCCCTGTTCCTGATTCTTTCGTACGCCTACATCCCCACGGGGATAGCCACCACCATCAACTTCCTGTACCCGGTGATGGTAGCGCTGATCCTCTTCGTGCTGTTTGGCGAGCGACCCAGCTTGGGCATTGCAGTGGCCATTGTGCTGTCGCTGGGCGGGGTGGCGCTGATGGCGTGGAGCCCCGGGGCTAACCTTAGCCTGCGCGGCGTGGCTTACTCCTTCATCACCATCTTCTGCTACGGGTTCTACGTGGTGGGGCTGAACAAAACGGGGCTGCGCGAGGTAAGGGGAAGCACCGTTACCCTTTACGTGCTACTGGTTTCTACCATCTTTTTTGGAATTATTGCGCTTGCCAACGGCGGCATTGTACCCATAACGAGCCCTCGGGTGGGCGTAAACCTGCTGCTGCTGGCCATCGTGTCGACCATCATATCGAACCTGACGCTGGTGCTGGCCGTGAAGGAGATCGGCTCGACCTCGGCCTCGGTGCTGGGCTCGATGGAGCCGCTTACGGCGCTGCTGGTGGGCATCGGCTGGTTTGGCGAGGCGATATCGGGCTACCAGCTGGCGGGTATCGGCCTAGTAATTGCCTCGGTGCTGCTGGTGGTGCTGGGGAGGCGGAAGGATGATGGAAAGCGGCAACCAAAGAGCGGCGCCACAAGGCCAAACGCTAAAGTCAAGGAGGCAGATGTGCCCTAGATGCCTACCAAACAACCACCGCACTTCGAATATCTACAGCTACGGCAGCAAGCATACACCCTACGGATTGCCCTAACGATAGCAGCATTGCCGCTACATCCGCCGCTGCTAGCAGAGAGCTCAGCTACCTTGCAAGTAGATGCGGCGGGATAGCGAGTACCAACAAATACTTCAAGAGTACCTGCAAACAGGAAAGGAGTATCAACAAACATCTCGCGAGCATCCACAAACAGGAAAGGAGTACCAACAAACATTTCGCGAGTATCAACAAACAGGAAAAGAGTATCAACAAACACCTCGTGAGTATCCGCAAACAAGAACGGAGTACCAACAAACATCTCGCGAGTATCAACAAACAGGAAAGGAGTACCAACAAACACCTCGTGAGTACCTGCAAACAGGAAAGTAGCATCAACAAACATTTCGTGAGTACCTGCATACTCCTTACACGTACATGCAAACATTTATCGAGAATCTGCATCAATCTTTACATCAGTAGAAATTAGGAATCAAAAAAACGCTACCTTAGGCCTAACAACCTAACAGGTATAACCTTTCTAAGAGTTACGACTATGCTACGAATAAACCTTTCACGAGTTTTCAGGGCGCTTGGGGTGCATCGCCCTACGCGGTTTCTGGTGGAAAAGGGCTACACCTACTCTACGGCCCAACGGCTGGTGGTGATGAACCACTCGCGGTTCCGGCTCGAGGACTTGGAGCAGCTGTGCCTGAAGCTGGGCTGCACGCCCAATGACATCCTAGAGTGGGTGCCCTACCAGGATCAGGTGGAGCTGGACACGCCGCTCCAGCAGCTGCGCATCAAGTATGAGCCCTACTTCGACCACCTGCTGAACCAGCTCGACTACAGCGACCAGCAGGAGCTGCAGCGGCTGATGGAGGAGCGGATTGCCCTAAAGAAGGGGACGGCGAAAGTAGCCCCCTCGGTTTCGTCTGGCGAGCATTTGGTTGATTAAGTGTACCCCGAGCGAAGTCTAGGGGTACTGTTCTCTACTATTATTCCGACACATCTATCAAACAAACTACTATACCAATGAAAAGGACACTAGTTTTTTCGGCAACAATCGTTGGAGCTCTTTTGCTCCACTCGTGCACAATTCAACGCCCAATTACCGAAACGCCTCCGGCCAACAACAAAACTTACGAGGTTAGCTACCTCTTCGAGCACGATGGCTGCAAGGTTTACCGCTTCTACGACCAGGGGCACTGGGTGTACTTTACGAACTGCAAGGGCGAGGTAACCAGCATTAAGGCCGACTCGACCCAAGAACGGGTGGTGAATATCGTACGAACAAATACAGAAAAATAAGTTGGTAGTCCAATAAAGGTCGAAGTCTGGGACTTCGACCTTTATTGCTTTGGTTGAGGGCTAAATGTTTATCAAGAAAGATAGTACCACTAAACCAAATAATGAATCAACTACTGTCATAGGACTTCGGTTTCGCTCGATGCCGAAATTTCCCCCTATACTCCTCCCCAAAAAGCCAATGAACATTAGTCGAAAACGACCTGCCAGCTGGGGCCGGAGTGGTAGGCGTCGAAGCAGAGCTTTACCTGCGCTTCGGTGTTCTTTTCGAGCGCCAAGGGTGGCAGCTCGCCTAAGGCGAAGTAGTCGCTATGGGTGGTTTCGTTGTTGGAGACGAAGGCGCCGCCTACCACCTCGCATAGGACAAAGGCCTTGCAAATGCCGTAGGCGTACAGCGGGATGTTGTGCATGTTGCGATCCTGAACGGCGATAAGCCTAACTGGAACAACGTCGAGCCCGGCCTCCTCCTTCACCTCCTTAACCGTGTTGGCCTTTATCGTTTGGTTAACATCTACCCAGCCACCGGGGAGCGACCAGGTGCCGTTGGTTTCGCGCACAAGCAGAATCTTACCATCCTGAAAGATGGCAGCACGGGTATCGAGCTTAGGGGTTTGAAACCCCTCCTCGTTGCAGAAGACGCTCCTAACGTGCTCCATCGTTAGGCCCGACTTGAGGGTCATGATCTCAGCGGCAATCTCGCGCAGCCGCTCGAAGCGTTCGATATCAAAGGTATCTTTAGAGTAGGTAATCCCAGCCTGGGCGATAAACTGCAGTTCCATAGCCCACCTCAGCCAGGGCATCTGGGCAAATGGATCGGTATTCTTGCCTAAAAGATAGGAGATATCCTGGGGCGAATTGAAGTAGTGGGTGGCGTAGATGTGCCTTACGGAGTGGCATCCCCAGCGGGCAAGTCCAAAGTCGACGCCTGCATCGAGGGCGCACTGCATGTCGTAGATGCTGTCGCCGATGTAAAGCACCTCCTCCCTCTTGGCGCCGGCTAGTTCCATATACCTAAGGAGAGGATCGGGAGCTGGCTTCGGACGTGGGGTATCCTCAACGGTGATTACCATGTCGAAGTAGCTGGCTAGGGCAAAAGGCAGGAAGTCGGTCTTGTACTCCTTCCTATTTTTAGAGGTGATAATTCCCAGCTGGTAGCGCTGGGCCTTGAGCTCGTTGAGGAGATTGGCAATTCCATCGAATACGCTAATGGTATGGAAGTACCTCTTCATGCTATCGTTCCAAACCCTGCAACCCGCAGTAATATCCTCGAAGCCTAGCTCGCGCAGGGTAACCTCGCTTGGTATTCCAAAGGTGTACCTCAGCGATTCGATTTCTACCTTCCGATGCTGCAATTCGAGGATGGTGTCCTGAAGGGAGGCGAGAGCGGCGGTTTCGGTATCAATCAGCGTACCATCGATATCGAATACGATGTGGGAGTAGGCCATTTTTGTTGGGGTTACGGTTTTGTTACTAGCGCCAAAGCTAGCAAAAATTCGGGGCTCGGGGACATTGTTGTTGAGCTGGCAGCAGGGCAAGGGCATTTAAAAATTACAAAACACAGAGTTCACAGAGTCTATTCTTTTCTGGTATTAATCCTTTATGATCGCAAGACACAAAGTCAGCCTGTGGCTACGCTCCTCCTCTAGCAAGAAGTCAGTAAGCAAAAAACGCCAGCAGTGCTGGCGCCGTACGCTAGTGCGTTAAAGGGTACAAGAGGGCTAGAAGATGAGTCGCCCCTTCTTTTTCTTAGAAGGTTTGGGACGAGGGGCCAGCTGGCGGCATCCAATAGAGGTTGGGGTGTACTTGCCGTGCTTATCTTCAGATGTGCCTAGGGTAAGCACAAGGCCAATGGTATGGGTAACGTACACCTCGTTGTATCCGTTAACAAAACCGTCGTGATTGTCGTTGTTGGTGTAGTTCATCAGCAGCTGGTACTGGAAGGCAACGCTACGGCTGTAGCAGTACTTGATTCCACCACCGATGGGAAGGGTGATGTCCGTTCCGCCTTCCATTCGGCTACCGCTGTAGGTGGCAACGCCAAGGCCTACAGCTAGGAACGGACGGAGCAGCGCATCCTTTCTAAAGATGTGCCCGTTGGCCAGCTTATAGTAAAGCAGAAGGCTGCCATCGGTTTTGGTGCCCAAGAAGGAAAATTGAGGTGACTTGTAGTAGCCATACTGCCCATAGGTGCAGAAAACGGCAGCATCGAATGAGGGGGTTAGGTAGCGGTTGAGCGACAAACCACCCAAGGGGTAAAAGGCGATGTCGGGATTTGCAATGCCACTACCAAAATCACCGTCGTACTCGTTCTTACCAAGAAAGATTCCGAAGGCCCATTTACGTTCCGGGTCTTGTGCATAAGAAGACGTACCCATCAAAAGAAGGAGAAGTGGTAAAAAAACTAAGTTTTTCATCATGTTTAAGTTGCGAGATCATACTCGTATAGTTAATATTTCTAGCCATATACATATATTAATTCCCTTCCCTTAAATGTTAGCAGCCATTCTAATTTACAGCCGAACGGTGCCGCACACCTTCTTAAATTTTGGACGAAGTTATAAAAAAATACAGCTAAGCCCAAACGACGGAATTTTTCGGGCGACTATGGATTTCGCGTCAGATCAACGATAATGGGAGAATGCTTTCAACAAGGATAATTTTACTAAATGATTTGGTATAACCTTATGGGGTGGATACCTTTGCGGAGTAACGTAAACGAACAAAACGTGTCGAAGGATTTTTTAGAAGGATTAAGCGAGGTACAGCTTCAGGCTGTCGTAAACTATAACGGTCCGACGCTGGTAATTGCGGGGGCTGGCTCGGGGAAAACTAGGGTTCTCACCTACCGTATTGCCAACATGCTAGCCGATGGGGTGAACCCGCACTGCGTGCTGTCGCTCACCTTTACCAACAAGGCGGCGGCCGAGATGAAGGAGCGTATCAAAACCGTGGTGGGCGAAAAGGCGAAGTACCTTTGGATGGGAACCTTTCACTCCATCTTTGCGCGCATCCTAAGGGCCGAAGCCGATAAACTGGGCTACCCATCGACCTTTACCATCTACGACACCGCCGACTCGCGCAGCGTGCTCAAGTCCATCATCAAGGAGATGAACCTCGACGAACAGGTGTACAAGGTGAACGAGGTGCATAGCCGCATCTCGCTTGCCAAGAACAACCTGGTAACGCCAGCGGTTTACGCCAACACGTCGACACTGGTTACGATGGATGCGGCCAACCGCCGTCCGCGCATTGCCGACATCTACAAGAAGTACATGCAGAAGTGCTTTCTGTCGGGTGCTATGGACTTCGACGACCTGCTGCTGAACACCAACGTGCTCTTCCGCGACCATCCCGATGTGCTGAACAAGTACCAGAACATCTTCAAGTATATTCTGGTAGACGAGTACCAGGACACCAACATGGCGCAGTACCTGATCGTGAAGAAGCTCTCGGAGCAGCATAGCAACCTCTGCGTGGTGGGCGACGATGCGCAGAGCATCTACTCGTTCCGTGGGGCGAAGATCGAGAACATCCTCAACTTCCGAAACGACTACCCCAACTACCAGCTCTTTAAGCTGGAGCAGAACTACCGCTCGACGCAAACCATCGTGAATGCGGCCAACAGCATCATCGCCAAAAACAGCAAGCAGATTAAGAAGAAGTCGTTCTCGGCGAAGGATCCGGGCGATAGAATTAAGGTGCTAAAGGCCTACACCGATCAGGAGGAGGGCTTCTTGGTGGCCGGATCGATATCCGACATTATATACAGGGAGCACTGCGAGTATCTGGATTTTGCCATCCTCTATCGGACCAACGCGCAGTCGCGTATCTTCGAGGATGCGCTCCGCAAAAAGAACATCCCCTACAAGATCTACGGGGGACTATCGTTCTACCAGCGTAAGGAGATTAAGGATATGGTGGCCTACCTCCGCCTTATCATCAACCATAACGACGACGAGGCGTTTAAGCGCATCGTCAACTACCCTGCTCGCGGGATTGGCGACACCACCCTCACCCACTTGGAGCAGGCTGCCGCCGCCAACGCCACCAATCTTTGGACCATCGTAACGCAGGCGCCACTCGACAAGGTGGGGCTCAAAGGCGGAGCCATCAAGAAGCTGGGCGAGTTTTCGCAACTCATACAAGGCTTCCAGTCGGCCATCTACACCGAAAGCGCCTACGACTTTGCGCTGATGGTGGCCACGCAAGCGGGCATCATTAAGGACCTGAAGGAGGATAAGACCAACGAGGGGATGTCGCGGTTCGAGAACATTGAGCAGCTTTTTAACGGCATCAAGGAGTTTGAGGAAAACGCCAAGGAGAGCGGCGAGCCGCTGCCCATCACCATCGACAGATTCTTGGAGAATGTGGCGCTACTCACCGATGCCGACAGCGAAAAGCCAGAGGATAAGAATAAGGTTTCGATGATGACCATCCACTCGGCCAAGGGGCTGGAGTTTAAGCATATTTTTTTGGTGGGATTGGAGGAAAACCTCTTCCCCGGACAGATGTCGAGCCAGTCGCAGGACGACTTGGAGGAGGAGCGCCGCCTATTCTACGTGGCCGTTACCCGTGCCGAGATTACCGCCACCATATCGTACGCGCAAAGCCGCTACAAGTGGGGCAACATCACCAGCTGCGTTCCCAGCCGCTTCATAAAGGATATCGACAGCAGCTACATCGACTGGAACGAGGATAGCCTGCTTGGAAGCCTACCATCTTCGTCATCGGGCGGAGGTAACAACTACAGCACGCAGCACTTTAAGCCTAAGGCCAACACCATATCGGCACAGCGCACGGTTGCACCAACGCCTCAACACCACCCGGTAAGCGCCATCACCGACCCTGCCGACATGAGCGAACTGGAGGTAGGCATGGAGGTGGAGCACGAGCGCTTCGGCTTCGGAAAGATAGAGGCGCTGGAAGGCTCGGCTCCCGAAATCAAAGCTACCGTTGCCTTTACCGTTGCCGGAAACAAAACGCTGCTGCTGAAGTTTGCCAAGCTGAGGATTGTAAAGAGATAGCGAGAATACGCATCAATAGTAAAGCCCCGAAGAATTTGATATTCTTCGAGGCTTACTTTTTTAATCCCTCAACAAAAAGAGAAACTGTCGGCTCAGGGATTTCGCTTAAAAAAAACATCGAACATAATGGGAGTGGACGTAAAGGAATCAGCAAGTCGTAGCACAAAGCATATCCCCCTTTGGAGGGGGAAGGGGGAGGAAAGTAGACGTTAGAGGTAAAAACTTGATGCTAATGACTGCTATAAACTTCTAAAAGATCCACCCCCTACCCCCGCCGGCGGGGGATATCCTTCGAAATAGAGTAGTGTAAATCATAAAGACGAAATCCCTAGCTGTCGGCTGCTTTTCTGGTTCTATGTGCTGCAAGATGGCCGCGGGTGATACCAAAAGCGAAAGGGGCTTTACAGCCCCTTTCTTTACTAACCAATTATGTACTCATATGAAGTCCTGCACTCACTGCAGTATGCCTTATTTATCTTTGGGTTTCTCTTTCTCTTTCTCTTTCTTGGCCTTTTCGCGTAGAGTAGCTCGGAGGGTAACGTTCTTGCGGTATCGGGCAATAACCTTGTTGATCTCGATCGAAAGCGCCTGAAGCTCTGGGGTTGGCTCAAATTCAATCTTCATATTGATGTAGCGGAAGAGCTTATCGATATTCGAGCCCAGCTCCCTGGCGATATCGGTGGCGGCAGCTTCTTCCGACTTCTTGCTGGCGTCGCGCTTGGCGATACCACTTTTTACCTTCTGCTGGCCATCTCTAATATCCTGCAGCCAGATGTCGCCCTGAATTGTGGTTATATCCTTTTTCAGCTCGGGGTTGCTGTCGATGGCGCCAAGGAAGTTGTCAATTGCCGTAGTCTCCTTGGCAAGCGAAAGGTCGGCCATGTTCTCACCAAAGTCCTTGAAGAGGTTTAGAACGCGCTGCCCTGCCGTTGCCCAAGCGGGGTCGGTACGGTTGGCGCTATGATCGGCGGCACTCTTTAGCGATCGGGTTCCGCCGTCGCGAAGGTCGTCGCCCTCGTTAACATCGGAGGTCAGCTCCGGATGGCTTATCGCTTTTGCGGCTACCTTAAGACGGGAGTAGACCGTTCCTACCGGTTCGATGTAGGATTTAAAGGTGGGGCTTTCGCCTAATGCGGTTTTTACCATTGGAAATACCTCGTCGGTAAAGTTTTGCTTCTCGTCTAGGCTTAGCTTTTTGAAACCAATTGGGTCAATCATAATCTTTAGTTTTCATAAGTTTTACAATACGAATGCTAAAATAGCAAAATAACATTAAAGCAAACCAAATTTTACGCATCTTTTTTTTGAAAAAATAAATGTAGGGGGTGTTGCAGGGGTGCAATTGCTCCGCCGGACTTCGGTGAACCATTTGCAGGGGTGCAATTGCTCCGCCAGACTTCGGTGGGCCACTTGCAGGGGTGCAAGAGCTCCACCAGACTTCGGTGAACCATTTGCAGGGGTGCAAGAGCTCCACCAGACTTCGGTGAACCATTTGCAGGGGTGTAATTGCTCCGCCAGACTTCGGTGGGCTAATTACAGGGGTGTAATTGCTCTGGTAGACGTCTTAAGTATCTGTAGCTACCCACCGATAAAAGCAAAATAAAACGAATACTACATAAATGCAGATACCACCACGGCTGCGCTTGCTTTTTTGCTACTTTTGGTTGCGTTCGGTAGACTTCGCCTAGCCTCGAGCGATGATGTAGGCTACGGTGTACAGGGAGGGTTAAAGATTTAAAAGAGTTCGTTGTAATTACCAATAAACAAATATATATATGTTGTGTAGGACTGAAATGTTAGTAGAAAAACCCATTGATGAAATAATATCTGAATTTAAAAATTTAGATTTATCTAAACAACCAGTTAATGAGATTCAGAAATTGATGACTCAAGTAGGTAGAGTTAGTTATATGCGTATTGTTATTCATAAAGGGGCAACATTTATGAGAGCGAGACCAAACAAAGAAGACGAGCGATTTAGAAACAAATCAGACTTGTCATTCAAACCGCAAATTTTCAATAAAACATACCAAAGAGCAAGTACACCAAATCAAACAATGTTTTATGCAAGTTTTTTACCAGTGATTCCTTCACCATTAGAGTTTAATACAAGAATAATAGGAGCTCTTGAATCATTACCATGGTTAAGAGATAAAACGACTTCAGGTTACAAGAGAATAACATTTAGCAAATGGCTAGCTGAAGAGGATTTGAATTTATTTGCAATTATTGCTAAAGATGAATTTTACACTGAAAATGATTATACAAAGGAAATAGTTGATGCTTATAATAATTTCATAAAACAAGAAGACGTTTTGTTTGTAGAAAGATCTCTTAAGTATCATAAATTTATTGCTGATGAATTTGCAAAAGAGGTGGATGATGACACTGATTATATGATTTCAGCATTGTTCACTGAAACAGTAACGCAAAACCCTAATATAGACGGTATACTTTATCCAAGTATGAGAGTTAATGGAAAGGGATTCAATGTTGCTATTAAACCTGAGTCATGTAAAAAAATAGCTTTATATGCTGCTGGAGAGTGCTCAATATATAAGAGAAAAGGACAAACTGTAATTGGGAATGATTCTATAGTCGAATTAGATGGTAAAACAGATAATTTTGAATTTGCTGAAATTCCAAACTATCGAAAAGAATGCTTGGAACAATTAGGAGTGAAGACTATAGATGAACTAATATAAAAATGGTCAAAACGTGGTATCGTCAACAAGCGGGTGGAATTGCAAGTGGAGATTTACAGAACCCCGCCGCTTGCCAAATATAAGTAGCGGACTAAAACCACCAATGAATGGTAAACTTGCAAACACATAAGCGCAGCCAAGGTATGACTGCGCTTGCTTTTTGCTACACTTGGCAATGCTTGGGTGCTACAGCTTTACCACCTTTACAATTAATTCAAAAGAAAAGGCCTGACAGGTTTCGGAAACCTGTCAGGCCTATATTCTCAGAAAGAAATATCCTACTTGATATCCTTCTCAATCCACTTGCTTCTATCGGGAGCGGCAGGAGGCGTCACCTTCTTTACAGGATTAGCGTTGAGCTCCTTTAGCAGCTCCTCTACGGCACGTTCGATGCAGGGATCTTCGCCCTTGGCCAGCTTTTCGGGTCGATCAACCACCTCGATGTCGGGCGATACGCCTTGTCCCTCGACAATCCACTGACCATTCTCGTCGTAGATACCGAATTGTGGAACGGAGAGCGAACCACCATCAACAAGGTTGGCGTTGCCGCTGATGCCGACTAAGCCACCCCAGGTGCGGGTACCAATTAGCTTACCCTGCCCAGTCTTGCGGAAGAAGTAGGGAAGCGCATCACCACCCGACGACGAGTAGCCGTTGATAAGCATGGCCTTTGGCCCATCGTGAGCAACCCCTGGCGTTTTCATTGGCTGTAAGCCGTTGCGATACCAGTAAACCAGCGTGCGGCGGTCTATCATATTAATCATTCTATCGGGGATAAAGCCACCACCGTTGTAGCGGTCGTCGATGATGAGCGCCTCCTTATCGTGGTAGGCGTACATGCCGCGGTGCAGCTCGCGGTTACCCTCAACGGCGGTATTGGGCAGGTAGATGTAGCCAATTCGGCCACCCGAGAGCTTATCGACCATAGCCCTGCGCTCGTTAACCCAATCGAGTCCCATCAGCTCGAGCTCGCTTTCGATAGGCTTAATAGTTGAGGTACGTGCTCCATTCAGGCTTCCATTGGCGCTAACGGTAATCTCGACATTTACGTTGGCCAGATTCTCAAGATACTCGTAGGGGTTAGCCTTGGTGGTGATGTCCTTTCCGTTGATGCTGATGAGGTAGTCGCCCTCCTTAACATCTACGCCCTGCTCGGTAAGCGGCGAGCGACGCTCGGGGTTCCAGTTTTCGCCCTGGTAGATCTTGGCAATCTTATAGCGACCGACGGCATCATCAGCAACCAGATTAGCACCGAGGAGACCGGTATCCACACGCTTTACGCGCTTGATGTCGCCCCAGTCCACGTAGGCATGCCCAACGTTTGCCTCCGACACCACCTCATTCAGGATGTAGTCGAGGTCGAAACGGCTAGGCGCGTAAGGTACCAAAGCGCTGTAACGCTCCTTAACGGCATTCCAGTCTACCCCATGAAGGTTGGAAACGTAGAAGTAGTCGCGGAAGATGCGCCAAGCATCGGTGTATATCTGGTTCCACTCCTGGCGAGGGAATATCTTCAGCTCCAGCTTATCCAGGTTCAGCTTGCCAGCGCCAGCCTTTTGTCCGGTGGTAACCTTGGCAATGCCAAAGTCCTTTTTAGCGCTGTACATGAAGCTCTTTCCATCGGCAGAAGCAATAACGCTACCTACGCCATCCATAACCTCCTCGCACTTCGCGTCGGCAATGCTGTAGCGCATCAGCTTATCCTTCGAGGTATAGAGAACGCCACCATCAACGCTACCCACAATGCTGTAGGCATCGGCATCCATCGGCAACGCCATCACGCGGCTATTGATGCCATCGAAGTCGATAGAAACAGAAACAGGCACCTGATCTTTACTAGCGGCCTCCTCCTTTTCCTTTCCAGATTTCTTAGGATCCTCTGCCTTCTTATCCTCGGCAACCGACTCTACGTCATTCTTATCTTTAGTCAGCTTCGACCCATCGTTCTTAAGGGCTACGGCATAGATCTTAGAGGCGTTATTGTAGAGGTAGTTGAACTCGAAGCTGGAGAATGCTAGGTTAAAGTCGCGGTTCGATACAAAGAAGATAAACTTTCCGTCGCGGCTGAACACAGGCTGAATGTTGATAAAGGTGTTATCCAGCAGCTGCGATGCCTTACCATTAGGGATATTGTAAACCCATACGGTTGGTTGACCGTTGCTGCCCTCCTTGGTGTAGGTTATCCACTGCGAGTCGGGCGAGAAAGTGTAGGTAGTAATCTCGTCGTTTACGGCATGGTCGATCACCGACTGCTTCCCAGTTTGCGTATCAACAAGGTAAAGGTTCAGCGTGCGATCGCTGTACACCAGGTAACGGCTATTGGGCGACCACTCGGAGCCGTACTTCCAAGCCTTAGAGCCGGTGGTTAGCTGGCGTGGAGCAGCCCCCTTCTTATTCTCGAGTAGGTAAACCTCGTACTCGCCAGTTGCATCGGAATGGTAGGCGATGTACTTGCCGTTGGGCGACCAGGTAGGATATACCTCGCGAACGCCAGGCGTTTGGGTGAGGTTCTCGATCACCCCATTTTCGGCAGGCACCGAGAAGATATCGCCGCGAGCATCAAACAGGGCACGCTTCCCGGTTGGCGAAATGGCGTAGCTGTGGATGTCATCCTTTACATTCTTATAGTAGGGCAGCAGGTTGGTGTTGTCGAAGCTGATGTTCACCTTCACCTTTTCGTCTTTGCCTGTTGCTGTGTTCAGCTTATACAGGTATCCGCCATTCTCGTAAGCGATCTGACCGTTGCGTCCCGAAGGCCACATCACGTCAAAATCCTTATGGAAGGTAACCTGCTCGTTCTGCTTGGTCTTAGTATTATACTTGTAGATGTTGAGCTTGAGGTCGCGATCCGAAGCGTAGTAGATGTTATCGCCAACCCAGGTAGGCCACTGATCGGTTCCTACGAAATGGGTTATCTGCTCCGAGGTGTTCTCCTTTAGGTTGTAGGTCCACAGCTCGGTAGCACGACCGCCCTTGTAGCGCTTCCAGGTGCGGAACTCGCGATCGACAGGCGTAAAGCACACCTGCTGGGCATCGGGCGAAAGCACCGCAAAGCCACCGTCGATAATGGGGAGCGGCTTCTCGAGCCCACCATCGAGGCTAACTAGGAAGTACCTCCCGTTACGTTCGCCAAAGGGAGTACGGTTGGCGCGAATCATAACCTGCTTGCTATCGGGCGTCCAATCGAGCACCACGTTGTCGTATCCACCACGGGGAGGCATAATGCCCACCGAGTTGTAGTAGGTAAGCTGGCGGGCAGGGCCCCCTTCGGATGGCATCACCCAAATCTGACGGCTGCCGGAGTACTCGGCCGAAAAGGCAATCCACTTGCCATCGGGCGAGATCTTAGGGAAAAGTTCCAGCCCCTCGTGCGAGGTAAGCCGCTTGGCATCGCCACCGTTGGCATCCACCGACCAGATATCGCCGGCGTAAACGAACACAATCTTATTTCCGTTGATGTCGGGATAGCGAAGCATTCGGGCATCGTCGATGGCCATTGCCGCCGACGTGAACCCCATAATGGCCACCAATCCCAGAAGTTTTCGTAGCATAATGTTTTGTTTATGGTAGTTTACAATAAACGTTAAAAGTAACGGTTTATTCGTAAAGATATTCTCGGTGAGACGAAAAATAAAACGACGACTAAAATATTATGTTCTTAGACTCTTAAACACGATTGCTGCTCTAACAGAAGTCTTCACGGTATCGGGAAGCGCCGTTGCAGGAGCAAAGCCTGCACTATTTAACAGCCAATATTTCGAACAAAAGAGATGAATGGCGTCTTTTGTAGAAGAATTACCCATAATAGAGCAACCTGTATATTCAAAAACGATGATTTTTCTTTTAGCATTCATGCTCCTGGCAAAAGAGGGGCAAACTCAGTACTCCAATCGCCAGCTAATAAAGCAACTCAACAACGATAAAACATATATCGAGCAAAAATCCAAAATTGTAAGTCAATTTCAGAATACGACACCTGGCCGTTGGGGCGAATTTGTAAAGGGAGTTGACGAGGATATTGCCACCTCGTCAAAGGTTATCGCCTTTACCTTCGATGCCTGTGGAGGTGGTCGCAAGGGGAATCGCTACAACAGCCCGCTCATCGAATACCTGAGAGCCGAGAAGGTACCTGCAACCCTTTTCGTTACTGGGTTATGGATAGATGCCAACCCGAAAACCTTTTTGCAGCTGGCAAAGGATACGCTCTTCGAAATTGAAAACCACGGCTTCCGCCACCGACCATGCGCCGTTAAGGGCGAAAGCGAGTACGGCATTAAGGGAACCGCCACCCCTGCCGATGCTTTCGACGAGATGGAGGCTAACGCCATAAAAATAGAGAGGCTAACGGGACGTAAACCCAAGTTCTACCGCTCGGCCACCGCCTTTACCGACGAAGCAGGGGTAAGAATTGCTTCGAAGCTGGGCATTACCGTAATCAGCTTTGATATTCTGTCAGGAGATGCTGTTCCAAAGACCAGCGCCCAAGAAATTGTAAAGAATGTAACTGAGAATGCCAAGCCAGGTGCCATTGTTATTATGCACTTTAACCACCCAGAGAGTAATTTGGTGGAGGCTATGCGTAAAATCGTACCCCAGCTGCGAAGCATGGGATACCGATTTGTTAGACTAGAGGGATTGCCCCTGAAAGGAAAGCAACCTAAGAAATCCGCTGATAGATATTAGCCACCTTTACCAGCTTTACGAGCAGACTGGCAAGGTCGGCTACAAGCGTATCAACCACCAAGGCGCCCAGTTCAGGCGTTGCACTTCTTGGATCGCCCACGCCGGTATCCTCCGACACCTCCGACCAATCGCGGGGAGTCCAAGCCCACCCTTCGTTTAGCGCACTGATATTAAAGCCAACGCTACGTCCGCTGCCAGCATCCTCCATCGAGGAAACCAATTCGGGAAATAGACGCATCATAATGCAGGTATCTAGGGCACCTGCATGCTCTCCAGGGTTCTCGACAAGCTTAGGAATGGAAGGGTGCCTCCACCATTCCACAACAACTACCAATAGCTCGGGGTACTTCAGCTGCAGATCACGGATGGCAAAGTGAAAATCATTACCTCCATGCCCATTGAAAATAACGAAACGCTGAATACCCTGCCCGCATAGCGATGCTGCGATATCGTCCAAGATGGCAAGCTGCGTAGTTGTCCGCAAATTTATGCAACCAGGCACCTCTCGCTGTCCTTGATTTTGAGATCCAAAAGGAATCGGGGGAAGCACAATCGCATTTATGCCCTGCCCGTTGGCAAGGTTAGCTGCACTCACCGAAAGCTCTTCGGCCTGATAAAAGTCGGTTCCATAGGGAAGATGATATCCGTGAGGTTCGGTTGCACCCCAGGGTAAGATAGCGACATCAACAATAGCAGAATTCAGCTGCCTAAAATTCTTCTGACCTAAACGACTTGTTTCCATTTCCATACTTTATATGGGCAGCAAATGTAGCAATTTATAGTCCCCAATGTTTCAGTTAAAAAAGATATTCCCCAACCCCACCGTAAAGAGTATAATCCCCACAATAGCATGCTCTACGGATATTGCCGCCAGCGACCGATGGCGGAGATAGGCAAAGCTCCATAACAGCCCAATACAAAACGAGCAGGCTACCGCAATCCAGTTGTGGAAAACAATATGGAGAAAAGCGAAAAGAGTTGCACTAGCAATTGCCATCACCTTTTCGTTACGAAAAAGAAGCTTGTACCGATTAAAGAAGAACGAACGGTAAATAAACTCCTGAGGAATTACCGACCAGATTGGGTAAAGGAAGAAAACAGCAACCCAGTACATCGGCTTGTCGTAAGGTAGCACAAACAGATAACTAGGAATAATGATATAGGTAAGCGCTAAAATAGTCAGCGTTGCAATTAGCACCCTCAACAGAAGCCCAACCCATCCCTTAAACCCTATAAACGAAAGGCTACTCCGCTTAAAGTTTCGGTTAATCAGAAGAACCGCCAAGCAATACCCAAAAACCAGAGAGAGCGTTACTAGCTTATGGATGGGAATGTACTTAAAGTAGAAAAGTAACGGAATCACCACGTATATCGTCAGCAATTCTAGCAACCGCAAACAAGCCTTCATAGCCTACCTTTATGATGGAACAGCAATGCCGATACAAGCAGCAGGACTAAAAAACTTTAAGTATAAAATGCTTTTAGGACAAGCACCAAGGCTAAATAAGATCGCTTAATAGGAAGAAAGGAGGAAACCGCTTACATCGACGAATTTATGCTATACTAACAGCATCGATCAAGTGAGGGTTCATGTCTATTTCCAATTTTAGGTTAGGAGAAAGTTAAAAAGGATGGAGCATCTCCATCCTTTTAGCGTTATAAAGTCAAGGTTCGAATTACTTCTTCGAAAGTAGAACCTGTTGAATAACCTGTTCGATCTGCTCCTCGCCCATTGCCCCATTAACAACCTGTGCCTGCCCAGTTTTCGGATAAAAGTACATAGTAGGAATACTTTGGATGCCATGCGCAGAGGCAAGATCGCTCTCCTGATCTACATCCACCTTGTAGATGTTAATCTTACCGGCATACTTCTTAGCCAACTTCTCAAGGATTGGCGCCACACGCTTGCAGGGACCGCACCATGTTGCGTAAAAGTCAACAATAACGGGTAGCTTACCCTCAAAAACTAGGGCCTTGGGATTTTTCTCGTAGTTCCACACCAGCTTCAGGTAGTCGGCCTTGGTGATGTGCTTAATGCCCACCGCAACCGCCGCTTTAGGTGCCTTCGCGCTGCTGGCCTTTGCCTTCTTCTGTCCATAACCTACGCCAGCAAGCAGCATACTGGCTAGGGCCACTAGTAGAATCTTCTTCATGTCTCTATCTTTTGTTTTAATTATTCTTGCCTGTCAACACGCTTCTCCCCTTTCTTGTTTGATGATCCCAGCAGCAGGCCAATCAGCCCAAACCAGAACATCGACATGTAGGGGTTAGAGGTAATGGGGCATGATCCGGAGCTGCACCCAATAAACCTCCAGTACAAAAAACCACCGAGCACTCCTAATAGCGCTCCTACTATCCTCCAAAAATATTGCCTGAAGTAGCTCATCATTTTCCGATTTAGCAAACAACTTATATCTGTTTGCCAAAAATAGCTTGCCGTAGTATTCTTATCAGTGATTTTTGTCACCGTTGGAATTGGCACCAATAGATGGAAGGATTCGAACAAACGATCGGTTCACCTCCACGTATCCACCATCCTCGAGCTTCTTGAGCAAGCGGGTAATTACCTCGCGCGACGAGTTGAGCTCATCGGCAATTTGCTGATGAGAAAGGCTCAGCAGCTCTCCTCCTACTTTGTAATGCTGATGAAGGTAAAAGAGCAGCCTTTCGTCGAGATGCTTAAACACCACGCTGTCGAAGGTATCGAGCAGCTCCGACATTCGGAGGTTGAAGCTTTGCAGCAGGTATCGGCTCCACTCGGGGTACTCCTGCATCCACATCTCGGGATAGGGCGATGGGATAAACATCACCTCACAGTCGGTAAACGCCACGGCGCGCATGTCAGCCTGCCGCATGCGCAAGCAGCAGAGCGTCGACAGTACGCAAAGTTCGCCTGCGGAGAGGAAGTAGAGGAAGTGGGAGTTTCCCTGCTCGTCAACCCTAAAGATCTTTACCATCCCTTCCCGCACGATTACCGCCGAGCTGATGTAGCTGCCCTGACGGAAAAGCGCATCGCCTGCCGCGTAGTGCTTAAAGGAGGCCTGCGCCTCCGCTACGATCCGTAGCTCTTCCGAAAGTGTCTGGTACATGGTTGCCTTTATTTAGGTGCCGCCAATGTAGCAAGAATTGCGGACATTCCTCAGGCAGCACATGCACGGCCTAGAATTGTATGCGAAAGCATTCCTCTTTTGGTAAGCGTAATCAACACACCCCATCCAGGGTGTAATACCGCAGAAAAGGCTATGAGTAAACTATTGGATGAGAAACACTCGCTTTTCAGGGCGGTGGGCAGCACATCGGAGAGAAGCATCGAACCTCAAATTCTACAAAATAGAAACACTGACATTATGTCGCACATTCATCGTTTCAAAGCGAAGGAGTCCGAACACACTCCGAACACACCCCGAACGCACCCCGCTGACAAATTGGCATCAGAGCCTTTGCAGTACAGCAAAAAAGCAGCGCTATAGCCAAAATTTACAGGGGCAACACCTTCCCCTAGCCGAAAAGTAAAATAAAATCACAGGGACCAGCACTGCTAAACTTATCGCCACACGATACCTACACGTATCGAATTATGCATGTTCACCAACGTACAATTCCCCCACCAGTACGCCCGCAAGATTCCTATACCACCATTATGACTATTTACTACACCTTTTGCCTTTGACAACTGCCCCTTGCAATTGCTATATTTATCGCCGATAGGCGAAGGCCTGGTTATGGCGGGCAACAGCTAACCATGGGGAGGCAGCCCCCCCTCGTAGCGGCAACGCGGAGGCACACTAGCCCCCGTGGTTAACCGCAGCAAACAACAAAAAATTTAACAACCTAATAAGTACTAATTTTATGAAATACTCTCTACGGAGGTGCCTGCAGCTAGCGCTGCTACTATACGCCTCCTCGGCATTTGCCCAAAAGGACGAATGGAAAGATCCAAACGCCAACGAGGTGAACCGCTACCCAATGCATGCCAACTTCTTCTCGTACGAATCGAAGGAGAAGGCGCTAAAGGGTTCCATGAAGGCCTCCGATCGCTTCCTTAGCCTTAATGGGAACTGGAAGTTCAACTGGGTTAAGGATGCAGATGCTCGCCCTACCGATTTCTACAACTTAGGCTACAACGACCTAGCGTGGGCCAACATGCCCGTTCCTGGAATTTGGGAACTAAACGGTTTTGGGAAGCTGCAGTACGTAAATGCAGGCTACCCTTGGTCGAACCAGTTTACGCCCGACCCTCCAAAAATCCCTACAGAGAATAATCACGTTGGCTCGTATCGCCGTGTAATCGACCTTCCTTCCGACTGGAACGGCAAGCAGGTAATTGCCCACTTCGGATCCGTATCGTCGAACATGTACCTTTGGGTGAACGGCAAGTATGTTGGCTACAGCGAAGACAGCAAACTGGAGGCCGAGTTCGATATCACCAAGTACCTCAAGCCTGGGAAGAATCTCATCGCCTTTCAGGTGTTCCGCTGGTGCGATGGTTCGTACCTCGAAGATCAGGACTTCCTTCGCGTTTCGGGGGTAGCCCGCGACTGCTACCTCTACACCCGCGAGGCAAAACGTATAGACGACATCAACGTTGAAGCCGACCTCGATAGGAACTACACCAATGGCGAACTTCGCCTTAAGCTGGATATGACCTCGCAATCGTCGGGCGCTGCTATCAGCATACAGCTTGCCAATGCCAAAGGCGAGCAGGTGGCTACCAGCACGCTTACATCAAATGGTAAGGTGATGAATTCGACCATCAAAGTGCCCAACGTAGCCAAATGGAGCGCCGAAACGCCCAACCTATACCAGCTTACGGTAACCGTTGCCCAAGGAAGCAAGATAATCGAAGTTATTCCGCTAAAGGTAGGCTTCCGCAAGATAGAGATGCGCAATGCACAGCTGCTGGTTAACGGACAACCAGTGCTCTTTAAGGGTGCCAACCGCCACGAGATGGATCCAAAGACGGCATACTACGTTTCGGAGGAGCGCATGCTGCAGGACATCCGCATCATGAAGGAGAATAACATCAACGCGGTTCGCACCTGTCACTATCCAAATAATAACCTGTGGTACGACCTGTGCGACCAGTACGGTATCTACATGGTTGCCGAAGCAAACATAGAATCGCACGGTATGGGGTATGGCGAAAAGACGCTTGCCAAGAATCCGCTTTTCGAAAAGGCCCACATGGAGCGCAACCAGCGCCACGTTCAACGAAGCCGTAACCACGCCGCCATCATCACCTGGTCGCTGGGCAACGAGGCAGGTTCTGGTCCAAACTTTAAGAAATGCTACGATTGGGTGAAGAAGGCCGACACAACCCGATTCGTTCAGTACGAGCAGATGATCAGAACTGATGCATCTGACATCTACTGCCCTATGTATGCCGACTATAACCACTGCGAGAAGTACCTAAAGAGCAACCCTACCCGCCCACTGATCCAGTGCGAGTACGCCCACGCCATGGGTAACTCCGAGGGCGGATTTAAGGAGTACTGGGATCTTGTTCGCAAGTACCCAAGCTATCAAGGTGGCTACATTTGGGATTTCGTCGATCAGTCTATCCGCTTCCCCAATAAGGAGGGCAAGCCCATCCTCACCTACGGTGGCGACTGGGATCGCTACGACGCCACAGATAATAACTTCTTCGACAACGGGCTTATCAACCCCGACCGTCGCCCTAACCCGCACATGGACGAGGTAAGGCATCAGTACCAATCAATCTGGGTGAAGCCTGTTGATCTTGCTCAAGGAAAGATCGCGGTTTACAACGAGAACTTCTTCATCGACCTTTCGAGCTATCGCATGGTTTGGGAACTCGTAGCCGATGGCAATACCATCCAGCGCAACATCGTAGAAAATATGAGCGTAGCCCCTCACCAAACGCAGGAGATGACGCTACCCTACGATGCTACATCATTCGACAAGTACAAGGAGGTGCTGCTCAACGTTTACTTCGAGCAGAAGGTAGCCGATCCGCTGCTAGCCATCGGGCATCAGGTTTCCAGAAACCAGCTAAGCATTAAGGAGTACAAGGCACCTGCCAATACCCCTCTTACCAACGTATCGGAATGCGTCAACTGCCCAACGATTAACCCTAAGGTGATTGCCAACGACAACAACTACCTCCGCATAAAAGGCGATAACTTTAGCATGGACTTCAGCAAGCACTCCGGATGGATGAGCCAGTACGTGGTGAACAACCTTCCGATGTTTACCGATGAAGCTGAGCTAAAGCCTAGTTTCTGGCGTGGTCCTACCGACAACGATTTTGGTGCCAGAAACCAAATAGACTTCGCCGTGTGGAAGAATCCGACCTACGAGCTAAAGTCGCTCGACCACCAGGTAAACAATGGCGTGGTACACGTCGTTGCAACCTACTCCATTAAAGAGGTAAATGCCACCCTGACCCTTACCTACGATATCAACAACGTTGGTGAGGTACGCGTTAACCAGAAGATGGTTGCCGACAAGGGCACAAAGGCTCCCTACATGTTCCGCTTTGGCATGGAGGTGCAGCTACCCGCCAGCATGGATCGCCTGGAGTACTACGGCCGTGGTCCTATAGAGAATTACGCCGACCGTAACACCTCTACCTTTATTGGCAAGTACCGCCAAACCGTTGCCGAGCAGTTTTACCCCTTCATCCGCCCTCAGGAGAATGGTAATAAGACGGATATCCGCTGGTGGATTCAGCGCAACATCAGCGGTGATGGTCTCCGCTTCGTTGGTGCCGAACCTTTCTCTGCTTCGGCCCTAAACTTCACCACAGAACAGCTCGACGACGGCATCGATAAGCATCAGCGCCACTCCGAGGAGCTGATTCCTGTTAACTTTGTGAACCTTCACATCGATAAGGTGCAAATGGGTCTAGGTTGCGTTACCAGCTGGGGCGCAAGACCTCTTCCACAGTACATGCTACCCTACGGCGACTACGACTTTACCTTTACCATCACACCGGTAAAGAGTTCGTACTAGCCACTTAATCTGCATACCATAAAAAAAGGAGGGATCGCTTGATCCCTCCTTTTTTTATGGTAGCTGCATCGATTTTATATTTCTACCTTTGCCAATATTCCTACACCATGGAGCAAAAGAACAATCCCCTACACGGCAAAACCCTAGAGGCCATTCTCACCGAGCTGCAAGCCCGCTACGGCTGGGACGGCCTTGCCATCCGCATCAGCATCAACTGCTTTAAGGAGAACCCCAGCATAAAGTCGAGCCTAAAGTTTCTTCGCCGCACGCCTTGGGCGCGCGAGAAGCTGGAGGCGCTATACCTGCATTCGACGAAGAGGTAGATGAGGAGATGCTAGACGTTAGTTTTTAGACGTTAGATATCGATCTTGAGGTAACGCCCATAGCCGTCAGGCTAAGACCGAGTTCAAAAGTATAAACACCCAATAGCAGCACGCTATCCTCCCGCTTAGGCGGGAGGGCTGAGTGGGTTTGTTCGTTTCCCCCCTTCGCGTTCTTAACCCACCCCCTACCTCCCGTCCAAACGGGAGGATTCAGAGCCCTGATTAAACGTTCCAGAGATTCTTTATCGACTTTAATATTTCGAACTTCATCATCCCGTTTAGCGTCTTTACGATTCCCCTTCCTATATCTTCTGAAATAACTCCATCTAACTTCCTTTAACTCCTCCTCTACAGTTCCACCTTCTTAATGCTGATGTCCAGCTTCTTTTCGATGGCCTGCAACTTATGCACCTCGTTGCTTCCGATTAAGGAAATAGACAGCCCCTTTCTACCTGCACGTGCCGTACGTCCGCTGCGGTGCGTATAGTATTCCACCTGCTCGGGAAGGTCGTAGTGCACCACGTAGGCGAGGTTCTCCACGTCGATACCGCGTGCGGCAACGTCGGTAGCCACCAGAATCTGCACGCGCTTCTTCTTAAAGGCGCGCATGGCCTTGTCGCGCTCCTTCTGCATCAGGTCGCCGTGGATGGCATCGGCCGAAATGCCGCGCTCGACGAGCTGCTGCGTTAGGGTTTGCACATCCTGACGGGTACGGCAGAAGATCACCCCACGGTTCTCGCCCTGCCCATCCAGAAATCGGCGGAGCATGGTTAGCTTATCCTTTATGGTGGTAAGCACGTAGTGGTGCGTGATGTCGCGGTTGATTACCTCCACCTTCGAGGCTTGAATACGGAACGCATCCTCGCTCATATGCGCGTCGATGATGGATTGAATGCCGTCGGGCATGGTTGCCGAGAAGAGCCACGTGGCGCGCTCCTGCGGAATATGGTTCAGAATGGCCTCAAGCTCGTCCTTAAAGCCCATGCTCAGCATCTCATCAGCCTCGTCGAGGATGGCGGTGCGCACCTGCGACAAATCCACCGCCTTCCGGTCGAGCAGATCGACAAGCCGACCCGGTGTAGCAACTAGGATATGCGTTGGCCGCGTGAGGTTGGCCACCTGCTGGTCGATCTTGGTGCCTCCATAAACGCCCTCAACAAATATCTTCTTATCCAGATGCTTGGTGAAGTGGAACAGCCCCTTGGCAATCTGCTGGCATAGCTCGCGCGTGGGCGCAAGGATCAATCCCTGTATTCTTCCATTATCCGCATCGACCTTGGCCAGCAGCGGAAGCCCAAAGGCAGCCGTTTTACCGGTGCCCGTTTGGGCTTGACCAACAAAGTCTGTTCCCTGCTCAACTAAAAACGGTATTGCTTTAACCTGAATATCGGTTGGGGTGACAATCCCCATATCGGCTAGCGCCAGTAGGTAGGGCTTTTCGATGCCCAATTCGGCAAAATTACTCAACTTGCTCTATTTTAATGAGGCACAAAGATAGCGCTTTATTTGAACTACAATATTTCAACACAAAGACACAAAGGACACCGAGAAACACAGAGTTTAAGGAGATGGCTAGCTATCAATATAGGCGTAATATCCTCGCTGCGCTCTAGCAATTGCGATTTCTGGGCGCATCTTATACCCGTCAATCTAAGTTCTATGAATCTTGGTTTTTAAAGTACAGTAATAACTAGGAACCAAAACTGCCTGATTGAAGTTGTTTATTCACTTCTCTAGAGAGGTAGGCGTGGATTATGTACGCTAAATAGAGTAATAGCTATCAATAATCAGTATATTCCATAATCTTACAGTCTGCACTTTCGCCTAATGTAACACTGCAAGATGATAGCATCCGTCCCCTATCATCCAATAGTTTTATTTCCTTATGTATTGGCTTACTTATGCTATCAATTGAGGTATATCCAACTACAACACCATTTTTACTTGTTATATAGTTAACTTCATAGGGCGAAGTCTCATCAGGGTTGTATTTACTTTCTTTTACGGTATTGTCGCTTAAGTATTCGTAAACCTTTCGATATTCAAGTTCTCCATTAGAATATATTTTCTCCTCTATTGCCTTTCCATCTTGGTATAGAATTTCAAACTTAGTACCCTTGCTAACCGTGCTGATGTGCCGTCCATCAGAATCAAACTTATATGCTGTACAAGACGAAGTGGTGTCTGAATATCGTAAAATATAAGGGCTAGATGTATCATACAGCTGCTCTCTAACATAGCCAGAGTCTTTTACCAACTGAGAGCTCTTGTTGAAATAGTAAAATTCTTTGCGCATATCCTGATTATAATTTCCTTTTTTAGTTTCAACTACCGTAATTGAATCGGGGAAATAGCAGATTTTTTGTTCTGTTGTATCTATCGATGTTATCTCCCTTTTTGATACGAGCCACCCCTTATCGTTATAGGTAAAGTGTTTTACATGTGAACCTGTACGGTACCATGCCAAATCGCCATTTTTATAAAATAGAAGTGTATCTAATTGCTGCAAGCGTCCATTTCTTATGGTTTTTACAAATAGCATAGAATCCTCTCTTACAAGCTGCTTAACTAAATAATCATTAGGGGCTGCTAGTGAAGAGTTGTTCGGTACTTTAACATCCGTTAGTACAGAATCATCGGCTAGACTTTCATAAACCGAATAATCGTTAGGTGTTACAATCAATGAGTCGTATTGTACATTGCCATCCAATCCAAATAATGTCAACCTCCTAAGTTGCCTATTTTTGAATAATGTATCATTCGAGCTATACTCCACCCGCTTACTTGTTCCCTTAAAAAAGAAATCGGCGTTCAATTTCGCATATCCCTCATCCCTCTTAAGGTTCGCAATTACCTGCGCTTTTGTATACAATGCATATGGGTTAATAAGATAAAATTGTCCAAAAGACGCTACCGACTTTGCAATTAGTATTAAAGCTAGAATAAATCTCAGCATAAATATATTGTCTGTTTGTAATTAGAAATCAAGCGATATATCATCATGTAGCTACATCTGTAAAGCAGATGGCAATTCATAAATATGCAGATGCACATATTGCACCAAACTTAGCATTCTTACTCGAATTAGTAAGGTTCTTTTTCTACCCAATAGAGAAAAATAACCCAACGTGCTCTATTTTAATGAGACATAAAGATAACTCTATATGCTAAATGGAATAACAACCCTGATTTTAACGAGCAACCTCACCCACGCCATCTTCCAACGGAGGGAATAACGCACTTCTAAAAATCGAATCAGTAATACTAATATCCAAAACAACCACATTTAGGATTTCCTTTAGAAACACAGAGACACAGAAACACAGAGTAACACCGAACTATTTCAGAATTTGTCCATCATAAGCTGGTAGCGGGATAAGAAATAGCGGATACAGCAACGCTACCATGCATGTTATCTGGGCAGAGTTAGGCGTGAAGCACGTATGGAAAAAGCCACAGAGAAAAGGGACAGAAGTGCAAAGCACTTTTGTTTCTCGCAGCCACAGGCTGCACTCTGTGACCTATGATCGTAAAGGATCAAAACCAGAAGAGATTATGCTCTGTGAACTCTGAGTCTCGGTGTCTCTGTGTTTTGCTATTTTTAAATGCGTTTGCACTGTATTAATATCTTAGCCTGACGGTTATAAGCGAGGATACTACATTTAACGGAGAATAATTATTTTACAAATAGCGCTCATATTAATATACCAAATATCAAATCTTTCGATCTTTATTTAAATGCTTTAATAAAACAAGACGCATGCAATACATCCCTACTCTCACAGCACTAATTCTGGCTGGTAGGAACTCATTGCATGCGTCTCATAAAATATTAAGGAATGTTTTTCATCCCAATAATTGCCAATAAACCGACAATTAATCTAGGGGTAATTCTAAAAGTAAATCCCCTTACTTTCTTCCTATTAATAATCGGTATATTCCACAACTTTACAGTCTGCGCTTTCGCCTAATGCAATACCGCAAGAAGATAGCATACGGCCCTTATCATCAAGTAGTATTACGTTCTTCTGCACTGGCTCGTACAGCTTATTAGCTGAAGTATAAGCCACTACAACACCATTTTTTCTTGTAGTAAAGCTAGTTTCGAAAGGCACTGTACCTAAAGCAGTGTAGCCGCTACCTTTTACGGTATTATCGTCTATGTCCTCATATACCGTTCGGGATGAAAGTTCACCATTTGTAAATGTTTTTTCCTCTGCAACCTTTCCATTCTGGTATAGAATTTCATGCTTTGTACTATCACACTCCGTAGAGATATGTCTGCCCTCAGCATCAAACTTATATGCTGTAAAAGACGAAGAGGTGTTGGTGTTTAGTAAGGTACCAGGGCTAGTCAAATCGTACTGCTGCTCTATAACACAGATAGAATCTTTTACCAGCTGAGAACTCTTGTTAAAGGAGTAGTAACACTTGTGTATATCCTGATTATAGTTCCCTTTTTTAGTATCTACGAGAGTAATTAAATCGGGGGAATAGCTGATTTTTTGTTCTGTTGTATCCATCGGTGTTATCTCCCTTTTTAATACGAGCCACCCCTTATCATTATAGGTAAAATGTTTTACACTCGATTCGGTACGATACTCTGCTAAATCGCCATTTCTATTCAGTAAAATTGTATCCACCCCCTTTAAGTTACCATTCCAAACATACTTTAGGGTTAGCATGGTATCCTTTCGTGTAAGCTGCCTAACAAAATAGTTATACGGTGCTGCTATCAATGAGTCTAGCTGTATACGGCCATTGGTTAGCTCCGAAACCTCATTTATAAATTGATTTGCCAAATTATCGTTTGATGCAACCACCAACGAATCGTATTGCATACTGCCATCTACACCAAATAATGTCACCCTTTTAAGCGTTCGGCTTTTGAGTAATGTGTCATTCGAGCTATACTCCACCCGTTTACTTGTTCCCTTAAAAAAGAAATCGGCGTTCAATTTCGCATATCCATCATCCTTTTTAAGGTTAGCAATTACCTGCGCTTTTGTATACGATTCATACGGGTCGATAAGATAAAATTGTCCAAAAGACATCATCGACTTTGCAATTAGCATTAAAGCTAGAATAAATCTCAGCATAAATTTATTGGCTGTTTGTAATTAGAAATCAAGTTAGATATCATCAAATAGTTACATCAGTAAAGCAGATGGCAATACATAAATATGCAGATGCCCATATTGCACCAAGCGTAGCATTCTTGCTCGAATTAGCGAGTATTTTTCGAAACTAAATTCGGGAAATTCAGCCAACTTGCCCTATTTTAATGAAGCGCAAAGATAGCGCTTTATTCGACTTACAAAATTTCAGTACGGAGGATGGGGTAAAAGATTCTATAACGAATAGGTTGAGTTGAACTAGTCATGATTTAATCTGACATATTGAATTGCTTGAGGTGAAATTGCAATTGTTTACCCGTAATATTGAATTGCTAAGTTGTCATCGGCAATTGTTAACCTGTAATATTGAATTGCAGGGTTGTCATCGGCAATTGTTAACCTGTAATATTGAATTGCAGGGTTGTCATCGCCAATTGTTGACCCGACAGATCGAATTGCTGACCTGTCATCGGCAATTGTTGACCTGAAATATCGAGTTGCAAGGTTGTCATCGGCAATTGTTGACCTGTCTTCGCCTATTTCACACTTGTCTTCGCCTATTTCACATCTGTCTTCGGCTATTTCACACCCGTCTTCGGCTATTTCTTACCTGTCTTCTGCTATTTCTTGCTTGTCTTCACCAATTACTGACCTGTCTTCGCCTATTTCATATCTGTCTTCAACTATTCCGTTAATGCCAGCAGCGGTTTCGACCATTCACTACCTATTATAAGGAGAGCCGTACATTGCTGCACGGCCCTCCTACTTTTGGTACTTCTAACAATAGCGATAGCGAAGCCTAAACGGCTCGATATACGCTATATTCCGTTCCTTTGTCCGTACACCGCCCCTGTTTCGGGTCGACGGTATAGCTTTATCTTGCGCGACAAAGTTTGTTTTTTACCCGAAGCATTGGTATAATCTACCAGCACCTCTACTTCAGCCATGATAACACCCTTTCCGAAGTAGCTATTATTCGTCCAAGTAACAGTCACCTCGTTGGGATTGCCGGAATGGATGATGCCGCCCGCTGCCGCATCGCCCCCCCCCTTTCCCCCAATATGCCGCCAGCATTAACCTATATAACAAGCAAAAGGCGGCATTTCTGCCGCCTTTGCCCTATATTTTTGAAACCGATACTACTTCACCGTTTCAATCTTGGTAACCTTGCCCGAGTTAACCACCAAAATGGTAATCTTCTTCCCGTTAAATCCAACGTAGCCCTCCTTCGACTTTATGATGCTGTCGAACTCGTAGTCGGCAACCTGCGTATGGTCGAGCAGAGAGTAAAGTCCGCACTTATTCTTCGACTTAACGATAAAAAGATTGCCATTCTCCGATATTATATCGTCAAACAACGGCTTGCTGTTGGTGGCTCCCACCTTGTCGATAATTTGGTACTTGCCGCCTTTAGCCTTGGCCTTAAGGTAGGTGTACTTGGGCTCGTAGTACGACGAGCGCTCTCCCTTAACGATGGGGGTAATCTCGGCGTAGGGCTCCGAGTTGACAACCCTCCCCGACTCGCTAATCAGGTCGAAGCGGTCTTCCGTTTGGGCCACGTACAAGCCCCCGTTGCTCGAACTTCTATCCAGCGCCACCAGCGAGCGATACTTGATCTCGGTAACTGGTTTGCCATAGCTATCAAGCAGCCCGTACTTGCCACCCTTCTCCACAATAAACACCTTACTATTGCCCTGGATGTCGTCGTAGCTGCAGGTGGTAATTTCGTAGGGCATCCCGTCGTTAACCTGCACCAAGCCGCATCTCCCGTTCTGCATCGCCACCATGTTATCGAGCCCGCTGCTCTTGGTCAGTTTATCGTACTGAAAGGGTAGCGTCACCCGCCCATCTATGGTGATAAAGCCGTACTTCCCCTCCTTGTTACGGGCCAGGTGCGACCCATCGGAGAAGGCGTATCGGTTAAACTCTAGGTACTCGATGGGCACAACCACGCGTTCGCTGTCATTCACCACGCCATACCTTCCGTCGTTTTTGACAATGTAGAAATTCCTTCCCTTCGAGTTCTCGCTGATCTCGTCGTACCATGTCTTAAAGCGGGATGTGTTGCTGATGTCGACATGGTTGTACTTGGTGCCGTTGGATACCGAAAAATAGTTCTGCCCATCCAGTTGGTAGAGGTTCGTGTATGCGCAGGGAATAACCAGCCGCTTCTCCACCAAACTGTACACCCCGTAAAGGTCGTTAGGGTAGGCATCTTGGGTAACCCGAATGTAGTTCTCCAGGTTGCTGAGGCTGCTAATTTCCGACCACTCGAAAGGAACAATTACCCGGTTGTTACTATCTATAACGCCCCACTTGCTCCCCTTCTTGGCCCTAAACAGCCCATTGCTCAAGCTGGCAAGATCGGAATACTCCATGGGGATGCTCCAGCGAAGCTCGTCGAGGTTGAACACCCCGTAGCTACCGTTGATGCTCAGCATCACGCACGAGCTGCCGACGCTTCGGTACGACCTCCCAAACAGGTGGGGTAGCACCACGTTCCCCTTCTTATCCACAATCCCCAGATGCTCCGACTTATTCTTGATGTCTCTTTCGCAGTAGTAGTCGTAGCTATCGTTGATGCTCTCGAAGGTCTCGTAGCGGTTATCGTAGCGGATGCTCTTCAGCGGCTTAAACTGCGACAGGCTGCCCGATGTCTCGCTGCCGACAGCGGCAACCGACTCTTCGCTGCAAACGGCCACCTCTACGACCTCGTCTGTAGATACAGCCATATTCGCGTCCGTAGATACAGCCATATTCTCATCCTTCGCCTTAACCTCTGCCTTTACCGGCTCTTTCGCCTTCTTCTTCTTGCCGTGCTGCGCCATCGCGCCCGCCGATAGCAGCAGTGCAAGTGCAATAAATCCAACCTTAACCTTCATAGCTTTTCGATTTTAGTAAGTATGGTGATTCCCGCAAATGTAGCAAAAGTAACAATTTAGCCTAGCCCCCGTTAGCCAACGGCTATAGGTGGGCTATTGCCTCAGCTAAGCGTAGGCGCTTTCCAATGTCATCAACTTAAGCGTTTCGTTCAATCAGTGCTGTCATGCCGGGCTTGTCCCAGCATCCTCAACTAAGCGAAAGCTCTGCCCATAGCCGTCAAGGTAAGCGGATGATAGAGTTATATCTTTTGAAAGAAAAGGATAGTAATTAAGTGCCAGCGCATGATTGAAACTGTTTATTCTCCCGCTTAAGCGGGAGGTAGGGGTTGGTTAAGAACGCTATGTAAAGTAAAATGCTGATTTAAACGAGTAAACCCACTCCAGCCATCCCGCCTGAGCGGGAGGATGACGAGCCATGAGTATGCATTTGAGTTTTGAGAAAAATCCTTAGTTTGTCGGCTATGGGCTCTGGCCTACGCTTTCATCCCCTACGCCCTCCATCCGTACAGTAGAGGCAGGCTAGACATAAAACGAAGTAAACAATTCATCCAATAGGATAATGGAAAATTTGCCAGTTGCCATCCCCTTGGCAACTTAAGTTCAGCAAAGCAGCAACCTACCTGCCGCAACCAAAAAGCAGCAAAAAAATAAAGCGCAGCCACCACAACGGCTGCGCTGATACCTGCAAAAGGCCACACCGCTAGATCTCCGTATGCTGCTCGGCTGCGCTCTGCCGTTGGGCGATGCGCTCCTCCTGCATCCGGCGCACCTCCTGCTGGTCGCTGTAGCTCACCTGGGCCAGCAGCTCGTCAAAAAAGGGCTCATCGTCCATGCGCAGCTGCTGCAGCGGCGTTTTCAGCGCCTCCTGCCCCTTAGTGGGAACCCACTCCAACACATCGTTGGGCGTACACCCCAGCAGCAGGCACAGCCGCTCCAAATCGGCGAGACTCAGCCGCATAAAATCCATGTTCAAGATCCGGTGGGCGGTGGTGGAGCAGTACCCCTTCTCCTTCAGGAATCGGCTGGGGTGGTGTACCCCTAGCCCCTTTAAAACTCGTGTTACGTTAAGCCTTATCATGCCTATAGGTTTTAGGAAAATTAGGTTAAGCGGCACCCTACGAAATATCGCGTCGGGTTACCAGCCCCCAATTTAGCTTTTTTCCCCGTCCATTCCTCCCTCCCTTCACTTTTAGGATATACGATGCCCTGCATTTACCCCACTTGTCTCATCGTTTTACACACTTGCCACTACATTCCTTCCACTCGCATCGTTGTTTTACACACTCGCAACTGCATTCCTCCCACTTGCTACGTTGTTTCACACACTTGTCTCTGTATTCCTCCAACTTGCTCCTGCGTTTTACACACTTACGCCTGCATTCCTCACACTCGAATCGTTATTTCACACACTTGTTCATGTATTCCTTGTGCTCCAATATTTACTCCTCGTACTCCAACAAAAGAAGTACGCACACGCAGCACCATCTTCCATAAAAGGAAACGCCAAGGGCACCAGAAATAATCCTAGCACCCTTGGCGTTTCCCTTAAAGTCCTTCGTGGTAAAACGCGCTACCCAAAGTTAGGCGAAGCGTACATCACCACATCCTCCGCCGTAATCTCCCTACCGCAAAGGATCATCAGGCGCTCAATAACGTTGCGGAACTCGCGCACGTTGCCCGTCCATCCCAGCTTCTGCAGCTCGTCAATGGCCTCGGGGGTGATAGTGGCGCGCCCCATGCCGTACTCCGCGCTGATGGCGTCCAGGAAGTGCTCGGCCAGCAGCGGGATATCCTCCTTACGTTCAGCCAGCGATGGCACGTGAATAAGAATCACGCTCAGGCGGTGGTACAGGTCCTCGCGGAAGCTACCCTTGGCAATCTCGTCGGTCAGGTTCTTGTTGGTGGCCGCCACCACGCGCACGTTCACGGCGATATCCTTGTCGCCCCCCACTCGGCTGATGCGGTTCTCCTGCAGAGCGCGCAGCACCTTGGCCTGCGCCGACAGGCTCATATCACCGATCTCGTCGAGAAAGAGCGTACCGCCATCGGCCTGCTCGAACTTGCCCTTGCGCTGCTTGATGGCCGAGGTAAAGGCCCCCTTCTCGTGCCCGAAGAGTTCGCTCTCGATGAGCTCCGAAGGGATGGCCGCGCAGTTTACCTCCACGTAGGGCCCCGCCGCACGGCTGCTCTTCTCGTGCAGCCAGCGGGCCACCAGCTCCTTGCCCGTACCGTTGGCCCCGGTAATCATCACGCGGGCCTCGGTGGGCGCCACCTTCTCGATGATCTCCTTCACCCTTCGGATCGCGACCGACTCACCCACAATCTCGTAGGTCTTGTTCATCTTCGTGCGCAGCTTCTTGGCCTCCTGCACCAGCGAAGTTTTATCCGTAGCATTTCTTAGGGTGATGAGGATGCGGTTCAGATCGAGCGGCTTGGCAATAAAGTCGTACGCCCCCTTCTTGATGGCCTCCACCGCCGTGTCGATGGTGCCGTGCCCCGAGATCATCACCACCGGCACCTCGGGCGATATCACCTGAAGGCGCTCCAGCACCTCAATGCCATCCATCCCCGGCATTTTGATGTCCAGAAAAACGACATCAACGCCCCCCTGCTCGAACTGCTCGATGCCCGCCGCACCATTTTCGGCAAGCGCCACATCAAACCCCTCGAGACTCAGAATATCCTTTAGCGTGCTACGTATAGCCCGTTCGTCATCTACAACAAGTACTTTACCCATTTTTTGAAGATTATTTTACAGCGCCCCCCAGCAACTCCACAGCAGCCCCCTCCTTTAAGGAGTAGTCCGACTGGATCAGCTGCCCAATAGCCGCCTTGCGTAATACTAAGTTAGTTGCAATCGAAGCCAGCACAATCATCTCAACGCGCAGCTCGTCCATACCCTCCATCCTCCGCCGCTGCTCCAGCGTGCTCGCAAGCAAACGCCGATGCAGCGCCTCTAGCTCCTCCAACCCGATGTTGCAGATGGGGGCATCCGAATCTTTTCCAAAGAAAAGAACATCCCGGAAGGTGTCAAAAGCTCCGCTTGCTCCCACCATTATCTGTGGATGATAAAGCTGGCAGGCCGTCCAAAGAGGTTCTAACCCTTCGGTAAGGTAGCACTCCACCGCCTCAACCTCCGCCATAAGCATCGGATCAGATGGCCTAAAGCGCTCCAGCAAGCGCGACATTCCCAGCGGAAAGCTCTGCTTCCAGCGTATGCCACCCCGATCGCATATAATAAACTCGTTGCTTCCACCTCCGATATCCATTATCAGCACACGATTGCTATCAAGGGTTACCGATGCAGCTACGCCTTTAAAGATCAGTTCGGCCTCACGATCACCCGATATCACCTCAACATCAACTCCGTATTTCCCGACAAGCTCATCAACAAAATCGCCCCCATTTTTAGCCGAACGAATTGCCGAAGTCGCAAACGCCTTCACCACCTCAACACCTAGCTCCCTAGCCATCGTCACATGCTCGTCAAAAGCCAGCAAACCCCGTTGGTAGGCTTCAGGCGCAATGGTGCCGCTATTTATGCCACCCTTGCCAAGCATAACGCCAATAGTACGGTGGCATACTATCACGAAGTTAGAACCATACCCCTCAGCAACAAGCAGGTTAAAGGTATTTGTTCCCATATCAATAACCCCTATTCGCATCCCTACTTTTTTATTCGAAAGATACACCTTTAAAGCATTCGTAGTTACTCGCCATCTCATCATCACGTCGCACAACGCACGTATCCCGAAAATCGAACAACCTCGTAATACGTAATACACATGCCGTGACACCCCACCCAAATCCACACCTTGTCGATACACACCCACTCTCAAGCTGTAGAATTTTATCCACATCTAAGAAAAATGACGCAGACTTCCGAAAAGTTTTTCTTCTCTGACTTCCAACGGATAAGTACCTTCACAATTTCAGCCACATCCCGTTTGGCACAATTTTGGCGAAACCCTAACTATAGACAAGGCTTAGAGTCGTTTTGACATAACAAAACACAAGGTTTGTTATAAGAAAGAGAAGAAAGGTTTAAGGAAGGGATTTCCGCGAGGTCATCCCTTCTTTGTTTTTCACAGCTGGCTGTAGATGCTTTAATAGTTTTAAATGATAGGGTGACGTAAAAAAAATACCTTAACTTCGTACATATTTTCGATTTGTGAAGATGCCCAAGATACTCGTAGTAGATGACGATGCCTCATTTTGCCTGATGCTTAAGTCATTTTTTAGCAAAAACGGAATGGATGCTGCTGTTGCCTTTAGCCTCACCGATGGCTTAAAGGCTGCAACGAATTCTGTTTTTGACATTATCCTAACAGACTATAGGCTTCCAGATGGAAATGGGGTCGATCTGCTGAGTACCATTAAGCGCAATTCTCCAGACACTGTTGTTATCCTCATGACAGGCTATGCGGATATTAAGATTGCCGTAAATGCCATAAAGATGGGAGCCTTCGAGTATGTGGCAAAACCCATTAACCCAGACGAAATACTTCACATTATAAAGAGCGGGCTGGAAAGCACAAGCAAGCAAAAGGCAAAACCCGCTCAGAGTAAAAATCCCGAATATATCGAGGGCAAGTGCGAGGCAGCCAAAAAGGTTCAGGATTACATCAACCTTGTAGGTCCAACCGAAATGTCGGTGCTAATCCTTGGCGAAAGCGGAACGGGTAAGGAGTATGCCGCCCGCCGCATACACCAGTTCAGCAAGCGTAAGAATACCAAGTTTGTTGCTGTAGACTGTGGCGCACTGCCTAAAGACATTGCAGGCAGCGAGCTCTTTGGACACGTTAAGGGCTCTTTTACAGGCGCCGTTAACGACAAGATTGGCCACTTCGAAGAGGCTAATGGAGGAACCATCTTCCTCGACGAAATCGGCAACCTCTCCTACGACGTACAAGTTAACCTGCTTAGGGCAATTCAAGAACGAAAAATTCGCAGAATTGGCTCTACCCAGGAAACATCCATAGACGTTCGCATCATTTCAGCTACCAACGAGGATCTGAAGAATGCACTAAAAACGGGGGAGTTTAGGGAGGATTTATACCATCGTCTCAACGAGTTTAGCATTAACCTGCCTCCGCTTCGTGAGCGCAAGGAAGACCTCCTCGATTTTGTGAACTATTTTAAAGATAAAGCGGCTCAAGAATTTGGGAAGCGAAACATCTCCTTCGACCAAAGCGTCATCGACGTTTTCATGCGCTACGAGTGGCCTGGTAATATCCGTGAAATGAAGAATGTTGTTCGTAGAGCAGTGCTATTAGCATCCAACAACATCGTAACCACCGACTCGCTTCCCGAGGAGATGCTCGAATCGTCGCTTACGCCATCAAGTCCAACACTAAATACCGATGCTGTCGACCTAAAGAGCATAAAAGAAAAATCGGAGCAGGAGTTAATCATCAGCACCATTGTAAAAGCGAAGTATAACAAATCGCAAGCAGCAAAACTCCTAGGAATCGATCGAAAGACGCTTTACAACAAGTTAAAGCAGTACGGAATCGACATCTAACAATACAAAGAGAGGCACCCTTTAGGCGCCTCTCTCGTTATATCATAAGCAGATTGCGGCTAAACAACTTCGTTCAGGTAACTTTTAACGCCTACCCAAAGTTTTTGTAATTCTTCAATCTCACTTTGCACTTCGGAAAGTAACTTACCATGTCGGCATTTCTCTATCTCTCGCAAGTACTCTACTCCATCTGTAATTTCGAACTGTCGAAAACTAGTGAGCAGTTTATGCGCCTTATCTGCAACAGGCACCTCGTTGCCCACCCTATTATTGCTTGCTATAAAGGCAATCGATTCGTCAGCCGACACCACAAAGGCATCTACTATTTGCTTAAGTTCCTCCCTATCATCACCAATAAAAGCGGTAACCTTCGATAAATTGCACAGCGGCTTTTTATCATCCCTAACATCAACATCTGGAACTTGCATAATACTCGAAATTGCAGTTATAATCTCCATCTCTGTAAATGGTTTCTGTAGTATCCCGTTTGCACCTATTGCCATCATTTCGTTGGTCATCGAACTGCTCACGTCAGCCGAAAGGAAGAGTACCTTTGCAGTTGGATTATTCTCCTTAATAGCCTTCACAACCTCGATGCCGCTCATTCCGGGCATGTGCAAATCGGTAACTACAAGTCCATAAATTCCCTTTCTACACATTTCAACACCTTTAGCCCCACTCTCTGCAATATCAAAATTGATACCATTTGCGGCAAAGATTTTTCCAACAAGAAGCCTCACGTAGCTGTCGTCATCAATAAAGAGTACTTTTTTAGAGATTGGCTGAGACGCTACTACTGGATTATGTATACCTATTTCCTCAATGTGGATCTTTTCGAGCGAAAATTCCACACTAAAGCAGCTCCCAACACCTTCCTCCGACTTCAGCACTAAATTGCCACCCATTAAAATAACGAGTTTACGGCTAATGCTTAAACCAAGTCCAGTTCCTCCAAACTTGCGAGCAACCGATCCATCAGCTTGGGTAAACTCCTCAAAAATCTTTTCTTGAGCGGAAGCCGGAATTCCAATGCCAGTATCAACAACATCTATCTTCAACTTTTCGTCTTGCACGTAGCCGTTTACTACCACCTCTCCACTATCGGTGAACTTTATGGCATTGCTAATCAAGTTCAGCATCACCTGCTTCAACCTCAACCGATCAAGATTTACCTTTTGAGGAATCCCCGTTAAATTAAGAACTAGCCCCACTCCCTTTTCCTTAGCCTTGATGCTCATCTCTGTGATGATCTCATTAAGGAATCGATCCAACGAGAAGTTGGAAAACTCCAACTCAACGGCATTCGACTCCACCTTAGAGTAATCTAGAATTTCATTTACAATAGAGTGCAGATGCTTTGCCGAAGAGTTGATCGCCATTATCTCTTCCTCTGAATACTTTTTTTTGTTGAGCAAGAAGTCGGAAAAACCCATGATTGCAGAAAGAGGGGTACGAATCTCGTGGCTCATATTGGCGAGAAACCGCTCCTTCACCTTCAGCAAGTCCTGAATTCTTTCATTTGAATCCTCCAACTGCTTTTGCATTCGTGCGCTTAATCTGATATCCCTAAAAATTAGGATAAGGAAGAATATAACCACAAAGAAAGAGGAGACTCCTAGGAGGATAAGCTTTTTCATGTAGCTTCTTGCAGCGCTATTAAACTGAGCCAGTTTCTGATTATTGATCTTAATCTCCTGCTTGCTCATCATCGTAATGTGGTAGAGCATTCGATCTGTTAGCAATTTGTCCTTTTTCAGGAGATCAACCTCTTGCTGCTTAAATAGCTTTTCGTTGATATTCTCCTGCGCCTGCATCGATGAAAGCTGCGATCGTAACTTTACTAGGCTGTTATCCTTCTTGGTTTGCTGTACGGTAATGGAGTCTACCTTTTTTTGCATTCCAAGATGGGTGGGAACAACAGGAGTCTCATCGTCTTTAAACAATGCTTTAAAACGCTGAAAAAACGTTCGCTTGCGTACGACTACCTGTTCTTTGGGAGGAGTCGAACCTATCGTCGAATAGACCTTGTGCTTTAGTTCTACCTCTGAACTATCTGACTTTGACTTGATAATTGATTTATAATCGCCCCGTTTATTCTTTTTTTGATTAAGCGTAATGATATCGCCAACTACCTTTTCCTTCTGGTTTTGTATGATAAGAATGTTACCCAGCAAGATTTGTTGCTCTGCATCAATAGAAATATTACTCAACAACTGAAGATTCGAGTCTATATCCTTGTTTTGCTCTACGTAGCTCTTTAAAAAAGAAGCATCACCAGAGGCGGCATAAAGCTTTGCATTAGCCTCCGACTCGTAAATCTTCACCAGCGTCTGATTTATCAGAGTCAACTTTTGGGTAGACGCAGGTGCATTGCTTAAGGTATTCGATAGCTGCACTACTCGAAGGTAGCTGTAAAGGAAGGCAACAATACCAAGTGCCAGCAGAACAAAAAACGAGATAAAAACTTTACGTCCGATACTTTTGGTTGGGAAATAAACCATGATGCCTATAGATAAAGAAAGAAATAGAGCTAGCAAGCGCCAGCCCTATTTCACGCAATAAATTCAATTCAAAGAAAGTCTACTTTCGGTAGGTTATAACTAAGTACTTTGACGATTGCCAGAATTTTTTGCTGTTGGTTATCTCGATACCCGAACAGAAGTTCTTGCTATCAACCTTCAGATTATACGAATCGGATGGATGAGTGCTCAAGATCTTCACATTCTTATGTCCAATCTCAATACCTTGGAACGTACGAATGTCGATCTTGGTAAACGCATCGAGGTTTACGTTAGCGCTAACTGTAGCCGTTTTGCCAATACCAATAAAGCCTCCCGAACGATTGATTATGCCCTTTTGCTCTAACTCCTTTTGCGACCCAATAACGAAGTAGGCAGTATTCAGCTCGTTTGTCCTAGCTGTTACATTTTCCTCCAAGGCGCGCTTACGCGTTGTTAGCGTATCAACGCGGGTGTTAAGATCGGCAAGTTGGAAGTTGAGTTTGGTTAGCTGCTCCTTCAACGAGGCAATTTCGGCATCCTTTTCGCCATTCTGCTTGGTTAGTTCGGCGATCATCTTTTCGAGACCGTCAATTTTAAGGTTTGCTGCCTTTAGCTTCTTTGCGGTACCCTGAAGGCTGGCAATAGTCTGCTTATTCTTCTCCAGAAGCTCGTTTATCTGCGCGATGTCATCCTTTATTCGATCCTTAACATCACGGCTAAGCTCGCCTTGCTTGGTGGTTACGCTGATGATATTCTGCTTTTGCTTTACGGCTTCAAGGTTTTCCTCTACTTCGCTAAGCGACATGAATATGTTGTTCAGCGTTGTGTCCTTTACGCTCACCAGTTGAGAAAGCTTTTGGTTTTCAGCCTTAAGTTTATCAACCTCCTGCTTATTTCCGCACGACGCAGCAAGTACCACGATTGCGATTGCTATCAGAAACTTTTTCATTTGCTCAATTTTAATTTGGTTTACTAATGTAGTGCAAAATGTAATCCAATGTACAAAATTCGCCATCAACATTCAACAATACCCTACTTGCCAAACATATAGAGCAATAAGAAGTTTGACGCTTTAGAATTACGCTGTGGAACTGATTCCCCATAATTACACAAAAAAGCCGCCCTATGAAGCGCGGCTTTCTTGTGTTGGATCAAATCTCTATGAATGCTTAATCCACTTTATCATCTCCTTAAACGTTGTTTTCTTGCCGTACATCAGTATTCCTGTACGGTAAATCTTAGCCGAGAGCCAGATCACCGCAAAAATCGTTGCATACAGGATTGCTATCGACATGATTACCTCCCAGGTTGGGATCTCAAAGGGTATTCGAGCCATCATCACGATTGGCGAGGTAAGCGGAATCATCGAGAACCAAAACGAGATGGAGCTGTTCGGATTCTGGAAGGTGTGCATCATTATCATCAGCGCCAGAATGATCGGAATGGTGATGGGGAGCATGAGCTGCTGCGTTTCCGTCTCATTGTCAACCGCCGAACCTACCGCCGCAAACAGCGATGAGTAGAGCAGGTAGCCGCCTAGGAAGAAGATCACAAAGTAGAACAGAATCGGAACGATTCGCTCTGATATAGAGTTGAAGATTTTTGCAGTATCGCCAAACTCATCCTGAATCTTTTCCATATTCTCAGCGCTTACCTGCTGCCCACTTTGAGCGCTCATCACCGAGGTAATCTGCGCTTGCTGCTGCGGCATCTTATCGGAGTAGGAATTCATCATATACCCCTTTACCCCCATAAAGATGGCGAGCGAGAGCAGTATCCAAATGGTGAACTGCAGCAACCCTACGGCGGCAACGCCAATAATCTTGCCCATCATCAGCTGTATGGGCTTTACCGACGAGATGATGACCTCCACCACGCGGTTCGACTTCTCCTCGATTACGCCGCGCATCACCTGGCTGCCGAAAAGGAAGATGAAGATGTACATCAGGAATCCGAAGATGTAGGCAATGCCCATTATCACCATGGTGTTGGTCTCCTTCTCCATGCCGTTCTCGTCGAGCTTGATGGTGTTAAGGTTTACCGACGACTTCACCTGCTTCAGCATCGCATCCAGGTTCTGGATGTTGAAGGTGCGCATCTTTTCCTCCTTAATCAGCTCCTCCAGGTTCGACTCTATCTTGCTGCTCATCTCCACGCTCACGTCCTCGGGCGAGTAGATGGTAGCATCCTTGGGGTTGTTGATGATCCCTTGGTTGATTACCAGGATGGCGTCGACCCCCTTTTCCTTCATTGCCTTCTTGTAGGCGGGGAAGTCCTGCTCTGTGATGTACTCGAACGAGACCTTGTCGTTTCCCTGCAGCTTATTCACAAACAGCTTAGTCTTGTCGACTACCGCTATCTTCTTGTTGGAGGTATCGCCCATTGAGGCAAGCATGCCTGGAACAATCATAAGTGCCCCCATCAGAATTGGGGTTAGCACGGTCATTATGATGAAGCTTTTCTTCTTCACCCTAGTCATGAATTCGCGCTTTATAATAAGTAGTGTCTTATTCATTGCAGTATTGTTTTATTCGGTATAGCTAGCAGTCTTTAGCGATGACTCCCCCTGAACAACCTTTATAAAGATGTCGTTCATGCTTGGGATGATTTTTTGGAAGTTGACCACCTCGACAAGTGGAAGTACAGCGGTGATAAGCGGATTTCCCGACTGATCGGGCTGAAGCTTAATTCTTACCTTAGACAGCCCTTTCTCGCTGATCTCGTCGACGATTTGGTAGCCGTTATGGAGCACATTAAGCGCGCCAGCCTCGCCAACGTAGTCGATTTGGTAGATGTTATCGCCGTAGCTGTGGCGGATCTCGTCGATATCGCCGCTAAGCACGTTGCGCGATTGGTTGATGAGGGTAATGTTGTCGCAGAGCTCCTCCACCGAGGCCATGTTGTGCGTGGAGAAGATGATGGTATGCCCCTTTTTCTTGAACTCAAGGATTTCCTCCTTCAGCAGGTTGGCGTTGATGGGGTCGAATCCGCTAAAAGGTTCGTCGAAGATCATCAGCTCGGGCTCATGAAGGATGGTGATGATGAACTGCACCTTCTGTGCCATCCCCTTCGAGAGCTCCTCCACCTTCTTATTCCACCAAGCCTGGATCTCGAACTTCGTGAACCAGTACCTCAGGCGTTTCTGAGCATCAGAATGCGACAGTCCCTTAAGCTGAGCAAAGTACATAGCCTGCTCGCCCACCTTCATCTTCTTGTAAAGCCCGCGCTCCTCGGGCAAATAGCCGATGCACTGCACGTCATCCATCTTCATCTCGTTGCCCTTAAAGTAAATCTTACCGCTATCGGGCATCGTTATCTGATTAATGATTCGGATCAGGGTGGTTTTACCTGCACCATTAGGCCCGAGCAGCCCGTAAATTTTCCCCTGAGGAATCGTTAGGCTAACGTTATCTAGGGCTAAATGGTCGGCATACCTTTTTACAACATTTTCCGCTCTAAATATTTCCATACTAATTCGATTTTTACTCTTTTCCAAATTTAGTGAAATAGTTCACATTCCATAGCCCCCACACCCCGATGCGCTCCAATGCGGCTGGTTAACCGATCAAAGCAGAGCGCATCCTGCTAGAGGGCCATGCAGGCTGATGCTACCTCGCCTGCTTTTCACATATACTTAGTTGCGAATTTGCGAAGATGTTACAGAATTTCGGGGATAATTTTGCAAAAATGATAGCTGCTAAGGAAAAACCGTTCTACAACCTTGAGAAAACCTCAGATGCCGAGGAGAAATTGTTAGGTGGTTTTGCGGAAATGGCGCGTAGAAAAGAGAAAACCATCGATGGTTTTGAGGAAACATCGCAAGGAAAACAGAAAACCTTCGATGGTTTTGAGGAAACATCGCAAGGAAAACAGAAAACCTTCGATGGTTTTGAGAAATTGTCGCAAGGAAAACAGAAGACCGTCGATGGTTTCGAGAAAACGTCGCAAGGAAAACAGAAATCCGTCGATGGTTTTGAGAAAATGTCGCGAGGAAAATAGAAAACCGTCGACCGTTTTGAGGAAACGTCGCAAGGAAAACAGAAAACCTTCGATGGTTTTGAGGAAACGTCGCAAGGGAAACAGAAAACCTTCGATGGTTTTGAGGAAACGTCGCGAGGGAAAGAGCAATTCTCCGAACGTTTTGATCTGTACAGCGAGGGGGAAATAGCGGTAAACGTCCGCTAGTTATGCCACCGCACCCCCTAAAAGGAATGGGAGGATTGGTGCAGCAGCGCCATCCTCCCATTCCTATACTTTACAGCTAGAATTTACGTTTCCAGCCCCTGAGCTACCTTCCAAACATTCCCTTTATGCGATCGAAGAAGTTCATATCCGACTTATCAGGCTTCGGAGCAAAGCTGCTCGACTCGCGCATCTTCTCAATCTGAACCTTTTCGGCAGCAGAAAGATTTTTGGGAACCCAAACGTTTACGTAAACCAGAATGTCTCCTCGACCATAGCCATCAACATCGGGTAGCCCCTTGCCTTTTAGGCGGAAAACCCTTCCGGGCTGCGTTCCTGGTTCAATCTTAATGCGCGCCTTTCCGTCAATTGTAGGAACCTCCGAAGTTCCGCCAAGAACGGCATCGGGGAATCCGAGGAAAAGCGTATACACCAAATCGTTTCCGTCGCGGATGAGCTCCTCGTGTGGTTCTTCCTCAATAACGACAAGCAAATCGCCATTAACACCACCACCTTGAGGTGCATTTCCCTTTCCCGAAACGTTGAGCTGCATACCCTCCGAAACACCTGCTGGAATGTGGAACGAAACCACCTCCGAGTCGTTAACGACACCGGATCCAGAGCAGCTGGAGCAATGCTTTGTAATAGATTTTCCTGTACCACGACAGGTTGGACAAGTACTTTGCGTTTGAACTCGTCCGAATATTGAGTTGGTAACCCCAATAACAGTTCCTGAACCGTTGCATGTGTTACAGGTAGAGAATGATGTTCCATGCTCTGCACCTGTTCCGTTGCACGAATTACACTTAACCTGCTTGTTTATCTTTAGCTTCTTGTCGGCACCGTAGGCGATCTCCTGCAGATTAAGGCGAACCTTTACGCGAATATCTCCTCCTCGGTTGGTTCTACGACCTTGGCTTCTACCAAATCCGCCAAACCCACCAAAATGACCTCCGAAAAGATCGCCAAACTGCGAGAAGATATCGTCCATAGACATACCTCCACCAAAACCGCCAAAGCCGCTGCTACCTGCATCCGATGTTCCAACACCAGCATGCCCGAACTGATCGTAGCGCGCGCGCTTATTATCGTCGCTTAGCACGCTAAACGCCTCGGCAGCCTCCTTAAACTTCTCTTCGGCTTCCTTATTATCTGGATTTTTATCGGGGTGATACTTGATGGCCATCTTGCGGTAGGCCTTCTTCATCTCCTCTTGGGTGGCATTTCGGGAAACCCCTAATACCTCATAGTAATCTCTTTTTGCCATTGTTCTTTGACGCTATTTTATCTATTCGCCAACAACAACTTTGGCGTATCTAATCACTTTCCCGTTTAGCAAATACCCTTTTTGAACTACATCTATCACCGCACCCTTTTGCTCGGGAGTAGGTGCAGGAAATTTGGTTATAGCCTCTTCGAAATCGGTATCAAAAGGTTCTCCAACCCTATTAATCACAGCCACACCCTTCGATTTGAGCATCGCCATAAACTTGTCGTAAATAAGGGTTACCCCATCAAAGCCAGCGGTGTCGCTAAGCTTTTCGAGCGCAAGCAAAGCACGCTCAAAGTCGTCAACAACGGTAAGAATATCCTTAATCATACCCTCACCGGCCGTTCTAACAAGCTCTTCGCGCTCCTTAAGGGTACGCTTACGGTAGTTGTCGTATTCGGCGGTTAGTCGAAGGTACCTCTCTTTCCACTCTGCAATTTTTTCATTCACCTCATCAGCACCTGCTGAAATGGCATCAGCAGCCTCGGTACCTTCTGGTGCTTCCGTTGCTTCTCCTGCCTCATTCGCAGCCAAATTTTCTTCTACAGGTACATTCGGCTCCAGGGGAGATTGATTTTCAACTTCTTTATCCGATTTATGCTTCGACTTAGTCATCTTTGTAATTTAATTTTTCTCAACAATACCGATTGCCTAGCAAATTGTTTGCCATTAGCCAACAATGACATAATGACGCAACCTGAAGCACAACCGCTATGTACTAGCGCTACAACCCTCGCGAAATATTCGCACCAAGGGCATTCAGCCTTAAATCTATATTCTGATAGCCTCTATCGATTTGGTCGATGTTATGAATAACGCTTGTTCCATCGGCAGACAGCGCGGCAATTAGCAGCGCCACTCCTGCACGTATATCGGGCGAGCTCATAACTGTAGGACGTAACTTTATCTTGTTGTCGTGACCAATAACCGTAGCGCGATGCGGATCGCATAGAATAATCTGAGCGCCCATATCTATTAGCTTATCGACAAAGAACAGTCGGCTTTCGAACATCTTTTGGTGGATAAGCACGCTTCCGTTTGCCTGTGTGGCCACCACTAGGAAGATACTCAACAAGTCGGGCGTTAACCCTGGCCAAGGCGCATCGGCAATGGTAAGAATTGAGCCATCAATAAACGTATCGATCTCGTAATGATCCTGAGCAGGGATGTAGATGTCGTCGCCACGAAGCTCCATCTTGATGCCCAGCCTGCGAAAGCTGTCTGGAATTATTCCAAGATCGGGATAGGATACGTCCTTAATGGTAATCTCGCTATGGGTCATAGCCGCCAAACCAATAAAGCTGCCGATCTCGATCATATCTGGAAGTAGGCGATGCTCAGTACCCCCAAGCTCCTCTACCCCTTCGATGGTTAGCAGATTAGAGCCTACACCCGAAATCTTTGCGCCCATCCGGTTCAGCATCTTGCAGAGCTGCTGTACGTAGGGCTCGCAGGCGGCGTTATAGATGGTTGTTGTTCCTTTTGCCATTGTGGCAGCCATAACGATGTTGGCGGTACCGGTAACCGATGCCTCATCAAGAAGCATGTAGGTTCCCCTTAGCTCGTTGGCCTCAACGGTAAAGAAGCTGTCGTTTGCATCGAAGTTGAACTTGGCGCCCAACTTCTCGAATCCTATAAAGTGGGTATCAAGGCGTCGACGGCCAATCTTATCGCCACCTGGACGAGGGATAAACCCTTTTCCATAGCGGGCCAGGAGCGGGCCTACAACCATAATTGACCCCCTCAGGCTCGATGCATCCTTGCGGTAGTCATCGGTTTTGAGGTAGTCAAAATTTACGTTCTTTGCCTCAAAGGTATAGGTCGATTCGTCAACTTTGGCAACTGCAACACCCATCTTGCTAAGAAGCTGGATCAGCTTCATCACATCAAGAATATTGGGAATATTCGAGATGGTAACCTTTTGAGGAGTCAGCAAAACGGCGCTTATTACCTGAAGCGCCTCGTTTTTTGCACCTTGAGGAGTGATCTCACCCTTTAAAGGGCGCCCTCCTTTAACTACAAAAGTGCCCATAGCTTTATTTTTAAAGTATTAGTATCCTACTTCTTCCGACCACCTTTGGGGTGACGTCTCTTGCTAGGACCCGTCGAAGAGGGACCAGCACCGCTTGGCTTAAACTCGCGGGTATCCATCAGCTTTGTGCTTAGGTTAAGCTTAATTTTCCCGTTCGAGAGCACCCCAAGGTCGCGGATGATGGTCTCATCGCTAACCGAATCCTTGTTCCAGGTAAGGTAAGCCTTCTTCATCTGGTTGGCCACGGAGGTTATGTAGAAGGTCTTTATTGGGCCTTCCTCCATCTCAGAAACATCCTTAACCATCTGCTCTATCACCCGTCCGTAATGCTTTATCCTTATGGGATGGGCCGGATAGTCAATGCGCCTTGGTGGCTCGCTAACCGATTCCCGGCTTGGCTTGGGGTAGGGCGATTCGATATCGATCTTAAAGTCAGAGATCACGAGCAGATGATCCCAAAGCTTATGCTTAAAGTCGTTAATGTCGCGCAAATGGGGGTTAAGGTTACCCATTACCCCTATTAGGATAAGGGCCATTCGGTTGCGCTCCTCAACATCTTCTATGGCGGAAACGTAGTCTACCATTTTTTGTATGTGGCGGCCGTATTCGGGAAGGATTAGCCTTGTACGCTGAGAATTGTAATCCCTTAATTCATCCTCTTCGTTGATATCAAGTTGGCTCATATTGCTGTTGTAATCGTAAATGATGTGTAATCTGCATCCGGCAGTTGCCCTAAGAGATGATGCCACAGGCAATGTGCTGGCGGAGCGGAATTATAATTTGCAAAAGTGAGAAAAAACTTTGATGAAAGCACCCTCCTCAACTCTTTTTTTAAGCTTTAATAAAACCTCGGCGCACGGTAGCCCACCCGCAAATCAGGCTTTGGCGGAGGGCGTTACCCGCCACCCAACCATCGCCTTCCAATGGCTCGGCGCTAGCATGCATCGCCCCAGATGGGGGGATAGGAGCCGCTTCGCCCCCTAATGCCGATGGGAAAAGGAAGATTTTAGCGCTGCCAACCCAGATGCATCCCATGGTTACCCCCTCGCATCCCTTCGCGAGGCGCTTGATCGGGCTGCCGAACCCCAACCTTCACCTCCGAGCTGCCTACGATTGCTCTTTTTAGTCATCGTGATGACTAAATTCATCACCGCGATGACGAATTTAGTCAACGAGATGATGAATTTCCTCATTTGCTAGTGCAATTTGCTCATTTTAGTGAGTAATTTAGTCTATCCAATGAGCAATTTACACATCACGATGAGTTATTTAATCAAACTAATGAGCAAATTACACCAACCGATGACTATTTTGCTCATCACAATGACTTATTTACACACACCAATGACTAAATTAGTCAAATCAATGATTAATTTACACAATTCGATGACTAAATTAATCATCCCGACGACTAATTTAGTCATTCCATCCCGCATCGCACGTAGAACACCCCCTCCAGCAAGCCATCAATTCGGTGCCGACAGCAATTCCATGCGAGCGCTTCGCAACCATCTTCGATTTTAGCGGGATGCCTCACGCTCCGGCACGGCTGCAAGGGCACAATTTCGGGATCCTCCACCTTCAACCTCGCGCCAATTGCCTTATATTAGCGCAAAAATCACCTCCAATGACGAAGACACGCGACAACAAGCCCCATATAGGCATCTACGGCCGAAGGAACAACGGCAAAAGCGCCATCACAAACCTGCTTGCAGGGCAAAACGTGGCGATTGTTTCCGACCATGCCGGTACCACCACCGACCCGGTAAAAAAATCGGTAGAAATCCTCAACCTTGGCCCAATTGTACTGGTAGACACCGCCGGCATCGACGACGAGGGGGAGCTGGGGCAAATGCGGATCGAGAAAACCCGCGAATCGATAAAGATTGTAGACCTCGCCCTTTTGGTTACCTCCCAAAGCCAGTTTGGCGACTACGAAAGCCAGCTGATCGACGAATTTAAAGCCTACGACACCCCGTTCATCGTGGTGCACAACATGGCTGATGTCGCCAGGGCAACCGACGAGCACGCCAGTTTCTTCACCAACCAGCGAATCCCATTCGTAGAGGTAAGCGCCAAAAGCGGCGAGGGGTTCGACCAACTGGTGGAGAGCATCAAGGCAGCCATGCCCGACACCGCCTACACCGCGCCCTCCATGTTTAAGGGCATCATAAAGAAGGACGACATCGTGCTCCTCATAACGCCAATCGACACCGAAGCCCCTGCTGGGCGCATGATTCTGCCACAAGTTCAGGCAATCCGCGACTCGCTGGACAACGATGCCGTTGCCGTAACACTAAAGGAGAATGCCGTTGAGCACTTCCTAAAAGCAACGGGCATAAAGCCCGCGCTAGCCGTAACCGACAGCCAAATATTCGATAGGGCAAATGCGATGATCCCCCGCGAGATTCCGCTCACCTCCTTCAGCATCACCCTATCGAGGCTAAAAGGCCCGTTCGCCGAATTCGTCAAGGGAACTCCACGAATCGCCGAGCTTAAGGATGGCGACCGGGTGCTGATCCTCGAAAGCTGCACCCACCACACCAGCTGCGACGACATTGGGCGCCACAAAATCCCTAGATGGATAAAGGAATTCACGGGGAAGCAGGTAGAGTTTGACGTTGTTGCCGGATTAAGCTCCCTAGTCAGACCAATTACCGATTACGCAATCGTAATCCAATGCGGCGGCTGTATGATTACCAGAAAGCAGCTGCACAACAGGCTAAAAGCAGCAATCGAGGCAGGGATTCCGGTAACCAACTACGGGATGGCGATTGCATATATTAAAGGTATCTTCGAAAGGGCAATTGCGCCTTTTGTAGAATAGGGCTTGGACATTCCACAAAATAAGAAAAGGGGCAAAAGCCCCTTTTTTCTTACTATTCCCCTAGCAAAGCTAGCATATCCTATACGGCATTAGCTGTTTCAATACATCGTAAGCCCTATTTGCATCGTGGTTGCCCGCTACTGCGAGCTCTTTTACAAACCCATAAACGATAAGCGCGTACGTATATGCATTTTTAGATGTCACAATTCGGGCATCAGCACCACCACTGCCAACACTTTCCGCTATCTCAAATCTGCGCATATCGTCTATGGCACTCTTAAACTCGTTACCGCTCACGTACGAGGGCAAAAAATTCTTCTGCGTTGCATACAGGTAAACCATATCTATAAAATGCTTTAGATCGCTGGTAAGAACGAAGCAGCTTCGAGCATATTTCCGCGCATCCGAAATGTTACCTAGCACATTCGAGTCTGCACATCCAAGAACAGATGAACTTTTGGTAGATTTCACATCACTCATAGATCTTGTTTTTTTCATAAGAAACACAAAAAGCACCAAATACAGATCAAAAAAAGTGCAAAATCTTACCAACTGGTATGTTTTTGTAGATTTCTGGTCGAAAACAGCCGATAACTGGTAAGTGAAAATTTCAGAATATCGAGAAATTGGAGCAAAAAAAAAAGCGCATTTGACAAACTCAAACGCGCTTTTCATTTTTTTCGGGTGGAAGAGCGGTCTCGAACCGCCGACCCTCAGAACCACAATCTGATGCTCTAACCAACTGAGCTACATCCACCGTGTCTTGTAATTCGGATGCAAATATACGAACATTTTTTTTTCTGCAAATACCCTTGCTACATTTTTCGCCTCCAAGAATGGGCACTCAGCCACTACAACCCATTATTTACTTTACAAACCAAACGGTTAAGGCATTGCAGAAATTCACTTAAAAACATCTACACAGTGCCCAAATCCGCTTTTTTTACAAAATAGTACCCGTAAACACCAAGCACAATATTCAGCAAAGCCCCCAAAAGCGCATACGTTTTGATAATAAAAAGCACGCTATGGTCTCTAAACACAACAACCCACCCCAAAGTCAACACCAAGTAGGACAGCTGCCAAACCAGCATTACTCCATTCTTGTTGATGGTTGAGAAGGTGGTACCAATACATTTATTAGCGAACCCAAACACCATCAAAGGGGCAAGATATCGAGCCATCTCCCCTGCAAACTGCCAATTACCGCCAAGGACAAACGAAAAAATCTTTGGACCCCAGAGAACTACAGGCAGGTTCATCAATCCACCTATCAAAAGGCAAACCAAGTACGCTCGCCTATAAAACCTCCGCTTCGACGACACGAACGACATCTTCTGAAAAAACACGATGCTAAATGACGAGCTCACCATATCCAACGGAACACTTATCATTTTCGAAAATCGCTCATACAGCCCAACAACAGATGCCGAGAACGAGTAAGAGAAGGCGTAGATAAGCAGATTCGTAGAAATGGAGTTTAGGAATGATATCGGCATGGAGTACATTGGAAAGCTAGCATACTTAGCCAGCGTTTCCTTAAACTCTGTTTTTTTAGAGGTCCTCAGCAACCTGTAATCATGTTTCCAAAAGAAGAACATCCCCTGAACAAGAGCCACCAGCTCCGAAACAACAAATCCCAACCAAAGCCCGGCCACCCCGTTAGCATAAATAGCACGAGGGAGTCTTACTCCATTGGCAACAACAGTTTGCAGCACCTTGCTTTGTGATGTAAATTTGAATCGGCTCCGACGCGAAAACCACATGCTAAGAATCTGACGAACCGAGAGCAGAAAGCCTATGATTGGCAACAACCAAATCAGCCGAGCAAAGGTTGGATGTGGGAAAAACGCCAACAACCGATCGTACGAGAAGTACAGCACCACCGCCACTAGAATTGACATGTAAAACGAAAGCACCACTCCGCTCAACGCCACCTTTAACGCCTCTCCGCTTTTTCGAGGAAGCATCAATGCGTAGTCGTACCGTCCCGAAACAAAAACAGCAATCAGCTGCGCTATTGCGACGTAAAGAGCGATACTCCCAAATTCTTCGGGAGTGTACAATCGGGATAAAATCGGCAACGACAAAAGATTAACTGCCATAGAGATGCCATTACCCGTAAAGAGCGTCCCCACGTTTCTAGTAAAATCCGATTTAATGAGCCGTTGCAACTCGCCAATACTAATCATGCGAACAATTTTCTAACAAATATACATTGCTAAAGCGAGAAAAGGTTGAGATGCGAGCGCATCATTCCCCCAAATGCTTATTTTTGCCACGCTCCTAAACAGGAATTACACAACGCAATTATGGAGAATAGCATCGCCCTCGAACTTCTCTCTCTCATCCTTAAACACAAGAGTGGGGATGTTGTTGACAGCATGTTTAAAAGAGGGATTATCTACAAGATCAACTATGGAGTTAACGCTCCAATCATTAAGAGACTAGTTGAACCATACTACGGCAACCACGAACTCGCCGAAGAGCTGTACGCCATGGATTACCGCGAAGCTAAACTCGCAGCAATCTACATCGAGACACCCGAGAATCTCAGCGCCGACCTCATGGAACGATGGTCAACCGATTTCATCAACAACGAAATCGTAGAGCAGGCTGTAATCAACCTTTTCTGGAAAAGTAAATATGCTCCATTCAAGGCTTCGGAATGGTCATTGAGCAAGAACGAATACCTACAAAAAGCGGGGTTGATGATCATAGGGAAAATTGCTTCCGAAAAACCCGAAATACGAAACGAGATATTCGAGCCATACTTCGCCATAATTGAAGGACTCTCCGAAACCCAATCGCCGCATACTCGTAGCGCAGCAGCATTCGCGCTACGAGAGATCGGGAAAAGAAACAAAGCGCTAAACGGGAAGGCTGTCAAACTGGCTGACAAATTAGCAAAGAGCGACAACTTTTCGGCTAAATGGATTGCAGAGGAAGTTGCATGGATACTTTCCGACAACAACCTCCAAGAGAAATTTGCTTAGGCATGCATTTTGCAAATCAACACACCTGAATAGACAACTTTAATTAATTTATATCATGTTCAATTCTTCAAATCCAGTTTTTGGAAGGAACATTTTTACAAGTACCGCTCGCGACTTTACAGGAACCAACACCATGACTGTAAAAGGAACCATGGGCAAGGCAATGCTAATGCTTGCTTTAGTTATCCTAAGTGCATCGTACACATGGAGCATGGTTATGCAACCCGACACGCTTGATGGTGTTAAAACAGCAACTCCTTGGATGATTGGTGGCGCAATTGGCGGTTTGATTACTGGTCTTATCATCTCGTTTGTACCACGAACGGCAGGATGGCTTTCGCCAATCTACTCAATGCTACAAGGCCTTTTTCTAGGTGCTATTTCTGCATTTTTCGAAGCCACTTATCATGGCATTGTAATGAATGCTGTTGGGTTAACCCTTGCCACTGCATTCCTGCTATTCTTCATTTACAGAACTGGCATTATTAAGGTAACTAACAAGTTCCGAGTTGGCATTATTGCCGCTACTGGAGCAATCGCACTTTTCTACTTTGTCACATGGATAGTAAGCATGTTTGGTGGAAACGTTGGATTTATGATGGACAGCAGCCTCCTCAGCATTGGCATTAGCCTAGTAGTAGTGGTTGTTGCAGCGCTTAACCTCCTTCTCGACTTCGACTTTATCGAAAAAGGCGAACAAGCAGGTGCTCCTAAGCACATGGAATGGTATGGTGCTTTCGGATTAATGGTAACGTTAATCTGGCTTTACATCGAGATGCTCAAGTTACTAGCAAAACTATCGCGCAGAGACTAATCCAATAACGTGCTAAGAATACCCTATTGAATAAAGGCACAAAACGTTACTATTTGTTTTGTAAATTAGAAATTAGTGTATAACTTTGCAAGCCGTTAGAAAAATGACAGAGAAGAGTAAAAAATTTATACAATGAAACAAGGTATTCACCCTGAGAACTATCGCGTTGTGGCATTCAAAGATATGTCAAACGAGCAAGTATTTTTGATGAAGTCAACCATCAACACTAAAGAATCCATCGAGATTGATGGTCAATCGTATCCTCTCTACAAGCTTGAAATTTCGAGCGCATCTCACCCATTCTTCACTGGCAAGATGAAGCTTATCGATACTGCTGGTCGCGTTGATAAGTTCATGAACCGCTATAAGAAGCACTACGACAAGAAGAAATAATTAGCATTCAACTAGCTTATACTTCAAAAAGCTCCGTTCTCGGGGCTTTTTTTGTGTACCTTTGGCAGTAAAGATCAACTAACGCATGGGAATCATACTTTTTGACGACGAAGTGTGGCTTAACCTAAAGCCTCTGTCGTTTACGCGACCGGTTGCCGAAGTAAGAGTGGGCATTTTAACCATTAAAGAAAAATGGGCAATGTACCTTAAAGGTACACCTTCACATCTGACTCAAAGCTACCTATCTAAAAAATATCCTGCAAAAATATCAAAAGAGAACCTTCTTATAAACGCCTCAGTACTTCCATCGGCTTCTCTTGTTGAGTGCATTATGCGCTTGAAGTTGGGACAAGCCCTTGTGAAAGGCAATATTACCATTGCTGTAAAGTGTACGGCAAACCAGGTCTCCAATTTTTGCAGCACCAGCATAGCAGAATTTCAAGCGCGTGAATTTGACGCCGAAATATCTCGCATTGTTCATCCTTGGGATATATTTTCTCAAAATGGCAAAGAAATTACGGCTGATTTTAAGTTGCTAACCCACAACAGAAAGAGCGCACCTATTGACGACACCAATACCGTAATCGGAGACAATATTTTTGTTGAAGAAGGAGTTCAAATTACCTGCGCCATACTCAACTCCACTACTGGACCAATTTACATTGGCAAGCATGCCGAGATAATGGAAGGCTCCCTAGTTAGAGGACCGTTTGCACTTTGCAACAATAGTAGCGTTAAACTCGGCTCCAAAATATACGGCAACACCACCGTTGGTCCCCACTCGAAAGTGGGAGGAGAAGTTTCGGAGAGCGTTATCTTTGGTTACTCCAACAAGGCTCACGACGGATACCTAGGCAATTCGGTAATTGGAGAATGGTGCAACTTAGGAGCAAACACCAACGTATCGAACCTAAAAAACAACTTTGCCTTAGTTAAGATGTGGAGCTATGAGCAGCAGCGCTTCATTCAAACAGGACTGCAATTTTGCGGCATTATCATGGGAGACTATAGCAAAACTGGCATCAATTCGATGTTCAGTACGGGCACTTCGATAGGTGTTTGCACCAACTATTTTGGTTCGGGATTTCCACGAAACATTATTCCTTCATTTGCTTGGGGAGGAACACAAGGGTATATAACCTACAAGAGTTGCAACTACACCACTGCCATAACCGCTACCTTAGCAAGGCGTTGTCGTGAGTTTAGCGAAATTGACAAGGAAATTCTCGCTGCTATTTTTGAGCAAACCGAAAAAGAGCGCTCCTTCTAGCATAAAATTGTGGCACACCTATTGCCATAATCCGTATAAAAGAACAAGAAAGCAACCCGCTGACAAATTGTCGGTAGCCGAATAAAATTTGTATGAGTAACAAATCAGATATATCGCTCCAAAATATTTTAATTTCGAGCGCATCAGAGGACAACAACGAGTTTATCCCATTTATCGCCAACGATAGCGAAATGCAGATAGACAGTTCCGAGATTCCAGACCCGCTACCAATTCTAGCGCTAAGGAATGCCGTGCTATTCCCAGGCGTAGTTATTCCTATCAGCGTAGGTCGCGAGAAATCGCTTAAGCTAGTTCGCGAACAACATGCTAAGGACAAAATTATTGGCGCCGTTTCTCAAATCGATTCGAAGATTGAAGATCCAAGCCAAGAGGACCTATACAAGATAGGCACAATCGGTCAAATTCTGAAGATTCTGGAAATGCCGGACGGTAGTACTACCGTTATTCTTCAAGGAATTAAAAGATTCGAACTAAACCAAATTGTAGAAACGGATCCTTACCTAAAAGGTCAAATAACGGAACTTGAAGATGCAACTCCGCTGGAGCCACATCACGACTACGATGCGATTGTAAGTTCGGTAAAAGATCTTGCGCTAAAGATCATCAAACTATCGCCGAACATTCCAAACGAGGCTTCGTTTGCCATCAGGAATATCGACAACCCAACGTTCCTTGTCAACTTTATCTGCTCCAACTCCGACATCACAAACGACGAGAAGCAGAAGTTGCTTGACATCTTTTCGCTAAAGGAGCGTGCGCTTGCTTTGCTTCAGTATCTCACGAAGGAGATGAAGTTAATCGAACTTAAGAACGATATCCAGGCAAAGGTAAAGTTCGACCTCGACCAACAACAGCGAGAGTACTACCTTCATCAGCAGATGAAAACCATCCAAGATGAGCTTGGTGGCAATCCAAACGAGCAGGAAATTGAGGAATTAAGGGCAGCTGCGTCTGAAAAGAAGTGGAACAACGACACGCAAGCATTCTTCGAAAAGGAGCTTTCTAAACTCGAAAGAATGAATCCTGCCGTTGCTGAGTATTCCATTCAACTGAACTACCTACAGCTGTTGCTCGAACTTCCATGGAACGAATTCTCGAAAGACAATTTCGATCTTAAAAGAGCAAAAAAGATACTCGATGAAGATCACTTTGGTCTTGATCAGGTAAAGGAACGCATCTTAGAGCACCTTGCCGTTTTGAAGCTAAAGAAAGATCTAAAATCGCCGATACTATGCCTTTACGGCCCTCCCGGAGTTGGAAAAACATCGCTGGGTAAATCTATTGCCAAAGCACTTGGCCGCGAATACGGACGCATCTCGCTTGGCGGCCTGCACGATGAGGCAGAGATCCGCGGACACCGCAAGACCTACATTGGGGCAATGCCCGGACGCATCATCCAAACCATAAAGAAGTCGAAGTATGCCAATCCTGTCATCATCCTCGATGAAATTGACAAAATTGGCAAAGACTTTCAGGGAGACCCCGCATCGGCGCTTCTGGAGGTGCTCGATCCGGAACAAAACTTTGCCTTCCACGACAACTACCTAGACCTCGACTTTGACCTGTCTAAGGTGCTGTTTATAACTACAGCCAACAACATCGGCACCATTGCCCCTGCGCTACGCGACAGAATGGAGATGATTGAGGTTAGCGGCTACCTTGCCGAGGAAAAGTACGAGATTGCCAAGCAGCACCTTGTTCCCCGACAGCTGGAAGCGCATGGCGTGGATAAGGCGCAAGCCAAATTTCCCAAGAAGGTTTTGGAACTCATCATCGACGAGTACACCCGCGAATCGGGAGTTCGAACCCTCGACAAAGTTATAGCCAAGGTAGTTCGCAATGTTGCCAAGCACATCGCCTTCGAGGAGGAGTACACTCCTACCCTTTCGGTGGAGGACATCCGCAAGATACTTGGTGCACCTAGGTTTGTTAAGGACCTCTACCAAGGTAACGAGTTTGCGGGCGTGGTTACAGGCCTTGCGTGGACCGAAGTTGGCGGTGAGATTCTCTTCATCGAAACCAGCCTTAGCCCCGGCAAAGGAAACCTTACCCTTACCGGAAACCTTGGCGATGTGATGAAGGAATCTGCCGTAATTGCCATGGAGTACATCAAGTCGCACAGCGATGAGCTAAACGTCAACCCCGAAATCTTCGAGAAGTGGAACGTACACATCCACGTGCCCGAAGGTGCAATACCTAAAGATGGTCCATCGGCAGGCATTACCATGACTGTTGCCCTTACATCTGCATTCACCCAGCAAAAGGTTCGCAAGTCTACCGCCATGACGGGCGAAATCACCCTTAGGGGAAAGGTTATTGCGGTAGGTGGCATCAAGGAAAAAATTCTTGCCGCTAAGCGTGCCGGAATTACCGACATCATGCTATCGTCCGAAAACCGAAAGGACATCGAAGAGATAAAGGATGACTACATCAAGGGGCTAACGTTCCACTTTGTGGAAACCATCGACGAGGCGCTAGCCTTCGCGCTCCTCGACGAAAAGGTAAAAAAGCCCAAGAAGCTCGTATAACCTGCCATAGCAAAGAAGATAAAAATGTAAAAGTTCGAAGAAATCCTTCGAACTTTTTACATTTGCACCTCACTCACCGTTATCCTAATGATGGAAAGAATTGCCGTTTTCCCGGGTTCGTTCGACCCCTTTACCGTGGGCCACGAGTCTATTGTACTACGTGGATTAGACCTATTCGACCGGATTATTGTTGCCATTGGCCAGAACACCACCAAGCACAACCGCTTTAGCGTAGAGCAGCGCATCCGCATGGTGCAGGAGATTTTCGCCAATGAGCCCCGCGTAGAGGTTGCTGCCTTCGAAGGGCTAACCGTTGACTTTTGCCGCTCTATCAACGCAACGTTTATCCTTAGAGGGCTAAGAACATCTGCCGATTTCGAGTTCGAGCGTGCCATAGGGCAGATGAACAAGATGATGAACGACAACATCGAAACCGTATTCCTGCTGACCTCGACCAGTCACACGCCCATCAACTCGAGTATCGTTAGGGAAATCATTCAGAATAGCGGCGATGTAACCCCATTCATTCCGAAATCGTTGGATATCCAGAAATACCTTAAAGAGTAATGGCAAAAAAAGTTCTGCTGCTATCGTTAATCCTGCTAGCTGCCCATGTTGGCTACAGCCAAGTGGCGCACATAAAAGGTAACGCCCCATCGTACGCCGGCGATAGCCTAACTTTTCAAACCTACAGCGACCTTATTACCTACAACGAGGAGTACCTCGAAGGGGTACGGGTTGATAAGAACGGAAATTTCAAGGGCGCGCTAAGGGTTGTTGAGCCCACCTTTGTATTCGTAGTCCTCGGCGCCCAAAAGGGCTACTTTTTTGCCGAACCGGGCAAGGAGTACACCCTTATGCTCCCGCCAAAGGTTCCAAAAACCGAGGAGGAACGGCTGAATCCCTTCTTCAAGGAGGAGACCTTCCAGGTTGGAATCAGCGGCTGCCCCCCAACCGACCTCAACTACCTGATCAGCGCCTTTGACGAGAGCTTCAACGAAAAGTTTAACGCCATTGCTGAGGAATCCTTTAAGAACAAGGGGAAGGTAAAGATCGACACATCGGTGTACCGGCTCGACACCATTGGGGGTAAGCAGCACAACGCCTACTTCGAGGCATACAAAAAGTACAGGATGGGGCTCCTGAACCACCTGACCATGGTTTATAAGTCGAAGGGAATTTCGGATAAGTACTTCATGAACCAGCCGATACTCTACAACAACCCTTCGTACATGGAGCTCTTCAACCAGATCTACGATCGGTTCTTCCTCTTCCACAACGGCCCATCAAAAGGCGACAACGTCGGTGCCAGCATTGGTGCGGCAAGCCTTTCGAGGCTAAAAAAGGTGCTCTCGAAGGATAGCGTACTCAAGAACGACCAGCTACTGGAGCTGGTCATGCTCAAGGGCATCTACGACGGCTTCTACGAGGACAACTTCTCCCGGAAAAGCCTGCTGGTGCTGCTCGACTCGCTCTACTTCACCACGGCCATCCCCGAGCATAAGGCAATTGCCACCAACATAAGAGAAAAAGTAATCCGGCTGCTCCCCGGCTACTTCCCTCCCGAAATTAAGCTATACGACATCAAGGGCAACCTGGTAACGCTCGAGCAATTTAGGGGAAAGTTCGTCTACCTCAACTTCTGCTCGGTAAACAGCTACACCTGCCTGCAAGACTTTGCCCTGCTCGAGCAGATCTACAAGAAGTACGGCTCGAAGGTGGAGATCGTATCCATATCCACCGACTCCGACATCCAGGACCTACGGCACTTCCTGTCGAAGAAGCCCTACAAGTGGACCTTTCTCCACTACGGAAAGGAGCCCAACATCATCAAACAGTACGACGTTAGGGCCTACCCCACCTACTTCCTGATTAACCCCAAGGGAACCATGGAGCTCTCGCCAGCGCCAAACCCTCACGAGAAACTGGAGGTTACGCTCTTCAACCAGCTGCGGGGCTGGGACATGATGTAGGAAAGGAGCTAAACGAATAAGAAAAGCGCAGGCGGAGTGCCTGCGCTTTTCTTTTATTCCATCATTTCGCTCTAAAACCCTTCCTCAGCGCTACGGAAAACCTCCCGTATCGTTTGGTAGGTATTTTCGAGGCATGCTGCCAAATCGGCAGGCGCCACCCAGCGGGCGTCAGTAATTGCCTCCTCGGTTTGGGGGGTTAGCGCGCCACTGCCATCGTGGCGCATCCGGTACCAGTGCGTAGTTTTAAACATGCGCTTGCCGTACATCGTGTAAACGTGGTACGTCTTGCACAGCCTCGCGTCAACCGTAAGATCGGCAATGCCACACTCCTCCTCCACCTCGCGAACGGCGGCCTCCTCAACCTCCTCGCCGCGCTCCACCTTACCCTTGGGCAAATCCCACCTATCGAAGCGGTAGATCATCAGCACCTCGCCGCGCGGATTTTCCACCAGGCCACCCGCCGCCTCGATGGCGGAAAAGCAGGCGCGCACCGCCTTAAAGATCGCCTTCTTATCCGCCCCCTTCAGGATTAGCCCCGCGATGGAAGGCGTATCATCAAAGTATTTTACAAGATTTGGAATATCTTTGCAGTCGGTTACAAGGATTTGCTCCATCCCCTCAGCGGTGCTAACGTCATGGTTCAATCCGGCAACCCCGATAAACCGATCGTTAAAATAAATTTTCTTCATAATGACTAGCGTTGAAAAAGCAATAGCACAAAGCTTGCTCAAGATTAAGGCCGTTAAGCTGAGCCCCAGCGAGCCCTTCACCTGGGCATCGGGCTGGCACTCGCCCATCTACTGCGACAACCGGGTAACCCTTTCGTACCCCGAAATCCGCCGACAAATTTACCAATCTTTTGCTCAGCTTATCGCCGAAAAGTATCCCGAAGCCGAGCTGATTGCCGGCGTGGCCACCGGAGCCATCGCCCACGGCGTGCTGGTAGCCGAGGAGATGCAGAAGCCGTTCATCTACGTGCGCTCGGCGCCAAAGGGGCACGGGCTGGGCAACCAGATTGAGGGCCAGTACGCCAAAGGCCAAAAGGTGGTGGTGGTCGAAGACCTCATCTCCACCGGCGGCAGCAGCCTTAGCGCTGTCGAGGCGCTTCGCCAGGCAGGCGTAGAGGTGCTCGGCATGGTGGCCATCTTCACCTACGGCTTTAAGACCGCCGAAGACAACTTCGCCAACGCCAGCGTAAAGATCGATACGCTTAGCAGCTACAACGCGCTCATCGAGTCGGCCCTCGAGTCGGGCTACGTAAAGGAAGATCAGCTGAACGATTTAAAGGAGTGGCGCATCGCCCCCGACAAGTGGAGAAAGTAGAGAATCATGACAGAAATAGAAAGCAAAGTAGTCGCCATCCGCAACAGCGCCGAGTCCGTGTTCACCGCGCTCTCGGATTTCCGCAACTTCAACGGGATGGTAAACATGGTGCCCGACGGGCAGCTCACCGACTGGCAGGCCGACGAAAACACCTGCCACTTTAAGGTAAAAGGCTTCGACATCGGCCTCAAGTTCGTCGACAAGGAACCCCACAAAACCCTCAAGCTTACCGGCGACGGCAAAATCCCCTTCGAGTTTTTATTCTGGATACAGCTCAAGGAGGTAGCCCCCTACGACGTTCGCATGAAGCTAACCCTCCATGCCGACCTCAACATGATGATGAAGATGATGCTCAAGGGCAAGCTCCAAGGCGGCATCGACCAGATGGCCGACCAAATCGCCAAGGCCTTCAGCCGGTAGCGCTGATGTAGGTCGAGCACAGCACCATATGCTAGCATAAAAAAGGAGGCAATCAGACGGTTGCCTCCTTTTTCGCATATCCTATTCGAGTACGCCATCAATTCTACCGATGTCGCTGGTAATTCTACCAATGTCGCTGGTAATTCTACCAATGTCGCCAGCTATTTTACCCATGTTGCCACCTATTCTACCGATGTCGCTGGCAATTCTACCCATGTTGCTGGTCATTCTACCAATGTTGCTAGCCATTCTACCGATGTCGCTACCGATTCTACCGATGTTGCTACCAATTCTACCAATGTCGCTAGCAATTCTACCGATGTCGCTAGATAATAAACGCCACCTCCTTAAATGCAAACGAGCGAAGCGCCCCCCTCTCATCCTCCAGCACCAGCTCGCCGGTATGCTGAATCTCCTTTATAGAGGCCCTGAAGCGCTCGCCATCGGCCATAAACCAGTACACACCCTGACTTCGGTATAGTGCATTAAAGTAGTAGGCATCGATATCGGCCTTTTCGCCATTCCTCAGCTTCGCGTACCAGCCATCGATAGCGCCCAGCACGGCCTGCAGCACCTCGTTGCGGCCCAGCTCGCGACCCAGAATCAGCGCCATCGACGTTGGATTTGGCGCATCGCTGGCAAAAGCCTGCTGGTTAACGTTAAGCCCAATGCCCCAGATGCTATGCGAGAGGCAATTCCCCATCAGGCCATTTTCGATAAGAATGCCGGCCACCTTCAGGTCGCCCACGTAGATATCGTTTGGCCACTTAATCTTTGCTCGAACGCCAAGCTGCTCCAAAGCCTGCACCACCCCGTTGGCCACCACCTTCGAGAGGTAGAAGTGGTCGTACACCTCCACAAAGCCCGGGTACGTAAGAATCGAGAAGGTAAGGTTCTTTCCCTCCTCGCTTTCCCAGAAGTTTCCCCGCTGCCCCCGTCCTTTGGTTTGAAAGTCTACAATATAAGTAGCCCCCTCCGGCTCCTTTCGGGCAAGCGCCAAGGTGGCCTCCGTATTTGTCGACTCCGCAACAGGCTCGTACACGACATTCGACCCGATAACACCACCAATACGATTCGTGAAAGTTTTACTCATACATTACCGTTTGAGGGGCAAAAGTATTAAACTTTATTTTGTTTTTTTTTGTTACTTTGCCCATTAAAGCGGGATTTAGATTGGATTTATTGCGCTTAATATTGGTACAAACAAGTACATTTGCACGCAAACATTATTTAGAACAGCAGCTTAATGGCAAAGCAAACCAGCGTCAAAGATCATACCCAAGAACTAGTTACTGCTATAGTAGAGGCCGCTGACGATAAGAAGGGAGAAAACATCGTAAGCCTCGATTTAAGGAAGCTCGATAATGCCGTCTGCCAATATTTCATAGTATGCAACGCCAACTCTACCACACAGGTAGGAGCCATTGCCGACGGTGTGCATGACAAAGTGCTGGAAAAAACAGGCGAAAAACCATGGCACAGCGAAGGGTACGATAATTGCCTTTGGGTATTACTCGACTACGGAGATGTCGTGCTGCACGTATTTCAAACCGAACAAAGGGACTTTTACAAGTTGGAAGATCTTTGGGCCGATGCAAAAAGAGTAAAACATGGATAGACAGAAAAAAACACCATACACGAACAAAAGCATAGCGAAGGTTTTGCTACCCATCAGTAGCCGCATAAAGGCCTTTTTCAATATCGACGGAAAAAACGACATGGACAACAATAACAAACAAGGAGGGGGCAGCAAGTTTCCTCAACCTAAATTTAGCATATACTGGATTTATGCTATCGTGGCCCTTGCCATCATAGGCCTAAACTTTTTCTACAGCGGCGGATCGCCAGTTGAGACAAACCTGCAAAAAGTAAAAACCCAAATGCTCCCCAAAGGAGACGTTGAACGCTTAGATATCGTTAGCAACGATAGGCGCGTAGACGTTTACATAAAAAAGGATAGGGTTAAAAACTACAAGAAAGACTTTGAGAACAGTTTCAGCTCGCCATCAAAGAATGGTCCTCAGTTCTACTTCTCCATCGGATCGCCCGACGAGTTCCAAAAAAACATCGAAGATTACCAGAGAACACTTCCAGCAGGAAGTCAAGCCACCATTACCTTTAACAACAAGAAGGATTGGACTGGCGACATATTCACCTTCCTACTGTATACCGCACTAATCATTGGATTTTGGGTATTCATCATCCGACGCATGTCTAAAGGAGCAGGCGGCGGAGGCGGCGGCAACATCTTTAACGTTGGCAAGTCTAAGGCGCAGCTGTTCGATAAGGAAAACCACGTAAGGGTTAACTTCAACGACGTTGCTGGACTCGACGAGGCCAAAGTTGAAGTAATGGAGATTGTTGATTTCCTAAAGAACCCACAAAAATACACCGAACTAGGAGGTAAAATACCCAAAGGAGCTCTCCTCGTAGGCCCTCCAGGAACCGGAAAAACATTGCTCGCAAAGGCAGTTGCTGGCGAAGCCAACGTTCCCTTTTTCTCCCTCTCGGGATCTGACTTTGTAGAGATGTTTGTCGGCGTAGGCGCATCGCGCGTACGCGACCTCTTCAAGCAGGCAAAGGAAAAAGCACCATGTATCGTATTTATTGATGAGATCGATGCGATTGGCCGTGCCAGAGGCAAAAACGCCAACTTCTCGGGCAACGACGAACGCGAGAACACCCTCAACCAGCTGCTAACCGAGATGGATGGCTTTGGCACCAACGTAGGAGTAATCATCCTCGCAGCAACCAACCGTGCCGATATTCTCGACCGGGCACTACTTCGCGCCGGACGTTTTGACCGACAAATCTACGTTGAGCTCCCCGACCTAAACGGACGTGCTGAAATATTCAAGGTTCACCTCCGTCCACTAAAGTTAGCCCCAGAACTCGAAACAAGTTTCCTTGCCAAGCAAACCCCAGGGTTCTCGGGTGCCGACATTGCCAACGTATGTAACGAAGCAGCCCTTGTTGCAGCCCGCAAGGATAAGAAACAGGTAGAGAGACAGGATTTCCTTGATGCCATAGACCGTATCATTGGAGGCCTTGAAAAGAAAAACAAGATAATATCTCTCGACGAAAAGAAAACCATAGCCTACCACGAGGGCGGACACGCTACCGTTTCGTGGTTACTTGAATATGCCAATCCGCTTCTTAAAGTAACCATCGTTCCTCGTGGACGAGCACTTGGCGCAGCATGGTATCTCCCCGAAGAAAGACAAATAACCACCCGCGAACAGTTAATGGACGAGTTAGCAGCAACATTGGGCGGACGTGCCTCCGAGGAAATTGTATTTGGAAAAATCTCAACTGGCGCACTTAACGATCTCGAGAGAGTAACCAAGCAAGCCTATGCCATGGTATCGTACTACGGCATGAACAAGGAACTTGGAAACCTCAGTTTCTACGACTCAACAGGTCAAAACGAATACATGTTTGGCAAGCCATATAGCGAAAAGACTGCCGAAACTATCGACTCTGAGGTAAAGAGTATTATTGAGGAAGCCTACCTACGTGCTAAAAGCACCCTAAATGAAAATCGAGAAGGGCTTAATAAGCTTTCTGAACTACTCCTTGAAAAAGAAGTAATCTTCAGCGAAGACTTAGAGGCAATTTTTGGCAAAAGGAAGGGCGCAAAAGAAGAACTTCTAAGCGTAAAACCCGTTGAAGAAGCAAAATCTCTTGGAGAAGCAGCACCTGAAGAGAACAGTGCAGAAGCCGACAGCGAATCTCAAAAGGAAAATTCAAACGAGTAAGCATACCTTTGTTGCAATTATTGCTACAGAGCGATATGCCATAAGGAATATGTAAAACAAGCAAAGAAAACAGCCAAACGTTTTGAAAATTAACAATTTTACAACCAGAGCCCTAAGCGGTGCTATCTTTGTTGCAATTTTAGTATCGGGAATTATTATTGGGTACGAGACCTTCTTGCTCTTAATGCTCATTATTATCGGGCTAACCCTAAACGAGTTTTACATCAACATAAAAAAGGCAGGGATTGCACCCAACTTTTCGTTTGGGCTAATTGCCGGGCTCGGCACCTTCATCTCCTTTTTTGTATTTGCATTTGGAGGATATCAGGATGTCGTTTACCTAGCATTTCCATTGCTCATTTACATCGGGATATTTATTTCCGAATTGTTTAGGGATAAGCCAAACCCCTTTATGAATGTTGCAATGACGCTTCTGGGGGTATTTTACATCGCAATACCCTTCGCCATCCTTAACTTTTTGGTATTTCTCCAGTTCTCGAATCTTGACGGTGTGATTTTCGACTGGTACTATATCCTTGCCCTATTTATTCTAGTATGGACGAACGACACCTTCGCCTACCTAACAGGAATGGCAATAGGAAAGCACAAGTTCTTCGAAAGGATCTCCCCAAAGAAGACCTGGGAAGGAATAATTGGCGGAGTAGTATTTACCTGCCTAATGAGCATAGCTCTTTACTATGCTTACCCACATATTGCACCTCTTGGAAAATTAGGCTTCTCGGGTTTGACCCGTCCAGAATGGATCGGACTTGCGATAGTTGTTTCTATATTTGCAGACCTTGGCGATTTGGTAGAATCGATGCTTAAGCGTAGTCTCGGCATTAAGGATTCTGGTAACATTATCCCCGGACACGGAGGTATGCTCGACCGTTTTGACGCCATACTACTGGCTGCCCCAGCGGCATTTGTTTACTTGATGTTTATTATTGTTTAATCATATTACAGGCACTTACATGCGCATTCACAAAGAAGGACATTCGATGCTAATTAAGACGCTACTGCTGATAGTAGCAGCCTTGGCATTACTAATTGTTTTAACCCCTTCCTACATTTACGGACCTAGTATTGTAGTCTTCGGCTTACTTTACATCTTTCTTCTTCGGTTTTTCCGGTTCCCCAGTCGCCCACAGCTTACGGACGATGGCGTTCTTTATGCACCAGCAGATGGAACGGTTGTTGTTATAGAAAAGACGCACGAAGCAGAGTACTTTAAGGATGAAAGAATTCAGGTTTCTATCTTCATGTCGGTGTGGAATGTGCATATCAACTGGTATCCAATGAAGGGAGTGGTTGAATACTTCAGGCATCACCACGGAAAGTTTATGGTTGCCTGGCATCCAAAGTCGTCAACAGAGAATGAGCGCACCACCGTTGTACTTAACAACGGAACAGATAAAATTCTAGTTCGCCAAATTGCAGGTTTGCTGGCTCGCCGTATTGTATGCTACGCCAAAGAAGGCGAAAGCGTAGCGCAGAATCAGCAAATGGGATTCATCAAGTTTGGTTCGCGCGTTGACATTCTTCTTCCTGTAGGGACTAAAATTGAGGTTGACCTCAACCAAAAGACAACTGGTGGTCAAACGGTTATTGCACGACTAAAGTAGCATTACCAAAAAAATATGGCAAAGAGGGGAGCAGCACTCCCCTCTTTTATGTTTACGCTCACCTATCGAAACTACAGGGGTTAATTCGTATATTCGCCTAAAATTATTATAGATGAACAAGCTTGCCAGATATATTCTAGTTGTAGCCGTTGCCTCAATTATTATATTTCTACTTTGGTACTTTAAATCGATAGTTGCCTACATTCTTATCTCGGCGGTTCTATCAATCATCGGGAAGCCGCTGGTTAAGCTGCAAATGCGGATAAAAATAGGGAAATTCAGGGTTCCCAAATGGCTCTGCGCCGGAACTACCCTTATCCTTATCTGGTTGCTAGTCTTTATTTTCTTTAAAACATTCATTCCCCTTGTCGTAAATGAGGCCAACAAACTGGCAAACGTCAACGTCACCTCGCTGGTAAACGAGTTTTCGCCTACCCTATCGAGCTTTGAGGAGGGATTGTCAAAATATTTACCCGAAGCGAAGAACCTCAACCTAGAGCAATCGCTAACCAGCCAGGTAAAGTCGGTTGTCAGCATCAGCTCCATATCGAGCATCTTTAGCCGGTTTACTGAATTCATCGGAAACCTTTTTATCGCAGCGTTCTCCATCTCCTTTATCACCTTCTTCTTCTTGAAGGACGAAAATCTATTCTTTGAGGCGGTGATACTGGTATTCCCGACGCGGTACGAAGAGAATGTCACCCGCGCCCTCGACGAGATTACGAAGCTGCTAATGCGCTACTTTATCGGTATTTTGTCAGAATCGCTGCTGATAATGATAATGCTGACCTTGGGTCTTCGCATAATTGGTATTCCCTTTAGCCAGGGGTTGGTAATTGGCCTTATTGCCGGTGTTTTAAATGTGGTGCCCTACATTGGCCCTCTTGTTGGGACCTTCGTTGGGGTATTTCTCACCATAACCACCAATATCGACATCCTTACCATGTCACAAATTGTTCATCTGATTATTTACATTATCATTGTTTTCGGGGTTGTTCACCTGATAGACAACATTGTCTTCCAACCGCTGATCTACTCCAATAGCGTAAACGCGCATCCGCTGGAAATATTTTTAGTGATCCTGATTGCAGGAAGCCTTGCCGGAATATTGGGCATGCTGCTCGCCATTCCAACTTATACCGTGCTCCGCGTATTTGCTAAAGAATTTTTCAATAACTTTAGAGTCGTTCAAAAGCTTACCGAAAACATTTAAAACCGAAATAAGGGATTTATGAAAAAGACATTTCTCGCCCTACTACTCAGCGTGATTCTCTTTGCCTGTTCGAAGGAGAAAGAAACAGATCTAAGCATTACCGTATCAAGGGATGCTACAACCCAGCTGTACACTTTTGATCTTTCTGCACTCAACCTCACCAATACCGATTTTGAGCTTAAGATCTTCAGCAAGAGTGGCAGCCCTGTTTTTTCAACAGACTTTACTGGAAAGAAGTATGCCTGGGATGGAAAAACATCGGACGGAAACGCTGTTGCCGATGGCATGTACTCCTACATCATCAAGAATAAGGATAAGACCTTAAACCAGGATGGTTTTTTCTACGTTCTAAGCAAGAAGTAGTATAACCTCTTCCATGGAAAAGAATCTTGCCAACGGACGAATCCTGGTTATTCTTGGAGACATCACCAAAATAGCGGTAGATGCCATTGTTAATGCGGCAAACTCGTCGCTTTTAGGTGGTGGTGGGGTCGATGGGGCGATACATCGTGACGGAGGCCCCTCGATTCTCGAAGAATGCCGGGCAATTGTTGCAGAGCAAGGTTCCTGCAAAACGGGAGAAGCCGTAATCACTACTGGAGGAAGATTACCCTCCAAGTATGTAATCCACACGGTTGGACCTGTATGGAACGGAGGTTCTAAAGACGAACCTCTAAAACTTGCCAGTTGCTACAAGAGTTCGTTGGACCTTGCCGTAGCGCATAGCTGCAAAACCATAGCCTTCCCAAACATTAGCACAGGCATTTATGGCTACCCAAAGGAAAAGGCAGCCATCATTGCGGTACACGAGGTAGCAAAGCATCTTTCCAACAACAAAAGCATAGAGCAAGTGATCTTCGTCTGCTTCGATGAGGAAAGCAAAAGGATATACGACCGCATCCTTGGCACTATGTAGCGTAAAGCAAGCACATCCCACTTCGCATTCCTCCAATCAATCCTTCAACCGATGCCATTTATCGAGATCCAGTACTTTCAAACAGATGTTGGGGAGCTCATTATTGGCTCGTTCAACAATCGGCTTTGCCTTTGCGACTGGAGGTATAGAAGACAGCGAAAGCAAATAGACGATAGGATAGCCAAAGGCTTAGGCGCAAGCTATGCCATCACCGAATCGGAGGTTATTGCCAATACCAAAGCCCAGCTAAATGAATACTTCAGCAAGCAAAGGGAGGAATTCAGCATCCCTCTCCTACTGGTTGGAACCGACTTTCAGAAAAGCGTATGGAGATCGCTGCTCCAAATTCCCCACGGCTCAACAGAAACCTACTTAGACCTTGCTAAAAGAATGGGCAACGAGAAAGCCGTTAGGGCTGTCGCCGCCGCCAACGGTGCAAATGCGCTATCCATCATTATTCCATGCCATAGGGTAGTTGGCGCAAAAGGAGAACTGGTTGGGTATGCGGGAGGCATCGACGCAAAAAGGGCGCTGCTACGCTTGGAGGATTCAAAAGGCACAAGCCAGCTCCAGCTTTTCTAGCATTTACCACGATTAAACAGCAGTTTCTGGCAGCCTATAAGGAGAATTTCCCACGCCTCGCCATAGCAGCGCACATTTTGCCACCTATGGCGAAAGAAAACCTGCCTAAATTCGGAACGAAAGCACGACCCCGCTTCGACTATGCCTTTACGTCCTGCCGCCCAGTGGATAAATTCACGTAGAAAGAGCGTAAATAGCATCGAACACAAATGCATCCGAGCAAAACACACTTGAATTTACATTAGAAAGAATTCCTTCTAGCGAAGGAAGAACTTCATCTCGACCAGAAACTGTTCCTTTTGCAACAAAATGAACCGTTTCTACGCTGTTGTGAGATTGGTTTTCAAAAAAATGATCTCTTTCCACACTAAAAGAGATGCTTTCTGAGCAAGAACAGGTTCTTTCCACAATAAAAAGAACCATTTCTACGCTAGAATAAGATTGGTTTTCACCAAAAAGAATTCTTTCTGCGCCAAAAAGAGGAGTGTTTGCCACAAACTATCCTCTTTCTGCCGTAGAAACAGGCACCCTATGCCCAAATGCCATTTGCACCGCAAAAGAAAGCCACCCATTTCCGGGAATCAGAGGCTGCCACAAGCCAACATTAACCGTAAGCAGAAGTGCCATGAGGAAAAACCTTCACATGCCCCAACATTTTGCTGCAAATATTGCAGCCAACCTACCAGAAAAATGCTTCAGTAGTGCTATATTTAGCCTAACAGAAATTAACACCATAAAAGGAGCGGCATGCCAAACCGAAACATTCTATCAAAAGTCTTCACCTTTTACTACGAAGGTTTTAAAGGGATGGATGTCGGTCGTACGCTCTGGGTAATAATTCTAGTTAAGTTATTCGTAATATTCGCTGTCCTCAAAGTATTCTTCTTCCCGAACATCCTAAAAAAGAATTTCGGCACCGACAGCGAGCGAAGCGAGTACGTAATAGAACAGCTAACCACACCTAAAAAGTAAAATAGCCATGGAGCAAATGGACTTATCTCTTGTTGACTGGTCGCGGGCACAGTTTGCGCTAACTGCAATGTACCACTGGATCTTTGTGCCGTTAACCCTTGGTTTGGCATTTCTGGTTGCCATCATGGAGACCTTTTACGTTAAAACTGGCGACGAATTCTGGAAAAAGACCACCAAGTTTTGGATGACCCTCTTCGGAATCAACTTTGCCATTGGGGTTGCCACAGGCATCATCCTGGAGTTCGAGTTTGGCACCAACTGGTCTAATTACTCCTGGTTTGTTGGCGATATTTTTGGAGCGCCGTTAGCCATCGAGGGCATAATGGCCTTCTTTATTGAGTCGACCTTTATTGCCATCATGTTTTTTGGATGGAACAAGGTGGGCAAAAAGACGCACCTTGCCGCCAGCTGGCTTACCGCCTTTGGCGCAAACCTTTCGGCGCTGTGGATCTTGGTGGCCAACGCCTGGATGCAATACCCCGCAGGAATGCACTTCAATCCAGATACCGCGCGCAACGAGATGGTCAACTTCTGGGATGTTCTTTTTTCGCCGGTTGCCATCAACAAATTCCTGCATACGGTAGCTTCGGGCTACGTTACAGCGGCAGTTTTTGTTTTAGGGGTAAGCTGCTGGTACTTGCTTAAGCGGCGCGAGGTGCTCTTTGCCAAGCGCAGCATTGTTGTGGCATCGGTTTTTGGATTAATATCGTCGTTACTGGTAGGAATAACTGGAGATGGGTCGGCAAAGGAGGTTGCCGAAAAGCAGCCAATGAAACTGGCGGCAATGGAGGGGCTTTACGATGGCAAAACCAATGCTGGTCTTGTTCTGTTTGGCATCCTTAATCCCGAAAAAACCTATGGAGATAAGAAGCCGTCGTTCCTTTTTAAGGTTGAAATGCCATGTGCGCTCTCCATCCTTAGCTTCGGAAGCGCCAACGCCTACGTGCCGGGCATAAACGATATCCTTACCGGAGGCTACATGTACACCAACACCGATGGTAAAAGCGAGATTGCCCAACCTATTGCATCACGAATCGCAAACGGAGAAAAAGCAATCGCCGCATTTGGCAGCTACCGAAAGTCAATTCAGGCAGGTAATCGCACTGAAGCAGCCGCCAGCCTAAAAACACTGGAGGATAATTTTAAGAGCTTCGGCTACGGCTACCTAAAGCATCCCGCCGAAACAGTTCCCAACGTGCCGCTAACCTTTTACGGGTTTCACGTAATGGCGACTCTTGGCTTTTTCTTTATCGCTCTTTTTGTGACATCGCTCATATTGGTATTTAAGGATAGTCTGAACAAGAATAGATGGTTCCTACACCTTTCGCTCTGGAGTATTCCGCTGGTGTACATTGCAGGGCAAGCCGGGTGGGTGGTTGCCGAGGTTGGCCGACAGCCTTGGGTTATTCAGGATATAATGCCAGCAGTAGCGGCGGTATCAAAAATTGGCAGCAGCTCCGTTATGGTAACCTTTGCCATATTCGCCATAACGTTCACCATCCTGCTTATTGCAGAGGTACAGATCATGCTAAAACAAATTAAAAAAGGACCAGAAGGAGGACTTTAAGCCATGGAATATACACCTACACTACTACAGGAATACTGGTGGTTCATTGTTTCGCTATTGGGCAGTTTGCTCGTGTTCCTACTGTTTGTTCAGGGAGGACAAACGCTCCTGTTCGCCATCGGAAAAACCGACGAAGAGAAGACAATAATCGTAAACTCGCTGGGAAGAAAGTGGGAGTTCACCTTCACCACCCTCGTTACGTTTGGCGGCGCATTCTTTGCCTCGTTTCCCCTATTCTACTCCACCAGCTTTGGCGGGGCCTACTGGGTTTGGATGGCCATACTCTTCTTCTTCGTTATTCAGGCGGTATCGTACGAGTACAGGAAGAAGCCCGGAAACTTTTTAGGCGCAAAAACCTACGAGGTGATGCTATTCCTCAACGGATTCTTTGGAACAATCCTACTGGGAACAGCAGTTGCCACGCTCTTTACCGGGGGAAATTTCTTTGTAAATAAGATGAATCTTGCTTCGATAGGTAACCCTACCATATCGAGTTGGGCAAGTACCTGGCATGGGCTGGAGGCGATTGCCGACTACCGAAACATTCTGCTTGGGCTCGCCGTCTTCTTTCTGGCGCGGGTTCTTGGCGCCCTATACCTCGTTAACAGCATCGAGCATGAGGCCATTGTACAACGCGCCAAGAAGCAGGTCCTATACAATGCCGTTCCGTTCCTGCTTACCTTCGTTGGATTTCTTGCATCGATACTTTTAAGCAACGGATTCGCGGTTAACCCTGCAACAAGCGAGGTGTACATGCAGCCGTACAAGTACCTCACCAACTTCATAGAGCTACCCATGCTACTTGTGCTGCTTGCTGCAGGTGTTTGCCTTGTTCTTTGGGGAATACTCTCGGTATTGGTATGCAAGAAGAGTACAAAGGGAATTTGGTTTGCCGGACTGGGAACCGTACTTACCGTGCTGGCGTTGCTGCTCAGCATCGGGTACAACAACACGGCCTACTACCCATCGCTAGCCGATCTTCAGAGCTCGCTAACCATTGTCAACAGTTCGTCGAGCGCGTACACGCTAAGGGCCATGAGCATCGTATCGATACTAATACCGTTTGTGCTAGCCTACATCTGGTACGCTTGGCGAAGCATGAACCGAAAGAAGGTTTCGGCCCAGGAGATAAAAGAGGAATCGCACACCTACTAACCCAACCCTTGAAGAAATGAAATACTTAAGCGAAATACTATGGCTGGTGAGCTGGCCGATACTCATCTACTTTTGCTACAAGATCAGCGAGGTAGCCATCAACAGGTACAGAAAAGTGGAGGAGAAAAGAAAAGAGACCGACAGGCCTTAACGCCCTACCTGTAGTAAACCTCGGCTGTAATTACTGCCGAAGGATCATCTCCATAGCCACGGGTAATGTTACAATTCTTTATGAGGAGTATCTTTACCCGTGGATCGTTTTTGAAGGCACGCTCCTTGGCATCCATAATCGCCATTTTTTCGAGGAAGCCGTTGGAGTAGGCGTACCGAATCGATCCCGTATAGTACCCCTCTACAACTCCAATCTTACGGTAAACCTGAACATCCTCCTCGGAGTAGGTGACCTTAATCTTGGAGGCGCCCTCGCTCTCCTTTTTCAGAATAAGCGGGTTCGAGAAGCGCTCTACGCGCCCATCCTTATAGAGAATTGAGGTTATGCTGTTCTTCTGAACCTTCTGCTTCAGGCGCTCGCCTAGCATGTAGAAGGTCACATACTCCGCCTCCACCTTACGGACTTTTCCCTTAAGAGTGTCGCCCATAACCGTTGTTATCAAATCGGCATCAAGCTTCTTCGGAATATCCACCCGCATTGAGTCCTGCCCTTTAAGCAGCGGGCTGGTAAACAAAAGGAGCGCTAAAAACAACATACGTACTGGGCTGTTCATACTAAGAATTTTGCATAAAAATAGAAAATATTAGAGAAATACATTCCATTTCGCAAAAAAGGAGCGGCCATTCGACCACTCCTCCAAATATAAACCACAGTATCGGCTAAGCGCTAGCCATTTTCTTTATCACCTTAACGAGCACAAACTCGTCGAGCAGCCCCTTTAGGTCGGGCTTGCCGATCTCGGCCAAATCGTAGAACACGCGGGCGCAAGGCTTCTTAATGTCGATGATGCGCTGAAGATCGATGGGCGTGCCAATGATAACGGTATCGCAGTCGGTGCTGTTGATGGTCATCTCCAGGTCGTGCAGCTGCTGCTCGCCGTAGCCCATTGCAGGAAGCACACAACCGATGTTTGGATAGATTGCGTAGGTTTCCTTAAGCTTGCCAACAAGGTACGGACGCGCATCAACCTCCTGCGAAGCGCCAAACTTACGGGCTGCAACGGTGCCTGCCCCAATCTTCATCTCGCCGTGGGTGAGGGTTGGGCCATCTTCCACAATAAGGCAGCGCTTGCCGCGTATCAGCTCGGGCCTATCCACCTGAATTGGGGAGGCAGCATCAACAACCACCGCATTGGGGTTTACCTTGCGGATGCTCTCGCGCACGGTTTGAATGCCCTCGGGCGATGCCGAATCCATCTTGTTAATAACAACAACATTTGCCATGCGGAGATTCACCTCGCCGGGGTAGTAGCTAAGCTCGTTGCCCGGGCGGTGCGGGTCGGCAACCGTAATGGTAAGGTCGGGCTTGTAGAACGAGAAGTCGTTATTGCCGCCATCCCATAGGATTACATCGCAGCCATCGGGATCGTTTTCGGCCGCACGAAGAATGGCCTCGTAGTCGACCCCAGCGTAGATGACGTTGCCGCGCACCACGTGTGGCTCGTACTCCTCCATCTCCTCGACGGTGCACTTGTGCTTCTTCAGGTCTTCGACCTTGGCAAAGCGCTGCACCTTTTGCTCCACCAGGTTTCCGTAGGGCATGGGGTGACGAACGGCCACCACCTTTAGCCCCTTAGCCATTAGGTACTCGACCACCTTGCGCGAGGTTTGCGACTTGCCGCAGCCCGTACGCGTAGCCACAACGGCAATAACCGGCTTGGTGCTCTTAATCATCGTATCCTTTGGACCAAGGAGCATAAAGTTGGCTCCATTGGCGTTAACCAGCGCGCTCATGGCCATCACCCGTGCATAGGGAACATCGCTATACGCGAAAACACAATCGTCAACCTTTAAATCCTTAATGAGCTTTGGCAGATCTTGCTCCTGGTGAATAGGAATTCCGGCAGGATAGAGCCTACCTGCCAATTCGGCAGGATACATTCTGCCATCGATATCTGGAATTTGGGCAGCCGTAATGGCAACAACATTGTACTGCTCATTTTCCCGAAAGAACGTGTTGAAGTTGTGAAAGTCTCTACCAGCAGCGCCGATAATAATTACGTTTCGTTTGTTCATGTTAAAACCTCCTTAATGATGGATTTTTGATTAAAGCTTAAATTCAACGATCTTTAACGATACAGTAACATCCATAGCTATTTTTTTGTTTTCGGAGGTGCCTTTTTTTTTTGATGATCGTGCGGCAAGGTACGATTCGCCCGTATTATGGCCCCAGCAGCCCCGCTAGCCCTCCCCATTCCTCGCCCACTCACCGATTCGATGAAACCAGCCATCGGACCTATCCCAAACAGCACCGCAGCAGCATTGCCCATAGGTGGACCATCACCCAAACAACTTTTTCAGTAGTGGTCCATCGATGGGCGTACTTACACACATACTGCTAAATATTTGTCCATGGGTGGACCATGGCTTATCACATTTGATATATGATTGCCCGTTAGTGGATCATTATAAAATGATCCTGCTATAGGAAAGTCCATCGCTGGTCTTTCATATAACAGAACTGTTACGTGCTATCCCATCGTTGGACTTAATCAAAACACTATGATTACGCATTGGTCCATCAATGGGCAAGCCATTGTCCGAATGGTTACGGCATGGTCCACCCATGGGCCATGCTATAGCATTTCAAAAAAATATCAGCCCCGTTAGCTTTGGCTATTGAATTTATTAACGTAAGCTTATATCTTTAAACTATCGTAAACTTTGGGTGCGGTTCGATGCGAGCAGCCGCGCTCCTAAAAGGAAGCAGGCATGAAGAAGATCAGCAAGATAGGTCTTAGGCGGGTGCACATCGACGAGCTGGGCACCTTTTCGGGAAGGGTATTGGAGATTGCCGCGGAGCTCCAGGCAGCGGGGCGCATGCCCGAGCCGCTGGTCGGCGAACTCGGCAGGGCCATCACGCGCTACCAGGGGGGCATTGGGCGCAAGGCCGACAAGTCGGGCACGCAGCGCAGCCAACAGCTCGACCGCGAGCGGCGCGAGCACCTCATGGCCATCAAGGGGGCCCTGCAGATGGGGAGATACGGCTCCGCCCAGCAGCGGGTGGCGGCGCAGCACCTGACCGACGCGCTGCGCAAAAGGGGGTGGAACCTGCACCGGGGCGGCGCTTCCGCTAGGAGCAACGCCATCAGGCTGCTGCTGGCCGACATCAAAGGCTCACCCGTGCTGCAGGCGGACGCTACGACGCTCTGGTGCGACGAGCCGCTGGCGCTGCTCGAGGCCGCCAACCTGCGGTTCGAGGAGAGCCAGGCGCAGCGCCGTCAGCAGCAACTCGAGCAGGGGGGCATCCGCAGCCGAGAGGCGCAGCGGGCGCTCTGCGGGGTGCTGGCCCGCACGTTCGGCTACCTGAACGCGGTATCGGCCTACCCGGAGGTGGCCGAAGCGATCGAAAAAATAAACCTTTGGATTGCGCCGCTGGTCGCCAAGATTAAGGCGCGCGCCACCAACGCCAAGAAGAAGAAGCAGCCCGAGAGCGCCACCAACGAGGCGGCCGCCCAGGAAGAGCCAGCCACCAGCCTGGTGCCGCTACTCGAAGCGCGAGGCGTCGAACTTCAGCAGGATGAAGAGCAGCATGGTGAAGGACCAGAGCGACGACCCCCCGTAGCTGATGAAGGGCAGCGGAATGCCCACCACAGGCGCCAGCCCGATGGTCATGCCGATGTTAATGGCGAAGTGGAAGAAGAAGATGGAGAGCACCCCGTAGCCGAATATGCGGGCGAAGGCCTCGCGCTGGCGGTCGGCAATCAGCATGATCCGGAAGAGGAGCAGCGTGAATAGCCCCACGATAACCACCGAGCCCACAAAGCCCCACTCCTCGCCTATCGTACAAAAGATAAAGTCGGTGCTTTGCTCGGGCACGAAGTTGTACTTGGTTTGCGTGCCCTGCAGGAATCCCTTCCCCACCAGGCCGCCCGAACCAATGGCAATCTTGCTCTGGTTGACGTTGTAGCCCCAGCCCAGCGGATCGCTTTCGATTCCCAGCAAATCGTTGATACGCTTCTGCTGGTGGAGGGCCAGCACCTTATGGAAGACGTAGTCCACGGAGTAGTTAATGCCGATGGAGGCAACCAAAATCACGATTACCATCCACAGCCGCTTGATGTGCTTGGCGAAGCTAACCACCAGCATCACCAGCGCCACCAAAACCGTAGCACCAGCAACGAAGTAGTAGAGCTCCACCTCGGCGCCAAGCAGGCGCGTCAGGTAGTACCCCCCCCCCGAAAGTCCGGCGATGAGCACCCCAAGGAAAACCGACGTTTTGGTACGGCGGTAGGCGTACCCCGCAACGGCAAGCGCCATCACGGCAATGGCCATCACCATGTAAAGCTTATCGAAGAGGAGCGAGAAGATGAAGAGCGCGACGGCCGACAGGGTAACCGAAAGCACCCAGCCGGGCATCCCCTCCTTATACAGTAGAAAGAGCAGCGAGCCATACACAAGCATCGAGCCGGCATCGGGCTGCAGCTTGATGAGCACCAGCGGGGGCAGCAGCACCGCCGCCACAAGGAGGTAGCCTCGAAGCGAGTTGAGCACAAAATTGTAGGAGCTCATCACGCGCGCCAGTAGCAGCACCGTGGATACCTTGGCGAACTCGGCGGGCTGAATGCGAAGGCCGCCCAGCTCGAACCAGCAGCGCTGCCCGTTCACCTCCTTACCCGCCACCAGCACCAGCAGCAGCAGCACTATGGTAATGCCGTAAAAAATCTCGGAGAAGGCGTAGAACAGGCGCGTATCCAGCAGCATGATGACCGCGGCAATCGTAAAGGCCGCCACTATCCAAATCATCTGCATCCCATACCGCTGCGATATGTCGAAAATATTCGCATGCGCCTCGTTGTAAACCGCAGCATAGATGTTGAGCCACCCAAAGAAAACGAGGAACAGGTAGATCAGGATGGTAGTCCAGTCGAGCTTGCCAGTAGTTGTATTGGCGGTACTGCTATTTCTCACGGTTTTCCTTCTTTATAGTTGACGATTGCTCGGAAGAGCTTCCCTTGCGGGCAGGCGCATCCGTGGCCTTTTTACGCACGCCAGCGGGCAGCTTGGCTTTCGTGGAGGCACCCTTAAGCGAGTCGGCACGCGCCTTCTTGGCCCTAGCCTTGGCCTCCTTGGCGGCCCTTTGCGCGGCAAATACGTACTTCAGCTCGGTGGTAAGGTCCATATTCACGATACGATCTTCAAGAGGCTTTCGCGAAACGGTATCTTTTAGGTACTTCTCCATCATCAGGCTCGCAATAGGAGCCGCGTAGGTTGCACCAAAACCTGCATTTTCGACGTAAACAGCAATGGCAATTTTGGGATTATCCTTGGGTGCAAAGGCCACAAATACGGAGTGGTCCTTCTTGGTTCCCGTAGGGTTCTGGGCCGTACCGGTCTTACCGCACACCTCGACACCGGGGATGTTGGCAATGTAGGAGGTACCTCCCGTAACCGACATCCGCATGCCCTCAACAACCATGTTAAAGTACGCAGGGTTGATTCCTACGTAGTTCTTCGTCCTAAAGCGCCTGTCGATTTGCTGCCCCTCAATGTCCTTAACCGCATGGGGAGTTATGTAGTAGCCCCTATTGGCAATGGTGGAAACCATGTTGGCGATCTGAATCGGCGTAGTTCCCAGTTCGCCCTGCCCGATACCCATCGAAACAATCGTATAGCCGTTCCAGCGCCCGTTATGGATCTTGTCGAAGTACTCGGGCTTTTTTACGATACCTGTTTTTTCGTAGTTCAGGTCGGTATTCAGATGCCTTCCAAAGCCGAGCCTATTCACGTAATCCTTCCATACCTGGTAGGCCTTATGCGATGAGCCATACTTTGGGCTATTAATAAAGTTTACGTACTCACGGGCAAAAAAGGCATTACACGAAACCTGAATTGCGCCGTAAACGTTAAGCGGCGATGCGTGGGGGTGGCACTTTAGCACGCGCCCACCGTAGGCGAAACCGCCACCACAGCCATAAGCCGTGTGCTCATCAATAATGCCCTCCTGTAGGCCAATTAGCGCATTCACCAGCTTAAAGGTCGATCCGGGAGGATACATGGCCTGCGTTGCACGGTTGAACATGGGGTTAAGCGGATCTAGCGCCAGCCTTGCCCAGTTCTTTCGTCGGTTACGCCCGGTTAGATCCGTTGGGTCGTAGTCGGGCCCAGTTACCATGGCCAGAATTTCTCCGGTAGAAGGTTCGATGGCCACAATACTGCCCACCTTATTCGTCATCAACTTCTCGCCATACGCCTGCAACTTGGCGTCAATCGTCGCTACAATATTTTTTCCGAGGATGGCCAAGGTGTCGAAACGCCCATTCTGGTACGACCCTTTGATGCGGTTATGCACGTCAACCAGCGAAATGGCAACCCCCTTACGGCCTCTCAGCACCCCCTCGTAGGCCTTCTCTAGGCCCGAGATGCCAATGTAGTCGCCCATTTTATAGTAGGGCTCCTCCTCTATGGTTTTATCGTTTACCTCACCAACATACCCCAGCAAGTTCCCCGCAATTTTCAGGGGATAGGTGCGCAAGGTACGCGGTTGAACGTAAAAGCCGGTAAATTTATAAAGCCGCTCCTGAAGCGTTGCGTAGGTGAACGCTGAAATTTGCTTGGCAAACACATACGGACGGTAGTAGGATCTGACCTTAGCCTCCTCCAATGTTTTCCGAATTTGCTCAATAGGGATACTCAGGATGGCGGAGAACTCAGCGGTATCGAAAGGCTTTAGCTGCTGATAGATTACCATCAAGTCGTATGCCGCCTCGTTACAAACCAGCAGCTCCCCATTTCGGTCGTAGATAAGCCCACGCGAAGGGTACTGTGTAATGTAGCGCAGCACGTTGTTGGATGCGGTAACCTTATAGGATGGATCTAAAACCTGGATGTAAAAAAGACGGAGAATAATCACAACCGACACTACAGCAATCATGATTGCTAGTACGTACTTCCTGTTGAAGCCACCTATAATCATTACTTAAAAGACTCCTATTTCTGTTTAGAAAATGCGTATTCGGTAAGTATCACAAAGAACAGGGTTAGCACAGAGCTGAGCAAAATCCTAACCATGGTTGCAGCGTAGTTGGCAAAGGTAAAGGCCTCCAGCGTAAACAACACCCAATGATGGATCACGATTAGAATTGCAGAATAGCGCACAAACCAAGCCAGCCCATAGGTCGCTATAGTCGGAACCAGCTCCTGCTCAAAATCCTCGCGCGAGGTAAAAATCGAAAGAAGGTAGGGCCGTAAGTAGCCAATTAAAGTACACGATGCCGCATGCAGCCCCAGCGTTCCCGATAGCAGGTCGATCGTTAATCCCAAAACAAACGACAGCAACAGCAGCAACGATCGATTAAGATTGAAGGGTAGAACCAGAATAAAGAGGATGTAAACGTAGGGGTTCATGTAGGTGTTGAGCTCGATATTATTAAACACGAACTGCTGCACAAGAACAAGCGCAATAAATATAATTGTATATTTTAAGAGGTTATTCTTCATTTGCCACCGCGCTTTCTAACGTTTCTTTTTCTCTTTTTCTAAAATCGGATATCACCTGCACATAGCGCAACTTTTTGAAGTCGCACTTCAAGCGCACCTTCAGTTGAAAGAAGTTTCCCCCCTGCACCTTGTACGAGTCAACAATCCCTACGAAAACACCTTCTGGAAAAATCGTTGAGTATCCCGTTGTCTCAATCGTATCGCCGATCTTTATTTTGGCCTGCTGAGGGATATCCGAAAGGTTCATAAACCGAGCATCCTTGCCATCCCATGATAGAGATCCGAAATACCCGGTACGCTTTAGCCGCGCACTAACCTTAAAGTTCAAATTGAGTAGCGATACAACGGTGGCATAGTTTTTAGAAGTGGAGAGAATAACCCCCACAATGCCATCGCTCGACATAACCCCCATTTCAGAACGAACTCCTTGGGCCGTTCCTCGGTTAAGGGTGATGTAGTTATGCTGCTTGCTGGTAGAGTTATTTACAACATCTGCCATTATGTAGCTATACCTAAGCCCACGAGTAGAGTCGATGCTGGTTCGCTTTATCAGAGTATCTTTAGCCAGATACCAATCGAGTTGGTTCTTTAGCCGTGCATTCTCCTCCGCTAACGAGGTATTTATCTCCTTAAGATGAAGGTACTGCAAAAAACTAGTGATATGACCATTGATAACATTGGTCATATCACTTGTATAGCTTACTACTTTTGCTCTTTGGAAATAGGTACTATTCACCAGCAAGGCAAGAGATAAAGTCTCAAATAGCAAAAAAAGAAAAATTACCTGATACTTTATTAAGAACCTCAGTAAGTTACCCATAGCTTAGTTGAAGATCTATCTCATCAAGAATGAGAACCTAGTAACGTTCTTTAGTGCAACACTGGTGCCTCTTGCAACTGCGTGAAGTGGATCTTCAGCAACATGGAACGGAATATTTATCTTATCGGTAAGACGCTTATCCAATCCCTTAAGAAGTGCACCACCACCAGCTAGGTAAATTCCACGGTTTACAATATCAGCATAAAGTTCTGGAGGAGTCTTTTCTAGCACTTCAAGAACTGCGGTCTCTATCTTCATAATCGACTTATCCAGACAGTGGGCAATTTCTTGATACGAAACTGGAACCTCAATAGGAAGAGCCGTCATGATATTTGGTCCACGAACGATAAAATCTTCGGGAGCATTCTCGAGTTCAGGAAGAGCCGATCCAACAGCAATCTTGATATCTTCTGCTGTACGCTCGCCCACCTTAATGTTATGCTGGTAGCGCATGTACGCTTGAATATCGGAGGTAAAACCATCACCTGCAACACGAATACTCTTGTTGCAAACAATACCACCTAGCGCAATAACAGCGATCTCAGTAGTACCACCTCCTATGTCAACAACCATGCAGCCGTTTGGTGCTTCAACATCGAGCCCAATACCGATAGCGGCAGCCATTGGCTCGTAAATCATGTAAACATCACGCCCCCCAGCATGCTCAGCAGAGTCGCGCACTGCACGAACCTCAACTTCGGTAGATCCTGAAGGAATACAAACTACGATGCGAAGGTTGTTTGGGAATAATCGGCTACGATGGTTTATCATCTTGATCATTCCACGAATCATCATTTCGGCAGCCTTAAAGTCTGCAATTACGCCATCGCGAAGAGGACGAATTGTCTTGATGTTCTCGTGGGTCTTACCATGCATCTGACGAGCTGATTCGCCGATACCCACCAAGCGACCTGTATTTTGGTCGATGGCAACAATCGAAGGCTCGTCCACCACAATCTTATCGTTATAGTAGATAATGGTATTTGCGGTACCAAGATCTATAGCGATTTCAGGTGTTAGGAATGAAAACAATCCCATATTATACTCTCTTTATTTTGTACAAATTAATGTTTAAAATGGCGTACCCCCGTAAATACCATTGCCAATCCATTTGCATCGCAGTACTCGATAGAATCTTTATCGCGTACAGAACCGCCTGGTTGGATGATCGATCGTATGCCCTCCTTGTGTGCAATTTCTACACAATCGGCAAAGGGGAAGAACGCATCCGATGCAAGTACGGCACCTTCCAACGAAAAACCAAATGTTTTAGCTTTTTCTACGGCTTGCTTTAGGGCATCAACACGTGATGTTTGACCTACTCCAGAGGCGAGCAGCTGTCCATCTTTTGCCAGCACAATAGCATTCGACTTTGAGTGCTTAACTGCCTTATTCGCAAAAATGAGGTCGTCAATATCCTTTTTAGGTGGCGCAACATGGGTTACAACCTTCATGTCGTCCATTTCTTCAATTGCAGTATCGCGCTCCTGAGCCACAACACCATTCAGCAATGAACGATATTGAAGTTCTGGCAAGCCAAACGACTTAGCAACAAGAATTATTCTGTTTTTCTTTGACTTCAGAAGAGCAAGCGCATCGGGATCGTAGTTTGGTGCAATTATCACCTCAAAGAAAAGTTTATTGACCTCCTCGGCACAAGCCGCCGTGATATTTTTATTGGCGATTAGCACGCCACCGTATGCTGAAACAGGATCGCAGGCAAAGGCATCTACGTAAGCTTTCTCAATAGAATCGCGAGTTGCCAATCCACATGCATTATTATGCTTCAAAATAGCAAATGTTGGCTCCGTAAACTCGTTAATCAGCCCTATTGCAGCATCAATGTCAAGCATGTTGTTGTACGAAACTTCTTTGCCGTTAAGCTGCTCAAACATCTTAGAGATATCGCCAAAGAAGGACGCCTTTTGATGTGGATTCTCACCATAACGGAGAGGCTTTCCTGATTCTAGGCTCTGATTAAACACTGACACCCCAGATTCGCCATTGAAGTAGGAGAAAATTGCCGTATCGTAGTGAGATGACACGTTAAAAGCCATTGCAGCAAACTTACGGCGTTGCTCGTAGGTTGTTTCGCCTCCATTTACCAGCACTTCGTACAAATCATCGTACTGAGCGCGTGAGGCAACAATCACCACATCTTTGTGGTTCTTTGCGGCAGCTCGGATAAGGGATATGCCTCCTATGTCAATCTTTTCGATGATATCCTGATCGGGAGCACCAGATGCTACGGTTTCCTCGAACGGATAAAGATCAACAATAACAAGATCGATTTCAGGAATCTGATACTCGTTTAGTTGCTCCAAGTCATTCGGATTTTCACGTCGGGCAAGAATTCCGCCAAACACTTTTGGATGCAGGGTTTTCACCCTTCCTCCAAGAATTGAAGGGTACGTAGTTAACGACTCTACGGAATGTGCTTCGACACCTAACTCGTTAATAAAAGAGAGGGTGCCTCCGGTTGAGTAAATCTTAACACCTAACTTCGAGAGTTCTTTTACAACTTTGTCGAGATTATCCTTATAGTAAACGGATATGAGAGCGCTTCGGATTTTCTTAGGTTCCACGACTATGCTATTTTTCGGCAAAGATAATGATATGAATATTTCTAAACGAAATTGAATAAGCTTTTTTCATAATTTTTACCATGTAATTCAAACTTTTATAGGGGAAATTTGGCTGGCTCAGACACTCCCTAATAAATCGGTATAGGTCGCTAATTATTAAAACTTTTACGCTAAATTGGAAGGGTAATTTACAACTTGCGTTTTATGCCAATTAAATCTATACTAAACAAGCAGTTAAATCTGATAAAAGAGAGCTTTCTTTTTGCCATTTCTTCGGTTTCTGTAAATAAGCTCCGCACGTTTCTGTCCCTTTTTGGCATTACCATTGGCATTTTTGCCATCATTTCGGTGTACACGGTAATCGATGCGCTGGAGTCCAACGTAAAGAAGTCTATCGCATCGCTGGGCGAAAACACGCTCTACATCGACAAGTGGGATTGGGTTGGCGGCATGAACTACCCCTGGTGGGAGTACATGAAGCGGCCTCAGCCCAAGTTCGAGGAGGCGAAGAAGATCGAGGAACTGTCGCAAACGGCCGAGGCCGTTGCCTATTCGGCTGGACTAACGTTTACGGTGAAGCGCGGTTCGAAATCGACAAGCAAGGCCCAGATTACGGGGGTTACCTTCCCCTACAATAAGGTAAGGGCATTCGACATCCAGGACGGCAGGTACTTTACGGAGATGGAAACCCGAAATGGGAACGGCACCGCCATAATTGGAACCAACATCGTTAAGGAACTATTCGACGGAGCCTCCCCCATTGGAGAGTCCCTGAAGATTGGCCCGCTTAAGGCCACCGTTATCGGCGTGTTTAAGCGCGAAGGGAAGACGCCCATGAGCGAATCATCCATCGACGATGAAATTATTGTGCCGGTGGCTTTCGCCCAGAAGCTGGTTAACTTGAAAAGCTACGAGGGGGGGGTGTACATCATCGTAAAGGGGAAGCCGAACATCGCCCTTACCGAGCTGAAGGACGAAACGAGAATGCTCCTCCGGAAGATTCGCAAGATTCCCCCTACCAAAAAAGACGACTTTGCCATAAACGAGATGGCAACGATCACCCAATCGACCGAGGGGATATTCTCCACCATCAACCTGGCGGGGATGGTTATTGGCGGCCTATCCATAATTGTGGGGGGCTTCGGCATTGCCAACATCATGTTCGTGTCGGTTCGCGAGCGCACCAACATCATTGGCATACAGAAAGCGCTCGGCGCCAAGAAGGTGTTCATCCTCCTGCAATTCGTTTACGAGTCGGTGCTGCTGGCCGTTATTGGCGGGGCCATTGGGCTGCTGATAGTATTCTCGGGGACGTTTGTGTTCAACCACATCTTCCCCGACTTCCCCATCAAGCTCTCCCTATTCAACATCATCAGGGGGCTGCTGATTTCGGGGGTGATTGGGTTTCTGTCGGGGTTGCTCCCCGCCATCCGAGCCGCAAACCTCGACCCGGTTGTGGCCATCAACACAAAATAGCAACAAGGAGCCCCTGTACAACGGGGCTCCTGCTGTTTAGGGCGTCCCCGCTCCATCCCCTTCCGCAGCGGCATGTGGCGACCTCGGAATCGACCCTGCCGCTGACACAATGACATGTGACGCTAACGCAATGACATGCGACGCTAACGCAATCCGCTTTAACGGCAATGAAATTACCCCTAACACTGACGCAATGTCTCGTAAAGATGGCGCAATGACACGGGGAGGTTCCGAAATCAGCATTAGCGGCAACGAAATCGGCATTGACGATGACGCAATGGCATGTGAAGGTGCCGCAATCGGACTTAACACCGACGCAATGCCATGTAATGCATCCGAAATTGATCGTAACGGCAGCGAAACCGAATGTAACGCTAACGCAATGGCATGGGACGATGCCGAAATCGAGCTTTACGGCAAAGAGATTGGCCTTGCCGCTCCCGAAACAGGATGTGCTGCCAACGAAATTGGGGGCAGGGGGAAGGAAATCGGCCTTGGTCCAAGGGCTACTGCCCCTGAACCAGATGCTGGCCGACGTGGTTGGTTAGGTCGACAAACTGGGCCACCGACAGCCGCTCGGGGCGCTCGCCGTAGAGCGGATGCTCGGGGCAATCGCTGGCAACAAGCGGCTTCACCGTGTTGCGAATGGTCTTCCGTCGATGGTTGAAGGTGGCCTTGACCACCTGCTTAAACAGTTTTTCGTCGCAATCGAGGTGCGCTACCGAGTTGCGGGTAAGGCGTATCACCGCGCTTTTTACCTTGGGTGGCGGGTTGAAGACGTGCTCGTGCACCGTAAACAGGTACTCGATGTCGTAGTAGGCCTGAAGCAGAACGCTCAGGATGCCGTAAGTTTTGGTTCCAGGCGGCTCGGCCAAGCGCTCGGCAACCTCCTTTTGCAGCATGCACACCACTTCGTCAACCAGGTCCTTATGCTCCAAGATCTTAAAGAAGATCTGCGAGGAGATGTTGTAGGGGAAGTTCCCGATCACCCCAAACTTTTCGGGGAAGATGCCGTCGAGCTTCATCTTCAGGAAATCGCCGAAGATTAGGTGCTCCTTGGCGAACTCCGGATACTTGGCCGTTAGGTACTCCACGGACTCGCCATCAACCTCGGCGGCAAAGAGCTCTAGGTCGTCCCTTTTTATAAGAATGTCGGTTAAAACCCCCATTCCAGGGCCTATCTCCAGCACCTTTTTGTACGAGGCGACCTTCAGGCCGTTAACAATTTCCTGGGCAATGCCAAGGTCTTTCAGGAAATGCTGACCGAGGTTCTTTTTGGGGCGCACATAGTTCATCTGAATTCTTTTACTTAATTTAGGCACAAAATACGGCAATTAAAGAACACGCAAGGCACATGCTCGACAGATTTATCAAAAAAAAACGGCTAGTGGGGATATCCCTTAAAGTAGGCATCGCCGTTTTGTGCATCTACCTCCTAGCCGTAAAAATCAGCGCGGCGAACGTGGCAACCGCCCTCGCGCAAATCCAGCACACCAACCCGCTGGCCCTAGCCCTCCTACTGGCCGCCATCACCCTCCTTTTAGGCGTAAACCTTTCGCTCGAAACCTACAAGTGGCACCTGTTCGTGGCCCCCTTTGGCGTTTCGTACTTTAGCGCGCTCAAGCAGGTGCTCGGAGGAATGGCTGGAGGTATTGTTTCGCCGAATCGGATTGGCGACCCTATAATAAGGAGCTTCTTACTCCCCAAAAAATTTCGCGTTCGGGGGCTGCTTCCCGCAACGTTTTGCAGCTTCTCGCAGCTACTGGCCACCGCCATATTTGGCTCCATTGCGCTCATCAACATGAGTTGGAAGTCGCTCCCCGGGATGCCCAAGCTGGCCATCACCCAGCTCATTCTGGTATTCCTGGTGGTGGTGCTGATCTGGGTGGCCATGCGCTTCTTCGAAAATCGCATCGGCAAGATCCGCATTTCCAAGGCGCTGCTCTCGGTCGCCATTTCGTTGATGCGCTACTTCGTATTTTGCACCGAGTTATGGCTGATATTCCTGGTATTCTCGCGCGAGGTACGCTTCGAGCCCATGTTCTTCGCCATAGCCCTAACCTTTCTGGCCAACTCGGCAATTCCCTCATTCTCGTTCACCGAACTAGGCGTTCGAGCCGCAGGCGCATCCGTGTTTTTTCCAATATTTGGGATCGATGCGAGCATCGCCGTGATGTCAACCGTGCTGCTCTGGGTGGTCAACGTGGCCATCCCCTCGCTCCCGGGCATACTGTACCTTTCCGCCCATGGGGTATCGCTAAGCGACCTGCGGATATTCAAGAAGGAAGCCATAGAAAAAGTAATGCCCAAAGGCGAAGAGGCCGAGCGCTAAGCCTACTCCATCTCGTTGAAGTCCCTCCCAACGATAACGTTAATTCCCTTGGCAACAACGGAGATGTCAAACGGCGAATAGCCTACACTCTCGCCATCAACCTCGATGGGGATTTGGGGTATTGAATGAATGGCGATATCACTTCCCCGGTGGCCAGTTATGCGAGAGTGCCGATGAATATGCCCATTGTAAAGTATTGGCATATTCCACAGCACGTTTAAGCCGCTAATCTTTCGAATAATGGTGACATCGAGCAACCCGTCATTGGCAATAGCATTAGGCATCTGAATCATACCCCCACCATTATACTTACCTACTCCAAGCGTTATGCTATAGATCTCGTCGGAAATCGGATCGCCGTCGATGCGCATCGCAACCTTAGACGCCTTGTAGGTAAGCACCGACTTTATCATACTGATAACGTACAGCCACTTGCTCTTTTTACCTGCCTCCTTCAGCCGATTAAAGCCGATAGCCACATAGCCATCAAACCCGATACCAACCGCATTCGCGAAATAGCGCTCGTGATGCACCTTCGCCTCGTAGAACTTTACCAGCCCGACATCCTGCAGAAACGAGCGCCCAAACTTTATGGCATCAATGGCATCGGCATACGTGCGGGGAATGCCGTACATCCTAATCCAGTCGTTGCCGATACCAAGCGGCATCATGGCCAACAGCACATCGGTGGTTGCCACCTCCTTCTGAATGAAAATGCCGTTTACAATCTCGTTTAGCGTGCCATCGCCCCCCACGGAGATGATCTTTCGGTAGCCACTTCGTATAGCCCGCACCGTCAGTTCTACAGCATGGTACTTCTTTTGGGTGAACACGTGGTCAAACTCAACGCCCGCATCGGTTAGCATCCACGAGATTCGTGGCCAATCGACAACTGCACGCCCCTTGCCTGCCTTAGGATTTACGATTGCAAACCATTTACCATTCGCCATTCTCAAAATATCTTTAAAACTAATCGAACAAAGTTAAAAAAAAGATGAGTTGTCAACACAAAATCGACACCTGATTAAAGGGTGAAAAAAAGTAATACCTTTGCAGGCGGACTTCGAGTTCGAAAATAGCAATCGATATATGCCACATACATATATTACAGTTTTATTGCTATTATTGCAGTCAATAATAAAAAACTATTAGGGAATGGCTAAAGTAATTGCGTTAGCAAATCAAAAAGGTGGGGTTGGTAAAACAACCTCTGCGATTAACCTCGCAGCGAGCCTTGCTGTACTTGAGAAAAAGGTCTTGCTGATCGATGCAGATCCTCAGGCAAATGCCACCTCAGGAAACGGCTTCGACTTACGTACCATTAAAACCAGTATTTACGAATGCTTGGTTGATGAAGTGGACGCAAAAGACATCATTCTTCACTGCGAGATCAACGGGTTAGACCTTATTCCTTCTCACATTGATTTAGTTGGTGCCGAAATCGAAATGCTCAACCTTCCTAATAGGGAAAAGATGCTCAAGTCGGTTATTGAGAAAATCCGTGACCAATACGACTATATCCTTATAGACTGTTCTCCTTCGCTTGGGCTTATCACCGTTAACGCGCTAAGTGCCGCCGACTCGGTAATCATCCCCGTTCAGTGCGAGTACTTCGCGCTCGAAGGTCTCGGAAAACTTCTGAACACCATCAAGATTATCCAAAGCAGGCTTAACCCACAGCTTGCCATCGAAGGATTCCTCCTAACCATGTACGATGCCCGCTTGAGGCTCTCGAACCAGGTAGTTGATGAGGTTAAAAAGCACTTCCAACAAATGGTATTCGACACCATCATTCAGCGCAACATCAAGCTAAGCGAAGCCCCCAGTTACGGCAAGCCAGTTCTGCTCTACGATGCTTCATCGACAGGAACAACCAACTACCTGAACCTTGCCAAGGAACTTCTTCAAAAGAATGAAGCCGTAAAAGAAGCGCACGAAAAAGAAACTGTATAAAACACAATATCCACTACGATAGCATGAGTAAAAAAATGGCGTTAGGCCGAGGTCTAGGTGCGCTTATTGAAGAGGCGTCAACAACGAGCAACGCACCTTCGCCAACTCCGACCGAAAGCGTTTTACCAAAATCTGAACTTATCAACGAGATTGAGATCGAAAGAATCGTTCCCAATCCGCTACAGCCACGTACACACTTTGACGAGGAAGCACTTGCCGAGTTAGCCGCCTCCATCAAAGAACTTGGCATTATCCAGCCAATTACCGTACGCAAAGTTGAAAACGACCAGTACCAGATCATCAGCGGAGAACGCCGCTTTAGAGCGTCAAAGTTGGCAGGGCTAAAGAGCATTCCTGCCTACGTTCGTACTGCCGATGACCAAGGAATGCTCGAAATGGCATTGGTCGAAAACATCCAACGTGAAGATCTTGATGCTATCGAAGTAGCAATAAGCTACCAGCGCCTTGTTGACGAATGCTCACTTACCCAAGAGATGCTCGGCGAACGTGTAGGCAAAAAACGTAGTACCGTAACCAACTACCTCCGTTTGCTAAGGCTTCCTGCTGAACTTCAGCTGGCTATTCGACGCCGCTTGCTATCGATGGGCCATGCAAGAGCATTGGTAAACATCGATGACCAAGATTTACAACTTGAAATCCTTCGCAAAATAATTGAGGAAGATCTCTCAGTTCGCCAAGTTGAACAGCTTGTTAAGAAGCTGGCAGAAGGCAACGCTCTAGAAGATAAAAAAGATCAAGAACAAGATATGCCAGAGCCATACTTTAAACTTGTTGAGCACCTCGAAAAGATGTTTTCGTCGGATATCAACATCAAAAGAACGGCAAAAGGCAACGGCAAAATTATCATTGGCTTCAAATCCGACAAAGAGATCAACTCTATACTGTCTAAATTTGAGCAACTCGAAGGTTTGCTTTAAGGTTTAAAACGCGTACATTGAAAAAAAGTGCTCTACTACTTGTTGGCTTTGTAGTTTTTTTGCTCCCCCTTGTAGGGCTTTCGCAAAAAAAAATAAAGGTTGAGCAACCGCAGAAAAAAGATTCCCTATCCATTGTCAAGGTATGGGGACTAGCGACTATTTTGCCAGGGTCTGGTCAAGTAATCAACAAGCAGTACTATAAGATACCTGTATTCTACGGTGGTATTGCCGGGTTAGGATACATTGGCTACAAAAGCAACCTTCTGTATCACGAATCATACAATAAGTATAGGATTGCTTCAGTCGAGTTATCTAAAGATTTCTCCATAGATGGAAGTTTTAACACCATCTCGAAAAAGGCTCTTTACAGAAACAACCTCGTAGGTATCGAGAACGATTATACCCGATTTAAGCAGTACCGTAATGTTTGCTACATGGCAGCCACTGCGGTTTATCTGCTAAGCATAGCCGATGCTGTTGTAAACTACAACGACCACCAGGAACATTCCCCACAAAAGGCAACCATACTTTCGGCGGTATTCCCTGGCTTAGGTCAGGTTTACAACAAAAAGTATTGGAAGGTTCCTATTCTTTACGGAGGATTTGCAGCATTAGGCTACGCAATATCTTTTCAGGGCAAGGAGTATCAACGTTACAAGCTAGCATACAACTTGGTTACCGACAAGAATCCAGAAACCATTGATGAATTTGAGGGTAAAAGATCAGCCGATGAGCTAAAGTCAGCCCGCGATTACTACCGAAGGAATCGCGATTATGCGATTTTAGGAACCGTCCTACTATACGCCCTTAACATCATTGACGCAAACGTAGATGCTACCCTATACGACTATGAGGTAGATGACAACCTGTCGCTTAGGGTTGTTCCTACCATACTAAACGAGAACTACCTAGTTGCCCAAAAAGGCAGTCCTTTTGCCCCTGGATTAACAATGTCGCTGAACTTTTAACCTAACCCAAACTAACATTAGCCCCTATGCCAAGCACTAAGAGCGCTATTTTTTTCTTCGCTACGATTATCCTAATAGGATGCTTGACAGCAAACCAATGCAATGCAAAATCGATTGCTACCAGAGATGATAAGCATTTAGCAATAGATGAGGGAAAACTAAGACAATTCGAAAAGGGAATTGACAGCCTTCTCCTAGCAAGAACAGAATGGCAAGTATTGGATACAACCAACCTTGCCGCTGATTTTCTAAGCAATGAGGAAATGGTTAAATCTGACATTCCCGACTCTGTATTCATGAAGCGACTTGCTAAGGTACCATCACTAATTGATTTGCCTTACAACAACGTTGTTCGTGCATCAATCTTATGGTATATCATCCGCAAGAAAAACGTTTCGGAGAAAATCTTAGGACTTAGAGAATACTACTTCCCAATAATAGAGCAGACACTAGACAAGTACGATCTCCCATTGGAGCTTCGCTATCTCCCAATAATTGAGTCGGCACTCAACCCTATTGCCGTATCAAAAGTTGGCGCGACAGGGCTTTGGCAGTTTATGTATGGCACTGGAAAGCAGTATAAGCTTAACATTTCCTCTTTTGTTGACGAGCGACGCGACCCTGTAGCAGCGAGTGAAGCTGCGGCAAAGTTTCTAAAAGACCTTTACAAGATATACCACGACTGGACGCTGGTTATTGCAGCCTACAACTGCGGTCCTCGTAACGTGAACAAGGCAATTAGAAGGGCTGGAGGCAGCAAAAACTACTGGGAGATCTACAACTTCCTTCCAAAGGAAACCAGAGGATACGTTCCAAACTTTATTGCAGCAGCCTACCTCGTAAAGTTCTACAAAGAGCACAAGCTCATCCCCCGTACCATGCCGTTGCCTCGAAATACGGATTCAATTCAGGTAAACCGCATGCTTCACTTCCAGCAGGTATCCGATGTGCTCGGCATTTCTGTTGATGAGCTCCGCGAGCTAAATCCTCAGTATAAGAAGGACATCATTCCTGGAATAGAAAAGCCATATACGCTTGTACTTCCTACAGGTATATCAACCGCCTTTATTGCTAAAGAAAAAGATATTTACGCAAAGGACTCAATCTACTTTGTACAAAACAACTTTCCAACGCTAATGGCTTCTTCTGGTTCTCCAAGCCAAGCCGCGGATTTAGGAACAAAGAAGATCTACCATAAAGTACGAAAGGGAGAGACCCTTGCCTCCATTGCAAAGAAATACGACATTGAGGTTTCGGCTCTTAAGGAATGGAACAAGATCTCGTCGAAGAAGGGCAAGCTAAAGAAGGGACAACGGTTAGCCATATACGAGGCAGCTCCTCTGCTAGCCCAAAAGGTGGAGAAGAAGACCATTAAAAACGAATCTGAGAACAAGAATAAGGCTGCGGCATCCGATTCTATTAAGGTTGAAACGGTACAAGCAATAAACGTAAGCGCAAACGAGCCCGCAAAACCTTACGTTGCTAAGGAGCAGGTAGAGAAAGGCTCTGTAATACGCTACACCGTAAGGAAGAACGACAATCTTTGGACTATCGCTCAAAAGTATAAGGGTGTTACCCCAAAGGATATTCAGAAGGCAAACAACCTACGTTCGCCGAGAGATCTAAAAGCAGGACAAGTACTCAAAATCACAATAGATTAAGCGGGAATCCCCGCTTTTTTTATTTTCAATATCAAAGCAAACTCTAAATAGACCTGCTATATTTGCTGCCGTTTTAATAAGCAGAAGCGTAAACATGAAAGTTGCATTCATCATAAACCCCATATCTGGAGGTAAGGACAAGGCGAAGCTCCCTGAGATAATCAACAATACTGCCTCAAACAACCATATCCAAGCCGATATCGTATATACCGCCCGTGCCAACCATGCTGCCGAGCTAGCTCGCGAGCTTATGGCTGATGGGTACAGCAGAATTGTGGCTGTGGGTGGCGATGGAACCATCAACGAGGTGGCACGCGAGCTGGTGGGCAAGGATGCTGAGCTTGCCATTATTCCGCAAGGGTCGGGAAATGGGCTGGCACGCCACCTGGGCATCCCGCTTACCGCCCCCAAGGCGGTGGAGGTGGCTCTTCTACACCCATCGCAGCGAGTAGACGCGGCGTACATCAACGGGGTAGCCTTTTTCTGTACGGCTGGCGTTGGCTTCGATGCGCTCATCGGAAACCGATTTGCGGAGGCTGGATCGCGCGGCCTGACCACCTACGCCAAGGTGGCGATCAAGGAGTTTTTCGGCTATAAGCCCAAGGCATACACCATCACGGTAGATGGGCAGAGGTACTCGCGCAGCGCCTTCCTGATAACCGTAGCCAACGCATCGCAGTATGGCAACAACGCCTACATCGCTCCGCAAGCCGATCTTCAGGATGGAATTCTGGATGTTGTGGTAGTTACCAAGCTGCCGCTCATTTCGGGTCCTGCCTTTGCGGCTAAGATGTTTCTGAAAAAAATTGAATCCAGCCAATACGTAGAGATCATCAGGGGGCGAAACATCACCATCGAACGCGAGGAGGAGGACTACATCCACTTCGACGGCGAGCCTGGACGAATGGGGAAAACGCTGGAGATATCCGTACAGCCATCGAGCCTAAAGGTGGTATTCTAGCAGTAAAAAGGCAGCATCATGAAAAACAGCCTACTGGTTTACACCGCCGTAATCCTAGCCATACTATTCTGGAGCCTATCCTTTGTGTGGTATAAAACGGCGCTGCTCTACTTTACCCCTACGGGGATAATTACCTTTCGCCTCACCTTGGCATCGGTAGCGCTGCTGGTAGTTGGGCTGCTGCTCCGGCAGGTGCAGCGGCTCCAGGCTAAGGACCTGAGGCTATTCCTGACCATGGCCTTCTTCGAGCCATTCATCTACAGCCTTTGCGAGGCCAACGGGCTAACCATGGTATCGTCGACGCTGGCCGCGGTTATTGTGGCAACCATTCCGCTCTTCACGCCGCTTGGGGCGTTCCTCTTCTTCAGGGAAAGAATCAGCCTACAAAACGCCATCGGCATACTCCTGTCCGTAGTAGGCGTAGTGCTTGTTGCCTACCAGTCGGGCAGCCAGACCAAGGGATCGCTTCTGGGAATCGCGCTGATGTTCGGGGCCGTGGTTGCCGCCATTGGCTACGTTATTAGCCTAAAGAAGCTAACCCTGCGGTACAACTCGTTCAGCATCGTCACCTACCAGAGCATTATTGCCGCGCTGCTCATGCTCCCGGTATTTCTGGCAACCGACAGGCTCAGCGCGTCGATGTTTACGAGCGAGGCGCTGGTCCCCATCCTCAAGCTTACCACATTTGCCTCGATCATCGCCTTTCTGCTTTACGCGTACTCGCTGAAGCACTTTTCGATTGCCAAGATAAACGTCTTCCTCAACCTGATCCCCGTATTTACGGCGATTGCGGCCTACTTCATGCAGGGCGATCGGTTCAACGCCATCAACCTCGTTGGGATTGCCGTGACGCTAGCGGGGCTGTACGTCTCGCAGGTAACCCTAAATGCCCGAAGGGCGCCTATCGTAAAACGCTAGCCATGCCTGTTTACATCCTCAATACCGAATACCTCAACTTTCCCCCGGTGGAAGACGCCGAGGACGATGGAATGATTGCCGTAGGGGGCGATATTACGCCCGAGCGGATGCTGGTGGCCTACTCCGAGGGCATTTTCCCCTGGTACGATCCGGCCGATATCCCCGTTTGGTACTGCCCCAACCCCCGCTTTGTGCTCTACCCGCACCGGCTTAAGGTGTCGAAGAGCATGCGCCAGCTGCTTCGGGCGAAGAAGTACACCGTAACGTTCGACACCTGCTTCGACGAGGTGGTGCGCAGCTGCGGCACCATTGCCCGCGAAGGCCAGGAGGACCCCTACAACACGTGGATTTCGGATGAGATGATGGCCTCGTGCCACGCGCTGCACCAGCTCGGCTTCATGCACTCGGTGGAGGTGTGGGACCAGGATGGAGCGCTTGTGGGTGGCCTCTACGGAGGCGTTCTAGGGCGATGCTTCTTCGGCGAGTCGATGTTCGCCAAGGCCAGCAACGCCTCCAAGTTCGGCTTCATCATGCTGGTGAAGAACCTGCAGGAGCAAGGGTTTCAGCTGGTCGACTGCCAGATATACTCCGACCACCTCCTTTCGCTCGGCGCCGAGGAAATCCCCCGTCCGCGCTTCATGGAGCAGCTCAAGGCCAACATTGATGAGGTGAAGAAGGAGGATTGGACCAACCGGTTCCGTACCGACTTCGAGTTCTAGGCCTTGGGGGCAGGAGCCGCAGCCCCCAAAAGCCAACCATCCCCCTGTACAGCCCTTCGTTTAGGTTCAGAACCTAAACGAATACGTCCAGGACCTAAACGAATACGTTCAACATCGATGCTTTTGGGTGAATTGACGATGCGTTTAGGTTGATCGACGAAGCCTTTAGGTTAATCGACGGTCGGTTGGGATAAATCGACGATATTTTTCGATTCCGAACCTAAACGGACCATTAAAAGACCTAAACGGATCATTCCGGAACCGAAACCTCGGGCCTCGAAACCTAAACGGTGCGATAAAAGACCTAAACGGGTCGTCAAATGGGCGGACGGACGCGCCGCCGGAACTATCACCCGGGATCAAACACCCCAAAGGCGCGCCGCTGAACCTATCCGAACCATTCCAGAACCCGAACCTCGGGCCTCCGAGCCGATACCAGGTGGCGCAGCACCCCGCAAGGCCAGTGGAGCACCGCCAAGGAGGGATGAATCCTCGGAGCAGGAGCAGCAGTTCCCCATTATTTGTTAACTTTCGAAAATTTTTTGGGGATATGGTGCTACTTATTGCCGTAATGGCGCTCTACTTGGTGATGGTTGCCGCATTTACGGCCGGGTACAGCCGTATTCGGGAGCATAAGCCTATCCCCAGCCAGCACCGCTACTTCATCACCATCGTCATCTGCCTCCGCAACGAGGAGCAAAACATCGCCCACCTCTTCGAATCAATCCGAGCGCTAGACTATCCAACAAGCTACTTCGAGGTGGTTGCCGTAAACGACCACTCCACCGACAGCACCGAGCGCGAGCTCGACCACCAATGCCAGCAGCACCGCAATCTTCGCGTCGTAAACCTACCCCACGAATCGGAGGGAAAAAAGGCCGCCCTCTCGGCCGGCGTATCGGCGGCCCGCAGCAGCATCATCGCCATCACCGATGCCGACTGCCGCCTGCCCAAGTACTGGCTCGCGAACATCAACAACCTCATTGGCGCAAAAGCCGACATCGTATGCGGGCCGGTTGCCTACCATCCCACCACCTTTTTCGAACGTTTAGCCGCCGTTGAGTTCGCCAGCTTAAGCGCATCGGGAATTGGTGCCGCCGGAATCGGCATGCCCATCTTCTGCAATGCCGCCAACATGGCCTTTCGCAAGGAGATATTTATGGAGGCCAACCTCAACCCGGAACAAACGCCATCGGGCGACGACGTTTTCCTGCTCCACTACGCCAAACAGCACCACAGAACGATTCGGTTCACTGCAGGGCGCGACAACCTCGTAACCACCAATGCCGACAAAAACCTAAAAGACTTCATCAACCGCCGCAGGCGCTGGGGCTCTAAAACAAAGTACTACAGCGACCGGAGCGCTAAGGCCGTAGCCATCCTTGTCTTCCTAGCCAACGCCGCCCTCCTTTCGTGCGCCATCGCGGCAACAATCAACCACGCCCACTCGACGCTGGCAATTACCCTATGGGCATCCAAAATGATGCTCGACTACGGCTTACTAGCGGCTCATTTCCGAGCGAATGGCATAAAAAAGTGGGCTAAATATTTTCTGCTTTGCGCGGCTCTTTACCCAATCTACATTACCTTTACGGCCATTGGCAGCACGACATCAAGATTTACATGGAAAGAGAGGAGATACAACGATCCGAAAGCCAGTCACCCTGGGCACAATCATGGAGAAAGCTAAAGCGCGACAGATGGGCAATGATCTCCCTCTGGTTTATCATCATCGTAAGCACCCTAGCCCTGCTAGGATACTTAATTGCGCCAGACTCTAGCCCCAACTCCAACAGCCAGCATCTCGAAATTGCCGTACAGAAGCCGGGGTTCAGCACCCTAGTTCTTCGCCTTCCCAAAGCAGCGGTTCCAAAAGAAGTCGGCCTCTTCGCCAAGCTGACCAACGGGAAGGAATCGGCCTACAAGGAACTCGCCATAAACGCCTATACCATCCGCGGCGGATACATCTACGCCAAAGAGTTTACGGCCTACCCGAACGAGCAACCCCTCGAGCACCGCTATACGCTTGCCGAAATGGCGTACCCCATCGACAACCCCAGCACCGTAGCCATCCGCAACGGCAAATCATACTTTACCACCATTGATGGAACAAGGCTCGCCATCGACAACAGCACCCTTGCCAAAACCGTACAGGAATCACAGATCGTTAAGCGGTCGTACCTCCTCGGAACCGACCGGTATGGGCGCGATTTGCTCAGCCGCATGCTTATCGGGGCAAGGGTATCGCTATCGGTAGGCATCATTGCCGTAGCCATATCGCTGCTTATCGGAATAACCCTAGGCGCCGTTGCCGGCTACTTCAGGGGATGGGTCGACAACGTAACCATGTGGTTCATCAACGTAATTTGGAGCGTCCCCACCCTTCTAATGGTAATTGCGGTAACGCTAGTTTTGGGGAAAGGATTCTGGCAGATCTTCATTGCCGTTGGGCTTACCATGTGGGTAGAGGTAGCCCGAATTGTTCGCGGCCAGGTGCTCAGCATCCGGGAGAAGGAGTACGTAGATGCCGCCCGCGCCCTAGGATTTGGCGATTGGAGGATTATCATCCGCCACATACTCCCCAACGTCATGGGGCCCATCATTGTCATCTCCGCCGCCAACTTTGCCTCGGCCATCCTCATCGAGTCGGGGTTAAGCTTTCTTGGCGTCGGCATCCAACCGCCAATGCCATCGTGGGGAGCCATGCTAAAGGAGAGCTACGCCTACATCATACTCGATGCCTCGTACCTCGCCTTCATCCCCGGAACCGCCATCATGCTCATGGTACTTGCGTTTACCCTCTTAGGAGATGGCCTCCGCGAGGCATTCGATGTAAGCAAGGGGAACACCGACAAAAAGTAGCCTACAGAAAGCGAAGTAAGCATCGCATAACAAAAAACAACCCCGAACCAAAAGTTCGGGGTTGCATATTTTTATTCAACAAATGATCTAGTTGCCCATTTCAGAGATAAACTTCAGCCGAATAAGCCGAACCTCCTCCTCGGAATAATCCTCCTCTCCAAGAAAGTCTAGCGCTTCCTGAATAGACTCCGTCTTCGCCTCGTTCTTAAAGTAGTCGAAAACCTCTTCGAGCTTATCCTCGTCCACATTTTCGTTGATATAGTAATCGAGATTTATTCGGGTGCCGGAATTAACGATTGCCTCCATTTCAGACAACAGATCCTTCATGTCCATCCCCTTCGCATTGGCGATATCTCCCAAGTCCATCCGCTTATCGATGCTTTGGATGATGAAAACCTTATTCCCCGATTTGTTGACCACCGACTTTACGACCATATCCTGAGGTCGCTCAATCTCATTTTCGTCAACGTACTTTTTGATGAGTTCGATAAACTCCTTGCCATACTTTTTGGCCTTTCCAACCCCTACCCCCGTAATGTTCTGAAGTTCCTCCATCGTGATAGGGTACTGGATGGACATATCTTCGAGGGATGGATCTTGGAATAGCACAAAAGGAGGCAGCCCCAGCTTCTTCGACATCGACTTACGCAGATCCTTCAGAAGGGAAAACAGCGCCTCGTCGGCAGCACCACCACCTTTGCCAGCGGCTGATCCTGCAACGTCATCGTCATCAACTTCTCCGTAATCGTGGTCCTTTGCCATCATTATAGAGAATGGTTCATCCATGTACTTACGTCCCTTTGGAGATATCTTTAGAAGACCATAATTCTCAATATCCTTTGTTAGCAAATGGTTGATGAGCATTTGACGAAGAATGCCATTCCAATACTTTTCATCCCGGTCTTTGCCAATCCCAAAAAGTTCGTTAGTGTTATGCTTGTAGGTTTTTATGCCCGCCGTTGCGTTGCCCACCAAAAAGTTTACGACATGGTCGGACTTAAACTTCTCCTGCAGCTCTTCGATTACCTCTAGTGCCTTCAGAATGGCATCTTTTCCATCAAACAGTTCCTTCGGATTAAGGCAGTTATCGCAGCAGCCACAGTTCTCCTGCGTATAATCTTCACCGAAATAGAGCAGCAGCATCTTTCTGCGGCACACCGACGATTCTGCATAGGAAACCGTATCCTGAAGCAGCTGCTTCCCAATTTCCTGCTCGGCAATCGGCTTGCCATGCATAAACTTCTCCAATTTCTGGATATCCTTGTAGCTGTAAAAAGTAATGCACTTCCCTTCGCCCCCATCGCGGCCAGCACGACCAGTCTCCTGGTAGTATCCTTCCAAACTCTTGGGAATATCGTAGTGAATTACATAGCGAACATCGGGCTTGTCGATCCCCATGCCAAATGCAATGGTGGCCACCACCACATCGGTTTCTTCCATCAAAAACTTATCCTGATTTTCAGAACGAGAATTCGAATCAAGCCCTGCATGATAAGGAACAGCATTTATGCCATTTACCTTAAGTATATCTGCAAGTTCTTCCACCTTTTTCCGGCTTAGGCAGTAAATGATACCCGATTTGCCGCTGTTGGCTTTAATAAACTTGATAATCTCCTTAGTTGCATCCTGCTTAGGACGTACCTCGTAGTAGAGGTTTGGCCTGTTGAACGATGATTTGAAGACCGTTGCATCAAGCATTCCAAGATTCTTCTGAATATCGTGTTGAACCTTTGGCGTAGCAGTTGCAGTAAGTGCAATCAAAGGGGCTTTACCTATTTCTGTTATAATTGGACGTATTCTTCTATACTCTGGCCGAAAATCATGCCCCCATTCCGAGATACAGTGTGCCTCATCAATTGCATAAAACGAGATCTTTATCTGCTTAAGGAATTGTATGTTTTCCTCCTTTGTGAGCGATTCTGGAGCAACGTACAAGAGTTTTGTGCGCCCTGCAACAACATCTTCCTTAACCTTGGCAATAGCGGTTTTCGACAACGAAGAATTGAGGAAATGAGCAATCCCGGCACCTTCCATAAAGGCGCGCATAGCGTCAACCTGATTCTTCATCAATGCTATTAGGGGCGAAATTACGATTGCCGTTCCGTCCATTTTAAGAGCAGGAAGCTGATAGCATAACGATTTCCCTCCTCCTGTGGGCATAAGCACAAATGTGTCTTTCCCATCCAGCACATTTTGAATGATTGCTTCTTGGTTTCCTTTGAACCCAGAAAAACCAAAGTACTTTTTTAAGTACTCCGTTAATGATGCACGAACCTCTTCGGCCATAATTTTTACCCCTCTTAATACTGCATTTTTTGATTTAAATGTACCTTTTCTGCACACTGACATAACAAAGTTAACCAAACAAATCTCATATAACAATCAACGGCTCCTAGGTTTGCAAAAGTTAACACACATAAGAATCAGCCTCCAACAGATGCCAAGTTATCGTCAAAAAGCAATAACTTTGCATTTCTAAAGTACTCAAGAGAAAAATAAAAAACAAGAGTAATGGGGAATAACTTCGACATAAAAGCATTTGCAGCAGATACCATCCTCGAAGAAGCTAGAGCTGTTGAAAAAATAGCCAGCTACATCGACGATGAGTTTGCCGAAATTGCCATGCTTTTATACAGCTGTAAAGGGAGAGTCATCGTTTCTGGAATTGGGAAAAGCGCCATCATCGCCAGCAAGATTGTGGCAACCATGAATTCAACCGGAACGCCATCCATCTTTATGCATGCAGCCGATGCCATCCATGGCGACCTTGGTCTTATCCAGCCTAACGACATCATCATTATCCTTTCGAAAAGCGGGAACACGCCAGAGATAAAAGTTCTGGTACCACTGATTCGCAACCTTGGCAACAAAATCGTAGCGATGGTGTCGAGCACCGACTCATACCTTGCCCTCAACTCCGACTACGTGCTAAAGGCTACGGTTGAGAAGGAGGCATGCCCCATCAACCTGGCGCCTACCTCGTCGACTACCGCACAACTGGTGCTGGGCGATGCGCTAGCCATGACGCTCATTAAGCTTCGAGGATTCACCTCAAGCGATTTTGCCCGCTTCCACCCTGGCGGCTCGCTAGGGAAAAAGCTGTACATGCGCGTTGCCGACGTGATTTCGGCGGAGGTTCCTAAGGTTTTGCTCAGCGAGACCATCCGACCAATTATTGTAGAGATATCGTCGAAAAGGCTTGGCGCAACCGCCGTTGTCAACGACGACCAATCGCTTGCCGGGATTATTACCGATGGCGACCTAAGGCGAATGCTGGAAAAGGGGGTGAGCGTAGACAACCTGCTCGCCAAAGATATCATGACCGTTAACCCCAAGACGATCGACATCAACGAGCTTGCCATTAATGCGTTCGACAAGATGGAAAAGAATAAGATAACGCAGTTGGTTGTCATCCAAGACGGGAGGTACGCCGGGATGGTTCATATCCACGACATCCTTCGCGAAGGTATCGCCTAGCCCAACGAACAGTTGCGGCAACCGCCTCCAGCACCTATAAGCATACTATCAACCACCCTCAGCAGCAGACCTCCCGTAGGCGTAGCGGCTGCTGAGGATGGATTTGAGATTTACCAGCCTGAAGAGTCTGCGCTGAACACTCCACCGAGTAATTTCCGAAGCTTACGGATGACACAACCGCTCCACCAAATGACTTTCGAAGTTTACGAATGACGCAACCGCTTCCCAAAATGGTTTCCGAAGTTTACGAATGGCACAACTGCTTCCCCAAATGACTTCCGAAGCTTACGCATGGCACAACCGCTCCACCAAATGGTTTCCGAAGTTTAGGGATGGCACACGACCATCGCCTAAAAATCGCATCAGAAGAGGAAAGAAAGCACCACGCCACCCGAAGTTTACCCTTTCAAACACCCTTATTCGCTCAATCCAAAGATCCTCCTTTACTTTCCCCGGGTAAAGATGTAACAAACATCGTGTTGCCTTAGGCTCTATTAACACTCCTTTGCTCCACTGTACGACATTGTCCACTACCTTTATATTTCTAAATAAAAAGAATATGCGAAATCGGTTTTCTACGCTTTTAAAACATTTCATCCTTATACTTATTTATACAGCGCCACTCCTCTCCTCCGCCCAAATTACAAGGGTGAAGGGTAAAGTTATCGATGCCAACACCAAGGAGGCGCTTCCTTTTTGCAACGTATCATTCATAAAATCAACGGTAGGAACCATAACCGACCAAAATGGGGTATTCTCGATAGATGCGAAGATGGCAACGGACTCGATCTCGGCGCAGTACGTGGGGTACAACCGCAAATCGGTTCCCGTAACCAAGCACACCATCAACACCTTCACCATAGAGTTAACCCCCATCAACTACACCCTGCAGGAGGTTGTGGTAAGACCCGGCGAAAATCCTGCGCACGCCTTTTTCAAGAAAATCATAGCCAATAAAGACCGCAACAACATCGCCAGCATCCCCTCGTACAGCTACAACGCCTACACCAAGATGCAGATTGATGTCAACAACATCAAAAACGAGCTTAAGGATAAGAAGCTGCTCAAGCAGTTCAAGTTCATATTCGACTACCTCGACACGAACAAGATGACCGGAAAGACCTACATCCCCATCTTAATCTCCGAATCGCTGTCCGACTACTACCACTCGAGCTCGCCCCAAAAGGAGAAGGAGGTCATAAAAGCGAGCAAGACCTCGGGGATCGACAACAAAAGCATCGCCCAGTTTACGGGGCGGATGTACCAAAACATCAACATCTACGACAACTTCATAGACTTCTTTGACCAAGGGCTGATTAGCCCGCTCAACAGCAACGGGCTCTCGTACTACAAGTACTACCTCCAAGACACGGCCTACATCGACGGCAAGCAGTGCATAAGGATGAACTTCGTGCCCAAACGGAAGCAGGAGCCCACCTTTACCGGCGAAATGTGGGTACACGACACCACCTATGCCGTTGTAAAGGTGGTGCTGCAGCTCAACAAGGGGGCCAACATCAACTGGGTTAACGCCATGGCTGCCGAGCAGGTTTTTCAACCCGTAAACGATTCGGTGTGGTTCCCCAAAAGCAGCAGCTTGTTTATCGACTTCAAGATTACCAAAGGAACGGTAGGCTTCTTCGGGCGCAACACCAGCGTGATCTCCAACGTGAACCTCAACGCCGAGTTCCCCGACTCCACGAAGAAGAATGCCCCCAGCGTAATCCTTAGCGACGAAGCCATAAAAAAGGACACCAGCTACTGGGCGCAAAATCGGCCCGTCGAGCTCACCACCCAGGAAAAGGGGATCTATACAATGGTAGACCGGGTTAAGGAGGTCCCCCTCTTTAAAACAGCCACCAACATCACCAACCTGCTTATCAACTACTACTACCCCATAGGCTACTTCGAGTACGGGCCCTACTACCAAACCTACAGCAACAACCGGATTGAAGGAGATCGAATTAAGCTTGGAGGCCGAACCTCCAACAAGTTCTCCAAGAATGTCATGGTTGGAGGATTTGCCGCCTACGGATTTAAAGACGAAAAGTTTAAGTACGGCGGCGATGTACTTTACATGTTCAGCAAGGAGCCCCGTGTAACCGGATACGCATCGTACAAAAAAGATATGGATCAGATGGGGCTAAGCCCATTCTCGCTTGCTGAAGACAACATCCTAACCTCGGTGCTCCGCCGCAACCCCAACTACAAGCTCAACCTAATCGAGCAAACCAAGCTCAAGTTCGATTACGAATGGAGCCCCGGCATCTCAAGCGGCATCGAGGTAAACCACAAGGACATTAACGCCTCCGATTTTGTAACCATGAAACGCGCAGATGGCACAAGCAGCACCCACATGCCCGTTACAAACGTCGTTTTAAGTACTCGCATTGGTAAGGGAGAGCGATTTGTTGCTGGCGAATTCGAGCGCATATCGCTAGGCAGCGACAACCCTATTATAAATGTAAACGCCACGTTTGGGCTCAAAAACGTACTCGGCTCAAAGTACAGCTACACGATGCTAGACGCCAACTACGTCCATAAGGTGCCGCTTAACCCTTTTGGCTACCTCCGCTATATAATAGAAGGTGGTAAAATATTCGGAACAGTCCCCTACCCCCTACTTAAGCTACACGAAGGAAATGAGACCTACGCCCTCAACAAGTTTTCGTTTAACATGATGAACTACTACGAATTTGCCAGCGATCAGTGGGTAAGCCTTACGCTAGAGCATCACTTCAACGGATTCTTTTTAAACCATATTCCTTTAATGAGGAAGCTCAAATGGCGAGAGGTAGCCTACGGGAAAGGGCTCATAGGCTCGCTTTCCAACGCCAACAAGTCTGGAGAATTCGCATTCCCCGACGGGTTGTCAGATGTCAGGAAGCCATACTATGAAGTAGGTGTGGGAGTCGAGAATATATTTAAGATCATTCGTATTGATGCGATATGGAGGCTCAGCTACCTCGACAATCCTAACATCGATAAATTCGGGATAAGAGCAGGTCTTCAGATTATTTTCTAAATTTGCACGTTGCAAAACCGTAGATAATGAAATTACACAGCAATAACTTAGTAAAAAGATATAAGGCACGCACGGTTGTAAAAGGGGTGTCCATCGAGGTAAACCAAGGCGAAATAGTTGGACTACTTGGCCCTAATGGAGCAGGCAAGACAACCAGCTTTTACATGATTGTTGGCCTGATTCGGCCCAACGAAGGGGAAATCTTTCTCGATGACGAGAATATTACCAACATGCCCATGTACATGCGCGCCCAAAAAGGCATCGGATACCTAGCCCAAGAAGCATCGGTATTCCGCACCCTGAGCGTAGAGGACAACATCAAAACCGTGCTAGAACTAACGAAACTAAGCGCTGCCGAGCAAAAAGATAAGCTCGAGTCGCTCATCAGCGAGTTTAGCCTTCAGAAAATTCGCAAGAGCCTCGGCATTCAGCTATCGGGCGGCGAGCGGCGCCGTACCGAAATTGCCCGCTGTCTAGCCATCGACCCAAAGTTCATTCTACTAGATGAGCCATTCGCAGGCGTAGACCCCATTGCCGTTGAAGATATTCAGGGCATCGTAAAAAAGTTGGTGGATAAAAACATCGGCATAATCATAACCGACCACAACGTTCACGAAACCCTTTCGATTACCGACAGAGCCTACCTTCTATATGACGGCGAAATACTTAGAAGCGGAACAGCAGAGGTCCTTGCAAACGACGAGACCGTTAGAAGGCTATATCTCGGACAAAACTTCGAGCTTCGCAAGTAGCTATACGACCTAAAAAAATTGCAGGAATCCACCTAGAATCCCAATACAGCTATTGTAGAAAACATTTTTTGGTTTACCTTTGCATCGCTAAACCAAAAAACGAACACGGTAGCACAATGCGGATGTGGCGTAATTGGTAGCCGCGCTAGACTTAGGATCTAGTGCCGTGAGGCGTGGGGGTTCGAGTCCCTTCATCCGCACTAAAGCCCCGAGAAATCGGGGCTTTTTTCATTTACAGCCCTCCCCCCTATTTATTTCCAATACGAATAAGTTTCGCACAACTTCGTAAAACCTACAGGCAGCATCTCCTGCACTTTTTTCCGTCTACACCCCCTCAATAGTATTGCAGATATGAAAATTTGGTTTACCTTTGCATCGCTAAACCAAAAAACGAACACGGTAGCACAATGCGGATGTGGCGTAATTGGTAGCCGCGCTAGACTTAGGATCTAGTGCCGTGAGGCGTGGGGGTTCGAGTCCCTTCATCCGCACTAAAGCCCCGAGAAATCGGGGCTTTTTCGTTTACCCCCATTAGCCCAACATCCTCAAAAAGTAAGTTTGTAACTATTACCCCTTTTTCATACCTTTGGGCTCCCATTTAGTACGCAAAAGACATTCTGATAATCAAAAAATTCTAGCTGTTTGGCAGATTCTTTTGATTGGTCCGAGGCTCAATGGGAAATGAAATTGCTCATCATTAAACTGTCAACAAATGAATATTGCAAAGGAGAACGTTGATACTCTAAACGCAGTGCTTAAGATTAACATCGAGCCAAGCGACTACGAAGGAAATCTCGACAAGGCACTTGCCAACTACCGTAGAAACGCACGAATCGACGGCTTCCGTCCTGGTAAAGTACCTGCTGGGATTATCAACAAGATGTACCGTAAGCCTGCTCTCGTTGACGAGATCAACAAGCTTGTTTCAGATTCGATCGCGAACTTCCTAAAAGAAAGCGACACCAAGATTTTAGGCGAGCCACTTCCAAGTGAGTCTCAAAAGGCTATCGACTGGGATAACGACAAGTCTTTCGAATTCTGCTTCGACTTAGGCATCGCTCCTGCAGTTGATATTAAGTTGACCAAAAGAGATAAGGTTCACTACTACAACATTGCCATCGACGACGAAATGCGCGATAGCTACATCACCAGCTACCAAAGCCGCTTTGGCAAGATGTCGGATGTGGATGTTGTAGAAGGCAAGGAAGACTTCCTTCGCGGAAACCTCTCTCAAGCCGATGGCATTAGCATCGAAAACGCAGCATTCTCGCTTCGCCAGGTTGCTAAGGACGAGATCAAGGCTCAATTCGCAGGCAAGAAAGATGGCGACACCGTTGAGTTCAACGTAAACGAAGCCTTCGAAAACGAAACCGACAGAGCTGCTCTTCTTAATGTAAAGAAGGAAGAACTCGGAGCCATCAATCCAATATTTAGCTTCACCATCACCGAAATCAAGAACTTCGAAAAGGCTGAGGTTAACCAGGAACTTTACGACAAGGCTTTCGGAGAAGGTAACGTGAAGAGCTACGAAGAGTTTGTTGCAAAAGTTGACGAGGAAATCCGCGTAAACCTAGCCAAGGAAGGCGACTACAAGCTGCTTCTTGACCTCCGCGAAAAGCTTATCGACAAGGCAGACCTTCAGCTTCCAGAAGAATTCCTTAAGAAATGGATTTACATCATCAACGAAGGTAAGTTCACAAAAGAAGACATCGAAAAAGAATTCCCAACATTTGCTGAAGACATGAAGTGGCAGCTTGTTAAGGAGTTCTTCATCACCACCAACAGCATCGAGGTTAGCGAAGAAGAGCTTCAGGCTGCTGCCGAAGAGTACGCTGCATACCAGTTCGCTCAATACGGTATGAGAAATCTACCACAGGAGTACGTTACCAAGTACGCTAGCGATATCCTCCAAAACAAGGAAGAGAGAAGACGTATTGTTGAGAAGAAGTTCGAAGACAAGGTAGTTGCTGCTGCAAAAGAACTAGTTAAAGTTGAAGACAAAGAGGTGAGCACTAAAGAATTTGACAAGCTATTGGAAAAATAGTTGTATCTTTAAACATCACACTCAACAGTTGGAGGCTTTATGAACGAATTCAACAAGTACGCAACAAAGCACATGGGGATTGGTAGCCTTAAGCTGCATCAGTATAATCGGATGCACAACGTTTACAGCGGCTACATCAACCCTACGATTATCGAAGAGCGCCAGCTAAACGTTGCCTCGATGGACGTGTTTTCGAGACTGATGATGGATCGCATCATCTTTCTTGGGGTGCCCATCAACGACGACGTGGCCAACATCATTCAGGCGCAGCTGCTTTTCCTCGACTCGACCGATAGCACGAAGGACGTTCAGATCTACCTGAACACTCCCGGCGGATCGGTTTACGCAGGGCTAGGCATCTACGACACCATGCAGATCATCAACTCGGATGTTGCTACGATTTGTACGGGAATGGCAGCATCCATGGGTGCTGTGCTGCTTACCGCAGGAGCCGCAGGCAAGCGCTCGGCCCTCACCCACTCGCGCGTTATGATCCACCAGCCAATGGGAGGCGCAGAGGGGCAGGCATCCGATATCGAGATTACCGCTCGCGAAATCATCAAGCTGAAAAAGGAGCTGTACGAGATCATCGCACTCCACTCCCATCAGCCGCTCGAAAAGATCGAAAATGATTCGGACAGAGACCACTGGATGAACTCATCCGAGGCCAAAGAGTACGGGATGATCGACGAGGTGCTTGTTAAGAGTAGTAAGTAACAAAAGCCAAATACCTAAGAACCGCACCAACCCTGCGGTTCTTTTGGTTTATAAATTGAGGTAACGCCTAAACATTATAGAAATGGCCGGTAAAAAATGTTCATTTTGCGGTAGGGAGGAAAAGGAAGTAAGCCTTCTCTTGGCTGGTATCTCTGGCCACATCTGCGAGAGCTGCATCGAGCAGGCTGCGCAGATCGTCAAGGAGGAGTTCAAGAAGAAGGGGTCGCTCAACCTTACGGAGCTGCAGCTCCGCAAGCCCAACGAGATTAAGACCTTCCTCGACCAGTACGTAATAGGCCAAGACGAAGCCAAGAAATACCTTTCGGTTGCCGTTTACAACCACTACAAGAGGCTGAAACACGCCACCATCTCCGACGATGAGGATGTGGAGATCGAGAAGTCGAACATCATCCTGGTTGGCGAAACGGGCACCGGCAAGACGCTGCTCGCCCGCACCATCGCCAAGCTGCTGCACGTGCCCTTTACCATCGTAGACGCCACGGTGCTTACCGAAGCGGGCTACGTGGGCGAGGATGTGGAGAGCATCCTTTCGCGCCTGCTTCAGGTGGCGGACTACAACGTGGAGATGGCCGAGAAGGGCATCGTCTTTATCGACGAGATCGATAAAATTGCCCGCAAGAGCGATAATCCATCCATCACCCGCGACGTATCGGGCGAGGGCGTTCAGCAGGCGCTGCTGAAGTTGCTGGAAGGAGCAGTGGTTAACGTTCCACCTCAAGGCGGAAGAAAGCACCCCGAACAGAAGATGATCCAGGTAAACACCAAGAACATCCTCTTTATCTGCGGAGGCGCCTTCGACGGCATCGAGAAGAAGATCGCCCAGCGCATGAACACCAAGGTGGTGGGCTACGGCGCTTCGAAGAAGGCGGAGACCATCAACAAGGGTAACCTGCTGCAGTACATTGCGCCGCAGGACCTGAAGGCGTTCGGCCTGATCCCCGAGATCATCGGCCGCCTACCGGTGCTCACCTACCTACGCCCTTTGGATAGGGAGACGCTGCGCTCGATTCTTACCGAGCCCAAGAACTCCATCATCAAGCAGTACGTGCGGATGTTCGAGATGGACAACATCAAGCTGGAGTTCGACGCCGAGGCGCTGGAGTACATCGTGGATAAGGCCGTAGAGTTTAAACTGGGCGCCCGCGGCCTACGCTCCATCTGCGAGGCCATCATGATTGACCCCATGTTCGAGTTCCCATCGCTGGAAACCGACAACCTTAAAATCACCGCAGAATTCGCGAGGGAGAAGATCGAGAAGATCAACTCCCACATGCTAAAGGCATAACGAGCAAAGGCAGCCAACGGCTGCCTTTGCTGCATTATGTAGTTTGCCAATAGCCCAATCGGGGGGCTCCCCCACTACTCGTCCGCTGCGGGATTACCGCGACCCTTCTTGGCCGCCTTGTGCCGGGCCACCTTCTCCAGGTACTCCTTACGGATGGCGTTAATCAGCTGCAGCGCCTCCAGGTACTGTTCCCCGCCCGTGATCTTCGCCTGTAGGAGCACGTAGTCGCAGAGCTGCTGGTACTGGCGGTTGAACTGCCGGCGTACGTCGAGCGCCCTAACCCCATCCTTGGCCAGGCCATCGCTGCGGCGGCTCTCGAAGATGGCCTTAAAGGCGTCGTTCTCGTCCTTGAGACGAAACACCTTGGCTGCGAGCCCCAACACTTCGAACAGGGGCCGATAGGTATCCCCTTCGAGCTCGCCGAGCAGCTTGTCGATGGTACCGCTCCCCTTCTCCATGGCCTGATGGGCGATGTCGCCGTAAGTGCCCAGCAGGATGGCGAGCCCGGAGGAGGCACTGACCTCGCGCGGATTGATGGCGTAGCGGGCATTCCGCACCCCGCTCCTCAGAGCAGCGATGCAGATGTCACGCGCGCGCTTCCTGCGCATGATCTCCTCGGTCTTGAGGCTCTTCTGAACCCGTAGGATGGTCTTGCTGAAGTCGGCGGCCAGCGCCAGCAGCACCACCACCAGCTGCCGCAGGTCGGCATCGGTAAGCACCGCATCACCAAGCCCCCGAATGCGGGTTGCCTGATCGGTTACAAACTGGTAGAAGTCAAGATTCCCCAAGTTACGGCTGGGGTTGCCCGAGAGGCGAAGCTTCGTCATGATCGAATTCGGTTAAGCGGTTCTTTACTACCGCTAATTTAGCTCTATTTCTCCATTTTTAAGTAAGAGAAGCCCCTACTTCATGGACTTCTGAATAAAAAAGATGGCTAAAGCCACAGTCGCCATAGCTAAAACGGCCGACGAAGGGGGCTTGCCGCCCCGCAGCAGGAGCGACTCGGACGAGTGAGGGGGCATGTACATCGGCATGGGCAGCTCGACTAGCAAATTCGACATCCCAACGATCTGCCTAAGGCTGCCAACTCCTGCTGCCCCATTCAAAGCAGCCTGCATGGAGGCTTCAACCGCTGCAATTCGGGCCAAGCTCTAAGCTTGATGTCTGCTGCAGCTAATTCTTCCTACATGCAGCTCGGATTAAGAGTTTCCTTCGCTGCAACAGCGTCCAAGCTGGCAGCGTGAGGGCTGTTGCAGCCAAATGTTTGTCCATGCAATGCAGCTTAAAGCCTCCTTTGACTGCAATTCACTCCAAACTGATAGCTTGAGCCTAATTGCATCCAAGTGCAGGTCCATGCAGACTTGCGGCAAGGCTCCGACGGTGATGAGCACCCTCATGCTATCCTGCACGAGGTTTGCGATTGCGGTAGCAGCTTAGAGCATCACCAGATTAAACCAGCCATCGCCACAGAAAACCAGTATGAGGGCAGGCATGGCCTCCGAAATGGCGTCGGCATCCTCCACTCCCCCTAGCCCGCCATTCATCCCAACAAATGCAAAAAGGCAGCCAATGGCTGCCTTTCGTATGTGTGAGCGCGACGGCTTCTAGATGGTGTACAGCTTAGATAGACCTTGGTAGGCAAACAGTATTTGGTTGATGTAGCCCGTTGTTCCAAAAGTGATGTAGAAGGGTTCGGTATACGTAAGGGGAGTCATAGAAAGCTTCCCGCTCTTGAAGTAGGACGAGCCGTAGGGCATAACAAGTGGATCAATAATGCTTACGTTGTAGGTAGATTTATTGGCAAGAGTTCCGGTGGCCGAGCCCGTAAAGGTAAACGTATCGTCGGTATCTACCTTATCGCTATCGCCCTCCTTCTGCTCGCGGGTAAGGTTGCAGGCGTAGGCAACGGAAACATTGTACGAATCGGTAAGAGCACCGTTCCTGACAATCACCTGCTGCTTTGCCTTTGAGGTTCCCTTGGGCAGGATGGTAACCTCAGCATCGCCGATCACCTTCACGCCCGAGTAGGTTAGCCCATCGGGGTGTATCAGCATCGACGAACCCTCGGCGAGGGGCGTACCGGTAAAGGTCACCACAATTTTTCCGATGCGCCTGCTGGTCATCGACTCCTTGTACACAATAGTCAGCTCGGTGCGGGCCTCATTCAGGGTAATCGTCACCCCATCAGGGTCGGCATTTCCCGAAGGATTGTCCAGCTCCAGCTTGGCAAGCGTAAGCGCCTGCGAAACTACATCACTAAACACATACTGGCAGTAGTGATACTCGCTGTAGTACGATATTTCGACAGGAATAGGATCAACCTTAGTCGTTCCTAGGTCGCAAGAGGTAAGCCCTGCAAGAGCCACTGCAACTCCAAATAATAGTTTTCTCATATATTCAGTTTTTTGCGAAAAACTAACAAATTTTATACCACAAGTAGCGTGCGCTAGCGCCTTTTATAGGTGATAAACGAGAATGGATGCTCGAAGGAGGCGCCACGCTCGTGGTCAACCCGCTCCGCAACGTTCCAGTCCGCCTCGCTAATGGCCGGAAAGAAGGTGTCCGCCTCGTAGGAATGTCCTACAAGGGTAATATAGAGCGTATCGGCCAAAACGAGCGACTGGTGGTAGATCTCGCCGCCGCCGATAATAAACACCCGCTCGTCCGCCGAGGCCGCCCGAATGGCCTCCTCCAGCGAATGGAAGAGCTCAACCCTATCGTCGAGATGATCTACCGACCGCGAGACAACAATATTCCGCCGGTTGGGCAGCGGGCGCCCAATCGACTCGTAGGTCTTCCGCCCCATGACAACGGTTCCCCCCTGCGTAAGCGCCTTAAAGAACTTCATATCCTCGGTGATATGCCACAGCAGCTGGTTATCCTTACCGATGGCGCTGTTGCTCGCCATCGCTACCACAATGGCAATCATACGGCAATATCGGCTTTGATGGATGGATGCGAGCTGTACCCCTCGAGCATAAAATCCTCGTACTTGAAGTCGAAGATCGATGCCACCTTAGGGTTTAGGCGCATGGTAGGCAGCGGCAGCGGCGTGCGGCTCAGCTGCAGGTTCACCTGCTCCATATGGTTAAGGTAGATGTGCGCATCGCCCAGCGTGTGGACAAACGTACCGGGCTTAAGCCCCGTCACCTGGGCCATCATCAGCGTCAGCAGCGCGTACGATGCAATGTTGAACGGAACGCCAAGGAAAACATCGGCGCTGCGCTGGTAAAGCTGGCACGAGAGCCGCCCATCGGCCACGTAGAACTGAAACATCACGTGGCAGGGAGGCAGCTTCATCTTGTCGATATCCGAAACGTTCCAGGCGCTAACAATATGCCTGCGCGAATCGGGGTTATTACATATGGATTCCACCACCTGCGCCAGCTGATCGGTGGTTGTGCCGTCTGGGTTCCTCCAATTTCGCCACTGGTAGCCGTAGATAGGGCCAAGGTCGCCGTTCTCATCGGCCCACTCGTCCCAGATGGACACCTTGTTATCGTTAAGGTACTTTATGTTGGTATCACCGTTAATAAACCAAAGCAGCTCGTGAATAATGGAGCGCAGGTGCAGCTTCTTGGTGGTGAGCAGCGGGAATCCATCGGCAAGGTTAAAGCGCATTTGGTAGCCAAATATGCTCTGCGTGCCAACGCCCGTGCGGTCGCCCTTCCTAACGCCCTCCGCAAGTATAGTCTTTAGCAAATCGTGATATTGCTTCATGCTGTTACAAACTTATGATTACGATACAATGAGAATCTTACAATCCAAACGACTAGCGCTGCGAATGCCAGCCTCAGCGAGAGCATCCAAAACACGGATGCCCCAATGGCCGCAAAGAGCAGCAGGTCTTCGAGGTTGCTGTGCGAAACCGCAACATGGTAGTTCAACAGGTTGGCCTCCTCCTTGGAGATATTGCCAGCCTCCACCTCCGAAATCATCACCGCCGATCCGTACGCCAGCCCAAGCGTATTGGCAACAATCCACAAAAACGAGGTTCGGCTTGGCAGCCCAAACAACGCCAAGAGCGGGCGAAGCAGCTTGGATAGCACCTCAATCACCCCCAGCTCCTTTAGCACCTGCTGGAGCAGGTTCAGGACAAAAACTAGCACAACAACTTTTAGTGATAGAAAGATCGAGGACTGCAACCAGCCGTACAGAACGTCGCCCAAATCCTGATTGGGCATTGCCCCCCTTGCCTCTACCGATAGGGTAGCTGCTGGCACAAGCAAATTCATTACGATTAGCGATAGGATGGATAGCCCCAACCTCGTAGCCACCATTGCCAGTGCCGACGACCCCGTCCTACGCTGTACCGCCGTTTCCACAATCAAGTTGTGCGCAATTAGGCTCGATATCGCCAGCATGGTAATCGCATGCGCATCGAAGGTAAAGGTAGATATGACGGCGATAGCCGAATAGATATTAACCAGCGCCGCCGTAATGTAAACAAGAGCCGCCTCACCGGGCAAGCCAACCAGTTCGAACAGCGGAGCAGTATAATGAGAAATCACCGCAATGACACCTAGATACTGCAACAGTACAACTCCCAGCGAGATGGGTATCATCAGCCGAAGTATCCATACCGCCGACTTTAGCGATGGCCTAAAGCAGCCTTTTACGATTGCTGCAATTCTGCTTAAAAGCGAATCCATTACCCTTCAAACTTAGTAAGCTTCATAGACTCCCCGTCGAAAACGCCATAAACATTAGAGACGATCCAATCGCCAAGAATAAACATCTTGGTTCTTTCGTTTAGGTCTATCTCAACAGGCGTATGCCGATGTCCAAAAACCATATAGTCGTAGCGATTGCTCGCGGCTTCCTCCACCGAAAAACGGTAGATGTACTCATCTCTGCCGCGGTAGACTTCGGCTATCCCTTCGAATAACGGCTCTTGTACGACCAGTTGTGCGCCAACCAAAGAGCCAAATTAGGGTGAACAAACGTAGAAAAGAGAAACTGGGAAACCTTCCATGTAAAAAACCACTTCATCAGCTTATACTTCCAGTCCATATTTCCCAATCCATCGCCATGATGCAAAAAGAAACGCTTCCCAGCAAACTCGCAAGTAAACGGTTCCGAATGAAGGATAACGCCACACTCGGTATGCAGGTAGTCGTATGCCCAGATGTCGTGGTTACCCGTAAAAAAACGAACGGTGATTCCGCTATCCGTAATTTCCGATAGCTTACCTAAAAAACGAGAGAAGCCCCGAGGTATGACCTTTTTGTACTCATACCAAAAATCGAAGATATCGCCAAGCAGGATAATCTCCTCAGCATCCTGCTTAGCCATATCCAACCATCGAATAAAGCGTCGTTCACGCTCTATAGGAGGCTCTATTCCTGGTAATCCCAAGTGAACATCGGAGGCAAAGTATGTCTTTTTGCCTTTTTGCATTCGCTATTTTAACGCTTTGATAATTTGCGATTCGAGATCGTTGCCAAACATGTCACGTCCTACCAAATCGCCATTCCTATTAATAAGGAAGTTCGCGGGTATAGCTTTTACATTGTAAACCGTTGCAGCAGGCGAGTTCGACCCAAGAAAGTCCGAAACACAAATCCACTGAAGTTTCTGACGCTGAACAGCGGCAACCCAAGGAGCCTTTGTAGCCAACGAAACCTGATAAATCTCAAATCCTTTTGATTTATACTTTTCGTAGATCTTAACCAATCCCAAGTTACCTTCCAACGATTCCTGATTGGCAGGATCCCAAAAGTCAAGAAGAACAACCTTTCCCTTAAGCGACGAGAGCTTCATTAGTTTTCCGTACTGGTTCCTAAGTGATATCTCAGGGATACCAACCGTTTCCACCTTCTTCGTAGCCATTATATCTCCAATAAGCGCCTCGTTCTCCATCTGCTTATAGTGTTTCTTAAGCGATATCACGTAAGGAGACTTAGGGTAGCTGGTTGAAAGAGAATCAGACAGCAATTTAAAGTAATTCAAATCATCGAGAGACCCAAAAATGCCGGTACTACCTGGAAGTTGTGCGTAAATAGCATAAATGCTAGCCATGCTCTTAGGATTGGTAATCAAGTATTTTATAAACTCTCGCTTGCAGGTTACAAATACCTTACCCATTTTATACTCTATAGAATCCGAAGGGTTAGCATGTAGCTGATTCAACGAATCAAGTGATGTTATTGTTGTGTTCAATAAATTTGATAGCGTCCGTATATCTTCAGATGCCTTCGAGCCCTTAACAGCGTATGTTCCTTCTAGTCGTTTAGCATCACCAGTAAGGTTTATCGTTTCCCCTCGCTCTACGAAAAGGGTAACAAAATTATTTCCATCTACTTTTACAAGATAAAAGGTCGGCTCCTGATCCTTTTCAAACTTAATATTAAACTTAAACAATCCATCTTTGGATGCCACCACAGAATCGACAACCTCCGATGTACCAACCCCCAGTTTTTCGAGGTAAACGGTTTTACCTCCAAAGTTGGTAAACTCTCCTTTAATTTTAGCGCTATTCCGAGAACAAGAGGTTAGTGCAATAACAGCAACGATTAGTAAAACTAATTTTCTCATAAAGTTATATTCGTTTATTGGTCTGAAGTATTCTCTAAAGTTGAGGCATGGGTCTTAGTTGTATCACGTCTCATAAGGTACGGTCTAACCAAATACCAGCGAAGGGTATCAAAAAGATTTTTCCCCAGAACATTTTTAGCAACAACAATTCCCTGTCTATTAATAATAAAGTTTGAAGGGATACAAGCAACCCGATAGCTTTTTACAATGGAAGAATTCCACATTCTAAATTCTGAGCATTGCTTCCACTGTCGCATATCGGGCGTTATAGCCCTGCTTAACTCATTCAAATTTCTATCAAGAGATACCTGAACTATCTCAAAACCGTAAGGTTTATACTTCTTATAAATCTCTACCAGCCTACCATTTTCAGCCACCGAAGGCTTTGCCCATGACGCCCAGAAGCTAAGAAGAACATACCGACCTTTTAGCTTAGTCAGCGACACAGTATCACCATTAAGCGACTTAAGATTAAACTCGTGAGCCAAAGCACCTTCTGCGATTGACTCTTTATTCAGTTTCTGATTATTCAATTGGTATCGAACTGACTGCATCCTAGTATGAAATGCCTTTACCATGGCACTTTCGGGATACTTTCGGTAAAGAATAGAATCAGTCAATAAGAAGAAGCGCAAATCAGCCTTTTCGTTAAGCATGTACGAAGCAGAATCAATACGCTGGTATAGTGCAGGAATCGAGACTAAAGATCCCTTGTTCTGAACTACAAAGTTTCGCAAAAAGCCACGATAGTTGGCTATATGCCCATTAAAAGATTGCTTTAACACTCGACGCAAACTATCATATCTATAGCTATACTTTAAAGTGTCAAACTGTTTTTGAATTGAATGCAAACGTCCTCGAAGATTGCAGAGCGAATCGCTAAGGATTTTTAACTGATTAAATCCACTTGCCCCCTTTACATCGGCAACATTCCAGCTCGCGCCACGGGGTAAATTTACCTCAATCCGCTCACTAGGCGAAGCTATAATAACAATTCCACTTTTATTAGGTTTATCGGAAATCTCAAAGAAATCGGGATTAACAAGCGTGAGCCTAAACGCAAAGTTTCCGAGAGTATCAACCAACGCAGAGTCAACAAGCACTCTCTTTGAAGGCAGAACTTTCGATATATATATCGTTCTGCCAGAGTAATCTGTTGCTAATCCGCTAACTATGGTATTTGCTTTATTCCTACTACTGCATGAAGCGAATAGCAACAAAGCTGCAAATACATATATAATGTGCTTGTACATTTCTTTTCTCATATAACAGGATAAAAGTCGAAAAAAAAACAATTAAAACAAATATGCACCAGAGCTCGTTTTGCACAGCTCAAACAAATCATTAAAAAGGTAGTTATATTTGCAAAAAAAATTGGGGATGAAGATATATAGACCATTTGAGAAAGAAGTTCCTACGCGAGGCGTAATTACTCTAGGCTTTTTCGATGGTGTACATATTGGACATCAAGCTATTCTACGAAAGGTTAAAGCAGATGCAAAAGAACTAGATGCAAATCCACTAGTCCTGACTCTTTGGCCACACCCAAGAATAGTGCTTGGCAAGAATGATGATGAACTCCTGCTAATCAACACACTCGATGAAAAGACCAGCCTTATAGCCCGTAATGGACTTGAGCACTTCGTGGTAATACCATTCACCACCGAACTCTCCAACTTATCTGCTGAGGATTTTTTTAAAACGTTCTTTGTCGATTGGTTAAAGATCAGGAAGCTAATTGTTGGCTACGACCACCATATTGGAAAAAATGGCACAGGCGATTTTACTACCATGCAAAGATTGGGACTCAAGTTCGAAGTTGAAGTCGAGAAAGTTGAAGCCCAAACGCATGAAAGCATAAGCATTAGTTCAACAAAAATTAGAAACCTTATTTTACTTGGCGACGTCAGCAAAGCATCGAAATACCTTGGATACAACTATTTTTTAACTGGAATAGTTGAAAAAGGCTTTCAAGTAGGCCGCAAGATAGGCTTTCCAACAGCAAATATTAGGGTTCTCGAAAAGCACAAGATAATTCCAGCCGATGGTGTTTATGCCGTTAAAGTTTTAATTGACGGGCTAGTTCTCAACGGCATGCTTAATATCGGATATCGTCCAACCATTAGCAAGGATCAGCACAAAACCATAGAGGTCAACATTTTCAATTTTGACAGTTCAATTTATGGCAGCACCATCAGCATTCAGTTCGTAAGCCGAATCCGAAACGAAATGAAATTTGAAGGAATTGAGGTACTCAAAAAGCAATTAGAACAGGACAGGAATGCTGCTCTTCAAATTCTATCGTCCGACAGAATTTAAAACTAGGAAATCCATTCTCATACACTACTTAACACAAAAAAAACGACAAAGAAACAAGGGAGCCATAACAATCAGACTACTAAGCCTTGGACAATATCACAAATAATACTATAGACATTAAATAGACCCTTGATTAAAAAAAGAGTAGAAAAAAATAACACTTCTCCATTTCAAATTGTTACTTGCTAGTAATAATAATTTGAAAGAGATGAAGAAGTTACTTTACCTTTTAGTTGCAACAATCCTTGTTTCAAGCTGTATGAGATCATATCATCAGCCCAAAATTAATTTACTTATGGCTTACCCATTCCCAAGCCATAACAATAATGTGTCTACATACTACAATGCTGACAAATTTCCTGATCCAAAATCCTACGTCAAGGTCGGTGTTATTCAGCAGACATTCACCAATGACGACATAGACAAACAAGTAAATTACCTTAAACGCATTGCACAACAATATGGTGCGGATGGATTACTTATACTCGGCATAAACGATCCGGGCATTAGAGTTGCAGCGCAAAAAAATCTTGGAAATGATGTTCTCGACATTCTCAATCAAAAAAAAGAGACAGATTACTACTCCAACCAAAAGAATAATGAACTCACTGTTTTAGCCATCAAAAACAGAAAGAATCTTGATGCAGTTAGCCATACTATCAAGAATATGTTGATGTACAAGTACGACACAAAAAATCAGAATTTCAAGTTAGTAGATATCTATAAGTTTTCTTTTGACAACCAGTTAATATCAGGAGATCAAAAAAACACTGACTTTCAAGATATCAAGTCGTACTCCAGTTTCTTTCTCATATACGACAAATCACCTAGTTGGAAAGAAAATACACGAAATAAGAACCTAATAGTTCGCGAATACAATGACCTTGTTAATCCTAGAATGATAAGTAGCACATCTCTAAATAACGATGGAAATATAGAGCAGATCATAAAATTATACCCACGAACACAAAAACGAGAAACAATCACCTACACCTACTACGAGAAAAGACCTGTTGGCAGAACAATTATTACAAAAGACAAATCTATTATGGAGGAACAATACAGACTTAACAATCAGAATAAAATTGAAGAGGTCACCATTTACAACCATAACGGTAAAACAAAAGACCCAATTTATAAACTTACATTCAGTTACTACAACACAAACGATTTAGACTCGATACTAGTTAAAAAGAGAATAAATTAGGGAAGTAGGATTCTTCCTACTTCCCTAATTTATTCTAATAACGGATCATTAACTATCAAAGCATTACAAAATCAAAAGCAATAACCAACATCACTGCTAGAAGAATAAAACGTAGATACCTTTGCACTTTAGTCTATAGGTTTTCGTCTTTTCTCCGTTGAATCTCATCTCTAATATGGGAGGCTCGCTCATAATCTTCGAGATCAACAGCTTCCTTAAGTAGGGTGTTTAGAGAGTCAATATTTAACGATTTAAACTCTGACTCATCAAAAGTCGAATGTTCTTCAAAAACAGCCTCACCAGAATCGGCAGATTCCTCTGTTTCGCCCTCTTCTTCTTCAATGTACACACCAGCCCTATCTACAATATCTGGAGTTGTGAATATGGGACACTTAAAGCGAAGCGCAAGAGCTATTGCATCACTTGTACGCGAATCTATTACCTCCTCCTTTTCGCCGTTAAAGCAAACAAGCTGCGAATAAAACACCCCATCCTCTAAACGATAAATGTTTACCTCCAGAAGTTCTATGTTAAACAACTTTGAGAATGAAAGAAACAGATCGTGAGTTAAGGGACGTGGAGGAGTAAGCCCTTCTAGATGAATAGCAATAGACTGAGCCTCAAAACCTCCAATAATAATAGGAATACGTCTTTGTCCTCCTTCTTCGGAAAGCACAAGCGCATACGCGCCTGACTGCGTTTGACTATAAGATATTCCGAGCACGTTTAACTTTACCTTTTGCATCCTATCACTAGAGTAAATCGGGTGTCCATTAGTTTTAAATGCCCAAGTTATACATTTTGTCCATACTTTAGCAGTCGACATCCTATATTTTGTAAAATAATAATTACTCAAATCTTTTCCCATTTTTTTACAAAGCCTTTGTATATTTAATTTGATTTACCTAGTTTTGTCTTTCGAATTGAATTGTACAAATTAAACAGAACCGATGTACGCAATCGTAGAAATCGCAGGACAGCAGTTCAAAGTACAAAAAGATCAGAAGCTTTATGTTAACCGTCTAAAGGGTGACGAAGGAACCCAAGTAAGCTTCGATCGTGTACTGCTAGTCGACAATGACGGACAGGTTAAGATTGGTGCACCTGCAGTAGAAGGCGCCAAAGTAAACGCTAAAATCATTTCTCACCTTAAGGGCGATAAGATTATCGTATTTAAGAAGAAGAGGAGAAAAGGTTATAAAAAGTGCAACGGTCACCGTTCGTACCTTTCTCAGATTTTGGTAGAAGATATTATTGCGTAACTTTTTAAAGTAGTAAGACAATGGCTCACAAAAAAGGTGCCGGTAGTTCACGAAACGGTAGAGAATCGGAAAGTAAAAGACTAGGTCTTAAACTTTTCGGAGGTCAAACTGCAAAGGCTGGCAACATCATCGTGCGTCAAAGAGGTACAAGACATTACCCCGGCCTAAACGTAGGTATGGGTAAAGATCACACCCTATTTGCGCTTGTTGAAGGTGTTGTTTCTTTCAGAAAAAAAGACAACAAGTCATTCGTAAACATTTCTCCTATTTCAGCTGAGTAGGTAAAAAGTTTACGGCAATAACTTATTACGATCTCCTGTTTTTTTGCAACTTTACGGTTGTAAAAACAGGAGATTTTAATTTATATAAAATACATCTCACATGCTAACCCTCAAGCAAATTAGAGAAGACAAGGATCTATCCATTAAACGCCTTACCACAAAAGGCTTTGATGCTTCTGCAACTATCGATGAGATTATTGCGCTAGACGATGAGCGCAAGGCTATTCAAGCAAAGGTTGATGCCGACCTTGCCGAAATGAACAACATATCGCGCCAAATTGGAGTAATGTTCAGCCAAGGAAAGCAGCTAGAGGCCAACACCCTTAAGCAGAAAACCCTTGACATGAAAGAAGCCACCAAAGGAATGCAGGTAAGACTATCGGAAGTTGAGCAACAACTCGAACAGAAGATTGTTCTTCTGCCTAATTTCCCTAGCGAATTAGTTCCTGAAGGGAAGACTCCATCCGACAACGTTGTGGTACGCCAAAGTGGAGACATCCCTAACTTAGACAAAGCAACGGCATTGCCACACTGGGAACTTGCAAAAAAATACGATATCATCGACTTTGAACTTGGGGTTAAACTCACCGGCGCAGGATTTCCTGTTTACAAAGGCCAGGGAGCAAAACTGCAGAGAGCACTAATCTCCTTCTTCCTCGATGAAAATACGTCTGCAGGATATACCGAGGTTATGCCTCCTCTTATGGTTAACGAAGCATCTGGTTTTGGCACAGGTCAACTTCCCGACAAAGAAGGCCAGATGTACCACGCTACTATTGATAACTTTTACCTAATTCCAACTGCAGAGGTTCCTGTAACCAACATCTTCCGCGATGTAATTTTAAACAGCAAAGAACTACCCATAAAGATGACTGCCTACACCCCATGCTTCCGCCGTGAGGCCGGATCGTACGGCAAGGATGTTCGTGGGCTGAACCGTCTTCACCAATTTGACAAGGTAGAAATTGTTCAGATTGCCCACCCCAATGAGTCGTATAAAACACTCGACGGAATGGTTGCTCACGTTGAGAACATCGTAAAAAAACTAGGTCTACCCTACCGTATACTTAGGCTTTGCGGTGGAGACATGAGTTTCACCTCGGCCCTCACCTACGATTTTGAAGTTTACTCCGCAGCACAGGAACGTTGGTTGGAGGTTTCATCAGTTTCTAACTTTGAAGGATTCCAAGCAAATCGTCTTAAACTTCGCTTCAAAGAAGATGGAGAGAAGAAGACACAACTTGCGCACACTCTTAACGGAAGTTCGTTGGCTTTACCCCGTATTGTTGCAGCGCTTCTCGAAAACAACCAAACAGAGAAAGGCATTAGAATCCCCGAAGTTCTTCAGCCATACACCGGTTTTGAGTACATTTGCTAATAAGCAATTTATTTACTAAATATGTGGGCACATCGATGTTAGTTGATGTGCCCTTTTTCTCTCGACACATAAAAAATCACCATTATGCCAGGATTTATCATTAACACAACCTTTAGCGTCGACAAAACTGTCAATCAGCCATGGCTCAAATGGATTCAAAAGGATTTCATCCCATTTGTCCAGAACTCGGGGATATGCAAGAGTCATCTTCTTAGCAGGGTGATGCTTCAAGGGGGAGAAGATGATTTCACCTATTCCCTTCAAATCAGAATAACAGATCCTCAACAAAGTCTTCTTTACGATTCGCTTTGCCATTCAGCACTCGAAAAACAACTTCCTGAAATATTTCCTAACACGGTATACTACTTTAAAACTGTTCTTAAAATCATTGAGTAGACCCGTAATGAGCAACAACCGCAAAACGGTTATTTTTGCATCACTACTATTATTTTTAGAACACCGTTACCACCGACTTCAAAACAACAGTCTCGCACACAACCATCCCTATTTTCTAAAAAACGACCTGCAACATCTACTAACAATAACATTTAGTTGATTAAAAAGCGTCATCGTTTTAGGCTTACCTCACCAATAAAAACAGCAGTTGTATAAAGAGAATTACATGAATAAGGATGAAAAAATAATACTTGGCATTGATCCAGGTACCAACCTGATGGGATATGGTGTTATTGCAGTAAAAGGGCAGAATGCGAAACTAGTGTGTATGGGGGTGATAGACCTAAAAAAACTAGGAGATCACTACATAAAGTTGGCAAAGATATTTGAAAAAGTAACCTCCATAATAGACCAATACCACCCAGACGAACTTGCAATAGAAGCTCCCTTCTTCGGAAAAAACGTTCAGTCGATGCTGAAGTTAGGAAGGGCGCAAGGTGTTGCCATGGCAGCCTGCCTTGCCCGACAGATTCCTATCTTTGAGTATTCCCCCCGAAAGGTCAAAATGTCCATCACAGGACAAGGCACTTCGTCGAAGGAACAAGTTGCGGCCATGCTAAAAAGCATTTTAAAGGAAAAGGAGCTGCCACAATCGACCTTTGACGCAACCGATGCATTAGGAATTGCGGTTTGCCACTTCTTTCAATCAAACAAACCAACCGTTGATGCATCATTTAACAGCTGGACGGACTTCATCAGCAAAAACCCCAAACGAGTAAAATAGCAATCAGCAGCAATTATATTGCACAGCATAACGAATCGGCAAACATTAAATGTCTGCCGATTTGTATTTATAGCATAATAAGTTACTTTTGCTGGCAAACTACAAATTTTACTCGTATGGAATTTAGTGCTTTATGCAACAAACTATTTGACCAATGCGTTGACAACTATCACATTGCCGACGATGTTGATAGCGTTTTTGAAAACCCTTATGAGCCACAAACTATCGAGAACATCTTATACTTGAAAAACAGAATTGATGCTGTACAGTGGCACCTTGAGGATATCATTCGCGACCCCAACATCGATCCCATTGAAGCGCTTGCCTTAAAACGCAGAATAGACAAGTCGAATCAGGATCGTACCGACTTGGTAGAAATGATTGACAGCTACTTCCTTGAGAAATACGCTCACATCAAACCTCTCCAGGATACTGTAATTAATACAGAGAGCCCTGCTTGGGCTATCGACAGATTATCAATCCTTGCTCTTAAGATTTACCACATGCAACAGGAGGTAAACCGCACCGACAGCGATGCTGCTCACTTAGAGCAATGCTCCAATAAGCTTCGAATTCTACTAGAGCAGAGAGTGGATCTCTCTTCGGCGATAGACCAACTTATTGATGATATCGAATCAGGTCGTCGCTACATGAAGGTATACAAGCAGATGAAAATGTATAACGATCCATCGCTTAATCCAATCCTTTACGGAAAGAAATAAAAGGCTTTTGCCTAAATAAGACAGCAAGTTCTACTACAAGGGCTTGCTGTTTTAGCATAATCTTCAGGAACTTCACCATTTGCATAAGTTTATGGAGCAGATCGTGAAGATTGCAAACGAAAAATCATCTTAACTCTTCTGCAAAACGTTTGCATTTAGTACCTTTGCCAACTAACACACTGTCCTGCTTATATGATTTCTAAACCAGCTAAGATTCTTGTTATTCGTCTATCAGCACTAGGCGATGTAGCAATGACTATACCTGTTATTCACTCTATAGCAAAGCAGCATCCCAATGTAGAAATTACGTTTATTTCTAAGCCTTGGGTAAAACCGCTATTTGAAAACACTGGCGTTAGGTTCATTGGAGCAGATATCAGAAAAGGACGAAAAGGAGTAATAGATTTCTTTCGCTTCTTTTCCATGCTGCGCAAAATGGAGAAGTGGGATGTTGTCATCGACCTTCACGATGTTATATTCTCGAAGTTCCTCAGAAAGCTATTCCGCTTGTACCAAGTTCCTGTTGTTAAAATCAACAAGGGCCGTCAGGAAAAGAAAGAGCTAACGCAGTACCCTAAAAAAGAGTTTAAGCAGTTGGCAACAACCTTTGAGCGCTATGTTGACACGCTAAAACGAGCAGGACTCCCAATAAGCGTCGAGTTTGACACTATTTTCCCAACCCAAACGGAACTTACTCCAGACATCGTAGACCTACTCGGCAATAAAAATGCCAAGTGGATAGGAATTGCTCCTTTTGCTCAACATAAAGGGAAGGTTTACCCACCGGAGAAGATGGAGGAGGTTGTCCAACACTTCAACCAAAAGGATGGGGTGAAGATTATTCTTTTTGGAGGAGGAAAGGCTGAAGAAGCAGCACTAAAGGTTTGGGAGACTAAGTACGACAATGCCATTTCGGTTGCCGGTAAGATTCGTCTAGGACAGGAGTTATTGGTTATGGATTATCTGGATGTAATGGTATCCATGGACTCCGCCAACATGCATTTAGCATCGCTCACAGCAACCCCTGTAGTTTCGATATGGGGAGCAACCCATCCATACGCTGGCTTTTACGGTTGGAAACAGCCTGTCGATAATATCATTCAACTCGATTTAAGCTGCCGCCCATGTTCGGTATACGGCAATAAAGAGTGTATGTGGGGCGATTACCGCTGCATGAACGACATTAAACCTGAGACGATAATTAGGAAAATAGAGGAGATTATTTACTCGCAAGAATAAAAAAAAGGAGGGCTTTAAACCCTCCTTTTTACTTTATGTTTTCGGCAATTGCTTTAGCGATGTCGGCAAACTCTTCGGGTGAGAGCTTCAGCTTCTCTTTACGGAAATCGAGATCGGACTCCTTGCTAATAGGCACCAAATGGATATGTGCATGGGGCACCTCCATTCCCAAAACAGCCACCCCTACTCTTTTACAAGGCATAACTGCTTTAATTCCGTTTGCTACTTTTTGCGCAAAGACGGTCATATCTGCCAATACTTGGGGATCAAGATCGAAAAGATAATCGACCTCCACCTTGGGAACAACCAAGGTATGCCCCTTTGTCATTGGAGAGATGTCGAGAAATGCATAGTAGCGATCGTCCTCTGCTACCTTGTAGCTGGGGATCTCGCCATTGATAATTCTTGTAAAAATCGATGCCATGTCTCGAAAATTTATCGTGAGATTTCGAGAACCTCGAAGCTTACCAACCCAGCAGGGATTTGAACTTCGACCAGATCGCCAACCTTTTTGCCCATCAAGGCTTTGGCAATTGGAGTGCCTGTAGATATCTTGCCCTCCTTGACGTTGGCCTCGTTCTCGGACACCAGCGTGTACTGCATCGTTGAGTTGGTCTTAAGATTTTTAATCTTCACCTTATTCAAGATTTGCACCGTGCTGGTATCTATCTTAGACTCGTCGATAATACGAGCGTTTGCAACAGTATCTTCAAGCTTTGCAATACGCATCTCGAGCAAACCTTGAGCCTCTTTTGCTGCATCATATTCCGCATTTTCAGAAAGGTCACCTTTATCCCTAGCCTCTGCAATCTGACGAGAGATGGCAGGACGCTCTACACTTTTAAAATGATCGAGCTCTGCTCGTAGCTTGTTATAACCTTCTTCTGTAAGATATATCACTTTTGACATAGCTTTTGTTTTGAGGTTTAAATAAAAAAGAAAGAATCCCAGCAACCTGAGACTCTTTCGTTCCACAAATATATGCATATTTTAATCCATTCGCCATCCTTTAACAATCTATTTTCACCCAAACATCTAGCAGTCAGCTAAACCTATGTGTATTCCACCGCAATACGTACCTCCCCATACCGCATTTGGCACATCACCTTGGAGAAAATGGCATCGCCGTTGGAAAAGAACGCGCAAAGGGTGCTGCCCTACGTGCTGCAGCGGGCGATGGTGCAGCATCACCCTTCCGAATAAGGTTGTACCGCCGTTAGGTGCTAGACTCCTTTTCGGCACAAAAGGCGCTGGAGGTTTTGGGAAGAGGCCAGATGCTGGTGGAGGCGCTAGGCGGGGAATTCTTTTACCATTAAGGATGCGCCACCGGATGCCCGTTAAGGTTATAGGGGGCTTGATTAGCTCTAGATAGTAATTATGAAGGTAAAAGCTACAGATACGAAGCTAAAAGTGACAGACACGAAGGCAAAAGTTACAAACACGGAGGCAGAAGTTTCAGACACGGAGCTAAAAGCTACAGACACCAAGCGAAAAGCTACAGGCACGAAGCCAAAAGTGACAGACACGAAGTCAAAAGCTTCAAACACGGAGGCAGAAGTTTCAGACACGGAGCTAAAAGCTACAGGCACGAAGCCAAAAGCTACAGGCACGAAGCCAAAAGCTACAGACACCAAGCGAAAAGTTTCAGGCACCAAGCGAAAAGTTTCAGGCACGAAGGCAGAAGTGACAGACTCGGAAGCAGAAGTGACAGGCACGGAGCGAAAAGCTTCGGGCAGGAAATGGGCCACTGCAGGCAGGGAGCGAGCCATTTGAGTAGGCTAGCAAAGAGCAAGGGAAATATTGGCGATCGGCAAGCGGAATACCGGTTTAATCGCTATAATTGCATCAAAAAAACAGGTAGAGATGAAAGCATGCGCAGCAATTTTTCTTGTAGCCGTTCCCCTTCTTTTTGGATGCGCCAAGGAGGAAAGGCCGCTGCTGCCTCAGACAGCGGTTAATATTACGATTTCGCTTACCGACCCAAGCTACACCCTGCTCCAGAATCCATCAACTGCGGTAAAAGTGAGCTACTACTTAGCGCGACCCGTTGGCTACCTCGGAAATGGGGTGATCATCTCCAACACGGGAGTTGGATACAACGCCTTTGATGCCACGTGCACCAACCAAGACCACAAGAGCATTACGATTGTCGACCAGATTTTTGGGGTATGCCCCGTTTGCAATACCCGCTACAACCTGCTTAACGGGTATGCGGAAGGGAAAGGAAACCTGCACCTACAGTCCTACAGAACTATGCCGAGCGGCAACTACCTTACTGTTTTCAACTAGAAAAACAAAAGAGGCCCGAATGTTCGAGCCTCTTTCGTTATATCGGATAGCAGAAGGATTACCCCCTACCATGCATAAGGCGTACAAGCGTTCCTCTGAGGAAGATCACACCCAAGCCGAGCACCATCACAAAGGCGGCGATGCAGCCAAAGGTTAGCCCATACCCGAGATCCTGCGAGTAGCCGGCAATGAATCCGCCCATGAGGTGAGCCAGGAACGATGGCAAGAACCATACGCCCATAAACATCGACACCATCCGTTGTGGCGCGAGCTTGGTGATCATCGACAACCCGATAGGCGAAAGCATCAGCTCGCCGATGGTTTGCAGGAAGTAGGCGGCAACGATCCACATCATGCTGGCCTGCGCCCCGGTTTGGTTGTACTGGCTCACGGCGCCGAGCATAACAACGAATCCAAGCCCAAGGAAGATCATCCCCAACCCCATCTTTACGGGGATCGACGGGTTCTTCCCCATCTTATGCAGCTTTAGCCAAAGCGCCGACACCGCAAATCCAAACACAAATACGAAGAAGGGGTTGATGCCCTGGAACCATGCCGTTGGCACGGCCCATCCACCAATTGACTTATCGATATTCTGCTCGGTAAAAATTGTCATGGAGCTGCCAGCCTGCTCGAAGCCGGTCCAGAAGAAGGTCACGAAGAAGAGCAGCACAAAGATCACCGACAGCCGGTCCTTTTCCTCCTTTGTGAGCTTTTCCTTTTCGGCATGCGCCTCACCAGCGCTGGCCTTGTCGACCTTTTTCATCTTGCCAATCTCCTTGAGGTACTTTGGCGCATAAATCCAGTAGATGATCATGCTCAGGGATACGGCCCCTGCCGCAACTAGAAAGCCGGCCAGATACCCCCACTGCGTGGCCACAAAGCCGCAGAGCAGCGGTGCGATAAAGGCGCCGACGTTGAAGAGCTGGTAGTAGAGCGTGAATGCGCCATCACGACGGGGATCGCCCTGCTCGTAAAGGGCGCCGATCATCGACACCACGGTTGGCTTAAAGAAGCCGTTGCCAATGGCAATCAGCGTTAGCCCTCCCACAAACGGCAGCATCTTGTTGTCCAACGAAAGAACGATAAAGCCGAGGATGATGAAGACCCCACCGATAGAAACCGACTTGCGGCTGCCGATAACCCGGTCGGCAAGTAGCCCGCCGAAGAAGGGCAAACCGTAGCATAGGGCGTTGAATACGCCATAGGCGATCCCGGCAGAATGCTGCGAGAAGCTCATCCCCGACAGCTGCCCGGAAACCCCGGCAATCATGTAAAGCATTAGAATTGCGCGCATGCCGTAGTAGGCAAAACGCTCGCCAGCACCGGCCGCTGCAATCAGGTAAAGCGCGGCAGGCTGCCTATTAGTACTCGAACTCATTAGGTAAATTTTAGTTTAGGCTGCGAAGATATCGATAAAATGATTACGCCTTCGGCCCTAGGAAAAAAAAATTCTACACAGCCGATAGCCCCACCTCCCTTGGATGGGCATGCTTGGCAAGCCCTTTTGCCGTTACGAAACTGCATGGGGCTTCCAAATCGACTTCTTCGCCAACACCAAACGGTTTGGGAGGGAACGGAGGATTCGCTATTAGAATATACGATGCGTTGCTTTCACCCCTAAATCCCCTAAAGGGGACTTCTCGGCAGTTCAACATAGCAGGGAGTACTCCCAACTACTATTCGGCATTTTGTCAAGCTACGGGCTGCTCCGCAGCCCCCTTCAGCGAGTTGGGGATGAATACGACTTAGCATACCAGCAACTCCTAAACCATAATTTGAGAAGTCAGTTCCCTCGGAAGAGAACGGGGGATGAAGCCATGCGAATTAAGCCGGCGCTACCCCGCCCAATCGCTTCTATCCAGGCTGCGGTAGTTGATGGCTTCGGCAATATGGCTGGTTTTGATATCGGGAGAGCTGTCGAGGTCGGCAATGGTGCGCGACACCTTAAGGATACGGTCGTAGGCACGGGCCGAAAGGCCCAGCTTCTCCATGGCGTTCTTTAGGATGGAGGTACCGGCATCGGAGAGCTTGCAGTACTTGCGGATGAGGCGGCTGCCCATCATGGCGTTGCAGTGCACCTCGTGCTCGGCGACAAAGCGCGCGTGCTGCACCATCCGAGCCTTTATCACCCGGCTGCGCACCACCTCGCTCGACTCGGCTAGGCGCTGCTCCGAGAGCTTCTCGAAGGGAACCGGCACCACCTCAATTTGTATGTCGATACGATCCAGCAGCGGCCCCGAGATCCGGCTCAGGTAGCGCTGCACCATACCCGGAGGGCACACGCACGCCTTCTCCGGGTGGTTGTGAAAGCCACAGGGACAGGGGTTCATGGAGGCCACCAGCATGAAGTTGGAGGGGTACTCTATCGAGAACTTTGCCCGCGAGATGGTGATGCTGCGGTCCTCAAGCGGCTGACGCATCACCTCCAGCACCGCCCGCTTAAACTCGGGCAACTCGTCGAGGAAGAGAACGCCGTTGTGCGCCAGGCTGATCTCCCCCGGCTGCGGGTAGGTGCCGCCGCCCACCAGCGCCACGTCCGACACCGTGTGGTGTGGCGCCCTAAACGGCCTACGGGTGATCAGGCCACCATGCTTCTCCACCTTCCCGGCTACCGAGTGTATCTTGGTTGTCTCCAGCGCCTCCTCAAGCGTAAGCGGAGGGATAATGGTGGGCAGCCGCTTTGCGAGCATCGTTTTGCCCGATCCCGGAGCCCCAATCATAATGATGTTATGCCCGCCAGCAGCCGCTATTTCGAGCGCACGCTTCACGTTTTCCTGCCCCTTAACATCCGAAAAATCGACGCTGTAGCAGCTCGCCGTCTCGGCGAATAGCTCGTCGACATTACAGCTTTCGGGGGCGAAGCTAGCCTTATCGCATAGGAAGTCAACCACCTCCTTTATGTTCGACATGCCGTAAACATCCAATTCCTTTACAATGGCCGCCTCCTTGGCATTCTGAACCGGAAGGATAAGCCCCTTATACCCTTCGGCGGCCGCCTGAAGGGCAATGGGCAGCACCCCTTTTACGGGTTGCAAACCGCCATCGAGCGAAAGTTCCCCCATAATGACGTACTCCTGAAGCTTCCCCGAAACGATTTGCTCCGATCCTGCCAGAATCCCAATAGCGATGGGTAGGTCGTAGGCCGACCCCTCCTTGCGAATATCGGCAGGAGCCATGTTTATGATAATCTTATGACCGGGCATCTTAAAGCCATTGGTCATTAAGGCCGACGTAATCCTCTGCTGGCTCTCCTTAACTGCGCTATCTGGCAATCCCACCAGAAAAAAGTTAACACCCAACGTAACATTAACCTCAATTGTGATGGTGGTAGCCTTTATACCATACACTGCGCTTCCGAATACTTTCACCAACATACTTATTTCAATATGGTTATGCCCATAAATTTAGAAATATTTCAGAAAACAGCAACACTTCTTCAAAACATTTTTTAACAAGGCCCTCCAAGCAAACAACCGACCATCTGAACACCCCCTTACGTTCCATTCATCTTTAAAAGAGTACAAAAAGAGAGCCCTCCGCATTTAGGATATCTGAATACTAAAGGAAGAATCGTTATTTTTAGGTAGTTTTGCAATAGCCAAAGAGAAAAGATGATCCTTAGATTTTTCAAGTTGCCTAAATATCGCACCTTTAGCTACAAGCCCCGCTACTACGACCCCATCAAGGATGAGGTGCAAGAGCGCAAAAGGCTGATTGAGCATGAGGCAAACGCCGATAGGGCAAGCTACATTCCAGGATCGTCGATACGAGGGAACATCAAGCGCCAGCTCCGTAGCTCGCGGAAAGATGTAAAGAGGAGTAGGACACAGACATTGCTAATCAGGCTGATACTGGTGGCAATAATCTTTCTAATACTCTATTTTATCCAACGATTCCTTTAAACAACTGCTAAAGAATGCCTGATATCATAGAGCTGCTACCCGATTCCGTAGCCAACCAAATAGCCGCAGGCGAGGTAGTTCAACGACCCGCATCGGCAATTAAGGAGTTGGTGGAAAATGCCGTTGATGCCGGAAGCAGCGCCATTACGATAATAGTTAAGGATGCTGGGAAAACGCTCATTCAGATCATCGACAACGGATCGGGTATGAGCGAAACTGATGCACGCCTAGCCTTCGAGCGGCATGCAACCTCAAAAATCCGTTCGGTTCACGACATTTTTGGCATCAGCACCTTCGGTTTCAGGGGTGAAGCCCTTGCCTCCATTGCGTCTATTGCCGAAGTAGACCTTAAGACCCGAAAGGAGGAGGCTGAGCTTGGAACGCATATAGTCATCTCGGGGTCGGAGTTCATCAGCCAAGAGTCGATCAGCTGTCCTGTCGGATCCGTATTCTCGGTAAAGAACATTTTCTTCAACGTTCCAGCACGCCGTAAATTCCTAAAGTCGAACAGCGTGGAGCTGCGCCACATCATCAACGAGTTCCAGCGCGTTACGCTCTGCCACCCCGACGTTTCGTTCACGCTAATCAACAACGGAACCGAGGTATACAACCTACCCGCAGCCAACCTAAAGCAGCGAATCGTTGGGCTGATGGGCAAGTCGATAACCAACAACCTGATTGATCTCAACACCGAAACATCAATTGTAAAAGTCTCGGGGTATATCGGAAAACCGGAGCATGCCAAGAAGTCGCTAGGCGAGCAGTTCTTCTTTGTAAACGGGCGCTACTTCAAGAGCGCCTACCTCCAGAAGGCCGTCTTTAAGGGATACGAGCAGCTGACGCCCAACGACAGCTACCCCTCGTTCTTCATATACCTTACGGTGGATCCAGCTGCCATCGACATCAACATCCACCCTACCAAAACAGAAATCAAGTTCGAGGACGAGAGCGCCATCTGGCAAATCATCAATGCCTCCGTTCGCGAATCGATCGGCAAATTTTCCGTTTCGCCATCCATAGATTTCGACACCTACGGAGTAATCGATATCCCTGTCTTCTCGAAGAATGATCCGGTGAGCATGCCTGAAATAGACGTCAACCCGTCATTTAACCCATTCGAGGAAGGCAGCCGCAGCTTCACCAGCCCAAGCGGGGGATCGTTCAAAAAGGAGTCAGCACCAAAAGGATGGCAGAAGCTATACGAAGGTTTTCCCACAACCGAGAACCATCCATTTGAAACGTTTAGGTCTCCGTCGTTTTTAGATGATGAGCCTAAGCACGAGCAGCAAACAATGGACATTGGCAGCACCGAACAGGTATTTTTCCAGATAAAGGGACGGTACATTCTCACCCCCGTAAAGTCGGGCGTTATGATAATCGACCAGTCGAAGGCCCATCAGCGTATTCTCTTCGAATACTACCTTTCGGCACTTGAGCATCATTCGGGAATTGTACAGCAGGAACTTTTCCCCCAACTCGTGGAGCTAAACCCGTCCGATTACGCGCTGCTACTCGGCATATCCGACGAACTGCATTGCATCGGTTGGGATATCCGACCAAGCGGAGAGCACACAGCAGCAATACACGGCAGCCCAGCATCGCTTTCTAACCAAAACTTCAAGGAAGTTCTCGAAAGCCTGATTCAAGAATTAAACGATGGTGAAGCCGAACTGCAGGACACCATAAGATCCAAAATTGCCCGTGCAATGGCCATAGCATCGGCCATTAAACTCGGACAGCAGCTGAATGCGTTGGAGATGCAGGACATGTTCGATAAGCTATTTGCATGCACCTCGCCCAACGTGAGTCCATCAGGAAAGCCTACGCTTTTCATCCTTGGACTCGATGAACTAGAGAATCGTTTTAAGTAAAAAAAGAAAGAAATGTTTCAACAGAATCGAATTGGAAACACTCCACCAGTAGTACTCAATCTGATAATTATTAATGCGCTAATGCTCCTGCTTACCTGGTTTTTGGGTAACATGAACATCGATATCATAGACACGTTCGGATTACATTCGTTCTACTCCAGCTCATTCCGCATCTGGCAACCCCTAACCAACATTTTCCTTCACGGCGATATCACGCACCTATTTTTCAATATGTTTTCGCTGTGGATGTTTGGTCGCATTCTGGAACAGGTTTGGGGTGGCAAAAAGTTTCTGCTCTACTACCTCATGACTGGTATTGGAGCATCGCTTCTGAACTCCGTTGTTACCATTGCCGAAACAGAATGGATGCGTAGCAGCGCCGAACAGGTCATTGCGAACATGACACCCGACACGTTCTTCGACTTTGTGAAATCGTATGCCCCAGGAGCCAAAGGCGAAATCTCGGGCTTCCTCGACGGCTGGTATAGCCATCCAAAAGATACCACCTACATCGACGGAGCAAAAAAAGCAGTTTACGACATCATGGAAGCTCGCGAGAATGGCATAACCATTGGGGCATCTGGCTCGGTATACGGTGTGCTTCTTGCCTTCGGGATGCTCTTCCCCAACATGATGCTTCTTCTCCTTATTCCTCCAATTCCAATTAAGGCCAAGTATATGGTAATGATTTTTGCCGGCATTGAGCTTTTCTTTGGATTTAGCGGAAAGCAACCAGGCATTGCCCACTTTGCCCACTTGGGAGGTATGCTCGTTGGTTTCCTAATAATTCGCTACTGGAAGAAACATAATTTGATGTACTGATGCACTACAATCGACTTAGACTATCGCTTACCAAAGATGGCGCCCTTGCAGGTTTGATATACATCAACATCGCGGTGTTTATATTTGTTGGTGTCTACAACGCCATTTTCTACTTAGCCACCGACCATACGCCGCTATTTTTCGATAAGATGTTGGCACTATCGTCCGATCCTACAACGGCTGTAAAACATCCGTGGACGATTATCACCTACATGTTTTACCATCTCGATTTCTTGCATGCGCTATTCAACCTGCTTGTGCTATATTGGTTTGGGGTAATATTTGTCGATTTCTTTGGAAACCTGAAGCTAACAACAATGTACATTGCAGGAGGCATATCAGGTGGACTCTTCTTTCTATTCGCCTACAACAGCCTTCCCGTATTCTACGATGAAGGTACTTCGATACTCCTTGGAGCATCGGCAGCCATTATGGCAATAACATTTGGATCTGCATCGTTTTCCCCAAATCACAAGATTTGGCTGATGTTCATTGGAGACGTAAGACTCAAATATCTTGCCTTTGCCTACCTGATAATTGACCTTATACAGATCCCATTTGGCAATGCAGGAGGGCATATAGCCCACCTTGGCGGTGCTTTTGTAGGAGCATTATGGGGATACACCTATCGCAAAAATGGAAAAAACATCCTTGGATGGCTTGAGAGCTTACTTAACAGCATAAAGAAAATATCCTTCAAAAGAAAAACCCTAAAAGTAGCCTACAAGAATCCACAGATGCAGCCCCACAAAAGGCAAAACAACAAGGAACTCGACGAACTACTCGACAAGATATCGCAAAAAGGGCTAGACAGCCTAACGGAAGCCGAAAAGCAGAAACTCTTTAAGTACAAAAACGATCTGAATAGTTGAGAAAGGTTATCGCCATACTGCTCCTTATTGTCAACTTCGCTGCCGCAATAGCGCTAATCTTTTCCAGCATTGCAGGCTACATTAGCCCCGCAACGTTTTGGCCCATTGCGCTACTGGGTATGTCGTTTTCCCTGTTGCTCGTTATTAATATTGGATTTATGCTTCTTTGGATCCTCTTTTGGAAAAAAGAAGCTGCGATATCAATACTAGCCCTCTTTTTTAGCGTATGGCACATCCCAAAATATCTTGCATTCAACGAAAAGGTCACGCCTCCCAATGAGGTAAAAAAGATACGGGTGATGACCTACAACGTGCATCTATTTCGATTGTACGACTCCGAGGAGGCAACCAGCAACGAGATGTTCGATTTCATTAATCGCAAAGAAGCCGACATCATTTGTTTCCAGGAGTTCTTTACCATGCCTAAGAGACTTTCGGAAGCCAATGTAAAGAAACAACTAAGCGACTACCCCTACAGCTACATCAGCTACACCATCGAAAAGAATAAGCGTGATGCGAAATTTGGGGTTGCCATCTTTAGCAAGTACCCGATAGTAAAGAAGAAAAAGGTAAACTTCGGCGAGGACACCTACAACTCGACCATCTACACAGATCTTCGAGTAGGTAAAGATACTATACGAGTATTCTGCAGCCATCTCGAATCGATAAAGCTAAAAGAGACAGATAAACCTCATAACCAGGGAGCAAGAATTGCCAAAAACGCTTTAAGCATAAGCAACGTCAAATCGATAGCGCGAAAGTTTCGCCGTGCATATATCAAGCGAGCATACCAGGTAGACACCATCAAACACATAATTGAGCGTACAACGCATCCTATTATTTATTGTGGCGACCTCAACGACCTCCCCAACTCTTACACGTACAACTCCATAAAAGGTAAGATGAACGATACCTTTACTGAAGTTGGGCATGGTTTTGCTGCTACATATAAAGGATTACTTCCGACCATGCGCATCGATTTTATTTTCTCGGATAAACGAATTGTGCCCTACAAGTACTCATCTCCACGGATAAAGTACTCGGATCACTATCCGGTAATTGCGGATTTCTACATAGGAATGGATAACGAAACAGGCGATTATTCGGAATAGCTAACTCTTTTTTGAATTTCTCACCTCGCCCAAATTCGGTATCTTACACTCCGAAAAAAGCATAAAACCAAATAACTTTACCACCATGACTCTTGAAGACCTACAACAAATTGTAGAAAAAGCGTGGGAGAATAGAGAACTCCTCCGCGAAGAAAGTACTAGAAAAGCAATTACTGATGTGGTTGAACATCTCGACAAGGGTACGATTCGGGTTGCCCAACCAGAAGGCGACAAATGGATTGTTAACCAGTGGGTAAAGAAAGCCGTTCTAATGTATTTTCCTATTGCCCAAATGGAGACCATCGAAGTTGGCCCATTTGAGTTTTACGATAAAATTCCACTAAAAAAGAATTTTGAACAGCTGGGGGTACGTGTTGTACCTCATGGTATAGCCCGCCATGGCTCGTACCTTGCAAAAGGTGTTATAATGATGCCTTCATACGTAAACATTGGTGCTTATGTCGATGAAGGTACAATGGTTGATACTTGGGCTACAGTGGGGTCTTGTGCACAGGTTGGAAAGCATGTTCACCTTAGCGGTGGCGTTGGTCTTGGCGGGGTTTTAGAACCTGTTCAAGCAGCACCTGTAATTGTAGAAGATGGCTGCTTTATCGGCTCACGATGCATTGTAGTCGAAGGAGCCCATATTGGGAAAGAAGCTGTACTTGGTGCTAACGTCGTTATTACGGGATCAACAAAAATCATAGACGTTTCGGGAGAAGAACCTGTAGAGTACAAAGGATATGTACCGCCTCGCTCGGTAGTGATTCCAGGAACTTATCCTAAGAAATTTCATGCAGGAGAATACCATGTTCCGTGTGCGCTAATCATTGGTACTCGCAAAGCCTCTACTGATCTCAAAACATCACTAAACGATGCACTAAGAGACTTTAATGTGGCAGTATAAGCTACGTTTAGCTTAGCAATAACATAGAAAGAGGACGCCTTAGATAAGCATCCTCTTTTTATATTTATCCTCGAAAAAAAATAAAAACAACACACTCTATCAATGACTCTTTGAAGGAAACCTAATCTCGCCAATTTTACATAAACAAAATCAGCATTACAGCCTAATCTTACCAATGAAATCCATATATTTGTTGCTCTACAAATTAAGGTTATCATAATTCATTTTCAAAAGCAACCTTTTTATGCAAGATCAGGAATTGAAAGACATTCAAATAGTTACGGAAGTATTAAAAAAAGGAGGCATCTGTATCATTCCTACCGAAATTGGATATGAAATTGTATGCGATGGAACAAATGAAACACCAGTAAGTAAGTTGTTTTCATGCTTTAGCACAGCGAGCAAGTCCCAATTTTCTCTTCTTGTAAACCATATTAACCAACTGTCCAGATATACTCGCGAATTGCCAGAGGTAGCAGAAGAGCTTCTAGGCGTTGCGACATCGCCATTAACCCTTATTCTTCCAACCGTATCTGGAATATCCCAAAGTATCCTAATCGATAAGGACAAGGCCCCCTTTAGAATTGTATCGGTGGGACTCATTGATAAAATATTGGAAAGAATCAACAGGCCTCTCCTATCAATTCCAGCAACTGACAACCTAGACAAGATACCAACTAGCGCTGAATACATTCCACAACCAATACTTGCAATCGCAGACCATACTGCTGCAGCAACTAAGCAAGCCATATTCACAGCAAAAATGCCTTCGGTCATTGAATTAGGCTTAAACGGAAGTGTTAAGATCATTAACGACTAACTATCTATGAAAAATCTAATTCCATTCATCAGCTTTATTATCGCATTCTACACGAGCTACAAGATCATTCCGGTGGTTATCCGCATTGCACACCTCAAGAACCTCGTGGACGAACCCAACAACCGTACATCGCACAAAAAAGCGGTTCCTACGCTAGGTGGTGTGGGCATTTTTATTGGATTTTCGGTAGCATCGCTGCTTCTTGCCTCCTACTATTTTGTTCCTGAGTTTAACTCACTACTGCTTGGCATGCTAGTTCTGTTCTTTTTAGGGATAAAGGATGACATACTAGTTCTATCACCCAAAAAGAAACTTGTGGGGCAAATTCTAGTAGCATTTATGATTACTTTTCTGGGAGATGTAAGGATAACCTCCTTCGAAGGAATACTTGGCATTTACGACATACCCTACTGGCCAAGCATTCTGTCAAGCATGTTTATCTTCATAGCACTAATAAATGCTGTAAACCTAATTGATGGTATTGATGGGCTAGCTTCTGGATTTGGAATCTTGGCCTCCACATTCTTTGGCGTAGATTTCTATATCCTAGGCCATTTTGCATGGGCAATGCTCTGCTTTGCAATGGCAGGAGCCTTATTTGCCTTCCTACTTTACAATGTTTTTGGCAATGCCAATAAGATATTTATGGGTGATACAGGATCCCTAGTGCTCGGGCTATTCATTACCACTGCCACACTAAAGTTTATCAACATCAATGCAGCTAGCAGTGGTCCGTTTAGCATCAACTTTGCACCTGCTTTAGCCATTTCCGTCCTGGCACTTCCTGTTTTCGACACACTCAGAGTATTCTCAATAAGAATAGCAAATGGACAGTCACCATTTCATCCCGACAAGCGACACATACACCATCTAATGCTACGCTTAGGCTTCTCACACAAGGCGTCAACTTCAATACTCATTAGTGTAAATGCGGCTATTATTGGAATATGCTTTGCCCTTCAACCTCTTAATATAAACTACCATATTCTTGCATTATGCGCTGTAGTTTTTTCGTTGATTGGCTTACTATGGAATCTTAGCCGAAGAGCTGCATCAAAGAATAAAAGCATTGCTAAGCCCAAGAAAATCGAAGAAATTGAGCAAATGAAAGATCTAAAAAGTAAAATATTCGAGCATGTCAACTAATAAAGAAGGCGAGCAAACGTTGCTCGCCTTTTTTATTAACCGATGATAGGAAAACTTATTTGATGGAAATACTTCCGGAACCGAACTTAACCTTTTCCACATTCTTTGGATTTCCAAAACACTCTACATTACCACTACCTGCAATTTTAACAGATAGATTCTCGGAGGCATAGGCGTTAATATCGCCACTACCTGCAACATTAACCACAACACTTTTAGCCATAACATTACGAGATGAAACTGATCCAGAACCAGCAATCTTATACTCTGCTCTGTTGGCTGAGGAGCGATCGGTAATTTTTACATTCCCCGAACCCGACACGTTTACACCAAAGATATCCACCGAAACTTTTTCTACTGCAATATCTCCCGAGCCGGCCACATTAACTTGTAATGCGCCCCCTTTAACATCACCCTTAACGTAAATATCTCCCGAACCTGCCAGTGATAACTCCTCTAAGCGAGGAAGCGTTACATAGACTTTTGTTCCTCGATCAAAACGATGATGCCCATGCTTTGACTTCGACTTAATATTCAACGAGCTTCCGTTTTTCTCGACAACTATCCAATCGATATCCTCTGCGGCACCAACCGCTTTTACCTCAAACTTGCTCCCAATAGAGATGTTGAGTTCTACCGGTAGCGCAAACTTAATGCCGTCGAAATTGTCAGCAACATACACGCGCCCCTTCTGAGCATAGGCGAATACACAGGACACAAGCAGTAGTCCTAAAGAAAATAGTAATTTTTTTGTCATGGTTGTAGTTTTCCTTCTATGACGACAACCCTTCCAAAAAGTTACATCCTACTCTTCAAAAATATCGAGAAAACCTTCGGGGAATTCGACGTAAAGCGATTCCTGCTCATCGTCGATAGCGACAATAAAATCTTCGTTGACAGGGAGGAGAATCTCCTGATCGTCGGCGGTAAGAACTTGGAATAGGGGGTTATTCGGGTAGTCGTAGTAATCCTCAACCGTACCAATCATCTGCGGCGTATCGCAGTGGGTTAGCACCTTGTAACCAATAAAGTCGGAGGGCGAAGGCTCGTCATCGTCAACCTCTAAAAGTTCATCGTCGCACAAGACCTTCTTTTCTACTAATTCTTCGGCGAGCAACTCCGACTCAAAGTCGTCGAATACAACTACCGCCTTACTTTTTCCGTTGAAGCGGAATGATTTAAAATAGAAAGGAACCGCGATTCCATCGATATCGATGAAAACCGGTTCCTCTAAGTCAATCTCTTCAGGAAAGCTACTATAAAGCTTAAGTACTAATTCTCCGTTTACACCAAAGGTCTTAATAACTTCGGCAACGCAACTCTTTCCTGAATGCATAAGATCCAAAGATTAAGCTTCAGTAGATTCAGCAGCCTCTTCGGTGGTTTCTTCGGCAGCAGCCTCAGGAGCAGGAGCAGCAGCAGCAGCGGCAGCAGCAAGCTTTTCGGCAAGCTTAGCAGCCTTTGCTTCCTTTTGCTTGGCCTCTTCAGCAAGACGTGCGCGCTTTGCGTCGTTCTTTGCCTGAGTTAGCTGATTAAGCTCAGCAGTAGTCTTGTTAGACTTATCTGCAGACCAAGCATTGAACTTTTCCTCTGCAACTTCAGCAGTAAAAGCGCCTTTCTTAACACCTTCAAGAAGGTGCTTTTTCATAAGAACGCCTTTCTTTGAAAGAATTGACCTTACAGTGTCGGTAGGTTGGGCGCCTTTAAACATCCAGTCAAGTGCTTTTTCGAACTTGATCTCGATTGTAGCAGGATTAGTGTTGGGATTGTAAGAACCAATCCTTTCGATAAATCTACCATCACGTGGCGCCCTGCTATCTGCAACGACAATGTGATAGAAAGCGTAATCTTTCTTACCATGACGTGCCAAACGAATTTTTACAGGCATTTTCTAAAATTTTAAAGTTAAACAACCTACGTTATTTGCGGCGCTAAGATACGACTTTCCTATAAAATTCCGATTATCAGCCCTTTCTTTTTAAGTAATGTTTAACGGATTAAATCGCCCCTACCAGCGGTAATGGTTCGTATCTCCAAACTCTCAACCTCCCCCCTTGCTGCTTAAGATTGGACTGTCATGCAAGAAGGGCTCGATTCTCCAAGATGTAGAGTTAAATCCGCAGGGAGCTGCAGCGTCGGCTTATTAAAAATGAATAACAAAGTAAGGAACAATCCGCACACCTAGCAATCAGCGGAATAGAATTGGTTCGAAATAATCAACCGCCAATGGCAACATGGACCCACGGGCAACAAAAAAATATCGCTAACTTTATTGCCCAAAGGTTGCTGTAGAACAACCTCAATCAATCAAGCATATATGGCCGAATTTACGCACCTACACGTGCATACCCAATACTCCATCCTCGATGGGGCGGCAAGCATTGCCGGCATACTGAAAACTGCCACAAAAAAGGGGATGAAGTCTATTGCCATCACCGACCATGGAAACATGTTTGGGGTGAAACTCTTCCACAAAAAGGCGAAGGAGTTGGGCATAAAACCCATTCTTGGCGTGGAGGCCTACGTGGCCAGGAACAGCCGCTTCGACAAGAGCGACAAGGACGACCGTAGCGGCGACCACCTCATCCTGCTTGCCAAGAACTACGAGGGATACCAAAACCTGATGAAGATTGTCTCCTACTCGTGGATAGAGGGATACTACTACAAGCCCCGTATTGACAAAGACCTGCTGGAGCGCTACCACGAAGGAATTGTAGCCTGCTCGGCCTGCCTTGGCGGTGAGCTTCCCCAAGCTGTAATGCACGAGGGATACGAGGCGGCACTAAAGGTGGCCAAATGGTTCCAGAACATCTTTGGCGACGACTACTACATGGAGCTGCAGCTGCACCAATCGGGTGATCATAAGATCGACTCCGAAATATTCGAAAACCAGAAGAAGGTTAACGAGATCATAAAGAAGATATCGCAGGAGACCGGCATAAAGTACATTGCCTCCAACGACGTGCACTTTATCAACGCTGAGGATGCCGACGCGCACGACCTGCTCATCTGCCTAAACACGGGCAAGGATATTGACGACCCTACCCGTATGCGCTACACCAAGCAGGAGTTTCTGAAGAGCCCCGAAGAGATGGAGCGCCTCTTTGCAGAGTACCCCGAGGCAATTGCCACCACCCAGGAAATCGACGAAAAGATAGAGAGCTACGAGCTCAACAAAAAGCCCATCATGCCCATCTTCCCCATCCCCGAGGGGTTCGACGGCGAGATGCACTACCTGCGCCACGTTACCTACGAGGGTGCCAAGGAGCGCTGGGGCGACGGCTTTTCGGGCGAAACAAAGGAGCGCGTCGACTTTGAGCTTGGCGTTATCGAAAACATGGGATTCCCCTCCTACTTCCTCATCGTGTGGGACTTTATACGGGCAGCCCGCGACATGGGCGTATCGGTTGGCCCAGGCCGTGGATCGGCGGCCGGATCGGCCGTTGCCTACTGCCTAAAGATTACCAATATCGACCCCGTAAAGTACGATCTGCTGTTTGAGCGTTTCCTTAACCCCGACCGTATATCGATGCCCGATATCGATATCGACTTCGACGAGGAGGGGCGCGCAGAGGTGCTCAAGTGGGTATCGAAAAAATACGGTGAGAAGCGCGTTGCGCACATCATCACCTTTGGGACAATGGCGGCCAAGATGGCCATCAAGGATGTGGCCCGCGTGCAGAAGCTGCCGCTGCCCGAGGCCGACCGCCTGGCCAAGATGGTTCCCGAAAAACCGGGCACCACGCTGGCAAAGGCCTTCCAGGAGGTGCCGGAGCTGAACCAGGAGCGGACATCGCCCAACCCGCTAATCGCAAAGACGCTGGGCTTTGCCGAAACCCTCGAGGGGGCTGTTCGCCAAACCGGCATCCACGCCTGCGGCATCATCATTGCCAAAGATGATCTGGAGAACTACATCCCGGTGAGCACGCACAAGGATGCCGAGCTGCTGGTGACCCAGTACGACGGCAAGCACGTGGAGGATATCGGCCTGCTCAAGATGGACTTCCTTGGCCTTAAAACGCTATCCATCATAAAGGATGCGCAGGAGTACATCCTTGGCAGCAAGGGGATCGACCTCGACATCGACACCATCCCGCTCGACGATGCGGCCACCTACGAGCTGTACTCGCGCGGCGACACCACCGCGCTGTTCCAGTTCGAGTCGCCGGGCATGAAGAAGTACCTGCGCGCCCTGAAGCCCAACCGCATCGAGGACCTCATTGCGATGAACGCCCTCTACCGCCCAGGCCCTCTGGAGTACATCCCCGACTTCATCGACCGTAAGCACGGCCGCAAGAAGATTGAGTACGACATCGCCGAGATGGAGGAGTACCTGAAGGATACCTACGGGATTACCGTATACCAGGAGCAGGTGATGCTGCTGTCGCAGAAGCTGGCCGGCTTTACCAAGGGCCAGGCCGATACGCTGCGTAAGGCGATGGGTAAAAAGATGATTGACATGATGGCCAAGCTGAAGGCCGACTTCATCAAGGGGGCTACCGAGCGGGGCCACGACGCCAAGATCCTGGAGAAGGTGTGGACCGACTGGGAGGCCTTTGCGCAGTACGCCTTCAACAAGTCGCACTCCACCTGCTACGCCTACGTGTCGTACCAAACCGCCTACCTGAAGGCGCACTACCCCTCGGAGTTTATGGCGGCGGTGCTGAGCCGCAACCTCTCGGACATCAAGAAGATTACCACCTTCATGGACGAGTGCAAGCGCATGGGTATTTCGGTGCTGGGCCCCGACATCAACGAAAGTAACTACAAGTTTTCGGTGAACTCGAAGGGTGCGGTTCGCTTTGGGCTGGGCGCCGTAAAGGGGCTCGGCGAAGGAGCCGTTAACGCCATCATAGAAACCCGTAAGAAGGGGGGTCCCTTCAAGGATATCTACGATGTAGTGGAGCGGGTAAGCCTCAGCTCGGCCAACCGCAAGAACCTGGAGACGCTCATCCTTGCCGGCGGATTCGACAGCCTGAGCACCCTACCCCGTTCGGCCTACTTTGCCCCCGACACCAAGAACGTGACCTTTATAGAAAGCCTGATCCGCTACGGCAACCTGGTGCAGAACGAGCGGAACAGCGCCAGCAATAGCCTTTTCGGCGCCATCGCGTCGGCAGAGATCGTGCAGAAGCCCGAGCCGCCGGCCAACGCCCCCGAGTGGAACAAACTCGAGACGCTGAACAAGGAGCGCGAGGTGGTGGGCATCTACCTCTCGTCGCATCCGCTAGACGAGTACCGGGTGGAGATCGACAACTTTACCAACTGCACGCTCACCGACCTCAACGACCTGCCCGCGATGGCGGGGCGCGACTTCTCGGTGGCCGGCATGATAACCTCGGCGCGCAACCTGATGACCAAGACCGGCAAGCCCTACGGCTCGATTACCGTGGAGGACTACGCCGACAGCCACCAGTTTACCCTCTTCGGAAAGGACTACGAGCAGTTCCGCAGCTTCTTCTACGAGGGCTACTCGCTGCTGATCCGCGGCTCGGTGCACGAGCACCCCTTCCGCCCCGGCGAGATGGAGGCCAAGATCAAGCTCATCCGCCAGCTGCCCAACGTCAAGGACGAGATGGTGAAGGGCATCCAGCTCACCCTGCCCATCTTCAGCATCACCGACGAGCTGGCCGCCGAGATCAAGAACTACGTGGAGAGCAGCAAGGGCAACATCGCCCTTAAGGTGAAGCTGGTTGACCCCGCCGACAAACTTTCGGTGGAAATGCACTCGCGCACCTTCCGGGTGGGGCTTAGCCACGAGTTTATCGACTACCTGCAGCACAACAGCATCAACTTTAGGCTGGTAGACTAGCCGCGCTATATAGACGCAATATTTCGGCGCTTACGAAGCATCGTTTACCGCAATTTGATACTTTTGCATCACGGACGAAAACAATTAAAACAACTCCATATGGCACTAGAAATTAACGAAGGGAACTTCGAGGAATTGGTAGCTAAGGCCGACAAGCCTGTAGTACTAGACTTTTGGGCAGAATGGTGCGGGCCATGCCGCATGCTCACCCCCATCATCGAGGAGATGCACGGCGAGTTCGACGGCAAGGCCGTTATCGGCAAGGTAAACGTTGACGACTGCAACGCCATTGCCACCAAGTACGGCATCCGCAACATCCCCACCGTGCTGTTCATCGTAAACGGCGAGGTGAAGGACAAGCAGGTGGGCGCCGTTCCAAAGGCTAAGCTGGTTGAGAAGCTCAACGCGCTGCTCTAGCCGCTGTGACCACCAATAAAAGAGGCATCCTTTTCAGGATGCCTCTTTTATTTTCCCCTAAAGCGATTCCCCGCTTCAGAAAATCATCTTCTGACGTTCGGAAGCGACTTCTCCGCTTCAGGAAACCATTTCCCAACATTCGGAAGAGGCTTCCCCGCTTCAGGAAATCATTTCCCAACGTTCGGAAGAGGCTTCCTCGCATGGCTATGGGCTCTTGTCATCGCGGCCAAGCTAAGCACGGAAGTCGCCCTGCCCTTGCACCCGCCGATGAAATCGGGAAGCGCAACAGGCCCTAATGGTTCTACCCCGCCGACAGCCCGGAGAGGCCGAACCCCGCATAGCCCAATGGCCGTACCTAAGATCGAGCAGACGTTAACGTAACATCAAACAACGCAGCACCCAATTAACCATAAATCGCTACCTTAGCGCAAAAATTTACCCGCATGTTTTCATATACAATTGACGAAAAGCTCCCCAACAAGGTGGCCGACCTATCGCTAGCCGACTGGGGTAGAAAAGAGATTGAGATTGCCGAAAAGGAGATGCCCGGACTGATGGCCATCCGCAAAAAATACGAAGGTAAGAAGCCCCTGAAGGGTGCCCGCGTGATGGGATCGCTGCACATGACCATCCAAACCGCCGTACTCATCGAAACCCTGGTAGACCTAGGCGCCGATGTACGCTGGTGCAGCTGCAACATCTTCTCCACCCAAGACCATGCCGCTGCCGCCATTGCCGCTGCCGGCGTACCCGTATTCGCCTGGAAGGGCGAGAGCCTCGAGGAGTACTGGTGGTGCACCGCCCAGGCGCTATCGTTCCCCAGCGGCAAGGGCCCCAACCTCATCGTAGACGATGGCGGCGATGCAACGCTGCTTATCCACAAGGGATACGCCGCCGAGAACGACGCCAAGGTGCTCGACTACACCCCCGGCAGCCACGAGGAGAGCGTGATCCTCGATGCGCTTAAGCAGATCCTAAAGGATGACCACGGCAAGTGGCACCGCACCGTGGCCGAGTGGAAGGGCGTTTCGGAGGAGACCACCACCGGCGTTCACCGCCTGTACCAGATGATGGAGCGCGGCGAGCTGCTGATCCCCGCCATCAACGTCAACGACTCGGTTACCAAGAGCAAGTTCGACAACCTGTACGGCTGCCGCGAGTCGCTCGCCGACGGCATCAAGCGCGCCACCGACGTGATGATCGCCGGCAAGGTGGTTGTTGTCTGCGGATACGGCGACGTGGGTAAGGGCTGCGCCCGCTCGATGCGCGCCTACGGGGCCCGCGTAATCGTTACCGAGATCGACCCCATCTGCGCCCTACAGGCTGCCATGGAAGGCTTCGAGGTGAAGACCATCGAGGAGACCCTACCCGAGGGCAACATCTTCGTCACCACCACGGGCAACTGCGACATCATCACCGCCGAGCACATGGCCGGCATGAAGGACCAGACCATCGTGTGCAACATCGGCCACTTCGACAACGAAATTCAGGTAGACCGCCTCAACAAGTGGACCGGCATCAAGATGATCAACATCAAGCCACAGGTCGACAAGTACGTTTACCCCGATGGCCACGCCATCTTCCTGCTGGCCGAAGGCCGTTTGGTAAACCTTGGCTGCGCCACCGGCCACCCATCGTTCGTGATGAGCAACTCGTTCACCAACCAAACCCTTGCGCAAATCGAGCTTTGGGAGAAGGACCTTAAGGTCGACGTTTACCGCCTGCCTAAGCATCTCGACGAGGAGGTTGCCCGCCTACACCTCGAGCAGCTGGGCGTAAAGCTCACCACGCTCTCGGCAAAGCAGGCCGACTACATCGGCGTTAAGGTGGAAGGCCCCTACAAGCCCGAGCACTACCGCTACTAAAAAAGAAGCTGCAACATAAGCAAAGAGAGGTTCTAAAATAGAACCTCTCTTTTATTTGCACCTACCCCTGACAGGGTTTAAAACCCTGTCAGGGGTATTTTCGTATTCATCCTATCCAAACAACTCCCGCAGCCACTCCACAAACTCGTAGCCGAGGTCGGAGTTGGTATCGAGGTAGCTGTGCGTAATGGCAACGCCGATGGGCATGCCGGGGCTGTCCTGCCACGCCAGCCAGGTGTGCAGCAGCGATTTTGCCCGATGCACGTGCTTGTAGCCGTTGATGCGCTCCAGCTCCAGCCGGTCGAGGGTGCGCTCGGCCTCGGGCAGCAGCAGGTCGCCTTCGGGAATCAGGTACTTTAGAAAATCCTCGAGCATGCCGCTGGAGATATTGTCGGGCATCAGCCAAATGCCAACCACCGGCAGCCCCGGCTGGCGCAGGATGGTGCCGCCCCTCACCGAATGGTCGGGGAGGTGATACCCCGCCTGCTCCAAGCGCCCCTTCACCTCGTGCCAGCGCTTCTCCACCTGCTCGTCGGCATCAAGGATCATCCCCAGCGTTTCCAACGACGAGGTCTTTAGCCAAACGCTTATGCTTTTAAGGAGGTTGGTTACGCCACGGTTGTCTACCACATCAAACGTAACCGGCAGCTTGTGCCGGCTGCACAACGCCAAGATAACGTGCTGGTCGTCGCTTCCCTCAACGAGCAGCTTTCTGCTTGCCTTTGCCCTTATATCCATACCTACAGCCTCAATTTATCGGAGGTTAATGCGCTGCTCGGTGGCAATGCGCATCTCCTCGGGGTCAAACTCTACCTGAACAATCTTTCCATCCCTATTATCGAGGCGGATGAGCTTCCCGTCGTTGATGTGCACATCGTCGTTGAGCAGCTGCTCGAACGTGTAGATGCAGTCGTTGCTATGCGTGGTGGCAAACACCTGAATGCCCAGCTTGCTGGCCATGCTAAATATAACCTCCCACAGCTTATGCTGAACGTGGTGGTGAAGCCCATTCTCAAACTCATCGATAAGCAGAATGCCGTTGGAGCAGTTTACCAAGGCAAGGATGATGGATAGCACCCGGTTAATGCCGTCACCCATCCCCGAAAGCGGGATAACGGTATCTCTACCCTTAAGCTTAACGACGGGCTTACGGTACCCCGAGGCATCAATCTGGATAAACGCCAACCGCTCGATGTTCGGATCGACAATTTTAAGCGCCTCTATGGTGAAGTCCTCCTTCTCCGTAAGGATGATCTTATCCCAAAGCTGCTCGTTAAGCTTATAGTTGGTGCTAGTCCTTACCAGCTGAAAAGGGAACAGCGACTCTATGTTGCAGTAGAAGCGCGAAGGATGATCGATAAACAGCGGCATAACCACCTTCTGCGAAGCGTTAACCACCTCGAGCCCGAGCGCATGCTGGCTCCCCATCTCAACAATTCGAAGGGTAAGGCTGCTCGCCTCATTCTCGCTTCCGTTGGTGGTTATGGTGATGCTGCTACCCTCGTCGTCAACCAAAACCTGCCGGTCGTAGAACAGCGACGATAGCGACTTCAGGTTGAAGTTCGTACTATCGCTGTCGGATTCTGACCGGTAGTACTCGCCTCGCTCCGAGAGCAGCTTAAAAATCCACCCCACCTCGCCCTGGCTAATAAAGAGCGAAATGGCTTCGAGCAGCGTCGATTTCCCCGTGTTGTTCTCGCCCGTAATAAGGTTAACGTGCGAAAACTGGTCGACCTTCAAGTATTTAAGGCATCTGTAATTCTTTACCAAAAGAGATGAAAGCATAGTACCATATTTTTGGATTCTAACAAAGATAGCCAATTGTGTCCCCTATTGTAGCGCTTAAGCACATTTTCCCCTCGAAAAGATTTCGCAGGAAAACCATTAAAATAATGCGATAAAAAATCGGATTCCTGAATTGTTTATGCTACATTTAGAGCAGTACCAATACCAGCTAATATGACAGAAGAACTAGAAAACATTGAAGTATCTTACCTCACCACACAGGGAAAAGATTTTAAAAGCGACTTTATTCTAACAAGCGCATTAGAGGAAGCATTTGAATTCGCCTTTTCGCATACGGTTGGTAAAAAGAAAAACTTGACATCGCTATTTTGGGGATCGCACAAGCAGCAAAACGTAGCCGATTTTGCGAAAGCCTTCAGGGGTAAACTGTGCGAAATCGGAATGAAGAAATACCTCGACATGAATGGGGTATCTGTACGTTACCCTAAAAAGATGAAGGAATGGGAAACCGACAAGTACGAGAACTTTGAGCTACTCGTAAATCACAACAAGCGACTGTTGGTAAAAGCAGTTCCCTACTACTCCAACCTGCTGCTGCTCGACACCGAATATTGGAATGCTGATGCCAGCTACGGGAATGGGCATAAAAACCGAATCCAGTACGACTACTTCGTGCTTACCCGCATCAAGCCTGGGGTAATTCACCTCTTCGAGAACTTCAAGCTAACCAAGAATCAGGAGATCGACAAGGAACAGATAAAGAAGATTGTTTTTGCGCCCTGTTTCAAATTCGAAGTCACCGGGTATCTTACCAAAGATGAAATTCTACAGTTGAAGAATAACGGGCAAATATTACCAGCAGGTGCAATAGTAAACGGGAATAAAAAGCTCGAACACCAGTACTACTACTGCCAAGCAGGCGACCTTAACAGACCAAACCTGCTTATCGATCACATAAAATTCTTAGAGATGAGATAACGATCATAGAAAAGGCTGCCAATAACGGCAGCCTTTTCTATCTATTAACCATTTTCCTATTTCTTCAGCATGAAATCGAGGATCATTTTGTCTGTTTCAACCATGCCATCCGAACCTATCTTCGCGAGATTAGCGATGGAGGCTTCCACATCCTCGTTTATAATACCATCGGTATCCTGAATGCAGATATTATCAATAGCCAGCAGCGCCGAGTTAATGCAAGCCGAAACACCAGAAGACACCTTTAAGGAGCATCCAACCTTCGCCCCATCGCAAATCATTCCGGTTAGGTTGCCAATCATATTCTTGATGGCATAGGTCATTTGGTCAAAGGAACCTCCAAAAAGGTAAACGATACCGCAGGAGGCAGCTGCAGAAGCGACAGACACACCACATAGAGCAGAAAGGCGCCCCATTTGTGACTTGATATGAATTGATAGCAGATTGCTAATAACCAATGCCCGTGCCAACTCCTCGCGCGAAGAATTCAACTTCTCGGCAGCAGCAACAACAGGGAGCATTACGGTTATCCCCTGATTTCCGCTCCCCGAATTGCTCATAGCAGGAAGAAGATTTCCAGCCATACGCGCATCAGAAGCTGCAGTAGTAACCGCTAGCGCATGGGTAAGCAAATCATCCTTGAGCATGTTGGTATTGACCCTGTTCTTAATGCACTTACCCACCTTTAAGCCATAATCGCCACGCAACCCCTCATCGGAAATACGCTTATTCATCACACCCCCTTCGAGGATAAAGTCGATCTCCTCTAGGGGAGTTGTTGTTGCATATTCGTAGATATCCTTAAAGGTTATCGCAGGCTTAGACTCATCCGAAGAGGGACAACCTGTTGATGGAGTAAGAGCATCAAGAGAACCTTCCAATATCTTCTCATTTCTCTTAACCAGCACAATGTTGCTATGACAGCCTTTAATGTAGGCACTTGCTTCATCACCATCTTTCTTACAAACAACTTCGACAAACAACTTGTCGATACCGTCCTTAACACCAATAGTAACCTTCTTTGAACCAACAAAACTTTTTGCCAATTCCACAATATCAGGAGTTATGCCATCGAGCAGCTGTAGCCGCTTCGCCGAATCACCGTAATGGGCGCCAAGAGCAGCCGCAATGTGAAGACCAACCATTCCTGTGCCAGGAACTCCAACACCCATCCCATTCTTAAGAATATTGGGACTAACGAATACTTCAACGACATCAGGAATACTACCCAATGCTTCGCGTGCTTTTGCAACGGCTAACGATACCGCAATAGGTTCGGTACAACCAAGAGCGGGTACAACCTCCGTTTTTAAGAGACAAACAAGACGCTCTTTAATGGCAATATCCATGGTCTTCTTTTAGGTTATATAGCGTATTTAAAATCGTCCCAAATATAACGGATTGTAATAACAATTAGTTTTTCACAGAGACTTTTTCAGCAAGATCGCAATATCTATAACAACATATCACAAAACTGCAGTAATCTAAAACAGCCCAGTTATGTTACTTTCGTTATCAATATCGATATTGTTTGATGCAGGTTCCTCTGGCAAACCAGGCATACGCATCATTTCGCCAGTAATTGGGACAACGAAGCCTGCACCTGCTGCTATTTCAATATCTCTAACAGTAATCGTAAATTCTTTAGGACGCCCTAACAGATTTGGATTATCGGAAAGAGACTTTTGTGTCTTTGCCACACAAACAGGAAGATGCTCCAATCCAAGACTTACAATCTTCTTGAGAGCAGCCTTTGCTTTAGGTTGATAATCGACACCATCAGCCCCGTAAATACTGTTAGCGATTGTAGAGATCTTCTTTTCGATGCTCTCATTCCAATCGTAAAGAGGTTTAAACTGTGCATCGCTTGTATCAGCAATCTTAACAACAGCCTCTGCCAACTCCAAAGCACCATTTCCACCCTCAGCCCATACGTTAGCCTCGTAAGCCATTACACCATGACGCTTGCAAACCTCTACAATAGCAGCCATATCTTCTGGCGTATCGTTGGTAAACTTATTGATGGCAACAACAGGAGTTACGTTGAAGAGTTTGGCATTCTCGATATGTTTTTCGAGGTTCTCAAGACCTTTCTTCAGCGCTTCAATATTCGAGTTACCGACTTCCTTAAGAGGCGCGCCACCGTGATACTTTAGCGCACGGGTAGTTGCAACTAGAACAATTACAGCAGGCGATAGCCCTGCATACTTGCATTTGATGTCAAGGAATTTTTCGCCACCCAAATCGAAACCGAAACCAGCCTCAGTAACAACATAATCGGATAAAGACATTCCCATTTTAGTAGCCACAACGGTATTGGTTCCTTGGGCAATATTAGCAAAAGGTCCACCATGAATAATTGCAGGTGTTCCTTCGAGAGTTTGAACGAGGTTAGGCTTAATGGCATCCTTTAGAAGAGTAGCCATTGCTCCTTGAGCATTAAGATCGCGAGCGTAAATTGCCTTGCCATCAAAGGTAAATCCCACAAAAATGTTGCCCAACTTTTCTTTTAGATCGGCAATATTCTTAGAGAGGCAAAGAATAGCCATAATCTCCGACGCAGCAGTAATATCGAATCCTGTTTCGCGAGGAACACCATTTGCAGTACCTCCCAATCCTATTACGATATTACGAAGAGCGCGGTCGTTCATATCCATTACGCGCTTCCATGCAATGGTTCGTGGGTCGAGATTAAGATTATGCTTCTTGCTTTGCAGATTGTTGTCGATTAATGCAGCAAGCAGGTTGTGCGCCTTTTCAACGGCTGAAAAATCACCTGTAAAGTGCAGGTTAATATCTTCCATAGGAAGAACCTGAGAAAATCCCCCTCCAGTGGCACCTCCTTTTATCCCAAAGACAGGTCCAAGCGAAGGTTCACGTAGCACTACGGTGGTTTGCTTTCCAATCTTGTTCATAGCCATTGCCAAACCAATAGAGGTGGTTGTTTTCCCTTCTCCGGCAGGAGTTGGTGAGATGGCAGAAACAAGAATCAGCTTCGCCTTCTTTACCTTATTCTCATCGATCAAGCTAAGAGGAAGCTTCGCTTTATACTTTCCGTAAAGTTCAAGATCGTCGGCTGGCACATTAAGCGTTGCTGCAATCTCTACAATAGGCTTAATTGCTGCCTCCTGGGCAATTTCAATGTCTCTCTTCATTATGCTATTAAAAATTATCTAACGTAACCAACTTTGCTACGGTCTATACTTAGCAGCAGTAAGGATCTTTTGAAAGTCGTTTTCCTTCATCAAATCGGCTAAGGTCGACTTGGTATTGCGCATATAATCTGATACTATTCTAAAGCCTAACCAAACGGCAGCCCTACCTGGAGATTCGGCAGCGAAGACATTGGTAAAGGGGGCTTCATCAATAAACTTGGTTCGAACAAAACCTTCGGAGTTGAAAAGTAGGCTTTGACCTACCAGATAATTCCACATCATCTTTTCGTTTTTCGTACACCATTTCATCTGCTTTTTAGTGAAGCCGAACACTAGCGTATCGGTTGCATTAGGAAGCATTTGGCTAACCAGGTACATCAATTTGCCCTGATAAACAATGTGCGACAGCAAAGGCTCGCTCTCCTTGCGGATGGGGAAATCGCTATTTGCCCAAGCATAAATAACATCAACCGGAATTCTTTCCTTAACCATCTTAGCCGTAAGATAGCGGGGGAAGCCCATATTGGGATAGTTGACGTACTTAGCACCTAAATACTTGTCGAGACCAATACCCAACGCATCATCAGTAAGCATTACAGACTGGTTGAATCCGGCAACGTAGGTGAAAAAGATATGGGGGATTGTTTTGTTTGGAAATGTTCCCTGGTAGAGGGTAAATGCGGCAGAGAGCTCTTTTTCGATGGATGAGATTACCTCGGGAGTAAAGGCTTTTGAGCTTGCAGAGAAGGCTTCGCGAACAACCGGATAGGTCAGAAAAGCATGTAGCCCCTTTAAATATTCAGGATCAGAAGTCTTTCCTATACCGAGAATGCCATCGGAGTATAAGTCGATAAAGCTTCCGTACTTTTTTTTGAGGATTGGGATAGATGGCGCAAGATTATTTACATTCAGCGAAGCCAGATCTTTATCAAATCGAAGGATTTTTACATCCACAGCCTTTTCGGCAGGCTTTACATCGGCAGCTTGAGGAGCTCCCGTCTTACTTTTATGGCACCCCACCCCGATAATAGCAATTGCCATTACGGATAGTAAAACCAACTTCTTCATTTTCGTTCTTGTTTTTGCAAAGGTACAACTACAAGCGTATGCACGAAATTCTTTTACATTAAATAGCAATTTACGGCAAGGCTATCCACCAAATTGGACAACATTATCAGACAAGCTGTAAGGTTACAATATTTCTTTCGCTAAATTTGCCCGTGCATGTCAACCATAACCCGGTTAGCATTCCACTTAAACTCAAAAAATAGCATTAACGATGAAGAAGATTGCAATAACCGCTCTATTTGCGCTCGCATTTTTACTTCCAGCCCATTCGCAAGTCCATTTTGGCGTAACTGTTGACCCTCAGGTTTCGTGGCTTAGCTCCGACCGCAAGAAGGTTGAAGGTGATGGCTCCATTCCAGGGATAGCATTCGGATTGAATATCGACAAATACTTCGCAGAACACTATGCCGTTTACTCCGGAGTCTTTATCGAGAGCACCGGTGGTTATCTGAAGTACAACACTACAGGATTCTCGCTGGACACTAAAGATAGAGACGGCTACAAAATTAATTCGGGCGAAAGTATGAAGTATCGCCTTCAGTACTTAACTGCACCTATTGGCATAAAACTTAAAACTAACCCCATTGGATATAACTCCTTTTACGCCAATCTTGGATTCAAAACGTCCATTCTGCTAAAGTCTAAAGGATTTTCGGGTTCGGGACATGGCAGTGCTGATGCAATGGACGGCGAGGTTCTTGATGGAGAGATGAACTTTCTTAACCTAGGCTACCAAATAGGTGTTGGTACCGAATACGCGCTTGGGGGCAACGTGGCATTAATATTTGGCGTTACCTACAACAACGGGCTTACCAACACGGTTAACAACTCGTCGCTGCACATCAACCTCAACAACATCTCGTTTAAGCTAGGGGTGATGTTCTAGGATGATCGAATAGGTTTACAGATATAGAAGAAAGGGAGCAGAAACGCTCCCTTTCCTTTTTTATTAAGAGGAGACTTTAGATGTTAGTTCCGAACCGTTTAGAAACGACTACCGCTAAGAAATAGCGAAAAAACCCACCCCTTACCCCTCCAATGAAGGTGATAAAGAGCGTTGATTGTGAGTTTTCCAAATCCTTCAACCTCTTTGACTTCATTAATCTTGACTCGGGTTAACCTTCTTCTTGCTCCCGCTTAACTTCTCACTTCGAAGTTCGGTCTTCCAAAACAAATACGTAATTTAGCAGGCAATTAAAAATGCTAAACGTTAAGGAGATGAAGATAGCACTTGCCCAGCTCAACTATCACGTAAATAATTTCGAAGCGAACACAACCAAGATTTTAGAGAGCATTGCCAAAGCGAAAGCCGATGGCGCCGATTTGGTTGTATTCTCGGAGTTAGCCGTGTGCGGCTATCCACCACACGACTTACTAGAGCGCCGTGAGTTTGTAGAGCGCTGCGAGATTGCTATTATGCAGCTCGTTGCCAACTCTTATGGCATTGCAGTGATTGTTGGCGCTCCCAGCGTTAACCCATACGAAAAGGGAAAGATGCTCTTCAACAGCGCCTACTTTATTGCCGATGGCGAGATCAAACATATTGCCCACAAAACGCTTCTACCCACCTACGATATCTTCGACGAGTACCGCTACTTTGAGCCAAACAGCGAGTTTAGCATTGTAGAGTATAAGGGAAAGCGTTTAGCCATTACCATTTGCGAGGATTTGTGGGACGATCAGCCAATTTCCAACCGCTTTGGCAAGAATCAGCTCTACCGTACCTCTCCGATGGAGAACCTTTCGAAGCTAAACCCCGACATAGTTATCAATATTGCTGCCTCGCCCTTTTCGCACGACAAGGTAGAGGAGCGTCTCTCCGTGTTTCTCGGTAACGTTCGCCGCTACGGGCTTCCGGTTGTTTACGTAAACCAGGTAGGCGCCAACACCGACTTGATCTTCGACGGTTCATCGATGGTTCTCTCCTCCGATGGCGAGCTATGCGAAGCCCTTAAGTCGTTTGAAGAGGACTACAGGGTTATCAACACCAGCAATCTTAAGCCAAACCACTTCGAGAAGACATCTTCCATCGAGCGAATTCGTCAAGCCCTTGTGATAGGCATACGCGACTACTTCGCAAAGATGAACTTTAAGACCGCAGTTCTTGGTCTTTCGGGTGGTATCGACTCAGCGCTCGTGCTTGCCCTTGCTGCCGAAGCAATAGGAGCAGAAAACGTTCGCGTACTGATGATGCCTTCGCGCTACTCTTCCGATCACTCGGTAAACGATGCGGTGGAGCAGGCAAAACGTATGGGCGTTAAGTACGATATCGTTACCATCGAGGAGGGATTTAAGGCGTTCGAAAGCATGCTAGCTCCGATCTTTGGCGATCTACCCATGAACGTTGCCGAAGAAAACATCCAAGCGCGCATTAGAGGAACGCTGCTCATGGGTATCTCCAACAAGTTCGGCAATCTTCTACTCAACACCACCAATAAGAGCGAGGCTGCCGTTGGATATGGTACGCTTTACGGCGATATGAACGGTTCGATGTCGATTCTTGGTGATGTTTACAAGACACAGGTTTACGAGTTGGCAAAACTTATCAATAAGGAGAAGGAGGTTATTCCGGTTAACGTACTAACCAAGGCTCCTTCGGCAGAACTTCGTCCCGACCAAAAGGATACCGATTCGCTGCCCGATTACGACGTTCTCGACGATATCCTATTTAGATACATCGAAAGGCAGGAGGATGAGCAGGCAATTGCAGCAGCCGGATACAGCCCCGAAGTCGTTCGCAAGGTGGTTCGACTGGTAAACATGAACGAGTATAAGCGATTCCAGTTTGCCCCAGTCCTTCGCGTTTCGTCGAAAGCATTTGGCTTTGGAAGGAAGATGCCGCTGGTGTTTCGCTTCTAAAAGAAGGGTTCAACCTTCGTAATAAAATAGAGAGCAAGGGCTTTCAATCCTCTAGCCGATGGAATGAAAGCCCTTGTTGTTTTTATATAGATACTGGAGTTAGCAAATAATACTTTCATCCGCTATGATTTTTCCTGCGCATCTTCTATATTCGAGCAAAATTATTTCCTATATGCCTCCGTATACATTATACCTATCGTACTTTTCATTAAATAGGCAGCAACAGATATCCATATTATCGTCCTCTAAGAGTCATCTATTCCAACCAATTGACAAAAGACTAAAAGCGCTGCTTCTGCTACTACTACTAATGCTGCTTACAACACCACAAATTCGCGCACAGCGCTTTGCTGTTGGAGCCGAAACTGGGTTTTACGCCATTAGCCAAGAAAAATTTGGCGTAGGGTTAGGCAAAGCATCGGGATTATACTATGGAATTGCCGCTAGCTACTACCCTAACGAGCGTGTGGCAATAAATATGGGAATTAACTCCATGAAATTTGACCTTTGGGATGGAAGTAGGTACGTTCAGATCCCACTAAACGTCTCTTACGCACTCACCAAACGAGGAAAGCTTCGAGATTCCGAAAAAAAGAGTAACAATTTAGGCTCTATCCTATTCGACTTGCTTACATTTGGGTTCTTTCCTCAAACATTGGAAGTAGAGAGCGGTCTATCGTTAGGACTTTACAATGGTAGTTACAGCTGTCAATTCGAAAGTACACAACCTACATGGAATTCATCCAACAGTAAACTTATCGAATCACAATACTTGGTAACTCGCAAAAACCATCAGGCTGTTCCGAGCTTCGATTTAGGCGTTAGATGGAGCTACGATTTCGAAAGTGTTCATCTTATTCTTCACTCCAAATACTACTACCTCTTTTCGGGAGATAGCAAGGTGATAATGGAAGAACTCTCGAACCATAAGAAAGAAGAAAACGATTCTCATAGCGCTTTTAGCATCAGTGTAGCACTTGTTTACTCGCTTTAAACGATAGCAATACGGTACATGTGATCTGAAATACGGTTTACCCGACGTTTTTGTTGATAGTAGCAAGAGATTATTGAAACTATACCGCTATCTTCGTACTAATCAGACAAACCATTACCGATAATGACCTCCTTCCTCTCCGATCTCGCTCGCACGCTATACGATAAGCACGGCGATAACATCCATAAGCTAACCATTGTATTCCCTTCGCGAAGGGCTCGTTACTACTTCTCGCGGGCATTAGCCAAATTGATAAAGCAACCAACGTGGCAACCACGGTATGTGGGCATTGACGAGTTTATCCATGGGCATACGTCGCTGCGAGTAGCCGATAGCTACCGGCTTATCATCGAGCTGTACCGGGCTTTTGCCGATGTGAAGAAGACTAACGAGACTTTCGACCAGTTTTACTTCTGGGGAGAGGCGCTGCTCAACGATTTCGACGCTATAGATAAGTATATGGTAGAGCCCGATCAGCTTTTCCGCAACCTTGCAGCCGAAAAGGAGCTAACCGACGACCTTTCGTTCCTTACCGATGAGCAACGCGAGATCATTGCATCGTTTTGGAAGGCGTTTGAGGCGAAGGAGAGCCAGCAGAACGAGTATCAGAGCCAGTTCTTATCGGTTTGGGAGGCGCTTTTGCCCATCTACAAGCAGTTTAACCAGCGCTTGCGCGAGCAGGGGCTTGCCTACTCGGGGATGATATACCGCGACATGGCGCAAAACCTGAAAAACGGAGAGGAATTATTCGCTGATGCCGAGCATACCGTGTTTGCGGGCTTCAACGCATTGAATAGGTGCGAGCAGGTGCTGTTCGACTACATGCGTAAGCGAAATGCGGAGTTCTACTACGACTACGACTCGTACTACGTGAAGAGTAAGGAGCAGGAGGCAGGGCTTTTCCTTCGTAAGAATCTCGAAATGTTCCCAGAGGCAAAGAATCTCAACCCAAAGAATCTATTTAGCAAGGGGAAAAAGGAGGTAACCATTGTTGCTACACCGTCGGACACGATACAGGCTAAGTATGCGGCGCAGCTGGCAATGGATATCGTTGCACGTGGAGGCAAAGCGGAGCAAACTGCCATCGTTTTCACAGACGAAACGCTGCTTACCCCAGTACTTTCTGCCATCTCGTACAGCGACGAGGGATCTACATCGCCACAAATCGAAACGGTGAACGTTACCATGGGCTATCCGCTAAAGATTACGCCCGTTTACTCGCTTATCGAGCACGTTTTGTCATTATACAGAACGCTTAAATCGAACGATGATGGCGTTTTCTTCTACCACAAGGACGTTTCGGCGATTGTTAGCCACCAGCTGCTTAAAGGTTTGGGCATAGAGGAGTTCGAAAACGTCCGTAAGCAGATCAAGGAGGAGAATCAGATATTCCTTTCGCAGAGTAGGCTCTGCCAGCTGCCGCTTATCGGACCTATTTTCTCGATAGAGGCATCACCCAACAAGCAAAAGGAAGGAAAAGTAAGCTACCAGCGGCTATCGGCAGCCCTTATAGAGATACTGGAGCAGCTTTTGGACAGGGAGAACGCCAAAAGCGACGAGCAATCGGAGCACTACGTCGAGTTTATCAACACTACGCTGGTAGCCCTACGCAAGCTGCACACGGCTTTGGTGCGCGAGGCGATGGATATATCGCTACAGGTGTACATCAGCTTGGTTAGGAAGGCGCTTAGCGGCATTCGCATTCCGTTCGAAGGCTTTCCGGTAGCAGGATTGCAGCTTATGGGAATCCTAGAGACGCGTAACCTCGACTTCGAGAACGTTATCATCCTATCATTAAACGATGACCGCTTCCCAGCAGTGGCTCAGCAGCCATCTTTTGTCCCCTACAACATTAAAAGAGCCTTTGGCATGCCAACCTACGAGCAGCAGGAGGCGATGTACGCCTACTACTTCTACCGTTTGCTGCAAAGGGCAGGCAATATTCACCTTTTGTACAACACTAAAGCCGATGAGCGAAGCACCGGCGAGATGAGCCGCTTCCTGCAGCAGCTTAAGTTCGAAAGCGGTCTCGAAATCACCGAGCAAACAATCGGCTACTCGTTGGGATTTAAGACTTCGCCCGCTATTACCATCGAAAAGTCGCCGGAGGTGATGGAAATCCTCAACCAGTACGTCGATGGAAGCCGCCGTAGAGGGCTTTCGCCAAGCGCCATTTCGTCTTACCTCACCTGTAGGCTAAAATTCTACTTCAATTACATCGCCGACGTAAAGGAACAGGAGGATGTGGAGGAGGATATCAGCAATCAGATCTTCGGTAAGATCCTTCACGAAGCGATGGATGTCATCTACCAGCAGCTGGGTAAGGAAAGCATCGCTGCCAACAAGCTGGAGGCGCTGCTTAACGACCAATCGCGTATCGAAAAGGTGATTGATGATGCATTTGCTAAAGAATTTATCAAGAGCGAAGAGGGTAAGTCGTTGCTTAAGATGAATGGCAAGTTCCTTTTGGTGAAAAGGGTCGTTACCAAGTACATTCAGGGAATACTTAAGTACGATTTGGAGCTGATAAAGCAGGGATCGACGCTGGCAATGGTATCCTTGGAAGAGGGAATGGCGGCATTGCATCCGTTTACTGTCGATGGACAAACACGAAACATCTTCCTAAAAGGACGATTAGACCGTGTGGATCGGCTTAACGGCGTTACCCGCATTGTAGATTACAAAACGGGAGCGTACAAGGGCAAAAACGAGTTTGCCGGATTCGAAAAGATGTTCGTGGGTAAGGATACCTCCAAGTATTCGGGCTCCATGCAGACGTTTTTATACTCTTTGATGTACGACATCAGCAAAAAGGGCGAGGTGAAGAACATTAAGCCAGCGCTCTACTTCGTTCGCGGCATCCAAACCAACGACTTCGAGCCATCGCTAGCCCTAAAGGAGGGGCGCAATGCCCCTAAGCCAATCGAAAACTTCTTCGACTACAAGGAGGATTACGTTTCGTTCCTGGATAACGCCCTAGCGGAACTCTTTGGCTCGACTCAGCCCTTCGATCAGACGGGCGACCCAGCGCAGATGTGCCAAAAGTACTGCCCGTATAATGTTATCTGTAAGCGGTAGGGATTTAGATAAAGGGATTGTAAAACAAAACCCTCATAAATAAGGTTTAGACAATAATTAATCGCTCATTATCCCCTCCTTCGGAGGGGGCAGGGGGTGGGTAAAGTCGAAATAAGTAAACAATACCATGAATAAGCCAAAGATAATTCCCTACAATCCCAAGCTAGTTGAGCTAGCCAAGCATCTACGAAAGCATTCCACCAAATCGGAGGTAATTCTATGGAACTATCTTAAGGCAAAGAAGATGCTTGGCTATGATTTCACTCGCCAAAAGCCAATTGATAGCTATATCATAGATTTCTACTGTAACGATTTAATGCTAGCCATTGAAATCGATGGGTATTCTCATCAGCTGGAAGAGGTTTATGCAAAGGATGTCGATAAAAGCAGACGCTTAGAGGAACTTGGCATCAGGTTACTCCGCTTTCAGGATGTTGAAGTGTTTCAAAACATCAAAGGTGTTTTACTAGTCATTGAGAATACTGTAATAGAGTTGAGTTCTATCGATAATTAACGTCATAAAACCCACCCCTACCCCTCCCAAGGAGGGGATAACCACCTTCGTATCAAACTATTCTCATAATAAACAACCTTAGATCTTCGAAGGATGCCATAAGCTACAACTCTAATACAAACTCGCGCCCCAATTATTAGCATAGACACTGATTAATCGCTCTTTATGCCCTCCTCGGGAGGGGTAAGGGGTGGGTTGTACTCGAACTTATGCGAGCAATGTCATTTAGCAGGCGATGATTGCTATTTTGCCTTAAGTAGATATTAGTTTTATTCGTCAATTACTCCCTACCTCCCGCCTAAGCGGGAGGATAAAGAGCGTTTTATCAAGCAATTCTCAAAACAAATAGACTTAGGTCTTCGAATTACGCCATAACATCCTGGCCAAATGCCTTTACGCCTCAACCTAATCGATATATGCTTTAGCCTAATCAGCATAGGTTAAAGCATTATCTATATTCCCTTCGAGGTAAGCACCAAATGCGATTACCCATACACCAGATGCGGCAATCCGCGCACCAATCGCGGCAACGCATCCACCAAATTGGGGCACCGATACACCAATCGCAAGCCGCTACGCTACCTTTTCCATAGCGAATACCAATCGCCCCTCTGAAGGAACAAGGTGGCCCAAAGAAAAATCAGCAAAGGGAAGCACGCTGTTAAACAAAATTTATTCGTACCTTAATGGCATGATTAACGATTAAATATCAGCGTTATGCTAAAGCTAAACCTTTACCGCATTCTGCTATCGCGTGGAATCGAAGATCCCTACCAGCATCTCCGAAGCAACGGATACCAGCGCCATAAGATCACCAACCTGATGCATGGAAGAAATGCAACCGTCAATCTCGATGAACTCGAGTACCTATGCGAAACTTACGGCTGCACACCCAACGATTTACTTGACTGGACTCCATCCGATGAGAGTAAAGACAACAAAAGCCATCCCCTACAGCCACTACGCCGCAGCAAAACGTCCGTGTCCATCCACAAAATGATCGATGCCCTATCCCCCGATAGGATTAAGGAGCTGGAGAGGTATATTGTGGAGAGGGGTGAGAGGTAAGGCTCGGGCAAAAGAGAATCCGTTGCGAAGGGAAACCTCAACACCAACGCCACGACGTTGATTAATCGCTCTGTATCCTCCCGTAATGCGGGAGGCAAGGGTAGTTGGGCTGGCTAGTACTAATTCGTACGTACCTATTACAGAATTGCCCAACTAAACTACAACATATGACTATTTCTTTTCGAAGATAGCCCCCTACCTCCCGCCTAAACGGGAGGATAACGTGCATCGAATTAAACCTTTGATTAAATTGATAAGGTTCTAACCTCGAAATAATAAAATCTTGATTCTCCCCTACATCGCCAAGATAAACACCACCAGAAACGGGACTACCACCGTTAGCGCAATACCGCTAAAGAGGGCGATGATGGCAACCTCCTTTCCCGAGTACCTCATGATAACCGGAAGACAGGTATCCATTGCCGTGGCGCCGGCTGCTGCAACGGGAGCCAATCGACCAAAGAGGCGAACGTAGAGGGGTGCAAGCATCAGCGTGGAGAGCTCGCGGATCATGTTTGCAAGAAGCGCCACCACTCCCATCTCGTTACCGCTAATCTTTCCGATAAAGATGCTCGACAGACTGTAGTAGCCAAAGCCCGAACCTATAGCCAGCACGTTCTTCGTATCAATCCCCTTAACCAGAAAGGATACCAGAAAGGCTCCGATAGTGGTGCCCACCACAACACCAACGGGGACGAGAACAATCTTAAAGCTTACCGACTTGAGTATGGCAACAACATGCTCGTCGGCACCAATGCTCACGCCAACCATAAGCATCAGGAAGTAGAGGGCGATGGTGCTCAGGTCGTATTGAGCCATTACAGAAGGAAGAACGCCAAAGTAGGCGAGCAGCATTCCAGCTACGAAGACGGATAGAACAATAATGCTTCCCTTCATCGCCTAGCCCCTCCCCTTGTAGATGTAGCGCTGAACGAGGGCAACAACGGCGATGCTTCCGGCAACCGATCCCACGGCAATGATTAAAGCCCACAAGCCCAAGGTATGCAGGTTGCCCATCACCACCCTATTGAAGCCAACGTTGGCTCCAAGGATAAAGATCAGCAGCCAAATGGCGATGGTCACCAACCGCTCGATGGGCTTGGTAGACCTAATCCACCGCTTCAGAAGAAGTCCGGCAAGGAATCCAACGGTAAAAAGGATGATAACAGCAAGCATAGCCTCCACGTTTAAGGTAGAGGTAAAGATAGCGTTTTATTGATCAACGAGGAGAAGAGGAAAGGTCTAGCAGGCAACAACCCGGAGATCGAGCGCCTCGCGAAGGCTCAGCAGCCCATCCGACGAGCAGCACCCCTTTAGCATGTAGTACATCACCTTGCTCAACTCGCCCTCGACGGTACGACCATCTGCCGTGGCAAAGCGCCGATGCGCCGCCGCCTCTACGCCCGAGAGGAAGAGTTTACCCGCCAGCACCGCATCCAGATCGTCGTCGAAGACGCCCGTACGCGATCCCTTCGCGAAGAAATGAACAACCACGGCGAGCAGCTCTTCGCGGCGCTCGCCAACGATTCGCTGCGCCGAAGCCGCATCAACCAGCTCGCGGGTGATGGCAGGATGCCGCGCGAGGCTATGCTGTAGGGCGCTTACCTTTCGCCCCACGGCTACAAGCGAGGCAATGGGGAGCCCGATCGTAGCTGCCTCGGTCCGAATCTCGTCAATCCCCCTCTTCAGGTAGCTATCAACGACGCACTCCAAGAGCTGCTGCTTGCTGTCGAAATAGTTGTAGAGCGTCTTCTTGGTAACCCCGATCGACGAGGCAATCTCATCCACCTTGAAGTTTACGTTAGCGGTGTCGAGTATCATCTCCGAAACTCGGTCGATATAGTAGTGCCTTTTCGATTTCATACGTTATGCGTTAAGTGATATTGATTAAGCCGTCTTCTTTTGGTATAAGGTGATGGCTAGCGTCATGGCAACAGCCGCGTAGGCAGCCAGCGAGCCCAGCGGAACGGCAATATCCGAAAGCGTAGCCCCCTTCAGCATCACCATTCGAATAATCAGGATGAAGTAGGAGATCGGGTTGAGCTTGTTGAGCCATATCGCCCACTGCGGCATGCTCTCGACGATGTTGAAAAGCCCGCTCATCATCAGGAATAGCATCATGAAGAACCAGCTAACAAACATCGACTGCTGCTGGGTGCTCGACTGGTTGGAGATTAGCGTTCCGAGGGCAATCACCACAAGAAGATAGGTGAAGGTGGTTAAGAAAAGCGTCCCAACCGAGCCTACGAACGGAATGCCGAAAGCAATCCTTCCGAGGAGAACGCCCAAGCCGATCTCGAAAAGCCCGATGATGAGGAACGGCAGCACCTTCCCCACCACGAATTGCCACTTCTTGATGGGCGTAACGTTCAGCTGCTCGATGGTGCCTATCTCCTTTTCGCGCACCAGGTTCATCCCCGAAAGGAAAAGCCCAATGGCGGTGACCAGGATTACCAAGATTCCGGGGAACATGTAAATCTTGAAGTCGAGCGTTGGGTTGAACCAGAACTGCGGACGAACATCGGCGGCGTACACGTTATCGATGGCGCCCGGAGGTAGCTTGGTGCGGTTGAAATCACCAATAATCGAGTTCGCGTAGGCATTTGCCAGCGTTGCCTGCGTGGTGTTGATGGCGTTAACGAGCAGCTGCACGTTCACCCTTCCATCCCTCACCTGCTTAAGGCTAAACCCTTCGGGGATAATCAGCGCCAGATCGGCCTTACCGCTATTGATGAGGGCCATTGCCTGTTGGCTGCTCTGCGGATAATCCTTCATCAGGAAGAATGATGATCCGACGAACTTGTTTACGAGCTCGCGCGAGTCGGAGCTTCTACTGTTATCCACCACCACTAAGCTCAACGACTTCACATCGAAGGTAACCGCGTGGATTAGCACCAAGAGCTGAACCACCGGTAAAACAAAGATGATGGGAAGCATACTCCTGTTTCGGAATATCTGCCTAAACTCTTTCTGAAGTATAAATAGAACGGTTCGCATAGTTTTAATTTGAAGAAGTTATTACAGGAGATTGATTAAAAGACTCAAGATTCAAGTATCAAGATTCAAGATTCAAGACACAAGTATCAAGATAAACGCACTTAATCATCTCCATCCCGTCTTGTGTCTTGCGTCTTGTGTCTAACGTCTAACATCTAATATCTAAAGTCTTACCTACTCCAGCCTTACCTTAAATTTCTTAATACTACCAATGATAAAGATGGCGGTGAAGCCAACCACCACGAGCGTTTCCTTCCACACCCCCATCAGATCGCTCCCCTTCAGCATTATTCCTTTAACGATGACGATAAACCAGCGTGCCGGAATGATGTTGCAGATAACCTGAAGCCACGAGGGCATATTCTCCACGGGGTAGATGAAGCCCGAGAGCAGCATGGTAGGCATCAGCAGCGCAAACATCGATATGAACATCGCCTGCTGCTCGCTTGCCGAAACCGTAGAGATAAGGATGCCCAGCGAAAGCGCCATCAGGATGAAGAGCATGCTTTCGGCCAGCAGCAGAACGTAGCTGCCGCGTATTGGAAGCCCAAACACGTACTGGCTTAGCAGCAAGATGACAACCGCATTGATAAACGACAGGAAGAAGTAGGGAAGCACCTTGCCCATTATTATTTGCGACGGCCTTAGTGGCGATACCAGCAGGATCTCCATCGTTCCGCGCTCCTTCTCGCGAGCAATGGTTATGGAGGTCATCATGGCGGAGATCAGCATTAGGATAAGCGCCATGGTTCCAGGAACAAACATGAAGACGTTTTGCTGTTCCTCGTTGTACACCATTCGTGGCTGAACGATCACACCTCTATTCATCTCCTGGTGAAAGATATCGTTCACCGCCTTGTTAACGATCTGCGAGGTATAACCTACCGATGCGTTGGCCACATTGGGTTCGGCGGCGTCGGCAACAATCTGCACCTGCGCCTTTTTATGATCCACCAAGTTCTTTTCAAAGCTGGCGTCGAACACAACAACCATCTTCACCTTCCCCGAACGTAGCACCTCCTTCACCTGCGATTCGTCCGTCAGGAAATCCGTACACTGAAAGTAGTTGGAAGCATCCAACGCGCCGATTATCTTTTTGGTGGTAGCATCCTTGCTTTTGTCGAGCACCGCTACGTTAGCGTTCTTCAGCTCGTTGGTAATAACGTATCCGAAAAGCAGCAGCTGCACAACCGGCATTCCGAAAAGGATCAGCATCGAACGCTTATCCCTGAAGATATGCTTAAACTCCTTCGACAAAAAGCTACCTAGCCTCTTTAGTTTCATGTTCTACTTCATTTTTTTGATGTAAGCGAAGAGTTTTCGAGATTGAGGGATAACCTTACTTATAAGTCTTTTACCCTCCCCTACCTCCCGCCTAAGCGGGAGGATAAAGAACATTGATTACTAAAATAGGTCTCAACGCTCCCGTTCGTCAATCACTCTCTAATCGCTATTCCCTTCTCCCTACTCCCTATCGGGCGAGCTTTAGAAAGACTTCGTCCATAGTTTCTGCCTTATAGGCTTCCTTAAGCATCGTTGGGGTATCGAGCGCTTCAATTTTGCCGTTTACCATAATGGTAACGCGGTTGCAGTACTCCGCCTCGTCCATGTAGTGGGTGGTTACGAACACGGTTATACCGCGTTCGGTTGCCTCGTATATCAGCTCCCAGAACTGTCGGCGCGTTATGGGATCAACGCCGCCCGTTGGCTCGTCAAGGAATACGATTTTGGGATCGTGAAATATGGCAACGGAAAAGGCAAGCTTCTGCTTCCATCCAAGTGGAAGCGATGCAACAAGGGTATTACGCTCCTCGTAAAAGCCTAAGCGCTTTAGCAGCTGCTCCGTCTTCTGCTTGATCTCCTTCATCGCCATTCCGTAGATGCCTCCGTAGAATCGGATGTTCTCGGCAACCGTTAGGTCCTCGTATAGCGAGAACTTCTGGCTCATGTAGCCGATATTGCGCTTAATCAGCTCGGTTTGCGTGTAGCCATCGAAGCCTGCCACCGAGATTTTCCCCGATGTGGGCGAGGATAGCCCGCAAAGTATCTTGATGGCGGTGGTTTTCCCGGCGCCGTTTGCCCCAAGGAAACCGAATATCTCGCCTTGGTAAACGTCGAAGGTCAAATGGTCGTTGGCAACAAAGCTGCCGAACTTCTTTACCAGATCTTTAACCTCTATTATCTTGCTATCGGTAATCATAATTCTTGTTTGAAAAAAGACGCTAGCCTAAATACGGCGGCACATTTAGCATGCATAAAAGGCTCAACCCCAAATGCCACCCTCAATTCGCCTTCGCTGAGGAATAAACCAGCAATCAATCGAAGGATATCCCCCGCTGGCGGGGGTAGGGGGTGGACGGAGCCTTCATTAAGTCTCCCCCTTTACACTTATAATCGTTCGTTCAATCTCCTCTTTTACCATTTGAATGTGATTTAACACCTCGTTATCGGAAAATCGAAGAATTCGGAACCCTGCATTTCGAAGATCGTCTTCCTTTTTCATATCACGAAGATGGACCTCCTCTAGCTGATGAGAGTAGCCATCAACCTCAATAACTAGCTTCAATTCAAGGCATACAAAATCGGCAATGTAGCTAAGAATAGGACGCTGCCTTCGAAACTGTAAGCCCATCATTTGCCTATTGCCCAAAGCGTACTTCCAAAGACAAGCTTCTGCCTTAGTCATGTTATGCCGCAAGCTATTGGCAAACGATTTCAGCTTTTTATTATAGCCCGAGTTGTCCATTATTGCTGATTTTACGTGAGTAAAAGACTTTTCATTGCCGCCTTTGCTTCCACCCCCTCGCCCCCGCCAGCGGGGGATAACCTCCGATAAGAAGCAGCGCTTCAGTTTTGAGCCTAAACAATCTAATTAAAGCGATAGCTGTTTACCTCTTTCAGCAGCTACTTAACCGAGACCATCAAATCCATAAAGCAGTCCTCGATGGTCGCCTCGGTTGGCTGTAAGGGTTGAGCGATTCCGCATTCTGCGAGCTTCTGCTCAACGCTCGCTCTGGCATTTTCGTTCTTCAGCACAACGTGTACGTTCTGTCCAAAAGCGAATGCGCTTTCCACCTCGGGCATCGCCCGCAACGCCTTAATTGATGCGTATATGTTTACCGTTGGAAGAGCGTAGAGCGGCTTGCTAAAATCTCTTATAATGGCAGAAGGCTTATCGACCTTAAGGATCTCACCCGACTGAATGAGCGCAACCCTATCGCAAAGGCTTGCCTCGTCCATGTACGGCGTCGAAACTACAATGGTGATGCCATGCTGCTCTAGCATTTTAAGCATTTCCCAAAACTCCTTTCGCGATACAGCATCGACGCCCGTTGTAGGCTCATCGAGCAGCAGCAATTCAGGTTTATGGATCAGCGCACAGGAGAGGGCTAGCTTCTGCTTCATTCCCCCCGAGAGCTTTCCTGCAGGCCTGTCTTTAAATGGCTCTAACATTTTAAACACAGGCTTAATCAGGTCGTAGTTTTCCTCTATGGTTGTCCCGAAAACCGATGCGAAGAAGTTGAGATTCTCCGCAACCGTCAGGTCGGGATAAAGCGAGAACCTTCCGGGCATATAGCCCACCATCTTTCGAATCTGCTTGTAGTCCTTCACCGAATCGAGCCCGAGTGCAGTTATCTTCCCCGACGAAGGAAGCAGAAGCGAGGCAATCAACCGAAACAAGGTAGTCTTGCCGGCACCATCTGGACCAATTATCCCAAATAGTTCCCCCTGTTCTATGCTCAACGAAACACCTTTCAGCGCTTCCACCTCGCCAAAATGCTTTCTGATATTCTCTATGCTGAGTGCTATCATCACTTTTTTTTATTCACTTCTCAGTACTCACAACTAGAATACCACACTACCAGGCATTCCAATCTTCAATCTACCATCGTTGGGTACATTAACCTTAACGGCGTAAACCAAATCAACCCGTTCCTCCTTGGTTTGGATGATCTTTGGAGTAAACTCAGCCTGTGGCGAAACCCAGGTTACAACGCCCTCCAACTTCTCGTCAGATTTCTTATCCTTATCGATGTAAACTGCAACCTTCTTACCAACCACCACCTTTGGAAGAAGCGAGCCCGAAACGTACACCTTTAGCACCAGCGTCTTGGTATCTGCAATCTTATAGAGTTGCTTACCAGGAACAGCCAGTTCTCCCTTTTCGATGTACTTATCGAGAATCGTTCCTGCAATTGGCGATTTAACCACCGACTTCGTAACCAAATCGGCAACCTGCGACTCCTGCGAGGTGAGGCTTTTTAGTTCTCCTTGAATTCCTGCCAGCTGGCTCTTGGCTTGTGCAATTTGTCGGTTTATTACATTCAATTGCCCGCTAACATTATCGTAATCGCGCTGAGTTGCGGCTCCATCCTTTAGCATTGCAGAGATTCGGGCGTAATCTTTATCAGCAGTCTGCTTCTGTGCTTGAAGCACGGCGATCTGCGCTTCAATAGTCCCAACCTTCGATTGAGTTGCCTCCTTCATTCCTTGCATTTGATCGATCCTTAACCTATTCTGCAACGAGTCTATCGTGCAAAGAACCTGACCTACGCCAACTTCGTTTCCCTCTACAACCGAAGCCGAAGTAATTAGTCCATTAACCTCCGAGGAAACAACCACTTCAACAGCCTCAAAATTACCGTAGGCATCATTTTTCTCATTTCCGCCATTGCATCCAGTCAATGCTGCTACCGCTATTGCGGCTACCACTATATAAGCTCTCATACAATTCTCCTATTTACCATTAATAATATTGACATTTACCCTACTAAAAGCAAGCATAACCTTATGCATCTCGCGATTGAGCTCTGCCTGCTTCAGTTCCGTCTGACGACCTACATAATCAGCCGCATCGATAGCACCGTTGTCGTACATCACCGAGTATAATTTAGCAACCTCCTCACGAGCAATAATAAGTTCCTCATCAGTTATCAAAAGGTTCTCATATTTCGATAATGACTTAGACTCTTGCGCCAACTCCATCTTCTGCGCTTGCTCAAACATCGCTTGACGGGTGTCTACCATGTTTTGTTGAAACCTTAAGGTCTGTCGATCTCGCTTAGTGCTATTCCAATCAAAGATGTTCCAAGTTGCTTTAACCCCAACGTAGTAGAAAGAATCGAAGCTGCTGTTGAACATGTTCAGCGCAGGTTTACCATATCCAACCTGACCGAAAGCAGAAACCTTAGGCATTCGCTTTGCAGTGTAAAGCTCGTTAGCCACATCAAGTCGAGCCTTCTGCGACTTGAAAAGCTCAAGTTCAGGTCGCAATCCACCTGCCGATGGAGCCTCATCCCATACAAAATTGGAAGAATAGGAGATTGTTGATCCAACTAGCACAGCCAGCGCATCAACTAGCCCCTTCCTATCACTTTCCGTTGATGCCATTTCCTGATTAAGCTTAACGATTTCAGCCTTAAGCAGCAGCTCGTTTGCCTTAAGCACAGCCCCATTACGCACACCCGACGATGTTTTGCTTAACTTCTGCAGCAAATCGGCTTTTAGCGCCTCCTGAATCTTAAACTGCTGCTTCTTAAGAACAATTCCATAGAAGAGTTGCGTAACACGTCCTTTCAGCGCATACAAATCGACAGCAACTTGCATATTATCGGCAGTCAATCCTGCCAACTCCAGCTTCCTAGACGCTGTAACCTGTCCGCCATCCCAAATCAGCTGGCTCAAATCCACCGTAAGCTTATACTGATCCTTATCCGGCGAAGCAATCGAAAGACCTTTAATTGGGATATTGCTCAAATCCATGTGGGTAACATCCGATTGGTAGGTTGCCTGCGCGTTAGCATCAACCCTTGGCAGATAAGCCGTTTTCAGATTTGACATCTTCAAATTGGCAATCTGCTCATATTCCTGCCTATCCTTTGCTCGAGGATAGGTCTGCTCTGCTTTTTGCCAGCAATCAGCTAACTTCATCTCCTGAGCATTGGCAGAGATAGTTCCACTTAAGATGAGTCCTAGAATTAATCGAATCATATCTTATGTTTTATCTTTTAATAGCACTAATAACAAACTCTGCCAGCGTTTTTTTTCGCTCCTCTATAAGCTTATCGAAATCCTCATCAGAAATTCTTCCTATTGTTTTAAAGATAGGAGCCCCTGCGAACTGAAAGATGCTAAGCGAAACCATATTTAAGATGAGTTCTTCTCCCCTGATGAACTTAATATCGCCCCTCTCCACGGCATCTGCAATTTTAGCGTTTACGGCTGCGTATATATCCACATTACGCTCCTTCAATATTCTTTCCAGCAAATGCGGAACTCTATTTATATCCCTTAAAACAAACATTGGAGTGGAAGGATCCTGCTTTAAAAACTCGATATGCATTTCAAAGAAACGCCTTATTATATCGAAGAGCGATAAGTCTGAATTTATTATCTCAAATATGCGCGGAATCACATCGCTGAATACCTGCATGTAAATTCCATCAAATAAATGCTGCTTCGATCGGTAGTAATAATGAAGCGAAGCCTTACTCATCCCCGCCTCATCAGCAATCTCCTGCATCCGAGCACCATCAAGACCTTTTTCTACAAACACCCTTTTGGCGGCAGCTAGTATTTTCCCCTCTGCTGACTGTTCCATATTAACGTTTTTATCTTTGACCATTAAGTTTGATTAATCGGTTTAACCAACTGGTCAAAGATAGGTAATCTAAATCCAGACCTCCAACCAAAATAATCTTTAGATGAAGTTTTAATCCTTTTTTAAATAAACTATCTTAGCGAAAAGTTTCTTAGGGTTAGAAATGAACGTTTTATAGGGAACAACATCAACATTTGGACGCATGAAATCACTCACACAATTACTCACGCTACTTCTACTGTTAGCAATACTAGTAGAAATGCCCTCTGACATAGCGGCAAAACCAAGGCGATCCTACAAGTCATCCAAATCAAATGCCCCATTCAGCTACGGGGCTACAGGTGGCATTAGCATATCAAGTATAGCCCCAGACAATAGCAGCAGTTCCAACTGCAACTTTGGCTTTTTTGGTGGAGGATTCTTCGAATACAAGTTCATCGAAAATATTGGTGGACAGGTGGAGGTTAACTTCATCCAATTTGGAGGGGAAAAAGTTCCATCTTCGCTGGTGTTCAACCCAAGTTCATCATTTCTTAGCGATGTAAAATCGGTCGATCTTACCATGTATGGGGTAGACATCCCCGTTACAGCGAAATACCACCTGCCCAATGCTTCGCCAGATATGTACCTAAAGATTGGCATATCGGGCACCTATATCGTAAAAGCACAAGCCGCTTTGAATAAAGAAAGTTCGATAGGAAGTACGTACACTTCGAGCACCGCCTACGTTGATGTTACCAAGAAGGTTCAGAACATGCAGGCCTGCGGAATAGCAGGATGTGGCACATCTATTCCTGTAGGAAAGTTATCCATTATAATAGATGTATCATTCCATTACGGTATAACGGACTTAAGCGCAAACAACGTTGTTGCCAACAACGGCTTTAGCTCACGCTATTTGAAATTGGGGATAGGGGTCGGCTTCTAGCGTGGATTTAACGCATGGTATATGCGATTCACCAGCCCATCCACATCGATGCTTAACGCGGAAACTACAATGTGAGCCTGATTGTAGTGCACCTCGCGCTCGCCAAGTGTCTTTTCAATGTAGGCGACAAGCTCTTCCTCCGTTTTATTCCTTAGTAAAGGACGGCTCTTGCGAGCTCCTTTCAAGCGGCTAGCAAGCGCCAAGGCCGTCATCTTTAGGTAGACTGTCACCCCTGCGGCATTCATCGTTTCCATATTGTCGAAAAAGCAAGGCGCGCCGCCGCCAGTAGAAACAAGAATATCATCAAATTGCGCACATATATCGTTCACGGCATTACGCTCACGCTCACGGAATCCGGATTCGCCAACCTCCTCGAACTGTTCGGCTACCGTTTTCCCATATTTCTCCTCCACGTAGCTATCCAAGTCGAGAAAACGGAGCCCTAGCTTATTCGCCAGACGCTTCCCTACGGTGGTTTTACCGCATCCCATATAGCCTATCAAGAAAATTCGCATAGCAAAAATTAAAAATCTGGTGGATTTTGTGGTAAAGTAGCCATATTTTTGTGAATGTCGCACCCTACATAGCGAAGGGCTCGACATCGATTTAACGTTGTTTCGTTTTTTTTTCGTGCTTAAAGCAAACAAATTGATACCTTTTGCCGTTCTAATAGAAGAGTTCGCTCAACAAGAACATTTGATTCAGTTCAAACGGTGAGAAGAGAATTCAGATTAAGAAAAAGTAGACTTTAGCAATGAACAAAAATTTATCCCTTATATTCCAACAGCCAGCTTTATTTTTTTAAGTAAAGTAACCATTTATTATTCCCAAATGGTAAGAAGAGGCCGCATGTGAATGCTGCCTCTTTTTTTCACCATTAGAATTCCCCGCCACTTAAACGGAGAGTTTGATATCAACAAAACTTACTGCTTTATAAATTTTGAGCGGTAAACCTTGGCACCATCAGTCAACTCAAGCAAATATGTTCCTGACGTTAGGGTTTGCACGTTAATTTCTGCCTTAAAGTCATTTATAGATCCTGATTTCACCAAGACTCCTCTTACCGAATAAATACGATATTCACGAATTACTTCATCAATTTCGACTTTAAGAATTGAGGTGGTTGGATTTGGGTAAACTGCAATACTCACCTCTTTTCCAAACTTACTTTCAAACTTTGAACTAGGAATGAGAACAAACACAGTTTGAATACTTCCATTCGGAAATATAGAATTTGAGAGTTCGCAGTATATCTTTAGACCAATAAAGTCGTTATTAAAGGCAAACCTTCCATTTTCAGCCTTCGTTGGAATAATTGTCTTTCCTGCTTCATCCTTCCAGATAAAGTTGGTTGCTTGACCTTCAACTGCAACTTCACTACTCAAATCGATATATTCACCTGCCATTAAAGTGTAACTGCCATTATCTGCCTTCTTCCCAATTTCCAGTTTATCTTGAGGAAAGCAGTTATACTCATCAAAAGATGTACTTGTCGGCATAGTAGAAAACTTAAGACTATTGCTACTGAATAAACCCCTTTTAAGGAGTGGCGTATTGTTCGAAATTATCTTAGTCAACTTGTTATCAGAGACATCAACTGAGTTTAGTTTAACAAAATTAGAAACATTAAGAGTATCTGCTATTCCAAGACTAGCCCAATTAATGGACTTCACTCGTCTATCGGAAACCTCACTTGTCCATTCTATACCTCGCCAAGAGTTAGGATTATTCATCTTAGATATACCAATGCTGCTACCGTTAGTTGCTCCATTAATAGATGGACGCCCAAAGAAGCCAAGCAGTTTAGCAACCTCCTCTTCGTTGTATGGTGATAGTACTGTAAACTTTACGGTTTTAAATACTTTATCACCAGCAAAATCAGGAAAGGAAGCATTTGACAGTTCCCCATAAAGAGTTTCGCCAATTAAGTCCGTAGAGAAAGTAAATACCCCATTATTTGAAGTAGTTGGTAAAACAACAGTTCCATCAGCTTTCTTCCAAACAAATGTCGTCACATTTCCACCAACGTTAAGTTCACTACTTAAGTCCAATGGTTCTTCTGCACATATGAAATACTTAACGTCGTTCCCCTCCTGCTTAGCATGACCTACTGCCATTAAAGGTTGAGGTGCATAGGAATAATTTGTATAGGCCGCCTTACTAAGAGGCAATCTGGAAAGCAATAGTTTATTATTCGACAGAGCAAGATCGCTTAGAGAAGTAAGGCTAGAAACATCAACAGATGACAACTGATTATTATCAAGGTTTACCAAAACCAGCTGCTCGTTACCTCCAAACTTTACTCCGGTAATTTTATTACCTTCAACCTTCAACATCTGCAGTTTGGTAAGACCAGATACATCCATTGAAGAAAACTCGTTTCTCATTAACTTGACTCTGGTTAAAGAAGCCATCTTACTTAAATCTATCTGAGATAACTTATTGTCTGCCGCAAAAAGGTAAGAGATCATTGGAGCCTCTGGTATTGCAAGAGAAGTTAACTTATTCAGAGAAATGTCAACCGATTCAAGTAATGGATGCTTATCAAATGAAGCCGAAGCGATTTCGTTAGATTCGGCATAAAGATTTACCAGCGATGAGCATTCCTTAAAGTTAACTGATGGAATCTTATTGTTCGAAATAAACACATCATTCAATAACTCGCAGCCGCTCAGGTCTAAATCGCCCGAAAGTTTCTTATCATACCATTGGAAGTTAATTACTCGCTTATTGACATTATGTCTACTCCAAGCTACCCCGTAGGTTGCAGGATCTTCAGGATTATAGGTTGTATTTAATTGCTGACCGTTGGTTTTCCCCGACTCCTGCGAAGGCTTGTTAAGGAATACCTTTAGTTTATCTACATCATTTTGGTTGTAGGCAGGCACTATTTCAACTGTTACAGTCTTAAGAATGTTATATCCAACAAAATCTGGGAAGCCAGCATTAGCCATCTCACAATACAACTTTTTTCCTACAAACGTGCTGTTAAAGGTAAACTTACCTCCATTTGATGTAGTCGGGGTCACAACCGAACCATAACTATCTTTCCAAGTAAATGTAGTCTGAACACCTTTTACAATATCTTCTTTGCTAAGATCAACAACTTGATCAGCTCCCAGAAAATACTTTTCAGTCGTTCCTGCAATCTGCTTTTCACCAATTTCCACCTTTTTTTGAGGTACACAACTAAACGTAGTTATAGATGCTGCCCTTGTTGGCATGGTAGAATAAGTTAACCTATTATTATCACAACTAAGTTTATACAGGCTATTTTGAGATTTTAAATCCAAAGAATTCAAACTATTAAAACTGACATCAAAGTATGTCAACAAAGGAGTTGTACTTAAATCAACAGTTTCCAACTGGTTATTCTGACAAAATAAAGATTCAAGTTTTCCACAAGCAAAAACATCTAACAACGTAAGTTTATTTTCATAAAGATATAGCAACCTCAAAGAAGAACATCCTCTTACATTCACCCCTGTTAAACTATTCCAGTCCCCACCAATACTCTCTATTGAAGTAAAACCAGATAAATCTAGATTCCCTGCTAACGACTTAGCACTCCAACCTATTGAAGTAACCTTTTTCTCAAAAAAATCTGAAGACCACGTTACTCCATAGGTAGATGGATCTTCAGGATTGTAGGCAGAACTCACCTGTTGCCCGTTAGTTTTACCAGCAACAGCAGATGGTTGATTTAAGAATGTTTTGAGTTTATCAACCTCATATTTATTGTAGGGATTGGGGTTATCGCCCACTACCACATCTATCGTTTTAAGAATGTTATTCCCCGTAAAAGAGGGAAAGGTAGCGTTGCTCATCTCGCAGAAGATGGCCTCATTTGTTAGCGAAGTATTGAAGGTAAACTTACCTCCATTGTTGGTTTCAGGGGTAACCACCGAGCCATCTCGCCGCTTCTTCCACACAAAGGTTGTAGTTTCACCTCCAATAGTGGCCTCTGCGCTTAAATCGATAGCATCGTTTACCCCCACATGCTTAAAGGTATTACCGTATACTGTTATGTCCTTACCAATCTCAATCAATCCTTGAGGGGTATAGGTGTACGTTGTAAGGTTCGACTTAACAGGTAAAGTCGAAAACTTAAGCAGATTATCTCCGCAGTATAGAATACTAAGCAGTGTATTTGAGTTAAGGTCGAGTTCCTTTAGCTTATTATTTTGCGCATTAAGGGAGGTGAGTTTTGTTAGCGAACCAACATTTAACGACGTGAGTTTGTTGCCTTGGCATTCAAAACACGAAAGTTGGCTACAGCCTGAAACGTCAACGCTGGTAAGCTGGTTGTTATCCACCTGAAGGTTGTTAAGGATCGTGCAACCGCTAACATTAGCCGTTTTAAGTTGGTTACCATAAATGTAAAACCAACCTAACCGCGTAAAGTTGGAGAAGTCTAAATTCCCCGACAATCTCTTTGTTGCCCATGATATGCTTGCCACTTGCTTATCAATGGCAGTCTCTGTCCATGATACCCCAAAGGTAGACGGGTCGTTTGGATCATAGGCGGCATTCACCTGCTGCCCGTTGGTTTTACCCGCTACAGATGAAGGTTGATCTAAAAAGGCTTTTAGCTTACCCACTTCGTATTGGTTGTATCCTGACACAACCAACACCTTCACGGTTTCAAATGGGTACAACATCGTAAAGTCAGGGAAAGACTCGTTGCGCATATAGCATATCAGCGTATCGCCTTCAACAGTGTTATCGAAAGAGAACTTACCGTTTGCTGAAGTTCTTGGAGTAATATCCGCCTTCTTGCTAACGTTATACCACGAATAAGTCGTTGTTTTACCGCCAATAGTCAACTCGCTACTTAAATCAATAGTAGTATATGATCCAACCTTATAGATAGTCTTCCCATTCTCTTGCACAGCATCACCAATTACCATTGGATTCTGAGGCTGGTAGAAGTAGCTATAATACTGACTTAATGCAGGGGGTAATGTCGACAACTTAAAGTTGTTTCGTGTCGCACGTACAGAACCTAGTGTCGGTGTATTCGGTAGTTTAACCGTAGTAAGCAGGTTGCTCGCAAACTCGGCTTCCTCTAACTTCGTATTTGCAGAGAGATCGAGTTGAGTAATTTTATTGTAGTTTACATTAAGTTCCTTAAGGCTGGCTAAAGTTGACGTATTAATGGAGGTTACTGTATTCTCATCCAACCAAATCTTTTCGAGTTTTGTACAACCACTAAAGTTTGCCGAAGCTATTTTATTGGTGGTAAGTTCAACCGACTTTAAACTATCCAACCCCGACAAGTCCAAATTACCTGCCAAATCTTTCCGCATCCAGATAATTGATTTCACCCTTTTATTCGTTGAAGAAGCCGTCCACTCTACCAATGGCCACGACGATGGGTCGTTTATATCAACCTCCAACCCTATTCTTTGATAATTCTTTTGTCCGGAAATTGCAGATTCCTGTTGTAGAAAAGCCTTAAGTTTACCAACATCACTCTGGTTATAAGCATCTGTAACCAATACATCTACAGTATGAAGCACATTAGACCCAGCAAAATCAGGAAACGCAGCATTATTCATCTCGCAGTATATGGACTCTCCAATAAGAGATGAACCAAAAGTAAACTTACCTTCATTGTTCGATACTGGTGTTACTTTTGAGTTATCTCTTCTCATCTTCCACTCAAAAACCGACGGTTTACTACCGACAACAATCTCGTTACTTAAATCTACAACCTCCCCTCTTTTGATGTATTTTTTAGCATTGCCATTAATTGTAGTATCTCTACCAATATTTATATATCCTTGTGGGGCATAGGAGTACGTTGTTAGGCTCGATTTAACCGGTAGGGTAGAGAACTTAAACTGGTTACTCTGGCAATACAGGTTTGTTAGCTTTGTTAGTGAACCAACATTTAACGACGTAAGCTTATTATTATAACAGTTAAACGACCAAAGCTGGTTACAGCCCGAAACGTCGATGCTGGTAAGCTGGTTGCTATTCACATGAAGGTCTTTTAGCATCGTACAACCGCTTAAGTTTGCCGTTTTAAGTTGGTTGTTGTAAACTAGAAATAAAGTTAGCTTCGTAAAATCGGGGAAACAGAGATCTCCATACAGGCTTTTATTATACCATACTATTCTTTCAGCTCTCTTTTCAACAGCAGCCTCTGTCCAAGTAACCCCAAAGGTGGAGGGATCGTTGGAATTGTAGCCCGCATTCACCTGCAAACCGTTGGTCTTACCGGCTACCGCCGATGGCTGATCGAGGAAGGCGCGTAGTTTACCCACCTCATAGGCATTGTAGATATCAAAAGAGTTTCCTATAGCAACATCTACCGTTTTAAGATAATTATCTCCAGCAAATTGGGGAAACGCATCATTCCTCATCTCGCAATAGATGGTCTCTTTTGCAAGAGATTCATCGAAGGTAAACTTGGCACCGGAACTGCTTGTTGGTTTTACCTCCGAGCCATCGCTTCGCTTCTTCCATACGAAAGTGGTGTTCTTGCCATCAACGGTAGCCTCGGCGCTTAAATCTATTATTTCACCAACATTCACATTCTTAAATGTGTTTCCGTTTACGGTCATATCCTTACCGATGGTAACCAACGCTTGCGGAATATAGGTGTACGTTTTAAGGCCTGACTTAACCGGCAGGGTGGAGAACATAAGCTGGTTATTCCCGCACTCTAGGCTACTAAGCAGCGTATTTGAGGTAAGGTTGAGTTCTCTTAGCGAATTATTATCCACATTAAGGGTAGTTAACTTTGTTAGCGAACCAACATTTAGCGACGCAAGCTCATTATTTTGGCATTCAAACAACGAAAGCTGGCTACAGCCAGAAACATCAATGCGGGTAAGCTGATTATCTCCACATTTGAGCTCGCTAAGCAGCGTATTTGAACTAAAGTCGAGCTCCTTTAGCGAATTGTTATACGCACGAATGTATTTAAGTTCTGTTAGCGAGCCAACATTTAGCGACGTAAGCTTATTGTACTCGCAAGAAATCTGACATAGTTTGCTACAACCATAAACGTCAATACTGGTTAGCTGATTGCTACTTACCATTAGATCTCTTAACATCGTACAACCACTAACATTAACTGTTTTAAGCAGGTTACTATAAACGTAAAGCCAATTCAGCTGTGTAAAGTTGGAAAAGTTCAAATCTCCTGACAAGTGCTTCAACTCCCATGATATGCCTTCAACTCGCTTTTCATAGACATCCGTTGTCCAGGTAACCCCAAAGGTTGAAGGATCGTTTGGATTGTAGGCGTCATCTACCTGCTGACCGTTGGTTTTACCTACTACCGCCGATGGCTGGTCGAGAAAGGCGCGTAGCTTGCCCACCTCGTCGGCATTGTAGACATCAAAAGAGTTTCCTATAACAACATCTATCGTTCTAAGAGGATACTTCCCTGTAAAGTTGGGGAATACATCATTTCTCATTTCGCAATAGATTGTTTCTTTTTCTAGCGATGCATCGAAAGTAAATTTGGCACCTGTGCTACTTGTTGGTTTTACCTCCGAACCATCGCTGCGCTTCTTCCATACGAAGACGGTATTCTTGCCTTCAACGGTGGCCTCTGCGCTTAAATCGACAGCCTCGTTTACACCCACATGCTTAAAGGTTGATCCGTTTACAGTTATATCCTTGCCAATGGGAACCAATGCTTGTGGAGAATAAGTGTAAGTTGTAAGGCTCGACTTAACCGGCAGGGAGGAAAACTTAAACTGATTATCACTGCAATATAGGCTGCTAAGCAGCGTATTTGTGCTAAGATCGAGTTCCTTTAGCAAATTATTTTGCACATTAAGGCTGGTCAACTTTGTTAGCGAACTGATATTTAACGACGTAAGTTTATTATTACTGCATCCGAACGACAAGAGCTGGCTACAACCAGAAACATCAAGGCTAGTGAGTTGGTTGTTCCCACATTCTAACCTGTTAAGTAGCGTATTTGAACTAAGGTTAAGCTCCACTAGCGAATTGTTGCCCGCCTCAAGATTGGCAAGTTTTGTTAGTGAACTAATATTTAACGACGTAAGTTTATTATATTGGCATCTAAACCAATCGAGCTGGCTACAGCCTGAAACGTCGATACTGGTCAATTGGTTGATATTCAGCTCAAGACTTTGAAGTTTTGCACACCCACTAAAATTAGCCGTTTTAAGTTGGTTATTTGTGATATAAGCCCTTTCTAAATCTATTAAGTTGGAAAAATCCAAATCTCCTGACAGCCCCTTTGCACCCCAATCAATGGATTGAACACGTTTTTCTATGACTCCTACCCAAGTAACCCCATAAGTTGAAGGATCGTTTGGATTGTAAGCCGCGTTTACCTGCTTACCGTTAGTTTGATTATTGAGAAAAGCCTTCAACTTAGCGACTTCATCAGGGTGATACTCCTTAAATGTACTACCAACACATACATCACAAGTACGGTAGGGCAAGTAGATCGACTTCATAAGAGAGGGAAGCTGTGCATTGCTCATCTCGCAGTAAATTACCTGCCCCTCCACTTCTTTACCAAAAGTAAACTTACCTAGATCACTTGTCTTCGGAGTTATAACCGTATTATCTGAAGATCTTTTCCAAACAAAGTTTGTTACGCTAGAACCTAACTTATATTCACTGCTAAGATCTAACACCTCATCAACACCTATGTTTTTAACCCTAGTACTACCCACAACCTTATCGTTACCAATTACCAGTGGTCTTTGAGGGGCATAATCGAAACTAGAAACAGAACCATTAATGGCATAAAGAGCTGATAGGCTAAAATAGTTGCCTCTCAAACTGAGACTATTAAGAGAATTTGATAGTTTTGCGGGATCAAAACTAGTTAAAGAGTTATATCCTAATGTTAAATCCTTAACATTAGGATAGTCGCTATACGGAAATTGGGTAAGATCAAGTCCACTAAGAGATAAACAAGTAACTTTAGTTTTATCGAGTATAGCATTCCCCACGTCGATTTTGCCAACTTCAAACGTCTTTAAACCTGAACTTTTACTAAAATCCAGAGCTGCTCGTTTGGAGATTGCTAATCCATTAGAGGATAAAAGTACAGAAGTCAAAGCGGGCAAGTTGCTACAGGAAACAGTCCCGATCTCTCCAGCCCAACTCGAAATCGTTAAAGATTCCAGCAACGGACAATCTTTAACCACTGCACTTTGCTCTGGTATATTCAGGCTAAACGACTTGAGCAATGCAAAAGATGAAACATCAAGCACAATACCAATATCTTTAAAATGCGAAGAACTCCAATTATTATAACTGAGTTTAATGGCAGTGACCCGTTTATTATATGCATTTTCGCCCCACGTCACCCCTGGATAGGTTGAAGGATCATCTTGATCATAGTTTTTATTGAGCATTAACCCATTACATGTATACTCATTAATGGATTTAGCATCAAAGTACGCCCTCAATTTCCCAACCTCATACGCGTTGTAAACAGGAGTTTGCCCCATCGAAGGGGTCGTCAGAGTCAGCCCAAAGAGGCACGCCAGCAGGGCACGCCAAAAGAATGCTTTCATATAGTATTTTTAATAATTTTTCGTCATTACGAGTCCGCAAATGTAGCTTTTATTTAGCAAAGCACCAGCCAGGCCCCTGTTTTCGGGCATCTCGGCGATTAGCGACGAGCAGAGCAGCCGCACATGCGGGCTTACAACTTCCGTCGAACTTCAACAGATAGACCAACCTGCCTTACTTGCAGCTTTTTCCATCTGCTGTAATCGAGCCCTTCCATCCACCATTGCGGCTCCGCTCCATCGCCGAATGGAAGAATCTCCGTCTCCCACAACAGCCCACTACCCATGCACCACCCTACCTCTCGGCATGGAGACATTCTTATATGCATACATATAAATACAACCCTGCTCGGAATCGGCATTATATGTATACATACAAAGGTGACTTCGTGCCGAAATAGAATTTTATGCATACATATAAGCATTGCCCGAGGTCAAATCTTTCTTATATGTATACATACAAGAAAGAATCGGGATCAAAATTTATTTATATGTATACATACAAATAGATATTCGGACAGTGGCGGCCTTTTATGTATACATACAAAACCTTCATCGAACGCTGGCAACTTTGTATGTATACATACAAGTCATCGGCAGCGGCAGCGCCACCTTGTATGTACGCATAGAGGCGGCCTTCGAGCAAAAATGCAGCCGTAGCCACCGTCCATCAGAAAAAAAAAGCGGCGGAAGTTAATATTATTAACAGATAGGTGTTCAACCTTGGACAGAAACGGCTACATTTAGGTTCGTAACCGCCTCATTTTTTTCGGTATGATAAAAGGATGCTACTACCAAAAGATGCACATCAACGAGAAGGGGTGCTTTGCCGCCGAGGTGACTACGGCGGTGGCGCCGTTTGCGGAGTGCTCGCTGGCGCTACAGGCCCACCTGAAGGCCGTTGAGGAGCAGCTGGCGAGGTTCCAGAGGTCGCTCGAGAAGCTCAGCCTAGCCGACATCAGCAGCCAGGTAAAGGCGGACGACGGCGAGCGCGACCATGGGCTGGCCAACCTCCGCGACTACGCGCTGCTCTGCGCCAAGCGCAAAGATCCCAGCTGGGCGCAGGGCGGCCAGCTAATCGTGAACACCTTCCGCAAGGTGGGCTGGGACATGGGCAAGGCCGCCTACGCCGACGAAACCAACCAAGTAGATACGCTGCTGGCGCTGCTGAGCACCGAACCAGAGCTGGTGCAGGCGGTGGCCGCCATCCAGGCGCACGACTGGGTGGAGCAGATCGAGGAGGCGCAGCGGCGGTTCCGGCAGCACTCGGCCATGCGCATCGACAAGGTGGCCGCAGAGGAAGCCAAGAGCTGCACCACCACCGAGGCGCGCCGCCTAGGAAGCGCCATCAGCAAGCTCTTCCGCCTCATCGAAAGCGAGGTGGAGTTCTACAACCGGGCGGAGCTGGCCGAGCTGGTGACTCGGCTCAACAAGATCATCGAGGGGTACACCACCCTCCAGAAGCAGCGCGCCGCCCGCACCAACCACCCCAAGCCCGACGATAGCAACTTGCCGCCAGCACCCTAGCGGATCGAGGATTCGCCCGTAGGCAGCCCATCGCACAAGAAAAAGGAAAGGCGGCGCACCACCGGTACACCGCCTTTTTACTATTGTTGCTGCCGAGCCCTTTACAGTCCTAAGTTCATCTGCTGGGCGTTGCTGTAGTCTTCGGGATCGAGCGATAGGTCGATTGGCCCATCCTCGCCATCCTCCAACTCCTCCTCCTCGGGTTCGGGCGCCTTATCCAGCGGCTCGATGAACTCGAGCTTGCCTACCTCGTAGGTGGTAACGCGCTTGCCCTTGGCCTTGGCGCTCTTTACGCCGATGAACTCGTCCACGTCGATGAGCTCGGCCGGACGGCTGGCGTTGGCGCCGCCGAAGGTAACCTCCAGCTGGGGGTAGTCGTCGTCGTTCACCTCCACGATGTACGACGCCCGGTGCTCGCCTACCAGCTCCGACGACCGATCGCTGGCCTCCAAGGTGCAGCGCTTCACGTAGAAGAACTTCTGCTCGCCGTCGTAGTAGGTGATGGAGAACACCTTTTCGGGGTCGAACTTCTCGATTCGGATGATCTCGTCCTCGTAGCGGTTGGTGAGTTCGTAGGAGGTGGTGGTGTAGCTGCCGTTCTTGGCAATCACCAAAATCTTATCGTCGGATAGGAACTCGCCCAGGTGCATTCCTCGCCCCTCGGCGTTCAGGCGGCGGATGGTGTCGTCGAACCAGATGTTCTGGCCGCCGAGCGTCGACACGCCCTTCTCCTTGAGCACCACCTTGTGGATGGCGTAGCGGGTAAAGATGTTCCCCATCGACGAGCGCCCCTTGATGGCCAGCTCCGAGAAGTTGAGGTCCACAATGAGCTTCTTGAGCCTGGGGCGCGGCTTGAAGTACACCTTCAGCACCTCGGCCTCGCCGTTGGGGTTGGCGCTCATGTAGAGGATGCTGGAGCCGGCCGTTCCCTTGGTCATATCGTACTCCTTGTCGCGCGTGATGCCCGTAATGGCGCAGCGCTTCATGTATATCGGGCCGTTCTTCCCATCCCGGTAAACAATATTGTAGATGGTACGGCTGTCGTTTTTCTTGAATATGGCGATGTGGATGATGTCCTTGCCCACAAAACCCTTGTCGGTAACCTTGGTGATGACGTACTTGCCGTCGCGCAGGAAGACGATAACGTCGTCGATGTCCGAGCACTCGCACACGAACTCCTCCTTCTTGAGGTTGGTGCCGAAGAAGCCCTCCTTACGGTCGACGTACAGCTTCTCGTTGGCCACCACCACCTGGGCCGCCTGTATCACGTCGAAGCTGCGGATCTCGGTCTTGCGCTCGCGTCCCTTGCCGTACTTCTTGCGGATGTTCTCGAAGTAGGCAATGGTGTAGTCCACCAGGTGATCGAGGTGGTTCTTCACCTCGTCCATCTCGGTTTCCATGCCGCGAATGTACTCGTCGGCCTTCTTGGTGTCGAACTTCGAGATGCGCTTGATCTTGATTTCGGTAAGCTTAACGATATCGTCGGTGGTCACCTCGCGACGCAACATCGGCTTAAACGGATCGAGCCCCCGGTCGATAGTTTCGATGACCGCCTCCCACGTTTCGCACTCCTCGATGGAGTTGTAGATGCGGTTTTCGATGAATATCTTTTCGAGCGATGACATGTGCCACCCCTCCTCCAGCTCGCGCAAACGGATGTCGAGCTCCATGCGCAGCAGCTCCTTGGTACGCTCCGTCGATCGGCGTAGCATCTCCTTTACCCCTACAAAGTAGGGGCGCTTGCCCATGATGGTGCAAGCATTGGGCGATATGGACACCTCGCAGTCGGTAAACGCGTACAGCGCATCGATGGTGATGTCGGGGCTAACGTCGTTGGCTAGGTGGATGACAATCTCCACATCGCGGGCGGTGTTATCGTCAACCTTCTTTATCTTGATTTTACCCTTATCGTTGGCCTTAATGATGGACTCGATGAGCGATGAGGTGGTCTTGCCGAATGGCACTTCGGTAATCACCAGCGTCTTCTTGTCGAACTTGGTTATCTTGGAGCGAACCTTAACGGCACCGCCACGTAGCCCATCGTTGTATCGCGACACGTCAATCATCCCTGCCGTTGGGAAGTCGGGGTAGAGCTCAAAGTCCTCGCCGCGGAGATGGGCGATGGAGGCATCGATAAGCTCAATAAAGTTGTGGGGAAGTATTTTGGAGGCCAAGCCTACGGCAATACCCTCAACGCCCTGTGCAAGCAGCAACGGGAACTTAACGGGAAGCGTTACCGGCTCTTGGTTACGGCCGTCGTACGAGGCCATCCACTCGGTAGTCTTGGCATTGAACACCACATCGCCGGCAAACTTGGTAAGGCGCGCCTCAATATAACGGGGTGCAGCCGAGCTGTCGCCAGTTAAAATGTTACCCCAGTTACCCTGACAGTCAATCAGCAGATCCTTCTGCCCAAGCTGCACCAGCGCATCGCCAATAGAGGCATCGCCATGAGGGTGAAACTGCATGGTAAAGCCAATGATGTTCGCCACCTTGTTGTAGCGGCCATCATCCATCTTCTTCATGGCATGCAGGATACGGCGCTGTACGGGTTTAAAACCATCTTCGATGTGCGGCACGGCACGCTCTAGGATAACGTACGAGGCGTAGTCGAGAAACCAGTCCTTGTACATCCCCGACAGCCGATACTTCTTTGTCTCGCCCATCAGCTTTTGGTAGTGGGCCTTCTCCTCGGCACTAGAGGATTGTACAGAGTCGCCCTCTAGCTCTATGCGGTCGTCAAGCTCTTCGCTCATTTGTTCAGCTAATCTTTGATAGTTTCTACCTATTTGCTATTCGAGCACGCCCTCGCGCGCCTTAATCTCGTCAATGCTGTCGGCAAGCAGCTCGATTTCCTCAAGCACCTCACCCAAGTGCTCCATCTTCTCGATATCCTCAACAACATCCTCTTCAAATCGGAGGTTTCCGATGATGAACTCCTGACGCTCGGGGGTATTCTTGCCCATGTAGAACTGCAGTAGGTCGTGCACGGAGTCTTCCTTGGTAAGGCGAACAGGGTCGAGACGGATATCCTCGCCGATGAAGTTGCGGAACTCGTCGGGCGAAATCTCACCAAGACCTTTAAATCGGGTGATCTCGGGATTAGCCCCAACCTTTTCTATTGCAGAAAGGCGCTCCTCCTCGCTGTAGCAGTAGAAGGTTTGCTTCTTGTTGCGCACGCGGAAGAGTGGCGTTTGAAGGATAAAGAGATGCCCGCGGCGGATTAGGTCGGGGAAAAACTGCAGAAAGAAGGTAATAAGCAGCAGGCGGATGTGCATACCATCGACATCGGCATCGGTTGCCACCACCACCCTATTGTAGCGAACGTTATCAACATCCTCCTCTATATTCAGCGCCGCCTGAAGCAGGTTAAACTCTTCGTTCTCGTACACAATCTTTTTGGTAAGCCCATACGAGTTGAGCGGTTTACCCCTAAGGCTGAACACCGCTTGGGTATTAACATCACGACTTTTGGTGATGGAACCGCTCGCCGAATCACCCTCGGTAATAAATAGGGTGCTGTTCTCCGAGCGTGGATCCTTATCGCCATTATGAAGGCGGCAGTCGCGCAACTTGCGGTTGTGAAGGTTGGCCTTTTTGGCGCGCTCCTTAGCCAGCTTCTGAATACCCGAAATAGCCTTACGGTCCTTTTCCGATTCAAGAATCTTCTTTTGCAGCGCATCGGCAGCTTCGGGATTCTTATGAAGGTAGTTATCCAACCTCTCCTTAACAAAGTCAACAATAAAGTTGCGCACCGATGGTCCATTAGGTCCAATATCCTTAGAGCCCAACTTCGTCTTAGTTTGCGACTCGAACACGGGCTCAATTACCCTAATGCTGATGGCCGCTACAAGCGAGTTACGAATATCGGCCGCATCAAAATCCTTTTTGTAGAACTCGCGGATGGTTTTAACGTACGCCTCCTTAAAGGCAATCAGGTGCGTTCCACCTTGCGTAGTATTCTGACCGTTTACGAAGGTGTAGTAATCCTCGCCATACGATGTACCGTGGGTAATCGCCAACTCAAGGTCTTCGCCCTTTAGGTGAATTGGTGCATACAAAGGCTCATCCGAAATGTTATCGTTGAGCAAATCGAGCAATCCGTTCTTAGAAACGTAAGGTGTCCCATTCAACTCTAATGTAAGTCCGGTATTCAGGTAGATGTAGTTCTTTATCATAGACTCAACAAAGTCGAGATTAAAGGAGTACTTCCCAAATACCGATTCATCGGCTAGGTAGCTCACCTGCGTACCGTTCGATCGACCCTGTTCATCGGCAACCACGCCGCTGTCGCTTACTATTTCTCCTTTCGAAAAGAGAATTTCGCGACACTGCCCCTCTCGGAAAGCCTGAATCCTAAAGTCGATAGAGAGCGCATTAACCGCCTTAATACCGACACCGTTTAGACCTACCGACTTAACGAAAGCCTTCGAGTCGTACTTCGCACCGGTATTCATCTTCGAAGCCACATCGGCCAACTTCCCGAGCGGAATACCACGACCGTAGTCGCGAACGGTAACCGTCTTATCCTCTATTTTAATGGAAATTCGTTTACCAAAGCCCATGGCAAACTCGTCAATCGAGTTGTCAAGAACCTCCTTTAGCAGGATGTATATGCCATCATCGGGCGATGAACCATCACCCAGCTTACCGATGTACATACCTGGACGTCGACGAATGTGCTCTTTCCAGTCGAGTGTTTGAATACTATCTTCAGAATAGATTGCAGTCATATTGGCTATATAGGTTGCTTAATGCAAAGATATAAGAAAATCGAAATGCTCGTTTCTACAAATTATCAACAAATTATTAACCATCCGCCTTAATCACAACAGCCATAACCGTTTGGTTATGCTAAGTAGCAAAGGCGCAAAAGGCCTGCCTCATCACCGCTAGCGATAATATGGCAAGCCCTTAATGAGTTGTCGCAACAGTTAAAAATGTTCTCCGTTCTCGTAGTAGCGTTCACGCTTTAGCTTCACGAAATAAACATCTACCGATAGGTATCCGACCTTTATCAGGTGCTTGGTAATACACTGAGCCACCTTATCCTGCACCTCTTGGGTGCGGGCAAACCAGGCCACCTCAACAAGTGGATTTGTCTTTACAACGACACCATCCACAATAAAGGCAGCATCGATGTGCTCAAGGCTGAAGTAGTCGCGGGGCGAACCAACAATTTCTACAAGATCATCAATTAACTCGGTACTGATCTTGATTAGCTTCTGCTGGTCTACCGATTTAAATCTGAGCAAAGGCATAGAAAGGATTTATTTAGCGATAAAAGTGTTACGACTTGCTATACTTATCTGGAGCAAGGAGCATATGCTCCTTACGAATAATATCTTCGAGCTGCTGGGCAACCTGACGGGGTGACAAGTTCTCCATTTGCTGGTAGGTAAACTCTGGCAAAACCTTCATCTTAAAATTCTGCCTTAGCCTAAACCCAAACTGACCACGAGGCATAGCATCAAAGGTTCCCTCTATTACAACAGGAAGAATACCTATCTTATTTGCCTTAGCCACTACAAAGGCTCCTTCCTTAAAGTGCTTCACCTGCCCATCACGCGAGCGAGTGCCTTCGGGATAGAGGAGCACCGACCTGCGATGCGCCACCTTACTGGCAACCTGATGAATCATCATACGCGCACTTCTCGACTGGCCTCGCTTAATTGGAATATCGCGGCATAACCACATCAGCCATCCAATAATGGGAACGTAAAGCACCTCGAACTTCGACACCCAATTAAACTGCGTACGAATGAAGGCAGAAAAGGGAATGTCAAGAGCAGACTGGTGGTTAGAGATAATGATGTAGGGCTTACTTGTATCGATGTTTTCCATTCCTTCAGACTTTACTGTCCACCCTGGGTTAACGTAAAAGTACATCCGCCCCCACCAAAAACGGTAGAAATTTAACCAGCGGATCTCCTTATCAAGGAGCAAACAAATAAGCCACAATGGAATTACAGGTACAAAAAACGCGCAGGATAACGCTACATATAATACTAAGTAAACCGAAACCAGAACCTTCTTCATTTTAAATGCTTAAATGAATAGCCATTTCCCGCTGCAATTTTACATCATTTTTCGGAATAACTAAGGTGGCAAAAACCTTTTTGCTAAATATCGCAAAAGTAACCAACCTAGAAAACAACAGGAAGTGCATTATAACAAGAAAAGACAACGAGTTTACAACGCGTCAGCCCCATCCATTAACACAGCTGCAACCAGCGAATATGTATGTTGCCAAATATTATTACTTTTGGAACGACAAAAACCAACTTATTTTATAGAAGTATAACCCTTTACGATGGCCTACAGTCCTCGTAAGCTGCGAGTAAAATGTTAAGTATGACAAGAAACTTGGGATATCTTATTTGCTTCTTAGCAAGCATGTACGCCAGTAACGGACTAGCACAAGGAACAACGCTCCAAACAAAAGTGGCTAAAGACACCATTTTCACGCTTACCCGCGACACACTAACGGCAAGCGTTACAAGCGTCTCGTCTACCAAAATTTTTTACACCCATCCTGATTCTTCAAACAAGGAAAAGACGATAGAAAGGAAAGTTGTACAACGAATCGTTTACGCTTCGGGGAAAGTAGAGCAGTACAACAAGCCTGTATTCATCAATATTGCCGCTACCGACTGGCGCTCCATTATCATCACCGACAACCCTACTGATGTTGACGGTATGCATCTTCGAGCTGTAATTATTGGAAAATCGGCATCAAGCGTAACCTCAGCAACCAGCGCAAAAAATAGCGCAGAGGTTATGGCCAAAAAGAAAGCTGCCAACAATGGTGGCATGTACCTCCTGGTAAAAAACAGGAAAGAACTAGGTGGATATGGTGAAATACCCAAGTACTACCTAGAAGCTGAAGTGTATGGCACTTCGCCCCTACCTAACGGTCAGGATATGAAAGACGAAGTTGAAAAGATGAAGAAGAAAAAATAATTCTTTCATAACGATTATACAGTAAGAAAGGAGGCCGCAGCCTCCTTTCTTACGTTTACAACCATCTCACCAAACAAAAATCCTGCCTATTGGGCATATACTTACATTTTGCAAATACCCGAATACCGACCTCGTACATGCCAGGATTAATAGGAATTAGATCTGCCTTATAGGTGGCAACCGTTCCATCTGTTTCAACAAGATCGTACTCTTTTTTAAGGATCACCTCCACCTCGTCTCCGGCAAGAGGTTTGGCAACGACCATCTCAACCCCCACATCGTCGGTAGATAGCTCCTTTAAGTCGAGTTTTACAAAACCATTATACTTCTTACCAAGGACAATCTCCTCGTTGTCTTTTTGGAACTGCGACACGTAAACAAGCCCAATATTCGACCAGTTCCGAAGCACCTTCCGCTTCCACTCGGCATATTCTCGAGCCAAATCGTAATCGTTTAAGGCAACTTCTTTCGAGCGCTTTGTAAGCTGCTTGTAGTACTTCTTCTGGTAGTCGAAGAGCATACGCTTGGTGGTAAACTGAGGGGCAACATACTTTAGCGAGTTCTTTACATACCCCACCCAGGTATGAGGAACGTCATCCTTGCTCATTTCGTAGTATGCAGGCACAATCTCATCCTCAATAATCGAATAAATGGTTTCGGCATCAAACTGATCTTGATACTCATCACTCATGTAGTACTGCTTCTGGGGCAAAGCCCATCCGGCATCTTTCTCGTACCCTTCGACCCACCAGCCATCGAGCACGCTAAAATGAAGTGTTCCGTTCATTACGGCCTTTTGCCCGCTGGTTCCTGATGCCTCCATCGGGCGCGCGGGGTTGTTCAGCCAAACGTCTACGCCTTGAACCATGCTACGGGCAAGCTCCATGTCGTAATTCTGAAGGAAGATTACCTTACCCTCAAATTCGTGACGCTTGGATAGTTCAACGATATACTTAATTAAATCCTGTCCTGGGCCATCGTTTGGATGCGCCTTACCGGCAAACAGCAGCTGTACCGGATGCTTTGGATTATTCAGGATCTTACTGATACGGTTCAAATCCCTAAACAGCAACGCAGCCCGCTTGTAGGTGGCAAAACGGCGGGCAAAGCCGATGGTTAGTACATCATCGCGCAGCATTTCCTGTATGCGAAGCGTTTGCTTGGGGTTTTCGTACGACGAATACGTTGGATTTAAGAGACGTTCCCGAACGACATTGATAAGTTTAGCGCGCAAGACATTCTTCGTTTCCCAAAGCATCTTATCGTCGATGCTATCTATCCTGTCCTTCCACTCTGGTCGTCCTATTGCCACAGCGGCATTGGGCACCTCCTCATTTTCGATGAGTTGAACGATTTCTTTCGACGCCCAAGTTGGATAGTGAACCCCATTGGTAACGTAGCCTATGTTCAGTTCCGAAGACATATAGCCGTTGTAGAGTTTCTTAAAGATATGCCGGCTAACATCGCCGTGCAGCATGCTTACGCCGTTAATTTCCTGCGACAGGTTAGCCGCAAGCATGCTCATTGAGAACTTGTCCATTGGGCTATTCGGCTTCAGATCGCCAAGACGAAGCAGCTGTTCCCACGAAATCTTCAGCCTCGCAGGTAAAAAGCCTAGGTATGGAGCCAGCATCTCTTCGGGGAAAGCATCGTGGCCAGCAGGAACTGGCGTGTGCGTGGTAAATAACGACGATGAACGAACCACTTCTATTGCCTCCGCATAAGACAGTTCCTCGTCTTCAATCAGCGTTACCATACGCTCTAACCCGATAAATGCGGCATGCCCTTCGTTGCAGTGGTAGATATCCGGCTTTATGCCCATCCGCTTAAGCGCTCTAATGCCTCCAACGCCAAGCAGGATTTCTTGCTTCAGCCGATTCTCCCAATCGCCACCGTAAAGCTGGTAGGTAATTGTTCTGTCTTCTGGCAGGTTTGCCTCGTAGTCGGCATCGAGCAGGTAGAGCTCCGTACGGCCAACATCGACCCTCCAAACCCGAGCAAAAAGCCGACGACCAGGCAGCGGCAGCGAAATGGTGAGCGGATCGCCCTCGCTATCCTTTACCTGCGCTATGGCAAGCTTGGAGTAATCCTGAAAATCGATCAACGATATCTGCTGACCAGATGACGATAGCTGCTGAGAGAAGTAACCGTTGCGGTAGAGCAAGCCTACGGCAACAATGCCCGCATTTTGATCGCTAGCCTCCTTGAGGTAGTCGCCGGCCAGTACGCCCAAACCTCCGGAGTAGATCTTAAGCGAACGATCGATGCCATACTCCATACTAAAGTAGCCAACCTTGTAGTTCCCCTCAACCTTCTTATCCATATAGGCTCTGAAATGTGCGTACACCTCACCGAGCCGCTTTAGGAAGCCACTGTCTGTCTCGAGCGAGCGATACCGAAGGAAGCTGAGCTGGTTAAGAAAGTCGACAGGATTTTTGCTGCACGCCAGCCAAAGCTCGGGATCGATCATCTCGAATAGCTCCAGCGCTTCGGAATTCCACGACCACCAGTAGTTCCGCGATATCTCCTCGAGCGGCTTGATCTTTTCTGGAATATTCTTCTGTACGTATACTTTATTCCAGCGAGGCTTGCTCAGCTCTTGAGCCTTATCTATAAATGATAGCAGATCACTTTTATCCATGCTAATAAGACGGTTGGTTCTTCCGAACGATTTATTGATGGCCTGAGTGTAAGCCTTCATGTAGTACTTCACAAATGAGTGCCACTGGGTTTGGGTAGCTAGTGCATTGGCATCCTGACGGAGTTTCTCGTACCCGTGAGCATCAACCTCGGATAGGTTGAGGATGGTCGACTTAATGCTTTCGACAACCTCTGCGGTATTGCCGTCTGTTCGAGGGATAACTTCGAGCGAGCTATTCGTAAAGCCATGAACCTCCATCCAATTTCCAAAACCGGCAAGGGTGGTGGTTACGGTTGGTACGTAGAAGGCCAAGCTTTCCTGAGGAGTATAGCCCCACGGCTCGTAGTACGAGGCAAAGATGCTAACATCAAGCCCAACCAGCAGGTCGTAGTAGCTTCGGTTGAAGATGCCATCGTTCCCATTCAGGTAGCTGGGGACAAAGAACACCTTTACCTTGTCGGTCGTCCTATTCGTTAAGCCTGCCTGCTTAATCTTCTTCATTATTGGGTCGACATCGGCATCAACCAGGTAGTGCGTAAGGTAGGAATCGTGAAGGGCGGCAGCATCAGCAAGATCCCGATCATGGAGATTCCGAACCAGATCTCTACGGGGGCCATGCTGGTTGGCAGGAATAAACAGGAATGCCAAAACCTCGCGCTTCAGATTTTCATTCTTATTTAGATGGCCAAGCGATTCGATGAGCACGTCGAGCCCCTTGTTCTTAAACTCGTACCGCCCAGATGTGCCCACGAGCATGCTGTTGGGGGATACCGGACGCGCCAGGAGCGCTTCGGCCACTTCGAGCATGGCAACGCGAGCCTCGATCCGCATCAGCTTTAGCTCCTCGCGAGCGGGAACAATTGCGAGGTCGAACCCGTTAGGAGTGATGATATCCACCCCCTTGTTGAGGAAGTGCGAGCATTCCTTGGCGGTTATGCTGCTCACGGTTGTAAAGATCTCGGCCTCGTTTGCGGCAGTTTTTTCGAGCGAGTGCTTTGCCTGCACGTTATGATCCTTTGCGGCCAGATCGGGATTTACGCTAAGCATGTTCTCGTACAGGGCCATGCTGGTGCCCGCCAGGCAACGCCCCAGAACCGTTGCATGGGTGGTAAAGACGGTTGACACCTGAGGCAGCTGTGCCTTTAGGTATAGGAGCCCGGTGCCGGTCATCCACTCGTGGAAATGCGCCACCACCTTGTTATCGCCGGTGAGCATGTAGTGGTAGAAGCTCTCGATGACGCGCCCAACGGTAAATCCGAATATGGCGGGCTCGATATAGTCCCACTGCCCGGTTAGCGAGTCGAGGTTATACTGCTCCCAGTACCACGTAAAGAGCTCGTCCTTCTTTTCGATGTAGGAAGACATATCGACCAGAAATACGATTGGGTTGCCGGGGATGTTCCACCGCCCCACCCGAAGGCGTAGTCCCTCGTGGTAGAGTCTTTCTCGCCAATCCTTATGCAGTTCCCTATCCTCTGTAAACTCGGAGGTTCCCCCAATATCCTTAAAAATATCGGGTCCAATACAGATATGCCGATCGGGTAAGATTTCGGAAAGCTGAAGGGCCTTGGTTGCTACAACCGTATGAATTCCTCCTATTTTGTTGCATACCTCCCACGTTACTTCAAACAGGTAGGAAGGTACAATTTCGTTAGCCATGCTCATATCGAATTGTGCTAGGTTTTATCCAAGATAGAATGTTGGGGAGCTTGCCTGAGCGGCAGGGCTCGTTGCTTCAGGCGCCACCGCCTTTCGGCTTTGCCGCTGCTCTTCGAGGGCTCTATCGACCCGCATTTCGAAATCGCTGAGCACATTCATGTAGGTAATGTACGCTTCGAAGGGCGAGTTGTAGTGGTTAAAGTAGCTGTGCACCTCGCCATCGGAGTGCTGCTTGACGCACATGTAGTAGAAGTGATCGCTGGATTGCAGCCTGCCCCACTGGCTCCGTATGGCCTCGTCGGATAGTTGGTTTACCTTTTCGGATAGGGAGTAGAGCTTCTCGAAGGCATCGTCCTGCATGCCGTTGCCCAACCAGGCCGACAGGTCGCGTTCGGCATCGGCCCACGAAAGAACGGAGGGTACGCTTAGCTCGCCGGCTGGGATTCCCCGCTCGGCCACCTCCGACGGGGTGGCAAACCTCAGGCTTTTGGTTTTTAGGATGGCCCCTGGCAGCTGCTCCAGGAAACTGAATATGCCGGTGGAGGCCCACTGGTGCTCGCCAAAGGTTTCGTAGTCCATAAACAGGTTAACCACCTGATCGGCTTTCGCGGCCTCCTTAAGCCACTTCACGTACTTTTCGACGGTTAGCGGCCATCCGTCCCATCCCCTATCGGAAAATCGGAAGGCAATATCGTCGCTTAGCTTGTAGCTGCGCAGCAGAATTTTCAGCGAACGATCGGTGGGATTCAGGTAAAGGGCGTGGGGGCTTCGCCCGCCCAGCACCTGCTCGTACCCTTCGGTGAGAATTGCCCGAAACCCCATCTTGGCTACTCGGGCGCCTATGAGGTCGGAATACACGAGCTCGGTGTTGCGAAAGACAGTGGGCGAAACGCCGAAAAGCGCCTCGATTCGCTGGCGGTGCTGCCCTACCTGATCTTCGAAATCGGTAGTGCCCACAACTGAGGAGAGCGTATGGTAGTAGGTTTCCGCCAGCAGCTCGACGCACCCGGTACGCACAAGCTCCCGAAAGGAGTCGAGCACGCTTGGGGCGTACTGCTCGAGCTGCTCCAGGGCGGTTCCCGATATCGAAAAGGCAACCCGAAACGCGCCCTTATGCCGCTTAATCTCTTTCAGGAGCACCCGGTTGGCGGGCAGGTAGCACTTCTCGGCTACCTTATTCAGTATGCTTCGGTTGGCAGAATCGTCAAAGTAGCCTACACCCTTCCCGATATCAAAAAAACGGAAACGCTTTAGGCGGAATGGCTGGTGGACCTGAAAGTAGCAACAAACATCCTTCATCGCAAAACAATTAGACCTTCGATTGTAATTTGCATCCCCTACGTGCCAACAAGCCGCTCCAGTAAGCGGCAACAAATTATGAAAACCCCACCGAACAGGGGTAGCTGGCAGCGTTAAATACCAGAAACCGCCAGCAGCCATTCGTTAAATAGTCTGTCCCTTATGCCTTTGCCGCTAATGTAAGCTGGCGGTGGTCGGATGGGGTTCGAAAATGGGTCGCCGCGTCGTTGAACGTATACGGAGGGGTTATCCAACGTATCTGAGGTGGTTCGGAACGTATCCGATGGGGTTGTGCAACGTATTCGGAGAGGTTATGCAACGTATATGGAGGGGTTCGGAACGTATCCGGAGGGGTTATGCAACGTATATGGATGGGTTCGGAACGTATCCCGAGGGGTTGTACAACGTATCCGACGGGGTTCGGAACCGCATCGCCGCGTCGTTGAACGTATACGGAGGGGTTATCCAACGTATCTGGGGTGGTTCGGAACGTATCCGATGGGGTTGTGCAACGTATCCGGAAGGGTTATGCAACGTATATGGAGGGGTTCGGAACGTATCCCGAGGGGTTGTACAACGTATCCGACGGGGTTCGGAACCGCATCGCCGCGTCGTTGAACGTATACGGAGGGGTTATCCAACGTATCTGGGGTGGTTCGGAACGTATCCGATGGGGTTGTGCAACGTATATGGAGGGGTTCGGAACCGCATCGATGCGTCGTTGGACGTATCCGACGGGGTTATCCAACGTATCTGAGGTGGTTCGGAACGTGTCCGACGGGGTTGTGCAACGTATCCGACGGGGTTCAGGACCGCGTCGGAGGAGTTCGAAAACCGTGTCGAAGCGCCGCAGGCTACCGCGCAACGCCTCCCCAGCCGAACTTCTGCGCCAGGCGCTGGTAGCCGTAGTAGCACAGCCACCCGATTAGGGCGCCGAGCGCGCCACCGGCGAAGATATCGGTAGGAAAGTGAACGCCGAGGTAAATCCGGCTAAGCGACACCACCGCCGCCCACGATAGGGCAATGGCGGTAACAGCCCTGCGCCGGGCGTAAAGGGCAATAAAAACCGCCACCCCAAAGGTGTTGGCCGCATGCGACGACACGAAACCGTACGAGCCGCCATGGTAGGCATCGCCGTTAGCCTTGATGTAGTAGTGAAGGTTTTCCATGATTCCTGGCGTATGGCTTGGGCGGAGGCGGCAAACCACATCCTTAAAGCACTCCACCGAAATCCTATCAGCGAGCAGGACAACCAGCGCGATGGCCAGCAGCGGGCGCCACAGGTTCTTTCCCTCACCCTTATACAGCAGGTAGATAATGTAGGCGTACATCGGCAGCGAAACCAGCGGCTTCGAGAGCTGCCACATCACCCCGTCCAAGAAAGGGCAGTTTAGCCCGTTTATGAAGTAAAGAATTTGCGTATCGATCTCTAAAAGCCAGCCCATAGCGCTACTCGTTGTTAAGTTGTTTCCAGATCATATCCTTCAGCTCCATCAGGTGGTACCCCACCACCGAACTGATAAAGACATGTGGGATGTTGGGCAGATCGCCTTCGATCTCCGCCATCAGCTCTTCGTCGAGCATATCCGACTTGGTGATGGCCAGGATGCGCTTCTTGTCGAGCAGCTCGGGGTTGTACATCTTCAGCTCGTTTACCAGCACGTTGTACTCCTCGTGGATGTTCTTACTGTCGGCAGGCACCATGTAAAGGAGCATGGAGTTCCGCTCGATGTGGCGCAGGAAGCGAAGCCCAAGGCCGCGCCCCTCGTGGGCCCCCTCGATGATCCCCGGAATATCGGCCATCACAAACGACTTGCCGTCGCGGTACTCCACAATTCCGATGTTGGGTTCCAAGGTGGTAAAGGCGTAGTCGGCAATCTTAGGCCGCGCCGCTGATATTGCCGAAAGCAGCGTCGACTTTCCGGCATTGGGGAATCCAACGAGCCCCACATCGGCCAGAATCTTAAGTTCAAGGATAAACCAGCCTTCGATTCCCGGCATACCGGGTTGCGAGTAGCGGGGCGCCTGGTTAGTTGCCGTTCTAAAATGCCAGTTCCCTAAGCCGCCTATCCCGCCTGGGGCAAGCACCTTCTCCTCGCCATCTTCGGTTACCTCAAGGAGCACCTCGCCGGTTTCGGCATCCCTGGCAATAGTGCCAAGCGGCACCTCAAGAATCACATCGGTGCCGGCCTTACCGCTACGGCGCTGCCCGTGGCCGCAATCGCCATTATCGGCAATGATGTGCTTGCGGTACTTTAGGTGGATAAGCGTCCAGTGCTGATGGCTACCACGAAGGATGATGCTCCCCCCAATGCCGCCATCGCCGCCATCGGGACCACCAAACTCAACAAACTTCTCGCGACGAAAGTGCGAAGAACCAGCGCCACCATTACCAGAGCGCAGAAAGACCTTAACGTAATCTACAAAGTTAGATTGCATGTGCTATTTTTTCGGAAACTGAACGGCAAAGGTACGAATAATAAATTTAGCAGCTAACCCCGTCATTTCGAGGCGGCCACACCTACCTGCTCCTTAATCCTGTTAAGGATCTCGTCGAGGGTTCCGATGCCGTCCACCGCGTGGTACTTCCCGGCAAGTTTGTAGAGGTCCATTACGGCCTCGGTTCGCTCGTGGTAGATTCCAATACGCTTTTTTATGATATCGATGTTTCGGTCGTCCAGCCGATGGCTCTCCTCGCCGCGCTTCAGCAGGCGCTGCACCAGCTCGCTCTCGGCAACATCAAGCGACACCATCATGGTTACCGACGAGCCTACCGATGCAAGAATGACATCCAGCACATCCACCTGAGCAATGGTACGCGGAAATCCGTCGAAAACGAAGCCGTTACCATGCCTATTCTCCCGAACCGCGTTCTCAAGCAGCGTAATCACCACCTCGTCGGGGGCAAAATTCCCGCCCTCGATGCTTTTTGCGCGCATCCCCAGCTCCGTCCCCTTGGCGATCTCCTCGCGGAGCATATCACCGGTAGACAGGTGGATCAACCCAAACTCTTTTGCAAGCAGGTCTGCCTGCGTACCCTTACCGGCACCAGGAGCTCCAAATAGGACAACATTTAGCATGATTAAAAAGCGAGCTTAAGTTTGACTATTCTACTACCGTGTAAATGCTCTTGTAGTTCCTACCCAACTCTTGGTAGTCCAGCCCATACCCTACGATAAAATCGTTGGGGATCTCCATCGCCACATAGTCTATTTTCAGATCCTTCTTATAGGCATCGGGCTTAAAGAGGAACGTTGCAATTTTCACCTCTCTAGGCTCCTGAGCGCCTACCACCTCCAGCAATTTCTCTAGGGTAGTTCCTGTATCGATAATATCTTCAACAATAATCACGACCCTATCTTTAAGGCTCTTCGTTAGCCCAATCAGCTCGTTCACCTTACCGGTAGATGACGTTCCATTGTACGAAGCCAGCTTGGTAAACGATATTTCGCATTGAAAGTTGATGTTCTTAATCAGGTCAGCCGCAAACATAAACGAGCCATTTAAGACGCTTAGAAAGATGGGGCAATCGGCATCGGTATACTCACTATTAATCTGGTTTGCAACATTCCTAACAGCCTCTTGAATTCGATCCGATGGGATTGACACCTCAAAAACTTTATCGTGAAGTTTAATACGTTCCATAAGGAGAGTAGAAATTTTAAGTATCTTGCGAAAGTAAGAATAATTGTTTAATTTCAATTTAAAAGATTGAGCGCGCTATGCAACCAAAAGTAAGCATCATCATGGGGAGCACTTCCGACCTTAAGATTATGGAAGAAGCAGCAAAGTTCCTAAACGAAATGCAAATCCCGTTCGAAATAAATGCATTATCAGCACATCGCGTACCCGAGATGGTACTAGACTTCGCCAAGAATGCCCACACCCGAGGCGTAAAGGTTGTTATTGCAGGTGCCGGTGGCGCAGCTCATCTTCCAGGGGTTATTGCAGCCCTCACGCCGCTTCCAGTAGTTGGGGTTCCCATCAAATCCTCCAACTCCATAGACGGCTGGGACTCTATACTCTCAATCCTTCAAATGCCCTCAGGCATTCCCGTTGCAACCGTAGCTCTTGACGGGGCTAAGAACGCAGCCATACTTGCCGCTCAGATTATTGGCACAGGAGATGCCTCCATTTTTGAAAAAATTAAAGTTTTCAAGGCAGATTTAGCAAACAAAATAAGTTCTGCCAACAACGAGCTTGCCAAAGTAAAATACGACTACAAAACGAATTAACAGCAAATGCATACAAGGGGTGGCATATCGAAAATTAGCATGCTGATTATTTCGGTAGCCATCCCTTTCTTCTTTCCATTACCAGTAAAAGGTCAAATCCTCACCGAAGTTAGCCCCTACGGAAGTCGCTCGACCGCACTTGGCTCCGCTTATGTAACGCTAACCGACTTTTGGTCGTCGCTTAACAATCCCGCCAACATAGCCCGCCAAACAAACCAATACACCGCTGGGGTATACTACGAGAACTCATACCTTATTAAAGAGCTAAACCTTTCGAGCGTTGGCTTGTCGTACGCCTCAAAGCATCTAAACGCAGGGTTCTTCCTGTCGCGCTATGGTATAACCTCCTACAACCAAGGAAACGCTGCACTTATCGTTGGCAAGAACATATGGAAAAGCATCAGTGTCGGTGGAAAGATATGCTACAACTTCATTCAGGTTGCTGATGGATATGGTTCTGTTGCAGCATTTACTGGCGAATTCGGCATCAACGCACAAATATCCAACCGCATTACGCTTGGAGCCCACGTAAAAAATCCTACGCACGAGAAGATTGGGAAAGAGGTAAAGGAAACGCTCCCCTCGGCGCTTGTTCTTGGCATATCGTACCTATCACCATTTGGCATTACTCTTTTTTCGGATATTGATAAACCGCTTGAACAAAAACTCGCATTTCATTCAGGTTTCGAATGGAGTATATATAAAGGGCTTTGCGCTCGGGCAGGATTTCGGTCTTCTCCAAACCTGCTAAGCTTTGGATTTGGCTACACAACCAACTTTCTTACATTCGACATCTCGGTGTCCAAGCATCAAACATTAGGCTACTCACCACAAGCCTCCACAACAATATGGTTCAACAGAAAAACTAAATAAACGAATAACACATAAATGAGAAGAATCCTCTACCTAATTTGCTTCTCAACCTCTATCACCACCACTCAAGCACAAGTTACCAGCCACGACCCTGTAAAGCAGATTGTGGAATACGTGCTAAATATAAATACAGACTCCCCTTCTGATGTCGAAGAGCTATCGAACCATTTCGAGGCTCTTCGTTCCACCCCAATCTGCATCAACCAACCCACAGCCCAACATCTCGAAAAGTTACTGGTGCTATCCGATTTTCAAATAGAGAGCATCACAGAATACGTTGCAGCAAATGGAGAGATCAAATCGCTTAATGAGCTGCAGTACGTCCCCGGATTCGATACAGAACTATCGGAATTAATCGTCCCATTCATCACCTTAACCATTCCCGAAAAGAAGCACATAACCCTAGCCGATCTACAGAAAATTCGCTCGAACTATATGGTTCGAAGCAGCTACACAATCCAAAATTCAAGAGGGTTTAATGATACATCAAGCACCCACTTTTTAGGAAAAAAATCTCAATATGCACTAGCCAGCAACATTTCTCTTGGGAAAAGCATCTTCATCAACATCCACTCCGAGAAAGATGCAGGAGAACGTGCCACTATCAACAGAGCATATTTCGATAGCTTTGGAGGAAGCGTTATGGCTGTCGAGCCAATAAAGCATGTAAGCCGATTAATCGTTGGCGATTATCGCATCAATCTAGGTCAGGGGCTTCTTTCCTGGTCGGGCTTTTCTACCAGTAAAAGTAGCGACCCTACCCTGCTAAGGCGAAAGTCGAGCATCAACACGTTCAAATCATTTGATGAGATTAACTTCTACAGAGGTGCAGCTATAGAAGTCAACTACAAGCCTATCTCAATAGTAGTAGCAGCATCAAAGAGATGGCTCGACGGGCACCCATCAACTACCGATTCTTTGGGAATTGTAATACCCACAAGCGGCTTACACCGCAATTCGAAAGAGCTGCTAAGTAGATCTGCAGTACAGCAACAAATGCTTGCATCAAGAGTTTCTTATACGTACAAGCAAAGCGTCATCAGCCTAAATCTCTTTTCTAAAGAAACTAACGTAAGCACACTTTCTAGCAGTGAACAGGGGGCGAGTATCGATTTTTACGGGAAGTGGGGAAAATACTCAACTTTTGGCGAGGTTGCTGTTGATCAAAACAAGAACATTGCAACATTTATAGGGACCACCATCAAGTTAAGCTACCAAACACTTTTAACAGCATCGTATCGGAAATACCCAAAATCATTTTCCATAAAATCCAACAACTCCTTTGGAGAAAGTTCTAATGCCACAAATGAAGAGGGGGTATATCTCGGAATCAAAATTTCACCAAGATATAAGTATTCCGTATTAGCCTATGTTGACATGTTCCAATCGCCTGCTCCAAAATACCGGGTAAGCAAGCCATCGGATGGAACAGAAGCAGGCATAAGCCTTTCGGGTATTATTGGATCGTCTATCGAGAGTCGAATCAGGTTTAGGTACAAGACAAAGGAGATGGATATACCTCAACCAAGCGGCAATTATGCGCTTACCGAACGCGTAAAAAGTTACAAGGGTGATGCTAATCTGCGGTACGTGCCCGATAAGAAGATTGAATTTAGACTTAGCGGAGCCATTAGCTACTACGCTACAGAATCACAAAGTTCAAAGCTGGGATATTTAACCTATGCCGACTTCCAATTCAACTTTGACAGATTGCCTATTAGGCTCTATACTCGATTTGCAACCTTCGACGCTCCCACTTGGGATGTTGCCCTTTACTGCTACGAAAATGATCTACCAGGAATGTACGCATCGTCCTCTTTCCACCAAAAAGGGAGCAGAACCTATTTGATGTTACGTGCAAAACTAGGGAAGCAGCTTAGCCTGTGGTTGAAAATAGCAGAGACATTTTACTCATCAACAAAAGCAAGCATAGGAGATGGAGTAGATAAAATTAACGGGAATAGGAAAACAGATGTAAGATTGCAAGCCACCTTAGATTTGTAACGTTCTAAAGCGGCTCACTCTGCAACTTAACATCCTTCAATCTGAGTTGAATGGTAGAAACTCCCCTAAAATGGTTTTCCACGATTGCATAGCAAACCTTTAACGCCATTCCATTCTTAATATTATCGTAGTGATTGGCAAGTCCAAAACCTATAGCTCCTATTGGCTTATAAGGATTATTCTCCTGAATTAAGTCTAGCTTAAGGTGTTCTTCTCCTGTACCAACTTTTCTACCATCGCCATTATCGTACACTTCTTCGGTAAGAAAAACAGGCGACATATTTCCAGGTCCAAAAGGTTGAAACTGCTTAAGTATTCTGTAGAACTTAGGAGATATCTCCTCTAAGTTTAACTTCGAGTCTATTTCAATTTGAGGCACGAGCATTTCTGGCTTTATAATAGCGCTAACCACCTCCTCAAACCGCTTAGAAAATTTCTCTACATTCTCCACCTTAAGCGTTAGCCCTGCTGCATACATGTGTCCCCCAAAATTTTCAAGTAAATCAGAACATGTCTCAACTGCTTGGTAAAGGTCAAAACCAGGAACGCTTCGAGCCGAACCTGTAGCAAAGCCATTGCTTGACAGCGTAAGCACCACAGTAGGTCTATAGTAAGTCTCTATTAAGCGAGACGCTACAATCCCTACAACCCCCTTATGCCAAGTAGGATTAAAGAGCACCGTACTTTTACGTTTGGCAAATTCAGGATTGCTTTCTATGAAATTAAAGGCATCAAGCGTAATCGTTCTATCGACATTCTTACGGTCGTTATTGCATTCGTTGATGATGTCCGCAATCTCCTTTGCTACCTCCTCGTTGGGTGCAGTAAGCAAATCCACCGCGGTTTTACCAGATTCCATGCGACCAGCCGCGTTGATTCGAGGTCCTATCTTAAATACGATATCGTCAATTGCAATACTGTGATGATCAAGTCCCGAAAGCTTAATAATTGATTTAAGCCCATAGCGTGGTTTTTCGTTCAACCGCTTTAATCCAAAATAGGCAAGCACCCTATTTTCACCAATCACAGGGACAATGTCGGAAGCAATGCTCACTGCCACAAGATCGAGCAATACCTCTAATTCCGAAAATGGAATATTATACTTCAAGCAGTATGCCTGAAGTAGCTTAAAACCAACCCCGCAACCTGACAGATCACCAAATGGGTATGAGCAGTCGATTCGCTTTGGATCAAGTACAGCAACAGCATCAGGTATAACCTCGCTGGGGAAGTGGTGATCGCAGATAACAAAGTCAATTCCCAACGTTTTAGCATGAGCGACTTTTTCTACAGCCTTTATGCCACAGTCGAGAGTTATAAAAAGGGTATACCCATTTTGAGCAGCATACTCAATGCTCTTAAATGAAACACCATACCCTTCGCTATATCTATCGGGTATGTAATACGACACATTAGGGTACCTTTCACGAAGAAACGAGTACATTAAAGCAACTGCAGTTGTACCATCTACATCGTAATCGCCATAAACAAGTATTCGCTCATTGTTGAACATTGCTGAATGAAGTCGCTCTACCGCCTTATCCATATCAGCAAGCAAAAACGGGTCGTGCAAGTCACTTAACGATGGACGAAAAAACGCTTTTGCATCGTCGAAATTGGTTACCCCTCGCTGAACAAGTAGATTGGCTAAAACAGAGTCAATACCCAAGGATGCAGCCAAATTAACTACAATTTCAGGATTGCCTTGTTCCTTCAAAACCCAAGATTTTACCATCTACTTTACCTCCGCGCTATTATATAAATTTGCATTAAATACTGATTCGAATTTTTCAGCGGTTACTTTTTTCACCTCTTCAAAATCCAACGTTCTCCCCAACTCTACTTCCATTGAGGTCACCCCTTTATCTACAAATCCGCAAGGATTTATGTAGGTAAAGTAATCGAGGTTAGTATTGACGTTAAGGGCAAAACCATGCATCGTAATAAAACGACTAGCCTTAACGCCAATGGCGCATATCTTGCGTGCTTTACCGGGGATGCATGAATCTATCCAAACTCCAGTTGCACCGTCAAGCCTTTCTCCTACAATTCCATATTCGGCAATTGTAAGAATAATCATATCCTCAATTTTGTGGATATAATCCTTTAACGATACCTCGAACTTTTCGAGATCTATTATTGGATAACCAACAATTTGCCCAGGTCCATGATAGGTTATATCCCCTCCTCTATCAATTTTGTAGTAAGTTGCCCCTATCTTTTGAAGAAAATCATCGGATATAAGAAGATTAGCATCTACGCCACTCTTCCCAAGAGTGTAAACATGCGAATGTTCACATAGGATAAAGCAATCATGCCCCTCCTCCGTAGGATGCACTTTCCGGTTGAGGAGTTGGTTAAAGAGAACTCGCTGCTTATCCCAAGCCTCCTGGTAATCGATAAGACCAAAATCTACGTATGCAACTTCTCGTTTCATCGCTAAGGAAGAATTGATGAATTTGTCATACCGACATAGGCACGTTCTGCCATATATGACGAACGCACTAGAGGTCCGCTCTCCACATACTTAAACCCCTTCTGCAACGCAATTTCCTTCAGTTCGGCAAACTTATCGGGATGAATATAGGCTTGAACAGGAAGATGCTTGTGCGTTGGTTGAAGATACTGCCCTAGGGTTAGCAACCGACAGCCTGCAGCAAGCATATCGTCCATGGCTTCTAAAATCTCCTCCTCCGTCTCTCCAAGACCTAGCATTAACGAAGATTTTGCCACCGCTCCTCTTTCTGCAATGTGGCTAAGAGTTTTTAGGCTGACATCGTACTGCGCACGACTACGCACCGAAGGCGTTAGCCGCTTTACGGTTTCGAGGTTATGCCCAACTACATCGGGATTTGCAGCGAGAACGATATCGATAAGATCGCTACGACCATCGAAATCGGGGATTAGAACTTCAACTGCTGTATTGGGGTTAACGCGCTTTACCTCCGAAATCACGGAGGACCAATGAGAGGCTCCTCCATCGGGGAGGTCGTCCCTATCTACAGATGTTATTACGCAATACTTTACCCCCATCAAGCGCACCGACTGTGCAACACGCGATGGTTCCTCCCTATCAACAGGAAGAGGGCGCCCCGAATGGGTTGCGCAAAACTTGCAAGATCGGGTACATATTTCACCCAGCACCATAAATGTTGCCGTGCCTTTTCCCCAGCATTCACCAATATTTGGACATCGTCCACTGCTACAAATCGTATGCAGGTTGTGCGCCTTAACGGTTTCGCTAGTGCTTGCGTAGTTTTCGCCTTCGGTAAGTTTTATTTTAAGCCATTCAGGTTTCTTTAATCGTTGCTGGCGGTTTTCCAAGTTATTACTTTTTTAAAGTAGCAAAGTAAACAAAAAAATAGATACGTGCCCTTATCTTAAATATACCTTAAAATGGAATTTGTTAATTTCCCAAGGTAAAAAACTCTCAGGTTAACTAAATACTTTTAAATTTGTGACTACGATTTCTCTTCTCTATGCGCAAATATTATAAACCGACCTTCTACCTAGCCCGTACTTTCTGCATTTTCCTAATGCCTATAGCTCTTTTATCTCTAATTTTCGCGACAAACGGATATGGAATTGAAACCGACAACGATGGCTGCTTAGCCATTCCATCGCACTTGAAAACGCCTAAACAAAAATCGGACTATCTACAGCACCTACTCGACAGCTCCTTTCTACTCAAAAACACCTCATTATCCGCTCTTGCCTACTCTAAAATTGCGTCAACCAGATACGACGAAGCCTACTACCACCTTGCGGTATCGTACTACATCAAATCTATTGAGTATGCACGCCTGGTAAAAAACTACAGGCTTATTGCCATCAACTACAACAGCATCGGATCATCCTACAGGCAACTCGACGATTTAAAAAACGCTTACATCAACCATAAAAAAGCACTTGAGACTGCGACGGCAATTGGAGACTCCAGAATAAAAGGGTACGCCCTCAACGGGCTTGGCAACATACACCTTACGCTAAGCCAACCTGACAAGGCAATTGAGATATTCAATGAATCGCTACGAATTGCCCACTCAAGCGGAAACCTTCTTGGCGAGGCAATAAACCTAGAAAATATTGGAGCCGCATACGCGCTAAAGAAAGATCACAAGCAGGCAATCAGCCACTACTTCAAATCGCTCAACATCAACAGGCAGCTACGCAACAAGCGAGGTATCCGCATTTGCTATTCTGACATTTGCAACGTTTTCCTAAAGATCAACAAGACGGATAAGGCTATCTATTTTGCCAAGCTGGCGCTCTCGGAGAGCGGAGAAACCATACCTATTGACTCTGCCAACTTCTACCTTGCTCTTGCTAGAATCAACCTCGCCCAAAAGGAATATGCGCTTTGCGAAAACAACGCCCTAAAGGCAGCGCAAATTGGGCAACGCATAAAGTCGAAAAGCACCGCCTACGAGGCCTACAGCTTTCTCTCGTCAGTTTACAAATCCACAAACAGGCACACGGCTTACCTCAACGCCTACGAGCAGACCCTGAAGTTCCAAGACTCGGTTAGCCGAGAGTATGCGCAAAAAGAGATTGCCGAGCTGCAGCAAATATCAGAGATCGAGAAGAGGGATACCCGGATAAAGCAGCTCATCACCGAAAACCGAATAAAGGAGCTAGAGCGATCGAAAAGCGAGCACTCCCTCATCATTGTGGTGCTTTGCTCGACGCTGGCGCTGCTGATCACCTTTATTTTCTCGCGAAAAATCACCAGTAAGGCGATTCAAGCATCCAACGATTTCGAGCTTAAGCTTCTGCGCTCGCAGATCAACCCCCACTTCATCTTCAACTCGCTCAACTCCATCCAGAAGTTCATATGGTCGAACAAGCCCGAGCAGGCATCGGTATACCTGTCGAACTTCTCCATGCTCATGCGCAAAACCATGGAGTCGATGAAAAAGAACCTCACGCCGCTCTCGAAGGACATCGAGCACCTGAAGCTCTACCTCGAGCTCGAGAAGCAACGGCTGTCGAACAGCTTCGAATACAGCATCAGCATCCAGCACAACCTCGACCCCGACAACATTGCCATCCCGCCGCTTGCCATCCAGCCGTTTGTCGAAAACGCGATCTGGCACGGCATTGCACCGATCTCGCACGAGTGCAAGGGCGAAATCACGATAACCTGCACCTTGGATAGCCCCTTCTTGGTTGCACGGATAGAGGACAACGGGGTTGGCATCAACCAGTCCAAGTCGAACAAGTCGCTGCTAGCCCCCCACGAGTCAGCAGGAATGACAATTACCGCCGAGCGCCTTAAGATGGCGCATAAGGTCAGCGGCAGCAGGAGCGTCAACCACATTACGATTACGGATATCGCCGAATGCGACCCCAGCAAGCATGGCACCATAGCCACAATTCTAATTCCCTACGAAGAAATCTACTAGTCATGATAAAAGCATTGATCCTTGACGATGAGGTAAACTGCATAGACACTTTATCCCTAATTCTGGAAAGAAAGTTTGGCACCGAGATCCGAGTTGTGGCGAAATGCACGTCGATACCGCAAGCCATGGAGTGCATGGAGCTGTACAACCCTCAAGTAGTATTTCTGGACGTTGAGATGCCCTCGGGAACCGGCTTCGACTTTCTGCTGAACATCGGGAAGCACAACTTCCATGTTGTGTTCATAACCGCCCACGAAAGCTACGCGCTGAAGGCGATCAAGTTTAACGCCATCGACTACATCCTAAAGCCCATAAACCTGAACGAGCTAGAGGCTGCCGTTAAGAAGATCATGCAGAAGCTTCGCACCGAAAGCATCATCAACGTCCCCGAGATTGGGAACCTGCTCGACAACCTCCGCAACATCAAATCCGACTCCAAAAAGGTTGCGATTACAGGGGCAAAGCAAACCATATTCGCGGAAATAAGGGAGATCATCCGCTGCGAATACGACGACACGAGCACCGCCGTCTACCTCACCGACAATCGGATATTCCACAGCTCAAAAACGCTAAAAGACCTCGACGAAATGCTGTCCGAGTACAATTGCATGCGAGTTAACGTTTCTGCGATAATCAACATCAGCCACGTCAAAGCGTACATCAACGGCACTGGCGGATACGCCGTTATGAGCGACGGATCGAAAGTTGAGATCTCGCGAAGGCGAAAAGCCGATTTTTTGGAGAGCACTTCAAAAATGTAGAATTTTCGACCACTTATCGGCAAAAACCGACCAGTTATCGGCAAAAACCGACCACTTACCAAAATAATTGTCGCAATCGTGAAAAAACATTGCAAGAATCGCTACTTTTGTAACATAAGAATTCCCTCTTAAGTTATTCTTCGTTCAAGAATTACTTACGAAGAAAGGGCAACAGATTAAATCCCATTATCTGTTGCTAGCAAATAAATCCAACAGCCAGCATGAAAGGGCCACCGTGAGGTTGCCCTTTCATCATTTTAGGGGGGTCTCCCGCCGGCAAAAGTGCTCCAAAGCGCGTAAATGTCAGAAAACGAGCTGTCACACCCGCTCCAACGATTGTCAAAGGCAGAAAATGAGCTGTCACAACCGTCCCAAAGCCTGTCGAAGGCAGAAAATGAGCTGTCACAACCGTTCCAATGACTGTCGAAGGCAGAAAATGAATCGTCACAACCGTCCCAAAGCCTGTCGAAGGCAGAAAATGAGCTGTCACAACCGTTCCAATGACTGTCGAAGGCAGAAAATGAATCGTCACAACCGTTCCAACGTCTGTCACACCCCAAAAAGGGTTCGTCACATGACAGAAATGCAGTGTCACATCCAATCCAAAGGCCGTTACATGACAGAAAGGCGGTGTCACAACCGATTCAAAGACCGTCACCTGTCAGAAATACAGCATCACAACCCAAAAATAGGCTGACGCACCCGATCCAAAGCCTATTACATGACAGAAAGGCAGCGTCGCACCCGATCCAAAGCGCGTCACCGCTGAAAAACGTGGCGCCTCACCCCGCTTGGCCCGCGCCTAATGGCACTACTCGCCCGATGCTTTTGGGGGCGACCGCGTCCAGATCGAAAATCCGAGGCGCGAAATCCGGCATGCCGCATCTTCGAAATACAAAAAGACTAATAATTACTATATTTGCGATTCAAACAAAAATTGTCAATCCCAAGATGATCAATTTAGACTTAAGCGAGCAGGAGATAATACGCCGCAACTCGTTGGAGGAGCTGCAAAAGCTGGGCATCAACCCATACCCCGCAGAACGGTTCGAAGTTAACGCCAACACCGAAGCAATCCGCACCCAGTTCGACCCCGAAAAGGGCAACTTCCAGGAGGTAAGCATCGCCGGTAGAATGATGACCCGCCGCATTATGGGCAGCGCGTCGTTCTTCGAGTTGCAGGACGAAAAGGGGAAGATCCAGGTGTACGTTCGCCGCGATGACATCTGCCCAGAGGGCGACCCAACGCTGTACAACACCTTCTTCAAGAAGCTGCTGGACATTGGCGACATCGTCGGCGTTAAGGGCTTTGTCTTCATCACCAAAACGGGAGAACTCTCCATCCACACAAGCGAGCTCAAGCTGCTCTCCAAGTCGCTCCGTCCACTCCCTATCGTAAAGGAGAAGGAGGGGCAGGTGTTTGACGCCTTCACCGATCCCGAGCAGCGCTACCGCCAGCGCTACGTGGACCTGATCGTGAACCCTCAGGTAAGGGAGGTGTTCATCCAGCGCGCCAAGATCATCAGCACCATGCGCGAGTTCTTCAACTCGAAGGGTTACCTAGAGGTGGAAACCCCCATCCTTCAGCCAATCCCTGGAGGTGCATCGGCAAGACCATTTATCACGCATCATAATGCGCTCGACATACCGCTCTACCTCCGCATCGCCAACGAGCTTTACCTGAAGAGGCTCATCGTGGGCGGCTTCGACGGCGTGTACGAGTTCGCCAAGGACTTCCGCAACGAGGGAATGGACCGCACCCACAACCCCGAGTTTACGGTAATGGAGATATACGTGGCCTACAAGGACTACTTCTGGATGATGGAGTTCACCGAGCAGATGCTCGAGAAGGTAGCCATGGCGCTGCACGGCACCACCCAGGTGCAGGTCGGCGACAAGACGATCGACTTTAAGGCGCCCTTCCGCCGCATCACCATGCTCGACGCCATCAAGGAGTACACCGGCATCGACATCTCGGCGATGAACGAGGATGAGCTAAGAGCCGTTTGCAAGAACCTGGACGTAGAGGTTGACGAGACCTTCGGCAAGGCCAAGCTGATCGACGAGATCTTCGGCGAGAAGTGCGAGGGCAACTTCATCCAGCCCACCTTCGTGACGGACTACCCCATCGAGATGTCGCCGCTGTGCAAGCGCCACCGCAGCAACCCCGCCCTCACCGAGCGATTCGAGCTGATGGTGAACGGCAAGGAGCTCTGCAACGCCTACTCGGAGCTGAACGACCCCATCGACCAGCTAGCGCGCTTCCATGATCAGATGAAGCTTTCGGAGAAGGGCGACGACGAGGCGATGTTCATCGACATGGACTTCGTGCGTGCGCTGGAATTTGGTATGCCAACCTGCTCGGGTATGGGCATCGGCATCGACCGCCTCGCCATGCTCATGACCAACCAGCCATCCATTCAGGACGTTCTTTTCTTCCCACAAATGCGCCCCGAAAAGAAGCTGGTTAAAGATGATGCCGCCGCCTACACCGCCATCGGAGTTCCAGAAGAGTGGGTTGCCGTAATCCAGAAGATGGGCTACCTAACGGTTGAGTCGATGAAAAAAATTCCTGCAGGCAAGCTCTTCAACGAGCTTTGCGGCATGAACAAGAAGCACAAGCTAGGGCTAACCAACCCAACAGCCGACGCTGTTAAGGGCTGGGTTGAAGCCTAAACGATACCTACCGCTGCAAAAAGGCACTAATGGGTGCCTTTTTGTTTTTTTAATGCTCGCACAAGTTGAACGAAAGGTTACGGGCTCAGCTCGACCACTTATCGATCGTTTTATCGTAAATTTACAGGCAAAAATGGTACACCATACCAAACAGCTATGCCGACACCTAGCAATTCTGGCAGCGGCACTTCTCGTTGGAGCCGGTTGCTCTGCCACCCACCCCAGCAGCACTGCCAGCAAGAAGAAAGCGTGCGACTGCCCCACGTTTAAGACCAAACGGTTTGGTGAACCACGAAAGCACTACTAAACACACACTGATGCAACGAAAAAGCAGCATATCCCTGTCTCCCACCTCGCGCTACGCCGTTCTCGGAAGCGGAAGCTGGGCTACCGCCATCGTAAAGATTCTCAGCTACAGCATAGATTCGCTCGGCTGGTACGTAAGATCAGAGGATGCCCTAAGGCACATCGAACAGTTTGGGCATAACCCAAAATACCTAAGCTCGATAAACATCGACACGAAGAAGGTATGGCTCACCAACGACATCAACCGAATTATTGAGGAGGCGGATGTGCTGATCGTGGTTATTCCATCGGCATTTCTGGTCGACTCTCTCAAGCAAATCACCGGCTCTATAAAGAATAAGTTCATCGTATCTGCAGTTAAAGGAATAGTTCCCGACTGCAACCTTACGATTGCCGAATACTTCAACCAGCATTACGGAATACCCTTCGACAATATCGGGGTAGTAACAGGCCCCTGCCACGCCGAAGAGGTAGCCCTCGAACGCCTATCCTACCTTACGCTGGCCTGCAAAAGTCGCGACAATGCGCAAATGCTCGCCGATAAGTTCGAATGCCAGTTCATCAAGACGACCACCACAACCGACATCTACGGAGTAGAGTACGCCGCCGTTTTGAAAAACATCTATGCAATTGCCTCGGGCATCTGCCACGGGCTAGGCTATGGCGACAACTTCCAAGCGGTGCTGGTGTCAAATGCTCAGCGAGAGATAAAGCGCTTCCTCGACGGCACCTATCCGAGCAAGCGCAAGGTCGACACATCAGCCTACCTTGGAGATTTACTGGTTACCTGCTACTCCAACTTTAGCCGAAACCGAACTTTCGGCAGCATGATTGGGAAAGGATACACCGTTAAAGCAACAATGGCCGAAATGAACATGGTTGCCGAAGGATACTATGCCAGCAGCTGCATCTACGCCATCAACGACAAGTATCACATAAATATGCCCATCGCCGATGCCGTTTACAGCATCCTCTACCAAGAAGCAAACCCAAGACCAACCATAAAAAGATTGGTAGACCAGCTTAAATAGAATTCAAAGTAAGAGCGATCATATTTTTCAACAAAACAAAAGATTATCACAATGGTAAAAGTCAATGTAGATCTCAGCAAAACCGCAGCATTTGCGGCTGCTCAGGAGATTGAAGGATTGAGCCAACTTGCAAAGGAGAGCAACAAGGCATTGCATGATGGCACCGGAAAAGGCAACGATTTCCTAGGATGGGTTAACCTCCCATACGAAATTTCAAGCGAGCACATCGCCGACATTAAGCAGGCAGCAGCAACCCTTTCAAAGGGTGTTGACGTAGTGGTTGTCATCGGCATTGGCGGCTCATACCTAGGTGCAAAAGCGGTTATCGATGCGCTTTCGAATAGCTTCACACAATATACAAAGGGAGCACACCCACATATCGTTTATGCCGGTCACAACATTGGCGAAGAATACCACGCCGAGCTACTTGACTACATAAAAACACAGTCAGCTGGCTGCATCGTGATTTCGAAATCGGGTACAACAACCGAACCTGCCATCGCATTCCGACTAATCAAGCAACATATTGAGGAAAAATACGGAAAAGAAGAGGCAAAACGCAGAATCGTAGCCATCACCGACGAATCGAAAGGTGCGCTTCGCCAGCTAGCCGATACCGAAGGGTACAAAACATTCGTAATTCCAGATAATGTAGGTGGACGCTACTCCGTGCTCACCCCAGTTGGCCTGCTACCAATTGCTGTTGCAGGATTCGACATTGCCAAGCTTGTTGATGGTGCAAAACAAATGGCAGAGCAATGCAAACCAGAAGTCGCGTTTGCACAAAACCCAGCAGAGCAGTATGCAGCCATCCGCAACGTACTTTATGGCAAAGGCAAAAAAGTAGAAATGCTTGTAAACTTCAACCCTAAGCTGCACTTTATGGCTGAGTGGTGGAAGCAACTCTACGGCGAAAGCGAGGGCAAGGAAAATAAAGGTATTTTCCCTGCTGCAGCAGATTTTTCTACCGACCTTCACTCAATGGGACAATACATCCAAGAAGGAGAAAGAATCCTATTTGAAACATTCCTAGGCATTGGAAGCGTAAACCGCGACCTTCGTGTTCCTGCCGATAAGGAAAACCTCGACAAGCTAAACTTCCTTGCTGATAAACATATCGACTATGTAAATAAGATGGCAGAACTTGGCACAATCCTAGCCCACATCGACGGTGGAGTTCCTGCTATCCGCCTCAACATCGAGAAAGTCGACGAGGTAAACCTTGGTGCCCTTATCTACTTCTTCGAAAAAGCCTGTGGAATCAGTGGATACATGCTTGGCGTCAACCCATTTAACCAACCAGGCGTTGAAGCCTACAAGGCAAACATGTTTGCGCTACTCGAAAAGCCCGGATTTGAAGAAGAAGGAAAGAAAATTAGAGCAAGACTATAACCTAAAATAAAAAAGGTGGCGCATGCCACCTTTTTTATTTAACATATAATATTCAGCAACTTTAAATATAGTGTAATACACCCCCTTTAAATCAAAGCCAATTAGGTATACCTTTGTATACGTTACATGCATGACGTTACAGTCATGCATCAATTTTTAATCGCACAATGATGATTATCATCATTATGAAAAAATAATTAATCCAGAATGGCATCTTGCCGAATTTTGCATTAATTTAACGAAGAAATTTTATAGCTACCAATGACCAAATATTAAAACCAAAAACGATGAGTGACTCATATAGCAGTATTGCGGACAATTACGACTACATATTCCCGCTAAATCCGCTACAAAAGATGTTTTTGACAAACAGATTTCCATCTGACAAAAACATCTCGGTATTAGATTTAGGTTGTGGAACAGGGAGTTTAGCCATAGCGTTGGCTGAAGAAGACTACAAAGTCGTAGGAATCGACAACGATCCCAAAATGATCGATGTCGCACAATCCAAATTTAAGGGGAAGAATCCTGTCTTTTTAGTTGAAGACATGACTAAACTCCAACGGAGTTTCAAAGCCGAGTCGTTTGATGCCATTTTCAGTTTTGGGAACTCCTTGGTACATCTTGGCGACCCAGACGCTATCGAGAACCTTTTCCAGACGGCCAAAACGCTTCTTAAACCAGGAGGTACGTTTTTCGGACAGATCATCAACTATCGTCGCATTTTCGACAAGATGGTAACTGGTCTTCCAACAATTGACAACGAGCACATCAGCTTCGAGCGAGGCTACCAGTTTACAGGGCCAGGGGAACCTCTCTATTTTAAGACAAGACTTCTCACTAAAAAAGATGGAAAGATTCTTGAGAACCAAGAAAAGCTTTACCCTCTTCTACCAGAAGAAGCCCTATTCTTTCTTGAGAATGCCGGCTTTTACGACATTGACCTCTATGGAGCATTTAACGGAGACGGACTTCTTTCCGACAGTTACTCGTTTATCTTTGTTGCCAGATAAAACTGAATTTCCACACAAAAAGTACAGCCCAAGCATTTTTCATAAAAGGAAAAACGCTTGGGCTCTTTTTATAAAAGCAACTACGTGCTTCATCATTAGAATTCATCTAGTGAAAATCGCCGATCGACTCTAATCCCCTTTTTTGTCCGATGCAGCGTACAGCACTCGGTGTAAAAATCGTGCTGAAAGAAATAGGTGTACCCTTTTAACAACGACTCCTCCAAAAAATCTTCCTTCTCGCGAAGCGTTACCATTGGCTCAACATCGTAGCTCATTATATACGGAAGTGGAATATGGGCAGTAGAAGGAAATAAGTCGGCAACAAAGACAAGACTACCTTTCGGATGGTGAATAATTGGGATAATCTGCCCCTTAGTATGACCATTAAAGATCCGAAGTTCAACCTCATCGGTTAAGAAACAGTGACCATCTATGAAGTTCACCAAGCCCAACTCATGCATAGGCAGAATATTTTCCTTAAGAAACGAATCAGCCTCACGAGCATTAGGATTAACGGCCCACTCCCACTGAGCACGCGAAATATGAAACTTCGCATTGGAGAAAGCGGTTTCGTAGCGTCCATCTATAGGATTCGTTCGTATTCCTCCACCGCAATGGTCGTAGTGAAGATGGGTTAAAACAACATCGGTAATTTCATCCGCATGATAACCAAGTTTTGCTAAACCATCAAGTAGCCCCTCTCCTCCAAAAAGGTGGAAGTGGCTGAAAAATTTATCATCCTGCTTATCGCCAAAGCCATCGTCAATAAGGATGACACGCCTACCAACTACAATAACCATGCTCCGCAATGCCCAAGAGCATAGGTTTGCATCGTCAGCAGGATAAGTTCGCTGCCAAAGCGTCTTTGGCACAACGCCAAACATGGCACCACCATCTATTTTAAAGTTGGTAATATTAAGAGGGAAAAGCTTCATCGTCGCTAAAATTAGGTTTATTTGAAGGTAAAAATAAGCCTATTCACCGAATTACAGCGATAAATATTAGCAGTTGCATCCGCCCAATTGCCGTTTCGCTTATCTTTGACAACCGAAAACTTGCAGCAGCAAGGTAACCTCCACAAAAGCTATGAGAGTACATTTTATTGCCATAGGCGGTAGCGCAATGCACAACCTCGCATTAGCCCTACATCAAAAGGGATACACCATTACGGGTTCCGATGACGAAATATTCGAACCTTCGCGTACCAGACTCGAACAAAAAGGAATACTTCCTTCTCAAATGGGATGGTTTCCCGAAAGAATCACCACTGATCTTGACGCAGTCATCCTTGGCATGCACGCGAGAGAAGACAATCCGGAACTAGTTAGAGCCAAAGAGTTGGGCGTAAAAATCTACTCCTACCCAGAATATCTTTACGAGCAAACCAAGAATAAATGCCGTATTGTAGTTGGAGGGAGCCACGGTAAAACATCGACCACCGCAATGGTAATGCACGTTCTTCGCCACGCCAACATAAAGTTTGACTACATGGTTGGTGCCCAACTCGACGGATTCGACACCATGGTTAGCCTTAGCGACGATGCCAAATACGCAGTTTTCGAGGGCGACGAATACCTTACATCTCCTATTGACAGACGACCAAAGTTCCACCTATACAAACCCAACATTGGACTCGTAACCGGGATTGCATGGGATCACATCAACGTTTTCCCCACCTTCGATTTCTACGTTAAGCAGTTCGAGATCTTCTCGGATTTAGTTGAAGATGGAGGTACATTTATCTACTTTGGCAACGATGCGCATCTCTCGAAGATTGCTGCCAACGCCAAATCAACCATCAAGACGGAGGCTTACGCCACGCATCCCTACGAAATCGTTGACGGCATCTGCCAACTTATCGCTGGAGATTTAAGGATACCTCTCAAAATTTTTGGGGAGCACAACCTACAGAATATTGCAGGTGCAAAAGCTATATGCAATGCGATAGGCGTTAGCGATAACACCTTCTACAATGCAATAGCAACCTTTGCTGGAGCGGCTAAACGCCTTCAACTTCTTGCCTCCAACAAGTCGTCAAACATTTACCTTGACTTTGCCCACTCACCATCTAAACTGATGGCAACAACCAAAGCAGTCAAGGAGCAATTCCCCAACCGCAAACTAGTTGCCTGCATGGAACTCCATACCTTTAGCAGCTTAAACAAGGACTTTCTCTCAGAGTATAACGGAACAATGAGCAAAGCGGATGTTGCCTACGTTTACTTCAACCCAGAAACCATTAAGCACAAACAACTGCCAGAGATCAACCCAGATGAGGTAAAGGCATCGTTTGGCGGTAATGTTGAAGTTTTCACCGAAAGCGAAAAACTTATTGGCGTACTCAGACAACAAGATTACACCAATGCGAACCTGCTAATTATGACATCAGGAAACTTCTCTGGTGTTGACCTAAAGGCGTTTGCTCTGGAAATCTCAAACAAATAAACTTGGAGATGGATTAGCCCCAACAGAGACACACTAGGACTAATCCATCTCCTAACACACCTCCATAAACATTTCATCTGAATTAGCCTGCAATTAAATACAGATAACATTATAACTGAAATGTCGACCTAAATATCCGCATGGCACCTCTTCTATTTTTTTTATCAGAATACTTGCAGATATAATTTTTTGACTTACCTTTGCACCCGCAATGCCCTACTAGGGATTGCAAAAACAGAACGGTCCATTCGTCTAGGGGTTAGGACGCAAGATTTTCATTCTTGTAACAGGGGTTCGATTCCCCTATGGACTACTAATTCAAAAGCAAGTTTTGTACAATGGCAAATCATAAGTCAGCTGAAAAAAGAAACCGTCAAAGCATCGCTAAGAGACTGCACAACAGATATTATGCTAAGACGACTCGTAATGCTCTAAAGGCATTGAGAAACACTACCGAAAAGGAAGCTGCTGTAAAACTCCTTCCAAAGGTTAGCGCTATGCTTGATAAGCTAGCAAAAATTAATGTGATTCATACGAATAAGGCTGCAAACCTTAAAAGCAGCATTCAACTTCACGTTAACAAGTTAGCATAACTTACCCTTTACAATATGAATTTTAGGCTGTACTATAAAGTACGGCCTAACTTGTTTTGGTGCAGCGCCAAGTAAAAATAGATCAAGCGGAAAGGCAGGGGATTTACCGCATTACACGTAGATTGGCTTACCATAACAGGAAGGAGTAAATATTTCGTGCCCCCCGATCTGCGCACGAAACACCTTGATTTTGGCGTTGAAGGATTTTGGGAGTCCTCTGCGTTACCGGGCATGCTGGTGCCTCGACACAGCGCCATTCGCTATAGGATACGAGCCCATCCGTTAGGACGTACCGTAGATGGGGAGAAACTCCCAGCCGATCGGTTTCGGCATTTAGCCCAGGCAGATCATATGGATGACGGACACTTCTGGTGTTTCACCGAAGATGTTCGGCGATTTATGAGGCCGAAGCGCCGTTTCATCGACCCCATTCGTAGCATTATCGGGGTAAACCTCCAAATTATCGAAAGGACTCGCCGAAACATCGGGTAGAACCTCCATTTCATCGGCATGATTCGACGTTCGAACGGACTGTTTGGTTTCCGAGTCGCGGGTTTTCGTTAAAACAGCGATTCGTTGGATCATTTCGACCATTCAGAGCGCCAACGAACCGAAAGCAACCGTCATTTAGCCGAAAGAATGGGTTGCAGCAGACATTCGTTGCGACATTTTGACGAAATGCCCCGACGTTCTGGATAAACGCCTCGTCTCTGAGCCGAAGCGTTTAGGTTCCGAACCTAAACGCAGCAAAAAAACACCTATTCGAGCTGGCTCCTCGACGAGGGTTTTTAGGCCATCCTCCTTCCCGAACTGCAGATGGAAAGACCACCTAGCTACATCTCGGCACAAGCCCCTTCGGGGAGCTGTTCGGTATGCCCACAATCGCAAAGGGAGCGATTCTTTGGCTGATTCCCAACTTTTCCGCTTGATCCGAAAATGCTATCTTTACCATACCAATATCAATATGTATGAACGATAGCTACATCTCCAAAAAGCTAAGCATTAAGGAATGGTCAGTTGAAGATCGTCCTCGCGAAAAACTCCTCGCCAAAGGCATTTCTGCCCTTGGCGATGCCGAAATCTTAGCTATTCTTATCGGTTCCGGAACTAAAGACGAAACAGCTGTAGAGGTTGCAAAGCGGATACTTTACGGCTGCAACAACAACCTTGCCGAGCTCGGAAAACAATCCATAAAAGACCTTTGCAAAGTAAAGGGGATTGGGGAAGCACGAGCCATTGCCATTGTTGCAGCACTCGAACTTGGTCGACGCCGAAGCGTCGTAGAACCCCTCGAACGCAAGCGCATCTCCGCCAGCAGCGATGTTGCAGAGATATTCCAGCCGCTACTTGCCGACCTCCCTCACGAAGAGTTCTGGGTGATGTACCTCAATCGCTCCAATAAGATTCTCGACAAGCACCGGATATCTCAGGGTGGCATGAGCGGCACAGTAACCGACATCCGCATTATCATGAAGCTAGCACTAGACAACCTTGCTAGCGGCATCATCGCCATACACAACCACCCTTCGGGAAACAGATTTCCTTCTGATGCGGATAAAAACATCACAGAAAAGCTTAAGCACGCAGCGGCAACCTTCGACATCCAGCTGCTCGACCACGTGATTGTAGCACATGGGCAATACTTCAGCTTCGCTGACGAGGGCCTCCTTTAGGTGAAATTATCTTAGAAAACCTTACAATCTAACACCATCAAGATGGATGCAGCAAGAAATTAATACCTTTGGAGGATTTTTTACAACAAAAAAATATGGTCATCAATCTTGGGGAGCAAAGTTCTCTCCTAAACCAGTTTATAGCTGAACTTCGGGATGTTAACATCCAAGGCGACAGCCTCAGATTTAGAAGAAACCTAGAGCGAATTGGCGAAGTTTTCGCGTATGAGATTAGCAAAACGATGCCATCGGGTATCGAGGAGGTTCAAACTCCACTAGGCATTGCCAAAGTCAAGATTCCATCTCCGCCCCCAGTTATTGCTTCAATCCTCAGAGCAGGTCTTCCTCTTCACGACGGACTCCTCAACTACTTCGACAAAGCCGAGAACGCATTCATTTCCGCAGCCCGCGTTTACAATCCAGACGGCACGTTCCACATTCAATTCGACAATCTGTCGAGCCCAAGCGTAGATAAAAAGCACCTTATTTTGGTAGATCCAATGCTCGCAACAGGATCATCGATGGTGCTTGCCCTTAATGCACTTCTCGAACGCGGAACGCCAGAGCACATCCATATCGTTTCGGTTATTGCAAGTAAAGATGGGTTAGACTACACCGTAGCAAACACAGATCCAAAGAATGTCACCATTTGGACAGGAGCTGTAGACCCCGTTTTATCGCCAAAGAAGTACATCGTTCCAGGACTTGGCGATGCCGGCGATCTTGCCTTCGGCAAAAAACTATAGAAATTTCTTTTTCTTCCATAAAAAAGCGCCAGATATTTATCATGGCGCTTTTCTTATTTTGGGGTTGAACCAAATACGACAACATCTCCATCATCCTTACACTCGGCAAGCATAGTACTAACACTTTTCCTAAAGATCGGATGAACAAAATTTGACGCAATATCATTTAACGGCACTAGTACAAATCTCCGATCCTGCATCCGAGGATGGGGTATTTGCAGCAAAGGTGTATTTACCACCATATCATCGGCAAAAATGATATCCACATCCATAGTTCGAGAAGAGTATCTTTCAACAGCATTACGAACTCTCCCCAGCATATCTTCTACCCTATGACAGGCTGCAATTGCCTCTACAACATCTAAGTTGGTATCCACCAGCAGAGCCATGTTAAGAAAACCTTCGGCTGCCTCGAATCCCCACGGAGCAGTTTCGTACACCTTCGACTCCTGCAATATCGATCCAATATAAATCGAAATTAGCCGCTTAGCCTCATTCACCATGTACAATCTATCGCCCTGATTTCCGCCAATTAGCAGGTATAGTTTCATCTGCTTTATTCCTCAAGTTATATTTTGGTAATAATCTTATCTTACCTAACTTAGCAACTCAATTATATTCGCTAAATTGAGTCAAATTTAACAACTTAACTGTTAAGCGCAATGAAAGAATTCTTTAGAGCCTTTTTAGGCTCCTGCTTAGGAGTTTTAATCTCTCTCGGATTACTGATCCTTATAGGGTTAGGTATCATAAGTGCAATTATGTCAAGTGCCGAAGAGGAGGTAAAAATATCCCCCAAGACCATACTGAAGCTGGAACTGGATCGTCCGATCGTTGAAAGGTCATCCAAAAATCCATTCGAGAACCTCGACATAAAAAGACTAAGAAGCAACAAGTCTATTGGGCTGAACACAATAGTCAACAACCTCAAGAAAGCCAAAAACGACGAAAACATAGTCGGTGTTTACATGGATTTATCCACCATAAACGCTGGAGGATTTGCAACTGTTCAGGAGATCCGCAATGCAATCCTCGACTTTAAAAAGTCGGGAAAGTTTGTAGTTGCCTACAGCGACACCTACACCCAGATTGCTTACTATCTAGCATCTGCGGCTGACAAAGTTTACCTTAACCCAGAGGGCAACCTCGAAATGCTTGGACTAAAGGCTCAGGTGATGTTTTATAAAGGTGCACTGGAAAAGTTGGGCATCAACGCTCAAATCATCCGCCACGGCAAGTTTAAGAGCGCTGTTGAACCCTTTATGCTCGACAAGATGAGTCCTGCCAACCGCGAGCAATTCGATGTGCTGCTCAACTCGATATGGGGAAGCATTACCTCAGAAATTGGCAAAAGCCGCAACATCTCAACTGAGGAACTTAACAGCATTGCCAACAACATGTCAGTATCCGATGGAGAATCTGCCGTAAAAGCAAAGCTTGTTGATGGGCTTCTTTACAAAGATGAGCTTATCAAGAAGCTCTCCACCTTTGCGAAGCTAGAAAAAGGCAAAGAACCGGAAGCCATTAGCATTACCAAGTACGATCAGGTGGCAGCGAAAGATGAAAAATTCTCCCACGAAAAAATATCCGTCATCTATGCAAATGGCGAAGTGGTGATGGGATCTGATTCACAAAACCTATCGGAAAAAGAAATCAGCAACGCGATTAGAGCAGCACGCAAAGATGAGAACACCAAAGCTATCGTGCTTCGCGTAAACTCACCTGGAGGTAGCGCGCTTGCATCCGATATTATTTGGAGGGAGATGGATCTTGCCCGCAAAGTAAAACCTGTTGTGGTATCGATGGGAGATTATGCAGCATCGGGCGGATACTACATTACAGCGCCTGCCAACGTTATCTATGCGCAACCAACAACGCTTACCGGATCAATTGGCGTATTCGGCGTTCTCTTTGACGTACAGAAAGGGCTTAAGGATAAGCTAGGCATATCGGTTGATGTTGCAAAAACCAATGAACATGCCGATCTAGGCACTCCATTCCGCTCGCTATCATCCAATGAGAATCAGGTTATCCAGATGGAAATCGAGCGTGTCTACAAAACCTTCACCGGTCACGTATCTGCCGGACGTAGGTTACCCGCATCCTACGTCGACAGCATTGGACAAGGCCGAGTTTGGAGTGGGTTAATGGCTCAAAAGCTGAAGCTTGTTGATAAGATTGGTGGGCTTACCGATGCTATTGCGGAGGCTGCCAAACTCGCCAGAGTAAAAGAATACCGAGTTGTGGAACTTCCCGAACAGAAAGATGCATTTTCGGAAATACTTGAGGATTTCACAGGCGAATCGATCAGCACCTACTTTGCAAAGGGGCAACTTGGCGACGCATTTGAGAGCTACAACGAAATCCGCAGCTTTGTAAAGAACCAGGGTGTACAGACTCGCATGCCTTTCTGGATACAAATGAAGTAAACACCAATAATTAAACATTGCTAAATGCACAATACCGTTAAACGGCGGCATTTCAAACTAAATCGTCAATAAACAATTGATATAAAACGCCCACTGGTATTAACCTGGTGGGTGTTTTTTTATTGTGAAGTCTATCAAGACCTAAATGACATTTCCCTTTCCCCAAGTATATTTGATACATTTGAAAAAAAACTGAATTGTGGAAAGAGATAAAGGCTTAGGAAAGGTACTTCTATCACCGCTTGCAGGGTTGTTCTATTTAGTAGTTAAAGGACGCCACATCCTTTACAACACTAAGATTCTAAAAAGTCACGCACCTTCGACACCTACCATCTGCGTAGGAAACCTTACCGTCGGAGGAACAGGAAAGACTCCACATATTGAGCTGCTCATCGAACTTCTTTCCAAAGATTATAAGCTTGCCGTTCTTTCACGTGGCTACAAGCGGAAGCATAAGGGAAGCTGCGAGGTACTCTCGACAGATAACTCATCAAAAGTAGGCGACGAGCCGCTTCAGATCAAGCAAAAATTCCCATCCATCCCCGTATTCGTAAATGCCAATCGCGTTGAAGGTGTTTCCCAAATCACCGAAGCATACCCCGATGTTGACATCATCCTACTCGACGATGCCTTTCAGCATAGAAAAATATCAGCAGGGCTAAACATCATCCTCATCGACTTCAACCGACCCGCTTGGGAGGACACCATGCTGCCCATCGGGAATCTACGCGACTCCTACGACCAAATTCACAGAGCAAACGTGGTCATCATCACCAAATGTCCGCCAACTCTGTCGCCGATGGACAAGCGAATTCTGACGAAGAAGCTGCAGCTTTACCCTTACCAGACGCTCCTCTTCTCGCATATTGACTACGACCTACCCAAACCGCTATTCGCAGCTGCGGCGCCCTACAAAACGAGCGAAAACACCATCGTAATTGCAGGAATTGCGGCCCCAAAACCCTTTGTAAACCATGTGGAATCGGCGGGCACAACCGTACAACCGCTAATATTCCCCGACCACCACAACTTCACCCCGAAAGACATCAACCTTATTGTAAGTACATTCAAAAAGTACGATCAGCAGGCAAACCTGATAACCACCGAAAAGGATGCCAAGCGCCTTCTGGATCTAGACCTGCCCGAAGAAGTCAAAAATTATTTGTATTTTGTGCCGATTAAAGCAAAATTGTCGGATAGTACCGATAATGTTTTACTCAACAAAATAGTAAGGTATGTTAGAGAAAATTCAAGCTACGGCAGAATTCATAAAACAACGAATTCAAAATGAGCCAGAGGTAGGTATCATCTTAGGTACTGGATTAGGTGGATTAGCAACCAAAATTGAAGTAGAGAAAGAACTCGAATACACCGAAATACCCAACTTCCCAATATCAACCGTGGAAGGACACTCTGGGAAGCTAATATTTGGCAAGCTTGGCGGCAAAAATGTAGTGGCAATGAAGGGTCGTTTCCACTTCTACGAGGGATATAACATGAACCAGGTAACCTTCCCAGTTCGCGTTATGAAGCTTCTTGGCATCAGAACCCTTTTTGTTTCGAACGCCAGCGGTGGAATGAATCCCGAATTCGAGATCGGTGAGTTGATGATTATCAACGACCACATCAACCTGCTCCCTAACCCACTTATTGGATCAAACATTAACGAGCTAGGACCTCGTTTCCCCGACATGAGCAAGCCCTACGACTACGAGCTGATGGACAAGGCTGATGCTATTGCAAAGGAGCTAGGCATTAGGGTTATGCGTGGGTGCTACGTGGGAACAACCGGACCAACCTTTGAAACTCCTAAGGAATACCAGTACTTCCGCATCATCGGAGGCGATGCCGTAGGCATGTCGACCGTTCCAGAAGTTATCGTAGCCCGCCATATGGACATTCCCGTGTTTGCGATGTCCATCATTACCGACTTAGGCGTACCCGGCAAGATTGTAGAGGTATCGCACGAGGAGGTTCAGGAAGTTGGCAAAAAAGCTGAGGCAAAGATGACCCAGATTATGACCAAGCTACTAGAGCGGATTTAATCCCTTTTAGATACAGAGCGAGGGTAGCCCACTAAGGCTACCCTTTTTTCTTTACCATCCAGAAATAAACTTCTCGACCTAAAGCCATAGTGTAATTTCCGCGAGGCGGTTCTCATCGGCTATTTGCTACATTTGTCGCCAGTAAACAAGCTGCACATCATGAAAGCATCGGCATTCCTCATCTTCTTCTCCATTGTACTTACCATCTACTTTTTGGTAAACTTCTACATCTACAGGCATGGGCTGATGGCGCTCCCTAAAGGCACGCAGCTACGCACCTCCTTTGTTTGGATCTTCTGGGCGCTGGCTATCTGCTTCCCGCTAGGCCGAATCGTCGAGCGCTACTGGACATCGCCCGTTACGGATGCCGTCGTTTGGGTTGGCTCGTTTTGGCTGGCGGCCATGCTCTACCTCTTTCTGATTGTCCTACTAGTAGATATTGCCCGCCTATCCAACGTCGCCTACCCGTGGATGGCGAAAGCCTTTGGCGACAACCTCCCCTCCGTTCGCCTATGGACTTTGGGCGGAGCTGCAGCACTTGTTTTTCTTATCATCGTTATTGGGCATATCAATGCCGTATGGACCAGGGTGAGCCACTACAACATCAGCATCGCAAAAGAGGGAGGCCCCCGCAAGCAGCTACGGATTGTTGCCGCCTCCGACATCCACATGGGCACCATTATCGCCCAGCGGAGGGTGGGCAAGCTGGTTAGGCTCATTAACGAGCAGAAGCCCGACATCGTTCTATTTGCCGGCGATATTGTCGACGAGGATTTGGGTCCGGTGATCCGCCGCAACCTCGGACGAAAGCTGGAGCAGCTCGCTGCGAAGGATGGGGTTTACGCCATAACCGGCAACCACGAGTACATTGGCGGAGCCGAAGCCGCCGTGATGTACCTAAAGAACCACGGGATAACGGTGCTCCGCGACTCCGTTGCCCTTATCGACGGCTCGTTCTACATCGCGGGTCGCGACGACAGGGAAAGCGCCCGAACAACAGGACACAAGCGCAAGGAGGTTGCCGAACTGCTCGACAAGGTGGATACCTCGAAGCCCATCATCCTGCTCGACCACCAACCCTTCGAGCTAGGCAAGGCTGCGGCGGCAAATGTAGACATCCAGCTCTCGGGGCACACCCACCACGGGCAGCTGTGGCCCTTCAACTACCTCACCAAAGCCATATTCGAAGTAAGCAGCGGCTACCTGAAGAAGGGGAACACCAGCATCATCGTATCCAACGGCTACGGCTCGTGGGGGCCGCCCGTAAGAATCGGCAACCGACCAGAGATCATCGTCATCGACGTCACCTTTACGGGTGCCAAGCGCTAGGAGATGCTCGGCCACCCCCTTTTTCTACCTTCCAGCAACCAGCTTGTACCTAGAAACCTCGACGGAGCAGCAAAAAGCGTCGAGCCCGTTGTCGCCAACCTCAACGCTGCGGCTGGAAACTAGAAAACCGAAGGAAAAAACATCAAAGCCAGAGCTTCAACCGCCGCGCTCTTACCTGGCAAGTAATAAATCTTACCTCTCGAGGTATTATTATACCTTAACATGGTATATTTATACCTCTGGGAAGTATAAATATACCTAACCAAGGTATATTTATTACCTACGAATGTATTTTAATACCTTTCCATGTAATATTTATGCAATGAGAAGGTAGAAATATACCTCCCGATGTACGGCATCTTACCTGGAAAGTACTTTTTACTACTTCGGAAGTACGGTTTTAGGCATCCACAGCACCTTTTACTACGTGCCAACAACCAAAATGTCGCTCAGACGGAGAGTCGAGAGCCACAGCGCTTGCCCCTCGAGGCTGTAGCAGGCAACGGCGGGGGTGGCAGCTGGGGCAGGGCAGGCTCGCCCGTTTCGTCGATTACCTAGCTGGATGGCAATCTCCGCTGGATAGGCAGGATGACAGCCTCCGACTTGCAGGTCATCAGCACCTTGCCAGCATGCCTACAATAGGTGCCGGCAGCATGCGCGATCAAAAAAAATCACATTTAACGATTAACGCTTTCGCCCAATTGCGTTTTATTGCTACATTTATGTCAGCTAGCGAAATAAAACCACGCATGCTCGCGTTATTAGCCAACGGTTGCACTAAACAGCTGAATACTATGAAAGATTCCATCTCGAATTTTCACTGGATTCCACGAATCATCTGCATTCTGGACATTATCTTCATAAGCATATTTGCATTCGATGCCTTCTCGCCCAACGACATCGTTTTGATGCAGCTTGCCCACTTCTTTGTCAACCTCACGCCAACGTTCCTTCTGATAATCTTCCTCATCATCGCATGGAGGAGGGAGCTGGTTGGCGGCATCATCTTTACCCTTGCTGCCATTGCGGTAAGCCCCATGATCTACCAGCACAACTACGGCATAAACCACTCGGTTAGCATGAGTATTGGCATCATCATGATGATTACCTTCCCGATATTTGTTGTAGGCATCCTCTTTATTGCAAGCCACTTTAGGGAGAAGAGACATCGCCAGGAAAGCTACAACCGTTAAGCCGACTCCTTCGTAAGAAGCGGGCCTCGGAGCATCGAAAGGAGAAAATTTCCCGTAAGGCATCAGGCATAAAACCAAGATCCCCATAAAAAGCAAAAGCTACCCGTCAGGTAGCTTTTGCTTTTTATGCCTAGGGTAGGGCTAGCTCAGATCCATCACCCGAACATTTAAATCGCTATTGATGATCTTTTGATCCATCTCATCGGTAATGGAGCAGATTCGGGCATACGCCTCAACCGAGGGCTGGATAACATCGTCGACCCCGAGGTGATCGAGGATGTCGTAGATCCTACAAATGGTAATCGAATCGTCCGAAACGGCGGGAACATACCCCCTACTCTTAGGATCATCGGTATACGTCTCAACCAACAGGTTCCCCTTAACCAGGTTGCCTAGCAGCAGCCTTACCATTCGAACCGGCATCTGCAGCTCCTCCGAAAGCTCCTCGCAGGTGTAAGGTGTTGCCCCGTTGATGTGCTGCCTTACGATCTTCGACATCAGCAGCACCGAGAGCGTTCTACGATCGTTGTTGCTCACATTCTCAATTTCGTACTCGTACTCGTAGAGATGCGCGTTTTGTATGGCAAACGAGATTTCGGCCCCCACCAGCACAATAATCCAGCTGGTTTGCTGCCAAACCATGAACAGCGGAAGCGCGGCAAAGCTGCCGTAGATGGCGTTGTTGCGCGACATCCCCACCTGGAAGTGGATATACCCCCACTGAACCAGTTCAAACGCCGATCCGGCAATTATCCCCGCTATCAAAGCTGCCTTAAAGTTGACCTTGGTGTTGGGCATCACCACATAAATAATGGTGAACAGGATGCCAACTAAAAGATACGGAACCAGCTTTAGCAGAAACAGGAAAAGGGGGGCAACATATCCAAAAAGCTGGTACTGCTTGGCAATGCTATGCAGGGTTGTTGCCAAAAAGACGTTGGCGCTACTCGATGCAATAAGCAGGATAGGCACGACAAGGATCAGCGAAAAGTAGTCGCTGAACTTACGGGTAAGGTTTCGCCCCTTTTCGAGATGCCAAATGGCATTAAACGAAAGCTCTATATTGGCGAACACCCTTAGTACCGACCAAAGCAGAACGACAAATCCGATTCCCGCCAAAAGCCCCCCCATTGTTTTCTCAAGAAGAGAGTTGGAGAAGCTTATAATCCAGGTTAGCACCTCCTGCTGCCCCTCAAACTTGCTTCTTAGGAAGGCATCCAGATTTTTGTCGAGGTTAAACCCCTTGGCAACACCAAAGAACATTGCAAAGATGGGCACAATGGCAATGGTGGTGAAGAAGGAAAGCGCAGAAGCCCGTATCGCCACGTTATCCTCCTTAAATCCTCTGACGGCGAGCATGGCAATCCGAAGAGATTGTATCCACCGATTACCTTTTTGCTTAGGATGCTGGGCAAGCGATATCTTCCAAATATCCGAGAATAAGAATTGGTTGGCGGCCTTAATGCGTTCACCGAGTTTTCGCCTATTCTTTTGTTTAGCCCACGTGATCTTCATAAATTCATCTTTATTGTGATGTTCGAGTAATTCCAGCATAAATATGGCCAAAAAAGTTGACTAACGATAGGCCACCGAGAAAACTTGCCGTGCCTCGCTGCAGCGTCCATCGGCATAAACCAGCTTCGTAACCATAATATAGATTCCCCGCGATGCTCGAACACCGCTATCGGCGATGCCATCCCATACGATTGTCCCGGAAGTTCCGAGCAGCTCGTTGCGGCAGAGCTTCTTTACCGGCACGCCTTCGCCTGTAAAGATATCGACATCCGCCACAGTTCCGGCAGATGCCAGGAGATACGATGCGGCGAGGTAGTCATTCACTCCATCGCCATCGGGAGATATTACTGTTGACGACAGATTTAAAATATGCTCGGTATTTCTGAACGTTAGCAGCTGCGAGTTCTCAACGCCAGGTGTTCCGTAGCCCGACTCCTTTGATGCCGACTGCCACTTCGGCTCCGAAAGGCTGATCCGCTCGAGGCTTACGCCATCGAATGTGGGAAGCATTTTAAAATGCATCTTTTCGGAGTAGGCAAATTCGTCGATAACGCTTAACGCCGTATCGGCAACCACCACCACTCCCCCTTCATTAGGATAGGACGGCATGGATAGAAGCTTTTTAAAGCACTTTGGATTACTTCGCGGATACTTTAACGCAACAATTTCGGGAGTGGAGCAAAGCAGCACATATCCTTGCGATGGAAGAATGTACGAAGCCTCGGCAATCCGCTTAACCTCCTCCAGTTTTCCTGCTGCATTCCTTCGGCAAAGAACGACTTCGCCTAGATCGATAGGGTTAGAAGAAGCATTTACTAGTTCAACGTAATCGGAGCATTCTCCTTCGGGATTAAAGAGCACCTCGTTAATGATTAGATCGCCCTTAACGGGAGGCTGACATAGCGCCACCTGAATCTCCGAGGCAAAAGTGTTGCCCGAATAGTCTACAACATCGGATAGCATAAGCAATTGACAAACATTCGGCTCCAAATCGTTCAACAGGGTAATCACAATCGTCCGAGGTGCCTCTGGACTATGCCTGAATGTAGCCTTTTCGTACCGATCTCCTAGCTGAATGGCGAAATGTTCGCCTACTACAACAGGCTCATTAAAGGTAAGGCTCACGACATTTACCCCTTCGATGGTTACCTTCTCTACTTCAGGAGGTGCCGTATCTGCAATTTCTCCAGAGACCGAATTTGCGGCGCCAGGAGTACCTCCCCGTGTATCCTTTGAGGCTACCCAATTCTCTCGGCATTCTGCCATACTGGCAACATCAATCTTTTCGAGGGATACACCTCCTTGAATTCCTTCCTTTGTAAGATAATCGCCGCTATAACTTGATGTAGCAATAACCTTCCCCCGTGAATTGATGATGGCAATATCAGCCTTTTCGTTGGGCAGTCCATCAAAATAGGTGACGCTGGCAGCATTGCAGTAAGCGCCAAGAGCAGCAGCCCCACTTGTAGAAGAAATAGCAAGATACCCGCAGGGATTTATCTTTGCATGGTTGCATCGCCACGTTTTACCATTAACCCGAATCGTCCAACCATCGATACGCAGCGTATCGGCAACGCGATTGTACAGCTCAAGGTATTCCACTTCGGGCAATCCTACAGAAGGAGAAGGATCGGACATGATCTCCGAAATGGTAACATCGCCCAACTCTAATCCCGATCGGATATGAATGTTAGCGGAATCTGATTCTGCTTGCCCATTTACGCTACAGATTACCTTTACCTTGTAGGATGATATTGCAGCAGCATCGCCTAAACGAAAATGCAGTTTGCAGCCCTCTGCTGAAATATTGGAGACTGGCGATGTACTACCTTGCAAGTCTGTTGCAGTCACTTTCACTCCCTCTCCAGCCGATAATGGCAGATTTACCGTCAACTCGGCATTTCCCTTAGAGGAGTAGTAGCCTTCTAGAATTTTTAAATGCTGCTCCGACCCTACCAGATCAAAAGCTTCTACCAGCATCTTCCCCACATTCGAGGAAGAGCAATGGTATTCAACACCGCTATATCCTGCAACAGAAGCAAATGGCATTGAAATATTTTCAAAATGGCAACATGAATAGCCATTCGTATAGAAATCACCACTCCAACGCCCATCAGCATCCTTAAGAAGGTATGCTTCCGCCTCCTTTCCATCAATTCGATCGGTAAAAAGTGGGTCGGAACGGCTGATTACTCGTCCATTTACAATGTTTTCGAGATGAAAAAGAGTCTTGCTTCCACTTTTCTTATATGATAGAACAACTGCATTATAGGATGAATCCTTATGGGGCATTTTATCAGAAAGAAGAACTATTCGCATGTAGTTTTCGGAGGAGAAATTCGCATTATCGAGCTTAAAGCGAAGATGCCATTGGGTGTTTCGCGCTCCTACTGTAGGCGGAATGGCGTAGCAGAGCAGCGATTGACCTTCGCCACCCGAATGTATGTATCCACCCAATGTCTGCCGCTGCCAGCCCTCCATTTTTGCAGCAATTGCACTAGGAGATACCAGCGTATCAACCTGCCGAACCACGCAGAACAGGGCTTTATGCGAAATAGAATCATTCACCACAACTCGAATACTAGATTCTCCAATTCTGTTAGCCCTTAATGGTCCAATACTGATTGCACCATGATTTAAGATTGGCTGCACTTTTGGGAAGCCCACCTGTTCTGTTGACACCTTCCCAGCAAAAGAAGTAACAAAGCCACCCTCACGATTGGATATCTGGCACTTTAGGTTGATTGGCGAATCCAACGTAGTTAAAATAAGATGCGGAGCAACTAGGATTCGCTCGGCAGCTACATTGTAGCGAATAACCGACGAGCGAATGGGGTAGCTGCAAGTTTTCGAAATAAGAGAAGAGCCTGTGCTAACAGCAATCCCGTCGGTAGGCACCGAAAGAGTGAAAGGTATCATCTGCTGTTGCTTCGAGAGCCTAATCTTTACCGTAACCTCGCCCTGCGATCGGTTGGGAATAACCAACAACGGATCTGTAAACTTTAGAACGACCTTTCCTCCTGTAAAAGACATACCAGAGAAGTTAATCAGCCTTTCATTTAGAAAAATCTTCACGCTATCTACCCTCCGTGTTGAAAGAAGGTTTCCGAGAGAATCTGCCGCTTGTAGCGTAAGCTGCGCAATACGGGTACAAAGCGTATCGCTAAAGCCTGTATCCACCACCCAAAATTTTAGAACATCGATGAAACTGGATGTAGAAGTAGCAGCAACAGCAGGAATCGCCGCAGAAGACACCTTTAAATACGAATCGTCATCAGCAACAATAAGCTTTCTCGTTACCTTCAAATCACCGGAAGATGCATCAACCGAATATTCCCCACTTTTTGAGAGCCTTACTCCTGCAAACTTGGCGATTCCAGAAGAAAACTTCTGGTTCTGCGGAGCAATGCTTGCTCCTTTAATAAGTAGATGGCAGCTTCCCTCGTAATCGGCATCAGTATTACCAAAACTATCGCACGCTTTTACAGTAACATCAAAAAGGGTGTTGGGCTTAACTGCCGATGGAACTTTCGAGAAGATAAGCGTATCAGCATGCACAAGAAACTTAAGTGTATTTACATGAATTGGTCTAAATGTAGAGAAGATAGAACCTGCGCTGTCGGCAAATACTCCTTTAAGTGTAAAGGAAAGGCTCCCTAAATCAGTAAACTCCTCAGGTTTGAAGTACAGACCAAGAGAAACATCTGCGCTACAGCCTTCGTTAACCTTAAGAGCACCATCAAAGACCTCGATTCGTAAGAAATCTTTTGCCAACTGGGCTATACGGCAGCTCTTACGTTCATCACCAACCCGTAAAGTAGCACCAGCAATTACCTTCGTAGCATCTACCTTCGAGGAGGTAATTGCAAGGTCAAAAGATTTAACGGTAGTAAGCAACTTATCGCCGCTACTATCACTAAGACTAAAGGAAGCAATGGCAACTCCACTTTCGGGGAGTGCGTTCTTAACTGTTGCCTCAAGAGTTTCCACTGCAACGCCAGATATTACAGACGTTGTATCGTTGGAAAAATCAGGCTTCTTATCGACAACATTCGTCCCAGTATACGAAAGAGACACATCGTCAACCCACAGTTTTTGATCGGCAGTAGTGGTATACCAATAAACAACACCAAGATTTCCAATAGGAATTGTGGAAGTATAAGTGAATGCTGCTAGCCGTGTGATATCTTCAAACGACACCTTTGAATAGCCAACATTCCACTCGCCATTAGCATTACGAACCACCTCAACGTAACCATACATTGATGCTCCAATGCTGGTTTCCCAGTTTAGAGTAGTAACTGCAATTAATTTAACAGATTTACTCCCTGCCGAAGAGGTTGTTTGCTCCCAAATCTTTAGCAAATCATCAGAACCCGAAAGGTTCACACCAACAACCAGTGCTCGACTAGGAGAAGATGCGTTTAGCTGCGCAGCATCTGCATCTGACGCCAATATAAACGCCCAACCGTTACTTGCAGAAGGCGAATAGCCATGCTTGACCCGAAATCGCCAAGTAAGTTTGCCATTCTCATAGGAGGAAACTGTAACCTTCGACGTAATATAGTCACGCCCAGAGGAAGAATTATCGTAACTATGATGGAGAACAAGGTTAATATTATCCAAAGTCGTACTCCACCTATTCGATGGGCTTTGAATCCAGCCTTCGAGAGAATTCTTCGAAAAATCATCATTAAACTGGCTAAAAGAAGAGAAAGGAATACACCCCAGTAATGCAAGCAGCAAAAAGCGACATCCCATATGTTATTAATAAATATAGTTAAGACTGTTCCATCCTCTAATGAGTTTCATAAATTTACGGCAATTGTTTTGACTTCCCCAAACAATTGTCTAGTATTTATCACACTATCAAAGTAAAATCGATGAAAGTAGCAGTATTTGGTGCGACAGGGCTTGTAGGAAGCGTCATGCTCAAGGTCCTCGACGAAATGAATTTCCCGGTAAGCGAACTAATTCCAATCGCATCTGAGCGTTCGGTTGGTAAAGAGGTAACCTTTAAAGGGAAACCATACAAAGTAGTTAATGCACAAACTGGTTTGGGGATGAAACCTGTTCTTGCAATATTTTCTGCAGGTGGAGACGCTTCCAAAGAGTGGGCTCCTAAGTTTGCAGAGATCGGTTGCTATGTTGTTGACAACAGCTCCGCTTGGCGCATGGATCCTACTAAGAAGTTGGTTGTTCCAGAAATCAATGCAGGAGAACTAACTGCCGAAGACAAGATCATTGCCAATCCAAACTGCTCTACCATCCAGATGGTACTTGCGTTGGCGCCACTTCATAGAAAGTATCAGATTAAGCGCGTTGTAGTTTCCACCTATCAGTCCGTTTCGGGAACTGGGGCAAAAGCTCTTAAGCAGATGTCTGCCGAAAGAAGCGGAGAGGAAGCCGACATGGTATACCCTTACCCTATCGACATGAACTGCCTTCCCCATATCGACGTGTTTACCGAAAGCGGCTACACCAAGGAGGAACTTAAGATGATCAACGAGACTCGTAAAATCCTAGGCGACGATACCATTAACGTATCTCCAACAACGGTTCGTGTTCCCGTAAAGGGAGGTCACTCCGAAGCGGTAAACGTTGAGTTCGCAAATGACTACGATCTTGATGAAATTCGCGATATTCTTTCGAAAACCGAAGGCATTGTTGTTCAAGACGACCCTGCAAACAAGGTTTACCCAATGCCACTTTATGCCGAAGGCAAGAACGATGTGTTTGTTGGACGTCTTCGTCGCGACTTATCGCACCCAAACACCCTTAACATGTGGATTGTTGCCGATAACCTCCGCAAAGGTGCTGCAACCAACGCAGTTCAAATTGCGATATACCTGCTAAAGCAAGGTTTTATTAAGGCTTAACAAAACTAACCGCCATAAAAGAAGCCAGAACTCTAACGAATTCTGGTTTCTTTCATTTATATCTACTGCTTTTCTACTTTCCTCAAAAGAATTACAAGCAACAAACCTACCAAAGGAAGTTCCCAAACGGGTACCTTCCCTGGCTAATCTCTGCCACCATCTTATACAGATCAGTTCGGAACTTTTCGAGGTTCATCTTTTCCTTTGCCGACATAAAGATTGCCGGATTATTCTCCTTGTACATCCAACTATTCATAAGATCATCGAGGCTCCAGTTCTCCTTTGTCACAGGAGTAAGATCATCCTCTGCCTTTTGGACGTAGGTATATGCATCAATCTTGTTAAACACGAGGTAAACGGGCTTATCGCCAGCTTTGATCTCTGCCAACGTTTCCTTCACCACATTCAGCTGCTCCTCGAAGTTTGGATGCGAGATATCCACCACGTGAATGAGCAAATCAGCCTCACGAACCTCGTCGAGCGTAGACTTAAACGATTCTACCAGCTGGTGTGGAAGTTTTCGGATAAAACCAACCGTATCGGAAAGCAAGAAGGGAAGGTTTTCGAATACGACCTTTCTAACCGTTGTGTCGAGTGTTGCGAACAACTTATTCTCGGCAAACACCTCCGACTTGCTAATCAAGTTCATCAGGGTCGATTTTCCCACATTGGTATACCCAACTAGCGCAACACGCACAAGGCTTCCTCGATTGCCGCGTTGCACCGCCATCTGCTTGTCTATTTTCTTCAGCTGCTCCTTTAGCCTCGAAATCTTATCGAGAATAATACGGCGGTCGGTCTCAATCTGCGATTCACCAGGACCACGCATGCCAATCCCCCCTCGCTGACGCTCAAGGTGCGTCCACATTCGGGTCAATCGGGGAAGTAAGTACTGGTATTGCGCCAGTTCTACCTGAGTTTTGGCATAGGCTGTTTGTGCCCGTGCTGCAAATATGTCGAGGATAAGGTTGGTTCGATCCAGCACCTTACAGTTAAGATGGCGCTCCACATTTCTTAGCTGCGAAGGGGTAAGCTCATCATCAAAAATAGCCATCCCTATCTCGTTCTCGTCGATGTAAGCCTTTATCTCATCAAGTTTACCAGAACCAACGTATGTCTTCGAGTTTGTATAATGCATGCGCTGGATGAACTTTTTCATGGTACGAGCACCGGCTGTCTCAGCCAGGAACTCAAGCTCATCGAGGTACTCCTTTGTTTGGAAGTCGGTTTGCGTGTCGGTAATTACGCCAACAAGAATGGCGGTCTCCTGAACTGGCGCGTTGCTGGTTGGTTCAAATCCCATACTTACAGATTAAATATGGCACAAAGGTAAACAAAAAAGCACTGAGAAATTCAGCGCTTTTCCCTAGTATCGCTTTTATAAGATTAGTTCAACTTGAATGTTATGGGAAAGGTAAAGGATACACGAACAGGCTTTCCGCGTTGCTTGCCGGGAGTCCACTTAGGTGAACCTTGAACGATACGAACAGCCTCCTTGTCTAGCGAAGGATCTACACCCCGAAGAACCTTCACATTCGATACTGCTCCTGAAGGTTCGACAACAAACTGGATATACACCGTTCCCTGAATGCCATTTTCAGCAGCAACATCTGGATACTTTAGGTTCTTCGCCACATACTCCCTAAAACTATCGGAAGCATCCTTCCCATTAAACAACGGCATATCCTCCGCAATAAAAAAGACCTCCTCCTCTTCTATGGGCTCCTCCTTTTTTGCCGCTATTGCAGTAACTGTAGTTGCTGTAGGTATTGAGATTGGGGCAGCCTCCTTGGTGTCTTCCATGTTAAGATTTATCTCATCGCTTACCATTACCTCATCCCGAACAATTTTTAGCACGTCCGACATGATCTGCTGAGGAACAAATTGGGGCTGCTGTTGCTGTACCTGCTGCTCTTGCTGAGTTTGGGGAATAATCTCCTCTTCTGCCACAACGGCTTTGGCTTCGTAGTTCTGAGCGTCTTGCTTCTCCCCAAAATCAAATTCGAAAGCAAAGAGGGAGAAGCCAATTGCCATAACAAATCCTAGCTGAAGAAATAAAGATCGCTTATTCTCAAGATCTGCCACTGGTGACTTTTTGATTTCCATGACTGCTCTATTAAGAACTCCTTATTCCAATAACAGCCCGTACTATACCTTTGTTCTACAGCCTTCGCAATAGAATTTAGGCTAAAACATAGATCAAGATTTCTTATAGCACCATCACGGAAGTTCCCTTTTCCAAAAAAAGCAACCTAGCCTCTTGTGCTATTCGAAAAAAGGTATACATTTGCATCACCAAATCAATGGGGGATTAGCTCAGTTGGCTAGAGCGCTTGCATGGCATGCAAGAGGTCATCGGTTCGATTCCGATATTCTCCACAAAAGGCTTACCTCGGTAAGCCTTTTCTATTTTTCGAGGATTTGATCTACCGCCCTGCTCACAAGATCGTACGCAAAGCCTTTGCGCAACCCTACGGCAATCAGCTTCATCTTTAGCTCGTACGAGTTCTTTGCTTTTACCGTCTCGGACTTGCGCTGCAGCTCCCGAACCACAGCCGATGGCAGCTCATCCATATCAACTTCCAGCAGCGCTTCGGCTACGTATTCGGCATCTATGCGCTTTGCCTGTAGGTGCACCTTTATCTTCTGCGGGCCCCACTTGCTGAATCGGAACTTATCGCGGGCAAAGGCAACGGCAAACCTCCGATCATCAACATACCTATTGACTACAAGAAACTCAACGATGCTAGGTCGATCGCTCAGATCTACATTCCATCGGTAGAGCTTCTCCTCTACCTGCGAGATGCACACCTCGCGCTTTGAGCACAGCTGCCCGAGGCGCTCTAGCGCCTCCTTCTTTGAGAGGCTTTTCCCCTGACGTTCTACTTCCATCGCGCAACTACAAATCGATCGACCCCAAACATATCCTGTCGCACCTCGGCACACATTCCCTTTGCCCTAAACAGCTCGGCGGTTTGCGGCCCCAGCTGCTGGTTTATTTCCAAATAGACGACTCCATCGGCAGCTAGCGAGCGGGAGGCAAATTCGGCTATCGGAATGTAGAACTCAAGCGGGTTGCCATCTTCAACAAAAAGCGCCAGATGGGGCTCGTGGCGGAGCACGTTATCGCGCATCTGCTCCTTTTCGGAATTCATCACGTAGGGAGGGTTGCTTACGATGATGTCGTAGCTGCTGCTGTCGCTGTAGGCTCGCATATCTGCCAGCACAAAATCGACATCCGCACCGTTTAGCTGCGCGTTTTCGCGGGCGATTTCTAGGGCTTCGGCAGAAATATCGATGCTGCGCACAGCGGAATGGGGCAGCGCCTTTGCCAGCGATACGGGAATGCAGCCGCTGCCGGTTCCAAAATCGGCAATCCTTGGAGCTTTCCCCTCCCAATCCTTTACGATGATATCCACCAGCTCCTCCGTTTCGGGGCGAGGGATGAGCACGCTGCGGCTCACCTTAAATCGGCATCCGTAGAACTCCACCTCGCCTATCACATACTGCAGGGGCTCGTGCTGGAGCAGCCGCTCTGTACAGGCATCAATATATTTAGCCAAGGCGGCATCTTCATCCTCGTCGAGCATCAAGAGCAGCTTCGGTCTACTTATCCCCCAAAAATGTTCGGCAAGCCTGTAGACAATCTCCTTCGCCTCCTGGCTTGGGTAAATGGCTTCCAGCATCTTTTGGTAGCGGCAAAATATGGTGCGATTCTTTATGCTCATTGGCTTTGATTACGTTGCTAAATCTGCTAATTTCGGCTCTTAAAAGTAAGATAAAAAGGGATGGCTAACAAAGTTCATGAGCAATACATGAGGCGCTGCCTCGAGCTGGCTGAAGGTGGATTGGGCAACGTGGCCCCAAATCCGATGGTTGGAGCTGCGGTTGTTTACAACGGCAGAATCATTGGCGAAGGATATCACCGCAAATACGGGGAGGCGCATGCCGAGGTGAACGCGATAAATGCGGTTGAGGACAAGGCGCTGCTGCGCGATTCGACCCTCTACGTGTCGCTTGAGCCCTGCAGCCATACCGGAAAAACCCCGCCCTGCACCGACCTGATCATCGAGCACCAGATTCCTAGGGTTGTTATTGCCATGGTTGACCCATTCGAGAAGGTGGCCGGCAGCGGAATCCAAAAGCTGCGGGACAACGGGGTAGACGTTACCGTTGGCGTTCTTGAGGATGAGGCAAGGTGGCTAAACCGCAGGTTCATCACCTTCCACACCAAAAAGCGCCCCTACATCATCCTAAAGTGGGCGCAAACCCTCGATGGCTTCATCGACATCGAGCGCACCCCAGACTCGCCCATAGAGCCCAACTGGATTACCAACAACGCCTGCCGAACGCTGGTGCACCGCTGGAGAAGCGAGGAAAATGGCATACTCGTAGGCAACAAGACTGTCATTAACGACAATCCCCAGCTAAACGTGCGCTACTGGCATGGGAGCAACCCAACCCGCATCCTTATTGATCGGACGCTGGCTACCCCAAACGATAGGGCTATCTTCGATGGCTCCCAGCCAACCGTGGTATTCACCGGAAAAAACTCGGGATCGAGTAACCGAAAAGACCTCTTCGGAAACATCGACAATCTTACAATGGTGTCCATCGACTTCGCCAAGGATGCCGAAGTGCAGATGCTCGACTACCTTACCCAGAAAAACATTCAGTCCATCATCGTCGAAGGTGGAGCGAAAACGCTGCAGAATCTAATTACGCTTGGCTACTGGGACGAGGCGCGCATCTTCTACGGCCCTAAGCTGTTCTTTAAGGGGGTGAAAGCGCCATCCATCGTTGGAGAGCCCATTGGCAGCGAGGAGATCGACGGCACCCGCCTCTTCTACCTAGTCAACAGCACCGCTGCAGACAAGCAGTAGCCCAATACCGCATGCCAGAAGAGCCAGCCCGTTTACGTGCTGGCTCTTCTGGCATGCGGGCACCATGGGACTGATGGCTACTCCAGATTCTAGAAAATTGATGGCTGCCGATGGATGACCACCTAAATGCCCTAAAAAATGCTCGACCACCGAGGGGTGACCACTTAAATGCTCTAAAAAATGCTAAACCGTCGAGGGGTGACCACTTAAACGCTCTAAAAAATGCTCACCCGTCGAGGAGTGACCACCTAAATGCTCTAAAAAATGCTCGACCGCTGAGGGGTGACCACTCAAATGCTCCGAAAAATGCTCGACCGCCGAGGGGTGACCTCTTAAATGCTCTAAAAAATACTCAACCGCCGAGGGGTGACCACTTAAATGCTCTAAAAAATGCTCGACCGCTGAGGGGTGACCACTCAAACGCTCTAAAAAATGCTCGACCGCCGGTGGATGACCATATCTTATCAGCCAGCAGCTACACCGCTGCGAAGGCTATGGCATCGACATCCCAAACGGGAGCGCTCTTTATGGCAGGGATGATATCCTCAGCCCTTTCAACAAAGGTGTACATGCGCTGATGCTCGGGGCGCATGAAGCGCTCCTCCACCATCCTATCGAGCAGCAGCTGGAGCGGATCGTAAAACCCGTCAAGGTTAAGGATGATGATGGGCTTGGTGAACTTGCCCAAGCGCTTAAGGGTAATCACCTCCGACAGCTCCTCCAGGGTTCCGCAGCCACCGGGAAGCGCCACAACGGCATCGACACCCTCTACGAGGAGCTTCTTGCGCTCGTGCATATCCTCAACAAGCACCATCTCGCTGATGCGCTTATGGCTCCACTCCACCTGGTCCATAAACCGGGGCATTACCCCGCGAACATGTCCCCCATTCGCCAGCATAACATCGGCAATGCGCCCCATAAGCCCCATCGAACCGCCTCCGTACACGAGGGTATGCCCCTCCTTAGCCATTTGGCTGCCCAATATTTCGGCTACGCCGAAGTACTTTTCGGCAACCTTATTGCTCGATGCGCAGTAAACACAAATCTTCATTATTTCTACAGATTGAAAGCAAAGAGCCACCCGCAACCGCGAGCAGCTCTCCACCATTAACTACAATATATCGTTAGCTTTTAGCAGCCTCTTCCACCTCTTCGATGGTAATTGGCACGCGCTTTTCGCCCAAAAGGCGGCATCCCGTGCTGGTGATCAGCAGGTCATCCTCCAGGCGAATACCTCCAAAGTCGAGGTACTCCTCCACCTTGCTGAAGTTGATGAACGAGGAGTTGATCTTTTCGCTCTTCCACTTCGCTATAAGAGCAGGGATGAAGTAGATTCCAGGCTCGTTGGTGATCACAAAACCAGGCTCAAGACGGCGTCCTAGGCGAAGGTAGGCCGTTCCGAACTGGTCGATGCGCGAGGTTTCCTCGTCGTAGCCAACGAAGTTCTCTCCAAGATCCTCCATATCGTGAACATCGAGCCCCATCATGTGCCCCAAACCATGAGGGAGGAATAGCGCATGCGCCCCATTCATCACCGCCTCGTCAGCGTTGCCCTGCATAAGCCCAAGCGCCATCAGCCCTTCGGTGATCGTCTTGGCAGCAGCAAAGTGCACATCCTGATACTTAACACCAGGCTTAGCCAGCATCGCTGTATTATTATTCGCAGCAAGCACAATGTTGTAAATGTCCTTCTGCTTTTGGGTGAACTTACCGCTAATAGGAGTTACACGGGTAAAATCTGATGCGTAGCCCGATGCAAGCTCTGCCCCCGCATCGGTAATCATCAGCCTACCGCTCTCTAGCAAGTTGCCATGGTAGTGGTTGTGCAGCGTCTCGCCATGCTGCGATAGGATTACGGGGAAAGAAACGCCACCGCCGCCCTGAAGCGCAACACCCTCTATAAATCCGGCAATCTCACGCTCGTAAACGCCAGGCTTGCACATCCTCATTGCGGCAACGTGCATCTGATAGCCAACGTTACAGGCAAAATCGATTTCGGCAATCTCGTAGCTATCCTTAATCGAACGGAGGCTTACAACAGCCTTCACCAATTCCACAGAGGCATACGCACGCAGCACGCTGTAACTAATGCCCAAAAGATCGCTAAGCACCATCATATTCTGATGGCGATAGGGTGGCAAGAAGTGAATCTTACGACCAGCCTTGATGGCGGCGCTGATTTTTCCCTGAAGCTCTGCCAAAGGGCTAGTCGCAGCAACGCCTACCTGAGCGGCTTGCTCTTTAAGAGTTGGCTGAGGTCCCATCCAGATGATGTCCTCAATATCGATATCGTTACCGTAGATGCTATCAACACCGGCATCAAAATCCATTACCCCCACCAATTCGGGATTATCGAGCCCGAAGAAGTAAAGGAAGTTACTATCCTGACGGAATCGGTAGGTGTTGGATGGATAGTTCATTGGCATTTCAAAATTACCAACAAACAGTGCAATTCCCGAACGCATTTTGCTACGGAGACGGCTTCGACGCTCTATATAGACTTCTTTTGGAAACATAGCTTGAAAAGATTACGTTTTGTAAATATTTGAGAGTAACATTTCATCTCAAATATATAGAAACGTTCGCAAAGATCAACCCTTATTTTGGCGTAACCTCAGAGATCATCTCCTTGATGTTTTCCCAAATATGATCGTCCATTTTAGGACCAACAACCTCAATTACCTTACCCGAAAGAATCGACCCAATTTCCCCACAAACGCTAAGCGGATACTTATTGATTAACCCGTAGATAAACCCAGAGGCATACAAATCCCCCGCACCAGTTTTATCAAGTGGCGTTGCTTCTATGATACCAATTTTATGAACCTCCCTGCCACGTTGGATAAACGATCCCTTCCTTCCAACCTTTACAATGGCAATATCGCACAAACCTGCAAGTTCCGACAAGGCACCTTCTGGATCAAGACCGGTGAACGCTTTTGCCTCATCCTGGTTGGCAAATACGATATCAACATAGTCGCGAATAATCTCATCAAGGAATTCCATATTTTGCTCCACCACATTGTAGCTAGCCAAATCTAGGGTAACCTTAAGCCCATGCTTCTTGGCAATCTTAACAGCCTGACGCACCAAGTCGTGGTTTTGCACCAAGTATCCTTCAATATGGAAATATCCATGCCCCTTAAACTCCTTCTCGTCGAGTTCATCAGGAACCAGCTCAACAGCCGCTCCTAGGTAAGTAGCAAACGTACGCTCCGAATCGGGAGTTACAAAAACCAGGGCTCTACCCGATGGGGCTTTTCCTATTGTTAAGTTGGGAATGATACCACTTCGTATCATATCTTCCTTAAAGAATGTACCAACCTCGTCGTTCCCAATCTTACCTATAAAGCCGGTTTTTACGCCCAACTTTGCTAGTCCATTAATGGTATTTGCAGCCGAGCCTCCTGGCGCTTTGCGCAACTCGTACTTTTTTACGTGCTGAGATATCTTCAGCGCAGTATTCTCATCTATTAGCTGCATGCTACCTTTAGGCAAATCAAACTGACTAAGAAAATCGTCATTAGGTACGCCACAAAGAATGTCCACAAGAGCATTGCCCAAGCCTAAAACTGATGTCATCTAGTAAATCTTGTTTCTGTTTTATTCGAGATCAAAGAAGCGCCAAAGATACTTACTTTAGCCGAAATCAGAATTAGCGACACATATTTTATTCTATTTCACCCCCACCACAAGGGGCTGAATAACAGAATGACATCGCAACATTGAAAAATTTTACCAATTGTGCTTATCTCATTTACTTTCTAAATGTTTGCAAGATTAAAATAGAGCAGCTATATTTGCAACGCATTTGAGAGATCAAGCACACTATTCCTCAATAGCTCAGTTGGTTAGAGCACCTGACTGTTAATCAGGGGGTCCTAGGTTCAAGTCCTAGTTGAGGAGCAAGCCTAAATTTGCAAATTAAAAAAGTGCAACAACATTGGGTTTTACTCAAACCATCAACATTCCTCAATAGCTCAGTTGGTTAGAGCACCTGACTGTTAATCAGGGGGTCCTAGGTTCAAGTCCTAGTTGAGGAGCAAAGGCGTCTTAATAGACGCCTTTTTTTATTATCACAAATCGCACGAACAACCCCTATACAACAAAAAAGCCCGCAACAGCGGGCTTTTATATATTCGATTCGTTAAAGATTAGAGAATAAGCATTGCATCACCATATGTCCCAAAACGGTACTTCTCCTTAAGCGCAACTTCATAGGCTTCAAAAAGAAAATCGTAACCAGCAAATGCCGACACCATCATTAGCAGCGTCGATAATGGCAAGTGGAAGTTTGTAACCATGCTGGTTGGCACAGAGAATTCGTAAGGTGGAAAAATAAACTTGTTTGTCCAACCATCGTAAGGCTTAAGATGTCCATTTGTGGCAACAGAACTTTCGAGCGTTCTAAGAACAGTAGTTCCAACAGCACAAATATTTTTCTTTGCATCCTTTGCCTTATTTATCGTACCAACAGCCTCCTCAGGAATAATGATCTGCTCGGAATCCATTTTATGTTTGGTAAGATCTTCCACATCAACTGTACGGAAGTTACCAAGCCCAACGTGAAGAGTTATTTCTGCAAAATCAACACCTTTAATCTCCATACGCTTCATTAGTTCACGGCTAAAGTGAAGACCTGCAGTTGGAGCAGCAACAGCCCCCTCATGCTTCGCAAATATAGTTTGATATCGTTCGGCATCCTCTGGAACAACCTCTTTACGCACCCATTTTGGAAGAGGGGTTTCGCCTAACTTGTAGAGTACATCCTTAAATTCCTCGTAATTTCCATCAAAAAGAAAACGAAGAGTTCTTCCACGCGAGGTGGTATTGTCGATTACCTCAGCGACTAATAGATCATCATCGCCAAAGTAAAGCTTATTTCCAATACGTATTTTCCGCGCAGGATCAACAAGCACATCCCAAAGACGCTGTTCACGATTTAGCTCGCGTAATAGGAACACCTCAATTTGAGCCCCAGTTTTCTCCTTGTTTCCATACAAGCGAGCAGGAAAAACTTTGGTGTTATTAAAAACCATGACGTCGCCATCGTCAAAATAGTCGATTAAATCTTTAAAAACTTTATGCTCAATAGTTTTATCCTTTCTATTAAGCACCATCAACCTTGATTCATCACGATTTGGGGTTGGAAATTTGGCGATTAATTCAGCTGGCAGATCAAATTTGTATTGCGAAAGCTTCATTAGTGATACTTTATATGGTACAATAAGTGTCCTTTGTACGTGTCAATTTCTTGTTTGTTTCAGTTCTTCAAACATTTCTTCGATTTTTTCCATCGAATAAGCATCCTCCACCCGAAAGTTTCCACTGGAAGTTCGACGTAAACCGGTAAGGTGTGCACCACTATCAAGGGCTAATCCCAGATCGCGTGCAAGTGAACGAATGTACGTTCCTTTACTGCACCTAACCATAAAATCGGCAACAGGAGTGTTATACTGAAGCAACCTCAACTCGTGGATAGTGATTCGGTGGGGCTTCAACTCCATATCCGAACCTCCACGAGCCAACTCATACGCTCGAACACCGTCCACCAACTTCGCCGAAAAGAGCGGTGCAACTTGATCCTGTTCGCCAAGAAACTGGGGAATGATCTGTTGTAATTTCTCCTCAGTGATGTGTTCAAAAGGATATTCAGCATCAATAGGCTTTTCTAGGTCGAAGCAGGGGGTTGTTGCTCCAAAGCAAACATTTGCCATGTACTCCTTCTCCTCCGCCTGTAAACTTTCTATTTTTTTTGTTGCCTTTCCAATACAAACAATCAGCAAACCTGTTGCAAGCGGATCAAGCGTACCTGCATGACCAACCTTAATCTTCTTAATTCCTAACTTATACCTCAACATAGATTGAACTTTTCGAATCACATCGAAGGAGGTCCATTTGTAAGGTTTATCAATGGTAATCACTACCCCTTCTTCGAATTTGGTAGTGCTATCAATCTGGTTTATAATCATCAAAAAATATGCATTTAGGCAATTCTGCAGCCATTACATTACCTGTAAGTCAATCCCCAATGCCACCAAAATAAGGATAACCGTTCCCACAATAATACGGTACCAACCGAACATTCTGAAGCCATGGTTGGTAAGATATTTCATCAAGTACTTTATGGATATCATTGCAACAATAAAGGAGGCAACGTTACCTAAAACCAAAATATACAAGTTATTTCCCTCGAGCAGGACTTGATAGTCCTTAAGCAACTTGTATGCCGATGCAGCAAACATAGTTGGAACTGCCAGGAAAAACGAAAATTCAGCTGCATTTTGACGGGTTAACTTCGAAGCCATGCCGCCAATTATTGTTGCAGCAGAGCGCGATACGCCAGGAACCATCGCAATACATTGAAAGAAGCCAATCTTGAGTGCCTTTTTATAAGTTACCTCTTGATCGTCACCAGCTTTACCAAACATATTATCAATAAACAGCAGTACAATTCCACCTAAAACAAGCGATATAGCAACAACCACAACATTCTCCAGCAAGCTGTCAATATAATCGCTAAGCGTAAAGCCAATAACGGCTGCAGGAAGAAAAGCAACCAGTAGTTTCAAGTAAAATTTCACAAGCTGTTCCATTGGTGATTTTGATAATTCTTGAGAAGGACTATCAACCCCAAGCGTTTTTAATGTAGGTATAAACCTACGCCAATACAGCACTACAACCGAAAGAATAGCACCGAATTGTATATTCACCGTAAAGGCTTTTACAAATTCCGTGCTCTCTATCCCCAACAACTTTTGGGTAATAATCATATGACCTGTAGACGAAATAGGAAGAAACTCTGTAATTCCCTCAACAATAGAAATAATAATTGCCTGTAAAGTATTCATCAATACTATTTTAAAAAATATGCCATACCATCTTTCAGGTTCTCAAACAGGAATACCTGAAAGTTGATATGACAAGACTATAATACCTTTAATAGACACTAGATTTTAGACATTAGACAAAAGACTTATGTAAAGACATCATCTACTCCCTCACTAGCATCAAACTTCTACTCTCCTCCTTTGGGCTTTTTCATGATTGCGTAAATCACAAAGCCAAAACCTGCAAGCACAACGATTGGTGCTAGCGTAATTCTCCTGAAACTAAAAATACTCTCGTCAAAGACATTTGGATCGGAAGAACCACCACCCGACATCAAAACAAACCCAATAACAACTATAATAAAGCCTATTAGAATTAGTTTTAGGTTCTCTTTACCAACTGCAAAATTTTTGCGCTCGTTATTTGTTTCGTTAGCCATAATCCTAGTTTTAATAATGTATCTCGTCCGACCTTAGTCGAAGAAATTTATTCACTGCAAAGTAAGTGCAAATAAAGTTTATTACAACACCGATGCCGATGATTGCCCCAAACAGGATAATGATCCACTGGATGTTGTTAAGATAAATTACATCTCCAACCTCCTCTTTTGCCAAGAAGTATAACCCAACAAGCATCATAACGGCAAACATCCCTGCATAAAGTCCGTGGGCTACTCCTCGAAGTAAAAACGGACGACGTATAAACCTCGAAGTTGCTCCTACCAGTTTCATGGTATTTATTATTTGCCTGCGAGCATATACCGCTAGTCGAATGGTATTGTTTATCAGCACCAACGACACAAAAAGAAGCAAGCCTGCAAATACCATAAGAATCAGGCTCACCTTTTTCACGTTAGCATTTATTGTCTCAACCAAATTATCCTGAAAAACAACCTCCTGCACCTGTGGCATTCGTTCTATTTCAGTTTGAACTTTTTTAAGGTTTGCATCAACCAAGTATTGCGCCTTAAGCTGCACCGTTATAGAGGCTGGCAGCGGATTCTTCCCCAAGAAGGAGACAAAGTCCTCTCCCAACTCTTGTGAGAACTGACGAGCAGCCTCACCTTTGGTAGTTAGCTTGGTATCAAAAACGTAGGGTTTACTTTTAAGTGCCCTATTAAATTGGTTAACTTCTGCATCCGATAAGTTTTCGTTTAGGAAGATGTTGAAACCAACGGTCTCACGAATATTATCGGAAAGTTGCTTGGCGTTAAGCATTATTAGCCCCATAGTACCAAGCAGAAAAAGTACCAGCGTAACGCTTACTATCGACGATAGATAGGAGTTACGAATGCCCCTTCGAATGGATTTTGTTTCGCTTTTAACCATTGGTTTTGCTATCTAGTTTTTGATCTCGAAGTAGTTTGAAAAGCTCGTATCCAATCAAACCGAATGCAAGCAGCAAAATCGACAATGAGCTAACCAAATCGATCGATTTGCCAACCTTGAACATTTTAGGTTCGAACTTAAACTCTACGGTATTATCACCAGCAGGAACAACCATTGCCCTAAGCACGTAGTTGGCACGAAGGTATGGCGCCAACTTTCCGTTTACATACGCATTCCAACCTTTGTTGTAGTATATCTCGGAGAAAACGGCTAGCTGTGCCGATTTATTGTTCGACTTATAGGTGAGATGGTTTGGTTCGTACTTTACTAGCTCAATTTTTGCGGTAGTATCAGCATTTGAAGTGAATCCTGCAAGCTCTTTATCGAACCTTTTATCAACAACTGCCAAATGACGAGGATCGAATCCTTTAAGCGCCTCGATTTCGGCATCAGCATTTGGAACAACCTTAATGGAATTCACAAACCAAGCATTTCCTAGAGCACCTGGATTTTGCTGTACTTCCAACGTTTGCGTCTTCTGATTCGGTACAATAATATACTTGGTATTAAGCATGTTGAATGCCGCCATATTATTTTGCGACAAGTGGAAGTCAATCAGTTCCTGGTAACGGCGCATCTTAGCCCCATGATATCCACCAACCGACTTATGGAAGTACGAAGTTGATGCATCATTAAATGGGCTAACCGAAAGATTTAGCACCCTGTAGTTACCGGGATCTTTCATAATCTGAAGATCGGCTGGCGTTGGAGTAAATGGCACCTGCGCCTGAGCCTCAGGAACCCAATTGTCCTTATTTAGGTAACGATGATTAACTGGAACCATATCAACTAGGATAAGAACACCAAGTGCAAGCATAAAGTAGGTTGGCTTTATCTTCTTAGCAATAACCAACCATGCTAAACCTGCTGATAGGGCTACAAAGATGAATGTTCGCCATGCATCGGCAGTTAGCAGCGATGCCCTATCGGCGGCAATTGCGGAGCCAAGCATATTTAATGCCTCCTGAGGCAACATCTGCTTATCGTTTTCGGATATGAAGCTGAATAGCGAGCCACCCATTAGCACAAAGAACAAGGCGATACCTCCTGCAATACCAGCCGCCCACTTTAATCCTTTTAAAGCACGCTCCTTCGATATTTCTCCTTCTAGCAAGTTTCTCAGACCTAGCAGCGCAACAATTGGAATCGTAATTTCGGCTATCACCAGTATCATTGAAACGGTGCGGAACTTATTGTACATAGGAACATGCTGGAGGAAGAACTCGGAGAATCCCAAGAAGTTGCTTCCCCATGCCAGCAAGAAGGACAGCACGGTAGCACAAACAAGCCACCAACGGGTTACCCCCTGAATGAAGAATAGCCCCAGCACAAAAAAGAATACGACAACGGCTCCTACATATACAGGTCCCGAGGTGCTAGGCTGCGGCCCCCAGTAGGAAGGAATCTGCGCGGCAATCTCGGCAGGTTGCCCCATTGTGGTAAGCGTCTTGGCTGTTTCGCCATCAGACTTAAGACCGATCGTCGATGAGCCTCCCATTAGGTTTGGGATAAACAGGTCGAAGGTTTCAGCAATGCCGTAACTCCAGCTTAGCGCATAATCCTTATCGAGACCCGACGTTTTATTTTCGGCATTATGGGTTAGCTCGCTTTTACCACGAATTGAGTCCTTTCCATAATCCCACACGAGATACAAGTGCGAGAAATTTGCTCCTATGCCCAACACCAGAGCAATACAAAGTGCAGCCGACACCTTTGCAAAATGCTTTAGGATTTTTTCGTGATACGAGCGAATTGCCTCTGCAACTATGAAGAAGAAAATAATGAATGCACCGTAGTAGGTAATCTGGGGATGCCCTGCATAGAGTTCCAGTCCTAGGAATAGGCTAGCCAGCGCCACTCCCAACCAAAGCTTCTTTCGATATGCCAAGATAATGCTCCCGATAAGCGGCACGAGATAGGCAATGGCAATCATCTTGGAGTTGTGCCCAACGGCTATAATAATGAAGTAGTACGACGAAAGCGAAAGCGCCAACGAGCCAACAACTCCCAGCCATGGATTCATTCCAAAGGCAAGCATCAGGATGTAGCTTCCCAGAAGCATGATGAAAAGGAAGCTGGCAGGGCGCGACTGCCCTAGCTGAAGAAAATTATCGACATAGCGGATGTAGTTGGTCTTATACACCGTTGATATAAGGTACGAGGGCATTCCACCAAACATGCTGTTGGTCCAAAGCGCCTCCTCGCCTGTTCTAGCGCGGTAGTCGTTTAGCTCCTTCGACATTCCCTGAAACTGCTGATTATCGCTTTGCTGTAGCTGCATTCCCTGTAGCTGTGGCGCAAACAAAACGTACGATAACACTAAGAAAAATAGAATTGCCGCAATGTGGGGCAACGACTTCTTCAAAATTGGATGCATTGGCTCTTTCCTTTTCAATTATATTTTTGATGATAATGTTCTTTCGAGCATCATCTTAACAACTAGTCGGTAAAAGTAAAAAACATTTCGTTTTACGCCGATGGATTTGACGTAAAACCGCTAAAAGTGTTCAATCTCCTGCGCAACAACAGCCGAAGCCTTACCGTTTCCGTAAAGGTTGACGTCGAAATCGTAGCGGCGCTGCATGGATTGACGGTAGGCTTCCACCATCTTTTCGGTATCGGAACCAACGAGAATATTGAAGTTTTTCTCCACAAGCTCCACCCATTCGGTTTGCTCGCGGGCGGTGATGCAGGGCTTTCCGAAGAAGAAAGCCTCCTTCTGCACGCCACCGCTATCGGTTACAACCAGGGCGCAATGCTTGAGCAGCTCTACCATATCGAAGTATCCAACCGGATCGATAATGGTAAACTCTGGGGCAATGCCCTGTGCGGCCAATATCCCTCGTGTACGAGGATGCAGCGGCACGATAACCTTACGCTCGCGGTTGATGATGTTCAAGCCATCGACAATGGCACGGAGCTTTGCGGGATCGTCGGTGTTCTCCTGGCGGTGAATGGTGGCAAGCACAAAACCATCCGCTACGCCAAGCGATGCAATAGCCTTCGACTTCTCCGCCGAGCGGGCGGCGTAGAATATGGCGGCATCCTGCATCACATCGCCATTCTTTACGATTTTTGCGCTGTAGCCACCAAATCCTTCCTTCTTCAGGTTTTCGATAGCGGCATCGGTGGGACAAAAGAGTAGACTAGAGATCCTGTCGGTGAGGATACGGTTAACCTCCTCGGGCATCATCATGTTGAACGAGCGTAGGCCGGCCTCCACATGGATGATTGGGATGTGCAGCTTCGATGCCGCAATGGCGCCTGCTAAGGTAGAGTTGGTATCGCCGTAAACCATCAGCCCGTCGGGCTTCTCTTTCAGAAGAACTTCTTCGATCTTCTCGATCATACGCCCGGTCATTGCCCCATGGCTGAGGCTGTGGATGTCGAGCATGTAGTCGGGCTGGGGTATTTCCATTTCCTGAAAAAACACCTCCGACATGTTCTTATCGAAGTGCTGCCCAGTATGGACAATCACCTCTTGAATGCTGGTCTGAGCAATGGCGCGCGAAACGGCTGCTGCCTTTACAAACTGTGGGCGCGCCCCCACTATGGTAACTATTTTTTTCATACAAAATTTAGTATTGAGATATTAGAGTTTAGACGTTAGAGCCCCCCTCAAAAAACGAATCGGAGGACCTAGAGAAAATCTACTCTTTTCTCTAGCTGTCATCTAATATCTAGCATCTAAAGTCTAAGGTCTAAGGTCTAAAGTCTAAAGTCTACATCCAACCACCTCATCCATCACCTTTGCCATCTCGGCGGTAAGGTTCCGGCGCGAGAACTGGCTGGCACCCGACGATGCATTGCTGCAGTCGCCATGCTCCTTAAGCTGACGGTATAGGGCCTCGATATTTTGAGCCAACGTATCGGCATCCTCGAAGTCGGAGCACAAGCCGGCACCTGTACTGCGAAGCACGGCTGCCACCTCGCCATCTGTAGGACCGATGGCCACCACAGGCCTACCCGTTGCCAGGTACTCGAAGAACTTCCCGGTGAGGATGCCCTTGGCGTTGGGCGTATTGTTTACGAGCAGCAGCAATGCCCGCGACTGCAGCTGCTGCCGCACCGCCTCGGCATGCGGCAGGTAGTCGATAAAGGTAACGCTGGCATCAAGCCCATACTTGGCAATCATCTGGCGAACCGAGACATCAACCTTACCCACCAGCTTAAGCCGAAAGTCGCGGGCAAAGGCATCATCCTTTTTTACCAGGGATGATATGGCCTTCCAGAGCGCCTCGGGGTTGCGCGATGGCGGGATGGTTCCGATATGCGAGAGGGTAAACTGCGCGTCGAGCGCTACGCCATCCACCTTAAAGTCGTCCTCGTCGTAGCCGTTGGTGATGGTTACAGCCTTTTTCGCCCCCATGCGCAGGTAGTCGTCGCGATCCTGCTTGGTAACGGTAACCACGTAGTCGGCATGGCGGATCACGCGCCGCTCCATGCTGTGGTGGCGCCAGTCGGCCAGCCGGGTTAGCATCAAATCCTTGTAGAAGTCGATGTTGGTCCACGGATCGCGGAAATCGGCCACCCACGGGATGTTGAGCCGGTGCTTGAGCCCGAGGGCAATCATGTGCATGGTGTGCGGAGGTCCGGTGGAGATGACGATATCAACCGGATGATCCTTTAGGTAGCCAGCGAGGTACTTCACCGAAGGCTTTATCCAAAAGCATCGGGCATCGGGGATGAAGAAGTTGCCGCGAATCCATACGCCTAGCTTCTGGGTGAGCTTCGGCTTACCCGTTTCGGATAGGAATCCGGTATTGATCTTCTCCTTCGACTTGCCCCCAACCAGCTTCTTGTAGAGGTGGTAGGGCTCCCAAATCTCCGTACGAACGACCTCTACCCCTGCGGGGATGTCGTCGGCCAGCGTCGGATCATACACCGGCATTTCGCCGTTCGCTGCGGTGTAAACCACAGGCTCGTAGCCGTATTCGCGAAGGTACTTCACGAACTTCAGCCAGCGTTGCACCCCTGCCCCACCGCTTGGCGGCCAGTAGTAGGTAAGAATTAGCGCTCGTTTTAAACCCATTAGCGTCTGTTGCTTTAGGCTGCGAAGGTAGGAAAAATAGAGCTTCGGGATGCCACAGCATCCTCAAATATGGGAGACAAACCGTCCCCAGCAGCAGCAGGCATCAACCCAACAGGGTAGGCGAGGCAACAACGGAGAAAAAGGCAACACCGTGCGGGAAGAAGAGCATACGATCCGGGAGCAAGGTTATACCACTTGGGGATGAGGGTATACCATTCGGGAATGGGGCTATACGGGTCGGGAACGAGGGTACACCACTCGGGGATGGGGGTATACCGCCTGGGGAAGAGGGTATACCACTTGGGGATGAGGGTATACCATTCGGGAATGGGGCTATACGGCTCGGGAACGAGGGTATACCACTCGGGGATGGGGGTATACCGCCTGGGGAAAAGGGTATACCACTTGGGGATGAGGATGCACCATCAGGGAGTGGGCCTTACGCCCTACGAAGCTTTTCCGGCTACCAGAAGTACCCGTTTATTCCAATACCGATGATAAGGTTCTGGGAGGCATCCCGAGCATTTTTGTAACTGGAGTATACTGGAGTACCATCGTTCATTCCAACAATTGCCGAATAGCGGGGGCGGGCTATCCCCACGGAGTAGTTGGTAAAAAACTTAATGCCCATGTTACGGGCAACCATAGTTCTACACGAAATGCCCGCTTCCATCCCAAAGCTATTGTTGCACTTCGAGCGGTAGGCCACAATGGTCTGAGCAGGAGCCGTCGGCGAAGTGGGCTTTTTTGAAAGGATGATAGAGGAGGTGGTTGCTCCCGAATATCCACCGATGATATCGCAGCCAAGGGCAAATCGGCGCGTTATCGGTAACGAAAAGTAGGGGCCAACCTGAAAGGTGTAAACCGACATAATGCCAGACTCCACATGATCGATAGAACCATTAAGGAAAGGCCGGCTCATGATTAGCTCCGGATTTTCGGGCTCAAGGATATGGGTACGCTCCGCAATTTTAGCCCCTATTCCAAAGTAAGGGGTAATAAACCAAGCCCCTTCGGTGGCAACATAGAAGCCCGTTTTTACGCTGATTACCGTATTATCTTCAAGTTCTACCGAGTTGTTGCGCGTCGAGTGCCCCGAGGATATGCTCCAAAAGCTGGGCCGAGCATCCATCGGAGGAAGCGTCTGGTTTACGGCCCTACCCGATATCCCCTTTTCGCCGTAAATCATATCGCCAAAGTAGTAGCCCAGCTCCGACGAAAGAATCCCCACCCCTGCACCTGTCAGCACATCCGACAGCCAATGCTTGTTGTTCAGAACCCTGCCAACGGCAATGGAGGTAGCCGTAGCATACCCCAAGACGCTGTATACAGGGCTTCGCGTCACCCCATACTCCTTATGGAGCCAGGTGGCAGCCATAAAGGCCATGGAGGTATGCCCCGAAGGAAAGGAGTTATTGGCAGAGTTGTCGGGGCGCTCCTTGTGAATGGTTGTCTTAAGCGTATTTACGGTAGCCCCCATAATGGCCAACGATATTCCGGTAGACGTGGCAAGCCGTCCCCAAGAGCTACGCCCCTCTACACCAAACGCTTTTAGCGCATAGGTCAGTATCCCTGGGGCATACTGCAGATAGTCGTCGTAGTGGTAGCTAAACTGAGGGATGTTAAAGTTCCGAGAGGTTCGAACAGAGTTGTCATCCTGACAGGCAATATCGGCAAGCACAAACAGCCCTGCTGGGATATAGCTAATCTGGAATACCTTGCTGGTGGTAACCCGCTGAAAATTATTATCCAACTTCTCCTTATAAAAAGGATCCGGAAATGGGCTATGATTTCGACTAAGTGTCGTATCCGTAAGATAATGCACCAGCGGCATATTCACATACTGAGCATGAACCTCGCATACAACCCCACTCAGAACAACCCAAAACAATACAGTCAATCCCCTCTTAACCCTCATGTCAAATTCAAATAGTCCCGCAAATATTTCAAAAAAATGCGGTAAAATCCATTCGAATCCGGTAACTTTTTCAATTTCTAAGTTTCCTTTAATGTTATTATTTGGCTTAAACCTCCATCAATCAGGACAAAGGTTGTCAAAGCAGCTAGTCCAACTCAACTCTACAAAGTTTGGTTTACAGCTAAATCTATCCCAAAGAATAAAACCCGACCTGAAATAAACATTAAAGAACTTTCATCGTTTTTAAGTTCAAGATAACGGTACAAACGAAACCCTAACAGGGAAGACATCTACAAGCAAGCCACTCGCCGAACCAAAAAACACTCAAGAAACTGGGCGGAACCGAAAAGCCATACGAGTAGGGCGAGAACCAATTAACCAAGAAGCAATCATGAAAAAGTTATTTTTATCATCACTGCTAATCGGCTTGCTATCTGTGTCAGTCGCACAAAACACAGAAAACAGGTGGGCGATAGGAGTATTCGGTGGTAAAACGGAGTACAATGGAGATTGGGGAAATGCTTTTCTTGACTTTAACAAAGCATTCTATCCAATCGGAGCAATTTCGCTTACCCGATACATCAACAGTTCTTTCGACGTAGGCCTTTTTGCCTCCTACGGCGAGTATGGCTATAAGAAGGATGAAGCCCGCAGTTTTTTTGGAAGTAAAACCGATGCCAGCCTACTGCTGACCTATAAGTTAACTAACGGCTACATCCTTAACGAAACGGTTAAGCTAGCCCCATACATCTCGGCAGGTCTTGGGCTTGCCCACGTAAGCGGCGGCCGCATCTGGAATGGACGCGACTACATCATCCCAGTTGGAGGAGGCATTAAGTACAACTTCTGCAACAGTTTTGCCATGCAGTACCAGCTGCTTTACAACTTCACCAACCGCGATAAGCGCGATGGTCGTGCAAACGGGCATAACGACCAGTTTGCCTCGCACACCATCGGTTTTGTATTCAGCATTGGAGGGAAACGCAACAAGGACAACGATAATGATGGAGTAGTAAACAAGTACGATCTTTGTCCTGACATACCAGGCTTAATAACCCTCTCCGGCTGCCCCGACTCTGATGGAGATGGAATTAAGGATTCCGAAGATCAATGCCCAAACATAAAAGGGCTCGCTCAATTCGAAGGTTGTCCAGATACAGATGGAGATGGTATTAGAGATTCCGAAGATAGATGCCCAACAACAAAAGGCTTAGCACAGTTCCAAGGATGTCCAGACAGCGACGAAGATGGAATACCCGATTACGAGGACAAGTGTCCAACAACAAAAGGTCTAGCACAATTCCAAGGATGCCCCGATAGTGATGGAGATGGTATTCCAGACCCTCTAGATAGATGTCCAAGCATGGCAGGACCTGTGGCACTTAAGGGTTGCCCCGACAGAGATGGCGATGGCATACCTGATATCGACGACAAATGCCCCGACCAAGCAGGAGTCGCTGCAAACAAGGGTTGCCCAGAGATAACTGCAGCAGAGAAGTTGGTATTCGACAAAGCCCTTCGCGGCATCCAATTCCAGTCTGGTAAATCTATCATCCTTAGCGTTTCCTATCCAATCATCGATGAGGTCGTTGGTGTACTAAACAACAACCCCTCCTACAACATCGAAATTGATGGGCATACCGACAACATTGGAACACCAGAGCACAACCTAAAGCTATCCCAAGAAAGAGCCGATGCCGTAAAAGCATATTTTATCGAGAAAGGAATAGCGACAAAGCGCATTAAAACCTCAGGTTTTGGCGACACCCAACCCGTCAGCGACAACTACTCTGATAAGGGAAGAGCCCTAAATCGACGCGTAGAATTCAAAGTCACATTCTAACATATTGAAAGCGTCCTGTATTAAAGTTAGAGGGCATCTCAAAAATGAGATGCCCTCTAACTTTATACTTGAAAAAGACAAGCACTTCTACACACCTCCACTAGTAAAGATGCTCTCCCAATGCCACCTTCAACTTGTATAGACTATTGCTGTAATCGATTTTGGATTTAATCAGGTATAGCTGGCTCTCGGAAAGCGATGTGGTAGCATCAAGTAAGTCGAGGTTTGTAATGGAACCTGCTTTGTAGCTCGCTTCTGCCAACTGAAGAGCCTTTAGTGCTTGCTGCTGCTGCATTTCGAACTGCCTAATCTTCGATTGTGCAGCCTCCATGCTAAGTTTTGCCTCAGCAACCTCGATTGACACATTCCGACGAATTGCCTCAGCATCGTAGCCACTGCTTACTATTGCCGAATGTGCAATTATCGCATTAGTAGCGGTACGATTACCATCAAAGATGGGGATACGAAATGATAAGCCAACGGCATAATTCATCTTAGGATCGTTTAGGTAAGGGACATAGCCATTCTTAACACCTCCATTAGCAAATGCCGATAGCGTTGGGCTATTCTGCATTTTGGCAAGCTTATACTTCATCTCGGCTAACGTTGCTTTTTCGGATGCAGCCTTAAGCTCGCTTCTATTAGCAAATGCATAACGGTAAAGCGAATCGGCGGCCACATTGGGTTGATTTGCCGGGATGCTTTTTGCAACAGCAACAGGGCTGCCGACCTCGCGCCCCAACAATGTATTTAACACAGCCTGTTGAACACCTAAAGAGGTTATGATATCAGAACGTTGGCTTTCGATATTCGAGATTCGCACCTTAGTAGTAAGAATCTCGTACTCCGTAGCCGATCCCGTAGCCTTCTTCTTTGTTACAATATCGAGATGGCTATTCAGCGTTCTTAGCTGCTCATTCTTTATGTCTTTTGCCTTTTGAAGGTAGAGTAGCGAAAGGTAGGTACCCACCACCGATGATGCAATACGCTGCTTTGCCTGTTCGATGGTAACCGTTGCCAGATTTTTACTTTGCGTTTCGGCAGAAACATCATTCTTGGTCTTTCCAAAATCATATATGAGCTGGTTGACATTCACACCTGCATTGTAGCTGTTGTCAGGTGCCATTTTAAATGATTTTCCTCCAAAGTCGATGCTCGGAACTGGTCCAATATGCGACACCGTTGCCACCCCATCTACGGTTGGCAGGTAATTCGACTTGGCAAGTGCAATGCGAGCATCGGCTACTTTAAGAGCCTCAGCCGCCTGCAATACTGTTGGATGCGTATCTACCGCCTCCTTAATGGCCTGATCTATAAAGAGCGTATCTGCCTTCTGCGCCGTTGCGCTGTAGCCCGTAATAGCAAGTAACGCTACAGTCATTGCGCTACAAGCAATGGTTCTAAGCCCTTTGGCTACTATGATATTATTCATGGATAGCTGGTTTTTCATTTTTTGATGATCGTTTCTTGGTATGCAGCCAAAATAGCGGAATACCTCCTAGGAGCGTTATCACTCCGGCAATCAGGAAGTCGTCGTCAATTCCCTGGATGTACGCCTCCTTGCTTAGCTGCTGCACCACCAGCGTTTTTGCCTGCACCTGAGCATTTGCCGGCGAACTCCCTGCATGTGTTTGTATGTAAGTTGTAGCCTTTACCACTGCTGTTTTATATGCAGGCGACTGCGGATCGACGCTCTGCGCATACATCTGCGTATGGTAGGTAACACGGGTGGTAAGCATGGTGGCCAGTATGGCAACACCAAAACTTCCCGCCAGCTGGCGAATCACGTTCGAGATACTGGAGGCCTGCCCCATCTTCTCGCGAGGAATCTCGGACAAGGAGATCGCGCTTAGCGGAGTAAAAAGTATCCCTAGAGCAAAGCCTCGAATGTAGAGGCTGAGCATTACGTAGTGATGCTCGGTTAGGTACGACAGCTTCGAGTTAAGGAAAAACGAAGTTGCCAACAGCACAATACCCGTTGCAATAGGAATCTTTGGGTTAATCTTATCGCCCATTAAGCCCGACAGCGGCGACATCATCCCTTGAATTATACCAACCGGAAGAAAAACTGCCCCCGACTGAATTGCCGTATACCCTAACGAGTTTTGGAGATACAACGGGAGCAAAAAGGTACTCCCAAACATCCCCACGCTAAAGATGAAAGTTACAAGGTTTGCCAATCCGAAGTTGTGGTTGGTTAGCAGCCGCAGGTCTATAAGCGGATTCTTTACGGTTAACTCGGCCGTAATAAACCCCACAAAGGCTAATGCCGATATGGCAAAGCAAACAAGGATATACGGCGCATGCCATCCCGCCGAGTTGGTTGCCGCGTTTCCTTCGGTAAGGGCGTAAAGCACCAACGGAAGGAAAGTGCTCACTGTTATGAATCCCCAGAAGTCGAAACTCTTGATTCGAGGATTTTTGTACTCGCGCTGAATAACAATAGTAGCAAGCAATCCGATGATACCAATAGGTACGTTTACATCAAAAATTAGCGGCCAGCTAAAGGTATCTACCAAATAGCCGCCAATTAGGGGACCAAACGACACCGATGCGGCAGCCGATATGGCCCAGAATCCAAGAGCAACCCCACGCTGCTGCGGAGGAAACTCGCGCGTTACAATGGCCATACCCACCGGCTGAATGGCTCCAGCTCCAAATCCCTGGATAATTCGCGAGATGATGAGCATATTCTCATTGCCCGACATTCCACACAGGAGCGACCCTACTGTAAAGAGCATCAAGCCGACAAAGTAGATACGCTTGTATCCAAAACGATCGGCCAGCCACCCTGCAGTAGGCAGCATAACAGCCATGGCCAGCATGTAGGCGGTAATCACCCACTCTATCTTATCGAGCCCCACCCCAAAAGAGGCCATTATCTTTGGCAACCCTACGTTTACGATGGTTGCATCGAGCACGGCCATAAAGGTTCCTATCATCACGTTACCCAGCAGCCACCACTTGTACGATTTATGCATGGGGTGAAACGACGAATTTCGCTTTCGGAGGAGCTTGCGTATTTTATGAGAAGGGGTTGTTCTCCTTCGCATGGCTAGTCTTTAATGATTTTTACGACGGCCGACATACCTGAGAGTATTCGATACTTCGAAGCAGGCTCGCCACTCTTTGTTCCATCTATCGAAACCTTTACCGAGACACGCTGCGTAACCTTGGTAAAGTTTCCCGATGCATTGTTAGCGGGGATTAGTGAGAACTGTCCGGCGGTGTTCGATCCTATAGCGTACACCTTGCCCGTAAACGTTACGCCTGGGTAGCTGTCGAGGGTAAACTCGGTTGCCTGCCCCATATGTATACCCGCTAAATTAGATTCTTCGATGAAGAGCACCACCCACAGCTTCTTGGTATTCGTTATGGTGTATATCGATTGGCTGGGCTGCGCAACATCGCCCGCAAGCAGCCAGCGCTTGGCAATGACGCCATCCATGGGGGCGTAGAGCTTAGCGTTGCGGAGCTGCGAGGCAACTACCCCAACCTGTGCATTAGCGCTACCAATGGCGGCGCTGGCGCTGGATATCTGCGAGCGCGATACGTTAAGCTGCGTTTTTGCCGCCGCAAGCTGAGCCTTTGCAGCCTCATACGTTTTCTTGGTATGGGCAAACTGCTCCTTGGTTATCACATCGCCAGCAAGCTGCTCCTTTGCTCGCTCGTAGTCCTCGCTGGCACGCGCAAGGCTTACCTCTAGCACCTTAATATTGTCCTGATCGTAGGCCAACTTTGCTTCGGCTTGGGTCTGATTGGCCTGCGCCTGGCTTATCTGCGCCTCGGCCTGACGCTTCTGCGCCAGCAGGTCGGTGCTGTCGAGTTCGGCCACTAACTGTCCCTGCTTCACCGAATCCTGCTCGTCGACGTATAGCTTGGCAATTCGACCGAGCATCTTTGCGCTAACGGCAACGTTGTCGGAATCGACATGCGCATCGTCCGTCTTAATGTAGCGCGAATACTCGGTGTAGTAGTAGTACGCACCACCAATTATTAGCGCAGCTACTGCCGCTAGCGGAATGAATACCTTTTTACTTTTCTTCTTTGGGTTTCCCATGGTTGATATTATAATTTCATTTACTGTCGCTTTTTAGGCTATACCCCTCTTCGGGGTGATCTTTTCGGAAAGCTGCATTAAAACAATTCGGAGCCTCTTTTTTCTCCTTTATGAAACCTCTGCATTATGCCGCATATATCGTTATTCCTTTTTTATAAGACTGCAGATGCGACATATTGTAGGGTCATTCCTTGATTCCCCGGGATAAATCCCGGGGCTACTAAGATTTCACCCCTTCGGGGCTTCATCTAGTACCTTCCAAAACATCGACGTGATACTTGTGTCGTAACCTATGCGCTTATCCCCTTAATGAAGATCTCCGTGAAGATCTCCACCTTTTTCACCAGGCTGTTGAACTCATCGTCGTTGAGGTAGAACACGTCCTTCTTCCCTAAAACCATTCGCCGAAGCCCCCGCAGCAGGTCGAGAAAGAGCTCGGACATCTCCTTGGCATCGGCAATGCGGAACAAGCCAAGGTCAGTGCCGCTGGCAAGCACCTTTTCGAGAATGGCCTGCTCGTTTTGGCGCAGCTGGCAGATCATCTGATGGATCTCCTTGTTGTGCATCACCTCGGCATGCTTCACCCTAGTTAGGTTGAGGAGCTTGCGGAAGAAGCCAATGTTAACCCTGACGTAGGCCCGAAGCATATCGGCAGGGTCGGTTAGCGGTTCGCACTCCTGCTCTACCATACGAACAAATTCCGAGTGCTCGCGGTCGATTACGGCCATAAAAAGCCCCCCCTTATCGGAGAAGTAGTAGTAGATAGATGCCTTAGACATGCTTAAGTCGGCGGCGATCTCGCTTACCGATGTCTTCTCGTAGCCGTACATGCCAAAACGCCGCTGCGCTGCATCGAGGATGGCGTTAAGCTTATCGCAATTTTCGCCACAATGCGTGATTAGTACCATTTCGTGTTATATTGTTTGACCATTTTGGTCAATGGGTCAAAGATAGGGCGTTTCCCGCCATGCGCACAAGCCTTTCATCTTAATTAACGCATACAAGAGCTGCCCAAGCCGCACCCACTCCTGGTAATAATGGCTAACTTGCACGGCAAAATCACCAAAATTCCACCCATGAGTAACGAGCTCCTCTCCTTTGGCCTCTTGGCCTTCACCTCCTTCTTTACCCTGATTAACCCGCTGGGCACGATGACCATCTTTATGACGATGACCTCGACCCTCGACGATGCCGAGCGCACCCGCACCGCCAAGAAGGCCACCATTGCGGCATTCATCACCATTCTGGCGTTTGCCTTTTCGGGGCAGCTGCTCTTCAAGTTCTTCGGGATCTCGGTAAACAGTTTCCGCGTTGTAGGTGGGGTTATCTTCTTCATCATGGGGCTGGACATGCTGCAGGCAAGGCTGGTGCACATCAAGGTGAAGAAGTCGGAGGTAAAGGCCTACGTCAACGACATCTCCATCACCCCGCTGGCCATACCGATGATTTGCGGTCCGGGCGCCATCACCAACGCCATCGTGCTGATGGAGGACGCCACCTCCATCGCCCATAAGCTGATCCTCATCGCAGCCCTGACGGTGGTGATGCTGCTCACCTACATCATCCTCTTCAGCTCGTCGCGCATCCTTAAGGTGATGGGCGAAACCGGCAACAACGTGATGATGCGCCTGATGGGCCTCATCGTTATGGTGATTGCCGTGGAGTTCTTCTTCAGCGGACTGAGGCCGATTGTGGCCGGGATGATTAAGTAGGGAATAGGCACAAGTATCAAGTATTAAGACTCTAGTATCAAGACTCAGGATTTTGGCTTCTATAAAGCCTCCCCCATGCTGCTTGTGTCTTGAATCTTTTATCTTGCGCCTTTCATCTTGTGCCTTCTCCCCATATCATATTTTATCAAATAATTTAGAGACCGCATTTAACATTCTCACCAATGTTTTCGTAATTTTGGCCAATTCAAAAAAGTTACAAAAAACGACGCCATGCAAGAAGAAAACGTTGATTCCACCAGCCAAGAGGCCATTAACGAAGAGGGTAAAACAACCGTTGATGAGGCTATTGCGCTTATTGTAAACTCGAACCCCGAACTTAAGGCATACTGGGATAACACCATCGACGAAGAGTACGAAGGCGCCTACCAGGAGAACCGCCAAGACCTGATCGACATCATCACCGTTGTCGACTACATCATAGAGAAATTCCGCAGCGACGACACCTCCGATTTGAGCGCCCTTTTTGCCAACATCGAGGAGGCCTTCCAAGACCCCAGCACCGACGCCAAGGAGCTGATCGTTACCGGCATCTTCGAGGGCTTGCAGAACAGCTGCGACATGGAGCAGCTCGACTTCCGCCACGGGTTCGACACCTGGCTGGGGCCTAAGAGCAAGCGCGCCTGGGAAGGGCTCATCTACCTGCACGACAGCAACGACCCCTACGAGGTGAAGACCGAACGCATTAGAACATTTATCGACTAGATACTAGAAAGGGCTCCTGCGGGGCCCTTTTTTCTTGCATACCTACCAGGCTTAGCGACGGGGAGGGCGTCCCCCGTCAGGAATCGTCGCAAATAATTTACGCAAGGGGATGCTTCGCCAAAAGCTACCGCAAATAACTTACACGAGGACATTCGCCGTCAAAAACTACCTCAAATAATTTACGCAAGGACATTCGTCACCCCAAACAGCCACAAATAACTTACACGAGGACATTCTCCATCAAAAACAGCCTCAAATAATTTACGAGAGCACGTTCTTCGTCAAAGAACTACCTCAAATAATTTACACGAGGGCATTCGTCGCCCAAAACGATCTCAAATAATTTACGCGAGGGTGTTCGCCGCCAAAGACGTATATCCTCAGCTTGAGAGAGTACATTCTTCGCTAAAAACACCAATCCTCAGCCGAAGAGAGACCGTTCATCGCCAAAAACACCAATCCTCAACCTGAGAGAGGGCATTCTCCGCAAAAAATACCGACTCTCAGCCGGAGAGAGACCGTTCATCGTCAAAAACACCGATCCTCAGCCAGAGAGGAAGTTCTTCGCCAAAAGAAGCAATCCTCCGCTTGAGAGTGAATGCTCATCAGCAAAAACCACCACTAACTCACATGCGGGCGCACCATGTAAAAAGAAGGAAGGACAGGCAACGCCTGTCCTTCCTTACTGTATGCTGCATCTACCGGTAGCGTGAGCTACTTGGCAATGTTGTTGGCAATATGGTACACGGCTCCAGTTTTGGGGAGCGGGTAAACGGTAACCGTCACCGGATTGGAGTAAACCGGGGTGGGGCATCCTACGCCAACCGCCTGGCGGACGTACAGGCGCGAGTTGGGGATGGTTGCCCCCACGTCGTACCCGAGGGTGTTGGAGCTGGCCACATCCACCCAGCTGCCATCACCAGGGGTGGCGCTGAGGTTGTCGGAGTACTGCCACTTGTAGCTAAAGCTGCTGGCCCCGCCCACGGCCTGCGTTTGGTTGGCAAACGGAGGAACAACCGAGGTGGTACAGATGGAGAAGTTGTCGAGGATTTGACCTCCGCTACAGCTCGCCGGCGCTACCGCCAGCTGCGTACCAAGAGGCGATATCCCGCCGGTTAGCCCCGTACGGTTAACCACCGGCGCAACCGCATCGAGATGCGTGCCGTCAATCTTCCAGCCACCCGAGTTGGTTCGGCGAAGCAGACGCGTGCTGCCCGACAGCGTGTAGTTGCTAAAGCCTTCGGCCCTCACAGAGACGTTGTAGGTGCCCACGGCAAAGCCATGCTGCGCCGTCAGGTTCCAGAATCCCTCGGTGAAGGTTTTCTCCACCGGAACGCTGCCATCGGTAAGCGGAAGACCGCCCACACCAGGGTTGCTGTTCACGAAGTAGGCCACCACCGATCCGGGGGTAACGCCCGCCGTAGCATCCAAGCTGACGGTGTACATGCGCGATGGCGACCCGATGGGGAACAGGTACGTGCCCGTTGCGGCCACCCACCTCTCGAGCCTGCCCACCACCCGTCCGGCCGTATAGCCGATGTTGCCCGGAAGGGCAGCGCTTCGGCCCACGGTAAGGGTGTTGGTTCCGGTGATGATGTCGCCGCCAAGCATCGTCAGCTCGTTGGCCACGCTGGCGTCGTTGTTAATGACCAGCTGCGTGGCCGCGCCCACCTGCACGTTGTAGAAGGTTTCGGCCGATGCCGCATCAACCGTCTGGTACATTCCGCCAAAGCTAACGGTGCTGGTTGATGGGGTAAACACCCCAAAGTTGCTCCAGCTGCCCTTCAGCGATATGGTGGACGAGCCGCCATCGAGTTCGCCGGAGCTGATGGAGAGGTTGCCGCGGATGCCCATCGAGCCGTACAGCTTGGCGCTAGCCCCCGAGGTGGTGCTCACCTCCAGGTCGTAGAAGTCGCCCACGTTCAGCTTAACCTCCTGCACACCGCTATCGCCGTTCAGCACCACCGTCGACGAGCCCGAGGTAAACGAGCCCGCGTTGCAGGTGAGGCTCCCCCCAATGGTAACCGTTGGCGAGCCGCTGATGCTGATATCCCCCTCGCTGTCGATGGCGTTGGCCACCGTAACGTCCTTATCCGACACGTCGAGCGTAGCGCCAGCCTTAAGCACGATGCCCTTGGCGGATGCCGGCCCATCGGAGATAATCGGATCGTTAGCAACGTTGGGGATAATGGCCAGCGCGCTCAGGTCGGGCACCATGTAGGTCGACCAGTTGTTGGGGTTATGCCAGTTGTGATCCTCGGCTCCGGTCCAGTAGTAGGGCTGCACGAGCAGCTTACCGTCGTAGCCGTCGGCTCGGCCACCGAAGAATACGTTTTGATTCTCGGTTGGCGGGCATACCGTAGGCCTATCGATTACGTAGGCCGCACCATTGCCCACCGTTCCAAGGTAGATGTTCAGGTTCTCGGGCGGCAGACACGCACCCTTAATAAAGAGCTGCAGGTCGGCCCCATTGGCATCGCCACCGAGGTAGATATTCTGATTTTCGGGCGTTGGACACGCGTTCTTGATGTAGCGCAACGCCTCGCCGCCATTATCAACCCCACCAAAGTAGATGCTGAGGTTTTGCGCAGGCGCACAAGGGAACGGGATATGCCGCAGCACAGCCCCGCCGTTGGCATCGCCACCAGTATAGAAGTTGATAGGGGTAGCCACCGGGCACATCGTGATGTAGTCGGCAGCGCCACCGTTGGCCGTACCGCCAAAGTAGATGTTTACCACCTCGGGGTGCGTGCAGCTGATAATATACCCAGGGGCAAAGCCATCGGCAGCCCCTCCCGCAAAGATGTTGACATTCTCGGGCACGTCGCACACCTTCTGGCTCAGGGTAGACTCCGTATAGCCGTCGGCATCGCCACCCATATAGATATTCACATTTTCGGGCGTTGGGCAGCTCTTTTGGCTGAGCACGTAGCCCGTGTAGCCATCGGCGTTGCCGCCTACGAAGATGTTCACATTCTCGGGAGTCATGCAGGGCGTAGGCGCAAGCAGCCCTGCGGCGTAGCCATCGGCATCGCCACCGGTAAAGATGTCGATGTTTTCGGGCTGCGAGCAGATGGCCTGCATCAGGTCCTTCCCCACGTAGCCATCGGAGGCACCACCAAAGAAGATGGAGAGGTTCTCTATCGGCGTACACGTTTTCTGTGCGAGCAAGATGCCCACGTAGCCAGCCGTACGGCCGCCCGTAAAGATGTTTAGATTTTCCACGGGGTCGCACGTCTTTTGCGTAAGCGCCCCTAGCGCATCGCCATTGGCGTCGCCCCCGAAGAAGATGCTCTGGTTAACCATAGGGGTACAGGGAGCCTGCACCAGCACCTCGCCATCGCATCCATCAGCATCGCCCCCCATAAAGATGTTGAGGTTTTCGGGGTTTGTGCAGGGTGCCTGAGCCAGGTTGGAGGTCGAGAACCCCTCGGCCGAGCCACCTAAAAAGATGTTTACCGGAGTAGCATCGGCCAACGGACAAATTACGATACGGGGAGCATCGGCGCCGTTGGCAATACCGCCAAAGTAGATATCCGAAGACTCGGACGGCGTACAGCTCATTATACGAACCGCAAACATTCCCGAAGCTCCACCAGAAAATATGTTCAGATTTTCGGGAGTCGTGCACGGGGTCTGCACATGCCTAAGCATGCCGCCACCGTTGGCATCGCCCCCAAAGTAGATGCTCACGTTTTCGGGCGCAGAGCACGAACCGGACTTGAGCCTAAGCACACCTGCACCGTTGGCATCGCCACCAAAGTATATGCTCGTATTCTCGGAGGGGGTACAGGTACCCGGGATAATCTCTACCCGCGCAGCCCCATTACCGCTACCTCCCCTATAATACTGAGCATACAAATCGGACCTTATGCTTACAAGTGCAAGTACTGCCAGCAAAATGAGTAACCGAAATTGCATCCACAAATATTTTTAGCTGTGTGTATAACTTACCTAGGCACCATCAGCGTGATGCCTAGCCATGCAGTAAAAAGATATTTGTAGCTGCCTAGAACGATCGCACGCCACGACCTCCAACACGATAGTCGCGAGTGGCGTTTGTGTTATTGCCAATCCAGTCGCGATTACTAACAATGCAGTACTGCCAACCGTTGTCGTACCAGTTTCCGCCACGCATTACGCCACCTTGACCACCACCACCAACAGCAGGCCAATTGGCCGTATCAGCGCTTCCGGTTCCCGACAGGGTTCCATCGCCATTAGCGGTAGTAAAGGTGCTGTAGTTGTAGGTCATTCCGCCAAGGCACTGCTCGTTTACATTACCCGCCATATCCATGGCACCATAGAATGCGGCACCGGCAAGCGTACGGGTTGTGGTGTTGGTAGCTGTGATACCAACCCTCAGCGGTCCACGGCTGGTTGTAGAACCTGCAGCATAAACGCAAAGCCCCGCGCCATTGGTCAGCGACGACTCATTAGCCGCGCCAGGGTAGGCAATTGAAGCTGCAGTAGCAGAAAGTATGTTGGTTGTACCGCAAGGATACTCGTTGGCAACAGGAGTGTTTGGTCCACGACAAATCTTTTCGAACTCGAACTCGGTCATCGGACGAAGGGCAGCCCAGTCGAGATAGGCAATCAGATCGGCCCAGCTAAGCCAGTTGCAGGCTACATCCTTGCCGTCATCGGCCTCGTCGAAAGTTCCGTTGTTATTCATGTCGCAGCCAACTTCGGCAGGAATGTTATTTACCACACCCTGCTTTTTTATTTTGATCCAGTTACGGCAGTTGGCCGGAATAGATGCCGTAGATACGGCAAGCGTCCCGATAGTCGAGTTAGGAGCCGCAGCCATTCGGGTAACCTGCTGGTCGTAGGTTAGCGTGTTCAGGAACGAGCAGTACTCCTCCTGGCTAACCTCATACTTCATGGTGTAAAAACCATTATAGCCAAAAGGGAAGGTGGCAGGAAGATCAACAGAAGCGCCCCATGCCGTATTCGACAAGTACTGTGCTTTGGTTAGCCCACCCGATTGTACCGCTGCATTAATAAGCTTCGGAGCCAAAGCACCATCGCCCGTAAAACCATACTGAGCACTTCCGCCTCGGTTGCCATCGCCAACGCTAAAGTCGCCCTGTGGTACGTAAACCATTTCGACACCGTTAAGCTGGTAGTTATAGCCAGCATCGGGATTGGTAATCTTTAGTACAACTGTGGTTGTGGCTACATTTCCGTTTCCGTTTGCCGCACGGCGGATAAAGACACCATTGCCATCGGCAGCGGCATCAACGGTTAAGATTCCACCAGACACTGTGTGATCGCTAGAGGTGGTACTCAACGATACATGCTGCCACAGCTGGTATGGCGTAGAACAATTCTGAACCTTAAGAAAGATCCAAACAGCATCCCAGTTTGCGGGGCCGGTAGAAACCTTCCAGCTGTTGTCCCACTTAATATCAAACTGGATATGGGTAGGGTCGTTTACCTTAAAGTTGGTAAGCTGCAAGTTATTGGCGCCTGCAACCAACGCCGAGACCATAACGGCCAGTAATCCTATAATTCGTTTCATGAATGTAAGCTTAAGAGATGAATACTGTAACAACACGGCAAAGAACTACGGCATTCTCACGCCACGTCCTCCATTGCGAACATCGCGGGTTTGATTAAAGTTGGTAGTCATCCAATCTCGATTGCTAACCATTAGGATATTCCCACCATCGTACCAGTTTCCGCCACGCGCAATGCCACCTGCCTGACCACCACCATTAGCGGGCCAGTTGGCGGTATTGGCATTACCGTTTACAGTAAGATCGCCATCGCCACTTATCGAGGTAAAGGTGCTGTAGTTATAGTTGTACCCGCCAACGCACTGCTCGTCTACATTACCAGTAAGTTCCATGATGCCATAGAAAGATGCACCAGCAACCGTGCGGTTGGATGTTGACGTTGCCGCAAACCCACAGCGTAGTGGGCCTCGGTTGTTATTGTTGTTGACCCCATACGCGCACAACCCAGCACCCACCGAAATGGAAACCTCGTTGGCAGCACCCGGATAAACGATAGCACCCGAATTGGCGGCCAAAATAGTATTACTTCCCCAAGCGTATTCGCCTACTGCGGGTATGCTGGCTCCACGACAAGCCTTCTCGTACTCAAACTCGGTCATTGGACGAAGTGCGGCCCAATCGAGGAAAGCAATCATATCGCCCCAGCTAAGCCAGTTGCAGGCAATATTCTGCCCGTCGTCGGCCTCGTCGAATACACCATTTAGGTTAAGGTCGCAACCTACGGTGGCAGGAACGTTGCTCACCTGACCCGACGACTTTATTCTAATGCCGTTACGCCCGTTTTGAGGATTGGAGAGACCTGCAATAGCAAATGTTCCGGGTGCAGAGTTTGGCGCATTGGTAAAGCGTCCAAGCTGCTGATCGTATGTTAGCGTATTTAAGAAGTTCGCGTAGGCCTCCTGGCTAATCTCGTACTTCATCATGTAATAGGCGTTGTAGCCAAAAGGGTAGGCGTTGCCGGGCAGCTTTGCCGTAGAACCCCACGAAGGATTCGACACGTAATCGGCAGAGTTTAGCCCGTTAGTATTTACGGTAGCATCAATCTGAAGGTAGTTATCGCCACCAGTGGCACCAAAGCCCCACTTGTTGCCACTACCGCGATTACCATCGCCAGCAAAGAATGGTCCCTGTGGCACGTACACCATCTCGATGCCGTTAACCTGGTAGTTAAAACTATTATCGGTGACAGTCATTTTAAGGGAAACATTGGCAGAAGAGAGATTTCCACTACCAGCCGCCGAACGACGGATAAAAACACCCTTACCATCGGCTGTTGCATCGATGGTAAGCACACCTCCATCAACCGTATGATCGGCAGAGTTGGTGCTTAGCCCAACATGCTGCCAAGGTAGGTTGTTGGTAGCACAATCTTGATACTTAATAAAGACCCAAACGGCATCGTAGTTTGCGGGGCCTCCGTTAACCTTCCAACTATTATCCCATTTTACGGTAAACTCGACATGCTGCTTGTCGGCTGAGATTTTTACAGCACCTATTTGCAGGTTGTTGGCCTTCGAAATAACAGCCAACGCACAAATAGCCAATACTAAGAGCGTTCTTTTCATATATTAAGCGGTTTTTACAATTCTAATACTCAATTCAGCCCATATAGGACTATAGCAGACCTTGTGCTAGGCAGCGCCATACCGGCGCAAGCCACAGAAACTATCTGCAAAAAGCCGTACAATATATTTTGTAGGGAAATATTCTCGCCATTCGACATAGAAATACCTAATGGCAACATGGAATAATGTGATTCAGCCCAAGATCGGATTCCAAATAAATTATTCATACTTATTCCCTTCATAATTCTAATACTTCAACTCTTCGGAACGGTTCTTCACCTCAATCCGAAGATGAGAATAGGACACAAACTTCAGCCTTGTAGCCTAGCAATTCCAACATCACCGCTTGTGAAAGCGATGGACTTCTGTTTCAGCCGAACAGAAGGTTTCGCGTTTTATGTCAACGTTTAAACATTGCTTCGCGTTCTTAACCCACCCCTACCCCTCCAAGGAGGGGATAAACAGGGTCAATCACGCGCTGGTGCTTAATATCTATCCTTTTCTTTCTAAATATAGAACTATACAGTTCATATCTTAACGGCTATGGGCTCGTGCCTTAGCCGAACAGTGTTCAAAACTCTTAGGAACGATGGATTACCTCATTTAGAAGTAATCGATATTTCATACTTCCCTACCTACGACGCGTCCAGCGGTAGCGGCCACGACTTTCGCCAATGGAGTAGCCCACCATAAACTCGTGCGAGCCAAACTTCGAGAAGGTGGATACATCGCCAAAGCCAAAGTTAAAGGCGTAGCCAAAGCGGAAATCCTGGTAGTGTGCTCCCACAAGAACAAGTACTGCTCCTGAGGTACGATACGATAGCCCAGCCCAGTAGTCGTTTTTGTAGTACCCCTTTATGTTGATATCGGTATTAAACTGACCGCGCTCGGTGGTAGTTAACATCATCGATGGCTCGACATCAATACGGTAATTGGCCTTCATCTTGTAACCGCCCATGAGGTAGTAGTGGCGGAGCACCTCGGGCCTCGAGCCCTTATCGTCTACCGCAAAGCGGACGGCCGATTGCAGAAGGTTGTTCGCTGTAAAGCCGGCAAAGAAGCCCTTGTTGGTATAGTAGGCGCCGAAGTTGGCCTCAGGTGACATCTGCGAAACCCGCTTTCCCGCCATCAGCAACGGATCGTTATCGGGATTGGGCAGATCCTCGTTGGTAACATCGGCCCTGAACTGGAAAAGGCTAAACGAGAGGCCAAACGATAGCTTATCGTCGCCCCGAAGCGGCGTATGGTAGGCGTAGGTGCCCTGAAAGCCATTGCGCGAGACATCGCCGTTCCAATCGCTATAGATCATTGCGCCAATACCGGTGCTAGCCGAGTTACGGCTGCGCATACGACGGCTCCAACCTCGTCCACTCTTGAAAATATTGAGGAGGCTGCCCGATTGGCTGGTTTGAAACGAAGCTATATAGGTTTTGGGCGACTTGGAGTAGCCTGCCCACTGGTTGCTTGCCGTAAAGGTAAAGAAGGTATACCCCTCCGAGCCGGCAAAGGCCGGATTTATCAGGTACGGATTAAACATGTACTGCCCAATAAGAGGTTCTTGCTGCGCCCGTACGCCCATTGGCGCAAGAGCCAGAAGCAATCCAGCAAGAGCAGCTAGCGTATATCTCCTTTGTTTTATCATTATTAACCTTTACCTGTTTATACTACAAGATGATGGTTACAGCCCCCTTAAGGTTTTGCGTGCTGCCGTTATACTTAAAACTCATGATGTAGTGGTACGAATCAACTGGCAGCGGTTTGCCGCTCATGTCCTTTCCATCCCACATCTGGGTAGGATCGTACTTACCCTTAGTATACTTCCAAACCAGCTTACCCCAGCGGGAGAACACCTCTATCTGTAGATTTTCTACATCGTACTTGGTTTCGAAGTCGGGAATGGTCCACTTATCGTTGTAGCTGTCGCCGTTGGGCGTAAAGGCCGCTGGAACGCGGATGCTCTCGACGCTGCACTGATTAACCTTTATGGTATCGGAGCCCACGCAGCCATACTCGTCGGTAACGGCCAGCGCCAGATCGATATTTGCCTGATCGGCATAGTAGCTAGAGGCGGTAGATACCACTTCGTTGTTGATGGTCCATGAATAAATGTTGCCCTTATCGACTTTGGGCACTATGGTGGCAGGCTGAAACTTGCAGATGGTAACATCTGGGCCAAGATCGACCTTGGGTAATTCGTGTGAAACAACTTTTACGGTGTCGTACGAGCACGACGACAGATCGTCGACCACCTTTACGGAGAAGGTTCCTGCCGTTGATACTATTCGCTTTACGTTGAAGGCATCATTAAGATCCATCCACTTGCTTAGGCTGGTAGCAATGGTTCGCTTGCCATCCTTTAGCTGCACCTCTAGCTCGTAGTCCTTGCCCTTACAGAGGTTTATAAGGTTATCTTTTGTGTTGAGAAACGAGGATATGGGCACGTACACCTCGGGGGTGTTTACCACAATATCCTGGGTGTACTCCTCGCCGGTACAGCCCCAGGGTGTTTTTTCTATAATATGAAACGTATAAATACCGCCGGGCATGTTGGCGTAATTCCAGGTAACATCTACCGAATCGGAACCGGCGTTGACGCTTTTAATGGCACTTGCAGGAACCTCGGTACCCTTTGGATCGGTAATGCGCCAGGAAAAGTTCGACAGCCCGTTGAACCCCTTTACCCCATAGCGCTCTACACTACCCTGGCAGGCGTAGGGCAAGTTTTGCCCATACGCCGCCGTGGTAAGTAGTGTGGCTACCACAACAAAAAGTAGTATGTGGAGTCTTTTATGCATTAATTCGTATTATCGGTTTACTAAGAGTGGTCGGTGATTCTAATCTTTGGTTGCTAGCAAAAACTACTTCGCAACGTTGTTGCCAATGTGGTAAACTGGACCAGTCTTTGGAGCTACTGATACTAAGAAATCTACAGAACCACTCTTTGTAGCAGTAACAGTATTATAATAATCAAAGCCACTAGCCTTAAGAGCACCTGTTGCAGGTACATAATCGGCTTTACGAGACAAAAGACCATTAATACCTGTCACCACAAATGAATATTTAACGATTCTTTCAGCACCGGTTGGCTTTGTAATCTTTTTAGCAATTTCGAGATCATATTCAGCTAACTTGTGCCCCGTAGTATCCAATGGAGTTGTTAGTTTTACACGAATACCATCTAAAGCTAAAGGACCCGCAGCACTTTCTGCAATTGCATTATTCCAAGTCCAATTATTTCCAGTAAACTGCTCAGCAGCACCTTCCGCTACAAAATTAGTTTTATCAGCAGGAACAGTAGATTCTGCAAGAGTACCATCTGCTGCAATGGTCATTACTGTTCTTACTATTTTGTATTTCACATAAGGAGTACCTGAAGAAAATAATTTAAAGTGAGCATTCTTAAGAAGATCTGCAGTACTCATGCAAGTAGGTTTAGCATCACTAGCAGTAGTAGCTTCAAAAGAAGGTGCATCAAAGGCATGAACTGTAAATTGACGAACATCAAAACACCCACCCCATGCAGATGGTGCAATTTCAGATACATCAACAATATATTTCTGTGCTTTATTAAATGTTAGTTCAACGTAGTTTTCTTTACCAGCAGCTCCTGTTGCTGTTTTTGTTCCAGCACCTGTAGCATCTGCACCTCCTGTACTTACTGTCCACTTCCATTGGAAATCCTTTGTAAGTTTACCATCTGATGCATAAGTAGGGTGAAATGCACCATCAGGAATAGCGAAAAATCCATGAGCCTTAGAAATCTGAACCAAACTAACTACATTTTCATCAGCCGCAGTTCCCGACTTAACTTCCACATAATTCGCCGAATACGTATCTGCGACATAAGTTTGCCCCATTGCGCCACCAACGACCATCGTTGCAGCAAGGGTTAGAGCGAACCCTACAATTCTAGTTTTTTTCATACCAAAAGCGTGTTAAAAACGTTGTTACTATTGTTGTTTATAAATCATACAATGCTGTAAGGCTCCTCGGCGCAAGCGCAGCGGGGCATTCATCAAAAAACAGCGAACGTAGGGGTGGGAAAAATAGAGATAGGCATCCCTTAGTACCGGGTACTGGTGCCCAAATTCCACAGCTCATTCCCATTTCTACACTATTCCCCATATTGTCACCCGCAAATTAACATATTATTTTACACTTTTAGCGTATGCCAAACCACATTTTTAGGGTATGTTTCGTTAAATATATACTTTAACGTGCATTGAATCAATATTAGCACTGTTTATCTGCTGCTTACGCAACATGTCTGATATTATTTCGAGTTAACTACAGGTAATCGCAATTATCATAATTTCGGCGTGCATGTAGATAAAAAACACGGTGCTAAAGTAGCAGAAACCAACTACAATGCCTGAATTGCGGATTTAGGGGTATAATTGGCAAGATTTATGTCCCATAAAGATGGCTGCACATGGTCGGGAAACGTACATCTATCGGCTTTACCATTAGCTGTTATGCACACAACGCTTAAAACGCTGCGATTTTGCTCGTTACGCGAGCAGCTGGGCATTGTCACTTAAGAGTGGTAGGTACAATTACCCAGCTTCGAAAACGCGGATTTTGGCAAGGAACTTGCGAACCTCGGGTTGTTCATAGGTTGTTGGGGATTGCCGCAAGATTAAGGAAGGTTGTGGAGTTTTTTCATGTATAATATCAACTCACCCCCTGCCCCCTCTCTCCGAATGGCATTGAAAGACTGCCGACACGGGGAGAACGAGATTGCCTTCGCAAAGAGGGGGTGGTGGCACGGATATAAGCTGTTGCAGAATGGTAAGCGACGGTTGTATCGAATCTATTATTGCTGGGTATTGAGGTTAATAATAGGGATGAGAAGAGATGAAGAGTTGGGGGAAGAGGTAATAACGTCTTACGCCACCCCTACTTCGACCTAAGCGGGAGAATCGCGTGCTGCTATCTTTTTGAATCTAGCCTTAGCTTAACGGCTACGGGCTGGCGCCTGCAAGGCGAAAAAGATGGACGAGACCGAGCGTAGAAACAAAAAACACCCTGTAGGGCTGAAGCTACAGGGTGCAATACGATTCAAAAAGGTGTAGACTGTATAGGTTGGATTAAGGGAATGATACTATACAGTCAAAGGGAATTACTATGGGAGCATCACGCTAGCATTTTATCATTTGCCTACACGCCAAAGGCATGCATCGTTTATAGTTAAATCACATAAAGCCACCGACCAAGGGGCTAAACACGTCGCAGAACAGCAAAAGACAACAAAGAATTGCAAGTATTCGCGGTATACACATTAATCATTATTCAATAGCCTATTCACAATTTACCGTACAATTACTTTATGCCTACCTTAACTGCTCCGATTTCGAGCACTGCAAAATAGGAATTGTAGTTAACTTTCCAAAGCGTATTTAATTATTTATTAACCATAATAAGATTTTTTTGATATAGTTTTAATTTTCAGCCTCGTACAACACGAAAATAAACGTCAATAGGCCCTAAAATGGCTATAGAAAAGGCAACATTACCTCAGATTTACGATTCCTTTTTAAATAAAAACGTCATTTTTTTCAAGCACTCGACGAGAAAGTGTAAATAAGCGATGACCATTCAGCGCCATTTTCGGCTGTTGGAGCAGAGATTTATGGGTAAATGCAACGCTTAGCATATCCTAAAAGAGAAATTCCGAGCGGCTGGAGGTGCCGTCATGCAAGTTTACGTTCTGCTTTGGTTGCGTCATGGCAGAAGGCCGCGTTGCGCAAATGCCGCATACGGCGCGTAGGCTGCGACGTAACCAGATCTATCGAAAAGAATGCAGGAGTTGCTGATTTACCCCACCCCTACCTCCCGCCTAAGCGGAGGGGATAACGTGGCAGGTATTAAGCTTTTGAATTCAGCATTTGCTTAACGAAGGCAGGAGGCCTTGCCGAACGGAGATTTCAGGTGAGAGTAATTGTTCGTTGATGGCCACGTGCAGCGCGCATGCAGACTTTCATCTACTTCGGTGAATTTCTGCATCCATGCTCGCCTCGATTAATGGCGCCCAGCTACTTTAGCGGCTTCGGGGTTTTCGCCTTTCCCTTTTCCTTCTTTTCCATATCCTCGCGCATCTTTGTCTGCTGGGCCGAGAGTTCGTTTACCACCATGGTGTAGATCTCGTCGAGCTTGCGGGGATACTTGCTGTAGTACTGAAGGCTATGGATAAACTCTTCGCGCGATACGTCATTCTTCTTAAAAACATCTTTGTAGAGATAAAGCGAGTCGAGGTTCTCGAAGGTGTTCTGCGAATACCGCTGGGTGTTGAGCACCGCATCCGAGATGTGGATATCGCGCAGGATGTTAGCCATCTTCTGCTTTGAGAGAACCTGATCGTTGTCGCTGCAGGAGGCAAATGCTATAGCTGCGGCTATAATGAGGAGTAACTTTTTCATTGGTATACAAGTTGGTTTAGCGTAGCGCTAATGACGAACAAAAATAGAAAAATAATTCGAGACGAGCTAGCAAGGACGGAAGGAGGGAGAGGGAATTCTCTTATACTCCAAATTCTTTAATACAACTAGACATGTCTGTAAGAACAGGCGAAGCTGAACGGGGAAATGCGACCTTGAGCCAACATCGAGGTTATCCTCTACGAGGAAATTGGAGGCTTAACGGCGGTAGTGCTACAAATCGTAATGTCCTACGGACAATATTCGTAAGGTAAAAATACCGCATAGTGATTATAGGACTGTAGACTACCAATCTTGTCCCCGTGTTTTTCCCCGTAGGGGATGTACAACCATCGAGTTGTCCTCGCCTCGAATGGTGTACCATGCAAAGGCTGGCTGCATTGGGCTACGGGAAAGAACCTTGGCGTGATGGCTAGGCGAATAGGCGCTGCAGAACGAGGAATATACGCCCCTGAGCCAACAGCAAGGCTATCCTCTACGAGGAAATTGGCGGCTTATCGGCGGTAGTGCTACAAATCGGAATGTCCTCCGAACAATATTCGTAAGGTAAAAATACCGCATAGCGGTTATAGAATTGTAGACGACCGATCTTATTCACGCGTTGTTCCCCGTAGGGGATGTACAACCTCCTTGTTGTCCTCGCCTCGCATGGTGTACCATGCAAAAGCTGACGGCATTGGGCTACGGGAAAGAGCCTTGGCGTGATGGTTGGGGGAACAGGCGTAGCAGAATGGGGGAAAGCCATTACAGAACGAGGGGAAGCCATTACAGAATGGGGGGAAGCCATTACAGAGCGGGTGAAAGCCATTGCAAAACGGGGAAAAGCCTTTGCAGAAGAGGGGAAAGCCATTACAGAACGGGGGAAAGCCATTACAGAGCTGGGGGAAGCCATTACAGAACAGGGGAAAGCCGTTACAGAGCGGGGGAAAGCCATTACAGAACAGGGGAAACCCATTACAGAACGGGGGAAAGCCATTACAGAGCAGGGGAAAGCCATTACAGAACAGGGGAAACCCATTACAGAACGGGGGAAAGCCGTTACAGAACGAGGGAAAGCCATTACAGAACGGGGGAAACCCATTACAGAGCAGGGGAAACCCATTGCAGAAGAGAGGAAAGCCGTTACAGAACGAGGGAAAGCCGTTACAGAAGAGGGGGAACCCATTACAGAATGAGGGAAAGCCATTGCAGAGCAGAGGGAAGCCATTGCAGAGCAGGGGGAAGCCATTACAGAGCAGGGGAAAGCCATTACAGAGCAGGGGAATGCCATTGCAGGAGGCATCACCCGAGTTGCGCTAGGTATTAATCCTAAAAAAGCTATATTGCGCATCAATATCTCAAAATATATCTACTAAAGGGAATGAAACGAATTCTACTACTTCTGCTAATGCTCGCATGCTACGCGGGCTACGCGCAAAAACGGTACAGCGGCACCGTCCGCGATGCGGTAACGCTAAAGCCCCTCCCCTTTGCCACCGTTGTTACCTCTCAGAATAGGACTCGCGGGGTAACCACCAACCTGCACGGCGAGTTTACCATTGCCGCAACCGCCACGGAGCAGCAGCTCGTTGTGAGCTACATGGGCTACGAGCCCCGCTCGATGGCAACATCCACGCTGAAGCCTTCGGGAAACGAGGTGCTGCTAACGCCATCGGTCTACAACATCGACGAGGTAACGGTGTACCCCACCGAGAACCCCGCGCACCGCATCATCAACAACGCCATTGCGCACATCAGGGATAACAACCCCGACGAAAACCCGTCGTACCGCTGCCGCCTCTACAGCAAAACCATCCTACGGATAGAGCCGCTGCCCAAATCGAAGTACGAATCGAAGTTCCGCAGCTTTTCCGACACGATGAACATGCTGGTTACCGAATCGGTTGCCGACAGGGTGTACGCCTACAAGGATATTACGGAGGAAAGGGTGATTGCCAACAGGGTGAGCGGCTTCAAGAATCCGCTGTTCAGCTTCAACACCACCTCATTTCAGCCCATACACTTCTACAGCACCAACATCACGCTGCTCGACAAGAACTTCCTGAACCCCATCAGCCCCAACAGCACCCGGAGCTACTTCTTCCTGATTCAGGACACGCTAATCGTGGAGAAGGACACCACCTTTGTGATACAGTTTACCCCCCGCCGCAATACCAACTTCGACGGGCTTAAGGGGTTCGTGCACATCAACAGCAACGGGTGGGCCATACAGAATGTGGTGGCCGAAAGGGCCGAGAAGGCGGGCATCGACATAAAGATAGAGCAGCAGTACACCCTCCAGCGGGGAAAATGGTTCCCCAGCCAGTACCGCCACAAGGTTACGCTCAACAACTACCCGCCCGGCTACGGGGTTTGCTCGTTCATGGAGGGGACGGGCACGGTGTACGACGTGAGCATATCCAGCGCTGCCCCTAAAAGCATAAAGCGGAGCACGGTTGCCATTGCCGACACCGCCAACAGCGCCTACGCGGCTATCGAACGCTACCGCCCCTCGCCCCTTACCCGGAAAGATTCGACCACCTATAAGACCTACGAGAGGCTAACCAAGAAGCACGACCTCGATAAGCTCCAGTTCCTCATCGAAGACCTTATGCAGCTGAGGATCCCCATCGGCAAGCTCTCCTTTCCGCTTACCGCCCTGTACGGCAACAACCGCTACGAGGAGAACCGCTTTGGGCTGGCAGCCGAAACCAACCGCCGCCTCACCAAGTACGCCTCGCTGGGGGGCTACTTTGCCTACGGAACGCGCGATGCCCAGTGGAAGTACGGCGGATCGGTAACGCTATTCCCCAAGGGCGACCCGAAAACCTCAATCCGGCTGAGCTACCGCAACGATGTGGATATGGCCACGCACTTCTACTTGGTGGGCGAAAGGCGCAGCTCGCTCGTCGACCACTTCCTGCTCGACAGGGCCGATAGAACCATCGAATACGCCGCCAGCGCAAGCACCCACATCTGGGATATCGACCTCGCCCTTGGCGGAAAGGTGGCGCAGCTAGCCCCCACCTACAGCTACCGCTACAAGGGCGTGGAGCAGCAGCGCCTTTGGACCAACAACTCGGAGGTAAACCTAACGGCAAGGCTGGGCTACAAGGAGCGCGAGACCAAGTTCTTTAACACCTACTTCTACGAGACGCAGGGATACCCCGTTATCGGGCTCAACATTCGTCAGGGGCTATCGGCATTTGGGGGCGACTACCGCTACACCAGCGTCGAGGCGGGCATCTTCAAGCGCTTCACCCTCCGCAAGGCGGGAGTGCTGCGCATCACGGCGCTAGCCGGCAACCAGGAGGGCGATGTCCCCTACTCGCTCCTGTACGGCGCCAACGGCACCAACAGCAGCTACTTCCCCTTTCTGGTAAACAGCTCGTTTAACTGCGCCAAGCCCTTCGAGTACGCCTCCTCGCGCTACGGCAGCCTGTTTGCCTACTACGACCTGGGCTCGCTGCTCTTCTCGCGGAAGAACTTCAAGCCTACCGTATCGATATTCCAGGCGGCAGGATGGTCGCGCCTTGCCAACAGCGCCCGCTACGAGGGGCTCGACATCAGGGATATGCGCAAGGGCTACTTCGAGTCGGGACTTATCCTCGGAAGCATCCTCCGCTACAAGATATTCGGATTCCTGTACCTCGGATTCGGCGCCGGCGCATTCGTAGCCTACGGCGATGCGGTAAAGCAGCCGCTGGACAAGACCATCACCTACAAGGCGAGCATTAATGTTGATTTCTAGCCTTCGGAACGCTGATTTTTACTGATGCAGCAGATTTGCGCTGATCCATTTACCACAAAGGGCACAAAGGATAGCACCAAGATGGGGTAACTATTGCAGAATCCCTTACGGGTAGCTTCGCTAGCTTTTTAGATGAAGCATTTCCGTAGATAAAAGTTCTATCGGAATGTGCGGACAAAGCTTCTCCTTAAGGAAAAACTCTATCGGAGGCTGCGGACAGAACTTTTCCTTAGGTAAATGCTCTATCGGAATGCGCAGATGAAGTTTCTCCTTAGGTAAATGTTCTATCGGAGCCTGCGGACGAAGCTTCTCCTTAGGTAAAAGCTCTATCGGAATGCGCGGACAGAGTTTATCCTTAGGGAAATACTCCATCGGATAAAGTCTAAAATCTAACATCTAAGGTCTACCATCTAAACAAAAAAAGGTCTCCTGAAACAGGAGACCTTTTTGTTTATGTGAAGGTAAAGGATTACTCTTCAGTAGCGGCAAGAAGCAGCTCAAGAATCTTGATAGCTGCGGTAGACACTGGAGTTCCAGGACCGAAGATAGCCGAAGCACCCGAATCGTAAAGCACCTGGTAGTCTTGGTGAGGAATCACACCACCCACGATTACCATAATGTCTTCGCGACCTAGTTTCTTAAGCTCAGCAACGATTTGAGGAACGAGGGTCTTGTGACCAGCAGCAAGCGAAGAAACACCTACTACGTGAACGTCGTTCTCTACGGCTTGCTTAGCAGCTTCCTCTGGAGTTTGGAACAATGGTCCCATATCCACGTCGAAACCTATATCAGCATATCCGGTTGCAACAACCTTAGCACCGCGGTCGTGTCCGTCCTGACCGAGCTTAGCGATCATGATACGAGGTTGACGACCATCGAGCTTAGCAAACTTTTCGCAAAGCTCTTTTGCATGAGCAAAACTTTCGTCGTTTTTCACTTCCTTAGAGTATACGCCAGAGATGGTAAGAATTTTAGCCTTGTAACGTCCTACGATTACCTCGCAAGCATCAGAAATTTCGCCAAGGGTAGCGCGAAGCTTAGCAGCCTCAACGGCTAGCTCAAGTAGGTTACCTTGCTTAGTTTCCACGCACTTGGTAATGGCAGCAAGAGCAGCCTTAACCTTAGCCTCGTCGCGGTTTGCGCGAAGGGTATTCAGACGCTCGATCTGCTCAAGACGAACAGCGGTATTGTCTACGTCAAGGATATCCAATGGATCTTCCTTGTCTAGACGATACTTGTTGATACCGATGATGGCATCGTTGCCCGAGTCGATACGAGCCTGCTTACGAGCCGCAGCTTCCTCGATACGCATCTTTGGAATACCAGTCTCGATAGCCTTAGCCATACCGCCAAGCTCTTCAACCTCTTCGATAAGCTTCCAAGCCTTCTGAGCCAGCTCTTGGGTAAGAGTTTCTACGTAGTACGAACCAGCCCATGGGTCAACAGCCTTGCAGATGTTGGTTTCTTCCTGTAGGTAGATCTGGGTATTACGTGCGATACGAGCAGAGAAATCGGTTGGAAGTGCGATAGCCTCGTCAAGCGCATTGGTATGCAGCGATTGGGTGTGACCAAGTGCAGCAGCCATAGCTTCGATAGCGGTACGTCCAACATTGTTGAATGGATCTTGCTCGGTAAGCGACCAACCTGAAGTTTGCGAGTGAGTACGCAATGCCAACGACTTGTTGCTCTTAGGTCCGAACTGGTTAACCAGCTTAGCCCAGATTAAACGTCCGGCACGCATCTTAGCAATCTCCATGAAGTGGTTCATACCAATTGCCCAGAAGAACGAAAGACGTGGAGCAAACTTGTCAACAGAAAGTCCAGCCTTAGTTCCGGTGCGTAGGTACTCAAGACCATCAGCAAGGGTATATGCTAGCTCGATATCAGCGGTAGCACCAGCCTCCTGCATGTGGTAACCCGAAATAGAGATCGAGTTAAACTTAGGCATGTTCTTAGAGGTGTACTCGAAGATATCAGCAATGATTTGCATCGAGAATTCTGGTGGGTAGATGTAGGTGTTACGCACCATGAATTCCTTAAGGATGTCGTTCTGGATGGTACCAGCAAGCTGATCTAACGAGCAACCTTGCTCCATACCAGCAACGATGTAGAACGCCAATACTGGAAGTACGGCACCGTTCATGGTCATCGAAACCGACATCTGATCCAATGGGATACCATCGAAAAGAACCTTCATATCCTCAACCGAGCAGATAGACACACCAGCCTTACCTACGTCGCCAACTACACGTGGGTGGTCAGCATCGTATCCGCGGTGAGTAGCAAGGTCAAATGCTACCGAAAGACCCTTCTGTCCAGCAGCAAGGTTACGACGGTAGAAAGCGTTAGACTCGGCAGCAGTAGAGAAACCTGCATACTGACGAACAGTCCAAGGCTTGTTTACGTACATGGTTGAGTATGGTCCGCGGAGGAAAGGTGGAATACCGGCAGCATAGTTAAGGTGCTCCATTCCTTCGAGGTCGGCGGCAGAGTATGCCTCCTTCACCGGGATCTGCTCAGCAGTCATCCAGGTATTATCTATCTTAAGTTCGTCAAATTTAGGACGCATGATAATTGTTTTTGATTTTAGATGTTAGATTTTAGATATTAGACTGTTGTCGCTTAACTAAACATTGATTTAAACTCGAAAGCATTTTGCCAATCTCAAGAACTTGACTATTCAAATTATCAAAGTCATCTTGATTGATATAGCCCAAATCTAAAGCAATGTATAGCAGTGATTCAACTTCAAAAGCTGATCCTAATGCGATATCCAAGAATCTACACATATCCTTATCGGAACCTCTACCCGAACCCTCAGCAATGTTTGATGAGATCGAGACAGAAGCACGGCGGAGTTGGCTTACAACACCGAACTGTTCCACTTTCGGAAAGTCCGAAGTCAAAGAATAGATGCTTTTCGAGAAAGCCCTAGCCTTTTGCCATACATTCAACTCCTTAAAATTGTGCATATTCTAACGTCTAATGTCTAACGTCTAATATCTCAATAATTAAATCCCTAACTCTGCTTGGTAACCTTTCAATGTCTCAAGCACGTTGCTCTTTACGCTGATGAAGTTGGTGATGCCCTTAGCTTTAAGCTCGGCTTCGCAAGCTGGTGCTCCAGCAACAACGAAGATAGCCTTACCCTTAAGCATTTCGTAAGCCTCAGGAGCGTAGGTTGCGTAATCATCATCCGAAGAACAGATAACAACTATATCAGCCTTAGCCTCTAGTGCAGTCTTAACACCTTCCTCAACAGAAGCGTATCCATTATGGTCGATGGTACGGAAGCCAGCGCAAGCAAAGAAGTTGCAAGCAAACTGAGCGCGTGCACGACGCATTGCCAAAGCACCGATGGTTAGCATGAAAGCCTTAGGCTCCTTGCCGCTCTTATCAGTCTTGTAGCGAAGCGCCTCGAATGCCATTGCGCCACGGTATGGAGCAAGAGCCTCGGCAGCATCACCCTTCTTAGCCTCAGCGCGGGTGATAGCCTCAAGGGTTACATCAGCCTCAGCAACCTCGGTAAAGTTAGGATACTGGTTGGTACCAAGTACAATATCGCGACGAGTAGCGATGTTCATATCACGCTTTTGAGCGGTAGCCTTAACTGCAGCTTGGATAAATCCTTCCTTAATTGCAGCAACATATCCGCCCTTGCCCTCTACCTCTACGAATAGCGTCCAAGCAGCCTTTGCGATAGAAGCAGTTAGCTCCTCGATGTAGTATGAGCCAGCAGCTGGGTCAACCACTAGGTCGAAGTGAGCCTCCTCCTTAAGCAGCAGCTGAGCGTTGCGAGCGATACGGTCGCTGAACTCAGTTGACTTGCGGTAAGCAGCATCGAAAGGAACTACGGTTAGCGAGTCAACACCTGCAATGGTAGCCGACATAGCCTCGGTAGTACCACGAAGTAGGTTAACGTATGGGTCGTAAACGGTTTGGTTCCACTTCGATGTTTCAGCGTGGATGCTCATCTTAGCATCGTTCTCGGCAACGCCGTAGTTCTTTGCGATTTCTGCCCAAAGCATACGAGCAGCGCGGAACTTGGCAATCTCCATGAAGTAGTTGGAGCTAACCGAGAAGTTGAAGCGAATAGCCTTAGCCACCATGGTAGCGCAAGCGCCAAGATCGGTAAGCTTAGCAAGGTACTCGTTACCCATCGAAAGGGCAAAAGCCAACTCCTGAACAGAGGTTGAGCCCGAGTTGTGGAAGATAGAGCCATCAACCGAAACAGTCTTGAAGCAAGGAAGGGCAGCAGCGCCTTCGATCATCTCCTTAGTGTTGGTGAAAGCAGCAGCTTCGTCGGAGCACCAAGCACCTTCGAGCGATAGCTTGCGAAGTGGGCTGTAGTTGATTGATCCACGAACAGCAGCAAGGTTAACGCCGTCCTTCTTCATCTTTTCGATGAATAGCTTAGCTAGATTACGGCTCTTGCAGCAGCATACAAAGTTTACCTCGATAGCGCAAACGCTGATACCTTTAAGAAGAGTGTCAAGCTCTGCAGCGGTAAGCTCCTTGCAGCTGTTGAAAACGAATCCGAGCGAGTCAACGCCCTTCATGAGCACATCCAGCGCCTTAGCATTGGCTGCCTTAACATCCTCTACAAGGATATCCTGACGAACCATCCAAGCGTTGCTGTTGGTTTTGTTTCCGCGAACATATGGGAATTGACCAGGGAGATACTGAAGGTGATCGAGATTCTTCATATCCTCAGTACGGTAGTACGGACGTACGCTGAAGCCTTCCAATGGTTTCCACACCAGCTTCTTGTCGTAGTCGGCACCCTTAAGGTCAACGTTAATTACCGCATCCCACTCGGCTGTTGTCACAGGAGCGAATTCGGCAAATAACTTAACATCTTTATCTTCTGCCATAACTAAACTATTTTGTTAAAGTTGGACCAAAAGTATGAAAAATTTGGGACAGGGTGAATTGACTAACAGTAGAAAGAACCGACAACATGTTCAAAAACATAATTGACACAGACATAGGAATACGGTTTCCGCAAATTTCGATATTAACCACAAAGACCAAACTGCAAAACTCAAAGTCACACAACAGCTACACCCAGCCTCATAATCCTACTCCAAGCCTCGTGTACCTTGATAATCTTGGCAAAAGAAAGGCTGCCCCAAACCGAGGCAGCCTTCTTTGCTATAATTACTTTGCAATGTTATTACCAACGTGGTAGGGTGGACCAGTAACGGGCTTTCGATAAATTGTCACTGTTTTTGTCAGTGTTGTCTTACATCCATTTGCTCCTGTAACAATAACCGAAACAATCTTATCAACCTGAGTTCCTCCACTAGGGAAAATAGAACCATTCGACAGCCAAGTAATTGTTGGCTGATAGCTATTCGAGGGCGTGAAACCTCCAATAGCATCCTCTACGCTCCACAAATAATTAGGGAAAGAAGAGTCGCTAAGCTTTAACACTGTATTCCCATCAGCACAGCCTTTATAAACATTTGCGGCATCCCAAGCAATTACTGGATTTGCGTTTACGGTAGTTGAACTTAAATCGGTAAGCTGTACGCTACAGCTATATTCATTAGTTGCCCAAACATTGTAAACAGTATTTGCCACAGGTGATGCCGTTAAGGTAACATCTCCCCCTGCCATACTACTTACCGATGAACCTACGTTGGTATTATCGCTATTAAGACGAAGCTGGTATTCTATACCACCAGCCGCACCTGTTATTACGATACTTGCAGAACTACCATTACAAATGGTAGGATCAGAAACCGTATTAGCTGCTGAAGGTAGTGGATTTACAGTAACGCTTAATGAGTTCGTTACAGACGAAGATCCTGTTTCCTTTACAGCAACAGAGCCTGTCCCTGCCGCAGTCCAAGTAACATTAATAATATTAGGAGTAGCACCAACCGTATAGGTTCCTCCAACAACGGTCCAAGCATAAGCGTGCGTTCCAACCTTTGGGGTCGAGTAGGTATTAACAGAATTATGACATACCGTACTATTACCGCTAACTAAAGGATTAGGAATATCAGTAAGTGTTACATTGTAAACAGGAGTAGTAACACTACAACCATTTATAGTTTCTGTCAACCTTAGCGTACCAGCAGCACCTGCCCCCCAGGTAACTGAAACTGGGTTTATATTTGACGAAACGGGCGTACCACCTGTAATAGTCCATGAGTAAGTATTACCGCTACTCGCCGTACTATACGCTACAACAGAACCCGCAGGCGTCGTGGTTAACCCTGTGATCACTGGCGTTGGAGATGGTTTCAACGTTATAGTTGCCGAAGTAGTAAAATCGCTAATACCCGTGCTTCCTGTATTATCCTGAACATACGACATGGTAAACACGTAGTCACCAGGACCACCACTTGCTAATGCGGGTAACGCATTAGATACGACCAAGCTATATGGCGAAGTCGCGATGTTAGAGATAGAGGTTTCGTTGGCCCCATTAATCTTATACTTTATATTCCAAGGCCCAGTACCTGTAAGGGTGATCGGAATGCTTGTACTAGTCCCATCATTACAAATACTGGCAGTGCCGCCGGTTATGGTAGCGGTTGGAAGACTTTCGACACCTATTGTAAGGATGTGATCGCCATTCAATGCAATAGGTGTAGGTGCCGTCTTAATAGTACCACTAGCAACACCTCCATCGGTAACCATATTACCTCTATTAATCCAGGATGAATTCCATTCAACCACCCTAAGTTTCTGTCGAGAAGCCGCTGCAACTGGAATTATACCACTAGAACTATCCCAACGTAAGGTAACATTCCCGGTAACACCAACAGGTCCATTAACCTTCCAGTATTCGGTATTACTCACCACATCAACAGGGGCAGTTTTTGTAGAAGGGTTATACCCTTCGTTGTTGGGGTTGTGGCTAAAGTATTGAGATGTATAATTGCCTGCACTAGACACTTCAGATACAACAACCCTCCCAAAACGAGAGCCACTAGCATCACCAACAGGGAAAGCAAAATTACCACCAGCGTTCATACTCTTTCTAAGCGGTCCATTTACGAATGAGGTAGGACTACCACCAACAACAGCACTAGTGCTGGTATTGGTTATGCTCAACAGGTTCGTTGATGTTGTTGTTACATTCCCATTGGTTAGGTACAAAAGATTAGATACAGCAGCGTTCCCAAGACCTGCAATGGTCATCCCAGCAGCATTGTCTATCTTAAGATTATAGAACTGCTCAGTAGTTGCACCATTAGCAACGGTAAGCGTTTGCCCTACTGCACCGTTAAAGTTAACCATTCCCTTACCTGGAATAAAACCACCCGTCGCAGACGTATTGTTATCGGTCCAATTACCTAAAGCGGTAATAGTTCTATTGAAGAGTTCGTTACTTAGGGTTGCACCTGCATTAATGGTAAGATTTCCCAGCACTTTCAGGTCCTCTGCTGTAATCATTTTCTTACCTGTACCCGAGAATATTACATTCTGATAGGGTTTGTAGTTATTACCTGGTTTAAGGGGCAATGTGGCCTCATTGTTACCAGTAAATTCAATGGTACTGCCTGTAGTGCCCGCAAAGACATCGAAGTTACCACCAGGGAATACGAAAATACCATCGGCAGTAGAAGTAAGCATTAGCTTACCACCTCCAGTCACATGACCAATACTATGATAAACCGTCAACCCAACATCAAGAGTTCCTTTAATATCCACTGAATATGCCGTTGCTCCATTAGAACCAAGTGTAACCGTATGCCCTGCAGAGACAACCACTGGATTCCCATTTGGAGTACAGCCGCAAGAGGGTCCACCAGCCGTAAGAGACCATGTTCCCGATGTAAACCAGTCACCCGATTTTATGCTATATAGTACAGGCAAAGACACAAAGTTAGGATCGTCACCTGCCGTATACTCCCCATCTATAAAGGTCTGTCCTATCAGTTTAACCTGATGGTTTCCTGCATCTACGCCTCCTGCAATCCCCCCCGATGGGTTCCAAATACCTCCAACAAATCTACCAGCAACGTAGTCAGTCTCGGTTCCAACAACATCTGCCGCCTCATACTTATAATAATGATCTACGATACATGCTCCTGAAAAACCAGACGATACAACATTCCAATAGTACTTTAGCTGATCCGTTGCAGGTGCTGCCGCCGATGGATGAATATAGTTTACTGGCTTAATGGTTATGGCCCCATTGCTATTGGTATTCGATGTAAAGGTATAGGTAGCAGGAGTGTACTTTCCAGCAACACCCATTGGATAAGTAAACGAAGATGCGCCAGCATTGAATATCTTCTTTACCCCAGCATCAGAGATTACCCCATTTAGGATAAGCATCCTATTCTTATCAGTTGATCCTGCGACAGTGGCATTTGAACCAAATGTTAGGAGATAATCGTCAATATAAATGCTACCTGAATTAAAGGTAAGAATACCGTTTATCTGGAAATTATCCTTTGCAACAGCCCCCATCGAGTTGTTCATGGTAATATTACCAAACAAGCCAGCCCCATTACCAGATATCAGCTGAGGTTGTGTTCCATCGAAACTAATACCTCCTGTAGCACCCGAACTTATATGGGTCGCCTGATTATAAACATCCCCAATCTGTGATATGGTATTTCCACCATCACTGAATATCCCTGCGTTAATAGAGAGATTCCTGTTTACCCGTATGTTTGTATTCGAGCTAAGCGATAATGTACCCGATGTTCCTACAACCAGATTACCAAAGTTGGTAAGATTAGCACCTGCACCAGCAATAGTCTGACTTGAAGCCCCTTTAAAATAGGTTGTTTGCGTTAACGCCCCTGCCTGATAGCCTCCACTGTTTACACCAGAACTCGCATTGGTATTACTATTTGTTAGATTCCCATTAATGGTTACATCAAGCCCGTTTGCCATAAAAGCCGAGTTACCTTTAATAGTCAGATTACCCTGCAATATCAAAGGGTAGATATTCAAATCTACATTCTTACTATTTGTTGTTCCATCTACCTCCAGATTCCAAAGAGGAACGGATGTCACCATATTAAAGGTTGAGTTGGCAGCAGTTGTGCCAGCACCAAATACAATAGTACCTCCAGTCACAGTACTACTCTCTGGACTTAGATACAGGTCAGTATAGCTGGCATTATTAAAGTTACCCGTAATGGTTAGTTTGCTAGTGCCGCTCATATCAAACTTACTACCTGCATTAAGGATTTCGAGCATCGAGCGAGAACTGTTAGCATTACGTCCAGCAATGGTAACCTCACTACTTCCGCTTTGCGAATAGTTCAGCGAGCCTGTATTAATGGTGGTAACCCTTCGTACTTGACCATTTACAAAAAGTTTTCCGGCACCACCCACAACTATTTCGGGAGTTCCACCCGAGGAGTACTCAATGTCGTTATTAAGATTTGTGCCAAGCGTACCTATATTAATAGCGCCATCTAGTACCTCCAAACGACCGTCGAGTTTAAGGTCGGTGGCATCGGTGGCTCCTGCTCCTCCAATATTTATGGTACCTCCATTGGCAGACAAACAACCTGAAATAGGAATAGAGAAGCTACCCGAATTGGTGAGGGCAAGGGTTAATGGACTTGTTAGCCTAAAGGTGCCGTTGGTTAGAGTAAGCGCCGTAGCAAGAGTTGTATTCAACGAAAGAGTGCTAGACGTTACCTCAAGCAGCGTATTACGCGACGATCCTTTATCGACTGTTATCGTATTAAAGTTGGTGGTTGTTCCTGTACCATTTATTTCCTTATCAGTATCGCCAGTAAAGGTAACGTTACAAACCCTTGTAGCACTCTTATACATGTCGAAGGTTCCGTTATTGGTAAGGTTGCCCTGAACCGCTAACAAGTTGGTTGCAGTACCTCCTGCGTTTACATCAAAGGTACCATTAACTAAAACATCGCCATTAGCCACAACGCTCTGTGCTCCTGTATTTGTATACCTAAGCGTTCCACTCGACTGCACGTCAAGCAGTTTTCCAACTGTAAGAGTTTGAAGAGTTGCAGCATTATTAAGTTGCGAAACTCCTGTTCCTCCCACCCTGTAGGTATCATATACCATCAAGTTGGTATTCGGTAACGTTACCGTTCGACCTGCCGCAGGTGTCGTTACCAGGTTATTGTAGGTGGTAATATTTACCGTGCTACCCGCCGATACATAGGTGGTAGGCAGCGTAAACGATGTTGCTCCATTACTATAGTACTCTACGGTACCTCCACCGCTCGATAGGAAGTTACCAAAGTCGCCACCAGGAAACACCGCGATTCCAACAGACGAAGATATCTTCAGCAGCCCAGTACCCAACACCTTTGTATCGGGAATAGAACCGAAGTTATGCCCCGTAGTTGTTGTAATATCGAGCGTAGAACCAGAGTTAATCTGGAGTCCACCTGTCGTAATATTATTAAAGCCCGCAGGAATGGTTACGGTATGGTTATGGGATGCATCGCCAATAACAACCGGGTTACTTGGCCCAGGAATATTTATTCCAGCAACAGCACCGGCGGAAACAGCAACTCCGCCTACTGATGCTGTCGACCACGTATTATAGTCGTTCCAATTGCCATCTGTTCGGCTATAGAACACCTTTACGGGTGCAAATGCGCTCAACTCGCCAGCGGTATAGTCGCCATCAATGAAGCTTATGCCGTTAAACAGCACCGTATTTGTACCATCAACAACCTTAGATACGTCGTTAATGGGCACCCAACTGTAGGGACGGTAGGCTGCAGGGATGTAACTACCCTCGGTTCCCACAATATCAGATGTTACGTACTGGTAGCTATGCGTTACCGAGTTGGGTTGTAGACCTGCAAAGTCGGAACTGGTTACCTTCCAGTAGTAAGTAAGCGCATTGGTAGAGGTAGCAAAGGGCTGTAGTTGCGCTACAGGACGAACAGTTACCGACCCCCAATTAGAAGGTGCTGTGCCTACCTGTATATTAGCTGGCGTATAGTCAGCACCAGTACCTATTGGGAATAGAAAGTTGGCCGTACTACTGTAGGTTTTGGTTATACCTGCATCGCTTTGGAAACCTGCCAGCTTCAGCATCTTGGTACCCGAAAAACCAGCAGTGGTGGTACCCGCAAGGGCATCGTACACTGCACTAGCACTTCCCAACTTTAGGTTCAAGTTGCCTACGTTTAGCACACCTGCCCCTAAGCGTAGGTTGCCTGTAAGCGACTGGTTGGCCGTTAGAGTAGCCCCTGCCGTATTATTGAGGTTAACATTGCCAAATACCCCAAGCCCCGAACCGCCAATAACCTGGTTAAAGGTACCGTTCAGGAGTATGGCACCACTCGCCTGGCTGGTATGCGTACCCGAATTGGTAACGTTACCATTTACGCGTATACTATGCCCCACATCATTAAGGAAACAGCCATCGTCAATAGTTAGGTTATTTTGAACTATAAGATTGTTGGTAAAGATGTCGGCGTTTGACTTATTGGTAATCATCAAATCGTATAATCCGTTGCCCCCAACACCTATTGTACCAATATTAGAAAAACGTTGACCTCCCGACCCATTAAATATGGTCATATTAGTCCCTGGCAAATAAGTTGTTCCCGCACTAAGCATAAAATCGCCCGCAACGGAAACATTTTTATTATTTGTATTAAGTCTACTCGATCCATTAACCGCTAGATTATGAAGAACAACTAATGCGGGTGCTGTAAGCGCAGGAACTGCAGGAAGGCTTGCATTACCTGCATAGTCGGCAAGGTAGGATGTTCCCGTTCCGAGGATATTCAAATCCCAGAATGGTGCCGAAGAGTTAATGTTTGCCTGACCTCCACCTGGTGTTGTAATATTGACAGTACCTCCTGTGACGCTTATATTACTAGGATTCGCTCCAATTATTAAGCTAAAATTATTACCACTACCACCTGTTATTGCAGGAGCGAGAATATTGATTATTCCTCCGCTCATCTTAAACGCCATAGCACTATAGGGTAGCATAAAGCTAGCGGCGAAATCAGTACTACCACCTGTTACATTTAAGGTTCCTCCTGATTGATAGTAAGCCCCACGGTGAGTTCCAAGACCATCTTGTGAGGATACACGAAGTGAGGAAATGTCTAACTGACCTCCTTCAATGCTTAATAGCCCTGTTGTACGCATCACCAATCCATTGGCTCCATTTCGTATATCAAAATAGGAGTTTCCGGTTATACGAATTGTACCATATACTACAGGGTCAAAATTTTGGTACGCAGGATTCCAAACTACGGTTGCTCCATCCAACCACAATCGCGCATCCTCATCTATATTATAGACCCCATAATTGCCATTATCGGTACCCAAGCATGGAATTGATATATTGCTTCCTAACCTTACCGTTCCTGCAAGTAGCCCTAACGCATTAGGATTTGGAAGATTTGGTGGGCTTTGGGTTGGCAGGTAATGCTGCTGATCGTTCCTGCCAAACAGCCTAAAGTTTGCGGTAGCGGTAGCATCAATATTCAGCACATAAGTTTGGTCAAACCCCTTATCTATCTCTATACGGTAGAAGTCACTCTGCCCGTTACATCGCAGACTCTGATCGGCTGTTCCATTATTAAAAACAACATCCGATGTTCCTGTTGTAGGTGTGCTTGTATATGCAGGGGTAGCCTGATTGGTAAAACGTACGCTACCATCGTTGGTAAAGTCGCCATTGATGGTGATGCGGTGGTTGGCATTACCCGTACCAATACCCATACTACCATTTGCCGATACGTACACGTTACCCTGTATGGATAGATTTCGACTCGCCGCAGTACCATTGTTAATGGCAAACTTACCCCTAGTTACCGTAAGGTTACCGTTAACCGTCATATCTCCCAGAAGGGTGCTGGTTAGTGCGGTTGTACTAAGATTAATGATAAGGTTGTTGTACACCAATTGCCCAAAGCTGAAGCTGGCAGCATTATAGTACTCAACCGTACCGCCACCCGCCGAAACGAAGTTGCTCCAGTCGGCCGTAGGGAATACTGAGTTGCTAAGGCGTACAACACCCTGTCCACGAACGGTGGTAAACGACTGCGTGGTAAAAGTACCAAGGTCGAGCGTACCACCCTCGTTAATCTGAACGGAAAGTACGGCATACCCATTAGCGGGTGTTTTTACCGTTCTACCATTAAGTATCACCACCCTATCGTTTGCCGTAGGCACCGCCGGTGCTACCGAGAGGGTACCCGATGGGTCGGTTGTCCATGTGGTGGCAATGTTCCAATTGCCCGACTGGTAGGAGTAGTAGGTTTTATAGAGCGGTTGCTCGCGAGCGGTCCACTGTCCGGCGATGCTAGTTGCCCCCGACACCGTCATGGGGTTGGCACCAGGACCACTGGCAACCGTAGGTATCGACCATGCCGAACCATTATGGTAGTATGGGATATAATTTGCTTGTGCGCTGCTTGAGCCAGCCTCTCCAATATCGTAGGTTAACTTTAAGCTTGCATCCGTTATGGTAAGGTTGGAGGTAGTTACAGCCCAGTACTTCTTAAGGTCGGTCCCATTGGCAGCCACAGGACCAGGCGCTAACGAGGGCACCGCACGTACGCCAACGCTCGCCGTTCCCGCTACCGTAGCGGTAAACGAGGTAATTTCGTAGGGCGTATAGCTGGTACCCGTACCTACAGGATAAGCCATTACAAAATCGGCAGCGGAGGTACCTTGCCTAATAAGGCTACCCGTACCATCGCATACAACCATGTGGTTAGCATCAAAAGCCCCTGCAATGGTGGCGCCGCTGGCTAGCGTAAGGTTATTGGTTCCCGATCCTAAGCTAAGCTTACCATTAGCAAGGGTCAGGGTACCATTAACGGTAACGTTACCTTGCATGGTTTTGGTACCACCGCCAGCAATGGTAAGGTTACCATAATTAAGCGCCATGACATTCTGCGCACCTGCAAAGCCATACGAAATGGTTGATGCTGGATCGATAACCTCCACACCTCCCCAAACCGCATCGCTGTCCACGTTGTGGTTGTAGGTGGCGTTGGCATCAAGTTGGAGGGTGGTTGCTGCCGATAGCGTGATGGGCGCATTGGCTGTTAGCATGGACCCATCTTCTATTTGCAACTTAGTTGTTGTACCCAAAATACCCCATACCGAAACAGCCGTCATTGGAAAGGAAGGCTGCACCACAAATATCTGGTTGTTTGCAGTAAAACTGGTTGGAGAAGAGCCTCCTCCCGTTCGTGCCGTATTCCAATTAGCATAAACAGTTGGATCGCCACCTCTTGAGTAGTATACAGTTGGTGGTTGCATGACGTTAACCGTGTAATCTTCAACTTCTCCATCATAACCATTATCACAAGATGCTGCATAGGAATTATATCTTGCAGATACACGCATTCTTGTATTACCAAGAGCCGCCGTAGATGGCACATTAATAGCTAATGGCGATAACGTTGTTGGACCATTTGCACTATTGCTTGTAGTTCCCAAATCATATTCCTCACCAGCATCATTAAAACTACCATTCTGATTCCAATCAATCCAAACACGTGCATTGATAGAATAAGGCCCATCCGTATTCAAATTTACAGAAAGGTTATAGCTACTGTTTTTTGCAAGCGACGTAGATAATGCAGTATAATCGCTATAGGCAGATGGCTTTGCCGATGTATTATTAATAGTATTAAACTGAACCTTAGTAACACTAGTTGCGTAACTAGTATTACCTGTTGACGAACAATAAGAAGGATTCGAATTTCCTACCACCGTTACACTTTGCTCAGGTGCGCCGCCTCCATTAACTGTAATAAAATCTATATAATCTACATTGGCTTCAGTAGGCTTAAACCTAACATAAATAGTAGTTGATGCTAATGTTGCACTGGCATAGGGTACGTTTATCGATGATGCATATCCCGATCCAGCACTCAACGAAACCTCGAAGTTGTCAGGAGCATTTATAACCACGTTGCCTGGATCCCCCGTTAGGTTTATGCCCGACAGGGTAACACTTTGAGATGTAGAAGTACTTCCATTTGCAGCAAAACCAAAATCAAGGGTTGCAGTAGAGACTGCAAATGTTGGCACTGTCCAAGTAACGATAATCTGACCATCACCACCATTACCACCGGCTTTATTACCACCACCTTTTTCTCCACCACCGCCACCACCGCCAGGAGAGTTACCATTGCCCCCATCATTATTGGTAGCACCAGCACCTCCTGCTCCTCCATTAGCACCAGCACCTCCTGCTCCTCCGGTAGCAGTACCTACAATACCGTTGCCTCCTGTCGTATTTGTTGTTCCTCCTGTTGCATTACCGCCAGAACCTGCAGCCTGTTTATTTGTCTTACCACCACCTCCTCCATTAGCAATCAAAGATAAGAAAGAAGAGGAAGAACCTGGATTACCATTTCCTCCATTGACACCTATCCCCCCAGTCCCAACAATAAAGTCTATAGACTGATTTGGAGTAACTGCAAGAATTTTCTTTGCATAACCGCCTCCGCCACCTCCAGAACCTCCTGAGCCACTACCAGTAGACCCACCACCTGCACCTCCAGCACCCCAGCATTCTACGGTTATAGAGGTCGCACCAGCGGGTACCACAAAGGTTCCACTAGTAGTAAATATTTGCGACTGTGGTTGCCCCCACCCCTCACTCGGAGCAAGTAAAAGAGCGAGTAGCAGAAAAGATACGAAAGCGAAACGTCGTTGAGTGGTATTAAAAACATATCCCTTACCCATGGCAGTAGTGGTATAAAGTAGAAAGCAAATAAGTACAATCAGCAGACAACCGGATGGTTGCTCAAACGGGGAGATACTCGTAAACCTGCAATAGCGACTCAGCGAAGTATACACATACGCCAATCAGCCAACATCTGTTAGATGTTGCTAACAAAAACCACTTTAATTTAAACGGTATAGGTAAGGTTTGATTAAAACCGATGCAAAGCTATCTACTGTTGCAATCATTAATTCTAAATCAGCCAGTTGCTACTTCCCCACCTATAAACCCAATTAAAATATTCAAAAGTAATTTCAGCCTGAATGCCCATCTCTATCACAGCCATAGTACATTCCCCATTTTACCTACAAATATTAACATTTTACTTCGACAGCCATTAGGCATTACTGCCCATTTCCCATTTTTACACATAAAGTAACACATGCGAGCTTAAAGATCACATAGGTACACACTATATATAGCATCATATAAAAGACTGCTTTATCACGATACTTACGCTAATATGCCCCAAAGCCACCTTTGAGGCATATTTTCCCTACTATTACTTTGCCACGCTATTGCCTACATGGTATGGAGGCCCCGTACGTGGTATTCTATTTATGACTAGCGACTTATCAGACGAACTATTTTGCACAGAGTTAGAACATCCATTAGAATCAGTTACAAACACCTTAACATCGGGGTACGAAACCATAGAAGAACTACTTGGAGGAAATAGGGTATCATTACTGGGGGCATAGAGCGTTGGATTTGCGCTTGTGGTGCTCGATAACGAGTACCCTGTAGTAGTAACCGACCAAAGATATGTTGAGTAAGCTGCAGTTAATGATAAAGACACCCCCTGTCCTGCACAAGCTGGAGCAATCGTTTTAAATTCAGGAGCAGGTAAGCTATTCACCGTAACCGTTCTACTTGCAGTTGCTACAGGACCACAACCGCTTGCTTGAATTGTAATGTTTGCAGCACCTGTAACGGTTGGATTCCACGTAACCTCACCAGTAAGGCTATTTATCGAGCCTAAGCTGCCATTGTTAATACTCCACAGGTAAGATGTAGCGTTGCTCACTGTAGAAGTATACGTTGTACTAGATTCGCTCGAAAGCATACACGAAGGTTCTGCTCCAACGCTTACAATTGGAGTTACTGAAACATTCGGCGTTATAGCAACCTGAACAGGAGTTCTACTATCGCTCAAACATCCATTGCTTGCTTCTGCATAGTACGTTGTATTGGACAACGGAGTTGCACTACTAAGCACAGTCCCTCCAGCAGCAACAGTATACCAATTTATAGAGGTACCTGTGCCAACTGTTGTAGCTATATTACTCAAATTAGCACCAGAGCAGAATGCCTGAGGCGAAGCTGCAGCAGGAGCATTAGGCTTAAGGGTAAAGTTTATATTAACATCATCGGAACTGATACACCCACCATTGCTGATAGTCCATCGGGCAGTGTACGACGAACCGTTAGTACCTGTTAATGTGCTATTATAAAGATCTGGCGAGGTAACCGTACCTCCAGTTCCCGATACAATACTCCAGAGTCCTTTACCGACGGTAGGGACATTACCTGCAAGCGTCGCTAAAGTTGCACCGCAAAGCGACAAATCAGGGCCTGCTGCTGCAGCCGTTGGACTATCGTATGAGGTAACAACAGTTTTAGCATCTACAACACCAGAACCATTGTTGTAGGAAAAGTTAACCAGCTGATAGTTTCCCGCTACAGACACGGGCAAACTGTAACCTGTGAGATTACTAAATGTTACAGATTGGATTTTGCCATTCAAGGAGTAGGTTAATATGTAGGGTGGGGCAATAGCCATTCCGTTGGTAAAGATGGTCACCGGAATGGAAGATGAGCCACAAATTGCACCTGTTGGCGAAAACTTTGCCTTAGGCATAATTCCCGTAACAGAAGCAGTGGTAAAACTGTAAGCAGTATTAGCGCTACTAAACGCATAGCTACTGGCATTGGTTACAGAACCATTAGTATTATCTCCCGAAGCACTAGTCGCCAATGCGGTCCATTTACCAGATTCTAAGTCGGCAATACGCATATCGGGCAAGCCATTAGTTGTCATAGCAGGAGTTAGACCGCTACTAGAATTCCAGTAAAGCCTCACGTACCCCTTCGAACTTGCATCAGTAGAAGAAACGCTCCAATACTCATCGGAATTAACCACACTAATTGGAGTGTTGAACGAAGTGCTTGTCGGGTTGTTATTAAAATACTGTACCGTCCAAGGTACGCTATTACTAAAGGTTGCCTTCAACGCTATCTGATACCCATATCTATTCTGCCCAATAGGAAAAACAAAGTCATAACTGCCCGTCTTCATATACTTAGTTAACGGACCATTGATGTATGACAACTCTGTTCCTGCAGAAGGATATATGCAGCTTTCGCTTAGGTTCGTAATTGTAAATGTATTCGTTGAACTTGTATTGATAACGCCATTGGTTAAATATAGATTACCTCCCAATTCCATTTTACCTGTCAGATCAAGACCACTTGGATTATTAATCTCAATGCTGTTGAATTTATTAAGTCCTGTGAACGCATTAGCATCGGTACTTATCGCTTGCTTTGCTGTACCAGAAAAAACGACCCTAGCGTCATCACCAGTGCCAGATCTGAAACCACCTGACGTAAGCAGCATACTTCCAAGTATCGTCAATTTTCTATCGTAAAGCGAATTGTCCAGTATTGGACCATCAATATTCAGCTTTTTGCATACAGTTAAATCTTTATTCGGATAGTAACGAGTTCCGGTACCCGAAACAACTAAATTAGGAACACTCGTATATAAATCAGAAACAATTGTATAGTCACCACTTCCTCCATACTCCAACGTTGAACTGCTCGAACAATCGAAGAAAGAATCATAGCGTCCTGCAGGCATCTGTCCACTCTCGAGATGCAGCGTACCATTCCCAACTACCGTTCCAAGGTTATGTCCAGAGGTTGAAGGATCAACCTTTAATGTTCCACCACTATTTATCTGTGTTCGATAGGCAAACGTATTGTTAGAGCTAGCCGTTACAGTTGTATTTTTATCAATGACAACTATGTACCCATTAGGGCCACCATCGGGTGCAATTGGCGACCAAATGGTCTTATCAGACCAATTTCCATCACGAATAGAGGTATAGGTAGCAATTACAGCAGGCAAAGCAGCATCGCCACCTGCAGTATACTCACCACTTATTGTAGTAGAATTGGAAGGAAAAGTAAACGAAATGACATTACTACCTTCATCTACATTATCGGTTGGAGGAAGGCTCTTAGACCAATTGTAGTCGGGGATACTCAACCGAGATGCCTCATATTTGCCCTCATCGCCTACCACATCGCTTTGGTTGTAGCTAAACGCAAGCCCTCCACTAAATCCAGATAAGCCGGCACTTTCTATCTCCCAGTAGTATCTCAAGGCATTGTTAGGATCTAAAACCGAAGGATGACGGGCATTGATATTGTTAACTCGGACAGCACCTACATAACCATTGGAGGTTACCGTAAGAACAGCAGGAGTGTATTTACCCCCAGAACCTATAGGGAAAGTAAACGAGGAGGCTCCTGTTCCAACAACCTTCTTTATGCCAACATCGCTATAAACACCATCAGAGGCAATCATCTTAGAGGCACTAAAACCTGCCCCATTGGCAATAATGCCACTATTTTGTCCTAAAGAAAGCAAGTACCTGTTGATGTCTAGGATTCCTGCAGTCATATAAAGGCTACTTATGAAAGACACAGAGTTCAACAGTTTTGCCCCATATACATTATTCAACTCTAAAGTTCCAAAGGTTCCCGTCCCACCGATTTGCTGTTGGGCTGTTGATCCATTTAGAACAACACCTCCGCTATTATCGGTATAGGTTCCGTTATTCAGAATATCGCCAAACAGAGTTATTTTATTGGCACCACAAGCAAGAGTTCCCGAAGAAATAGTTAGGTCGCCATTGGCAGTAAAGCTGCGATTAAGAGTAACCGAGGTAATTGGGTTGATGTTTAGATTATAAAAGTTAGTAGAAGAAGTACCCTTTATATTTTGGATATTTCCATTAAAGGTGGTGGTATTTGTTCCATATAAGTAGGAACCAACCGCTCCATTATTTATAAAATCACCCTTAAGTGAAACATTGACGTTGTTTGACTTTAGAACACTCGTAGCATTACTCAAGGTTAGAGAGCCATTAAGTAACAATGGATTCACCATCAGATTAAGCATATTGGTTCCACCTGTTCCATTTATCACAAGATTGTTGAGAGGAATGCTGGCATCCATTGCAAATGTCTCCGCAGTGGTATTACCAAAAGTAATAGTACCTCCAGTTACTGAGCTGCTAGCAGGACGAAGGTAAAGGTCTCCAAAAGTGTTGGTGCCACCTCCCCCATTAATAATATTAATGGCACTAGTTCCTGACATGTTGAACCAGCTACCATCATTCACCACCTCCAACGTTGCATTTGCTCCCCCCGATGCCTTATTGCCGTAAAGGTTTACCGTACCACCCGTTTGGGTGTAGCCCAGTACACCCGCTGCATTAAGCGGATTCCGTCTTATCTGTCCGTTAACATTCAAGGTGCCTCCTGATATTGATATCTCGGAGTAACCTCCACTTGCATATTCTATGCTGTTGCTTACACTTGTATTTGACGCATTTCCAACATTTACAGTACCATTTTCGACCAGAAGTTTTCCACCAAGTGATACCGTGTTCATGCTTACATTCCCTTGGGCTATGTAAATTGAATTGAGAGTATTTATATCTAATGACGCTGTATTTGGAATATTAAATGGAGTAACCGTACTTATATTAAGATCGTTTGGACTCTTATATATAAACGTACCATTTTGCAACGTTAGCCAATTATCGATAGGGGTGGTTAGGGTGCCTCCTATATTGCATGTTAATGTTGTTGATTGTGATGCCCCTTTACTTACTGTAACTTTACCAAATTTAGTAATTGGCGTACCTGATGTATTCCTAATCTCGGAATTACTATTACCAAAGAAAGATACATTTACCTGGCTAAGATTTACGTAGTTGGTAGATTGATCCGAGTAAACACGACCAGTTGTGTTATTTACAAGGCTACCTCCGATGGAGAAACTCTGGCTAGAGTTACCAGACCATACATCAATTCCTCCATTAGCAGACACCGTAACATTTCCATTAACTACTACATCTTGAGCACCACCAGAACCATTGCCATACCAACCAAAAGAGCCTCCAACTATAGTCATATTCCCATTAATAGTAATGGTTTTAGAGATTGTGGAGGAGGGAAATGAAGGATAACTAGACTTCCAAGTAGGACAGAACCAAGAATCCGGATTCTGTCCGCGAATAACTAAATCACCATAAATTAACAGGTTATTATTGGGGAAGATAACATTGGAACCTCCAAGAGGCGAAATAATAAGATTCCCATAGCTGCCAACACCATTGGGCAACCAGTAAGTTGTGTTACTATTGCTATTCGTTGTATAAAGTTCGGTAGTGCCCAAGTTTTTGTTAAACTCGGAAAAATCACCAGAAGGAAAAGTATATGTGGAACCAGAATTATAAGAGGTCGTTAATCTAAAGTTTCCATTCCCATTTGGATGGCTCAACACCATAGCGAAGTTACATCCGGGATTATAGCCGATATCCAATGCAGAACCCTTTTCAATTTGAAGACTTGCACAAGACTGAACGTCTATATCTATATCAGTATTATCTGTTGCAAGATATAAAGAATCAGCCCCCCCAATAATAACGATATCATTTAGACCAGGAACAGCACCTTTCGTATTTGGAGGCCCTGCATTACCAGTAAACGACCAGTTAGAAGATTCACTCCATAAACCTGAACCTGAGCTAGAACCATTTATGCAGCTGTAAAACTTTTTAGCAGTTCCAAACGCACCATTACCAGCCGTATAGTCTCCATCTAGAAGAGTACCGCTCGTTGTCCAATCCGATATAACATTTGAGGCTTTATTTACAGAAGCAGCAGCCCCTGCGATCCAAGAGTAAGTGGTTCGATTGTAGTATGCGGGCAAGTAGTTTGAATCAGAACCTTGAGCATCATCATCTACATAAGTAAAGCGATGGGTAACCCCTGTTGTCGAAGTTGGGAATCCTGAAGACTTAACCTTCCAAAAGTAGGCTAAACTCTTTCCTTTAGCTGTGGTTGCCGGGTGCTCGTAACCTACAGGAATTACAGTAACGCTCCCAATTGATGAGGGAGTAGAACTAAATCCTATGGTAGCAGGAGTATATGAGGCTGTTGTGCGCTTTGTTGAGGCCGCTCCAACATAGAAGGTTTTACTTAAGCTAGATGAAGAATAGGCTATAGTTAATCCGCCATCGCCAGCTTGCCCATTGGTAACTATATACCTATTGCTTCCTGTACCTGCACCTGAGAAACTTGCGGTCGAGGACATCACCAACCCGTTCGACCCTATTGTCAACGATTTATCGGAGGTAAACCATAACACTCCATTAATGGTGAAGCTAGCAGTGGTGCTTATCGGTGCGGTCGTTGACGCTGTTGTATTATTCAGCTCAAGATTTCCGAATACTCCGCTGCCATTGCCGTCTATTCCTTGCGCCGCGGCTCCATTTAGAACAATACGTCCCGTCCCATAATGCGTACCAGAATTGTAAACACCTCCACTAGCATTAATAGTGGTACCATTATCGTTTAACTTTCCGGTAATAATGGATAGCGAATCTGACACATTAATAACCTTTTGGCTTCCGGCAAATGCAAGCTCAGACGTAGGAGCTGTCTTTAGTACCTTCATCCTGTAAAGCGACAATGCACCTGCCGTATTTACTAAAAAGGTTTGATTGCCACTTCCATTAAATACAGTTCTATTGCTATTAGGCATGTAGGTTGATCCGCTTGCAATAGTGTAGTTGCCACCTATATATAGATCTTTTCCATTAGCATCTAATGTCCCGGCTGTTAGGTTTACATTCTTGAGAACATAGAGGTTGCTATTGATCAACCTTACATTGGTAGAACCAGAAGCCAAGTTCACATTAAAGTTGGCCAAGGGTGCAGCTGTAGAAACATCCAATGTAGTAGCATCGGCTAATGAGGAGCCTGCAGTAGGTACCATGGTAAGAGTACCTCCAGTAACACTAATGTTAGCAACAGGACAAGCAACGGTAAACGCACCGACATTACCAGTAGCACATCCATCGTAGATACGTATCTCGCCACCACCCATAGAGAAGCCGCTGGAGGTATTGCTATTAATGGTGAAGGTAGCAGCACCTGTGCCTATTCCATTTGTAGCACGAACAGTATTCAGATCGGTAAGCGTTAGGTCATCAACTTTTGAGGTTTGAAGCTTATGCTGCAACCTACCTCTCAGATAGAGCGTACCTCCATTTTGGGTATAGTTTAGGATTCCGCTGTTTGCCCCAGAGCCATCCAGAAGTTGCTTGGCATCCACCTTTCCCCCATTAATAATAAGTTGTCCGGAGCCATTGCTCCAGTAGGTAATGCCAGAGGATTCCCTTGTGGATAGATAGCCATCGTTGACGATCAGATTCCCAAGAAGACCTAAAGAGCCATTTGCGTTGTTGTTACTTATACCCAATGATGCATTGCTTGTTGCGCCTATACCATTGGCAATATTAACCTCGGAGTAGTCGTCAGCAGTTGAGAGAACTATTACATCGGGACCGTTTAGCACCAGCGAGGCCTTAAGGGGAATAAAGTAGTCGCTATTTGCGGTTGTTCCCTCGCTTAGCGATGGAATGGCCGTAGCACCTTTAAGGATAACCGTACCGGTGCGCATCCAAAAAGCCTTCTTGATATTTGGATTTGCAGCATCAGCACCAACCTCATAGGCCGCATTATTGGCACCATAAAGAACAAAATTCTTTGGTAAGGATGGATCTATGGTTAACGAAACGGAGGGATCTACCTTATCAACTACCAGGTTGTAGAAGTTCGTTGTTCCACTACAGACAAGTGAAGAACTTGTGCCTCCCATAAAGTAAACCGTAGCTGCACCCGATGTTGCGCCACTGCCGATTGGCGGGAAGCTAGCATAACCAGGAAGTGCTAAGTTGGTAAACTTTACCGTACCTCCATAGTTGTAGAAGTTGCCGTAAAGCACAACCCTATGAAACTGCTCGTAGTAGTTCAGAAATGGAGCAGCCCCCCCTGTAAGAGCAGCAGAGGTAGGATCGGTATAGCTATTTGTTGAACCTTTACCAACAACCATCGATGTACCGCTATTCACCGTTACATCGCCATTAATGGTAAGGTTAAGCTTAGCGGTTGAGGCATCGTCATTAATCCTAAAGGTGCCACCAAGCAGCGTTAACGAGCCATTTAGCGTTAGGTTGCTTTGCTGGGTAGCCACCACTCCTGATGGGGTGTTAATGTTGAGGTTGTTGAACACCTGCTGCGACGATGGTAGCGTAAAGTTCGATGCGTTGTAGTACTCGGTAGTACCACCCCCTGCCAGTACAAAGGGATTGTTTGCTGCTGCAGGAAAGTAGGCAGAGGCAATACGGATCTCTCCATCACCTGCAAGGGTATTTAATCCACTGGCAAACCTATATGTTCTAATATCAAGTATTCCTCCATCGTTAATGGTAACCTTAAGGTTTACAGTAGCAATATCCGATGGTAGGTAAACATTACGGTTTGATAGAATTACAACGTAATCGTTGCTGGCAGGAATAGCAGAGCCTACTTGGGTGGTACCACTAGGGTCGAGAGTCCATGTTGTAGGATCCGACCAGCTACCCGACTTGTAGGAGTATAGGGGGAGGGTTGGCGGTATAGAGTTTCCGCTTACAGCAATGGTCTGAGGAGAAGTCCCTCCACCAGAAACTGTGATTGTTCCACTATAATTGGCATTGGCAGCTGTTGGCTTAAATCTCACATATAGGTTTGCCGTAAGGCTTCCTCCTGTATAGCTTATGGTTTTAGAAGAAGTACTCCATGTAACATTGTCTAGTGAAGTTTCAAAGTTTGATGGAGGGGCAGCTATAGAAATAGTGCCAGAAGAAGATGGCGTTAAATAGTTCCCAAAATATGTTACTACTTGAACTCCTGAGTATGTATTTACTGCAGTATAGCCAAAGTTTACACTACTAGGATTTGTTAATGCACCAGGGGGAATCGTAATAACAACATTACCATCGGCACCAGAACCAGACTTGCCAGCATTTCCACCACGGCCACCGCCACCACCTCCAGGAGCATTTCCAGATCCAGCATCATCACCCTCACCATCACTACCAGATCCTCCAGATCCACTACCGGAACCTCCGGAACCTCCAGCACCATCAGTATAGTATCCGAAAGAACGATAAGCATCGTCTCCATCATAGCCATAACCACCACTAGTCGTTGGAAATGCGGAGCCACCACCTCCACCTCCACCTCCATATCCAGTGGAAGATTTATTACTTCCATTAACCCCGTCTCTTCCTCCATTTCCTCCAGCATATGAAGTAAAAGAGGTTACTCCAGGATTGGTATTCAGCATAAGACCACCTACACCACCATTTTTTCCACTTGCTGCAGAACCACCGTTAGCCGTAAGCGTGATACCGTTGCACGAAACCGAAGTATTACCTCCCGCATTACCGGGTTCACCACCTGCGCCAACAGTTATTTTCACCGTAGCACCAGATACCACGGTAAAAATTCCCTTGGTATAGGCACCACCACCGCCACCGCCAGCACTAGTTGCTCCAGAGGTATTACCGCCACCGCCTCCAGCACCCCAACACTCCACCGTAATAGAGGTAACACCTTCAGGTACTGTAAAAGATTCTGATTTAGTAAATGTTTTAGATGTTTGCCCCCACCCCACAGCAGGCAAAAACGACAGGAGCAGTATAGCTACCATAGAGCATAGCAGCCTAGAAATGACGGGAGGACACAACTTATCCATAGCAGTAATAAATATTAACGCAAAGTTGATTAGGGAATGGGGCACCCACAATATCATCCCGTCTTACTCATCCACCATTCTACTGCAAATATTAACTTTTATTTTTATAAATAATCTATTTAACATCGCAATTATTAAACTTAGCAGCATATAATACTCAAGCATGGTGCAAAATACCTATAATACACTACTTAACATGGGCATTTTACTCTACTACCCGTGTGCAACCTCTAACTTGCTGGTCAACTCTGTCACTACGATGCAGAACCCATTCAATTACATTGGCGTATACAAGACAAATTCATCAGAAGTAGCAATGATCACATTACCTAAATAAAATATGAATATCCATAGATGCAGGCAGCATCGCGAAATAGACTGGCAAAATCGCAAGATGCTTGCATTCGAATTACCCATAAGCCATTGGCAATCCACCGATCCTTGTCAACCTATTACGTGATGGCTTGATGAACGCCGACGCCTACCCCTAGCCAACCTAGCGACGGGTAGATGCAAAAAAAAGAGGCCGCCGCTCACGCGGAGAACCTCTTAAATTCTAACATAAAAATAGGCCATAAACCTAAACCACATTATCCATTTTATTCTCGCTTATTATTTTAGCATCCTGATCTTCTGCTGGTAGCGCAGCTGCAGGTTTTTCCATCACCAGCTGCTGCTCCACGAGCTGGTTGGCTGCGGCCTCGTCTTCGGGCTCTTCCGAACCATCCTGTGCCTTCGCCCCCTTCTTACCCAACTTTCTCATGGACTTCTTCTCCACCGGCTTGTCCTTGTTTTTATCCTTATCCTTGTCCTTATCCTTGCCCTCCTTCTTGGCGTTTTCGGCGCGGGTGGCCTTGGCCTTCAGCGTTTGCTGCTTCCCAACGGTGATGACGTTCATCTTCTCCACCATCTCCTTAAGGAGCGGCTCGTCGGAGGTTAACAGCAACCCGCCGATGACGGCAAAGAGGTTGGATGTCGTCTCGGCCACATGCCTTAGCGCCGTCGAGGTGGAGACATCGTTCTGCTCGGCCCAGGCGCTTATCCGCTGCCTATCGGAATCCAGAAACTTGGCATTGGCCCCCTTTAGGTTGGCCAGCGCCTTACCAATACCGATACCGGCAATGGCCGCTTTCAGCTTCTCGGTTTCGAGGACATTCAATAGCGACTGCAGGTTTGCGCTAAACTTATCGGGCGGAAGGGCCTGCATCCTCCATCCGTGCAGCTTAATGGTGTTTACCACCAGCTGCGCGTGCTGGCATTCCTGCGGATCGCTACTCTTAAGCGCCGATTCGGCGCCTCCCTTAAAGTGAAGGAACGCCTTTCGGCGAATCGTATTCAAGTCGGCCCGAGCAGTGCTATACAACGTGCTGTCAACCTTACTGGAGGCCTGAATGGTAAGATCGATGGCGTCAGAAAATGGGGCGTACACCTTGCCGAGTAACGTTTTAATGGTTGGGTAGCCCTCTACCGTGCTGCGCAAATCAACGAAATAGGTAATCGATTCGCCATTGGTTAATCGGTGGTAGTCCAGCTTTAATAGCTCCATATGCAGTAGAATATTAATTAACAATACTCAAATCTACGGCAGTGCAAATTAACTTGTCAATAGGAACAGATACATTTTTTAACCCCCCATACCTTAATTCGGAATGATTCTAAACAAAATTGCACGCCAACACTTTGCCTGCCATAAGGGCAATAGGGAATTCTACGCCGCAGCAAAAGTGCCCACACGAGAGCAGCAGCAAAATCCATAACATACTACTATTCCACACATTAAAACAACCGCTGCATAGCAGTAAGCAGCCAGCAACTCGGTGCTAGGAGCAAAAAATCACGACAAAAACAGCCTAAGCACCACCTCCGGGAGGCAGTGCTATCGCCGACAACAGCTAAATCTAAAATTCGGAATTAGCTATTCGTGCCGATATCAGTAAAATCCGAAAATCGGAAACCGCTGCTATCGCCGATAACAGCTAAATCCGAAAATCGGAATTAGCTTTTCGTGCCGATAGCAGCCAAATCCGGAACTCGGGAACCACTACCATCGCCGATAGCAGCCAAATCCGGAATTCGGAAGCAGCTATTTATGCCGATGGAAATCAAATCCGAGATTCGGAAGAAGAAAGTAATTCCGATAGCAGCTAATTCCCAAAATCGGAAAGCGGCTGTTAGCGCCGATAGATAGTCCAATGCTAATTCCGAAAAGGGGTATTGGCGTCAGGGATATCGCTTTTAGGATTTTTTCGAGCGTTGATTATTGGTTTGTTGGCAGGCATTGGGGAAAAGCCATGCTTCAATTTGTTTCGAGACGCGAGCATCGCGTCTCTACCAGCCAGAATCAGCGTCGCAAGGTTAGAGACGCATTGCATGCGTCTCGTTGTATGGAAGAATTTGGGTTAGCACCAGCGGCCAAGATTTCGAATTTACTGCCACCCAACCGCCACGTTTACCCCAAAATGGGAATCGCACGGCAGCGCGCAACGATAATGGGAGAATGCCTAGCTACTCCCCACAAAAGGCTAGCAACCTGCTGCGGGCTGGCCTATGTTGGTGAGGAACTGGCAACCAAAACCTCGGATCGCCACCATGCCATGCCGGAGACCACAAAATAAGAGCATAAGCACCGTCTGCGCTTAGCATGGGCAGCTGCGGGCAGGGAGCTAAAGCCCCCTGCGGCTACTCCACGCCCCTAGTTACTTGGCCACGCTGTTGCTGATGTGGTAGGGTGAACCGGTAATAGGCACCCTGTAGATGGTAATCTTCTTGGTCTCCCACACGCTGCATCCCCCATCCGATATCTTTACGTAGAGGTAGCGATTAATGGGGACTATAGAGTTCCCTACATAGTAGGAGGCATTGCTGCCAAAATGAATGGCCACATCGCGCCCCGCCGGATTGGCAGGTACAAAATCGCTGTAGGGGTCTATCGCCATGCCACTATTGTCGGTACGGATCGACCAGCTGTAGGTGGCCGTGGTGTTGGACAGCCTGTACTCGTAGGTGCATCCAGCGCATACGCCATCCTTATGCTCCTCCCAGGTGTACGATGGCAGCGACCGTAGCGCAACACTTACAGGTGTGCTGGCAGCCGACCACCCGCAGCCGTTCTTTGCCTTAACCACAATATCCTTACCGGCATCGGACGATGAGATGGCAACCGTATTCTGGCCAACCTCAGCGCCAGCGCTTCCCCCGATGGAAAACTGGTAGCCATCGTAGCCAGCAGGTGCCGTAAGCGTGATGCTTTCGCCAGGACAAACAACAGGCGAAGCAGGAAGCAGCGAAGGCTGTGGGGGAACATCGTTAACCACCATCGCTATACTGGGAGCCGCTGGCGACCACACGCCGCAGCCATACACGCTAACGGTGTAGGTGCTGTTAGCGGTGGGGCTTAGCAGCAGCTGGTTGGCCGTAGGGTTGGAGGCCGTGAGCTGCTCGCCCTGCGATATGCCGTTTATGAAGAACTTATACCGATCGTACCCCTTGGTGGCGGTAAGGGTTAGGGCTGTTCCAGCACATATTGGCGATGGCTTATCGATGCTCAACGAGCCCGATGGGCTTGGCAGCACAGTAAACGGAATAGGGTCGGAGGCCATGCGACTGCAGTAGGTTACGTACACCTGCAGCTGGTGGGCACCAACCGACAGGGCACTTGGCACAACGCCGCTGTAGCTGCCCGCAGCTGTCTCGCCCACCTTTACTCCATCAACCAGCCACTCATACTTCGACCCGCCGTCGGTTGCCGTAAGAGCAATAGAGCCAGCATCGTTGAAGCAGGCGTAACTCTTGGAGGTGCTGATTGTTGGGGTGATGTCGGTATGCACCACCACCGCATCCGATGTGGCCGTGGGCGCGCCGCAGCTGCTAATCACCTGCACGCCTACCCTATCGCCATTGGCAACAGCAGCAGCTAGAGCCATATTGGTGGTAGCGCTAACCGATATAAAGTTCTCCGCCTGGGGCTGATTGGGAAGATTCGCCTCAACACCACCTCGAATCCTATAGAAGCGGTACTTCTTTGCACCAGTAGGAGCCGTAAAGGTGATGGTGGTGCCAGGGCATACGTTGTTGGTAGACATCGTGATAGTAGCAGGGATAACATCTTCTACTGTAAACTCGTAGAAGTCCGACCAGCGATCATCTCCATCGTATTTCGTCCTAACCTTATACGTTCCTACAGCGGAGCTAGTCCATGCATAGGTAGTATATCCCGTATAAGTAGCAATGCGCTTATTGGATACGCTATTGTATATCTCCCAGTTATTTTTGCCAAAGTATAAAGATTGGTTTGTAGTTTTAAATTCGATAGAGGACCCGACACAAAAAGATGAAGACGAGGAAGATGGCTGACTTGGAGGACCAAATGCCTGAAAGGTTGTAACATTTAAAGGATCAGATTCTGGTCCTACACCACAACCTGTATTATAGCCAGCAGCGATTACGCTGGAGGAGTTCAGGAATCGGCTCCAGGTAACATCAACGCTATTATTCCAGTTATTGGTAATAGCACCCGATGCAACGGGATTTAGCCTCCAGTAGCAAGAATCTGGCAAAGAGATTCCTGTTGCACTGTATGTTTGCGTAGCATCATCCCACGACCAAACAAGAGTTTTTCCATCAACGGTAGGCTTACCTGCCCTTTTGTAAACCCTTAACGACTCCATGGTAGAGGAGGCGCTACATCCATTGGCCGTCATGGTAACCTTAAGCTTATTACTCCCTACATTAACGGTATAGCCCGCAAGATTAGCAAGGTCAACCGTCATACGGTTGCTGCTACCTACAGGGGTAAGCACCTTACCGTTCAGTTCGAAGCTATACGAATCGCCCCCACTTGGTGCAACCAGCGTTACCTTGCTATCCTTACATACCTGATTGTCGTTGGGGATATTCGAGTTATCCTCGATGCCTAAGGTAACAACGGGCAGAGGGGTAACGGTCGTCTTTACAGGTGCCGACTCGCCCCAGCATCCCGTAGCGGCATCCTTCACCCTAACGGTTACGGCGCTTTGGTTGCCCAGCGTAGTGGTCTTGTAGGCATACGCTGTTGACGGTCCAGCCACGCTGGTCCCATCGAGGGTAAAGGTGTAGGCGCTGTAGGTGGCGGGCGCTGCTGTAAAGGTAACCGCATCGCCCGCGCATATCTTCGCCTTATCGGCCGTAAGCGTCACCGTAGGCAAGTCCTTCACCGTAAAGGGCTGTGTTTGGGCCGTCGCCGAACAGCCGTTGCCGTCGGTTACCAGCACGCTCACCCTCTCGCCATTAGCGAGCGAGGTGGTTTCAGTGGTGCTTTCGGTACCCAGTACTCCGGCCGCTTGGGTGCCTACGGTAAACTGGTAGAGGCTTCCACCGCTTGCCGATAGCGTTACCTTGTCGCCCTTGCAGATGGTGGTGCTCCCGCTGGTTACCTGTATGGCAGCAGCAGGCTTGGGGTTCACCGTTAGGCTTACCTCATCGCGGCTGCTGCACCCCCGGCTGTCGGTAACCTTAACAGCTACGGGAACGGGGCTTCCGGCAGGCATGCCATAGGTAAGAGTGCTTTTGGAGGCATCGCCCACCTGTACCGATGCTCCATTCACCAAAAACTCGTACGATGCTATGGTTGATAGCAGCCCAAGGTAGCTGGAGCCAGCCCCACTGGCGCTAAGCTTCACGGGAGCACCCTCACAAACGGTGGAGCCGCCAGCAACACTTAGCGATACGGTAGGATTAGGGTACACCGCAACAGTCAACGCCTTCGACGTTCCGACACATCCCTTAGCATCGGTGGCAACAACCCATACACGGGTATCGCCAGCAAGCGAGGTGGCCGTATAGCTGCTTACAGCGGCATTGTCGATGCGAGTAATCGATCCGCTGTCAAGCATAAAGGTATAGGCGCTCATACCTGCTGTTGCCTCGAAGGTAACGGGACTTCCGCCACATACCGCACCAGCGGCATCCGAAGTAAGAGCTACGTTGGGTAGCGGATTAACCTTTAGCTCAAAGGCATTGGCAAGGATGGCGGAGCATCCCGTACTACTGGTGGCCTTCACCGAGTAAGCTGCAGTAGCCGAGGGTGCTGGTATCGTAAACGTAACGGCAGCACCAGTTCCTGAAACAGCGTCACCAACAGCCACGCTTCCCTTGTACAGCTGGTAGCTGGTATTAAGCTCCGATGCGCTCATGGTAACCTTGCCATCGCTTCCGGCACATACGGCAAGCTTATCGAAGGTATAACCAGTAAGCGAGGGTAGCGGATTTACCTTCAACTCAAAGGCGCTAGCCAGCGAGGCCGTACAGCCCGTAGTCGGATTGGTAGCGACAAGGTTGTAACTCGCAGTAGCCGCAGGACTAGGGATGGTAAACGATACCGAAGAGCCCGTTCCTACCGATGGGGCACCAACCGCTGTTGCTCCATTGTAGAGCTGGTAGCTGATACCCGCCTCCGAGCCGCCCATAACCACCGTGCCATCGCTTCCGGCACAAACGGCAGGAGCGGTAAAAGGGTAAATAGCAGAGGTAGCTTTATCTATAAACGATGGTGGCGTGTTTACCGCAAGGGTAAAGGCGTTGGGCAACGAAGCCGTACAGCCCGTAGTCGGATTTGTTGCAACAACACGGTATGTAGCAGTAGCAGCAGGTGCTGCTATTGATATGGTAAGCTCATTGCCCGTACCTGTCTGAGAAATACCTACGGCTCCGACACCGTCGTATAACTGGTAGCTGATGCCGCTCTCAGAACTGCTCATAACCACCGCGCCATCGCTCCCGGCACATACGGCAAGCTTATCGAAAGTATAACCAGTAAACGAAGGTAGCGGATTAACGGAATAGACCTCGGAGGTTGCGCTAGCGGTAGTGGTACCATCGGAGGCAACCACCGACACCTTGTCGCCATTAGCAGGCTTATAGGCATATGTTTTAGAGGTGCCGCTCTGCGATGGAGTGGCAGCCCCATTTACGTAGAAGGTATAGCTGGTGGCCTTGGTCGACTTGGCGGTGAAGGTTACCTCGGTGCCCGCACAAACAGGCGAGGCCACCGATGCTGTAAGCGTTACTGACAGGGGCGCTAGACCAAATGCCTCCTGGTACTGGGTATATTGATTATACAGATCAGCATTCTTCTTCAGCTCATCTGGTCCAATTTTGGCCCCGTTCTGCCCCATCTTGCTAGTCGGATCAAAGGAGTAGATATTGCCACCTGTACCCGAGTTATAGTTGGTAGGTGTATCCAATTTACCAGCAACCAGAAGGTCTCCCTGGATATTCGCGCTACCACCCGTGATCTTTGCCCCACCAAAGATCAGCAGGTTACCGGTATTGGTGATGTCAACGCCCTGATCGGCGGTAAGGCTACCCTTTACCGCCATGGTTCCGGTAATCGTACTATTCGACCCGCTCTTTACATCCCAGTTGCCATGAACGAGGAATTCGCCACTAGCACCCACGTTGATAGGCGTGCTCGATGTAGACAGATTGCCATGTACCGTTACCTTAGATGCCGATGACCCTGTACCTATGTTAACGGGGTTGCTGCTTGAAACCAAGTCCTTTGCAATATCGGCGGTATAGCCGCTTATAAGGGTAGAGGTATTGGAAGTTAAGCTACCGCCTACCGTTAAGGTATTACTCCCATTACCTAAGAATTTTATCTCGTTGCTATTGGCTGTAACATCACCATTAACTCCGATATTATACCCGCTGATTACCGTTGATGTGTTGGAGGTAAAACTTCCCCCAACAGATAAGGTAGAGGTACCGTTACCACTAAAGTTTACGGATCCCCCATTATTTGCAACGAAGTTCTTTCCTACAGCAACGGTAGCATTATTGAATGTAGCACCATTAACCGTAAGATTCCCATCAACCTTTAGCGTTCCATAAACCGTAAGATTAGGTAAAACGGTCATATCCCCCTTTACCTCTAGGGTCCCGCACACGGTGATAGAACCACCCCAGTTGCTGAGGAAGGTTGCCGCGGCGTTGTTTAGCACAACATTTCCGCTAATACAGATAGATTCGGTATTGTTAGAAGGGTTTGGGCTACCGTGATTGCCTGCCCAAGTAGAAGAACTTATCCAATCGCCAGTCACCCCCGTGGCGTTTGTCCAGGTGCTCCCAGAACAGGAGCACTGTCCCCATGCCACTCTAGGAATGGTTAGCAGCAGAATGAAAAGCGCAGCAAGCATCAGCTGCTGCAATGCAGAAGTTTTATGTCCCTTACCCATGGCCTAAAAGCTATAGTAAAAAGTAAATGTCTTATGTATATTAAGGCATATTTAAAGCCAGCGGGAGGGGAATAGCATACTAGAGGAGCGGTTGCATCGCCCTTCTTCCATATCATCCCCACCTAAAGGACAAATATTAACATTTTTCGGGGAACTACACTTTACATAAATAGCTATTAAGAATATTAACAGGGTATGAAAAAGCAGAACCACGGTACATCCATCCCCAATGGCGTACCAACAGAAAAGGCACCAACACGGTGCCTCAACGCTACTTATAGGGTAGTCAGTTCCTCACTACACACTCCTACTTCGCCACGTCATTACTAATATGGTAGGTGGCACCGGTTCGGGCCTGGCGGTAGGCGGTAATCGTATTAGAGGATGCGGAGCATGTTCCGCTGGTAGCAACCCTTCGCAGCTTAAGGATGGTGGCAACAACGGGGCTTCCGGCAACGGTAAGGTCCATGGTCGAGACCGTATTAGCAGCAGATGTACCACCGTAGTTAAACCAGGTGCTCCCGCTATCCACGCTACCCTGCCAGCTGTAGGTTGCACCAGCAGGTGTTGCCGCCTGCGTACTGTTAATGCTTACGGCAGCGCCGGTAAAGCAGAACGGATCGCCTACGGAAGGAAGAATAGTACCACCCGTCACCCCCGAACCTCCACACTTTAGCAGCATGTAGTAGTCGTACAGCGATGGATCGTTGGCCTGCAGGTTGTCCTTTGTCTCAACGCTACCCGATATGCCGTTGGTGCTGGTAGCCCCACCTGCACCGTAAAGATGCCCCCCATTGCTAATGGTAACGGTGTTGCTGTAGGAGTTATTGATCAGCCCATCGACAATAACCCGTCCCTGAAGGTCGGTACTTCCTCCACCACCAGAGTTACCGTTGTAGTTTCCAAGAACGATAAGCACGCTCGACGGGCATAGCTTCAGGCTGTACGAGTTAACCGTCAAGTCGCCCTTCACAATCAGCGTATCGGCGATGAAGTGCCCCCCGCTAATGGATAGATTCCCGGTGTAGGTAACCGTACCCTTTATGTATACGGGTTGGCTTCCCATGCCCGCAGGCACCTTGGGGCTTAGCCAATCGGGCACCATCCACGTGGAGGCATCGCTCCAGTTCTCCACCCTGTTGTCAATAGACTGGTACGATGCATTACCGCCGCAACTACAGGTAGGCGTTGTAGACCCCGACATGGTGTAGCTTACCGTATTTGTAGTAGCATTGCATCCGTTAGCCGAAACAACGTCAACCTTAAAAGCGTGGGTACCTGCGCCAATATTATCCTTCACGAAGGAGTTTGCGCTAGACTGATACAGGAAGTTGCTGCCGTCCATGTAGTAGGAGTACTTGCTACCGGTGGCCCCCCCGGCAACATCGAGCTTAACAATTGGCCCATTGCAATCGGGAGATGGCGTTGTAAGCGATAGTGTGGCAACAGGAGGAATGCAGGGAGCCGTTGCTGCCTGAAAGCAGGTCCCCGTCTTTGCGTAAACCACAAACTGCTTTGCTCCTAGGTAGGTACTTGCTGCAACACTTAGCGTTGGCGATACGCCTCCTGTAGATAGCGGAACTACCGTGTCGGGAGATCCGGGCATCTTTGCGTAAAAGTCGTAGGTAGCATAGCCCGAAGGTGCCGTTAGCACAATGTTCGCTCCGCTTAATGCTGCCGTAAGCGTAAAAGGCGTGCTGGAAGGACATGCGTACTGCGAGAAGAGATCGAGAAGAGCAGGATCGTTAAGGATTAAGTCGTCGAAATTTCCGACGGTACCACCAGCGCCTACCTTAGGAACAAAGCTGCTATCAAAAATGTAGCTTACACCTGTACTTCCCGTCATCGATGTATTCTCATTCAAGGTAACCGTTCCTGCTAAAACAATTTTACCATCGTTGTCTAGATCTATGTTCCCCTGCGCACCATCAACATTCCCTAATACAATAAGGGTTCCCCCCGTTCGAACAACAACATTTGCCTGATTACCCAAGGCTAAATTTCCCCGAATAACCAGTAACCCACCACTACAAACGTATATATTGGAGTTCTTCCCTGTTGAAATATTACCACTTAGCTCTAGTGTTCCCGATATATAAAAAGTATCCCCCGTACCTAGGCTCACATCATGAGTAATAACAACTTGATCGGGAGATTTAATGCCACCACTTCCAATTACGGTTGTTGCGGAGCTTATGGTTGTAGCACTACCAAAAGGACATTGCCCCAACACCTGCTTTGGTGATGAAATAATAATACTTAGTATAGCCACAAGAGCATACAGCGAACGCCTAGTGATACGAGCATTGGTTCTCCTCACCATACAGCCTATTCGATTTAAAAAATTGGAATACCCCTAGCCAGATATTCCCATTACGATTCAAAATACGATTCAAAAGTTAGTACAACTTTGCTGCACATAACCCTACAAAGATTGAAAATAAAAACACGACTCCTTTATGTATCAACAGGAACAAGTAATAAACAATATCAAAAAACGTGTTAAATTACAAGATAGGCAATTTGAGATATGGGGACATGCGGTAGCGAACCTGCCTCTGTATGGAATCTAGGCACAAGATTCGAGTATCAAAACTCAACACAATGGTTCTACCAATCTTACGTCTTGTGTCTTGAATCTTGACAGCACCCTCCCCTCGCCTATCCCCGCCTAACCCTTACAGGCTAGGCTTAATGATTTCTCATCCTCGGAACTTGTATTTCGCCTCTCTCCCTTTTTCCATAATGCAACTCCTTGAAAAGTTATCTACTACGATATTCTATTTTCAATCGCGAGGCCTAGCACCAGAATTCTAAAATCTATTGTCTATTGTCTAATATCTGTTGTCTTGTGTCTTGAATCTTGAATCTTATTTCCCCACAATTTGCTACATTTGCGTTCTATGCATTTAAAATATTGAGCAGCATGAACGAGGATATCTTCAAAAAGCTAATTGCACACTCTAAGGAGTACGGGTTTATCTTCCCATCGAGCGAGATTTACGATGGGCTGGGAGCCGTTTACGATTACGGTCAGATGGGCGCAGAGCTCAAGAACAACATCAAGCGCTACTGGTGGGATGCCATGGTTCGCCTCAACGAGAACATCGTGGGCATCGACTCTGCCATCTTCATGCACCCCCGCATCTGGGAGGCATCAGGCCACGTGGGCGCGTTCAACGACCCGCTAATCGACAACAAGGACTCCAAGAAGCGCTACCGCGCCGATGTGCTGGTTGAAGATCATATCGCCAAGATAGAGGAGAAGATCGAGAAGGAGGTGGAGAAGGCCCGCAAGCGCTTCGGCGAATCGTTCGACGAGGAGCAGTTCCGCACCACCAACCCCCGCGTGCTCGAGAACACCCAAAAGATAGAGGAAATTCGCCACAAGTTGGCCGACGTGATGAACGCCAACGACCTGGAGGCTTTCCGCCAGCTCATCATCGACCTCGACATCGTTTGCCCCATCTCGGGCAGCCGCAACTGGACCGACGTTCGCCAGTTCAACCTCATGTTCTCCACCCAAATGGGCTCGGTGAGCGAGGACGCCAACGTCATCTACCTGCGCCCCGAAACTGCTCAGGGTATCTTCGTCAACTACCTCAACGTGCAGAAGACGGGCCGCATGAAGCTTCCATTCGGTATCGCCCAAATCGGCAAGGCATTCCGTAACGAGATTGTTGCCCGCCAGTTCATCTTCCGCATGCGCGAGTTCGAGCAGATGGAGATGCAGTTCTTCATCCGCCCCGGAAGTGAAATGGAGTGGTACGAGCACTGGAAGCAGTTCCGCTTGAAGTGGCACAAGGCGCTTGGCCTAGGTGATAAGAAGTACCGCTTCCACGATCACGACAAGCTGGCCCACTACGCCAACGCCGCTGCCGACATCGAGTTCGACTTCCCATTCGGCTTTAAGGAGCTCGAAGGTATTCACTCGCGCACCAACTTCGACCTGAGCAGCCACGAGAAGTTCTCGGGCAAGAAGCTCCGCTACTTCGACCCAGAAACTAACGAGAGCTACGTACCCTACGTGGTGGAAACCTCCATTGGCGTAGACCGCATGGTACTTGCCGTTCTTTCTACCGCCTACGACGAAGAAAAGATTACCAAAGAAGATGGCTCGGTAGACGAGCGCGTGGTAATGCGCATTCCTCCAGCACTGGCTCCAATTAAGATGGCCGTTATGCCGCTGGTAAAGAAGGATGGCCTACCCGAAAAAGCTCGTGAAATTATCAACGAGCTGAAGTTCGACTTCATGTGCCAATATGACGAAAAGGACTCTATCGGCAAGCGCTACCGCCGTCAGGATGCCATTGGGACTCCTTTCTGCGTAACCATCGACCACCAAACCTTGGAAGACAATATGGTTACCATCCGCTACCGCGACACCATGAAGCAGGAGCGCGTGCCTATCTCATCGCTTCGCGGCATCATGGACGAAAAGGTTTCGATGCGCAAGCTACTTACACAGCTGATGTAAAAAATAATTTCAGCATATACGGGAGAAGCAGGGCTAATGGTCCTGCTTCTTGTTTTTATACAATCTACAGAAACACTCAAAATACATTTTCAGTATGCTTTTATCTAAAACACCATTTGGGCAGGATATACATATTATTTGCAACATATGCACACATCTCTATAGTATAGTCCTAATCCGTTTGACTCTCATTTTAAGAGGAGTTTAAGATGAATAACTTTGTCTCAATTAAAGTAACTTAAGGTTTAAGGGACAATTCAATCACAAAAATTCAACAATCTATGAAAATGAGATTTGCAAACCTCCTAGGAGGTTTTGTCCTATTGGGAGGATTCCTAGTAGGATGTGTTTCAATCGACGAACCCAAAGGCATCCAAGACATCAGAAGCGCCAAGGTGGACTTTTTAAAAGCACAAACAGCGCTGCAACTTGCAGAAGCAAAACTAACTGAAGCAAAAGCAGCCACCGAAGCAGCGAACGCCAAACTTCAGGAGTCATATGCCAAAGCAAAAGATTTACAAAATGCGGCTGATGAAGCAAAAAGCGAGCAAGACAAAGCCAGATTTGAGCTAGAGTTAAAAGAAATGCAAGCAAATAATCAGGTAACTTTACTTAACCTTCAAACTCAGGTAACAAATGCACAAATTGCCTATCAAAATGCTTTATTCGAACTAAACATTTTGAAGACGACAACAATACCTGAAGAATACATGGCTAAACTCGACAATATCAAGAATAATCTTGCCAGTGTTCTTTACCAGATAACTTCTACAGAAAATAGTATTATAAGTGAAAACTTAGCACTCAACCTTTATGTTGCAAAAGATGCTGTACTATACGACTACGCTTTAAAAAATAGGGTTGCCGAATGCACAAAGAATTTACAACTAGCACAGAGCGACTTAGCCACTCTACAACAGCTAAAGACTACGAATCAAGCAAACGCTGATGAGCAAAAGACTATAATAAACAATAAGCTCACTGCAATCAACGCCGATTTGAATTCTTACAATGCTCAACTAGATAAGCTGAATATTACACTAGCAGATCTAGGCACACAAAAATCTTTATCTGACTTTAATCTCGATATTAACGGGAATGGGAAACAAGACTACAATGCAACTATTGCAATTCCATCTAGCATTAAAACTGATATAAAGAACCAATTTAGCTATCTCGGTGTATTCAGTTCTGATCTTACCTCGCTAAGCATAACTGCAAGTTTAACCAATTTAATTATTCGCCTACAAACTCTAAAGAGTTTTGCAGATAGCAAGAAAACACAAAGCGATGATTGGGCAACTTTAGCAAGTAATGTCAACAAAATCTACGAGTTGAACACAAAAACGCTCAAAGATCTAAATGATGCAAGAATAGACCTCACAAATGACATTGACACAAAAAACCTACAAAAACAATCACTAACAAGTTACATATCCAACCTTGTAGGACAAAAAAACACCTTCAATAATCTATTAACGAATCTTTTCTCAAGCCTAGAGAATAATATTAAGAATGCCACCAAAAACGTATCCGATCTTCAGGTTGAATTAAACGAGGCCAATGCAGATCTAGCAGCATGGCAAAAAGACTATAGCAGAAACCAAAACGACCCTTGGAGTAACTATAGTAACCAAAAAGCTAATATGCAACTAGACATCACCAATCTAGAAAACAACCTTAAGAATCTAAAGGATAAGTTTGATGCTTTAACCAAGCAAAAAGATGAGTTGGTAAAGCTTATTAACGACTATAATAATAAATAGTTGTAATTATGACACTACAAAAAGCAACTGGGATGGTAGTACTCTGCCTCCTAACAACTAGCCTTTTTGCACAAGCAACACTGAGCACAACTGAAGGATTCGCACCTAAGAAAGGCGACTGCCAGTTCTCGCTAGTGTTTGGCAAGGGCCAATTTATTAACGAAAATACATCATACCTGCTATCAGCCTACAACACTACATCGGTTGGGCTTCCTAGCAGCAGCAGCCAATCGGGTTCGCCTGCTACCTATCTTCGATTAGGTAGCATAAACGACAACTCGATGGTTAACATGGTAGGTATGCAAGGGCACTACTTTCTAACCAACAAAGTAGAAGTAAACATGTTGGCAAGTATGAACATCACCCACACCCCAAAGGTAAACTACGGCGAAGGAGATTTAAGCGTTCCTGACATGCCTATTCCTGCATACAAATGGGTGGATGGCGTTTACTCTAACAACTACCTCCTTCAACTTGGTACTAACTACTGGTTTACAACTCACAACCCTCGCCTTTTCCCTTACTTAGGTATTGCTGGGAGTGGTGCTTTAGCAACCATTGCTACAGACCGCCCCTATACAGGAGAGGTAGATAAAGACGGTGATCCCATTGAGGCAACCACAGCCTCATCGCGCTCAGGTTATGCATGGGCAGCTTCAGGTGCTTTGGTAATGGGCTTCGACTACTCCCTTACACAAGGGCTAACCCTTGGATTAGAGGTACAGCCATTTGCCTACACCTACAGCGCCGTAATTATTAAGCCAACAGGTTACGACAAGTTTACTGCAACTAATCACGAGTTCAGAGTATTTCAAATGCCTATGCTTAAGTTAGGCGTTAGATTTTAAGCAACATCAACATTAACAAAATGAAAAGAAGACATTTATATATTATTGCAGCAGCCATGCTAACTGTAACGGCAACCAGCTGCGTAGAGATGCCAGAAGGAAAAGGTATAGATGATGTCTATACTTCAAGAGTTGACTTTATTAAAGCGCAAACAACTCTCAAGGCTGCTGAGTTAAAGCTTAAGGAAGCACAAACTGCTACCGAAAATGCCAGAACCATGCAGATGGAGGCTAACGTAAAGGCTCAAGATTTACGAAACAAGATTGCTGATACAAAAAATGCACAAGACAAGGCTGTTTTTGAAGAACAGCTTAAGCTACTTAAGGCTCAAGACGAAATTAAGTTAGCATGGGCCCAAACAGACTTAGTAAACGCACAAAGGGTCTATCAGCAAGCTCTTGCCAATCTTGAACTACTTACAAAGAACGATATTCCTCTGCAATATCAGTCTAAACTATTTGGCCTAAAGGATAGGCTCAACACCCTTTCATATAACATCAGCCAAAAGCAGTCGGATCTGACTGGTAAAAACCTCTTGTTAGTCTTTACAATGGCTAAAGATACCGCAGGCATTGCAAATAGCTTAAATGACAATATCAAAGTTTGGCAAAACACTTTGGATAATAGCATAGAACAACTAAACTCGTTAAAAGCACTTAAGACGGTACCTGCGGAAGAACAAAAAAACGCCCTTAAAGCTAAAATTGACGCACTTAATGCAGAAATAGCAACCAATACAATTAAAGCGAACATACTTGAAAACAATCGCAGAGAGGCATATACAACATATAGCACAGCATACAACCTGTTATATACTAAATGCGACTACAAGGCTGAAATTTCCATACCTAATGCTATTTCGGGAGAGTTTAATACCTATTTTAGTAACAATCTCGATAAGAAATTCAACTTCCTGTCATCAGATTTAAAGACATATACCTTCGTAGGATGTATTCCCTCAAATTGGTATAATGAAAATGGGAACTGGAACCTCCGAATTGGCCTAATTAATCAACTTAACACCATTGCCTCATTTGTCAATAGTAAAGTATCGGCCAATCCTCCCGCAGCAGAATTAGATGCTTGGAAAATTCTAAAGACTAGCATTTCAAATGCAATGAATAGTTACAGTGCAACCAGTAACGAGCTAAGCTACAATCTGCAACAGGCAACAATAGTTCATAGTGCAAAGAATAATGAATCCAATTCTATAAGCAAATACATATCTTTGCTTACTTCGAATCTATCGGGCTACACCAGTTTATACAACGGGATTACTAGTATAGACGCTCAGATTGCTAATGCAGAGAAGTCTGTTGCAGCCACACAAGCCAATCTAGCAGGAGCGAAAGTTAGTCTTGATACATTTAGGAAGTCCGGTTATAATGACAACAATAACTTTTACTATTTTACTATTTCAGACCTCCGCAAAAGTATAACAAGCATTACCACTGAAGTTGCAGATATGCAAACAGAGTTTGAACTAGTAACGAAGGAAAAAGATGCGCTTATTGCACTAATCAACAACCAGAACAAGTAGCATTGATTAAGCAATAGAACGCAATAATTAAATAAAGAAACGCCACCATGAGTAATTCGTGGTGGCGTTTTTATTAAAAGTAATCAAGAGGCAACTGCCCAAAAACATCAAATTAAGAGGTGTGAATTTAAACAAACTGAAAAACCTCGGCCAACAGACCAAAGTACTTCCTGCTAATTTTCAGATCATCTAGGCGATCGAACGGAGGTAGCATTACACAATGCATATCCTTTATTAGGGCAAGACAATTAACGTTGATTATTGTTTGCTGGTTAATTTGCACAAAGCAAGAAGAATAGCTTAAAATTTCCTTCGCGGTAGTACTCCTTTTAAGATACAATTCGCTACTATCAACATGAAGGATTAGCCATTGCCTCCTTACCCTATTATAAGTAAAGGCCCCTATCTGGTTTGCAAACAAAACCTTAAAACCATACACCGTAGAAACAAGAAAAGATGGACTAGGCAAAGGCGATTCGGCACCAGAAAGAGACGTGATAACATGATCCTTTCTACTTTCTTGGAATCGGTCAAGTATCTTGTCCAATTCATCAAGAGAGAAAGGCTTTAAGAGCACATCAAAAGCCGATACCCTTAGCGCATCAATCACATACTTATCATAAGCGGTATAGAAAACAACCTGCATAGGCCAAGTAACCAACGAACGAAGCTCTTCGAACAGATGAATACCGCTATAGCAAGGAAGCTCCATATCCAAAAAGAGTAAATCTGGCCTCGAGTCTAACACCAACTTCTTTGCTTGCTCGTACAGCGCAGCATATCCAACAACTTCCACAAAACCCTTCCGTCCCAACGCCATTTGTAAAGCACCAATGGCAGCAGCATTATCATCTATAATTGCTACTTTACATCCTATCATAACCAATTCTATTATTATAATATCACTAACAACATCTAAATAATAAGTAGATGCCACAGAAAAATATTTAGAATATTATCTAGTTTGACGATAATAATCCAACAGCACTAAATCAAAGGAAAAACTCCAAGAAAAACACAGCCAATAATTAAAACTAAAAACACTTAAGGCTTCAAAAATAACAAAAAACAACAACATCGAGAACGATAAGTAACTAGTTCGGGATTTCGCTTTTAAAAATTACGCCAGCTAGAATAGGACGTTTACTGGAAGAATGCTCCACCAACGACAAACGAACTTCTTAGTAAATAAAACATTACCACGTAAACACCATGACGTAGCGGAGAGTGCTAACCGACAACCCAATATTCCGACAACGGAACATGCCAAACTGGTAGTAATTAGCCACGCTAAGCTCCTATTGGTTCCGGTAATGTTCGATAAAGCACATCACGAGCTGCTCGCACACAGAGCTACTGCAACACTAATCAGCGCAAACCCGATAAAAGGACGAGAAACAGTCCTTGAAACAGGAAGATTCCACCGCAACCGAACGAGTTATTTCGTGCCAAAGATTTTCTACCTCTCTTAGCCCTTACAAATAGACTAAAAAAGAAGTAAGTTCATCCCCCAAAATCGCAATTATCTAGTAAGAACCTCTTGAAACAGGAATCTAGGTTTCAGATTATGCCTTCAAAATGCAATTCCGCCCAGCACATTTAGCAGTACCTCTTACTTTATTCCATGTATTCTGTCATTGTAGCTTCAAACCCGCTCATTGTAGTCGTCGAATTGGCCAATGCAGCCGTTGGAACCATGCATTGTAATCATCGAACTAGCCAATGTAATTGATGAGACACCTCATTGTAACCGTTGGAATATATCATTGTAATTGTGGAAATGGACAATGTAAGCGTTAGATCTACCCGTTGTAATAACTGAAAAATATAAGATTTCCGTTTTTACGATCATATTCTTGCGCAAACATCTACTAGAATGACATTGAATAATAACTTTGTATGTAAAAAAGCGAAAAATGCTACTATTTAGTTAAGATTCAAACATAACAGCACATCCAATTCAGAGCAAATACCAGCATCCATTAACCACGTAAAAGTGAAAGGGGTTAGAGATATACAAAGCAAATATTAACAAGATTAGCCCAAAAGCATTTCAGAGATTAGGTATCTTTGCATTAAGTACAACTTCAATGGCTCCCATTATTCAAAATTGATCTGAAAGATTGATTATTAACAACAAACTAAAATAACAACACATGAAAAATTTCAACGTACTAGCCGCAATGTTCTTAAGCGGCGCAATTCTACTGAGCAGCTGTGCAGGTACTAGCAATACAACTAAAGGTGGACTAATTGGTGGTGCAGGTGGTGCACTAATTGGAGCAGGTATTGGTGCTCTAGCGGGACATGGGAAAGGTGCTGCCATTGGTGCTGCCGTAGGTGGAGCTGTTGGTGCAGGCGCAGGCGTACTTATCGGTCGCAAGATGGATAAGCAAAAGGCAGAACTCGAAAAGATCCAAGGTGCACAGGTTGAATCGGTAAAAGATGCCAACAACCTCGACGCCATCAAGGTTACCTTCGATAGCGGTATTCTGTTTGCAACCGGGAAGAGCGCATTGAGCAGCAACTCTAAGACTGCTCTTACCAACTTTGCCAACTCTCTAAAGAGTACTCCAGAAACCGACGTTACCATTTACGGACATACAGATAATACTGGTAGCCGTCAGGTTAACGAAAGCCTTTCGATGAACCGTGCAAATGCAGTAGCCTCTTTCCTTAATGGACAAGGCGTTGCAATGAGCCGTATGACCACCATGGGTAAGGCATGGGACGAGCCTGTTGCCGATAACTCAACTGCCGAAGGCCGTGCAAAGAACCGCCGCGTAGAAATCTACATCACGGCTAACAAAAACATGATTAATCAGGCAGAACAGGGGAACTTGAAGTAAAAAGAAACCCTCTGATAGAACTAAAGGCAGGATGTTAATTCTGCCTTTTTTGTTGTCCTAACATATACAACCGCAGTAAGCACTCAGAGCCTAACAAAACCCGACAGCACTCCCAGCCACACACTCACTTTTCAGAAAGCAGCTAACGCCTAAAGAAGGCTTTTCTGAGCCCCAGAACCTCCCATACTTACTAATTTTCGCTACGAAACAATGTTATTAAGCAGTTTTACCCGTTTAAAGCACATAATTATCTAACAATATTGCATTTTAAAAAATATTTTTTACTTATTTGCAGCAGTCAAAAGGCTGAAGCTTACGGTACAGTTGTGTGTGTGGAGTACTGCAAGCATTATAGACCGCAACTCTTTCTTCTATTTGAATCACGTAGCGCAGGCATCTTGATGCCAATGCTACAAAATGACTTAAGCTTTAAAGGGATGAAAACAGTTCATGTAGTATTTGGGGATTCTGCGTTAAGCAGGCTGAGAACCTTCTTTAAGAAAGAAAGGCAAAACTCAACAGATGTAGTATTTTGTTTTAGAGACGACCTGTCAATTGGCCCCATAACAGCGTTGGAAACAAAGCAGGGGAATTCGAACAGGGTTAGCTATCTCAAGAACATTCATATTGAACGGAATGCTGATTCTGACACAAGATTCTGCCAATCGCATATCGGGATAGGCTCCATTAATTCTTTCAATTTTGGCAGTTACGATAGGGTTGTAATCTGGCACGGAAACAACATTCAGGAAAAAATGCTGCTATACCTTGCATGCACATTGCTACCCGAAGAAAATCTTTACGAAGCAGCCATTACCAATACGGTAAATCAGCATGGCTACACGCCAATTAAGCTCGCCGAATGCAGTTCCAACACCATATCGATGCTTCTTGAAAGCATTGCTCCTATCGACAGCAAGAAGAAAGCAGAGTATAAGCAGGAATGGATCAAATCTTCGCAATCCGACAAGCTGGTTCGCATCCTTAGCCAAGGTAAGATTGTTGAAGTTGACGAAAGCTACTACGACAGCTACATCCTTTCTGATTGTACAGAAGACTTTACCCCAGCATCTCAGATTGTTTGGAATGTAATGGGGAGTTGCGGGCAAAGCATTGCCGATACATTCCTTAAGTATCGCGTAAAAGGATTGGTTAAGAAGAACGAGCTCTGCTATAACGGAGAACTACTAGCATTATGCCATTTCGGAGGAGTAAGTATTGGACAGTAACACCCGAAAATACTCCTAATAAATACCATTGTAAAGCGTAGGCAATTGCCTACGCTTTTTTTATCGTCTAAACGACGTTAGCACAGAGGCTGCCTCATCCCCAAAATCAAACCATTCGTCCGACCGTTTCCTCCTCTCGTCGAAAATCCCTTCAGCTTATCAATCACAATGTCGATTTTTGTATCGATCAGAAGTACTATCGTCTTAACGTAACAGTCCATAAAGCATAGCCCATCGTGATGGCGTTCTTTACCTACTTTGACATTGCAGCCATGGCGAATGCTTTTGGAACAGCTTAACTTACGGCTAATTTCACAACTGATCGATGAAAGAAGAATAGCGAGGCGCTAAGGAACCTTACACCCCACCAGCCGCCATCCTGTTCCAACCAAACTGCAAACAGATATAACGCAAGATGAAATCGAGAAGATTCTACTACACCAGTAAAATTTCGGAAGTGTTCTTGGCGAATGGCATCAGCAGCTTAACCGTCGACATGATTGCCGAAAAGATTGGAGTAACCAAAAAGACCCTATACAACTACTTCGAGAGCAAGCAGGAGATGATAGAAAGCTTTTTAGACCACCTCGCCATTCGGCAGCAACGAGAGATTCATAGCCTTACCCAAAGGGGGCTTAATCCTATCGAACTAATGGTGCAGGTAACTAAATCGATCTACAACAGTTCGCTCTACTACCATAAGAAGTTTGAGCGCGAGGTATCCCCCCGCTACCAGGACTGCCTACAGAACGTCATCGCCAAGCGAAAGGACGAGCTGCAGGAGTTTCTTGAGTTCAACCTAAGCAAGGGTGTCAGCATGGGCTACCTCGAAAGCGATCTCGACGTAAACCTAGCTTGCAAATCCTTCCTCTTTGGCATGGAAAACCTCTTCTTCTCGCACTTCAGGTTTATCCCGCTCATAAAGGGCGAAACGGACATCGACCACATCCTCTACTACCAGCTAAAGGGAATGTGCACCCCACAAGGCTTAGTGCATCTAAGAAAGTCAGTAAATTTTAAAATAAACCTCTTACAACAAGCATGAAACAGGTAACCGTAGTACTCACATTGGCGCTAATGCTCGTAGCAGGGGGTGCTCTTGCGGCAGATAACGGTGCGGAGAAGAAGGTGCTAACCCTCGCTCAGGCCCAAGATGCTGCCATGCAGAACTCCCTTACGATAAAGGATGCCAACTACGATTTAGAGGCGGCCCAAAAGAAGATTTGGGAGACCACGGCCACAGGGCTACCTCAAGCCGACGCCAAGTACAACTTTACTTACAACCCCGGCTCCATAGCAACACTTCCGATGGGACCTAACGGCGAAGAGATTCCCATAATGCAGCGAACCACATCGAACCTCACCGCAACGGTGTCTCAGCTCATATTTAGCGGATCGTACATCGTGGGGTTAAAGGCCTCGAAAACCTACAGGGAGATCGTACAGCAGAGCCTAGAGAAAACGCAAATTGACGTACGCAGCGCAGTTGCTCAGTCGTACTACCTTATACTGCTTACCAACCAAACTGCCGAGGTGCTTAAGGGAAACCTAGGAAACCTGAATAAGCTGCTCGACGACTCGCAGAAGATGCTCGACAAGGGATTTGCCGAGGAAACCGATGTCGATCAGCTCCGCCTCTCGGTCAACGACCTCAAGCTCTCGCTCGAAAGCATCCTTAATCAGGAGAAGGTAGCGCGTCGCCTGCTCAACTTCCAGATCGGACTCGAACTCGAAACCAGCATAGAGCTTTCGGATAAGCTCGAGGACATCGTGCGCGGCATCAATCGTGAGAAAGTTATTCAAACGCCCTTCGTTTTAGATAGCAACATCGACTACCGAATGGCGCTTACCAACATAAAATCCACCAAGCTGCTGTATAACCTCGAGCAGGTTAATTACCTACCCACGGTAGCTGGTTTCTACCAGTACTACAAGGATTTTAAATCGACCGTATTCTCCTTCAATCCGCAGCAGATGCTTGGTTTAAGCGTTACCATCCCCATCTTCAGCAGCGGGCAGCGCTACTCTAAGGTTCAGCAGGCACGGCTGAAGATGAACAAGGCCGAGAATGCACGCGAGCAGGCAGCCCGCGCGCTTACCATGGAGTACCAGCAGGCCCGAGAAGACTTTAACACCGCTTGGGAGAAGTACCTCAACAGCAAGAGCAGCCAAAGCCTAGCGCAAAAGGTATTTAAGGATGTCACCATTAAGTACAACAACGGTATGGCATCGAGCATGGACCTAACGCAGGCCAACGACAAGCTGCTGCAAACGGTAAGCAACCTCTACAGCGTAGAGTTCGACCTACTGAAGGCAAAAATCCGCTTGGATAAGGTAACCAGCAATCTATAGAAATAAAAAACATCACACGAAACATGAAAACAGGTTTCATTACAGCAATAGCCCTTAGCATCGTTCTAGCAGGATGCTCTGGCAAGCCAACTGCCGAATCGATCCGTAAGGAGATATCCGACTTAAAGACCCAATCGTTCGAGATTGACAAGAAGATTACGGAGCTCGAAAAGCAGCTCGCCACCATGGGTACCAAGCAAGCGGGTGGGCTTATCCCCGTAGAGGTAAAAATGGTTAACCCCCAAAACTTCGACCACTACCTAGAGCTTAGCGCAACGGTTGAAGCCGAAAACGACGCAATGGTTAGCCCCGAAGCATCGGGACAAATTAAGCGCATCCTAGTAAAGAAGGGGCAGCACGTGAGTGCTGGAACACCTCTGATTAGGCTTACCACCGAGATTATGGATAACTCCATCATGGAGGTGAAGAACCAGCTTAGCCTAGCAAAGGATATCTACGAAAAGCAGAAGGCGCTATGGGATCAGAAGGTGGGATCGGAAATACAGTACCTCCAGGCCAAGAACAACAAGGAGGCGCTCGAGCGTAAGCTGGCCACCCTCAGGTCGCAGCTCAGCATGTCTACCGTAAAGGCAGCCTTCAGTGGCGTGGTAGACGACATCTACCAGAAGGAAGGCGAGCTGGCCATGCCTGGTCAACCCGTTCTGCACCTGGTTAACCCATCGGCCATCAAGATTAAGGCTGAGGCCTCCGAGAGCTTCATCGGCACCATCAAGAAGGGGCAAATGGTGGATGTGCAGTTCCCATCTAACCCCGACCTTAAGCTGAAGCTGCCCGTAACCCGCGTTGGTAACGTGGTGGACATGCAAAGCCGCACATTCCCCATAGAGGTAACCTACAGCATTGCCAACAACGGAACGAAGATACTCCCCAACCAAATGGCAACGCTAATCCTTAAGGACTTTAGCGACCCTAAAGCATTTGTGGTGCCATCACTCATCGTAAAGAACGACGAAAAGGGTCAGTTCCTATTTGTTGCGCAGGATACACCTAAGGGACCTGTTGCCAAGAAGGTGTACGTCAAGGCTGGCTTAACCTATCAGGATAACTCTACCATAACAAGCGGTCTTAAGACTGGCGACAAGGTTATCATTGCCGGATTTAACCAGGTAAGCTCGGGTAGCCCGCTAAGTGTAAAATAATATAACGGCAGCATCATGTCTGAACACATTGAACGAGAAATAAAGCGGAGCTTCGGTCCAACCAACTGGGCTCTGAAAAACAAGATAACGGTATTCCTGGCAACGATTATGATATCGGTGTTCGGAATCTTCACCTACACCAACCTTCCCAAGGAGCTTTTCCCCGAGATAACGGTTCCCACCATCATGGTGCAAACCATCTACCCAGGAAACTCGCCCGTGGATATCGAGAACCTGATTACCCGCCATCTGGAGAAGGAAATTGAATCAGTAAAGGGGGTAAAGAAGCTAACCTCCACCTCCTACCAGGATGTATCGATGGTGATTGTGGAATTTAACACCAACGTCGACCTGAAGGACGCCAAGCAGAACGTAAAAGACGCCGTTGATAGGGCCAAGAGCGACCTGCCCAACGACCTCGATCAGGACCCCGTGGTTAACGACATCGACTTCTCGGAGATTCCGATCATCAACGTCAACCTCTCGGGCGACTTTAGCCTCGAGGAGCTGAAGAAATACGCCGACTACCTGCAAGACCAGTTTGAGGCGCTACCCCAGATCTCGAAGGCAAACATTCAAGGTATCGAAGATCGAGAGATTAAGGTTAACGTCGACCTGGCCAAGCTTGAGTCGTACAACCTTTCGTTTAACGATATCGAGGGAGCCATTGCTGGCGAAAACCTTTCGGTATCGGGTGGCGAGATCAAGTTGGGCGCAACGCAGCGCTCGGTACGCATCGATGGCGAGTTTAAGTCTATTGCCGACATCGAGAATATCATTGTTAAGCGCGACAACAACAAGAGCGTTTACCTGAAGGACGTGGCCGAGGTTAAGGATGGCTTCGCCGAGGCAAAAACCATTGCCCGCCTAAACCACAACCCCGTGCTCTCCATTCAGGTGGTAAAGAAGAGCGGGCAGAACCTGCTCGAAGCAGTAGACCACATCAACGCGGAACTAAAGAAGGCACAGCAGAACAACATGATTCCCCAAAATCTGGTGGTTACCCTTACCAACGACCAGAGCGACGCCATTAAGATGCAGATTGAGGATCTACAGAACAACATGCTGCTGGGTATTATTCTGGTGCTGCTGGTGCTCTACTACTTCCTGGGTACGCGCAACGCCATGTTTGTGGCCAGCGCCATTCCGCTCTCCATCCTCATCACCTTTGCCACGATGAAGTTCCTAGGCTTCACCATTAACATGATGACGCTCTTCTCGCTCATCCTTGCCCTAGGTATGCTGGTGGACGACTCCATTGTGGTGGTCGAAAACATCTACCGATTTGTGGACAACGGCTACAAGCCCTTCGAGGCAGCCAAGAAGGCTACCGGAGAGATTGCCATACCGGTTATCACCACCACCATGACCACGCTGGCGGCATTCCTTCCGCTCATGTTCTGGCAGGGTATTATGGGCGAGTTCATGAAGCAGCTCCCCATCACGCTGATTATCGTTATGACCGCCTCGCTATTCGTTGCGCTGGTAATTGTTCCCGTATTTGCCGCTACCTACATCAGGCTCGACAAGTACGAAGACTTTACGGCCAAGCGAAAGGCCATCCTTAAGCGAGCGCTAATTATGCTGGGCGTTTCGGTGCTCTTCTACGTGGTTGGCTGGTACACCATCGCCAACATCATCGTGATTATTGCCATCGTCATGCTGCTTAACATCTACGTCTTCCATAAGTTGCAAAAGTGGTTTATGTCCGAAGGGCTAGATAAGCTGGAGAACGGCTACAAGCGCGCCATTAGCTTTGCGCTAAAGGGCAAGCACCCTCGCAAATTCTTCCTAGCCACCATTGGGCTATTCTTCTTCGCCCTCATTCTATTTGGCATCCGACAGCCCAACGTGCTGTTCTTCCCCGAGAGCGACCCCAACTACCTCTCGATTATTGCCGAACTGCCTGCGGGTTCCGATGTATCGGCCACCAACACGGCCCTAAAGCGCATCGAGAGCGACCTAGACAGCATCCTGAAGCCGAACAAGCAGGTGGTGGAGTCGATGCTTACCACCGTGGGCAAGGTGGTCCGCGACAACGAATTTGTGGGTACCGAGCAGCCCAACAAGGGGATGATTACCGTATCGTTCGTTAAGTATATCGACAGAAATGGGGTTGACACCCGAAAGCTCCAGCGCCAAATAGCCAACAACCTGGTGGGAAAATACCCCGGCATCATCGTTAGCGTGGAGAAGGAGTCGAACGGGCCACCCGTGGGGCACCCCATCAACATCGAGATTGCTGGCGAGGACTTCAACCGCCTGATATCGCTCTCCGACTCGCTCATCGGGTTTGTCAACTCCAAGCGCCTAGAGGGTATCGAGGGGCTGAAGATGAACATCGACATCGGCAAGCCCGAACTGCTGGTGAAGATCGACAGGGACAAGGCCCGCCGCTTTGGCCTCTCCACCGGGCAGGTGGCCATGGCCATCCGCACCGCGCTCTACGGCAAGGAGGCATCGAAGATGAAGGTGGGCGAGGATGACTACCCCATCCAGATACGCCTGATGGATAAGTACCGCTACAACCTCTCGTCGCTGCTCAACCAGAAGATTGCCGTGCACGACAACAACAAGGTGCTGATGATTCCCCTCTCGTCCGTGGCCACGTTCGAGAACGACAATACCTACATGTCGGTGAACCGCCTCGACCGCAAGCGCGTGATTACCGTTTGGAGCAACGTGATTGAGGGCTACAACGCCAACGCCATCAACGACCAGCTGCGCACCATCCTGCCCAACTTTAAGCTGCCCGAGGGCTACACCATCGCCCAAACCGGCGAGCAGGAGGAGCAGGCCGAGTCGATGAGCTTCCTGGCCTGGGCGCTGCTGGTGGCCTGCGCGCTCATCTACATCATCATGGTAACCGAGTTTAACTCCACGCTGCTGCCGTTCATCATCATGTCCACCGTTATCTTCTCCTTCATCGGGGTGATTGGCGGGCTGGCCACGTTCAAGATGGACTTCATCGTCATCATGACGGGGATCGGCATCGTTTCGCTGGCCGGTATTGTGGTGAAGAACGGGATTGTGATGATCGACTATATCGAGCTGCTGAAGCTGCGCAAAACCCACGAGCTGGGGCTCGAGTCGCCGTTCGAGCTTCCCCGCGATGTTGCCCGCGAGTGCGTGGAGGAGGCCGGAAAAACCCGCCTCCGTCCGGTAATCCTTACCGCCATATGTACCATACTGGGGCTGGTGCCCATGGCCATCGGCATCAACATCGACTTTGTGGGGATGATTACCCACTTCGACCCGAACATCTACTTCGGCGGCGATATCGTTTCGATGTGGAAGCCCATCTCGTGGTCCATCATCTTTGGGCTATCGTTTGCCACCTTCCTCACGCTGATCATCGTTCCGGTAACCTACACGCTGGTTATCGACATGCAGATCCGCTTCCGGAAGCGCTTCCACAAGCAGAAATAGTAATTGACCAGTAATTTTGATAAGTACAGACCCAAGGGCCTTTTGCGCAAGCAGGAGGCCCTTGCCTTTTGCGGGGCGGCGCTAGTCTACTCCCCTGTTCGGCTGACGCTCCTACCCATAGCCGTCAAGGTAATAAAAATTAGTGCTCTAGCAGTAGTGCATGATTGAAACTGGCTATCCCCTCCTTGGAGGGGGAAGGGGGTGGGTTGGCTCGTTTTTAAATCAATATTTCTCGCTTCACTCGCGTTCTTAACCCACCCCTACCCCTCCCGTGGAGGGGATAACGTGCTGCTATTGGGCGTTTGTCCTTTTGAATTCAAGCTTAGCCTACACCGCTACGGCCTACTCCTCCTCCCCTGCCGTCTCGGGCTCCTCGGCCTCGCCGCTACCCTCCTGTTCTTCCTGACGCTTCTGGCGGTTCTTCTTGCGGGTTTCGCGGGCCTTAAGCAGCTCGGCGAAGGACTTGCTGTGCCCGTTGATGAGGCCAATGGCGCTGTCGATCTCGGGCGAGGTGCCCGCAACGGCGTTCACAAAGTCCAGCACCCTAGCCAGGGCGTGGTTGAGCGACGCGTTGGCCTCGGAGCTCAAAACAGGGTGTGCTAGGGTATACTCGCGGCGGAGCTGCTCGTTCTCCTCGAAGCGGAGGTTGAGGGCGGCAAGGTGGTCTACCAGGTCGCGTCCATCGAGCAGGTCTACGGCTTGGCCGAGCTCGGGGCGCTCCTTGATGTCGTTTAGCAACTGTACAATGGAGTTGGTCTCAGCCGCAAGCGACTCGTCCTGCATCTCCCAGCCCCGGTGGCGCACGGCCTCCTCGAGCCGAATACCCGCCCATCGGCGGGCCTCGTCGTGGCGGTAGCGAGCCACCCGTATCAGCCCCTTGATGGCCCGTATCGTATCGTCGCGTTCCCGGTCGAGCTGCCGCGCCGCCTCGGTGAGCAACTTGCTGCTCTTGCCCAGCGTAGCGTTGCTGTGCACGCTAATGGCGCCCCGAAGGCTCTCCACCAGCAGCGCTGGGATGAGGTTCTGCCCCTGCAGCTCCCCCACGATCTCCAGGATGATGGCGGCAAAGGCGCTCCGCTCCTTAACGTGGAGCCGAGCAAGGCTTAATGGCTGAATCTGCTTCATGGTCCGAAGGTTTTAAGGTAGGTTTACGCGCTTAATTTACAACTTTTTCGGGCAGATGCCTTGTGCAGCGCACATTTTTTGCCGTCTCCCGCCTACATGCCATCTGCGCTGCACAATCCACCGCTGCTTTTACCGCAACTCCTTCTGCGCTGCGCAAGGCATAGCGGCTTTTGGCAGCATACCTTCTGCGCTGCACAATCTCACCCAAATATTTTCTTGGTAGCTACTGCATTGCAGATGAAGCCGCACCATTTGGTGAGCAAGAATATGCAGCGCACAGCTTATCGCGTCTAAAGTCAAGCTGGCTTCTTCAGCGCACATGATGCCGAAGGAATTCTCGCGGTTGCTTCTGCGCTGCTAATTCTACCGAGGCATTTGGCAGCACACCTTCTGCGCTGCACATTCTACCGAGGCAATTGGCGAAGCGGCTTCTGCGGAAGCAATAGGCTCCGCTGGGCAAGGACGAGGGGTTCATTGCCGTCGCGCGCGCCCAAAATTCTAAAAGATAAACGCCCAATAGCAGCACGCTATCCTCCCGCCTAGGCAAGAGGGCTACGACAGCGAGCAATCGGCACCAAAAGCTGCGCTGAGGCCTTGAATGTTTCGCCCAAATACCCTATAATTATGTCCAAAACACGTAGCCATGAGCATGAGCCTTAGCGATGAAGAAATCAACCAGATATGCATGTACATGCGGATCGTCGATTTCATGAGGGATAATCAGGAGATGGTAGAGTCTAACCCCGAAATGGTGGAGCTTGTTGCCCAGCTAAACACCTGCGTGGGCAAGATTATGGATGTGCTTACCGACGAGGAAAAGGACGAGCTGCTGGAGGAGCATCGGTTTCAGCTCGAGGAGATACGGAATCCGCAGGACGACGATGAAGACTACGACGACGAAGAGGAGGACGAAGACTACGACGAGGAAGAGGACTTCGAAGAGGAAGTTGATGATGAGGGCAAGAACGAGTAACCGCATCGCCTAGGGGGCTGCACGGCACGGCATCGCCGCTACCGAATGGCAAGAACCATCCCTACAGCAGGTGTACCATCCGTGATATGCTGATGCCTGCCCACCTGCAGCAGCAGGTAGAGGATGAGCAAAATAACCACCACCGCCACAGCCAACAGCTGCAGCAGCTCCACTTTTGTCTTACTATTCATGTTTCTGTTTGTTGTTCGAAAGGGGAATCCCCGCCACCAGCCCTCTGGTGGCACTTCAGCCTTAGCCGGCAAAGGTAAGCAATCTTTGCGGTAATGCGGCTACCGATTGGCGGCACTCCTTAAGTTCGGTCCTCCCGTCTGGCGAAGGTAGAACCCCATAGCCGCCAGGCGAGGTAGGTGTCGGAGTGCAAGGCGCATCCTTTTCGCAGAACATATCGATAAGTTTATATCTTCGCTGTCACAAGACAGCCACCTTCGGATACGCCGGAGGCAACAAGAAGGCCACCCCTAACCTAAAACGTAGCAACCATGAGAAGAGCATTCCTACTGATCTGCTATTTAGCTGCCGCTATAGCCACCGCGGCGCAAAACTATCCCTACCAAGACAACGTCTTATGGGTAACAACTCCCAGCAATACGCAATGGCTGTACCAGCTAAACGAGGAGGCAAAGGTTACCGTATCACTCTACGAGTATGGCATCCAGAAGAGCGACATCGAAGTCTCCTACAGCATTGGTCCCGAGCTCATGCCCCCCGAAAGAACAGGAACTGCAGTACTAAAGAATGGACAAGCGGTAATATCGATGGGAACCATGCATCAGCCGGGCTTTAAGGATTGCCAGCTTAAGGTAATCCTCAACGGCGAGGTGTATACACACCACATCAAGGTTGGATTCCAGCCCGACCAGCTCCTCCCCTACACGCAGCTTCCTTCCGACTTCGTTGCCTTTTGGGAAAAGGCAAAAGCGGAGGCCGCCCGATGCCCCATAGAGGTAACCAAGGTGCCCGTTCCTGCGTACTCGAGCAGCAAGGTAGACTGCTACCTGGTAAAGCTGCAGGCCTACCAAAAGGGGCAGTACGTGTACGGCTACCTTACGCTGCCCAAGCAACCGGGCAAGTACCCCGTCGTCTTCTCGCCACCAGGCGCCGGCATTAAGCCTATGAATCCAACAAAGGACATCTTCTACGCCGAAAACGGCTGCATCCGCTTCGACATGGAGATCCATGGCATACGGCCCGACTTAGACGAGGCAACCTACCAGGAAATCAGCCAAGCCTTTGGCAAGGGCAATAACAGCTACCTCGTTAACGGGCTGGAGAATCGAAACTCCTACTACATGAAAAAGGTTTACCTATCGTGCATACGCGCGATCGACTACCTAACCTCCCTTCCCGAATGGGACGGAAAGAATGTAATAGCGCAAGGAGGAAGCCAAGGTGGTGCCTTAGCCCTAGTAGCCACCGCGCTCGACAAAAGAATAACCGCCTGCGCTGCAAGCCATCCGGCATTAAGCGATATGGCGGGCTACAAGGCCAACAGGGCGGACGGTTATCCTCATCTGCTTACCAGCTTTCAGGGAATGGACACCCCAGAAAAGCTTAAAACCCTAGAGTACTACGATGTGGTTAACTTCGCAAAGCAGATCACCGTCCCCGTATTTATGACTTGGGGGTACAACGATAATGTTTGCCCTCCAACCACCAGCTACATTGTATACAATGTGCTAAGCTGTAAAAAGGAAGCGCTGATTACGCCTGTTACTGAGCATTGGATATCGCAGACCACCCGCCATCATATCCTAGATTGGATAAAGGGCCAGCTTCGCTAACAATCAGGATCGAAATATCAGGTAGCCATAAGAAAAGAAGCCCCGTACCAAGCACCATAATTCACCAGCAAGCCATGAACCTATCTCAAAGAGCAGCGCTGCTGCTCCCCCTCCTCCTTTTAGCGGCAACGCTGCACGGACAATCGGGCGATGCTCCATTTTCGGTTAACCCGCTCTTTAGCTTCAGCCAACCCGAAACGCTAGGGCTACCGGCTGCCCAAGGGATGGAGACGATCACCATATTCGCGCCAAAGAAGGGCGATAATAAGTACAACCACGGCGTGGTGCTATTCCCCTTTCGGGGAATGCTGTACGCGCAATGGCAAAGCTCCTCGGTCGACGAGGACGGAGAAGACACCCACGTGTTTTACAGCCGAAGCCCCAACGGAAAGGATTGGGAGAAGCCAACAGCCCTCACCGCGAAATGGGCCCAAGGAATAAAAACAAACGGCGGCTGGTGGAGCGATGGGCACACCCTTGTGGCGTACATCTGCGTGTGGCCCATGCGTAGCAACGGAGTTAAGGAGGGCTATACCGAGTTTATCACCACCACCGATGGCGCCAGATGGTCCTCACCCAAACCTGTAGAAAACGCCGCAGGGCTGCCCGTATGCGGGGTTATCGAGCAGGATGTGCATGCCCTACCCAACGGCCGACTTATTACCGCATTCCACATGCAACCCGGCCTAACCGCCACCCCCTTTTATACCGACGATCCGCTTGGCATTACAGGATGGACGGCAGGTGCAATGAAAAACATGCCCACAACCGCAAAAGGTATAAGCAGGGAAATAGAGCCTAGCTGGTTCCTCCGAAAGGATAGAGCAGCGGTGATGATCTTCCGCGATCAAGAGGGCAGCTTCAGGAAGCTCGCCGCCGTTAGCAAGGACAATGGGGCAACCTGGACCACCCCCACCATTATCGACACCCCCGACTCAAGAGCCAAGCAGAGTGCGGGCAACCTCCCCAACGGCATTGCCTTTATGGTAAACAATCCCTCGGGAAACAAGAACCGCTTTCCGCTGGTAGTAACCCTAAGCAAGGATGGCTTCCTCTTCGACAAGGCCTACCTGCTGCGAAGCGGAGGCAAAGACCTCCAGCCCCTAAGGTTCAGCGGGAAGTATAAGCGCCCAGGCTACAGCTACCCCAAGAGCGTTGTCTGGGGTGGGTACCTCTACGTATCGTACGCCACCAACAAGGAGGATGTGGAGTTAACCCGAATTCCCATCGAAAGTTTGCAGGAGTGGTAGCGGCTGCGTAGCACCATCTCCATTGAAGGTAATGCTAGACCATTGCCCGAGCAACGTAAGGAGGAGCAAACCGTGTTGTTTATCATGTTTTATGATGTTAAATAGCAGGCGGAAGGAATAGGAATGGGGTACCTTTACGGCATCATTTCAAACATTTTTTGAGCTATGGAAATTAGGAAAACCGCCCCCCTCGAGGCTTACACCACCCGCCTGGTAAAGAGCGAAGACCTTAACCACCACGGAACCCTTTTTGCCGGTCGCACCGCCGAATGGTTCGTTGAGTCGGGCTTCATCGCTGCTGCAATGCTCGTAGATCCCAAGTCGATAGTATGCCTAAAGATTCACGGCATGTACTTTACCAAGCCGGTAAAACCTGGCGAGATCATCAAGTTCAGGTCGAAGATAGTATGCACCGGAAACTCCAGCATGGTTGCCCACATTTCCGTTTCCAAAAAAGACGGTAATCCATTCGTTAGCGGGTTCATTACCTTTATCCATGTCGACGAGAACACCCGTGCGGCCAAGCACTTTATCGAGATCGTTCCAGCCACCGACGAGGATAAGCAGCTATACCAGGAGGCTAAGGCGCTTAATAAAAAATAGGAGGGGCAATTCCTGTATTTGAATATCTTTGCGGCGGCGGCTCTAGGGCTGATTTCTCGTGCGAGAGCCGCTTAACCGTAACGATTATTTAGATAGATGGAAAAAGAAGTACTGATGTGGGGAGGTTTTCTCCTATTTGTAATATTTATGCTAGCGCTCGACTTGGGCGTATTTCACCGCAAGCAGCATACGGTTAAGGTTAGGGAGGCGCTAATCTGGAGTGGGGTGTGGATATCCCTCGCCCTGATCTTTAACGTTGGCATATACTACACCTTGGGGCCGCAGAAGGCGCTCGAATTCCTTACCGGCTACGTTGTCGAAAAGTCGCTGAGCATCGACAACCTCTTCGTGTTCATCCTGCTGTTCGGCTTCTTCAAGGTAGAATCGAAGATGCAGCACAGGGTGCTGTTCTGGGGCGTGCTAGGCGCCATTGGGCTACGCGCCATCTTTATTTTTGCAGGCGTAGCGCTCATCAACCAGTTCCATTGGATCATCTACATCTTTGGAGCATTCCTGGTGTATACCGGCATAAAGATGCTGTTCGAGGATGACGACAACGAGGTACATCCCGAGAAAAACCCGATCGTAAAATGGGTTAAGCGCATCTACCCCGTAGCATCAAACGACGAAAAGGGAAGCTTCTTCAGGCGTATCGACAGAAAGTTGCACATCACGCCACTTTTCATCGTGCTGCTGCTTATCGAGGTTTCCGACCTCATCTTTGCCGTCGATTCAATCCCTGCAATTCTTTCGATATCCCACGATACCTACATCGTTTTTACCTCCAACATTTTTGCCATCATGGGGCTTCGCTCTCTCTACTTTGCCGTGTCGGAGGTTATGGGTCTGTTCCGCTACCTGAAGTATGGGCTAGCCGCCATCCTTTCGTTTGTTGGGGTGAAGATGTGCATTTCGAGCATATACGAGATACCGATCAGCGTTTCCCTACTCTTTATTCTAGCGACAATTATCATTTCGATACTTCTATCGAAGCTGATTCCGGCAAAAGAGGAAGCGTAAGGTACGCTTATAAAGAATACAGAATAGGCAGCATCGTAGAGGTGCTGCCTATTTTGCTATATGCGTGCGGTAGCTCTTTTAGAGCTTCTTGATCTTTCGTGCCGGACGAATCATAAGCCCAAGTGGCCGATCGTAGTTAATATAGTTGATGATCCAATCTGTAAGCGTAATAAGCTTATTTCTGAACCCCACCAGCGACATGATGTGAACAAACATCCACACAAACCAGGCAAAAGCGCCTTGGAAGTGGAGTACAGGTAAATCCACAACCGCCTTACGTCGCCCAATGGTTGCCATTACGCCCTTGTTATGGTAGGAGAAGGGCATTGGAGCCTCATTTCGCTGCATATTTAGTAGATTACGGGCAAGCAGTTTGCCCTGCTGAATGGCCATGGCCACCTGTGCGAGCATAGCTTCGCCTCGAGGATTCTCCTCGGTAATGCAAGCCGCCACATCGCCAATGGCGTAGGCATCTTTTACGCCTATGATGCGGTTAAAATCATCAACCAGGATGCGCTTATTAGGAAGTACAGATGCCTCGGGTAGCCCATCGAAGGGGGCTCCTTTTACGCCTGCCGTCCATATCACCGTTTTAGTTTCTATTAAGCTGCCATCCTCCGTTACAACATTTACACCATCGTAGTCTTTTACACGCGCACCAACTCTTACGATAATCCCAAGCTTCTCGAGGTATTCTAAGGTTTTGCTTGAAGCCTTCTCTGACATGGATGCAAGCAGGCGAGGTGCTGCTTCGTAGAGGTATATGCGCATTCTGGCAAAATCAAGTTCAGGAAAGTCTTTCGGGAGCACGTACTTTCGCATCTCGGCAAGCGCACCTGCCAACTCAACCCCTGCAGGACCTCCCCCTATGATTACTACATTAATTGGCTGTGGTTCGCCCTTTAAGTCTGCTTTATTGGCAGCCCTTTCGATGTTTTGAATAATGGTGCTTCGCATATCCAAAGCATCGGGTATAGACTTTAGCGATAGAAGATTTTCTTTTTGAGGCTCGAAGTTAAAGTAGTTGGTGGCGCTTCCGGTTGCAATTACCAGCGAGTCGTAGTGGATCGCCCCGATAGAGGTAGAAAGAAACTTACTTTCGGTGTGAATCTCGGTAACCTCGGCAATTCTAAACCTGACATTTCGTGCCTTTCGGAAGATTCGTCGTATTGGGAAAGCAATGCTATCGGGTCCCAACCCTCCAGTTGCCACCTGATACATCAGTGGTTGAAAGTTGTGATAGTTGTTCCTATCCAGAATGGTAACATCAAGTGGTGTGTTGGCAAGTTTTCTAGCAAGCTCAATTCCACCAAATCCAGCGCCAACAATAACGACTGTATGCTTATTTCCATTGCCTTTCATGGCCTTGATATTTCGTGTTTGCAGAGTAACAATGGCGACAAGAAAAGTTCAGAGTCGCCGCGTTAAAGTAGGCTTCAATCCGCTAAGAACGAGAAGCGCCTCTTTTTCAAGAGGCGCCTCGTATAATTTCTGGTTGATCTAGTACATATCGTTGTCGAGCGATGCGCCAAACTTGCGGTAGCGGTAGGCCATATTCTCGTAGAGTACGCCATTGCCATCGTAGTACTTGCGCTGCGACACTCTGCCAGAGTAGTAGATAATCTCCTCCTTGCCGAGCAGTTTGCCGTTAGCATCGAACCTTGAGGTAAGCTGCAACTTGCCATCCTTGTTGTAAGTGTAGGCATACAGGGTAAAGTCCTTCGACTTATCTGCTTTTACCAACTTCACAGCCTTCTTGGCGATTCGTCCAACAGAGTCGTAGGTGTAGGTGGTTTGGCGGTTCAATACCGAATCGGCATCAAGGGCAACCTTCATCGAGGCTTTCATTTTAACCTCGTTGCCCTTCTCATCGAAGGAGAAGGATTGGGTGGCAATCTTTTTGCCCTTGGCGTCTACCACTTTTATGCTACTTACCCAGCCGTTACCTCCTCGCGAAAGTAAATCTCGCCGAACTAGCACAGTATCATTTCCGCTAAGCTGATAGTGCTCACGCTCGGTTAAAAGTCTATTCTGGTACCTGTAGAGAATCCTTCTATCCAACTTTTGGGCGACATAGCGCTCAAAACGGGTAAGATTCTTGTCCCTATCGTAGAAGAACCAGCGATAGTTGTTAATGGCAAGATTGGGCTGCTCCATGTCTAAATCGCGCGAAACATGCCAAAGCGTATCTGCCCACTTCAGGTTGATGATGTCGAACTCGTTGGTAGGTTGCCCATCCTTTATGTGGATGCGCGATTGGGTGATGGTGTAGAGCGTATCGCGCTTAGCCTTTTTGGCTTGACCGAAGGCAATGGTGCATACCACCAGAAGAATTAGGGTTAGGGTTGTTCTTTTCATCATCTTAGATTTTACCGCAGTAGATAATCTTCATCTCCTTGGCAGCGGCATAACCCATCTTGATTGCGGCATCGAAATCGCTGCAAGCACCCTTCGTATCGCTGACATTTACGCGCGAGATACCGCGGTTATAGTAGGCTTCTGGCTGCTTAGGATCGAGCTTAAGGGTGGCGTTGTAGTCAACAATTGCCTCCTTGTGCATTCCTAAAATGCCTTTGCTAACTGCGCGGTTGTAGTATGCGCTGGTGTATTTAGGGTTAAGCTTAATGGTTGCATCGAAGTCGGCAATTGAGCCCTTGTAATCGCCCGACATTGCCTTAGCGGTACCACGGCTATAGATAGCCTTTAGGAATTTGGGGTTATACTTAATGGCTTGACTAAGATCGGCAATCGAACCTTTAAAGTTATTTTGGTAAAGGTACTCCATGCCACGGCTGTAATAAACCTCGCTATACTTAGGATTAAGCTTGATCGCCTTAGAGTAGTTCTCCATTGCCTTTGCAAGCCCCTTAGAGTTGGAGTAAGCTAATCCAAGTTCGTAGAACACCTGCGCATCGGTGCTGTTGATTGCTACGGCTTTGCTTAAGTCGGCGATGGCACCCTTGTAGTCTTTTAACCCATTCTTAAACAGCCCACGTTGCTTGTATGCTTCGAAGCTTTCCTTGCCGCTTCCTAGGAACTTGTCGTAATCGCTTACGGCGCTCTTAAAGTCGTTAACGTTCATAAGCGAGTTGGCACGGCTGTAGTAGGCTTCGAGGTTCGTACCATCTAGCTGAATAGACTTGGTGTAATCGGCAATGGCACCGGTAAAGTCGTGCTTTGTGGCTTTGATTAAGCCTCGGTTGAAGAATGCCTTTGAGTTGAGCGAATCGAGCTTAATTGATTTGTTTACGCTGGTAAGCGCATCATCAGCCTTGCCCAACCTGCGCTGCGCACCTCCGAGGTTTGCCCAGTAAGCTGCTGCTGCATCATCTTTTTCGGTTGCCTTAAGAAAATCGGCAAGCGCTTCGGCATCTTTTTTAAGTGCCTCGTAGGCTAAACCACGTGCATTGTAGTATTGAGCCTTACCGCTCCATGCGATGGAGGAGGTGTAGCCGTCAATAGCCAACTCGTACTTCTTTTGCTTGAAAAGAGCCTCCGCTTTTTCGAACTTGCTTTCAGCAATTCGTGGCTTTACAATAAAAAAGGCAATTAGGAGTACTGCAACCACTCCTATTCCAATAATAAATTTCTTCATCTTCGGTAGCTATCTAAAGTTTGGAATAACCCGTAAAATTAGCAGCCCAAAGTAAGCATATTCCTCTAATACATAAAAGGGAAAAACAACCTACACCTCACTTTTTGCAGCCCTAAATGGAGAAGAATGCTCCACCCCTAGAGTTCTCGTGGTGTTCGTGCTTTACGAACCACTTAATAAGCACAATGTCGATAAAACTAAATGCGAGTATGCCCAACGATACGAATATGATGGTCTCCTGTGTTAGAACTTTGTCGAGGCCAACCACCTGAAGTATCGCACTTACCTGCTTGTAAACCGATTCGAGGCTTACCGTAAGGGCAATGAGTGGGAATAACACCGCCATCCAGATTATTGCAGTTGGAATTTCGACCTGCTGCTTCTGCTTTATCTGTGCCTTTGCCAGCTCCTTCATTACCTTACTGGTGAAGTTGGATGATGGCTGTTCGATGCCGCTGGAGAGTATGTCGCGTAGGAATTTGTCGTCGTTTAGCATGGCTATAGAAGCGTTTTTGTTTCGTTATGTAGTATTTTTTCGAGCTCTTCGTGCAGCTTTTTCCGCGCTCGGTAGAGCCGAACCTTGACGTTGGAGTCGGAATAACCGGTTATCTGCGAGATCTCCTCAAGCGATTTCCCATCGTAGTAGAAGAGAATAAGCATCAAGCTGTCGTCGCTATTGAGCTGCTGCATGGCCTGGTTCAGGTACCGCTTCCGATCGTCCTGTTCGAGCGTGCTAAAGGCTTTAGCCTGCTGCTCGAACGATTCGGTGGCTACCGTTTCCTGCTTGTATTCCATTTCGCGCTTCTTCTCACGAGTCCGCGAAATAGCCGTGTTGTATGCAATGCGGTAGAGCCACGACGAAAAACCGCTATCCATCCTGAAAAGATTGAGCTTGGTAAAAGCCTTCACGAAAGACTCCTGCGCAACCTCCTCGGCTTCATCTTTATCCTTTAACACCTTAAGGGCAATAGTATACACCATCCCTTTGTAGCGGTTGATGAGTTCAGCCACTGCAGGGGAGTAGTTCTCCTTTGCCCTTTGTACAAGGATAAGGTCAGAAGTCTCTTCCAGGCTGGTTACGCTCATTTTTAATGTAGATAAGGTAGAAGATAACCAGTCCTAGTCCACCAAAAAGAAGAATAAACGCGAAGTAAACCGCAACAGGGTTCAGCGTTGTAGTTGCCGATACGATTGCTGCAACAATTAGCCCAACCGCAATTCCTATCAAGAACAACCCGTTCTTTAGCGCGGAATACTTCGATATCTTCCGGCTTTGATAGATTTCCTCAGCGGTTGCCCCTTTCTCAATAAGCGCCATTCGTTCTCTATTCCGCGTCACTATTGCGAAGTAGATGACTCCAAATGCGAATGCATTGCCAAACACAATCGCAAATATTGGAATTAATGCTCCAATGTCCATGATTAAAAATTTTTGGTTGTTTACACGATAGACGCGTGGCGTATAATTCGGTTACAACTTTTTCTGTTAATTCGGCAATAAATGTACGAATAATGCGGCTCGACAGCATGCCGCAGCGGCATTAAGTTGGGGCGGATGGCTATCTTTGCCATGCAAGAGTGAGAGGGAGTAGTGAATGGGGAGTTATTCTGAAGTTAAACAGAAGGATTAGGTAATATACCATGTTGTCATTTACCCACCCCTACCCCTTCTAAGGCCACCATTTTCTACGACTAAGCCTTGATTCTTGCGCCTTGATTCTTGATAAAAAAATGTACCCATGTGGAATAAGCTCATCAGCGGGATACGCACCGGAAAGGAAACCAGCACATCTACCACTACGCCTACCATTGGGCGTTCGCACTTTCAGCGCGACTACGATCGTTTGATCTTTTCGTCGGCATTCCGTAGGATGCAGAATAAGACGCAGGTGTTTCCGCTGCCTGGAGCGGTATTCGTGCACAACCGCCTCACGCACTCGCTGGAGGTGGCCTCGGTGGGGCGCACCCTTGGCTCGATGGTGGCCGACGAGCTGCTGAACCTCTACCCAAGCCTACCCCAGCTGGCCGAGATACCCCACATCGTAGCGGCGGCCTGCCTGGCGCACGATATGGGCAACCCGCCCTTTGGGCATGCGGGCGAAGCCATCATATCGGAATACTTTAGGGATAATTGCGAATACCTCTACAACCAGGAGAAGTTGACCAAGGGCGAGTGGAACGACTTGATCTTCTTCGACGGTAACGCCAACGCGCTACGCCTACTCACGGCCCAGCTCAATGGGCGTAGGGCTGGCGGGTTTGGGCTAAGCTACTCCACGCTGGCCTCCATCATCAAGTACCCCTACGAGTCGACGCTGGCCACCAAGAATAAGTTCGGCTTCTTCCAGTCCGAAAAGGAGCTGGTGCGCCGCATGGCTGATGCCTTGGGGATGCACGTTACCGGCGACGATCCGCTTCACATCGCCCGCTACCCGCTCACCTACCTGGTGGAGGCCGCCGACGACATCTGCTACCTGCTGATGGACCTGGAGGATGCCCACAAGCTCGGCATCCTATCCAGCCGAGAGGTGTTCGACCTCCTTCTTCCCCTCGCCTCCGACGAGCAGAGCAGCGCCGAGCTCCACGACAACCTCAACATCGTTACCGACCCCAACGAGCGCATCGCCTACCTGAGGGCGGTGGGCATCAGCAAGCTGATACAGGGTTGCGCATCGGCCTACATGGATAATATCGTTAAGATTGAGCGGGGAGAGGCCGTGCTGCCCCTCGTTAAGCTGCTGCCCAAGACCTACCTCGATGCCGCCGAGCGCATCACCCAGCTATCCATTCAAAAGATCTACAAGCACCACACCGTTGTGGAGATCGAGATTGCAGGCCACCGCATCCTGTCGACGCTGTGCCACGAGTACACCGAGGCGATGCTGCACCCCAAGCGGATGCTCTCGCAGAAGCTCATCTCGCGCATCCCCGAACAGTACCACAACAGCGCCGCCACCCCCTACGAGCAGCTGATGACCGTGGTGGACTTCATCTCGGGGATGACCGACGTGTACGCCCTCGAGCTCTACCGTAACATCACCGGAATATCCATCCCCGGCATCGTGCGCTAAGGCATCCCGCAAGGATCGCTCATGCAAAGTCTATATGCGTAAAGCCTAACAGATTTTGGAAACCTGCTAGATTTTCATGTAGCAGGATGCCGCTGCTATGCTGATGAAACGCCCAACAGAGCATCAGCAAGGGGTTGTACCATGTACAAATTGCTCACCCGAACTCCGACGAAGCCTTTGTACTATATACAAAGCACCCAACGGAACTTCGGTGATGGGTTTGTACCATATACAAAGCGGCCAACGGAACTCCGGTGGAGGGTTTGTACCATATACAAATGGCCCAACGGAACTCCGGCGGAGGGTTTGTACCATATACAAATGGCCCAACGGAACTCCGGCGGAAGGTTTGTACCATGTACAAAGCGGCCAACGGAACTCCGGCGACGGATTTGTACCATGTACAAAGACTTCAGCTAAAACCAAAAAAGCCCATCCGGCGCTGTGCCAGATGGGCCTTCTATTTTGGTAGAATCGATGCTAGATGGCAGGGTCGATGGTGAGTGACTCGGAACGATCGGTGCGCTGGGCGTCAACGGCGGCAATGGTGGCCATGTTCACGATTTCGCGCACGCTGCTGTCGAGCGGTACTACGTGGATGGACTTGGGCATTCCAAGGAGTACCGGGCCAATAACCTCGAAGCTGGCTAAGTCCTGCATAAGCTTGTAGCCAATATTGCTGGCCGAGAAGTTGGGGAATACCAGCACGTTTACCTCCAGATCCCTTAGCTTCGTAAAGGGATACTGCGCCATCCGTTTTTGGGCATTCAGGGCAAAGCGTACCTGCATCTCACCATCCACCTCAATTTCGGGGTAGTGGGCGTGTAGCAAACGAGTAGCCTCGTGAACAACCGAAGGTTCTCCCTCGGCTACCGACCCGAAGTTGGAGTTGGAGAGAAGCGCAATGCGAGGCTCAATGCCATACGAGCGCACCTCGTCGGCCACCAAAAGGGTGGTGTTCACCAGATCCGAAGCGTTTGGATTGGGGTTTATCGAACTCGAATCGGCAAAGAAGACAGGGCCGCGCTTGGTCATTACAATGTACAACCCGGCTAGGCGGCTGCCCATATTGTTCATCCCGTAGTACTCGAGCGCGGGCTCGATGGTGTAGGAGTAGCGCTTGGCGTATCCCGAGATAAAGGCATCGGCATCGCCAGCCTCCACCATCATGGTACCAAAGTAGTCGCGCGTGTACATGTGCTCTACCGCTTCGGAATAGATCACCCCGCTACGCTCGAGCTTGCGGTGGTACATCTCGGCGTACTTCTCGCGGCGGCAGCGCTCCTCCTCGCCAAAGAACTCGACAATCTCGACGCCCTGAAGGTCTAGGTTATTCTCCTTGATCGTTTGGATGATCTTCTCCCTACTGCCAAGAAGAATAGGAATGCCAATCTTATCATTAAGCACATTTTGAGCCGCGCGAAGGATGTTGATGTTGCCCCCTTCGGCGAATACGATTCGCTTAAGGTTGCTCTTGGCCTTGTTGCGAAGCGTGCGGGCAAGGCGGTTATCGTGACCCATGCGACGCTCGAGGTCGAACACGTAGGCATCCCAATCATCAATGGTTTTACGCGCCACCCCCGACTCTATAGCTGCCTTAGCAACGGCCACCGATATGGTGGAGATAAGCCGTGGATCGAGCGGCTTGGGGATGAGGTACTCGGGCCCGTATACGATCTTGTTGTTGTTGTAGGCAATGGATACCACATCGGGAACTGGCTCCTTGGCCAAAGCGGCAAGCGCCCTAACGGCGGCTACCTTCATTGCCTCGTTGATGCTGGTGGCACGCACATCGAGAGCGCCACGGAAGATGTAGGGGAAGCCCAGCACGTTGTTTACCTGGTTGGGATAGTCGGAACGCCCCGTGGCAAAGATGATGTCGGGGCGCGATGCCATGGCCAGCTCGTAGCTAATTTCGGGATTGGGGTTGGCTAGGGCAAAGACGATGGGTTTCGATGCCATCTTGCGGATCATATCTGGGGTAAGCACGTCGGCTGCCGATAGGCCGAGGAATATGTCGGCACCGCCTAGCGCATCCTCCAGCGTTTCGATGCTACGATCGGTAGCGAAGAAGGCTTTTGCGCCAGAAAGGTTCTTGCGGGTAGTGCGGATAACGCCCTTGCTGTCGCACATCACGATGTTCTCCTTCTTTACGCCCAGCGCAATGTAGAGCTTCGTGCAGGCCACCGCCGAGGCGCCAGCACCGTTTACCACCAGCTGAACCTCACCGATCTTCTTGCCCACGATATCCAGCGCGTTGAGCAGCGCCGCCGACGAGATGATGGCCGTGCCGTGCTGGTCGTCGTGCATTACGGGGATGTCGAGCTCATTCTTCAGTCGCTCCTCTATCTCAAAGCACTCGGGCGCCTTAATATCCTCGAGGTTAATTCCGCCAAAGGTGGGGGCAATAGCCTTAACCGCCTCCACAAACTTGTCGACATCGGGTTGGTCTACCTCAATGTCGAAGACATCGATATCGGCAAATATTTTAAAGAGCAGCCCCTTGCCCTCCATTACCGGCTTGCCGGCCAGCGCGCCAATGTTGCCCAAGCCGAGTACGGCCGTACCGTTGGATATTACGGCCACCAAGTTTCCCTTAGCGGTATACCGGTAGGCATCTTCGGGGTTTCCCTCTATAGCCAAGCAGGGTGCTGCCACTCCGGGCGAGTAGGCCAGCGCCAGATCGTGCTGCGTGCTATACGGTTTAGTAGGAACAACTTCTATCTTACCTGGCTTACCCTGCTCGTGGTAGCTCAGAGCTTCATCGTCTAGCTTACTTGAAGACATATCGCTTATTGTTTAGTTCGAGATTATCGTTAACCCAAAGTTATTGTTAAAACCAAAGCAAATCCCCGATGTGCGCCACCTGTATCGTAAATAGGATTAATTTCGCACCTAACTAATCTTAATTTTTTATGATGGAATTCGACTTCTTTAAAACCATAGGCGGAAGCATCACCGTAAGCGATACCGAAGGAAACGTGCTTTACATGAACGATAAGGCTGCCGAGGTATTCGGCAACATGGTAGGCCAAAACATGATGGGCTGCCACAAGGCCAGCTCGCAGGAAACCATCGAGCGCCTAATTGCCAACGCCGAAACCAACGCCTACACCATCGAAAAGGGCGATGTGAAGAAGATCATCTACCAAACTCCATGGTATAAGGATGGAGCGGTTGCCGGACTGGTAGAGTTCTCGTTTGTGATCCCCTTCGAGATGCCCCACCACATCCGTCAGCCTAAAAAGGAGTAGAGGATGCATCTGTTGCATTTTGTCAATAATTGTGATAATCCTATAAATAGCGGGGGTGCCTAAGACCTCGAATGGGTTTGATGGATACCTTTACCGCGCAGTTGAATGCACGCCTAAGCGTGTAACTACTAGAAAATAATAAAATTTACCATGCTCGATCTTTTACAGCAGCTTATCGACTTCATCCTTCACATCGACAAGCATCTCTTAGAAATTGTTACCGACTACCAAACGTGGACCTACCTGATCCTGTTTGCCATCATATTCTGCGAAACCGGGTTGGTGGTAACCCCATTCCTGCCCGGCGACTCGCTGCTTTTCGCCGCTGGCGCTATCTCGGCCATGCCGGGCAACCCCATCGACGTAAACCTGCTGGTGCCAACGCTCCTGTGCGCTGCGGTGCTGGGCGATAACTCCAACTACTGGATTGGCCACCTCATTGGCGACCGGGTGTACGAAAAAAATTACAAGCTGATTAAGCGAAAGTACCTCGACGAGACCCACACCTTCTACGAGAAGCACGGTAAGACTACCCTCATCGTGGCGCGCTTTATGCCCATCATCCGCACCTTTGCCCCCTTTGTGGCAGGCGTTGGAAAAATGAAGTACCTGCGCTTTTTCACCTTCAGCCTAATTGGAAACATCCTTTGGGTATTGTCGTTTACCTATGCCGGCAACTTCTTTGGCAACATCCCTACCATAAAGCAGAACTTTACGCTGGTGGTATTCGCCATCATTGCCATATCGCTGGTTCCGCCAATCTACACCTTTATTAAGGTGAAGTACTTTAGCAGCAGCAAGGCTAGCTAATGTCCAGCTCCACGGAGGGATCCCAGAAGTAGCGCTCGAAGCCGACGATTTTATCGTCGACAACCTCGATGCCTTCGCTCCTAAGCAGCTCCTCCATAGCCGTAGGGCTGCCGAAGCAGTGCTTGCCGGTGAGCAGCCCATTGCGGTTTACCACCCGATGGGCGGGGATGTAGCGGCCGCAGGTATGGCTGGCATTCATGGCCCAGCCCACCATGCGCGACGAGCGCCCCGTACCCAGATAGCGGGCAATGGCGCCGTAGGAGGTAACCCTCCCCGCAGGGATAAGCTCCACCACCTGGTACACCTGCTCGAAGAACGATAGCTTATCGAAAGTCATACGCCGATTGTTTGGCTGCAAGTATACGATAAAAGCCCGGATTGCTCCGGGCTTTTGCTGTTTTCATATTTCCCTAACAGGTCATTTACTTTCAGAAAGGACCTTCTTCAATTTGACCAGAACATCATTTTCAAAAGTAGCTCTAGCATCTTTCTTTTCTTTTGATGACAATTCCCAATTTCTAAAATTCAAATTCACTTTATCCATAAAGAGTACTCTCATTAAGCATAAATCACAATTAAATCCATTTATCCATTCACCTTTATTGGCAATATCCACAATGAATACCATTCTACCATCAGCCGATTTTACATACCATTCTTCCCTTTTAAAATCCTCATTTACAGTCACACTTTTGAAAACATATGATTGCACACACCCGCTAGAAGAAGTATCTACAAAAATATTGGCTACAAACATTCTCGGATAAACTTTTTGGATTTTGCGTATGGTGCTCCCATCTACCCGATTTTCTGGATATTTCTCCCAAAAATCGTTTAGCTCCTTAACCACCTTTTTTTCATCAGCATAAAGCCTGCTATAACATCTTACAACCGTATCTCCGGCAGAAATACAACTTGTAGTGCTGATAACTAATGCAATCAATAATAATTTTTGAATCATAATTTTAAATTAATATGCTCCTCTGTCAACCAAAGCCTACTCGCTCTTAGAAGCCTTCATCAGCGTCTGAGGCTAGGCAAAGCCGCCACCAAATATACCCAAAAAGTAAAGCGCAACCGTGGGTTGCGCTTTACCTATGCTTGATTGGGCTAACGACCTATGCCGATGGCTTGTCGCCCTCCTTCTTTTTCTTCTCCTCCTTGGCCTTGGCGGCAAGGGTGGCGCGGGTGCGCATCAGCGCCATTAGGGCGTCGATCTCCAGGTTCACCTTGGTCATGGCGGCGGCGTACTCGGCCTTGTCCTCCACCATGTAGAGCGCCTCCACCAGGTCGAACACCTCGGAGCACTTGGCCTTGGCGCGCTTGCCCACCTGGAAGGCGGCATCGCCGGCATCCTCGGCTACCTCCAGCTCGCTGCGGTTGGTTTTGGCCCCATCGAACTCCTCCTGGGCCACCACCACGTTTTGCCAAAGGGGCTTGCCGTTAAGCGCCGCTAGCGCATCGGCCAGGCGGCCTACCTTAAACAGCGCATCGAGGGTGCGGATGGCCGTACTCTCCTCCTTCATCGGCAGGCTGTTGAGAGTGTGGTAGCCGTTGGACTTCAGCGTATCGTAGACCAGCATTGCCTGCTCGCGGATAGTGGGGTTGCGGCTGTGGGTAAACGCCTCGATGAAGGTGCGGAAAGTGAGGAACTCGCCATCGCGGTGGTCGTCGCATTCTTTTATGCCACGGGTCTCGCCCTTAAGGGATACCTTGGGGATGGCCGCGTCGAGCTCCGCCATGGCCAGGCTCAGCCCCACCAGCAGTCCCTTGAGCTTGGCGTTGTGCACGCCAAGCGCGTTAAGGATTGGGAATATCACATGTAGAAAATCGGAAAGCTCTTTAACTCGAATGTTGCTAAAGTGAATACTTGTAAATTTCATAGTAGTAGTATTTTGATCAGACATCGCTAAGTTAATTATTCATTTATAATCCATAATAACGTTAACTCAAAACTTTTTCTGCACATTTTGATTCCTCACGAAGAACCACAAGAATTTTGCCTTTACGATTGACTAAACGTGGCATTCACCCCTAAATCCCCTAAAGGGGACTTCGAGGCAGCCCAGCCATCAGGAGAAATCTCGAACGTCTATTCGACTTCTGGTTACGATAGGTGCTGTACGGTAGCCCCCTTTAGGGGGTTGGGGGTAAATATGGCTGAGTTTTTCAGCAGACCATACGAGAATCCTGCGGCCAGCCACCGAGTGCAGAGATAAGAGGAACGGTGGTTGAGGGGATTTTCACAGGCTGTGAAACGGTGATCGGAGGGTCGAGTACCACTTCCACAGCCTGTGAGATGGCCATCGGAGGGTCGGATGCTACTCTCACAAGCGGTGAGACGACGATCGGAGGCACTGATCTAGCTCCCACAAGCGGTGAGACGATGGTCTGGGGCTCAAACCTGGCTCTCACAGGCTGTGAGATGATGATCAGCGGGTCGAATATTACTCTCACAGGTTGTGAGACGCCCTTCGAAGGATCGGCTACGCCCTTCCTATAGCCATAAAACGAGGAATGCCGGGAGGTCCCGGCATTCTAGCTGAATATTTTAGTCGAAGGTCGCGCGACGCGCGACGCTTCCTAGATCACGAACGGCTCGATATCGGCGGGCTCCACCAGCGGCACATCGCCCTTGATGCGGAACTTGAGGTAGGTGATGGGCATCCCCTTGGCCAGGTAGTCCTGCTCGTACTTGGTTTTTACGGAGAGGATCTCGTCGGCCATGCCGCTATTGTAAAGGTCGTTGGTGGCCACCAGGATTTCCATGCCGTTCTCCTCGAGTAGCTTCTTGGTGTAGAAGTGGAGGTTCTGGTTGTCGGTTTTCAGGTGCACGATGCCGTCGGGGGCCAGGAACTCGCGGTAGCTGTTCAGGAATCCCGAGCAGGTGAGGCGCTTCTTGAGGCGGCTCTTCTTGAGCTGGGGATCGGGGAAGGTAACCCAGATCTCCGCCACCTCGTCCTTGCCGAATAGCGAGCGGATGAACTCGATACGGGTGCGCAGGAAGCCCACGTTGTCCATGTTGCCCTCGGTAGCCGTCTTGGCTCCGCGCCACAGGCGGGCGCCCTTCACATCAATTCCGATGAAGTTCTTTTCGGGGAACTTTTCTCCTAGGGCAACGGTGTACTCGCCACGCCCGCAGCCCAACTCTAAAACAATGGGCTTGCTGTTGCCAAAAAAATTCGCGTGCCAGTTTCCCTTTAAGTGATAGTCGCAGCCAAACACGGCATCAAACTCCGGCTGAACCAAATTTTTAAACGTCTCGTTCTCAGCAAACCGCTGAAGCTTATTCTTTCCCACCTAAATAGTCCTATTTTGATTTTACACGTTCAATTCTAATCCCAACATCGTGAATTCCGGGGAGTTCCTCCAGGCGCATGCCCTGCTGGATGGTAAAGGAGTAGACACCCTTTTCGGGGAACTTCACGTTCTTGCGCATGGCAAAGCGGCCATCCCAGTACTTGGAAAACCCCTTCCCCAGCCATCGGCCCGACTCGTCGGCCAGGACGCACTCCATGGTGTCGCGCACGAACGCGCCCGAGGGGGCAACCGTGGTCACAAACAGGTAAACGTTACTGTAGGGGTAGGTGCTGGCGTTCCTCAGGGTCACGTAAACGCTGTGGGTGCTCAGGGTGTCGTCAATGTTCACCTCGAAGCGGGCCAGCGAATCCTTGCTCCAGAGCGCCCCCAAGGGCTTGCTCTGCTCGTACACCCGCGACTTATCGCACGAGGCCAGCGAGATAAGAAGCGCTCCTGCTACTAGGAGCGCTATATTTCTAATTGTTTTCATTCTTGATGCTCTATGAAGATCTGTCGAAATGCAGCTGCATGCCCGCAAGCCTGAAGCTGCTCCTACTCGTTACTACCGTTGCTGCCGCTACTATCTCCCTCGCTAGGACGGCTGGGGCGATTCCGGTTAGGGCGACGATCGCCTCCCCTGCTGCCCCCCTCGCGGGTTCCTCCCTCGCGGCTACCCCCTTCACGGTTGCCACCTTCGCGATTACCGCCATTCGATGGACGACGGCGCTGCTCGCTGCGAGGATTTCGTTCGCCACGAAGCCCCTGCTCTGGGCGCTGCCCCTCGGTACGTCCGGGAGCGCTCGCCTGATTCTCGTCGCGTGCAGGACGATTCTCCGAGCGGTTCTGGCTCGGACGGCGTTCAGGGCGATCCTGAGGACCACGGCTAGGGCGCGCCTCCTGCTGTTGAGGCTGCTGAGACTGCTGCGGTGGCTGCGATTGACGCCCGCTGTTCTGTGAGGAATTTCCGCCACGGCCTCTGTTCCTTCCGCCACGCGAGCTGCTGCTACGCTTGCCAGATCGGTCGAAACGGGTGATGCTATCCTCGCCCACCACATTCTTGAATGTGGGCTCTTCCATCAGCTTAGCCTTTGCCAGCATCTCCTCGCCAATTTCGCCAAGCAACTTGTCGGCCTTTTGTCCGCGACGGTTAAGCGCTAGAATCTCCTTAACCCGGTCAACCGATACAGCGGTAAGGTTGAGCGTCGAGTCGGGGGCCGAGCTAAACCACATTAGCCCCTTTAGGATATCGGTCTTTTGAAGGAATGCCAAACCGTCGAACAGCTGCAGCGGCTCCGACACTCTAGGAAACTCCTTTTGGGCGTCCACGTAGGTGTCGAGCTCGTAGTTGAGGCAGCACTTTAGCTTGCTGCACTGGCCGGCCAGCTTCTGGGGGTTAAGCGATATCTCCTGGTGGCGGGCCGAGTTGGTGGTAACCGACGAGAAGTTGGTTATCCAGGTCGAGCAGCAAAGCTCGCGCCCGCACGACCCAATACCGCCGATACGCCCTGCCTCCTGCCGAGCACCAATCTGGCGCATCTCTATGCGGATCTTGAACGCCTCGGCCAAATCCTTTATCAGCTGGCGAAAATCGACGCGCTCATCGGCAATGTAGTAGAAGATCGCCTTGGTGTTGTCGCCCTGAAACTCCACGTCGCCCACCTTCATGTTCAGCTTTAGCCGATTGGCAATCTGGCGCGACTTGATCATGGTTTCCTGCTCGCGGGCAATGGCCTCCTGCCACTTATCAACATCCGAAGGTTTTGCCTTGCGGTATATTTTCTTAAAATCGAGGTTATTGGGATGTACACCCGTCTTTTTCATCTGGCGGGCCACCAGCTCCCCGGTAAGCGAGATAATGCCGATGTCGTGCCCGGGCGATGCCTCAACGGCAACAATGTCGCCCTTTTTCAGAGTCAGCTTATTAGCGTTGCGGTAGTATCCCTTACGGGTATTCTTAAAGCGTACTTCAAATACATCGTGCTCAATAGCTGTCTGAGGTAAATCACTCAGCCAGTCGTAGGTGCTTAACTTCTGACCTCCGTCGAGGCTAAGCGCTATAGACTCATCCTGATCGTTATGCGAGAAGCAGCAACCGCGTGAAAAATCTATATCTTGGGGGTTTCCGTTCATCTTTCGAATAGTGTTATTGCAATCTGCAAAAGTAATAAAAATTTACGGCTTAATCAGTTTCACCATTTTCAGCGCCATGTCGGAAAGCACAATCTTGGCGTTGCCGTTGGCGTTTATGTGGTGAACTGCGGTGTTGAGAAGCATAAAAGTCTCCTCTATGTTGTTGGGCCTAATAAAAGGCTTAAAGTTTGCGTAGAACTTCTGCTGCTCGGGGTTGAGCGGAAGGTAGCTAACCGCCTCCATCCGGAGGTTCAGCATAAACGCCTCGCGGACCACCCTTTGGGCATAGGCCAGCAGGCGCTTAATGCGGTCGCGCCCCAGTGTGGCCACCTCCTCGCTCCATTCGATGAGCCCAATTACGTTCGACTGGTAGCAGAGGCGGAGCAATCCGATGACGTAGTTAAAAAACTCGTCGCCCTCCTCGTCGAGTTCGAGCAGACGTCGAGCCTCAATCATGCTTCCCGACGATAACCTGGCAACGCTCTCTATTGGCATCGATGAGGCGGGATACCTTTCGGCTAGCGATCGGCCCATGTCGTCGTACTTGATGCGGGGTACGCGAATAATCTGAGTTCGCGAAAGGATGGTCTTAAGCACCTTGCCCTCCTCTTGGGCAACCATCAGAAATATGGTTTTAGGAGGGGGCTCTTCGACCAGCTTCAACAGGGTGTTCGAGGCAGCAATGTTCATCCGCTCGGGAAGCCACATCAGGAGCACCTTGTACTCCGCCTCGTACGACTTAAAGGATAATTTTTTAATGATGTTGTCGGCTTCGGCCACGTTGATTAGCCCCTGCTTATTGCCCAAGTCGATGTGCGAGTACCAGTCCTGCTCGTCGAAGTAGGTGAGCTTTTCGACAATTGAGCGCCAATGGTTCAAAAACAGGTCGCTCACCACAACCTTGTCGCCAATTTCCGAAGTTTTGTTGACGGGAAAGGTGAAGTGAATGTCGGGATGCTGCAGCTTCTGCATCTTATGGCACGATGGGCAAACGCCGCAGGAGTCGTGTTCGCCCCTATTCTGGCAGTTGAGGTATTGCGCGTAGGCAATCGCCAAAGGAATAGTCCCCGAACCCGGTTCCCCTAAAAACATTTGCGCATGGCTGATACGGCCTTCGCGAACACCCCGTATTAGCCGCTCTTTCAGCTCATCTTGCCCTACAATATCTTTAAAAAGCATTATCTCCTCGAGTTGATAAATATCTGCCAAACAAAAATAGTAAACCGATTGGCAAAATTGGCCTTTTGCTCTAGGAACTCTAAAAAATGGCTGCGATTGGTGGAGGTAGTGGCACAGGATACCCATTGCGCGGAACTTTTTTGCCCTCTTGAATGTCCATTGCGGAGAGTGGACAACGAGGGACGAAGCCGCTGGCTCGGCCCCTACCAATTGCTGCCGAAATACCGGGTTCGTTGCCCCGCTTGGCGGCTGCCAGCTGCACTTTTTAGCCTAATTGGAGTGATACGTGTACTCCCGAACAGCTAAAATTAGCCAACTCCAAACGGTTAAAATCTTTATTATTCGCACTTTTGTCCGTTAATTTTCAACCATACCTTATTTCAAATAGTAATGAAGAAGCGGTTCCTCATCTTACTTATACTTATAGCTAACGGAGCTTCGGCGAGCAGCATAATTAACCTCGACTCGCTAGGCAAAACTAAGCTGCAAAACCCATTTCTGTCGCTCAACTACCAGGGGGGCATTGTGCTGCCCACCAACGATTTTATCTCCAAGCAAAAGACAAACCCCTCGTTTACCTCCTACACCCTTAAGTATGGCTACTCCTCGGCGGGCGATTGCTGGGAGGACTACGCCTACGGGATGCCCTACGGCGGGATAGGCCTCTACACGGCCAACTTCTACAACGACAACCATGCCCTCGGAAATCCGTTTGCCCTCTTCGCCTTTCAGGGAACGACGCTTAACGACTACTCGAAGCCGATTAAGATTAAGTTCGAGTGGCAGCTGGGCGCCTCGTTCAACTGGAAACCCTACGATGCGTTTACCAACCACGAGAATATTTCGCTAGGCTCCACCTCCAACGTGTACGTGGGCCTCAACCTCTACGCCAGCTACCAGCTGCTTCCCCGCTGGGACCTCGACTTTGGGGTTGGCATGACCCACTTCTCCAACGGCGCCTCGCGCCTGCCCAACAAGGGGGTCAACCTGTTTGCCCCCTTCTTCGAGTTTAAGTACAACTTCGACAGCAGGCTCTCGCTTAACGGCAAGAGCCGCTTCATTCCCCCGGTTGTGGAGCCCCGAATCGACTACGACTTGCTGGTAAACATCTCCTCGCGCCAGAAGAAGTTCGACACCACCGGCACCGGCCTTCCGTCGCAGTACATCGACCGCAACTTTGGCGTTTACGGCCTTTCGTTTGCGCCCATGCTGGTGCGCAGCTACAAGTACAAGTACGGCGCTAGCCTCGACATCCTCTACGACGAGAGCTCAGGCGCCAAGGCGTGGCGCGCCACCAACCCCTTGGATGGAAAGATCTACGACCGGGTAACGCTTGGCCCGTTCTGGCATCGCTTTTCGGCGGGCCTATCGGCCAAGGGCGAGCTGGTGCTGCCCAACTACTCCATCTTTGCCAACTTCGGGTACAACATCATCCACGGAAGTTCCTACGACAAGCGGCTGTATCAGGTTATTGGGGTGAAGGTATTCCTGAAGGATAACCTCTTTGGCACCTTTGGCATACGGGCCGCCCGATTCAGCCAGGCGCAGTACCTGTACTGGAGCCTAGGGTACACCTTTAAGGGAAGCCCGCTGAGCAAGGTCAGGAGATCGTTGCCCGCCATGATTAAGGGAATTTAGTCCAAAAACGACAATGCACCAGAACCCGCTACTATATTTGCAAAAATTTGTTCCGGAAATGATAGAGATCCCAAAATACTTAGAGCCGGGCGATACGATTGGCATCGTGGCTACGGCCCGCAAGGTGTCGCCCGAAGAGCTGGAGCCCGCCGTTAGGCTGATTACCGCCGAAGGATTTAGGGTGAAGCTGGCGAACAACCTCTTTGAGGAAGACAACCAGTTTGCCGGCACCGACCAGCAGCGCGCTGCCGACGTTATGCAAATGGTGAACGATGGCGAGGTAAAAACCATCCTATGCGCCAGAGGCGGATACGGCTCGGCCCGCATCCTCGGCCATCTGGACTACGACGCCATTAAGGCCCACCCCAAGTGGTTTTGCGGCTATAGCGATGTCACCGTAATGCACGCGCTGTACAACAGGCTGGGAATAGCAAGCCTGCACAGCACCATGCCCATCAACTTTCCGAAGGACGGGTCGGCCAGCGCATCAACCCGAAGTTTGTTCGACAGCCTTAGGGGGAAGCATGCGAGCCTTGCCGCAGCCGCCAACCCGCTGAACGTATCCGGCGAAGCCGAAGGTGTGCTTGTGGGGGGCAACCTTTCGCTCATCTACAGCCTTATGGCAACCGACCTGCAGCACGACACCGAGAGGAAGATTCTTTTTATTGAAGATCTTGACGAGTACCTCTACCACATGGACCGAACCATGCTGAGCCTTAGGCAGAGCGGCGTCCTAAACCAGCTCGCCGGCATTGCGGTGGGCTACCTGAACGACATGAACGACAACACCATTCCATTTGGAAAAACCGCCGAGCAGATCGTTCACGAGCACACCCAGCAGCTGGGTATCCCGGTAGGCTTTGGCATCCCGGCGGGGCACCTCGAACCCAACTACGCCATGGCTTTTGGCGTGCGATACCGGCTCTCGGTAAGCGAATCCGGAAGCCTGCTGAAAATACGGTAAAGGACATCAACCCGAAAGAGTTACCCAAAGAATTGGGTAGCTTTCTTGTTTTATGACAGCAAGTACGGAAGGTTCAATCGGCACCGAAAAAACCTTCCGTACACCTACGGAAGCACCAACCGGAACCAGAAACACCTTCCGTACACCTACGGAAGCACCAATCGGAACCCAAAACATCCTCCCGACATCTCCGCTCCATCTGGCGGCAGGAAACTGCAAAAGCAGTGGAAGCCCTCCTGATAATTCCCTACATTTACCATCGCCCCAGCGGGCAGCAACGATTACCAAACGCCATCCGAAGCATGAACAACGAACTAGGCATCATCCGGCACGACAGGCTGCTCCAGCCCTACGCCGACACCATCAACCGCCGGCACGCCAACATCCTAAAACGGGAGATGGAGCTCACGCAAGGCCAGCTTTCGCTTGGCGAATTCGCCAACGGCCACATGTACTTTGGCCTGAACCGCACCTCCGACGGCTGGGTTTTCCGGGAGTGGGCTCCTGCAGCATCGCGCATCTACCTGATCGGCGACTTTAGCGGATGGCAGGAGCAGGAAACGTTCCGCCTCTACCCCCTCGAAAATGGCGTCTGGGAACTTTGGCTAGAGCCCAGCCAGCTGCAGCACGGTCAGCACTACAAGCTGTCCATCCACAGCAGCAGCGGCAAGTTCGAGCGCATCCCCGCGTGGGCAACCCGCGTCGTTCAAAACGATTCCACCAAGATATTCTCCGCGCAGGTTTGGGATCCACAGTACGAATACGAATTTCGCGTTAAGCACTTTAAGCCCCACACCTCTCCGCTCCTCATCTACGAGTGCCACATTGGGATGGCCACCGAACAGGAGCGAGTTGGCATCTTCAACGAGTTTAGGGAGAACGTTCTTCCGCGCATTGCCGCGCTGGGCTACAACGCCATCCAGCTGATGGCCATTCAGGAGCACCCCTACTACGGATCGTTCGGCTACCACGTCTCGAGCTTCTTTGCCCCCTCGTCGCGCTTCGGCACCCCCGAAGAGCTGAAGCAGCTCGTAGATGCCGCCCACGAGCTGGGCATTGCCGTTATCATGGACCTCGTCCACTCGCACGCCGTAAAAAACGAGGTGGAAGGGCTTGGATCCTTCGACGGCACCCCGTTCCAGTACTTTCACGAGGGATCGAGGCGAGAGCATCCCGCCTGGGATTCGCTCTGCTTCGACTACGCAAAGCCCCAAGTGCAGCACTACCTCCTCTCCAACTGCAAGTACTGGCTCCAAGAGTTCAAGTTCGACGGATTCCGCTTCGACGGCGTAACCTCCATGATCTACCTCACCCACGGCCTCAACCAAGCCTTTACCAGCTACAACGACTACTACAACGGCAACCAGGACGAAGACGCCATCGCCTACCTTGCCCTTGCCAACAAGCTGGTACACCAGTTCAACCCCAATGCCATAACCATAGCCGAAGAGATGAGCGGCATGCCCGGCGTAGCCACCAAGCAGGAAGATGGCGGCCTTGGCTTCGACTACCGCATGGCCATGGGCATCCCCGACTACTGGATAAAGCTCACCAAAGATCATACGGATGAGGAATGGAGGCCCAGCGACATCTACGGGCAGCTAACCAACCGCCGGAAGGAGGAAAAGACAATCAGCTACGCAGAGAGCCACGACCAAGCGCTTGTAGGCGATAAGACCATCATATTTAGGCTTACCGATGCCAAGATGTACTGGCATATGCGGATTGAGGATGCCGACTTGACCGTCAATCGGGGCATTGCCCTCCACAAGATGATTCGCCTGATTACGGCAGCAACCATAAACGGAGGATACCTCAACTTTATGGGCAACGAATTTGGGCATCCCGAATGGATCGACTTCCCCCGCGAAGGAAATGGCTGGTCGTACAAGTACGCCCGACGACAGTGGAGCCTAGCCACCGACCCAAGTTTAAAGTACCAGTACCTAGCCAAGTTCGACAGGGCAATGGTTAGCCTCCTAAAGGGGATGAAGGATTTTCACCGCACCGCCCTTGCCAAGCTCTGGGATAAAGACGACGACCAAGTACTTGCCTTCGGGCGGAACGACCTCGTCTTCGTCTTCAACTTTAACCCCAACCAGTCATTCACGGACTACGGCATCCTAGCCCCAACCGGGAAGTACACGGTAATCCTCAACACCGACGCCAAAGAGTTTGGTGGCTTTGGCAGCAACGACGACAGCATAGAGCACCTCACTCAGCCGCCCCCCCTCCATAGGAGCAACAGCAAGGAATGGCTCAAGTTGTACCTGCCATCACGCACCGCCCTTGTTCTTCGAAAAGTTAGGGATAGGGCGATTTTGAAGCCTTCATTCTGGCCGCTCAACAACGGATAATAGCTGTCGCACACCCCCAATATTGCACGAAAACGGAGAGGTATTGTTATTTTTCGCTAATATTTTACACGCCTAAAATGCATTTATGCAGCAGAGAAGAGCTAACCAATCAACTATACTTGCTTAATTTTCAGCAATATTTTCAATTTCGTCCGAAAATATACTATATTTGCGCTCGTAAAGGAGAAAATCCGATACCGAGGGGGACACGATGTCCCCCCTTTTGTTATCAAAAATATATGGTAGATCAGGCATTTGTAAAAAAAATCGTAGAGGAAAAACTAGCCGAACTGGAGCTGTTCCTTGTAGATTTGAAAATCGATACCGCAAACAAAATCGACATTGCCATTGATGGCGATAACGGAGTAGGCATCGACCAATGCATTGCAGTTAGCCGCGCCGTAGAGGGCTCGCTCGACCGCGAAAAAGAAGATTTCGAGTTAATGGTTGCATCACCTGGAGTCGGTCAACCTTTCAAAGTTCACCACCAGTACACCAAAGCCGTAGGCCGTTTGGTAGAGGTGCAGCTGCTCGACGGAACCAAAGTTGCCGGAACCCTAAGCGAGGTAACTCCCGAGGATTTCGAGGTTACCTTCTCCAGAAAGGAGCAAATCGAGGGAACCAAGAAAAAGCAGGTCGTAGAGGTAAAGCAGCGCATTGCCTTTGCCGATGCGAAATCGACTAAAGAAACAATATCATTCAAGTAAGAAAGAGATATAAGCTTGTTGCAGATGGAAAATCTTAACCTTATAGAAACATTCGCAGAGTTTAAAGAACTCAAGAATATAGACCGTCCAACCATGATGAGCGTTCTTGAGGACGTATTTCGTGGCCTTCTCGTAAAACTTTACGGAAGCGACGAAAACTTCGACATCATCGTGAATATCGACAAGGGGAACCTTGAGATATACCACAACCGTATCGTGGTTGCCGATGGCGAGTTGGAAGATCCGACTAAAGAGATTCCGCTTAGCGAAGCCAAAAAGATTGACGAGGACTACGAAGTTGGCGAAGAAGTATCTGAAGAGGTCAGGTTCGAGAAGTTCGGACGCCGCGCAATCCTTGCACTCCGCCAAAATCTAGCAGGCCGAATCATGGATCTCGAAAAAGCGAGCATCTTCAACAAGTATAAAGACAAGGTAGGCCAAGTGATCAACGGAGAGGTGTACCAAGTTTGGAAGAAAGAGATCCTTGTTATCGACGATGAAAACAACGAGCTCATCCTGCCCCGCACCGAACAAATTCCATCTGACTTCTACCGCAAAGGCGATACGCTAAAGGCAGTAGTTGTTCGCGTTGAAATGCGCAACAGCAACCCACTTATCATCCTTTCAAGAACATCACCCGTATTCCTAGAGCGCCTTTTCGAACAGGAAGTACCCGAAATTTTCGACGGGCTAATCACCATAAAGAAGATTGTACGCGTACCTGGCGAGCGCGCAAAAGTAGCCGTAGAGAGCTACGACGAGCGCATCGACCCAGTTGGAGCTTGCGTTGGTATGAAAGGATCACGCATTCACGGAATCGTTCGTGAACTTCGCAACGAAAATATCGACGTTATCAACTTTACGCATAACACGCAGCTGTACATCTCTCGTGCCCTTAGCCCCGCTAAGATTAGCAGCATTAAGTTCGATGAGGAAAATAGCAAAGCAGATGTGTACCTAAAACCAACCGAAGTATCGCTTGCCATTGGTAAGGGTGGACTCAACATCAAGTTGGCAGGTCAGCTAACCGGTTACGAAATCGACGTTTACAGAGAAAACTCAGAGAACGACGAAGACGTATCACTAGACGAATTCGGCGATGAAATCGAAGGCTGGATCATCGATCAGCTCAAGAATATTGGCTGCGATACAGCTAAGAGCGTACTCGAAATTTCGGTAAGCGAGTTGGTACGCAGAACCGACTTAGAAGAAGAAACTGTAGTCGAAGTGGTAAACATTCTTCGTTCGGAGTTTGATGCGTAGCACATTGTATTAAATTTGCCTTCACTAAAAAATCGATAGGATAAGTATGACGCAGGATAAATCAACACGGCTCCTTAAAGCAGCTAAGGAGTTAAACGTAGGGGTTCAGACCATTGTAGATTTTCTTCATAAGAAGGGAATAGAGGTCGACTCGAACCCTAACTCCAAAATAACCACCGAAGCATACCTATTGCTGGAGAAGGAATTCGGCAAGGAGTTTAAGCTAAAAGCAGAAGCCAGCAAGGTTGACCTTAAGGGCATCCGAGAAAAAAAGGCTACTGTGTCTATAGACGACGTGCTTAAAGGCTCAACCCCTGACGACGAAGATGAAAGCGAGGACGATAGCGAACGGAGCATCATCCTAAAGGACAACACCAACACCGAAAGGCATAAGCACCATGAGCCAGAGGTGGAAAAAATTGAGACTCCAAAGATTAAGGGACCGAACATCATAGGCAAAATAGATCTCGAGCCTAAGCGCGTTGCCCGTCCTGCTGCCAACGAATCACCTATCGAAGAGGAAGTAAAACCGCAACCTGCTGCTGAGGTTAAAGCGGAGAAAACCGAACCTTCGCCTATCGAAAAAACACAAGAAGTCAAAATTGAAAAAGCGGCAGAAATAGAACCTGCTACTCCTGTAGTTGCTGTAGAAGATAAAGTAGTTGCAGAAAATAAACCTTCTGCACCAGTCGAGAATAAAATAGTCGAAGAGGTTAAGCCTGTGCAAGAAAAGCCAGCAACACCTGACGATACCGAAGGTAAACAACCAAACCGCCCCAAGCCAACTCCTGCACCTGAGAAAGAGCCGGAAATCGCCGAAGAACCTAAAAAGGGCGTTGAAGAAACGAAAAAAGATTTAGTGAAAGAAGTAGTTGTAAAAGAAGAGGTGGTTGAAACAACTACCGAAACCAGCGAAGAACTTTTTAGGGCTGACGTAGAAAAGCTCTCGGGACCAACCGTTGTTGGCAAAATTGACTTGTCGGCTTTTGCGCCTAAGAAGAAGCCAGTTGCTACTTCGGCAAATACCCCAAATGCAGGAGATAAGAACAAGAAGAAGCGCAAGCGCATTAAGCCCGATCAAAAAGTTAACGTAGAAGGAGAGTCTAAGGCTCAAGACGGCGTTCGTCAGCCTCAGTTTCCACCTCGTGCAAAACCACTTGAAAAGGGTCCAAAGCAAACTGACGCTAGCCGTCCACAAAAAGGACCTCGCCAAGGTCAGCCAGGAGCACAGCAAGGTCAAGGAGGTGGTAACCGTCTACAGGTTAACCGTAATCCAGCAGGTCCACAAAAAGGTGGATCAAAGTTTGCCGCTAAGAAACCTATACATAAAGAGGTTAGCGACGAAGATGTACAAAAGCAAATTAAGGATACTCTAGCTCGTCTTACTGCAAAAGGTGCGAAGAGCAAGAGTTCGAAATATCGTAGAGATAAGCGCGACGATGTTCGTCAGCGTATGATGGCTGAGCAAGAACTTGCTGAGGCAGAACGTAGCATCATCAAAGTAACCGAGTTTGTTACCGTAAACGAGTTGGCTAACATGATGGATGTTCCGGTTACCGATGTAATTGGAGCATGCATGAACCTAGGTTTGATGGTATCTATCAACCAGCGTTTGGATGCAGAGGCCCTTGTTTTGGTAGCTGAAGAGTTTGGCTATAAGGTTGAGTTCGTTGCTGCTGAAATTCAAGAATCTATCCAGGAAGAGGAGGATAAGCCAGAGGATCTACTCCCCCGCTCTCCAATTGTTACCGTAATGGGTCACGTAGACCACGGTAAAACATCGCTGTTGGACTACATACGTAAAGCAAATGTAATTGCCGGTGAGGCAGGTGGTATCACCCAGCACATTGGAGCCTACTCTGTAAAGATCGACGACGAGCGTAGAATTACGTTCCTCGACACCCCAGGTCACGAAGCATTTACTGCGATGCGTGCTCGTGGAGCTAAGGTTACCGATATTGCCATCATCATTATTGCTGCAGACGATAGCGTGATGCCTCAAACCAAGGAGGCCATCAACCACGCAGTTGCCGCAGGTGTTCCAATGGTATTCGCCATCAACAAGGTGGATAAACCAGGAGCCAATCCAGAAAGAATTCGCGAACAGCTTGCCGCCATGAACTACCTCGTAGAGGATTGGGGCGGTAAGTATCAGGTTCAAGAAATATCAGCCAAAAAGGGCGAAGGCATTCAGGAACTTTTAGATAAAGTTTTACTAGAGGCCGAAATGCTAGAGTTAAAAGCAAATCCAAACAAGAATGCAGTAGGTTCCGTTATCGAATCGACTCTTGATAAGGGTCGCGGTTACGTTACTACTATGCTGGTTCATGCAGGAACGCTTAAAGTTGGAGACGTTGTTCTTTCGGGACCATACTACGGTCGCGTAAAAGCAATGTTCAACGAGCGCGGTAAGAAGATAACCAAGGCAGGACCATCTGTTCCTGTACTGATGCTCGGTTTGAACGGAGCTCCAACCGCAGGTGAAACCTTCAATGTACTTGAAGAGCGCGAGGCAAAGGATATCGCCAACAAGCGTGAGCAGTTGCAGCGTATGCAGGGTCTACGTGCAACCAAGCATATTACACTCGACGAAATCGGTCGCCGTATTGCCGTTGGAAACTTCAAAGAACTTAACATCATCGTTAAGGGTGACGTGGATGGTTCTATCGAAGCACTTACCGACTCGCTCATCAAGCTTTCGAACGAAGAGGTACAGGTTAACGTAATCCACAAGGCAGTAGGTCAAATCTCTGAATCTGATGTTTTGTTGGCTGCTGCATCAAATGCAATCGTTGTTGGATTCCAGGTTCGTCCATCAACCAACGCTCGCCGTATTGCAGAGAACGAGGGTATTGAAATCCGTCACTACTCGATCATCTACGATGCTATCAACGAGGTTAAGGATGCGATCGAGGGTATGCTTTCTCCTGAAATCAAGGAAGAGACAACCTGCTCTGTTGAGGTTATGGAAGTATTCAAGATTACCAAGGTGGGGACGATTGCCGGATGTATTGTTCGCGAGGGCACAGTTGTTCGCAACTCCAAGATCCGCATTATCCGCGACGGTATTGTGGTTCACTCGGGAGAGTTGGATTCGCTTAAGCGCTTTAAGGATGACGTTAAGGAGGTTAAGAGCGGCTTCGAGTGTGGTTTGAGCATTAAGAACTATAGCGACATTCAAACTGGCGACTTCATTGAAGGCTACGAACTAATTGAGGTGAAGAAAACACTAGACTAGGCTATCAACAAGTAATAAAAAGGGGGACGTCTTATTTGATGTCCCCTTTTATTGTATCCTACAGAGACCATCAATCAAAAATAGCACCAAGTTTGATTAAAATTGAAACCTTTAAACACATGAAGAAAGCATTTTTACGTCCTATCCTGACGGCTCTGCTACTAGCCATAATAGCGACCGCTGGAGCAAGAACTTTAAGTCCAAAACATGAGATGCGAGCCGCCTGGATTGCTTCCGTGGAGAACATTGACTGGCCATCAGCAAAGAATCTCCCCCCTGATCAGCAGCGTCAAGAATTCATTAAGTTGATCGATCGACTTAAGAATGTTGGCATAAACGCCGTCATCGTTCAAATTCGTCCTTGTGCCGATGCTCTTTACGACTCCAAACTTGAGCCATGGTCAATGTATCTCACAGGTAAGCAAGGTGTATCTCCAAATCCATTCTACGACCCTCTTAAGTTTATGATAGAGGAGTGTCACAAGCGCTGCATGGAGTTTCACGCATGGTTTAATCCCTACAGAACCGTTAAAGATACCTCCTATAAAGAAATCGATCCAGCACATATAATTAAGCAGCACCCCGAATGGCTAGTTACCTATGGCAACCAGCGCTACTTCGATCCAGGATTACCCCAAACCCGTGAGCACGTGCTTAAGGTTATCATGGATGTAGTAAAACGATACGATATCGACGGTGTTCACTTCGACGATTACTTCTACCCCTACAAAATTAAAGGTGTGGACTTTCCCGACAGTGCTTCGTTTGCCACCTATCCTCGCAGTTTTACCTCCGATCAAAAAGAAATGTGGCGCCGCGATAACGTTAACCTCATTATTCGAATGCTCCACGATAGCATTCGAACTGCTAAGCCATACGTCAAATTTGGGATCTCACCATTTGGAATCTGGAGAAATAAGGCTAACGACCCTCGAGGATCAGAAACTAACGGAGGATCGAACTACGACGAACTCTACGCCGACATTTTGCTATGGATGCAGAATAAATGGATAGACTACGTTGTACCCCAACTCTACTGGCACATCGGATTAAAAGTTGCTGACTACAAAACGCTTGCTGAATGGTGGAGCAAAAACAGCAACGGCACTCCGCTATATATAGGACAGGGATATTACAGAGTTGATTCTAATTCTAAAACTAAGGAGTGGGCCGATGGAAAGGAGATTAGCCGACAGATGACGCTTAACCGGACGATTCCAGGAATCGGAGGCAGCATCTTTTTCAGTGCAAAGTCGTTCCTTGACGATAACCTTAACGTTAATGAGCAGCTGAAAGCCCAATTCTACCAATATCCCGCTCTCATACCTCAGATGAATTTTATCGATAGCCTTCCACCAAATGCTCCAACACATTTCTCAGTAAAAAATCGTAAGGAAGGGGCTAAACTTAACTGGTCGGTAAACGACACCACAACCTCGGAACTTGATAAGGCTAGGTACTTTGTTGTATACCGATTTAAAGATAAAATGGACTACAACAACCCAGCAAACATTTACACGATAACAAGGGATACCTCTATCCTCATAAAGAGAGAGAAAGGCAGAAGACGCTACAACTTTAGCGTAACTGCGCTTGACCGCCTATACAACGAGAGCAAGCCTACCAAAACCGTAAAAGTAAGGCTGTAAAATACTCTACAACGAGATAGTAAACTATAAAGAAAAGCAAGGATACATGATGTATCCTTGCTTTTCCTATTTGATAAATACCTCACGTGACTTCGTTCTTAAGAGACTACCGATTCAGTTCCCTAAGAGAACTCTCTTTAGCCTACTTTTTCTGATAAACCCTCACATAGTCGACCTGAAAGGTGATCGGGAACTTCGATTGCGAAGGATCTCCACCATTTTCGCCCAATGCAAGGTTAAGCAGGATGTACTGAGGTTGATGAAAAGGCTGGCTTCCATCAGCATTTAGCGTATTCGTCAGAAGAGTGGTGTTAAGCAACTCATCGTCGAGGTATAAGTTAATTGAATCGGGCGTCCAATCCATGCGCCACACATGGAACTTACTCGCCCAATTGGGATCTTTTTCGATAAAGTGCGATAGCGGGGTAATTTTGCTATTCCACTTCGCATTCCATCGGGTGTTCGTTCCAGAAGCCACGTTAGCCAGAATAGAAGGTACTCCGTTGGCTATATAGTACTCCAGCAAGTCGACTTCGCCACAGGAAGGCCACTCCATTGAGTTACCCAACGTCCAGATGGCTGGCCATGCACCCTTGGCAACGTCGATTTTGGCGCGGATTTCGAAGCGACCGTACAGAAATTCGCGTAGACCAACCGACTTAATGCTTGCTGAAGTATATTCGGCAAATTGTCGGTTCTTTTTCCAGTCTGAACTTGTAGGGTTGTAGTTAGGATTACTTACCTTTTCGCGACGCCCCTCAATCGTAAGCACTCCTCCGGAACATTTTGCATTATCGAGTTGATACCACTGAAGCTCCTTATTACGTACAAAACCCTCTTCGCACTTCCAACTTTCGGGTGATGGTTTTCCATCGACAGAGAACTCGTCATTCCATACCAGTTGGTAACCATAGATATCTTTAGGCTTACCAGAGTCTGTATTATACGGATCAATTTCTTGCGCCTCCAGATTGGTACAAGATGCAGCTGATAACATGAAGACTAGCAGGTGCCTTTTTCGGATTAACATGACTTTTCTTGTTTTAGATTCTTGATTATAGGTGATTCAAAAGACGGAGTGAAAATATGCATTTCCACATAAAAATGTTGCTCGTTTTCATTCAGGTTTGATAGAAGTCGATGTACGATATACGCTGTGCTAAAGTTGAATTCGTTGATTAGTGGACTACGTGCCATAAATTCTGAAAGTCATCTTTGTAGAAAGGGAAGATAATAACTAGCACAACTCCGGAAGGTGCTGCAACAACTTGCACTTCTACTACCGAATTGGAAACCATACCTTTTATAAAAGATAATAGAAAGAAATGCCTGAGTTGAACATTGTTTTGTTAACTATTGATTGCGTACGCATGCATTTAATTAGTCTTGTTTATTAGTTTTGAGTGTCGAATTAACGCATATTAGCCAATAATTCGCAAAGACACCTTTAAAACACCTAAAGAAATGATTAAGGTTAACCTAAAATGGGGCATCTATGCCCTTCTACTTGGCTTCGTAGCAGCCTCGTGTAGTAAAGAAGATTCTTCATCGTCCGAGACAGATGGCGGCTTTGATGTCACCAAGAATGAGATTATTGTTCCGAAAAGAGAAATTCGAGCAGCTTGGATTGCCACCGCTTATAGCCTAGACTGGCCAAGCACTACGAGTAATGCTGATGCACAAAAAAAGGAACTACAGAATCTGCTAACTACTAGTCAGTCGCTAAACTTTAACGCCGTTATTTTTCAGGTACGCCCAATGGCTGACGCAATGTACGCCTCCACTCTAGAGCCTTGGTCGAATATGCTAACAGGAACGCAGGGAACTGACCCAGGATACGATCCACTAGCATATGCTGTGGATGAGGCTCATAAGATGGGTTTACAATTCCACGCATGGCTTAATCCTTACCGAATTGGATCAACATCATTAACCTTAGCAGCAAACCACGTAGCGGTAAAAAATCCAAGTTGGGTTGTTACCTTCAATAAGGTGCGTTACTTTAACCCCGGCATTCCAGAGGTAAGAGCGCACTTAGTTGCCGTGGTGAAGGATATTATCACTCGCTACAAGGTGGACGCCATTCAGTTTGACGACTACTTTTATCCATCAGGTGCAAAGGCTTCTGATCCCTTCGTATTTGACGATAGAGATGCTTTTGCAAAGTATGGCAATGGGCTATCGATTACCGCCTGGCGCGAACAAAACGTAAATACCATGGTAAAGGAGGTTTACGCTGCCATAAAAAGCACCAAACCAGAGGTGCTGTTTGGGATATCGCCATCGGGACGCCGTGAGAACAGCGTCGACTTGTATGCCGACCCATTTGTGTGGCTCGAAAATAAGTGGCTAGACTACCTTGCGCCACAGGTGTACTGGGAGTTTGGCCATAAAACGGCCGACTTTGGGAAACAAGCCGCCTTCTGGAATAGCAACGCAAAGGGCATCCCAATTATACTTGGCGTTGGGGCATACAAGTACAAAGATCCAAGCTACCCTGCGTATGGCAGCGTAGATGAAATTGGACGGCAGCTGGATGAGGTACAGAAGAGCTCGAACATCTTTGGCTGCTTCTTTTACCGAATGCAGAGCGTTAAGAATGCGGAACTATCGGCCTTCCTGAAGGCTAAGTACGAGAGCAAGGCACTCCCTCCGGTTATGGGTACCCGTGTTGCCCCAGTAGCAAAAGCCCCAGTGGTAACCCTGGCAGGTTCGGCTATTAGCTGGAAGGCCGCTTCGGGAGCCGACAAGTATGCGGTATACGCCCTCGAAAAAAATGGGGATAAGCCCAACTCGTACCTCGCAAAGACAAGGCAAATTGGAACCGAGCTAACCGCAAAGGTGGAGTCGGGGAAGATCTACTACGTAACGGCGGTAAACAGCGAGAATGTGGAGTCAATACATTCGAACTTTGTGGTTGTTCCCTAACGCTGAGCTGGCGTAGCTTAGGAAATAAGTAATAGAATATCGGCGAAGCTTCTAAAACATTTGCTAGTGGATGATGGCATAAATGTTTGGAGGTTTCGCCGATATTTCTTTTGTACAGGCAAGCCATATAGCGGCAGCTTGTATGCCTTAGAGTAGCAGCAATAAGTAGCGATTATACATTTGATTCTTTTTGCCCTTACAAAAACACCAAAAGAGGTAAGTTTTTTTATTGCTAACCGTTAGCATCTCGTAAAAAGGTACTTAAAGCATGAAACCATGGTTTAAAATGCAAGATTCCATGCGTAGTTCTGCCAGTTTTTGAGCGAGTTCTGCAACTTCTCCATGCGGTTCTGATAATATTTAGTAGAGTTCTGCATATTTTAGGTATGGTTCTGCCACATTTATGCGCAGTTCTGCAACCATCCGTTGCCGTTCTACGGGTTACAGGCAGTATTCTGCCAGCATTACAGCCCGAAACGGCTTTCGAATGGAGGTTATTCAGCAACAAAAGAGGCAGCGCGACAGCAAAAGCTCAGAAAAGGCACAGCAGGCTACCCTGGTAAAGCGTGTCGTTGAAGGTCATCCGATGCTCGAATCCGTAAAACACCTATCGGCGGTTGATAAAAGGAGGGCACGGATAAGGACTAAGCTATCGGGCAGGGATAGCAGCAAGCAGTTGGAGGAGTGCAGCCCCATCGGCACCATGCTGCACAAGCAAAGGCAGCAGCTGTTCGGCTATGGCCATACAGGCGAACCGGCAGGCCAGCTTTCCGACGCAATCGGCCAGCCCGATGGCCATCAAAAAAAGCGGCCAACGGCATGCTGGCCTGTACGCAGTACGGATACGAGGAGTTGCGACGCTCCTGCTAATTCTTGTATCCATAGGGAGATATCGATAAAAAAGCTATATTGCGCCCATGCTTACGCTCCACGTAAATAACCAATACCACCAGCAGGGCAAAGGCCTTTACGACTGCTGGATCTGCTGATCGCCATCCTTCCACACCGAGGATGCACGTACTTGTGCTCCCATCCCAACATTTTTTCAAAAACGTACTTACGAATAGCAAACTCCCATTTATACTATGGAGAAAGGAGTTGTATTTGACATCAAGCGCTTTGCGGTAAACGACGGCCCTGGGATACGCACAGCTGTATTCCTAAAGGGATGCCCTCTACGCTGCCAGTGGTGCCATAACCCCGAAGGCTTATGCAAGGAAATAGAGCAATCTACCAAAACGGTAAAGGTTGATGGGGTAGATTACGCCATGCCCTACAGCATTGGCTACGAAATAACGGCCGATGAGCTGACAAAGGAGCTGCTAAAGGATTGCATTTTTATGGAGGAGTCGGGCGGTGGCGTGACCTTTTCGGGTGGTGAGCCGATGCTCCAGCATGAGTTTCTACAGCAGGTGCTCGAAAAGCTTCACCAGAGAGGGATTCATACGGCGGTGGACACCTCGGGGCTTACGCCTTGGACGAACATCGAGAGCATCATCCCCTTTACCAGCCTCTTCCTCTACGACCTTAAGTGCATCGACGAGGAGAGGCATCGCCAATTCACGGGCGTTTCGAACGACATCATACTTGATAACCTTAGGAAGCTGTCGGAGCGAGGCGTCCCTGTACAGATTCGCATCCCTGTAATACCAACCTTTAACTACAACGACGAGGAGATGAGCAGCATTCTGTCGTTTGTTGCCCAGCTGAGGAACGTGGTAAGGGTTGATCTGCTTCCCTATCACACCATCGCCCAGTCGAAGTACGAGCGGTTGGGCATCAGCAATTCGCTTTTTGAGCATAAATCGCTGAAGAATGAGGAGCTACAGAGCTACTTTACCCTGTTCCAGGAGCAAGGAGTAAAGGTATCAATTGGAGGATAACAAGTAATAACCCGAGCTATAACAAGAACCATGAACGAACGAGTTAAAAGACTGAGAGAGGAGACCCTGAATGCGGTCAACACGCTATCGTCGGAGAGAGGAGTACTTATCACGGAGTTCTACAAGAGCATTGAAAACGTAAACCTTTCGGTGCCAGTACAGCGCGCGATGGCGTTTGAATACATCCTAACCCATAAAAGACTTTACATCGGCGATGGAGAGCTGATTGTTGGCGAGCGTGGACCAAAGCCAAAGGCAACGCCAACCTATCCGGAGATATGCGTACACACGCAGGAGGACTTGGATATCCTAAATACGCGCAAGAATGTATCGTTTAAGGTTGATGAGCAAACCCGAAAAGACTTTCGGGATATCATCACTCCCTACTGGACGGGGAAGAATAACCGTGAGCGCATTATGCAATCCATGAGTCCAGCGTGGAAGCAGGCCTTTGAAGCGGGTATCTTCACCGAGTTTATGGAGCAGCGCGCTCCTGGGCATACGGTGTGCGGCGGAAAAATCTACCAGATGGGGATGAATGACTTCATCGCACAAATAGATAAGGAGCTGGAGAAGCGTAGCAATGGTGATATCACCCAAATTGAGGAGCTAAAGGCCATGCGAATTGCGGCCAACGCCATCATTACTTTTGCCAACCGCCATGCCGATGTACTGGAACTACTAGCAAAAAGCGAGGCTGACCCAATCAGAAAGGATGAGCTGCAAAAAATGGCTGAGGTTTGCCGCAAAATTCCCGCCAATAAACCGACCACCTTTCACGAGGCGCTGCAATACTACTGGTTTATGCACCTTGGAGTGGTGACAGAGCTCAACCCTTGGGATGCATTCAATCCGGGAAGGCTTGATCAACATCTTGAGCCATTCTACACGAAAGGAATCGAGGAGGGTACGCTAACCTACGAGCAGGCCCGCGAGCTGCTGCAGTGCTTCTGGGTGAAGTTCAACAACCACCCATCGCCACCAAAGGTGGGCATCACCGCTCAGGAGAGCAGCACTTACACCGATTTCTGCCTTATCAACGTTGGTGGGGTGAAGGATAACGGTGCTGATGGTGTAAACGAGGTTTCGTTCCTCATCCTCGACGTGATTGAGGAGATGCGCCTGCTGCAACCTAGCTCGATGGTGCAGCTTTCGAAGAAGAATCCCGATAGCTTTATCGACCGTGCCATCAAAATAAGCAAAACCGGCTTTGGGCAGCCCTCCATCTTCAATACCGACGCGATGGTGCAGGAGATGCTGCGCCAGGGGAAGAGCATTGTTGATGCACGAAGGGGTGGTGCAAGCGGCTGCGTAGAGGTGGGCGCGTTCGGAACCGAGGCGTACTGGCTTACCGGCTACTTTAACTTGCCCAAGATACTGGAGCTGACGCTGAACAACGGTTTTGACCCGAGAACGAACACCCAGATGGGCCTAAGAACCGGTGATGCTACCACGTTTACCAGCTACGAGCAGCTGCTGGAGGCTTTTGAGAAGCAGGTAAACCATTTTATGCAGATAAAGATTGAGGGTAACCTAAAGAACGAGCAGATTTTTGGCGAGTTCATGCCTGTTCCGTTCCTGTCGCTGCTTATTGACGACTGCATTACCACTGGAAAGGACTACTGTTCGGGTGGTGCTCGCTACAATACCACCTACGTTCAGGGGGTTGGGCTGGGAACCATCACCGATTGCCTGTCGTCGCTGCGCTACCACGTGTACGAGAAGGGCAGCGCTACCATGCAGGCGATGCTCGACGCCATAAAGGATAACTTCGTGGGCCATGAGGCGCTCCGAAACGAGCTTATCTTCAACACTCCAAAATATGGCAACGACGACGACCGTGCCGATCGCTGCCTCAACGAGGTATTTGAGATATACTACAATGCAGTAGATGGAAAACCTAACGCGCGCGGTGGCGTTCACCGTGTAGACCTGCTGCCCACCACCTGCCACATCTACTTCGGCAAGGTTACCGGGGCGCTGCCCGATGGACGCAAGGCTACGACTCCGCTTTCGGAGGGGATCTCGCCATCGCAGGGCTGCGATACGCATGGGCCAACAGCCGTCGTTAAATCGGCAGCTAAGATAGACCATGTTAGAACTGGGGGAACGCTGCTAAACATGAAGTTCGCCCCTCAATTCTTCAACGGAGACGAGGCAATCCGCAGGGTGTCGAGCTTGGTGCGCAGCTACTTCAGGCTCGACGGTCACCACATCCAGTTTAACGTGGTGAACGCCGATACGCTCCGTAAGGCGCAGCAGCATCCGGAGCTCTACAGGGATCTTATTGTACGCGTTGCCGGATTTAGCGACTACTTCAACGATCTGGGACCGGAACTGCAGAACGAAATCATCAGCCGCACCGAGCACGAAACGGTGTAGCGGTAGTTGGCAGCTCGGCTGTCGCCGTAAAATTGTTTTTAATCGTATATTATACTGCCCGAGGGGGAGCGATAGTTGGGGTTAGCCCTCTCATCCTCCCCCTTTTTTTGTGATACGGCTAGGCTTACCCTTCTTAATACCGCCAAGGCGCGACCAACAGCAGCCTAGCCTCTACTTTATCGACGGTTAACCGCCGATAAGGTTGAGACCGAAAAGATTCAGCGCATTGTTAAGCTTGGATTCCTAAACATGCTCGATCTGGCAACCGAGTTTGGAACAAAATAAGGCAGGCAACGCTCATGTTAAAGAAAGCCCGAAGGTGCAATTCAGCATCTTCGGACTTTTTATTGGGCAGTTACGCCCATTCGATAAACAGCTATTCTAAATTAAAAACCAAAAACAAGCTTGAATCATGGGTTAAACCTTCGTTATGCTTAGTGTCCCCGCTACGCTCAAATAGCCAAGGCTACCAGCCTTGCCCACGGTACGCCAGAAGGCAGTAAGAGATAAAACATAGGCAGAGTTTACGCTTAGCAAAGAGAAGATAGAGCATACTGTCCATCAGAACAATATTCCACAATCATATTCTTCTAAATGAGATCGTTTTATTCTTCTATGAGTATATGGAGTTTTCTTATTTATACTGAACACATCTTCGTAAAAGCCTCCCCAAGCAGTAAACACAACCCATCTGTACGTAACTGAATCACGATAATCTTTCGAAGAAATGGTGAAATCAATATTCTTAATTCTTTTCTTCACCTTAGGATCAAAATCTATTACCTTCATCAATCTCTTCATAGCTCTTTTAGAGCTTATGATATCGACATGACTATACATAAAATGCGAACCTTCTGCAAAGTTTGACCCTAATAATTCAAGAACAAGCAGCTGAAATAGCCCCTTTTTACTGTCGGTTGGTACTACATACTTATTCAACGCAATAGAATCACTATATCTAAATATACCTCGATTCCCCAATGTCCTTAAAAGACTGTCTTTATTGTTGCTTAACTTTCTCACATATACATAGGGAGAGCTACCAATTTTATCTCTATAGTAGTAGCAATCTAACCCCCACCCTTTCTTAATGGTAAGATGATCAAATATCTTAAAGTATGCATCAGCATCAAATACCATTTTTACATCTGTACCATCTCTTTCCAACTTGTATTGACGCTGTTCGTACTCTAATCTTTGAATAAAATAATCGTAGTAGCTGTCGCATCGACTCTCTTTTGGAATAAATATGGTATCAAAATGATATGCGGCAATAGCAATTGCGGCTATACCGAACGTAGTTAAGGCAATCCCAACAAAAAGAAGTCTTTTTGTTGGAAAAGTAACGTATCGATTATATTTACTTCGCATACATATCTAGTTTTGTCATGGCAACAACTCTCTAAAAGTACAATTCGCAATTCATTATTTCGTTCTGCCAAAATTATGCCTATGGTTCATCCAAATATTCTTTTGAGTTTTCGAGCAACATCCGAATGGCCTCGCCAGTTTTAACCCCCTTTTGCTTGAGGTTAACAACCGCCTGACGAAAGTCTTCGCCATTGCGCTCAATAATTTCGTACTTGGCGAGCATCCGCTTGTAGGCGTTCTGCTGATCGGAGGGCACGCTACTGCCAAATATCTCGATATCGACACCGTGGAGGGTTAGCTGGCATCGAACTATGCAGCCTTCGTCGGTATTTTTGTCGGTAATGCTAAAGTTTTCGATTGTACCAAACGCGCGGAACACCGCATCGACAAACTCGCTCTTCGTCTGCCAGCAGCAGATGATGTCGATGTCGCTTGTTTCGGTGCCTACGTTAAGCGGAATACTCCCCACGAGTATCGGATCAAAGGGTTGCAGCGTCTCCATAACGGCGTGCTCCGTTAGCAAGGCGTATGCCTGCTGCTGCCGAGCGTTGCCCTGCCGTAGGTAGGCGATGTTGCGGAAGTCGATCATTGAGATATTCTTGATATTTACAAGCAATTAAACTCTAGAATCGTTCTCTCATCTCGCGCAGAATGTTATCTGACAGAATGAAATATAGGATCTATTGAACGTTAAGCATACTATTTACTAACTACTTTCCCTATTATCTTGCTTTCTGACACAAAACCAATAAATCTTGAATCTGCTGCAGAATAACGATTATCACCTAATACAAAGTATAATTTCTCCTTAACCACTATTGTTGAATCATTAGGCATGCCATCTCCTATAATATCGTGATATAAAAGCTTATTACGCTCATTTATCTTCACAGTGTCACCAACACGAGGGATATAAAGCATTCCGAAATTATCAGAATTCCAAGTTTCACCCTCTTCTGGAGAAATAATTCCTTCGGATGAGTAGTTGCAAACCCTTGCAATTTTTGCCGAAGGATATGTTTTCCTAATAAGTGCTATTTCATTCGTAGATAGAAAAGCAACGACCTCATTGGATGTTTGAGTAATGCAGGAAGATTCATCTAAAAAGCTTAATACAAGATCATGCTTTGACTTAATCTGATATTGTAACTTAATGCTACTTATAGGCTTTTCCTTTATAGAATTTACAAAAACATTTCCATTTCGAATTCTAACGCTATCACCTGAAATACCAATAACCCTATAAATCCAAGCATCCTCCTTTCCTTTCGAGTAGTAATCTTCATTAAATACAATTATATCATTCCGAAGGATGCTCTTGCTCTTCTCACAATTAACTATTTGCTCTATTTTCAAAGTATTGTACATGCTATACGATACCACTTTAAAGGTAAAGCTATCGGAGACAAATGAGAAAGCAACAATAGCAACAAATGATATTAACCTCATAAACCTAAATTCGTTTTTTACTAAAAAATAATGACATCATGCTCATATTATCTACTTCTCCACCAGCTTAAAGAGCACCTCCTTCATGGCGTTGAACTCCTTTTCGTCGTAGAGGCGGGTGAGGAAGACGATCTTTCCGTCCCTATCGACGATAACGTTGCGGGTTACGCCAGCCTCCTTCTTGGCGTAGAGCGTAAATACGCCCGAATTTGGATCGGGAGCCAGCGGATAGCTGATGTTCATCTTCTTGGCGAAGGCGGAAACCACATCCTTAGCCTCGTCGCGGTCCAGACCAACCAGCACAAAGTCCTTGCTCTTGAGCGGTAGCCATATTTCGCTCTCGATATGCGGCATCTCCTTTCGGCAAACGCCGCACCAGCTGGCGGTAAACTGAATCATTACCACTTTTCCGCGGCATTCGGATAGCTTAAACGTCTTACCGTCGGTGGTGGTAACGGTAAAGTCGGGCGCCATTTGCCCAACCTCTACAATGTAACCCCTATCCTGCTCCTTTTCCTGCGCACGAGTGCCCGTGCTAACCAGCAGCAGTAGGGTAAACGCTAGCGCTGCAACGATCTTTGAATGCTTCATAGCTGTATTTGGTTTAATTTGTTCTTCTAAATATTGTCTGAATCACGGATTAACTTACTTCAACTAATCCAACGATCCAGTGTTTTCTTCTTTTTCCAGTGATCATTCTCCTTTATGTAAAGATATGTACCTCCACTTTTCTCAGAGTCATCAATAATCATTAGCAATACCTTCTTCCTATCCATCGAAATATACGGGTATGAAATTCTGGCCGACGGTCCTTTGTAAATAACAGAATCATTCCCATATACTAAAACTACTTTCCTTTTAGGCCTATAAAGTTTTAGCTGATTGGTATCTACTTTCTGCATTCTGTTTTTCTCATACTGTTTCTTTATAAATTCCTTGTCTTTTGATGAAAACTCATTTAGATATGAGCTGTTTAATGGCATATCTAAATAGGCAACATCAATTTTCGAGAACATTAAGCTATCATCTTCCATTATCTCATTCAAAATACCATACACTTCTTTTTCCTTCAGGTCTTTTACCTTACTGCAGGAACAAAAGATTGAAAATATAATTAATATGTAGACAATTCTTGTTTTCATCTTATCTTACTATTAGGCATCAACTTGTTTAGATCCATATACAAACCTTCACAACACCTTTCATTGATGATTATATCGGTAAGCCAACCAAGCATTTTTGTAGTCCATCCCCCATTCGAACGAGTGGGCGCAAGAAATTCATGTGCAATACGATTAAAAATGGGTACAATAATGCTTATGCGCCCAAGTTAGCAACAAATCGGTTACGATATCCCTTTTTACTAAACTATTACAGCAAGAGGGAAGCGGCTGCTGAAAACGTTTTACTCATTAGTAGCAGGCAGCAGCGTAGCTTGAACGGAACAGCAGTATGCTTCACCTGCAAATGGTGCCATTCGCCTTATGCAACTCGCCATATCACCGATGGATTCTTAGGCATTACGCTTGTATGAATGCACCTCACCAGTAGAAAGGGCTGCATCACCCATGGTAAAGCAGCTTTCGACCGTTGTAAAGCAATAAATCACCCATAAAAAAGGGTGTTTCACCCATTTTTAGGCATGTTTTACCCATAAAAAAGGGCATTTTACCCGTCATATTGGTATACATCGCGTTAATTATTGCCTAAATCACCCATTTTTTTGTGCATAGAACCTAAAATAATGTGTGTTTCACCCAATTTAGAGTAGGCATCAACCATAGTAAAATACCATTTACCGATTTTACAGCTAATACTTTACGCCAAAAAGCAGTGCAAACACATAGTTTAACACGTATGACGTTTCTACAGGTAAAATGGCGGATTTTTGAGGCTGATATGCCCTATTGAGCCTATGGGTTAAGCGATGATTTCTTATTTCAGCCATGCTCCGCTAAGGATAGCGACCATACTCATAAACGCTAGTAAGCTATTTTTAAACGCAAAGTCACGGGTATGACGCTGTTCTACTCGGTAAAGCCGTTCTTCTGCATACGCTCGCTGCTTACGAAGAGCGCCATGCCCGTTTTCATCCGCCTAAAGCCCTCCTTTTCGTAGAACTTTTCCTTACCGGGCGAGGCGTATAGGATAAAGCTGCAGCTGGGGATCGATTGAACAATGTCATGAAGGATCATTTTACCAATTCTGTTGCCTTGGTAGTCGGGATGCACGGCAACATCGTAGATGGCAGCCTGGTATTCGCCGTCGGAAATGGCACGGCCAAAGCCAACCAACAACTCGCCGTCGAACGCAAACACAACGGTATGGCTATTCGCGAAGGCTCGGCGATGGATTTCGCTGGTATGGTACGCCATACCCACCTTTTGGAGGATAGTAACCACCAAATTCCAGTCAACATTTGTTGTATCGTGCTGTAGTCGTATGTTCATCATCACTGGTTTTACTTTTATCTTACGTTTGATAGACCTTTGCGACGAGCAAAAGCTTGTAGGGGACCGTCGAGTTCGTCCTTATCCCTTTACTTTTTCTTGAGAGGTGAAGAATAAACTGCTCCCCCGCCTCTACAATTACTAAAGGAATTTCGCTTTCAAAGATAAAGACCCAACATTTAGTAGAGGCTAGGCTTAACAACGAGAATTTCATATTCTTTTCTGTTCTTTTTGAAGGGCAAAAAGAACGAAAAACCCTTGGCACGAATTAACTCGCTCGGTCGCGGTGATATGTTGCGATTCCAATTATAGGGTGTACCCCTGACAACCTTACTACACTGAGTAGAGTTGTGGAGGCTCCGCTCTCCCGCAGAGCGGGATGTTCCAGATCAAACAGGGATTCGTGCCGGTCTGGTATGTCCCGTTATCGGAAATTTTCGGGATGTCGGCTAACGCCTCCAGCTACGCCATGTTGTTTACGGGGGAACGTCATCCTGCACTAGTATACCTGTCCGCCGTTGGTTGTTCATTCTTCCAATAGTCGTTTTATTCAAGTTGTAAAAGCGAAATTTACCCCTCAATCCCTAAAACTTATACCCAAAGCTGAAGTACGACTGCCACGATTCGGCACCTTTCTTCTTGAAAACGGATAGGGTAACAGGCCCCAAGAAGCTATCGACCATAAACGATGCCCCGTAGCTAATAAACGAGTCGCGAACCTTTAGGGCATCCTTGAAGATGGTGAGGGGTTTCGGCGAATCGGCGCAGTAGCTAGCCGAGGGAACGAAGTAGAACTTGCGGTAGAAGTTGTAGCGAAGGTCTAGGGAGGCAACGGCAACGTTCTCTGCCGAGAATTCGCCGCTCTGAAGCCCAATGGCTTTCACGAAGTTCGCCTTCGACCGGGTTTCTACGCCGCCAACGTAGAACTTCGCGTAGGGGTAAAGGTAGCTGCTGCTGCCCAAAAACGAGTCGCCGGAGCTGCTAATCCCTAGGTAGACGTTGCCGCAAAGGGTAACCCGCCGATGGATGGGGATCAGGTAGCTGTAGTCGGCGAGCGCCTGGTACTGGTTGGGGTAGCTGAAGCCGCTGGAAGGGGTGAGAATACCCTTCAGGTACTGGTCCTCGGCGGTGTCGCCAAAGCGCGCCTTCATGCTATTGTCGAAGAAGCCCCGTACCTCCACCTTAAGCGACGCGCCTTTGGTGGGAAAGTACTTCCGGTTGAACTTGTTTCGATCGAAGGTAAAGGCAGCCGTCCAGTAGTCGCCCCGGTATAGCCGATTGGGACCACTGATAAACGAGATAAACTTTTCATCGCGGTTGATGAGCATCCGCTCGTAGCCGCCCGAAAGGGATATCGCGTTGCATAAACCGAGGTTTTTACCGATGGCAAGGCTCTGGCTTATCCCTCTTTCGCAGAGCGTGGAATTATTGGCGACGTAAAGGTAGGCATCTGCAACCTTGTAGTTCTCGAGCTCGCTGGTAAAGCGCAGCCACCAGCTGAGCTGATGACCCAAGTATTTGTGGAAAACACCTCGCACCTTGACCCTGTCGGAAAGATCGACGGCGGCAACTACCCGCGATTGCGGAACGAGGAAGTTCCGAAACTCGCTGGCGAGGATAATTCCGGCCGATTCCTTCGTATCGTAGTGTATGGCGAACTTCAGCGATCCGGGAGTATTCTCCTTAACCTTTACCACCAGCGTAAGCCCCGAGGCGTTATGCTCGAACTCGTAGGTTACCTTCGCGAAGAAAAGCGAGCTGTAGATGCGGTTCATGGTCTGGTTGAGCTCGCCGGCGGTGTACTCCTCCCCCAGAATAATGCCCAACCGCAGCCGTACCACCTCCTTCAGATCCTCGCTAAGCGGCTCTCCCTTCTCGGAAAGGATCTTTACCGCCGTGATGGGGACGGAAACCCGCCTAGCGCTATGGGGAGCGACAACGGTAGGCAGCGTATCGGACCGCTGCGCGGCGGCAATCGCCATTAGCTCGGGGAGATGCTTCCGTGCTTCAACCTCACCTAGCCGAATTATTTCCCTATACGCCGGAAAATCGCCAGCGGTGTACTTGCCCAAAACGTCGTTGAAGTCCACCAGCAGGTCTACCATCTTCCGCTGCTCGTTAAAATCGCTGATGGCATTAAAGGCAAACGACTGAATAACCTGGTTCACCGGCTTACGGATCTCCTCCTCATTGAAGGTTCGAAACCCGGTATGCCCGCCGATGATGATCTGCGCGCCCATCTCCTTGACCTCCTGGACGGGAAAATTGCGGACAACACCGCCATCAACCATCAAACGCCCCTCGAAATATACTGGCGAGAACACCGATGGGATAGCCAGCGAAGCCCTAATGGCAAGCGGCAACGATCCTTCGCGCAGCACGCACTTCTCTCCGGTGAGCAAATCGGTGCTTATGCAGTGAATCGGAATGGGTAACGAGTCGAACGAGCTAACGTCACGCACCGGATACAGAAAATAGTTCAGCATATTCGACATAAACTGCCCTTCCACCAGCGCAGAAGCCAGACGAGAACCGCGCCGATCAACGGGCATCTCGTAGATGTACCTCCCGTACTCCTCCTTCACATCGGGGCTAATGCCATTAAGCTCCACCCGGTTGCTGACAATCATACTCCAGTTCTGCGAAAGGACAATATTCTTGATGCTATCGGCGCTGTAGCCCACGGCGTACAGCCCGCCGATAACGCTTCCCATGCTGGTGCCGGTGATGTAGTCGACCTTGATGTGGAGCGAGTCGATAAGCCGCAGCAAACCGATATGCGCAAACCCTTTTGCCCCACCGCCGCTCAGTACGAGGCCCACCTTCGGCGAAGTTTGTGCCACCGACGGCAAGGTAAACGCGCTAATAAGAAGTATCAGTATCAGCCTTTTCATGCTAAATATGTATTCCGACGCAAGCCGGGGAAGTGTAACAAGCGCCATACGCTAAAATCAGCGGTAGCCTACAGTAAAAGTAGTAAATATACCGACCGAACAACAGCGGTTGCCAACCAATAACGTATGCTCTCCAACATACCGCAGGTAAACTATTTACGTTGATTGTTGAAATAGCAATGAGGATGGATGGGAAACGGATCGATGACCAGAGATAATATCTCTATTTGACAAAGACTAATGCCCACAGCCATCAAGATAGATGAAAGCGTCCCTGAAAAGGGCTTACCGCATCTCCATTTTTCGACTCACCCCTAAATCCCCTCTCTTAGCCGAGAAGTTGACCACCCAATAAACAATGTTTCGGCATCAACCACTTCTGCACAAGCTACTCCTGCTCGGCTAAAAGAGGGGACTTCCAGCTCTCCGATTAGGCAGCAGTTCATATTCGTGAAACATTCCCATCTTTTCAAATGAAATTATCATAGACTACTAGAATAAGACGTTCATTCGGGTGAAGACCGTCTAACGGCGGATAAACATAGCCATGCGGCACAGCCTTTCCCCGTAAACAACATGGCGTAGCTGGAGGCGTTAGCCGACATCCCGAAAATTTCCGATAACGGGACATACCAGACAGGCACGAAATCTGTTCGAGTGAGCGAAGCATCTACAAGAATAATCAGATGAATAACCATAAACAATCAACAACAACCAATATTGGGGTAGCGCTAAGCAGCGACCGAACGAGTTATTTCGTGCAGGATTTTTCTTTGTTTCGTTTCTTTTCATCCCTGAAAAGAAATGAAAAAAGGAATTTACCTCCCTCCAACAATAGTTCAAACCGCAAAACGTCTAAACATCCTGAGCAATACTATTAAGTGAAAGGCTGAAATGGATGTTTCGGAGCCGCAAACCTAGCATCCACCCCAATCATTCTTTCTACTCTCGCTTCTGATGCGTACCTTTACGGCAAATAGGAAAAGATGTCACGCTTTAAGCTTACGTTAGAATATGATGGATCAGCCTTTCACGGCTGGCAGCTGCTAAAAGGGCACAGCTCGGTGCAGGGGAAGATAATGGATGCCTGCCGCGAGGTGTTTAAAACCGATAAGTTCGAGCTCTACGGCTCGGGAAGAACCGACGCAGGCGTTCATGCGCTCGGTCAGGTTGCCCACCTAGACGTTGCCACCAAGCTTTCCACCACCCAAATGCGCTATAAGCTTAACGATAACCTGCCCGCATCCATCTCCATCATCAGCATCGACGAGGTCGACCTCAAGTTTCACGCACGCTACGACGCCATTGCCCGCAGCTACGTCTACCAAATTGCCACGCGAAAGACCGCATTCGGCAAAAAATACGCCTACTGGATAAAGGACGACCTCAACGTTGTGGATATGCAGGCGGCCGCCGACATGCTGGTTGGCATGAAAGACTTTCGCTCGTTTGGCGACAAGGATTCCGAGACCAAGTCGACCATCGTGGAGGTAACCAGCGTCGAAGTTTACCGCGAAGGCGACTCCATCATCGTCCATGTTGTCGGCTCGCACTTCCTATGGAAGATGGTTCGCCGCATGGTTGGCGTGCTCATCGAGGTGGGACGAGGCAACATAACCGCATCCAAGCTGCGCAGCTTCTTCGAACAACACTCCGACGAGCCCGCAAAGCTAACCGTTCCGCCATCGGGGCTCTACCTCGAGCACGTTTACTACCCTGGTGATAAGATCAACGACAAGCCGATTTCACTACTTTACATCCGATAATATAACAACCAACATGAGAGACTTAACTTTTAAGATCATCGTAAAGCAAATCGACGAAGATTTGTACATGGCAGTTGCTCCCACGCTAGAAGAATGCTACGCAGAGGCACCAACCGAAAAGGAAGCCATTGAGCAAATACAGGAGCAAATAGGAAGCGCCGTTCGCGAAATGGTGGTTAACAACGAAAAAATTATCGACGACTCGAAGGCAGCCATCTACAACCTCACCGTAGAGTTTGGCGACGCACCGTCGGCATAGGAGAAGACGCAAGACAGAAGTACCAAGACAAAGAAATTCCACTTAAGAGGTGATGTCGTTAGAATAAGGCGACAGGTTTCTAATAAGTGCTGTCATGTTGGGCTTGTTCCGGCATCTAAATAGGAATCCAATAGATTCTATAAAGCCCCCGCTTCTCGGGATTTCCAACCTTTGGGCGACTCTTTAGATCCCGTGGCAAGCACGGGATGACACTCCAAGGATAGGAATTTTCTTAGCCAAGCAGCATTCACCTGATGGGATTGCTGCAACTACAGAGGTGTACGGATAAGGAATGGCATTCGCATAACCTTAATGCGTACATCACCCATCAAAATGCCTACAGCATCAGCTTCTTTATAGGCTTCACCTTTGCCAAGAGCCAAACGGCAATAGCCGAGGAGGCAAATACGATCAGGGCGATGAGCAAGATGTTAAGATAAGGATCATCCACAAGACTGGAGTGCCAGTAGCGCTTAATGATGCTAAGGGGTATCATGTGGATAAGGTAGATGCCAAAGGTTAAATCGGAGAGTTCCGACAAAATCCAGCTCTCTGGAACCTGAATAATACGGAAGAGATTTACCAAAGCAATAGATCCAACTATCGAGGTAATGCTTAGGTAGCCGTAAAAGTACCAAACGTAGTGCTTAGCCTCGAAGAGTAGCCCCGTAAAGGTAAACACCATCGCATAGCAAAGGATGGCAACCAGCGTCAACCTCCATCGGCAGCAAAGACCATTGCCAAACGACCGTAGGCAAGCGCCAATCATAAAGTATCCCAGGTACGACACCCACCAAACACCAATCCACCCCCGATTGTGGGCGTAGTTATCCCATGCGTCAATCCCCATTGCCAGAATAAAGGCGCCAACCGCAACAAAAGCAAAGTTATGCGTCCCTATACGATGGAGCAAATCGCTTAGCAGCGGGGCTACGGCATACAACCCCATCAGCATTCCCAGAAACCAAAGATGGAAGTACGGTTTTCCCCAGAGCACGCCCTCCCAAATCTTAGACGAACGGGTATGATCGAAGAGGAACGACCAAAGAATGTACACAACCGCCCAACAAATAAAGGGTAGCAATATGCGGACAAAGCGCTTTCGGTAAAAACCAGCAAGGTTCGGAATGGGTTTTAGCACAAAGTACCCGCTAATGATAATAAAGATTGGAACGCTAAAGCGACCCAGCGTATTAAAAAGATTAGCCGCCCAAAACGTCTCGTTTATCAACTTCATATTTTGGGTGACAAACGGAGCCGAAACATGGATAAGCACCACGCCAAGCGCCGAGAGAATGCGCAACAAGTCGAGCCCCATATGCCTGCTTACTACCATAGCTTATAAAATTTCCGACAGTAAAAAGGGCTGAGTAAGCAGCTCAGCCCTTTGTTGATGTAAAGATATAAAATTTAGTACTTGTCGTTATACTCCTCGAAGTATGCCTGAGACTTTAGGCAGTTTGGACAGGTCTTGGGCGCCTTCTTCCCTTTATGGTGATAGCCACACTCTCGGCAAATCCACTCAACCTCTTCCTCTCTCTCAAAAACCTTCTCCTCCTCAACTCTTTTCTGCAGCTTACGGTAACGCTCCATGTGAGTTTTCTCAACAGCGGCAATAAGCTTAAAGTGAGTCGCAATTTTTTTGAAGCCTTCCTCTTCGGCAATGCGAGCGAATTCGGGGTAAAGTACGCTCCACTCCTCCTCTTCGCCACCAGCAGCGGCTGCTAAGTTCTCGACAGTCGTTCCAACAACACCAGCAGGATAGCTGGCCGTAATTTCTACCATTCCTCCCTCAAGGAAGCTGAAGTAAATGCGCGCATGCTCGTCCTCGTTAAGCGCAGTTTCGTTGAAGATGGCAGCAATTTGCTCGTACCCCTCCTCTTGTGCCTTCTTGGCAAACATCTTGTAGCGACGGCTTGCCTGCGATTCGCCAGCAAAAGCCTTGAGCAGATTCTGCTCTGTTCTTGTTCCTTTTACGTTTTCCATATTGTCAAACTAGTAAGTTTTGTTTATGATGCTGAAGGTACAAAAACGAGTGATAATTGTAAAAAGAAACACACCATTTTTCTGCATATCGAAAGAAAACAAAAGGGAATAGAGCATCTATTTCTGCTCATCGCCAATAGCGCCACCATCTAGCATTATGAGTTAACATAAAAACTCGCTACTTTTGAAGTATTGTTAGCGCCATAATTCCCGAACTGGAGGAGTTCGGTTGCTGTTGTGCTGTGGAAAGTGCTAGCTGCTGTTGCGAATTTAAATAAACGACTAATGAAATCTGAAGTAAGATCGTACCTCTACGTCATTATCCTTGCACTAATCACCATAATGGCATCATATATGGCGCTAGTCGCCTATGTGAAGGCTATCGACGGAAACTTCTTCGACATACTCGACAAGTTCTACTGGGCGCTAATCTTAGGTTTGGTTGCAGATGCCATTCTTATATGCGGTATTGGAGCACTGGTTCATAAGAAAAACTTCTTGCGTAGTGCATTTGTCGGCAATAGCTACAAGCTCTTCTACCACATTGGGACATCGGTATTCTGCGTTGCGCTACTTTACCTTTTCATGATTATAATTTACTAGACGGAAGTTAAAGTCAAGGGCTGCACTACTAGGCAGCGCCAAAGTACAGGCATAGATAGAAAAAGAAAAGGAGCTGCCCGATAATTGTTTCGGGCAGCTCCTTTTTATGTTGTAGCGTAACGCTTACTTTTTGCTCTTATACGCCTCGATACCCTTCTTAAGGAACTCTACAAAGTTGTCGGGATTCAAGTCGTATGCCTTAGGAGTAACCAAAAGTTTCTCATCGGCATTCATCAGCACGTAGTAAGGCTGCGCGTTGACGTTAAACTTCGATATTTGGTAGTCGGCATTTATCTTTCCGAGGCTCTTCAGCACCTTACCCTTGGCGTTTGTCTTCCATTCAGCCTGGGGTAACTCCATTTTATCGTCAACGTAGAGGGCAAGAACAACGTACTCCTCCTGCAGCAGCTTCAACACGCGAAGATCGCTCCATACGCGGGCTTCCATCTCGCGGCAGTTCACGCAGCCGTGACCAGTAAAGTCGATAAAAATTGGCTTACCCACCTTTTTAGAATACTCCTTAGCCTCCTTTAAATCGAAGAAGCCCTTCAGTCCGTGGGGCAAATGCAGGAATTCGCCATACTTTACCTTACCAATATCAGAGGTTGTAGCCGATGCAACGCCTCTACTCATATCAAAATCCATCGATGACTGAGGAGGAAGGTATCCAGAGATGCCGCTTAGCGGTGCTCCCCACATTCCAGGAACCATATACACCACAAAAGAGAAGGTTGCTAAAGCCATCATCAAGCGGGGAACTGAAACATGCTCCACATCGCTATCGTGCGCAAACTTAATCTTGCCCAATAGGTAGAAACCCATCAGTGTAAAGGTGGTAATCCAAATGGCAAGGTAGATTTCCCTGTCGAGAATATGCCAGTGGTAGGTCTGATCGGCGATGCTCAAGAACTTAAAGGCGAAGGCAACCTCAAGAAAACCGAGTATTACCTTAACAGAGTTGAGCCATCCGCCCGATTTAGGCATCTTATTCATCAAACTGGGGAAGAGTGCGAACACTGTAAACGGTATAGCGAAGGCTAATGAGAAACCAAGCATAGCTACAATAGGCAATATCACCTTACCTCCCATTGATTGTACCAACACCGAGCCAACGATTGGTCCAGTACACGAAAACGACACCAATACCAGCGTAAGCGCCATAAAGAATGGACCACCAAAACCACCCTTGTCAACCTGTGCATCGGTCTTGTTCACCATCCAGTTGGGCAGCGTAATCTCGAACATTCCAAAGAAAGAAAAGGCGAACACCATAAAGATGACAAAGAAAAGCAGGTTGGGCAGCCAGTGCGTACTGATAAAGTTGGCAAAGTCAGCGCCAAAAATCACCGATACCAGCGTACCTATTACGGTATAGATAAAGATAATTGAGAAACCAAAGAAGATAGCCTTACCATGCTCCGTTTTCTTCGAGCCATCCTTCTTCATAAAGAAGCTTACGGTCATCGGAATCATCGGAAATACGCATGGAGTGAGGATGGCAGCCAATCCTGCAAGGAAAGCTCCAATGAAAAAAGCCAGCAACGACTTGCCTTGTGCCTTGGTTGGCTCAGCAGCCTTAACCAACTCCTCCTGACTGATGGTGGTAGCCTTAGCTACAGTATCCTTTGACGGAGCGGCAGTAGACTTTACCGTATCGGCAGCAACAGCTAACGCTTGTTCCGAAGCAGGATTTGCAGGTACAGCACCTGTTACCTTAAACGAGAAGTCTGTTTCCAAAGGAACACAGTTGCCTTCGTTGCAACCCTGCCCCTCGATGGAACCCTTTACGGTGATTGGCTTATTGGTAAGCGCCTTTACGCGCTGAACAAAGGTAGCCTCATCGCTAAAATACTTAACATTAAGCCCGAACATCTCGTCGAACTTCTTGGTAGGCTTAGTTTTCTCTACAACCTTCCCTAAAAGCTGTATGGCAGGGTTCTTGTCGAAGTGAAAAACCAGCGGCATAGGACCATCCTTGAGCGGATCCTGGTTGTAAAGGTGCCAACCGGCATCGATGCGGGCATTAAAGATGAGTTCAAACTCATCGGCGCTTACCTTTTTTGTCTTGTACGACCACGAAACGGGATCAGCCAGCTGCCCAAAGGCAAAACTTGAGACTAGTAAAAAGGCTACAATGGTTAGTAGAGTGCGTTTAGCCATTATGTGATTATTATTTATTAAAATTCCTAACTGGTCTTACTATTTGTCGCAGTTGCCCGCACGAACTTGCGATTTTAGTAAATAATTACCAGAAGTATTCGCTTATTTTAATGTATTTGCTTTCCGAGAGAAAGTTTGAATGCAGAGAGGTTACCCGAAAGATCAGTTACAAAAAGCATATCGCCAACAACAGCAATCGAAGAAAGAACAGGTGCTCCAAGATTAATCTTTTGCTCTACAGCCCCATTGGAAATGTTTGCCACGTATAAGTAACCATCAGAAGCGCCAAACACCACATAGCTGCCAATTCTTACCGGCGAGGTTTCAACAGTTTTTTGATGTTCGTGAACTCCAGGAAGCGTATTCACCAGTGCTGCTCCAACTTCAACACTCCACTGCTGCCTGCTATTCTGCAAATCGTAAGCAACCAAGCCATTATTAACGCTACCGTAGATTAGCAAATTGTCGGATATAAGCGGAATTGACTTAGTGCTTATCGCAGAAGGAAGCGTTGCAGTATTTGTTACAACTCCATTTTTTGAATCAATCGCATAATATTTGTTCCCCGAAACAACATGGAAAACGCCGTTGCTAAATGATGACGAGATACTACTCGAAGAAAAGCCTATGCTTGATGTGCTCCACGCAATTTTTCCAGTACGGATATCAATACCCAATAAGCCACCTTTACGATTTTGAGCAAGAAGTACTCCATCTCCGACCGTTAAAGTGGATTCGCAACCATTGTATATCACATCAGCACCTAAGGTCCAAACTACAGAACCATCGGAGAGCCTCAGCGCAGCAATACGATCAGTATTTCCCGTAAAGTAGAGGCTATCGGCAAACGAACTTCCTACATAGTCGTAATCTTTATAGTTACCTAGAGATGTTTCCCAAGTGGGTAGACCTGTATTTACATCAATAGCATAAACATTACCCAATATATCGGTAGCAACTACATTCTTACCATCAATAATAAAGGTATTTTTCACCGCCCCCTTAGGGAAGAAATGCCAAAGGCTTTTACCTGTCTTTACATGTAATGCGGTTAATTCCGACTTGTTAAATGCTAGATCATTAGCCAAAGGTGTTACAACAACAGAATCGACTACCATAGGAGACGAGAACAACGTTGCCCCTTGAGGACTTGCAGTCCACTGATGACAAAGTTTTCCTGTAAACGGAATAAGAATATTCGCATCATGCCCAGCATTTCCTCCTAAATTACCCCACAAACCTTTCGACAGAACTGTAGAATCTTTCCGTAATACCAACGAAATATTCTTTTCTGCAACCATCATCTGCCCGCTTTCGGTGAAAGATTCAAGCTTAACAGAATAACGAGAGGCAGTATCGGCAGGTGTAAGTACGTAAAACCCGCTCCATGTCCATGGCGAAACGTTATTTAGTTCGCTCCACTTATACGCCATGGTATCTCGCGAGATTCCAATTCGAACGCGCTTAATTGGAGACTGAGAACTGCTAACATTCGCGTAGAAACGAATCTTATTATCCTCCACGTAAGCAGTATCGCCAGGAGAAACGATGGTTGCACTATTAGGAACGTTCGACAAAATAGTTTCGGTAGTAATAATACCTTTATCCGTTACCGACACCAATCGGAAACCGGCAGGAGAATGATCTTCGCCACCAGATGTAAGCGGTGCAGTACAGATTGTTGATGTGGTAAGTTTCCCGGTATAATCATATAGGTTAATATTCTTGCCGCCATCGACTATTGCCTTTACGTTGAAATCGTTTAGCGAGAGCGTATCGCCATTTGCAGAAAGGGATTCCTCGTTATGCTTTACAATAGCAGAACTTGTAATTAGTATTGTAGGATACGATCTACCAACACCAACAAGCATGTTCTTCAGCCAATGTATAGGATGCTGCATACTATCGGAAGGACCTGATAGCACAACAAAATGAACTCCTCCTCTAATAAACGAATAGTTGTTGGGAAATCCATCGTCTTTACTATTCCCATAAGCTGCATGGTAAACTGGCAAGCCTAGTTCTTTCTCCAAATCGAGCTCACCAACGCTCTTTCCAGTGCTCACAACGAAAGAAACGCCAAAATAAAACGTCTGCTGCTTTAGGCTTGACAGCCATCGCTCGTTCTGTGCTTGAGAGATATCGTTAATCATTATAAATTTGGCAGAATGCCCCTTCTTTTCTACTATTTTGTTCAACTGAAACTGGTACGGCTGGGCTTTACCGCTAACAGGCTGATAGAAGATTGCAGTAGAATATTCATCAGGTGTAGTAATTGCGATGTATGATGGCCTAGACTTAGGTAAAGATTCCAATTCAAACGTTCCATCGGATCGAGTTGAAGTTACAGATACTCCATCGGTAACAACGACCTCCGAAAGTGGGACCTCTTTCGAAACGCCTTTTTTTGAAGTCTGAACAGAAAAGACTTTACCAGTATATGTTTGTGCTGACAAAGCCAAAGATGCAAGGGTAAAAGGGATTGCAAGTGCAACTTTATATTTATTCATTTTAGTGTTGACAGGTTTGTAATGGCAAAACTACCGCGGTTTGTAAACTATTACAACGCTAAAATGATAGAGTAAGAGTAATTAGCTGCAATAGCGTTTGAACACTAGAATATACCCATAACAGTATTTAGTATTTATTCAAGTATATTTCACCGAGAAAAGAAAATTGCTATATTGTGCCACAATAAAAAATCAAATAATATGAGAAAAGGGTTAACACTACTCGCCTATCTAGGCTTTATAGTATTTTTCGGACTTTCCGTTCAATCATGTAGTAAAAAAGATGATCCGCAACCTACTCCGAAGCCTACAGAACTAACTAAAGAGCAGAAATGGTCGAACGAGATCAACAAAAACATGAAGGAAATCTATCTTTGGAATGATGCTCTTCCTGCAACCTTTGATCCTACAAAATACGCCTCCCCCGAAGATGCGCTCAAATACTTAATTGGGCTAAAAATTGATCCAACAACTAATAGTGCAATTGATAGATACAGTTTTCTTGATAAAATAGGAAACCTAAGCGGTGAAATTAACGGAGGTACGGCAAGCGGTGATTACGGATTTATGATTATTGCCGACGTAAATAGTTCCAAAGAGGTTTCCTTCTTCGTTACCTATGTCTACGCTAACTCGCCAGCAGGAAAAGCAGGTGTACAGCGTTCGTACGAATTGGTGGGCATTAATGGAAGTACCGATGTTCATCCTGGCGTAACATCTGATGGCTATCTTGATTCTAAATCGAGCGGTTATATTACGGTGGTAAACGCGCTATTCAATTCGCAATCGGCTAAATTTACCTTTAAAAAGACTGATGGATCGCAGATCGATGCCTCATTAACTGCAGGATCGTATACAATCAACAGCGTTCTGTTCGACAAAATAATGGAAGCAGGGACAAAAAAAATTGGCTATGTTGTATTCAACCAGTTTTTAGGGGAACCAGCGGTTGCTGAACTGAATACCGTTATTTCGAAATTCGAAGCCGCAGGTGTAAATAGCGTTATAGTTGATCTTCGATACAACGGAGGAGGATCTGTAGCAACCTGTGAGAAGTTTTGCGAATTGCTTGCACCAGCTTCGGCGAACGGACAGGTTATGTACAAGTACAAGATGAATTCGCAATATCAGTCGAAGTATAATCCATCATCACTAATTTCAACCTTCGAGAAAACAAACTCTTTCCAACCGGAATCTCTCTACTTTATAGTGAGCGGAAGTACTGCGTCTGCATCAGAACTACTCATCAACAACCTACGCCCATACTTTCCCGGCAAACTTTTCCTAATTGGGACAACAACTTACGGAAAGCCTTGCGGCTTTTGGGCAACACCTATAGGTTATACAGAGAAACAAACCACGACTAAAGAGGGATACGATTTGTATGCAGTATCGTTTGAATCGATAAACTCGAAAGATGAGGGAGGGTACTATGCAGGAATGACACCTGGTACAGCGACATATCCAGGAATAAAGGCTTACGATACTCCAAAAGTTGGATGGGGCGATGCAAACGACGAACGTCTAGGTCAGGCACTTTACCATATTGCAAACGGTTCGTTTAAAGCAACAATAAAATCGGCTAGAAATATGCACGACAAAGTGATTGACCGCCAGTTTAAGGGCATGATCGACTTTAGAAAACATCTAAAGTAGAGATTCTACCTACTAGAAATAAAAGAAATGGGTCGGAGATTTCCGACCCATTTCTTTTACTATCTTATCAGCAAGTCTATATTATCGGCAGGGATGGCAACAACCGCCTTTAGGCGATCTACCACAATGGGTCGCTTGAGCAGTTTTGGATTCTCCAGAATTATCTTAACCCATTCGTCATCGGTGAAGTTCTTTCCTTTGAGCTCCTTTTTGAAATATTCTTCTTGGGTGCGAACTAGATCGATTGGCTTAAGATTCGTCTTCAGCAGGATCTCCTTCATATCATCTCGGGTAAGACCATTCTTTAGATAATCGTAGACTTCGAATTCTACATTCTTTTTCTTAAGGTATTCTAGCCCTAACCTACTCTTTGCACATCGTGGATTGTGATATATTTTCATGCCTCGTAAGTTGATGATTATTCTTCGGCGCCAAACTGCATAAGGTATGCCTTTGTGAACTCGTTAATGTCGCCATCGAGCACGGCATTTACGTTCGAGGTCTCGTGATCGGTACGCAAATCCTTCACCATCTTGTAGGGATGAAGAACGTAGCTGCGAATTTGTGAACCCCACTCGATCTTTTTCTTCTTTCCCTCGATTTCAGCCTGAACTTCCATGCGCTTACGGAGCTCCAGTTCGTAAAGGTGCGACTTTAGGATACGCATGGCGTTCTCCTTATTCTGAAACTGCGAGCGGCTCTCGGTATTCTCCACCACAATTCCGGTAGGAATGTGGCGCACACGAACCCCCGTTTCAACCTTATTTACATTTTGCCCACCTGCACCGCTCGAACGGTAGGTATCCCACTCCAAGTCGGCAGGATTGATGTTGATTTCGATGGTATCGTCGATTGCGGGCGATACAAATACGGAGGCAAAGGTGGTTTGGCGCTTGCCCTGCGCATTAAAGGGCGAAATTCGGACTAAACGATGCACGCCGTTCTCGCTTTTCAGGAATCCATAGGCAAATGTACCGGTAAACTCGAGCGTTACGCTTTTAATTCCTGCTTCCTCGCCATCTTGTATGTCGATAATGTGAACCTGCATGCTGTTTCGTTCGCCCCAACGGACGTACATGCGCATGAGCATCTGCGCCCAATCGAGACTTTCGGTTCCACCTGCGCCGGAATTGATCTTCATTATGGCGCCAAGCTTATCCTCCTCGTTGCGAAGCATGTTGCGCATCTCCAAATCTTCGACTAAATCGAGGGTTTGCCGATGCTGCTCGTTAACATCCTCCTCGGTTGCTTCGCCTTCTTTGGCAAAATCGAAGATAACCTGAAGGTCTTCTATCGATTTCTTGACCTCGTTGTACGAGGTTATCCAGCTTTTTATCTCTGCAATCTTCTTAAGCTGCTCTTCGGCCTTTTTAGGATCGTCCCAGAAGTTGGGATCGTGCGATTTTTCCTCCTCCTCTTCGAGCCGTATTAAGCGATTTTCGATGTCAAAGATGCCTCCTCAGCGCTTGCTCGCGCCTTACAATATCCTTTAGCTGTTCTTGTGTTACCATTAATGTAAAATGCTTTGGAACAAATGTACAAAATTTGTTGATGCCGCTTACTTTTCGGGTTTAAAGGCAGCAGTTGGTCAGTTAAGGCGACAATATGAGGATAAAATGAAGGGAATCGGTATTGGAGGATAGCGCATTGAGCGATAATGCCAACAGAAACGCCTATGAGATGGAAGAAAATGTAGGAAATGCGGAGGATTAAGGTTACGAGGGATATAGGTTATGTAGAAATCTTGCTATAAAAAAACAACCCAATGAACATTTCACATTTCAATTAAGATAGTCGCTGCTGTTAGTTTGGAGAGGCCTCTATTTTTCCCTTTCTTTTTGAAGGCCCAAAAGAAACAATTTTGTTCGCCATTGGTAAGTCGTTAATCCAATAATCGTTTTATCATCAGCATATAATCGACAAAGCAAAATCCATAGTTTTTCTGCCATTACAATGTATAATTCCTATAATTACAACGGGTAATTCCAATGGTTACATTAGATAGCTCCAATGATTACATTGGCTATTTCTGCAATTACAATTGAGTGTTCCATCGATTACAATTATCGATTCGATAATTACATCGCATGATTTCAACGATTACATTGGCTAGTTCGATAATTACAATGTGTGATTCCAACTGCTACATTGCCCAATTCGGGGATTACAATAAATGGGTTTTGAGGTTGCAAGTATTGGATACCTACAACAAAGCAATAGGTTCTGTCAAATAAGTTGGGCGAAATTGCTTGTTGAAGGCATAATCTGGTAGCTTTTTGAATGGAAGCTTAATGTTGCTCGCATGTTTTGAGATGGCTCGAAGATTTATTTTTTAAAATAGCATAAAAATGAATGAATTTACTTGAATTCTGAGCGACCCTGTTCGTAAATTGAGTCTACTAATGAAAAGAAACATGAAGCCACTACAGGAAACCACCAAAAATGGAATTGAAACCAAGTGTAGCATTGTTATTAACTCGGCAGAAGCAGCAAAGCTTGCAGATACGACGCTTATCGCCGAGAATATTCTTAAAGATATCGACCGTAGAGCGGCGATAAATATGAGAATTGCGCAGATTAGGAAAGAGCTTGAGGAGAAAAGAAGAGCAAACAAGGCGTACATGGACCAGCTGGGAACGCTTGCGTTTGAGGGAAACCTAATGCTGCACTCCATAAAGTTGGAAGATGAGGCAAATCAGAAAAGTTTACGGATAAAAACTAGGCTAAACCGGCTAAAAGATGCGAAGCTGCTGGAGGAGTCCGAGATTATTAACGCTGATCTGCAAAAGCAGCGAACGACGCTGCTAGGGTACGGCTATACGGAAGATCGTATAGACATGCTAGATGTAGCTCTTGCAAGAATATCGAGCATCCGCAGGGAGCTTTCGGCTACGAACTTTACCTACGCGGAGATACGTGCACAAAAAAGCGAGATGGAGATGGGGATACAGGCTCGGCTGAAGCAACTTAACCGAAAAATTGAGGTAAACAAGCTGCTAATGCCTAAACTTTTCCACGACTATTTTGACGTAAAGCTGTTTACATCGAAGAAACAGCAATCTAGCATAAGCGGAACGGTGTTGTACGAGGGGCTACCGCTTGCTAATGCTTCGATAAAGTTGTACTCCACAAGGGTCGTAAAGGTTAGAAAAAATGCTTCGGTAAAATCGCTGAATACCCAAACGGCACAACAGGAGATGCTGGTGTACGATAAGTTGAGCAACAGCAATGGCGAGATAAATATTCGGGATATAAAGTCGGGGACCTACAGGATTGTGGTGGAGAAAATTGGATTTAAAGCATGTGTGCTTACCGTATACGTAAACCCTAAGGAGATTTCGATGGTAATGGTTGAGATCGAGAGGTTGTAGGTGCAGAAAACAATCATTTGAGCATGATTAAAGTTGGTAATCCTCCGGCTAGGCGAAGAGTAAGTTTTGGTTACTGCTTTAACCCACCCCTACCCCTCCTGTGGAGGGGATAACGTGCTGCTATTATGCGTTCATCATTTTGAATTCGAACTTAGTTTGGTTATAATAATAGTATTCCCCTCTTAATCAATTTGTTTTACATACAAGAAAATGCATGCAAGGCGTGTCTATCCCGAAATGTCAATTCATAGAGATAGTGATGTGAAGATCGCGTTTCGAAACTTACTTTTAAGAATGCTATTGCTACGATTCTTTATCTTATCGGCGACTTTTAAAGCTTGATAAAGTAATAAAATGTGGAATCCATATATCCTCTACGAGGAAAATATGCGGCTTGCAACGGTTATGCTACAAGTCGGAATGTCCAACGGACAAAGTTTGAAAGGCAAAGGTACTACGTAGCAGCTATAGCCTTGTAGAACGAAGGATAATTGCAAATCCAAGTACATAATTCTACATGTTTTTCGCCCTTTTTCTTCTAGCATACGCGATGCTATCCTCAATTTGCTCTTGTCTTGTTTTTTGAACTAGGTATACCTGGGATAAAGGTTTTCTATACTCTGGAACTTTGACAGGATTTCGCATTTGTACGTAAATCAGCTGATCGTAGCTTAGGACATGTGGAACAATATTCCTCTCAATAAAATCTTCAGCGGGGGTATTCTTATAGCGCTTTTTTCTACCATATATCTCTAGTCTAGTTACGGGATCCTGAAGGGTATCGGGAACGATAAATCCGGCCATAATTGCGCTATCTTTTTTGGGTTTGACGTAGTCGAGCGGGATATCAAACTTATAGTCGAAGTAGTAGGTGCCGTAGCGAGGTCGCCTGCGGATAGCACCGTAGGAAGATCCTATAACTTCAACATCCAACCGTTTGGGAAAGTTAATCGTGGTGGATGATTTTACGATCTTATCCTGCTTAAGGATATGAGGCCGATTTTTAAGCGTATCAACGATTCCTTCCTGGGCAAAAAGCGAAAAAGGACCTAAGGTAAGCAGAGCTGTTGCACCAATATTTTTCCGAAGCATAGGTATATAATTTATAGCATAACGCCCTGTGCTGGATATTATTGCGTTAATGATTTGTTAAGAGTAAAATGGCAATACGCTTATTCGCTAATCGAGAAATTTTAGATTAATAAAATAGTTTCTCAAGCGATTACCACGTGTTCGTAATAATTCTATATTTGAAATCTAAGCTTTACGAAATGATTCTATACAATCGTTTTTTTCTTAGGTACAATGCCTCGTACAAGGGGCTTTTTGAGTGCTTGATTTGTTAGCGCACTAGCCCTTCACCCCTTTATGCGCTACGCATCGCGCCGAATTACTTACCTGTAAACCTATACCATCATGTTTTCACCTAAAACTTACATCGACAGGCGCAGGCGCCTGCAGAAGGATGTTGCATCGGGAATACTTCTTTTCTTGGGCAACGATGACTACGGCATGAACTATGCCGACAACACCTACCATTTCCGCCAAGATTCAACGTTTCTCTACTTCTTTGGCTCGGACTATGCAGGACTTTCTGCCATAATCGACATCGACAACGACGAGGAGATTATCTTTGGCGATGAGCTAACCATCGACCATATCGTATGGATGGGATCTCAGCCCACCGTACGCGAAAAGAGCTTACTAGTTGGGGTAAACCGCACGGAACCAACCGCGCGGTTGTATGAAATTCTAACCAGGGCGATGGAAAGCGGACGAAAGATTCACTTTCTACCACCTTACAGGGCAGAACATCAGGTTAAGCTGATGGAGTTGCTCGGTATAACCCCCAAAATGCAAACCGAAGCGGCTTCGGTTGACTTTATTAAAGCGGTTGTAGACCAGCGCAGCTACAAAACTGAGGAGGAAATCATCCAAATAGAGGAGTCCGTAGCGATTACCGCGGATATGCATATTGAGGCTATGCGGATGATTCGCCCCGGTATGAAGGAAGCAGATGTTGCTGCTGCCGTTACACAAATCGCACTGGCCAGCGAAGGGAACATTTCGTTTCCTGTAATTGCCACTATCAACGGTCAAACGCTCCATAACCACTACCACGGGAATGTTCTCAAGGAAGGGGATATGCTTTTGCTGGATGCAGGTGCCGAAAATAGGATGCACTATGCCGGAGATCTTTCGTCAACGATACCCGTTAGCAGGCGATTTACAGAACGACAGAAGGATATCTACCGAATTGCGCTAGCGGCACACCAGAATGCGGTAGCAGCGCTTAAACCAGGCGTTCCTTTTAAGGAAATCCACCTTCTTGCGGCCCGCACCATTGTTGATGGGATGAAGAATCTCGGGTTAATGCGCGGCGATGCAGCCGAAGCAGCCAATGCTGGTGCTCATGCGCTGTTCTTCCAGTGCGGATTGGGCCACATGATGGGCCTCGATGTGCACGATATGGAAAACCTTGGAGAGGTTTGGGTGGGCTACGATGGACAACCAAAGAGCACGCTATTCGGATTGAAGTCGTTAAGGCTTGCCCGTAAACTTGAGCCTGGATTTGTTCTTACCATCGAACCTGGAATCTACTTTATTCCCGAGCTAATAGATATGTGGAAGGCAGAAAAGCGCTTTGCAGAGTTCATCAACTACGATAAGGTGGAGGAATACCGAAACTTCGGTGGGCTACGCAACGAGGAGGACTACCTAATTACACCAGAAGGTGCGCGCCGCCTTGGTAAGCATGTACCCATTACGATAGAGGAGGTGGAAAGCATGCGCTAGGGATTGAATAGCCTTATAGCGATTTCGCTTTGAAAGGTACAAGTTCAGCATTTGGGCGTATAAAGAGAATTTAATCTCCTTATCTGTTCTTTTTGTAGGGCAAAAAGAACCAAAAACCCTTGGCACGAATTAACTCGCTCGGTCGCGGAGAAATGAATCTACCTCAAATAAACCAATAGCCCTAAGACCGTTACGGCATTGAGGAACGATGTGGAGGCGACCTCGCTCAAACAGGGATTCGTGCCAGTCTGGTATGGCTTCGCCATGGTATTTACGGAAGAAAGCGATCCTGCACTAGTGCACCTGTCCGCCGTTGGTTGGTCATTCTTCCAATAATCGTTTTATTCAACTTGTAAAAGCAAAATCAATGTAATACAACACAAATATTCAACCATTTAAGCCGAAAAAAGAGACGAAAATTGTGTAATAGAAACTGCAATTCGATGAGACTACATTTACCATGCGGACTAGAAGTGTAGTATTCTTCTAATTGCATAGAGGTAAAGTTCGACATTTGGGTTATATAACAAGGTTCTATAACTAATAGGGTGGGTAGTATAGGAGGGTTTGACAGCTTACTCGTGAATACATTCACCCTTTTGGGCATAGCCATCAAGTTAAGCCTGAATTCAAAAGAATAAACGCACAATAGTAGCACATTATCCTCCCGCTTAAGCGGGAGGTAGGGGTGGGTTAAGAACGCGAGTGAAACGAGAAATGTTGATTTTAACGAACAAACCCACCCCCTGCCCCCTCCAAGGAGGGGATAACCAGTTTCAATCATGCACTATTGCTAGAGCACTAAGCCTCCTTAGTTTTACGGCTATGCTCGTCGGGGTTGTTTACCTCTTCCGAACAAATACCCCGAGTTTCACTCGGGGCCATTAAAATTAAAGCCCTTGCGGGCTTCAGATCGTTGTGATTGACAGCTAGATTCTACTAATCCTAAGCATTATCGCATGGTGTTTGCTAATCTGCAATCTTACAGGAATTGAATTCTATTAGCACCACCTGCAATGCAGGGAAATAGGTTTCACATAATCTCAACCACACTGCGGTTGAATAGCGAGTCCGAAGTAGGGCATCCCCACCAAAAACGTTATATAGCCATATAACAAATCAGGCCGCCCAAGGGCGGCCTGATTTCTGTATTGTAAGGAGTCTACTTGATCTTGTCAAAGAGAACACCGATCATTACCTCATGCGTTCCGTTGGAGTAGCGCCCCAGCTGGGTGTATGACCAGTCGAACGAGTAGCCAAATAGGTACTTTTTCTCGTAAACGATGCCAAACATCAAGGCTGCAGCATCGCCATACCTGAACGATATGCCCCCCCATAGCTCGCTTTCCACGCGCCTGTACTCTATACGATACTTCGCCTTGCAGTTTACTTCGGGAACAAATGGCGCTCCATTCATAAACTTTGCCAGCAGGGTTGGCTCCAGCGAGAACTCCCGGTTGATGGGGAAGATATATCCTCCCGTAATGTAAATATTCTGACGAAGTCGGTTAATGCCGATCGTTTCGTTGTTAAAGTTAAGCTTGCTTCCAAAAAGGTGCTGCACCGAAAGGCCGAAATGCATGTTGGTTGCATAAAGATATACACCCAAATTGGCATCTGGGGCGAAGGCACTTATGGAAGACTTTAGCAGCGAGGGGTCATTTTCCCACAAATCGAGAAGTTCGGGGTGATACTGCAAGTCGCCGGCATCAAGCTTAGTGCCATCAACCTTATACTGCAGACCACCTAACGAAAGACCACCCGATAGCGAGAACATCTCGTTAAGCTGAACGTTATAGCCGTACGAAGCGAGGAAGCCTGTTGTGCTTATGGGGCCCACAATATCGCTATACAGCTGAGCGCCCCAGCCCATACGCCGGCGTACATCTGGTCCGTAGGCGCATATTTGGTAGGTTTGTGGCGCATCGGCAATACCCGCCCACTGAAAGCGGCTATTAAACCTCACCTGATAGTTCCCCAACGTTCCGGCAACGGCCGGGTTTAGGATATATGGGTTCCACATGTACTGCGACAGCTGAGCATCCTGCTGCGCCTTTACACCATCAATGCTAACAAGCAACGAAACAGCCGTACAAAGTATGTAAGTTATTCTTCTCATAATCATATCGGCATTAATTAGCGTATAATGGAAACTGCACCGCTAATATTAGGAAGTTTTCCTCTATGCAGCTTAATAACGTAGTAGTAAGTACCCACCGGCAGGTCTTTTCCGCTGTGTCTACCATTCCAATCGTTCTTGTATGGTTTAGAATGGTATACCATAGCACCCCATCGGTTGTATATCTCAACTTCAATGTTCGGATAGTTTACCATTTCCTCGTCATATATCACCCTCCAGGTGTCATTGTAACCATCACCATTTGGAGTAAAGGCATTTGGAGGATTAATTCCACTTAACGGCATGATCTTAAAGCCAGCATACTCCTGGCATGTTTCGGTATCGCTAATCTTGTACGTCACCGTTGCAAGAAGGCTTGCGGCCTCACCAAACTTATCGTTAATGGATATCTTGGTATTATCATCGGCATCAACATTCAACCATTCGGCTTCCATAGGATTCCACACAAGCTTTGGCGAGAAACCTTCTACCTTATACTTAAGCTGCAGGTTTTGGGTTGCCCCCAGCGGCATTCGCATAAAGTATCCAACCCCATCAACCTCCTTAACCAGTGGTCCTGAAATGTATGGACTTGAGAACGGGTAAACTAACACCTTAGCGGTGTCAACATCGTAGCACTTGTTATTGCTCGTCGTTACCTTAAAGATGTAAGGTTTAACAAGCGTATAAGGAACCTTCGATGTTATCTTTTCTGGGGTAAGCTTATCCGTTTTTGTCAAACTAGTAATTACACCATCAGCGTATTCGGTAGAAATGCTAGACCCCTCGATATTTGTCCACTCTACAGTATACCTTTTGGGTATTGGATTAAAATTGTTGTCCACTTTAATCGTCCCATTCTCGTATTCATACTTACTTTGGTCAACTTTGCCATCAATACGAGCCGTAAAGTCGACAGAAGAGTTTATACAGAACGATTTATCGGGATCTGCAATGGCAAAGAAGTCATTCTCCGGATTAACACCTAACTCGAATGGGAACTCCTCGTCGCAAGTACCATTTACTGGGTCAACCACCTTCGCAAGAATAGAGTATTTTAGCCCTTGCAGCTGCGAAATTGTACAAGGAACACCCTGCGTAAACTTGTAGTAAAGATCACTTGGATCAAATCCAGATGCAGGCTCGACAGGTTGCTCTCGCAAGTTAAGTCCCTTCTTAAAATGATAGGTTACATTATCGCCAAAACTACCACTCAGCCCCTTCAGGGTAAATACACCTCCTGATGTTTTAATATCCTCAGGATTTACGAATCTACGACACTCCGAATTTTTCAAATCGTAGTCGGCAATAATATGATTACCATCTATTTTTGGGTCCAATGTTTTGGGACAACCATTATTATCAATAGCAACCAGCTGATATGCTCCTACTGCAAGGTTTTCGTATATGCCTGCACCAGGTGCATCCAAAGTTTTAGGTTCGCCAATCTGCTTATCGCCCAACTTTAGGCTGACGGTATATCCAGGAACTGCGTCGGCTACATTAAAGGCGAGCGCACCTTCTGTCTTAGTGGCGCACCAGAGTTTGATTTTGCTCTTAGCGTCATCAAGAGTAAATACCATATCGGTGGGCTGACTTACAGGAACTGGATTCTTGATAAAACACCCGTTGTTATCGATTACCTTAACCGAATAAGTAGCAGCGGCTAGCCCCTCAAATAGAGGCGTCGTACTATTTTTGAGTTCCTTATCGGCAGCATCGTACAGGAAGTAAGTCAAAGGCGCCGTTCCTCCTTCTACTTCTATCGCAATTGATCCATTTGTCTGTCCATTACACTTCACATCTGTTGGGGTTATTGCCTTAAGCTTAAGCTCAGCAAGTTCCTTGAGATCGACATCTATCACATTAGACTCACATCCAATTTTATCGACTAACTTAATATGGTAAATGCTATTAGGAGTAAGCCCCGTAATGCACATGGTAGCCTTATCAAACGTTCCGGCGGCAGTACCATCATCCTTAGTACAGGAAACCGTATAATCGGCAGGCGCATTTGCCACCTCTATTTGTACATAGTAGCTGCTATTTACGTTACAGGTGCTCTTTTGGGTTATAACTGGCGCTGTATACGTAGGTACATTAACATCGCCCGTAATCTCGAATCCGCTATTGTCAGCAACCTTAACAGTATAATCACCTGCATCAACGCCTGCAAAAGTTACCAGATTCTCGTTTCCTGTCTTTGTTTCGATAACCGTGGCATCACCCTTCTTGGTATAGGTTACCGTGTAAGGTTTTGCGCCATCGGTAATGGAAACCTCAATCGAGCCTTTTGGATCCTTACAGCTACCAGAAATACCCTTGGCGGTCATGCTTAAGTTGGCAATAACAACTTCGCCAGTATACGGACAGCTGTTGCCGTCGTCAATTGTAATGGTGTACTTACCAAGAGGAAGCTTATTGAAAATTGCAGCAACATTTTCGCCAGCAGTAATGGTCATGTTAATTCCATTATCTGGATTGATGCAGATAATATCGTACACGCCCGAGCCACCATGAACGGTAACCTGGATAGAACCAGAAGGATCGGCGGGATCTTTAGGCACTGAAGTGACAATAATATCAGCTGTTATTGCCGTAGGTTCTACAATGGTAGGCTGCTCCGTAATATCACACCCCGAATCGTCCTTGGCATTGATGGTAACAGCACCTGCTTTCAAGCCATCTACCACGTATAGGCCAGCAGCATCAGGCGTAACAGGAGTACCATTAACGGTAACGACCAAACCAGAGGTTGCGCCGTCGACATTGAACGATACCTTACCCGTTGATTTCCCGTTACACTTAACATCGTCCACCACTAGGTTCGTAATCTTGAGCGCAGCGGTTGACACGACAGGAACATCCTTGCTTGCGGAGCAGGAAGCCTCGTCGGTGACGGTTATGGTATAGGTTTTAGCATCCAAGTTGTCGAATATACCAGTTTCATTGGTGTCGGTTCCATTAGAGAATGTCAGCTTACCAGTACCACCCTCGGCAGTAACAGTAATCTTACCCTTAGAGGTACAGGTAACATCCTTAACCTCGACCACCGTAATGACGATAGCCTTTGGTTCTACAATTTCTACAACAGCCGATTTATTAGTACAGCCCTTTGTATCCGTTACATTTATGGTATACGACCCTGGTTTCATCTTATCAAACAGGCCTGTAGTATTTTCAACCACAACACCGTCAATAGTTGCAGAGTATTTCAAATCGCCAACACCACCAGAGGCGGTAACTTTAACTGCCCCTAGATCGCCATTACACTTTGGCTGTGTAGGCTCAACCTTATCAATAACTATAGCAGGATAACTCTCTACCTCGGTATCAAGAACCAAAGAACAACCAGCACCATCAGCATCTGTAATGGTAATATGGTACTTCGAAGGCCATAGCCCACTTATAGTGGTTCCAGTAACAGTCCCCGTTGCACCTTCAGGACTAGGGGTATCAGCCACCCACGTAATTTTATATCCTGGATTGCCACCAGAGATGTCGAGTTCTACCTTTCCATCGGTTGTACCCGCACAAATTGTCTCAGGCTTTGCTTTTACGCTAGCCAAAAGCGTAACCGCAGGCTTAATGGTTGCCGTCATAGTCTCGGTAGTACCAGTACCATCGGTAACCGATATAATGTAATCGCCAGCATCCAAATCAGGAATACTATACTTTCTGTCGGTTACATCAAAAGGACCATTCACGGTACCACCCGCAGGTTGCCACGTCAACTTAAACGGCTCAGTACCGCCCTTAACATCGACATCCAGCTTACCCGTCTTCTCGTTAGCACACTTAACATGAGTTATGTTGACATATAGAGAGAGTTCCTCGAGAACAATCGGACCAACAGTGCCCGAACAACCATTATCATCGGTTGCCGTGATGGTGTAGGTACCGCTTGGCAGCTTATTAAAGTTTACCTCTACGCTACCAGTGGTAACATTCGACATCTCCATTCCAGAGTTGACGTCAACCAACGAGTAAACATAGTTTCCGGAACCTCCTGTTGCTTTAACTACGATACTACCATCAGTAGCGCCATTAGCAGAAGGCGTTTGAGTCTTAATTAGAGTTACAACTACAGGGTCAGGATCAACTAGATCGACTTCTCGAGTAGCAACAACATTAGCCTCATCCTTTACACAAACCGTATACTTTCCAGCAGGTAGACCTTCGAAATGAGAGTCATATCCGTATTTGTCTTTGTTATCCCCATAAATTGAGTACATCATTTTGCCACTACCGCCCGAAGCGTAAATGTCAATAGTACCATTCAATTCTTTATGACATTTGGGATTCCCAATAATAATGTCGTCAATATTGAGGTTTGACTTTGCTATCAACTCAATTTCGTCGGTAGCAACAATACAGTGGTTCTTATCCTTTACGGTAATAATATACTTACCAGGATTCAACTTATCGAAAACTCCAGTAGTATTACTGAAATCGACACCATCCTTGGAGTAGGTGTAATACCCAGGAGCGGCTCCGAGTTTAACACCACCCGAAGCAACAACGGTGATGGATCCATCGGCAGAAGAATTTGATGAAGGATCCAGCTTTGTTACAGAATCAATCTTCAACTTCGTTGGACCTGAAATTCCAAATGGGAATTTCTGTGGACAAGCATTATCATCGCTAATAAACATGTTATAAGTGCCTGCTGTAAATCCTCCAACCTCTATGGTGTAATCTCCGGCATTGGCTCCAGGTGTTGCCTTAAAGGTATAGTCAACACCTTCGGTAAGCGTTACCCCTGTAGTCTTATTCACAAAGGCACAGCTGAGCGTTCCCTGAACACCCATAACCTTTATTGTTGCCTTACCCAAATCGCCAAAGCACTTAATATTGTCGACAGTATAGGTTACCACCTTAATTGTTGTTGCCCCACCTCCATTTGCAATGGTAATAGGGTTTGGCCAACTAGCAGGACATGTTCCACCATCGGTTACCTCAACTAAATACTTCCCTGCAGGAACGTCAACAAAGGTAAACTCGCCTAACGAGTTAGTATTCGATGCAACAAGCACCTTACTGCCCGATCTCAGCAACTTATATGTCAAATCGCCACCACCACCTGCAGCTTTTACTGTAACAGTACCTCCAATGGCACATTTAGTGTCAGTTTTGGTTACATCTGCAATACTTATAGCCGTTGGTGAAGTAAGATTAACATTCTGACTCGCTGATTGGCATCCTAAACCATCGTTTACCGCTATGGTATAGGCACCCTGCGACAATCCAGTAAACTTTCCATCAGTATTATCGAACGTAACACCATCTTTAGCATATGAATATGTGGCCGCACTATTTGTGCTCGTAACTGTAACCGCTATAGATCCAGAAGTAGGACTTCCACAAATAGGATTCTTCGGATCAACCGTATAAGTTATGGCAGGATTATCAACAATCGTATGTTCGGCAGTTGTAGCACACCCACCTCCTGCAGACTTGACCGTTACGACATATTTACCAGCAGATAATTCAGTGATAGATTGCCCAACAAGTTTACCTCCTGTCGTAGGAACACCAGCATTGTCACCGACCCATGTGATATCATATGGAGTATTCCCTCCAGTAATAACTACATCAATCTTACCCGTATTGCTTCCAGCGCAAAGTCGTGATGTTGCATTTTGCAATGCAATAACCAATGCACTGGGCTCATTAATCGTTACTGTCATTGTTGCAACAGAGGTTCCATTCTTATCTGCAACATCAACAAGATAGGTTCCCTTGTCCTGCTTATCTATAACAAAAGGACTTGCTGCAGCAGTAAATGTTTGAACAGCAGCTGGAGATGGAGGCGTTAACTTAATGGTAAAAGGAGAGACTCCGCCCGTAATATTAACGGTGATCTTCCCATCTTTTGCTCCAAAACACGAGATATCAGCCCCAACAGCAGTAACGCTTATACTCGATAGAACTATTGGACTACTGCTAATAGAACACCCATTAGCATCAACAACCTTAATGGTATAGGTATCTATACCAAGACCATTAAAGATACCCGTGCTATTTGAGGGCAAAGTTCCAGGAGTAATCGTATATGTATAACTTGGCGTTCCATTGTGTGCTAAAATCGAAATACTTCCATTATTACCCGAAGTTGGAGGGTTAATAACTGGCGTATCAAGCGTTAGCGCCGTTGGTTCTATAATATCTATATCCAAAGATTGCTTACAGGTAGGGTCGTTGCTATCTGTAACGGTAACAGTATACTTACCACCCGACAAGTTAGCCGCTTTTACCTCGTAATTTGCCCCTATCTTAGTAACACTGGGCGCTGTTGTTGCAACACCATCCTTAGCAAGAGTAACTGTAGGAGTCCCAGAGATACCAGAAACAGTAACAGTTAGTGATGTTTTCTCTGTACTACAGTTAATCTTGGGGACAATAACATTGCTAAATACGATAGTAGATGGAGATGTTAACTTTATCGATGGTGTACTAACCTTTGCACAGCTATTGGCATCGGTAACATCAACAATATAATCGCCTGCACCTACAGAGAATGATCCATTGTCGTTAGACGTAACAACAGCAGCATCCTTTATTAAGGAGTATTTTAAAGGAGGTGTTCCACCTTCAGCTTCAACTTTAATTATACCACTACTACTACAAGTAGGATTTTTAGAGAATTGTGATGTTATACTAATAGGTGAAGGTTCAATAATACCTATTCCACTCGTAACGCTTTTACATGCGTTATTATCCTCTACCGTAACCGTATAATTTGCATTTGGCCCCAATCCACTAAATTCGCCCTTAACATAATCAAACGTTGCAGCAGGTGTCAGAGTTATCACATAAGGATTTGGTGTATTTTTACCACCTGTAGGAGCAACTAGTATACGACCATTCCCCAATCCTTTACAGGTGATATCATACTTCTGAATATGAGGTACAATAGCGCTCGGCTCTGTTACAGGAATCTTCTTAGTTACGCTACATCCTGTATTATTATCTTTTACGGTTACGTCATAATTTCCTTGTCCAAGCTTATCAAACTTATTTCCGACAGGAGTTGCTCCATTACTTATAGAATAACCATATGACCCAGAACCTCCGATTACAGCAACAGTAATAGATCCTGTTTTATCACCATTACAAGCAACATTCGTAACGGCGGTTGCTGCAAGATCGATGTCCAATTTAGCATCTCCTATTTTTACAGTTCCCAATGGTTGAATACAGCCCGCTCCATCCTTAATTGCAACAGGATAGTCGCCCTTAGCTAAGCCAAGGAAGTTAGGGTTATTTCCGAATAATGGAACAACAGTATACGAATAAGTAAGACTAGGTGTACCACCTTTAGGATTGACAATCTTAATAAAACCTGTTGGATTACCAGAACACCCAGTATCATCTTGCTTATCAATAGTAGCAGTAATAGGATCTGGCTCTCCAACATCTACCGAACCTAAATCTTTACTACATCCTGCATCGTCGCTAATGGTAAGTGAATAACCATTCTTTGCTTTTAGCCCTGTAATAGAAGTTCCTACTAATGGAACAATTCCTGCACCTATATTATAGTAGTAGTTAGGAGTTCCCGAATTAATCTTCAAATTGATAATTCCACTACTTTCCCCATTACACTTAACGGGTGTAATACTTACAACTGCCACATCAAGAACAACAGCATCCTTTATGGTTACAGGAATCTTACTTGATAAGCATCCTTTCGAGTCCATAACAACAGCTGTATAAGAACCTGCATCTTGACCCGTGAAAGATCCACTTGAGGAAAAAGTTCCAGCAACACCTCCTTTAATGGAATACTGATACGTACCTGAAGCAGGAAGAGCCGTAATGGTTATTTTACCCTTTCCTGCACAACTAACATCCTCATGAGTTACTGTTGGAACAATTTGAGCCGCAGAAAGCAACTCTACATCAGAAGATTTAGAACAACCAGCCGCATCTGTAACTGTAACGGTGTACTTGCCAGCCTTCAAATGCTCAAACAAAGTTCCTTTTGGCAACTCACCTGTATTAATAGTATAAGCTAATGCAGGCGTGCCACCCGATGCATTTACAGTAATAGATCCTGAAGGTATCGCTTCTATAAAGCAAGATGGATCAACCTTATCTATAGAATTAATGGTTAAAAGAGATGGTGGGGATACAGTTTTCTTACCCAACCAAATATCGCAAACGGAGTTCTTCTCCCTAATAAATACATCATAATCTCCAGGTGCAAGATTAGGGAAGGATCCAGATGAACTCCAAGCGTCGGAATTTAGCCTATACTCGTACTGACCAGTTGCAGCACCTGCTGGATTGGTTATTACAATGGAGCCATTGTTAGTTATAGCACAACCTGTAGCAGGATTCGCCTTGACGTCAGCAGTAAGATTATTTGTTTCTCCTACAGAGGTTGTAGGACTACTCAACAGTTTAATGCATGTTGGGTTCGCAGCATCCTGAATGTAAATAGGATAATCCCCCTTAGGCAGATTAGTAAAGGTGTAGTCTTTCCCAGAGGCTCCACCTGTACCTGTAAACCAGTTCGCATTATCACGTGAATACTTATACGTACCAGATAAACCTCCTGTTGGATTGCTTACCGTAATGGATCCGGTAGATTTACCATAACACGATGGCGTGCTTGTTACAATAGCACTCATTACTGGAGGTGCTGTAATGTTTACGTCTCCTATATGCTCAGCACAATCGTGTGTTGCTTTATTTCTTACAAAAAGAGAGCGAGCCCCCTTATCTAGACCAACAAACACATTTCCAACTGGAGTTGAATAGGTAAGACCGCCATCTATTGAAAACTCATAGCTTCCAGACCCTCCTGTTGGATTAACAAAGGTAATACTACCATTAGCGGCATCAGCACAAACCTTAACATTAGTAGATGTAAATCCTGATTTTATCTGTGCAGGTCCAACAATCGTTTGATTACTAAAACTCTTCTCGCACGACTTATGTGCCTGATCTCGCATCTTAATCGGAGTCTTTAATCCTGGATCAAGATTAGGGAAAGAGGCAGCGGTAGACCATGTTGTTCCATCTATTGTAAACTCGTATACTGTTGGAGGTACAGTTCTCCCCCCTGTCGGATTCGAAAAAGTTATGCTACCGTTCTTACTATTATAACACCCTGTTACAGGAACCGTAACAATGCTTGCGTTCAATGGAGCAGGATCGGATATTACAACATTACCGATAACCTTAACACAAGTTTGATTTTTATTATCTCTAATCTGTATGGTGTAACCAGGTGCAGGTTTAGGAGGGAGAGCACTAGATACGAGCCCCCCAGTACCGGAGTTATCCCCAGCCTTCCAGCCTACCGCTCCTGAAATTGTATAGTCATAAATTCCTGAGCCACCTTGAGGGTTGGTTATGGTGATTACTCCATCATTTGCCCCGCTACAAGTAATATCGGTAAAAGTTACTGTTGCAGTAAGCGCAGGCTTGGCAGTAATAGCAACGTCACTTCCTCCATTAAGCTGAATACGACATCCTGGATTATCTAAATCTTCGACCCACACCTTATAATTACCAACATCTACACCCGTAAAGGTATACGACGCCGAGCCACTATTACTAAACCAAGTACTTCCGCCATCCTTAGAGAACTGATATTTCCCCGAGCCTCCAGAAGCACCTGTAATAACAATCTGCCCATCAGGAGTTGCACTACAACCCGAAACAGGAACAGTAGAAACTGTTGCTGATAGTTTAACAGGTTGATCAATTTTTTGTGCTGGAGCTACGCTTTTACAGTTAACATCCTTAACGCGTCTTACTATTACATTAGAATAGATTCCAGCAGGAAGAGATGCAAAAGTGTTTTTTCCATCTGTAGGTAACAGAACATACTTGCTGCCATCATACGAACCCTCCAGCGGACTATCGACAGTTCCTCCTGTTGCTACAATAGATATAGTACCATTGCTATTCCCAAAACAACCATTAACATCGGTATGTGTTGCTGTTAGTACAATTGGAGCAGGTTGGCTGATTACAATTTCATTTTTACCAGAGGCATTGCTATAATCATAGAGACAAGAATGGCTATCAATAATAGATAACGAATACGTTCCAACCGCTATATCTAATGACAAATACGACCCATCGAAAGGAACAGGAGGATTCGTGTTTAATACATATTTATAAGGAGCAGTTCCTCCTATTAAACTTAAACTAACATTTCCATTACCTCCATTACATGAAGCATTGGTTACTAAAAAATCATCAAACGTTAATGGAATTGGAGGCTTTATATCAAATCGCTTAACATCCTTTAGTATTCCACTAGTCATCTTTAAGAAGTAGCTTCCACCAGATAAATTTGACAACAAGGTAGTTCCTGGAATTACCTTGCCTCCTGCATCTGTCCATTGAAAAGTTGTTGTTGAAGTAACATCCTTTACTCCAGCAGTAACTTTATTAATCTTGATACTTCCGTCAACACTGCTTGAACAAGATATGTTAGTTAAATCAAAATCAACTTGAAAAACACTATTTTGAGAAGGTTCTGTTGTCTTAAGAAACCCTGTTTTGTAAGCAGTCTTTTTCACTCCATTTGGAGCAATAAGAGTTTGAGCCTTTATCTTATGGTTGCCGAAATTCACATTATTTCCTTCGACTTCTAGGGTACCGCTGGTTGTTAAACCAGACAAGAAATAATAATTTGCTTGGGATTCGAATAAGAGATTTGCACCAATAGTTGAAGAAGGAAACGAAACATACCGCTCGGAAGAGGAGGATAGAACAAAAGTCCCCATCCAGCTGCGGGTTGACTCGAATATCAAATTTCCATCAGACGTAATGGTGTAATTACCTTCAAAGCCAGACAATGCAACGTCTTCATTCCAGAAAAGACCTCCAACCTTTATGTCATGATCGAGCTTAATTACCCCTTCGGATCTGAAAGAATTTCTATCAACAACAACTAAGTTTGCTTGAGTTGGAACAGCAGCACCTCCCTTTCCGCCTGATGTGTACGACCAGTGTTGGCTATCCGACCAGTTTCCGGAACCACCGACCCAATAACGAGACTGCGCTAATCCCCCCAAAACACCAAAACTAGCGATGAAAAGCATCGCTATCCTAGCAAATACGTAGAAGTTCCTCATTCCAACAAACAGATTTAATACTTAACGAGCTATCCCTTAATACTTAAACGTGGAAACAGTTGTTCACTGCCTGCACGAATTTAACTTTTAAAAGCATTATTACAAAATTTTTTCTCTATTATTTGTTAATTCACAGGAATAATATGTTTAGTTGAGCAAGCTTTAACCCTAAAAACTACACCAATTGCTTCTTTAAAGAAGATATTGGATAGCGAGCCGCAAAATAGCCAATAAGAACAACTGTAATAAATACAGCTAGCAAATCTACAGCTTCAATTTTTACGGGATAGGCATCAAGCACAAAGGCTCCCTCGGTAGATAGCTTTACTATTTTATAGTATTTCTGCAGAAGAGCTACTCCTAATCCAAGTACAACGCCTATGCTGGCGCCAAAAATGGAAATTAGCCACCCCTCGAATAAAAAGATTCGTTCGATCAACTTCGACGATGCGCCCAGCGAACGAAGCACAAAAACATCCTCCTGCTTATCAAGCATCAGCATCGAGAGCGATCCTATTATATTAAAGGAGGCAACGATGAGAATTAGCGAAAGAATCATGTATATAATCCACTTCTCCGACTTCATGATTCGGAAAAGCACCTCGTTCTGCATGAAGCGGTCCTTAACCTCGTACTTACTCCCCAAGGCCTCTTTCATCTTGCCGTAAACATCGGATAAATTAGCGCCAGGCTTTACTTTCACCTCCAGCGCCGAGGCTTCGTTGGTGAAGTTGTACGCAGCATCCAGCAAACGAATGGGCACCATCACGTACTTCATGTCGTAGTCTAGATTCGTCTGAAAGATGGATGTGGGGAAAACGTACCGCTCCGAGAAGGAATCTGGAGACTGCATATCCGTTGCATCCCGATTGGGGAGATAAATAAAGAGCGGATCCATGAAGTTTACGCCAATGCCCAACGACTGGGCAATCATGGCGCCTACCGAGGCTTTATCGATATCGCCTTGCGTTAGGATGAAGTTTCCACCAACTAGCATGGAGTCGATGCCCACCACCTTTGAGTAGCTATCGTCGACCCCCTTTACGGTTATAATTTGCTGCTTGTTGGCGTACCGCACCAGGGCATTCTCTTCGAGCGTGCGGCTAACGGTTTGAACGCCGTCGACCGCCATCAGTTTAGCCTTTAGGGCATCGTCGTACTTGAAGAATTTACCTTCGGCGGGGGTGATCTTTAGCTCGGGATCGAACGTGCTGTAGAGGGATCGAACGTAGCTGTCGAATCCGTTGTACACCGAGAGAATAACCACCAGCGCCATTGCTCCTACGGCAACCCCCACAAGGCTAATCATCGACATGATGTTGATGGAGGTGTGCTTCTTCTTGGAGAAGAGGTACCGTCGGGCAAAAAAGAGTGGCAGCTGCATTTCGAGTTCTATTGAGGCTTTTTACAATTGTGGTTTCTTGCAGAGGTACACGATCTCCTGTGGGGGAAGGGCGTAGCGCTTACGCTGCTCGGGAGCGAGCTCCATCAGCAGGTTGTCTTCGGTGACATCGAAGCCAACCGAGCGGAGCTTATCGGCGTAGTCGCGGCCGTAGAGGCGAAGATGATCGTCCTGCCAGTAGTGCTTTTCGCGCAGCTCGGGCGTATTGATGGCTGGATCTTCGAGCGTTTTAGGGTTGCTGTAGTCTACAGGAACCTCGAAGATGCCCCATCCGCCGGGCTTCATCACCCGAAAAAACTCGCACATGGCCTTCCTATCGTCGGTGACGTGCTCCAGGACGTGGTTGCACATGATGATATCAAACGAATCGTCGGGGAAGGGGATGTCCTGAACGTCCATCTTCACATCGGCCCAGGGCGAGATGAGGTCGCCGGTGATGTACTCGATATGCTTCAGCCTCCTAAATAGGGGAATGAAGCAGTACTCGGGGGCAACATGCAGCATCCTCGCTGGCTTGCTGAAGAAGCTGGTTTTCTGCTTTAGGAACAACCATAGCAGGCGATGGCGCTCCAGCGACATGGAGTATGGCGCAAGCGCATTCTGCCGTGGGGTTATACGCCCGTAAGGAAGAAGCTTGCGGTAGGTGCGCCCATCGATCGGGTCTTCGAAGTTGGTGCCGGTGTAGAACGGCGTGATTGCCTTCATAAACGTATGGGCAACCTTTTGCAGCTGGTGGCGGGGAATAAACCTTGTTGCTAGCGCAATGACGTACTTAATCATGAATATTTTCGGCCAATTATAGGAATAATCTACTTGAGAAGGTTGTCGATGCGCTCCACGTAGTCGAGCGAGTCGTCGATATAGAATGCCAGTTCGGGGACGATGCGCAGCTGATGGCGAACGCGCTGCCCTAGCTCGAAGCGGAGCATCTTGGCGTGCGCGTCGAGCTTTACCTTTACCTCCTTGGCCTTGGCCGAGGGGAATATGCTGACGTACACCCGTGCGAAGCTGAGGTCGGGCGATACGCGTACGGTCGTAACCGAAACCATCGCGCCATCGTACGCCTGTAGGCCTTGTCGCTGAATGAGCTCGCCCAAATCCTTTTGGAGAAGCCGTCCTATCTTGAGCTGTCGAGTTGAATCCATTTTACCAAAATTTGGCCAAAGATACGAAAGATATTATACGGTAGATGGTAGGGGGTGGATTTTAGATACTAGACTTTAGACATTAGATTTTAGGCGCAGCAAAGGTCAATAGCCCTTCGCTAGGAGTGGCTACTTTACCAAGGAGGCTCGCTACTCCAGCGCCTACTCGGCCAGCTCGCGCTTAACGATGGCCTCGATCTGCTCCAGCCTATCCATCGAGGCGGTGTTGATCAGCTGGTTGAGCTGCGCCACCTTCTCCACCCGCTCGAGGGGCTTTAGGGGATGGTCCTTCTGGATGGCCTGCTCGGCCGATGGGGTCCACTCCAGCAGGTCGTTGGGGGTACACCGGAACAGCTCGCACAGGCGCTCTACCTCGCGAAGGTTTACTTGGTGCTTGCGCCCATTGATGATGGCGGTGGCAAAGTTGTCGGAGAAGCCCCGCCTCACCATGTAGGTGAATGGCTTTTCGATTCCGCGCGCGGCAAAGATGCGCTTGAGGCTAAATGCTAGCATAGCTTTCGGTTAAGGTTATAATTCTCACCCCCTAAATGTAGAAATTACCCGTTGATTTTTCAAGCATATTCGTGTAGAATTATCAGCGTACCGTGTAAATTCGCCTACTTATCGTGCATTTTTTGCAGATTACCGTGTAGTATTTACAGCGTATCGTGTAGATATTAAAATGTACCGCGTAGATTCTACAGACAATCGTATATATCAAATATTGTTGCGTGCGCTATAAATATATACACGTGAGTTTATCTATCCTTCACGTGCATTTACAAGTTACACCCGTGCGTTTGCAAGCTCTCATAAAGATTATTCGGTGCTGGTAGCCATACGAGGAGATAAACAACTTCTACAATAGGCCTACCACTAGGCCATCTGCTAAAAAGAAGAGGATGGGGCTCCGAGGGCTAGGGGTAGCGGCTCTTGAGGAGGAAGGACTGCTGCTGCACCACGGCAAAGATACCGAGGCCGCCGCTGATGTTTGTCTTGATTGGGGTGGGCACGGCAAAGGGGTCGAAGTAGGCATCGACGGCGCGGCTGCAGGAGTAGAGGTACTCGTAGTGCTCGCGCGAGATGTGGGAGACGACGACCCGGAGCGAGTCGCGCGGCACGTTGCCCACCCGCATGTGCAGGGCGAGCTCTGGGCTAGTGTCGCTGCCGAGGTTGTAGAGTTGGGTGTAGCGGGGTATCTTTTTGCTGCTAGACTGGTAGAGGAAGGCCTCGACCCTAAAGAAGCGGTCGTGGCTATCGTAGCTGTTGCGGAGGGTGGCGGTAATATCGAGGCCGCTGACGGTGCAACTTTCGACCTCGACGGGCTTCACGAAGCGGGTGGTGGCGGTAAGGGTATCGCGGTCTTTCACCAGGCGAAGCGCGATGCTACCGCTGTGCAGGTTGGGCAGCGGCACCTGGCTGGTGTAGTTGATCATAACGCTATCGGCCTTGCGCAGGAAGAGGTAGTTGGTGAGCGAAATGGTGTCGGTGCCTATGGCAAAGCAGGCGTCGGCAAACCAGACGAAGCTGAGGCTGGCGACATCGCTCATGCGGTTGCTCTCGGAAAAGAGGAGTTCCATGGGCTGGCCGGGGTGCAGGATGGCCTCCACCACGTAGTAGCGCTGCTGGCTGGGCAGCGCCAGGTTGACATCGTCGTTGAGCTTGCAGCTGGCCAGCAGCAGAAGCCCGGCTAAAAAGGTGGCGTATTTCATAGCGTTACCTCTATCATAAAGAATGGAACCATGGGCAGCAGCGAGCGCTTCTTGGTGACGAAGCGGGTTTGCTCGTCGTCCATCTTTTCGGGTTTAAAGTAGATGAAGTAGGGGTTGGCCTGGTTGTACAGGTTGTAGATGCCGAGGCTGAGGCGCAGCTCGCCAAACGATTGGCGCACGGTGTACTGCGCCGACACGTCGAGCCGATGCGCCAGGGGCAGCCGCAGGTTGTAGCGCGAGGTGTAGACGGGCACCAGCTGCTTTTTGGCCTGGTTGTAGTATATGGATGTTGGCACGGTAACGATGTTGCCGCTCTGCACGAACTGCGACAGGGAGAGGCTCCACCGTGGGGTTAGGCGAAGGTAGACGAAGAGGTCGGCCTTGTGCCGGATGTCGAACGGGGGGCTAAACCAGCGCCCGCCGTTGATTTGGCTGAACTGACGGCGCGTTTGGGCAAGCGAGTACGAGGCTTCGACCGACAGCGCCGCGGTCTTGTACGACGCCGAGAGCTCCACGCCCTTGGCATCGCCCCGACCTACGGTGTAGTAGAAACCCTCGTTGAGCGGCTCGGGGTTCACGAAATCGACCTGGTGGGCGAGCGTGGAGTAGTAGGCCGAGAGCAGCAGCTGCGTATAGCGGCCAAGCCTAACGGCGGCACCAGCCCCCACCTGGCGCGACTGCTGCGGCTTAAGCGTGTCGTCGCTGGGGATGATCATATCGATGGGAAGGTTGATACCCATGGGCGCGTAGAGGTGGTCGAACTGCTGCCGCTGCGAGTACGAGGCGAAGAGGGTTACCTGAGAGGTGATGGGCGACTGCAGGTAGAGCCGAGGCGAGAGGTAGGGCCGATTACCGGCATAGGCCTCCATCCGCAGCCCCGCCTTAACCTGAAGGTAGCGACCCAACGGAGTGCTAAGAGCAACGTAGCCTCCTGCGCTGCCGTATCGGCCAGTTTTTTCGCTGAGCACCGATTCGTTGCCGTTAATCTCCTGGGAGTCGTTATCGATGGAGGTGCGGGTACGCCCGCCAAAGAGGCCCACATCAACCTGTACGGCGGCGCCAACCTTGGCGGTGCCCTCAACCGAAAGGTAAAGCCGACCTACAGAGTTGGCGACATGGCTTACATCGGACTTAACGATGGAGGTGCGAGTGCTGTAGCAGCTATACCCCCCGTTGGTGCGGATGCTAAGGGCCTTAGAAAGGTTTCGATCCCAGCAGAGGTTGGCGGCGGTATTCCCCCAAGTGGCATCGAGGCCAAGGTAGGATTGCTGCTGCGAAAGCTTATCGCCCGAATGAAAAAGCGACAGCACCACCCTATCGGCGTGGGTTGGCTGAATGGTTACCAGCCCGTTTACGTCGTAGAGCCTATAGTCGGGCAGCTTGTCGGCGCTGCTGCTTTTGGAGCCGTTGAGCTGGTTGTAGGTGCGCGAGATAAGGTCGAAGTAGGAGCGTCGGGCAGCCAGCTCGTACGAAACCCTCCCCTTAACGATGGGTGCCCGACTATAGATGTGCGAGGTAAGCACCCCTACCCCAGCCACCAGCACGCTGGTATCGGCCAGTTGGCTGTTGCCCTCCATCACCAAGCACGACGATAGGAAGTCGCCGTAGCGCGGATGCACATCGTCGCTCAGCAGCTGGGTTTTGGCAACCGCATTGGCGTTTACCGAGGGGTAGATGCCCAGCAGATGGTTAGAGTTGAATATGGGCGACCCGTTAAGGAATACCTTGTTCTGCGAGTTGGAGAAGCCCCGCACGAAGAGCCCCGGGTTTATCTCCTGGGCATGCGCCACCCCAGGCTTTTGCTGTAGCACCAGGCCGATATTGCCCTCGCCAAGCACGGGGATATTCTTCCGCATATCGATTGCGCTAATGGTGAGGTTAGCGCTTTTGCGCTCCGAGGTCACCCCCGAAACCGTAACCTCGGAGAGGCTGTAGGGCTTGGAACGTAGGGAGAGCACTACGGTCGTGTCGCCTGTAATGCGAAGCGTGAAGGTGGCAGCCTCGTACGACAGATGCGTCAGCTGAACAATGTAGCGTCCACGCCTTTTTAGACGGATGTCGAAATGTCCTAGGGTATCGGTAAGCGCAGTAGCGCGCTCGATGGTAACTAAGGCTCCCCCAATGTTTCTACGCGAGTGCTCATCGACAACCGTGCCCCTAAGGTGCAGCTGTCCGAAGGCGCCTACATGCATTAGAAGACAGAGTGGTAGGAAAAAGATTAATAAGCGATAGCTCATAAATATTTAGCGACATGCGTTCGAGGCAAGGCGCCGCAAACTTACCCATTATTTTGCGAAATAGAGTCGATTGCAAAAAGCAGAAAAGAAGAGGAAAAGAAGGATAAAAAGGAGTGAGCTTCGGATCGCAGACTCCAATCTGGTAGTGTCTGCCAGCTTGCATCTACACCCAAGCAGCGCTGCTTAACCTAAACAGGCTCATCAAATGCTTCTATCAGAAAAAAGCAAAAAGTTTAGGCTCACAAGTATCAACTTATCCATAATTGAACAGTCAAAAGAAGGAGCATTCGCCAATTTCAAAGAGATACAATAAAGAAGTTGCAGCTCGACGATTCGAAGAAAAAACTATATTTGCCACTCACAAAACAAATAATTTTAGTTTATGAAGAAAGTACTTTTTGTTGCCGCAATGGCACTACCCACTCTTTTCTTTTCGTGCAGCAAGGATGATGATGCAAAAAACCTAACCAGGGAAGAAGCATCAACCGCCATCCAGAGCACCAGCACAAATCTAAAGCAGGAAATTTCGGGTATTGAGACTAACAAGGGTGTTACTACCATTAAAACCCTTGTAGAGCTTACTCCTGATGGGCTATTCCCCGATGCTGTTGAAAGCGTAGCATCATCCGACGGCATGGTTAAGCTACTGGCTTCGCGTAGCAATCCGCTAATGTCGCCCGTTGCTCCAGCCAAGAGTTCTTTCAACTTTGCCAAGCACTCCGGGAAGTATACCTACAGCAAGGGTGAGTTTGTACACAGCTCTGATGTGACCGATAAGATTGTATACCTCTTCCCATCTACAAAAACTGGGACCAAGAACAATGCAGAATTAACCATTTCGGCCTACAGCGAGCAGTATATTCAATCGAAGGAAGAGTACGTTCCTACCAAGATTGAGGCCGAACTTAAAGTTGATGGTGCTGTAGTGTTTAAGTTCTCGTATAAGGCTGCAATAGCCGACCTCAACCTCGATGGCATTGCCTCTTCGGGTGTTGCCTCGTACGACCTGAGCATTACCGCAGCCCCTTACACACTAGAGTCGCACCAAAGCTTTAGCGCCACCGAGACAGGCTACAAAACTACCGACAACAGCTTTCTAAAGAATGGTTCAACTACAATTATATCTACAGGAAGAAACCTTGCTGCTAACATAAACGTCGAGAAAGAAACAGTATCTATAAGCGGGAATGCCTTCGCTCAGCTGAGCAACCTGAAACTCGAAGGAAAGATTTCGTATAGCGGCACAATGGCCGAAGCGTTGGATGGGGAAAATATCTATAGCAAGATTAACCTCACCCTATACACCTACCCTGCTGGCGACAAAATAGGAACTGTTCTTGTTACAGAAAACTCGGAGAACGACGAACCTATGATCGCATACAACGATGGCACAAAGGCTACTGTTGTAAGCGTTTTTGGCAACCTCTTTAACGAACTTTTCCCCGACTTCAACTAGTTTAGCCTACTAGCAACATACAAGAAAGGAGATGCAGATGTGCATCTCCTTTCTTATTTCCCTACATCGCCATCAAAAAGAATTCTGAAAAAAACATCCGATCCTGTAACAATCCTCCACCGGCTGCATCAAAAGGCAAACCTAAAAAACAGGAACAATGAAAAGATTCGCATTTGCAGCCATCGCCATCCTAATGGCATTTACAGGATTTGCTCAGAAGAGCGCTATTCGCGTTGAAGTTACCGGCAAAGGATCGCCCGTTATTCTGCTTCCCGGATTCGGATGCCCCGGCAGCGTATGGAACGAGACGGTGGCCGAGCTAAAGAAGAACCACGAGTGCCACGTGGTAACCTACGCTGGATTCGACGGCGTTGCTCCCGTGGATACGCTTTGGCTGCCTACGGTGGAGAAGTCGATTGAGAGCTACATCAGCAATAAAGGGCTAAAGGATGTAACCGTGGTGGGCCATAGCATTGGGGGAACTTTCGGGCTGATGCTCTGCGCGGCTCCCCAAAGCAGGGTTACAAGATTGGTGGTGGTAGATATGCTCCCCTGCATTGGGATGGTGATGATCCCCAACTTCAAGCCCGAGTACGTTACCTTCGACAACCCCTATAATAAAAGGTTACTGGCGATGGACAAGGCAGCCTTCGGGGCCATGCAGCAGCAGATGGCGGCCAACATGTGCGCCGACACGCTCCGCCAGCGCCAAATTGTAGAATGGATGATGAAGGCCGATCGCAAGACCTACGTGTACGGCTACACCGAGCTGATGCGCCTAGATCTGCGCGAGTCGGTTAAGGACATCCAGCAGCCCGTGCTGGTGCTCGCAGCCGGGAAGTACCCATCGAAGGACCAAATTGTAAAGATGAACAACGAGCAGTACGCCAACCTAAAGAATAAAACTGTTAAGTTTGTTGACAACTCTGCGCACTTCGTGATGTTCGACCAACCGACGGTGCTGCTAAACGAGCTAAAGGGCTTTATACCTGCAAAGCGATAGCAAACGAATGGAACAAGATATCTTTCAAGCCATCTACAACCAGCACTACCCAAGCATATACCGCCTATGCTTGGGCTATGTGAAGGGGAACGCCGACTTGGCTGCCGATTTAGCGCAGGAGGTTTTCATCCGGGTATGGGAAAAGCACGACGAGTTCAAGAACCAAAGCCAGGTATCGACATGGCTGTACCGCATAGCGGTAAACTGCTGCCTCACCGAAATCCGCAGGAGCAAAAGTTACCAGAACCGGATACAGAGCTACCAAGCACCGGAGGGCGACTCGGCCGAGAAGCAGCACAGCGATCAGGAGATCCTACAGCAGTGCATTGCGCAGCTCGACGAACCCGACAGAGTGCTGGCCATGCTGATCCTCGAAGAGCTGCCTCAACCAGAAATAGCCCAAGTGCTAGGATTAAGCGAAGGAAACACGAGGGTAAAAATCCACAGGCTAAAGGAGAAGCTCCGAGCTGTCTACCAAAACAAGGTTGCACAGAACGCTTAAGATCATTTAATCAGAAAAGAAGATGAACGAATTCGACGATATGGTATCTGGCTGGAAAAAGCAACCCGTACCAACCCCCAAAAATAGCGCAAACGCCGTTGCAGGCATTGCCAAAAAGAGAGTAAAGAGCTCGCACCAAAAGCATGTCGCCACCATCGTGGTGCTCGGAATTACCCTTATTATGCTCGTAGCATTCGCCCTAATAACCAAAGGAAATAGCAGCCACATTGCAAAGGGCATTCAGCTGATGATCGGAGCCCTATGCATCCGCATCGGAGTCGAGTGGTTGAGCGTGATGCTCCTAAATAAGATAGATATTACAACAGGAACAACGGAGTATCTTAGGATGCTAACCTCTTTCTACAACACCCGACGCAAAATACACGGAGCATTTACCTACATCATTTTTGGCCTATACGTTGCCGGATTCTGCATGATGCTGCCACAGTTCAAGGCAACCCTTCCTGCATGGTTCTTCACCTACATCTGGATATCGGGCATTGTGATATTTGCAGCGCTGATCTTTTACATTCGCAAGAAAACCAAGCAGGAGTTAGATCAGCTGAAGAAGGCGATGGACGAGGTTGCTGCCATAAGCAGCGCGCTCGAGGAGGAGTAAGAAGAATTATCCTACGAACCATAAGTTTTTCCCTACGGAGCTTTTCAATTTGCCCGATTTCGACCTTCATAACTTTAGATTAACGCTACCCCTGCAAGCGAAACCTAGATTAACTCAAAAGATGCGGAATTACAAGAATTTGGGATTCATGAGGTAGTGCCCGAAAGGGAATCCTGCTCTTTTTTCGTATTTTTAGCCGCTCAGACAACAACGTTTCAATCAATTAGCAAGATATATGTCGAACAGGAGCAATCTGGAGCAGGCGCTCCGCCGCAGGATACTGGTGCTTGATGGCGCAATGGGAACACAGATCCAACGCTTTAAGCTAACCGAAGAGGACTACCGCGGCAGCCGATTTGCTAGCATAGCAGCACGGGTTAAGGGTAACAACGATATGCTGGTGCTTACCCAGCCACAGGTTATTACCGCCATCCACGAGGAGTACCTACAGGCAGGTGCCGATATCATCGAAACCAATACGTTTAACGCCAACGCCATCTCGATGGCCGACTACGAGATGCAGGATTTGGTGTACGAGATTAACCTCGAGGCCGCACGGCTGGCTAAGCAGGCATGCAAAAAGTATTCGACCGCCGATCGTCCCCGCTTTGTAGCTGGCTCCATAGGGCCCACCAATAAGACGGCCTCCATGTCGCCCGACGTGAACAACCCCGCCTACCGCGCCATCAGCTTCGATACGCTGGTACGCGCCTACTACGAGCAGGTTCGCGGCTTGGTTGATGGTGGTGCCGACGTACTGCTGGTTGAAACCGTATTCGACACGCTCAACGCTAAGGCTGCCCTATTCGCCATCGAGCAGTACAACGACGACAATGGGGTAGACATCCCCGTTATGGTATCGGGTACCATCACCGACGCCAGCGGACGAACCCTATCTGGACAAACCGCCGAGGCTTTTCTGGTATCCGTATCGCACGTAAACCTGCTAAGCGTGGGCTTCAACTGCGCCCTTGGCGCCAAGCAACTGCGCCCATTCATCGAAACAATTAGCGCGAAAGCGCCCTTCCACATAAGCGCACACCCAAATGCTGGGTTGCCCAACCAGTTTGGCGAGTACGACCAAACTCCTGAGATGATGGCCGATATCATTGAGGGATTTTTGAAGGATGGGCTGTTGAACATCATCGGAGGATGCTGCGGCACCTCTCCTGCCCATATTGCAGCAATTGCAAAGGTAGCAGAGAAGCATGCTCCACGCGAAATCGTTAAGCGTGAACCTGTAACTACCTTCAGCGGACTGGAGCCCATCAGCGTAACCAAGGAGTCGAACTTCGTGAACATCGGCGAGCGTACCAACGTGGCCGGATCGAAGATGTTTGCCAGATTGATCCGTGAGGAGAAGTTCGAGCAGGCGCTATCGGTCGCTAACGGACAGGTGGAGGGCGGCGCTCAGCTTATCGACGTGTGCATGGACGACGCCATGCTCGACGCCAAGAGCGCGATGGTAAACTTCCTCAACCTAATTGCATCAGAACCCGAAATTGCCCGCCTGCCCATCGTTATCGACTCGTCGAAATGGGAGGTACTTGAGGCTGGATTGAAATGCGTACAGGGTAAATCGGTGGTCAACTCCATCAGCCTAAAGGAGGGCGAAGAGGAGTTCATCCGCAAGGCCAAGCTGGTGAAGCGCTACGGCGCTGCTGCCGTTGTTATGCTCTTCGACGAAAAGGGGCAGGCCGACACCTACGAGCGTAAAATTGAGATTGCAGAAAAATCGTACAAAATACTTACCGAAAAGGTAGGATTTCCGCCACAGGACATCATTTTCGACCCCAACATTTTGGCAATTGCCACAGGGATTGAGGAGCACAACAGCTACGGGCTTAACTACATCAAGGCCTGCGAGTGGATCAAAAAGAACTGTCCATACGCAAAGATCAGCGGTGGGGTGAGCAACCTCTCGTTCAGCTTCCGCGGCAACGACACCGTACGTGAGGCCATCCACTCGGTATTCCTCTACCACGCCATTAAGGCTGGTATGGATATGGGTATCGTTAATCCGGGAATGCTTCAGGTGTACGACACCATCGACCCCGACTTGCTACAGCTGGTAGAGGATGCCGTTCTCAACCGCCGCAAGGATGCCACCGAACGCCTTTTAGTGTATGCCGATAAGGTTAAGGCGCAAGCCAAAGGCGGCGAAGAGGAACACAAGAAAGATGCTTGGCGAGAGCTGCCCGTTGCCGAAAGGCTAAAGCATGCGCTGATAAAGGGCATCACCGACTATATCGATGAGGACGTAGAAGAAGCCCGCCACAACTACCCTGCTACGCTTCAGGTGATAGAGGATCCGCTGATGGACGGCATGAACGTGGTTGGCGACCTGTTTGGTGCCGGAAAGATGTTCCTGCCCCAAGTGGTAAAGAGCGCCCGCGTGATGAAAAAGGCTGTTGCCTACCTTACCCCTTTCATCGAGGAGGAAAAGGCTAAGAGCGGCGATCTATCGTCGGCCGGCAAGGTGCTAATGGCCACCGTTAAGGGCGACGTACACGATATCGGTAAGAATATTGTTAGCGTAGTACTGGCCTGCAACGGCTACGAGATTATCGACCTTGGAGTAATGGTGCCTGCCGAAAAGATTCTGGAGGCCGCCAAGGAGCACAACGTAGATGTGATTGGCCTAAGCGCCCTTATCACCCCATCGTTGGATGAAATTATTCACACCGTCCGCGAGCTTAGGCGACAAGACTTCAATATCCCCGTTATACTGGGCGGCGCAACCACCAGCAAGATTCACACCGCCGTTAAAATTGCCACCGAGTACAGCCACGGAACCGTTTACGTTAAGGATGCCTCGCGCGCTGTTGGCGTGGTGCGCAGCCTTATATCAGAGAACAAGAAGGAGTATCTTGGCAATATCAACGAGGAGTACACCGCCATGCGCGAGGAGCATACTCGCCGCCGCAGCGCAAGCGAGTACGTTTCGCTTGCAGAGGCACGTGCCAACTGCGTAAAAACTGATTGGGCAACGCTCCCCATCGCTGAGCCCAAGCAGCTGGGCACGTTTGTACTCGACAATTACTCGTTAGAGGAGCTGGCAAAGTACATCGACTGGACCTACTTCTTCTTTGCATGGGACATCACCGGAAGATATCCGAAGATATTCCACGACCCCGTTAAAGGCGAGGAGGCTAAGAAACTTTACGACGATGCACAGGTGATGCTTAAGCGAATTATCGAAGAAAAACTGTTTACTGCAAACGGCGTTTACTCCATACTTCCCGCTAACAGCATCGACGAAGATGTGGTCCTGTTCAACACCAAGGGTGATGAGGTTTCTCGCTTCCACTTCCTCCGCAACCAAGAGAAGCGCACCGAAGAGGCTAAGCCAAACTACTCGTTGGCTGACTACATTGCGCCACTCGAAAGCGGACGTAAGGATTACCTAGGAACATTTGCCGTTACCGTTCACGGTGCCGATAAGCTAACCGAAACGTTTAAGGCCAAGAACGACGACTACAGCGCCATCATGGTAAAGTTGCTTGCCGACAGGTTGGCCGAAGCCTTTGCCGAGCGCTTGCACGAGCGCGTCCGTAAGGAGTTCTGGGGTTACTCGCCCGCCGAGGAGCTACCCATTGAGGAGCTGCTCCACGAGGACTATCAGGGTATTCGTCCCGCTGCAGGCTACCCCGCATGCCCCGAGCATAGCGAAAAGCGCACCATCTTCGACCTGCTCGAAGCCGAAAAGAACATTGGCGCTAAGCTAACCGAAAACTACTCCATGTACCCCGGAGCATCGGTAAGCGGATGGTACTTTGCCCACCCCGAATCGATGTACTTTAACCTTGGACGCATAACCAAGGAGCAGGTGGAGCAGTATGCGCAGCGCAAGGGTGTAAGTATAGAGGAAGCGGAGAAGTTGCTGAGACCAAATTTGGGGTATTAGAAATACGAGCAGTTTCAGATTAAGAGAAAAGTGATATCAGTACGCGTCCCCCTTACAAAGGGGGTGGCGCGTAGCGCCGGGGGATGAAAGTAATATTCATTTACTATGCAAAGTGAAAAGTACAACCGTTTAAAAGCATTTGCCAGAGAACATAGAAGTCAAAGCACTAAAGCAGAAGTAAGGCTTTGGTGTGAACTATTTCGTGCAAAGAAAATGATGGGCTACTCTTTTTTGCGACAATACCCTATATGCAATTACATTGTTGATTTCTACTGTAAGGATTTAAAACTTGCTATAGAAACAGATGGAATTACTCATACTTGGGAGGAGACATACCAAAAAGATATCGCTAAAGAGAAATTTCTAACAGATAATGGTATTACCATTTTACGTTTTGAGGATTCTCAGGTGATGAACGACCTCAATAATGTTAGTAGAACAATTGAAGAGTGGATTACTGAAAGAGAGCAATCATCCCCCTGCCCCCTTCAAAGGGGGACGAGCGACTAACAAAACTTGAAGACACTATTCAATTTTGTTTATTAAAGAATAATTGCCATAACAACTAGATGAAAGTTATCGACATCATAAACAGATCCCAATCGACGCTATTTACCTTCGAGCTGCTGCCGCCACTCAAGGGAGCGTCGTTTAGCGAAATAGAGGAAACCATAGAGCCACTACTTCCCTACTCGCCATCGTACATCAACGTTACCTACCACCGTCCAGAGGTGGTGCTTCGCGAACAGGCTAACGGACTGCTTGAGCGGAGAATCATAAAGAAGCGCCCTGGAACCGTTGGCGTATCGGCAGGTATTAGGTACAAGTATGGAATTGACGTGGTGCCCCACCTTATCTGTGGTGGTTTTACTCGCGAGGAGACCGAAGATGCCCTTATCGACCTCAACTTTTTAGGAATCGACAACGTGCTTGCCCTTCGTGGCGATACCGAGAAGGGCTCAAAGGGGTTCATGCCTGAGCAAGGAGGCAATAAGCTAGCCATTGATCTTGTTAAGCAGGTGCACAATCTTAACCACGGGAAGTACATCGACCCTGAAACGGTAAATATCCACAAGACAGATTTCTGCATTGGTGTTGCCGGCTATCCCGAGAAACACTCGGAGGCTCCGAACCTAGAAACCGACCTCTTGAATCTCAAGGCTAAGGTTGATGCTGGTGCCGACTATATCGTTACGCAGATGTTCTTCAACAACGCTAAGTACTTCGAATTTGTGGAGCAGTGCCGTGCCATTGGCATTACCGTTCCTATCATTCCTGGTCTGAAACCTATCTCCATGAAGAAGCACCTTACCATGCTTCCGCAAACCTTCCACATCGACCTTCCCCAAGATTTGGTGGATGCCGTTAACAGGTGTAAGAACAACGAGGAGGTTCGTCAGGTGGGCGTTGAGTGGGGAGTTGCGCAGAGCAAGGAACTAAAGGCTGCCGGAGTTCCGGTGCTACACTACTACACCATGGGCAAGCCCGACAACATCGAAAAAATAGTAAAGGAGGTCTTCTAGACCTCCTTTTTCATATCAACAATTGCTATAGTAGCTGATCTATAGTCCCGCCTTCTCCCTTTATAATATTTTCTTCCCGGAATATGGGCAGGCTCTCCGCCCAAGCCTTCTCGAGGGTTTGCGTAAAGAACTGCTTCTCCTGCGCCCCCGAAATGGCGTACTTCCTATCGAAGACAAAGAAAGGAACGCCCTGCACGCCGAGCCGACCTGCTTCGGCAATTTCCCATTTTACCTCATCGGCAAACTGATTGCCGATAAGCATCTGCCAAACGGCATTGACTTCGAGGCCCACCTCTGCTCCTATCTTGGCTAGTTCATTAATATCGTTCAAGTCCTTACCCGCAGTAAAGTATGCGGCAAAAAGCCGTTCTTCGACCTCCGATTGTAGCCCATAGCTTTTGGCTAGATGCGAGAGCCTATGCGCATTGAAGGTGTTGCAGATTATCGCATCGTTAATATTAAAATCAATGCCATTGTCTTTAGCCAGCTGCGCAACATGGCTATAGATGCTATAAGCCTCCTCTTCCGATATATGCTTCCGCTCCGCAAAGTAGGATACAACGCTTTTATCATGTTCTGGCCTCATGTCAGGTGCCAGCTGGTAGCTTTTCCACTCCACCTTAACCCTATCGGCATGAGGAAAATCCTTAAGGGCTGCATCTAGTTTACGCTTGCCGATGTAGCAAAATGGGCATACAACATCGGCCCAAATCTCAATTTTCATCGCCAGTAGTATTTTGTGATCGTATGTAGTAAAAACAACTCGACGCATAAAATGGCAGATAGATAGTCTCGTTTTAATGGAATTTTTACCTTTAAGGAAATTTTAGTGGATGGAAAACCTCATTGAATACGGCTACATCGGACTTTTTCTTGCCTGCTTTTTGGCGGCAACCGTTATTCCTATGAGCTCGGAGGTGGTGTTTATTGGACTCCTGATTGCTGGGGCCAACCCAATTTATGCCACCATTATTGCCACCGTGGGCAACACGCTGGGCGGTATGACCGGATACCTGCTGGGCTACCTTGGTAAGTGGGAGTGGCTCGAAAAATACTTTAGGGTTAAGGAAAAGAATCTCGATAAATGTAGCCGGATCGTAAAGCGATACGGTTCCACCATAGCCTTCTTTGCATGGCTCCCATTTATTGGCGATTTCATTCCTATTGTTCTTGGACTTATGAGGGCGTCCTACCACAAGGTGCTGCTGTTTATGACGCTTGGCAAGTTCACCCGCTACGCGCTTTGGGCGTACATCACCATTAGCGGCGTTAAAATTTTCGGCCAATACCTCCAATAGCAAATGGGCTACAGATTTTTTCCACAAACTCCGGCTGTTCGCGAAGGTTATTGGCAGCGATGTTGTCAAACAGGAGCTATTTGCTAGCAACATTTATCAGGGGCAATGTGTAACGTAACGCTGAATTTTACGTTCTGTACAAAACCACACATAAAAACTTACATCTACAATTCTATGAAGAAAATGCTTTTCTCGGCCTTAGCACTTGCAATGGCTTGCAACGTTAGCTTCGGACAGGCAACCGCTAAGGTTGACGTAAAGGATCCAGCCTACAGCTGGGATTTCACCCACATCTACCCCAGCTGGGATGCGTGGCAGCAGGAGCTGAAGAAGTACAGCGAGTTTACCCCAAAATTCCTCGAGTATAAGGGGAAGATATCTAAAGATCCTCAAGCGCTTCTTGGCTACATCAAGCTAGAGGAGCAGGCCGGACAGATGGGCTCAAGGCTACTGTGGTACGTTCGTCTGCAAAATGATGTCGATGGTAAAAACCCCATCTACCGCGCCAAGCAGCAGGAGTTTCAAACGGTAAGCATCCAGATGAGCAAGAACCGCACCTGGTACGCCTCCGAGCTGGCAACTCTCCCCCAAGAAACCTGCAATAGGTGGATGAGCGAGGTGCCTGAGTTGGCCATCTACAAGCACGACTTCGACGATTTCTACCGCGAGCGGGCCCACATCCTCGACGAGAAGACGCAGAATATCCTTAACGAGTACAGCCGCTCTCTTGGTGCCCCATTACGCATCTACAACTCGCTGGCCATCGCCGATATCGAGTTCCCGAAGGTAACGCTATCAACCGGCGAGGTGGTTACCGCATCGCCAGCCGTGACATCGCGTATCTACGCCACATCGCACAGCCAAGAGGACCGACTCAAGGTGGCCAACGCCAACCGCGAGTACTACTACAAGAACCGCAACACGTTTGCCGACATCTACCTTACCAAGATGCAGAATAGCGTGGCCGGTTCGAAGCTGAGCAACTACCCCAGCTGCTTGGAGGCAACCCTTTCGGGCAACGACATCCCGAAGGATGTTTACCTAACACTTCTTAAGGTTGCCCAAAGCAACGTGGCCCCTCTTCAAAAGTACTGGGATCTCCGCAAGCGCGCGCTTGGCCTTACCAAGTACTACGGATCGGATGCTGCTGCCGAGCTGGTAAACTTCAGCCGTACCTACAAGTGGGACGAGGGCGTGAGCATCGTTAGCAGCGCCCTGCAGTTTATGGGCAAGGAGTACTACGACACCTTTAAGCAGATGCTCGCCCCTGGCCGCATCGACGTGTACGAGAAGCCCGGCAAGCAAACCGGCGCCTACAACCTAGCCCTCTACGGCGTTCACCCCTACGTGCTGATGAACTGGAACGAAACCCGCGATAACGTATTTACCCTTGCCCACGAGCTCGGTCACTCGGTACACGGAATCCTTTCGCAGAAGAACCAGCCTTACGCCTACTCGGGCAGCAACTCGATGGTGGCCGAGGTAGCCTCAACCTTCAACGAATGCGTGCTGCTCGACTACCTGCTAGCGCAGGCCAAAGATCCTAACGAGAAGATTTCGCTGCTGATCCAAGCCATCGACAACGTTGCCGGCACCTTCTACCGCCAGGTGCAGTTTGCCGACTTCGAGTACACCATGCACACCATGGTGGAGCAGAACCAGCCGCTTAACGCCGACATCATGGCAAAGGTTTACGGCGATATCGACGCCAAGTACAACGGTCCGGGCGTTGAGAAGCCCGAAAACCTGAAGTACTCGTGGCCCCGCGTGATGCACTTCTTCAACTACAACTTCTACGTGTACAACTACGCCGTGTCGTTTACCGCATCCAACGCCCTTTACAGCAGCATCGCAAAGGCTAAGAACAAGAAGGAGGCCGATGCCGCCAAGGAACGCTACATGTCCCTGCTGAAGAGCGGCGGCAACGACTACCCCATCAACCTGCTGAAGAAGGCGGGCATCGATATGACCAAGGAGGAGTCGTTCCTTACCGTTACCAGCCGCATGCAGCAGCTGGTAGACCAGCTCGAGAAGGAGCTTAAGGCAATTGGAAAGATCTAGCCGAAGAGCACTACCATAATACTGAGAAGCGCCGCCCCTTGGGACGGCGCTTTTTTGCTGCCTACACCGCACAAAAAAGCCCCCATTGCTGGGGGCCTCTAACATAAAAATTAAATTAAGGCACAACCTCACGGCTGGATATCTTCATTCTTCTTCTTTCGTTTTCGTGCGGCGACCCGGAGCGCCTCGCGCGTGGCCAGCTCCTTGTTCAGCGTAGCCACCGAGCCGCAGAAGCTGCACCACCGCTCATCGTCCTCCTCCGCCAGCTTGGCCTGGAGGTAGACCATAAACACCCGCACCGCCTCCTCGAAGTCGTGCCGAACGGTTGACGCCGAGAGGGTGCGATTCTACTCCGCTCTATCGCCGATGCTCAAGCGCTGGCAGCTGGCAAACTCCGACTCCAGCTCCTCGAGCTGCGCCACCTTCCGCTCCAGCCCCAGCTTGCCAACGCCCTCGGCGCAGCTGCCCGCCCTCAGGTCGACAAGCAGCTTGGAGAGCATGCCCGACTCGCCCATGTTCGAACCGTGGGTGAAGCTGCTGCCGTAGCGCTCCATCAGCTCCACGAGCGGTTTTGCGGCCGCCTCCTCGTCCTCGTAGCCCGAGCAGGCGGCGCTCTGAACGGCCAGCGATAGCGAGCGGAACGAGCGGTCGCGCCGCCGATCGAGCTCGCGCAGCTCCCCGGTGTAGGCGTTCTTCCGATGCTTGTACTGCCCGTCCGACAGCCTCTCGTAGGCCGCCACCATCCGGAGGTACGGCTTCGAGGCCATCAGCGCTGGCGGCGCCATGCTCTCGGCGGCCGAAATTAGCGCGTAACCGTACCCAACCTCGTCGTTGAGCTTCGTGCGGGCAAGTGCAACTGTAAGCTTCATGCCAATTCCTTTTGTAGGTTGATGCTGACCCATGGCGGCGCCCCTGCTGCTCCGGTGCATTTGCACCTGGAGCCTTGCCGAGGCCCCCTCTCCCCTCGGAGATTGGGGTAGGAAGCGCCCAAGCTCCCAAACCTTGCACCTCGGAAATAGGTGTACACCCCGAAAGCTGTTTCCGAGCATGCTCGGAATTCACTCCTTCGCACTAAAAGCACTTCCGAGCATACTCGGAAATAGCACCAAGCCTCGACAACCTTTTCCGAGCATACTCAGAAATGAATTTCAACCCGAAAAACAAATTCCGAGCATACTCGGAAACACCTCCAAAGCACAAAAGGCATTTCCGAGCATGCTCGGAAACCACTTTCACCTCTTGAAACCATTTCCGAGCACCGGAAGGGGGCACTTTTTCAAAGACCAGCAGCCCAAATTTAACGATTTTTTCATTCCAACAATTCCTGAAGCCCATTTTCCGACAGCGGATAGCTAAAAAGTTCGGGCAACACCCTCACCAGACGCTGCGGCACCCCACGCAAAAAGCCCCCGGATACTGCCGACAAGCGGCAACAGCATCCGGGGGCTGGGATTATAGAGAAACTCAGGTTACTGTAGCGGCAACCGGTGGCGCTACCGCTTCTTTCCGAAGGGCAGCATGTCCTTTAGCGAAGGCATCTCCATCACCTGGTAGTCGGTCATGTCGAAAAGCGAGGCGCTGGGGTGCTCGGTGCTGATCTCCTTAACCAGGATGGTGGAGGTGCTTCCTCGCTGCTTGTCCTTTACCACCGTCTCGAGCGAGGCGCCCTTAACGTTGCCCCAGCCGTTATCGGCAGAGGCCTGCCTGCGGCCCTTCCCCATGTTCATCTTCGAGTAGGCCATCAGCTTGCCGAGGCTGAACTTCAGGTCGTTGGTAACCCACATGTCCATGATGGCGGTGGAGGTCTCGGCGATCACCTTGCGGCAGAGGTAGCCGTTGATCCTTTTGGTCTCGCTGGTTTGGGTGATCTTGGGCCGCTCTACCTTGGTGGTGTCGAGCATTTCGTTGATGTTGTCGTAGGTTTTGCGCATGGCCATCTTGCCGTCCTTGCCGCCCATCAGGATAAAGAAAACCTGCTGCTGGGGCTTGAATAGGATGCCCACCTCGGCCTCCTTGCCGCTCTCCTTATCGCGGATCTGGGGCTTCATCAGCACCTCGCCGTTTAGGAAGTAGTAGGTTATATCCATGGGCTCCTTAATTTCGGTACCGCTAATGGTAAGCACCATCCGCCCGTTAAAGTCCTCCTGCGCGCGTAGGCCAACGGCGGCCATCGACATCAGTATCAGCAGTAAAAAAATCTTCTTCATAGCGTGTTTCTGTAAGGGAATACTACCTATAACAACAATCATTCTCCTTTTTATGAGCCCAAAACAGGTTAAAAAAAGGTGAAGAAAACCCAATAGAACCTTATAAGCCACCGTACCGCTACTACAAAATCAGCCCGCAATCAAAAAAATAATGAGGAAAGCAGTAGAAAATCGAATATTCATCGTAATATTGCGATAAATTAGTTGACATGGGAGCATCGAAGTACAGCTTATACACCGACGAGGATCAGCAGGCAGCCCGGTACGCCAAGGCGCTCGCGCATCCGGCACGCATTGCCATCCTGAAGCTGCTCTACAGGAAGCAGGCTTGCATCTGCGGCGATATTGTCGAAGAAATTCCCCTTTCGCAGAGCACCGTATCGCAGCACCTTAAGGAGCTAAAAGATGCCGGACTCGTGAAGGGCGATATCGATGGCGCAAAGGTGTGCTACTGCATCAACGAGGAGGAGTGGAACAACGCCCGCAGGTGCTTCGGCAACCTGCTTGAGGAGTATACCGCCAGCAGCAGCTGTCCGTAAAAAAATTTATCCCAATTCATCGTAGTTTTACGATGAAACAGAAAGCACGAATCAACCAAACCCAAATATTTTAAGCAATGGAAGAAAGATTACTTGGACAGAGGGCAATGTCGCCCGAAGAGGTAAAGGAAATAGTGAAGAGCAAGTACAGCCAGATTGTTTTGCAGGGCAAAGAGGAGAATGCCTCCTCGTGCTGCGGCTCGGGCTGCTGCAGCAGCGAGACGTACAACATCATGAACGATGACTACTCGGTCCTCGACGGTTACAACCCCGATGCCGACCTTAGCCTAGGATGCGGATTGCCTACCCAGTTTGCCAGGATCAAGACGGGCGATACGGTTATAGACCTTGGCTCGGGTGCCGGCAACGACTGCTTTATTGCCCGTTACGAGACAGGCAACGACGGCCAGGTTATCGGCATCGACTTTACGCCTGCCATGGTTGAAAAGGCGCGCGCAAATGCCGCAAAGATGGACTTCGGCAACGTAGAGTTCCGCCTTGGCGACATCGAGAATATGCCGGTAGAAGATAGCATCGCCGACGTTGTGGTGAGCAACTGCGTTCTCAACCTAGTGCCCAACAAGGAAAAGGCAATTAGCGAGATCTACCGCGTGCTGAGGCCTGGTGGGCATTTCAGCATCTCGGACGTGGTGCTCGTTGGCGATCTCCCAAAATCGATTGAGCATGCTGCCGAAATGTACGCCGGATGCGTTTCGGGCGCCATTCAAAAGGGCGACTACCTTAGAATAATCGAGAGGGTCGGCTTTACAAACATCACCATTCAGAAGCAGAAACCAATCGTTATTCCCGACGACATCCTTGCAGGATACCTCTCCACCAACGAGATCTCGGATTTCAAGAAAAACGGAACGGGCATATACAGCATTACCGTTTACGCCGAAAAAATATAGCCATACCATGGATGTAAGCATTGAACCAGCAAAACCAGAAAGCATGGCAGCGATAAGGAGTCTACTCGCTGCCAACCACCTTCCAACAGCCGATATTGCCGATGATACAGTGAGGCTATTTGAGGTTAGGCAAAACAACGAGCTCATAGGCACCGTAGGAGTAGAGCATTACGGCCACACAGGGCTTCTACGATCGCTAGCGGTAGAGGATAGCCATAAAAGCAAGGGGATTGGGCAACAGCTGGTAGCCCATGTGCTTTGCTACTGCTTGTCCAAGCAGATAACAGAGCTGTACCTGCTGACTACAACTGCCCCAAAGTACTTCGAGAAGCTCGGATTTCAACAAATTAGCAGGGATTCGGTCTCTGCAGAAATCAAGCAAACTCGCGAGTTTAAGGACATCTGCCCCAACTCTGCGGTGGTAATGCTCAAAACGTTTTAGCGTATCTTCGCAAACTACTTCGGTTTGACTAAGTACGTGATACTAAAACTTGAAATATGAAGATTCTCATACTATGCACCGGCAACAGCTGCCGCAGCCAGATGGCGCACGGCTTCCTGCAGTCGTTCGATCCCAACCTCACCGTATGCTCGGCCGGAACCGAGGCCTCAGGCAGGCTTAACGAGAAGGCGGTTGCCGCCATGAAGGAGGCGGGCGTCGACATCAGCCACCACACCTCCGACCCGGTAGAGAAGTACCTCGCCGAGGAGTGGGACTACGTGATAACCGTATGCGGGGGCGCCAACGAGTCGTGCCCATCCTTCGAGGGCAAGGTTAAGCACCGCCTGCACATGGGCTTCGACGATCCCTCGCACGCCGTTGGCACCGAAGAGTTCGTATGGAGCGAATTCCGTAGGGTACGCGACGAGATAAAAGACGCCTTCTGGAAATTATACAGCGAAAAAATTAAGAGCAGCAAGTAACCACTATCAAATCCTTTTTATCATGGGAAATACCATCAAAAAGTTATCCTTCTTCGACCGTTTTCTTACGCTATGGATATTCCTAACTATGTTTACCGGAATTGTTGTCGGATACTACACGCCTAGCATCGCAGACTTCTGGAATTCTTTAAGCACCGGAACAACCAATATACCAATAGCCATCGGATTAATACTTATGATGTATCCGCCATTGGCTAAGGTAAAATACGAGAAAATGCTACTAGTGTTCAAGAATTTTAAACTGCTCAGCCTCTCGCTCACGCAAAACTGGATTGTAGGCCCACTGGTAATGTTTCTTTTGGCAATACTCTTCCTTCATAACCATCCAGGGCTTATGGTTGGCGTTATCCTAGTAGGACTAGCCCGCTGCATTGCCATGGTTTTAGTTTGGAACGATCTAGCCAAAGGCGATACAGAACTGGCTGCTGGACTGGTGGCATTCAACGCCATTTTTCAGGTCTTCCTCTACTCGGTTTACGCCTACATATTCATAACCGTACTGCCTCCACTGTTTGGATTAAACGGAGCTGTTGTTGAAGTTTCAATTTCCGAGATCGCAACGACAGTTCTTATTTACCTTGGGATACCATTTGGCCTAGGTATGCTTTCGAATCTCATACTCCGAAAGCTAAAGGGTAGTAGCTGGTATTTCTCAGCGTTTATCCCAAAGGTATCGTGGCTTACTCCCATAGCGCTACTGTTTACCATATTTGTCATGTTCTCGCTTAAAGGAGAAAAGATTATAGGGCTACCAATGGATGTGGTTAGGGTTGCCATACCATACACCATCTACTTTGCGCTGATGTTCTTCACCACCTTTTTTATTGCCAAATGGCTTGGCGAAGGATACGAAAAATCGGCCACACTGGCATTCACAGCTGGAAGTAACGACTTTGAGTTGGCAATAGCCGTTGCTATTGCCGTTTTCGGCATTAACTCTCAGGCTGCTTTTGCTACCGTAATCGGACCTCTTATTGAAGTACCCGCTCTTATTCTACTTGTAAACGTAGCGCTATCTTTTAAGCGCAAGTACTTCGCACTAAAACCTACAATACCCCAAAGGCGAGATAAAGTCTACTCCTAAAATAAGAAGAAACCACGCTACTAGATATGTAGCGTGGTTTCTTCTTATTATGCTGGAAAGTAAAGGGATAATTCTGTTTGCGCAATAAAGCGCGGCAAGTTCCGTTTAAATAGATAAATTGCACGCTCCACGAGAATACGCTAAACCTTAGAGGTACACAATCCGCTTAGCAATAATAGAACGTAACCTATCGGCATAAAAGATGAAGCCAAAAACGCTGCTGCTTACCGCGCTACTTGCCATATGTAACCTTGGAGTTTTCGCCCAGCTGTCGGGCAGCATTACCAACAAGCAGGGGGAGCCCATTCCCTACGCCAACATCTACGTAGAGGAGCAGATGCACGGAACTGCCTCCGACGGTGCTGGACGCTTCGTGCTTCACCTCTCGCCCGGCACCTACACGGTAACCTTTCGGGCGGTAGGCTTCAAGCCCCAAACAAAGGCCATCAGCGTAGGCGATAAGGAGGTTAAGGTTGCCATATCGCTTGATGCGGCGATTTACGAGCTGAAGGAGTTTGTGGTCTCGAACAAGGACAACCCGGCCAACCGCATAATGCGCAAGGCCATCTCCAACGGGCAGCTGTACATCGGCAGGCTTGGAGGATACCGCTCCAACGTTTACTTTAAGTCGAACCTAAAGATCGACAAGCTTGCCGGTTTCATTAAGTGGATAGCCTCTAAGGAAGACAAGCTCCCCGTCGAGGGCAAGACCTACACCATGGAGATGGTAAACCTGCTTACCTACAAGGCTCCCGAGCGCTACACCCAACGGACGCTCTCGTACCGAACCAACTTCCCCGGCAACAACATGGATGTACCGGGGCTAGATATCTATAGAGGCAACATTTACGAGAACCAGTACTACGGCACCCCTTCGCCTTTGGGCCGGGAAGCGTTCTCGTGCTACAAGTTCCACCTCCTTGGCAGCTCTGCACAAAACGGAGCAACCATCTACAAGATAGGAGTAGCACCTAGGCGCTCTTCCGGAATCTTCTTCAAAGGTTTTCTTTATATAAAGGATGACACCTACGAGGTAACCAACGCCGAGCTAGAGACCATCAGCAACAACATCAAGTTTCACCTCAGCATCTGCTACGACATGGTGAAGCAGGCTATTCCGCTCCCCACCTCCATCAACATTAAGTTGGGCGGGAGCATTATGGGAAATACCCTATCGGCAAATATGCTATCGTCGGTTACCTACAGCAACGTCGACACAAGGGGTGTTCCGATACCTGCTGCCGAAGCAAAGAAGGTTGTTCAGGCACCGTTATCAAAGAAGGATAAGTCAAGGCTTCGCAAGCAAACCGCCATTAGCCAAAAGATAGACGAGCTATCGGCCAAGGATAACCTTACGATAGGCGAGATGAAAAAGATGGTATCGCTGGTGGAGAAGAAGCAGGAACTGGAGGATACCGCCAAATCGATGGAGGTGGTAGACCTTAAGGTGGAAAAGGATTCGCTCTTCAACACCCAAGATTCGACCTTCTGGAGTAGGGTTCGAACCATTCCCCTATCGGATGAGGAACTAAAATACCGCCACGAGACCGACTCCATAACAGCCCAAATTCCAAAAGGAATTGCAGCACCTAAAGACACCACCCTCCACAAAGGAAAATGGAATCTAGGGGCACCAGTTCTTGGAGGTGCCATCTACAGGAAAAGAGCGTTCAGCGTCACCTCATCGGGCTTTATTGGCAAAAATGCCAGCTACTTTACGCCTGTTGATGGCTACGCCCTTGCAAACGAGTTTACGCTTAAGGCAAAGATTGACAGCAGCAGGCAGCTTACGCTTTCCGCTAGACCGATCTACTCCATCCTTCGGCATCAACTAATGGGCGAATTTCATACACGATTCGACTTTGCCCCCCGACATATGGGATTCGTGGAGCTCTCGGGAAAAGCCGCAACCGCCGATTTCAACATGGAACATTCCGCGAATCAAACGCTCAACACAATTGCCTGCCTTTACTTTAAGCAGAGCTACAAAAAGGTGATGGACACAAAAGGGGTGAGCGCAAAGGTACAGATAGAGGTTGCCAATGGGCTTACAGCCTCTATCGGGGCGCGCTTCAACAACCGCAGGCTGCTTAGCAACAATACCAACCACTCGCTATTTAAGCCCCACTCTGTGTACGATAGTAATACACCCGAAAACATTTACCTCAACGATTATCCGCTAGCCGACTACAACCAAACATTACTGCAGTTCAACATCAGCTACACGCCAATGCCACGCTACAAGTTCGATAGGGATGGCTACAAGCACTACACCTCTCAGCATGCGCCTATTTTCAACTTTAAGGTAGAAAAGGGACTTAGCACATGGAACAGCTCCAGCACCTATACCAACCTAGAGATCGGTGCCAAGCATACTGTAGAGGTAAACCTATTCAACGAGCTTAGCTACAGCGTAACCGCAGGCAAATTCTACAACACAAAAGGGATGCAGCTATCCGATTTCTACTTCCCAACCACAGCCTACGCGCCACTCTCGTTCGAATCAACAAAAAGATTATTCACCCTCCTGCCCTACTACCGCTTTGCAACCCCTACCGAATATGTCGAGGCACATGCCTGCTACGAATCGCAGAGCCTTATTCTTAAGCAGCTGCCCTTCCTGGCAAAAAGCCAATTTACCGAGAATATTACGGTTGGATACTACACTACAGGCAGGTATAAGAACTACACCGAAATCGGCTACGGGCTCGATAAGCTATTCTTTTTAGGGGGAGTTTCTGCCGTTGCCAGCTTCGAAAATGGAAAGTACACCGGCTGGGGAATAAGGGTTTCCATCAACCTATCCCAAAAAGAGATTCAGGTAAGGTAGCAACCGTAATTCTGCCGAATATTTACCCGGCAGATATATTGAACAAAGGTCTGTGCCATTCGTTAGTATCGTAGACACTCAAGGGCTTGCTGGTCGAGCAACTTGAAACTAACATTCACCACAAAACAGCGGAATACAATGGCAACGATTAATCCTTACATTACCTTTAACGGCAACTGCGAAGAGGCATTCAACTTCTACAAATCTATTTTTGGTGGTGATTTCACCCATATGGAGCGCTATAAGAACACCCCAAACGTGGAGCAAGTTCCAAAATGTGAAGGAGAAAAGATTCTTCACATCTCCCTCCCAATTAACTCGCACACCATCCTTATGGGGAGCGACAACTGCTGCGATGCCGATAGCGAGTTTGATAGCGAGGTACATTTCGGCAATAACATTTCGCTATCCATTAGCACCAAAAGCGAGGAGGAGACTACCAAACTATTCGAAGCACTCTCTAAGGAAGGGCGCATAAGCATGCCTCTCCAGAAAACATTCTGGGATGCCTACTACGGCATGCTAATCGATAAGTATGGCATTAACTGGATGGTAAGCTACGAATACCCCAAGAAGTAATCGGCAGAAAGCTGATTACGATCAAACATACCATTTACCTGAAGGATTGCGGAGATAAGCGTTAGATTTTTTTCATGTCAGAGCCACCAATGCAATAGAATATCTATATGCGTTGGTGGTTCTAACATTTTCTAAAACATTCCGCAAAAACAATTTGATTCGCCAAGCGTTACTCCTGCCAAAATAGAAGTAACATGAATCAACCTACCATTCCAGGAACCTCTCCATGCAAGATTATTGCCAACGAAAAGATCAGCTCCTACGTACACTACCTCACCTTCGAGCGCCCCTACGAATTTGAAGCGGGACAGGTGCTATCGCTTACCCTAAATGCTGACATTCCTCCCCGACTGTACAGCATCGCATCAGGAACAGACGAGCATTTTATTGGAATACTATTCGACGTAAAGCCGGAAGGTACGCTTACGACGCTACTTGCCCAGCTATCAGCAGGCGACACAGTATTCGTATCGCCACCATACGGAAGTTTTATAGGCAACAGCGAACCTGCGGTTTGGATTGCCACGGGTACGGGCATTGCCCCTTTCATCTCGATGGCTAGATCGGGACTAGCCAACAATAAGCTGCTAATTCAAGGAGCAAGAACCATCGATGGATTCTACTTCTCTGACCTATTTCGGGGGATGGAAGGCTTGGAATACGTTCGCTGCTCATCAAAGGATAGCAACGACAACATCTACAGCGGAAGGCTCACCTCCTACCTGCGCGAAACGCCATCCCTTCCATTAAATGAAAAATACTACCTTTGCGGCAACCCGCTTATGGTTAACGAGGTTAGGGATTTGCTCATCGAAAGAGGCATTCCCTTCGACAACATTCTTTCGGAGATTTTTTTCTAATGATTACGGATACAAACAAGCCCTGGCTTTTCGGTAAAACGCTTGCTGAGCTCAAGGAGGTAGTCACCTCGCTTGGTATGCCCGGCTTCACCGCTAAGCAAATTGCCGATTGGCTCTATAAAAAGAACGCTACCGACATTGAACAGTTCACCAACCTCTCGCTTAAGGCTCGCGAGGCGCTTAAGAACGAGTATCAGGTTGGATACATTGCCACCACCGATGTGCAAACCTCGATTGATGGCACCAAGAAATACCTCTTCCCCACCATCGGAGGAAAGTTTATTGAGAGCGCTTATATCCCAGATAAGGATAGGGCTACGCTATGCGTATCGTCGCAAAGCGGATGCAAAATGGGGTGCCTCTTCTGCATGACCGCCAAGCAGGGATTCCAATCGCAGCTTTCGGCAGGGGAAATCCTCAACCAAGTTAGGGCAATACCCGAATTCGAGAAGCTGACCAACCTCGTGTACATGGGGATGGGCGAGCCAATGGATAACCTGCAGAATGTGCTGGCGAGCCTGGAGATTCTCACCTCCGACTACGGCTACGGCTGGAGCCCAACCCGAATAACGGTATCAACCATCGGGGTTATTCCTGCCATGAAGGAGTTTCTGGAGAAGAGCAAGTGCCATTTAGCCATCAGCCTCCACGATCCGTTCGATGACGAGCGCCGTAAGCTGATGCCCATTCAAAATGTATACAAGATTCATGACGTTATAGAGGAGCTAAAGCGCTACGACTTTACCAAGCAGCGCCGCGTAAGCTTCGAGTACATCATGTTTAAGGGGGTGAACGACACAACAGCGCACGTAAAGGAGCTGGTCCGATTGCTCAACGGGCTAAAGTGCCGCATCAACCTTATCCGTTTCCACCCTATCCCTGGTACTCCGCTGCTGGGATCGGACGAGCAAACCGTTCAGGGCTTTAAGGAGGCGCTAAACGCAAAAGGTGTGGTAACAACGGTACGGGCATCGCGCGGACAAGATATCTACGCAGCCTGCGGGCTTCTTTCGACTAAGGAACTCAACAAGAAAGACGAGGATACCGACTTTTAAACTCTCTATATCCCTATAAAGGAAAAGCATCGTAGCTAGATCTACGATGCTTTTTTCATTTATATATTGCGACACCTCGTTTACAACTTCTGCAAAACAATATACGACTGCTGAACTGCTATCGTATCGCCATCGCTTAGCTTGGAAGCGATACTGCCGTTTAGCACGTTGTTTACCAGCTGCGACTCCTCCTTCTTCACCACCTTCTTGTCGGTTCCAACCTTAACGTAGAGGTACGTGAGCTGCGGAAAGCGAACAGCATCGCCGCTTTGCTTGACAAAGTAGCAATGCCTATACTCTGTTTTACTATAATATCCGGTAGTAGCAGCAAGAGGGGTGGTTGATGTATTTGGAGGTAAGAATGTCACCAGCTTATCGATCAGCGGTTCGGCTTCCTTATTCATCCGTACCGTGGTGGTGTATGCCTCTAGGTAGATATCGGAACCCTTGCCGATAACGGTTCGTGCATCGTACCCCTTGGAGGTGGTGACCTGCGCCTTTCGATCGGTAAGAAAGGAAATCTCCATCTTACCATCGGCGTTCTGATTGCCATCGGCATAAAAAAAGGAGGTGCTGCTCTGCCGACGCTTAACGAAGCCTTTCACCACGGAAGCATCCGTAACCTCGCCCTTGGCGGTAAATACGCGAATGGATGATACCTCGAGTACCTTAGACTTGTAGGTGCCCGAATATTCTGTTACCGCACCATTTTCGCAGGAGAGCAGCATCGCGGCAGCGCCAATAATAGCTAGTATTCGTTTCATAAGTGGTGGTTTTTCATGTTTACGGAAAAGTATATGAGCAATATACAAATTTTGGCGGAGTGATGCTCTGTTTTTGTGCAGCTATTCGGATGGTACTGGAATATGCGACAGGCAAAGCTGCGATAGGCTGGCAGGGATGCTTGCTCGGAATCTATAAATTTCTACATTTGGGCACTCGCTAATGGGGATCAGCTATGGACATCTACCAAATCATCTCGTTCCTTGCGGCATCGGTGCTGCTAACGCTGCTGCCGGGGCCCGATATCCTATTTGTGGTAGCACAAAGCATCACCAGCGGATGGCGCAGCGGCGTTGCTGTGGCTTTAGGGCTTTGCTCGGGGCTTATTGTGCATACAACGGCGGTTGCGCTGGGTCTTGCAGCGCTTCTGGCGACGCATCCTGTTGCACTGACTGGCGTAAAGGTGCTTGGAGCGCTGTACCTGCTCTACCTAGCCTACATGTCGTGGGGCGAAAAGGGATTACGGATTTCGAAATCGGAGGGGAAACAGGGGTACGCCAAGCTGATGAAGGTAGGCTTTGTGATGAACGTGCTTAACCCAAAGGTGCTGCTCTTCTACCTTGCCTTTTTGCCCCAGTTTGTAGTGCCAGGCACAAGTACCATCCTTCAGGTTTTCATTCTAGGAGCGGTATTCTTTATTCAGGCTCTTGCTATCTTTTCGGTAGTGGCTTACTTCGCAGGGTTGCTCAATAGAGCCGTGGAGCAATCGGCGGCAAGCCGCCATATTGGCAAGATTAAGAGCACGGTATTCGTGCTAATTGCAGCAAACCTGCTTTGGCTGTAAAAGAGCATCGGCCAAAGGCTATCGGTATTGCAGTGCAGCGCAACGCGAATGGATAGCCTTTGCGGTTTGCCGGATTGATGCGTCCGCTATTCGGCAGTGTCCTTAGCAATTTCCTTCAACAGCTGATCGATTAGCTTTATGTCGTAGTTCAGCTCCTCCTTAACCGATGATGCAATACCCAGGTTCGCGCGTGCCATCCACTTTACCTTCTTTGAGCAGAGGTACTCGTCGGTGTTAGTGGTTTTGTCGAAAATGGAGGAGAATAAGGCGCTGGATTGCTGCATGTAGTAGTCTTGGGCAAACGTTAGGCTTTTGACCTCATTCTCGTAGTAGCCAAGCAGCAGCTTCTTTAGCTTCTTGTTTTTGATGTAGCCTATCTTGCCGCTCGTCTTAAACCCCTCGTAGTTGCCGCAGGAGAGGCTCAGCGTTCTAACATTGAACATGATTTTAATATTCATGGTGTCAATATTGCTCTTATTGATGCTGAGAATCTTTTGGTAGAGTTGGGAGTCTTCGTTAAAAAAACCGACATGCCGCTGGTAGGTTGTCTTATCCTTCAACAGGTCGTCTTTTAGGTCGATGAGGAACTCCTTGACCTCTGCATCTTGATGCCTTTTCTCGTTGTAGTTGTGGAACCAGACGGAGATGCTTACGGCTATGAAGATGATGAAGATTTCGAGCAGTATCTCCTTCATCTTTCTGGTGATACCGGCGTTAGATTCGGCTGCAATCGTAAAGATTTTCTTGCCGTGCTTCTTAATTTCCTCTTGCATATATTTTTTGATGTTTACTGATGGTGCTGTATGAGCGCGCATGAGCGCATACGTACCATAAGATCCCAAAACTAGCAACTATTCTCGATAATGTTGGTAAACGAAGGAGAAATTCAGGGATTTCTCCTTTTGGGAAACAATCTAAGCATTTAGCAGAATGTAAGACCTTATAAAACGAATCTCATCTTTCTATCTGTCCTTTTTGTAGGTCAAAAAGGACCAAAAAACCTTGGCACAAATTAACTCGCTCGGTCGCGGTGAAATGCTCTCATCTCAAATAATTGCTTCTAGTCCTTTCATCGCTATTGCGCAGATTGGCGTTGTAGTTGCTTCGCTCTCCCGCAAACGGGATGTACCAGCTCGAACAGAATTCGTGCCAGTCTGGTATGGCTGCGCCATAGTGTTTACGGAGAAATGTTATCCTGCAATAGTACGGCTGTCTGCCGCTGATTAGTTATCCCCCTAATGATCGTTTTATTCTATTTTTTAATGTTTAATCCATAAGGACATATTCAGGGATTTCACCCTTAAAATATGGCGTTGTGCTTTAATATGACTTTTACTAGATGATAGCGATTTAAGGGAAATATTCGCTTACCGTTTTTCTATTCATCATGCAAGAGGAATAAAGGATGGATAATCCTTGGAACATAGTAGCAGCATGACGGTGTCAGAATGATAGCCTTTAGGATGCAGCGAGAGAGGCCAAGCCGGATTAGCATGCACCAGATGAAATTTGACATCTACTTCTAATAAAATGGGTATCGGCAATGTTACCGCTGACGATATCGCTGAGCGCACGCCCAAAGACTGGGTAATTTAAAATGAAGCAACGCGGAACTTGAGCTACAACAGCGAGCGGACGGCATAGCAGTATCGATGCGAGAGGTGCCATTGGATAGAATGCCCATGCATTGATACCTGCGGCTGATGGAATAGCAGCTGCTGGTGGTTGCTGCCGTGATGGCTGATGCTGCAATAGCCCGTAACGAGATGATATGGATTGTTGGGGATGCAGATGTGGGTAGATGCGGTGTGCAAAGCGGGTGAGCGGTGTTGCGAAAGCAAGAATTGGTGAGGCGGTTGTGAGTAGTGCCGTTGCGGTGTCGTTGTATGGCTGTGCGGTGTCGTTGAATCGGTGTGCGGGAGCGTAGTATTAGAATGCGAGTGCCTAGTATTGATGCGCGGAGACCTAGTATTGAAGTGCGAGCTCCTAGTATTGAGGTGCGAAGACGTAGTATTGAAGTGCGAGTGCCTAGGATTGAGGTGCGAAGACGTAGTATTGGTGTGCGAGGACGTAGTATTGAAGTGCGGAGACGTAGTATTCAAGTGCGATGACGTAGTATTGGAGTGCGGAAACGTAGTATCGCAAAGAATGTGCATCGTAACACAGAGATATTGCATCGTAGCACGGAGATATTACATCGTAGCACAGAGATATTGCATCGTAGCACAGCGCGGAGACGTTGTATGGGTGTGCGGTGGCGTAGTAGCGCCGTGGAGGTGGCGTGTGCGGTGCATGGCGGATGCGAATAAGGTGTGTGGCGGATGCGTGTAAGTATAGGGCGATTCCCATGCGCGAACGAGGGTATATCGAATACGGATGATGCATAATTACGCATAGGGCTGCATCCTATGCTCATTGATCACGCCCTTTCAGGGCTATGAGGGGTGAAGCGGGATGGTGGCGAGGTGATAGCAGCGGGGTGTAAGGATTGAGCAATAAAATGGGATTATGTGCTACTGGTATGGTTTAATGAGCGATGCCCCATACGCGAACGAGGGTATATCGAATATGGATGACGCATAATTACGCATAGAGCTGCACCCTATGCTCATTGATCACGCCCTTTCAGGGCTATGAGGGGGGAAGAGCGGGATGGTGGCGAGGTGATAGCAGCGGGGTGTAAGGATTGAGCAATAAAATGGGAATATTTGCTACTGGTACGGTTTGACGAGTGCTGGTGTCTATGTTTTTTTACATGACAGGTAATGCGCTTTGTGGTAGCGGGTAGGTGCATTTTACCGTAGGGCGAGCAGGTGATAAATGGCAGCTATTAGATGTGGAGATATCATATATAAAAGATGGCATGCGTGAAATAAAGTGTATTTGATATTTTTTCACTATAATTCTTGAAAATGTTAATGTAGTACATTATATTTGTTTTTGTACTAAATAAAAACCCACAAAAAACTATTTACCATGAGGTACTTGTACGAACAAAAGCTAACGATGAACCTGGCCGTGATTGATCTTCTAAAAGCTAACAAGACAATACTGGATCCGCTACCGGGCTACCTGCAGTACTGGGGAGTGCTGGATGCGAATGTTGGGGCGATTGTGAGCACCAAGGAGCTGCTGACGCGCAACTCGACGGGTATAGCCCTGAATAAGGATTTGGTACGGGGCGATCTGGTGAAGATGACGCTGAACGTAGGCGAGATGGTGGAGTCGTATGGGCGGCTGAACGGAAATGTGGTGCTGAGCGCGAAGGTACACTTCACGGAGAGCAAGCTGAAGAAAGCATCGGCCTCGACGCTATGCGACAGCGCCATGGTGGTGTACGCCAATGCGATGGAACATGCTGTAGAGCTGGAAAAGTACGGGGTTACACCCGCGATGCTGGTGGCGCTAAACAGCATGATTGAGAAGTTTAAGCTGATGCTACCCGTGACGCACGCCACCAAGGTGAACTCGAAGATGGGAACGGCTAAGCTCCAAGAACTATTTGCAGCCAACGACGATGTACTGAAGAAGATCGACCTTTTGCTGGTGATGGTGAAGCATACGCATCCGGAGTTCTACAGGAGCTATACCACCACCCGTAAGCTGCCAAGCAGGGCTACTAGCAAGATTACGCTTAAGACAAGGGTGTGCTCGAGCACCGGCGAAGGGATAAAGGGGGTTACGCTGACGTTTACCCCAAAGATGCAGAAGCTGGCAATGGGCGTAGAAACGACGGTTAAGCCTATTGTAAAGAAGACTGCCGATAAGGGTATCTGCTACCTTAAGAACATGCATGCCACCGAGTATACGGTGACGGCAGAGAAAGTTGGGCATCCCGCAGTAACAACTTCGGTAAACGTGCCAGGCGATGAGATGGTGATGCTTACCATTAAGATGGATAAGAACTAGCGGAGAGGGCTTGGCTAGTGATAATGATATAGATCCCCATTTGACAATGATTGATTTCTTTGCTGAATGGGGATTTTTTTGTGAATATAATTATGAATGAGAGCATAGGGTTACGCCATATACGCGAATGCGAGAGCATAGGCGATGCCATATGCGCGAAAATGACGCATAGGGCTACGCCCTATGCTCGGAGATAACACCCTTTCAGGGCTATGAGGGTGGGGAGAGAGATTAGGAATAGCCCTGAAGGGGCGTGATGGGTATAGCCCATCGGAAAGAAACATAGAGCGCAATATACCAACGTTGGACGTAACCCATCGGGAAAAGAGCATAGGGCTGCACCCTATGCTCGGAGACAACGCCCTTTCAGGGCTATGGGGGGGGGTAGCCCATCGGAAAGGATGACGTCATTTCGGGGCTATGGGAAGGGGGTAGCCCATCGTAAAGAAAGATAGTGCGTAATATACTAACGACGGGCCTAGCCCATCAAAAATAATCAGAGATATGGGACAGTCGCTCGTGACCAACTACATCCACATCGTGTTCAGCACCAAGCATAGGGTGCCGATGATAGACTCCGCCATAGAGGAAGAGCTGCATAGCTACCTCGGTGGCATCTGCAAAAACCTAGAGTACCAGCCGATACGAGTTGGCGGATACACCAACCATATACATATTCTATGCCTTCTCTCGAAAAAGGTTGCGCTAGTAACGCTTATGGAGGATCTAAAGTCGCACTCGTCGAAGTGGATTAAAACAAAGGGTGGTGCTTACCGAAACTTCTACTGGCAGGATGGCTATGGGGCATTCTCGGTTAACCCAAGAGATGTGGACATGATTGTAAACTATATCGCCAACCAGCAAAAGCACCATGGAGACAAATCGTACGAGGAGGAGTATCGGACTATCCTGAGTAAGTACGAGGTGGAATACGACGAACGTTATGTGTGGGATTAGGAGTATGGGATGGTAGGACGTGCGCATATATATGTTCTCGAATACGAGAGCATAGTGCGATGCCATGCGCAAAAGAGAGCAGAGGGTTACGTCCTATGCCCGGAAAAGAGCATAGGGCGTTACCCTATGCTCGTAGATCACGCCCTTTCAGGGCTATGAGGGTGGGGAGAAAGATTTGGAATAGCCCTGAAGGGACGTGATAAACCAACGATGGGTATAGCCCATCGGAAAGAAAAATAGGGCGCAATATACCAACGATGAATGTAACCCATCGGGAAAAGAGCATAGGGCTGCACCCTATGCTCAGAGATAACGCCCTTTCAGGGCTATGGGGAGAGGGTAGCCCATCGGAAAGAACATGCGTATAAATATGTTCATCGGCGATAGGTAATGCGCGAATGTGGGCATGAGATGATATGGTGTGCGATGCACGTAGGTGCATCGAATAGGTGCATAGGGCGATGCTCCATGCGCGAAAGAGGGTATATCGAATAGGAGCATAGGATTACACCCTATGCTCGTTGATAGCGCCCTTTCAGGGCTATGGGGCGGGGGGGCTTTGCCTATTGCCGCTATAGCCTGGCGGCTATAAATGCCTTCGCGTAGCGGCGGCAAGGCTTGGCCTTTTATTGGCTAAGCTAAAATACTCTTGCCCCTGCCGCACAACTGCAGCGTATAATCGCTAAATTGCCCGCCTACTTATAATCAGTAAGCCTAAGGTAAGCATGGTAGCAGTGTAGCACTTTGTTTACGCCCTGTTCGGGTGGTGGGTTTACGGTTTGTAGGTAAAAAGCAGCTAGAGCTACACATATACACCTACACCTATTATAGGGATATATTAGGTAGTTTTGTTGCATGTATAAACGAGTTACCTGCCATTTTAAGACCTACCGCGTGCAAACAAGAAACAGACGATAAAATGACAACATTCACAGACTTTAAAACATTTAGTGAATACATTGGTGTTGCAAAACCATTGGACAATGATATTGATATGGGATATTACGACCCACTCAATATGCGATTGAAATCTGAACCAGTGATGATTGACTTTTACATCGTTTCTTTTAAAGTAAATTTTACGGATAAATCAACAACTGACGCACAGCCTAAAACGGCTGTGTTTTTAAACAGTCCAGAAATGGCTTTTGAGTGGAATGTAGAACCCGATCTTAGCGGAATGTACCTGCATATTTCCAAAAAAATTATTGACGAGAATCGGTATCTATTTAGAAACTATTTGGACTACGGACAACACGAATCCTTATTTTTAATAGATAGTGAACTAACGGAAATTATCACTTTATTTAACCTAATGATTAAATATTATCATCAAGATAAACAAAATTTTCCTGTCCTGCTTTCATATGCAAATGTGTTGCTTTCCTTGGTTGAAGCTTTTTATAAAAGACAATTTTCTACCGACACAAAACAATACAACCAAATTGTAATCAACTTTCAACAAAGTTTAAAAGACTATTACAATCAACCCGTAAATCACACCCCTAATGTTCAATATTTCGCAGATAAATTGGGGTTAAGCTCTAACTACTTTGGCGACATCATCAAACATTTTACCCAAAAATCTGCCATTGAAAACATCCACGAATTTGTAATAAAAAAAGCCAAGGAATTATTAGAACAAAAACCAAAAATAAGCAGTGCCGAAGTAGCTTACGAATTAGGTTTTGAATATCCTACTTACTTTACCAAATTTTTCAAGAAAAAAGTAAACCTTACCCCGAAAGAATACCAGTTGAAAATGACTAATCAGTAATTTGTTTCAGTTTTTTTAGTACTATGTTTCCTGTCATCTTAACACAGCGTTTTAATTTTGTGCTTTAATTAAAAAACAATTTTAAAATGACAGAACCAAAAAAAGTATTGTTAATCAATACACATTTAACCTACAAAAATTGGTCGGAAGGAACATTGAACAATTCATTTATTCAAAAGGCGAAAGACTTTTTTGTATCAAAAAAATTTGAAGTTTTATATACAAAAATTGAAGATGGCTACAAACCAGAAGAAGAAGTTGTAAAACACTTACAGGCAGACATCATAATTTTGCAAACACCGATTAATTGGTTTGGTGCACCGTGGATTTACAAGAAATATGTAGATGAAGTTTTTAATTGTGGTTTGTCTGATAAAAGATTTCTAATGAATGATGGAAGACCAAAAGAAAACCCAGGTCAATATGGTTCGGGCGGAAATCTACTAGGAAAAAAATTTATGGTTTGTGGTACTTGGAATGCACCGAAAGAGGCTTTTGGCAACATAGAACAAAAATTATTTCGAGGTAAAAAAACAGAAGATTTATTTTCACCTATTACCAGTAGCTATAGCTTTTGCGGTTGCGACATTGTACCAGACTACAATTCTTTTGACATATTTAGAAGCAAAACAATGGCAGAAGACCTTGAAAATTATCCTAAACATTTGGCAAAAGTTTTTGGTTTGTAACTTACAAAGCAAAAAGTTTAAAAGAAAAAAAATAGGCTGTTCCAAAATTGGGACAGCCTATTTTTAAATGTGCTAAAAGGTTTCTTTGTTACTTCAAATGATACACTTTGCTTACAATTTTCCATTGGTTACCATCTTTTACCATCGCAAACATATCTGAAAATTTAGCCGTTCCGAATTGCGATTCGATTCTCACCGTGGCAACGTTTTCTGCAACTTCAATAGATGTTAATTCATAGCTTGATGCTACAACACCTTGGTCGAAATAATCGTACAAAGCCTGAATTGGGACATTCTTTAACTTGCCGTTTTCAACCCACGACATCGTTGCTTTAGAATCGAATGCCTCTCTTGCTGTTTTGCTATTGCCTTTATTTCCAGCTTCAATGTATAAATCTATTGCTTGTAAGATGCCTGCTTTTTGTGCTTCTGTAACTTGCATATTTTGATTGTTTTTAGTTTGAATGCTTGTAACTTGTTTGTCAGTGTTGCTACTATTGCACGACACGAATGCCATTGGTAACAATGAGAATACTAAAATTGCTCTTTTCATTTCTTTTCATTTTTATACTACAAAGGTAATAACTGGTAAAAAATGAAAGAGAAGCATTTCACTATTAAAAATGAAACATATTACTGATGAATTTACTTTTTAATGTTGTTTTGAGACAAACCAGAGGAGAAAAAAACGGCAGGTAACAATGGCTAGGGTTTAAGTGGTAGGGCGTGTATAGGGTTACGTCCTATGACCGGAAAAGAGCATAGGGCGTTATCCATTAACGATGGGGGCGCCCGTCGTAAAGAAAAATAGGGCGCAATATACCAACGATGGACGTAACCCATAGGGAAAAGAGCATAGGGCGTTACCCTATGCTCGGAATAACGCATAGGGCGATGCCCTATGCTCATTGATAGCGCCCTTTCAGGGCTATGGGGAGGGGGTAGCCCATCGGAAAGAACATGCGCGTATATATGTCATCGGCGATAGGTAATGCGCGAATGTGGCATGAGATGGTATGGTGTGCGATGCACGGATAGGTTCATCGAATAGGAGAGCATGGGACGTAATATACCAACGTTGGATGTAACACATAGAGAAGGAATAGTAGCCCTGAAAGGGCGTTATCCATAAGGATGGGTGCAGCCCATCAGAAAAGAAACATAGAGCGCAATATACCAACGATGGACGCAACCCATAGGGAAGGAATAGCAGCCCTGAAAGGGCGTTGTCCATTAAAGATGGGTGAAAGCCCATCGGAAAGAACATGCGCGTAAATATGTTCATCGGCGATAGGCAATACGCGAATGTGGGCATGAGATGGTATGGTGTGCGATGCACGTATCGGTTCATCGAATATGAGAGCATGGGACGTAATATACCAACGTTAGATATAACACATAGACAAGGAATAGCAGCCATGAAGGGGCGTAATCCAGTAAGAATGGGTGCAGCCCATCGGAAAAGAAACATAGAGCGCAATATACCAACGATGGCCGTAACCCGTAGGACAAGGAATAGTAGCCCTGAAGGGGCGTTGTCCATAAGGATGGGTGTAGCCCATCGTAAAGAAAAATAGGGCGCAATATACCAACGTTGGATGTAACCCATCGGGAAAAGAGCATAGGGTTACGCCCTATGCTCGGAGATTACGCCCTTTCAGGGCTATGATGGGGGGCGAAAGCAGGATGGTGGCGAAGGATTTGGAATAGCCCTGAAAGGGCGTAATCCATTAAGGATGGGTGCAGCCCATCGGAAAGAACATGCGCGAATGTGGGCACGGAATGGTATGCGATGCACATATCGGTGGATCGAATATGAATAACGCATAGGGCTGCACCCTATGCTCGGAGATCACGCCCTTACAGGGCTATGAGGTGGAGGGAGGAATGAAAACTGCTGTGATGCTGCGGTTATACCCTATAAAGCAGGTTAGACATGTAGATAATTAGTGGTTGATGACCATCGGTAGGGAAATATTAATACATTGCAGCTTTATTTTTAAATCGTAAACCTAATGTAAGTATAGTTGTAAAGCGACACTTCGTGTGCGCCCTGTTTCGGGGGTGTAATGGTTTGCGGTTTTGATATAAAAGGTAGAAAGAGGCTGTTGCTCCTCAATATTGGAAGATAATTGCTGCAGAATAAACAATAAATTCCAACATGTAGACCATACTGAGAAAAGACGAAGTTACAAACTTCGCCTAGCCTTGAGCGCTGATGGAGACTTCGGCGAGTAAGGGTGGGGATATTTAGTTTTTTTGGGGGATAAAAACATGTATGGGGTACTATAAAAAGACAACGCTTTTAAAAACAATCACAAAGCAAATGAAAATACAAATTTTAATTGGCCTAATTTTATTAGGTTCGGTTTTGACTGTGAAAGCGCAATGGAATGGGACAAATCCAATTTACACCAATTCAAACATCGGAATTGGGACAAATTCTCCACTTGAGAATATTCATATTAAATATAGTAGAGCGTCTTTAAGAGTTGAAAACACCAACCTTAATGATTGGGCATTTATCAGATTAGGTTCAACAACTTTTTGGGATATAGCTCAATTTGGCAACAATAATTATATAGAATTTCGACCAGGTGGCAATACATCTGTATTTACAATAAGACAAGATAAGCAGATAGGGATTGGCACAGATTCTCCTCTTGCAAATCTTCATATCAAATCTAGTAGAGCATCATTTAGAATTGAAAATACAAATATTGACGATTGGGCTTTTTTTAGATTAGGTTCTACATCTTTCTGGGATGTAGCACAATTTGGCAATAATGACTATATAGAATTTCGACCAATGGGTAATACTTCTGTTTTTACCATAAAACAGAGCGGCATGATTGGAATAGGGACAAATTCTCCTACTTATAAACTTGATGTCATCGGAACAATTAGAGCAAGAGAAATTAAAGTGGATTTAAATGGCGCTGATTTTGTTTTTGAAAAGGATTTTAAATTGATGCCATTAAATGAATTGGAAATGTTTGTAAAAGAGCAAAAACATTTACCAGAAATAGCACCAGCTAAGGAAATGGAGAAAAACGGTACTGAATTGGGCGAATTGAACTCTAAACTTTTGCAGAAAATGGAAGAAATGACACTTTACATGATTGAGCAAAATAAAAAAATTGAAACTCTTCAAGGGAAAATTGAAAAACTGGAAGCAGCTTCAACTAAAGGCCGAATAAGCAACAACCCATAATACAGTGAATTCATCATGCTGGTTTTAGGGTAAATTGTAAGTCCAGAACTCGCTGGCAAGAACTGTAATAGTGGATAGAAAAGTGATCACGAATCCTGCACTCTATATACAATCAACGTTATGCAGTAAGTTTTAAGATACAACTTGAGTAAACTGAAAGAAAAAAACCTAACTATGATATTTCTACCAATTGAAAAGGATTGTATTATGAAATGCACATTTATGATGCTATTCCCTCTGCTAAACGAAGTATTATCGTAAGGCGAGGCTCGGCGAAGAGTACGTCTTCGCCGGACTTAAGTAGCGGTCTTTAACTGCCATGAAATGACGAAACAAAAAAACCAGAATAAAGCGCAGCCACAAGCAGCTGCACTTTGCTTTTTTGCTACTATTGATTGCGGCCTGTAGGCCGCTAAATAGAAAGACGAAGCGCCAACCGAGCACAAAGTGCGAGCTAGACGCGAGCTAAACCCCTTGCTCGGCTGAAGCCACTACCCTTGCGGCATTTACACTCGACAGCTATAAGTTATCATTAAGAAAGGGACAATGAACAAAACAATTGTATTTCTACTGACTTTTATGCCAACAATTTTGCTTGGACAGCAAACCAAGAAAGTTACAGATAAAGAAAGCAATGAAACATTTTATGTTCTAAAATCAGATAAAAAAATAAGACATGGGGAGTATAAGAAGTTTCATCACAAAGATAAACTCTTGGTAAAAGGATATTATAAGCAAGGTGTTAAGGATAGCATTTGGGAGTGTTATGACTTTGAGAGGCAGCTTACTTTAAAATATGACTATTCCAAAAAGAAGTTGTTTTATATAAGCCCAATGAAAAGGCAAAGGATATAAAATACAGAATAGTAAACAATATTAGCATTTCAGATACAATATTGAGTCGTCCTCCAATTTACTTGAATGGTAATGATTTCATAATATCAGAAGTGAGAAAAAACATTCATTATCCATTGACCGCGGTGGAAAACGGGAAATCGGGTACTGTATACGTCTTATTTACAGTAGACAAATATGGTAAGACAAATAATTATCACGTAGAAGCACCGCTTGGTTATGGTATGGAAGAAGAAGCAATCAGAGTGCTAAAGCTTATTCCAGACAATTGGTTGCCGGGTCTTTTAAACGGTGAGCCTATTAATGTTGAAGTTATTTACCCAATTATCTTTAGACTTCAATGAGATATGCAATATCCCCCCTTTGTTCGACTGAAGCTCATGCCCATAGTCGAATTTATTCTGCAGGCCATAACCTGCAATGATAGAACTAACGAAGGTTTTGTGGAATGGATATCGCTTCGAAATTTTAAAAATCAATATAAAACAAATGACAATGAAAAGACAAATTTTAATTTGCCTGCTTTTATTAAGTTCTGTCCTGACAGTAAATGCGCAATGGCTATCTTCTGGTACTGACGTATTATATTCTAGCGGAGGGAAGGTTCTTATTCAATCAAATTCTTCAAATTATGGCCAACTTCAAGTTCTAAATCCGAGTACTGCCGAAGCTTCAATTTGTTTTATTGGACTAGGTAGCACATTAGGGCCATCACCACAATCAAAAGGTGGCAATAGTCATATCTGGGTTCTTGGAAATAATATATGGGGCAATGGTGGAGACGTTTTTGGCATAGGGAATCATGATCGCTATTTACAGTCAGGAAATGGACAAATTTTCTATGTAAAAAGTAATGGGACAGTGGGCATTGGAGCTAGTCCTCTCGGTAAATTGTATATTGATGCTGGAAGCAATACAGGGATTGAAGGTAAAGTACTAATAAGGTCAAGTTCTAATGATCATGGTCAACTTCAAATAATGAATCCAACAGGAGCAGAATCATCCATAGCATTTATTGGTTCAGGAACATCATTTGGCACGTCACCTCAGTCAAGTGCAGGAAATACCAATATATGGGTAATAGGAAATAACGTATGGGGTAATGGCGGAAATGTTTTCGGTATTGGAAATGTTGATTATGCAAACAATCACAATTATAATGGACAAATCATTGGAATAAAGAGTAATGGCAGTGTTGATGTTAATGGAACAATTCATGCACGAGAAATAAAAGTAGATTTAAATTTTCCTGCTGACTATGTGTTTAAACCTGATTACAAGTTAATGACCTTAATAGAAGTAGAACAATATATAAAAGTTAATGGCCATTTGCCTGAGATTCCTTCCGCTGTTGAGATTAAGGAAAATGGCTTAAACATGGGTGATATGCAGAATAAACTTCTTCAAAAAATTGAGGAGTTAACGCTTTACACAATAGAACAACAAAAGCAAGTTGATGAATTGAAAAAGCAGAACCAATCTATAGAGGAACTCAAACAATTGGTTAAACTTCAAAATGATAAACTTGATAAACTTGAATCAACTTCAAGGTAAGGAAAGAACAAGCAACAACTCGGCTGAGGCTATCGCCACAGCCGAATCTATTCTGCAGGCTATAACCTGTAATGATAGAGCTGACGAAGGCTAAAATCTTCATCTAATGAGGGTATTGTAGAATGAATATCGCTTTGAAATTTTAAAAATCAATATAAAAAAATGACAATGAAAAGACAAATTTTAATTAGCCTGATCTTAATTATTGTGACTTGTAGTATAAGAGCCCAAGATTTAAACTCTATTGGGGGCTCTGGATTTAATATTGTTACTGGCTATCCAGCAGTAAATGGCCCATAGAATACTGTAATAATGGGGATTCAGAATTACTATGATATAAATTATAAATGGCAATTAGTAAATGCTCATAACACTAACAATTACTATTTACGCAGCTATGTATATGGGTGGGGAAATTATTACAAGATATGGCATTCTGGCAATTTTGATCCATTCAATTTAAATTGTTCAACGATAAGTATTACAAACAATATTAATAACACAAGGAGTCTAAAAATGCTGTATCAAGGATCTTGGGGCACTCCAGAGTTTGCAACTAATTTTAGATTTATTGATATTGCAAGTTCAGAAGAAGGTAGTATTTTTCAAATGAATGCTTATGGAGTTGGTATTGGATATAATCCACCAAATTATGCATCATCCGATAGATTATACATTAAAGGAAGAGTTGGCATTTTAACGGCTTCTCCAAGATATGAACTTGATGTCATAGGAACCATTAGAGCAAGGGAGATAAAGGTTGATTTAAATGGTGCCGATTTTGTTTTTGAAAAAGACTTTAAATTGATGACTTTAAATGAATTAGAAAAGTTTGTAACAGAGCAAAAACATTTGCCTGAAATAGCACCAGCCAAGGAAATGGAGAAAAATGGTACGGAATTGGGCGAATTGAACTCTAAACTTTTGCAGAAAATGGAAGAAATGACACTTTATATGATTGAACAAAATAAAAGAATTGATTCTATTCAAGAACAGAATAAACTTTTAAAGAAGGAAATAGAATTATTAAAGGCAAAATAAAAACAACGCCTCGTTCGGCTGAGGCTATCGCCCATAGCCGTCAAGTTAAGCGGTGAAATGCTACGAAGTAGCTAAACCTGAGTAACCGCGGATGAAATCCGTGGACACAGAATGTCCCCTTTTTAGAAGACCGAATGGGCTGACCCTTGGGGTAAACGAACAGCATTGGGGGGGTGCCCCTTCGGGGCTAAAGTTCTTCGATCAAAGCGCCGTGGGCTTACACCCACGGTTACTAAAGTGGCGCTACGTTGTAGCGCTTTAATGCCCCACCTGCTAGACGAAGCATGATCGAAGGTTAAGGCTCTGCGAAGACTGTGTCTTCTTCGGACTTAAGTAGTGGTCTTTAACCGCCATTAAACGGCAAAACAAAGAGACCATACTAAAGCGCAGCCACAAGCAGCCGCGGAGTTAAGCTTCGGTTTTTAAGGGCAACCGCCACAGGTAATATAACTATACATTGTAAACTAAAACAGATAAAATGAGAAAATAGTTAAGGATTAGCCTAGCAGTACTAGCTGTAGCTGCATTTGCTTTTTTTACTAAAGCTACAATAAGCACACTGTCTCAAACGTCCAATTCGAATCTAAGCTACTTTGAAAAAGGAGAGATAGCGGGTGCTACTTTACACCATAATATGACTTTTATGGCCGTAATAATCCTAATGGCAATTAATGGTTTATACCTCGCGATTAGCAAGGAGCGTAAATCATAATACAGCCTCGCTACGCTTGGTTTGCAGGACATGCAGCCTGCGACCAATGCGAGCAGAGGCAGCAACAAGAAAAAGTATATACACTTGCGTAAGGCAAAATAAGATAGCATAGGTAGCCATCATGAAAAATTTAGGGATAATCCTACTTCCCTAGCTAAGCGTAGTCTAAATTAAACGCACGAGGCTCAGCGGCATTTTGGCTACGCCGAGCAACGCTTCGCTACGGTTGTAATGCCATCGAATATAAGTAGCCGTCTTTGACCGCCATTAAACGGTAAAACAGAAAAACCATACTAGAGCGCAGCCGCAAGCAGCTGCGCTTTGCTTTTTTGCTACTTTTGATTGCGCCTGTAGGCTGCTAAATAGAAAGACGAAGCGGCAACCGAAACGAAGTGCGAACTTGGCGGAACTAAGCTTCGGCTAGCCTTGAGCGCTGATGGAGACTACGGCAAGCGGGAGAACAGAGCAAAAGTGCTTGCCTCTACCATTGAGCAAATGGAATAAATAGATTTATTAACCATTGGTTAGATTTAACGCTATATGCAATCCTACGAACAATTTGAGGCCAATTGCAACCGCATGGATGCTGAGCTTGCCGCAGAACAAGCACGACAGAGCAAGTTTATCGAAACCCTCGAAAATGCATTGATACATATTTCAATCAACCATTTCCCCGAAACCGAACAACACAAGCCCATTTTTGTCGAAGCCATAACCATACAAGCGCACGAAAGAGCCGTTCTTCTCAACGAAGTCCTCGATATGCTGGTTGGCGGTTATTCTAGCGACAAGTTTGAATTCTTCAACCAAAACCACGTTCCCAAACGTGATGTTTCAGAAGATGAAAAACAATATCTCGAAAAGACCTTAAAATCAATGCCACCCAAGCAACACGCTTATTTTATTGAATTAAATACTGAACGGGTTACAATAGAAGCTGAGGTGCGCGAATTCGTTTTTCTTTGCTACGATAAAGCAAAAGAATTAATTGTGGAGTTTTTCCCCGAAATAGCTAATTTCTCAGGCAATTCTATTCGTCATGTCGACTGTTCCGCATATCAACAAATGGACGAATGGACCTATGATTTTTACTATTATGCAGGCGACTATATTAATGGTAGTACCAATTAGATTAGTCGCATATAATCAATGCGAACTAAGAGCTGGATTTTATGGATGCCATATAACATATAAATCAATTAGCTTTTGTCCTTGATCGGCTGAGGCTATCGCCCCATAGTCGTCAAACTAAGCGGCAAAATGCTACGAAGTAGCAAACACTATGTAACCGCGGATGAAATCCGTGGACGCAGAACGCCCCCCCCTCTTTAGAAGCCCGAATGGGCTGACCCTTTGGGCAAACGAACAGCATTGGGATCGCCCCTTCGGGGCTAACGTTCTTCGATGAAAGTGCCGTGGGCTTACACCCACGGTTACTAAAGTAGCGCTACGTTGTAGCGCTTTAACGCAACCCTAACAGTCGGTCGTATCTTAGTTTGACGGCTATGGGCTGGGCGAGCGTAGTGTTATTGCTTAGTTCAAGCAGCCAAGCCTGCCACAGCACGGCCTCCGGCCGTAAGGAATAAACGCATAGGCAGAGACTAGGATTAGCAGCGGCAAACCCACCCCCTGCCCCCTCCAATGGAGGGGATAATGTGCTGCTATTGGAGGTTGAAGGTTTGTATCGTGAAGGTTACAACTTCTTCTCTTTTCCTATCAATACCGTTTCATTCTATTGGTAGGATGCAATTTTGGGCGACGAAGGTGTATAGCAAGGAGTGCTAGTCGAACCGAATGCCGTACTTTTCGAGCCTACGGTAGAGTGCGGCACGGCTTAGGCCAAGGGCATCGGCAACCTTCGAGATATTTCCGCTGTAGAGCTCCATGGCACGAACGATCATCTTTCGCTCCATCTCGTCGAGAGGAAGTAAAGCACCACTATCAACTTCAACAACAGCACCAGAGGCCGAGGGCATGTTTCGGGTAATATCTTCGTCCTCGATGACCGATTTCCCCGAAACCAGCACGGTGCGCTCAACTAGGTTTTTCAGCTCGCGGATGTTACCGGGGAAGGGTAAGCGCTGCAGCAGATCGATGGCGCTGCTCCCCAGCTCGATGCTTCGACCATCGACGCCTTGCATGTTCTGCGCAAAGTGCTTTGCCAAAAAAGGAATATCTTCGGGACGCTCGCGGAGCGCGGGTAGGTGTATGGTGATGAGGTTAACGCGGTAGAAGAGATCTTCGCGAAAAAGGCCGTTTGCCACCAGCTGCGAAAGATCCTTATTGGTGGCGCACACAATCCTGACGTCGACCTTGGTGGGACGACTCTCGCCTAGCACTTCGAAGGTTTGCTCCTGCAGCACCCTTAGCAGCTTTACCTGGCACGAGAGGTCGAGCTCGCCCAGCTCGTCGAGGAATATGGTGCCCCCATTAGCGAGCGAGAAGCGACCAATACGGTCGTGGTAGGCATCGGTAAAGGCGCCCTTCTTGTGGCCAAACATCTCGCTCTCGAAGAGCGACTGAGAGACACCGCCTAGGTTTACCTTAACAATTGATTCGGAACCACGACGGCTGTTGGCGTGAATAGCCTCGGCGATGAGCTCCTTTCCGGTGCCGCTTTCTCCGGTAATGAGAATGGGAGCATCGGTTTGTGCAACGCGGGCAACGGTATTGAGCACCTCCATAAGCTTGGCCGATTGCCCTACTATCTTTTCGAAATGAAACTTGGAGTTAAGCTCCACCCGGCTGCTGTTCGCTACGCTCTTTTGGCTGTTCGACGATAGCTCCACCGCCCGACGAACAGTAGCAACCAACGTCTCGTTGCTCCAAGGCTTGGTGATGAAGTCGAATGCCCCTGCCTTCATTCCCCTTACTGCTAGATGGATTGACCCCCACGCGGTAATAAGTATTACGGGAACATCGGGACAGAATATTTTCACCTGCTTGAGCAGCGTAATACCCTCCTCACCAGATGTATCGGCCGTATAGTTCATATCCATAAGGATGAGTTCGGGGGTATATCTTCTGACATGCTCCATTGCTTCGGGAGGTGAGGCAACCACCGTTACCTCGAACCCATTCTGCCGCAGCAAAAGCGATAGCATGGAGCGAACAGCTATATCATCATCAACAACAAGAACCATTTTGAAATAGGTAGAATAATTATAGAGGCATTAGATACTCGAGCAAATGTAAGAAAACTGGCAAATGCAGCGGCTATAGCAGGAGCAACTTTTCATCGATGGTCAAATTACCCTTTTTCTCAAAGTCGAAAAGGGTGATCTGCCTTATGTTGTAGTAGAAGAGCCACGACCCGTATAGCTGCGAGATGTAGTTTCGTTTGGCCTCGTCGCGCGATACCTGGGCATCGTTAATGTCGAGGATGTTTACCTTGCCCATCAGAAATGTCTCGAAGGAGGTTTTGTAGCGCTGCTGGGCAACGGAGTCGGCCTCCTGCGCAAGGCTTAGCTGCCGGGGCTGATCCATGAGCTGCTTTACGCTGATGAAGATGTTCTCCTCGAAGCGCTGCGTTTCCTGCTCTACCTTACCCTTCTCCACCTCGAGCTGCGACTTGGCCTGCTCGACGCGGCTACGCCCCTTTCCCCAATCGAGGATGGGAATGCGGAGGCCAACCTTTGCCACCTGTAGGTCGTTTAGATCGCGGTAGGCTTTGCCGATGGTTTTATCGCTACCCGTAAGCCCAAACGAGAAGAAGAGATTTGTCCTAAACCCTCGCGAGGCTTTTGCCTCGGCTACCTGCATCTGGGTGGTGAGGATGCGCCGCTGCACCTCCTGGATAAAGGGATTGTTGGCACGTGCCAGCTCCATTACTTCGGCAAACGATGTCTTTGCTGAGGGCGTTTGAGATGGAACCTCGGGGACCAACGACACCTTATCGTTAAAGCCTAGGAAGCTGCGAAGGGCAAACATGCGCCTATCAAACTCCTGCCGTACCTCAGCCATCTTCAGGTCGAAGTTTATTTTAGACAGCCGAAGATGAAGCAGCTCGTTATCGGAAATAACGCCGATACCCTTCTTCGCCGATGCTATCTCGTAGAGCTTGGTGGCGTTCTTGAGGTTCTGCTCGGCGATGTCGCTATTTACCTTTGCCAGCAGCAGATCGAAGTAGAGGGTAATGGTCTTTACCTGCACCTGCTCCATGTTGGCGCAGTAGCGGCGCTTAGCCTCTTCGTACTTAATGGGCTCGATGCGCCCCTGCCACTTTAGCTTGTTGAACGAGAAAAGGGGCTGCTCGTAGGTAAAACCTACCGGACACGACATGTGCTGCGTAGAGGAGTTCGCCCCCAGCTGATCGATGCGCTGCAGCTGCGACGATACCGATAGGTGCCCACCTGTAAGCGGGATATTCTGGTCGACAATTAGGTTTAGGTCGACCGTTGATGCGTTGCTATGAACGTAGGTGTACGTCCCATCGTCGTTTTGGTAGCTCTGCACCGACTTGTTGATGCTAGGGAGCGTTCCCTCGAAGGCTAGGCTGGGCAAAAGATCGGCCTTGTAGCTACGCAGCTGCCAGTAGGATGCCTTTAGCTCGTTTCGGGCAACAAGCGCATCGAGGCTTTGGTCTCGGGCAAGGCGTAGGGCTTCGTTAAGGGTGAGCGATTGCTCCTGCACTTGCCCCAACGTGGCACCAGAAAGTGCCATAAAGCCCAAGCAGGCCATGTACTTTATAGTAGAGATCATAGTTCTTGTTTTAGAAGAGGCGCCTTCTCTAGTGATTAGACAAAGAAGGCGCCTTATAAGAAGTTATTCGTAGTGAAGCGCCATTGCAGGCTCAATACGCGAGGCCTTTACTGCCGGAACAAGCACGCTGCTCGAAACCGAGATCAGCAGAATAAGCTCCACAAACAGAAAGTCTGCAATAAAACGCCAAGCGGTAAAGGGGATCTTGCCATCCAGTATTCCAAAATGTGCCATGTTAAGGGCAACAACCAGAACTACAATACTGGATAGTAGCAGAAGTAGGATAGACTCGCCAAGAACAAGGGCAATGATTCCTCGTCGCGAAGAGCCCACCGCCATCCTTATGGCCAGCTCCGAAACACGCTTTTTCACCCTTCCCGAAAAGACAACGTAGATTCCCAGTATCACATTAACCAGGAAAAAGAAGGCGCACCAGAACAAGCTCCAAATGGCATTGGTGCTATTCGTATCTGCGAACTGCTTCTTGGTATCGAAATCGTTTACGCTTAGCACTACTAAGCCTAACGATTTAGAGACATCGCTGGTGAAGAGCTTTAGCGTTTGGGCAAAGTCCTCCTTCTGCCCCTCCTTTACCTTTACGATCATCTTCCATTCAAAGAAATTATCCTCCAAATCCATTGGTCGGAATATGGATAACACCGGAGGTTCGTAGGTTCCATACTTTAAGTCGGGAATAACCCCAATAATGCGCAAGCTCTCCTCGGTTGGATTTCCGAAGCTAAGCATGGTGCCAACAGGATATGGTCGCTTAAGAAACTCCTTTAAACCTTCGGTAATCAGGCAAACCTTGCTATTCTGCAGGAGTTCGGCTTCGGTAAACCATCGTCCCTCGTTAATATGTACACCTAAAAGAGAAGGGAAATTTACGTCCGACACCCTAATGTTTAGCTGCTGCTCCACGCCACCTACCACAATTGGCCAACAGTTTCGATCTCCAGAAAACGGTTCGGAATCGAAGGTGTAGGCAAACTGATCTATCTCCTTCCTCGTACGCAAGAAGCGATCGAGGCTATCCTTGAGTTGATGCCCGGTGATATTTGCTTTCTTGGTTTTCTGTAGGTTGATAACGTAGCTCCGCTCGGTAGTAAAGCCCAATGGAATCCGATACACCCCATAAGCATCAAGAAATGCATTGACAACATAGAACAACATTATTCCTACCAGCGTGAGTTCCAGCAGCAGCAAGGCATTGCTGCGCCGTTGTGCCCAAAGGTATTTTAGTATCATTCGTATCACTGATCACCTCCTTTCAGCGCCGAGTTAACACTCATTCGTGCCAGCTTCCACGAGGGGAAGATGCCCGACAGCAAGCTAGCAAGCAAGCAGATTACCAGCACAACAACAAACGATAGCCAGCTAGGATGAACCACATTGTCGATAGGCATATCAGTATATCGTTCAGTATCGAATAGGTTGATATGGTGTACAAGCCCAAAGAGAAAGGATAGCGTATAGCCAACAACACCTCCAGCTAAAACCACTACCGTATTCTCCTTTAGGAAAAGGAGTGAGATGCTATGCTGCGTGGCGCCAAACGATTTGCGAATCCCCATCTCGGCATACCTATTCCTTATATGGGTATAGTTTAGTATAATCAGGTTAAGGATAGGCACCAGCAGGATTACTACTGCAATAGCAAGCCAACGGGAATAAAATGCACGTTCCAAATTATCGTCGACTTCGGTTGAATACCCCCTAATAAGAACATCTAGCTTAGTATGGGGCGTAAGCCCGCTAACAAGATCGGGATTGGAGGTGGTGGAGTTGTACTTATCCTCCACCGCCTTAACCTCCGACAGCAGCTTAGCCCTATCAGCCTTCGTTTTTAGTAGATATACCACCTTAAACGCCGATACATTCTCGTCTAAGCTGCCATACAGCGCCGAATAGGGTATCCAAACATGTGCAGAGGTAAAGATTCGCTGCGAGCGAACATCCTCAACAACCCCCACAATGGTATACTCCTTATCCATATAGGCAAAGCGTCGTAGCCTCTTTTCCATATCCGAGAGCTGGCTAAAGAAAGAGCGCGAGACAACCGCAACGGCGGCGTGGCCCATAAACTCGTCGAAGGTGAAAGGCCTTCCCTCTACAAACTGGAAATCGAAGATATGCCAGTAGCTGGCATCGCAGCTTATGGCCTTAAACGTTTCGGTTCTTGTACCACTGATTCGGGGAAAGGTATTATCCGTAAAAATAGATGTCGCCTCTGGAGTTTTTAGATCAGCCAAGTAGGCCTGCGCAAAAGATAGCGGAATGCCCCCCATATTTCGGAAGTCCTTCTTCTTATCCTTGCTAACCCAGCGGTGCGAGCACATAATCCGCTCCACGTTGCTCTCGGGGCTAACGGGCCTGATGTACTCGGTTATTGAATTTACCATAATCATAACCGAAGCAATGCCCAACGAGATGCAGATGGTTGCAGTAGCAAGATGCCCCCGAGCACCAAACACCTTACGTAGCATATTTATTAGCACTTTCATTTAGAATTAGTATTGCATCTTTAAGGTTACTCGTAGTGTAATGCCTCAGATGGTTGAACCCTTGAAGCCTGACGTGCGGGGAACCAAGTGCCCAATAGTATCATTCCAGCTAAAACAATAAACGCTGTAAGCCCTGCAAGAATAAATACCACCCAACTCGCGTTCCAGCCGCTAAAGACATGCAGCTCAAGATATCGTAGCTGTAGCGTTATCAACACTCCTGGGATGGCGGCCAAGAACAATAAGACGATTGCTTCTGCCATAAAAAGGTTTAGTAAAGACGCCGAAGATGATCCAATAGCCATTCGAAGGCCAACTTCGTCGCGGCGCTGCTCTGTTCTAAACCAGAAGGTTCCCACAATACCCAATAGCACATTCACCAGAAAGAAAATAATAATAGCGCCCCCCATCTTCATATTCTTCTTTTCGCCAGTCCATGAGAAATATATCTGTCGAAGAGATTCGAACGAGCTTATATTCTGAATGTAGTATGGAGAATCGCCCAAATTAGAAAGCTCCTTACGCATCTTTTCAATGGCATCTTTAGGGGCAGATGCCTTTAGCCGGATACAAATCTCGGGGGTATCAACACTTCCCAGCTTATATTTGGTGAATGTTGGAGCAAATGGTTCGTACGAGGTCGGGGTTTCTCTAGTAAAGTCGTAATACTTATAGCTATCGGTTACCCCAACAACCGTGTAGTTTGTTCCATTAAGCTCACAATGTTTGCCAACAGCAGCGGCATCACTTCTAAACAGGCTATCGGCAAGCATTTTACTAAGAACAATATTGTTATACCTTCCATCGCTTAGATCCTTACCATAGTTTATGGGTATTCTGAATACCTTAAAGAAGTCATTATCAACAAGACGAAGGTAGGAGTCGCATTTCCTTTTCCCAACTGTAATCGGGCTCCAACTATTTCCACCATTATAGGGTTTCGACATAATGCCTGCCGAAGCATATTCTACATTTTCATTCCTCTTTATCTTTTCGAGAAGGGCATAAAACGGTACTTCGTATGCTTTGCTAAGGCTATCGTCGCTTGGATTTCCTACGCGCTCTCTTCCAGGGATCATCTTAACATCTACGTAGTACGTATTCTCGATGTCGAATCCTTTGGGAACTCTATACCTTTTAATTGTCCCAAAAATCTGATCCGTAACCATCCATAGAAGTACAAACACGAGCATCAGCTCCATCCAAATTAGCAGGTTAGACCTCCTTTGGGTCCAAACTATTTTTAGTATATGTTTTATCATGCCTTTTTCTCTTTTAATGCTTGTAGAATAGGTTGATTGGCCGACCGAACAGCCGGAATAATTGCGGATACCAGGTTTACAAGAACACAAACGCCCAATAGATAAGCCAAAATTGATGGACGGAAAATCATGCTTAGGCTAAGGCTTACACCATCGGGAAAAAGTGTTGACTGGAAAGCAAAAATCAGAATACCCGATAGAAGAAAACCGAAAAATCCTCCTATTAGGGTTAGCAGCATATTCTCGGCGATAACCTGCCCAATAATATTGCTACGCAGTGCGCCAAACGAACGCCTCAACCCCAGCTCCTCCTGGCGTTTCTTCATTCGCGAGATGGTGAAGCTCATCATATTAAATGCAGGGACAACAATAAGAATGATGATTACCATTATCCAAAGCCGAAGCACCTCCTTATACTCGCTCTGCTCCGCGGTGGCATCGCCTCGGAAGCGCTGCTCGCTATGGGTATCGGGTCCTCGAAGTAAAATTTTAACCCCTTTTCCTGCAGTTTCGTTATAGTTGAATCGTCGAGCCTCCAGCTTACGCCTTATGTCATCAAAGTCGCTTGTTTTTTTAGCTAGTATCATCGCTTCTAGGGCTCCGCAAGACAGCTCGTTCTTGCCGCTCATCACCTGCGAGCTTGTGGTGTACGGAAACCACACCTTGGCATACGCAAAAGAAGAGGAGGGGCTAACATCCTTAACCACACCGACCACCTTATAGGGTTGCTGGGCAATAAAAATGGTTTTCCCGAGCGCATTCTCTCCCTTGTAGAGCGACCGTGAGAGCGATTCGTCGATAACGGCAACGCGAACACCAGAAGTAAAGTCGCTACTCGTAAATGGCTTCCCTGCTACAAATTCGAAGTTGAAGAATTTCCAATACGCACCATCTGTGCTTGTCGACTTCACGTTTTGTCCTTCGCCTGATAGCTTCTGCGCTTCTACAAACGACTCTCCTCTGTTTACAGCGGTAACAGCATCAACCCCATCCAGGTTATAGATCACATTTTTTACAATCATTGGCGATAGGCTGCTGTTATTGGTGCTTTGCCCTTGCTTCTCGCTAACATTCTTTACGTACAACGTCCGATAGCGATTCACCTCGGGGGCGTAGGAGCCATCGTCAATATCGTTTACGGTAATTATTACCATAATAAAGGATACGGCCAACCCTATTCCCAGCAACGAGATAATGGTAAAGAACTTCTCCTGCCATAGCATACGCCAGGCATGCTTCATATAGTAAAGTATCATACTCCTGCTGTTTCTATTGGATTTGTCGGCCATCGAAAAAGCGCATGATGCGCCCTGTTTGCTTGGCAATATGATCGTCGTGCGTTACCATTACGATGGTGGTTCCCTCCTCCTTATTCAGGCGGAACAGGATCTCCATAATTTCGGAGCCCATCTTGCTATCGAGGTTACCGGTAGGCTCATCGGCAAGCAGAATTTCTGGATTTCCGATGATGGCACGGGCAATAGCTACGCGCTGGCACTGTCCGCCCGAGAGCTGCATGGGGAAGTGCTTTGCACGATGCGAAAGGCCAACCTTCTCGATAACCTCCAGCGCCCTCCGACGACGTTCGCCCGACGATACCTTGCGGTAGAGTAGCGGCAGCTCCACATTATCAATGATATTCAGCGCTGGAATAAGGTGGAAACTCTGAAAAACGAAGCCCAGCTTCTGGTTGCGAAGTACCGCCAGCTCCTTGTCCTTCATGCTATCAACCAGCACACCTCCTAGAGACACCTGCCCCAGGGATGGCGCATCGAGTAATCCCATAATATTTAGTAGCGTACTCTTGCCGCAGCCCGAAGGACCCATGATGGATACAAACTCGCCCTTGTTTACGGTTAAGTTCACATTCTCGAGCGCTACGGTTTCAATCTCCTTGGTTTGATAAACCTTGCTAATGTTTTCTAGTGTAATCATATCATTTACTATTTTCTGGTTTTATTCAACATTCATGCTTGGTTGTCCTTGTAGCTTGTTTGGTTTGGATAATGAACATGCAGGCGCTCACACACCGCACATCCATCATCCTTAGCGACTGTCAACAGCCAATATTTAGACAACCAATTATTTCCTAATCTTAAGGCTACTTGCGTTCTTGTACTTCGACATATCCGAAACAATCACCCGATCGCCCACATGTAGGCCTCGCTTTACCTCTACCTTATCGAAGCTGCTTTCGCCAAGCTCCACCCTACGCTTTTGGGCTACTCCGCCATTAATCACCCACAGGTCGTACTCGCCCTTGCCCACGTAGTACGAGCCGTTGGCCAGCCGAGGCACATTTTCGCTGATGGCATTTATCACGTAAACGTCCACCTTTAGCCCCGAGCGCAGCTTTGTGCTGCTGCTCTCCTTTAGCATGACGGTAAACTCGATGATGCCATTCTTTACCGATGGGGTAACATTGCCCACGCTCCCCTCCAGCGTTTGGTTTCCAACGCGCACAGCTACCTTAGCGCCTGGGCTCACCCTGTCGGCATACGAGTCGGCAATCTCGCCCTCCACCTTAAAGTCGTTAAGGTCCGAGACAATGGCGAGCTGCGCCCCCTGCGCCACGGTTGATCCTATCTGGTTGTTTACCCAGGTTAGGACGGCCGAACGGGGCGCGCGAACCTGCGCCTCGCTCATGGTTTTGCCCATAAGCACCACGCTTTTCTTTGCAATGTTGTACTCCAGCTTCGACATCTTTATGTTGGCCGACGAGGTGAGCTGCTCGTTGCTATAGCGCTGCTTAAGCTGCTCGTAGAGGAGCGACTCCACCTTGTAGTTGAGCTCCGCCTGCCGTACCTTATCGCTGGTACTTGCCCCGATGCTGTCCAAGTAGTGCTCGTTCTTCAGCTCGGCCGCCATTCGCTTCAGCTTCATATCGGCAATGGCCAGCTGCATTCTAAGATCGGAGAGCTGGCTCTTTACGGTAACGCCCTGCTGCTCGAGCTTGCACTGCTTCATCGATAACTCGTCGTTCATCTTTCCATAGTCGGAGGTTGCGGCATCCAGATCGAGCTTCAGAATTAGATCGCCAACCGCTACCTTATCGCCGGACTTCTTGTACACCTCCACAACCCTCGATGCTATTGGCGAGGTGATGATTTGCTCCGATAGCGGAACAACCTTACCCGATGCGGACACCGAAATGTCGACCTCGCCCTTATCGACCACGGCAACATCGATATCCTTTGCCGATATTCCCGAGCGCAGGAAGCTAAAAAGGGTGGTTATCCCTATAAGTAATGCAACAGCAACGGCTGCAGCGATTATGACGGTTTTCCTTTTTCGCCTACGTATTACCTCTTGAGGGATGCTTCTGTCCATTACTGTACTATTTTTTATTTTGACATACCTGTTGGCAATTGGCATGCCACAAAACAGACTTTACTCGAAGTCTGAATGTTACAGAAATTAGATCTCAAAAAAGTGTGCATTAACGAACAGATGGTGTTCGATTTCGAACAGTGCTCGAACACCGATGAAGGGGATAGAAATGATACTCGCTGCTTATTTTACCACAAAGGGCACAAAGGATAGCACGAAGAATGATTCCCAACACCCTGTGCTGAAGGATTGAAGATCGATAGTAAGCATCAACGTATAATTGAAACTGATTTTCCCCTCCTTGGGAGGGGTTGGGGTGGGTAATATGCTATACACCCCTGCCTCCCGCCTAAGCGGGAGGATAAAGAGCCTTGATTAAGTTCTGGACTTTGAGAAAAAACGTAGCCTAACAATTATGGGAAAGGCTCCGTATTCTCTGTATCGCCTTGCCGCTGTGTTTAGGGGAAAGAGTAGTATCCAATATCCTGCTTTTGAAGGGTTGAAGATCAACAGTAAGCATCAACGCATAATTGAAATGGATTATCCCCTCCTTGGGAGGGGTTGGGGTGGGTTGGGAAGTCGTCACCCACCCCCTGCCCCTCCTCGGAGGGGATAAAGAGCTCTGATTATGCTCTGGACTTTGAAAAAAAACGTAGCCTAACAATTATGGGAAAGGCTCCGAGTTCTCTGGATCGCCTTGCAGCTTTGCGGAAGAACCTACCCGTAAATTTTCCTACATTAGCGCCCAAACATATCTATACCAATGAAGCTAAAGTTCCGATTCTGGACTTCCTCCGTAATTCTATACCTTGTACTGGCTGCCATGCTATTTTACGGCTACCGTAACAGCCATCTAATGCTACTAGTTGCCGAGGCCTTTGCGCTGCTGCTCCTTTTAGCCATTATCTACTTCTACCAAATCATCATTAAACCCGTAAACGAGATTGCTAGCGGCGCTGAGCTGCTCAAGGAGCAGGATTTCAGCTCGCGGCTACCCCGTACAGGGCAACCCGATATGGATCGGCTCATCGATCTGTTCAACCGAATGATGGCCCAGCTCAAGGAGGAACGCCTTCGCGTACGCGAGCAGCACTACTTCCTCGATCTGATGGTAAGCGCCTCGCCCTTGGGGGTTATCATCCTCGACTTCGACAACCGCATCAGCTCGCTAAACCCTGCCGCCAGCCGCCTGCTAAAGGTAGAAGAGGCCACAGGCATGGCTCTCGACCAGATAAACCATCCCCTAGCCCTGGAGATGGAGCAGCTGCAGCCCAACGAGCAGCGCATCATCCGCCTCAACGGCATCCACGCCTACAAGTGTACCCGCTCCTACTTCATCGATAGGGGCTTTCAGCACCCGTTTATCCTGGTGGAGGAGCTCACGCAGGAGCTTATCAAAACCGAGAAGAAGGCCTACGAGAAGGTCATCCGCCTGATGTCGCACGAGGTAAACAACACCATTGGGGCCACCAACTCCATGCTTAACCTGCTATCTTCGAACCTTCAGCAGAGCCAGCTGTCGTATGCCAACGACTTCCGCAACGTTATTGATATCGCCACCGAACGGGGGAAGAACCTCTGCCAGCTCATGTCCAACTTCTCGGAGGTGGTAAAGATCCCCGAGCCGGTACGTCAGCCCGTATCGCTGAAATCGCTGATCGGCTCCATACATCTGCTACTCGAAGCCGAATGCTGCAAGCGCGAGATCTCCCTTTCAATTGAAATCCCCGACCCCTCTCCCGTTGTATTTGCCGATATGGTACAGATGGAGCAGGTTATCATCAACATCGTAAAGAATAGCATCGAGGCCATCGACCGTAAGGGAGCAATTGCCATTAAGGTGAGCACCAATCCTACCACCCTTGTGGTGCAGGACAACGGTAAGGGTATCAGCCCCAAGGATCAGAGCATGCTCTTTACCCCCTTCTACTCCACCAAAACCAACGGACAGGGCATCGGGCTGATGTTTACCCGCGAGATACTGCTCAACCACCAGTTCCAACTATCGCTACAGACGGTTAAGCCGGGGCAAACGGAGTTTCGGGTGGTCTTTGATTAGAACGCAGCTTACACAGACAAGGCTGATCTTCACTGGTTCTTTTCCACAAAGGGCACGACGGTTTTTTATTTGTATAGCCGCGAAGGCTCGCGCTTAATCTTCTGTCTTATCCCCTTCTAAACACAGAGACGCTGAGGTACAGAGGGTGTGGAGGTCATTCTTCCGTAGATATGCACTGCCGTGTATATCTAACGACAGTACTAAATCTTTCATTTAACATCTTCCTAAAACACAAAGGATTCAAAGGGACGCACGAATTAGCGCTTCCTGTTCTTAGGCTTTACTAAATACTATGGGAACAGGTTATCAACCTGCTTTTACATTTCCTCCGTTACAATAAAGCCTTCATCAACACCAAGATTGGTTAGCTGCAGAAGAAGAGCGTCCATCATTGGAGGGGGACCACATAGGTAAAAGTGCATCTTAAGGTCTGGTATTACTTTCTTCAAGAACTCCTCGTTGATAAACCCGTGATGAAAACCTTCCACCTCTTCTTCCGATAGGATATTTACGAATCTATCACCCAGCATATCCTTAAACTCCTTTTCAAGAATAATATCGGCTCTAGTTTTGTTGGCAAAAACCAGCATGTTGCGCCCTATTTTGCCTCTACTTTTAAGATATCGGAAGATGGAGATAAATGGGGTAACACCTGCACCTCCTGCGATAAACACACCCGCATTCTTGTATGCGATGGTGCCAAACACATCGTTTAAGATCAGCTCATCACCCTTCTTTAGCATTCGCAGCTGATTGGTAACCCCTGCTCGGGATGGATATATTTTAATGGTAAACTCAAGGTAGGGGTCATCGGGAAGGCAGGTAAACGTAAATGGCCGTGTTTCATCCACCCAGCCTGCTTTGTTAATAGCAATTTCTGTTGCCTGTCCGGGTTCGAAGATAAATCCATCAGGCTTTGTGGTTACAATGCGCACCACATCATGAGTTACCTTACCGATAGACTCAACCTTAACAATATTCCTACTCATTCTTGTACGCTTTTTAATAGTTGGACATTCTGTAAAGTAAGAGGTCATCCGTTCCAGCGTTGCCTAATTTGCTACATAGAAGTTGGCACTAGTCCTCAACCTCGCACCTCTTGTATGCCATATCGGCAATGCCGGCTAGATCAAAATCAAGCTGCGTAATTCCTTTAGACGAATGGGTACTTAACGAGATGCTCACCCTATTATACTCATTACTCCAGCTAGGATGGTGATCTAGCTTCTCCGCCAACAAAGCTATCACGGTCATAAACGAGAATGCCTCAACAAAGGTTTTAAAAACGAAGTCTCTTTTGATAGCATTCCCATCAAAAGTCCAATCTCTTAGGTGAAGTTCGAGGTAGCAAGTCACCTCCTCTTTTGTTAATGCCTTCATACCCGCTTGATATAATGTATTTGTACCATTATCAACAAAATATAGTATTCATTGTTTGCCAACACTTAAGGTAGCTGGTAAGAATAAAGATGATTTAGCATACAGGTTTTAACTGGAAGCTTTTCTGAAGCTATACAGAAGCTAAACGGCAGAATTTTGGAGCTATAGAATAGGCATTCCCTAGAATAAAAGACTCCCGCACCGGCCAACGTCGCCAACTTAAGCATATCGCACAATCAGAGCTATCATGCCGGGCTTACAGAGGCATCTCCTGCGGAATAGAGCTACATGTGGGAGGAGATTTCACCCCTTAGCTGTCAGGCTAAGCGCAAGGATGCTGCTTTAAAAAGCATAATTGCCGTCAACATTAGCTGACGGCAATTGCAAGTTATTTGCCAACAAGGTGCTTTAGCCCATCATATAGTGTACGGCAATGGGATAAAAGTTCCTTGTTTCTCCTATTAGCTATCCGTTTCCTAAAGCCAACAGCAATATATGTGGCTTAATAGCAAAAAGGCTCATCGATTATTCCTTGGCCTAACGGCGATGAGCGCACCTGCTACGCTGCCTAGTGGGTGCCGCTAGGCGAGCGTTGCGGCAACAGTATCGGACATCGGAGTTGTTGCATGCCCGATTAGTTTGGACAGCTGATGGCCGTTGTCGAACAGATCGTTCTTCGAAGCCGCCACATCCCATCCTGCAATGGCGTAGGCCAGCCCCTCGGGTAGTCCCACATTCTTCAGAATGCCTGCATAGTCGGCCTCCGAAAGATCTTGGTAGGGAAGTGCATTCCCGGTTTGGCGCGAAACCTCGGCGGCCAAGTCGGCAAGCGTGTAGGCATTGTCGCCGGCAAGCTCGTAAACCTTATGCTGATGCTCTTGATCGGTCAGCACCACTGCGGCGGCCTCTGCGAAGTCGGCACGAGCGGCCGAGGCAATCTTGCCGTTGCCCGCGCTACCAATAAGCGCGCCTGCAGCTATTGCGCCAGGTATCGATCCGGTATAGTTTTCGGTGTACCAGCCATTGCGAAGCAGCGTGTACGGTATTCCCGACTCCTTTAGCACCTTTTCGGTTGCCCTATGCTCCTCGGCAAGGCTCAACGACGAGGTGTCGGCATGCAGCAAGCTCGTATACACAATCCACTTAACCCCGGCCTTCTTTGCTGCCTCCACAACGTTGGCATGCTGCCTCGCACGTTGCCCAATTTCGCTACTCGAGATGAGCAGCAGCCTATCGATGCCAGCAAGGGCACATACTAAATCATCAGGGTTGTTGTAGTCGAACTCGTAGCTCTCTACACCCATGTCTGCGGCTTTACTAGGTGTACGAACCAGTGCAACAATGGCATCTGCCGATACTCTTTTCTTTAGCTCCTCAACTACCAGCCGACCTAGCTGCCCGGTAGCGCCTGTAACTCCAATTTTCATACGGTACTCCTTCCTTTAATTAATGATATCCTTGCCTGTAATACCAACCCGTAAGCTGTTAATGTTGACAAACCAGGTTGCTATACATTGGTTATATACTTACTTTTGGCAACTCAAAGATAAGTGGCCTTCATGGCAAATAAAATAACGCACATGAAACTCAAATACTTACCTACAGGTAAGTATTGGTAGCAATCAGCGCTATATGAAACTAAAAAAATGAAGAAAAGTTTACGGCTATGGAGTTAACATTAGAACAAGAGTATCAAAAATACGCAAGCGCAGAATCGTGCCCCGTACGAAATGTGCTTAACCGCATAGGAGACAAGTGGTCGATACTCGTTATCATGCTGCTGGGGGATTTGAACGTGCTACGGTTCAACGAGCTTCATCGGAGCATCGGGACTATTTCGCAGAAGATGCTTACCGTAACCCTAAAAACCCTCGAGGCCGATGGGCTAGTGAAGCGCACCATCTACCCGCAGGTACCGCCCAAGGTGGAGTACGAGCTAACGGAAAGAGGCCGCAGCTTGCTGCCCATTATTCAAAACCTGGTTAGCTGGGCAAAGGAAAACATGGACGATATTAAGGTATCCAGAGAAAGGCACCTGGAGATGTAGCCTAAAGCAGACCTGACAGACACCACAAACACCGCCACTAATCGCCCAAGCCTCCCGCTCGTACCCTCGAAGCAAGGCCTACCCCTAAGGCATAGGGTGTTCGGAGGTATAATTGGCACAGCACCCTTTCCGTAGCACACACGCGCAGCCCTGCGCCTCCCCCACACCCCCTCTAAGCTCAAAAAAACAGCTTCTACAGTAGCCTACAGGTCCTCTACGATGCTCCGCACCATCTATATAAAAGTCTACGGGGCTACGAGATAGCCTTACGCCATTCGAAAACTGGCTTACGCCATTTCGACGATAGCTGACGCCATTTCGACGATGGTTTACGCCATCTCTACGATAGTTTACGAGCTCTCTACGATAGTTTACGAGCTCGTAAACCAATTTTGAAATGGCGTAAACTACTCTCGAGATGGCGTAAGCTTCTCTCGAAGCTTCGTAAGCTATTGTCGAGACCTCGTAGGCTACCCTCGAAAGGGCGTAAGCCTCTCTCGAAGCTCCGTAAAGCATTGTAGAGGTGGCGTAAGGCATTGTAGAATAGGGGAAATTATTACATGGCAGTCGATTATGAATGATAGTAGCAGCATTAGCGCCTAAGGAGCCTGCTATTATCCACCTTCTGCATGATTAACGATGCCTATTCACCCGCATAAATAAGAGGGAGGAGGAAGTTCAATATTATCCTCAAGCCCACCTCTCTGTTCAGGTGAAGCTAAGGCATATTCAAAAGGATAAAAGCCCAATAGTAGCACGTTATCCCCTCCATGGGAGGGGGAAGGGGGTGGGTTTATTCGAATAAATATTGATTTTCATTCTGCTTAGTGACGCTAACCCACCCCTACCCCTCCTAAGGAGGGGATTACGTGCGGCTATTAAGCGTTTTTCCCGTTTTTAATCAACATTCGCTTACCTCCAACACATTTCACACTCCCCCAATAAAATCTAATCTTGAAAAAGAAAGTCCATTATTAAGCACCAGCCTACGATTGGAACTCATTATCCCCTCCAAGGAGGGGGCAGGGGGTGGGTTATATGCCACCCCCCCTACCTCCCGCCTAAGCGGGAGGATTAAGTGCGTTTATTAAGCGTTTGCCCGTTGAAAATTAACCTTCGCCTTCCATCTACATGCTCCTCCCCTCCCCCACGCCCTCCAAAACCCTCCAAAAGCTAAGATTTTTCATCATCAAAAAATGGTCTACAGTGTACTGTAGGCCATTTTGGTGTTTTTTAGCATAATGTGTACTAATAATTTCTAACGTCTGCTATTGATTTTTAGTGGAAACCCGTTGTAACTTCCTTGCAAGTTTGAAGCGAAACGGTTTGTTGACCCTAGAACTTAAGTAAAGCCCAATACTTTGGGTAGTATTAAACGCTCAAAAAACAAATGATTTATGAGTAAAGAACTTTTTAGGACTTATTCGATGCCCGACACCGACATGCTAACTGGAACCAAGGCCTTGCTCGAAATTGGCAAGCAAGACATCAAGGAGCTCCAAGCAGTAGAACCCAGCCTAACCATCGAAGAGGTGGATAAGAACATCTTAGAGGTTACCTCTTGCCTTAACGACTTCTCGAGCCTCGAAAGCAGAAGTAGTATTACCGTTGCCACGCAGCTGCTACAGGACATCATGCAGGAATGCCGCGAGGAGATGCAATTCTTCTTCTTCCACTGCGAAAGGGTGCTACCCGGCAGAGCTACCATATCTATTGAGTTTGGTCGCAGGGGTGTTGAGAATGCAAGAAACAACCCCGAGAAGATGGTGAGCCTCTTCAACCTGGTTATACACAACTACGGTAAGCCCGAGTACGAGGCGAAGCTCGAGGCTCGCCTCGGCAAGGAGTATAAGGCTAAGCTGGTGAACATGAAGACGAGGCTAACCGATGCCATTGCGGCTCAAGCGTTGGCTAAGGCTAGTCGGCCTGCCGATACCGAAGCTCGTATTACCAAGTACAATGCGGTATGGGCCTTTGCCCGCAATGTAGGCGAGGCTGGTAAGCTTGCCTTCCGCAACAGCTACGCTAAGCAGCAGCAGTACACCTTGTACGACACCCCTGCTCCAAAAAAGGAAAGCGGACCTACCAAGCAGGATATCGACACCACCTCGCAAGACGAGGAGTAGCCCTAAAAAAGAGGATTAGTACTTTCAAATACATTTTTCAATCAAATAACCCCCAGTACCGAGAGCCCTTGGTGCTGGGGGTTGCATTTGTGTAGCTACGCCAAGCAGCAAAAGCAAAAAACTTTTTAACCTTTACCGAATAACCATAGGGTATTTTAGCTACTTTACGCCCATCTATTTTAAAATCGTAAACCTAGAGTAAGTATAGTTGTAAGACGACGCTTCGTGTACGCCCTTCTCGGGGTTGCTTAAGTTTACGGTTTAAGTATAGGGGAAAGGGCAAATGTAACTATGATACCCTTCGTTAGGCAGACATGAAATTTGTATAGCAATGACACCTTCCCTATTCCAAAAAAGATTAATAAGAGTTAGGAACTTAACAAATGAAATAACTACAAGACAAAACCAAAATGAGATTTAGAAAAAAAGTCAAAATAATGAAAGGTTTATCTATAAATCTTTCAGGTTCAGGTGCAAGTTTATCAATTGGAGGTAGAGGTGCTTCTGTTACTATTGGAAAAAAAGGGACATATCTTAACACAGGAATTCCGGGAACTGGTATTTATAATAGGCAAAAAATTAGTGGAACTTCTTCAAAAAGTCAATTAGCATCACAAAACACTTCTTCGACACAGAGTAGTACCTATTACCATATTTCGCTGAACCTAGATGAAAAAGGCAGTCCAGTTTTAACAATAAAAGATTCTAATGGTTTAATTGTGACTGATGAAGGCATTATCAAGAGGATAAAGAGAGAAGAACAATATAAAGAGAACGTTGAGAATCTAATAAATAAAAAGAAGCAAGAGATTGAAGATAATACAAATAGTTTTATCGATATATATAAATCAACTCCCACTGTTGCTCCTATAGAATATGCAGAAAAAAAGCTCAAGTACTTAAGTCCTCAAAAATATCACCGTAAAAAATTCAACATAACAAAACCATCTATTGAAGGCATAATTAAAGATTTAGAATCTGAAGCTAAAAAGAATATATCAAGTATCTTATTTTGGCAAAACAAAAAGAAACGCAACCAATATATATCTGACAATAAAGAACAACGATATAAAGAAGAACTCGAAAAATGGGAAATAATTCAAAGAGAATTTGAAGATGCAGAAAATTCAACTGAGATAGAGCAAAATAATTTATTATATCAAGAGTATCAAAATAAAAAAAATGAACTTGAGGGCTATATAAATGGAAATGGAGATTATGTTTCTAGTAAAATAGAGTCAATCCTAAGTGAGATAACTCTAACTGTTGACTTCTCTGTAGACTTTGAATTTGACGAATTTAAATCAACATTATACATAGATCTCGACTTACCTGAAATAGAAGACTTACCAAATCAAAAAGTTAAAACATTATCTACAGGCAAGATCTCAATAAAAGAAAAAACTCAAAAAGAAAGAAAACAAGAATATGCAATTTGCGTCTGCGGTATCGCATACTATTTTTCAGGACTCTTCTATAATATAACCTCAAAGATTAATACAATTCAAATATCAGGTTACACTCAAAGAATAAGCAAAAAGAGTGGAAGATTAGAAGATGAATATATTTATTCAATCAGATTTGAGAGAAATGTATTCAAAGATTTAAAAATAATAAATATCGACCCGATTGAGGCTATTTCAAACTTTGAACACATCTTGAACATAACCTCGAACTTCGATTTTAAGACAATAGTCCCATTCAGTAAGAACTAAATTTATTGAATGAATTATATTCAATCAAAGATATTTACCATTACTAAGCGTAGATTAGAAACATAGGGTTCTGCTAAGCCTCGCGTCCTTGCTACGCTTGATTTAGCAAGGCTTCCAGCCCATTATTCTATTCAAATGAAGTTCCCAGCAGTTCATTACATACACCTGAGCGAACAGCTGAAAATAAAAACAATACAGCTAAAACATAAATCGATGCTATGAGCAACAACGACAGCAACAAGAGTAGCCTCACCAAGCTTAGATGGTTCCTAATAGGTATGGGGCTACTTGAAATAGTAACCATACGATGCCTATTTTCGGGTATGATAGGCATAGCCGTAGGCTTATCAACGCTTATACCTGCCTACATCTCGCTAAACGAAAAGCGTACCAGCTGGAGCTACGCACTAGGCATCTGGGGTATTATAAAGTACTGCCCATTGGTATGGCTAGGCATGGTGGCCTTTATCTTAGGCGATATGCATTCGGCAAGAGAAAAAGGGGTAGAAATAATGAATAATTCGCTCTACAGAATAACCGTTGGTTACGAGTTCCTATTTGTGCTGCTCGTAGCTATATCCTTTGCATTTTCGATAATCATACTAAGCAAGACCTCAAAACAGGTAAAGCTTGGCAAAGCATAGCGCCCCCCGTTCGGCTGAGGCTCTTGCCTCAGTCGAAGCTATCCAAATAGGCTATAAGCCTACAAGTATATAGCAAGAAGATAAAGACTAAGGTTGAAACTTAACTTATAATAGGCTAAAACCCGTTGAAATAGAATAAACGAAGGCAACGATTAACTCTTAGTTAGCCAAATGACCTTAGCGATAAGTTTACAATCGAATGTAAAAAAGAAGTAAACATTGCCATGAAACAGAGACATAATTAAATCACAGTAAAATCAAAGCAATGAAGACAATTGTTTATTTAGCATTATTACCAATGCTACTATTAGGGTGTTCAGGGGATAGAATAGACACAAATGTGTATGTTAGTGCGGAATTTTTAAATAAAAACATCGTAAAAATTGACGACACCTTAACTCTAAAACAAAATCAAAGAAAAACTGACTACATTAAGTTTGTTATAAAGTCAGGAAAGCACACCATTTCAATAAATGGTAATAAAAGTACAATTAAAATTGGAGAAGGTGGGGGAATTTTAAATCTTGAAAAATGCGATTTTGTGATTTTCCCAATAAAATATGATTCAAACGATGAAATTACAAGCGCTATGATTAATACTGATTTTCCTATTGTGTTAGACAGTATAATTATTTACAAAAAAAATCTTGCATCAAATCAAGTAGAACTAATAAAACTACTAAAAAATCCGATCGCAAAAGACTTATTCAGCTATCATCTTGAAAAAATAGACAAAGATCAACTTTTTATAGACAAAAATTGGGATTATGGAATTAACGATTCTATTCCAGAATACATTACAGTAGAAACAACAGCAGAAAAAGGTAATGTTGAAAAGAAGAGAAAAGTAGTCAATGCCAAAACATTCCTATTGTTTGCCAAATTATGCAACAATTACAATGTAGAATTGATAAAAAATAAAGAGCTCATTGAGCTTATCAATAATTTCAAAAAGGAATAGTTCTTTTCCCCCGTTCGGCGGAGGCTCTTGCCTCAGTCGAAGCTATCCAAATAGGCTATAAGCCTACAAGTATATAGCAAGATGGAAAAGGTTAAGCTGGTAATTTATTTTTAACAGGCTAGAAGCTATTAAAACAGAATTAACGAAGGCAGAAGCATACGCCGAACAAAGGTTTAAAACACAATAAAGCCTACAACAAACTGTAACAATGTTATCTTCGCAGCTGATTTTGAAAATAAAGGCTTAAATCAACAACATGATAATTTTTTGAAATATGACCGATCAACTTATTAATCTTCTACTTCCTATAGCAATGATAGTATTAGGTATTTGGCTAAAGAAAGGGCATTTACCGAATACCAAAAGTTACGGTAAGCTGTGGCTACTACTAGTTATTGTTGGTAGTATTTGGTTACTGCTAAAAATATTTCTGCTTATTATGCGAAGTTAACCTCGACTACGAGTAGCGTTACTCACCGTTCGGTGGTGTTTCAAAAAAAACAATATAATAATGAAAGACATTATTTAAAAAAAATGGAGCTTGGTTTTTATCTTTGTGATAAATGCCGAGTTATTGTTTGCCGATGCTGGTTCTGTGCTTGTATTTTTTGGTATATTTCACCTGCTCGTGCTAAATGCTTTTATTGGAATAGGGGAAAGTTTGATTTTAAGAGCAATGCGTATTAAAAATAGCATGCTTTGGATAATTGCAGGTAATTACATATCGATGGTGTTTGGTATGCTTATTATTTCGCCATATTATATCAGACGTTGGGGGTTGCCAGATTTCTTTTTTGGAGAAAGTAGAGAATACCATTATCATTTGACAGGAGACTATTATTTAGTAGTTTATTTTATAACTATGGCCTTTTCTTTTCTTGCATCTTTGATCATTGAATTTCCTTTTTTCTACTTTGGTATAAAAAAAGAGTATCGGTCAAAAACATTAAAAGGTTTACTTATTGCAAATTTGATTTCGTACATAGTGATATCACTGATATATTTATTATTTGTTATAGCTGAACTCAAGTAAAGCCTTCCCCTAGTTAAGCGTAGTCTAAATCAAAGGGCAAGGCTCGGCGACGTTTGTAGCTTCGTCGAACATAAGTAGCGGTTTTAAACCGCCATTAAATGGTAAAGCGGCATATAATAATGTACCTATACTATAATGCTACTTTGATGGCATTAGCCATAAATCTTACTTTCATTTTGTAAGCATTGCGTATGCTTACTATAGTAATGCACACATTTAGCTGAGCTATAGAGGAGATAATGAAGATGATTTTTTGTGTTTTGATGGGAAGTCCCCGATTAAAAGGGAATACAGCAGAGCTACTAAAACCCTTTTTAGAGGAGCTTGAAAATAGTAAAGCTGATGTGACATACATACAGCTGGCAGAGAAGAACATTATGCCCTGCAAAGGATGCTACGCTTGTCAGGATGTGAGCGGTGAATATGGCTGCATACAGCAAGATGACGTAGCAGAAATTATGGAGGAAATAATTAAATGTGACTGTATCGTTTTAGCAACGCCAATATATTCGTGGTACTGCACAGCACCAATGAAGGCTTTACTCGATCGACATTACGGGCTCAATAAGTTTTACCGTACCGCTAAGGGCTCTTTATGGGAAGGTAAAAAAGTGGCAATAGTAGCAACACACGGATATGATGCAGAATATGGTGCAGGTCCTTTTGAGACTGGCATTAAAAGATTATGCGAGCATTCTAAATTAGACTATGTAGGTTTGTATTCTGTTCGGGATATGGACGATGATGGCGGTATGACATCATTTCAAACGGAAGATGCAATAACCGGTGCAAGAAATTTTGCAAGGAAGCTGCTCGAAAAATAATTGGAAATTGATTTTTGGCAGGCTAGTGCCTGCAATGATAGAATAGATTAAAACTAAAAGAGTAAAAAGAATCATGGAAAACACCAAAAGCAAGGAAAGCCTGTTTAAGCAGCTTTTTATTACCCGCACACAGGGATTTATTGACATCGCCACGAAGCGAACCTTCTGGCAGGAGCTGGCAACCGAGCTTGGGGGAACGGTAAGCACCAAGCAAACCATCTCGAAGGATCTCGAAAGGCTGACTCTGCAAATCCCCTACAGGCAGTTCCACGTCGAGTTTACGGAGTCGGATACCCACCCGCTGAGAATCAGCTGCAAGATGGGGGCAAATCGGAAGTTCGAGTTCTCCATCAGCTACGAGGACACCATCGAGAAGCTCCTAAAGCTATTTGGGCAGCAGGATATCCAGATTGGCGACAAGGAATTCGACAAGCGATACCTAATACAGGGCAAGGACACCAGCGTGGTTACCGATTTGCTGTCGAAAAGCGAGATAAAGGCAATTCTGCTATCGAACAACGTATTCTCGTACAGCAGCAGCTACAGCGAGAGCGATAACACCATCCTGCTAACGAGCCTTGTGAGCAGAACCATCAGCACAAAGGCCGAGCTAGCGGAGCTATTCAAGCTCTTCTGCCTAACCATCGACCAGCTAAAGGCACAGGGTATAGTAGAATAGTAAAAGTACTATTCGGTAGAGGTACTGGCCTTCGACGAACGAGGGCTAGCTGATTCTCTAATTCAACTCACCCCCTATCCCCCTCTCTCCGAATGGCATTAGAGAGCCTGCCGATACGGTAAGCGCATGCTCGCCATTCGCAAAGAGGGGGTTGTGGCACGGATATAAGCGGCTGCCTATTCGCAGCGGTAGATGTTGCTGTTCGGTAGAGGTTCTTAACCATTTGCGACAAGTGAAGACATTTTTACGAAGCCTAAAAGCATAATCAGGGCTCGTTATCCCATCCTTGAAGGGAGTAAAGAGTGGGTTGGTATGGCTAAGATTTGCCGACTAAGGGCATCTGCCTTCGTCAAACGGGGTGAGTAAAATTAAAGTACAACAAATAGTCGGCTTGGATTGAAGAAAAGAGGTGTAAGGTTATTCCGTAAACACCATGGCGTAGCCATACCAGACTAGCACGAAATCTGTTTGAGTGAGCGGAGCATCTACAACAATAATTAGAGAGAGACCTCCTGCTAACAGTAACGTTCAGAACAGGAATAACCTTAAGCAGCGACCGAACGAGTTATTTCGTGCAGGATTTTTCTTTGTTTCGTTTCTTTTCATCCCTGAAAAGAAATGAAAAATAGGATTTACAACCTCCAAACATAAGCTCTAACGGCAGTGAGAAAGGTAGTAGGTATTGCTAAACGATTTAACCCACCCCCTACCCCCTCCCAAGGAGGGGAAAAGGAGTTTCAATCATGCGAATGCGCTTAATCTCCATCCTTTCGCTTCCGTTCGGCGGTCGGCTTCTCCGCCATTGAACTATTTAAGCAAGCTTTGCCTATTCGGTAGAGGCTCTTTACCATTTGCTACAAGCGAAGGCTGAATTCAAAATGACAAGCGCTTAATAGCAGCACGTTATCCCCTCCATTGGAGGGGTAGGGGTGGGTTTACTCGTTTAAAACTTGACGACTAAGAGGCTCCAGCGCATAGCCGATAAGCGAGGCCATTTTTACGAAGCCCAAAAGCATAATCAGGGACGATTATTCCCACCTTGGAGTCAGCAGCGGGTGGGTTGGTACGGTTAGGGAATAGCCCGAAAAACGATAACTTTGAAGCATGAAACCAGTAATCGAAACCAGTAGGCTATTCCTTCGGCAGCTAACGCTTGAGGACGCCTCCAGCCTCGCGCAAGTCCTTTCCGATCAGGAATCGATGAAGCATTATCCCCATGCATTCTCACCCGAAGAGGTTCGTAAATGGATAGAACGAAATATCGAGCGGTACAAGAATGATGGATTTGGGTTATGGGCAGTAATTCGAAAAGCAGATGGCCAATTTCTGGGGGACTGTGGGATTACGCTACAGGATATCGACGGAGAAATTCTTCCGGAGATAGGGTTCCACACCATCAAAACATTTTGCAACATGGGCTATGCAACCGAGGCGGCGGAAGCCTGCAAAAAATATGCGCTGGAGGTGCTTGGATTTAAATCGATATACTCCTACTCCGCCATTGGAAACAAGCCATCACAAAGGGTATCCTCGAAAATAGGGATGAGAAAGGTAAAAGCATTCACGAAGGATGGCATAGAAGAAGTTGTATACGAGTATCGAAAAGATTAACGGGTAAGATCGAGAGCTGATAATGCGCCAAGGCTCGGCATAGCCTGTGCTATATCGAATATAGGTTGCGGTTCGCTCAGGTAAGCACAGCCTCCATAGTTCCTAGCCCAACAGCTAGGCAAAAGAGCATACCGACTACAGGACTGTTTGCTCTAGCACCACCCGTAAAGGGTCGGTATGGCAGCCAAACCTTTTTCTTCGATACTTAAATCCCAATGAGATTTCTCGAAAAACAGCATAATGCCATCGGCATTAAAGATTTGTAGAAATGGAATATGCCGAGGCGACCCGACTTCGTAGGAGTCGAACATTAAGGAGCAGCCATTAGCGGTTAGGGTATGGGCGGCTCTATTGAATAGAAGTTCCCATCCCAAGAAGGTTCTTTCCACATAGACAATACCCCTATAGGGGTATTGCAAACAAATAAAGGCTAAAGCCGAAACCTATTTTGGGAGCAGCAGAAACCTGCCGCAAACGGGCAGAATGAGGATGAATAAATAAACAAGCAAAGTATAACGCCAATAGGCAATAACATGACAGCTAAAGTTCTCGCTCTTTTACTGGTACTAGCTACGCTGCTATCGTGCAGCAGCAAAAACAGCAACCAAGCAGCAGGTAAGCCTGCCCAACCCCAGAAGATCACCGCCAGCACGACACCAAGTTGCTGCTATATTGTTGGCAACGACTCTGTGGCCATACGTCCGTTCGAGATAACGGTTAGCCTTAGCCCCAAGGCACGGGCAAAGATCGTCGGCAACAAGGAGACAATATTTGTTGATGTATCGATCACCGGGGAGCATAAACCCACAACACCCGCAAAGCTCATCGCGGAGGATGGGCAATTCTATGTGGCATCAGTACGAAAGGAGATTCGCTACGGACAGGTTGCACGATTCGACAGCATAAAGATGTCGAGGTACATCTACAACGAGCTGCTAAACAAGGATGCTGATGTAACCGTAAATGTTTACAGCGGCCGTAAATCATCGGAGGATAATCTGCTAAACAGCGAGCTGCTATCGGAAAAGATTAGCAAGGTGGTTAATAGGAAATCCACCATTAAGAGCAAGCTGATATACGGCGACGATTAATCAGCCTAAGCCTACCAGCGTATAGCGTGAAGCCAAAGGCAAACGCTGGAGATCGTTTCTTTTGCAGGCTGGTTTACCCGATCAACAATTGATATATTTATCGCAGAGTACAAACCGCTAGTAAATACAAGGAACACATGGATAGCTACAAGGCCGAAGTTCTAAAAAGGGTTTGCTATACCGAGCTCGTTTACGGTAGGATTAATAAGAAGCTGAATAAGCAACTCTCGAAAGAGGAGATTGAAAAGATGATCTTTGAGACCCTCGAAGAGACGAACGAATCGCAATTCGAGAAGATCGGAAAGAACATCTACGTAACAAATTGTGCGAGAAATATTAGAATAACCGTAAACACGAACACCTACCGCATTATCACGGTAGATGCAGTAGCGTCTAAAAAGGAATAACGAGCTACCGGCAGGGTAAATCGCTCCAAAGAGGCTATTGAAGTCAACTAAAAGATACACGGATGAATATTCGACCCGCAGCCCCCAATGAGGCGGAGCAGCTTACCGCAATTGCTGTCGAATCGGAGGCCTACTGGGGTGGTAGCACCAGCTTTCTAGTACGGTTCGAAGAGCTGTACAAGGTTACCGCCTCGTTTATAGAGCATAACCCGACCTTCGTACTGGAAGAAGGCGGCGAAATAGCAGGTTTCTATGCTATTGTAAAGGGTAATGACGCCAGCGAGCTAGAGTACCTCTACGTTAAAGCCAGCTGCATCGGCAAAGGATATGGAAGAATGCTGTGGGAGCATCTGATGGAGCAATGCAAAGAGCTAGGCATACAGCAGCTGGAGCTGGTAACAAGCCCAGAGGCAAAAGATTTCTACGCCAGAATGGGCGCCACTCAGGTCTCAACGGTAGAGTCGACGATAGAAGAAGGACGAATGATTCCAAGAATGGTATATATGGCTAAGGGACCTATTAGCCGCAACGAAATAAAAGGTAAAACATCCTACACCAAATAAACAAACCTATGAATACGCAATTTCTAGAATCACTAGCTGCTGCAAACCCGCATCCCGATGTACACGAGAAGCTTCGAATGTACGAGCCGCTAATTGGCAGCTGGGATTTCGACTGGGTAGGCCATAACGGCGATGGCACAAAATGGACAGTTCCGGGAGAATGGTTTTTTTCTTGGATTCTCGAGGGCAGAGCCATTCAGGATAATTGGATATGCCCAAGCATTGCACTACGAAGCACCGGAAAATACCCAACAGGGCAGTATGGAACAACCATTAGGTTCTACGATAAGGAGGAAGATTGCGTAAAGGTGGTTTGGATTGGCGCCGCCAATCCTCAGGTAAACCTTTTCAGGGTTACATTCATAGACAATCAGATCATCCAACAGGAGATAGCCATTGGACAACAATCGAAGCTAGCCAGATGGGTGATTAAGGATATAACCTCCGAGTCGTTCAAGTGGGAAGCATACCTTGGAGAGGACGAAGAAACGGAATGGCAGCTAACGCAGGAGGTATTTGCCCGAAGAAGGAAGAATGACCATTAGGCGCATGGCAATAACGCTTAGGATACGCATAAAATCCGCCAAGCATTACTACGACGTAAAGCCCATAAGGGTTTTTATTCTAATAACCCCGAGTGAGACTTTGGGAATTAGGCCGTAGGATGCACCACATTTGAGGTAACGCCATTCCTCCGCGACTGAGCGAGTTAATTCGTGCCAAGGGTTTTTGGTCCTTTTTGCCCTACAAAAAGGACAGAAAAGAATAAAAGCTCGCGGCTAAAATTATAAGCAGCATTCAAGCCTTAGCGGAATTTTGTGCTTATATTTTTAAAAGCGATATTCATGGGGTTGAATGTATTCGCGGCGAAGCGGGCAGGCACATTTATACAATCCGCTCCACTCACCATAAAACCTAAAACGCTAGCAGAAAAATGAGATTAGAATACAAAACGGGCAAACTTCCGTATAACTTCATCGCCCTAGGCTATATGCTGCTCGCCATCAGCGCTTGGAGAATAGCCGTTTCTGATTGGGTAGGGATGCTGCTCCTACTGCTATCGGTTTTCCTTCTCTTTTTTAGATCGGGGATCATCGTAGAAACCGACCCAAGGAGGCTAAAGATGTACTACGGCATCTTCTTCATAAAAAGGGGAGCTTGGGAGAACATCGATCAGCTAACCGATCTTCGGATTACTAAGGTAAGGCAAAGTCGGAGGATGAGCGTGCTCACAATCAGCCGAACAGAATCTTACAACACCTACAAGCTATTCCTGAGGTTGCCCAATAGAAGCATCGAGCTAATAGCCGGACAAAAAGATGACATCCTACGCAAAGCAAGCAGCATGGCATCAGCCCTTAATACCACGCTAGTAAATAGCGCCGAGTAGCTACGGATGGGGCTCTCTGTTCGGAATATACTCCCGTCTTTGCCGAAAGGAGGAAACGCTGCTTCTATAACGAATAGGGTGGGTATTGGTGATGATGGGTAGATTCTATACTAATGCGGTGTAGTATCGCATAACGGTGGCGAATCTACAATCCGAAAGGATTGAATTTTAATAGCCCCGCATGCAATGCGGGGAAGCAAGGTAGAGCAAATCACAACCGCGGTGCGGTTGAATAGCGAGCTGAAAGGAGAACATTACCCAACTAAAACGTTATAGAGCCGAAACGCTTTGCTGCAAAACCTGTAAACGATGAGAAACACAATATTTTTGGTGCTTATAGCACTATGGGGCTGCACCAGCAAGCCCGAGACAACGAAAATTGATGACCAGGATAAGGCGGACAGCGCCAGCATGTCGGCCCGAAGGGCATCACCTGCAACAAGCAATGCCGAACGCATCCTTAGCCGCTTCATACTGGACGATCTGCTTAAGTTCGATTCGGAAGCCGAGCTGAAAGAGGTATTTGGCAAAGCAGTAATGCATTCGAGGGGCGCTTACCCCGAGGGGATGGGCGAATATCCGAATACGCTGCTCTATTCGGGAACAAGTAAGCGGGTAGAGTTTGTTTGGGAGGATACCACTCGCTGTTCGAAGCTGGCGTATATCGAGATATACGGGCAGCGCACCGCCTGGAAAACCACGGAAGGCATAACCCTAGGGACAACGCTTAAGGAGTTGGAGCGGCTGAATGGGAAATCATTCACGTTCTTTGGTTTCGATTGGGATTACTCGGGGGCTACCAACTGGGAAGACGGAAAGCTAGCCACCCGGAAGATTTTTGTTTACCTCGGATATCCACCCAAAGCGGATATGGCTGACTTTGAAGGGTTGGTAGGCGACAAGGAAATAAGGAGCGACTCGAAGCTAGCGCAGAAGGCTAATCCGGTGGTTTGGAAAATAAACATGAGGCGGTAGAAACCAGAGGATATCGCTTTAAAAAAGAGCAGCAATGATAATGGAGGTAGACGTAAAAGAATCAGCAAGTCGTAGCACAAAGTATATCCCCCTTTGGAGGGGGAAGGGGGAGGAAAGTAGACGTTAGTGGTAAAAACTTGATGCCAATGGTTGCTATATACTTCTAAAAATCCACCCCCTACCCCCGCCAGCGGGGGATATACTTCGAAGTAGAGTCGTGTAAGTCTTAATGGCGAAATCCCTGGGTATAAACCAGAGGTGATAACCACAACACTATAGATGAATAAGTCCTACGTCCGATTTTCAGGCTAACCGATGCTCCATGAGGGATAGCACCCCTCCCATTGAATGGGGTGCTATTCATTTTTAATTCGTTCAGGATGCACCTAATCGCGGAACGAAACCTCCTCACCCCGCTTGGGCTGCCAAGAACGGAGCCGCAACAACCAAAAGCGGGAAACAGAAGTTGTACTTAACAAGCGGCTAAATATCTATAAGCCCTTTATCCTTCACCTCCTTTATTATGGCATTTGCGCGTTGCTGAATCTTCTTGGGGAGCATACTCCAGCTATCGTCGTACGTTACGTAGTAGACATCGTCCTCGTTTCCGCCAGGATAGTAAGCCGTTGCTTTCGCCTTGGGGCAGCTGCTGCTGTACACGATAACCTTTAGCGGCTTGGCATCTAAGCCATCGCTAAGGCCGAAGTAGGTAAGGTAAAATTCGGGATCACCGTTGCCATCGGCATCATCCACCAAGCAGTAGTCGTACAGGAACTCGGGGAAGTAAACCTCGTTACCAAAATCTTGGAACTTGCGCTTCTCGACATATCCGCCGTGATCTTCAGCTAAGATGTAGCCGTATAGATTCTTAATGGTAGTGGTATATGGCTCGTTATAGTCGCGCCTCACCACGCCAAAGGTCCCATTGGGTAACGTGCCGTACACATCCGAGCTGTCGCCGCCATGGTGCGTTTCGCTAATAATCTTTTCCTTAAAGAGAAAGACGTAGCACCCCTGGTGCGGCGTGGCGACATTTATCAGCAAAGTAATTTCCCCCTTGTTGGGATACTGCGCGTTGAGCAACTTGGCTTCTTTGGTTGGCACCGAGCCCTTGCCAGGTTTGTAGTAGGTCATCCGAATGCCGGTACTTGTTGCCCGCGCATGCTTATCAACGGGGAGCGTTTTGACAGCGGCAGCACCGCTCTTGCATAGCGCTAAAAGGGTCACGAAAAGGAGCTGGGCTATTAGTGGCATATTTTCTTGTTGGGATAAATGGCTTACATCCTGTTGCTGCTATACGATACGCATGTTATGCAGGAACGGGTTCGAATATAGCACAAAACCTTTACTCGAATATCTGCAAAATAAGACGGGCAGCTTCTACCTGTAGAAGCTGCCCGTCTTATTTTGCAGATAGAGCTTGCTAAAACGCGATATTACTTCTCCTCCACCTTGGGGAAGCCATCCTTCTTTGCTCGCTCTTCAGCCTGCTCGGCTCTTTTTTGCGTTTCGGGATGCGATGATACGAGCTTTGCCATGCTGCTGCTCGACTTACCCCCTCCATCTTCGATGGTAAGCAGCTTGCGGAAGGCTGAAGGCAGCGCCCAAACGTTCTTACCATTATTTTTTAGGAACTCGTAGCTGTAGCTATCGGCTGCGCTCTCCTGCTTACGCGAGTAGGAGCTATTTGCAACGGCCTGCGCCAAATCTCCAAGCTGCGAATCGGTCAATGTTTTTGCCGTATTGCTTTGCGAGGCAACGGTATTCTTTAGCGCAGAGGTTAGCAGCGCAGTACGGAAGGCATCTTTCGAGTCCTTATTCTTCACGTGCCCTATTTCGTGGGCAACAACGGCAAGAATTTCGTTGTCGGTCATAATCTTCATCAGTCCGGCGCAAACCCTTACGCATCCATTGGCGCATGCAAATGCGTTGACGTCCTTTACAAGGTACACCTTAAAGTCAAGCTTTAGTCCATCGTAGCTTTCGAACTTACTGGTGATTCTCTTAAGGCGCGAACCGTATTCGTCGGTTGCCTTTGCCAACGGATTGTGCGTATCCATCCACTTCATGTATTCGTTGGCGTACTGTACAACATCGGCATCGGTTAACGTAGCTGCCGAAACCAAATCGCTACCGGCGTTCAGCACATTTTTGTTCAGCTTAAATTGGGCATTGGCCGTTAGGCACAATACAACAGCGATACCGCTTAGTAAATACTTTGCTCTCATACTATTTTAATCTGATTAAAAATTAGGCGGGCAAAGCTAGCGACATTTGCGGAGGTAGCGTTTTAATTTTTCACAAAGAGTAATTTCTTGTGATAGCTCCCTAGCTACCGTTATAGATGTTAAAGGGTCTCTATAACGTTTGGGGTGGGCAATGTCCTCTTTTCAGTTCGCTATTCAACCGCGCTGCGGTTGTGATTATACTGGACTTTGTTTCCCCGCATTGCATGCGGGGCTATTAGAATTCAATCCTTTCGGATTGTAGATTAGCAACCATTATCGATAATACTCTACATTAGTATAGAGTCAACCTATTATCGCCACTACTTGAAGCCCGTAAGGGCTTTAACTCTAATAACCCCGAGTGAAACTCGGGGGATTTGATCGGAAGATGGCAACAACCCCGAAGGGGTTGAATGTACTCGCAGGAAAGCGGGCAGGCTCATCTATCCTACGCATCCTATTCGTTACAGAACCACGAAAAGTTCACCGCTAAATAAAATTGGAAGGAAAATCTTTGCATCAAATTACAATATGAACATTAATACAACCATATACTCGAACACATCCTCGATTATCATAGCAGATGCCGCTGACAAAAGAACGAACAACAAACTTTCAGCGTTCTACTAAAGCATCGGCCCATAGCCCAACAGAAAAAACACGCGCCATACAGCTAAGCAGAAATGTTCTACCAGTGGCACTTGAATTAGTCTTTAACTTTTATAACCTTTGGAATTGTTAAGCATCAGCTATCAGAACAAGCTGGTGATGCTATAGGACATTTTTAATCATAATAAGCAAAAACATTAGCACATGGAAATAGACAAGCTGCAAGGAAACTTGCCCGAAACAATGAAGGTGGAGATGAGCGATGCCATTCAGTTTTTTCTGCGTTCCAATGCCGACCAACAAATACGATTCGTGATTTACCTAAGCCAGCAGCTCGACTTTGACATCCTAGAAAAAGCCGTTTGCCTGAGCATTTACCAGGAACCAATATTCTCCTACACCTACAAAGAGGCAAAGAATGCTGCCTATTGGAAGAAGCAGGACAACATAAAGCCATCTATGCTGGTTGACTTGGTAAAAACAGCTACACCAAGCAACGAAGTTGAAGAATTTCTTACAACAGCGGTCTCTCCGTTCGATTTTCCGCTGGTAAGGGTGAGGATAGTTAGGCATGAGCATAAGGATATCCTCTGCATAAACATGAACCACACCCCAACAGATGGGGCTGGACTAAAAGAATTTGTAAAGATCCTCGCCGATAGCTACAGCAAGCTAGCTGTTAACCCCAACCATACATGCCAACCCAACATAAGTGGAGATAGAAGCATCAAGCAGGTAACCAAACGCTTTTCCCTTCTCCAAAAGATGAAGTTTGCAAGGGCTGGATTTAAGAGACCGCCCCGCAGGGTGTCATGGTCCTTCGATTGGGGACAATCCAACGAAGACGGGAGAAATCAGTTGGCATTTATGAAGCTATCCAGCGACACATTCGACAGAGTAAAGGCATTCGGTAAGCGTCACAACGCCACCATCAACGATGTGGTGATTGCAGCATTTACCAGAGCCTTCGTAAAGGCAAGACAGAACAACGAAACGGCCTCCAAGCCGCTGATTGTCCCCGTAGATCTCCGAAAGTATGCCGATCCAAGCCACAAAAGAGCAATCTGCAGCCTAACCGGTTCCATGATAATTAATCTCGAAACCACAATCGGCGAATCATTTGCCGAAACCCTAAGCAAAACGGTAAAGGAGACCTCCCTAAAGAAAAGTACTCATGCGGAGATGAACATGCTTGCCCCATTCCTAGTACTATCGAGGCTAATGCCCTATGCAAAAATGAAGGAAAAGGTCATGCAGCTTAAGATGCCACCAATTCCGCTACTCACAAATGTCGGAGTAATCAACCCCAACGACATCAACTTTAATGGGATTCCCGTCGAGTCCTCGTTTATCACCGGCGTTGTGAGCTATGGGGGCTACTTCTCCATGGCATATTCAACATTTAATAGGGAGATTACCTTTAGCATCGGTTTTTGTGGCAACACGGTACAGCAGCAAAAGGTGAACACCTTTTTATCCAACCTAAAGAGCGAGCTGGAGGGTATCGAGTAAGGCTTCCCCATCGCCAACACGGTTTTACCTAATGGGCGAAGCGTACTAGCACTCTTAGTTTAGGTCGGCTTCCTGTCTATTACTAGTGTAGAAAGTGCCCGCAACAAGCAAAAGCGTAAGCAGAGCAGTAGCATAACGGATAGGCTAAACCAATATATGGCAGCATTGCATAAAGAGAACCTAATAGGTACAACAAAAAAAAAGTCCAGCAACAAGATGAAGCTCTTAGCCTTGAAAAACAGGTCAGGCAAAGCACAAAAGCATCTAGCACAAGCCATACTGTTGGTCGGTATTGCAGGTGTAGCCTCCTTGTTTGCCTTTACAGGCATCAACAACAAAAATGAAAGTCAAAAACCCGAACGGCTAACGCTCTCGCTCATCAAGGATACGAGCTTTCGTAGCGCTACAAAGAGAGCCCCCTTGGAAGAAAAGGAGATGATTCTTATTGAGGCCTCAAAGATTCTTCGAACGGAAATTCATTCGGTTACGGATGGCAAGCACAAAGATTTTGTACCCGACGATTTTAAAAACGTATACCCTATAATCGATTTCATGCTAGCGGTAGATTCGGTAAATGGTCATGCAATTTACTTTAAGGGTGAGGTTTACCGCTTACTAAACAACAATGATCGATTCGTTGAGTACTTTCAGCGTTACCTCAACCTAGAAAGCACGGCCAAACCTCAACTTCAAAAGGTAACGAATGCCCGACTGTGCTACGAGACGCCACATGGCTACTGCGAAAAAAGAACGGCATGGATATCGCAACTTTTGGCAAACTACTACTACCAAAATGGTTTAAGAGAACCAGAGGAAAGTAAAAAGATGGAGGCTTTTAGTATTGCCACAAGGCATATTCAAAACGTTAGGATACATTTCCCCGCTGGATTTAGTTCAAGTTCAGTAACCCTGTCAACAGTAGAGCTGGAGAAGAATCTTAAAGCAAATATTGGCAAATTATCAGCAGTAAAAAGCCAAGCAAATTGAGGTTCGAGCACTGCTCTCGCAACGCTTAGCCTTAGCAGGGCTTTCAATAAGCTACCAATACATACAAAGAAAGAAATAGAGCAAAAGAAAGGAGAGCCTACGCCTACCTCAACAGAACAATGACATCTCTACGATAAACGCCTACATTTTACTATATTTGCACAACATCAGTAGTTTACATGAGCAGCACAGGTTTTATCGATATCTATAAGGAACGTATACATCAGGCCATCGACTATATTTCGGAGCATCTGTCAGAGGATATTCCTCTCGAAAAGTTGGCTACGGTTGCCTGCTTTTCACCCTTTCATTTTCATCGTATCTTCTCCGCAGTTTTGGGCGAAACGCCGCGCGATTACATAGAACGTTCGCGAATGGAGAAAGCAGCCAAGCTCATTTGCCTCAACCAGAACATTACCATTGCTGATATCGCCTCGACATGTGGTTTTTCCTCGGCATCATCGTTTACAAGGACCTTTAAGAAGTACCATGGCGTTGCACCAACGCTATACCTGCAAAAGCACAGGGAGGAACACCATACGCCTAACGGACAACCGCACATAACAAAATCACAGAGCAGGCTACGCGACTTTTCGCTGGTAGAAATAAAAAAACTACCACCCTTTCATGTTGCCTACACGCAAACTATCGAGAGCTATGCAACGGGTATCCCTAAGGCATGGAACAGGTTGTTTCAGTTCCTGCATCCAAGAGGTTTAATAACTAACGATGTTGCCCTGCTGGGAATTCCTTATAACAATCCGGGTATTACACCGCGCGAAAAATGCCGCTACAGAGCCTGCATTACGGTTCCAACGGAGGTTGTGCTACCTCGTGGCGATGTTAAAACGGTTGATCTACAGGAAGCGGTCTATGCCGTTTACCACTTTAAGGGTAAGCGCGAGGATATTTGGGAGGCTTACGCCTTCTTTTATGGCGAATGGCTTATCCAGAGCGGATATTTCCCCGACGAAAAACCGCTAATCGAGCTCTACCCTCTTTCGCTAATGTCCGATTGCGCTCAAAACAACCTTACGTACGACATTGCCATTCCAGTTGTTCCAATAGGTAGATATTAGATTGACTATTATCAAATAGAGTAAACCTTTCAGGTTTTAGAAACCTGAAAGGTTTGACAAGTACGAATAAAAGAGCACATCCAAAAAGGTACCACTACAATCGTACTAGGAATCAAGATTATTTTTAGAATCAGTCCCAGAGCATATGCTTCGCGTACTCTAATCTAGATGATGCTCACATTGTAATACGTGATCCTAATATTAAGAAAAGCTTCGCTCCTTTTGGTGATTATGTACGGCGGCGCATTCTCCATCCACGGCAGGTTTCTTGTAGCGGGCTGCAAACTTATCGCGTATCTCCTTTTCGTTAAGACCAGCCATAGCAATAAATCCTAACGCCATTGCTACAATACATAAGGCAATAAGCCATTGTGTTGATACATGAAGCAGGCCGCCCAATACCGATGTTGACACCACACCTCCCATAATCTGGAAGAATTCGAGGCTAGAGATTAGTATTCCCATCTGAGCGGCAGGAAAAAATGCCTGAGGCGCCATATTCATTGTAGGGAAGTTAAGTCCAATACCAAGTCCTACAAGAAGAATCCCGAAAATCAGCATTCCCATCGAAATACCTTCGCCATATACCAGTAAAGGGATAAGCCCAACTATAGATATGCTGAAATTTACCATTGCCTGTAGCTTAAACCGCATCCACTTCGAGGCAATAAAGCCACCGCTCATTCCACCAACCACAATGGCCAACGACATTGGCAGCATTACCATTCCCGAATACGCAGCACCCTTATGCTGTACGATCTGCAGCAGGAAGGGAACATATAGAATTAGCCCAAATAAGGCAACATACCCCATAGCAGCCGAAAACGAGGCTCTTCGAAAAACTTTGTTCTTCAACATCTCAACGGGCAGCAACGGCGATTTCGAGTAGCGCTCTACCTTTATAAATCCAACCAGCATAAGCCCCGAAAAAATAATTAGCGATATGGTGATAGGCGACGACCAGGGCAACAGTTTACCTCCTTCGGTAAAGCAGAATAAGAGAGGAAACAAGGCAAGCAAGAACAGCGCAATGCCATTAAAATCTATCTCGTTGCTGCTTCCCGGATGCTTGATTAGTGGCAGCTGTTTTTTCAACAAAAGAAAGGAAAGAAGCCCAACGGGTATGTTAAGGTAAAAAATCCAGTGCCACGAGAAGTAGTCGGTTATTAATCCACCAGCCACAGGCCCTAACAAGCTAGCCAAACCATGCATTGACACCAACATACCTATATACTTGCCTCGTACCTGAGGAGGAAACAGCTCGGCACAAATAATAAATGCGCTCGATGCCAAAACACCAGCACACGCGCCCTGTAATCCGCGAAACAGCACTAGCATAGGCATGTTAACCGACAATCCACAAAGAGCCGATGTTAACATAAAAAATCCAATACCCCAAAGAGCAACAATTTTTCGGCCAAATACATCCGAGAGCTTCCCCGCAATAGGAATTACCACGGTAGAAAAGAGCAAGTACGAGGTAAAGGGTAAGGAGTAGTGGCGCAAACCCTGTAGATCGGCAATAATTTTGGGCATTGCAGTCCCAACAATCGAGTTGTCAAGTGCCGACAAGAACAGGCAAAGCATCAATCCAGCCATCGTAGCAGGAATGCTCCTGACAGAAATCTGAGAATCCATTTTATTCGATAATTAGTACGCTGCAAATCTACTCCCCAATAAAAAAATTGATTTACCGATTCTTGCTTTTCACTTTACAATTCTTGCTATATGAAAAGTAACGGAGGTTGATTATCAATTCTATATTTTCAGCACCATCAACCCCAAACGAATAGGAATGAACTGCTTGGAGTTTATCTTACTAAAGTGTAATGGGGGAAAAAATGCGCGTAGGCAAATAGTCTACGCGCATTTTTATCAGGCCAATTGCCCTCGCACGAAAGTGCTATGCTTTCTTCACAACCTCCGATTTCAGATACATGGCACCAATGCCATCAATCTTACACGAGATGTTGTGCCCATCGCTGCTATCAACCAGGTGAATGTTCTTCACTTTTGTACCAGCTTTAATACCCGATGTAGAGCCCTTCACCTTTAGGTCTTTGATTACGGTAACGGAATCGCCATCGCTAAGAACATTTCCATTCGAATCTACAACACGGCTTGCCTGTGCCTCTGCTGCTGCCGCCTCTGCCTGCTCGGAGGGATCCCACTCATGGAAACAATCAGGGCAAACCCATAGGTTCATGTCTTGATACGTATTCTCGGAGTTGCATTTGGGGCACTTGTGCTCGTCGCTCATAATAGTCCTTTCTACTTTTTGTTTTGTTTCTAAGTTCAATTGGCGGCAAAGATAGCATTTCATCCTTAACACCTACGATTTAGGCTATTCCCCAGCCTATACCTGCCGATATAAAGCATAAAAGACCACTCTTCGCCAATATTCCACTTCATTGCTCTTGCAACAACAAATAGATAAAAAGCAACAAAAGCAAAGAGATTCCTGTTTTTAGTATAGGAAACACAGCAATAACGCTGAACTAATACGTTACAGAAATGAAAATAGCAGTGCTAGGAACCGGGCAGGTTGGCAATGCCTTAGCTTCGAAACTTATACAGCTCGGTCATCAGGTTATGATGGGCTCCAGAACCAGCAACAACGAAAAGGCATTATTCTTTCTGTCGAAGCATGCCTCCAACGCCAAGATAGGCACCTTTGCCGAAGCGGCAGCCTTTGGCGAAATCGTATTCAACTGCACGGCAGGCAGCCATTCGCTCGAGGCGCTTAAGCGTGCCAGCGAAGAGAACCTTAACGGAAAGATTCTGGTAGATGTGGCCAATCCACTCGACTACTCGCACGGGTTACCTCCTACGCTAACCATCGACAATACCACCTCGCTTGGCGAAGAAATTCAAAGAACCTTCCCCAAGGTTAAGGTTGTAAAGGCATTAAATACGCTTTGGTGCGAGCTTATGGTTGATCCAGGAATGCTCAACGGAGGCGACCACGACATTTTTATTTGCGGAGATGATGATGACGCGAAAAAGCAGGTGATGGGACTTTTAACTTCGTTCGGATGGAAGGAAACGAACATGATAGACCTTGGCCACATTGCAAAGGCACGAGGAACCGAAATGTACATCGCACTTTGGCTAAGCATCTTCAGTTCCACCAACAACAGCAAGTTTAATATAAAGGTTGTGCGATAGACTACCTTCTGTAGAGCATCGCAACGCCTTTATGCAGTCATAAAAAAGAAGGCAGCAACTGGCAAATACCAGCAGCTGCCTTCTTTATGCTCAATCATATGCTACTTTTTGTCGTAAAATCCATTCGAATATGGACCAACGACAAGCACCTTATCCGTATCGGGGAAGTGAACGATCTCGGGTAGGCTTGCGCTACCAAAATCGACGTACACCAACTTTTCGGTATCCGATCCATTTCTGATAACATGCGCCCCTTCCTCTCCTGTAGGGAATGCAATGGCCTCACCTGCTTTTACGGTAACATCACCCTTAACGGTACGAACAATACCAGTTCCGCTAATAATGTAGAATACCTCCTCGTTAACCTCGTGGTAGTGGTAGCCAAATGCATAATTGCCAGGTTCCACTTCTATGAAGCTAGCATTACACTTATTGGCAGTGCCATGTGGAATAATTGGCTTTATGGTAAATGAGTTTCCACCATCAGTTCTCTTTTGACCTTCAGCGGTGCTGTAGCCTTTTACAATAAGCTCTTTCATTTCTTTATCTCCTTTTTGGTTGATATAGAACAAAGGTAGAGCTGCAAACATCGCCGTGCAACGAGGTTACCAACTCACCAGTAAGGTTAGTAATGGTTATCAACAGCGAGTTACAACTTCATTTTTTTCGAATAATTATGAAATTGATTTCGATCGGCTACTTCAGATGCCGAACGTTACTTTCCAAAAGAGATTTTTGTAGCTTTGAACATTAAAAGTAGAAAGATGCGCGAATTAGATCTTCAATACCCAACCTGTCCAATCCGAAATATTCTAGGCCGAATGAGCGACAAATGGTCGCTGCTGATTTTACGATCACTACAAATGAATGGGACAATGCGCTATAAGGAGTTAATGGGCACCATCCCCGACATATCGCACAAGATGCTTTCCAACACGCTGAAGCGGCTGGAGGAAGATTGTCTTATCAGCAGAAAGGTTTACCCCGAAGTTCCTCCTCGCGTAGAGTATACCTTAACACCAATAGGAAACGACCTTATGCCTGCCGTTCAGATGATGGTAGATTGGGCACTGGTACATTTCGAAGAGATTACGCAGCAACAGTCCCTATAGCTACAGCAATCCTCTAGCCTTAAGCCAACTTTTGCAGATCTCTGGCCAAGCCTTTTCTGTTCCATCTGATTTGCCAAGTCCATAACCATGCCCACCAGATTTAAAGATATGCAGCTCGTAAGAGATATTGTACTTACCAAGCGCCAATGCGTAGTCGATGCTATTCTTTACCGGAACAACTTTATCGTCGGAGGAATGCACCAAGAATGCAGGAGGGGTATTGGCAGTAACCTGTAGCTCGTTAGAATAATGTTTAACAAGTTCTTCAGATGGGGTATCGCCCAACAAGTTCCTCCTCGACCCCGAATGAGTTAGCTGCGAATCCATTGATATTACAGGATAAATTAGAATCGAAAAGTCGGGACGAGCGCTTGTTTCATCAGCAGGTTTGTAAACTTGCTCGTCGAAATGGGTAGATAGCGTAGCTGCAAGATGCCCTCCTGCCGAAAAGCCCATTATACCAATCTTCGCAGGGCTGATATTCCACTCTTTGGCATGTCGTCGTACAATGCGAATGGCCTCTTCGGCATCTTGCAATGGTCCTACCGATTTATCCTTCATAATAGCGTCACTAGGCAAACGGTATTTAAGAACAAAGGCGGTTACCCCAAGGCTATTAAGCCACGATGCCACCTGAGCACCTTCATGCTTAAAAGCTAGTCCTGCATATCCTCCACCAGGACAAATTACCACTGCTGTACCATTTGCCTTATCGGTAGGAGCAGGATACATGTCGAGAATTGGGTTGCTAACCCTACATATAAAGCTGTACGCGCTGGTTGTATCAACGGCAAACTTGTACGAAGGATCGGCAATGGCTCCTGGCACCTTGCCCTGCCATATATCAATGGCTTTAGGTTGTGCCATTACATTTAGGCTAAGCGCTACCATAAAAAACAGGGTAGCCATATCGCGCTTTCTCATAAAAAAATTTTAGTGACTAATGCAGATCAACAACGGCTTGCTTATTATTCCAGCACATCCAATTCAAGGTGTCGTTGGCAAAGCAATGCCGTGCTTAAGCGGCGGGGAAGTTAATAAAAATGGTAACCTATCCTAGGCTGACACTCTAGATTTACGAGCAACATCGTATGCCCCTTTCACAATTCCAGAGAAAATTCTTTCGATGGCTACTATGCAAGTTAAAATCTAATACATTTGGCATTTAAGCATAAACCCAATATGGTAAAGGATAAAGGTCAATACCAAGAAGCGGTCAACCAACTCTACGATTGGATTGCCCATCGGTTGATTAAGGACAAAAAGTCCAAGCAAGATATCGTATCGTTATTAATGGAGCAGGGAATTAGCCAAGAAACCGCCACTCGAATGGTGGAGGAGGTTGCGGAGGAGTGGAAGCAACGAACAGCAAAGAAGGCGAAAACGGATATGATAGTTGGCGCTATTATTCTTGTCGCAGGCATTGTTGGCTCGTCATTAGATTCATTCCAACTGTATGGGATAGCCGTAGTTGTAGGTATTGTTGTCTTCTTTAGGGGAGTAACAATGTAAGTCGGACAATCAGTCACCTCTACTAAAACATCTAAAATTCGCATCTTACAACAAGATTCGTTAGCAGGATACCCTTCGCCAGTTGTAGTTCAAAAAACAAGGCTGCTCTATTCTACAAAGTTTTTTAACTTCGTCGGATAGGCAAAGCCAATGATTGCACAATACGATTTCTTTAAGAACAAGTACGGCGAAGAGCTGCTTATAGACCTAATAGCGCTTAAGGACATAGAGCGCTACATACGAAATACCCCCATACAGCGCCTAACCTACTTCGACATCACCTTTATTGCATCTGGCTGTGGAACCTTTGCCATCGACAGCTGCGAAGAAGACATCGCCCCTAACCGTATCTTCTTCTCTTCGCCAGGGCAGGTGCGCAAATGGAATGTTACGGATATCCCCGATGGCTATGCGCTGATATTCGAGGAGGAGTTCCTCTGCACCTTCTTTAGCGATGCCCAATTCGTCCAAAGCTTGTCCTTTTTCTACACCTACAGCAACCCACCTGTGCTAGACCTTAGCCAGAGCGAGTTCGAACACATTGCCGCCCTGCTACACCAAATAAAGAACGAACTCACAACCTTTAAGCACACCGACAAGCATCTGCTACGTGCCCTACTCTACCAAATACTGGTGCTCCTAAACCGCCACTACTCCAAGGTTAATCCGCTATCATCAAAAAGTCAATCCAACAGGTACGTTGGTCCATTTATGCAGCTGGTAAACGCCCAGCACCAACAGAACCGATCGGTAGACCACTATGCGCAGCTGCTCCACATAACAAGCGGCCATCTTAACAGCCTGGTGAAGGAATGCTGCGGGGTAAACGCAAAGAGGTACATCCTTAGCAGAAGCATCTTGGAGGCGAAACGGCTGCTGCTCTATTCAGATCTAACCATCGACGAAATTGCCGCCAACCTCGGCTACGAAACTACCTCCTACTTTGTTCGAGCCTTTAAGGAGCATACCGGCATCACTCCGCTGCACTTTAAGAAGCAATAATTTCCCGCAAAAAGTGTCATTTATTCCCCGGTTATTATTCCGCGATTCCGCCCTCGAACCCCCACCTTTGTAGTGCAGATAGAGCTGGTGCAACAACGCTTGCAACTAGGCGACTGCACCAGCCTAGTTAAAGTAAAAATCTACTTCGATGAAAAAGATCACACTACTAACCCTACTTGTTATGACAGCAACAGCATCATTCTCGCAATCGGCCAATGCCGAGATCTCCGCTACAATTGTAGCCTTAGAAAAAGCCGCCCTCGAAAAATGGAATCAGGGCGATCCATCAGGATACATCAACCTATCCGCCCCCGACGTGGTGTACTTCGACCCATTTATTCCGCAAAGGCTCGATGGCATCGAAGCCCTAAAGGAGCTGTACAAACCACTAACTGGACAAATACACGTTTCGCGCTACGAAATGGTTAATCCCAAGGTACAAGCCACAAGCAGCATGGCTGTGCTAACATTCAACCTTGTAAGCTTCGGCGGAGAAACACCTCAGCGCTGGAACTGCACCGAAGTGTACCGCCTCGAAAAGGATAACCAGTGGAAGATTGTGCAAACCCACTGGTCCTTTACAACGCCTTCTCTCAAGTAGGATGACGGCCAAATCCACCATCGAGCTTAGCCAGCGTTAGCTCTACCATGCAGAAATTTGTAGTTGTTCGATTAAATGAAGCCATTATGGCACCATTTGCTGACTTTTCGCCCACCGTCATGCCATGGTTCGCTATTTGCTAATAAAAGAATCGAGCAGTCCAGCTATATCTTATAACCGAACGCGACTCAAGGTAATTATTCACTTAATTAAATTGGAGGTCCTAAACATGGGAGCAGCAGGAAACAAGAAGCCCAAGAAAGATAAATCGGGCAAACACGCTAAGCACGTTCCAGCTTATCAGCAAGATTCAGCAAAACAACCTTCTGAAAGCATGAAGGGGAGTAAGTAGTATTCCCCAGCAAATGGAAACAAAAAGAGGCTGCCCTTTCGGACAACCTCTTTTGTCGTTTATTCCTATTCGATATTCTTTTCCTGGCAAAGCCAGCGTTAGTCCCTATTAATCGAGATGCTTATTCCCCACGAGCGGTACTTGCCATCCTCGAATCCAACAATTGCCTTAACCTCCATCAGCACCCAAATCTTATCGATACCGTAGCCAACCTCCACGTAGTTGCGCAGCGCCTTGCTGTTGTAGTAGCTTAGGTAAAGGTTCTCGGTAAATACCGTTCCCTTTAGGAAGGGCAGCTGCTTAAGCAGAATATTATCGGCCTCGTACAGCGAGTGCGCCTCTACATAGCCACCCGGTGTTGCAAATCGGTAAAACGGAATCAGGTGAAACGACTGCTTCGTTGGCTGAAACGTAACAGGCGTATAGTCTACATTTGGCATGTGGAAGTCGGGCAGCTGCAGCGATTTCGCATCAAAGAATGTTCCCCCTTCTATGCTGTAGTAGAACTCCGAGAGGAAGCCCAAGTCGTAGCGCTTCCACGTCTTCATCGATAGCAGCTGGTACTGGCTGGCGCTCTCGTTGAGCACCCCTCGGCGGTAGAGCACCTCGAAGGTTGGATAGTCCGACTTTACGTACTTCTTCTTGCTCCCATCCATCCGGTAGTACTGCTCGGGCGTATAGGTAAGCGAGGCCTGAAATGCCGCCTGCGTATGCGTTGCAAAAGGATGGGTATTCAGATACTCGTTTACCGGGATATTCGGATCGTACTCCTTGCTCTTCTCCAGGAACGAGAAGTTGGTGATGTTGTCTAGCGTTTTGCGGTGGTAGTACGAGAAGCCAACCGAAGCCGTAAGGCCATTGGCAATCTCCAGCGATGTTGTTGCTGCCCCTCCGGCAACGTCCATCTCGCGGGTATAGCTATCCTTAAAGAAGAGCGAGGTTGCGCTGTTTACCAGCGGCTGTACAGGCTGCTCGGTGTTTAGGTCTTGCGTTCCGTAAACCCCGCTAATCCTAATCGACCCCATGTGGCTTGGCCAGTAGTCGTAGTATACCGAGCCTGTCCCCATTAGCCTTCCCCTATTTATCGAGTATTTTGGATAGAGGTAAACGTTAAGCTCGCGCTTATCCTCAAAGGTCTTAAACATAACCAGCCGAGTTCCTACGGTAAAGCCATCAATGGGGTTGAAGTAGGTAAAGTTGGGGTTAAGGAAACCTTTGGTCTTGAACTCCAACCCGTTCTTGTTGTAGAGGTATCCGCCGCCAACGAGGTTACCCCACGACACGGTTTCGCTTCCGCGCGAGAGGCTCTGGAAGGCCGATATTCTATCCTTTATGGTTTTTACGCTATCCGTCTTGGCAAAGGCCACCTTCTCCTCCTCGTCCAAAGGAATGGGGCGCTGGCCGCTCCAGTACGAGCTATCCTTCTGGTTGTAGTCCTCTGTGAACTCCACCTTATCCATACCCTGCAGCTCAAGGCTCTTCATCTTTAGGGAGTCGGAGCGCTTCGACTCCTCCTCCTTCTTCACCAGCCTTGCCAGCTTGCTCATCTCGGAGTTCGAAAGCGCCGTTTTATCCATCAGCTTAGCGATTTTCTCTGCACGCTTAGCCTCCTTTTCAGCCTTTTTCTTAATCGCGGCTAGGCTTGGCTGCTTTACCACGGGTGTTTTGGCCGCCTGCGCCTGCGAAGGGGCCACCTTGCGGCCACGCCCAATAAGCATCACCCTCGAATACTTTAGCGAGCCGCTACTCTTAACCCATCCCGAGCTGCCCAACAGTCCCCCATCGGCAAACAGCTGGTAGCTCGAAGGAAGCACGGCGCTATCGTCAATCAGGTCGAAGGCCACCTTAAAGTTGGCCTTACCGAAGCTCATCTCGAAGTTCAGGTCGGCATTCTTTACGGCGTAGGTATTATCGGCAATGTACAGGTAGCCCGAGAAGAACTTGCCCGAAGGCCGCTTGGGCATCACCTGAATCTTGTAAACGGGCACATTATTCTCCAGACTCGACCCGATAAGCCTAAACTGGTAGTAGGTAAAGGCGTTCAGCCCTAGCGGCGAGGGGATATCGCTAAACGAGTTATCGTAGATGCTGGTGCTTAGGAATTCCAGCCCCGGGAAGTTGTCCTTCGAGTCGGCACCAGGCAGCGTGGTGCGGAACGAGATCACCTTTTGGCTGTACGTCTCGGGAGCGCTAAAGGTAATTCGGCTCAGCATCTCGCCAAAGTAGGTTTTCCCCTCCTTTGGCACCGCAATGCTCTTGGGGGTCATGTACCGAAGAATCCGCGAGAACTTACGCGCGTTGAAGCTCAGTTTGAGGTACACGTCGGAGGTGTACGAGCCAACCGACCGCTTGTACTGCTGCCCCAGGGCAATGGCCTTACGCATGATCCACACGCTGGGGTTATCCTTGCTCGACACGGTAAACTCCGAGAGGTTGTACACCGCCTCATCGAGCTGGATGTTTACCGCCGTATTCCCGTCGTTAACCGTTATGGTTTGCGTAACGGGCTTGTACCCGATGGCCTGAAACTTCACGGTGTAGGTTCCCGGATCGAGGAATATCTGAAACTTCCCCTTATCGTTTGCCGCAAGCCCCTTGCTCGCCTCGCGAACGTAGATGTTCGCAAACGGAATGGGGTTGCCACCCTTGTCCAAAACCCTTCCCGATATCGTTTGTGCATTTGCCGAAATTGCCGCAATGATTAGCAATAACCCAATGAGTTGCCCGCGTAGCTGCATAGTTGATTCCGTTTTAGCACGATCGGTTGATCCAATCGCACAATTCCACAATAAGTCCTCGCAAAGATAGCAATAGAATTGTTGATATTGGGCGACCTCAAGAACGATGCGGCAGTCTTCCCTCTCGGCCTCCGAGCATTGCCGCACCCCTCATAGCATAAAAGGCAGGATCGTCCCGTAAGGTTGCTCCTGCCTTCTTTATGCCGATAGCCGTCCCCCAGCTTTTGCCTTCGTCCCTGTAGCTTTTCGCTTCGTGTCCGATGCTTTTGGTCTCGTGTCTGTAGCTTTTGCCTTCGTGCCTGATACTTTTGACTTCGTGTCTGTAGCTTTTAGCACCCCATCTGTCACTTCTTGTATCCTGCCTGTAGCTTTTGGCTTCCGGTCTGTCACTTCTCGCCTCCCGTCTGTAGCTTTTAGCTTCCCGTCTGTCACTTCTTGCCTCCTGCCTGTAGCTTTTAGCTTCCCGTCTGTCACTTTTAGCTTCATAATTACTTACTAGAGCTAAACCAACATCGATTACGAAGCGCGTTGCCTTGGGAATTGCAGCCGTCCTCGTAAAAGCGCTCCCCCTAAAAGCAGAACGGGCCACCCGCATGGGCGACCCTCCTCGTATCGTATTCGATGAGCTTACTTCAAAACGCCCATCTCCTTGCCGACCTTGGTAAACGCAGCGATACACTTGTCGAGATGCTCGATTTCGTGGCCTGCCGAAACCTGAACGCGGATGCGAGCCTGCCCCTTTGGCACTACAGGATAGTAGAATCCGGTAACGTAGATGCCCTCTTCGAGAAGCTTAGCCGCAAAATCCTGCGACAGCTTAGCATCGTAAAGCATCACGGCGCAGATGGCCGACTGCGTTGGCTTAATGTCGAATCCGGCAGCAATCATCTTGGTGCGGAAGTGCTCCACATTACGAACCAGCTTATCGTGCAGCTCATCCGACTCCCCTAGCATTTGGAATACCTCGAGGCTAGCGCCAACCACTGCTGGTGGGATAGAGTTCGAGAAGAGGTATGGGCGAGAACGCTGGCGGAGTAAGTCGATGATCTCCTTTCTTCCGGTGGTAAATCCACCAATAGCACCACCAAATGCCTTACCTAGCGTACCGGTAAGGATATCCACCTTGCCGCGAACGTTAAACTGTTCGGTAACCCCACGCCCGGTTTTACCAACAACGCCGGCAGAGTGGCACTCGTCAACCATAACCAAAGCATCGTACTTTTCGGCGAGCGCGCAAATCTTATCCATTGGGGCAACATTACCATCCATCGAGAACACGCCGTCGGTAACGATAATACGGAAGCGCTGCGCCTGAGCCAGCTTAAGCTGATTCTCCAAGTCTTCCATATCGGCATTGGCGTAGCGATACCTTACCGCCTTACATAGGCGTACGCCATCAATAATCGATGCGTGGTTTAGCGAGTCCGAAATGATGGCATCCTCTTCGCCCAACAGCGGCTCAAAAACACCCCCGTTAGCATCGAAGCAGGCTGCATAAAGAATGGTATCCTCAGTCCCGAAGTAGTCGGCAATCGCATGCTCAAGCTCCTTGTGGATATCCTGAGTTCCGCAGATAAAGCGAACCGACGACATCCCGTATCCGCGCTTTTCCATGGCCTTCTTGGCGGCCTTAATAACGCGCAGGTTGTCCGAAAGACCTAGGTAGTTGTTGGCGCAGAAGTTTAGAACTTCCTTTCCGCCATTTACAGTGATATCAGCCTTTTGATGGCTTGTTATAATGCGTTCCTTCTTGTACAACCCTGCCTCTTCGATGGCAGCAAGCTCCTGTTGAAGGTGTTGTTGAATTTTACCGTACATAGCTATTAATATTTAGGATGTTTGTGCTATTAGCTCCACCAAAAATAGAAATTATATACTTACAAGATGTTATTATTAGCAGCAAAATTTATTACAAATCTCCGCCAAAGAAAGGCTTTGTCGCATAATTCATAACAGACAAATATTCGCATTGCCCGAATGCAACAACAGCCACACCTACAAGCCATCCTCACCTCAAAAGCGACAATAAAAACCAGATGGAGCAAGGACGAAACCCATGCCACTAGGCAAAATGGGCTACTCCATACCTCCTATGGGATTCCTACTGATCCAATCTAGGCAGCGGCTTCACATTCATATGCCTCACATAAATTGTAAAGAGCAGAAGAACCACCAGCACAACCGAAAGAATCACGTTGAAGGTGCTAATATCGAAATCGCCTCCACCACCTTCCGCCATAGGGAACTTCCCCATACGGTTAAGGATAAAGGCCGTCACCACGTACTGGGCGTTATTGATAAAGTGGGCAAATGCCGAAATCCAGATAGTGCCCGTCCAGTAGAAAAGGTAGCCAAGCATAGCGCCAAGCAGGAAGCGAGGCAGAAACATAACAGCATCGAAGTGGAATGCCGAAAAGATAACCGCGGCAAGGAATATGCAGAGGTGAGGATCACGAAACCACTTCATAAAGATGCGCTGCAGGAATCCTCGGAAGAAGAACTCCTCGCAAAACGCAGGAATAACACACACGATTAGCAGGTTCAGCGAAAGATCGACGTAGGATTTCCCCGAAAGCAGCAGGTTGGTGAGATTTTCGCTTTGAGCATTCTCCTCAATGTACCTTTGCGGCCAGGGCAATAGCTGGCTGTACCTTGAGGCAAGCACCATTATTGTGGTCGAGAATAGGATCAGGAATGCAGCATCGAAGAAATCGCGCCAGTACACCTTCGAGGTTATCATTAAGGTAATGCCCTTGCGGCGGTAGAGTATTCCCAGCATTGCAATTGCCGGAATAAGGAAAACCCCAATAGTTTGCACCCCCTGCGCCAACTTCATCCTAAGCAGAATTTGCTCCGACTGAGGAGCTAACCTTGCCCCTTGCTTTAGCAGCTCACGAATCGAGGCTTCCGAATTCGGGAAAATCGCTTCGCTAACCATCAGCGTTGCAAGTATGGCAAGAGCAACAACCGAGATGCTCAGGAAAAACTTTACTATAATACTTTTAGGAGGCTTCATCCAGATATTAAATACAGGGTTATATAATAATGCTTACAGGTGCAAATCTACAAAAATGCACCCAACTCAAACTCTGATAATTCTTTCTATTTTTGTAGCCCAAATTGCTAAACATGAAAATTGGATCAATTGAGCTGGGCGACAGGCCCCTTTTCTTAGCCCCTATGGAGGATGTAACCGATCCATCATTTCGCTTTATCTGCAAGGAGTTCGGTGCCGACATGATGTACACCGAGTTTATCTCTTCGGATGGGCTAATACGCGATGGCAGAGGTTCGGTGGAGAAGCTCAACATTTACGACTACGAGCGTCCTATTGGAATTCAGATATACGGACACATCACCGAGAGCATGGTGGAGGCGGCAAAGATAGCGGAGGCTGCAGGCCCCGAGCTCATCGACATCAACTTCGGCTGCCCTGTTCGCAAAATAGCTGGACGAGGAGCAGGTTCTGGAATGATGCGTACTCCCGACCTTATGGTAGATATGACCCGCCAGATTGTGAACTCTGTAAAACTACCCGTTACGGTTAAAACCCGTCTTGGCTACGACGATTCGATGAAAAACATTGTCGAGTTAGCCGAGCGCCTTCAGGATGTGGGCATTCAAGCGCTCACCATCCATGGACGAACACGCGCCCAAATGTATACTGGAGAAGCGGACTGGACGCTCATCGGCGAGATTAAGAACAACCCTCGAATCCACATCCCTATCATCGGAAATGGCGACGTTAACTCTCCCGAGAAAGCCAAGGAGATGTTCGACCGCTATGGCGTAGATGCCATCATGATTGGACGCGCCACCTACGGTCGTCCTTGGATATTTAAGGAGATAAAGCACTACCTGCAAACCGGAGAGTTAATGCCACCTCCCGCAGTACCCGAACGGGTGGATATTGCCAAGCGCCACTTATTGAAATCTGTAGAAATAAAAGGCGATCGGACTGGCATTCTGGAAATGCGCCGCCACTTAAGCAGCTACTTTAAGGGATTGCCCAACTTTAAGGAAACTCGCATGAAGCTGGTTACCCTTAACAACGTAGACGAACTTTTAGCTGTGCTTGATTCTATTATCGACAAGTGGGGCGACAATACCGACATCCTTAAGGAACCATACTACTCACCCCTTAATGGAAAGATTTAAAGCAGCCTACATTATTAAGTGTTTTGACACATACACACAAGAAAAGGAAGCCAATGGCTTCCTTTTCTGTTCTATTTAGTATGTTACTTTTCTTTATCGAAAGAGAGCTGAATAACGTAGTCGGACTGACTACGAACTTTGTCATATTCAGGATAAGGGTAGACCGAATTAAGTTTCAAACGCACACCGTCCAAAACAATCTCGTTGGGGAAATTTGTACTAATAGCCGTATCTACAGATCGCTTACCGGTGTAAAGTTGTATCCTGAGTTTAGCCTCTCCCTCCCACTTACGATTGGACTTGATTGGCTTACGCATATCAACCACTTCGCGAACCTTTAGAAAAATGCCATCCGAAATTATGAATTCCTTATTGGTAGTAACATTAAGCGTATTATTGTTCGAATTTTCTTCTTCGTACTCTCCACACGCTCCCAAAAACGATGCGATTACCAGTAGTAGTAATACTTTCCTCATCTTCCTAAAACTTTTGTTTTCTACAGCCAAAATCTTCTAATTCCCTTATTCCGTTAATCCCAGCTAAACAAAAAAGCGATGCTCAATTAACGAAACCCTCAAATGATTACAATTCAAGAACTAGTTTTACTAATTCCGTGCTGCGAAATTAACAAACATTTCTCAGAATTAAAATATATTACTATAAAATTTCCGAATTTTCACACTCAAATCTTCAGCGATGCAACTTTATGCATGTTTTTCGGCAAATGCCACAATGGCTTCTAGCGACTTTTTAGGTTCTTCAACAAATCCCATGTGCCCAGAATTTTCCAGAAGTAGAGTTTCGGCTTTAGGGAATTTCGCCACTAAGCCTTCAGCAACCTCACGGCTGATGTAGTAGTCCTTCATCCCAAAAACAAACAGGTGAGGAATTGATGTAGAAGCAACAAACTCGTTCATATCCTCGCGCACCTTCATACCTTCAAGGTTCGCGATAATACCGTTCTTCTCGTTCATACTATACATTTCCACACATTCTTCAATAAAGTCGGCAAAGCGCTTACGGCTATCTTGTGCAAAACCATTAGGCGCCGTAGTGCGGGCAATAAGTTCCAGTTTATCCTCTTGTATCAACTCAATTTCCTTGCTGCGTAGAGCCTTCTTCTCCTCCGAATCGGGGTTGGGGGTTGAGTGAAAAAGTACAAAGCCATTAAGCAATTCTGGATACTTTTTAGCGAAAGCGAGCGCAACATAGCCCCCCATCGAGTGGCCAACGAGCGTACACTTGCTCACATTTGTCAGCGAAAGAACATGCCGAACAGCATCAGACAAAAATTCCATGGTGTGAATATCACCATGCTCACCCGAAAGCCCATGCCCTGGAAGATCGAGGCGAACAACCCGGTTCGTTCGCTTAAGGTTTGCCGCAAAATCATCCCAAACAAGCGACGATTCAAGGTAACCATGCAGCAGCACTATAGCAGTTCCTCTTCCTTCATCGACATAAAATAGAGGCGTATCACCAAACATCACAAACTTTTCCATACGCTAAAAATTTGGGCAAATATACGCCATTAACAGGGATAGGCATACAGAATAACATCTTGTGCTATTCTAGAATCGATTTAAATTAGGGTGTTTTACTAGGCGATGTCGTTTTTTGCACCGATTTCCTTTGTTAATTGATAAACAACAGGGTAATTTTGCGTAGCTTTATTTGGAGAGTTGTCGACAACGTAACTCGCTAAGAATGTGAGAAGCTGCAAGATTTTTTAAAACAAATAATTCCGACATGAGTAACATTTTTAGTTCTTCTATTGGGAAAAAACTGGTAATGAGTCTTTCCGGTTTGTTCCTAATTGTATTTCTGTTGGTGCACCTCGGAGTAAACTCTCTTCTAATGTTTGACAACACAGGAAGGCTGTTTAACTTAGGCGCTCACTTTATGGCTGTAAATCCAATAATCAAGGTTTTCGAACCTGTTTTGGCTCTTGGATTCCTGCTACACATTGTATGGGCCTTTACCATCACCCTACGCAACATGCAGGCTCGTCCAGTAAAGTATGCCGTAAACAACCAATCAGGTAACGCAACCTTTGCTTCGCGCAATATGTTCATTCTTGGCGTTATCGTACTTGGCTTTTTGGCTATTCACCTTGCCAACTTCTTTGTAAAGATCAAGTTTACCGGATCGCCACTTTTGGCTGAGGTTGACGTTGATGGCGTAATGATGGAGAATGCCTACGGCCTTGTTGTAGAACTATTCCGCAACCCAATTTACTCTGTTATCTACGTTATTTGGGTGATTGCTCTTTGGTTCCACCTAACTCACGGTTTTTGGAGCGCATTCCAAACCGTTGGTCTTAACAACCAAATCTGGATTAAGCGTTGGAAGGCAGTAGCCTATGTTTATGCAACCATCGTTGCTGCGGGTTTCGCCATTATTCCACTGTTCTTCCTTTTAGGTCTTGATGCTTAATCGCTATCGAGCAATCGTTCTAAATAGAAAAGAAAAAAGATTACGATATGAAACAGTTTGATTCTAAAATTCCTGCTGGCCCATTAGCGGAGAAATGGAAAAATCATAAAGCAGCCATTAAGGTGGTTAGCCCCGCAAACAAAAGAAAGCTCGACATCATTGTTGTTGGTACTGGTTTAGGTGGTGCTTCTGCAGCAGCCTCACTAGCCGACCTTGGCTACAATGTAAAAACTTTCTGCATCTCTGATAGCCCACGCCGCGCACACTCAATCGCTGCTCAAGGGGGTATCAACGCTGCTAAGAACTACCAAAACGATAATGACTCTGTTTATCGTTTGTTCTACGATACCATTAAGGGTGGTGACTACCGTGCTCGTGAGGCCAACGTTTACCGTTTGGCTGAAGTGAGCGGCGCAATCATCGACCAATGCGTTGCTCAAGGTGTGCCATTCGCTCGCGATTACGGCGGACTACTTGACAACCGTTCTTTCGGTGGTGCTCAGGTTTCGCGTACCTTCTACGCTAAAGGACAAACTGGACAACAACTTCTTCTTGGTGCTTACGCAGCTCTTAACAAAGGTATTGCTCGCGGAAACATCAAATCGTACGTTCGTCACGAAATCCTCGAAATAGTTATTGTTGATGGTAAGGCTCGTGGGGTGATTACCCGCAACCTCGTAACCGGAGAGATTGAGCGTCACGGAGCACATGCAGTTGTTCTTGCAACTGGTGGCTACGGAAACGTATTCTTCCTTTCTACCAACGCTATGAACTCTAACGGTTCGGCAGCTTGGCAAGCTTACAAGAAGGGTGCAATGTTTGCTAACCCTTGCTTTACCCAAATTCACCCAACCTGTATTCCAGTACACGGCGATCAGCAATCGAAGCTAACCCTCATGTCGGAGTCGCTTCGTAACGATGGTCGTATTTGGGTTCCAAAGAAGAAGGAAGATGTAGAGAAGATCCGCAAGAAGCAACTTAAGGCTTCGCAAATTCCTGAAGAGGAGCGCGACTACTACTTGGAGCGTCGCTACCCTGCCTTCGGTAACCTTGTACCACGTGACGTTGCTTCGCGTGCTGCTAAGGAGCGTTGCGATGCTGGTTTCGGTGTTAACGAAACAGGGTTGGCTGTATTCCTCGATTTCTCTACCGCCATCAACCGTCTAGGACAAAAGACCATCGAAGCTCGCTACGGTAACCTATTCCAAATGTACGAGAAGATTACCGACGTAAACCCTTACGAAGAGCCAATGATGATCTACCCAGCAGTTCACTATACCATGGGTGGTCTTTGGTGCGACTACAACCTGATGACAAACATCCCAGGATTGTACGCTATTGGTGAGGCAAACTTCTCTGACCACGGAGCAAACCGTCTTGGTGCTTCTGCACTTATGCAAGGCTTGGCAGATGGATATTTCGTTCTTCCATACACCATTGGTGATTACCTATCGCACGAAATCACCACTCCTAAGATCAACACCAACACCCCTGAATTCGAAGAAGCAGAGAAAGCGGTTAAGGCTAAGATCGAAAAACTCTTCAGCATTAAGGGTAAGAAGACTGTTGATGAACTACACAAGGAGCTAGGCCACATCATGTGGGAACTAGTTGGTATGGCTCGTAACGAAAAGGGTCTTGAGCAAGCCATCGAGCGTATCAAGGCACTTCGCGAAGAGTTCTGGAAGAACGTTTACGTTCCAGGAACCAACAACTCGTTTAACCCAGAAATCGAAAAGGCTCTACGCGTTGCCGACTTCCTAGAAATGGGCGAGGTAATGGCTTACGATGGTTACAACCGCAACGAATCGTGTGGTGGACACTTCCGCGAAGAGTTCCAAACCGAAGAGGGCGAAGCAAAACGTAACGATGAAGAGTACACCTACGTTGCATGCTGGGAGTACAAGGGCGAAGGTCAAAAGCCTGAGCTAAATAAAGAACCACTAAACTTCGAGTTTATCAAGGTGGCTCAACGTAACTATAAAGAGTAATCGGAGGAGAACAATTATGGAAAACAAGCTAAATCTTACGCTTAAGGTATGGCGCCAAGCCGATGCTAAAAGCAATGGAGGATTTGAAACATATAAGGTAAACGACATTTCAACCGAAAGCTCGTTTTTAGAGATGTTGGATATCGTTAACAACAACCTTATTCACGAAGGTAAAGAGCCTTTCGCATTCGATCACGACTGTCGCGAAGGTATTTGCGGCATGTGCTCGCTTTATATCGATGGCCGCGCTCACGGACCAGACGATGATATCACCACCTGCCAGCTTCACATGCGTAAGTTCAAGGATGGCGATACCATTACCATCGAGCCTTGGCGTTCGGCTGCCTTCCCTGTAATTAAGGACCTTGTTGTAAACCGTCAAGCTTTCGATCAGATTCTTCAAGCTGGTGGTTTCGTTACCGTAAACACAGGAGGTATTCCTGATGGTAACGCAATTCCAATTAGCAAGGAGAAAGCAGACGAGAGTATGGATGCAGCTAGCTGTATTGGTTGCGGTGCTTGCGTTGCAACCTGCAAGAATGGCTCTGCAATGCTATTCGTATCGGCTCGCGTATCGTCGCTAGCACTTCTTCCTCAAGGAAAGGTTGAAGGCGCTCGTCGTGCAAAGGCAATGGTTGCTAAAATGGATGAGCTAGGTTTTGGTGGCTGTACCAACACTGGTGCTTGCGAAGCTGAATGTCCAAAGGGCATCTCTATTTCGCACATCGCTCGCCTAAACCGCGAATTCCTTTGCGCTAAGCTTGCTGAGTAAGCATTCGTATAACATCAAAATAGAAAAGCCTCGCATTTGCGGGGCTTTTTCTATTTTGGAGGACAATGACGCGTAAAAAAAACTACTTTTAGGGCCAAGATCCTCCCCTTGCAATGGGGTTGAAATCTTTATAGGAATAATTATCATATCAATAGATTGCTTTAAACCTTTGCGTATGAACCGCACTATCGGCAGATGCGTAATTCGCATCCAACAACTGCCATTTATCCTGTATGTGGGGTTCTTCCTGCTGTTTTCAATAGGTGCAGGTCTGCCTCATGCTCCCCAAGATTACCTTCAGGGTAATTGGACGGAATATACCAGCCACGCACCTCTGCTAGTATTCCTGCTTATTTGCATAGTAGCCCCTCTTCTATTTGCGCTAATGTTTCAACGACTTCCCTTCATTCTTTTTAAAAGCTATACTAGGCATAAGAACATCCGAACGATCACCTTTTCGGCTTTAGTATTTGCTTTAGCAACGTATACAACGCCTTGGCATATTATCAACTCGCTGCTAATGGGAATAACGTTTGCGCTATGCTACTTGGGCTACCAAAAGCATGGCTCAAAAATGGCATTTTGCGCCATTGTAATGGTATACCTCATTCGTAACCTGATGATCTTTCTCAGCATATTCTTCGACTTTAACATACAAAGCTCTTTTATTTTACCATTAATCAAGAACTTACTATGAACAGAACTATTGTACTACTCGCATTTTACATTCTTATCTCACTTGGGATAAGCATGGCTTTGGGAATGTTTGGCTTTATCTTTGAGTTTACCGGATTCCCCAAAAATCAGATTAGCGACATAACAACAACCTTGGGAATTGCCATTGCCTCTGCAATAACCATTTACTACGGCTACCGCAAGGGGTATATGCGGCGTAGCGATTTCTCGTACAACCTATCTGGAATTCAGGCAAGCTATACCTTCATCTTGTTCCTGCTCCTTTTTATCCTAATTGGCATTTTTGATGAGTATGTTTCCCTTCCCGATCTCTTTAATTGGATGAACATCGACTTTAGATCTCCTTCAACAATAATTGCTATGGTGATAGTGGCTCCAATTGCTGAGGAAATCATCTTTAGGGGAATGATAACCAAGCTGCTGCTCGAGGAATACCGCCCAATAAAGGCGATACTTATCTCAGCGCTTATTTTTGGGATTATACACTTTAACCCAGCACAAATACCGGTAGCATTTGTACTAGGGTTACTCTTTGGCTGGCTCTACTACAAAACTGGAAGCATAATTCCTGGAATAATCCTTCACTTTACTAATAATGCTGTGGTAATTTTGGGTGCAGTATACTTAGGAGAAGAGTGGAAGTTCAACAATAATACGCTCGCCCTTTCGCTGCTCGCCATATCGCTTATTGCCCTGCCATTTATCTTAAAGAGGGCGCAGCTGGCGTTTGCGAAAAAAGAGGAGTGGCTTTAAAATAGATTATCAGGGTTTAGAATCGCCATTCCTAATTCTAAACCTAGGCATTAAGCTTAGAGGCAAAATATTTTCTTGAAATAATAATCTCTTATCAACAGCAAAAATATATTCTTCAATGAAAGAATTCTTCTGCTTTCTTCTATCGCCATACGACAAGCCTATGGTAGACGGTTGGCGTAATAAAGTACGATTTACATTCATCTCGTTAGGTGTACTTATTGTGCTGCTGCTGGCTATTGCTGCTCTGCGAATGCTCTATATTCACTTTACCAACGATTACAGCAATTCGATGACAGATCTATACATTAAGGGTAATCTTAACTTTATGATTGCGAAGTATGGGACTGCTGGATTGCTAGTACTTGGCTGCCTGATAGGACCACTTCTAGAAGAAGCAGCCTTTCGGCTTTCTTTTTCCTTTAAGCGTAGGCATGTTTTAACTGGACTACCTATTCTAGCATTAATGATTTCGCTCTTCTTTGGCAAAGGGTATCTTTATATTGGTGGTGGAGCCCTAATAGCAAGCCTCATACTCCTTGCCTGCAAAAGCATTAGGCAGGAACAGCTGGATGGGGTTAAGCAGCGGTATGGCATACTCCTGCTCCATGTAATGGCACTATTTTTTGCCCTACTGCATATCGCAAATTACGGCGATTTCGACATTACCCGCCTAGGAAGCTACATCTTCTCCATTGGAAGTATCCTGACAGGAGCATATATCTTTTACTATGTAAGGATTCGTGCTGGATTCATTTATGGATTAGCCCTACACGTCACACTAAATTCGTATATGCTTATTCGATTTATAAATAATTGACTAATAATCTACCCAACAAATGTTAGGTGTCACATAAAATAAAGAGAGATGAAAGCGACCTACAATCTACGAATCCTAATCATCATAAGTTTTGTATTAGGGGCTTTTAGCGTAAACGCGCAGCAGGGTAGCATTGTTATTACCGGCAAAATTCTCGACGAGAATACAAGAAAGCCAATACCATACGCGAGCATTGGGCTAATGAGTTCCAACCTCGGAACCATTAGCAACGAAGGCGGAGGTTTCTACCTAAGCATCCCTCCCGGCTATGCCGATGGCAAGCTTTCGTTTAGCTGCGTGGGCTATAAGACATATATCGTACCAGTATCAGAAATAGGTAAGCAGCCAAAAATTAAGATTCTCCTATCTGAAAATACGATGGAAATTGGCGAAGTGGTGGTGCGAAGCTCTAGGCTTACCGCCGAAAAAATATTGAAGAAGGCAGTGCGACGATTCTATAGGAATTACTCGACCAGCAGGTTCGAGCTTACCGCTTTTTTTAGGGAGCACGCCTTTCATCCTTGGAGGGAAGATCCATACCTTAACCTAAACGATTACGAGGTACGAATACAGGACAAGGGGATGCTTACGCCTCCCGATTCGTCGGTTGACATGCAAATTATAAAGCTGCGAAGAGGTGCAAACTACCTAAACAGACAATTTGAAGTAGATAGCATGGTTACTACTTTCTTTATGAAAGTTTTTACAGGACAAACTCACTTCAATAGCCTCTATAGAACCTATACGAAGGATGTCGTTCGGTTTATAAATGGAAATGGAGTACTCTCGATCAGCCCTTTTAGCAATAATGCCTACCTTAATGGATGCTATAACCTTGATGGAGTTGTGGAGCTTGATAGCATGATGTGCTATAAGATAACATTCGACATCCAAAAAGAGAAGATTCTCACCCAGAAGAAGATGGAGACGCTTCCACAAACCAGCTACGATGATTTTAAGCGCCAATTCTCGAAAGATGCCCCTAAGGCTGCAGTCGACACGCTATATAACCGTTATAATAGGAGTAGGAATAATCCAAAAAGAAAAGGGTTAGAATCGAAAACGCTAAAGGAGGTGATATACGTGAATAAGGCAGATTTTGCCATTGTAGGATACGAAGACGAAAACAATTCTTGTGATCAATACTACTATTCGGATTATATCCGCTACCAAAAAGTGGGTGATAAGTACTTCCCCAAGGTTATCGTCTCCATCCGCCCCGAAATAGGGCGCGAACGTCACGACACAACAGAAAAATACATCATGCCGTATAGCGTAGCCACACTTATTGTTACCGACGTAAAAACAAAGAGGATAAAGTCAATACCCAAGGAGCACCGCTTCATCTCATCGGATATACTAGAAAAGGTTCAGCTACCCTACAACGCTGACGATTGGAACGATCAGGTACAAATACCTTACGATGATTCAATTTATGGGTTAATACCCGAGAGGATGGGGAAGGCAAAAGCGATAAAACAAACCAGCATGCCGTAGACAAAATCCAGTGCATGATGCTCAGCAAAGTCTTCGACTCCGTCTTTGCAAAAAATCGAAATCCTGACCGCAGCTGAAAGTAGCAAAAGACAGCAAAGCCGTAGTAAAGGATGCACCTAAGCCTGCTCCTGCTGTTTCTTCTGCTTTTAGTGCAGTCAGAGATTCCTTCATAACCTCGGCGATACTACAAATATACCGGGTTAATGAAACTTAATAGAGCGACGACCAACTAAGAATATGCGCAACCTTATATACGGGTAGTCGTTTTCTATTTCCATAACAACGAAGTGCTATTTTAGATAAAACATTGATGTATGAGAGCAACAAGAATAGCCATACTCGCTTTAGCCGTAAGCTTGCTACCAATATGCGGCTTCTCGCTAAAGCCAAACCGTAATATTGACATCCAGGGCATTGTAAAAGCACACCCCAACGTAACATTTAGGCAGATACAAACTCCTGATAGCGTAAGCATACTTACCGCAGCTATCGCTCCTACTGCTAAACCGAAGGAGGTGGGATTCTTAATCTGCTACGGAGATGCTGGGAACATTCAGGACTGGCTGGGCTATGGGCTAATGCTTGCCGACAATGGTTACCCGGTTATGATGTTCGACTACCGAGGTTTTGGAGGGAGCGACCGCTTCAGTTTTGATGCAGATATGCTTTTCTACAATCAATTTGCTGTTGATGCAAAAGCGGCTCTAATCTCGTTCAAGGACATGCATTGTTGCAGGAGCATTGGAATTCTTTCCTTTTCGATGGGGACCATTATAGCCACAGCGTTAGCCTCTGATGCCCGCAACGGCATAAGCTTTATTGCTGGAGACTCCTTCGTACTAGATCTCAACTATACTGTCGAGCGAATTCGCAAAAGCACAAAACGAAATATCAAGCTGCCTCCAGGAAGTAGCACCTACAGCGAAGATCTAAAGAATCTAGCTATTCCCATGCTGCTTTTTGCGGGCACCAACGACATCCTTTTCGACAAAAGGCAGCTCTTAGAGCTCCAAGATGGTAACAGAACCGTAATCTTCTACCAGGGAAACCATTTGGAGGCAGCCCTAACGTTGAAAGAAGGGTTTATGGATGAGATAAACAAGCTTGTAGAACGCCAGAGCAGCACCACACCCGCTAAGAACCACCTTTTACGAATGCTAATTGCTGCAATTGCATTTGTACTTTACTATACCCTAAAAAAGGTATACCGGCAGCACCGCACCAGAAAAACGAATGCGGCAGCTTAGTGTTGGCAATGCTACATTTTAATTCCAACTTCTAATTCTATATTAGGGAACAAAACGAAAGAGGTTCGGCAACACAAGTCCTCTTTCTCTATTTCAATGAAAGGATGGGTAAATATCTCCTATTGATTATAACGCTATTGTTGAATTACAGGGTATGCAACGCCGATGCTCTTCGAGGAATGGTTAAGGATCTCAATGGGAATCCGATTGTATTTGCCCAGATAAGTCTCTGCGGAAAGCAGGCTAAAACCTATAGCAACAACGATGGATTTTGGATGCTGCCAGCAGCATCGGCTGGCGACACAGTTGTCGTATCACATTTTAGATTTCAGCCAATTAAGAGAATAGTTGGAGGTTCAAGCACAATGAATATAGTACTTCAAAAGACCCCTATCCTGCTTGAACCGCTAACCATCTCGTCAACGAAAGCATACTATATTATTCGATCGGCAGTAAAAAAGATTTCATCCAACTATCTAGCAGATACCTATACGCAAGGTGGCATAGTCCGAGAAAAGCTATACCTAAACGACACGCTCCAGTATTTCTCCGATGCCGAGATGGAGCTAACCGGCAGCTATTCTCCCCAAAACAGCAACAAAATCACATCGAAAAGGGTACAAGCCTTCCAATCTTTGGAGAATAATGCCTACTCCATCGTCAACAGCTCCTCGATTGTGTTTGACATGGACGAGGTAAAGGTTCGAGATAAGATACTAAGCGACGCAAGCTTACGGTTGCATAATTTTTCGATTAAGGAAATAGAAGAGAAGAATGGGAAGCGATTCTATTCCGTAAAATTTATGCCGACTAAGAAAAAAGGCATTCGCTACCATGGTGAGATCTGTATTGAAACAAAATCGCTTGCAATAACCTATATAAAGGTAGAAGCTGAAGGATTATCGCGCGAGGGAAACGCTTTGCTAGAGGCATACTACACCGAAAGCAACGGAAAATACTGGTTAAAATCGTGCCTTGTAAAGAAAAGCGAGAGCCGAATCTCGACTAAGGGGAAACAGCAGTACCGTGGTGAGGTGCTTGCCGTAATGGACGAGCCAACTTCTACGCCTACACCCAAAGAGCGAGATGAAAGAAAGGGAACCGATGACGAAGATGCGAGGTGGAATAGCGTAGGACGCAAAAGCAGCAATCATAGCAAGGCACTTGCAATAGATAGCACCCTACAGAACGAGCTACAACGGCTACAGCGGGTTGTTGATACAGCAGCATATGCCAAAATGGAAAGAAAAGGTAAGCCCGAAAAGGAGAAGCTCTATGAGCCAAGCCTAACGCTGCTGTTTTCGAGCAAGCCGTTCCAAAACTTGCTTGCTTTTAATTGCACCTACAGCTCTCTTAACCGCCTTGCCATGTACGAATTCGGTAATATGTCGAACAACGAGGCGTTAAATACTGGATCTCAAATCCTATTCGACATGTATCTCTCTATTCCGTTTCAAGGAGCCGAGGCCGAACGAAGACTGCTTCGCAAGAATGGAGTAAAAGCCCTTTACAACCCGACCCCATTTAACAGATACCTATCATCGTATTGCTATAAGGTTTCCGCGAAGGATTTAAGCGAGCTTAAGGCTGCCAGCTTACCCGATTATACAAGACTGCACACCATCAGAGAAGAATGTAGCTACGCCACTGCTAGAGATATAGAGGAAGAGCTGTTCACCCATAACATAGAGAATAATGGACAACGTAACGACTTTGTAAAATACTACTACCCCGACCTATTTATACGGCGTCTTTTGCTCATAACGCCAATGTTCACCTCTGGCTTCTCCACCTCTATCCCTTCAAAGATGGGAGAATTAGACCAGCCCATATTTGCAAATAGAATGGCAAGCTACGTACACACGTTGCTCAACCCAAACGAACCAATAAATCGCAATATCTCTATTGAAGATTTGACCTCAAGGGAAAAAGATCATCTAAGAACAATGCGATTGCTCAGCTTGCAGAATTTGATATCGCCATTGGCAATTTCAATTCCACCCTTTAAGCTTGGCAGCAGCATTCAGTATTCCTTTAGCCTTGGATACCGACCTTCGATGCTGGGAGATTGCTTCTCGCAAAATCTATGGTTTAAGACAAAGCAATCGGAGTACCGCATAACCTTCACCGAGTATAAGTCGAACACGTCGATAAGCTATGGGGTAGGCTTCAAAATTATTGAATCCGATTTTTTCACCAATGCCAAGCTATCCACCGAGGTAAACTACTGGAAGCAGCCGACAAACCTCAGCTACTACCCCGACAGCTATACCGAAGGCTTCTCTGTATCGCAAATGGCAAAGTACAAGCTTGGTAGCCTAGCTTTAGTGCTAGGCTACACGTTTAAAACGAAGGGATACCTGGAGCTATCAGATAACTTGGGCACAAGCTTCTCGTCATTTTACGGAATAAGCTACATCTTTAGTCGCTAAAAAGGGAATCGGTATACCATATACCATTCCTCTTTTTATATTTTCAGCAGCATATCAACAATCAAGACAGCGTAAGCATGAGTAAAGCATATGTAACCGTTCTTATTACAGCAATCCTTGCTGCATGCAGCAGCGCAGTAAACGCCCAACCAGTAAAATGCAGGGCTTGCGACTGTAAAACAGTAAAAGGAGTACCATACGCATCCATTGCATCAAAAGATGGGCGCAGAGGATGCAGCGCCGACAGCGCAGGATTCTTTTTTGCAAGCCTAACCGATACGGTGCGGATTACTTCTATTGGATACAAATCCAAGAATACTGCAATTTCAACCATATCACCTAATGCCAATGGCTTGAGGGTGGTTTGCCTCGATGAGGAATTGGCTCAAACGGATGAGGTGGTAATTAATGGAAGAAAATCGGGCAAGCGCGACCTCATTAAGCTTGCGTCCTACTCTAAGAAAAGGGAGAAAGGCGTTTTACATGGCCAGCCAGGCTGCCAGCTGGCCGTAAGAATGGTTAATACGCAAAATAGGGCAGGCTTAATTGAAGAAATAAGCTTCAAATTTGAAATGGAAAATAAAAAGCAGCTGGCGAATCTTCGCTTGCGCGTTTACAATGTCAATATGCGCGACAAAAACCTTCCTGGAAATGATCTCCTGCTCGATAACGTGATCCTAACGCCGAAAAATGGATGGGTCTCTGTTAATGTGAGCAAGTATAGCATTCCATTCCCGAAGAATGGGGCATATATTGGGCTAGAATGGATTGAATCGAACATCATAAGCCCAATAGGCCAACGCGTAGAGCCTGGAATATGCTATGCCTTTGATAAAAGCTGCGCCAGCTCCGTAGAATGCTTCAGGCAGCATGGTTGGAAACCCGATTTTTTTGCCGAAGATATCGGGCAGGGATGTATGATGCTTAAAATGAAGGTCTCCTTTAATCGATAGCTTCACAAAAAGCACCCCCAACACCAAGCGCTCTCGGTATTGGGGGTTAATTCATGGCTAATTTCTATCCTAATTGAGAAAAAAAGTCAAAAAAAAGAGCCTACTCCTCTACACTATCCAAAGGCTTTTCCTTCTTAGGATCTTCGGCCTCCTTTTTTGCCGCAGGGACATCGTAAAGATTGTACTGCTGCTGCTTGGCGTAGCTGTTACGGAAGGCAATCTTTGCGGTTTCGCTTAGCTTGCGCGTAAACGCCCAAATGGCATTATACCGAAGTATCCGGCTCTCGGTCTCGGCAGGTTGGCTGCTCTTGGCCAGCGATTGCTGTACGTGCGCATCGGTTAGCCTCTTCTTCAAAGAGGTTAAGGTCTCCTTAAAGTCAGCCGCGAAACGCAGCTTTAGTCTTGCGTTAATTTCAGGCTTCTCGTAGGTACAGATAACCAAGCTGAGCAGGCTTATCATCTTTTCAGCATTCTTCTTTGCCTTTTCGGCGCCGCGCTTCCCAAAATCGAGGATGATGGAAGGGTTTTCAACAAACTCCTGCTCGACATGAAAGTAGAGCAGCTGAATCGTATCCTTGCATTCCTCCATTAGGGTAGCCACCTGTTGCGTTGCAATCGAAATGCTACTCCTTGTTTGCAAGCTCGAGAAGTCTTCTAACCCACTATTCACGTCAGCATCCCACTTGTCAACCATTGCGATGGTTAAAGTTGGATCAACCTTCTTGAGCTCCGCAAAGTCTTCGCGGGCATGAGTCACCAGCGTTTTGCAGCTCGTTAGCATGTCGTTATCCGGCATGGCATAAGTCCTTTTCGTTTCTTTCATGAGAAGAACATTAATTTGCTTATGAGCGGTTTGTTCAGGATATCTGCCAATCCTGATTGGCGGCTGATTTACGGTATTTGGCTGTTTGATCTGTTAACCCTTCTTCAGCTAACGTAAATTTACAAAATCCAATTTTCACCGCGCAAGTGGCATTTTTATGTTATTGAGCATGTTTTAAGGGCAAAAAGAGTCAAATTGAGCTTAAAATCCCGTTTCCGATCTTTAGAAGAGGCTCGCACCTCTTTAAAATAGGCTTCCCTGCCTTTCGACAATGGTTGGTAGGCATTCGAATAGCTTTGCTTAAAGCTAGTGGCAGTCCAGCAGTCTTTCGCAAATGGCTGCACCATGCTAGCTTAACGTTGGGTGCATTTAGCTAATGATGGAAGCCGCTTAGAATATAGTTTCGTTAGCTTAGCTGCACGTTTCCAGAAAGGATTTGGGTTTCTAAATACCGGCAACGTATTACAGAAGGGGCATGGGCTGATATAAAGGAAAACTTTTTCTCTTTGATGTAGGCATTGAGGTATTTAATAGATTGGCAAGTAGAAGTAAGCTTATGCAAAGCAATGTTGCTTCTGCCTTTTTCAACTCACCCCCTTTCTCCCCCTCTCTTTATCAGCCAGCAGGCTTTCACTAAACCTGAAGTCTTCAGATATGGCTGATAAAAAGAGGGGGAAGTACGCTTATGTAGGTTTTTCGTTTATTCTATAACTTTTTATCCTTTCTACAACCTCTCTTCGAAGCACCTTCCCCTCTTTAATACAGGCCCAACTCTGTCCTACAGATGAACAAGTAGAACTAATCTTCCACAAAGCAATATTGTTCAAGCCTGTCTTAGAGAGGGGAATGAGGGGTGAGTCATAAAGGAAAACCTTCCCCTCCTTGAGACAAACTTCCCTTTGTACAATAGACCAATTCGTAGAAGTAAACTTTCGCAAAACAATATTGCACCAGCCTTTTTCAACTCACCCCCTTTCTCCCCCTCTCTTTATCAGCATTTGGACTTTTCCTAAACCTTCAGCAATCTGCTATGGCTGATAAAAAGAGGGGGAAGTGCGCTTATGTGATGTTCTCACTATAATAATTTAGTTACTATAACCCCTACAGCCATTCTTCGAAGCACCTTCCCCTCTTTGAGACAGGCTCAACGCTATCCAATAGATCAACAAGTAGAATTAAGTTTCCACAAAACAATATTGCACCAGCCTGTCTTAGAGAGGGGAATGAGGGATGAGTCGTAAAAGAAGCGGTTGTCAGTATAACATTTCAGAAAACAAACTACCAGAATACCTACAACCATTCCACGAAGCACCTTCCCCTCTTTGAGACAGGCTCCACGCTATCCAATAGATCAACAAGTAGAACTAAGTTTCCACAAAGTAACCTCGCACCTGCCTGTCTTAGAGAGGGGAATGAGGGGTGAGTCGTAAAAGAAAATCTTCCCATCTTTGAGACAAACTTCCCTTTGTACAATAGACCAATTCGTAGAAGTAAACTTCCACAAAGCAGCATCGCACCTGCCTGTCTTAGAGAGGGGAATGAGGGGTGAGTTGTAAAAGAATATTACTTGTTTTGAAGAGCAGCGAGTAGCTTCATCTTAACGCGCTCAACATCTGCGAATTCTTCATTCTTAATTCTGAGCACGGTCAACCCCAATTCGTTGCAGATTAAATCACGGTTGTAGTCATGCTCCTCGCTGTAGTCATGAATTTTACCATCTATCTCAATCACCAGATTCGAGGCAGCGCAGTAGAAGTCGGCAACAAAGAATCTGGCTCGCTTTACTTCGTACTCATAAATTATTGGGTGCTGCCGAAGTATCTTGTAGCCATAAAATCGTCTGTTGCGAACCAGCGTCCACATCTCCTTTTCGGTAGTAATTGCCTCTCGCCGTAACCTTCGCGCTATTTCTGTAATACTTACCATAGTCGATACAGGTGAAAGTCGTATCAAGAAGGGTGTCGCTACTTACACCTCCTCCGCAAAGCGATACCCAATGCCCGATTCGGTTTTTATAAGGGTTGGATGCGCCGGATCATCCTCCACCTTCTTCCTCAGCTGTCCGACGAAGACCCGCAGGTACTGGTTCTGGTTGATGTAACCCTGTCCCCACACCTCACGTAGGATCTGCTGGTGGGTTAGCACCTTTCCGGCATTCTTGGCCAGCAGCGAAAGCAGGTTGTACTCGGTAGAGGTTAGCTTTAGCAGCTCGTCACCTTTTTTTACGATGTGGCTGCTGAGGTCTAAGGCAAGCGTGCCAAACTTGAGGATAGGCGAGACCTCCTTTGCAACGCTAAAACGGATGCACGAACGGATGCGGGCAAGCAGCTCGTTGTTGCGAAATGGTTTGGTAAGGTAGTCGTTGGCTCCGGCATCGAGGGCAGCAACAATATCACCCTCCGAGCTGCGTGCCGAAAGGATAATAATGGGCTTTTGGTACCACTCGCGCAGCTTGGCTAGGACCAGCTGCCCATCCATATCGGGCAACCCCAGATCGAGAATGATGAGGGCAGGCGTGTGCGAGGCGGCAGCAACCATGCCATCCTTCGCATTGACTGCTTCGGCAATGCAATAGCCGTTGGCCGATAGCGTGATCTCCAAAAGGCGCCTAATTTGCACCTCGTCATCAATAATAAGAATGGTGTCCTTAATATCCATAGCGTTGAATGATTACTCAAGCTCTATCTCGGGTGCCTGAGTTGGTATTTTAATGGTAAAGCGTGCGCCACCGTTGGTTCGGTTTTCCACGAGAATGGTTCCGCCCTGCGCCTCAACAAATCCCTTTACAATAGAAAGCCCAAGCCCCATTCCTCCGGGCTTCGATCCCTCTACGCGGTAGAACTTATCAAAGATATGGGCAATGTCGGCATCCGCAAAACCTGATCCGCGATCCATAACCTGCATGGTGATGGTTTGGTTATCGTAAAAGATTTTTATGCGGATGTTGGAGCCCGGCAAGGCATGCTGGGTGGCGTTGTACACCAGGTTGTGGAGTATCTGCTCGGTTAGCCCAAAGTCGAGCTTCACCATTGGGGTGTCGGATGGAATGATAACATCCATTACAAAGGGGCTGACCTCCTTTTTGAGATTTTTTAGCGCCTCGTTAACGATGTCGTTTACGTCGCACCAGTCCATGTGGGGGGTGATATGCCCCGACTCGAGCCTGGACATGTTGAGCAGGTTCTCGATAAGGCGGTTGAGCCGTTCGGCAGCGGTGTATATCTCGCCGTAAAACTCCCTGCGGATTTCGTTGGGGTACTCCTGGTTGATGAGGGCATCGGAGGAGCCCAAAATGGTGGCTACGGGAATGCGGAACTCGTGCGAGATGGAGTTGAAAAGCGTTTTGTAGAGCATGTCCGACTCGTTGAGCAGCTGGGCACGGCGCGCCATCTTGTTAAGGAACTCCCGCTCGATGGCGTTGGAGATTTGGGTAAGGTAGGTATCCCAAAAAACATCCTTATCGCCCTTTAGCCGCGAGGATAAGGTAATGGCAACCACCCCCGTCTTCAGCGTGGCACCAAATAGAGGGTAGTAGGTATGCTTGGACGATGGCAAAGTATCGGTAAACTTGCCCGCCTTCTTGCAGTAGCGGTAGCTCCAGCTGGCAACACTATACTCGTTATCGGTTAGGGCGTTGTACTCCTGCAGCTTATTCTGTCCATCCTGTAAAATAAAGATGACGTCGAGGTCGAAGTACTTCTTAATGCTTCGGCGCGAAGCGTTGAGCACCTCGTCGAGGTTGGTAGCCAGCGACAGCTCCTTGGTAAGCATGAAGAGGGCGTTGGTACGCTCCTCGCGCTCCTTGGTAAGGCGTTCCTGCCTGCGCACGCGTGCCGTGAGCACCCCGTTTATCAGCGCAATGAAAAAGAACATGATGCACATCAGCCCATCTTCGGGCTTATCGATGTGAAGCGTGAAGTGAGGGGGGATAAAGAAGTAGTCCCAGATAAGCGTGCTGAGTATAGCCGCCAGCAGTATTGGACCAATCCCCATAACGGTTGCTAAGAGAGCCACCACCAGCATCAGAACCAGCGACACCACCTGATAGCCAATGGTGGGGCTTAAATGAAACATCAGGATGGATGGCAGAATAATGGCAATAACCGATATCAGGTACTGAAACGGCTTTGAGCTGTACGACGGAAACGTAATGTAGCGGCTGTAGGAGTTATCGCTTGACAGATCGGAGCCCAAAACGTAAACGTCGATGTTCCCGCTATTCTTAATGAGCCGCTGAACGAAGTTGCCGAGCTGCAGCAGCGAGAAAAGGTTGCGCAGCCGAGGTTTCCCAACAATAATATGGGTGATGTTCTCCTTTACGGCTACCGAAAGGATGGCTTTAACGATGTCGCGGTCGGAGGCAGTCATAACCTCGGCGCCCAGCTGCCTGGCAAGAGCTATATTTTTGGCAAGCTGCTCGTTTTGCTCCTCAGAAAGCGGCTTAGGCGTCTCTATATAGAGCGCCAACAGGCTCGCCTGCATGGTATAGGAGAGATTCTTAGCCCAACGAAGCAGCTTAGCCGAGTTGAGGCCAGGACCGATTACCACCATAAGGTGCAGCCCCGATTTCCAAGGCCCTCGAATGCGCTTGAGCTGCATGTAGTCGCGCAGCTGCTTATCTACCCGGTCGGCAACAATGCGCAGCGACATTTCGCGAAGAGCTGTAATATTTCCTTCCCTAAAAAAGTTGAGTAAAGCCTCGCGCGAACGCTCCTCGGCATACACCTTACCCTCTGCCAAGCGCTGTAGGAGCTCGTTGGTGGTAATATCAACCAGCTCTACCTCGTCAGCTTTTTCAAAAATCTCGTCGGGAAGGGTCTCGCGAATTACAATGCCCGTAATTTGAGCTACAGTATCGGCTCTACTTTCGAGATGCTGCACGTTTAGGGTGGTGTAAACGTTTATTCCGTTATCCAGAATCTCCTGTACATCCTGGTAGCGCTTGATGTGACGGCTACCGGGAGCGTTGGTATGGGCAAGCTCGTCGACTAAAACGATTTCGGGTTTCCGGGCAAGGATGGCATCGATGTCCATCTCCTGCACGTAGGTTCCCTTATACTCCGTTTCCTTTCTGGGAATAACCTCGAAACCGTCTACCAGCTCCTTAGTCTCTTTTCGGTTGTGCGTTTCAACGTAGCCAGCAACAAGATCTACCCCTTTAGCCTTATCGACGGCTGCAGCCTTAAGCATGGAGTATGTTTTACCCACTCCGGCACACATCCCAAAGAAAATTTTCAGCTTTCCCCGCTTGCTCTTCTCTTCCTCCATTCTTAATAGGGATAGAAGCTCATCGGGATTCGGTCTATGGTTGTTTTGCTCGTTCATTGCAGCTGGTTAATCTTCAAATTTAGCTCAAAAACATTTATCCGAGCATCACCAAGTATTACCTGATTATGCCCAACCGATATAAGATGGATAAGCTCGGCTACCTTTTGCCGCTGCTGGCTGTTGAAGCCTCGCGCTTTTGCCACACGATCGAGCTGTAGCATTGCAGCCTCTGGCGAGATGTGTGGATCGAGCCCGCTGCCCGACGAGGTAACCATTTCGGCAGGCACAACGGCATTTTCGGGCAATCCATTTCGTCGGATGAAGCTTTGGCGGCGCTCCTCGATCTGCTTGCGCAGCTTTGCGCTTGTAGGTCCAAAATTCGAGGCTCCAGAAAGCGCCGAATTGTAGTCGACCGCCGAAGGGCGAGACCAAAAGTATTTGTCGCTGGTAAAGGACTGCCCGATTAGGATTGAACCTACAGGTTTCCCATTTTGGTAAACGATGCTGCCATTTGCCCTGTCCTTAAAAACCAGCTGGGCAACTCCCGTTACCAGTAAGGGGTAGGCAATCCCCGTTAAGACGGTGAAAAATAGTATTGCCCTAATGGCGATTATGGTTTGGTGCTTCATGATGTTCTTCTATTTCAATATAACCTCGTTCTGTTTTTTGGTAAAGACAAGGAAATGCCTTGTCTTGTTTGCCTAGGGCTACACCCTAGGCTTTTGGATTACGCCCCTGCGGGGCTATAGGTCAGACCCGTTTGTTATCATCGCTACTACGATGTTTCTTGCACCTTTATCCCCTCCTCGGGAGGGGTTGGGGTGGGTTTAGCCGCAGAATAAACACTCCTACCTCCATGTTTTATATGTATCACGCCCCAATTTGTTTTTTACAATGGTTAGTCTAACCTTCCAAACTTTTCAACCCACCACCTAACCCCTCCTAAGGAGGGGATAACGAGCGATGATACAAGTTGTGCATACTCTTTAGCGTCCCTATCCGTTTACCTTCGCTTAACTACTGAAATAACTTCTTCTCTAAAACATCCCAATCAACATATCAATCACCTTAATGCCGATAAAAGGGACAACCAAGCCTCCCAAACCGTAGATAAGGATGTTACGGGCAAGGATGGCGTTCGCCGACATCGGACGGTAGGTTACCCCACGTAGCGCAAGCGGTATCAGAAGGATAATAATGATGGCATTAAAGATCACCGCACTTAGTATGGCGCTTTCGGGCGTTGCCAAATGCATGATGTTAAGCGCCGAGAGCGGCCCCGCCGCACCATAACGGGCGTAGAGTATGGTTGTAATGGCGGGAATAATGGCAAAGTACTTCGACACGTCGTTGGCAATGCTAAAGGTGGTTAGCGCACCGCGCGTCATGAGCAGCTGCTTGCCAACCTCCACCACCTCGATAAGTTTGGTGGGGTTGCTATCCAAGTCTACCATGTTTCCAGCCTCGCGGGCAGCTTGCGTACCGCTATTCATGGCTATACCAACATCGGATTGGGCCAACGCAGGAGCGTCGTTGGTTCCATCACCAATCATGCCCACCAACCGACCGTTTGCCTGCTCCTCACGAATACGCGCGAGCTTATCCTCGGGCTTTGCCTCGGCCATAAAGTCATCGACACCCGCTTCGGCAGCTATGGCAGCAGCGGTAAGAGCGTTGTCGCCCGTTACCATTACGGTTCGAATGCCCATTGAGCGCAGCTGGGCAAAGCGCTGCTTAATTCCACCCTTTACAATATCCTTTAGGTGTACCACTCCAAGGATTCGGTTATTCTCGGCAACCACTAAAGGGGTTGCTCCCTTGCGGGCAAGCTCCTCCACCACGTCTTCAACGGCTTTGGGGATAAATCCATCGTTGTTATGCACGTACTTTTTTATTGCCTGCGCCGACCCTTTACGGATGGAGCTAATGGTGCCATCTGCATTTCGGATATCGACGCCGCTCATGCGCGATTGAGCCGTAAAAGGGATAAAGGAGATGTCGTTGGCATGGATATTCTGGGTTCTAAGCCCATACGCTTCCTTGGCAAGCACCACGATGGATCGTCCTTCGGGTGTTTCGTCGGAAAGGGAGGATAGCTGCGCTGCAATAGCCAACTCCTCGCTGGTTATACCCTCTGCAGCGATAAACTCGGTTGCCATACGGTTTCCTAAGGTGATGGTTCCCGTTTTGTCGAGCAGCAAAACATCCACGTCACCCGCAGCCTCTATTGCTCTACCGCTGGTGGCTATTACATTGCGGCGCAGAAGTCTGTCCATGCCGCTAATACCAATTGCGCTAAGCAGTCCACCAATGGTGGTTGGGATCAGGCATACCAAAAGGGCAATCAGCACCGGAATGGAAAGGTTGCTGCTAGCAGCTAAGCCAGATTGCTTTAATCCGTAGCTAAAGAAGGCAGGTAAAGTAACCACCGCAAGCACGAAAATGATGGTCAGCCCAATTAGGAGAATGGACAGCGCAATTTCGTTAGGCGTTTTCTGTCGGCTGGCACCCTCAACCAGCGAGATCATACGGTCGATAAAGGTGTCGCCCTGCTCGGCGGTGATTTTAATAACGACTCTATCGCTAATTACCTTGGTGCCACCCGTCACTGCGCTACGGTCGCCACCGCTTTCGCGGATAACAGGAGCCGACTCACCCGTTATGGCCGATTCGTCGACGCTGGCAATACCTTCGATGACCTCACCATCGCTTGGGATAATATCGCCAGCCTGGCAAACTACCAAATCGCCCCTTCTGAGCTCGGTGGCATTAATTACGGTAGTCTTTCCGCGTCCATCGTAGAGGTTGGCCTTGGTTTCGGTACGGTTCTTACGCAAGCTCTCGGCTTGCGCCTTACCCCTGCCCTCGGCAATTGCCTCCGAGAAGTTGGCGAAGAGGACGGTAAACCACAGCCAGATGGATATCTGAAGGTTAAAGTTGGAGTATGATCCGCCAAAAATTTCGTAAAGAACGATTCCTGTGGTAACTAATGCCCCCAGCTCTACAATAAAAATTACAGGGTTCTTGATCTGATGCTTGGGGTTCAGCTTGACAAAGGAATCGATTAGCGCTTCCTTTACCAGCTTCTTGCTGAACAGCTTATTTTTTTTCTTTTTCATAATGATCTAAGGATTTAGAAGGTTACCCCAGCATTCATAAGCAAATGCTCTACAATTGGACCTAAGGCAAGGGCTGGGAAAAAGGTAAGCCCGCCTACAATAAGGATTACGCAAATCAGCAAGCCTGCAAAAAGGATGTTATCGGTTTTAAACGTGCCTGCCGATGGTGGGGTAATCTTCTTCTGTGCTAGATTGCCGGCTATGGCCATCACCGGAATGATGATCCCAAAGCGACCAATAAGCATCCCAACACCAATCATAATATTGTAGAAAGGTGTGTTGGCGTTTAAACCTCCAAAAGCGCTTCCATTATTTCCTGCTGCCGAGGTAAAGGCGTAAAGAATCTCCGAGAAGCCGTGCGGTCCGCTGTTGTTAAGGCTCGATAGCCCTTCGGGAAGGCTTACGGCAATGGCCGAGAAAACTAGCACCACAAAGTTGGGAGCCAACACCGCTATCATAGCCATTTTTATGTCGTAGGCATCTATCTTCTTACCCAAATATTCGGGAGTACGCCCCACCATAAGCCCTGCAATGAATACCGTAAGAAGAACAAATACCAGCATACCGTACATCCCGGCTCCCACACCGCCAAAGATTACCTCACCAAGCATCATGTTTACCATCGAAACCATTCCCGACAGCGGCGAAAGGCTATCCATCATGGCGTTAACGCTACCGCTTGATGCGTTAGTGGTGGTAACCGACCACAGAATGCTGTTGGTTATTCCCAAGCGGGTCTCCTTGCCCTCCATCAGGGAGCCAAGCGCTGCATGGGTGGAGTACTCCGAGTAAAGAGATGCACCCAACCCCACTAGCATCAGAAAGAGCATTACGTAAAAGATAATGCGCCCCTGCCTGACGTTGCCAACCATTTTCCCATAGGTAAAGGGGAGTGCAGCAGCAAGCAAAAGAATGGAAAGCATTTCCAAAAGATTGGTGAAAGGGGTTGGATTCTCGAATGGATGAGCGCTATTGGCATTAAAGAAACCACCACCATTAGAGCCAAGCTGCTTAATGGCAATCTGCGAGGCAGCAGGACCTTGAGGAATAAGCTGGTGTGCCCCCTCAAGCGTTTGAACCGTTGTGTAGCTGTGAAAATTTTGCACCACCCCTTCCGAAACCAGTACTATAGAAAATAAAATGGACAATGGAAGAAGCACGTAAATGGTGCTACGGGTTAAATCGACCCAGAAGTTTCCCAGCTTATCGGTGGACTTACGGGCAAGACCCCTGGTAAGTGCTAGGATAACTGTGAAGCCGGTAGCAGCGCTTACAAAATTCTGAACACCCAAACCTAGCATCTGCGATAGGTAGCTGAGGGTATTCTCGCCTCCATACGACTGCCAGTTGGTGTTGGTAACAAAGCTTACGGCGGTGTTAAATGCCAGCGCGGCTCCTAGGTTCGGCAGATGCTGCGGATTTAGGGGCAGCATACCTTGGCACATCAGCAGAAGGAAAAGGAAGATAAAACCCGCAACATTAAAAAGAAGCAGTCCTGCAAGGTACGATTTCCAATTCGTCTCCTCAGATGAGTTTACACCTATAGCTCTGTAGGTACCACGCTCCAACCAACCAAAAACAGGTGATAGAAGGTGCCTTTCTCCAGTAAAAACCTTAGCCATATATCTCCCTAAAAGGGGAGCAAACCCAACGAGAAGCCCTACAAACAGGATTATCTCAAATACGTCAGCCACTTTCATTTTTCATTCAATTTAAATCACACTTAGTTTCAACATCAAAAGTATGGCTGAGTTCATAAGGATTTTATAAAGAAAACGGTAGGCGGTATAAAGAATATGTATTGAAAACTAGCCATCAAAAAAAGGAGATGCTACCCGTAGAGGAATACCCACATCAGTTTAAGACATTATCGAACAGCAACATGTAAGATATTATCAGCAATACAACCAAAATTATTTATCGAAAAACAGTAATTATTTCTTGAAAAACAAAAATATTGTAATATGTTTGCATATCGAAATTCGATAAATAAGTATCGTTTATGGATAAGAAGCTGCTGATACGGGTACGTTTGCTAAATGTGGTAATTGCGCTACTGCTAATTGCCCCACTATCGACCGACTTCGTTCGCGGTTTTAAGGAGGGGGTTCGCGCAGCAGAAGGCGGTAAGCAAAAAAACGTTTCAACAGAGCTCTACTTCGTGTCGCTACGCCCCTTAACCCCAAAAAGCGAGCTTAAGGCAGAGACCAACAACGGCTCCGAGGCGCTAGCCACCATTACAGAAGCCACGGTTGTTCTCCATAAAAATCAGAAGTCTCTGGGAAAGGAGATATCCGATGCAGCTATGGTAGTGCTTACCCTAGGCATAGTTGTCTGGCTTATCATCCTCATCTGGAAGATAACAGTTTCGCTCAACTGGGGCAACTTGCTTACGCGCCGCAACATAAAGCACCTAAGGGCAATCGGCATCCTGCTCATCGCCAAGGAGGCCGTATCTATCGCCTCGCAGTATGTCGACTTGCACTACTTAAGGTCGGTGGCACAGGTAAAGGGCTACGAGATGGTTGTCGACCTCTCGTGCACCCAAATTGTGATTGGGCTAATGCTGCTGGTATTTGCCGAAATACTGGCCGTAGCCAACCGGATTAAGGAAGAACAAGAATTAACCATCTGATATGCCAATTATAGTTAACCTCGATGTGGTGATGGCAAAGCGTAAGGTCTCTCTGGGCGAGTTGGCCGAGAAGGTGGGAATTACGCAGGCTAACCTCTCTATCCTTAAAACGGGCAAGGCTAAGGCCATACGCTTTAGCACCTTGGAGGCGCTATGCAAAGAGCTGGGATGCCAACCTGCCGACATACTAGAATTTCAAACTGAGTGATCTAATAGTTCAACTAATACTAACAAACAAGCAATTCTTATGAAGAAAAACATCTTGTTGCTTTTAATGGTGGCGCTCTTGAGCCTGCCTGCGCTTGCGCAGCAAATGCCACCGATGCCAACCGATCCAAAGGTTCGCGTGGGCAAGCTAGACAACGGCCTCACCTACTACATCCGCCACAACGCGGAGCCAAAGGGACAGGCAGACTTTTACATTGCCCAAAAGGTGGGTTCTATTCTTGAAGAGGAGAATCAACGTGGGCTCGCTCACTTCCTAGAGCACATGTCCTTCAACGGAACCAAGAACTTCCCAGGCAAAAACATGATCAACTACCTGGAAAAGATCGGCGTTAAGTTTGGAGCCAACCTAAACGCCGCTACAGGGTACGACCAAACGGTCTACAACATTGCCAACGCCCCTGTAACTCGCGAAGGCATTGTTGATAGCTGCCTGCTGATCCTTCACGACTGGTCGAATTTTATCTCGTTAGAGGAAAAGGAGATTGATGCAGAGCGCGGCGTTATTCACGAGGAGTGGAGAACCCGTAACAATGCACAGATTCGTATCATAGACAAGACCTTCGCCGATATTTATGGCGAAAGCCAGTACGCTAAGCGTCTCCCAGTTGGTTTAATGTCGGTAGTTGACAACTTCAAGTACCAGGAGCTAAAAGACTACTACCACAAGTGGTACCGTCCAGACCTACAAGGGCTCGTTATTGTAGGAGATATTGATGTCGATAAGGTAGAAGCTAAGCTCAAGAGCATGTTTGCCGATATTGCAAAGCCCGTTAACCCTGCCGAGCGTACCCAGTTCGAGATAAAGGACAACGAGGCTCCTATTGTGAGCATAGCAACCGATCCAGAAGCCAGCGAGACCCAAATTCTGCTGATGTTTAAGCGCGACCTACTGCCTAAGGAGCTCCGCCCAACTGCCGCTAATCTTATCACCAGCTATCTAAGCCAGGTAACACAAAAAATGCTGAATTCGCGCTTCGAGGAGATCTTGCAAAAGGCTAACCCTCCATTTACCTATGCTGGAAGCCAAGATGGTAAATTCTACGTAGCCAATACAAAGGATGCCTTTATGGTTTATGCCGGAAGCTCGGAAGGCAAGGCTATCGATGCCCTCACTGCAATTACCAAAGAGTCGGAAAGAGTTCGCAAGTTTGGTTTTACCGCCAGCGAGTACGAAAGAGCAAAGAGCGACTTCCTTCGCAACCTAGAGAATCAGTTTAAGGATCGCGAGAAGCAGAAAAACGACTACTACGTTAATGAATGTCTCGAGAACTTCCTCAACGAAACCCCTATCCCCGGAATCGAAACCGAGTACAACCTTTTCCAACAGGTTTGCAAGATGCTACCAGTAGAGCAGGTGAACAAGTTTGCTGCCGAGATTATCAGCGAGAAGAATGTAGTTATCACCATCAGCGGACCCAAGAAGGACGGCATAACCTACCCAACCAACGAAGAGGTAGTGGCAGCCTTCAACAAGGCTCGCTCCGAGAACATTACTGCTTACGAGGATAAGGTATCGAACGAGCCCCTCATCAAGAGCCTTCCTAAGCCTGGCAAGGTGGTAAAAGAGGAAAAGGGAACCAAGTTCGGCGAAACCATTTGGACGCTTTCGAATGGCGCTAAGGTTTTCGTAAAGAAAACAGACTTTAAGGAGGACGAAATTCTATTCACCGCCACCTCAAAAGGAGGTACCTCGCTGCTTGACGACAAGGATGTCATCAACATTAAGGCCATAAACGACGTTATTGGCGTTGGTGGCGTGGGCAACTTCAGCGCAACCGACCTTCCTAAGATGCTTGCCGGCAAAAAGGCCAAAGTTGCCGCCGACATCGACAACAAGAGCGAAGGCTTGAATGGCCAATGCTCGCCCAAAGACCTAGAGTCTATGATGCAGCTTACCTACCTCACCGTTACAGCTCCCCGCATGGACAACGAAGCATTCCAATCGTTCGTTTCACGTACCAAGGCTGCCCTTACCAGCATGGAAGCCGAGCCAATGGTTGCCTTCAGCGACACCATTACCATTGCACGCTACGGAAAGAACCCTCGCGCGCAGCGCCTAACGGTTGCCGACATAGACAAGATTAGCTACCCACGCATCATGGAGATCTACAAGCAGCGCTTTGCTAACATGGACGATTTCACCTTCACCTTTGTGGGTAACATCGACGAAAAGGCGCTTAAGCCAATGGTAGAGCAGTACATTGCATCGCTACCCGGCAACCCAAAGAATAAGAAGGAGAGCTTCCGCGATGTAAAGATGTATCCTCGCCAAGGAGAATTCAAGAACAAGTTCGACAAGGAACTGAAAACAGCTAAGGCCTCCATCTTCGTCAACTACAACGGCAAGATCGACTACACCGTAGAGAACAAAATTAAGATGAGCATGCTCGACCAGATCATGGACATCATCTACACCAAGACCATCCGCGAGGAGGAAGGTGCTACCTACGGCGTTGAAGTTGGCGGAAACATCGGCAACTACCCCTACGGCAACTTCAGCCTCTACGTTTACTTCGACACCAACCCTCAGCTAACCGACAAGATGATTGGCAAGGTAAAGCAAGGGCTAGACGATATCCTTAAGAATGGTCCTTCGGAAGCCGACCTCAACAAGACGAAGGAGTACATGCTTAAGAACTACGGCGAAGCACAACGCACCAACAGCCACTGGTTAGGCGCCATCGACGAATACAACACCTGGGGTATCGATAAGCAGAACGGCTTCGACGCAAAGGTTAAGGCCATCACCACAAACGACATCAAGGAATTCACCGCAAAACTACTTGCACAGAAGAATGAAATTGACGTTGTCATGAATGGCGTTGAAAAGAAATAGTAAACATCCATATTAAGCATATATTATTAGGGCAAGCCCCGACGGAAGTGATTTCGCCGGGGCTTTTGCTATATAGCCCGCAATACATTTTCCGGCTATCGAAAAAAAGAGCAAAGCCAAGGGATAGCCAAAAAAAACAATATATTTACGCCCTGTATTTCGATAAATTTATATTGTTTATGGATAAAAATCTGCTGATACGGGTTCGAGTACTAAATGTCGCCATTGCGCTGCTGCTCATCTTCTCATTCTCGGACAACTTCATCCGCCTATTTAACGACACCAGCTATTCGGATAAGGCTTACGAGAAGCAGAATGTATCTGGCGACTACTACTTTGTGTCACTACGCCCAACGGCCGATTTTCAGGAATTTCCGGCAAGCACCAACAACAGCTCCAAAGTATTCGTTACCATTTCGAACGCAAGCATAACCCTCTACAATAGCCCAACCTCAACCGTAAGGATAATCCTCGACATTGTAATGAGCGTTACCGCTCTTGCAATTCTGGTGTGGCTGATCATACTCATCTGGAAGATCACCAATTCGCTCAGCCGGGGCGAAGTGCTTACCCGCAACAACATTATCCGCATCCGAACGATTGGCCTACTCCTAATAGCCAAAGGCGTAATAGCCATCGCATCACAATATGTATACCTCTACTACTTAAAATCCATTGTTACCATAAATGGCTACGAGATGGTAGCCAACATATCGTACACTAAAACCATTGTAGGCCTAATGCTGCTGGTATTTGCCGAAGTGCTGGTAGTAGCCAACCGTATCCGCGAAGAGCAAGAATTAACCATCTAATAATGCCAATTGTAGTTAACCTCGATGTCGTTATGGCAAAGCGAAAGATATCGCTAGGCGACCTGGCCGACAGGGTGGGGATTACCCAAGCAAATCTCTCCATCCTAAAAACAGGTAAAGCCAAAGCCATTCGCTTTAGCACGTTGGAAGCACTCTGCAAGGAGCTCGACTGCCAGCCTGGCGACATCCTAGAGTATCAACCTGAGTAAAGTGATCGCACATTCAACATTAACAAACAAGTATTTTTTATGAGAAAAACCAGCTTAGTGCTTTTAATGGTAGCCCTTTTATGCCTACCTGCGCTAGCACAGCAGATGCCAACGCTGCCCACCGACCCTAAGGTTCGTGTAGGTAAGCTAGACAATGGCCTCACCTACTACATCCGCCACAACGCGGAGCCAAAGGGGCAGGCCGACTTCTACATCGCCCAAAAGGTAGGTTCTATCCTTGAGGAAGAGAGCCAACGTGGGCTAGCCCACTTCCTAGAGCATATGGCCTTTAACGGAACCAAGAACTTCCCAGGTAAAAAGATGCCTAACTACCTAGAGACAATCGGCGTTAAGTTTGGAGCCAACCTAAATGCCGCTACAGGATGGGACCAAACTATTTACAACATTAACAACGCACCTGTAACCCGCGAAGGTTCGCTAGACAGCTGCCTGCTTATCCTTCACGACTGGTCGAGTTTTATCTCGTTAGAGGATAAGGAAATTGACGCAGAACGCGGTGTGATCCACGAGGAGTGGAGAACCCGTAACAATGCACAATCCCGCATGTCGGAAAAGATGTTTGCCGATGTTTACGGCGATGGGCAGTACGCCAAACGTTCCCCTATCGGGTTAATGTCGGTGATTGACAATTTCAAGTACCAGGAGATTAAGGACTACTACCACAAGTGGTATCGTCCAGACCTTCAAGGGCTCGTTATTGTCGGAGATATTGACGTGGATAAGGTGGAGGCCAAGCTCAAGAGCATGTTTGCCGACATTGCAAAGCCCGTTAATCCCGCCGAGCGTACAGAATTCGAGGTTAAGGATAACGATGCCCCAATCGTAAGCATCGCAACCGACCCCGAGGCTCCACAAGAAATTATCCGCGTAATGTACAAGCGCGACTTGATGCCTAAGGAGCTACGCCCAACCGTTGCTGGCCTAATGAACTACTACCTAAGCGAGCTAACACAGAATATGCTCAACTCCCGTCTCGAAGAACTCGGCCAAAAGGCAGATGCTCCATTCGCCTATGCTGGCTGCAACGACGGCAAATTCATGATATCGAATACCAAAGATGCCTTTAGCACCGTTGCCCTAGCCAAGACCGGCAAAACGGCCGCTGCACTTGCTACCCTAGCTAACGAAGCCGAGCGCGTTCGCAAGTTCGGATTCACCGCAGGCGAGTACGAGAGAGCCAAGAGCAACTTCCTCCGCAAGGTGGAGAACGAGTTTAAGGATCGCGAGAAGCAGAAGAATAGATACTACGTAAACCAGTACCTCGAAAACTTCATTAGCGACTCCCCAATCCCTGGCATCGAAACAGAGTACACCATTTTCCAACAGGTTAGCAAGATGCTCCCTCTAGAGCAGGTTAACAAGTATGCCGCCGAGATTATTGGAGAAAAGAATGTGGTTATCGCCATCAATGGCCCACAAAAGGACGGCATCACCTACCCAACCAAGGAGGAGGCCGTTGCCATCTTTAACAAGGCACGTACCGAAAACGTAACCGCCTACGTGGATAAGGTTTCCAACGAGCCCCTTATTAAAGTTCTTCCAAAAGCCGGCAAAGTGGTTAAGGAAGAAAAGGGAGCTAAGTTTGGCGAAACCATCTGGACCCTTTCGAACGGCGCCAAGGTGCTGGTAAAGAAAACCGACTTTAAGGAAGACGAAATCATGTTTACCGCCACGTCGATGGGGGGTAACTCGTTGGTTGACGACAAGGAGGCCACCAACCTTAAGGCCCTAAACGATGTTATAGCGCTTGGCGGTATTGGCAGCTTCAGCGCTATTGACCTTCCTAAGATGCTTGCCGGCAAGAAAGCTGAAGTTTCGGCCTCGGTGGGTACCGAAATGGAAGGGCTTAACGGCAGCTGCTCGCCCAAAGACCTTGAGACCATGATGCAGCTCACCTACCTTACCGTAACCGCACCACGTACCGACAACGAAGCATTCCAATCGTTCGTATCGCGCACGAAGGCCATGTTGGCCAACATGGAGGCTCAGCCCATGGTCGCATTCAGCGACTCGGTTACCGCCGCTCTTTACGGAAAGCATCCCCGTGCGCAGCGTATGACCGCCGCCATGATGGATAAGATCGACTACGCCCGCTGCCTAGAGATCTACAAGCAACGCTTTGCCAATATCGGCGACTTCACCTTTACCTTCGTGGGCAACATCGACGAGAAAACGCTGAAGCCAATGGTTGAGCAGTACATCGCCTCGCTTCCTGGCAATGGCAAGAAGGAAACCTTCCGCGATGTGAAGATGTACCCTCGCAAGGGCGAGTACAAGAACATCTTCGAAAAGGAGATGAAAACGCCTAAGGCTACCGTATCGGCCACCTACACCGGAAAGGTTGACTACAGCGTGGACAACAGAATTAAGATGAGCATCCTTAGCCAGATCATGAACATCGTTTACACCAAAACGATCAGAGAAGACGAGGGCGGAACCTACGGCGTACAGGTAGGCGGAAACGTTAGCCGCTACCCCTACGGCTCGTACACCTTTAGGATTAGATTCGACACCGATCCTAAGCAGGTTGATCGTCTTTCGGCAAAGGCAAAGGCTGGTCTCGACGAGCTAATAAAGGACGGCCCTTCGGCCGAGAACCTGAACAAGGTGAAGGAGTACATGCTTAAGAACTACACCGAGGCTCAACGCGACAACGGCCACTGGCTAGATGCGATTGACACCTACTACACCTTGGGAATCGACAACCAAAACGGTTACGATGCCAAGATCAAGGCCATCACCACCAACGACATCAAGGAGTTTGCGGCAAAGCTATTTGCCCAAAAGAACGAGGTTGATGTAATCATGAAGGGTGTGGAAAAGAAGTAGAGCATACTGCTCCATTCATACTTACTAGGCAGCCCTGACGGTACTCGATACCGTCAGGGCTTTTTTTGTTATCCCTATTGAGGCTGCTCGCATATCGAAGAATATGCAAGGTGAGTTTTCTCGTTTAAATAACCATTGCTAGTCTTTGCGTTCCTAACCCACCCCTACCTCCCGCCAAGCGGGAGGATAACCAGTTCCAATAGTGCAGAAGTAGTTCCTATCAACACATTTGCTTCTGAAAAATACACTTTTTGCCCCATCCCATTTGGTATAGAAAGTCAACCATCATACTAAAACCCTAAAAGCGAAATTCTCCCCTACTCGCCCAATAAATGCTACTTTTGCCCAAATAACTTAATGACGATATGGATCAGGTTTACGAGCTAGAGATGCAGGTGCGCGACTACGAGTGCGACATTCAGGGGATTGTAAACAACGCCGTTTACCAGAACTACCTCGAGCACTGCCGCCACCAGTTTTTGCAGGAGGTTGGCCTCAACTTCGCCCAGCTGCACAACGAGGGTATCGATGCGGTGGTGATACGGGTGGAGATGGACTACAAGCAGTCGCTGCGCCCCGACGACCGCTTTACGGTTAAGCTCACCATGCACAAGGAGGGGAACGTCCGATTTGTCTTCAACCAGGATATCATAAAAAAAGCCGACGGGAAGCCGGCCATTAAGGCAAAGGTGTTTGCCGTTTTAACCAAGAATGGCCGCCCCATTGCGCCAACCATCTTCGAGGAGGCGCTACGGCTTAAGGGCTACCGCTTCGAGTAGAAATAAAAGAGGCGAGCGTTTCGGCTCACCTTTTTCGGTATGCTATACGTCGTAGAGCTGCCCGTTTTCGTACATCAGGATTAGGCGGTTCAGGTACTTGTCCTCGCCATTCTCGTCGAAGGTCGACTTCATGTTCGACCCGAACAGCCGCGCCAGCGACTGCCAGCAGAAGGCCGAGAAGGTGCCGCGCAGCTCCTTGACGATGCTGTAGGAGGTGCGGCCCGTTTCGCGGTCGATGAGCTTGAGGAGCAGCTTGCCCTGCGAGATGGAGAGGTGCTTGAGCGGCGCCTCGAACTGGGCTCGGAGCCTATCCTCGGCATCCTTAATGTACTTCTCGCGCTCCTTTTTGCCCTTTATTTTGGCTACGTCGGCCTCCATGCTCATCAGCATGTCGCGGGCCATGATGGCGTAGGGGTACACCTTCTTCAGGTTGAGGATCAGGCGGCGGTACTTCTCCTCGTCGCGGTGCTTCTTGAACTTATGCCAGGGGAAGATGTAGATCTTGCCGATGGTGAGGTTGGCCAGCGTATCGCCATCGACCACCACCTTGTTGGGGATGGTAAACGAGTCGTCCTGCGCTAGGCCCACCTTGGCGCCCAGCAGCATCACCAGCAGCATCGATATCCTTAAAACACGCTTTCCCATAACTCGCTCGTTTACGTCTCTCTTCGCTAAAATGTTCCGCTACTCGGATCTGCACTTTAAACGTTGTAAAAGTAGTAATTGTTGAGTAATTTGGTTGGCTCAGCCACAAGCTATTCCTATCTAATATTAAATACGATCAAAATGGATAAGGATAATCGAAAGTATACCAACGGCGAGATCACCGTGTACTGGCGCCCAGCGGAATGCGTACACGCCTCCATCTGCTTCACCGAGCTATTCGCGGTGTTTAACCCCCGCAAGCGACCATGGGTAGATATGAGCGGTGCCTCCACCGAGGCCATCATCGATATCGTCAACCGCTGCCCCACCCGCGCCCTCACCTTCAGCTGGAACGATGGGGCGAAGAACGATGCCGAGACATCGCCCAAGGTGGAGCGCGACATGGAGAGCCTGGAGGTGGAGTTCGCCCGCCTGCCGAAGCCCGACCCGGTTTGCGCCCGTATCATGCGCAACGGGCCGCTGCTGGTGTCGGGCTCGTTCCGCATCGTTGGGCCCGACGGCAAGGAGATGAAGCGCCTGCAGATGGCCTCGTTCTGCCGCTGCGGCCAGAGCGGAGGCATGCCCTTCTGCGATGGCTCCCACTTTAAGGTTGGGTTCGAAGGGTAAGCCGCGAGTCGGGTGCAGCAAGAGCCTGCGCCCAACATCTAGCATCAAAAATCTAACATCTAACGTCTAATATCTTACATCCACCATCTCATGGAAGACCAAAAGAAAGCGGCCGAGCCTGCGGCCACCGTCACCATCAACGGGCGGGGGCCCATCCGCATCGAGGGCTGCTTCGAGCTCGTTGACTCCTCGGGGGCAAAGCTGCCGGTAACGGATAACCTGGTAAAGATCTGCGGGTGCGGCCGCTCGCAGCACATGCCGCTCTGCGACGGCACGCACAAGAAGTAACCCCTCCAAAACCTAACCAACCTGATGAGACACTTTTTTGCCGGGCTTGGCCTCGCGTTCCGCGGCTACGCCCAATCGTTTCGTACCATATCCGCCTGCAAGCTGGGCTGGGTATTTGCCGTTCCGCTGCTGATCCTGCTGCTCAACCTTTGGGTGGGCGGCAATCTGGCCTACCACCTCACAGCCCATGCGACGGACTGGTTTCGAGATATCATTCCCTTCTCGATGGGCAACGGCTGGCTAGCCGGCCTGATCCGCACGCTATCGGCCTTCATCGTATGGCTATCGCTGTTCTTCGTGATGGTGTACGTCGGGGGCACGGTGCTGCTGATACTCCTATCGCCGCTGCTGGCCTACATCTCCGAGCGGGTGGAGGCGCACCTCACCGGCCGCAGCTACCCCTTCCGCCTGGGCGAGCTCCTGAGCGACATCGTTCGCGGCATCCGCATCGCCCTGCGCAACCTTGCCGTAGAGGTTGGCCTTACCGCGGCGCTATTCCTGGTGGGGCTCATCCCGGCGGTAGGCTTTCTGGTACCCTTTGTCCTGTTCGGGGTGGCCGCCTACTACTACGGCTTCGCGTTTATGGACTACACGCTGGAGCGCCGCCGCTACACAGTGCGCCAGAGCATCGCCCTGGTGAGGCGCCACAGGGGCGCCGCCGTTGGGCTGGGCGCCGGGTACATGCTGCTTACCACCATTCCGTTCGTCGGCTTGGCGCTGGCCGGCTTCGCCTCCATCCTCTCGGAGGTGGCGGCCACCCTAGCCTGCAACGAGCTGGCCGAGGAGCGGTAGAATCCGAAAAAACAGCCTAGAATTTACATTTTATAGCTTAATTGCTGCTAACAAATGCCTTCGTAAGCCAACATCTGCTAATTTTGATGCCGATACGCTATTTTTAAAACCTGACACAACAAACAAATCTATTTTACTATGAACAACAAGGTTTCAGCAGAAATCACCGACCTGATGATGGCGGACTTCAAGAAGGACATCGAGGCCATCAAGGCCAAGTACCCTTGGCTCATCAGCCTAACTCCCGAAGAGCGCCTTTCGGGCACGCACCTTGGCGAAAAATCGATTTCGTTTGCCACGAAAACGTACGACTACATCGGAACCAACCCAGAGTATCTACCATCGTACATCAACAAAGTTGAAGCCAACCGCGACTTTAGCTTGTGGTCAAACATCAATCAGATGCTTAGGGTGAGCAACATCCTCACCGATTCGTTGAACGATACGGCCATGCAGGCTGGCTTCGAGGCTATGGAGGTGGCGCTGGCCTACTACAACTCGGTAAAGGAAGCCGCCAAGCGCAACGCTCCCGGGGCGCAAACCATCTACGAGGATTTACGCACGCGCTTCCCCGGACAGAAGGCGAAGGCTACGACAAAACCGCCTACCAAGTAGCGGTACAGCACCAAAAAGGAGGGTACACCCTCCTTTTTTTGCTCCGCGCCATACCCCAAAGGGGTCACGACCCCCTAAAGCAAGGGTCGCGCCCCCTCGAAGAGGCCACGCAACCCCTCAAGGAGGCCTCACGATCCCTCAAGTAGGCCTTGCAACCCCTCGATGAGGCCTCACGACCCCTCAAGTAGGCCTTGCAACCCCTCGATGAGGCCTCACGACCCCTCAAATAGGCCTTGTGACCCCTCAAGGAGGGCATGCGACCCCTCCGTTAGGCCTCACGCCCCCTCGACGAGGGCAACGCAGGCCTCGGGGAGGCCTCACGAGGCCTCGGCAAGGGGGTGCGAGGCCTATAGGAGGCCGATGTTGCACCAAATGCCCATCGGCTAGCCTACAAGCAGCAGAAGTATTTAGAAAATAGACTACCTTGCGAGGTATTTTTTTACAACAACATGCCAACCTACAGCAAAGTAAAAGAAGAGCTTAAGATTAACGTCGACAAGCACCTTAACGATGGCTATGCCAGCGTAACGCACTACTGGCAGAATTACAACACGGAAGAGGCCTCTTCTTTTAAGGTAAAAGCCAAGGAGTACCTGGAGAACGACATCCTATCCGTATGCACCGACGTTGAGCAAGCAAGAATACCCCTTGTATTTGACGTCCCATTCCCCCCACCTGCCAATCCTAAGTTCAAGTTCATTGACCTCTTTGCCGGGATTGGAGGCTTTAGGATTGCCTTTCAGAATCTCGGAGGCAGGTGCGTGTTTTCGAGCGAGTGGAACAAGTACTCGCAGAAAACCTACGAGGCCAACTTCGGGGAAGTCCCCTTTGGCGACATCACCAAAATCGACGAGTCAACGATACCCGACCATGACATCCTCATCGGGGGATTCCCATGCCAGCCCTTCTCCATTGCAGGCGTAAGCAAGAAGAATGCGCTCGGAAGAGAGCACGGCTTTAAGGACAAAACCCAGGGAACGCTATTCTTCGACATCGTCAGAATTATCGAGCACAAACGCCCCAAAGCATTCCTGCTCGAAAATGTAAAGAACCTGGTATCCCACGACAGGGGAAAGACCTTTGAGGTGATTAAAGGCGCCCTAAAGGAGCTAAACTACACCGTTCACTACCAAGTGTTGAACGGGAAGCATTTTGTTCCCCAAAATCGGGAGAGAATCCTTATCGTTGGCTTCGACAACAACGTCTTCCATGGAAATGAATCGTTCCAGTTCCCCGAGATGCCCAACGATCCGAAGCAGATAAAGAATATCCTAGAGGACATCGTCGAAAGCAAGTACACCTTATCGAATAAGCTGTGGGATTACCTTCAGAGCTATGCCTTAAAGCACAAGGCTAAAGGGAACGGCTTTGGGTTTGGCCTTGTCGACATGGAAGGCATCGCCCGAACCATGTCTGCCAGGTACTACAAGGATGGTGCAGAAATCCTCATCCCCCAAGATGGAATGAACCCAAGAAGGCTTACCCCCCGCGAATGCGCCCGACTACAGGGCTACCCGAAAAATTTTAAAATACCCGTTTCGGACAACCAAGCCTACCGCCAGTTCGGCAACTCGGTGGTTGTACCCCTAATGCAAACCGTAGGAGAAAAAATTATACACGAAATAGTAGAAAAAAATGGAAGGGATAGTAGAAAAAGCGATTCAGGCGGTCCAGAGGAATGACCTATCGTTTGCCAAGTATATTACCGCCAATGATACCGGTGCAACCGGTGCCCATCAAGCAGGTTTCCATATTTCAAAAAAGGCGAGGCCGCTTTTTTTCGAAAAGCCTGGGGTAAAAGGATCAAACCTCGATAAATTCATCACCATAAAATGGCAGGATGACTTTGAGACCCAAAGCCGCGCCATTTACTATGGTGTCGGAACTAGAAATGAGTATCGCCTAACAAGGTTTGGGAAGGGTTTCCCGTTTCTAACAGAAGATAATGTAGGAGACCTGCTAATCATCACCAAAGTTCAAGAGGATTACCTCCAGGCCTTTGTTCTAAGCGCCGACATCGACATCGACGAATTCCTCGCATTCTTCGGCTTAACGCCAACCTCCATAGGCGAGCTCATCAACAAAAGCCCCATACTATCGCCCGATGACATCCTCTCCAATTGCTTTCGGCAGTACATACAATCCGTCCAATCCGAATTCCCATCGACCTTTGACTTAGCGACACAAGCCCGAACCTGCTTTATTAATGCTTACCAAACAACACCTACTCAAATAAAAAGCAAACCGGATGAATCGCTGCTAAGCTGGATTGATGCTGAATATAGGCTGTTCAAAGCGTTTGAGAACAATCGCTATTCAGGTAGAATTACGTCTCCCTTCTCCTCTGTAGAGGAGCTAATTGATGTAGCCAACACCATTCTAAACAGGAGAAAAAGCAGAGCAGGCAAATCCCTAGAGCATCACCTATCAGAGATCTTCAACAGATTCGAGCTATCCTTCAGCACCCAAGCGGTCACTGAAGGTAACAAGAAACCAGACTTTCTATTCCCAAGCGTTGAAGCATACCACAACTCAAGGTTTGACGGCAACAAATTAATTCTGCTAGCCGCTAAAACAACCTGCAAAGATCGGTGGAGGCAAATACTGAATGAAGCCGATAAGATTAAAACAAAACACCTGTTTACACTACAACAGGGCATTTCGAAGAACCAGCTCGATGAAATGTATAAATATGACGTTTGCCTAGTCGTCCCCAATCAATTTCTAAACTTTTTCCCAAAAGACTACAGGAGCAAGATTCTAACTCTTGAAAGCTTTGTTCAAACTGTTAAAGCGAAACAAGTTTAGCCTACCAGTAACCAAAAAATGCCGACCCTACACAGATCGGCATTTTTCATATTTTCATGCTTTCAGATTTTCATTCTTCATTCTTCTCCACCCACTCCTCCGAGTTGTAGTCCTCGTCCTCGTCGTTGCGGTACTTGTTCCGCTTCTTGGTCTCCTTTTGGGTGACGCCCTCCACGATGATGACGATCTCGCCCTTCACCTCCTTGGCGCTAAAGTGGGCGATGAGCTCGGCAAGGGTGCCGCGGGCGTTCTCCTCGTAGAGCTTGGTGAGCTCGCGCGAAACGGAGGCCCTACGGTCGGGGCCCATGTGCTCGGCCAGCTGGGTGAGCGTCTTCACCAGGCGGTGGGGCGACTCGTAAAAGACGATGGTACGATCTTCGGTAGCCATCTTCTCGAGCCTGGTTTGACGCCCCTTCTTCTGGGGCAGAAATCCCTCGAACACGAACTTGTCGCAGGGCAGGCCGCTGTTTACCAGCGCGGGCACAAAGGCCGTTGCGCCGGGCAGGCACTCCACCTCTATGCCGCGCTCCAGGCAGGTGCGCACCAGCAGAAAGCCGGGGTCGGAGATGCCGGGCGTGCCAGCATCGGAGACTAGGGCAACCGACTGGCCGGCGCCGATCAGGTCGGCCACCATATCCACGGTTTTGTGCTCGTTAAACTTGTGGTGGCTCTGCAGCTTGGCCTGAATGCTGTAATGCTTCAGCAAGATGGCCGACTTGCGGGTATCCTCGGCCAGCACCACGTCGGCGCTTTTCAGCACGTTAATGGCCCGCAGGGTCATATCCTCGAGGTTCCCAATGGGCGTTGGAACTATGTAGAGCTTTGACATTCGCTGATTATGATTTTAGATAATAGACGCTAGATTCTTCTGACAACTTAAGGTGTGCACCCCTGACAGGGGTCGTTCACTACAGCTTCGATGCATTTCCACGTTGGGCAGCTTTTAAACCCACCCCTGCCCCTCCAAGGGAGGGGATAATCTACGTTGAATGATCGTTGCAGCAATTATTCCTATAGCCTCGTCTAGCTTCTGAAGTAGCATCTTCCGAATAAATTCCTCTTTACTTCTCCCTAGATGAACTTCCGCTGCAGCAGGTCAACAATCAGCAGGGCGGCCGTCGATGAGGCATCCCAGCGGTAGTTTTCCTGGATGTAGATCAGCGCCTCGTCGAGCGTTTCGAAGGAGTTCAGCTGGGTGATGGTTGCCTCATAGGCGTGGGCGTCGCCCTTAAACAGCTCCTTAATCAGGAAGAACTTATCGTTAAAGCTGATGGCCTTTCGGATATCCTCCACGGGCTTACCCTGGGGCTTCGGCGCCACATCGGGCTGTCGGCTGGGCGCTACCGGCTCCTTCACGAATGGCTTCCGGACTTCGGCGGCCTCGCCCAATCGGGGGCTCTCCGCTTTGGGGGTTGGGGCAACCGGCTCCTCCACCCGTACCGGCTCGGCTACCGGGCTAGGCCGTTTAGCCGCAGGCGCTGCTTGGGGCTCGGTCCTCACCTCGGCGGGCCTTGCGCTGCTGTTGATGGCATCGGCAATGCTCGATATCGACTTGAGGATGGGCGATGCCTCCTCAACGGTGAGCCGGGCAGGCTGCTCGTCGGCCTCCTTAGGCCTTCCGGTCAGCAACGGGAAGTCGGGGATAACCAGCTCCTCGATGCCGGAAGCGGGCTGCGCCTTAACGGCAGGCATTGGCTCGAGCCTCTCCGCCACCTCTTCCTGAATCTCGTAGAAGACCCCGCAAAGGCTGCTGCTGCCTGCTGCCGCGCCAGCCTGCGGCCGCTCGTAGCTCGCCGTAAAGCTATCGGCGGGCTGGGTGAACTCCTTCAGCTGGGCGTATACCATTTTCAGCTTATCTAAAGCAATCTCGCGCTCGATATCGGGGATTTTATTGCTCGACTTCCATTGGTCCACCAGCGTTAAAAGCAGCTTCAGCTCGGATGAAATTGTTGGCAAGTTCATTGGGGTATCTTCTATTTATCAGTAAAAAGGAATCAAAAAATAATACTTTTGTAAAAGTAGTTATATAAAAGGTACGAGCAGTATATGTTTCTGGAAAAATCGTTAAACGGTAGGGCCTCAAAAGGATGGATAGAGGTGGTGTGCGGATCGATGTTTTCGGGTAAAACCGAGGAGCTTATCCGCCGCCTGAAGCGAGCCAAATTTGCCAACCAGCGGGTCGAGATCTTCAAGCCCGAAGTTGATGTCCGCTACTCCACCAGCGAGGTAGTTTCGCACGATTCGAACGCCATCCGCTCCACCCCCGTGTCCGGCTCGGGCAACATCCTACTCCTCTGCGGCGACGTGGACGTGGTGGGCATCGACGAGGCGCAATTCTTCGACATGGGCCTTATCGACGTCTGCAACAACCTCGCCAACCAGGGTATCCGCGTAATCGTTGCCGGACTGGACATGGACTACAAGGGAAAGCCCTTCGGGCCAATCCCCTCGCTGATGGCAACGGCAGAATATGTCACAAAAGTTCATGCCGTTTGCATGAAATGCGGTAACTTAGCTCAGTATTCGCATAGAACCGTTGTGAACGATAAGCTGGTGGTTTTGGGCGAAAAAGACTCCTACGAGCCTCTTTGCCGCTCCTGCTTCAACAAGGCGAACAACGATTCGAAGCGGTAAGGCGGTAGATATTCAACACCGAGGCACGGATACGCCGAGGTCACAGAGAACAATCCAATGTCGATTTGTTAGGAGAATGATGACACCCAATGCGCCATCCCCGTGCTTGTCACAGCCCCGAGCAGTACCCGCTCGGCGGAGCCAATGACAGCGCTGGTTGAATGGAGCACTAAACCAAGCAGCACTGAACGAAGATCTGTGAACATCGGCTATACCAGTAAAATCAGCGTTCTATTCCTTCCGCCTATTCCCGTTTAACTTCTCCTAGGAGATTAACAGTGCCGTGATACTTGATCCAAAATCTGGTATCCTGACACTTGATACTATTTACAGCATGCCAAATTACACGTTAAAGGATATCACCCTTGCCGTTAGCGGCAAGCTGGTGGGTAATCCGGATGCCACGGTAAGCCACCTTATAATAGATAGCCGAAGCGCCGCATCTCCCAACGACTCCATCTTCTTTGCCATACAGGGCATTCACCACGATGGGCACAAGTTTATCTCCGAACTCTACCAAAAGGGCATCCGCAGCTTTGTGGTAGTTCAAAAAGCGCTCCCCGACATCAGCAAGTTCGCCGACGCCAGCTTCATCTTTGTCGATAATACGCTCGACGCGCTGCAGTCGCTGGCCGCCTTCCACCGCAGGCGCTTCAGCTACCCCGTGGTAGGCGTCACCGGCAGCAACGGCAAAACGGTGGTTAAGGAGTGGGCCACCCAGCTGATGCACGGCGAGAAGAAGGTGGTGCGCAGCCCGCGCAGCTACAACTCGCAGGTTGGCGTTCCGCTCTCGGTGTGGCTCATGAGCCCCGAAAACGACGTAGCCATCTTCGAAGCTGGCATATCCAAACCCTCCGAGATGCACCGCCTCGAGCACATCCTGACTCCCGATATCGGCATCATCACCAACATCGGCGCCGCGCATCAGGAGAACTTTAGCACCTTACGGGAGAAGCTACAGGAGAAGCTGGAGCTCTTCGAGCATTCCAAGGTAATCATCTACCAGCTCGACAATAGCCTTATCAACGAGGAGGTGCACAACATCCCGCTCAAGGGCAAGCAACTATTCACATGGGGAACCTCAAAGGATGCGTCGCTTACCATCCTGGGCAAGGAGGTGGACAAGCACACGAAGCTAACGCTCTGCTACGCGCAGGAGACCTTCACGGCTGAAATCCCCTTTACTGATGATGCCTCGGTGGAGAATGCCATGCACAGCATCTCGCTGCTGCTCGTCCTTGGCTTTACGCCAGAGTTTATCGAGGAGCGCGTAAAGAAGCTCATCCCCGTAGCCATGCGCCTCGAGCAGAAGGAGGGCATAAACAGCTGTACCATCATCAACGATAGCTACAACTCCGACATCAGCTCGCTAACCATCGCGCTGAACCTGCTCAACAACCAAAAGTTTAGCAAGCGAACGCTTATCCTTTCAGATATCTTCCAGAGCGGCAAAAGCAACCAGGAGCTCTACAGCGAGGTTGCCAGGCTGGTTAAGGAAAAGCATGTGGATAAGATCATCGGCATCGGCACCGCCATTAGCGCCAATGAGTCGCTATTTACGGGCATCGAGAAGCGCTTCTTCACCAGCACCGACGACTTTCTGCACTCCTACCACAAGGAGGATTTTGCCAACGAGGCGATCCTTCTAAAAGGGAGCCGCAGCTTCCAGTTCGAGCGCATATCGCGCCAGCTCGAGCGCCAAATACACCAGACGGTACTAGAGATCAACCTCAACGCGCTGGTCAACAACCTCAACTACTTCCGCTCGCTGGTTAAGCCCACCACCAAGTTTGTGGCAATGGTCAAAGCATTCTCGTACGGCAGCGGCTTCTACGAGATCGCCAGCATGCTGCAGTACCAGCGGATCGACTACCTTGCCGTAGCCTTTGCCGACGAAGGGGTGGAACTACGCGAGGCTGGCATCACCATGCCCATCATCGTGCTCAACGCCGAACCCGGCTCGTTCGACCTCATGATTAGCTACAACCTAGAGCCCGAAATATACAGCAGAACCGCCCTCACCCGCTTTAGGGATGCCGCTGTCAGGGCTGGCGTCACCAGCTACCCAATCCACGTTAAGCTCGACACCGGCATGCACCGCCTTGGCTTCATCGAAGAGGACATCGACGAGCTAATTTCCTTCCTAAAGGACGACGAGCAGCTAAGGATATCGAGCATATTCTCGCACCTTGCCGCAAGCGACGAGGCTATCCACGACGATTTCACCAACCAGCAGATAGCCCTCTTCAGCCGGCTTTCATCGCGGATAATCGATAAGCTGGGGTACCATATCAACCGCCACATCCTTAACTCCGCAGGGATAGAACGCTTCCCAAGTGCAGAATTCGACATGGTACGGTTGGGCATTGGTCTTTACGGGGTAAGCGCAGCCAACCAGGCTAAGCTCGAAATGGTAAGCACCCTACGCTCCACAATAGTTCAAACCAAGGACATTCCACCTCACGAATCGGTAGGCTATGGACGAAAGGGCAAGGTGGAGACGCCTAAGCGTATTGCCACCATCCCTATTGGCTACGCCGATGGGCTTAACAGAAGGCTAAGCAATGGCGTTGGAAAGATTATGGTGAAAGGCGAGTTGGCTCCAATCATCGGCAACATCTGCATGGACACCTGCATGATCGACATAACAGATATTGATGCTCACGAGGGCGATGAGGTAACCATCTTTGGCGAGAACCCAACCATAATGGATATCGCATCATGGATTGGAACCATCCCGTACGAGATACTGACAGGAATATCAAGGCGCGTAAAGCGCATCTACATTCAGGAATAAGCAAAAAAAGACCACCCTATGGTGGTCTCTTTCATTTTATCCTAAATCGCTAATTCGTTCTAACTTTTTCAAATCAAGAATCTTGATTCGGCGTCCATCGAGGTGAATAAGATCCTCGGCAGCGAAGCTCGAAAGGGTTCTGATTGCATTAGACGTTGTCATATTCGACAGGCTCGCCAAATCCTCACGCGACAGGTAAACCTTAAGCGTTCCACCATCATCCTCGAAACCGTATGTTTCCTTAAGGAATACCAACGATTCGGCAAGACGCCCACGAATATGCTTTTGGGTAAGCGTAACGGTTCTGTTAGTGGAAAAACCAAGTTCCGAAGCAACAACCTTTAGCAGCGCGAGGGTCATATCGATATTCGAGCGCATAATCTTGTAGAGCGTAGCCTTATCGATAATGCAAATTATGCTCTCCTCAATTGCCTGAATAGACGAGATGTAGTTTTCATCGGCAAAAAGGGCTCTGTAACCAATCATGGTGCTAGGCTTAGCCATACGAATAATTTGCTCACGACCACCAACACCCTCCTTAAACATCTTTACCTTACCAGCAACCAAAACAATGAGACCCGTAGGCTTATCACCTTCCTTAAAAACAATCTCGCTTTTTTTAAAGCGATGCCAAGTTGTATTAGCCATAATTGCCTCCTTATCTTCGTCAGACAGGTGGGTAAATACGCTGTAGACATTCTCGATATACGCTTTGGGGTCAATTTCGTGATGCCTCATATTTGTAAACCTAACTTTAAAGTCCGTTAGTTGTTTGATGCAGATTATATTGCCATAAGTTCTGTTCAACGGCAACTTTTTCCCTTAAAAATCTGCTGTAAAACATTATTTTGGTTCAATATTAGTAAAGAAACATTTCATAAAAAATTAAAAAGATACATTTAATTCACTTTAACATACACTGGAAATAAAAGAAGTTACCTACGATAAAAAGCGATGCCACCCTCGACCAATAGATTATAGTTGCCCTATTTAGAGGTTGTGAAATAGAAGATATTCTGAGATTTTATTTCTTTGCGCCAAAATTCGTGCCAACTTATGACACCAGAACTTTCAGCAATTATCACAAGAGCAAAGGATAACCAGAATAGAATAAAGGATTTTTTCAGCAAGATAAAGGCGAAAAAACTTAAGAACCTCGATAAGCTTTTCCATGAACTCCACGACGAGGTATTTGAGGAAGTAGACTGCCTAGATTGCGCAGGTTGCTGCTCCTCCATCAGCCCAATAGTTACCGATAACGACATTTCGCGAATGGCGAAGCATCTACGCATAAAGCCATCTCAGGTTGTAGCACAACATCTTTACATCGACAGCGACAACGACTACGTTTACCATCAAACGCCATGTCCGTTTCTGATGAAGGATAAGTACTGCAACATCTACGAGTCGCGCCCACGCGCATGCCGCGAATATCCGCATACCGACAGGGTAAACATGCACCAAATTCTAAACCTGACCTATAAAAACGTATTTGTATGTCCAGCAGTAGCGCTGATGGTCGAGCGTTTACAGCAAAGAATAGGCTAACGACTCCTAGTACTTCAAATCGCTATTCGCCTTTAGCTGGCTGGCAACCCATACCACAAACGACACCAGGATGTAAAGAAGGATTACAATTGGCAGCGCATACAGTTTGAAGATCGCAATAAGGATAAGCGATACCGCAATGAAGCCATACTTGAGCGCATTATCCTTAATGCCAAAACTCTTAAACTTTAGCGCAAACATTGGCATCTCGCAAACAAGCAGGTACGAAAAAATCGCCGAAACAAAGAACAGCGTCATTGGGTGAATGATGATGCCCTGAACGGTAGGATTCTTTACGTTTTCGGAGATAAATCCGAGGGATAGGATAAATATTGCGTTGGCAGGGGTTGGCAACCCAATAAACGAGGTTGTCTGACGGGTATCGATATTGAACTTAGCAAGACGTAGTGCAGAGAAGACTGCAATGAGCAGCGGGGTTGCTAAGAAAAAGTAAGTCCAGAAACCGAACTCAATAACATTGCGGTACATGAAGATCTTGGTAAGCGGAGGCAATTCGCTACTCGAGAAAGACTCGAAGAAGCCCAAGAAAACATCCTGCTGTGGCATTAGCGCTTTTGCCATAAGCTCCAGCAGAATGATTGTTGGAGCAACGCCAAAGCTTACCACATCAGCAAGCGAGTCGAGCTCCTTACCTATGGGCGAATGAACCTTTAGCGATCGGGCAACCATGCCATCAAAGAAGTCAAACACTGCAGCGACTAGGATAAGGTAGCCGGCGTAGGATAGCATGCCATGAAAGGCGAAGGCAATTGCGATACATCCCGAAACAAGATTAAGCGAAGTAAGGCTATTGGGGATATTCTTAATAAAACCCGATTGGTTCATTATACGTGTTTGTGTTGCTTATTGGGGCAAAAGTAAATTAAATTCCTTAGGTCCTTTCAGAATCACTATTACCGACATTTGAGGATTCTTAAATATTAGATTATTTAACTATGGCTAGACGCGACTAGTAATTCCTCAAATACAAGGAATACAATATATATCTCAACGCTTCGTTATGAATTTGCATGCAGAGCTGGCGAGGCGCAAGTTTCCCCTAAGCATGCCAAAGAACTTTTGGCGAAATATGCTAAACATGCTACCTTTACCACCAAAACGGACCCTATATCACTCATACAATGTACAGGATCGCAGTAGATTTTGACGGGACAATTGTAGAAAACAGATACCCCAAAATAGGCAAGCCGCTACCCTTTGCCTTCGAAACCCTTAAAGCTTTTCAGGAGAAAGGATGCGCACTAATTCTGTGGACTTGCCGCGAGGGGGAGCTGCTCGACGAAGCCGTTGAGTTCTGCCGAAAGAACGGGGTAGAATTCTACGCGGTGAACCAAAATCACCCCAACGAAGCTGGCTACGTTGAGACATCACGAAAGATTGATGCCCGATTCTACATCGACGATAGGGCAGTTCCTCCGTTTCAGGGATGGGGAGAAACGTTTCAGATGATTTTCCCGGACGAGATGATCCCCATTAAAAAGAGAAGAAAACTATTTTTCCTATAACAATACAATGACTAAATACCAACCCATGGTTTACGCAGCGCTGCTATCGCTATCGCTCATATCGTGCAGCGGAGACTCCAAGAAGGAGGCAACCTCTGCCGGCGAAACAATAAAGGCAGCGCCTCAAATTGAGGTATCGCGCTATAAAGAAGGCGATATGATAAAGGAAGGCGACGCAATTGCCCTGTCGTTTACCCTACCCAAAGAGGCTGCCAATCCAGATTCGATTACGGTATCGCTAAACGACAAGCGCATACAGAAAGGGCTTGAGACATCGGCAACAATTGCCACTGCGGGGATGAAGTTGGGACGCCAGCGCATCGTTATTGAGGCCTACAAGGGCGGAACGGTGGCTGCGGAGAGATATCTGTCGCTGAGCATCAAGTCGGCGAGCAAGCCGGCCAGCTACCGCTACACCGTTGTTGCCACCTACCCACACGACACCCGCGCTTACACGCAGGGACTCGCCTTCGACGGGAATACGCTCTACGAAGGAACGGGTCAGCGGGGCATATCGGACCTGCGCATCGTTGAACTGAAAAGCGGACAGGTGGTAAAGAGCCTCCCTCTCCCCGACCAGGTGTTTGGCGAGGGTATCGCCATACTGGGCGATAAGATCTACCAGCTGTCGTGGCAGGAGCAGCGAGGTTTCGTTTACGATAAGAAGAGCTTCAAAAAGATAAGCGAGTTCACCTACGCCGGTGAGGGATGGGGCCTGACCACCGACGGAAAGATGCTCTTCCAGAGCGATGGTACCAGGGCCATCCGCATCATAGACCCCGCCAACCTGACGGAGAAGAACCGCATAGAGGTGTTCGACAACGTGGGACCGGTGGAGGAGCTGAACGAACTGGAGTACATCGACGGCGAGCTGTGGGCCAACATCTACCAAACGGATAAGATTGCCCGCATAGACCCAGCGACGGGACGCGTGCTGGGGTATATCGACTTCAGCAATCTGCTGCCCAAGGAGGACTACAAGGAGGGCACCGACGTGCTCAACGGTATTGCCTACCACAAGGCCACCGGCAAGATCTACGTGACGGGTAAGAACTGGCCCAAACTGTTTGAGGTGAAGGTGGTGAAGAGGTAGAGACACAAGACACAAGATAATAGACGCAAGACATTAGATTTTAGATGCTAGACGTTAGATACTAGTAGCTAGGCGCTGGGTCTAGCCATAAAGAGTAAGGACGCAGGTATCGATGCAGGGGGAGTTGGAGGCAACGGCTCGGAGCATCGGCACCTGCGTCTTGCTGTTGGGGGCTAGCCGAAAGGTGGCGGACAACAGCAGAAGGTCATCGGCAGCAGGAGCAGCGTTAGGCGTACCAAGCGGCTGGTGCGCACAGTCTAAGCGAAAGCTGTTGGATACAACGCAGCGCTAAGCAACCTCACCTTCGAGCATAGCGAGCGCAACCCGAACATCACCAAGCCCCTATTCGAACAAACAGAGCAACTCGTCGAGCTATTCGATTACTGCCGCGAACAACAAGAGCTACAGCTGGCTATTGTAGAGCGCAGTCACGAACAACGCAAATGCAGCCACGAGGTGCAAAAACCCTACCTCGGACAACCAAAACTCGTCCACGTGCTGCAAGACGACATCATCGAATTGCAGAAGTACCAACGAGCAGCTCAAAACATCTACCGCGAACAAATAGAATGCAGTCACGAACATAAAGACATCCACCTCGATCACCCAGAGCGCAGCCACGAACATAAAGACATCTACCTCGAACACCCAGAGCGCAGCCATGTACATAAAGATATCCACCACGATACTATAAAGCGCAGCCACGAACATATAAATATCCACCCCAAACAACCCGAGCGCAGCCACGAAGATAAAAACATCCACCGCGATACTATAAAGCGCAGCCACGAAGATAAAGACATCCATTACGCACAACCCGAGCGCAGCCACGAGTAGCATAAGCTCTACCTCGAACTGCCAATCAGCATCCGCAAATGCAGGGGCATCCAACCCGAGATGCGCAGGCGCAACCACAAACCTACTAGGCGCGGCTGGGCAGCCACCAAAATCAACCAGAAGCATAAAGGACGCAAGAGGATGGTGTACCTTCGATAGCGAGAGGGTGTAGCCAGCAGCGTCGTGGATGCTCGCGGAAGCTGACGGGTATGCCCATCCAGCAGAAGCGTGGAGGGCGCCAGCCCAAGGTTTGCCATCGGCAGCGGAGGGATGCGTCCGGCTGGCAGCGGGGTATGCCATCGCCCCGGCAGGTGCGGCGCATCGGGCAGGGGGTGATGCGCATCCATCAAAAAATAATTTTATACTAACCACAGCTAATTGCTTTTTTTTGTAAATTGGTTGCTAGAAAGATGCAGCCCTACAGCATCCGCATAGCAGGTAGGCGACGCGCAAAGGCGGTACGGAGAGGCGGCAAAAGCAACCTAAAATACTTAACCGATATGCTAGTATTCAACCTAAGTAGAATTTTCAGAGCGGCGGGCGTACGCGACCCCCGGAAGTTTTTGAAGGAGAAGGGGTACAAGGAGAACACCGTACACCGAATTGTTAACCTGCAGGTGTCGCAGCTGCGGCTGAGCAGCCTGGAGGCGATGTGCCTGAAGCTGGGCTGCACGCCCAACGACCTGCTGGAGTGGAGGCCAAGCCGCGATTTCGCCAGCAAGGATGTGCCGCTGCAGCAGCTACGGTTAAAACAGGAGGAGGACCTGCAGATTGACGACATGGTGATGCAGCTGAGCTACGAGCAGCAGCTGAAGCTGAAGGAGATGATCAAGGAGCAGTTTGGCGAAAAGGCGGAGGTGGCGCAGTAGCGCCATCGGGTGCCACAGCGATTGGTGGAGGGTAGGGAGGCGTAGCTGCCAAGCGGTGGCGTACACGCTACGTGCATAGCATCCGTCCCCATGGTATCACCCATCATCAGCATAAGTAAGAATCAGCAAACAACGCTAAGCCATGCACTTCGAGTATATCACAAGGGCTGCCTGCCCCATGGTGGCAGCAATTGCGCTGCTGCTTAGCTCAGCCAACCTGCTAGCCGCTCGGCATGGGGCATTGCCCGACACCACAGCCTATACCATATTCGACTCGCGGGTAGCAGCGCCGGAGTTCACCTACAAAAAGGGAGGTACGCAAAGGGAAAGGCTGAACGAGTTCTACAGAGACAACCTAAGATACCCCCAAGAAGAGGATTGTACGGGGAAGGTGTACCTGAACTTTGTTGTAGAGCCAGATGGAAGGCTGAGCAGCATCGGCTTCGTAAGGGAGATTCCCGGATGCGGATGCTTTAATGCCGAGGCGCTCCGGCTGGTTAGGCTAATGGAGGGGTACTGGAGGCCGGCAACACGCAACGGCAAAAAGGTTCGCTGTCGCACCTTCGTTGCGGTGTGGTTTCACGATTTGTAGTAAAAGAAAATAGACGCTAAACATGGAAACGCTAAAGGTAAACGAGGAGGTACACCTAAAGCCTCTAGTGCTATCGGACGCAGCCGATATCTTTACAACGATAGACAGCCAGAGGGAGTACCTACGCAGGTGGCTGCCGTTCGTAGACTTCACCCAGAAGGTGGAAGACTCGGAGCAGTACATCCGATCGGTTATTGAGGCGCCGGAGGCGAGCCGAGACCTGGTGCTTACCATCCGCTACTGGGGACAATTTGCCGGGTTGGTGGGCTTTAAGGGCACCGACAGGCTGAATAGGAAAACGGAGGTTGGCTACTGGCTGGCTGAGGAGTGCCAGGGAAAGGGTATCGTAACGGAATCGGTAGGTGCGCTGGCGAGCTACGCGTTTGCCGAGATGGGTATGAACCGTATACAGATTAAGTGCGCCGTGGGCAACGCCCGAAGCAGAAGCATCGCCCAGCGGTTGGGCTTTACCTTCGAGGGTATTGAGCGTGATGGCGAGCTGCTGGTAGGTGGCGTGTTTACGGACATCGAGGTGTACAGCCTGCTGAGGCAGGAGTGGAAGCAGCCGCAGAGGTGAGCGGGATAGCCCGACAAGCGGTGGTGTATTCTAGGTCGTGCAGAATATCCAAGGAAGGAATAACTCCCCCTTGCGCAGGTGACGATACTGAAAGAACGAATGTCAGCATCGCCAACCAGCAGAGAACCCACCCCTACACCCCTCCAACGGAGGGGATTACGTGCTACCATCAGCCGTAGCCGCAGATCAAAGGTATCAGCTTAACGAGCGGAGGAGAAAAGCCCTTGTCGCAGGGAGCCACACCAAAGTAGTAGAATAGTTCCTAGCCCTACACAAGCGCGAAGCAGGGCTGAGCATCCGAAAGCAGGCGCTAGAGTAGAGCTAACACAACCATAAATATCACCTTATGAAAATGAAAGCGGCGTTCCTAAGCCTGCTGCTTGTAGGCTGCCTGGGTGTAGCAAGCGCTCAGGATTACTCGAAGCAGGATAGCATCCTGCTGAATTAAAAGGCGGACTATGCCCGAAACGAGGGCTTGGTGCTCGAGTGCGCGAGCTACCTTTTGGGCAGCCCCATAAAGCTTGTTACCGACGATGCGAACCTCTTGAAGGCGCTACAGCTGGTTGTCAGATGGATGAAGGAGACTAGCGACTACTCGTTTAGCATCGACGAATCGATAGCCAAGCTGAGCGAAGAAAATCAACCGATACTTAGTATTTATATGGCCTGTATGACTAAGTTTGCGCTCGAAAATAAAAATAAAGCAAAAGATGATTCGGCGGTAAAGTACGGTGTGTCCCTACTGCTGGCTAGCTACTGCGAGAATAGCGACAAAAGCAAAGGGCAGACTAGCGAAATCACAAGTTTAGTAACGGCAAAGAACAACAACACGCTAAAGCAGCACCTAGGAATGAAGTAACGCTACGGCTATACGGCCACACAGATCGAGGTTTAAAGCCTGTATAGGGAAAAACAACGCAATAAGAATTATCAACACATCATACTGAAAAATATTAAGAGGAGCCAGAGACCACTAAAAAAACGGGGCGACACCGAAAAGCCATACGAGTAGGGAAAGCATAACAAATACAATGAAACGTACTGTAAAATTAGGATTTTTGATTGGAGCATTAATAGCATCCATAAACTCTTACGGGCAAACTTCGAAGGGAAACTACATCATTACCGGAAGTACAGGCTTACAGTTCTTGAGTAGCAACACAAAGAACGTTTACGATGGAGAAACACTAAACGAATATGACACTAAGACATTTTCATTCAACCCTTCAGCGGGCTATTTCATTATGGATAATTTGGCGATTGGTTTATCCTTCAACATAACAAGCTCCAAAACGGAGATTGATGATGAGAACTATAATAAGTCAACCTCTACGCTGATTGCACCAACTGCCATGTACTACTTTCCGGTTGATGGCAAGATTAGACCATTCGCACAGCTCAGCATAGGCCTTCAATCTGTTACCAACAAGGCAAAAACACCTTCGGGAATGTATAACTCCGAATACAAGCAGACTTTAAACGGTTGTGGCGTAAACATTGGAGGTGGGGTTGCCTACTTTGTGTCAAATTACGTTTCCATAGATTTATGCTTGTCGTACACCAAGTCGTCCTTAAAAGATACAGATGACAAAGAGTTTAAGCACAAGCAATCAACCTTTGGAAGTAATATTGGGATCTCGCTATACTTCTAAACGTCCAAATTCATAAGCAGAAAAACATCGGCGTAATGCGCTCCCCCTGTCAGGGCTTGATCCCAGACAGGGGGATTTCTTTTTCAAAGCGAGAGCCGCTGCCAGAGCTTCTCGCGGTACATGTCGCCGATGGGGATGGCGCTGCCCCGGATGTGAACGCGACCGTGCTCGATGGCGTCGATCTTATCAACCGCAACGATGTACGACTTATGGACCCGAACAAAACTGTCGAGCGGCAGCTTCTCCGCCATGCCCTTCAGCGACATCAGCGTAAGGACCTTCACCCTAGGCGTAACCACGTAGATGTAATCCCCCCGGCTTTCGACGTACAGGATCTCGTCGAAGCGCACCTTCTCGAGCTTATACTCGGTTTTCAGGAAGATGAACTCGTCCATGCACCGCTCTGCCGGCGCCGGCGCCAACCTGCCGAGCACCTTCTCGGTTGCCTTGAGGAAGCGCTCGAAGGAGTAGGGCTTCAGCAGGTAGTCGCTCACGTTAAGCTCGTAGCCCTTGAGCGCGTACTGGTCGTGAGCGGTGGTGAGGATGACCTCCGGCTTGGGGTCGAGGATCTCCAGCAGCTCGATGCCCGTGAGATTCTCCATCTGGATGTCCAGAAAGAGCAGCTCCACGGGGTGCTGCTTAACGTAGGGAAGCACCTCGATGGCGGACGAGAAGGACGCCACCAGCGTTAGGTAGGGCACGCGGGCGATGAAGCCGTTAATCTTTGCCAGCGAGAAGGGCTCGTCGTCAACGGTGATGCAGCGTAGGGTCATTGCAGGGTAAGCTTTAGGGTGACGGAGAAAACTTCTGCGGACTGATCGATGGCCAGCTCGTGGCGATGGGGATACTGCATCTGAAGGCGACGCCGAACGTTCTCCAGGCCAAACCCGCCGCCATGCCGATCGTCCTTGAGCGAGATATGGTTCTTGCAGGTAAACTCCAGGCTCTGCGCGCCAACAAAGAAGCCGATGGCCATCCCCTTCCGTATGCCGGCCTCGTCGGTGTGCTTGAAGGCATTCTCGATGAAGGGCATAAAGAGCATCGGGGCGACCATCTTGCCGGAAGGATCGTCCGCAACCGTGCAGATGCCGGAGGAGAGGTCGCCGTAGCGCAGCCGCTGCAGGTCGACGTAGGCCCTCATCTGCTCAATCTCGGTTTGAAGGGGCACCTGATCGCCCACGGTTTCGTAGATCACGTAGCGCAGCAGCGAGGAGAGCTTGATGAGCGACTCCGACGCCTTTGGCTGATCGGCGTAGATCAGGTAGTCGATCGTATTAAGGGTGTTGAACAGGAAGTGCGGGTTAACCTGCGCCTTTAGCAGCAGCAGCTCGCTCTGCAGCTTCTCCTTTTCGAGCCGGCTCCGGGTCTGCATCGCCTCGTACCAGCCGAAGACGGAGCGGAACGCGATGCCGAAGATGGCGGCCACCGTCATGGCGAGCAAGCCGGAGAGGTGAAAATCCAACCGATAGAAGAGATGGATAGGGTTTCCGGCGTAAAGATCGTTGGCCACCTCAATGGAGAGGTAGCCCGCTACGGTTATGGCGTTGAGCAGCACCAGCAGCAGCGCAAGGAAGGTAAGTATCCGCCGCTTTGCCAGGTAGGCAGGCACCAGCCAGAAGTAGCAGGCGTAGAACACGACAAGAGGAAACACCCTCGTTACAACGTACAGGACGAGGCCGTCGATGGTGACCAAATTGGGGGGTTCAGGACGACGACCAACGTCAGAACGGAGAGATGGAAGAGCACGCTGACCCGTCTGCTTTTGTACCTATCAGATTTATCCATTGCCGCGAGTTAAAGACCTAAAGTTAAGGGATTATTTGGGAAATTGGGCACCGCTTCGAAGCATTGTAGCTGCCCCATCCCATCCTTGTAGAGCAAATATCGGAAGAAAGGCTCGCCCGTCAAATTTTAATCGACCAACAGGCAAAACACCTCGATGAACCCGAGGCTCTCCAAAGTAGCGTAGCAAAGGCTTGTCTATAGGAGAAGCCGCAGCGGTGAAGGGAGTACGGGGGGATAGACATCCATGGGTGACGAAAGACAAAGCTCCTGTTGGGCGAGACCAGCCAGCCAACGGTTAGGATCTTTTCCAAGCAATACGTTACATCGGTATGCCTAGGTAGCCTACTAAAAGCCAAGAACCTTACGAGCAGAAAAAGAGGTAAGCGTCTCACCGCGTATTGCCAAAAACAATAATCTGTGCTACATTCGCCTAATGCTAGCCAGCATGTAGGGGATGAGGCGCTGCAGCATAGCAGCAGCCTACTACAGGCAGCAGAAGGGGAATAAACGAACGGCAACAACTTGCAAATTTTTAATCGTTGGGATATGAGGAAGAAGCTTCTACTTGCTGCGCTTGGCGTGGTGCTGGTGGTCCTTAGCGCAGGGGCGCAGCAGGCTAATGAAACAACACAGCAGGCCGACAGCGCGCTGCTGCGGGTAAACAGCGGACGGGAGCAGCTGCTACAGGCGCTGCTAACCAACAACACCGCTAGGGCTCGCGAGCTCTACGGCAGCCTGAACCGCGACGCAAAGGATCCGCGCTACAGCCCCTTCGTATACTCCGAGGAAATTTGCATCACCCTGCTGCTTCAGAGCTGGCAGGATTGGCTCGACAAGGCGGCCAACTACCGCGAGGAGGTGCAGGCCATCGGCTACCCCAAGGCTTACCCCATCTACGACTCGCTCTACAGCAAGGCGTCGCTGAAGTGCGACACACTAAGGGCGGCAGTTGCCGCATCGGCGCTTAGCGCCGAGGAGAAGGGGCTGCTGCAGCTCTACCTACAGCTGCTGAAGACGGGCGAGCGCAACGACACCTACGGGCAGATGGTGCAGGAGGCCAGAATGCAGCACACCAGCACGCCCTACCACGACTTTGTGAACACCTACATGCCCAAGCAACCCGTTAAGGGCTCGATATCGCTGACCTTAGGCGCCAACCTATTCATCCCAACGGGAGAGCTGCACAGCCGCTTCGCACCACGAGGCGTCCCCTTCGCGGCGCTAGACTTCAACATCAGCAGGGCCTACCTTTCGCTGTACATATCGGCGGGCAAGCTGAAGTTGCGCAACGCCCTATCGGTGGTTTCCGATTCGAAGACGTACGATTTTGCCAGCGGCAGCGACTTTGCCTACTTCGAGGGAGGCATCCTAGCCGGCTACTCGGTGGTGCACAACAGCCGGGTGATGCTGGCACCCTACCTAGCGCTGGCTGGGAGCACCATAGAGAGCGACATCTACAAGGCCGCCAAGGACGACAGCAAGGAGCTAAGGGTGTACCGAACATTTGCGGCAGGGCCCGGTATCCACTCGGAGGTGAAGCTGTTCGACTTCGGCCTCGGCAGCGGCAGCGCGGAGAAGGCGCACGAGAACAACATCAGCCTGAGGGTCGACGCAGGGTATAACTTTGCTGCCACCTCCCTGCTCCCCGAGTTTAAGGGAAACTCCGGCTACCTGCGCGTGGCGCTGTGCTGGGGCATCGGCAACTTTACCCAAGACTAGCAGCAGCGGGCCACGCACCCGTAGGTGTGGCATCCGCAGAGGAAGATACAAGGAGGTGAGAGCCTCCTTTTTTTATTTATGCTGAAGGAGAGATGGGGTAAGTTAGAGGTGCAAAAAGCGCATCCAACCCACCCCTACCCCTCCCAAGGAGGGGAAAAGCAGCGATGAGGAGGCCTCGGAGGATGTCATGAAAGCTTAGAGAGATGAGCTACTATAATAAGTAACTTAGGAAAAGCGCAAAGGAGAATACGGCTGTGCCGTCGAGCTAAGTATCAATTCAGAAGTACAAACGCCTAATAGCAGCACGTTATCCCCTCCATTGGAGGGGTCGGGGTGGGTTCGAAATGTCAAATAGCATAAAAACCATCTATTAAAAAAAGCATTCACCCAGTACTTCCACCTAAACGAAAGAATAACCTGTCATTGATTATACATTTTGGCTTTGAGAAAATTTCTTAACTTAACGTTAATAGAAGTAAGCGGCTGTGCTATTGGGGTAAGTGAGCAGTGCGGGGATGCATTCCAACCCATCACACCTCCTTCCAAGAAGGGAAAAAGCAACGCTGAGACAACCTCGGAGGATACCAAGAGGTGCTGCTCCACAGGCCACCCTGTACAGCTAAAATCAGCAAAAAAAAGGAACGATATTTCGAATAACCTACGCGGGAAATCCCTATCTTGCCGCATCATTCGAAAAACTTAACGTAATGCATAACAATCCAGAAGAAAAACCCATTGGTTTACCTGAGAACGCGTACCGCGATCTTAAGGAAGGAGAGGTGTACGAGCCGATCCTATCTCCTAAAAAAACATACCCCGAAGTAACCACCTACTCGCTGCTTATGGGGCTGTTGATGGCCGTTATATTTTCGGCAGCAGCCGCCTACCTCGGGCTGAAAGTCGGACAGGTATTTGAGGCAGCCATCCCTATTGCCATCATAGCCGTAGGGCTGTCGACGGTAACGGGCCGTAAGAACTCGCTGAGCGAGAATGTCATCATCCAGTCGATTGGTGCATGCTCGGGGGTGATTGTTGCGGGAGCCATCTTTACGCTTCCAGCGCTATACATCCTTCAGGCAAAGTACCCCGAGCTATCCGTTCACTTCTTTCAGGTATTCCTGTCGTCGCTGTTCGGAGGTGTGCTCGGCATTCTGTTCCTAATCCCCTTCCGTAAGTACTTTGTATCCGATCAGCACGGCAAGTACCCCTTTCCAGAGGCTACAGCTACCACCGAGGTGCTCGTATCAGGGGCCAAGGGCGGAAATCAGGCAAAGGTGCTGGTGCTTGCAGGCTTGGTTGGCGGTCTTTACGACTTCATTGTGGCCACCTTTGGCGCATGGAGCGAGGTGATAACCACCCGTATCATTCCTGCAGGAGCCGAGCTGGCCGATAAGGCAAAGATGGTGTTTAAGGTGAACGTAGGATCGGCGCTGTTGGGGCTGGGCTACATCATTGGGCTTAAGTATGCCGCCATTATCTGCGCCGGATCGTTCGTGTCGTGGTTCGTGCTGATACCTATCATCTCATACTTTGCCGATGGGCAAACCGTTGCCGTTGGTGCCAACGTGGTAAAGCTAATTGGGCAGATGCAGCCCGAGGAGATCTTCCGCGCCTACGTCCGTAACATCGGCATTGGCGGTATTGCCATGGCCGGAGTGATTGGTATTATTCGCTCGTCGGGCATTATTAAGAATGCAGTTGGGCTTGCCGCCAAGGAGCTTGGAGGAAAGCATGCCGTAGATAAGGCTCTAGCCCGCACCCAGCGCGATCTTTCGATGAAGTTCATCGCTATAGGAACTATTATAGGAGCTGCCCTCATCTTTATCTTCTTCCAGTTCGGCGTAGTGCACAACATTACCTACGCGCTGGTTGGGTTGGCCATTGTAATGATTATTGCGTTCCTGTTTACCACGGTTGCAGCCAACGCTATTGCCATTGTAGGCACCAATCCCGTTTCGGGGATGACGCTAATGACGCTTATCATCTCGTCGGGCATTCTTGTTTCGGTTGGACTGAAGGGAACAGAGGGGATGGCCGCTGCGTTGGTGATCGGAGGCGTAGTGTGTACAGCGCTATCGATGGCTGGAGGATTTATTACCGACCTTAAGATCGGATACTGGATTGGAACAACGCCCCGTAAGCAGGAAACCTTTAAGTTTCTCGGAACGCTAGTGTCCGCAGCTACCGTTGGCGGCGTGATTATGGTTCTTAACAAGACCTACGGATTCTCTGGCGAAGGTGCACTCGTTGCCCCACAGGCCAATGCCATGGCTGCGGTTATCGAGCCAATGATGTCGGGCCAGGCAGCGCCATGGATGCTCTACGGAGCAGGTGCTATGCTAGCGCTAATCCTTACCATGATAGGCGTACCTGCCCTAGCATTCGCCCTAGGAATGTTTATTCCACTCGAGCTGAACACTCCGCTACTGGTAGGCGGTATTGTAGCCCATATAGTAGCCACCCGCTCGAAGTTTGCCGAGGTTAACAAGGCACGTAAGGAACGTGGAACCCTTATTGCATCGGGCTTTATTGCCGGTGGTGCGCTAATGGGAGTGGTAAGCGCCATTATTCGTTTCCTAGGTGCAAACCTAACGCTTACAGAGTGGGCTGAGAGCAACGGAGCTCAGATACTTGCCGTTGTAATGTATGCTGCCATCATCGGCTACTTCATCTGGGATTCGCTACGCGCTAAGCCCGAAGAGGAGTAAGTTGGGACAAGATACAAGACGCAAGTATCAAGACTCAAGACGCGAGAAGCAAGACAAATAACATAGCACGACGCACAGCAGATGGTGCAGAAGGCACAACGCAAGGTGCAGGGCTGCAGCCCGAATGCAAGTCGTAATATACGATACGTGATTGGTGATGAAAGAAAAAGCACTTAACACAGACAAACACTATAGAGAAATGTCAGAAAATATCTTAGACAAGTTTTTGAGGTACGTAGCGGTTGATACCGAGTCGGACCCCGAATCGAAAACATACCCAAGCACCGAAAAGCAGCGCGTGCTGGGCCGCATGCTCGAAAAGGAGCTAAAGGCAATTGGCCTTGCCAACGTTGACGTAGACGAACACGGATACGTTACGGCAACGCTCCCCTCGAACGCCGACAAAAAGGTGCCCACCATCTTCTTTATGGCGCACATGGATACCAGCCCTGATATGCCAGGGAAGGACATCAAGCCACAGATTGTAGCCAACTACGACGGCAACGACATCCTGCTCAACAAGGAACGCGGGCTAACCCTAAAGGTTGCCGACTTCCCCGAGCTGAAGGACTACGTAGGACAAACCATCATCACCACCGACGGAACAACCCTACTCGGTGCCGACGATAAGGCCGGCATCGCAGCCATCATGTCGGCAATGGAGTACCTGGTAGAGCATCCCGAGGTGAAGCATGGCGATATCCGCGTGGCCTTCTCGCACGACGAGGAGGTGGGCTGCGGAGTAGACTTCTTCAACGTGGAGAAGTTTAACGCCGACTTCGGCTACACCATCGATGGCGGCGCAATCGGCGAGCTGGAGTACGAAAACTTCAACGCCGCAGGCGCTACCGTAAAGATCCAGGGCTGCAACATCCACCCCGGGTATGCCAAGGACAAGATGCTAAACGCTATCCTCATCGGACAGGAGTTTAACGCAATGCTCCCCGTAAGCCAGCGACCCGAGCACACCACCGGATACGAAGGCTTCTTCCACATCACCAAGTTCGAGGGAACGGTTGAGAATGCTTCGTTCCAGTACATCATCCGCGACCACGACCGCACCAAGTTCGAGGCAAAGAAGATAGAGATGCAGCGCATCGCCGAGTTCCTAAACCAACGCTACGGCGCCAGAACCATAACCCTGGAGATTAAAGACCAGTACTACAACATGCGCGAGAAGGTGGAGCCACACTACCACATCGTAGAGAATGCCATAAAGGCAATGGAGATGGCCGACGTGAAACCTCACGTAATGCCAATCCGCGGCGGCACCGATGGCGCACGCCTATCGTTTATGGGCCTACCCTGCCCCAACATTTTTGCAGGCGGGCACAACTTCCACGGGAAATTCGAATATGTTCCGCTGGAATCTATAGTAAAAGCAAAGGACGTTATTGTTAATCTTGCATCGCTTTACGCACAGTAAGCAGTAACGGAATGCTAGAACCATATTGGGGGTGGATGTAAAAGTCCACCCCTTTTTCTTTCCCGATGCACAGCCACCTCCCCGTATTGCAGGACATATTTCTCAACAAAAACGCACGCTACGCAACAGCTCAGGCACGATTTTTGGTGAATGGACAAGGGCATTGCCAATATAATGCCGCCATTGAAGTTATCTCAACCAAACCCATTTCAAATTATCGATACCATGAAGAAAAGAATTTTACTACTACTGGCAGCGGTAATGTCGATTGCGCTTACCAGCTGCAACGACGACGACTGGTCGTCGGATAGTTATTGGGTGGACATGGGCACCGTGCAAAAAGTATCTCCCACCTCCCATGAATTCTACATTCTGCTCGACAACGGGGATAAGGTGTGGCCTGCAATAACCAACTTACCCTACTACAACCCCAAAGATGGGCAGCGAATAATTGCCAGCTACACCATTCTTTCGAACAGACACGATGGCTACAACCACGATGTGAGGTTAAACGATATTTACCAGGTGCTCACCAAGCCCATCGTCAAGCTAACCACGGCCAACGCCGACAGCATCGGCAACGATCCGCTGGTAATAACCGATGCGTGGATATCCTCCGACCACCTTAACATCGAATTCGAATTCTTAGGCGATAGCAAGCTCCACATGGTAAACCTCGTAGAGAGCGATCAATTTCCAAGCACGCCAGAAGTCGCCAAGCTACAGTTTCGTCAAAACGGCTATGGCGATAATCAGAGGTACCGAATGCGAGGCATCGTATCGTTCAGCATAAGCTCGCTGCAAACGGCCGGTGCGCAGAACAGAAAGATAGAACTCACGACAACCAGCTACGACGGCTCAACCAAAACCCTGCAGCTAACGTACGACTGGCCGGGGATCGTTAAGATTGAAGATTCCATTAACTACAATACAAAAGATTACTCCGCGGTTAACTAACCGCACATACAACCAAATCCAAACAGCAAAAAAGCACCCTGCGAAGGATGCTTTTTTTATTTCCCCCAACAAAGCATTCTGCCCAAAAACATCTATTACATGTTCCGTATCTGGCAGATTATGGCTAGCATTGCAACCGCGACAACACTATTTAGTTATACCACTTAATCTGCAACCAAGATGAGAAGAAGAATTGGAGGGGTAATGCTCCTGTCGTGGGGGATACTCTTCGCCATTAACGCCTACAGCCAGGATGACAACCCCTACTTTGGGGAAACCTGCACCAGCATCCTTGTTGGCAAGAAGGCATCAGCCGACAAATCGGTAATAACCAGCCACAGCTGCGACGGCGCCTACCGATCGTGGCTCAGCATCGAGCCAGCAGCCACCTACGCAGACACGGCCAAGGCCAAAATCTTCAAGGGAAACCTCAAAACCGAAAGCATCAACGACAAGAACGGCCTTACGCTGGCCGGAACAATCCCACAGGCAAGACAAACCTTCGCCTACCTCAACACCACCTACCCTTGCCTCAACGAAAAGCAGCTGAGCATTGGCGAAACCACCATTGTCGGCCGCAAGGAACTGGCAAACCCAAAGGGGATGTTCAACATCGAGGAACTGCAGCGGATAGCCCTGCAGCGATGCACCACCGCCCGCCAGGCCATTAAGCTAATCGGAGACCTCATTAAGCAGTACGGCTACGGCGACATGGGCGAGTGCATCACCATTGCCGACAAGAACGAGGTATGGCAGCTCGAGATCTTCGGCGAGGGCGCCGACCGCATTGGCGGCGTTTGGGCAGCCCAGCGCATCCTCGACGATCATGTGGGCATATCGGCAAACGTTGCCCGCATTGGCGAGATAGACCTGAGCAAGCCCGACTACTTTATGGCATCCGACAACGTAAAGGAGGTAGCGCTTCGCCTTAAGCTGTGGGATGGCACCACCCCCTTTAAGTTCTGGAAAGCCTACAGCCAGTCGAAGAAGAACTTCACCATACGCGACTTCTTCGTACTGAGCAGCGTCGCACCTTCGGCCAACCTAAAGTACGACGCCGACGAGCTTCCCTTCTCGGTAAAGCCCGACAAGAAAGTATCGGTCCAAGACGTGTTTGCCTTTTACCGCACCACCTACGAGGGCACCTTCTACGACATGACCAAGAACCTAAAGGTGGCCAAAACCACCTACAAGGCAGACGGCACGGTGGAAAAGGTTGACACCGTGCTCTACGAGGGCGCCAACCCTTGGATGGGAAAGGATGAGGCGGCCATGTACAACGCGCTTAAGCCCGGATCGGTAGATTTTCAGCGTACCGTATCGGTGTGCTGGTGCTCCTACTCCGAAATCATCCAGCTGCGCGACTGGCTTCCCGACGAAATTGGCGGCGTAGCGTGGTTCTCGTTCGACAACCCAGGCCAAAGCCCCCGCTTGCCCATCTACTCGGGCAACCTGTCGCTACCCGATAGCTACAGCATCTGCGGCCAGCAGCGCTACCGCGAGGATGCCGCAATATGGAGCTTCCGCAAGGCAAATAAGCTAGCCACCGTAAAGTGGCAGAAGAGCCGTAAGACCATCGAAACCGAAGTTGCAGCATTAGAAGCCAAAGCGCTAGCCGAGCAGCCCGCCCTAGAGGAGCAGGTGAAGGAGCTGGTAAAGAAGGGGAAGAACAAGGAGGCCCGCGAGGTGGTTACCCGCTACTCCAACGACTTTGCCCGCGGCGCCATGCAGCGCTGGACCGAACTCGAACACACCTTCTGGGGTATGTTTGGACGAGGTTTTTAAGCCTACAGCCAACAAAAGATATAAAAGCAAGAGCAACATCCTACAACAGATGCTGCTCTTGCTCCTTTTTCGCAAAGTCTAATTGCTTACCTAGTCTTCCAGAACCGATTCCTTTCCTATTGTATAGAAATAGAAGAATGAAACAGGCAGCTAAGCCTCCTGCTTCCGTTCAGTTTCCACAAACAGTCTCCCCTGCCAGGTATTCAGTTCAGCCAATCGCTTGTCGAGCATCGAAACCAGCTGCTCGTTGCGCACCAAGCCCCACCCAGGGCCAGCCTGAAAGCGTGGAGGAACCTCGCCGGCAAAGCGCTCAACCACAAAGCGAGGGTTCAGGCGCTCGAGAAACTCCACAAAAAAGTCGATATACTCCTGTAGACCAAAGAAGCGAAACTGTTCAGGGTTCTGCTCGTACTCCTTAGCCATGTATGTACCCTTAAATATCTGTAGCTGATGAAATTTAATGGTATTAAGCGGCAGCTTCGAGAGCATCTCAGCCTGCGCCAGCATCTGCTCGCGCGTCTCACCAGGGAATCCGAACATCATGTGCGCACCCACCTTAATGTGCCGCTTGGCAGTTTGCTCAATAGCCCATATAGCATCCTCGTAGGTATGACCACGGTTGACACTCGCCAACGTATTGTTGTAGCAGCTTTCGATACCGTACTCGATGGCAACGTACTTCTCCTTCGAGAGTTCTGCAAAGAAGTCCAGCTTTTCCTCGTCCACACAATCGGGGCGCGTTCCTACAACGACACCAACAACCTCGGGCAGTTCGAAAGCTTGGCTGTATACCTCCTTAAGCTTTTCAAGCGACGCATAGGTATTGGAGTAAGCCTGAAAGTAGGCTAGGTAACGACTAGCCTTTTGGTAGCGCTTAACGTGAAATTCAATTCCCTCCTCCAATTGCTGCCTTATGCTCTTCTCCGGTGTACAGTACGACGGATTAAAGGCATCGTTCAAACAAAAGGTACACCCACCGCGAGCAACCTTGCCGTCGCGATTAGGACAGGTAAAGCCCGCATCAATGGTAAGCTTTTGGATGCGCTCGCCAAAGGTGCTCTTAAAGTATCGCGAGTAGGAGTTGAAGCGCCGACTATCGCCCCAAGGAAATATCTGCTGTTGGTTCATTCTTAGCTATAAAAGAGTGGGCAAAGGTATAAATAAATAGTTTCCACCATCGACAGACAGCTAACCATCAGGCTTATTAACAGAGACACCACCAAAAAGTAGGTTGAGATTTCGAAATGAGATGAAAATAATCCTACATTAAAAGACTAAACGAACAAAAAGATCTGTTATATAAATTGTACGAGATCAATCTATTCCCCGTTTTCTTCAACCAAATTTGTATTGATGAGAAGAAACTTGTTGATATTGGTTATGCTAATTCCTTTGCTTTCCATTGATTTATCGGCAAAAGCAGAGAAACCCGATAGCACAAGATGGATTTACTGGACTCCTTTTGCAACAACCATTGGAGCAGGAGACGGATATGTGTTTAGACCACGGACTGCAAGGAAATACAACATTACTTTCCCCGCTTTTCAGTCCATTTCGGCAAGCTTACTCTTCACCTCGAACCGCAATACTTTAATAGATACGCTCTTTGGCAAACCATACTTCGGGATTGGCGTGTACAAGCCCTTCTTTCATAAATCAGAATTGCTTGGAGACCCCGCTTCCATCTATATAATATACGGGTTAAACATATATCAACTTAGCGATGAACTAACGCTAAGCGCGGAGGCTAAACTGGGGACCTCTTTTGGATGGAATCCATACGATTCGAACACAAACCACGAGAACAGAATTATTGGCGCAAAGAATAACTACCACGCCGGCTTGGACATCTTCCTTAAGTATAGGATCAACAACTACCTGCAAATACGAGCGGGTGCCACATACTCCCACTTTTCCGACGGTGCATACCGGTTACCCAACGCAGGATTGAATACCCTTGGTGGGTTTGCAGATTTGATGGTAACCTTTAAAGATCGCCTCCAACTCGATAAACACTCCAAAGCAGCAAGAAAAGTTAAGCCGCATGTAGAGTACGACCTAGGGATCAGCTGCTCATCGCGCCAAATTCTTGGAGATGTAGAGAACTCCAACTCCACCGTGATACTCAACCACTCGTTTAAGGCGGTAGATCTAAGCACCTACGCCATGTACGTACGCAGCCGCTACCTTAGAATGGGGGTTGGAGTGCACCTCATCTACGATGAAAGTAGCAACGTCACCGCCACCCGCACAATAAATGAGGAAACGGCAACGATCGTCAACAGCTACGAGCCCTCTAGCTCGCGCGAAAGATTCGCAGCAGGAGTATTTGGAAAGGTTGAACTTCCGATGGGGTACGTTAACGGGGTGATAGATTACGGCTATATACTCACGCCACAGCTAAGCAGCAACAGCTTCTCTCGACTAAATCTCGGCTTAAAGTCGTACGTATACCGAGGGATAAATGCCTCTTTCGGTATTCAGATCACCCCAAAGAACAAAGCAAACTGTGTTTTCCTTGGGATAGGATACACGTTCAACTACTATTCCCTATTCAGGTAACACATCATCCTTAGTTGACTCTCCGAATAATCCATTGTATATTTATTGACAGGCGGGATTACCGCTATCAGACCATGGATAAAAGCAACAAAACAGAGATTGAGAAGAAAATTGCAACTATCGACCGCGAGTTTAGTAGCCGATGGGGACGACACTACTTTAAAGGAGCAAAGAGTAGCGACATCATCACGTTGGAGGAGACCCTTTCGACCGTAAAAATTGTTTACAAGCTCTCGTCTATCCTTGCGAAGATATTCCTACTGCTGCTTTGCGGGCTTGTGCTGCTAAAGGTGCTGGACGTTGATATCTTTATCGATCTAAATAAGCTGAGCGTACTAATTGTTTTTGCTTTCGCGTTCCTAATAAATGCCTACCGCACCTATAAGGTAATGGTTAACCTAGAGTTCAAGATATTTCTGATGAGGATGCTCAATGAGCTTGACTAGATTTTTCTTTTGAAACACACAAAATAGAGAGAGAGGTGCTATCAATAAGTAGATAACACCTCTCTCTTCTCAAATTAACACCTGCACTTTGCTTCAGCCCAAATGTGCAGAAAGCTCCTTCAAAAATTCCAATTTAAAGGATTCCCTTAAAAAATACATTCCCTCTGTATTCTTCCTAAAACCAACACTTAAATTTTTACACTACAAAGATCTACATTTTCCGACAGTAAAAGGTGTAGAATAATTTCACTTTGCTCTAATATTCAACCATCGCATACGTTACACACCTCAACGATGTTGATGAAAGCATCTCCCTACACATCTCGAATTAAGCGAGATTTATCACTGGTATAGAAGGAATTAAACCACACAACAGCGGCCAAATCCATAGAGAAACCGCTGCACGACACCACATCGATGGCCTATTTCTCCAAAAAAACGCTGGCATAGTATGCGCAGCTCCAGAATTTCATCATAGGAGCAGAAGAAAACTACGCACCACCCTTCAAAACTTTATGGCGAACACAACAAAGCCCTGCCACTACCAGCCAACGCGTAGTTTTGTTGTAGTTCATTTGCTAAATTGCCATCCAATCTAACACCATTTTGCAACCACCATGAGAAAAAACCAAGAGAGCTTCTGTACTTCACTTAAACGATGGAGCGCATTTGCAGGTATCTGTACCGCAATGCTCGTTGCGGGAGGTTCACTAAAGGCTCAGCCGCACAAAGCGCTTGTTCCGCTGCCCGTATCGGCAACGTACGGAACCGAATCGTTTACCATCAACGAAAAAACGACCATCTTCTGCACAAAAGAGACAAAGAGGGAGGCAAGAAAGCTGCAACAAATGCTTAATCCGGCAACGGGCTACCCGCTGAAGCTAGCCAGGAAGGGAGAAAGCAACAGCATTCGCCTTAGCATCGACAAGAGAGCTGAGCTTCCTGCCGAAGGGTACCTTCTCCACGCCGATAGCAGGGGGATCTCCATCACCGGAGCCGACGCTGCGGGGCTATACTGGGGCATGCAGACGCTTCGCCAGCTGCTGCCCGCACAGATTTACCAAGACACCAAGCAAAATAGCATTGCATGGACCGTTGGTCAAGCCGATATCAAGGACTATCCCCGATTCGGATGGCGTGGTATGATGCTCGACTGCTCGCGCCAGTTCTTTAGCGCCAAGGTTGTGAAGCAGTACATCGACTGGCTGGCGGTACATAAGATCAACATCTTCCACTGGCACCTTACCGACGATCAGGGTTGGAGAATCGAAATAAAGAAGTACCCGCTGCTAACCCAGAAGGGCGCATGGCGCGGACCAAACGAGGTGCTGCAACCCGCTTTTGGCTCGGGCAACAACCGATATGGCGGCTACTACACCCAAAAGGAGATCAAGGAGATCGTTCGGTACGCAGCCGAACGCCACGTTAACATCCTTCCAGAGATAGATATCCCCGGGCATAGCCGCGCAGTAACCGCGTCGTACCCCGAGGCGCTCTGCCAAACGAGCGATACCAGCCTGAGCGTGCAGGGCGAAAAGCAAAACGTGTGGTGCGCCGGACGCGAGGAGAACTTTAGGATGCTCGACGACATCTTCGGCGAGGTGGCAAGGCTATTCCCATTCGCCTACATCCACATTGGCGGCGACGAGGTTAACAAAAACTACTGGAGCAGCTGCCCAAGAGATCAGCAGCTGATGAGGGAGAAGGGCATGACCTCTGTTGATCAGATCCAAAACTACTTCATCAGGCGTATTCAGGCCATCATCACCCAAAAGGGCAAGAAGATGCTGGGCTGGAACGAGATTTTGGAGGGCGGAAAACTGGATAGCGAAACGGGCGTGTTGGCCTGGACGGGCGTAAAAGCTGGCATCGAAGCGGCACAGAAGGGCCATCCGGTGGTGATGCTCCCCGGATCGTACTGCTACTTCGACATGGCGCAGGCGCGCGGCGAACGCGGACACTGGTGGGCTGGGATTGTCAACCTCGAAAGGGTTTACTCCTTCGATCCGCTCAATAACCAGCAGCTATCGGCCGAAGAGAACAGCCGCATCTTTGGCGTTCAAGCGGCGCTTTGGTCGGAATACCTCGATCAGCCCGTACGCTACGTGGAGTACCAGTCGTATCCACGCATCTGCGCCATTGCCGAGGTGGGCTGGACACCACAGGCGCAGCGCCAATGGACAGACTTCAACCAAAGAATTACCAGCTACCACTTCGAACGTCTGGCAAATATGGGCATCAAGTTCCGCGTTCCACCGGCATCAGCGACATTCGCCAAAGGAGTGGTAGCGGTTGCCGAACCCTATGCAGGTGCAACGATTCTCTACACCACCGATGGAAGCGATCCAACTAGCGCATCGCCGCTGTACAGCCGACCTTTCGGCTGCTCGACCCCCGAATTGCTTCGCACAAAGGTTTACTTCAACGATACCCTACAGAGCAACACCGCTGCTGGAGCCGAACCTCAACCTTTTGCATCGTGGGATGCATCGACCATAGGCACCGAATGGAAGACCTTAGAGTACTCCATTACCGATGTGCTCTACGGCAACGACTACTGGCAGCTGGAACTTCGACCAACAAAGGGGGCCAAAGCGATAGAGGTACGCAATGCCGCCATCATCCAAAACAACGAGACGATAGCCTCGGATACCCATCTATCCACTGCTGGAGGCCGAAATGGACGACCTTACTACCACTTTGCCATCGACAAATTCAGCAGTCAAGGCAGCTACAAGCTAAGAATAGAGGTACATGCAAAGGATAGCGCCGATAGCCAGGGCAGCTTCATCCTCCGAAAAAGCGAGTATACCGAACCTGAGATCAGCGCGAGCACCAGCCTTAAGGTAGACGAGGGCAAAAGCTCGCTGGCCAACCTTACCGATTGGAACAGAAGCACCAGCTTTACCGCTGCCGAAGCAGCAAAAGATGGCGACTACCTGACCTTCGTGCTCAAGGAGCCAACGTTTATAAGCAAGCTGGAGGTGCGCACCGGGATTCCACCAATATCGCGCTACATCCTCACCGATGGAATCCTAGAAATATCGGAAAATGGAGCCGACTTTACCAAGGTTTCGGGCTTTACCTACGGTATTGCCAGCGCTACCATCGGCAAAAAGGTGAAGAGCATCCGCGTAAGAGCCGTTGGCAAGCAGCCCGACCCGTTTATTGCCGTGCAGGATTTGATGCTGTGGTAGTATAGCACCACCATCCACCCAATATAGTAGTGCAGCAAGCAGCCTTTTAGGGCTGCTTGCTTGCGTTAGAGGTGTTGCTACTATAAAGAAAGCGTAAGCCATCTTCGCATAGCAGGAATTTCATGTCAAGGCGTATCCCCAGCTGGCGGGGGCAGGAGGTGGAGAATATACGTCAATGGCAAAAATGCGATGCTTTTATTGACAATACACGATCGAAAATCCACCCCCTACCCCCCGCCAGCGGGGGACAACCTTCGAAATTAAGTTGTACCATTGGCTAAAGGCGAAATTCATGAGCAGTGGGTAAGTTTGCTCATTAAAATCAATACTTTATCCACACTTAGCGTTCTTACCACCCCTACCTCCCGCCTAAGCGGGAGGATATGCTGCCACGATTACGCCTCCAATCAAACTAAAGACAATCGTGGCGTTATGGTCTATAGAAAAACGGCGTTCAACAACATCGGCTTCTGTATCAGTAGCCGCATATTTTGCAGAAATGCCCTTTACTTCTCGCCCTCCCACTCCAGGTAGAACTCATCTAGAAACTCCTCCATCACCCGATGACGGTGCTGCGCCAACCTTTTTGCGGTTGCGGTATTCATTCGCTCCTTAAGCAGCAGCAGCTTCTCGTAAAAGTGGTTGATGGTGCTGCCATTGCCCTTCTTATACTGCTCGAACGACTGGTGTAGCACCGGATTCTGCTCGGGATCGTACATTGCGCGCGCCTTGCTACCGCCGTAGGCGAACGTCCGCGCAATGCCAATGGCACCAACGGCATCGAGCCTATCGGCATCCTGCACCACCTGCCCCTCAATGGTAGGCATAGGAGTGGCAACACCCGCACCCTTGTACGAGATATCGCGTACTATCTGGCAAACATGCGCGATAACGTCCTCGTCCGCCATCAGGCTCTGGAGCCATGCCCGCGCTTTTGCAGGGCCCACCTCCTCGTCGCCATCATGGAACTTCCAGTCGGCGATGTCGTGCAGCAGGGCGGCAAGCTCCACCACCAGCAGGTTGGCGTTTTCCTCTTGGGCAATACGAACCGACATCTTCCAAACCCTATAGATGTGCCACCAATCGTGCCCCGAGCCTTCGCCAACGAGCAAGCCGCGCACGTATTCGGCGGTTTTACCAGTAAGGCTATCGCTATCCGATCGTAAAATGTCTTCCATATCGCAACTTATCGTTAGTAGTAAGCAAAGGTAAGGGTTTATTTAGCATGGATAATACTAAAGAGATAGGGCGAAACCAGACGGCAGCACTGCCGCTGTAGGTTATAGCTGTTAGGCTAAGCATACATAAGCAAGGAAAAGGTGCAAACCGCTCCGCAAATCCGACTCACCCCCAATCCCCCTCTCTCCGAATAGCCTTGGAAAGTCTACCGATAGTGTAAGCACTTGCTTGCCGATTGCAAAGAGGAGGGTGCGGCACGGATATAAGCTGCTGGCGAATCGGAGTTAACTAATCATGTGAACTTGCTGGGTATATAACATGTAAAGGTAGTACGTAACCGCTAAAGTAAACATTTGCATTACCTCTTCTTGCGGGTTTGAATTTCAGCAAACGAATCAGCCTAAATGCTTCATTTCTACAATAGTCATAATCAATCTCTTTAGACCAAACATCACGTGTGATATATTCCTCTATGCTTTTATCATATTCATCGTAATAGACTCTATCTACCCTTAAGATTTTAGTATTCGATGTATTACCATTACTATCAATGTCAAATTTCACATAAACAACGGCTTTTGCTTCTCTTTCTCCAGAACGAATTGGGCAAGAACTTCCATTTATATGTATAAAGCGTAATAAAGAATCCACCCCCTGCTCGTAGTATGGGCCAAAACATGTTGAATCATTTATATCGCTATAATAAATTATTGTACCTCTTTTAATATTTCGCGCCCTTTGTTTCTGAGCAATACTCAAATTACTCACAAATAAAGCAGACAAGAAAATAAGTATGATATAACGTCCCCTCATTCATGCATATTATTACCCTTTTATACAATTCCCCCCTTTGCTCAGAAAAGGCAATAGTTTCAACCAAACAGTAGCTATTTCTACTTATTCTGCCTTCGATACTCAATTCGCATTAGTCCAGTAATAGTAACCAGCCCCAATCCAATAACAAAACTGTACTGCTTAAATGGATTACTAGGAACGACATCCGTTAACGCAATGATTAATATTACCATGTTGGCAATCCAAGCAAGGATTGCAATACTCCAAAGTAGCTTTCTAAATGTGCTCATAACTTTTGGTTCTTATGAATGTGTAGAAGCTTATCATACTATCGCTAATCGTAGATAGTGCCCAATACTTTTAATGGCAGCACACGTTGAATGCCAGTGGCAACCTACAGACTGCAACCAAATGTAGCAAAAAATAAGCGCAGCCGTGGTGGTGGCTGCGCTTACGTATGGTTTTACGGGTTTTGCCGTATGATGGAGGTCTTAAACCGCCAGTTAGGTTCGACGGAAACGAAGTTCGACGTAGTCAATTGCAAATTCTGCCGAGCCTTGCGCATATAGTACTACGGCTAACGACGCTAATTTATTCTATCAACTACAATCGAGCTAATTGCTTTGTCGTGCAGGGCTTGCCTATCCTCGTTTAAAAATGCAATCAGATACAACAATGGAAGAAATCCGCTTAATGTCTTTATCACATTTCTAATAATAACCTTAGGCATAGTAAGCATATTATCATCCTCGTAATCTGAGACCTTCATTGACAATAGCAGCTTACCTAGCGAAGAGCCTTTCAACAAGATGTCGCATGCCACAAAGTATATAAATGCCAATATTTCGAAGAAGAACCAATAGTTGAACGATGAGAATACTGAATATAAGATGTAAATAAGTACTACATCAATAGCAAAAGCACCAACTCGTTTCCCTGAATTTGCAGCGGTAAGTCCTATTGGATTAGCTGCCTTTACTGTGCCATGTGGATTTTGAGGCGTATATTCATCCTCATTGAGCATTGAACCTGGTACGTAAGATGTATGGCAATAGCAACACTCCAGTTCATCTCCTAAATCGGCTGTCGAAAATAATGGTATAAAGAATAGATGAAAGTACCTTTTGTAGCGTTTTAGCCTATAGTTCTGCTCTCGCTTACAGTTTGGACAATGAAATTTACCTGATTTAACAACATTCCCAATCGATTTGGTTCCATAAATTATCATACTCGTATTTTGTTAGTTCAACTTCCTATTCTTTTGCCTGCTTTAATCGCCATAGATTAACCCAGCGGTTGAGGCTAGGCAAAGTTGGGCTACTCTGTGCGTCAATACGCTTCGGTTCAAGCCTCGTCTTTCCCAAGCTACGACTTACTGACCGCAACCAAACGTAGCAAAAATATAAGCGCAGCCGTGGTGGTGGCTGCGCTTACGTATAGTTTTGCCGTTTGATGGGGACTAGAATCGCTACTATAACTCAATGGAACAATGTTCGACATAGTCAACTGCATATTCCACCGAGCCTCGTGCGAATGGTACTACGGCTAACGAAGCGGATCTACCCGATCGACAACAATCGAGCCGGCTGCTTTGTCGTGCAGGGCTTGCCTATCCTCGTTTAAGAATGCGATCAGATATATCAACGGCATAAGCCCGCATAATGCCTTTACTACATTTCTAATAATAACCTTAGGCATGGTGAGGGCTTCTCCATCTTCGTAAGCTGACACCTGTACGGACAGTATATACTTGCCTAGCGAAGACCCCTTCAACAAGATATCGCATGCCACAAAGTATACGAGCGCCAGCACTTCGAATACCAATAGATGATTGAACGATGCAAATACGGTAAATAGTACGATGTTGATTAGTGCGATATCAATAGCAAAGGCACCAACTCGCTTCCCGGTACTTGCTGGGGTAAGATCAGCTACCGTATTTGCTGGGGTACGTACCGTATTCGCAGCATTAGCGGTGCTCATCGGATTCTGATCGGCATCATCGGCGGGTTCAACCTTAAATATCCTAAATAGCAGGACAAGCGGCAGCAACGACAGCGCAAGCAACAGCACAAGTATAACATCGAACAATATCAGCAGTGCAGCGCTGGTAATAGACAACGGTTGCGATCCCTTATCGAGCACGATAGCCTTCCGGCTAATATTGAATCCACTACTGGTTAGCAACTTGTAGGGCTCGTCGCCGATGGTTACGCCGTCGAACTTGCCGCTGATCTGGAATAGCGAATCCTTAAAGTACTTGTCGTTATCGAGGTCGCGCTCGCCAACATTGGTATCGTGGATGATAACATGCGACACCAAATCGGACGCTAATGCATTGGGCTTGCTGTGAACCTGCTTCTCGGAATAAACCGGATAGTATATGCCCGAAAATGTGGTATCGCTATTCTTAATTCGGGTCTCCACCAGATAGCTGTAGCTCTTATAGCCAACCAATAGTTCTGCGGGCAGATCTCCTACTTTACCCAGCAAGGAATCGGCTTCATGCTGAGATAGGTTCTGCATAACCTTAAGCGGTTGCGCCTTATCAACAATAAAGTAGAGAGGCAGCTTATCCGCCGGTGTAGTACAAATCTCCTCAATGGACAACCTCTTAGGATTCTTAACCGAAACACCAAACCAAATGTCGGGTATAAAAATAAAGAAGAGTAGACTAACCGCTACTGCCCCAACAATCAACCTGCCAAAAAAGCTTCCCCTCTTAAAGAAAAGCAAAATCACTAAAACTGTGTTCTTCATAGTATCCAACAATATAATTCAAATAAATCCAACTAAATTTTCTGCTAGCGTTTGCCATGCCTGTGAAGGCTCTTGCCCCATAGCCCCTCGCTAAGAGTAGGCTTTCCTAAACTTTCGGACTGTCGAACTCTAGCCATAACAAATTAGGCTAGACATCTTGGTTACGAGAGTGTAGCGAAGATGCTACGTTCAATGAGAAATAATAATATTCAAACAAATACACGTATCACTTTTTGTTATCTTCTGATTTTGGATTTTTTCCATATTCATTAGACCCCTTATTCCCCTCTTTAAAAAGTAATGATAAATAATGCCATGGTAATATTTGAAGTAAACCAGTATCCCCTATATCGTGAGAACGCCTTGTGCCTTGAGCAAAAAATATCCAAACTAACGGAATAAATAATGCATAATAAATTAGAAGTCCGTTGAGACTATTATTTGTAACTTCAACAAGCAACCAATTAATTCCATTACAAAAGATAAAATACACCCAATAGTCAGAACGTCTTATTCTACCTTTAAAAGAAAACAAACTTCGCATAGTAATATTATTTAAATATCCGACCTATCTATTATTCTAATCTCTCTTTATCCAACATCCCCTCTTTAGACGAATGTTACAACCTTCGTGAACTATATCATTGCAGGCTATAGTCTGCAAAATATAATCGTCTGAGGTGTAGTTACAACCAAACATCGGTAAAACAAGCATCTTTGAAATCCATTCCCATCCGAACGAATGGGTATCGAGAACATTATAGTACAATACGATAATAAATGGCTACAAAATGCTTATGCGGCTAAGATAGAAACAAAACCTTTACGCTATCCCGCCGTAGCCAAATAGCTTTAACAAAATAAGCAGGGGATTCATCAAGCGATTTAGAAAGAGGCAGCAAGTAGAAGGGTAATTCGCATGAGTTGGGGAATGCCTTACCCACCAATATCGATACTTGCCCAAAATGCGGCTGGCATTTACCCATAAATTGGCAGCGATTACCAATGATAAGGCACACTTTTACCCATAAAAAAGCATGTTTTACCCGTAAGTGAGCTATAAAATACCCGTTGAAAGGTATAAATTCCCCATAAAAAGGTGTGTTTTACCCGTAAAAACGGACACATCACCTGAATTTAAGCTTAAATTACCCGTAAAAATGCATGTTTTACCCATGTTTAGGCATGCTTCACCCAAGGCGAACGGCATATATCGCGCACACATACAGTACATTCCACATTTTGCCGTATGCTTAACCCAATTTTCATCAATCCACAACCCTATAGTAGGGGCTATGGCGCAGCATAATTCGAAGCGGCTGCCCTATAGCTGTAGGATTCCACAAAAGAATGGATGTACAGCCCATAATTCCCCTTTAGCGGCTTAGGGAATAGCGGTAGCGCGGCTGTAAATGGCTACTAACACCCCAATACAGGGCTTACAGATGCCTACGGCGGGTCGCCGTTAGCTGTGAAAAAGGGCGGGGTACCCAATTTTTTAGCTTCAGCAGGGGGTTAGCGCTTGGGCTAATGTCTGTAAAGGTTGGAGGGAGTGGTGCGTAGCGTCTCTTGCCAGGGGAAATCGGCATTGCGGATATGAGCAAAGTATGTAGCGCAGCGGCTGCCCAAACCTTGGCTCGGAGATTTCTGTGGTTGGATTAAAAAATATTTATATTTTCTGTAATTATTTTTCAAACAAGCGTTGCAAAAGTAATTTTAGTTAATTAATATTGTATAATCAAACCAATATTTTAAAGGTAACATGGAAACATCCAAAGAAAAGATGAAGGTAATCGGTACCCGGTGTACCATTATCGCTGGGTCGGAGGAGGCAAAAGACAATGCAGAAGTTCAAGCCATTGCCGCCGACATCGTAAAAACCGTAAACAGCACAAAAGAGCTCCACTTTTCGATACGGCTAAAGAACGACGAGCTGCTATCGACCAAGAAGGAGACGAAGAAATGGGCTGCACTCGCTGTTAACGGTGCAGTAAACGCGCTGCTCATGCTCGAATCGCTGAAGCCAACAGCGGAGGCCAACCCCAAAAAGCTAGCTACAAAAAGCAACTTTATGGCGATGAAGCGTCCGGCATTCCTGGAGCAGACCAAAATAATCGGCAACCAGCTGAAGGAAAAGAGCAGCGAGCTGCTGGCACGCGGCTACAAGCAGGCGCAAATCGACGAGGTGACCACCAATGCGCAGAAGATGCAGCTGTCAATCGACAAGGAAACCGCCCTAGGGGTGGAGCTTAGCCTGCTGCGCAACAAGTGCAAGGCGCTAGAGCCAACCATCAACAGCAAGTTTAACACGCTTAACTCGATAGTAACGGTAAACCAGGCGCTGATGCCAACGCTCTACAAGGATTACTTTGCGGTTAAGCAGTCCAAGACGAAGACTGCGCACATGACCATCACCGGATACGTCACCTGCGAGGGGAAGCCGCTCCCCAATGCGAGCATTAAGATATTCTCTACCGAAGAGGTTAAGAAAAAATCGGTGAGGAGGACGGCTGCTGCAAGCGACACCACAACGGTTGAGAAGGTGGTTGCCGAGAAACTGAGCAACGTCAATGGCGAATTTGCAACGGATAAGCTGAAGGCGGGGAAGTACAGGGGGCGCATCACCAAGAACGGGCTCACGGTGGCCGATGTTACCCTATTCGTAAACCCCAAAGAGGTGACGCGGATAGACATTGCGCTGGACAAGCTGGAGTCAACCAATAACTAGCATACGGAACGCACAGGCGTTTGCTCTTTCATAGTTAAATTTTTATTAGTTTTAGGTTAGGTTCCCCTAGCGCTGCGAAAGCGTTGGGGGAATTTTTTCCACCTCCGCCAGCCCGCCAACAAGGCAAACCGCAGCACCGCGCCGCTTCGCGCAGCCTTCGATCACCCAAACAGGGGAACCGACGAAGGAATTCGGGAGTTGACCCGTGCTTTACCGGGCGTCTCCCATGCTTTTCGGTGGATAGACCATACATCCCGCGTACTATCACTGAAAACTCCGCCCTTCGACTTACCCAATGCGGTATTCACCCCTAAATCCCCTAAAGGGGACTTTACGGCAGCTCAACAATCACGGGAAAATTCTGAGCTTCAACCAGCACATAGCCTAGGGAGCTGCGATGCAGCGCTCCCTAGGGACACCAAACCGCAAAACAACCGTGCTTTGCGGGTCTCCGCCCATGTTTTTCGGCGTTTCACCCATCCAACATTTAGCATTCTTTACTAGATGCCGCGCAAATACCCTGTTATTGAGCACATATTGCTATTAGGCGTAATCCCTATATTTGCCTAACCTTAAATTCGCGCAATCATGAATAGAGAAGCGGACTTTCTTGTAGTAGGCACCGGCATTGGTGGGCTCAGCTTTGCCCTAAAAGCAGCCGAATACGGAAAGGTAATTATCATCTCCAAGACAGCCATTGACGAAACCAACACCAGCTATGCCCAGGGCGGCATTGCCTCGGTGATGTACGAACCCGATAATTTCGAGAAGCATATTCAGGATACCCTAGTTGCAGGCGCTGGAATCTGCGACAACGACGTTGTAAAGATGGTGGTCACCGAGGCGCCACAGCAGATCAGGCAGCTGATCAACTGGGGCGTTAAATTTGACAAGGACGACACCGGGAAATACGACCTCAACCGCGAGGGTGGGCACTCCGAGCACCGCATTCTTCACCATAAGGACAACACCGGAGCAGAGGTGCAGCATAGGCTATCGGCTGCCGTTCGCGCCCACAAGAACATTACGGTGCTCGAAAACCACTTTGCGGTGGAAATTCTCACCCAGCACCACCTCGGACACCTGGTAAAGCGCACCATGAACGGCACCAAGTGCTACGGCGCCTACGTGCTCGACCTAAAGACGCAGCTCGTTCACACCTTTTTGGCGAAGGTTACCGTGCTGGCAACCGGCGGAACGGGCAACGCCTACCATACCACCACCAATCCACCGATAGCCACCGGCGATGGAATTGCAATGGTGCACCGTGCGAAGGGGATCATCGAGAATATGGAGTTCATCCAGTTCCATCCCACCTCGCTCTACAACCCTGGCGAACGCCCTTCGTACCTCATCACCGAGGCGATGCGCGGCTACGGAGCCATCCTCCGCACCATCGATGGCAAGGAGTTCATGCAGAAGTACGACAAGCGCGGCAGCTTGGCGCCCCGCGACATCGTGGCGCGCGCCATCGACAACGAGATGAAGCAGCGCGGCGACGATTTTGTCTACCTCGACGTAACCCACAAGGATCCCGAGCTCACCAAGTACCACTTCCCGAACATCTACAAGAAGTGCTTATCCATCGATATCGACATCACGAAGGATTATATCCCAGTTGTACCGGCTGCGCACTACCTCTGCGGCGGCATTAAGGTGGATATGAACGGCGAAACCACCATCAACAACCTGTACGCGGTGGGCGAATGCTCGTGCACGGGGCTTCACGGCGCCAACCGACTTGCATCCAACTCGCTAATTGAGGCGATTGTGTACGCCGAGAAGGCTTTCCGCGATGCGCTAAGCAAGATTAACGACATACAGCTGAATGCCGACATCCCCAACTGGGATCATGGCGGAACAACGCACAACGAGGAGATGGTGCTCATCACCCAAAGCTACAAGGAAATGCAGCAGATCATGAGCAACTACGTGGGCATCGTACGCTCGAACCTGCGCTTAGAGCGTGCGCTAAAGCGCCTCGGCACCATTTACCAGGAGACGGAAGAGCTTTACAAGAAGTCGATCCTCACGCAGAACCTCTGCGAGCTGCGCAACCTGGTTGCCGTCGGCTACCTCATCATTAAGCACGCCAAGGCAATGCGCGAGAGCGTCGGGCTGCACTACTCACTCGACTATCCAAGCAACAAAACCGGCTACGAATTTTAAGATAGTACCAAGACGCACGGCACAAGTATCGAGACAATATTCTGCAAGATACTTGTGCCGTGCGTCTTTTGTAGTAAAAAATGACCTCTCCACCCCTACATCTGCCACTTCTGCTCTGCACAGCGGCCGCAGCGCAGAGCAGAAGCAAGCATTGGACGAAGTTTAAATGAAAGAGGCATCGCCATTCAGCACCAACGACGCTCTTAAGCGCTCCGTTTCCTTCTGAAATTCCCTGTTTACCCCCCAGGCAGAACCTTACGACGCTCTACACCCAAAATCTTACCTCTTGATACCTGTGTCTCACATCTATCTTTGACACACGTTAAGCCTACAAAGTCGGGATTCCCCTTTTTATTTCTAATTTTGCTGATTGAAATCTTAGGGTAAATGAGCAATAGAAAGGTTGTAATCGCTGTCGACGGTTACTCATCGTGCGGAAAGAGCACGTTTGCAAAGGCAATTGCCAAAAGGCTAGGCTACGCCTACATCGATAGCGGTGCAATGTATAGGGCAACTACATTATATGGACTACAGAACGGCATGTTCGATGCCAACGGCGTTCTAAACGCGCAGAAGCTCATAGCAGCCCTACCGCTCATCAACATTACCTTCCGCTTTAACGGCGAAAAGCAGCGAAACGAGACGTTTCTCAACGGAGTATGCGTTGAAGACGAGATTCGCACCATTGCCGTAGCCGATAAGGTGAGCCACGTAGCCGAAATCGGCGAGGTTCGCGAGCAGATGGTTCTTCTGCAGCAGCAGATGGGCAAGGAAAAGGGTATTGTTATGGATGGACGCGACATTGGAACCGTAGTTTTCCCCGATGCCGAGTTCAAAATCTTCATGACAGCTGATCCTGCCATACGCGCCCAACGCCGTTACGACGAGCTGAAGGCAAAAGGCGAAGAGGTTGACATTAACGAGGTGGAGGAGAACATCCGCAAGCGCGACTACATCGACGAAAACCGCGAGGTAAGCCCCCTTAGAAGAGCCAACGACGCCCATATACTCGACAACAGCCACATGACCGTAGAGGAGCAGATGGTATGGGTCGAGGAGCACTTAAACAGAATAGTGAGCAACTAAAAAATAGCACTCCATGGTGGTAACGGTAGATGAAAAGTCGGGGTTTTGCTTCGGGGTAACCAACGCAATTGGTAAAGCCGAAGAGATTCTCGACACCGAAGACCAACTCTTGTGCCTTGGCGAAATAGTCCACAACGACGTGGAGGTAAATCGCCTTACCACAAAGGGGCTAACCACCATCAACCACGACGAGCTAAAGGTCTTGAGCAACCGTAAGGTGCTGTTTCGCGCCCACGGCGAGCCACCATCAACCTACGAAATAGCCAAGGCAAACGGGCTGCAGGTGATAGACGCCTCGTGTCCGGTGGTGCTTAAGCTTCAGGAGCGAATCAAGCGCAGCTACAACGAGCTGCTACCTGCCAATGGTCAGATTGTGATCTTTGGAAAGAAGGGGCACGCCGAGGTTAACGGGCTGGTTGGTCAAACCAACAGCACCGCAATCGTGGTGGAAGGGCTGAACGACCTCGATGCAATCGACTTCACGCGCCCAATTCGCCTATACTCGCAAACCACCAAAAGCATCGAAGGCTTTAAGGCGCTGAAAGCCGAGATCGAAAAGCGCTGCACCGCAAAGGTTGAAGGCGTCGAACCATTCAAAGCCTACGACACCATTTGCCGACAGGTAGCCAACCGTCAGCCACAGCTGATGGAATTCTCGAAGAGCAACGATGTAATCATCTTTGTTAGTGGAAAGAAGAGTTCTAACGGAAAGGTGCTATTCGAAACCTGTATGTCGCAAAATAAGCGTACCTTCATGGTGGAAGATGAGAGCGAAATCGACGCAACCTGGTTCGAGAACGCCAATAGCGTGGGCGTATGCGGAGCAACATCTACCCCCCGCTGGCTGATGGAAAGGGTTGCCCAACACATAAGAGAGAACATAAGAGCATAATTTATCGATATGGCAAAGATCAAAAAACTTGCAGTTCTTACCTCTGGAGGCGATGCCCCAGGGATGAACGTGGCTATCCGTGCGGTAGTTCGTACTGCCATTTATCACGGTATTGAGGTTGTTGGAGTAATGGAAGGCTACGCCGGCATGATCGACAACAACTTCCGTCCTATGCAGTCTCGGGATGTTAGTGATATCATCGCTAAGGGTGGTACCATCCTTAAAACTGCCCGTTGTGAGGAGTTTCGCACCAAGGAAGGTAGAGCAAAAGCTTACGAAAATGCAAAAGCACTAGGCATCGACGCACTTGTCGTTATCGGTGGCGACGGTAGCTTCTCGGGAGCAAAGCTTTTCTCCGAAGAATTTGACATTCCAACCGTAGGTATCCCCGGAACCATCGACAACGACCTATTCGGAACCGATTCTACTATTGGATACGACACTGCGCTCAACACCGTTGTTAGCGCAATTGACAAAATCCGCGATACCGCAACCTCACACAAGCGCGTTTTCTTTGTTGAAGTAATGGGTCGCGATGCAGGATTCCTTGCACTTCGCAGCGGAATTGGTTCGGGAGCAGAAGCAATCCTAATTCCAGAGGTTCACACCCCATACGACAAGCTAAAGCAATTCCTCAACGATAAAACCAAAGGGCACAAGAGCAGCTCCATCGTTATCGTTGCCGAAGGTGCCGAGGGAATGAAGGAAGGCGGCGTATTTAAGCTAGCCGAGCGCGTTAACGAGGACTACCCTGAACTTGATATCCGCGTTTCTGTACTTGGTCACATGCAGCGTGGCGGTGCTCCATCGGCATTCGACCGCGTACTCGCCAGCCAGCTTGGCGAAGCAGCCGTTGTTGCGCTACTCGACGATCAAAAGTCGATTATGGTTGGTATCCAAAACAGCAAGATTTCGCACGTACCATTCAACCAGGCGATCAAGAACAAGAAGAACGTTAACCTCGACCTGCTTAAGCTATCCGAAATTCTTTCGATCTAGCGCTTGCAGCTACCAAAAAATAAGAGCCGGGATGATCCTGGCTTTTTTTATACCCGAACCTAACATACATTTCTCGCCACTGGCAAGCAATATCACCCACCCATTTTCAGCCTCCACCCGTTGCGAAGGCCGCAGCGCCCTCCCAACTTCTCACGAAAAGGTTAACTTTGCTACACAAACCAACGTACCGCCATGGAAGGTCAACTTTTTGCCGATGTCGTACTACCGCTAGCGCTGCCTAGGCTGCTCACCTACTCCGTTCCAGTTGAGCTGGCCGACGAGGTAGCCGTTGGCGCCCGCATAGGCGTGCAGCTAGGCAAGAAGAAGATCTACTCGGCCATCATCCAACGACTCCATTCGAATAAGCCCGAGGGCTACGACACCAAGGATATCCTGATGGTGCTCGACAAGTTCCCCATCATCCTGCCACAGCAGATGGAGCTGTGGACATGGATATCCACCTACTACATGTGTACGCTTGGCGAGGTGATGAAGGCGGCTCTCCCTGCCGGGTTAAAGCTGGAGAGCGAGACCAAGATCACCCTAACCTCCAACGAGGAGTTGGAGGTGGAGACGCTCGGCGAGATGGAAAAGTCGGTACTCGGATTCGTCTCCGCCCGCAAGAGCACCACGCTGGCCGACCTGTCGGAGATACTCCCTGCCTCGCGCATCCTGCCCACCATCCGCACGCTTTTAGACGATAAGCTGGTGGTGCTCGACGAGGTGCTAAGCGGAGGATTCAAGCCCAAGCGCGAGTACTACGTGCGGCTGCACCCCTCCATCATTTCGGAGGATGATGTGAACACCGCCTTCATGAAGCTCGACCGGGCGGCGGTTCAGCAGAAGGCCTTCCTCGCCTACATCTCGATGGCCTCGCCCATCGACTTTGCCAAGCCCAAGGAGGTGGAGCGCAAGCTCATCATCGACAAGGCGGAGGTGAGCGCACAGGCCATCAAGGGGCTTAAGGAGAAGTGTATTCTGGATGTGTACGAGCGCGAGGTTACGCGTCTCGGCTTCGACGACGATCCCTCGAAGGCCATCAACCCGCTATCCGAAGGGCAACAGGCGGCAATGGACACCATCATCAGCGAGTTTGAGACGAAGGATGTGGTGCTGCTGCACGGCGTTACTGGATCGGGCAAAACGGAGGTGTACATCCATCTTATCAATAAAATGATTGCCGAGGGCAAGCAGGTGCTCTACCTCCTGCCCGAGATCGCCCTCACGGCGCAGATCATCAACCGCCTGAAGCGCGTCTTCGGGTCGAAGATCGGCATCTTCCACTCCAAGTTCAGCAACGAGCACCGCGTGGAGACCTACCTCAACCTGCTCGACGACACCAACGAAAACCAGTACCAGATAATCCTTGGCGTGCGCTCGTCCATCTTCTTACCCTTTAAAAATTTGGGGTTGATAATTGTCGACGAGGAGCACGAGAACACCTACAAGCAGTACGACCCTGCGCCCCGCTACAACGCCCGCGACGTAGCGGTGGTGATGGCGGCCCACCACGGCGCCAAGGTGCTGATGGGAACGGCCACGCCCGCCATCGAAACCTACTTTAACGCCAAAACGGGCAAGTACGGGCTGGTGGAGCTGGCCAGCCGCTACAACGATGCGGCCATGCCCGAAATCTCCATCGTGGATGTGCGCCGCGCCCGCAAGCAGAAGCAGCTGCACTCGCACTTCACCTCGAACCTGCTCGATGCCGTTGGCGCCGCGCTGAAGCGGAGCGAGCAGGTAATCCTCTTCCAGAATCGCCGCGGCTTTGCGCCGTTCCTGGAGTGCGAGGAGTGCGGCTGGGTGCCCCAGTGCGAGCACTGCAACGTGAGCCTGACCTACCACAAGCGCAGCAACCAGCTGGTGTGCCACTACTGCGGCTACTCCATGAGCATGCCCACCACCTGCCTGGCCTGCGGATCGCCATCGATGACCACCAAGGGCTTCGGCACCGAAAAGATTGAGGAGGAGCTGCAGATCTTCTTCCCCGAGGCCTCCATCGAGCGCCTTGACCTCGACACCGCACGCAGCCGCAGCTCGTACGAGCGCATCATCGGCGACTTCGAGGAGCGGCGCATCGATATCCTGGTAGGAACGCAGATGGTAACCAAGGGGCTCGACTTCGACAACGTGTCGCTGGTGGGGGTTTTGGATGCCGATACCATGCTCCGCTTCCCCGACTTCAGGGCCTACGAGCGCAGCTACCAGCTCATCTCGCAGGTAAGCGGCCGGGCAGGACGTAAGGATAAGAAGGGCTCGGTGATCGTGCAAACCTCGCAGCCCGACAGCGACGTGCTGCGCATGGTGCAGCAGAACGACTACCACAGCCTGTACGAGTGGCAGCTGGTGGAGCGCCACCAGTTCCTCTATCCGCCCTTCTACCGGCTAACCAAGATCACCCTAAAGCACGTAGACCGCAAGCTGCTGCAGGAGATTGCCGAGGTGCTGGGCTACCGCCTCCGCGCCATCTTCGGCGATAGGATTCTGGGCCCCGAGGAGCCCGCCATCAACCGCATCCAGAACCGCTACCTGATGGGCTTCGTCCTGAAGATGGAGCGCACCAAGCCCGTTACCAAGGTGAAGGAGCTGCTGTGGGACAGCATCTACGAGGTGCAGGGCCAGCCCAAGTACAGGGGAATGATGGTGAGCGTGGATGTAGACCCGATGTAGGGGGAGGTAGACGCATGGGCTCGGAGACATTAAGAAGCCATGGCGTTTTTTAAATGGATCCAGTTAGCAAAAATTCTTTTTTCGTTGATTTAAATAAGATGCGCATGTACGTCTAACGCTTTTGAACTGAATTTGCATGGTTTTGAATCATCGGTTCTGCATGATTTCTAATATCAACCATTACTTTACCATCCTTTTCTTTTGAATTATCTTTATTCGCTAAAACGATATCTTTTGAAAAGAAAAGGATAAGAAGAATTGATACTGTAGCAATAGTCATTAATACCAGATGAATTGTTTCAAACAAATTAAAATTTAAAACTTTTTTCCACCCAATGCCTTTTCTTATATCATGATAATTCCGGGTAGTTAACCGTATAAGCAGAACAAACATTGAAATTGCATATGCAAATACAAGCATAAACATTAATGCAGATTTCAATGTAGTTAATTGAATAAAAAGTTGAATATTACCTACAACAAAAAGGACAATTGCAGCAAAAATAGAAAGCACTTCGACATTTTTCTTTAGTAATTCTCTATTTTCCACTTGCAACTTCTCAATCTTTTTGTCTGCCGTGTTTTCAATTAACCGACTATTTAGCCTTAATGTATCAACAAACCCACGAGACAACGCACTATCTTCTTTCACCTTGCGAAACTGTTCCTCAACAAAAGTATAGTCTATAGGTACAATATAAGCAGATGCCGTAAAAATACTTATATCCCCAAAATTAACACGACACTCAGAGAAGAAAGGTTGAAACGATCGTTTAAGATGATTTTTACTCCATTCAAAATTTTCTACAAGTCGTTCATTTGATTTATTTAATAACGACAAGTAACGTCTTAACTCTACCTCATTCAATGAACTTATCTTATTTCTAACAATACGATTTATGCATTCAGATATCTTTAGAAATGGGAAGTAATTTTTAATCGATTTTTTTGATTGCAATGCTAGAGTATTCCGGTAAATTTCAAGTAACTCTTCAAATGTTACAACTCTATCTTTAAGTTTCAAAGACAATATATTATTATACAAATAAACATATGACACATTATATGCCCATCTGTCAAAAATATTATCTGGTTTAAATGAATCCGCATATCGTTGAAGGAGTAAATCCCCATCTTGTACTGATGATGACTCATCCTTAACAAATTTCATACTAACATAATAATCCATTAACTGCCAAGCATCATCATCTGTTAATGACGTTCTAGAATTTAATGATTCGACATTCTCTCTATCCCGTAAGTCAATCCTATATTTACTAAAATATTTACCTTCCTTATGCTGACTATCTTCAATACCATTTAGCAAATACTTATACTTCTTCAATTTTGATCTTTCAATCTTTAATAACAATAGATTACACTTTTCAATTAAGATCGGCCGTAACTCAACTGTACTCAACCTCACGTTGAAACTAGGGTCTTTTAATCTATCTCTAATCTCTAATAATTCACCAATTTGATCTACATTGTCAGAAAGAAAAAAATCAAGATTAAACAGTTTAATAATATAATTCAAAAATAATGTATATCTACTAATTGTTGGTATTATACTATTTTCATTATCAACTTGTATATATAAATCAATAGACCAATCACAGGTAGGATCTGTAAGTTGATTGTTTATTTTTGCATAAAAAGCTCTAAAGTTTAGCAGCCAATTACTATATGTTTGTGCAATATTATAGATATCAATATAATCATTTTCATCAACTTTTGCTTCTATTTTAAAATTATTACCAAGTCTATTAATTACATTGTCAAGTCGCGTATTAATATTATCGATACAAAAATAATCACCTGATATTACAATCTTTACAATTCCATTAAATAATTTCTTAGAATTTACATCTAGGAATAATACGCGTTGTAATTGTTTATCGTCATTTCCTTCAGCCAAAAACCAATCTAAATCGACAAACTCACTTATACAATTTTCAATATCACTAAAGAGAGGCATATTCTAGTTGAAATAATTTTGACTCGTTCTGGATTAAACTTTTGGGTATAGCTATACTATTTTTATTTCTCATCTTCGCAAGATTGTACATATTAATCCAAGAATACCATTGATGGCTAAGTTCCACCAACTTAAATGCACCGTAGTTTATCAAATTCTTATTCTCTTCTTTTAAAGATTCAATTGCACTATCAATCCTTTCTTGGTCTCTTTTTGAACACGTAAAATCATAAGTAGTCTGAATAATATCAGTTCCTGTATTCTCCACTCTATACTTATTTAGAAATGGAATATTACTATACACATCACTTTCAACATGGCCATAAGGCATAGCACAGTAATTGTCAAAAATATCCAATAGCCCCTCACTCCCCTCGTTAGCATTAACTGCTGACAAGAAAAAATTCAGTTTAACAAGCTTCAATTTAGTAAAATCAGACTTCCACCCTTCGGTATTTGATGGATTAACTTCTATATACCAATCAATAAACCTATCTATTGAATACTCAAAACAGTCTTTCTTTGTATCTATTTTTGACATGAACTAAAGGTTGAAGGGATAAAATTGGCTGCCAAATCTACAACAAAAAAGCGTTGGTTGTGTTTATTTTCGCTGCATTTTCTATGCCTTTAAGAAAGCAGCACCCCAACCGAGGTGCTGCCCTATAGCTTACCCGAAGCGGTGCGCTACTTCTTCGTTTCGTCCTTCTTATCCGATGACTTATCGTCCTTCGTGGTCTTATCGTCCTTCTTGGGGTCCTTCTTCTTGCGCTCGGCCGAGCGGTTATCCTGGGCGGCGTACTTGGTGCGGATGGTGTTGGCGATGGTTACCACCTTGTCGTAAAGGGGGCCGCGCTCGAGGCGGGCCATCATCGCGGCGTAGTCGCACAGGGTGGTGTACACCTCGGTTACCTGCTTGCGGAGCTCGATGTTGTCGGCGGTCTCCTGCGCCATGTACTCCGAGGTACGGGTGTTGTACTTGGCCTTAAAGAGCTCGTTATCGGCCTTCAGGCGGGTAACCTTGGCGGTGATGCCCACCTTTTCGACCATTGGACGGTACTTGGTTCCTTCGAGCTCGGCCACAATGGCGTCGATGGCCCGGGTTTCGGCCTCGAGCGATAGCCTTGGCACATTACCGTAAGGGTTGAGAAACGTTTCGATGGTATGAACGGCACCAACCACCTCCAAATCGGTAGAGAGCGACTCGGTTTTTAGGGCAGACTTCAGCGCCTTATGGCTGATATCACGGTTGGTATCGAGCTTCCGAACACCTTCGCTGATGGCGCTCTTGGTGATCTTCACCAGCACCTTGTCGTAGCTGCCCAGGAGGGCGGTAAGGGTGGCAACCAGCTTTACGATCTCTTCATCGGTCATCTCCTCCTTCTTTATAAGGCCAAGATGCTGCAGATGGTCGGCCACAAACTGCGAGAACTGAACATTGGTGAGCGCGTGGCTCGGCGAGGCAAAAAGATTAACTGTTTTCATACTCAATACTGTTAATAAATACTTTCGTCGTAAAAATAGCAGAATAATCGTTCGGTGATTCAGCATCCCCCATTTTTTTTGAACAGGCCAGTAAAGATCAGCAGTAGAAAGCGAAAGCTCCTCAACCAGCGTCAACCGTCCGATAGCCACTACAGCTACGTACAGCCATCTTACAGCTAAATTATTTATAGCAAATAAACGTCCACAACTCTTAAAAATCATTTACCACCGATGCATCCCGCAGCGAAGCAAGGCAGGGAAAGGCTTGGAAGCCCCATGCAGAATTGTAAAAGGCAAAAAAGGTGACTCGGAAGCTCCGTGCAGAATTGTAAAGGCAAAAAAGCTACCGTGGAAGTACCATGCAACTTTGTAAAGGCGAAAAAGGCGACTCGGAAGCTCCATGCAGAATTGTAAAGGCAAAAAAGCTACCGTGGAAGCCCCATGCAGCTTTGTAAAGGCAAAAAAGCTGCCTCGGAAGCTCCGTGCAACTTTGTAAAGGCAAAAAAGGTGCCTCGGAAGCTCCGTGCAGAATTGTAAAGGCAAAAAAGGCGACTCGGAGGCTCCGTGCAGAATTGCAGAGGCAAAAAAGGCGACTCGGAGGCAGGAATCCGTACTGCGCGTGGCGAAATGGGGGCTTATTGCCCTGCACATTCTGGATTCGGCTGTTGCTTGTTGCGCATCTTTTTGCAATCTTGCTTGCAATTCGCGCTTGGAGCGAGGATGGCCGCTCAGCGGAACCATCGAACATACAATGTAACCAACGACACCCATGACTTGGCAGCTCAAGAATAACCTGGAGATCTACACCGAGGAGGTAATAGTCCAGCATATCGTGGTGGGCAGGCCCCACCGACCAGTACAAAACGCCATACTATTCGTACGAAAAGGTTGGATAAAGGTGCGCTACAACCTGAAAGCCTGCACGCTGCTGCCGAACACGGTTCTTATCATACAATCGAATAGCATCTTCGAGTTCATCGAGGCCGACCCCAACATCGAGCTGCGCATTTTAGCCATCAACTCGGGATTCGAATCTATCGCGGCCATCAAGATTCGTAGGTACGATGTCCGAACTTTCTTCACCACCTCCCCCCAGAACCACTACCAGCTTACCGAAGCAGAGTTTCAGGAGCTATGGGAGGTGCTGGAGCTGCTCCGGGGAAGGCTCTTCCTACCCAATAAGGATAGAACAAGAAAGGAAATTGTCCACCATCTTTTTTTGTCGGCCATTTACATTTTGGCAGATATCACCATCCAGTACAACCAGATCACCTTCACCGAGCTCAACCGGGCCGATAAGATTACGAAAGAGTACATCCAGCTGGTTACCGCCAACTTCCGAAAGGAGCGCAGCCTCGGCTTTTACGCGCAGAAGCTGGGCATCTCGCCCAAGCACCTCTCCGAGACCATCAAGCAAGCAACAGGGGTCACGGCGGGAGAAATCATGAACCAGGCCATAACCAACGAGGCCAAGGTGCTGCTGTCGACACCCGAGCGAACCATCAACCAGATTGCCCGCGAGCTCAACTTCAGCGACCAGTACGCCTTCAGCAAGTTCTTCAAGCGGCGAACCAGCCTCTCGCCATCGGCCTTCCGCGAGAAGATGTAGCGCTCCAGCGGTACCACTCCCCATTTCATTCCTAGCGCTTTAAAAAAAGGTTAATCCGAGTTTCGAACATCATTCCCCGAAGCTTGCCCATTCTTCGCCCCCTGCCTTTGTTCAACCTTTGCCGCCTCAAACATCACAAAACTGAAGGTGATAGACAAGAAAACGCAAATGAACATACGAACAATGTGCCTTGCTGCGCTCATAAGCACAGCAGCAGTAGGAACATGGGGCCAAACGCCCCAGCAGCGTACCTACTCCATCGACGAGCTGGTGGGATTGGCCATTAGCAACAACCAGGCATTAAAGGTTTCGGCTGCCTCGGTAGAGGTAAGCCAGCAGCGGGTGCAGGTGGCCAAGACGCAGCAGCTCCCCAGCCTCACGGCATCGGCCAGCGCCTTCTACCTAGGCGATGCCACCATCTACGATACCGATCTCTCCAAGAAGTCAACCGTGGCGATGCCCCACTTTGGCAACAGCCTAACCCTACAGGCCAGCCAGCTTATCTTTAAGGGCAATGCGGTTAGAAATGCCATAGGCGCTGCCGACCTGCAGCAGCAGCTGGCCGACCTGAGCCTCGAGAAGAACAAGCAGGACATAAAGCTGCTGGTGGCAAGCTACTACCTGGAGCTGTTCCTCCTCCGCAACCAGCACCTGATCTACCAAAAGAACATCGAGCTCTCGGAGGTTCGCCTGAAGAACATCAACAAGATGCACCAGCAGGGGTTGGTAACACAAAACGATGTAATCCGCACCAAGCTGCTCATCTCGAACTTAACCCAAGCCGCCTCGCAGCTGCAGAACAACATCGACATCCTCAACCGCCAGCTAACCATGGCCACGGGGCTTCCGGCCGATGCGGTCATCCTTCCCGACACCACCATCCTGAGCAATAGGCCCAAGCTGGAAAATATGGAAAAGTACCAAGGCGAAGCCGCAGCAGGAGGATTCGACATTAAGCTATCGGAGAAGAGCGTTCAGCTAGCGGAAAAAAGCGTGGCCATTGCCAAGGCCGACAGGATGCCCACCCTTAGCCTTTACGCCGCCAACAGCCTGCAGCGCCCCATAACGTCGAGAACCCCTGCGGTTGACATGTACGCCAACGGCTGGCAGGTGGGCGCTACGCTTTCGTTCAACATCGCCGCGCTCTACAATGCGCCGCGCAGCATCAAGCTTAGCAACCTGCAGCTGATACAGGCGCAGCAAAACGTGGTTCTTCAGCAGCAGAATACCGAGCTGGCCGTACACTCCGCCTACCTCAAGCACCTGGACGCGCTACGGCAGCAGGAAACGGCCGCCGTAAACATGCAGCTGGCGCAGGAGAACTACAAAACGATGGAGAAAAAGTACCTCAACCAGCTGGCGCTGCTCCTCGACATGCTCGACGCCACCAACACCAAGCTCGATGCCGAGCTGCAGCAAACCAACGCCCAAATAGGAATTGTATTCACCTACTACAAGCTCCTCAACGCGTCCGGAAAGCTGTAGCCCAAAACAGCAAAGAAGGACCAATAGCAAACACCCATCAAATAAAAACGAGATATGTCGCATAAGAAAAATAAAGCCCCCAAAGCAGGCCTCAGCAAGTACCGAGTTTACACGATTAATACGATAGCCCTTGCGGTTGTCGCCATAGCCCTAACCTGGGCCATACGCGCCTACTTCCACATCGGCGAAGCCTGCTACACCAACGACGCCCAGGTGGAGGAGTACATCAACCCCATAAACAGCAAGGTTCAGGGGTACATTAAGGAGATACGCTTTGTGGAGCACCAGCAGATCAACAAGGGCGACACGATAGCTGTACTCGACGACAGGGAGCTTCGGATAGCCCAGGCACAAGCCGAAGCAGCCTACAAGAATGCCCTTGCGGCAAGGGAGCTCACCGAATCGTCGGTTAACACAGCCAGCAACAACCTCAACGTAAACGATGCCAACATTGCCGCCGCGAAGGCCCGCCTTACCAACACCGAGCAAACCTACACCCGCTACGCCAACCTGCTTAAGGACGACGCGGTAACCAAGGCGCAGTTCGATCAGGTAAAGGCCGAGTACGACGCCTCGAAGGCGCAGTATCAGGCGCTACAAAGCCAACGAAGATCGGCTCAGCTATCGGTAGTAGAGGTAAGCAAAAGAATCGGGCAAAACGATGCCGAGGTGATGCGAACAAAAGCCGCGCTGGACATGGCCAAGCTTAACGTTTCGTACGCCAAGATCGTAGCCCCCTACAGCTGCATCGCCGGCCGCCGACTGATCCAAGAGGGGCAGCTCATCCAGCCCGGGCAGCAGCTGCTCACCATCGTAAAGAGCAACGAGAAGTGGGTAGTTGCCAACTTCCGCGAAAAGCAAATGAAGGCGGTCGCCGTAGGCAAAAAGGTATCCATCAAGGTAGATGCCCTCGACGGCAAGGAGTACGAAGGGGTTATTACCGCCATTTCGGGGGCTACTGGCTCTAAGTTCTCGGCCATTCCGGTCGATAACTCAACCGGCAACTTTGTAAAGGTACAGCAACGCTTCCCTGTACGTATCGAGCTCACCAACGCCAACAAGAAGGAGGAAACCGAGCTGCTACGTGCCGGCATGAACGTCGAGATACGAATTAATAAATAGCCAAATGTACAAGCGAGGTCTTTACCACGATTGGGTGCCCAAGCCCCTGCAGCTGCTCCTCATCATCGTTACCACCCTCCCCTTCTTGGCCGTGTCGTGCGTGTTCCCAACCAACATCATCGACATGAGCTCGGGAATGGGGGAAATCTCCGAAGCCTTTTCGTTTGCCAGCAACGCTATGTACATCGGCATGACAGGTGCAATACCTATGCTTTTTCGCACCAAGCCCTACTTCCGATCTAAAGAGATTGTGGTTGGGGGGCTGCTTATTATGAGCCTGCTCTGCTACGTTAGCTCCACCACCGACAACGTATATGTAATAGCCTTTGCCTCGCTGCTGATGGGCTTTTTTAGGATGTTCGGCACCATTGAGTTTATCCTACCCATCTTCTTCATCATAACGCCAACTATGGACAGGAGACGCTTCTACCCCACCTTCTACCCCATAGCCATAATCGTTGGCCAGTACGCAGGATTCTACATGAGTTCGTTGGCCTACCGCATGTTTTGGGAGCATACCTACCTTGTAGCCATTATCTACTGCCTAGCATGCGCCCTGCTTGCGCTGGTGTTTATGCACAACAGCCGAGGCATGAAGAAGAAACCTTTTTACCAGTTCCACTGGACCAGCCTCCTGCTTTTCTTTACCATGATGATGGTGCTTAATTACGTGCTCACCTTTGCCAAGTTTCACGGATGGTTCCAGTCTGAGCTTATCTGGTGGGGTACAGTTGCCTTCTTTGTCATGCTGGTGCTTTTTATTGCCATTCAGCGCTCCATCAAGCGGCCTTTTATGGAGATGGACGGGTTCTCCAAAAGAAACGTGATCCATTCGCTAGTAATGATCGCGCTGCTGGGGCTATTTGTAAGCAGCGGAAGCATGCAGAACACCTACATGATGGGCGTGCTGGGCTACAGCTCCCTTCTGACTAATCAGTTAAACCTGGCAATGTTTCCTGGGGCCATCATTGGAGGTATAATCTGCTTCTTTTGGCTAAAGCACAACCTAGACCTAAAGGAGCTCGTTATGATTGGCTTCGGATCGTACATGGTAGCGCACATCATCCTATACTTTACCATTGCCCCCGAAGTGCAGGTAGCCTTCTTTATTCTACCTACCATCCTTAAGGGGATAGGCCTCTGCGTGCTCTACATCTCGCTGGCTACCTACTGCTCGCAGCAGCTAACCATCAACCAAATGCTCACGGCAATGGCCACTCTGGTGATGATTCGCTCCTTTCTGGGGCAAGCGCTATTCGGCTCCATCCTCACATGGGCTTTCTACAAGCTGCAGCTTCAGAACCTTACCAACCTGGCCTCGCACATGGATGCTGTCGATTTTATGGGACAGCTGCGTGGTGGTGGCCTCATGCTCTACAAGTCGGCACAGCTCCAAGCCATCATGCTTGCCGTAAAGCAGCTGATGGGATACACCATTATTGCCGGATTCGTCATCCTGATTTACATCGCCCTTCATCGCTTCGGCTCCACCCGATATCGCCGAATCGTCATCATGCGCAAGCGCCTAAAAGGACACAGCGTTGAAGGCTACCTAAGTCGCGGAAGGAAGCCGAAGGAGGAACGGGCCATTGAAGATGCGGCTTCTGTAGCAATGTAAAGTGCTAATGAAGCAGACCGTAATTACCACAACTTAAGCAAAGATGAGATGAAATCAAGAAAGCTTTACTATATCAGCCAGGTCACCCCTCTATTCCTGAGATCGGGAGCCAGCCGCTTAAAGGTTGATGAGATTGCGGCTTCTGTTGGCGTCACCAAGAAAACGCTCTACAACTACTTCGAGAGCAAGCAGCAGCTGATAGAGTGTATTATTGACGAATACCTCAAGAGCAAGGAACTCGAGATCTGGCAGATTCTACGCGAAAGCACCAATCCCATTGCGGGGCTTGTACAAATAGGGTGCCTCTATGCCACCACCATCCTCGACTGTAACCAGCTCATAACCTCTCGATCCAAACTTGCACTGGTCCAACCAATGCAGCAGATCCTTCTTAAGCATCGCAACAAGTTTATTGATCTGATAAGGCACACCTTCAAGAAGGGTATAGCCAACGACCTTTTCGAGAATAGCCTCGACACGGATACCACCAGCCAGATGTACATCACCATGCTGGAAGCAGCCTTCCATGACCAGCGCCACCTCCAGCCGCCTCCGATAAACGAGCAGAAGCTCAACAAAATGCTCTACTACCTCATTAAGGGATGCTGCACGCCCAAAGGGGTGGACACCCTTAGAGGTGCACTCGACATCCGGGTAGAATCGATATAGCATCGCTCAAAAAGGCCCAATATAAACCAACAGCAGCACCTCAGTTGGGTTGCTGCTGTTGCTATTCAAGGGCGGAGCGACTTCTTCGCCTCCACCTTCCTCTCGCCTAGGCGGGGAGTAGGAGTATCGCTAGAACAACAGCGCTCCACGTCCCGAAAGTACCTGCTTAACCCTCCTTTCACAGGCCGTGAACGCGTAATCGCCTAAAATTCGGCTAGCGGTAGCCCGCTTTATTCGGATCCGCGAAACGCCATCCCGCAATCTTTTCCTACTTTTGTGGCAAAACCATACGAATCATCATGGAAAATAAGAAGTGGATCATAGTAGTCCTCGTGCTGGCCATAGCCGGAGTAGCCACCTACTTTGCGGTGACCAGCCTGCAGGACAAGTCGGGCGGCTTGGGCATCGGCCCCAAGGATGCCGTTTGCATCGTCGATGGCGCCGCGCTGAAGGATGCCCCCGGCAAGGAGGGCAGCTACGTGGCCTCGCTGCAGCTGGGCGAAAAGCTCAAGTGCACCGACGAGAAGGAGATCGAAACCCAGAATGGGAGCAAGAAATACTACCAGGTGGAGCTCGAGGGCGGCAAGTCGGGCTGGGTGAAGGAGTCGAGCATCATCACCGCCGCTAAGCCAGCCGCCATCGTGGCCAGCGCGCCCGTGTACGGCCGCCCCGACCTGGTGACCATCACCAGCAAGGCGTTCAGCCCGCTCGACATCGTGGCCGTGAAGCAGCGGAAGGGCGACTTCGTGGAGGTGTACGGCAAGACCAAGGACGGCAAGAAGGTGAAAGGCGGATGGGTGAAGTACGACGCCCTCACCTTCGAGGATGTGGACGTGGCCGTAGCCATCTACGTGGCCAAGGCCAACAAGAAGATGGGCAACGAGGCCCGCATGGCCGCGCTAAAGGAGATCGTGGAGAACCCCGACTTCAGCAGTTCGCGCTTCATCGCCGAGCTTACCGCGCTTACCTCGGAGGTTCCAGTAGAGCCCGCCGAGCCCGCCGAAACGCCCGACACCACCATGGCGACGGCCGAGTAGCAGCCATCGAAGAAAAAAAGAAAGGCGGAGCAAGTGCTCCGCCTTTTTTACTTCTCCGCCTTCCAGTCGGTCTCCTCGAGCTGGAAGATCTCGTTTACCCCCTTGCCAAACACCTGCGACATCTTTAGCGCCAGCGTGGTGGAGGGGTTGTACTTCCCCAGCTCGATGGCGTTGATGGTCTGCCGGCTCACCTGAACCAGCTGCGCGAGCTGCTCCTGGGTGATGTTCTTGATGGCCCGTTCGACCTTAATGCTATTTTTCATCCCTGGCCAGCTTACGGGTTAGGTACAGCTTCCACTGCAGGCGGAAGACGAAAAAGAGGGGAAGCGTAAAAAGGCCCACCCAGGTTACCCCCAGAAACGACGTTCCGTAAACCAGCAGGAAAGCCAACGCCAGCAGGAAGTAGTTCACGTAGAGCGACCAAATCAGCGACTCCATCCTGATCCGGGCCACATACTCGTCCTCGTCCTCCTCCCTGGAGAAGCCAATGAAGAGCAGCGCCGCAATTAGCACTACCGGCAAAATGGTGGTCTGCAACGCAGTTGTAGACCCCGCAAAACCGTAGAAGCGGAAAACCTTTGGCAGCGGAAATTCAACATCCCCAACCACGCCGGTCAGCCAAAGGATAAAGAATACGGCGGTTGGTACAAACAGTATCCACCCAATACGCTTGTAGCTGTGGGGGAAAAGGTAGCTTGTCATCATAATCGTACGTGTTATTAGTTCCAGCAAATGTAAACATATTTTGATATATTGTCAGCTATTGATAACTATATGTAATGTTTACTATATATTTTTTCAGCAAGTAGACTTTACTAAATAGCCAACCGTTACTCTGCTTTTAATTTGATTTGTGATTAGCAGCACAACATCCTTGTGGTGCAGGTTATTCTTCTACTTTTGCAGGTTGTCGGAATTGTTTAGCGCAACGGCAGCAAAGGGTATTAATTAGCATACGAATAAATTAAAAACGAACGCCATGAAAAAAATTCTACTACCGTTTCTCGCCGTGCTAATGCTCTGCTCGTTTGCACGCTCTGCCAGCATTCCCGATTCGCTGGAGCGCAAGTACTGGATGAACCTGCTGCGTAACGTCAAGCTAACGCACGACCTGAAGCCCGTTAGGTACCAGAAGGACATCAAGATTGAGCTGCAGGGCGAGATTTCCAAGGAAGACCGAATGATTGTTGACTCAATAGTGCGGCAGCTTAAACCACTTATTCAAACGGTGTCGATTAGCAGGGTCGATACAGGAGGAAATCTCGTTATCATCCTTACCAGATACCACAGCTACACCTTCAGAACCCACATCGTTGGCGATGAAATAGGCTATAAGATAGAAGATCTCCAGCTTTTCTCCCCCCGCATGCAAGCGCATAGGTACGATGCATTCCTGAACAAAATCATAAAGATGATTCTCATCCATTCTCCAAAACAATTTCCGGGTACAGTAGATGTTTGTTTCACGAACTCCAATCTGAGTAGCAAAAATATCTACTACACATCAGAAGCCCAGTTATTAAATGATTTTCTAAAAGAGAACAACAATAAACAAATCGAATGGATATTAGACATGATACGAAAAGGTATTTGGAAGAAGGGGCAGCTTCTACGAACTACCTATATGCAGAGTAACTCAGGCCTTACGGCTCCCGACAAGTTTATCATCGAAACCATCTACGCCAAGGATGCCGATAGCCGAATAAAGAACGGGATCATAAAGTACACAGGAAGTCACAACTACTACAGCCTAAAGTACCACAAGGCGTTTCAGGCATTCAACAAAATATACCCGCTACTCCTAAAGCTGCTGCTGTCCATTATTTTTCTAGGAATTGTCTGCAAACGGAATCGCTACAGAGGCATGCTGTCGTACCTGCTTATAGGTTCTGCCCTATTCTTCCTCTACAGCATTTCTCAAGACCTTAATGGTTCGAGTGAACCTTTTATCCAAAATGCTTTCTCTGCATCCTTTATTATTATGTGGTTAATAGCATTGGCTCACATCGCTCTATTTTACTGTATCAACCGATTACTACGAAAAAGTCAAATAACGCAATGGTTAAAGGATAGTGTTTCGTCAGCCATAGTCTTCATTATGGTGATATCCTTTGCCTATTTCTCCTTCGATTTTCACATGTCGGAACCTAGAGTTGCATTCACGATACTTGCTTCAGCTATCTTTACCGTTGCCTACTACCTGCTAAGCCGGATGGTGTTTAAACAGCGCGAGGTAATCCGTCAAAAGGACGAGGAGTTGAGCCGGCTCCAGATGGTAAAGGCGCAAACCGAGCTGCAGGCTCTTCAGAGCAAACTTAACCCGCACTTCCTGTACAACTCGCTAAACTCGCTTTCGCACCTTGTACGGGTTGATGCCGATAGAGCCGAGAAGATGACGCTGCTGCTCTCCGACCTCTTCCGCTACACGCTGAGCCGCGACAGGCGCGACTTTGTGGAGCTGCACGAGGAACTGAACATGGTAGAGAAGTACCTCGAGGTGGAAAGGGTTCGCTTTGGCGATAGGCTCAGCAGCACCATCGAGATGGATGAACAGGCAAGCACCTGCTCTATTCCCCGCCTTATCGTTCAGCCACTGGTAGAGAACGCCATTAAGCATGGCATATCGAAGATATCAGGCGAAGGTTTCATCCACATCGTTGCTAAGGTAGACGAAGGTAGGCTTACCATCACCGTAGAGGATAACGGCCCAGTCTTCCCCGATGCACCAATAGCAGGTTTCGGCTTACAGAACATCATCGAGCGGCTGCAGCTGCTCTACGATAGCGATGCCGAGCTATCGTGGACCAACCTGCCAACCAAAAAAGTAACCATAACCATTCCAACGGAAAAATAAACGCCAATGCCACTACAAACACTCCTTATCGACGACGAGCCACTCGCTCGCGAAAGGCTAAGGCTGCTTCTGAGCCCCTACCACAACCATATTAGCATCGTTGGCGAAGCCGCCGACGGTGCTACTGCCGTAGACCTAATCGAGCGCGAGCGCCCCGACCTCATCTTTCTCGATATCCAGATGCCTCTCCTCAACGGATTGGAAGTTATGCAGCAGGTAAAGCATCTGCCTATGGTAGTATTCTGCACTGCCTACGACAGGTATGCGCTGGAAGCCTTCAACACGCTGAGCATCGACTACCTGCTTAAGCCAGTCAGCCCCGAGCGCATTGCCCTCACGGTCCAGAAACTCGAGAGGATGGAGCAAAAGGTTACCCTTACCGACATATCGGCCTTAATTAGGCAGATGCAGCCACAACAGGAACGTCGACGAATTGCCACCATTCCCGTAAGGCACGGCGAGCGCATCACGCTGGTATCGGTAAACGAGGTCTCCTACTTCATGTCGGGTGATAAGTACGTCTCCATCTTCACCCGCGATGGTAGGGAGCACGTAATCGACCAATCGCTAAAGGAGCTAGAGGAGTCTCTTCCCGAGCATTTCCTAAGGATTCACAAGTCGACCATCATCAACACCCAGATGGTACACGAGCTGCAGCGCTACCTCGGTGCCCGATTCGTCTTCATCCTAAACGACACCAAACACTCCCGCATAGTGTCGGGCCGAAACTACGGAGAGGCCATTAAGGATTGTTTTAGAATATAAGTTGAAGTCCTGAGTAAAAATAACCATATCGGAATCTGCATAAAAGCAGGTCTTCGAAAACAAGAAAAAGAGGAGGGGAATCCCCTCCTCTTTTATTTTCACATAACACCACACGATATCATTTTTACGTATATTACGCTTGAAAAACAACTTCAGCACATGAACCTAAGAAACACTAGAACCAACAGCAACGACCCCACCTTTCGGATGCTCGAAGCCGAACTCGAAGCCGAGCTTAGCCAACGCGACGATAGCATCCAGCAACGCTGCGACCGCTACGACACTCCGCAAAGCTACATCGACACGGTAATCGTTGCCTACGATGGCGATACGCCCGTCGGCTTTGGCTGCTTTAAGCCCTTCGACGATAGCACTGCCGAAATAAAACGAATGTACGTCCGCAAGGACTACCGCCGTAAAGGGGTTGCATCGATAATCCTTATGGAGCTTGAACTATGGGCGGGGCAGCACGACTTTATCAAGCTGATACTCCAAACCAGCACCAAGCAACCCGAAGCCATGCAACTCTACGCCAAGTTCGGGTACAAGCAAATTGCCAGCTACGGCATGTACGCCAACATCGCCAGCAGCGTTGGCATGCAAAAGCTGATACTAGAGTAAAAGCCCATCCAATAGGGCACCAACAACAATGCTTAAACAAAGAGGGAGCATCCGCTTAGGAATGCCCCCTCTACATATAATATAAGAATAGCAGCTTGTTTTGCCTATTTCAGATCGAGGATAAGCGCGTTATGCCCCTTCAGATCGATAGCTCCACCTTCAAACGAGTAGGCATCTCCAGTGGCAACATCCCTACCTCCCTTGAAGTCCTTAAGGATTTCGTTGAAGCGCTTCAGCTCCAGCTTACGGGCATCGCCGTTGTTAAGGACAACCATCACCGCCTTACCGTTGTAGGTTTTAAAGTAGGTGTAGGTATCGCCATCGGGGATAAACTGGGTTAGCTTCCCCTTCCCTACAGCCTCGCTGGTTTTGCGCCAGTTTAGCAGGGTGGTCATGTACTTCATCGCCTCGGCTTGCTTAGCGCTAAGCCCCTTTCCCGTGGCTACGTTAACGGTATCGCCAGCCCAACCTCCAGGAAAATCCTTGCGAATATAGCCGTGCTCGCCACCCTCGTTGTTATGGTCGAGATACTCGGTGCCGTAGTAGATTTGAGGTATTCCACGAGTGGTAAGAACAAAGGCTATGGCCTGCTTCCACCAATCAAGGTTACCGCCAAGGCTGGTGTATAGGCGGGTTAAGTCGTGGTTATCGGGGAATACGAGTAGATCGTTCGGATTGGCGTACATGTTATCCTGCGTAAGAACGGTGTAAAGGCGGGCAAGCCCTTCGCCCCAGCCAGTCTTCTCCCTAAATGCAGCTGCAAGGTTGTTGTAAAGAGGGAAATCGGTAATTGAGCGCAAGGTAGACTGGTAGCCATCCCTATTGAAGCCTCCGTTCTGCCAGTAGGCAGTAGCAGGTACGGTTTGCAGCCAGCATTCGCCCACGATATTAATGTTGGGATACTCGCTCATCACCTCAGGAATCCAGCTAGCCATGGCATTCTTATCAGGATAGGGGTAGGTGTCCATGCGGATACCATCCAATCCAGCAGCCTCAATCCACCAAATGGAGCTTTGAACAAGGTAGCGGTAAACAAAAGGGTTGCACTGGTTAAGGTCGGCCATGCTGCCATCAAACCAGCCGTTGCACATCTTCTCGCGGTCGGCTACAGATGCATGAGGATCGCTAATTACCTCACCACGAAAGTTGGAGCGCTCCTTGGTATCGGGGTAGTTGAGCCAGTCCTTAGAAGGGAGATCCTTCACAAAGTAGGTGTTAGTGCCAATATGATTGAACACCATATCCATGATAACCTTAAGCCCCTTGTCGTGAGATTTCCTTACAAAATCGAAGTAGAGATCATTGCTACCAAAGCGACGATCAATACGGTAAAGGTCGGTGATGGCATAGCCGTGATACGACTGCACTGGCTGGTCGTTCTCCTGAACAGGATTTAGCCAAACAGATGTTACCCCCAAGTTCTTGAAGTAGTCGATATGGTTAATCAGCCCCTGAATGTCGCCACCATGGCGTCCAAAAAGCGCCTTACGATCCAGCTGCTCCATTCCTTTAATGTTGTCGTTGGATGGATCGCCATTCGAGAAGCGGTCGGGCATAATCAGATAAACAACATCCTGCGAGTTAAATCCCTGATGGGTTTTAGTATCGTTAGCCCGCGCCTTAAGCGTGTAAGGCTTAACAAAAGTTTTCTTCCCATTCTTTAGAAATTCGATGTTGAAGGTAGTTGCCTTCATATCGGGCGCAATGGCAATATCGAGAGCTAGGTAGTTGGCATTCTCGAATCGGCTTACCTTTTCGAGGGTAATGCCTGCCTGATTAATCCGTGGTTCAAGGCTTGCAAGCGATTTACCGCTAACCAGCAGCTGCAGGTTGCCGTTCTTCATCCCCACCCACCAGTAAGGAGGATCGATGCGCTCTACCTGTGCCGAAACGCCTAGGAACATTAGCGCAAGTATTGTAGTCAGTACAATCGCTTTTATATGTCTCATGAATCAAATTTTTGCGCCAAAGTATGGCATTGCTACCCCTTTTTCAAGCAGCCTATTTACACAACCATCCATAAACGCCCGAAATATCCTTTACCGATACAAACGGCAAATAAAAAGGGAGATTCGAACCCGAATCTCCCTTTTCTATTCTTTTATGTTGGATTGACTATCTCCTTCTTTTATGGAATTCATTAACGGCGCGATTCAACACGTTGTCAATTGATTCAATAAATGGATAGAAGCCCTCATCGTTTAGAGGAGTATTTCTTCCAACAAAGGCCTTCAGCTGCGCATCAATAAGCTTATACGAATGCTTAAGATCTCGACCTTCGGGATAAACCCCAGACTTTGCACAGTAGGCGATAAACTGCCCCATCAGGTTTTGTCCGGTAAGGTACTGCTTAAGTTGCCCGATCTTAGTAATCTTATTGAGTTCTTGCCTATGAATATCGGAGAAGGCAGCAGTAAACTTAAAGATCAAGCTCTGCTCGTAAACTTTCTTATAGAACTTTCCAAGCCCAACGGTATCTAATGGAACAAAGATGTCGGGCATAATACCGCCGCCACCATACACAATCTTACCCTTAGGCGTTTTATAGCGAAGCTTTGTATTTAACTTAATGCTATCGGAGTTTGCCATCTCTCCATGAATATATCGGTTGCTGAGATCCATGTAGTAGTCGGCTCCATCGCCTAGTTTGTAGGGTTTTTGAATGGAACGACCTGTTGGCGTATAGTAGCGGGCAACGGTAAGACGGATAGCCGAACCATCGGTTAAGCTAGCCTGCTCCTGCACCAATCCCTTACCAAACGAGCGTCGTCCGACAATGGTTCCTCGGTCGTTATCCTGAATGGCACCAGCCATAATTTCGCTAGCAGATGCGCTCTCCTCATCGATAAGAATAACAAGTTCATCGCTTTTGGCACCTCCGCGTGCGTCGGAGTAAAGATTCTGACGTGGGCGAGCCTTTCCTTGGGTATATACGATAAGCTTATTTTCGGGAAGAAACTCGTTAACGATTTCAACTGCCTGGTCGAGGTATCCTCCAGTATTTCCACGAAGGTCAACAATAACCTTCTTCATTCCCTGGTTGTGGAGCTTATTGATGGCCTCATCAAACTCCTTATAGGTATCGCGGGCAAACTTCGACACCTTGATGTAGCCAACCTTAGGTTCAATCATGTAGGCAACATCAACACTCTTTACCGGAATAACATCTCGAACAATGGTAAACTTGATGAGCTGAGCGACACCACGACGCTTAACGCTTACATTCACCTTGGTTCCGGTTTTGCCGCGAAGGCGCTTCATAATTTTTCCCTGCGGAAACTTAACTCCTGCAATGGTGGTATCGTTTATCCTCACAATTCTATCGCCAGACTTAATTCCCACCTTTTCGGATGGGCCACCTGGCACCGTATTAAGAACGACAACCGTATCGCTGGGCATGTTAAACTCAACCCCAATACCGCTAAACTCGCCATCAAGCGATTCGTTCACCGCCTCAATTTCCTTTGCAGGGATGTAAACCGAGTGGGGATCGAGGTTAGCCATCATAAGCGGAATAGTCTTCTCCACCAGCGAATCCCTCGATATGGTATCGACATACTCCTCCTCAATGTAGTTCATTATGGCATTGAGTTTATCCGATTTTGAGCTGAAAAGGCGGCTGCGTTTGATATCGTTTTCGCGAAGCTGAAGGCCAATTAGGACGCCTACTATCAAAGCTGAAGCAATTAAGATGGGCAGCAGGATGTCGCGCTTCTTGTTGTCGTATGACATTTCAATAAAAAATTAAATAGCGATCTGTTCTACCTTTATCCCGGCACGTTTTAGGAGGTCGATGCCGTCGGTATTGTGGTATAAATCTATGTAAACTACTCGAACAATTCCAGCTTGGATGATGAGCTTTGAGCACTCCACGCAAGGCGAAGCGGTAATGTAAAGAGTGGCTCCATCGCTGGAGTTATTGCTCTTGGCAACTTTCGAGATAGCGTTGGCCTCAGCATGAAGCACATACGGCAGCGTTTTTCCTTCAATATCCTCACATACATTATCGAATCCTACCGGAGTACCGTTATATCCATCCGATATAATCATCCTATTCTTAACCAGAAGAGCACCAACCTTACGGCGTACGCAGTAGGAATTATTTGCCCATATTCTGGCCATTTCAAGGTAACTCCGGTCGAACTGAAGCTGTTTTTCGGCACTAACAGCTATCTCTTGGCAGGTATCCATACCAATTTTTTAGTTATCTGAAATAAAAGTCACTAAATACTCGTCGTTTAGGCTTCAACGAATCTAAATTTAGATTAATGAGCAAAGATATAACTTTTCGAGCACCATCCCTCAAAAGGCTAATGCTTAACAATTTTTAATTGCGCTCTGCTGGTGAGCAACAAAAAACCTGTCTACAGAGGTCTGCAGGCAGGTTTTTGTAAAAAGTATAGCAGCTGCTACCAAATCTTAATTCTATCCTTTGCGGGAACATACATCTTATTACCAGGCTTCACGTTGAATGCATCGTAAAATGCATCGACATTGGAGAATGGTCCGTTTACACGGAGGTTGGCAGGCGCATGAACGTCAGTCATAATCTGGTTGGCCAACGCTTCGTCGCGCTGATGACCAAGCCATCCTAAGGCATAGCCAAGAAAGTAGCGTTGAGCAGGAGTAAGGCCATTGATCTTCTTACCCTCCTTGTACTGCTTGGTTTTGGTAAATGCATCCCAAGCGATAACGATTCCACCTAGGTCGGCAATGTTTTCACCCTGCGAAGCTTCGCCGTTTACGTGAACGCTATCGAGCACAACAAAGTTGTTGAACTGAGTCACGATCTTCTTGGTACGATCGGCAAAGTTCTTCTCATCAACGGGAGTCCACCACTTTACAAGGTTACCCTTTTCGTTGTACTGGCAGCCTTGATCGTCGAAGCCGTGGGTCATCTCGTGACCAATGGTAGATGCGGCAGCGTAGCCGTACACAATGGCATCGTCGATATCGTCATCGTTCCAGCCGGGGATGGAGAAAATGGCGGCAGGAAGCACAATTTCGTTGTTCGATGGGTTGTAGTAGGCGTTGTAGGTTTGTGGGGTCATATCCCATTCGGTACGATCGACAGGCTTGCCCAGTTTGTTGATGTTGTAGGCATACCAGAATTCGCCAGCACGCTTCATGTTCAGCACAAATGGGCCACGATCAACCCTTAGGCTCGAAAAATCTTTCCACTTATCGGGGTAGCCAACCTTTTTGGAAACCTTGGCAAGCTTAGCAAGCGCCTTCTCCTTGGTGGACTGGCTCATCCAGTCGAGTTTTTTGATACGCTCGCCAAAGGCGGTCTTCACGTTCTCCACCATATCCTCGTAGCGTTTCTTAGTACGTGCAGGGAAGTACTCCTTAACGAATAGTTGGCCAAGGATCTCGCCCATTGCCCCCTCTTCGGCGCTAAGTACGCGCTTCCAACGTGGGCGCTGCTCCTTTGCTCCCGAAAGTACGGTGCCGTAGAACCTAAAGTTCTCCTTGTTGATATCCTTATGCATGTATGCAGCATATTCGTTGAGCAGGTTAAGCGTCAGGTATGCCTTCCAAGTATCGATTGAAGCTGACTTGAGGTTTGCAGCAACCTGCTTTAGGAATTCTGGCTGACCTACAATCACCGAATCAACCTTCTTCACCTTCATTGCTGGAAGCATCTTAGCCCAATCGACACCTGGTGTTAGCTTATTCAGTTGAGCAATCGACATCTTGTTGTAGTTCTTGTAAGGATCGCGAAGCGCCTCGAGCTTGCGCGATGCCTTAGCCAAACCTTCTTCGAGTTTGTATACCCCTGTTGCTTGCTGTGGGTTAATGCCCGAAAGTTTGCACATGTTTACTAAGTAGGCGTTCTGGTAATCCTTACGAACATCGGCAGTATGCTTGTCGGTATTGAAGAAGTAGTCGCGATCGGGAAGACCGATACCACCTTGTTCTAGGTAAAGGGCAATAACATCCGAGTTCTTTTGGTCCTGACCGGCATACATGGCAAACAGCGGCTGCATGCCCAGCGTATGCAGGTAGGCCACCTCAGCAAGAACATCAGCAGTGCTCTTCATACGTGCGATTCGGTTCAAATCGGCCTTAAGCGGATTTAGCTTCTCCTTTTCGATGGAAACGGTATCCATACCGCTGTACCAGAAGTCGCCGATCTTTTGGGTGTTGCTGCCCTTTGTTCCACCCTCCTTCAGAGAACTCTCGTTGATGGTGCGAAGGCGATCGTAGATCTCATCGTTGATGACGTTGCCAATACCCCAGCGGCTGTAGGCTGCAGGTATGGGGTTGTTCTTAATCCAAAGTCCATTGGCGTACTTAAAGAAGTCGTCGCCAGGATTAACGGTGGTGTCCATCGTCGAAAGCAGCAGGTCTTTCGACTCCCCCTTCTTCTTGGAGCACGATACGGCAATCAGGCCTATCGCGGCAAGAATGATTAGCGGTTTTGTGAATGATTTGATTTGCATTGTAGCGTACAGTTTTTTGTTTTGTGATGTTAAAGATATGCATCTTAGACGTACATCCTCTCGCGAACTTGCGGGAAATGGGCGCAAAGCATCATGATATCAGACGCTGGATTTTGCGGAATGTTACAACGGGACAGCTGATGTGCCAGATCTCCATGCTATCCCAATTCGTTGGGATAAATCCTGAGGGCACTTCTGGAGCCGCACGGCCGTGCGGCTCTAGCGCTTGCTTCCCTATAAAATGTTATAAGGCACATTTTACAGCGGCACATCTTATCCTTTTCCCACTATCTTTGTGATTCGACAAACATTAAAAACCTACGCCCCCTACTCGGGACGTGTAAATGAGGAAGCAATGGCAGAATTTATCTATCAGAAACCTTTTCCAATAAAGGAAGATACCACTGAGTACCGCTTACTTACCAAGGATTACGTTTCGACCATCGAGGTAGATGGCCGTAAGATTCTTAAGGTTGCCCCCGAAGGGCTTCAGCTGCTTGCCCGCGAGGCGATGGCCAACGTATCGTTCTACCTTCGCGCATCGCACTTGGCTAGCCTTCGCGCTATTCTTGATGATCCAGAAGCGACCGACAACGACCGCTTTGTGGCCTACACCATGCTGCTAAACCAGGTGGTTGCTGCCGAGGGTGAGCTGCCAACCTGCCAGGACACCGGTACCGCCATCGTTATCGGTAAGAAGGGCGAGGGTGTTTGGACTAACGCCGAGGATGCCGAGTACCTATCGAAGGGTATCTTCGAAACCTACCGCGACCGCAACCTCCGCTACTCGCAGGTGGTTCCATTCACCATGACCGAGGAGAAGAATACAGGAACCAACCTTCCTGCTCAAATAGACCTATACGCCGAAAAGGGCAACAAGTACGAGTTCCTGTTCATCACCAAGGGCGGTGGATCGGGTAACAAGACCTTCCTTTACCAGCAAACCAAGGCGCTGCTCAACGAGGCATCGCTAACCAAGTTTATCAAGGAGAAGATTTTTGACCTAGGCACATCGGCCTGCCCACCATACCACCTTGCCATCGTTATTGGCGGTACATCGGCAGAGATGAACCTTGCCACCGTTAAGAAGGCTTCGGCTGGTTACTTGGATCATCTTCCAACATCGGGCAACGAGGGCGGACAAGCCTTCCGCGACCTAGAGTGGGAAGCTAAGGTGAAGAAGATTTGCCAGGATTCCGAAATCGGTGCCCAGTTCGGCGGAAAGTACTTCGTACACGACGTTCGCGTTATCCGTCTTCCACGCCACGCCGCATCGTGCCCAGTGGGCATGGGGGTTAGCTGCAGCGCCGACCGTAACGTTAAGGGTAAGATTACCGAGGATGGCATCTTCCTAGAGCAGCTCGAAACCAACCCAAGCCGCTTCCTACCAACCGAGGCTCCATACCTTGCCCCAGCGGTAGAAATCGACCTAGATAGGCCAATGAACGAGGTGCTTGCCGAACTATCGAAGTACCCCATCAAGACCCGCCTCAACCTTAAGGGAACCCTTATCGTTGCGCGCGATATTGCCCACGCCCAAATTAAGGCGATGGTTGATGCCGGAAAGCCAATGCCAGAGTACTTCAAGAATCACCCTGTGTACTACGCTGGTCCTGCTAAGACTCCTGCCGGAATGGCTTCGGGTAGCTTTGGTCCAACCACTGCCGGACGTATGGACAGCTACGTTGACCTATTCCAAAGCCTTGGTGGATCGATGATCATGGTGGCTAAGGGTAACCGCTCGAAGGAGGTTACCGATGCCTGCCAAAAGCACGGCGGATTCTACCTTGGCTCGATTGGCGGTCCTGCTGCCATCCTTGCCAAGAACAGCATCAAGAGCGTAGAGGTGGTAGATTTCCCAGAGCTGGGCATGGAGGCCGTTCGTAAGATTCGCGTGGAGAACTTCCCTGCCTTCATCATTGTAGATGACAAGGGCAACGACTTCTTCGAGCATATGAGACACTAGTCGATAGACGTTAGATATTGAAAAGGCGGGGCTTACGGGCTCCGCCTTTTTTGGTTGATAGTCCTATCCAAATATTGCAGCAACAATAGCAGAATCTCTTTAGTGTTTCTACAACATTGCAAGTACCGCAAACGAAATCATCCGGATAATAAAAGAAAGGCCTAACAGATCTCAAAAAGTTGCTAGGCCTAGTTCTTTGATATAACAATATCTTCTACGCCACCTCCCCCACCACCTTCTGGTAGCAGCGCTCAATCTTCTTGGCGGCATCGGCCCAGCTCAGGCTCATCGACTCGGCATGGCCGTTGGCGCTCAGGAACGAATGCAGGGCCGGGTAGGTTACCAGCCCGTAGATGGCATCGGCAAGGGAGTCGGTATCCCAGTAGTCGGCCTTAAGGGCGTAGCGGAGCACCTCCGACACGCCCGACTGCCGCGATATGAGCACCGGCACCTGCTGCTGCATGGCCTCCAGCGGCACAATGCCAAAGGGCTCGGAGACCGAGGGCATCACAAAAACGTCGGTTTGGGCAAAGAGCTTGGTCACCTCCTTCCCCCTTAGGAATCCGGTGAAGTGAAACCGATCGCCCATGCGAAGCTTGGCCACCCGATCGACCATGGCGGGAAGCAGGTCGCCATCGCCAGCCATTACAAACCGGACGTTGGGAAGGTAATCGAGCACCTTCTTGGCGGCCTCCACAAAGAAGGCGGGCCCCTTCTGGTAGGTGATGCGCCCCAGGAAGGATACCACCTTTTCGGAGGTGCTCCGGGCCTTCGCCTCCCCGCTCAGGGCATTCTCGAAGTGCTCCACCCCGTTATGCACCACCTCAATCTTGCGCTCGTCGGCCTGGTAGCGGCGGATAAGCGTTTGCTTGGTGAGGTTGCTCACGCAGATCACCCGATCGGCCTCGTCGACGCCCATCTTCTCGATATCGTACACCTGCCGGTTGATGTTGAAGCCGCTACGGTCGTACTCGGTGGCATGGAAGTGCACCACCAGCGGCTTGCCCGTTGCCTTTTTGGCCACGATGCCGGCAGGAATGGTGGGCCAGTCGTGCGCGTGGATCACATCGAAATCGTGCTTACGGGCAATGCGCCCGCCAATGCTGGCGTAGTGGGCCACCTCGGCCATAAGGTTGGGCCCATACCCGCCCGAGAAGCGAAAGCCCCCACCCGAAGCTCTCGCCACGGAAACCTCCTGAACGCTTTGCATGCGCTTATCTAGCCCCTGGTAGGTTGATTGTGGATAGGCATGGATGGAAGATGGGATACGGATGTTGAGCAGGCGCTCTAGCGTAGCGGGCACCTGCTGCAGCCTGTGGGGAGTACCCTCTGCCCCAACGAGCATTCCCCGCGACAACGGCTCGTCGCCGTAGGCCTTGGGCACTACAAAGATGATATCGACATTCCGCTCTGCCAGCCCCTGGGTAATTCCGAGACAGGCAGTACCCAAACCTCCAGAAATATGGGGTGGGTACTCCCAACCAAACATTAGTACGCGCATGCTGTTGAACCTTTCTATGATTAGTAATTAGTATCAAATACCTTCCCGCTCATACGCCAACAGCACCCTACTATCAGACAAACGACTCCCCCACAGTCTGGCAAGAGTCGTATAGGCATGAAAAGATAGCATCCATCTTTTCACCTACCAATACTACGAAAGAGATACCGAAATGGCTGTTATAGCAACCTAAAGAATCCTAGCTAAGGTTACCTGATGAAAAAGGCGCATCGAATGATGCGCCTGGAATTGTTACTAGCTTACTTTAGGAGTTCTTTTAGGTTATGCTCCTTCTCTCTACAGTCTTTTTCGTAGAAGGCATTGGTCATCAGATGTACCTCGAACTGCTTGTACCTATACTTCCCAATATCGGCGTTACGATAATAGCACATCTTCCACTCAATGCAGAAGTCAGAGGGCTTATACCTCTTCAGGATACTGTTTTCGGCTTGCTGCTTCCCATCTATCCACAGATTGTACTTTGCAGTGTTGCACCACCTGGTAAGTTGGGTCGCGGTTGGCACGACCTTTTTCATAGGCGTTAACAGTTTCCTAAACCCCTGCTGAGATGATGGAGGTAAATCTTTGTATACAAGAATGTGTTCTTTACCATCCAATTCATTAACTGCGATAATTCGCCCATTTTTGTACCTCAGATCACTCACTTTTAACCTCATCGCTGAACCATCCTTTTGGTTCGCATGAGTAGCATCCTTAGGCAAGTTAACCTCCGTTACCTTTTTATTCTGAGCCAATACAGGTTCGGAGTTGCGAACACAGAATACAAATACTGCCAATGCCACCAGGGGCACAACTGCCAGCTTAAGCGCTAGCAGCTTCCTTTTTGATGTTTTCTTAGTCATCATAATAAGTCGTTTTTTTGTAAGTGAAAAACCAATGTTACTTACCAAGCTTGGGGTATTCTTCCGGAATATCGTGTCCAGCAGCAAGTGCTGGTAGTGTTTTACATTTTGATGATGTTCGATTACGTGCTCGTCGGCTAGAAACTCGTGGTTGGTTCGGATAGCCCGCTTGTAGAGGTACACCAGCGGGTTAAACCATAGCACCACCTGCAGCAGCTCCACCAGCAGCACATCAAGCGTGTGGCGCTGCCTAACGTGGGTTAGCTCGTGCGTGAGCAGCTCGGGACCAATGGCTCCCTGCTGGTAGTCCTTTGCGGATACGAAGATGTAGCGCAGAAAGCTAAAGGGAGAGCTAGGCTCATCCATCAGCACCAGCGTTGCCTCGGCAAAAGGCTTCCGATCGCCCACCCTTGCCCTACGAATAATGCTGGTAAGATTCAGCACAAAGCGAACAAGGAATACTGCCGATACGGTAAGATAAGCCCCCCAAAGCAGCATCTGCCAGTCTAAACCAGTGGGCTGGTCGACCACCACAGGCACCGTAGCAGGTACATTAAGCGCAGGATCAACCGTTGCCTCCACCACCCGATCGACAGCGATTGTAGGTAGCATTGGAATTACCGTCTGCTCCGTTTCGAAGGTGATAAAGGGAGCCACCAGCGAGAATAGCAGCGCTGCCAAAAGGTAGTAGCGGCTGAAGCGGTGCATCTTTTCGCGCCCTAAGAAAAGCAGGTACACGCCCAGCAGCAGTACCATCAGCAAGGTCGATTTTAGGAGAAAAGGGATCATCATTTCTTGTTTATAGAAAGTTGACTAGTTTCTTTTTTGTGCTCTAACTTGCTGCAGCAACTCCTGAAACTTTTGCTCCTTTTGGCGGCAATCCTTTTCGTAGCCCGCATTCGTAGTTAAACCGAGCTGAAACTGCTTGCCTTTATTAAGTCCATGTTGCGCATTCTTGCATAGGCTAGATACCCAGTAATGGCTAAAGTCAGCTGGTTTATACTTTTTCAGAATGCTATTATCCTTTTGGTGCTTTCCATCTATCCAAAGTCCAAATTTGGAGGTATTACTCCACTCGGCCAGTTGAGCTCCAGTTGGAGCGTTCACCTTCAAGGTTGTTAAACCAACAAGGCACATCCTCTTCTGAAAATCGGGTAATTCCTCATATGCGGGCTTATGCCACTCTCCACCTTTAACTCGGAACTTGACATTGCTACGCTCATATACCAATCGCTTTATCATCTCCAGCGTATCACTAGAAATTTCTACAGTCTTCTTACCGACTATAATCTTCTCCATTTTTACACTCTTATTCTGCATCTGAGCCCTTACCGGTTCGGCATAGCGAACGCAGAAAGCAAAGACGGCCAATGCTACAATAGGTAGGACAGTCAGCTTAACTGCCAAAATCTTTCCTTTAGATGTTCTTTTAGTCATCATAATCAATCGTTTTTTAGTAAGTGAAAAGCCAATATTGCTTACCAAGTTTGGGGTATTGTTCCGGAATATCGTGTCCAGCAACAGGTGCTGGTAGTGTTTTACATTTTGATGATGCTCTACTACGTGCTCATCGGCTAGATACTCGTGGTTGGTTCGGATAGCATGCTTGTAGAGGTACACCAGCGGATTAAACCAAAGCACCACCTGCAGCAGCTCCATCAGCAGTACATCCAGCGTGTGGCGCTGCCTAACGTGGGTAAGTTCGTGCGTGAGCAGCTCCGGACCAATGGCACCCTGCTGGTAGTCCTTTATAGATACGAAGATGAAGCGCAGAAAGCTAAAGGGTGAGCTAGGCTCATCCATCAGCACCAGCGTTGCCTCGGCAAGCGGCTTCCGATCGCCCACCCTTACCCGACGAATAATGCTGGTAAGATTCAGCACAAAGCGAACAAGGAATACTGCCGATACGGTAAGGTAAGCCCCCCAAAGCAGCATCTGCCAGTTCAGACCGTTAGGCTGTTCGACTACCACAGGTACAGTAGGCGCAGCATCTGCCGTTGCCTCCACCACCCGATCGACAGCGATTGTAGGTAGCGTTGGAATCACCATATGCTCCGTTTCAAAGGTGATAAAGGGAGCTACCAGCGAGAATAGCAGCGCTGCCAAAAGGTAGTAGCGGCTGAAGCGGTGCATTTTTTCGCGCCCTAAGAAAAGCTGGTACACGACCAGCAGCAGCACCATCAGCAAGGTCGATTTTAGGAGGAATGGTATCATTACTTCTTATCCTTTAGCTGTTCGTCTACAATTCTCTTTAGATCCTCGAGCTCGTCCTTGCTAAGGTTCGCTTCGGCGGTAAAGAAGGAGGCAAACTGCGAAGCCGAGTTATTAAAGTAGCTTTTGATAAGTCCTTTTATGTGCTTCGAGAAGTAATCCGATTTCTTAACCAGCGGGTAGTACTCGCGCGAATTGCCGTAGGTATTAAAACCGACAAAACCTTTATCGACCATTCGCTTTAGCAGCGTAGCAACTGTTGTTGCAGCAGGTTTAGGTTCTGGAGCAGCCTCTAGAATATCCTTCATAAATGCAGTCTCCTTCTCCCAGATAATGTTCATCAGCTGTTCTTCGCTTTTAGTTAACTTCATGATTCTATCTTTGTAGTTTTTATTCTACAATTGTAGAAGCTTTGAATTATAAAAGCAAACTTTCGAGCAACTTTTTTTTATTGCAATAAAAAAACAGATAAAAGCACTTCAATCTGAGCATCGGCACAAACAACAAAGGGTATCCAATACAATTGGACACCCTTTCTTCGTAGGAGCTATAGCATTAAATACTATTCAACTTCTACAACAATCTCCTTTACCTGTGCAGGATTTTCGCTCTCCCAAGGACGCGCGTAGTATAGAATTACTTTGGCAGTACCCTTTGTGTGGGTCTTAAACTCGTACACCTCGCGACCTCCAGACGAAGGTATGCCAACAAAGTCGTCCTTGTAGCTATGCCCAATGGAATCGACATCGCACGTTCCTTCTTTTTTGGCAATACGCCAAGCATACCCAGTTGATGAATTGGCAACGAGCTCCACCTTGAAGCTCTCACCTGCTTTTACCACATAGGATGGAGGGGAATTTTTTTGTACATCGGGGCCCAGTAGCATTGCACACAATGCTGCTAAGCCAACAAAATTGATCATAACAAATTTGGCTGTTAGGTTTGCATATACGGACAATACAAAGACACGCTTTACGTAAGGGAATGAATGTAATTCGTGCACCTGCAAATATATAAACCTTCACCACAAAACAGCTACGTAAGGCTACAAAGCACTGCAATTGAGAGCAGTTTTAACAAAAAAGACGTCACCCCGTTCAATCAAATTGGGCCTCGGCTAGTAGGGCTCTCGCTTCAATATCTTAAAGGCAATATTCCGGCCGTGCCCCTGAAACAACGCCAGGTTTACCCATATCCTTGCTAGCTCCTCGAGCAGGTGAACCGTGTTGGCACCACCAAAGTCGTAGCATTCGGCAAACCCTAGGTCGGTAGCCATCCGATGCACTAGGTGCTTGGCATGGATATCATCTCCCGCCATAAAGGTGTCGATGGCCATGCTGCCAAAGCTTGGGTGGAGGATATTCTCGTACCCCGTGGTGTTGAAGGCCTTTACCACGCTGCATTGAGGGTAGAAGGCGGACAGCGCTTCGAAGGTATCGCTATACCCCTCGGGATGCGAGTGGAGGCAGTTCATCGTGTCTACTATAAGCTTATCCTCAAGATTACCGACTCTCCTACAAACTTCGGAAATGGCTGGCGGAACGACGCAGAAGAAGATAGTGCTGGCCATAGCCCCCACCTCCTCCATCTGGTGTATCGAAACGTTCTTATGGTAATTTTCCATTGCAGCCCGATCGGCCTCCTTCTCATCCCTAACGCCTGCATAAACCTTGTAGCCAACTCGGGCAAAGGCGCGTGCTAGTGCCCCTCCTACATTTCCTAATCCTACAATTGCGATCTCCATAGCGGTGATGTTTACGAATTAACCTACGACCTACTTTGTATAACACGAAATGCTCCCCAACTTCAATCTCCAGTCCATTCTTTTTGCGTCAACCACCATAAACGCCACCCATACATGCTATCTTTGCGAAACGAACAGGAAGAGGTTTCACCTGCAATTCTAGAACAATGGTTGTATTCCCCAATGCCAAGATCAACCTTGGCCTTTACGTAGTAGAGAAGCGCACCGATGGCTTTCACAATCTCGAGACCATCTTTTATCCGGTTCCCTGGAGGGATGCCCTCGAGGCCGTTCCTGCCACGGGCAGCGAAACCACGCTCACTACAACCGGACTAGCCGTTGATGCTCCCTCCGAGAAGAATCTGGTGATGCGCGCCTACCGCCTGCTGGCCGAGGAATACCACCTTCCGAAGCTGAATATCTACCTGCACAAGGCTATTCCGTTCGGTGCAGGACTCGGCGGAGGCTCTGCCGATGCCGCCTTTATGCTGACGATGCTCAACCAGCTCTTCGGCCTTGGCATACCAGAGGGTAAGCTGGCCGAGTACGCCGCTACGCTGGGCAGCGACTGCGCCTTTTTCGTATACAACCGCCCGATGATGGCCAGCGGCCGCGGCGAGGTGCTCTCGCCCATCGAGGTAGATTTATCAGGATATACCATCGTGCTGGTAAAGCCGCCGTTTGGCATCAGCACCCCCGAGGCATTCTCGGGCATCACCCCCAAGCAGCCCCAGATTGCGCTAAGCGAGGCCATCAAGCAACCTGTAGAGCGCTGGAAGGATGTCCTTTTTAACGACTTTGAGCCGCACCTGTTCTGTAACCATCCGCAGCTGGCAGCCATCAAGCAGCAACTCTATGACAACGGTGCCACCTATGCTGCCATGTCTGGCAGCGGGTCTACCATATTCGGCATCTTTAAAGACAACGTGGAGGTAGTGGTGAAGAATTGCACCGTGTTTACGGCGATGCTATAATTTAGACGCAAGTATCAAGACACAAGTATCAAGACTAAGTTGTGCGGAATTATCTTGCGTCTATAAGTCTTGTGTCTCCCCATTAGCTCATTATAAAGATTCCCTTCCTGTTTTTCTTTTGGGATGATGCTCGTGCATCTATCTTTGCGCCCCATGAAAGCAGCGGAGCAGCGCCTTACGGAGAAGGCGCTTAAGAAGGTGAGCGCAAAGGTTATCCAGTACATCTACCAGACGGAACTGCTGGCCGATGGCGACCACATCCTGGTGGGCCTCTCGGGCGGCAAGGACTCGTACCTGCTGCTGGAGCTCATGGCCGAGTGCGTCCGCCGCCTACCCTTCTCCATCAAGGTAAGCGCAGCCCACGTGGCGCTCGATAACGTGGGCTACCGCATAGACACCGGCTACATGGCCGAGCTCTGCGCCAGACTCAGCATCCCCTTTTATCTTTTAAAGGATGAAGTCGATCTGGATAACGAGAAGAAGAAGGGCATGTGCTTCGTGTGCGCCTGGACGCGCCGCAAGCTGATCTTCAACCTCACCCGCGAGATTGCCGCCAACAAGCTGGCCTTTGGGCACCACATGGACGACGCCGTACAAACCCTGCTGATGAATCAGATCTGGCACGGCACCATCAGCGCCATGCCCTGCTCGCTGGCGATGCTCGACGAGCGCATCCGCCTCATTCGCCCCATGCTCTGCCTGGTCGAGGAGGACGTAACGGCCTACACCGCGCTGCGCGACTACCCCGCGTCGCTGGCCACCTGCCCGCACGACAGCAACACCAAGCGCCAGGAAATCCGCAACGTGCTCTCCCAGATCAAGTCGATGAACCGGGCGGCCATCAGGAACCTCTTCCGCTCCATGGAGAACATCTTCCCCGAGTACCTGCCCCAGTCGGGCAAGCCGCTCAAGAAAAGGAATAGCGAAAATTTGATGGAAAGGCAAGGGAAAGAGTAGCATTTCCGCGAAGGTTCATCTACCCAGTAGGCAGCCCCAATCATTTCTGTGGAAGCCTATTTACTCAGTAGGCAGCCTTAAACATTTTTGCGCAAGCCTATCGGCGCAGCCGGTAGCCCTAAACATTTTTGCGCAAGCCTATCGGCGCAGCCGGCAGCCTTAAACATTTTTGCGGAAGCCTATCGGCGCAGCCGGCAACCCTAAACATTTTTGCGGAAGCCTATCGGTTCAGCCGGTAGCTTTAAACATTTTTGCGCAGGCCTATCTGCTCAGTAGGCAGCATTTACCCGATTTCTTGCGCCTTGCGTCTTGTGTCTTGAATCTAAAACAAAAAATTCACCCCGATGTACATGCCCCACGAGCCATCGTCGCTGCTGGCGGCCTTGCCCAGGTCGCCCGAGATGACGAAGTTCTGGTTCATCACCAGCTTGCCGCCCATCCCGAAGGTGAAGTGCGGGCGCTGCGCGGTGCTGCGGAAGTAGCTGTCGTACTCCGACTGGGGTACGCCCGAGAGGTCGAGCGAAGTCTTCTGGGTAACCATCCCCGCATCGGTAAAGGCGGTGATGGCCCAGTAGAGGTTCTGGCGGAGCAAGTGCATCCGCCAAAACTTGTAGCGCAGCTCGGCGTTGGCCAGCGCAAAGCCATCGGCCATGATACGGTTTCGGAGGATTCCCCTCAACGAGTAGGCCCCCCCCAGCCCCTCGAACGCCGAGCGGCGGGGCGATACCGTCACAATCTGCGGCAGCAGGTAGAAGGGGCATCGGCCGGCCACCACGTTCTGGGTCATCGCCCTAAAGGCAAACGAGAGGTCGTTGGGGATAAGCGTAACGTACTTGCGCAGGGTGAGCGCCAGCTTGGCGTGGCCGCTGGTGCCTCCCGCTAGGCTGGGCGACACGTAGTAGACGAGCGCATCGGCCCAGATACCGCGCATGGGGTTGGGCTCGTTGTCGCGCGTGTCGTAAATTAGGGCGCCCTTAAGGGTGAGGTGGTCGCCCCCCCGGCTCTCGCCCTCGCTGATGACGCCCCAGCGCACCATCCTATCGTAAAGCACATCCCACTCGCCGTAGGTGCTGGGCTCGGCGCTCAGCTTGCTGCTCCGGAGCGGCCCCACCGCGTAGCGCTGGTACGAGGTGCCCAGCAACCATCCCAGCTTCGGGCTGCCGAAGCGCCCCTGCAGGTCGACGCCTGCCCGCAGCACGTCCTTGTTCATCTTGTAGAAGAGCTCCGAGCGGTAGTCCCTGCTATCGGGATCGGTCCACGACTTATGGTAGCGGCTCTCGGCGCCGTTAAAGCCGTAGAACTCGGCCGCCAGCGTGGGCAGGTACTGCAGGTCGGCCATCAGCCGAATACCTGGCAGCACGTACTTGCTGTCGTAGATGATGCGGTACTGCCCCGACCCCTTGGTGTAACGCGAAGCCTCGGTGTAGATCGAGTGGCGGTAGTCGGGGTAGCTGCTGCCGTCGCCAAAGTTGAAGAAGTTGAGCACCGCGCCGTACTCGAACCCCAGGTCGGAGTCGAAGGCGATAACGGGGATAGGGCCAAGGTTCCAGCCCTTCTTCACGATCTCGGCCTTGCGGGTGAGCGTGGTGTCAAGTTCAGCAAAACCACAGATCGGCAAAACAAGCATAAGGGCAGATAGCAGCTTCTTCATATCGGCAACAATTTGGCATAAAAGTAGCACAATGGGAGATATTCTTGGGCATGGGCCACAAAAAAGGGAATGTCCGAAGACACCCCCTCTCTATAAACACTGCCCTAATTATATATATTTTTCGATACTATTCGTTATAAAGATATTCTCGATCCTGACTAATCTCTATTTACCAAAAGGAACGGATCAAAGGTCATCCGAATCCCATCAAAAACAAGCTCCACCGTATACTGGTACCTTCCCTTTGAGGATGAACTCACCTGCCCCTCCCAAATTCCCGAGAGAGCATTCTTCTGGATAGGCCTACAAGCACCCTGCACCATCTGCCCCTTGAACTCTAAGATCTCGACAGCGCTCTCCGGCGATTTAGGTACTGCCTTCCACTTAATCGTCTGCCCAGCCTTGCAGCAGGTTATCAGATCGCAGCAGCGCCTATTCCACGAGGCTGTCCCCTCTGCTGTTTCAACCAGCGAAACATTATCCTTAAGATTTCCACTAGAGGCTGCACCATCAGTGTCAATCACGATTAAAACATCAACTGCACTCATATTGGTCTACTTCTAATAACAATCTCCTTTACCGTTGAAGCGCTATTGGCGGTAGAACTTCGATGCAAATATGATCAGAATAGGGATTAAATCTACTGTAGGAAATACTAGTTTTGACAAAACTGGTACAAATACGGGGTAGGATAAAAACGAAGGATGCTTCGATGAAGAGAATACAGGTACAGAGGATGCTATTCCGTAAGCGTAAAGAAGCAATCGTCGATATCTATAAGCCTTTTCTGAATGGCATAGATAACCAACCCTGCAATATTCTTTGACGAGGTTTTTTCCAGTAGGTTCGTTTTATGAAAATCTACGGTTCGCTTGGCAATGAAGAGTTTTTCGGCTATCTGTGGGGCGGTATACTGCATGCAGAGGAGCCTTAGTACCTCCACCTCCCTCTCCGAAAGTTCCTCCTCGGTTTTGAGGGCTGGAGCAGGAACGTTAGCAGCTATTTGATTCCTCATTACCTCGATCTGCTCGCCCATAAAGTAGAAGCCCTTGGCGTGCACCTCCTCTATTGCTTCGGCAAGCAGCAGTGGCGCTATGCCTTTAGGAAGGAAAGCGTTTACCCCAAGCTTAAGCATGTAGCCCATAAACGACTTCTTGTAGTGCGAAGAGACAACGATAATTTTTAAATCGGGATAGCTCTGCTTAAGAACGGTTGCTGTATCAATTCCGTTCATCTCGCCCATCTGGAGATCTAGCAGCAGTATCTCGGGGATGCTTTGGGCAGCCCCAAACGCATCAATGATTTGCTGCCCACCTGTAGCGGTTACCTCTACGGAAATTCGCTCATGCTTCGCGAAGAAGTCGGACAAAAGCATAACAATTAATGCTTCGTCGTCAACTATTCCAATTCTTATTGATGAATCCTGTTCTTCCATTCTACCAAACTCTATTGTTCAAAAGCAGCTGAAAAGTAGTACCATTGTTAGGCTCCGACTTAAAGCGGCTTCGCGCATTTAGCAGCTGCGCGCGAAACTCGATGTTCTTTAGCCCAAGTCCCTTTGCCTTTTCCGCAACGTCGAAACCGACGCCATTATCGCGAATAACAAGAGCAACAAACGTATTTGTCACCCTCAAGAAAATGTCTATTTGAGAGGCATGAGCGTGCTTCAGTATGTTGTTAACCACTTCCTGAATAACACGGAAAAGCTGCAACTTGACATCCGTTTTAAGTGCCTGATGCTGTTGATGGCTAAAAAAACAGTTGATGGCATAGGCATTCTTCAAAGGGAGGATAAAATCTTCCACAAGTTCCTCCATCGTGGTTTCTTCGAGCATAGGTGGACGAAGGTCGTGCGTAATTCTTCGAGCGATTTTAATGGAATCGCCCAGCAGCTCTACGGGCTTAACCTTCTCGTTGTTGGTTTGCAGGGCGTAGGTTAATACGGTTAGTTTCGAGATCAGCTCGTCGTGAAGATCGGATGCAATACGGTCGCGCTCCTTTTCCTGAACCAATACGCTATTCCAGAGCAACGATTTCTGGTGTTCCAGCTTTGCTTGTGTAAACTTATCCTGCTCATGAATAATTCGCTTAATGTACTTTCTGGTAAGCAAAACCATGCTGGTGATTAAAACAGCAACAAAAAGTAACACAACAAAAAGTCCTACAGCAAACATTCGCGGGTCTTGCCATTCCGCCATATCAAGTAGATTAAAACAAGGTAAAAGAGAATTACAGACACCAAATTTAACACCCAAAACAGAAAAACAATGCTTATAGACGCATTAACTAGGAAATTTATGGGAAGAAATAGAATTAGGTTTATAGAAAAGTAGATAAGTACAGCAACATTTAAGTAGCGATGCTCCGTTACGATTGGAATACTGCCATTGAATAGTTTCCAGTAGTACAAGAGGCAGTAGAAAACAATAGCGGCATCGCCAATAACCTTACCGTACGACTGAAAAGACTTTTGGTGTAGCAGCCTATTAACAAATAGCAACTCTATAAATATGCAAAGAAGAGCTGCTGCAACAAATAAAATAAAGGTGTTACTCCTACTTTTAAGTATATGCTTGTAGTATAACCCAGAGAATATAGCAAACTCAAAAAAGGCAAAGATGGGTATAATAAACAGGTTGTACTTGAGGTGGGAGTAATACCCAAAATATCGGTAAAGCAAATCGACAGCAAGACACAGCACCAAGTAGAAGAACAAAAACCGAATACTCACATCCAAACGCTTGAAATTATAGAAGCCCACTATTATTCCGAACACAAGGGTTATAGGTGCAAGCAACGATATAAGTGTCAAAAACTGATTCTGATCCATGCTGTTTTACTTTATGGTTATGTCATTACAAAAGGCCTAGACCGCTGTTATGAAACGGAGGGCAAGGCGTCGATAAATCCTCGACAGGATAGCCAACATCGCCATCGTCAATGGCAGATGCCATTGCCCGTACCCCGCTACCGCCAGCATTGGAGGGCATTCCCCAAAGCATTAGGTCGGCATTTTTGCCATTTAGGCCAAATACCACAAGGGTTTCGTGGCTGCCAGCGGCCTCGAATTGCGAAGATAGGTCGCTAAACGGAATAACGAAAGCCTGAAAGACACCAGCATCTGACTTAACGCAATCCTTAACCCACGACTCCATAAACATGGTCCACTTCATCACCCGCTTTAGCGCATCTACCACCTTTATACTACCATCGGTTGCATGGTCGATAAGGCCAGCATCCTGCACGTTTAGGCCTGGGTAATAATCTTGCACCACAATAGAGCCGATGTTGACCGCTGGATCTTTATCCGATTCGCTGTCGATAAGAACAAACTGCAACTGACCGTTAAAAACACCGAGGTAGACATGCAGCTCTTTTGGAGACTTCGTCTTCCAAAGATTGTAGTTCGACTTCTCGATCTTAAAACAGGTTCCCTGCTTTAGGTAGGTTAAAACATCATCTGACGATGTTCTGGCTTTGGACCATTCCCCAATAGCCTTTCTAATTTCTCCAATTTCCATTTCAAGTTAGATTTAATCTGTTTGTAATAAGTAAAAAAGGCGAGGAAAGATATACATTTTTTAACCATCAGAAAAAAAGCGCAACCAACAAAATGTCAGCTGCGCATAATTACTGTAAATGCCGTCGTAGATACGCGATTAATAATTGTATATCTACCGTGCCGCAGGAACCATTTCGAATCCGCTAAGGTTCATCGTAACGGTAGGAACGAGCAGCAGGGCACCGATAATGATCAGGATGATGATATAGGGAATAACCCATTTAATCCACTTGGCGTAAGGAACCTTGGCAACGCCTAGCACGCCAATAAGGACACCAGAAATTGGGGTAATCATCTCGGTAAAACCGCCACCCAGCTGAAACGCCATCACCGTTGTTTGGCGCGAGATACCGATAATGTCGGAGAAGGGAGCAAATATAGGAATGGTGAGGGCAGCCTTGGCACTACCCGATGGGATAATCATGTTGATAAGGGTAATGATGCCGTAGATGGTTTCAGTAGCGGCAATCTTTCCGTAGGCACCAAGCGTCGACGAGAGACCGTGCAGGATGGTATCTACCACCTTGCCGTCCTGAAGAATTACGATAATCCCCCCGGCAAACCCTACGATGATGGCCGCCGACATGAAGTCCTTGGCGCCATCCATAAAGTGCTTCACAATTTCGTTGGCCTTGTAGCCGATGGCCAAGCCGCTCAACAGCCCAAGCGCGAAGAAGAGCCCGGCAATCTTATCGATACCCCAGCCGTAGCCCATCACCCCAACAATAAGGTAGAGGATGGTGAAGCCCAGCAGCTGCAGAATGAAGTAGTGAACCGACTTGCGCAGGCTTCTCCAGCAGAGCAGCGCGTAGAGTGCCATTGTTACCGGCATGATGGGCATCGGCGCCAGCGTGGACTTGCCGATTACCAGAGAGGTGGTAGGGTACGCCACCGAGAAGGCAACCAACGCGGCAAGGCTAAGCCCATAGGCCAACCAGGCCGATTTGGGCGTGGTATGCTCCACGTGCGACTTCTCCTCGCTGAAACGGTCACGCCAAAACTTATCCTCTTGGTATACGGGCGATATCTTCGGATTCTTCTTCACCCGATGGGCGTAGCGGAGCACGAAGATGATAAGGGCAACGTTAAGGATTATCCAGCAGATGAACCTATACTCAATGCCCGAGAAGAGCGGAATACCCGAGAGTTCCTGTGCAATGCCGATGGTAAAGGGGTTGAGCATCGCCCCGGCAAAGCCGGTGTGGGCAGCCACGTACACCAGCCCTAGGCCCACCAGCGAGTCGTACCCCATCGATATGGCCAGCGGGATAATCACCACGGCAAAGGCGATGGTCTCCTCGCTCATGCCGAACACCGCCCCAAAGAGGCTAAAGACGATCATGATGCTTACCATGATGACGTTGTTCACCCCCAGCTTGCGTACCAGCCAGAAGCGCTCCCACCCTTTCGATCGGTTGAGGAAGGAGTAGATGCCCACGTCGATGGAGCCGTTGGAGTTAACCACCCAGAAGGCGCCGCCCACAACAAGAATAAATATGATGATACCCGCACCCTTCTCGAACCCCTTAAAGAAGGAGGTAAAGAGCTGGTAGGTTTGCGGCACGTTGTCGATTTGGTTAAAGGTAACCGTTCCATTGGCCGCCTTTACGTACTCGCCCCCTGGCAGGAACCAGGTGAGCAGGGCGCAGATGGCAATAATCCAAAAGACGATAACGAAGTTATTCGGTATGGTGAATTTTCTTTTCGAAACCATAGGTTAGCTGTTAATGTTAAGGAGTACAAATATAGAAAGAGCATCGGCGGTAGCAAACATTTCTGGGTGGTAATCGATGTCTTGTCGCAGATTGGCTGCAATGGGATTGGGGGAAGGGTTGGGAAACCACTTGCATAGAGTTGGTGGGATTGCGAGATAACCTCGTAAAGAATTAGCGCCACGGCATCAACCAAGCCCCTCAAAAAAGCTACATTTGCCCTGCTGCACCTTGCAGCCTCTAAACACAAACCGCAACCCGATGATGAAACACCACCTACTGCTGTGGGGGCTAATGCTCCTTGCCACAGCCGCCAGCGCGCAGGCCACAGCCGCAGCACTGGCATCAGACCTAATCCCGAAGCCACTATCGTGCACCGATAAGCCGGGCACCTTCGCCATCACCCCCAGCGTAAAGCTGCATGCGCCATCGCCATTTAAGGAGGCGGCCAACCTGCTGGCCGAAAAGCTGAGGCTGAACAACGCCATCACCCGAAGCAGCAGAAAAGCCGCTATCGTTTTCTTAGAAGCCGACAAGAAGGACAGCCTCGGCAACGAGGGGTACCGCCTTTCGATCACCCCAAGCAAGATCAGCATCACCGCTGCCACCGCCCAGGGGGCAACCAACGCCACCTTCACCCTACTGCAGCTGCAGCTCCTGCAGCCCGACGCCAAGGCCATCGCCTGCGCCGAGATCAGGGATCTGCCCCGCCTCGGCTACCGCGGCATGCACCTCGACGTGTCGCGCAACTTCTTCCCGGTCGACTTCATCAAGAAGTACATCGACCTGATGGCCATCTACAAGTTCAACACCTTCCACTGGCACCTTACCGACAACGCCGGATGGAGGCTCCAGATAAAGGCGCACCCCGAGCTAACGGCCAAGGCGGCCTTCCGCACCCACCTCACCCGTAAGGAGTGGTGGAGCTCGGGCCGAAAGTTTGCCAGCGAGGGCGACCCCAACGCCTACGGCGGCTACTACACCCAGGAGGAGGCCCGCGAGGTGGTTGCCTACGCCGCCCAGCGGGGCATCACGGTAATCCCCGAGATTGAGATGCCCGGCCACTCCGACGAGGTGCTGGCCGTTTACCCCCAGCTCGCCTGCTCCGGCCTCCCCTACCAGAACGGCGAGCTCTGCATCGGCAACCCGCAAACCTTCTCCCTGATGGAGGATGTAATGAAGGAGGTCATCGGCATCTTCCCCTCCACCTACATCCACGTGGGGGGCGACGAGGCCGAGGCCAAGGCCTGGAAGGGGTGCCCCAAGTGCCAGGCGCTGATGAAGGAGAAGGGCCTGGCCAACGAGCACGAGCTGCAGGCCTACCTCATCAAGCACATGGAGCAGTTCCTAAAGGAGCATGGGCGCAAGCTCATCGGCTGGGACGAGATTGTTGACGGAGGACTTCCTGCCGATGCTACGGTGATGAACTGGCGAGGCGAGAGCTACGGCATCAAGGCCATCGAGCAGAACCACGACGTGGTGATGGCCCCCAGCGACACCTACTTCGACTACTACCAGAGCAACCCCGCCACCCAGCCCGAGGCCATCGGCGGATACCTGCCCCTACAGCGCGTGTACGCCATCGAGCCCATCCCTGCGGCGCTATCGGCCCAGCAGGGCAAGCACGTGCTGGGCATCCAGGGCAACCTGTGGACCGAGTTCATGCCCACCACCTACCAGGTGGAGTACATGGCCTTCCCCCGTGCCATTGCGCTGTCCGAGGTTGCCTGGAGCGCCAAGGAGAAGAAAAGCTTCGACGACTTCCAGCGCCGCCTGCAGCTCCACTACCGCCTGCTGCAGCGCTGCAACGTTAACTACTACCGCCCCTCGAACGCCGTAACCATTACCGCCCTCCCCGACTACGAAAGGAGGCAGGATCAGATAACCTTTACCAGCGAGCAGTACCAGCCCGAGATCCGCTACACCACCGATGGAAGCGCGCCAACCGCCACCTCGCAGCTCTACGAGAGGCCGTTCTACACCTCCGGGCGAACGGTTGTAAAGGCCGTCATCTTCAAGAACGGGCAGCTGCAGGGCCAGGCCGCCTGCGACACCGCCAACTACCACCTGGCCATCGGCAAAAAGGTAACCTTCAACACCCCCTGGAGCAGCGCCTACCCCGCCCAAAAGGAGCAGACGCTCACCAACGGCATCGCGGGCACCATCACCTACCGCGACAAGCAGTGGCTGGGCTACCTGAAGGACCTCGACGTCACCGTCGACATGGAGGGCGTACAGCCCATCTCCAGCGTGGCCATCCGCTTCATGCAGCAGCCCGGCCCGGGCGTCTTCTTCCCCTCGTACGTCGAGCTGCTCGTCTCCGACGATGGCAAGACCTTCACCTCGGTAACGAAGGAGGTGAACACCACGCCCACCTCCGACCCCGCGCTAAGGTTCAAATCCTTTACCTTCGATTGCGGGAAGCTAAACGCCCGCTACATCCGCCTGTTTGCGCCCAAGGTAGCCGGGTTCATGTTTGCCGACGAGGTTGTTGTGTACTAGCCCACCCGCCATACGCCTACCTACAACGAAGGGGCGAAGCATCTGCTTCGCCCCTTCTGTTTTATAGGGTTGATTGTTCGTTTCAACATTGATGGCGTTCGCCTCAACATCGATGATGTTCGTTCCAACATTGCCGTTGTTCGCCTCAACATCGATGATGTTCACTTCAACATCGGTGATGTTCGTTACAAGATTGATGATGTTTGCCTCAGCATCGGCAGGGGTAGAAGCAAAAACTTCCGAGCGCTGCCCGGAAGTTTTCGATATGTAGTACGCCTACTTTTCGCGGATGTAGATCTGTACGGGTACCCCCGTAAAGTCGTAGTTCTCGCGCAGCTTGTTTTCGAGGAAGCGCTTGTAGGGCTCCTTCACGTACTGCGGAAGGTTGGCGAAGAACGCGAACGAAGGCGTTTGCGTGGGCAGCTGGGTTACGAACTTTATCTTGATGTACTTGCCCTTGTTGGCAGGCGGCGGCGTATTCTCGATGACGGGCAGGAAGAACTCGTTCAGGCGAGCCGTTGGGATACGGCGCTTGCGGTTCTCGTACACCACCGACACCGACTGAATGACGTCGAACACGCGCTGCTTGTTGATCACCGAGGTAAAGATGATGGGCACATCGGTAAAGGGCGCAATGCGCTCCTTCAGGTTGTCGGTGTAGTCCTTCATGGTGTTGTTCTCCTTGGTCACCAAGTCCCACTTGTTCACCACCACCACAACGCCCTTCTTGTTGCGCACAATCAGGTTGTAGAGGTTCAGGTCCTGCGCCTCGATGCCCTGCGAGGCGTCGAGCATCAGCACGCACACGTCCGCCTCCTCGATGGTACGGATCGAGCGCATCACCGAGTAGAACTCGATATCCTCGTGCACCTTGCCCTTCTTGCGGACGCCGGCGGTATCGATCAGGAAGAAGTCCTGCCCAAACTTGTTGTACCGCGCGTAGATGGAGTCGCGGGTGGTACCCGAAATTGGGGTAACGATGTTGCGCTCCTCGCCCAGCAGCGCGTTGGTCAGCGACGACTTGCCCACGTTAGGCCTTCCCACGATGGCCACCTTGGGGATGTCGAGCTCCTCCTCCAGGTTATCTTCCTTGGGCAGGCTGTTCACCACGGCATCGAGCAGATCGCCCGTGCCAAAGCCGCTTGCCGCCGAGATGTTGTACGGATCGCCCAGCCCTAGGCCGTAGAACTCGGCCGAGTAGTAGATCCTATCGTTGTTGTCCACCTTGTTGGTAACCAAAAAAATCTTCTTCTTCGACTTGCGGAGCATCTGGGCAATAGCCTCATCGTAGTCGGTGATGCCCCCCATTACGTCTACCACAAACAGGATGATGTCGGCCTCGTCGATGGCCAGATCCACCTGCTTAACGATTTCCAGCTCGAAGGTATCCTCCGAGTTGATGGTGTAACCGCCGGTATCGATCACCGAGAAATCGCGGCCGTTCCAGTCGCACTTCCCGTAGTGTCTATCGCGGGTAACGCCTGCAGTCTCGTCGACAATGGCCTTACGCATTCCTACCAAACGATTAAAGAGGGTCGATTTCCCCACATTCGGGCGCCCTACTATTGCTACAATGTTTGCCATTTTACTTGTTGATATGCTGCCCGGGCAGCTATTTTAGTCCTGTATGTATCCAAAATTCTTGAGGTCGCGCTCGTTGTCGCGCCACTTGTCGCTCACCTTCACGAACATCTCCAGGAAGACCTTCGTACCCAGAAACGCCTCCAGCTCCTTGCGGGCCTGGGTGCCCACCTTCTTGAGCATGCTCCCCTGCTTGCCGATAATGATCCCCTTCTGGGTTTGGCGCGCCACGTAGATCACCGCCGACACCCTAACAATGGTAGGCTCCTCGGTGTAGGCCTCAATCACCACCTCGGTGCAGTAGGGCACCTCCTTCTCGTAGTTCAGGAATATCTTCTCGCGGATGATCTCGGCGGCGAAAAAGCGCATGGGCTTATCGGTAAGCTGATCCTTGGGGAAGTAGGGTGGCGCCTCGGGCAGCAGGCGCACGATGTTGCTCATGATGGCCTCGATGTTGAAGTTCAGTTTGGCCGAAGCGGGGATAATCAGCGCATCGGGCAGGCGCTCCTTCCACTGCTCCACCAGCACCTCCAGCTTCTCCTGGGTGGTAAGGTCAACCTTGTTAATGATAAGGATGATGGGCGTCGAGGACTTCTTCAGCCTATCGATGTACTCGATGTTCTTATCGGGCGTCTCCACCACGTCGGTAACGTAGAGGAACACGTCGGCATCGGTGATGGCGGTATTCACAAAGCTCATCATCGACTCCTGCAGCTTGTAGCTCGGCTTTAGGATACCGGGGGTGTCGGAGTACACGATCTGGTAGTCGTCGGTATTCACCAGCCCCATAATCCTATGGCGGGTAGTCTGCGCCTTGGCGGTGATGATGGATAGGCGCTCGCCTACCAAGCCGTTCATCAGCGTACTTTTCCCCACATTTGGGTTGCCTAATATATTTACAAAGCCTGATTTATGAGCCATTGTTGCACGATTTTAGGGAACAAAAGTACAATAAACAATTGGTTTAGTAAAGCTCACGTGCTGGGCGCACCTCAAAGGTTTCATAAATCGGCCAACCGCTAAGGCGCCGATAACGTACGTATTAGCTTCTGCCCTTTCGAATTTAACAAAACCATATTTCACCCAACTCCCTCATTTGACTAATCATTTTCTTCGTATTTTATTTTTTTGATGATAATTTTTCGTCCTCAATTTGTTTTTTGTAATAATTCATTACTTTTGACGCCATCAAAAAGGACAACATTTTTAGCTTGACGGACTATGAACCCTAAACATATAGAGCTCTCGCAAAACGAGCTCGTAAAACATCTTCAAAAGCCTGCGTCGGAGTTTACCTGCGACGACATCATCAGCTTTATTGAGGAGCGCGGTATTGAGATGGTGAACTTCCGCTACGTTGCCGAGGATGGCAAGCTGAAGACGCTGAACTTCATCATCAACAACAAGGAGTACTTGGAAACTATCCTCACCCAAGGTGAGCGTGTAGATGGTTCGAGCCTCTTCTCGTTCATCGAGGCCGGATCGAGCGACCTATACGTCATGCCCAAGTACCGCACCGCGTTTGTTGACCCGTTTGCTGAGGTTCCATCGCTCAACATCATCTGCTCGTTCTACAACAGCAACGGCAAGCCGCTGGAGAGCTCGCCCGAGTACATGCTCCACAAGGCGGTAAACGTCTTCAAGCAGGAGACGGGCTACAGCTTTAAGGCCATGGGCGAGCTGGAGTACTACGTGATATCGGAGGATGAGCAGTTCTTCCAGGGCATCGACCAAAAGGGATACCACTCATCTACCCCATACGCCAAGTGGGAGATGCTCCGCGTTGAAGCGCTGAAGCTGATCGCCCAAGCTGGCGGACAGGTTAAGTACGGGCACTCCGAGGTAGGATGCTTCGTTAAAGATGGCATCTACTACGAGCAGCAGGAGATTGAGTTCCTCCCCACAGCCGTCGAGGATGCCGCCGAGCAGCTGATCGTGGCCAAGTGGATCATCCGCATGCTGGGCTACAAGTACGGCGTCACCATCAGCTTCGCCCCAAAGATTACCGTGGGCAAGGCTGGAAGCGGGCTGCACGTCCACATGATGCTCGACAAGGATGCCAAAAACCAGATGGTTAGCGAGGGCAGCCTTAGCGACACCGCTAAAAAGATGATTGCCGGTATCCTAGATATCGCCGATGCGCTTACCGCCTTTGGCAACACCATTCCAACCTCATACCTACGCTTGGTTCCTCACCAGGAGGCCCCCACCAACGTATGCTGGGGCGATAGAAACCGCTCGGTGCTGGTTCGCGTTCCGCTTGGCGGAATTGGCGCAGCGCAGATGATTCAGGATGCCAACCCCAAGGGATGCACCCTCAACCTAGAGCGCGACAGCAAGCAAACCGTAGAGTTCAGGGTACCCGATGGATCGGCCGACATCTACCTGCTAATGACTGGGCTGGTTGTAGGTGCGCTTCACGGCCTCCAAATGCCCAACGCGCTCGAAAGAGCCGCCGCGCTGTACGTAGACTGCAACATCTTTAAGGATGAGAACAAGCATATCCTCGAAGGCCTCGAACAGCTGCCCATCTCGTGCTGGGAATCGGCCGATAGGCTGCGGGCCAAACGCGAGGTGTTCGAGAAGTACGGGATCTTTACCACCGGATTGATAGACAACAAAATCAAAATATTAAAGTCGTACAACGACCAAAAACTTAGCGAGCTGCTATACGGGAAAGATGAACAAATTGCTGCTTTAGTCGATAAGTATTTGCATGTGATGTAATTAGTTGCTCTCTTCATTACACCGAGTAAAACTTAACCTATGAAAATGACACTTTGAATTCTTGAATAAAAAGACTCAAAAGTTAAGATATAAGGTGTAAAATAGAAAAGCGCCCCGGGAGGGCCGCTTTTTTTTTGCTTTATGGGGAGACCGCGAGGGATCCTTTGCCCCGCCTCCCCCCCTGTACAGCCCTCCTATTAGGTCCGGAACCTAAACGAATACGTTCAGGACCTAAACGAATACGTTCGGAACCCCGGCGTTTAGGTTCATCGACGGTTCGTTTAGGTCAAACGACGATCCGTTTAGGTTCATCGACGGTCCGTTTAGGTCAAACGACGATCCGTTTAGGTTCATCGACGGTCCGTTTAGGTCAATCGACGATGCTTTTAGGTTCGGAACCCAAACGGAACAGTCCCAAACCTAAACAAACCATTTCGGGACCTAAACGGCGGGCCTCGGAACCTAAACGATGCGGTAAAATGGCGAAAGACTTCGTCGGCGAACCTAAACGGAGCGCTGTTTGACCTAAACCTCGGGTTCCGAAACCCCAGCGATACTCCGACAGACCGCTCCGCCGCCATCATGGGGCGAGCCGCTCGATAACCCAAGCCCCATTTTCGAGGCGGTACTGAATCCGGTCGTGCAGCCGACTCCTTCGCCCCTGCCAAAACTCCACCAGCACGGGCTCCAGCCTGTAGCCGCCCCAGTTGGGGGGCCGCACGATAGCCTTTTCGGCAAACTCCTCCCTGAAGTCGGCCACCAGCTCCTCCAGGTACTTGCGGCTGGGCACCACCTGGCTCTGGGGCGAGGCCCAAGCGCCCAGCTTACTGCCCACGGGGCGGGATTGGAAGTACGCGTCGGACTCCGCATCGGCTGCCCGCACAATCCGCCCCTCGATGCGCACCTGCCGCTCCAGCTTGGCCCAGTAGAATACCAGCGCCCCGTAGGGATTTTGCAGGATTTGCCGTGCCTTTCGGCTCTCGTAGCTGGTAAAGAAGGAGAATCCCTGCTCGCCAACGGCCTTCAGCAGCACCATCCGCGCCGAGGGCTTCCCCTCGAAGGTGGAGGTGGCCAGCGTCATGGCGTTGGGCTCGGGGAGTTCGGCCTTGATAGCCTCCTGCAGCCAAATCTCGAACTGCTGTATAGGACTGGGTAAAACATTCGACTGATCTAGGGTACTTAGCGAATACTCCTTTCGGAGGCTGGCGATATTGGTTTTCATTTCTACATGCTTTGGGAATTCACGGATAACATTAGATGGAACGGTTTGTTTAGCAAGCGAACCAAAAGACGAAAGTATTTTTTATATTTATTGTATTTTTCTTAAAATATTATTAACATTACACTCTAATAAAAAATACTTGCTTTTTTCAAATACATCGCTTTTCTACTGTAGCAGTTGTATGTATAATAAAATCACCAAAATAGTTTTGAAATGTTTACTATTATATGTTTAGGTGTTGTTTTTGGCGTATTTTTTTCATTTGATTTATTTTTCAGTGCCAAACGAAAAGGCACTTTCATTAGGCAATTAGTTGTATTAATAACTACATCTATACCTGCAATTTACACAGCAACAATAGGAAATGACTCTGGCAATAATTCTATTCAAATTTTATGGTTCAATTTTTTTTATCCAACTTTATTAGTAACTTTACTTTCATCTTTTATAGTCATTTTCTTATTTGTATATAATCCATTAATGAGAAAAATAGAAAGAAATAAAAGTGATCGCCTTTTTACATTTTTTGATTTTCTATACAAGGGATATTATTCCTTCCAATCTGACCTTGAAGCTACTTTCAAAGAAGCAAATGTTAACACTGATAAGAACGAAGAATCTCTAATAAAAATACATCAAAATTTAAGAGAAGATATTATTGAATTCATAAATGAAATATATGAAACTATTGATGATGCAGATATCGATGGGTATATCGGCTATGTTCTATTTGGATTTGTTCAAAAATTCCTGAGTGAATGTGATGCAAGATTTACACTAAGGAGATTGGATTCTTCACAAAATAAAATGGTTGCTATTTTTTCAACTCGAGAAGACATTCATCCTGGGGACATTGATTTAAGAAAAAAGAACTTAATATCCTTATCGTTAAACTTAAACAAACCTGTGATATATTCAGAAAACATGAAGAATCATTATAAGACATCAAATAATAGCATACATAAAGGGAAATACGAAGATTACGTATCTTTCTGTTTGTTAAAAACCGTAGATAACAAGCCTTTTTATAGTATCTGTTTAGATGTTAAAGGTGAAAATGCAAAAAAAAGGATGAAAGCATTTGTAGATTCTCTTGTTTTTGATGTAATTTGCAGTGCAATAGCATTAAAGTTCATAAAGTCAGCACAAGATGAAAAACTTGAAGAAAACTAAATTCGGTTTCGAAGACGTTGTGGTGCTAGGACATTCGAATTCCGTTTCACAATCAAATGGTGTTATTACTATTGTTTCTGACGCAAATCTGAACAAGAAGTCAACTCCTATAATACAAGTGCTAGAATCAAACAATATCATAGTAAAGCCTTCCCTTAAAAACAAATTAACCATTTTAAGCAAAATGGATTCTATTGGTAAAATTATCAAAGAAAATAATAGCATAGCAATAACTAGAGCTAACACCAATAGAATCTTATCTATCATAAATGGAGAATAATGAATATTTCTCAAACGCTATAAATAATCAAGGCAGCTGAAGAGGCTGCCTTAACTATTTTTTTTGTAGCAAATCAGCTACACCGCCTTTAGGCTCATGTCCAAGCTCTTTATCTGGTGGGTAAGCGCGCCCACCGAGATGAAGTCCACTCCACACTCGGCATAGTCGCGCAGGGTTTCGAGGGTGATGCCCCCCGACGACTCAGTTTCGTACTTTCCGTCGATCAGCAGAACGGCCTCGCGAGTCTTCGCAAGGTCGAAGTTGTCGAGCATGATGCGGTGGATGCCGCCAACGGCCATCGCCTCGCGGATCTCGTCGAGCGAACGGGTTTCCACCTCAATCTGTAGGTCGCGCCCCGTCTCCTTCAAGTAGGTCTGGGTTTTGCGGATAGCCTGGGTGATGCCTCCAGCGAAGTCGATGTGGTTATCCTTAAGCATCACCATGTCGTAAAGGCCCATGCGATGGTTCTCGCCGCCGCCAATCTTCACGGCCATCTTCTCCAGCACGCGCATGCCGGGGGTCGTCTTACGGGTGTCGAGCACCTTTGTCTTCAGCCCCTTCAGCTTTTCGGCGTACACGCTGGTTTGGGTGGCGATGCCGCTCATGCGCTGCATCACGTTAAGCACCAAGCGCTCGGCCTGCAGCAGCGATATCACGCTACCCTCCACGTAGAAGGCGATGTCGCCTGGCTTAACGCGCGTACCATCCTCGATGAGCTGCTCGATCTGCATGTTCCCATCCAGCCGTTTAAAGATGATCTTGGCGATCTCGATGCCGGCAATGATCCCCTCCTGCTTCACCAGCAGCTTCACCTTTCCCTGCTCCGTAGCGGGGATGCACGAGAGCGAGGAGTGATCGCCATCGCCAATATCTTCCATGATTGCCAGCTCGATGAGCTTGTCGATAAATACTGAAGTATCCACCATATCGTTTATTCTTGTTGTTAGTATTCGCCGTTGTGCGCGGCGCGTAAAGGTAGCCATTCGCCGCAGCGACGTAAAATTAATACTTATCCAGCGAATTACCCGAAATGCCCAACGGGTTTGCGGCATTCCGTCAGCAAATTTAACGTCCCCGCGTTCCCCCAAAACAGCAAGGCCTCTCCAAAATTGGGGAGGCCTTGCCTACAAGGAGCTGCCAAACAGCCCCAAACTAAATATCTTGTCAAATGCACAACCCACCCCCTGCCCCCTCCCAAGAGGGGATAATGAGTTTCAATTATGCTTGAGTGCTTACTATTAATGCTTTCTTCTCAGAAACACTGTTTTAGGAATCCCTAGACTTAACGGGAAGGGCTGCCAAACAGCCCAAAGTTCCTCTGCTTATCGAAGCGTAACGGCAACGATGCTCTTGGCAGGAAGCGTAAAGGTAACCGTCCCCTTGCCCAGCTTAATTTTCTGGAAAGGGGTTGGCTTTACCACCTCGGCATTGTCGTACGAGTTGTAGTCGGTAATATTCTTCGAGGTGAGGATGCGGCCGCTAGCCGATTTGGCAGCGAATGGAAGCGCAATGGTAACCTCCTGGCTCTTGTCCAGGTCGATATTCGCCATGGTGATGTTGATGTTACCCGCAGCATCCTTCGAGGCCGATGCGCTTACGGCAGGGATCTCGGCACCCGAGGCCGTCTTCACCTTGCCCACCTCAACCGTTAGCGGAATGTAGCGCGCATCCTGGTGCACGTTGTACATCTCGAACACGTGGTAGGTTGGGGTTAGCACCATCTTGCTATCCTTGGTGAGGATCATGGACTGAAGCACGTTTACCACCTGGGCGATGTTGGCCATCTTAACCCTATCGCTATACCTATTAAAGATGTTGAGCGTTAGCGCAGCAACCATGGCATCGCGCATGGTGTTCTGCTGGTACAGTGGGGTGCCGTTAGGCTCGGTATCCCACCAGGTGCCCCACTCGTCAACCAAAAGGCCTACCTTCTTTTGGGCATCGTACTTGTCCATTATGGCCAGATGCTTCTGGATTACCCCCTCAATCTCCGAGCACTTGTTAACTGTCCAGTAGTAGTCGTTCGGCGTAAAGGTGGTAGCCGAGCCCTTGCTGCCGCTCCATCCCGTTACCGTGTAGTAGTGGAGCGAGATGCCATTCATCCGATCGCCGATTTGCTTCATCAGCACCTCGGTCCAGTTGTAGTCGTAGTCGCTGGCACCGCTGGCAATCTTATAAAGACGGTTGCCGTCGTAGTCGCGGCAGTAGGTGGCGTACCTGCGGTACAGGTCGGCGTAGTACTCGGGGCGCATGTTGCCGCCGCATCCCCAGCTCTCGTTTCCTACCCCTAGGAACTTAACCTTCCAGGGTTTTTCGCGGCCATTCTGGCGGCGAAGGTTGGCCATTGGGCTATCACCCGCCGAGGTCATGTACTCAACCCACTTGTTGAGCTCCTCTACCGTGCCGCTCCCCACGTTACCGCTGATGTAGGGCTCGCAGCCCAGCATCTCGCAAAGGTTTAGGAACTCGTGGGTGCCAAAGCTGTTGTTCTCTACGGCTCCACCCCACCAGTTGTTTACCATCTTTGGCCTTTTGTTGGGGTCGCCAATGCCATCCATCCAGTGGTACTCGTCGGCAAAGCAGCCGCCGGGCCAGCGCATAACGGGCACCTTAAGCTTCTTCAGCGCCTCCAGCACATCGGTGCGATACCCGTTGGTGTTGGGGATTGGCGAATCCTTCCCCACCCAAAGGCCACCGTAGATGCAGCTGCCTAGGTGCTCGGCAAACTGCCCGTATAGATTCTTGCTGATAACCTGCTTGCTGGCCGTATCGGCAATGCGAACGGCAACCTGCGCCTGCCCGTAACCCGACAAGCACAAGGCGAATAATGCTAAAATGATGCCTCTCTTCATTCGATTTTATGATTAGGATTAGTAGATCCAAGCATTAGCGGAAATCCCCTAAAGGCTTTCCGGTGGAGCAGCAAAGGTATGAATTGAGCTCGGCGCGACGCCAGCGAATAGCGCCACAATCTGCCAACGAAGGTTAATTATGGGCGCATGCCGCGCATCGCCAGATGGCTCACTCTACCGGTGCGGTGGCTGATGGCGGCGCACGGCGCCGCTCGGCTTGCTCGGGCACAACCTCCGCTCCCGTGGCAGGCGCTGGGACGAGGCGGTACGCTTGGGCCATGGGCCGCCTTTCCCTCATAGAAAAAGGGGGATGATGCCAATTTGTCAGCGATGTGCGTTCGGGGTGTGTTCGGACTGCGTTCGGACTCCGTTCGGATTTTCGATTTTTTCGGTCGGTGGGCGTGCGACAAAATGTCAGCAGGCATGGTTGGCTGCGGCTGAGGTTGGGCTACCCGCGGGACGGCACCCGTATTTCACATTTAGAGCGGCGAGGAGCCCTCTCGTTTCGTTCTCTCCAACTTTTTGTAGATTTGCGCTATGGAAAACAGCACCCCCTACAACATCACCCTTTACACCGATGGCGCTGCCAGCGGCAACCCGGGCCCCGGCGGCTACGGCACCCTGCTCATCTGGGGGCCGCACGTCAAGGAGCTATCCGAAGGCTTCGAGCGCACCACCAACAACCGCATGGAGCTGATGGCCGTTATCCGCGGCCTCCAGGCCCTCAAGTTCGACAAGTGCAACGTCACCATCTACTCCGACTCCAAATATGTAGTGGATGCCGTGGAGAAGGGCTGGGTGTTCGGCTGGGAGAAGGCGCGCTTCAAGAACAAGAAGAACCCCGACCTGTGGATGGAGTTCCTGCGCGAGTACCGCAAGCATGCCGTCAAGTTCATCTGGGTGAAGGGGCACGCCAGCATCCCCGGCAACGAGCGCTGCGACCAGCTGGCCGTTGCCGCCGCCGCCAACAAGAAGAACCTAAAGGTGGATTACGGGTATGTGAACAGCGTGGAAGAATAGCATCGTGCGTTGCTGTACAAAGATATTGTAGCAACGCCGGTAAGCTTCCCCCACCAAAGTAGCCAGGGTACGGCTACTTCCACTGCTCTCCAATTGAAGTATCTATGGAAAACGCTTGTAGATATCTTTTCGATGGCAGATGAGAATGAATAAAACGGTGTGATCGTCTATAAGCTCTACCCCTACTCGGTAGTCACCAATTCGAATTTGGTAGTACTTCCGATAGCCCACCATCTTTTTTACGCTTTTTACGCTTTCTATGGAGTTCCCCTTTTATACCTGTTCAATTACGGCGATAAGGCGATGGGCTACTGAAGCGTCCTTTATCTTATCGAGGCTTTTGAAGACGGATTTGTCGAATTCGACGTTCATGGCCGCTTAAGCTTTTCCAAGACCTCCTCCCGGCTCACCTTTTCGCCCGTTTTCTTCTCGTCCATCAGCTGGCCAAGCACAAAATCTTCAAGCTGCTCGTCGCGTAGGGTACAAGATTCATCCCTTCAATTTTGAGAAAAAGAAATCCAACAACGATGCGAGCAGGCAACCCGACTCGAAGGGGCATGTCCAAGTCAAAAAAACATTGAGGCATACAACGGCGTTGTTAGCTTAAGATATGCTGTAACCTTCTGAGGGTAAGCTTAGCAGCTTTAACGACTAATGTTATTGCTTAAATCGAACTAAGAAAGAGAACTTTTGAGGGGGGGTAAGCGTATTACGTATGTGCAAGTTGCAGCACAGGCCAATTAATAGTTATTTTAGTAAGTATTAATGTTAAAACGTTAATGGTTTTTTGAGTGGTTTGTGAAAAAAGGCCGACGTGATGTCGACCTTTTTTCTTTTTATATCGGTTTATACGATGTCTTACTCGCCACGGATAGCTGCGATACCTGGAAGTGCCTTACCCTCCATATACTCTAGCATAGCACCACCACCGGTGGAAACGTAGCTTACCTTATCGGCCAGCTTGTTCTTGTTGATGGCAGCAACAGAGTCGCCACCGCCAATTAGGGTGAAGGCACCGTTAGCAGTTGCAGCAGCAACAGCCTTAGCAACAGCGGTAGTTCCTACAGCAAACTTATCGAACTCGAATACGCCCATAGGACCATTCCAAAGTACGGTCTTAGAGTTGGCGATTACTTCGGTGAAGATCTTAGCGGTTTCTGGCCCGATGTCAAGCGACATTCTGTCGGCAGGAACTTCATCGATCTTGCAGTTAACGGTATCAGCATCTGGAGCGAACCTATCGGCAGCAACACCATCAACAGGAAGGTAAACGGTAACGCCTTTTGCCTTAGCCTTAGCAAGAAGATCGAGAGCAAGTTCTAGCTTATCTTCCTCGCAAATAGAGGTTCCGATTTGTCCGCCTTGAGCCTTAATAAAGGTGTAGGCCATACCACCACCAATGATAAGGTTTTGAACGCGCTCCAAAAGGTTCTCGATGATAAGCAGCTTGTCAGAAACCTTTGCACCACCCATGATAGCGGTGAATGGCTTTGCTGACGACTTAAGAATGGTATCCATAGCCTTAAGCTCGCTGTTGATGAGGTACCCGAACATCTTGTTCTCGGTCGAGAATAGATCGGCGATAAGTGCGGTAGAACCGTGAGCACGGTGTGCGGTACCGAAAGCATCGTTAACGTAAACATCAGCAAGAGAAGCCAGCTTCTTAACGAACTCCTTTTGGCTTTCCTTTACCACCTTCTTAGCAGCAGCCTTTTCCTCTTCGGTTGCTTCCTTAGGCAAACGTGGCTTACCCTCTTCCTCGGCGTAGAAGCGAAGGTTTTCGAGAAGTAGCACTTCGCCTGGCTTTAGGCTAGCAGCCATTTCAACGGCTGAAGCGCCAACGCAGTCGTCGGCAAACTTAACGCTCTTGCCAAGGTTCTTTTCCAGAACAGGAATAATGTGCTTTAGCGAAGCTTTCTCATCAACCCCCTTTGGACGACCAAGGTGAGACATTAGAATAACAGATCCGCCATCGGCAAGAATTTTGTTGATGGTAGGAAGGGCACCACGAATACGGGTATCGTCGGTTACCGCAAAGGTATCCATATCCAAAGGCACATTAAAGTCAACACGGATGATGGCCTTTTTGCCTCCGAAATTGTAGCTGTCTAATGTTTGCATTATGAAATGATATTAGTATGATTGACACTAAGAACTGTCTTGAATATCGAAATGTAAAAGTAACAAAAATTGAACGCTATTTAAACAAACAACCCTCACCATTCGATACTATATACTGTTTTTAAATGCTTTACAATGTTATTGCAGTAACATTTTTTAACTCACACTCGTCGGAATACAACCCTCCACAGAGCCCTTTCGTGAAGATTTTGAAGCGAATGCTCCCTTTTCTGCTATATCTTTCCGTTCTTTGCCGACTATCCATCACAGCATTACAGGCTATGAGCAAGAGCGTAAAGAAAATCATAAACGATCCCGTTCACGGGTTTATTGATATCCCCAACAACCTAGCAGCCGAGCTCGTTGAGCATCGCTACTTCCAGCGGCTACGTGGGGTAAAGCAGCTGGGGCTAACCTACCTGGTTTACCCTGGTGCCATGCACACCCGCTTCCAGCATGCGCTGGGCGCCATGCACCTGATGAAGGAGGCCATCGACTCGCTCCGCAGCAAGGGGCACGAGATAACCACCGAAGAGGAGGAGGCTACCATGTGCGCCATCCTGCTACACGATATTGGGCACGGACCGTTCTCGCACGCGCTGGAGTTCAGCATCGCCGAGGGCGTAAGCCACGAGGATTTATCGCTCCTGATGATGAACCAGCTAAACCATGAATTCGACGGTAGGCTATTGCTATCAATCCAGATATTTAAGGACGAATACCCAAAGCACTTCCTGCACCAGCTAATATCGAGCCAGCTGGATGTGGATAGGCTCGACTACCTGCGCCGCGACAGCTTCTTTACCGGCGTAGTAGAGGGGGCAATTGGACTCGACCGCATCATCAAGATGCTAGAGGTGGTAAACGACGAGCTGGTGGTGGAAGGAAAAGGCATCTACTCCATCGAGAAGTTCCTTATTGCCCGCCGCCTGATGTACTGGCAGGTGTACCTCCACAAAACGGTGATTGCCGCCGAGCAGCTGCTCATCCAGATATTTAAGCGCGCCAAGGAGTGCATAGCGGAAAACAAGCCGCTGTACATCACGCCCACGCTCCGCTTCTTTCTCGATCCGAAGAATACCAGTAGGGTAAACCTCGGCAATGCGGAGGAGCTTATCGCCTACTTCGTACAACTCGACGACTCCGACATATCGGTTTGCCTTAAGGAATGGGAGCACTCGGACGACTTTATCCTTAAGAATCTTTGTGCCATGCTTAACAGCCGCAACCTGCTTAAGATCGAGCTCAACAAGGTTCCCTTTTCCGACGATATAGTCGCCCAAAAAAGAGAGGTACTAATGGAGCTGCTAGGTAACGCTGACAGCAAGATGGTATCCGAATACTTTGTTCTTACCCACGAGATAAGCAACAAGGCCTATAGCCCAAAAAGCCAGTCGATAAAAATACTCGATAAAAACGGCAACCTCGAAGGTATAGAGGTTGCCTCTGATGTCTTAAACAGCGCAGCATTTGGAGGTGAGACAATTAAATATTTCCTGTGCTACCCGAAAACAAATTATGAGTTTAAATTTTAATTCTTAGTTTTGTGCAAATTTCTAAATAGCGTCTCATGGAGTTTAAAGCTCAAATAATTGCAGCATTTTTGAATGGCGAGATTGAGGGCGACGCAGATGCGACGGTAACTACCGTCGCAAAGATTGAGGAAGCAACGCCAGGTACTTTAGCCTTTTTGGCTAACCCCAAATACAACCATTACCTGTATACAACCAACGCAACTATAGTTCTTGTCAACAAAGATCTTCAACTAGAGCAGCCTGTTTCGTGTACCCTAATCCGCGTGCCAGATGCCTACGCCGCATTTGCCTCGCTGTTGGAGCTATACCAGAATGCCAAGATGCAGAAGGTAGGCGTCAGCACCCAAGCCTGCATAGAGCCTAGCGCTAAGATTTGCGAAGATGCATATGTTGGCCCATTTGCCTACATTGGCGAAAACGTAACCATCGGAAAGAACGCGAAAATTTACCCTCACGTATACATCGGCGACAATGCCACGATAGGCGATAACGCCACCATCTACTCTGGCGTAAAGATCTACCACGAGTGCGTGCTAGGCAACAACGTTACCATCCATGCCAGCTCGGTAATTGGTGCTGATGGATTTGGATTTGCACCTTCGGCGGCAAACGAGTACAAGAAGATTCCTCAGATTGGAAACGTAATTCTTGAGGACTACGTGGAGATTGGCGCCAATGCCTGCATCGACCGCGCTACCATGGGCTCAACCATCATCCGCAAGGGAGTTAAGCTCGACAACCTCATCCAAGTTGCGCATAACGTAGAGGTGGGCGAGAATACGGTTATGGCAGCACAATCGGGGATTGCAGGATCGACAAAGGTTGGAGCCAACTGCATGTTTGGCGGACAAGTCGGCATTTCGGGCCACATCACCATTGCCAATGGCGTTAAGCTTGCCGCCCAAACCGGGATAAACAACTCGCTAAAAGGGGAGGATCAAGTACTAATGGGATCGCCAGCCATTGACATTCGCAGCTACCACAAAAGCTCGATAGTATTTAAAAATCTACCCGACTTAGCGAAGCAGGTAAGCGAACTGAAAAAAGAAATTGCGGCTTTAAAAGCCAATAAATAAGATCAACGCATCCCCTCAAAGGTAAACTTTGTGGGGATGCGCGCGTAAACGAGGATAACTCACATTTTTTAGGAGCAAGAGAATGTCTGAAATGCAAAGAACGATAAAGGAAGCCGTTACGCTTATCGGGCAAGGCCTGCACTCGGGTCTTCAGGTAACCCTAACCATCCTTCCTGCCGATGCCAACCATGGGATTAAGTTTCAACGGGTAGACCTAGACGGCAAGCCAGTTATTGAGGCCATTGCCGACTACGTTACCGACACCTCCCGCGGCACCACGATCGAGAAGAATGGCGTACGGGTTTCCACTATCGAGCACGTTATGGCTGCCATTGTGGGTTGCGACATCGACAATGCGCTTGTGCAGCTCAACGCTCCCGAAACGCCCATCATGGATGGTAGCGCCAAGTACTTCCTTCAGGCAATTGAATCGGTAGGGACTCAAGTACAAAACGTAGAGCGCCACTACTTCGAAATAAAAGAAAAGACGGTTTGGAGAGACGAGAAGCACAACATCGAAATTGTAGCTTACCCCGACGACCACTTCAGCCTGAACGTGATGATCGACTACAACTCGAAGGTGCTGGGCAACCAGTACGCCAACATGGAGACCATGGAGATATTCAAGGAGGAGATTGCCCCCTGCCGTACCTTCGTTTTCTTCCACGAGCTGGAGTTCCTCTTCAAAAATAACCTGATTAAGGGTGGCGACTTAGAGAATGCCATCGTAATCCTCGATAAAGAGGTTCCTCAGGAGGAGTTGGACCGAATTGCAACGCTATTCAGCAAGCCAAGCGTCCATCGCCGTCCCGACGGAATCCTGAACAACCTCGACCTGCGCTTCCCCAACGAGTGCGCCCGCCACAAGCTGCTCGACATGATTGGCGACCTTGCGCTGGTTGGACACCGCATAAAGGGTAAGTTTATTGCCAAGCGCCCAGGGCACCACGCCAACACCGAATTTGCCAAGGTGCTCCGCAAGATCATGAAGCGCCAGTTCATGAAGGTTCCGGTACCGCACTACAACCCCTGCGCGGAGCCAGTCATGGACATCAATGGCATTCGGAAGAAGCTTCCGCACCGTCCGCCCTTCCTTTTGGTGGATAAGATCATCCACCTAGACAAGGAGGTTGTGGTGGGCATCAAGAATGTAACCATGAACGAGCCCTTCTTCGTGGGGCACTTCCCCGACGAGCCTGTTATGCCAGGTGTACTCATCATAGAGGCTATGGCGCAGGTGGGCGGTATTTTGGTGCTAGGCCTAGTGCCCGACCCCGAGAACTACTCGACCTACTTCCTAAAGGTGGACAAGGTGAAGTTCAAGAAGAAGGTGGTTCCGGGCGATACCATCATCATAAAGATGGAGCTAATGGAGCCCATCCGTAGGGGCATTGCCGTAATGTGGGCGCAGGCGTTTGTTGGAGACACCATTGTTGCCGAGGGCGAACTATCCGCTCAAGTTGTAAAATCAAAATAACAAAACGAACAGAAGATGAGTCAACCAATGGCTTACATTCATCCCGATGCGAAGATCGGAGCCGACGTAACCATCGACGCGTTTGCCTGGATAGGCAAGGACGTGGTGATTGGAGATGGAACGTGGATTGGCCCGAACGTTACCGTAATGGATGGCGCTCGCATTGGGAAAAACTGCAGGATTTTTCCTGGCGCCGTAATATCGGCGATTCCCCAAGATCTCAAGTTCAGAGGCGAAATAACAACGGCTGAAATTGGCGACAACACCACCATCCGCGAGTGCGTTACCGTTAACCGGGGCACCGCAGCAAAGGGAAAGACGGTGGTGGGAAGCAGCTGCCTTATCATGGCCTACGCGCACGTGGCGCACGACGTCATTATGGGCAATAGCATCATCCTAGGCAACGGAGTTCAGCTGGCTGGCGAGGTGGAGATCGACGATTTTGCCATCCTTAGCGCCCACTCGCTGGTACACCAGTTTGTCCGCATCGGGGGCCACGTGATGATCTCCGGCGGATCGCTCGTGCGCAAGGATGTTCCGCCGTTTGTAAAGGCTGGCCACGATCCGCTATCGTACGTGGGCATCAACTCCGTTGGGCTGCGCCGCCGCCAGTTTAACCCCGAGGAGATCCACCAGATTCAGGATATCTTCCGCCTGCTGTACCAGAGCGGCTACATCGTGTCGAAAGCGGTGGAGGCCATCGAGGCGGAGGTGCCACAGAGCGAGTTCCGCGACTACATCGTGAGCTTCGTGAAGGACTCCAAGCGAGGCATCATCAAGGGCTACGCTGGCAAGGCCAAAAGCGAAGATCTAGACATCTAGCCGTCGTAAAAGCATATAAAGGAAACGCCCCTCAGCAGGGGCGTTTTTTTATGCGCAGTGCCAGCGTTCGGCAAAGGAATATCGCGCGCATACCGACCCCCTCCCACTGCCGCTATATCCCCATTAGGGAATTTAGGGATAAATGCAGCGTCCTGCAAAGCAGGAGGCCTAGCAGCTATTTCTCCGATTCCTTCGGCGCCCGCACTTCAGGATTACGCGGCAGATGAGGAAGGCAACCAGGAACGAGACAACCACAAACCCCAGCACAATAAGCCGCCCGTAGTAGGCCACATCTTCGGCAGGCATGGCGGTTTTGTGCGCGTAGCGGTTTAGCCACTCCATGGGGCCAACGGTGAGGGTGTACAGCCCCAGGGGAATTCCAATGCATATCCAAACAAAAAGGAAGCGGGCAAACCGTACGATCTTGGTTGGCTCCGAGTTCTGCCCCTGCTCTTGCTCCGGGTTCTGGTCTAAATTCTGCTCTAAGTTCTGGTCCGATTCTTCTTCCATGATTTCCTGTGTTAGGAGAATAGCTCCGATATTTTAGGGATAAAGATGATGCACCCGACGATAAGCGCCCCCACGGCCAGCAGCAGCACCCCTCCTGCCGCATAGTCCTTCGCCTTGCCGATCAGCGGGTGAATGGTGTCGGTGGCGTGATCGGCCAGCGCCTCGATGGCCGAGTTGAAGGCCTCGGCGGCCAGCACCAGCGCAATGAGGATAACCACCGTAGCCCACTCCTGCTGGCTGATGTGGAGCGCAGCCCCCAGCGCAAGCGCCAAGGCGGCCATCGCCACATGAATCCAGGCGTTATGCTCCAGGCTGATGAACCCCACAATCCCCCGAAAGGCGTACCTAAAACTATGCGCCCTTTTGCGAAGCGAAAAGGTAGTGTTACGGCTCTTCATTACGACTTCGATTGGTTGGTTGTCGCTCGTCCCTCCAGCTTCAGCGCCTTCGCTGATCTGCTGGGGCTATATCTTCTAAACTTCTACGGCTTCAAAAAGTTCGTGGGCGCCGCTTCTTTGGTGGAGCGGCTCTTGCCGGAAGCGATGGCTCCTAGGTGCAGCAGAGAATCCCCCCAAGGCCCGTAAGAAAAGGGATATCTCGCCGTGAAAATTGCGGAGCCAGATCTTTTTACTGAATTTACAAGGTGTAAAGTCAATGACACCTCAGCTTTCACAGACTTTACAGGTGTAAAGTCTATAATTTTCGTCTTTTGGACGACTTTACATGTGTCATGTCATTCGAAATTCATTTTTCGCTGACTTTACACGTGTCATGTCTGTAATTTTTGTCTTTCGGATCACTTTACATGTGTAAAGTCGGTGAATTTTCATTTTCCATAAACTTTACACCTTGAAAGCCGATGAAAATCTTTTTCAGGGCCACTTTCAGGCCGTGAAATCCATCAGAAATGATTTTAAAGGGCAAATACGCGCAAGGAGGAGGCCCAAAAACAGCAGGAAAGAGCATTCCTTCGGGGAAAATAGACCCCGACAGGCATAGGAAGAACCTAGCCTGGCATGAAAGGTCATCCGCCAGCCGACGATGGCTATACGAAGAAGCTAACCAGCAGCGCCACGTTAAGCGCCGTAACAATGGCCCCCAGCAGGTAGATGATGATGCGGGTGGAGGGGGTGTTGCGGTGCTTGCCCATCACCTTTTCCGACGAGGTGAGCCGCGCCTGGAAGAAGATGGTGAAGGGCAGCTGCATGCTCAGAAACATCTGCGAGAGGATGAGCCCCCGAAACGGATCGCCGATGATGAAGATGAGGATGGTTGCCGCCACCAGCGAGACAATCACCCCGGTGCGCGAGTGCGAGTCCTTGATGTCGTAGGGCTCGTTGAACATGCCGGCGAAGATGGAGCCGGCCGCCATCCCCGAGGTGATGGTGGAGGCCACCCCGGCAAAGAGCAGCGCTAGGGCAAACACGTTGCTGGCGTTATCGCCCAGGAGCGGGATGAGCAGGTTCTTGGCCTGCTGCAGCTCGGTTACCTGCGACCCTACCGCGAAGAAGGTGGCGGCGGCAAGCAGGATCATGGCGCTGTTGATGGCCCAGCCCACCACCATGGAGAGGAGCGTATCGAAGAACTCGTACTTGAGCTGCCGCTCGATCACCTTCTCGTCCGAGAGGTTCCACTGGCGGCTCTGGATGATCTCGGAGTGAAGGAAGAGGTTGTGCGGCATCACCACGGCCCCGAGCACGCTCATGATTACCACCATCGACCCCTGCGGGAACGATGGGGTAACCCACGCCCTAGCGGCAGTGCCCCAGTCGACGTTAACCAGCGAGAGCTCGTAGATGAACGACAGCCCAATGATGGAGACAAAGGCGATAATCCAACGCTCGATCACCCTATAGCTGTTGGTGAGCAGCATCACCAGCACAAAGGCCATCACCAGCACCGCGCCAACCCCAATGGGCACCGCAAAGAGCATGTTCAGGGCGATGGCGCCGCCCAAAATCTCGGCCAGCGAGGTGGAGATGGAGGCCAGCATGGCCGAGCTCAGGAAGAGCTTCGCCGTAACGGGCCTAAAGTACTTGTTGGTCGCCTCCGACAGGCACAGCCCGGTGGCAATGCCCAGGTGCGCCACGTTATGCTGCAGCACGATAAGCAGGATGGTAGATAGGGTAATCATCCACAGCAGCGCGTAGCCGTAGGTGGCGCCAGCGGCCAGGTTCGATGCCCAGTTGCCGGGGTCGATAAAGCCGACCGTTACCAGCAGGCCGGGGCCTACATACTTCAGTATTTCGAGCGCGCTAAACTGCGGGTGGTGGTTCTTAGGGTTAATCCAACTCATATTCCTGTATTCAATTTGGTAGTAAAGATAGCCTCCAAAAATAGGCAATTGATGTTTCCACGGCTAACAAAAAAAGGCGCGACATGTTTGCCGCGCCTTGCTATAGCCTACGAAATTTTCTAGTTCTTTTCGATGATCTGCATCAACTCGTCGAGGTTGGGCGTTAGGATGATCTCGGTGCGCCTGTTCTTCTGGCGGGCCTGTGGGGTACCAGCAGCATCAATAGGCAGATACTGGCTGCGGCCGGCGCCGGTGATGCGCGTTGGGGCGATCTCCTTATTCTCGGTAAGCAGGCGAACCACCGTGGTGGCGCGCTTCACGCTCAGGTCCCAGTTATCCTTCAGCTCGCCGCGGCCCTGGTAGGGCACGTCGTCGGTGTGGCCCTCCACCATGATGTTGATGTCCTTGTTTTGGCCCAGCACGTTGGCCAGCTCCCGAATGGCATCGGCACCTCGGGTATCAATCTCGAAGCTACCCGACTTAAACAGCAGCTTATCCTCCATCGACACGTACACCATGCCGTTCTTTTGGGTGATGGAAAGCCCCTTTCCCTCGAACCCGGTGAGCGCATTCTTCACCTTCTGGCGAAGGGCGTTGCTGATCGAGTCCTTCTTGGCGAGCATGGTTTGCAGCTCAACAAGAGCCGTATTCTTTTCGTTCAGGTTGCGCAGCAGCGAGTCCATCTGGGTTTGAGCCGAGGTTAGCTTGCTGCTACGGGTGTTGAGCTGCCCCTCGAGGGCGCGCAGCGAGTCCTCGCGCTGCATCAGCAGCGACTGCGCCTTCTGTATCTCGGCAAGGAGCTTCTTCGATTCCGACTGTGCGCCCTTCAGCAATGCCTCGTGGGCGAGGTTTAGGTCGTTGTACCTATCCTGCAGCTTCGAGTAATCTTCGGAGAGGGCAACAAAGGCAAGCTGCCGCTTGGTGCTGTCGGAGATTAGCGCCGCCTTCTCGCGCTCGAGCACCGAGCCTGCCGAGGCTAGCTCGCGCACGCAGATCTTCAGCGAGTCGTTCGTCTTGTTCAGGCGGGCACGCTCCTCCTCGCATTTGGTATTATTGTCCTTAAGAAGGTTATACTGCTTAGCAGGGACGCACGAGAACAGCGAGAATCCCATCAATGCAGCCAGCGATAGTGTTTTAAGAGCACTACTCATAGTTTAATTGTTTTTGTATAAAAGCTTAATTACAAGCACTTAGTTAAGATCGTTAAAAATAGGCAAAACATTCAAACTTCAAACCTAATAGTTGAAAATCTCGCCTTTTTATGTTTCGTAATATTAACTTTGCCCCGTTCTATCTACAACGTCAGATGACTGAAGAGACAAAAAAGCTACTAGATCGTATAGAGTTCCCTTCCGATTTAAAGCAATTGGATGAGACCCAGCTCGAGCAGGTTTGCGACGAGCTGCGCGACTTTATCATCGATCAGGTATCCACCAACCCCGGGCACTTTGGCGCCGGATTGGGCGTGGTGGAGCTCACCGTTGCGCTACACTACGTATTCAACACCCCCTACGATAAGCTAGTTTGGGACGTAGGCCACCAAGCCTACCCCCACAAGATACTCACCGGTAGAAGAAAGAACTTCCACACCAACCGAAAGTACAAAGGCCTTAGCGGCTTCCCTAAGATGGACGAGAGCGAGTACGATGCCTTCGGCGTTGGGCACTCCTCCACCTCCATATCGGCGGCACTTGGCCTAGCCGTTGCCGCTAGGATGAACAAGGAGAATCGGCATGTTGTGGCCATCATTGGCGATGGATCGATGACGGGTGGATTAGCCTTCGAAGGGCTCAACAATGCGGGCATCGAGAAGTCGGATATCCTGGTAATCCTCAACGATAACAACATGGCCATCGACGCCAACGTTGGGGCGCTTAAGGAGTACCTGCTCGACATCACCACCTCCAAATCGTACAACAAAATGCGTAAGGATGTTTGGAACATCCTTGCCCATCTCGAAAAGCTGGGACCTGTTGCCCGCCGCTACGTAAAGAAGATTGAGTCGGGCGTAAAGACGGCAGTGCTACAGCAGAGCAACCTCTTCCAGTCGCTCAACTTCCGCTACTTTGGTCCGGTTGACGGGCACGATGTGGTACGCCTCACCCAGATTCTTAACGACCTAAAGGATATTCCAGGGCCTAAGCTGCTCCATGTGCTCACCAAAAAGGGCAAGGGGTACAAGCCCGCCGAGGAAGACCAAACCATATGGCACGCTCCCGGCGTATTCGACAAGGAAACGGGCCTTCGCGAAACCATGCCGGTTGACCAGGCCATTCCACCACGATACCAGGATGTGTTTGGCGAGACCATTGTGGAGCTGGCCAAGCAGAACCCAAAGATACTAGGCATTACCCCCGCTATGCCAAGCGGCTGCTCGCTGAACATCATGATGGAGAAGATGCCATCGCGCGCCTTCGATGTAGGCATTGCCGAGCAGCACGCCGTAACCTTCTCGGCGGGACTGGCCGCAGCAGGGTATATCCCCTTCTGCAACATCTACTCCTCGTTTATGCAGCGCGCCTACGACAACGTGATCCACGACGTAGCCCTGCAGAACCTCGACGTGGTATTCTGCCTCGACCGTGGCGGCATTGTGGGCGAAGATGGCCCAACGCACCACGGCATGTTTGACATCGGCTTCTTCCGCATCATTCCCAATATGGTTGTTGCCGCCCCCATGAACGAGGTGGAGCTGCGCAACATGATGTACACCGCACAGTTGGGTGGCAAGGGGCCATTCTCCATCCGCTACCCTCGTGGTAGGGGCGTAACGCATAGCTGGAGGCAGCCCTTCACCGAAATAGAGATAGGCAAGGGACGGACCGTATGCGAGGGCAACGACGTAGCCTTCGTAACGCTAGGCCATCCTGGCAACTTCGCCCAAACGGCGGTTACCCGCCTAGCCAAGCAGGGCATTGCAGTTGGCCTATACGACATGCGCTTTGCCAAGCCCCTCGACGAGGAGCTGCTCCACTCCATCCTTAAGCAGTATAGGTATATCATCACCGTAGAGGATGGGGTTCTACAGGGAGGATTCGGCAGCGCGGTGCTCGAGTTTATGGCCGACAACGGCTACACCAACCGCATAACCCGCTTGGGCGCTCCCGATAGGTTCATCGAGCACGGCACCGTGCAGCAGCTTCACAAGGACTGCGGCATCGATCCCGAATCGCTCTTCCAGACAGCCCTAAGGGCTACAATGGAGCTACCCACAGCAGCAGAAGCCGTCCGAAAGTAGCAGAATCGCCAATTTTTGATTGGACGGGACTTGCTAGCACATAAAATATTTCTATCTTTGCACCGCTTGAGTACAAGGCGCACGCCCAGATGGCGGAATCGGTAGACGCGCTGGTCTCAAACACCAGTGGAGCAATCCGTGCCGGTTCGATCCCGGCTCTGGGTACCAAGCAAGATCCTCGATGGTTTCCATCGGGGATTTTTTTTGAGGATAAACGTTTACCAAATTTCTGTGAGTACACTCATTAAGGCTGAAGATATTTCTGCCGAAAGAGTACTAATAGTGTACTTTAAGTTTAGAATCACATTAGAGCAACATCAACCATGGAATACAAAATGCTCGTCCTCGACCTGGACGATACGCTGCTTACCGACGACCACCAGATCTCGGAGCGCAACCGCGCGCTGCTGATGCAGGCGCAGGAGCGCGGGGTAAAGGTGGTGCTGGCCTCGGGCCGCCCCACCCCGGCCATGCTCCCCTTTGCCCAGGAGCTGGAGCTGGAACGCTTTGGGTCGTACATCATCTCGTTCAACGGGGCGGTGATCACCGACATGGCAACCCGCCAGCCCATCTTCGAGCGGGCGCTCACCCGCGAGGAGGTGCACAGCCTCCACGACTTCAGCCTGAAGCACCGCGTGCACATCATCACCTACTCCCCCAAGGGGATCATCACCGAAAACCGGTCGGAGTACATCGAATTCGAGAGCAAGCTCACCGGGCTACCGCTGCTCCAGGTGCCCTCGTTTAAGGCCGAGGTGACGGGCGCTGCCGTGAAGTGCATCCTGCTCGACGAGCCCGACCGGCTGAAAACGGTTGAGCAGGTCCTGAAGCAGGAGCGCCAGGACCTGAGCGTGGCCACCTCGAAGCCCTTCTTCCTGGAGGTGATGCCGCAGGGCATCGACAAGGCGGCCAGCATCGGGGTGCTCGCCCAGCGGCTGGAAATCGACCAGCGCCAGATTATCGCCGTGGGCAACGCCGGCAACGACCTTAGCATGATCGAGTACGCCGGCCTGGGCGTGTGGGTGGACAACGTGGCCCCCGAGCTGCGCGACAGGGCCGACTACATCGTGGCCTCGAACATGAACGACGGCGTGGCCGAGGTAGTGGAAAGGTTTCTGCTGAACTAGCTACCCGCGCTAAGCGTAGCGAAGACGCCCATAGCCGTTAGGCCAAGAAAAAGGATTCTGCTAGCCGTATTGTATGTTCTAGTCCGACCCGTATCGGGTCGGTATGGCTGCCAAGCTTCGACCTACAAACCTTAAATCCCTCTGGGATTTTTCGAACGGAAGTATAATGCCATAGGCATTAAAGGTTTGTAGATAGGGGAATCATCCTGAAACCACGACTCCGAAGGAGTCGAACATTATGGATTAAACCTTAGCCTGACGGCTATGAGCGAAGACGCTACGCTTAGCACTAGCTCCGAAAGAATTTCATAAGCAGGGGACGAACCGCACGATGTTGCGGCTCGTCCCCTACCTTTTTATCCCCCTCTTTTGAACATTTTTCACCCCCACCGTATATAAACCATAGCTACATTTGAAAGCGTAAGCATTAGCCGATGGCGGGCCAGCAGCAGTGCCCTCCGCTTACGGCAAGTAAAGATATTTTGTAGCCAGCAGGGCCCGCACCCGCTGGCGCTCCTAAAACTTATTCTGATGAAAAAAGCACTCAACCTAACAATCCTACTGCTGTGCCTGGCCGCCTCAGCACTTGGGCAGTACCCCGGCCAGTTCGACGATAGGATGAAGGTTAAAGTCGTGGTGCCCGTAAAGGCCTCCGCCTTCCCGCTATCGGAAGTCCGGCTGCTCGATGGCCCCTTCCGCAAGGCGATGCTGCTCGACCAGGAGTGGCTCAAGAGCCTCGACAATAGCCGGCTCCTGCACAACTACCGGGTTAATGCTGGTATAAAGACCTCGGCCAAGGCCTACGGCGGATGGGAGGAGCTGGACTGCGAGCTCCGCGGCCACTCGCTGGGGCACGTCCTCTCAGCCCTTTCGATGATGTACGCCTCGACGGGCGATACCGCCTACCTCAACAAGGGCAACCAGCTGGTGGCCGGGCTCGCCGAATGCCAGCAGGCGCTCAACCGCGATGGCTACCTTAGCGCCTTCCCCGAGAAGTTTATCGATCGCGTAATAGACCGCAACCCCGTATGGGCCCCCTGGTACACGCTGCACAAGATGTACGCCGGGCTCATCGACATGTACCTCTACGGCAATAACCAGCAGGCGCTGGAGGTGGTAAAGAAGATGGGCTCTTGGGCCTACAACAAGCTACAGCCGCTGAGCGATGCCAAGATGCAGGAGATGCTCCGCACCGAGTTTGGCGGCATGAACGAGGCGATGTACAACCTCTACGCCATAACCAGCGACGAGCGCTACAAGCAGCTGGCCGAAAAGTTCTACCACCATTCGGTGCTCGACCCGCTGGCCGCGCAGCAGGATAAGCTCGAGGGGCTACACGCCAACACGCAAATACCAAAGGTTATTGGTGAGATACGCGGCTACGAGCTAACCGGGAGCGATCGCGAAAAGCAGATTCCCGAGTTCTTCTGGCAGACGGTGCTCAAGAACCACACCTACGCCATCGGGGGCAACAGCGACGGCGAAGCGTTTGGCCCAGCCGGCAAGCTATCGAGCAGGCTCAGCGACTACTCCACCGAGACCTGCAACACCTACAACATGCTTAAGCTCACCCGCCACCTCTTCTGCCTAGAGCCAAGCGTTAGGTTGGCCGACTACTACGAGCGCGGCCTCTACAACCATATCCTCGCCTCGCAAAACCCCGAAGATGGCAACGTGTGCTACTACGTAACCCTTCGTCCTGGAGGCAAGAAGGCATTTAGCGAAAAGTTCAACTCCTTCTGGTGCTGCGTGGGCACGGGCTTCGAGAACCACGCCAAGTACGGAGAGGCCATCTACTACAAAGCTGCGGATGGGGGACTGTACGTTAACCTGTTTATAGCATCGGAGCTGAGCTGGGCTGAAAGGGGGTTGAGGATAACCCAAACCACCAACTACCCCGAGCAACCCTCAACCACGCTAACCTTCGCAGCACAAAAGGCGGTAAGCATGCCGCTGTACATCCGTTGCCCAGAGTGGTCGAAGGGCGGCATCTCAATAAAGCTTAACGGGAAGCCCCTTTCCGTTAAGGCAGCCCCAGGCACCTACGCTACTATTAACCGCAAGTGGAGCAACGGCGATAAGCTGGAGGTTGGGTTCAACATGAGCCTACACACCGAGCCAATGCCCGACAACTCCAAGAAGGTGGCCATACTCTACGGACCAGTGGTGCTCTGCGGCGAGCTGGGGAAGAAACCTATTGATCCAGCCTTCGGTGTTCCTGTGCTGATTGCCGAAGGGAAAGACATCAACCAATGGGTAAAGCCTGTTAACGGCAGCCCGCTCACCTTTAAAACCGCTGGTGTAGGTCAGCCAAACGATGTTCAGCTGATCCCCTTCTACAAGGTGTACGACCAGCAGGGAACGGTTTACTGGGATATCTTCTCGGATGCCGACTGGCAAACTAAGAAGCAGGAGTATGCCGCCGCCAAGCAGCGTCAGGCGGAGCTCGAAAGCCGCACCATCGACTATGTTGGCTTGGGCGAACCCCAGTCGGAGCACGACCATAACTTCGAGGGATACCTCTCCGAAACCGATGTCTTTAACGGCCGCAAGTACCGCAACACCCACGATGGTGGCTCGATGAACTTCGAGGTAAAGGTTGATCCTACCAGAGCCGTTAACCTCTTCCTTACCCTGTGGGGCAACGATGGCAAGCGCAACTTCGACATCTACATCAACGGAAGGAAGCTAGAAAATATCGACTACGAGAAGAAGCCTAACGAGTTTTTCGATGTCATCATCCCCATTCCCCACGAGTACACCGGCGTTGCCGATAAGGTTACCGTGCTCTTTAAGGCCAACAGCACCGGATGGATGAACGGTATTTACGGGCTACGAATTTTGAAGTAGAGGAAAAAAGTCAGATGCAATAATTTAAAAGAATAACCAATGTCAGCTAAGCTTATATTCTCGAGTACGCTACTAGGCCTTATGCTAACAGCACCCGACCTTATGGCGCAAGGCAAGGGCGACTACCCCATACAGCCCATTCCGTTTACCGACGTTCGGGTAAACGATGGCTTCTGGGCGCCACGCATCAAGCAGAACCACGATGTTACCATCCCCATTGCCCTAGAGCAGTGCTACAAGACCGGGCGTGTGGACAACTTCCTCTTTGCCGGCAAGCTAAAGCAGGGCAAGTTCTGTACCCAGTTCCCGTTCGACGATACCGACATCTACAAGATTATAGAGGGAGCCAGCTACTCGCTGCAAACCTCCCCCGACAAGGCGCTAGAGGCAAAGGTCGATACGCTCATCTACTACATCGGCAAGGCGCAGGAACCCGACGGCTACCTCTACACCACGCGCACCATCGACCCAGAGCATCCACACGAATGGTCGGGGAAGAAGCGCTGGGAGAAAGAGTCGGAACTAAGCCACGAGCTGTACAACTGTGGGCACCTCTACGAGGCTGCCTCGGCCCACTACCTTGCCACCGGCAAGCGTTCGCTGCTCGACATCGCCACCAAGAATGCCGATCTGCTCTGCAGCGTTTTTGGTCCGGGTAGGCGCAGTGATGCTCCCGGCCACCAGATTGTGGAGATGGGACTAGTAAAGATGTACCGTGTTACCGGCAAGAAGCAATACCTCGATCTGGCTAAGTTCTTCCTCGACTGTCGCGGCAAAGGAAGCGACTACAGCCAGGATAACAAGAAGGTGGTTGACCAAACCGAGGCGGTGGGACATGCCGTACGCGCCACCTACATGTACTCGGGCATGGCCGATATTGCTGCCATTACAGGCGACAAGGCCTACCTCCATGCCATCGACGCAATATGGAACGACGTTATCAGCCATAAGTACTACATCACCGGAGGCATTGGATCAAAATCCAGCAACGAAGGCTTTGGCCCCGCCTACGATCTGCCTAACATGTCGGCCTACAACGAAACCTGCGCCGCCATTGGCAACGTGTACTGGAACTACCGCCTATTCCTTCTCCACGGCGAGGCGAAGTACTACGACGTGCTCGAACGCACGCTCTACAACGGCGTGATATCGGGGATATCGCTCAGCGGCGACCACTTCTTCTACCCCAACCCCCTCGAGTCACTGGGCCAGCATCAGCGTAGCGAGTGGTTTGGATGCGCCTGCTGCCCCAGCAACATTTGCCGCTTTATTCCATCTATCCCTGGATATATGTATGCCAAGAATGGCAGCCGACTTTACGTAAACCTCTTCATCAACAGCACGGCCAACCTCTCCATCAACAGCAAGAAGGTAACCGTGCTGCAAAAGACCAACTACCCTTGGGAGGGCAGCGTTGCCATTACGGTAAATCCGTCCAGTACGGGAGCCTTCGAGATGGCCATCCGTATACCGGGATGGGCGCAAAACCGTCCAACACCTGGTAGCCTCTACCGCTACACCACTACAGATGCTACCCCATTTGTGCTTAAAGTAAATGGCAAGGCAGCCAAGTATACCATGCAGAACGGTTATGCAGTTATCGCGCGCAGCTGGAAAAAGGGCGATCAGGTTAGCCTCGACCTCCCCATGTCCGTCCGCCAGATTGCCGCCAACGATAGCGTGGCCGCCGACAAAGGCAAGGTTGCCCTGCAGCGTGGCCCTATTGTGTACTGCGCCGAATGGCCCGATTCCCAGGATGGTCACGTACTAAATCTTGTGCTCGACACTACCGCTCCGCTAAGCACAAAGTTCGACACCCAAAAGCTGAGCGGCATTATGGAGGTTACAGGTAAAGCCAAGAGCTTAAAGCGTACAACCGAGAACTCGTTCGAGGAAAAGAGTACCAGCTTTACGGCCATCCCCTACTACGCTTGGGCCAACCGCGGTGCTGGCGAAATGGCCGTATGGCAGGCAACCAGCGCCAGCGCATCGCGCCCGCTAGCAGCACCAACCATTGCCAACAGAAGCACCATCAGCGCATCGCACATCACCAAAACGCTGGTTGCCCTCAACGATCAGGCCGAGCCTAAGAACTCCAACGACCACGACGTGCTCTACTACCACTGGTGGCCTATGAAAGACACCACACAGTGGGTGCAGTACACTTTCGACAAACCCTACGAGGTATCGTCAAGCAAGGTATACTGGTTCGACGATAGCCCTTGGGGCGGCTGCCGTATTCCCGCCTCATGGAAGCTGCAGTACCTCGACAGCGACAACACCTGGAAGGATGTAGCAGCACCAACAAGCTACGGCACCCAGAAGGATACCTACAACAAGGTTGATTTTGCCAAAGTAACCACCACAGCACTACGCCTGAGCGCTACCATGCAGAAGGAATTTTCTGGTGGTATTATTGAATGGTCAGTACAGTAAGCAAGATGTAGCTGATCAAGTTTATTTTGTTTGAAGCAAAGGTCTGGTAGTATTATAGTTTCTACCGGACCTTTGCTTTTTCCCTTCCATTTTTTAGCTACCAGCATTTTTTCTGCTACTCTTTTGAATGATTTTCCACCCATCAAAGTGAACTCTAAATGTACTTTTGAACTTCCATAATAAGGACAAAAGCATCGAGAATTATAAGTGGAGTTATTATATGAAGAAGAAGTCATTTGCGCTGTACATCATTCTTTTTTTGATGGCAGCCAGCACATTTGGTCAAGGTTTTGGCAGTAAGGAGCTGATTAATGCCAGCTGGAAATTCAACCTTGGAGATATTCGATTTGGGGAGGTGGAGTACCTCGACCATTCGAAGTGGAGATCGGTAGACCTACCCCACGACTGGAGCGTAGAGCAGACGGCAAGCCCCAAGTATGCCAGCTGCACGGGCTACCTACCAGGTGGTATTGGATGGTACCGTAAGGATTTAAATATTGCTGCCGATAAAAAAGGGAGCAAGGTATACATCTACTTCGAGGGTGTTTACAACAACAGCGAGGTTTACATCAACGGTAAGTGGCTTGGGAAACGCCCCAACGGCTACATCTCGTTTATGTACGACCTAACCCCCTACGTTAACTTTGGCGGACGCAACGTGGTTGCCGTAAAGGTTAACCACACCGAGGATGCCGACTCGCGTTGGTACACCGGATCGGGCATCTACCGCGACGTTTACCTTGTATACGCCAATCCCGTACACATCAACCAATGGGGCGTACACTACAAGGCCGACGTACAAAACGGCAAGGCAACCGTAACGGTAAATACCAACATCAACAATACCGAAGCCCAAAACTGCTCGGTTAAGGTTGTTCAGGAACTCTTTGCTCCCGATGGAAAGAAGCTAGAGATAGCAAACACCACATCGGATGTTAGCGCAAACGGAAATAAGGACGTGGAACAGCAGCTTGTAGTTGCCAATCCTGCCCTTTGGAGCCTAAAGTCACCCAACCTCTATACATTGAAGACGACCATTTACAAGGATGATAAGATAATTGATGCCACCCAAACCCGTGTTGGTATTCGCTCGCTAACCTACGACCCCAACAAGGGCTTTGCCCTAAATGGCGAGTGGATGAAGGTTAAGGGTGTTTGCCTCCACCACGATGGCGGTTGCCTTGGAGCAGCAGTACCCCGCGAGGTATGGGAGCGCCGCCTAAAGCAGCTTAAGGAGATTGGCTGTAACGCCATCCGCCTAAGCCATAATCCACAGGCTACTTGCGTGTACGATCTTTGCGATGAGCTAGGTTTACTTGTAATGGACGAGGCATTCGACGAGTGGGAATATCCAAAAAAGAAATGGCTAACCGGATGGAACGAGGGAACCCCAGGCTATCAGGGTTCATACAAGTTCTTCTACGAATGGGGTAAGCGCGATTTGGCCGATATGATTCAACGCGACCGCAACCACCCATCCATCATCATGTGGAGCATTGGCAACGAGGTTGACTACCCCAACGACCCATACTCGCACCCCATCCTTAACAAGGAGAGCATCGGTCAGCCACAAGAGCATGGCTACAGAACCGACCTACCCCGTGCCGAGCGCATAGGCGATATCGCCAAGGAGCTGGTAACCGAGGTTAAGAAGTACGATACATCGCGCCCTACAACTGGAGCAATGGCAGGTGCCGTTATGTCTAACGAAACCACCTACCCCGGTACCCTCGACATTGTAGGCTACAACTACACCGAATACCGCTACAAGCAGGATCATGCCACCTATCCCGACAGGGTGATTTTTGGTAGCGAAACCCGCCACGACTTCGAGGCTTGGAAGTCGGTTCGCGACAACGAATTCATCTTTGGCCAGTTCATCTGGACCGGCTTCGACTACCTTGGCGAATCTAACGCTTGGCCATCTCGCGGCTTCAACTCAGGGATGATCGACATGTCGGGCAACATCAAGCCTCGCGGATACTTCCGTAAGTCGCTTTGGTATACCTCGCCAACCGTTTACATTGGCACCTACAAGACCGATGGCAAGTCGAACTACCTTTCGACTGATGCCCCTGCCGTTTGGAACTACGAGAAGGGCGAAACCATCCGCGTGGTGGCCTATACCAACTGCAAGGAGGTAGAGCTTAAGCTCAACGGCAAAACTGTTGGCGCCCGCAAAGCATTCGACGATAAAACAGGAATCGTTTATTGGGATATACCATACCAACCAGGTACGTTAGAGGCCGTAGGCTACAACAATGCTAAGGCTTCGGCTACAACCAAGATTCAATCGAGTGGCACCCCTTACGCCATAAAGGTTAGCATCGACAAGACAACCCTTAAGGGAGAGTATGCCCTAGCACACCTATTCATTCAGGTTGTAGATAAGCAAGGGCTTCCAGTGGTACTTGCCGACAACGAGGTTACCTGCCAAGTTGAAGGTCCTGCCCGACTGCTAGGCCTCGAAAGCGGATCCAACGATGTTAACGATAACTACCGCGACAATAAGCAACGATGCTTAAACGGTAAGCTACTAGGATATATCCAAGCACTATCCGAAGGTAAAGTAAAGATTAAGGTTTCTTCGCCCCTGCTTCAGTCGGCAGAGGTGGAGATAGCGTTAGTTAAGTAAGTTGTTCTGAGTTTGTGGAAGAGGCCGTCTAGGTAGCACTAGACGGCCTTTTTTGTTACCTTGCCATCCGTTTCATTCAGGCATATATGATTCCTTCGTTTCCCCTCAGCGCTCTTCCAAAGATTATCTTTGGCGCCAACAGCCTGTACCAGCTAAAGAGCACACCGCTACTCGATGGTTGCAGCCATATCGTTTTGATTACCGGCAGCAAGTCGTTTAAGCAAACGCCCAGCTACCAAGCCACGCTCGACATGCTCCACGGCAGAGGGGTAATTATTCTAGAGTATAGCGTTACTGGCGAGCCATCGCCCGAGATGGTGAACCAAGCGGTAGGGCTATTTGCCTCCCATACTCCCGAGGTGGTAATCGCCATTGGTGGCGGTAGCGTTATCGATGCAGGCAAGGCAGTATCGGCCATGCTGCCCTCGGCCGATAAAGTTGAACACTATCTAGAGGATGTTGGAACAAAAGCGCACAGCGGGCAAAAGGTACCCTTTATCGCCATGCCTACCACCGCTGGAACAGGCAGCGAGGTAACCAAGAATGCAGTACTCACCAAACCTGGGCACGACGGATACAAGAAGTCGCTACGCCACGAGAACTTTACCCCCGACATTGCCATTGTCGACCCGACGCTCACGCTTGGCTGCCCGCCCCAAACCACGGCAGCCTCGGGCATGGATGCCTTTGCGCAGCTGCTCGAGTCGTACCTCTCCACTGCAGCATCGCCTCTAACCGACATGCTGGCCTACGAGGGGATGACGCACCTCATCGGAGCTATAGAAACAGCCGTTAGCCACGGCGACGACCTAAAGGCAAGAACAGCGCTATCGTATGCGGCAATGCTATCGGGCATCACCCTTGCCAATGCAGGACTTGGACTTGGCCACGGGTTTGCACAACCGCTGGGCAGCCACTTCAGCATCGCCCACGGCATGGTTTGCGGCACGCTTATGGCCGAAATAAACCGGGCAACCGTTAGAAAGCTGCAGCAGACCAATCCCTCATCCATTGCGCTAAAGAAGTACGCGGCAGCTGGCAAGCTATGCACCAGCGCAGCCAACCAAGCAGACGGCTACTACATCAATGCGCTACTGGATAAGCTCGACCAGCTGATAGACACCCTCGGTATAGCCCACCTATCGAGCTACGGCATCACCGAAACGGATTTTGATACGATTATCAAGGATACCGGCCACAAGAACCACCCCGTTAAGCTCGATAATGCCGAGCTGGCCGACATCCTTAGGGCAAGGTTGTAGTATCAGAAAAAGAACATCTACCATGAAGAAGCAATTCCGCATACTCGAGATTACCGAAGCGCTGACAGCCGATATCCTATCGCGCACTTACGGCCCGCACCTGCACGACTTCGAGGAGCTGATACTAATCACTCAAGGAAGCCTTACCCACCTCATCGACTTTAAGGAGGAAACGGTTACGGCACCAGCGGCCTGCTACGTATCAACCGGGAAGCTGCACAAGCTAATACCCAGCCCCGAACTGCGCGGATGGGTGGTTAGCTTTAAGCCAGAGTTTGTACCACAGTCGGCGCTAAACTTCCATGCCAACTTTACCACCTCAGCGCACATTCCTTTTAGGGCGCACACCTGCTTCTCCAGGCTCGAAACCGTATGCCACCTGCTGCAAACCGAGAGCAGGGCAGAGATCCCCGACATGCCCACCCTACGCCACCTAACCAACGCCCTGTTGGCTATGGTGGATGCCGAACGAAGACATGCCATACTGCAGGATTCGGAGGTTAAGGATATCCAGCTAGAGACATTTGGCAGCTTCCTGCAAATCCTCGAAAGCAACTTCCGCCGGAACGTGAGCGTATCGTACTATGCCAACAAGCTGAACATGTCGGAGCGAAACCTGAACCTCATCTGCCGAAGCATCCAGCAGAAAAGCGTATCAGAAATAGTAGAAACCCGCCGCATCACCGAGGCCAAGCAGCAGCTACTGCACTCTTCGAAGTCGATATCGGAGATTGGCTTCGAGTTGGGGTATAGCGAGAAGTCGTACTTCTCGAGGGTATTTCACAGCAGAACGGGGCTCACCCCATCGGCTTTCCGCGAGCAGATGCGCAGCGCTATTTCCTAAAAGTACCACCCCTCTTCCGATTTGTGTTACCCTGAGCCCTGTTTCTTGCCCCATCTTTGCATTGTCGGGAACGGAATAGCAACCGCGACATCAACAAAGATTATTAACAGTAAAAAGCAGCATATCATGGAAGCACAAAAATTGAACTTCTGGAACATCGACACCGTACACAGCGACATCCGCTTTAAGGTTAAGCACCTAATGATTTCGAACGTAAGCGGCAAGTTCAACAAGTTTGAGGGAAGGGTTACCACCACCAACAACGACTTTGCAACAGCAAACATCCGCGTAACCATTGATGCCGCATCGGTTGATACCGAGATGGCCGACCGAGATGCCCACCTGCTTAGCGCCGACTTCTTCGACGTGCAGAACCACCCAACCATCACCTTCGAGGCTAGGGGTCTTCGTAAGGTAGACGATGAGGAGTACGAGCTAACCGGCAACCTCACCCTCCGCGGCATCACCAAGCCCATCGCCCTTAAGGCCGAGTATGGCGGGCTGGCCAAGGATCCTTGGGGCAACGTCAAGGCAGGGTTCGCTATCACCGGCAAGCTAACCCGTAAGGATTGGGGCTTAAACTGGAACACCGCCCTAGATACCGGTGGCGTGCTGGTTGGCGATGAAATCCGCGTAAGCAGCGATGTGGAGCTGGTGCTCCAGGCCGACGAGGAGGAGTAGAGACGGGTTTGAAACCCGTCTTTCCAAACCAACGAGAAAGAGAGCCGGGTTTCAAACCCGTCTCTACAGACGTACCCCATCAACCCAAAAACGCTACAACGATGAACGCAACCATAGGTCATCTAGCGGCCATGCCGCCAACCGACAGGATGCCCGTGCTGTTTGTAGGCCACGGCAGCCCCATGAACGCCATAGAGGAGAACCCCTTTTCGCTAACATGGCAGCAGCTGGGCCGCGAGCTGCCCACGCCAAGGGCCATCCTCTGCGTATCGGCCCACTGGGAGACGCCCGACACGCGGGTAACCGTATCGGCGGCGCCCCCTACCATCCACGACTTCGGCGGGTTCCCCAAGGCGCTCTTCGAGGTGCAGTACCCAGCCCCCGGAAGCCCCGAGCTGGCCTACGAGGTGAAGCGCTCCGTAGAGCAGGCCGAGGTGGCGCTCGACACCCGCTGGGGCCTCGACCACGGCGCGTGGAGCATCATCCGCCACATGTACCCCCAGGCCAACATCCCGGTGGTGGAGATGAGCCTGAGCTACCGCCTCACGCCGCAACAGCACTACGAGCTGGCGCGCGAGCTGGCCGCACTCCGCCACCGCGGCGTGCTGGTTATAGGCAGCGGCAACCTGGTGCACAACCTCCGGCTGATGGACTGGGGCAAGCCCGATCTCGGATTCGACTGGGCCATGCAGGCCAACGACACCCTCAAGCAGCTAATCGTGGAGGGCCGCCATGCCGAGCTAGCCAGCTACGCAACGCTGGGGCCCGAGGTGCAGCTGGCCGTACCGACGCCCGACCACTTTCTGCCACTGCTCTACGCCCTCGCCCTAAAGGAGCAGGACGAGCCGCTGAGCTTCTTTAACGATAGCCCGGTGATGGGCTCGCTGACGATGACCTCGGTGAGGATTGGGTAGTGAACAGTTGAAACGTAAAAAGGCCAAGCGTTAGCGCTTGGCCTTTTTACGTCTTAGTAGCAAATATCCGTACCAGCAGGTAGAGGATTTACACAGCCGCTACTTTAAGCGAGGCAGTACGATTGCCTTATCGCGATTGCAGGTTATGCGCTCGCCGTCGAAGGTTAGCTCTGCCATCTGGAGGTAGCAGGTAAACTTATGGCCGGGGAACGGAGGCTGCGGATCCTTCTTCATGAAGGGCTCGGAGTGGTAGATGATAAAGGCGCGGTCGTTGATAACCATCACGCTGGCGTGCTTGCCATTTGCCGAGTCCATGGGGCGCTTCCCTCCGTTGGGGGTTAGGATTCGGTTCATCAGCTTCCAGGTAACGGCATCCGACGAGCGGTAAACCACAATACCGTCATCGGGGTCGGTAATCATCCAGTAGTAGCCCTTCCAGCGGAATACGTAGGGCCCCTCCTGGTACCAAATCTTGGTCAGGTCGAAGTTGTTGATATCGCCCAGCGCCTTTCCGTGAAACTGCCAGCTGAGCAGGTCGGTGCTGGTGGCGTGGTAAATGCCGCAGGGATCCTTGATGCAGTTGCGGTACCACATGTTGTACACGTTCCCAATTTTGTAGACGGTTGCGTCGATGGCCTGCGGCTCGTTGGTAACGGTGTTAACGTAGGTCCACCCCCGCTGCATGTCGGTAACCGGGGCCTTGTAGTGGTCGAGCCGGCTGGGGCCGCCCCAGGGGCCGATGGTGTCCTCCTTGTAGGTGACGAACATGTGCGCGGTATCCCCCTCGATGAAGATGCCCGGAGCCCAGTAGGTGTGCCCGGCGTCGGGCTTGCCGCCGATGCCGTTGAAGTAGCAGTACCCTACCAGTCGCCAGTTCACCAGATCCTTCGATCCGGCAATTCCGATGGGTGCCCCAACAAAGTTACCCTTGTCGAGAACCGGCCGGCTGGAGGTGTAGTAGATCCAGTACTCCTTGGCGGAGGGGTTGTACACAATTTCGGGGTCGCGGGTGCCGTTGTATATCGGATCGACGTACAAGGGCGCCGGAGGCGTGCTCATCGGCTTCTGCGAAAAGGATTTCGCGGCGGGAAGGAGCATCGTAAAACAAAGAAATACCCAAGCTCTTGCTCTCATATCGTAAAATTTTAAGCATTAGGGATGGCGCTGCTCTCCTGCAAGTGGGGCCCTTTCGCCCACCTGCCCCCGCAAGACCTTCGCTACCGGGCATCGCGCAGGGGGAGTGCCACATCCGAAGGTAAATGTAGCGATTTTGCCTGTGCGATTGCTACGTAGAGCGGCATAAAAAAGGTCTGGTAACCGGAGAAAAGCACGCTGCGGGTAGCACCAACCTCCTGCTGGGGAGGCTAACCGCGCTGTGGTGAGCCCAAAATTGACGTGGGCGGCAGAAACCACGCTGCGGCTAACACCATCCACCTGCTGGGCGACCTAACCGCGCTGTGGTTAGCCCCAAATTGACGTGGGCAGCAGAAAGCACGCTGCGGCTAGCACCAACCACCTGATGGGGAGGCTCACCGCGCTGTGGTTAGTTCCAAATTGACGTGGGCGGCAAAAAGCGCGCTGCGGCTAGCACCAACCACCTGCCGGGCGACCTAACCGCGCTGTGGTTAGCCCAAAATTGACGTGGGCGGCAGAAAGCGCGCTGCGGTTACCCCCAACCACCTGCTGGGGAGGCTAACCGCGCTGCGGTTAGCCCCAAATTGTGATGGGCGGAGGTGAGCGCGCTGTGGTTGACCAAAAAAACCTACCGAAAGCCTGCAACATTTCAAAACAATACCCTACATTTTCTGCGGCTACCACGCCGTTGCCCAGCACCACCCTCAAATAGGGTTCCACATCGGCGAATCTCGCTCATTCCGATTTTGCCCTTCAAGTCATCCCCCAAAAGCTGCCGCCATCTTGCATCTTTTTGCTTTCTTTGGCAACCCCTACGGCCGAAGAGCCGCTGCGCGAACGATCGATAATTTTGGGCAGGGCAGGCGGCGGTAGGGCAATGGCAACTAATACTAAATCTAATAATGAGTACATCAAGCGCACACCCTTCCATCTTTTCCGACTCGAAGGGCCACTACGACATTCTCGACGGCCTACGCGGCGTGGCCGCGGTGATGGTGGTCGTATTCCACCTCTTCGAAACCTTTGCGGGTGGCAACCACCTCAAGCAAATCATTAACCACGGCTACCTAGCGGTCGACTTCTTCTTTGTCCTCTCGGGCTTCGTCATCGGGTACGCCTACGACGACCGCTGGGGGAAGATGACCCTAGGCGGATTCTTCAAGCGCCGGCTCATCCGGCTGCACCCCATGATTATTATGGGGATGACAATCGGAGCCATCGGCTTCTACTTTAGCGCCTCGCCCGTGGTGTTTCCGGGCATCGGCACGGTGCCGGTTTGGCAGCTGCTGCTGACGATGCTGGTGGGCTATACGCTGCTACCAGTGCCCCCTTCCATGGAAATCCGAGGATGGGGCGAGATGCACCCGCTCGACGGCCCTGCCTGGTCGCTCTTCTTCGAGTACGTGGGCAACCTGCTCTACGCGCTCTTCATCCGTAAATTCTCCAACAAGGTGCTAGCCGTGCTGGTATTCCTTGCCGGATGTGCGCTAATACACATGACCACCACAGGTCCCAACGGCGATGTTATTGGCGGCTGGTCGCTCAACGCGCCGCAGCTGCGCATCGGCTTCACCCGGCTGATGTACCCCTTCTTTGCAGGACTACTGCTGTCGCGCCTCTGCAAGCCGGGACAGCTGCAGCACGCCTTCCTGTGGTGCAGCCTCATCGTGGTGGCGGTGCTCGCCTTCCCTAGGGTGGGCGGCAGCGAGCACCTGTGGGTAAACGGCCTCTACGACTCGCTGGCCATCATCTTCATCTTCCCGCTGGTGGTGTACATGGGCGCTAGCGGACAGGTAAAGGGGAAGCTGGCCTCCAAGGTCTGCAAGTTTTTTGGCGACATCTCGTACCCCATCTACATCATCCACTACCCGCTGATCTACATCTTCACGGCATGGGTGGTCGACAATAACGTTCCGATGGTAGACGCTTGGCCTGCCGCGCTGCTGGTGCTGGTAGCCTCCGTCGCCATAGCCTACGCCAGCCTCAAACTGTACGATATACCCGTGCGCAAGTGGCTTACCAAGCACTTCATGGCGAAGCCAGTCAGCCAAAACCATCAGGCTAAGGCTGAATTCGAAAGGATAAACGCCCAGTAGCGGCATGCTATCCTCCCGCTTGGGCGGAGATTGGAGTGAATTATGAGCGCTATGTGGCGTGAAAAATGCTTGATTTAAACAAGCAAAACCCACCCCTACCCCTCCCAAGGCGGGGATAACGGTGCCCTAGGGGCAATTGATGCTTACATCTGCAGATGCAAGGGCAAACCAGACATTTTTGGTACTTGAATCTGCAGATGCAAGGCCTCAAAGCAGGAAAGCCATTCCGAGAACAGCGGCAGCCCATTTAGCCTATCTTCGTAGCGCTAAACACCATTACCATGAAGAAAACACTACCGCTACTGCTAGCTCTCCTAGCCAGCAGCATTGCCGGTGCTCAAGACACCACGAAGTTCGGCTTTAAGTCGCAGCCCTACCTCCAAAACATGACCGAAGCGGGCGTCACCGTTATGTGGCTCACCAACCAGATGTGCACCTCGTACCTCCTCGTCGGCGAAACCGACAACCCCACCATCAAGGTGCAGACCATACACCACGGGCAGGTAGACGCCAACGTACCCGTACAGAAGATCCGCATCGCCAACCTTACCCCCGGCAAGACCTACTACTACCGGGCCGTCTCCAAGAAGATCGTCAGCTACCAGCGCTCGAAGGTGGAGTACGGAGACTCGGTGGTGAGCAAGCTGCTGTCGTTTACCCTCCCCTCGTCCAGCAAGCGCAAGTTCTCCTTCCTCTCGTTTAACGACATCCACGGCCAACCCGCCTACATCGATACTGTCTGCGCCCGATACCCCGAGTTCGACTTTGCCATCTACGATGGCGATGCCGTTAGCGACATCTTCACCGAGAAGCAGCTCCTCGACAACCTCTGCGGAAGCGCCCTTGGCCGCTACGCAGGCCTCAAACCCCTTGTCTACGTCCGTGGCAACCACGAAACCCGCGGCCCCGAGTCGCGCATCCTCGAGCGCTACGTCGATACGCCCAACGGCGAGTACTTCTACACCTTCGTCTGGGGCAACACCTGCTTTCTGGTGGTCGATTGCGGCGAGGACAAGGATGATGGCCACCCCGCCTACGGGGGGCTGAGCAGCTTCGACGGCTACCGCTCCGAAGAGGCGCTCTGGATTAAGAAGGTGGTAGCCTCCAAGGAGTGGCGAAAGGCCGAGCACCGTATCGTGTGCTCGCACATGCCCCTAACCCTCGACGACGGCGAGAAGTGGCATGGCCCCCTAGACCTAAGCCGGAAGCTAATCCCCATCCTTAACGAGGCCAACGTCGACCTGGTTATCGCCGGGCACATTCACCGGGGGCTAATCGAGAAGCCCACCCCTACCCGTAAGTACGCCGTGGTGGTTGGCGGAGGCCCCGCCTACGAGACAGGCCCCAAGAAATGCACCACGGTGATTAAGGTATCCATCGATGGCAAGAAGCTTAAGGCCGAACTCCTCCGGAGAGATGGCTCCCTGATAGACACGTACGAGAAGTAGGAAGGCAATAGGCACGACAATGGCGCAAAAAGACCAATAGCATCTCGTATTGGCATCTTTTCACCCCCTTTTTGGGAATTCAGCCACCGCTCGCAGCCGCCAATTGCCCATATATTAGCCGCACCAAAATAAACAACGAAGTATGTACCTAAAATGGATACTGGCGCTTGCCGCTGTAGCAGCAACGACAGGCTATACAATGGGAAAGGATAAAAAGATGGAGAATAAGCAAGAAACGGTCAACCGATGGTTTACGGGCCACAGCTACCTTAAAGGGCTAACCATTTATCCGCACGATTCGGTGGATAGGGTTACCTTCTACCAGCACTACCAGAAGCACCCCGAACGTTGGGATGCCACCTTTAAGTTCCTCCGCGAGACCAACCTCGACTCGCTACCGGTAGGCAAGTACAAGCTGCTGGGCGACGATGTGGTAGTTTCGGTATCCGAAGGAACCACCCGCCCCATGGGCGATACCCGCTGGGAGTTCCACAAGAAGTTCATCGACCTCCAGTACATCTACAAGGGCCGAGAGATGATGGGCTCAGCCCCCATTGGCTCGCTAACCGTAACCACCCCCTACGACGACACCAAGGATGTAGGCTTTGGCGATGTCGCCGGCGGCAGCTACTACGAGATGGAGAGCCAGAGCTTCCAGCTCTTCTTCCCTTCGGATGCCCACCGCCCCAACATTGCGGTGGCCGGCAACGACCACATCAAGAAGATTGTGGTAAAGATTAAGTTCGACTAGCCAGTATTCTGCAACAAGCAGCTACCCCCTGATATATCCCTAACTTGAACAACGCAAAAGGGCAAGCGTCAACGCTTGCCCTTTGCTATGTCTGCTAGCCTTTCGGCCTATATTTCGATTACCACTTGGTGTTACGCATATCACCCGAGTTGGCAAACTCAACGTGCATGTTGAATGCCGAAGCCAACGAGTGTGGGGTGTGTGCAGCGCCACCCTTCTTGATGTAATCCCAAAGCATTTGCTTGTAATCGGGGTGTACGCAGTTTTCGATGATGGCTTGCGCACGCTCGGCTGGAGACTTTCCGCGGAGGTCGGCAACACCTTGCTCGGTGATGACAACCTTAACGGAGTGCTCGCTATGGTCGTGGTGGCTAACCAAAGGAACGATGGTCGAAATCTTACCACCCTTAGCAGTTGATGGGCAGGTATAGATGGAGAAGTAGGCGTTACGGGTAAAGTCGCCAGAACCTCCAATACCGTTCATCATCTTAGAGCCAAGTACGTGGGTACTGTTGATATTTCCGAAGATATCGGCCTCTAGCGCGGTGTTGATGGTGATCAAGCCTAAACGACGAGCAACCTCTGGGTTGTTCGAGATCTCCTGTGGACGAAGAACAAGCTTATCCTTGAAGAAGTCCATGTTGGCGTAGATATCGTCGAGCACCTCGCTGGTTACGGTTAGCGAGCAACCGCTGGCAAAGGTTACGTTTCCTTCCTTCATCAAACCGATAACGGCATCCTGGATAACCTCGGTGTACATGGTGAAAGGTGGAATATCGGGGTTGGCGCCTAGCGAGGCCAATACGGCGTTGGCAATGTTACCTACACCCGATTGGATTGGAAGGAACTCTCTAGGAATGGTTCCGTTCTTAATTTGAGCAGCAAGGAATTCGGCTACGTTCTCGCCAATCTTTGCGGTAGTTGGATCAACTGGAGCAAAGCCACCAACTTGGTCGGGTGCGTTGGTTTCAACGATACCTACGATCTTGCTGGGGTCAACCTTCAGAAGAGGCGATCCGGCACGGTCCTTAACGGTGTATACTGGAATTTCGCGACGGTAAGGTGGATCAAGGGGCTCGTAGATGTCGTGCATACCCAAAAGGCTCTTGGGGTGACGGCTGTTGAGCTCGATGATGATCTTATCGGCCAACTTAGCAATGGTTGGTGCGATACCAACGCCAGAGGTTAGCAGGATCTCGCCATTGTCGGTAATATCGGCAGCCTCAATAACGGCAATGCGAACCTTTCCAAGGAATCCGTAGCGAAGCTCCTGAGGAAGCTGCGAAAGGTGCATGTCGAAGTACTTGGCATCTCCCTTGTTCAGCGAAGCCCTAAGGTCGCCATTCGATTGGTAGGGGGTACGGAACAGAACAGCGTTAGCGCGGGCCAGCTCTCCGTCGAGCGAGTCGCCGGTAGAGGCTCCGGTGATGACCCCAATTTTGAATTCACGCCCCTTGGCATGCTCTTCGCGAGCCTTTGCGGCAATAGCACCAGGCACCACCTTAGGAGCACCTGCTGGGGTAAATCCACTGAATCCTACAAGGTCGCCATTATTAACCAACGATGCGGCCTCTTCTGCTGAAATTAACTTATAGCGCATATTATCTAAAAAATTTTGAGTACTCTCCGTTTTTCGGCCTACGAAAGTAAGACATTTTGCAGCTCGATGTACCCCTTTTTTTGGGTTATAAAACATATCCAGCTATTTATAACATCGTACCCTGCAAGAGTAGAGCAAAGCGACTCCCCCATTTTGGAGCTGCGCTGGTGGCGTGCCTACCGCCAGCCGATTCCCCAGCAAGTTGGGCCGTTTATAGCTTGGCTCCACATGGCGATACCACAACGATAGCGCTTAGCGGTGGCTTATGTCAGCGTCCTCGGTGGCTTAAGCCTGCGTCGGAGGTGGACTATGCCTGCGCCAAACCGCCCCAGGCCAGCCAAAAACGGCGAAGGTGCCCCAGCCGCAGCCGAAGCACCTTCCCGGTATCTCATTTTTACCGATTGCTACTGGAAGAACTCGTCCTCCTTCTTGGGCTCCTCGGCCGGCTGGCTGGCGCAGTCGAAGGTCACATCGGGCATCACCGCCGGGCGCTCGAAGCTCAGGTTGGGCTTCAGCGGAATGGTGGCATCGTTGTACACCTTGGTGATGAACTTGGCGAATACGGGCATGGCCACCGCAGCTCCCTCGCCCCTATTGGTAAGGTGGATGGAGCGCTCCTCGCCGCCCACCCAGGTTCCGGCCACCAGGCGTGGGGTGATGCCGATAAACCAGCCATCGGAGTTGTTGTTGGTGGTACCCGTCTTGCCGGCAACATCGCCCGGTACACCGTAGGAATTGGGTGAAGTAAGCTTATTAGCAGTACCTCCTCTAACCACGCCCTTTAGCATCTCAATCATCACGTAGGCCGTTTGGTCGCTGATAGCCTCGTTCTTTGCAGGAGCAAAGTTGGCCAGCGTGTTGCCGTGCTTATCCTCGATGCGGAGCACGGTGATGGGCTCCACGTGTACCCCCTTGTTGACGAAGGTGCCGTAGGAGCTCACCATCTCCAGAAGCGTAATGTCGGATGGGCCAAGGCAGATGGAGACCACCGGATCGAGCGGGCTGTGGATGCCCATCTTGTGAGCTAGGTCGACCACCGCCTGAGGCGAGAACTGCTTCATCAGGTAGGCCGATATGTTGTTGATGGAGTGCGCTAGGCCAAACTTGAGCGTTACCATCTTGCCGTTAAACGGCTCGAGGTACTTAGCCGAAGCATTCTTAGGTGTCCACGTATTGCCATCGCCCAGATCGAAGGTCACCGGGATGTTGGGCGCTTGGTCGCAGGGCGTCATCCCCTCCTGCATGGCCAGGGTGTACAGGAACGGCTTAAAGGTCGATCCCACCTGGCGCTTCCCCTGGTAAACCTGGTCGTACTTGAAGTGCTCGAAGCTGGGGCCGCCCACCCACGCCTTCACGTTGCCCGACTGGGGCTCGATGGCCACAAAGCTGGCGCGCAGGAATCGCTTGTAGTACTTGATGGAGTCCATCGGCGTCATGGTCGTATCGATGTCGCCCTTATAGCTGAACACGCTCATGTCAACAGGCGTGCCGAAGTTCTTGTCGATCTCCTCCTGCGAGGCCCCCGCGTTGAGCAGGTTACGGTAGCGCTCAGTCTGCATCACCGCATTCGCCAGCAGCTGCTTTGCCTTCTCGCTGCTGATGTCGCTGGAGTAGATACGGTAGTTCGAGCGCTTCTGCTGGGCATCGAAATCCTTCTGCACCGTGTTGGCCATATGATCCTTCAGCGCCTCCTCGGCATACCGCTGCAGCTTCGAGTTGACGGTGGTGTAGATCTTCAGCCCATCCCTATATATATTGTATGGTGTGCCATCGGGCTTCAGGTTCTTGTTGCACCATCCGTACAGCGGATCGGTGTTCCACTTCTCCAAGTCCTCCTTGTACTGCTCCTGGTCGAGGTAGTCGCCAGAGCTAGGCTTCTTGGCGGTTAGGGTAATACGAAGCATCTCCCTGAAGTAGGGGGCAACCCCCCCCGTGTTGTCCATCGGGCTAAACTTAAGCTTGATGGGAAGGGCCGAGAGCGAGTCGAGCTGCTCTTGGGAGAGCAAATCGTTGCTGTACATTTTTTCGAGGACGAAGTTTCGCTTAGCCGTCGCTCGCTCCTCGTGCCGAATGGGATTGTAGCGCGAGGGAGCGTTGAGCATACCTACCAGTAGGGCCGACTCCTCGGCGGTAAGATCGGCAGGTGCCTTGTCGAAGTATATCTTCGAGGCCGTTTTAACCCCCCAGGCGTTATTCCCAAAGGGAACCATATTAAGGTACATGGACAGAATCTCCTCCTTGGTGTAGTTACGCTCCAGCTTCACGGCAACAATCCACTCCTTAAACTTGGTGATCACCAGATTTGCCTTGCGGACAAGCCCCGAATGGCTGGAGGTATCGCGGGGGAAAAGCTGCTTAGCCAGCTGCTGGCTGATGGTACTCCCACCTCCCTGAGTCTCATTCCCCATCATAATGGTCTTCACGAAAACGCGGGTCAACCCCCTAAAGTCGATCCCCGAGTGGTTGTAGAACCGAACATCCTCGGTAGAAATAAGCGCGCTTACCAGGTTAGGCGATATCTCGTCGTAGCTAACAAACGAACGGTTTTGCACGTAGAAGGTACCCAAAAGCTGGCCATCATCCGAGATAATCTCCGTGGCAAGGTTGCTCGAAGGGTTTTCGAGCTGCTCAAAAGTGGGAAGCGGGCCAAACACCCCCAATCCAATAAGGCTGAAAACCAGCAAGAGTAGGATAAATGGGGCCGATGCAACTCCCCAAAACCAAAGTAAAAACTTGCGCCTAAGCTCTTTATTATTATTGCTCATAGTATCGATTTTGCGTGACGACAAAGGTATAAATCTATACAATTAATATAAAATTTTGTCTTGGCGTTTGAAATTCTTTATTTTGCACCCAATTAATCAATGGTATTCTGTACAAAAGTTTATTATGCAAGAAAACCTCGTTATTGTTGAGTCACCTGCAAAGGCTAAGACAATAGAAAAATTTTTGGGAGAGAATTTTCTCGTCAAGTCGAGTTACGGGCACATCCGCGACCTGTCTAAAAAGAACTTAGGCATCGACATCGAGCACAATTTCTTGCCGGAATACATCATTTCCGACGATAAAGTTAAGGTTGTACAGGAGCTTCGAAGCTTGGTCAAAAAGGCAAAAACCGTCTGGCTAGCCTCCGATGAAGACCGCGAGGGAGAAGCCATTGCCTGGCACCTTGCGGAAGTTCTGGGACTCGATCCTGCTCAAACCAAGCGCATCGTATTCCACGAGATCACCAAAGAAGCCATACAGAACGCCATTAAAACCCCCCGTACCGTAGACCTTAACCTTGTGAATGCCCAACAGGCCCGCCGAATCCTCGACCGCCTAGTGGGCTTTGAACTTTCTCCCCTTTTGTGGAAAAAGGTTAAGCCATCGCTATCAGCAGGACGCGTGCAGTCGGTTGCCGTTAGGCTAATCGTAGAGCGCGAGCGCGAAATAATGGCCTTCACCCAAACATCCAACTTCAAGGTTACCGGCCAGTTCGAGCCCAACAGCAAGGAGTACCAGCTTAAGGCAGAGCTCGACCGCCGCTTCGAAGAAAAGGAGCAGGCGTACAAGTTCCTCGAACGCTGCATAGGTGCAAGTTTCTCCATATCCAACGTCGATAAAAAGCCGGGCAAGCGATCGCCAGCGGCACCCTTTACCACATCAACGCTACAGCAGGAGGCTGGTCGTAAGCTTGGCTACTCGGTAAGCCAAACCATGACCATCGCCCAAAAGCTATACGAAGCAGGTCTTATCACCTACATGCGTACCGACTCGGTAAACCTCTCCGACACCGCCATCTTTGCTGCCGAAAAGACAATTAAGTCGATGTACGGAGCCGAATACCACAACAAGCGCCAGTACAGAACAAAAGCAAAAGGAGCACAGGAAGCGCACGAAGCTATTCGTCCAACCTACATGGAGAACGCTACCGTTAACGGTACTCCGCAGGAAAAGAAGCTCTACGAGCTCATATGGAAGCGCACCATCGCCTCGCAAATGAGCGATGCAATTACCGAAAAGACCACCATTACCATTGGCGCGCCAACCCTCGAGGAAAAGTTCGTGGCTACCGGCGAAATCGTAAAGTTCGACGGCTTCCTAAAGGTCTACAAGGAATCTGCCGATGATGAAAACGGCGAAGATGAAGCCGAAGTATTGCTTCCTCCTATCAAGGTTGGCGAGCAGCAGAATGCCAAGGAGATCACCGCAGTTCAACGCTTTGCCCAACGTCCTCCACGCTACGCAGAGTCTAGTTTGGTAAAAAAGATGGAGGAGCTTGGGATTGGGCGTCCATCCACCTACGCACCAACCATATCCACCATCATCAACCGCGGATACGTTCTCAAGGAAGATAGAGCCGGATTCGAACGCAACATCGAAACAATCTCCCTCAAAAAGGATAAGATAACCGAAAAGGTTGCCAAGGAAAACTATGGTGCCGAAAAGGCAAAACTCTTCCCAAGCGACATCGGCATGCTAGTAACTGACTTCCTGTCGGAGCACTTCAGCAACATCATGAACTACGACTTCACCGCCAAGGTGGAGAAGGACTTCGACATCATTGCCGAAGGTAAAATAAAGTGGGAAGAGATGATAGGCCGATTCTACTCTCCTTTCCATAAGGATGTAGAGATGACAATGGAAAACTCGACCCCAACTAAGGGTGAAAAAGTGCTTGGGGTTGATCCCAAAACAGGTAAAGCAGTATCGGTTCGTATAGGAAGATTTGGACCAATTGCACAGCTTGGCACTTCGGAAGAAGAACCAGCATACGCAGGTTTACTTAAAGGTCAACTTATCGAGACCATCACCCTCGAAGAGGCCTTAAAGCTATTCGAATTCCCTAGGAATCTGGGAGAGTACGAAGAAAAGGCTGTTCAAGTTGGCATCGGAAGATTTGGACCATACGTAAAGCATGCCAGCAAGTACGTATCAATACCTAAAACCGATTCGCCAAGTGAGATTAACCTCGAACGTGCCATCGAGCTTATAGAGGCCAAGCGCAAGGCTGACATCGAAAAGGTTATCAAAACATTTGTTGAAGAGCCAGAACTTCAGGTGCTGAATGGCCGATTCGGTCCTTACATAGCTTTTAATGGGGCAAACTACAAAATCCCCAAAACGACAGACCCTAAGGCTCTAACTCTTGAAGAGTGCCGCACTATTGTTGAATCGCAAGCGTCTACCGTTAAGGCAAAGCCCAAAGCAAAAGCAGCAACCAAAAAGGGTACAACAACAAAGGCAAAAGCCGCGACAACGAAAAAGGCATCAACAAAAGGAACAACAACAAAGAAGACAACTACGAAGAAACCCAAATGATAGTTGCCGACCACTTAATACCACTAACAGACAGCCTACGAAACCAATTCGCAAAAGGCTCTGTTGCCGATAAGGCCTACTTCTGCACAGGAGATGAGCAGATGGAAGACATTCCGGCAGGATCAATTGCGCTTATATTTGCCGATCCTGTCGCAAACAATAGGTATGCAAGCGAGATGCTTGCTTTGTTAGGACAAATGTTCCCCTCTTGGGAAGCGATAAAGGTGGTTGTGCTTGGTAATCTCATAACATCTGACAACAACAACTACAACTGCTCCTCGTTTACAGAAGTAATTGAAAAAGCGCTTAAGTCGGGTTTATACCCTATCGTAATCTCCAGCGAATCAAATTATGCCAAAATCATTTGTGAGGTTTACAGTAGAATATCTCCATTACAGTTAGGATTTATTTCTCCTGCACTAAGCAGCCACTTACCCAACGGTCTTCCTAACCTAGTTGGAATGGTTGATGATTTTGGGTTGAGCAAAGACAACAGCATCTCAGTTATTGCAAATCAGGTTTACTATTCTGATAGCAGTTGGGAATCGAACATGAAAGGCACATACTACCAGCAAGCCCGCCTAGGAGCCATTCGTACCGCAATGCCGTCTGCCGAGCCATTGCTTCGCGACTCAAACCTTCTTTTTGTTGATTTGAACTCAGTTCGAAATTCGGACTTTTCGTCAACATCGTCACCAACTCCCAATGGGCTATATGCAGAAGAGATCTGCCAGTTGATGCGGTACGCCGGTTACTCCGACAACTTAAAGTGCATGTTCATTTCTGGTTTTGACACGCTCAAGTTAACTGAAAACGAGATTGATATCACTCTCGTTGCTCAACTTCTTTGGCATGCACTAGACGGCTTAGCATCACGAAAAAATGAATTACCAGGATTAACATCCTTTTTATCAAAAGAGTTCTATCTTGACTTAGGCGAACAAGAGCCCTTAACCCTTAACTTTATGCAAAGCCAAAATACGGGAAGATGGTGGCTCTACGTACCTACTGCCAATGGCGCCGGACGCTGGATAGCATGCGATGCAGAAGACTACGAACGAGCGAAACACCATGAACTTCCCTACCGATGGATTTGCCTATACAACCTAATTGGTTAGCGCTCATTATTAACGACATCCCCTTTCTTTACATAAAATAAGAATTTGGCCATGTGTTAATTTGTTTGAAACTGTTATTTTTATTTATATTTACACGCTAACTAAGAATATCAATGAAGAGCGAAATAAGTAAAATTAGCCTTGTTATTGCACTTTCACTTAACTGGATAGTTTCTTTTGCCCAGCAGGATTCGCAGTATTCTCAATATATGTTTACCCCATATACGCTGAATGCGGCCGCAGTTGGTAGCGATGGCCTAGCACATATTTATGGTGGCGCTCGCTTGCATCAGGTAGGGCTTGATGCTGAAGGAAGAAGAACATCTGCCGGATTTATTTTTCCGTTTAACATTTCTAAATTGAGAAATGGGTTTGGAATATTGGTAACAGATGATAAATTTGCGTACAATAAGAATTTGACAATACGAGGGAATTATGCCCTCCAGTTTAAGTTGGATGATAAGGGAGTTAATAATTTGGGAATTGGCGTTGGGTTTGGAGTGTTAAATGGAGTGGTCGATAATTCGTTAGCCAAAAAATCTAACACTGTTTTACCTTGGATAAACACAGGTAAATTTACTTCAACCTCAATAGACTTAGGTGTTGGTGTATTTTTTACGAGTTCTCGCTTCTACTGCGGAATCTCCGCCAACCACCTAAATAGTCCAAAAATTCCGCTAGACAATTTGACGTATACCTTAAAGCAGACGTTTTACGTTACTTCGGGATATATGATGCCAATTGCCGATTCGAAATTCTCTTTTTATCCATCCTTTTTAGTACAAACCGAATTTGTAGCTACACAAGTAGCCTTATCTGGGGTATTCGATTACAACCAGAAACTTTGGTTTGGAGGATCGTATCGAATAGATGATGCGGCTACGGCGCTTGTTGGATTCAAACTGTTTAAAAACTTACAAGTGGGATATTCCTATGACTACTTACTCTCCCCATTAGGGAAGTATTCTAGTGGGTCCCATGAGTTTTTTCTGACATACTCTTTCTCGCTGAAGAGGGATAAAACCCCTTCAGGATACAAGAGCATCAGATTTTTGTAAAACGTGTGTGTAAAAAAATTATTGCCTTATAAAGTTGTACCAATATGAGAAGATGTTTCCAATTATGCGCCCTCTTTGCTCTTTTGAGCAGTTGTGGTCCTAATGTGGGTGGAGAGCTGGTAGGTGTTGAGGGAAGAAGTGCCACGCCAGAAACACCTCCTTTTGAGATGGTGTATGTGCCTGATGGTTCATATACCCAAGGAGTAGGAGATGAAGATGCGTCATACGCTATGACCGCAACTACAAAAACGATTACTGTCGAGGGTTTTTGGATGGATCAAACCGAGATTACCAATAACAAGTATCGCCAATTCGTTAACTACGTTATAGACTCTATATCGAAGGTAATGTTGATTAATGGCGGCTTGGACGAGTTCGGCATTTCGGAAGACGAGTTCGGAAACCCAATTGATCCTCCAGTAATCAATAAGCGTGCTCAAATCGACCCCCGTAGCGAAGATCAAAAAGAAATTTTAAAGGATCTTTACTACCAAGGTGACGAGATGTTCTATCGCCGCAAAGAGATTGACACACGAAAGCTTAACTACGAGTATTATTGGTACGACATTCCTCAAGCTGCAAACAAGAAGAACCGGTACAACTTCGATAAGCAAAAGTACGAGGGATCAATAGTTAAAGCGGATGGTAAGGTTGAACCTATTCGTAATCGAGGATCGTTTATCATGCGTAACGTTGTAAATGTATACCCCGATACACTTTGTTGGAGTGCTGATTTCTCATACTCGTACAATGACCCTACAACTTCAACCTACTTCTGGCAACCCAACTACGACGACTATCCTGTTGTTGGGGTTACTTGGAAACAGGCATTCGCCTTCTGCATTTGGAGAACGAACTTCTTGCGTGACTTCCTTAGCGAACGCGGTGAATCTCCGGTTCACGAATACCGTCTTCCTACCGAAGCAGAATGGGAATATGCTTCACGAGGCGGAATTGATTTAAATATGTACCCATGGGGTAACTACTATACCAGAAACCAGAAAGGCTGCTTCATCGCAAACTTTAAACCTCTACGAGGGAATTACTCCGATGATGGTGGTGTAAAAACAGTAGCTGTGGCTTCCTACGAACCCAACGACTATGGTCTTTACGACATGGCGGGTAACGTTGCAGAGTGGACAAGTGATGCGTTTGACGAAAGTGCGTACTCATTAACCCATGACCTTAATCCTAGCTACCAGTACAATGCTAAGCCTAACGATAAACCTGCAAGAAAACGCAAGGTAATTCGAGGTGGTTCATGGAAAGACGTACAGCACTTCATTCAATCTTCCGCACGTGCTTACGAATATCAAGATACCGCACGCTCATACATTGGATTCCGTTGTGTGCGTTCGTTAATAGGGGGTAATTTTTAAATCTGGGAATTATGAAAGGGAGTTTAGACACCTTGGTACAGTCTGAAGGCTGGAAAAAATTTATGGCAAAGCTTTACGGATGGGGAGCTAGTGCCGTAATTGTTGGAGCGTTATTCAAAATTATGCACTGGAAGGGTGCTGGACCTATGCTTGTTATAGGAATGGGAACAGAAGCTGTGATTTTCTTCTTCTCAGCATTTGAGCCTATCCCCGAAGAGTATGATTGGAAACTCGTATTTCCAGAATTAGTTCTTAAAGACGAAGAAAACCTAGAAAAAATCAGAGAGGACCGAAAGAAAGAGAAAGAGGTTAGGACTCCTAATCAAACAGGAAACGTTTCTGGCATGGTTAATATTCCAAACTTAGACATCTCCATAGATCAAGGTTCTATTGATAAAGTAAATAAGGGACTAGGAGATCTCGCAAATGCAGCATCAAAAATTGCTGATATTTCTGGAGTCACCCTAGTTGTAGATGATTTTTCTGGCAAACTACAAAAGGCTTCAGCAGGTGTTGAAGAGCTAAATGGTCAAATTGGCACATCGAGCAAAAAATTAGGAGAGTCTGTTGATGTTCTTAGCAATTCTTTCCTTAATGGAGTTAGCTCAGTAGACCAAGCGGGCAATGCTTTGGTAGAAGGCGTTAAGCAAGCGACCGATACGCTTTCACAAAGCCTAAAAGAGAGTGCTTCATCAATGACCTCTCATTTTGAGAAAGCCGGTACAACCGTAGAAAATACCATATCTGCAAGCACCAAAGATCTTTCAGAAAAGATTTCTCAATCTGCTAATGTACTATCGTCATCATTCGAAAAGGTAAGCCATCAAGTTCTTGCCGATTTAGAAGCCGTAAAGATTGGCAATGGAAATCAACAAAAAAACATTGAGACCCTGAATAAAAACTTGGCAACTCTAAACTCAATATATGAGTTGCAAATTCAAGAAACCGACAAGCACCTTAAGAACTCAAATAGTCTTTACCAAGGTGTTGAAGGTATGATTAAAGACATTCGCTTATCAGTTGAGGAAACACAGAAGTTCCGTCAAAGCATGCATGCCCTGAACTCGAATATCACCTCGCTAAACGACGTTTATGGGAATATGCTAACAGCGATTCAGGCTGTTCATAACAACTAATTGATTAACTATTTGACGTTATGGGTCACGGAAAAGAAACACCAAGGCAGAAAATGATTGGGATGATGTATTTGGTGCTAACAGCAATGTTAGCGCTGAATGTATCTGCTGAAGTGTTGGAAGCGTTTGTTCTTGTAGATAACGGGTTGAACCAAACATTGAAGAGTTTTCGATCGAAAAACGAAGACTACTATAACTTGATTGCTGCAGCTGATAGGAATAACGAAGCAAAGGCAAAAAAGTGGATGGACAAATCCTTAATCTTAAAGGAAAAATCCCTAGAGCTATGCAAGTACATTGAAGAGGTAAAGATTAGTATTGTAAAAACTGCTGACGGCGAGAAAGCCGAAGCCGTTTCAAGTACTGGCGTAGATGGTCATAAGGTAGAGAATAAAAGTGACACAAGCGTTCCTGCAAACATCCTTTTAGGACCTAGCGAAAATGGTAAAGCGTATGAAATAAAGAAGCGCATAGAAAAGTACAAGGGCGAAATTCTTGGATTAATCGATGAAAAAAATCGCTTCCCTGTTCTCGTACAAACCATAAATAGAATACTCGACACACAAGACCCTCCTTTGACTAAAGAAGGAGAAAGAAGGACTTGGGCGTCCGTCCGATTCGAAGGAGTACCGCTTATATCAACGCTTCCTTTGCTATCGAACATGCAGGTTGACGTTCTGAACTGCGAAGCGCTATTACTCGACCACTTCTTCAAGCAAATTGATGCTCAGGATGTGCGTGTAAATGCATTTGACGTTGTTGTTATCCCAGAATCTTCAACTATTCTTAAGGGAGAAACGTTTAAGGCAAACGTTATGCTTGCTGCCTACGATAAGACACAGCTACCAAGCATCTCGGTTAACGGGGCAGCCTGTAAAATAGAAGAAGGTAAGGGCATCTACCAAGCAATTGGAAACACGCTTGGAGAAAAAAGCCTCAAGTGTCAGGTGATCGTAAAGGGTCCTGATGGAATAGCTCAAAAGTACGAGAAGGAGTACAAGTATCAGGTTATACAGCCTATGTTTACCGTTTCTCCTACCAAGATGAACGTGCTATACCGAGGTATTGACAATCCGGTAGAACTTAGCGTATCAGGTGTTCCTAACGAAAACGTGATGGTTGACGTTACCAACGGCTCTATTCGCAAATCGGGAGGTGGATTCTTAATTAATCCTGGTGCTGGTCATACCTGCGAGGTGCGAGTTTTTGCCAAAATAGGTGCAGCAAAAAAACTAATGGGGACATCTAGCTTCCGCGTGAAGCAGCTACCGCTACCGACACCAAGGCTCGACGGAGCAACCTCAAAATACATAAGTAAATCGGTTCTCCGATCTTCATTAGGCATAAGGGCTGAGATGCCGAAAGATTTTGACTTCGATTTAAGGTACAATGTACGCTCGTTTGTTGTTACTGGCCGAAATAGAGATGGGTACGATATGAACGAAAGTTCAAGCAGTGCATCCTTTACGAACAGCCAGAAAAACATGTTTAACAATATTACAACGGGTCAGCAAGTTGTAATTTCAGAAATAAAAGCAGTTGGCCCAGATGGAAAAATTGTTGAGTTAAATGATTTAGTATATAAAATTAGATAGCCATGAGAATGAAGCATTTTACTTCAGCATTATTGTTTGCATTTGGCTTATTATGTGTCAACATAGCAGTTGCGCAAGACGAAGAGATCAAAAAGCCTAGCCTTGTGCCACTAAGCCCATACACTAAAAGCATATCGCACGAGAGAACTCCACTTGACTATCATGCGGTTCAAGAGGCTGACATATACAAATCGTGGAGAATTTGGAGAATGGTCGATTTAAGAGAGAAGCTCAACCATCCCCTTTACTATCCAACGCAACGTATGCGCAACAGGCATAGCTTTGTTCAGGTGCTCATTGATAGCATCAAGCATGGCGCAATTCGTGCTTATAGCCCTGTTAACAGCGAGTTTACCGACACCCTTTCCTTTAAGGATGTTGCCAAGAACTTTGGTGCCGTTGAAACCCAAGAAAAGAGGCAGTCGCTTTCGGGTACTGATACAACAGTAAACGTACCTGCTGAATGGCGCTGGAATGAGGTAAAACAGCTGCTGGTAATGGAAGAATGGTTTATTGACAGGCGTCGTTCGATACTCGATGTGCGCATTGTTGGTATTTGCCCCATACGAGTTTTCAACAAAGTACTCAAAACAGGTGAAGGCGATGGCAACGGCGAAGAAGTTACCACCGACGCTGAGGATGATAGCGAATTAAGCAAGGTTCCTCTCTTCTGGATATACTATCCCGAAGCCCGTAAGGTGCTTGGTAGAACCATGGCGTTTAACCCTCAGAACCTAGGACCAGAGTATACGTATGACGATATTTTCCTAAAGCGCATGTTCGCGTCGTACATCGTAAAGTCGGCGAACACCTACGACGATAGGAGCATCAGCGACTACACGGTTGGAGGTATCCCCAACATGCAGGAGTCGGAACGTATTACCAACAGCATAATGGACAACGAACAGGATCTCTGGGAATACTAGAATCCGATATAGGATAAAGAAAAAGGGAGCAAAATGCTCCCTTTTTTATTTTCAGCGCTACCTCCAATGAGCAGCTATTTCGCCTTTACAAAATTCAGATCTACATCGGCGGCATAGTTTTTAATCTCCCGCTCGTTGTGCTTGCTGATTATCATGGTTGCATCGTTTGTTTGGATAACCAAGTAGTCGGTGAGCCCCTCAACAATTACAGGCCTTTCGGTCTTGTTCTCGATAATGCATCCAGTAGACCGGTAGGTAAGAATCTTTCCACCGACCTTTACGTTGTTTGCATCATCCTTGGGCGAGTTGTTGAATAGCGAGCTCCAGGTGCCAACATCCGACCACCCAAAATCGGCACAGTGAACGTAAACATTGCTGGCGCTCTCCATAATACCGTAGTCGATAGAAACCGAGCGGCACAGGCTGTACACCTTCGAGATAAAGTCCTTTTCCTGGGGGGAGTTATAGATCCCCACCCCATCCCTAAAGAGCGAATCGATCTCGGGGAGATGGGTGGAGAGCGCCTTCAGGATTGACTTTAGGCTCCAGATGAAAACGCCCGAGTTCCAAACAAACTCGCCGCTATCCACAAATACCTTGGCGATATCCTGGTTGGGCTTTTCGGTAAATGTTTTCACCTTAAAGGTTGCGGGGTGCCCCTTGACGGACTCGTTATGGTTGATCTGGATATAGCCGTATCCGGTTTCGGGACGGTTGGGCGTAATGCCCAGCGTCATGAGCACGTCCTGCTTTTCGGTGAACTTAAGGGCGGATTCGACCGACTTAAGGAACTTGCCTTCGTTCAGAATCAGGTGATCGGCGGGGGTAACCACGATATTCGCCTCAGGGTCGATGTTCAGCAGCTTGTAGCTGGCATAGGCGATGCACGGCGCCGTTTTCCGACGGAGAGGCTCCAGCAGGATCTGATCTTCGGTAAGCTCAGGCAGCTGCTCCATGACCAGATCGCGGTAGCTGTCGTTGGTTACCACAAATATGTTCTCGACCGGGATGATGCGCCTAAAGCGGTCGAACGTTCCCTGCAGAAACGTTTTCCCGACGCCGAGCAGGTCGAGGAATTGCTTGGGGGTTTCGGTATTGCTCAACGGCCAAAAGCGGCTGCCAATACCTCCTGCCATGATGATACAGTAACGATTCGAGGCCATTATACCATTTTTAGGGTTGCAGAAGCAAAGGTACTAATAATATCTTCCAAATATTAAATTGGTTAAGCCGCCAATCTTCTTTACTTTTGCACATATAAAGCAACTGAATGAACTTTTTTTCGTCAATTGGCCGGTATGCGCTCTTTATCACCCGGGTTTTTTCGAAGCCCGAGAAGTGGAGCATCTACGTCAGCCGAACGGTTTTTGAGATCGAGAAGCTCGGCATAAACTCCATCGGCATTGTGGCCATCATCTCGGTGTTCATGGGGGCGGTAATCACCCTGCAAACGGCCTACAACACCTCGAGCCCCCTGCTTCCTACGTACATCATTGGGGTTGCCGCGCGCGACTCCATCATCCTGGAGTTTAGCTCCACCATTGTGGCCCTGATCCTGGCCGGGAAGGTGGGCTCCAACATCTCCTCGGAGATCGGCACCATGCGCATCACCGAGCAGATTGACGCGCTGGAGATAATGGGCGTGAACTCGGCCGGCTTCCTGGCCCTGCCCAAGATTGTTGCCACCATGCTCTTCTTCCCGATCCTGACCATCTTCAGCATCTTCGTCGGCATTTCGGGGGGGTGGCTCGTGGGCGAGTTTACGGGCGTAATTACCACCATGGAGTACATCAAGGGCATCCAGTGGGGCTTTACGCCGTTCTACGTTACGTATAGTCTGATAAAAAGCGTCGTCTTCGCCTTCATCATCACCTCTGTAGCATCCTACCACGGGTACAACGTCAAGGGGGGATCGCTGGAGGTGGGCAAGGCCAGCACCAAGGCGGTGGTGGTGAGCAGCATCCTTGTACTGCTCTTCAACCTAATTATTACCCAACTTTTGCTTAAATAATGATACGCTGCATAAACGTTTGCAAGTCGTTCGACGACCGCGAGGTGCTCAGTAACATCGACACCACCTTCGAGAAGGGCAAGACCAACCTGATTATCGGCCAGAGCGGATCGGGCAAGACGGTGCTGCTGAAGTGCATGGTGGGGCTCCACGAGGTTACCTCGGGCGACATCATCTACGGCGACGACATCAACTTCTCGGGGCTCTCCAACAAGCAGCGGAGCGAGGAGCGCAAGAAGATCGGCATGATTTTCCAGGGCGGAGCCTTATTCGACTTCGCCACCGTGGAGGAGAACGTGCTCTTCCCGCTGAACATGTTCACGGAGATGAGCCTGGAGGAGAAACTCGACCGGGCCAACTTCTGCCTGCGCCGGGTGAACCTGATAAACGTCAACCACCTCTACCCCGCGCAGATTAGCGGCGGCATGCAGAAGCGCGTGGCCATTGCCCGCGCCATTGCGCTAAACCCCAAGTACCTCTTCTGCGACGAGCCCAACTCGGGCCTCGACCCCATCACGGCGGGCGTCATCGACGACCTGATCAAGGAGCTCACCCAGGAGTACGGCATCACCACCATCATCAACACCCACGACATGAACTCGGTGATGCAGATTGGCGACAAGGTCATTTTCATCTACCAGGGGAAAAAGTGGTGGGAGGGATCCAAGGATGACATCCTGGATAGCGACAACCCCGAGCTGAACAAGTTCGTTTTTGCCTCGGAGATGGCGCAAATGGTGAAGAAGTACCACCTGAAGCTGAAGTCGAAGTAGCGCAGCTACTTGATCTCTTCGAAATCTACGTAGTCACCCGTATCTCTTCTGATCTTCTTCTCCGCGCTGGCGGTGCTGGTAATGGTAACATCGCCCTCGCGGTGGCTCGCGTCCTGCGAAGCCTGCCGGCTACCGCCAAAGCCGTAGGTAAAGTTCTGGAAGAAGGCTCCGCCGCCATTCCCGGCACCGCCAAAGCGCTTCTGCATGCGCCGGATGTACAGCTTTAGGGCAAGCCTTACGAGAAATCCCAGAAGGTAGAATCCAATTATCAGGAAAAATATAAAGGTCAAAAATCCTTCCATTTCGGTAGTAATTTACGCGCCAAAGATAGCATCATTCGCAAACAATAGCCAGCTGCCGGCGCCATTCGTTATTCGAGAGCGTTATACAATCAAAAAACATGCCGCGCTCCCGGGCTGCCATTTAGGCAAGGCGGCGCCTCGCAGCCCAATCCCCTTCCCCCAGCACGAGCGCACCACGCCACGGCGTAGGCGAACCGCCCCTCCACCCATCCCCTAGCGGGTAGGCCACACCGGGACCAATGCAGCGCGAGTTGTCTGCATGATGGTCCACCCATGGACCTTTCTGTTCCAATTCTGCTAAGTGATAGTCCATCGTTGGGCTTTGGCAGTTCAACTTTGTTACATCATTGCCCATGCGTGGCTCTTTCTTTGGCAGCTATGCGCAATGATGGCCCATGGTCGGACAATGCTTGTGCAATTCGGAAAAGTGATGGTCCACCATTGGACCTATCCATATCCTTTCTGCTAAGCGATGATCCACCGTTGGACTTGGGCTGTTCAGCTTTGTTTTATCATTGCCCATGCGTGGCCCTTGCTTTGGCAGCTTTGCGCTATGATGGGCCATGGTCGGACAATGCCTTTACAATTCGGAAAAGTGATGGTCCACCCATGGGCTAATTTGAAATCATACTGCTAAGCGATGGTCCACCGTTGGGCATAGGATTAGCGGCATTGCAGTAGCAAAGCCCCTCGGCTTGGGTCGACAAAATCGGGGCGGAACGGGTGCTAGCATGGCAACCAGATGGAGGTAGAAGAAGGAAGAAGGAGGCGTTGGTTAAATCCAAAGCGAATCCCCTGAAAAGGAAACCCCGCCATTTGGCGGTAAGCCCATTTTAGGCTTACTTTGCGCAAACTGCCAAGCAAGATGGAAGCAAGCAAGAAGCCCGACATACACGAAAGCTGGTACAAGGTGCTCAACGAGGAGTTCGAGAAGGAGTACTTTAAGTCGCTGAAAGCATTTTTGGTGGAGGAGAAGAAGCACCACGTGGTTTACCCTCCAGGGCCGCTTATCTTCAACGCCTTTAACGCCACCCCGCTCGACCAGGTGAAGGTGGTAATCCTAGGGCAGGACCCCTACCACGGCCCCGGCCAGGCGCACGGGCTATGCTTCTCGGTGCCCGAGGGCGTACAGCCGCCCCCATCGCTGGTAAACATCTTTAAGGAGCAAAATGCCGATTTGGGAATCCCACGCCCGCAACACGGCAACCTTACCTCGTGGGCCAAGCAGGGCGTGCTCCTGCTCAATGCAACCCTGACTGTGAGGGCGCATACCGCCGGCTCGCACCAGAAGAAGGGCTGGGAAACCTTTACCGACGCGGCCATAAAAGCCGTTTCCGACAACCTTTCGGGGGTAGTATTCCTGCTCTGGGGCAACTACGCGCAGGCCAAGGGCTCGATCATCGACACGTCGAAGCACCATATCCTAAAGTCGGTGCACCCCTCGCCGCTATCGGCCTCGCGGGGTTTCCTGGGATGCAAGCACTTCTCGAAGACCAACGAGCTGCTGAAGGCGCAGGGCAAGGAGCCCATCAGCTGGCAGCTGCAGTAGCGGCTACAGCTTAGGGTTCTGCTTATGCCGGTTGGCATCGCGCAGCGTTTTCTTCTCCAGATTCTTTTCGAGGGCCTGGGTAAGGTCGATGCCGGTTTGGTTGGCAATGCACATCAGCACAAACAGCACATCGGCCAGCTCGTCGTCTAGCCGCTTGCCCTTGTCGCTCTCCTTCTCCGACTGCTCGCCGTAGCGCCGAGCCATGATGCGCGCCACCTCGCCCACCTCCTCCATCAGAACGGCAAGGTTGGTCATCTCGTTAAAGTAGCGCACGCCGTACTCCTTAATCCACGCATCCACGCGGGCTTGAGCCTCCTCTATAGTCATTACTCCCGGTTTTTAGTATCGATGATGATGGTAACAGGACCATCGTTGAGCAGCTCCACCTGCATATCGGCGCCAAAGATTCCCGTACCCACAGGCTTACCCAGATCGCGCTCCACCTGGGCTACAAGCTGGTTGTACATCGGTATGGCGAAATCGGGCTTAGATGCCTTGATGTACGATGGCCGATTCCCCTTCTTGGTGGAGGCGTGTAGCGTAAACTGGCTAACAACGATGATGTCGCCCTCAGCCTCTACAACCGAACGGTTCATCACCCCTTGCTCATCCTCAAAGATGCGCATCCGAACGATCTTTCCGCTAAGCCACTCAACATCCTCCGAGGTATCGGCATCCTCTATCCCTACAAGGACAAGCAGTCCCCCGCCTATCGAAGACTTTACCTCGCCATCGATAGAAACCGAAGCCTTTGCCACCCGCTGAACTACTGCTCTCATCTATCATTCATTTTTATAATGCCCCTAAAAGTATAAAATTGATGGCAAAGGATGCGCACAAAGGTCAATTTGGGCAAAACATCGGGTAAAAGCAGCAAAGCCAGCGGCATCGTGCTATATTTGATGCCGCTAAAACAACCTCTACCATGCAAAAGATACTTCTGCTAGCAGCGCTGCTAACCGCATCAACGGTAATGGCACAAAAAGGCGACAGCCTTTACCATCCAAAAGATTTAACCGCCGAGATGGTTTTCTCGAAAAGCATCGAAGGCCCAGCCCAAGGGCCCGACGGCATTCTCTACCTCGTAAACTTCGAGCGAAAGGGCACCATCGGCCAAATCGACAAGCAGGGCACCCCATCGCTCTTCGTTAATCTCCCCGAGGGGAGCACCGGCAACGGCATCCGCTTCAACCGCAAGGGCGATATGCTTATTGCCGACTACACCGGGCACAACATCCTCGTTATACAAAAGGGGAGCAAGGAGGTGAAGGTATTTGCCCACGAGCCAAAGATGAACCAGCCCAACGATGTGGCCATCACCACCAGCGGCATCCTCTTTGCCAGCGACCCCAACTGGAAGGATAACACGGGCAACCTCTGGCGCATTTCGCCCAAAGGCGAGGTTACGCTTCTTGAGGCCAACATGGGCACCACCAACGGCGTAGAGGTAAGCCCCAACAACCGCCACCTCTACGTCAACGAGTCCATCCAACGCCGCATCTGGCGCTACGACCTCGACAAGCAGGGCAACATCAGCAACAAAACGCTCTTCTACACCTTCGCCGACTTTGGCATGGACGGCATGCGCTGCGACAAGAAGGGCAACCTCTACGTAACGCGCCACGGTAAGGGAACCGTTGTAATCCTTTCGCCCAAAGGCGAGCTGCTCCGCGAGGTTACCATGAAGGGCAAGTTGCCCTCCAACATCGCCTTTGGCGGCAAGGATGGAAAAATCTGCTACATCACCCTACAGGATAGGGGCTGTGTGGAGGTATTCCGCAACGAGGTTGCCGGAAGGGAGTACTAAATGGAGATAAGATAGTAGACTTTAGATTATAGAAATTAGATAGCAGACAATGGATTTGAGCGAGAATCTACCTTACCACCCAACCGTAGCGTATGCCTAACAACCTATCATTCGAGGAGGTGCTATGCCGCACCTGCAACAAGGTGGAGCTGCAGGCCATCACCGAGGTGGTGTGCCAGCACCCCGAGAGGATCGACGAGCTGTGGGTACTCGCCAACTCCACCATCCCCAACGCATGGCGGGCCGCCTGGGCGCTGGCGCACATCAACGAGAGGAACCGCCAGCTGCTTACCCCCTACCTCGCAGAGATCGCCGACATCGTTACCACCACCAAAAACCTTAGCATCAAGCGCGAGCTGCTAAAGATTCTGATCCTTCACCCCCTCCCCGACGAGCCCTCGGGCACGCTGCTCGACGACTGCTTCGGTACGGTAACCTCCAACAGCATCCCTGTAGGAGTAAGGATGTACGCCATGAGCATGGTGGCCAAGTACTACGATAGATACCCCGAGCTCACCCCCGAATTCTTGGCAATCCTGGAGGATATCCTAGCCGAACCGCCATCGGTAGGCATGAAGGGCTGGGCAAAACGGCTCACCCAGCAGCTCTCGCAGAACCAAAAGTAAGAGGAGTAACGGTTCCACAACGCTTAATCAAAGCTCAGCAGCCATAACCGTCAGGTCTCTATATGAAGAATAAAATTAGAGCGTAAGATCGATGTTCAACGAATAGTCGGCATGGATTGGTGAAAAGTGTCGCAAGGTTATTCCGTAAACGCCATGGCGAAGCCATACCAGACTAGCACGAAATCTGTCCGAGTGAGCGGAGCATCTACAACATTAATTAGCCGAAAAACCACCAACAATCAGGAACAAACAATATAGAGATGGTGCTAAGCAGCGACCGAACGAGTTATTTCGTGCAGGATTTTTCTTTGTTTCGTTTCTTTTCATCCCTGAAAAGAAATGAAAATTGAAGTTTGCCGCCTCTAATTATTAGTCCTAACGATAATGCCCTGACAGCCGAGCCAAGTCGAGGCTAAAAACGGCAAACCCCACCTGAGAATCCTCAAGTGGGGTTTGCCGTTATAGTATGCCGAAGTTTACCGGCGGTGCGGGTGCTTAACATGGCGCTCAAGCCCAAGCGATCGCAGCTCGTTCTTAACCTGCCCTAGGGCTTGCTGCAGCGGCACCCCCTGGTTTTGAAGCTCGCTAAGCCGGTTCATCTCCCAATCGGTAAGATGGAAAGTCATCTTCAGATCACTTCCAAAGTCAACATTCAGCGTGTTCATCTTTACATCTCCCATGACGTTTAACCATAGTAAAAAACAAAAGCCACTCATACGTCTTGTGAACGTACAAGTGGCTAACTTCTTAAGAGCGAAAAACGGGGCTCGAACCCGCGACCCTCAGCTTGGGAAGCTGATGCTCTACCGACTGAGCTACTTTCGCATGGTGTTGCGCAAATGTAGGAATATTTTTGAATCGGTGGCTAGTGGAATACGATTTTTCTTCGCAGAAAAATAAGCGACCGCCGCTAAGCGTTGCGGCTCAGCAACGCTTGAGTTGTCACGGCCGCTGGCCGTATTCTGTGCGGCAGAAGGCCGCAAGCGCTAAAGCGTAGGCGGAGCATACGATCACGATAAAAAACCTACACCTCGTACACCAACGTTTCATAAATTGAGGTAAGAGGCTCCTTGCCTAGCGTAAGGAACAGCTTATTACCGCGGAGGTATGTTGTGGCGTTGGCGTAAAGCAGCCCATCGCCTGTGTCGGGTATTTTCTCCTCCGACACCAGATCGAAGGTATCCTTACGGAGCGTAACCAAGGTCTTTTTACGGGTCATGCAGAAGTAGATATGCTCTTCATTATACACCATATCTGTTGTAATATCGTAGTGTAAAATATTGCCATCCGCATAGAGGTCACTTTCGTTCAGCAGCAGGCCAGTGCTGGCATCGAGCTGGTAGAAAAGTCCAAAACGGTTCACGTACAGAATGCCATTATCCAAAAAATCGGAGGAAATGAACGAACCCAAATTGTTCTCCCAGACTATCCGTCCGCTTTTTAAATCTATACCTGCGGAGTGGGATTTGAAAACAGCAATAAGCAAATCTTCATAAAAGTAGCAGCCATACGGAACATCATTATCTGGTGTTGCAGAAGCCATGTGCCTACCTCCACGATCGTACTGCATTTCGGGGGTGCTTATCTTCCACACCAGCTCCTTTGTTTCCAAGCTGTAGCAGTAAATGCAGCTGTTGTAGTACCGTATCCCATAACCGTTGTGGGTGTAGTTAAACTCATTAATCCAACTAAAGCCAGTGGGGACAACGTTCATTGTATTTTGGTCCAAATAGTAGTACCGTTCCTCATCATTTTCATTAAAGATGATAAGGTTTTGCTCGTACCTCATATTTCTTGAAACTTGATATGGCCCTTCAATAACCCCATAGTCCTGTAGGTCGTTTCCATTAAAGATGTATATGTTACCAAAGTCTCCATCCTGGTAAAAGAATAGGTCTTTGTTAATTTCGGTAGTAAAGTACCTTCTTAGCTCATCTCTTCTGTGCAGTAAATCTAAATCTTGGGAGTACAACTCCAGATAGCCGTCGTTATGCTTCTGCACCACATCCCTTACAATAAAAGAGGTATCCAACCATCCTAATACTTCTCCCGAAATACGCTTTACTGTTCTCATAACTCCTGCTTAAATATTACATCAAACCATCCGCCCTTGCTCACTGTAGCCAACTTCCGCTTCGCCCTTACCAAGCAGCGGCCTACAACCCACAATCAAAAGTAGCAAAAAAGCGAAGCGCAGGCCTGCGCCCATTCGGGAAACAAGCAAGGCCATCCGCAGCCGGCTAGCGAAAAAAATATTTCCCACCAGCGGCGCACCAACCAACCCATCTTTTTTATACTTTCAGAAGCATAAAAATGAACTAACCCAACTGCTTACCTATGACAAAGCGCAAGTACAGGGGCACCGACATGCAGATGCTGCTAGCCTCCGGCCAGATTGCCGAGTTTGGAATTACGTACGAGCAGCAGCTAAGCGCCCGCCGCCCGCAGTGGAAGGCTCCCTTCTTCCAAAACCTAAAGGAAAGAATCACCCAAACCTCCCGCACCAGAATCGGTTTAGACAACCTTCCAAGCATCATGGAGGCCACCGAGGTGGTTAATGGCATCATCACCATCGCGCACCGCGGCATCATGGAGCTGAAGGCCGAGATCGAGGTGAACTTCCGCAGCAACCCCACCCGCAGGAGCGTCCTCCTCACCGAGCTCGGCTACGACAAGCTGCCCAAAAAGTACATCAGCCAGAGCCAGTACGTCCAGCTGCTGGCCACGCTACGGGCCAACCTTACCCCAGCGGTAAAGGCCGAGCTGGTTGCGGTAGGCGCTAACCCCGCCACCATCGACACGCTGCTGCTGCAGGCCCACCGGCTCATCGAGGCCAACGGCCGCCAGGAGTCGCTGAAGGTAAACCGCAAAAGCCTAACCGCCGAAAACATCGCCGAGTTCAACGCCATCTACGACGAGGTGAGCACGGTGTGCAAGCTGGTAGCGGCCTGCTTCACGGACGACAAGAGGCTCGTCGAGCGCTTCTGCTTCACCAAAACGCTACGATCTTACGGGTACGTGCGCCCCTCCAAGAAGAAGAAAGCCCCCGCCGACACCCCCAACCAGGTGGCTAACGGCAGTAGCGCCCCCCACCCCCCCACATCAGCGGTCGACACCGCCTCCACAGTGGCGGAAACCACTTCTGCAATGGCCGAAACAAAATCTGCTGTGGACGAAGCATAATCTGCCATGGCCGAAACCATTTCAGCTGTGGCAGAAACGAAATCAGCAATGGCCGAAGCCATTTCGGCAATAGTAGAAGTCAAGTCTGTAATGGCAGAAACCATTTCGGTGATGGCGGAAGCAAAATCTGTAATGGCAGAAGCTATTTCAGCAACGGCAGATGCTAAATCTGTAATGGCGGAAGTTGTTTCGGTAATGGTAGAAGCCAGATCTGTGATGGCGGAAACGAAATCTGCAGATGCAAAAGCTATATCCGTAGAGGCAAATAAGGCAGAAGTAGCGGCAGAAGCAAAATCAGCAGCGAAGCCCAGAAAGGCAGAACAAGCAGCGGCTCTGGCAGGGCAAGCGAAAGGAAAATGGTAGCAACAAAAAAAGGACCACCGTTTGGTGATCCTTAGAGCGGAAAACGAGACTCGAACTCGCGACCCCAACCTTGGCAAGGTTGTGCTCTACCAACTGAGCTATTTCCGCGTATTATCTTAGAGTGCCGTTGTTTTTCTAAGACGATGCAAAAGTAGCTATAAAATCGGTATCTGCAAACTCCATCAGGAAACGAATTCAAAAATAGTGTCAATTTCCTTTTTAGGCTTTGGCGGAAAATCGTGGCTGGCGTGGCCAACCACCATCATTGCAGCCAGTTCGTATTCCGAGTCGACGTTCAGCATTTTTGCGATTTCGTGCTTGGCAATTAGCGGCGAGGTCATCCAGCAGGCCCCCAGCCCCATGTTTACGGCGGCAAGAAGCATATTCTGCATGCAGGCGCCCACGCTTTGCATGTCGGGGTAGGCGCGCATGCGGTTTACCTCGTCGTGCGTAAGGGTAACGCCGCGCTCGAGCACCGACTCGTAGGGCGACACAAAGACGAAGATAACGGCGGGCGCCTTCTCGAAGAAGATGGAGAAGTACTCCACCTGCTTCTTGATCTGCTCGCCCAGCTCGCAGCTCTTCTCGGGTAGCTCCTCTATCTTTTGGGCCACAACTGCGGCCAACTCCGACATCTTATCCTTGTTGGCCATGGCCACAAACCTCCAAGGCTGAAAGTTATTGACACTTGGGGCAAGCCCGCCTATGCGGCATATCTCACGAAGGGCCTCCTTGCTGACCCCTTCCTCCGAAAAAGAGCGAACGCTCGTCCGCTTCTGAGCAACATCAATAAAATCCATAGCGTGCGTTTTTTCCGGTCAAGTTATGACTTCTTGGCAAAGAACGCAATAGGAATGGGCACGGTAGGACGGCTGGCGATGTACACCCCAAGACAGACGAGAAGCATCGACATCACCTTCACCCAGCTCAGCGAATCGACCCCTAGAAGCAGGGCGAAGATGGCCGCAACAACGGGCTGGGTATAGGAAAAGATGCTCACCGTGGTGGCCTTAACATGCGTAAGGGCATAGGAGATGAACAGGTAGGCCACAAAGGTTGCCCCCACAACAATAAAGGCTATATTGATGATGGCGTGCGCTGGCTGGCCCAGCAGATCATACTCGAGCATCGGCTTAAGGCCGATGGGCAGCATCTGCAGCATGCCAAAGAGAAACACCCACTTGATAACCGTAAGCGAGGTGTACTTCGACATCAGCGGCTTTACGGTAACCAGGTAGAGCGCGTAGGAGATGGCGCTGCAGAGGATCATGATATTTCCCAGCAGATGCCCCGTCCCGAAGCTCACCGCTCCGCTATACGTAACCAGCGAGATGGCCCCGAAGCCGCCAATGGCAATCCCCACCACCTTCGATGCGGTAATCTTATCGTGCAGCAGAAGCGACGAGAGCAAAAGCACCAGTATCGGGCCAAGGGTTACGATGATGGCCGCATCAATGGGCGTTGTCTTGGCAATACCGTTGATGAACAGCGACTGGTTAAGGGTTACGCCAAAGAGCGCTGCCAGGAAAAGCCGAAGCAGATCGCGCCTTTCCACCTTCTCCGAAGGGTAGAAGATCGACACCAGCCACATGAGCACAGCCGCAACAAGAATGCGATACATGGTCAGCGGCACCGGATCAATGTACACCTTCACCACCATTTTCGACACCACATAGTTGATACCCCAGATAAAATTAGCCCCAACAATAGCAGCAACCGCCCAAAACTTTACCGACCTTCCGCTTATTAACATCATTTCATAGGTTAGAAAGCCCACCATCCTCCCCTTTTACCTACTTTTGAGAAAATCCATTCGAGAGATGAGCCAAGAGATTAAAAAAAATGCAGTTGGCAAAGTTAAGACTTCGAATATAATTTACCCCATCATAATTGGATTTGGCGTAATCGGCTATATGGTCTACACCGAGTTTAATCCAAAAGCCTTCAGCGCCATAAACTTTACCACAAGCACCGTCTTTTGGCTGATTGTAGCAGCACTCCTGATGGCCGGAAGAGATCTTGGATACATGATTCGCATACGCCTGCTAGCCGACAACCATCTAAGCTGGAGGCAAGCGTTTCGGATTATAATGCTTTGGGAATTCACGTCGGCGGTAACGCCATCGGCAGTTGGTGGCACCAGCGTTGCCCTCCTCTTTGTCCACAAGGAGGGCATCTCCATAGGCAAAAGCAGCGCCATTGTAATGGCCACCTCCTTCCTCGACGAGATCTACTTTATTGTAGCCATCCCCCTCGCCTTCCTCTTTTTCGGCAAGGCAAACCTCTTTAATATGCAAGGCTACGAGCATCTGGAAACTGGGCTCTACACCATAGCCCTAGTTGGGTACCTTGTAAAACTTGCCTACACCATCCTACTCTCCTACGGACTCTTCTACAACCCTAAAGGGCTAAAATGGCTCATCGTAAACATATTCAGCATCCGATACCTGCGCAAGTGGAGATACAACATGACCCTTATTGCAGGGGAAATTATGATGTCGAGCAAGAACCTACGCTCTCGTCCTGCATCGTTTTGGATTAAAACCTTTGGCGCCACCTGCTTTTCGTGGACATCGCGCTACCTAGTGGTAAACGCCCTACTGCTTGCATTCTTTGCCATGCACGACCAGCTGCTCATCTTTTCGCGCCAAATGATTATGTGGGTGATGATGCTGATAAGCCCAACGCCGGGCGGTAGCGGTTTTGCCGAATACCTATTTACCGTATTCTTAGGCGATCTAATACCTGTTGCTTCCGATTTACAAAAAGGGCTTTCAATTGCATTTGCCTTTATTTGGAGGTTGATCAGCTACTACCCCTACCTCGTAATCGGAGCGCTAATCCTGCCACGATGGCTAAAGCACAAGTTCCACTTCAGGAAAATACCTCACCATCATAGCCACCACATCTAGCGGGTAATCATTTTAAAGAAGGCATCCATCAGCTCAAACCCATCAAGGCGATGCTGAAAGAAGTTCTTAACTGCCGGATTTGGAGTAATCCCAAAAACATTTCGTTGGGCATTACAAATAGCCGCTATGTTACCAATTGCCCCATCGGGGTTGCTCTCCTTTGACATGTAGCCTCGCTCATCGCAGTAGCGCATGAGTATTTGTCCCTTCATCTGAAGCCTGTGAACCGTATCCTCGCTAAGACGGTAGTGCCCGAGCGCATGCGAGAGATATAGGCGAAGCGGCTTGTCAAAGTCGATCAGGTAGGTTAATGGAGATCGCTTAAGTTCTGAGGTCATATTTACCATACCATTCACCAGCGTAGTTCGGGAGGTGCGAACAAAGCCACCATCGAGAAGCCCTGCCGCACAAAGAATCTGAAATCCACTTTGGATGCCAACAATAAAACCTTTACTTGCGGAATATTCCAAGAGATTATCGTATAGCTTGCTTTGAGCAACCCGTCGTCTCAGCTCTTCGTTATCGCAGTAAAGAGTACTTGGCGGAACAACAATCAGGTCATATTCCCGATTAATCGTAGCATCGGCATTAATAAGTTCAGCGGTATTATGGAAATGATCCGTCAATACATTAACAAGACTTGCATCCATTCCTAGAATGTCAATAACACCTATTCTCATTCAGTTGGTTTAAGCAGTTTAAGCAGCATTTCCTCAAATATATTAGTTTATTTTCACAGTCTCCAGTTTTTTAGCTTTTCAATCTTTGATTTTACTGCCAAAAATGTCTTTATTTAGCACAAAGGGAATTATACTACAAGTACAGCTGGTTTTATGAAGGTTTTCAAGTACATACTATTTTTTTTAGTAGTGATATTGCTACTAGCCGGATCTTTTCTATACTATACGGAGAAAACTCTGCCCAACTTTCAACCTAAAGAAACCATTTTTCACAACAGCGCAAACAGCAGCTTCAACAAGGATACAATCACCATCCTTACTTGGAATGTTGGCTACTGCGGGTTAGGAAAAGACATGGACTTCTTCTACGATGGGGGTACAAGGATGCGCACCAGCAAAGAAATCACTCTCGACAACATAAAAGGGATTGCCAACACGCTTACCGAAAATAGCAGTGCAGACTTCATGCTGCTTCAGGAAGTAGATACCGACTCAAAACGCAGCTACGGAATCAACCAAATAGAAGCACTAGGGACAAAACTACCTGCATTTCAGCACTACTTTGCTGCAAACTATGGCATAGATCTTATTCCTATGCCAATATCAAACCCTCTTGGGAAAGTCAATGCGGGCTTACTTACGTTAACGCAATCAAGCCCTAAGCAAGTAGCAAGGCACAGCTACCCCGATAAGCATCCTTGGCCCGAAGGCCTATTTATGCCTAAGAGGTGCTTTATGGAGAGTAGGTTCGTAACAAAATCAGGGCGAGAGCTTGTTCTTGTAAACACCCACAACTCAGCCTACGACAACGGCAATCTCCGCAAGCTAGAACTTGACGTACTTCGTAGCTTTGTTCTTAATGAATACAAAAAAGGAAACTGGGTAATTGTTGGAGGCGATTGGAATCAAAACCCATCGGGATATCAGCAAAAAAGCATAGACCCAGAAGCTTTAAAACATTTCAAGCCTAGTCAAGTTCCCAGCAATTACCTTCCCAAAGGATGGCATTTGGCATGGGACAAGAGCACCGACTCGAACAGGTTCCTGAACGAGCCCTACCACGAAGGAAAAACCATGACAACGACAATAGATTTCTTCTTACTTTCGCCCAATATCGAAACCCTTAACGTACGAGTACTACACAAGGGTTTCGCCAATTCCGACCATCAACCGGTGAGGGCAACATTTGTACTCAAGTAACCACTTTTTTTGAATCAAAAGCATCCATTACCGACCTTAAAGAGACATGTAAAGAAAAGCTTACCTTAAGCTAACAATACTCTTAAATTACAGCTACCTAGTTTGATTTAAAAAACTAATAGCTACTTTTAACTCGGATAAAAAATGGGGATAATTGCCCTAATGGCTGTTTGGAATAGGACGATGTTATGAATGTATCAGACGAAGACTTAGCGTGTTTTATAAGGACATTAAGGGATAATGGGGGATACGACCTTAGCGATTACTCCGACAAATCGTTGAAGAGAAGATTGCAAAAGGTTTTGGACGACTCCAGGCTCTCTTTTAGTATCTTTACTAATAACATTAAGCAAGACAAGGCTTTCGCCGAAAAAATTCTAAAGGATATCACCGTAAATACCACTGAACTTTTTCGCGACCCACAAATGTGGCAGATGTTGAGACACCGTATACTTCCCCGTTTTAAAGCAAACAAAACAATAAACATCTGGCATGCCGGATGCTCTACAGGGCAAGAAGTTTACTCAATGATAATACTGCTAAACGAAATGGGGCTGCTCGAGAAGGCTAAAATTGTTGCTACCGATATCAACAATGATGTGCTCGATGTTGCTCGCAAGGGGCAGTATAAGTACCGGTTCAACATAGGCTACCTCGACAACTACGATCAGGTTATGAAGCATAACCCCTTTAACTACGACGAAGTTTACGAAGTTCCCTACGAAAAGTATTTCGAAGTAGACAAGGTTAAAGATCTCCTTTCTATAAAAAAAGAGTACACCGAAATTCCTTTTTTTCGAAAGCACGACTTGGTAAAAGATGGAACATTTGTATACGCCAAGTTCGACATCATTTTTTGTAGGAATGTAATTATTTACTTCAATAATAAGTTACAAAACAACGTTTTCAATCTGTTCCACCAGAACCTCTACCCTAAGGGATGCCTAATTCTCGGTGCACATGAAGCGATTCTTGGACCTTGGGCTCCTCGGTTCGAAAAGAATGCATCTTTCTATACAAAGAAATAAGTAAACATATGGCAGCAGAAATAGGCATAGTAGAAACACGCAACGTTTTCAAGTTAATCCTTGACAAGCAGGGGTACGACTTTCGCGAATACTCGATAACCTACTTGAAGCGAAGGCTAGAGCACGTACTCACGCTTCAAGGAATTCGAGATACCGACTCACTAATGCGTAAGTTAGAGCAGGACAAATCCTACTTTAATCAGTTTCTCGCAGATTTTGTTCCATCAACGACAGAGATGTTCCGCGACCCGTCACTATGGAGATACTTAAAGGAAACCATTCTACCAGAACTATCCAAAAGCATTTCGCCAATAAAAATATGGATACCAACGTGGGATAGCGGAGAAGATCTCTTCTCGCTCATTATAACCCTAAAAGAAGCCGACCTTCTGGGACGAGCAAAGATATTCGCCTCTACATACTCAGAACTCATCACCAGAAATGTAAAAGCAGGTAAAGTTGACCAAAAAAAGATGGAAACTAACGAAGCAAACTACCAGCGCTTCCAAGGTAAAATTATCTTTTCCAACTACTTTACACCGTCATCAGACGGATCTCTTCAAATTAAACCAGAGTTGATTCGAAATGTGGTATTTGTTGAACAAAATGCTAATTTTGATAGCTCGGTTCCAGGGTGTAACCTCATACTCTTTCGAAACCAACTTATATACATGAATATTAGTCAAGAAGAGAGGGTTATAGGCAACTTGCGCGACAGTCTAAATACTGGTGGTTTTTTAGCTATTGGGATAAAAGAGAATCTTGAGCATCTCGCATGTGGAACCAGTTTCATAAATGTGAACAGTTCTGAGAAGGTTTACAAACGAAAAATAGGATAGTCTATGTATAAAGCAATAATAATTGGTGGCTCTGCCGGAAGTTTTCAGGTGATCACGAAGATTCTTCATGCATTACCTGCCAACTATCCCCTACCCATTATTCTTTGCCTGCATAGGCTAAAGCATGTACGATCGGGATTTGTAGAGGCACTCTCCATAAAATCGGGGATTCCCATCATCGAACCCGAAGATAAAGAGTCAATAAAGCCAGGTAGAGCATACCTAGCACCTGCCAACTATCATATGTACATCGACCTTGGGAATAGGTTTGCGTTATCGACCGAAGAACCGGTTAATCATTCGCGTCCTTCAATAGACCTGTCTTTTATCAGCGCAGCTCAAACCTATAGAAATAGGCTTTTAGGCATAATTCTGTCGGGAGCAAACAAAGATGGAGCTTATGGGCTTAAGCGTATAAAAGATTTTGGAGGAACCTGTGTAGTTCAAGACCCCAAAGAATGCCAGGTAAGTACAATGACGGAAGCGTCACTTAAACTTACTAAAGCGGATATGGTGCTTAATACAAACCAAATAATTCAGCTTTTGCTGAAGTATAAATAGACATAATATGAAAATTGCGGCAAATATACTTGTGGCTGGATTGTTGCTGTTTGGATTCGCGGCTTTTGCCTTCATCCAAAACTCCATGCTCGAGGGCACAACCCCTTGGTATGGCTACATATGTTTGGCATTGTCGCTTCTATCCGGCACCATTCTTTTTGCACTATTACAGTTTCAAAAAGATCAGATCAGAAAACTCATAGAAAGAGTTGACACCCTTAGTAATTCTCTTAACATTAATACAAAGCAGTCCGAAACAGTCAATAAAGAAGAATCAAATATTGCTTCAACAAAAGAGGTTGCTCAAAAAATAGCCCAAACCCTAAACTTAGAAGATGGGATAGAAGCGGCAGCGGAAGAGATCCTCATAAAACTTGCCAAAGAAGTATCATTTGCCCATGGGCTTCTTTATATAGCCGATAATCAAAACAAGGGGTACTTTAAACCAACATCCAAATACGCCTACTATTCCGAACGAGAACCCGAAGGTTTCAAAATCGGCGAAGGGATAAACGGCCAAGCAGCAAAAGATCAACAACCATTACTACTTGAATCGATTCCAGAAAATTATGTGACAGTCGTGTCAGGTCTAGGCAAATCAAGTCCCCGCGCCCTCTCTATCTATCCAATAGTCCACAACAGTAAGACGGTTGCATTGCTCGAACTTGCCTTTTTAGCAAAGCCATCAAACAAAAAAATCGAGATTATCGGAATCTTTTGTGATGTTATTGGAGAAAAGGTTTCCCTTAAACAACTTGTATAGCAATGGAGGAAAATTCAAAGATACTAACCCTGACCAAAAACAAAAAGCGCTTTGTAACCTACACAACAGCGTTAATGTTTTTCCCTTTAGTTGCATGGATGCTCGCAATTACCAGTAAGGGCTATCCCGCAACATTTGCATCTATCGAGGATGTACACAGCGACATACCAATTTTATGGTTACTGGACCTTATACCTTTCATTTTTGCAGCCGTCATCATTCTATTTTTGAAAGAGCACAAAGAAAAAATCTCAGAACTAGAGAATGAATTAACGGAGAAAAAGGATACAATTAATCGAAATGCCATTTTTGCTAAGCAGATTGGAGAAGGAAACTTCACCATCGACATCGACAGCAACAATAATGATGTACTTGCAAAGTCGCTCATATTAATGCGTGACAACCTTCTTAAAAACACTAATAAGGAAGCAGAAGAGGCATGGATTGCTGAAGGGAAAGAAGCCATTTCGAACATCCTACGCATCCACAACAAACTCGATGTACTAGCCTACGAGGTTCTTGTATGCCTTGTTAAATACTCCAAGGTTGTACAAGGCTCATTCTACTTTTATGACGAAGAGCGCAAGGTTGTAGTAAATTTAGCATCCTATGCATATAACCGCAGAAAGTATGTTAATCAAGAATTTAGAATAGGAGAAGGTCTGATCGGACAATGCGCCTACGAAAAGGATATTATCTATAGAACCGAGATACCAGATGATTATTTTACCATAACATCTGGGATTCTTGGCGATCAAAAACCTCAAGAGTTAATCATCATTCCTCTTATTACTGATGAAAAACTTTATGGTATACTGGAATTCGCTTCAATTTCGGAGATTCCACCGCTAACGATTCGATTTTTCAAGGATTTGGCAGAGATAATTGCCCGTACCATATTCAACATTAGCGTTAACGAACGCACGGAAAGGTTGCTTCTCGAATCGCAGCAAATGACCGAAGAACTTCGAGAAAACGAGGAAGAACTTCGCCAAAATGCTGAAGAGATGATGGCAACCCAAGAGGAACTTGAAAATACTAACACCCGCCTCGAGATGCAAATCAATGAGGTTGAAAATGTACAAAAGAAACTTCACTCGCTACTCGAAAATGCCTCTGAGGTTATCTCTATATACAATAAGGATTTGGCGCTTTCCTATATCAGCCCATCCGTAACATCAATTTTGGGCTTTACTCCCGAGGAGATGATTGACGGAATGGATAAGCAGCGCCTCACCAAAAAGGGTGAAGAACATCTTGATGAACTCTTCCAAAACTTGCTATATAATCCTCAGCAAAGTTACACCATTCAGTACACCTTTATGAAGAAGAGTGGTGACAAAATATACCTAGAGGTAACCGGTCGTAACCTTATCTCTGACCCTGCAATCAACGGCATCATCCTCAATATGCAGGATATTACCGAGCGTAAGCGCGCCGAAAAAGAAGAGCGTATGAAGAGTAAGATGCAGGCTCTTTCAGAAAACTCCATCGACCTTATCATGCGCCTTAGCACTATGGGGCAAATTTACTACGTTAACCCAACGGTAAAGTCGTTCTTCGATATTGATGCCAAGAAAATACAAAACCAGACCGTTAGTTCGGCAAACTTACCCAACTCACTGGTTGAGTTTTTCATGAAAGCAATCGCAACCATCAGCGAAACCAAGCAAAAAATAGAGGAAGAAATATCTTTCATATCAAATTATGGAGAAACAATAATGCACATTGTTGCGATTCCAGAATTCAATGAAAACGAACTTGAAACCATTCTTTTCGTATCGCATGATATCACCGAATCGAAGCGTATTGAAATGGAGATTCAGGAAAAGAACCGCAACATTACAGAGAGTATCAACTACGCTCAACGCATTCAGAGTTCGATACTTCCCGACAACAGGTTGCTCCGAAAATATCTTCCTAATTCGTTCATGTTTTACCTTCCACGCGATGTGGTAAGTGGAGACTTTCCTTGGATGTTTGTTAAAGATCATAACACCATCTACGTTGCTGCGGTAGACTGTACTGGACACGGCGTACCTGGCGCTCTTCTTTCATTTATTGGCTACTTCATCCTTAATAATACTGTTGATAAAGACAGAACAATGAACGCAGGAGAAGTACTTGATGCACTACACAACGAAGTTCGCACCACACTCAAACAGGATAGGGTTGATGCAGATGCTCGGGACGGTATGGATATCGCACTATGCAAAATCAACCTAAAAGATAATATTCTTGAATATGCAGGAGCACACCGTCCGTTGTACCTGCTTCGCGACAACCAACTCCAGGAATTCAAGGGAGAACGAAGGGCTATTGGTGGAATTCCTTCAATGAAAAAGGCTGAAATGCCATTTACGAACCACACCATTAACATCCAGTCGTCCGATAAGATTTTTATCTTCTCCGATGGATTACCCGACCAAGTTGGAGGATCTGAGAATAAAAAGTATTCTGCCGCACGAATCAGGAATCATATTGCATCAAATCCAAACCTTACAATGACAGAATATGAGACGCTATTTAGCAAAGACTTTATCGACTACAAAGGTGCTAACAAGCAAATTGATGATATACTACTAATTGGAATGGAGTTTTAATTAGACACATGTAATAACAACAAGCTATGGACAACAAAAACATTAAGGGGTACATAGAGTTCATCTACGATTTTTACAAGTCGATGAAAGCTCATGAGATATCTCTTGTATATGAAGGGGAAATAACCCATCAGATTACCAAAGCCTTTACGACAATGGCTGAAACTAACATGCTAAAGGACGAGGAATCGAACTCTGTACAAAAAAAGGTATTCCACGTAATGGTTGAATGCCTCCAAAACATCAGTAAACATGCCGATGCACCTAGCCTAGAGAATGATGTTTTTGCTTCGAGAGGTCTTTTCATGGTTAGCAAAGGGGATAATTCCTACAACGTTACAACGGGTAATATCGTAGAGAACGATAAAATAAAGGAGTTAACCTCTATGCTCGATCACATCAACTCGTTAGATAAGGATGGACTTAAGGCGCTTCATAAAGAGCAAATGCAAAAGGGTAACCTCTCAGAAAAGGGAGGGGCAGGGCTTGGCTTTATTGATATAGCCCGCAAAACAGGGAATAAACTTGAGTATCATCTCCTCCCTGTTGACAACTTAACCCACTTTTTTGTGCTAACATCAACCATAACAAGAGAATAACAAAGATTTACCATATTTTTGCGACATGGAAACAATAAAAATACTTGGAACAGACGACACTCCGAATGTAATTCTGGATGCTAACAATGAGATTTTCGAAATCTCTGGACGCTCGCTTCCAGAGGACGTGAGCGCTTTCTACGAGCCAATTCTTAACTGGCTCGACGAGTATGCCCAAAATCCTAATCCAAGAACCGTTTTCACCTTCAAGTTGGTTTACTTTAATACGGCTTCTTCCAAACTACTTCTCGATATCCTGATGCGATTCGAACACATGAAGGAAGATGGCGCTGATGTTACCATCCGCTGGTGCTATCCTGACGACGATGAGGACATGGAAGAAGCAGGCGAAGAGTATGCCGATATCGTAGATGTACCATTCGAAATGGAGGCATATTCCCTATAATAAATTTGAGAATTGGCTGGCGATAATTTGATAATATGAGCGAGGAAATCTTAAGAGCGCTGATGCAGCTTTTTGCCCTTATCGTAAAGCAAGACGAAGGGGTAGAACGCATGGAACGAGAGTATGTACAAAACTTTTTAGTTCAGCAGCTCAACGAAGATGCGGTTAAAGAGTATCTCACTCTCTTCGACCAGCATGCAGGACTACTGGAAACCGATGGTGAAGAGGAAAAGGAAGTTAAAAAAAGCCGACTTACTTCCGTAAAGGACTCCGTACGTATTCTTGGCATCTGCAAAAAGATTAACAAAACGCTTACGCAACGACAAAAAATAGTCGTTCTAGTTCGCCTTTTCGAGCTGGTAAACTCCGAAGGTCGCTTTTCGGAGCAGCGTATGGCAATTATCAATACCGTCGCCGATGTTTTCAACCTTTCCAAGGAAGAGTTTAAAGGGATAGAAGAATTTGTTCTAAACAATACCCCCGAAAAGTTAGACTTGCCTGATGTACTCACTGTCCATAGCAGAACGATAGAGACAGAAGGCAAGCAAATCTTTTCCGAAGGCCTTTCAGGCATAATTGCCATACTCCAGATAAAATCGGTAGAACTCTACTTTCTGAAGTATACAGGCCATGACGATCTCTTTCTTAATGGTCTTCCGATTAACAACAAGCGCATATACCTCTTTGCCAACGGTTCAACTATCCGTTTACCTAAGGCAAAGCCTATCTACTATTCAGATGTTCTTGCCCGTTTTAAGGCCGATGAGAACTACACCCCGCTCTCATATGAAGTAAGCAACATCAGCTACCAGTTTAAAACTGGCAACCTTGGTCTACGCAGCATCTCTTTCGCCGAAGAGCAAGGAAAGTTAATCGGTATTATGGGGGCAAGTGGTGCTGGTAAAACCACGCTCCTAAATGTGCTTTCAGGTATAGAAAAGCCAACCGAAGGTGAAGTTCTGATCAATGGGTTAAACCTCCATTCTCAAAGCGAAGAGCTAAAAGGAATTATAGGCTTTATCCCTCAAGACGACCTGCTCATTGAGGAGCTTACCGTTTTCGAGAACCTATACTACAATGCAAAACTCTGCTTTAAAGATAAAAGTGATGCAGAAGTTCGTAGCATAGTTGATAAAACACTTCTACTTCTTGGCCTCATCGACCAAAAGGATTTAAAGGTAGGAAGTCCGCTAAATAAGATGATTAGCGGGGGACAACGTAAGCGTCTAAACATTGCGTTAGAGTTAATTCGTGAACCCTCTATCCTATTTGTTGACGAACCAACTTCAGGACTCTCTTCGCGCGACTCGGAAAACGTGATGGACCTCTTGCGAGAGCTTGCCCTAAAGGGAAAACTGGTATTTGTGGTTATCCACCAGCCATCTTCGGATATCTACAAGATGTTCGATAACATGCTTATCCTCGACACGGGAGGATATCTTATCTACCAGGGTAATCCCGTAGAGGCTGTAATGTACTTTAAGCGCCTCGATGCTCAAATCAATAGCGACATTGGAGAATGTCCAACTTGTGGTAATGTCAATCCAGAGTTGATATTCAACATTGTAGAAGCAAAGGTGGTAGATGAGTTTGGTCGCTATACAGCCCTTAGAAAAGTATCGCCGCTAAAATGGGAAGAGCACTACAAGGAGAATATCAAGATGCCTAAGGTGGAGACCATTAAAAATGCACCTCCATCTGCACTAAAGATACCTTCGAAGGTAAAGCAGTTCTTCATCTATATGATGCGTGACTACCGTAGCAAGATCAGCAACGTTCAATACGTAGTGATGAATTTACTCGAGATGCCTATTCTTGGTTTTATTCTTGCTTACGTAACACGCTATATTGCCAATCCAAAATCGAGTGTTTACATCTTTAAGGATAACGAAAACATTCCGATTTTCATCTTCATGTCCATCATCGTTGCCCTATTCGTAGGGCTAACCTTGAGTGCTGAGGAGATTTTCCGAGATCAGAAAATCCTTAAGAGAGAATCGTTCTTAAACCTAAGTAGGTTAAGTTACCTCTTTTCTAAGACTCTCATACTACTATCATTATCAGCAATTCAAACATTGCTATTCGTCCTAATTGCCAACACCATTCTTGGAATTAGAGACATGTACTTTACCTATTGGCTGGTGCTTTTCTCTACAGCCGTGTTTGCGAATTTGCTCGGACTAAACATTTCGGCGACATTCAACTCTGTTGTTACCATCTACATCGTTATTCCGCTGATAATGATTCCGATGATGATGCTTAGCGGCGCCATGTTCACGTTCGAGAAGCTGAACCGCAGCATAAGCAGCACCAACCGTGTCCCAATCATCGCCGACCTTATGGCAACCAAGTGGGGTTACGAAGCCCTTGTGGTATCGCAGTTTAAGGACAACCAATTCGAAAAGTACTTCTACGACATTGATAAGGAAGAAAGTAAGGCGAACTACAAACTGGTTTCCTACCTTCCTGAGCTGCAAAAGCGCCTCGACCAAAATGGTGAAGCTTTAAAAAATCCGAACTCAACAGCAAGCAAAGAATTACTCGCAGATAACATCGCCGTACTTCGCCGTGCCTTTGCACTTGAAGCGAAAGCAGTTCCAGAAATAAGGTTTGCCAATATGAGCATGCTTACACCATCAACCTACAACGCTGGCGTAAACAAGGCTGCATACAGCCATACGGATAGGCTCATAACCTACTACGGAAAGGTATTTGCCAGATACAACGGGAAAAAAGAGGCATTGCGCTCCTTCATGGTTAGTAAGAATGAAAAGGTGTACAACGACCTTCGTGCACAATACCACAACGAAAGCATTACCGATTTGGTAAAACGCCCATTCGAGAAGAACAAAATACTTCAATTCGACGATGAGCTCATTCAACAATACGAACCCATCTTCAAAGATCCATCGCCCAAAGGATTCTTCGATTTCCGTTCGCATTTCTTGGCACCCCAGAAGTATTTTGCAGGCAGATTCATAGACACATATTGGTTCAACATTTGCGTAATCTGGTTTATGTCACTAATCTTTTTTATTACCCTTTACTTTGAACTACCGAAAAAATTGTTATTTTCGTTTCCACATAAGCTAGCATTGTTAAAAAACCAAAGTAAAGCTGAGAATTAATGGGAATAATTAAAAGAGTTGGCTCTCTTCTTATCCTTTCCGTCCTGCTCTACTCCTGCATGTCGGACACGGCAAAGAAGGCAAAGAATGAATTTGACATGCCCGATTCGCTAGTATCGTCTGATACTACCCATGGCGAACAGGCGCTAGACCAGACTAAGGATATGGTAGACCATATGGTGGAAAACCTAGGTTCTCCTATCGAAACCATTGCCATGCTGAAAAGCCTTGGTATTCCGTTCAACAGCACTCTTCTGGCATCCAACGACGATGTCGATCGCTTCAACAGCAGCTACTCGCAAGCAGCCGCACTCGGAATTTACGGTGCCGACTTGGGCTACCTGAACTTCTACGGTAAGACTTCGCATGTCCTTAGCTACATATCTACCGTAAAGGGTCTTGCTGATGAGCTCAAGGTGGGACAATTCTTCGATTACAGCACGCTCAAGAGACTTGCCTCCAACAACGATAATGTCGACTCGCTAATATTCATCTCGCGCAAGAGTATGAATCGAATCGACCAATACCTCCGCAAAACCCAGCGAAGCAGCATTAGTGCCGCCATTGTTACAGGCGTTTGGATCGAAGGAATGCACTACATAACGCAATTCTACAGGCTTAACCAAAAGAGCCGCCTTAAGGAAGCAATTGGCGACCAAAAAAACCTGATCTCACTTCTAATTAAAGTCCTCAATGGGTATACCTACCATCCAGAAATGGCTGAGATGAAAAAGGATCTCGAGTACATCAACGAGGCCTACAGGGGTGTAACCATCAGCGTTCAGGAAGGAGAACCAGAGTACAAAGAGATAAATGGCGTATACACCGTTATACAACACGATAAAACGGTTATAAACATCACCAGTAAGCAGATTAATGAAATCACAGCGCGTACCCAAAAGGTACGAAACAAACTATTGGGGGAATAGCATTATGAACAGAATACTTCTAGCGATAATCCTAGGTTTTGTTTGCCTATTAGGTGCAAATCAGGCCTCAGCCCAATCGGAGGAGCAGTTGCTTGATATAAACGGTAAAAAGGCAAATAAGGCAAGCAAGGTTACCTACCAAATGGACTACAAGATAAAGCTCCTTGAAGGTACACCCGCCCCACAAAGCAAGTTTACCATTGTTCTCACCAAAAATGTTCAGTATCGCTTTGTAATAGTAAGTTCAAGAGACTTCCCTGGTCAAGGTGTATTCAAGCTTTACGATAACGGGAAAGTTGTTCTGAACAGCTACATGGAGGCCACCGATACGGTAATGGAAGTAATTGACTTCAACTGCACCAAAACAGGCCCCTACCACCTATTCTGCGAGTTTAAGGACGGTATGGCGGGGAATGCCGTCTTAGGCGTTTATTTAGTGAAAATACTCTGATTTAGATACAAACCAGAAACAGAAAAGGGATTCCAAATGGAATCCCTTTTCTATTTTCGACAATCATTTTACCGATCGGAATACAAGAATTCGTTCTTCGGCATATCATGTTAGAAGAGTTGCATGCGATTTTCCCCGCATGCAATATAGGTTAATGGTGCCCTATAAGGATACAACCACTAAACGGCTGAATGGAGAGCCCGAAGATGGCCCTCACACCCAAAATGTAGAAAGACCTGTTCTTATCTGGCAAGCCGCTGGTAGCCCCCCTACAATTGCACTTTCCAAAGCTCAATAAACTTCTGCTGATGCAACGGAATGAGGTTTCCTCTCCCTAGAAAGAGTCAACGGTTCCATGAGAGGAGCCATCTGTGCCATGGTAAGAGCCTACCGTGCCACAGGAGGAGCCATCAGTGCCGTAGAAGGAGCCAATTGCGCCATCGGAAGAACCATCCGTGCCATCGAAAGAGCCAACCGCGCCGTCGGAGGAGCCAACCATCCCATCGGAGGAGCCATCCGTGCCATAAGAGGAGCCATCTACACCGTAGAAGGAACCAACCATAGGAATCATTGGGATTTACTCAGGGATTATTCACGGAACTGTGTCTATCCTTTTTTTTCGCAAGCAGGAATTACGCCTTCCTTTTAGGTTAGAGCTGCTAGCGGGGCAAAGGTGACGGAAGAACGGAACAGCACGTGGTTGTTGATTCTCCTTTACTCTGAGAAAAAACTAAGGACAACCTTATAGGCGTAGATGATCTATAATGGTTGCTAAACATGAATCCGAAAGGATTGGATACTCCACAGACCAAGTTTAGGAAACGAGGTAATTTTGCATTTATGCGAGCAAAGTAATAACAACAACTACAAGCTATAACTTCCGCAACATCAGGCAATGTATTTAGTTTTCCATTCCATAAGATTAGCCATTACCTTAAAACCAAGCCCGAAGGTTATATTCCTCGGTCGCACAGATAGCCTTTTCTCAGAAAGTTTCTTGCCAATTAATGATTGTTTAGTGAAGCTTTTACTCGTACTCCCGTCATTAATAATATCAAAAAAGCGTTTGGTAAAAAACCATCCATCCAGTAGAAAGGTCAATAAAAAATCAGCAAATAAGCATTATATCCAAGAATAATAAAGATATTCAACATGTCAAATAAGTATATTTATATGCATTAAGTAATTTTATACGACAAATAAAACATTAATTAATTTTCAATTGTTATATTTACAAAACGACAATTAATACTTCGATAAAATGGATACACAAGCAAAAAAACCAGTTGAAAAAGTGAAGGGTAAAAGAGGAAGAAAACCTCGTCAAACTCCAGTTGAACTTATCATTTCACTTATCAATAAGCTCGAATCATTCGAAGATTTAGACAGGTTGGCCGATGAAATTGTAGCCATCAGAAACAGCAAAAAAGAATCTGAAATCAGCAGGCTTAAGGCACAACTTGCAAAACTTCAAGGATAGAAACCTTGAGATTAAACGAATAAAAAGGGTACATAGAGTATTTCTATGTACCCTTTTTATTAATCCTAACTAAACAAAAAGGGCTGCATTACTGCAGCCCTAAATTATGCTGTAAAACGATCGTTTAGTCGTTTAGCGACCAGCGAAGGAAACCTGTAACCTTAACCTCAGCATCAGCACTCTTAAGGTAAGCTTCTACGCTAATCTTAGAATCTTTGATGAAGTCTTGAGCCATTAGGGTATTATCCTTAAAGAATTTGTTAAGTTTTCCAGGGGCAATTTTCTCAATCATATCCTCAGATTTTCCCTCAAGACGAAGTTGTTCCTTTGCAATTTGAAGCTCCTTTTCAACAACTTCAGCAGGAGTTGAACTCTTATCAAGCGCAACTGGATTCATTGCTGCTACTTGCATAGCAATATCCTTAGCAACTTCAGTGTTAACAGCCTTAGAGAAGGAAATTAAGGTAGCCAACTTATTATTCATGTGGATGTAAGGAATAACGAAGTTATCCTCTAACTTTCCATAGAACGAGATACCTAACTTTTCTCCAGTAACACCAGATCTTTCAGTTACTAGATCAGCAATAGAAAGACCATTTAGGTTGAGAGCAAGAAGTTCTGCTAGGGTTGCTGGCTTTTTCTCAATAGCAAGATCAAGAATGCTTTCAGCAAGAGCAACGAAGTCAGCATTCTTGGCAACGAAGTCAGTTTCGCAATTTAGGCAGATAACAGCACCAAGTTTGCCATCAGCAGTAGTTTTAGCGATAACAGCACCTTCGGTAGCTTCGCGGTCAGCACGCTTGCTGGCGATAAGCTTACCTCTTTCGCGGATAAGATCCTGAGCGCGCTCGAAGTCACCATTAGCTTCTTCAAGAGCCTTCTTGCAGTCCATCATCCCGGCACCGGTCATTTTACGTAGCTTTGCTACATCGGTTGCGGTAATAGCCATTGTTAAAATATTTTTATCGGTTATTGAAAACAGATTATTCAGCGCTCTCCTCTTCTTGAGCAGGAGCTTCAACCTCAGCTTCGCCGGCTACAGGAGCCTTCTTAGCTTTTGCCTTAACTGGCTTGTCTGCCTTGGCTGATTGGCTGTCTTTTTCCTTTTCCTTCTCAACCTTGCGCTCTTCGAGTCCCTCTTGAATAGCAGAAGCAACCACGTCGATAACTAGGCTGATAGATTTAGAAGCGTCGTCGTTAGCTGGGATAACATAGTCAATTGGTGTTGGATCACAGCAGGTATCTACCATAGCAAATACTGGAATGTTAAGCCTCTTAGCTTCACGAACGGCATTAGCTTCTTTTTGAACATCAACTACAAAAAGTGCAGCTGGAAGACGAGTAAGGTCAGCAATAGAACCAAGGTTCTTTTCAAGCTTAGCGCGTTGACGGGTGATTTGTAGTCTTTCGCGCTTTGATAATGTCTCGAAAGTACCATCGGTAGACATCTTCTCAAGAGAAGACATCTTCTTTACAGCCTTACGGATGGTTGGGAAGTTAGTAAGCATACCACCGGGCCAGCGCTCGGTAACGTATGGCATATTAACTTGGCTTATTCTTTCCGATACGATTTCCTTCGCTTGCTTTTTGGTAGCAACGAAAAGAATCTTACGGCCTGATTTTGCGATTTGCTTAAGGGCATTTGCAGCCTCATCGATCTTTACTACGGTCTTGTGTAGGTCGATAACGTGAATACCGTTACGCTCCATGAAGATGTAAGGAGCCATCTTAGGATTCCACTTTCTCTTTAAGTGACCGAAGTGAACACCAGCATCGAGTAGCTGGTTGAAATTTGTTCTTGGCATTTTTTTGTGTTTTACTTGTTTAAAACCTCTTCGTCAACTGCCGAGTAGCATAATGGTCTCGTCAGTTTTTCGCAGTAGGGCAACGCTCAAGTAGTACCCGAAGGTAGTCTCGCAGGTTTGAAACCCAGACTGCAACAAATAGGAAGAAAAAAATTAACGTTTACTGAACTGGAATCTCTTACGAGCCTTTGGTTGACCTGGCTTCTTACGCTCAACAACACGAGGGTCGCGAGTTAGAAGACCGTTAGCCTTAAGCACCGGACGGTAGCTTTCGTTGTCAATTTCGCAAAGTGCGCGAGAGATTGCAAGGCGAAGTGCCTCAGCTTGTCCCTTAACACCACCGCCATCGAGGTTAACCTTGATGTCATACTTACCAAGTTGGTTGGTAAGCAAAAGGGCTTGGGTAGCAGTGTACTGAAGTACACCAGTTGTAAAGTAAACTTCTAGAGGCTTGTTGTTGATTACGATCTCACCCTTCCCAGGAGTCATGTAAATACGAGCAACAGCGGCTTTTCTTCTTCCTAATGTGTTAACAACTTCCATGCTCATTACTTAAGATCTTTTACGTTGATAACTTTTGGTTGTTGAGCCTCGTGTGGGTGCTCTGCACCAGCATATACATGCATGTTACGGAACAACTCAGCGCCAAGGCGATTTTTTGGTAGCATACCCTTAACGGCCTTTTCTACAACAAAAAGAGGCTTACGCTTTAGCATATCTACTGGAGTTGCAAAGCGTTGTCCACCAGGGTAGCCGGTGTGGCGAACGTACACCTTATCGGTAAGTTTTTTACCGGTAAAGCGCACTTTCTCTGCATTGATAATAACAACGTTATCACCACAATCAGAGTTTGGAGTAAATGAAGGCTTGTGCTTACCTCTCAGAATTTTCGCAACTTGAGAAGCAAGGCGGCCCACTACTAGATCGGTTGCATCTATCAAAACCCACTCCTTCGGAGCAGATACTTTGTTGACAGATACAGTCTTGTAACTTAGTGCGTCCACTTTTACTGTAATTTTTTGGTTAATACCTGTTTTAACTGTGATCCATCCCCACTTTACGGGGTTTGCAAAAGTACAACTTATATTTAAAAGCACCAAAGCTTGCCAACTCTTTTGTTTTTCTGATCATTACATTTTAACAAACAATTTATCAAGCCCTCCCCTTTTATTATCTCAAACGGGGTACATTCTTGCTTACATTTCGGCAATATTCTAAGTTTGCAAGCTATTAGGCGGTATATTTAACGATATGCCCTACCACTGGTTCAATCGCAACTTTTTGCTACATTAGAGGCAAGTTTACGAATGGTAAATCGGCATTTATTTCAGCATTTATTCATTTCCTGCATATTAATTTTAGCCTCAAAAAAACATCTATTCACCAATGAAAATTGACTTAGTGCTTATTGGGAAAAGCGACCAAAAATATCTTCAAGAAGGAATCGACATCTACCTTAAACGGCTAAAATTCTACTGCCAGTTTGAAATGAAAATTATTCCCGATTTGAAAAGCACAAAAAGCCTTAGCGAAGAGCAGCAGAAGGAAAAAGAAGGAGAACTAATCATCACCCAGATTAAGGATTCCGATTTTGTGATACTACTCGACGAGCGGGGAGAGTCGCTTTCGTCAGTCGATTTTGCGCAGCTTATCGAAAAAAGGCAGATTGCAGGAACCCGTAAGCTAAGCTTTGTCATTGGCGGCCCATACGGTTTTTCGAGGGATGTTTACGCGAAAGCCAACGCTAAGCTTTCGCTCTCTGCCATGACCTTTTCCCATCAAATGGTTCGACTTCTTTTTATAGAACAGCTTTACAGAGCATTTACGATTATTAATGGAGAACCCTACCACCATAAGTAAGCAAAGGAAAAACATTCGGAGAAAGAAGACGTTTTTCGTTGGCATCGCTATTACCGTAGCGGCTGCTGTGCTATACCTCGCGGCGCAATTTGCTCCTCGTCTCTCAACCTACAACGGCAGCAACATAAAAAAGATTGAGAGTACCATCCTTAGCAAGAAGGAGCAGCTTCGCGAAATAGCGAAGACTTGGTTAAGCACGAAGGACACCTCTCAAAAAGCGGCATTCGCCATTCTCGACGACAGAACAATATCGAAACTCAACAAGGAAAACATAGGGATATTTCTTTACGACAGCACTAGGCTGGTTGCATGGAGCACCATTCCCAACATTGCCGACTCGATGCTTGCCCGCATCGACACCACCATGCGCCTGTATGCGTTCAACGATGGATGGTTTCTTGCCTCCCGCTTTAAGCACAAGGGAAAATCGGCTATTATTACCATCGAGGTCCAAAAGCGCTATCGGTTTACCAATAGATTTCTGGAGAATCGGTTCAACCCAATCCTAGGGATACCTCCATACATTAAGCTTAGCAAAGACTCTAAATCCACCTCACACACAAAAAGTACGCTGACCGTTCGATTAGGAAAGGACAGCCTCTTTATACTTGAAAAAGAAAAGAACATCGTAACGGAGAATCCGACTAAGGATCTTCTCGTCTACGCATCCCTCATTCTCCTCATTGTTGGGGGATGGCTCATCATTCAATCCATCTCGTTTAAGAAAAGAATCCGACTATTCTTCTTCTCATTGATAGGATGGAGCGCCACTTGTGTTCTACTTGTTAACATGCTAGCCAAGGCGCCATCATCGCTGATTTTCTTCTCGCCCGATCTCTACGCCTCTAGCGTTACACCCTCGCTCGCGGTACTTGCAGCCTATGTTCTTATTTTCATCTCGTTCAGCTCGACCATCTACGCGCACTATGTCGACTACAAGATTCAGAAGAAGTATCTTCTAAAACCACTTGCTGCTTGCTTGTCGGTATTTATATCGCTTATTGCGCTGGCAACTCACATGCTGGTGTACAGCCTGGTAAACAATGCCGCCGTTTCGTTTGGCGTAATAAAGATATCTGAGATTAGCCGCTACTCGCTGATTATCTACCTTACCATTTCGCTGCTAATAGTTAGCATAGTCCTTCTATCTAATTTATTCTTCAGGCTTTTCAGGAACATCTCGACAAGAACAAAAGCGGTAATCCTTGCGCTACCGCTTCTCGTTATTTTAGGCATTTATGCCCGCACTGATATTTCGATTGGCGTATTCGCTGCTGCATCGATCCTCACCTACGCCATCTTCCTTTTCAGGCTTAAGGCATACATGCGGATTGGCATTCGCGACATCTCGCTAATTCTGATAATCTGGGCAGTTGCAACATCTACCATCATCTGCCTCTTTGTGGTAGCTAAGGACGAGCACAACCGGATTGAATTCGCCGAATCGCTTTACAACGAGAAGGACCCCATCCTCGAAGCTGCTCTGCCCGACATCTCGGAGCTGGTTGTTAGGGACAAAACCATACACCAGCTTATCCACAACCCTTCGGCCAACGACAGCATCATCTACCAGTACATCCGAAAGAATGTGCTTAAGGGCTACTTCAGCAAGTACAACCTTCGCATAACCATCTGCCCGATAAAGGCGAACCTCTTCCTACCTAACGAGAAGAAGACCACCAGCTGCCAGAAGTACTTCGATGATCTGTTCAAAAAGAAGGGAACTAAGGTTGATAATTCGACTTTCTACCTGATCCGCAACTTCCCTGGTGAGATATGGTACATCGGGCGTATAGACTACCTCTGCACCAAAGGCCTCACATCGCTTTACCTCGAGCTCAACCTAAAAACTATCAGCAACAACCCTGGGTACCCCGAGCTGCTGCTCAAAAAGAACGAACCGCGCATCAAGGGCTCCAAGTACTACGAGTACGCCCACTACTTCGATAGCAGCTTGGTTGCCAAGAATGGCAGCTACTCCTACCCCTCCATCATTACGCCACCAAGCCGGGAAGACAGCATTGATGTACGCCAGCAAAAGGGCTACTCCAACCTCTACTACCGCTTCGACCAGTACAACACGATGGTGATATCGCGGCCAATACTCAACCTCTTCGATATTGCCTCCTGCTTTTCCTACATCTTCATCTTTTTGGTGTTTGCCGGATTGCTGGTGCTAAAGTTTAGCCGATTCCCCCTCGACGATACCCTATCGCTACAAACCTTTAAGGGACGGATAACCCTTTCGTTTGTGGTGGTGCTCATCGCAGCCCTAATCCTTACGGCCGTTGCCTCGCTAACGTACGGCATCAAGCGCTTTGAGGCCTACAAGGAGCAAACCATACAGGATAAGATGAAAAGCGCCATCCCCGCAGTGTACAATGCACTTTACACGCCAAACACCCAATCGCTCACCGACGAGCTGGTGAAAATATCGAACTACCTTTACGTTGATGTGAACCTATACGACAAGAAGGGCGAGCTGTTTGCCACCTCGCGCCCCGAGATATTCTACGACGGACTTCAAGGCTTCAAGATGTCGCCAAGGGCATTTAAGAGCCTTGCCCTAAGCTACGATGGATTCTACGTGGATAACGAACAGATCGGCAACATGACCTACACCTCGTCGTACGCCCCCATCTTCGACAGCAACGGTAGGCTCATCGGCTACGTCAACCTGCCCTACTTCCTGCAGTACGACAACCTCCGCAAGGAGCTTTACACCATCGCCATCACCATCGCCAACATCTTCATTCTGCTACTGCTGCCGGTAGTTCTGATTGCGGTGCTCACATCCAACTCCATTACCCGTCCGCTTGAACAAATCCGCAACCGCATGCGCATCTTCGACCTCAAGACGAACCCCGAGCCCATCCCCTACAAGCAAAACGACGAGATTGGCGACCTGATCGTGGAGTTCAACAAGATGATCCTACAGGCTGAATCGAGCGCAAAGCTGCTGGCCGACAACGAGCGCGACCTCGCCTGGCGCGAAATGGCCCGCCAGATTGCCCACGAGATAAAGAACCCGCTTACCCCCATGAAGCTGAGCCTGCAGTACCTGATGATGCTCAAGGGCAAGAACGACAGCCGCTGGCTGGAGCAGTTCGACCGCTTTGCCGCATCGCAGGTGGAGCAAATCGACTCGCTGGCCAAGATCGCCAACGAGTTCTCCGATTTTGCTAAGATCAACTTCGACGAGCAGATCACCGTCCTAGACCTTCGTGCTGCCGTAAAAGAAATACTCCCCATCTTCGACGGCTTCCCCAACCTCAACTTCGAGGTAGACATGCCCAGCATTCCCATAAACGTACGAGTAGGCCACGAGCACCTCAAAAGGGTGGTCGTTAACCTGGTGAAGAACGCCATACAATCGGTAGAAGACGATAGAACCGCCATCATCAGCATAACCGTAAGAGAGGAGTCGGGCAAGGCAACTCTTTCGGTTAAGGACAACGGCAAGGGCATCGCCGACGAAGTGAAGCCAAAGCTCTTCACCCCCAACTTCACCACCAAGTCGTCGGGCACGGGGCTTGGGTTGGCCATCTGCAAAAACCTGATCGAGGCCTACAGCGGCAGCATCTGGTTCGAGTCGGAGGTCGATAAGGGTTCGACCTTCTACATCGAGCTGCCCAGCGCGTAGGGGCGCATGGCATGCAGCTCTACCCCACAAAAAACAACAAGCGCAGCCGTGGTGCAGCTGCGCTTACTCGGTGACTCGTGTGCCACCATTCTCCGTTGACCTCATCCAAGATTGACAGGACCTCCCCAAAGATGTATGACTTTCGTCTTCTTTGGTACCGGAACGGGCACTTCGAATACCGCTACTTCTCTGGTCAAGATATCGGTCATGCACCTATAATCGCCGGCAATAAGGAAGCTCTTGTCTTCCGACTGCTCCACTATGATTCGCTTCAGCTCATCCGTATACGAGGGGTCGACCCCAGCAAGGAGGTCTTCCAGCAGAACAAGGTGAACGTTTAGGTGCACCAGCATGATGATTTCCAGCAAGCGCTTCTCCCCATCCGTAAGCTGGTAGCCCTTGCTATCCCAAAGCGGCCCAACGAAGCTGCTTTCGGCAACATGGGCAGCCCGCTTGTCGCCGCATACCAGCTTCAGCATCCGGCTCACCTTTACATTCTTTGGAAAAAACGGCTCTTGGGGCAAGCAGGCAATGCGCACCCTCGTGTTAAAAATTCGCACAAGCGGGCTGTCGCCAACTCTAACACATCGCTTATCGGCTTGAAGCAAGCTGAAAGCGGGGCCAAACAACGACGCTTCATCGAGAGCAGCTTCTTGAACTAGCCCAATAATCTCGCCCATTTTGTAGCTCGAGAACAGCTCGTTTAGCGACAGCTTACCATCCACTCTACCTGCTCGGGCATCAGAAATCAATGTAACCATACCAAAATAATTAAGCTATACCGACAATAGGATACGATAACCGCCGCTTACCCCTGCCGCTTCCACGTTCGCCGCATCGATGCAACGACTTACAAGCGCAGGCTAAAAAACAGCGTTTAAAATTAGCGTTTTTTATCTACTATATAGCAAACATTAGCTGGTGAAATTCTTTTCCCTCCAAAGCACCCAATGCAGAGCGGGAGCTTCGGCACCAGTCGACATAAACGTAAAATGCCTTTGGCGAGTAGCCCACCCCACCAAAAGCAGCAAGCGCAGCCGTGGTGCGGCTGCGCTTTTATGATTTTACGTTTGAAAAAATGCAAACTTCAGTAAGGCCTACTCCAATAGCGACTACAATTACAAACAAGGAAGCTTCAGCGAATGTAGTTCCACCTGCTTTTTACTCATTACAAAGAATATTCCTTTCATTGGAGTTGCTATCAGACGTGCTGGATCTAGCCAAAGTAAGCTATTCGTATTCGTGTAAGTCTTATCTTCAGCAAAGAGCTTAACTGGAACAACGTCCTTTCCAGTTTTGGTATTAAGCCATGTTACGTAGACATTATCTAGACTTGGAACAACTAAGCTAATAGAACTACCCTGAAGTTCTGCCTTAGCATAAACGCCAGTTCCACCTCCAGCATAGTAACTTCCGAAACCCATTACCCCTTTCGCCTTCCGCTTAATAGGGGTAATCCATTTTTCTGCTCCACTCCTATCAAATCCGTTTACGATAAGATCTGAACTAGAAAGGTAGTAAGTGGTAAAAGAGGAACGTGTACTGCTTTCTACTTCGAAATTTTCGAGCACAACGTAGAAGCCATCATTGTCAACAAGCGACGCGTTTACCCTAAAATACTTGAGTTTCTTCACGGGCTTCATTTTGCTAGCTTTAACCATAGAATGGCTGATGTCTGCGGCTTCATACATCTTTACAAGCGCTTCTTTGTCGTAGGTCTTATCCACGATCCGGTTACAGGTACCTTTAGAAAAGTCGAAGCCTATGACAGTGACACCTTTCAGCTTATTTTCACCCTTCGAGCATACGCAGTACAGCTCATTTTTGGGGGATTCAATGAAATGACAAAACCCAAGTTCTCCCTCATCCTCTTTCAGCGGAAGCAGGTGAGCGCTCCCCTCTAGTAAGCCTGCCCTGCTATACTTCGAAAACATGTAGCACTCCTTGCGATCCACCTCGTCCTTATAGCAATGCACCAGTTCGCCATTCTGCGTTAGAAATAGGTTGCTCTCCCCCTTCTCCGAATAGGCAACTTTTGCAGAATAGAGTCTTTTACAGTCGGGAGTAAATACGTCAAACGTCATCCTTGATGCGTCTTTTGAGTCTCTATAGTCTTGTATCTTTTCACCAACAAGGAAGTACTTGTCGTTTTTTGAACTCATCGTAATGATATTATCCCCCTTTGTATTCCGAAGGGTATCTACTTGAATAAGTTCTTCGCGATCTAAGCTATAAGTAAGCCCTATCACAGAATAACCCTTCCGCGAATTCTTAACGTACCCAACTAAGACTACGGAGTTATTATCCTGCCTATAAAGCATTAATGGGTAGCTAAGAAGGTCTTGGTAGTCTTTAGAACTAAACTGCACGACCCTGTTTTTTGTCAGTTTAAGGCTAATGTTCTTCTGCACGTTTAGGCTGCTATCCAAAAGCATAATGCCCGAATCGTTAAGCGAGGTTCGGTAGTAAGCAATAAATCTACCATCGCCTGTAGGCTTATACTGAGGGCGGTCGTAAGAATCAGAAAAAAGAGTCCAATTCGAAAAGTCTTTTTTTGCAACCAACTTCTGCCCATAAAACGGTAATGGCAAAAGCATCAATGCCACTAAGAATAGTACATTTTTCATCAAAGAGATTTTATTTAAAATAAGAATATACCCACAACTAAGCTTAGTGATAATTTTTTAAGGCTCTAAAATCCTACTTCGTTTGATCAAACAAATCCACCCAAAACAACCTACAATCGAAGCTATAAACATTAACCCCATCAACTTTTGCTCTATAACTTTATTTTTCACCAATACTTATTTCTAGAATCTGTGTTTTTATCGTTCTACTGCTAAACGTAGATTTTTTTTAGCGCCCCAAACCTACCAAAAATCCCCCACCCTTCCCATCGTTTAAGTTAAAAAGTTCACCCCTAAAAAGCCTCTATACGCCACCAGAGCCACATAGCAGGAACAACCTCTTCATCTAGCTAAAAACAGTCATACAAAGTCATGGCGATGTTAACCAAAGTTTATAGCTTTAGATCGTTTCGATGCTTAAGTGCAACATTTAAACCTAGATTATTATAACCAGCACCTCAGAAACCTGCCTGGTAGATGTAGCACTCGATGCCAAAACCTACATCAAGTCGCTATTTGGCGCTACCAGCCCCGAGTACAAGCAGGTGGCCAAGATCGACTTTAGAAACGAATAGCCCAGTGGCTCCATACTCTCGGCTTCCGAGCATTGCCGCATCGCCCATGGCATAGAAGGCGGAAGTCCCCCCAAAGGTCGCTTCCGCCTTCCTTTTTCTGATAGCCGTCCCCAAGCTTTTGCCTTCGCCTCTGTAGCTTCTGGCCTCGTGCCTGTAGCTTTTAGCATCGTGCCTGTAGCTTTTGGCTCCATGTCTGTCACTTTTAGCTTCGTACCTATAGCTTTTAACGTCGTGTCTGTCACTTCTGGCTTCGTGCCTGTAGCTTTTAGCTATGTGTCTGTCACTTTTGGTCTCGTGTCTGTAGCTTTTAGCTTTGTATCTGTCACTTCTTGCTCCGTGTCTGTCACTTTTAGCTCCGTGTCTGTCACTTTTAGCTTCATAATTACTACCTACAGCTAAATCAACACTCTTAATCGTCGCAGCGACTCGGTACAGTCTACAAAGAGAAACAGGTACATAGCGATAATCGAAGGTGTTTCGCCACCTCTTACCAGCAAAAGGAAGCCTAATACCAAGCCACCCTTGATTGCCTTCTGTGATTTGCCCCCATTTATTCGATAAGCATTAAGCACTAAAATGCGGCCCTTTGTCTCCGCCTCTCTGCGTTAAAAATCTAACGCCCCCGAACACATTTTGCCCGCACCTCCCCTGTATGGATGCTGAGTAACTACCAATTTTTCGAATTCCTTCACCTCAATCCCGCACCCTAGCGAACAAAAAGCCCCACCTACCAGCTATATTTGCGCCTGCTACAACAGTACGAACAAATCTAAACCTAGGACTATGAACGCAATGCCGCTGGTTATTGCCGCCTTGGCCATCTTCGCCCTCGCCTACCGCTTCTACTTCGGATTCATGGCCGCCAAGGTGCTAACGCTCAACGACAGCATCGCCACCCCATCGGGCCGCCTCTACGACGGGCAAAACTACTTCCCCATCACCAAGTGGGTGCTCTTCGGGCACCACTTCGCCGCCATCGCGGGGGCCGGACCGCTGGTAGGACCGGTGCTCGCCTGCCAGTTCGGCTTCTTCCCAGGCTTCCTGTGGATGCTCGTGGGCGCCGTGATGGCCGGGGCCGTGCACGACATCGTCATCCTCACCGCCTCGGTGCGCAACGACGGGAAATCGCTCGTGGAGATCGTCCGCTCGCAGATCCGCAAGACGGGCAGCGTGGTTACGGCCACCATCGCCACCTTCGTCATCATCATCATCGCCATGGCCGGGCTCGGGTTGGTGGTGGTGAACGCCCTCGCCGAGAGCTCGTGGGGCACCTTTACCATCGCCAGCACCATCCCCATCGCCATCCTTATGGGCGTGTGGATGTACGTTTTCCGCAAGGGGAAGACCGTGGAGGCCACCGTCATCGGCGTTATCCTGCTTAGCGGCGCCGTTATCTTCGGAAGATTCATCCCCGGCTCCCCCTTTGAAAGCTGGTTCACCTTCGACCGCAAGCAGCTCACCATCGTCCTAGCCCTTTACGGCTTTGTGGCCTCGGTGCTGCCCGTATGGCTGCTGCTTTCGCCCCGCGACTACCTCAGCTCCATCATGAAGCTCTTCGTTATCGGCATGCTGGCCGTGGGCATCATCGTTGTGGCGCCCGACCTCAGGATGCCCGCCTTTACGGCGTTCATCCACGGCGGAGGGCCCATCATTAAGGGACCGCTGTTCCCCTACCTCTTCATCACCATAGCCTGCGGAGCCATATCGGGCTTCCACGCGCTTATCAGTTCGGGCACCACGCCCAAGATGGTGATGAAGGAGTCACACATCCGCCCCATTGCCGCCGGAGCCATGCTCGCCGAGGGGGTGGTTAGCATCCTGGCGCTGATTGCCGCTGCCAGCCTCTTTCCGCTCGACTACTTTCAGATCAACCTATCGCCCGAGAAGTACCAGGAGCTGCTCCCCCAGCTGCACGCCATGGGCTTTAGCGGGTCCGACTTCCAACGCCTCTCCCAGGGCGTAGGCGAGAACATCGCCGGACGCACCGGGGGCGCCGTGACGCTGGCCGTGGGCATGGCCGAGATCTTCTCGAGGATTCCGGGGATGGACCGCCTGATGTCGTACTGGTACCACTTCGCCATCATGTTCGAGGCGCTCTTCATCCTCACCACCATCGACGCCGGCACCCGCATCGCCCGCTTCCTGCTCCAGGACATCATGGGCAAGGTGTACAAGCCCTTCGGTAAGTCGTCGTCGCTTCCGGGCAACCTCATCGCCAGCGCGCTGGTGGTTTTCTTCTGGGGATACTTCATCTACACCGGAAGCGTCTCCACCATCTGGCCGATGTTCGGCACCGCCAACCAGCTGCTCGCCACCATCGCCCTAGCCGTGGGCACCACCTACCTCATCAACCAGGGCCAGAAGCGGTACGCCTGGATCACCCTCGTTCCGATGGCCTTTGTGGGCGTCACCACCATCTACGCCGGAGCGCTCAACACCATCAACCTCTACATCCCGCAGGTACTCGACCCCGCCACCTTCACCAGCGGCCTCATCAACCTGCTGCTTACCGGGGTAATCCTCATCAGCGTAGTTGTAATTATTGCTGATGCCCTACCCATCTGGATTCGCGCCTTTAGGGGTAAGGCTCCGCTACTTGCGCCCGTCGATCTACCGGAGGATGCCCAGAAGCAGAAAGCCGAGAAGTAGATGGAGGGAAGAAGATAGCTCCGCAGATGCACGCGAAGCTAGGCTAAGCAGATACGCTTAGCCTAGCTGCATTATCCCCTCCTCGGGAGGGGTAGGGGTGGGTACCAGACGTTTTGGGGCAGAAGGCCGATGCGCTTTCTACCAAGCCATTTCGCTTTCAGAATTTGGATAAAACGATTATTGGAAGAACAACAAACCAACGGCGGACAAGCCAATCAAAGTAGGATAACGTTTCCCCGTAAACACCATGGCGCAGCCATACCAGACTGGCACGAATTCTGTTCGAGCGAGCGGAGCTGCTACAGCGCCAATAGACGCATCAGCGATGAAAGGACTAGAAGCAATCATTTGAGATGGCGACATTCCACCGCGACCGAGCGAGTTAATTCGTGCCAAGGGTTTTTCGTTCTTTTTGCCCTACAAAAAGAACAGAAAAGAAGATGAGTTTCTCTTTATAAAGTCATCGCCTCTACTAGATGCTAACTCTGTATTTTTTAAGAGAAATTCCTGACTTTCTACCAAGCCACAAGATACCCCTAGCATAAAAAATTATCCATTCACAATCAGCCTAGAAAAGCTTATATTTGAGCAAATTTTGTTTACCCAAGGTCAATGAAAATAGCGGTTAACGCTAAAGCCCTCTTAAAGGGCAACAGCGATGGAGTAGGTAGATTTATGTACGAAACGTTTAGCAGGATTGTAAAGGCTCACCCCGAGCACCAGTTCTACTTCATCTTCGACAAAAGCTACGAGCCTTACCATATCTACGGCAAGAATGTCGAGCCCATAGTAATTAGCCCACCAGCAAGGCATCCGCTCATGTGGTGGTACTGGCACGAGATCTTGCTCGCCGACCAGCTTAAGAAGATTAAGCCCGATGTGTTTGTTGCCCCCGACGGATTCCTATCGCTATCGGTGCCCACCGCGCAGGTTGCCGTAATCCACGACCTGAGCTTCGAGCACTACCCCGAGCTGGAAAGCTGGGCAAGAAGGAAATACTTTCAGCGCTTCTTTCCCCGCTTTGCCGAAAGGGCCAACCGCATCCTCACCGTTTCGAACTTCTCGAAGTCGGACCTCTGCGGAACCTACAAGATATCGCCCCACAAGATCGACGTGGCCTACAACGCCGCCGATCCTATATTTGCCCCCCTCACCCAAAAGCAAATCGACGACCTCCGCTTCGATCTTACCGATGGCTGCCCCTACTTCGTGTATGTTGGCTCCATCCATCCGCGCAAGAACGTGGGCCGCATGCTCCGCGCCTTCGACCGCTTCAAGGACGAGGTGCCATCGAACTACAAGCTGCTGATGGTGGGCAACCCAAGGTTCAAATCGTCCAAGGCCGAGAAGATATACCGCGAGATGCACCACAAGTCGGAGGTTATCTTTACCGGATGGCTCTCCAACGAGCACCTCTCGAAGGCAGTTGGTGCCGCCGAGGCGCTCATCTTTGTTCCCATCTTCGAAGGATTCGGGATTCCACTCGTCGAGGCCATGAAAGCCAACGTGCCCATCATCACCTCGTCGGTAACCTCGCTGCCCGAAGTGGCCAGCGACGCCGCCGTACTGGTTGACCCCTTCTCGATAACCGCCATCAAGAATGCAATGATTAAGATGTCCAACGACTACAGCTTCCGAAACGAGATGGCCGCAAAGTCGTTCGAACGAGGCAAGCTGTTTAACTGGGATAATACCGCAAGTACGCTTTGGAGCACCATTCAAAAAGCAATAGAGTAAAGGGCGAAGGCCTGCTCCCCTTCCTCAACGAAGGAGTTTTGGAAGCCGGATGCGACGAGGCCGGACGTGGCTGCCTGGCAGGTCCTGTTGTTGCCGCTGCCGTCATCCTTCCACCTAGCTTCGATATGCCGCTGCTAAACGACTCCAAGAAGCTTAGCCATAAGGTACGCGAAATCCTAAAGGTTCAGATTCGCGAGCAGGCGCTTGCTTGGGCCGTTGCCGTTATCGACAACGAAACCATCGACCAGATCAACATCCTCAACGCATCCATACTCGGCATGCAAAAGGCTACCGATGACCTAAAGCTTAAGCCCGAATTCCTGCTGATTGACGGCAACCGCTTTAAGAAGCACCGCGACATCCCCCACCAGTGCGTGGTGGGTGGCGACGGTAAGTACGCCAGCATTGCCGCCGCATCGGTGCTGGCCAAAACCTTCCGCGACGAGCTGATGGAGCAGCTGCACACCGAGTACCCCGTCTACGGCTGGGACGTCAACCGGGGATACCCCACCAAGAAGCACCGCGAGGCCATCGCCCAAAACGGCATAACCTGCTACCACCGCCGCAGCTTCCGCCTTACCAACGAGCAGCTGTCGCTAAGTTTTTAAGTAATCGAACAAGTTCAAATCGACATTGTCTTTAAATCATTCGAGGTTCAAAAGAACATGTAACAATTAAAATAAAAACACGTCGGTAGCATGAGACCTTCAACAAGGTTTCACCCTAAGATGTGTCAAATTGAAAGTTGTTAATCACCCAGAGGAACAATTAAGAACCATAAATAAAATCTCAACTTATGAGGAAAATTAGCTTCTTGCTAGTGGCGTTGCTGCTTTTAGGCACAACCACCCTTAGAGCCGACGAGGGAATGTGGCTACTTCCGCTCATCGAAAAGCTCAACATGAAGGATATGAAGAAGGCAGGGCTTAAACTCTCGGCCGAAGATATCTACAGCATCAACAAGAGCAGCCTGAAGGATGCCATCGTCATCTTTGGGCGTGGCTGCACGGGCGAGATCGTCTCCGACCAAGGCCTTGTGCTCACCAACCACCACTGCGGCTACGGCACCATTCAGCAGCATAGCACCGTAGAGCACGACTACCTAAAGGATGGCTTCTGGGCAAAGACCAAGGAGCTAGAAATTCCATCACCTGGACTTACCGTTACCTTCCTCGAGCGCATCGAGGATGTAACCGCCAAGTTCAACGACGTACTTACCCCAAGCATGAGCGAATCAGACCGCGTTAAAGCCATCGCCGACCTCAGCAAGAAGCTTTCGGAGGAGGTTACCAAGGGCAAGTTCATCCGTGGACAGGTAACGCCAATGTACGGTGGCAACCAGTTCTACCTATTCGTGTACAAGACCTACACCGACGTTCGCCTGGTAGGCACGCCTCCCGAATCAATCGGCAAGTTTGGCGCCGACACCGACAACTGGATGTGGCCCCGCCACACCGGCGACTTCTCGGTGTTCCGCGTATACGCCGACAAGGATGGCAACCCCGCCGACTACTCGGCCAACAACGTTCCGCTGAAGCCCAAGAAGCACCTCAACGTATCGCTTAAGGGCGTTAACAAGGGCGACTACACCATGATCATGGGTCACCCAGGACGCACCAACCGCTACATGACCTCTTGGGAGATTAACGAGGTGCTCAGCATCACCAACCCCAACCGCATCAAGATCCGCGGCATCCGTCAGGATATTTGGATAAAGGATATGCAGGCCAACGACACCATCCGCATCCAGTACGCATCGAAGTATGCCAGCTCATCAAACTACTGGAAGAACTCAATCGGCATGAGCCGCGGCCTTAAGCGCCTAAAGGTTCACGACAAGAAGGAGGCACAAGAGGCAGCCTTCACCAGCTGGGTTAACCAGTCGCCCGAAAGAGTGGCTACCTACGGCAACGCGCTAGCCCTCATCAAGGAGGCGGTAGAAGGTCGCAACGAGTACAACAGCGCCATCCAGTACATTGGCGAGAGCATTAGGGGGATCGAAGCTATCGGAGCCGCATCGCGCTACGCCGCCGGCTTGCTGAAAGCGATAGAAGCCAAGGAGGATCTATCCAAAATTAAGGAGTCTACCAACGACTTCTACAAGGACTACAACGAGGCGCTCGACAAGAAGGTGGCCGTGGCCATGTTCACCCTATACAAGAAGGATGTTCCTGCCAAGTTCCTGCCTACCCTTTACGCCGACATCGAGTCGAAGTACAACAACAACATCGAGGCCTACGTAAACGACCTTTACGCTAGCTCAATCTTCGCCAACAAAAAGGCCTTCGGTGCATTTCTCGCTAACCCAACCGCTGATGCCGTTAAGAACGACCCCATCTACAAGGCTGCCCAAAGCATCAGCACCGTTGCCCGCGAGCTGTCCGAAAACATCACCCCATTCAACGAGAAGTTTGGAAAGGGCCAGCGCCTCTACATCGCCGGCTTGCTCGAGATGGATAAGGATAAGCCCCACTACCCCGATGCCAACTTCACCATGCGCCTCACCTACGGCAACGTGCTCGACTACATCCCTGCCGATGCCGTTCACTACGACTACTTCACCACCCTCGATGGGGTAATGGAGAAGGAAGACCCCTCCAACTGGGAGTTTGTTGTTCCTGCTAAGCTGAAGGAGCTTTACAACGCCAAGGACTTCGGCCGCTACGCCATGAAGAACGGCAAGATGCCGGTTGCCTTCCTATCGACCAACGACATCACCGGAGGTAACTCGGGTAGCCCCATCATGAACGCTAAGGGCGAGCTTATCGGTCTTGCCTTCGACGGCAACTGGGAAGCCATGAGCGGCGACATCGCCTTCGAGCCTCAGCTGCAGCGCACCATCAACGTGGATATCCGCTACGTGCTCTTCATCATGGACAAGTTTGCCGGCGCCAAGCACCTGGTTGACGAGATGAACATCGTGGAGTAACCCACCCAAAGCATTATACCGAAAAAGGTCTGCCGGAAGGCGGACCTTTTTTTTGCCAATAGGGATGTAGAGGATGTCATTTTTGATAGCTGAGGCTATCGTCGTCGGTAGGTTTGCCTATCGACGGAGGTAGGTGAAGCTACCGTCGGAGGTAGGATAGGCTATCGACGGAGATAGGTTAGGCTACCGTCGGAGATAGGTTAGGCTATCGTCGGAGGTAGGTGAAGCTATCGACGGAGGTAGGTTAGGCTACCGATGGAGATAGGTTAGGCTATCGATGGAGGTAGGTTAGGCTATCGCCAGAGGTAGGTTAGGCTATCGCCAGAGGTAGGTTAGGCTATCGCCAGAGGTAGGTTAGGCTATCGCCAGAGGTAGGTTAGGCTATCGCCAGAGGGGTTCATCAGGATAGCAAGCCATGGCATTACGCCCCCACCCTATGCCACTTGGCAATCAGCTGCACGAGAGTCTCGCTCAGGATAGGCTTGCACACGTAATCGTCGGCACCGGCCTCGAAGCAGGCATTCCTATCATCGCCAAGCGAGCTCGCCGTCATGGCAATAATCACGGGGCGCCGATCCTTGAAGCGCGAGACGATCCGACGGGTGGCCTCCAGCCCGTTCATCACGGGCATCTGCAGATCCATGAATACGAAATCGTACCGGCTACTTTCGAGAGCCTGCAATGCATCGGCCCCATTATCTACTATGCGGACGGAATAGCCATAGGAGGATAAGAGCTTTTGCATCAGCTTTTGGTAGATGACATTATCCTCGGCAACGAGTATGGAAACCGTATGCCTTTCAACCTCTGTAAACGAGGCAAGCTCTACCCTTCCCGCTCTAATCGCGCTACAATATCTTGCCTCACCACTCCCCTGCTTCATCTGTATTGATATTTATCCGTATGGTTTCACCTCGCATAATGGTTTGCATCCTCAGGGGAACCACTCGCCACAGCGCTATTCCCCAAGCACAGGTAGCTGCTTAGCACCTTTTGCGCCTGCTCTGGTCCGCCGAAGTGCTTAACCCGTTCCAATCCTTTTTGTACAAGGATGGCGCGTAGCGTAACGGTGGTAAGCAGCAGCTCCATTGCCTTGGCAATATTCGGAGATAGCGATGGGCTCACCAGCAGCGCAGCATCGCCAGCCACCTCGGGCATGGCGGTAACATTCGAGGTAACTACGGGTATGCCCGAAGCCATTGCCTCGATAATTGGCAGCCCAAACCCCTCCGAGTAGGATGGGAATAGCAGCATCTCCGCCATCTGGTACACCACCGGAAGGTGGCTTGCGCTGATGTAGCCCACCTCCTTTATCCGAGGTGCCGCTGATGCCAGCCCTAAATGCCGAAGCACCTTAGCAAGATGTCGTGGTGTAACGCCGCTTACTACCAAGTCGGGGATGTCTTCATCCATCATCTCAGGCAGCATGGCGTATGCCGATAGCACCCCCTTCAGGTTCTTTCGGGTTTCCGTATTTCCTAGAAAAAGGATGAAGCGGCTGGGCAGGCCGTAGGTTTGCTGTACCTCCCACCTCAAATCGGGCTGTGCCTGCTCGAAGAAACGGGAGGGTACGCCGTTGTAAACCACCTTTACCTTTTCGTCGGGTAGCCTGAGCCGCTGCTTGATGCTCTCCTTTTGGTATTTTGATACGGTAAATACCACCTTAGCCCTACGGGCAGCCCTCGGCGCTACCATGCTGCGGTAGATGTTACCCAAGCGCTGGGGCAACGTGCCGACGTTACGCTCTAGAAAAGCGAGGTCGTGCAGCGTAAGGAACAGCGGACACCGAACATGTAGCGGCGCAGTATTCGACATACAGTGCAGAATATCGGGTTTATTTCGCCGCACCCACTTGGGCAGCGACAGCTGCTCCCACACGGGGTAGCAAAATCCCGTTAGGTAGACGATATGGAAGTTGGCGGTTTCGGAGAGGCACACATCCGCATCCTTTCGGGTAAGGATGAAGTACTCGTTATAGGTATCCATCCGCTGCAGCTGGCGGATCATCTCCAGGGCAACCACATCCATCCCCCGCTTGTAGGGGTTGAATATGCGCCGCGCTTCGATGGCTATCCGCAGCCTTTCTTGGGGCTCTCTACTACTCGATTTGTTGCTACTCATAAGTGGCTTTTACTCCTTCTAGAAAGTGAAATGGGCAAGTGCCCTCTACCTACCAAGCTTCTTGCAGAAGCATCCCTACGCCTCACGGCACTTGCCACCTCACTCTTTATGGTTCAGAATCTTCATTCATAAACAAGCTGATGGGCTACTTTCCCTTTTTCTCACCCATTATTTAACCATTCTTACTGTTGGACAATGGGAGCAAGCCTCGGCTCTGCGCTTGCCTGCAGCGCCTTCGCTCCTTTTCTATCTTGGGGATCACCTGCTGCAACTGCGCCTTTACCGAGAAGTAGAGCTTCAGGGCGTGCTCCTGACGGCCATCTTCGTTGCAGCAGCCCTCCAGCAGCTCCAGCTCGGCGCGTATCGCCTCCATCCCAAAAAAGGAGATCGACGAGCGAAACTTATGCGCAGCCCTGCCCACCTCGGCCAGCCTACTGCAAGCCGTTAGCCCGTTAACCTGGCTGATAAACGCTGATGCCTGATCGAGAAAAGCCTGAAGCAGGTCGCCTTCAAAGCCGCTATCGCCCTTCGAGTAGCGATGTAGGTCGGATAAATCGTAAAGCATTAGAGCTGGTTTTATAAGTGGTACTTGATATAAGTACAACTTTACTTACTTTTAATAGTTCAAATTTTAGCTGATGATTTGCTCGGATATCCAACAGAACCCCGACAGGCTCGCCAGAGAATTCTACCAGCAGGAGGTGCTCACCATTGCCCCCCTGCTGCTGGGGAAGCCGCTGGTCAGGCGGCTCGACGATGGCACCCTGCTGCGCCTAACCATTAACGAGGTGGAGGCCTACCGCGGCGAGGAGGACTTGGCCTGCCACGCCCGCTTTGGCCGCACCGCCCGCAACTCGGTGATGTACCAGCAGGGCGGCGTGGTGTACATGTACTTAATATACGGAATGTACTGGATGCTGAACGTGGTTACCGGCAGCCACGACTTCCCCGAGGCCATCCTCATACGAGGAGCCGGAGCGTACAATGGGCCGGGAAAGCTTGCCAAGGCGCTGGCATTGGATAAATCGTTCTACGGCGAGGATCTCGCCACCTCCGAGCGGCTATGGATAGAGGATGCCCCCACGGTGGGGTACTATAAGACCACGCCCCGAATTGGCATTGGCTACGCCGCCAAGGAGTGGCGGGATATCCACTGGCGGTTTACGCTGTAGCAGCGGTATCAGTTCTAATTGTGGGCCGATGGCCTACCCTACCTGAGTAGGCACGGCATCTTCCAATGGCTGCTGCTGAAGCACGTCCGCCAGCTTCGGCGCCTCCTCGGCCTCCTTCTTCTTCTTCGCCCTGATGGTAGCGCGGCTCTTGAGGGTAACCACAAAGGGCTCGGCCACCGCGTTGATCTCCGCAATGGTCTTGCACACCTCGGCATCGTAGTCGGCCATGGAGTTAAGGTAGCGGAACACCCTACTCAGCGCGGAGCGTAGCCGCCGCGTGGCCTCCATGCTGGAGATGCCGCCAGCCCTGCCGTCGCGGATCTTCGTCCAGTAGGCGCCGCACGCAGAGGCCTCCTGCTCCATCCGCTCCACCACCTCGGTGGCGCCGATGGCGGCAACGGCAGCGGCCAGCTCGGGCGACTCCCTAACGTCGTTAGCGAGCTGGCGCATGGCCTCCACCCCCACGGGTATCGCCAGCCGTCGCGGGTTCTTAGCCCGCCGCTTAATGGCCCTAAGCACCATCCTTCCCGCCCTCTGCAAATCCTCCTGCCTCCGCAGCAGGGCCGACTCCACCAGCCCCCGTAGCTCGCGCGACGAGGCCACGCATAGGGCATAGAGCGCATGCTGCTCCTTTGTCTCCAGCGGGTTGGTATCGGGCCCCGTCGAGGCGTCGAATACCACCCCGGCCGCCTGAAGCTGCTCCACCATGGCCCTGGGAATGTGGCTGCCCGGCAGCAGCACCTCCACCCTATCGGTGACAAACATGGCCAGCGATCGGAGCTCCCTCCGGTGCAGCTTCTTTAGGTTGAACGATGTAATGCGTACCATACGAAAACGATTGTTAGGTTAATATCTCTCCGCGCTTGGGCCGATTCCTTCAGGTGGCGGTAACACCCCAAGCGGCTGTCGTGGGCTTGCTAACGGCGCTGAACGTAAAGATTGTAAACTTTTTTCAATTGCCAATCGTTGCCAAGCCGAAATTCGTCGGGGTACCTCCACCTTGCACTACTGCAAAATGATGATACCTCAGGGTATTCGTGCTTTGCAGCCTTACAAAATAGAAGAAACCCAGGGTTTCTATATTTTGCAGATCTACAAAATGGTAGTTCCTCGGGGTATTCTTACTTTGCATATCGACAAAATGAAAGTACCCCAAGGTATTTGCATTCTGCAAGCCTGCAAAGTTTCGATATCCTGGGGTATCTTCATTTTGCACGTCGATAAGAAATAAAGACCCCGAGGGTTCTTTATTTTGCAGGCTGGCAAAGCACGAGTACCCCGGTGGATCTTCACCTTGCACACCTACAGGGTAAGCTGCAGCTGGATGCTGCCTACTTGGCCGCACCAACGCGGTGGGGTGCGGCCAACGGATGGAGGGGCTGCGTACTCATCGCGCGGGGCTACACCCCACGCTACCGGATTACGCCCCTTCGGGGCTATCCATTACACAGCCCGAAGGGGCGCAATCGGCTAGCGATGGGTAACGCCCATCGCGATATGGCGAGGAATATCTCCATCAAAAAAGGGCAGCCACATCGCCATTTCTATTTCTGAGAAGAATGCACCATATTCGCCGAATAAATCATTCAGCATACATGACACTAAAACACATTTTCGCACTTCTACTGGTAGGAACTGCCCTCGTAGGCATTCGGCAGGAGGCTGCTGGGCTGCCAAGCAGCACGGAGGAGGACAGCCAGAAGAAACAGCAGATCCAAGACCTTTCGTCGCTCGCCACCCTAAATCGGATGCTCGCCCTCACCGACTTCAAGATCACATCAAAAAACCTATCGGACAAGGACCGTGAACGAGCCAATGCGGAAATTGAGCACCTCGTTGTGTACTTCTTCAAGGATAGCCACAACAGCACGCTTTACGAAGAGATGATTGGCTACACGGTGGATAAGGACAGCCGCTTTTGGAGCTCCGAGAAGGATACGCCCATCGTGGAGTACGAGAATGAAGTCCGGGTGCTTCGTGCCCAGGCGATCTTCGCGATATGGAAGTGCACCACCCGCGACTCCCTGCTCTCGGAGATAGAGGCGTACAACAAGCGCAGGAGCCAGCTGTTCCTAAGCGCATCGGCCAGCAACCAAGCGCACGACATCAAGGTGTCTGAGCCAAGCTGGCATAGGCTACAGCAGAAAGAGGCCATCGGTTAACGATGCAGCGCCTACGATTGGCAGAAATCGTAATAAATACGCGCGGGGCGTTACCCCGCGCTACTAGATAACGCCCTTACAGGGCTAGGTATTACAAGCATCCTACTAGCCCCGAAGGGGCGCAATCGGCTAGTGATGGGGAACGCCCATCGCAAGAAAAAGCCCCTCCAAGCGTACGCTTCGGAGGGGCTTACGGTATATGCGGATGCGGTTCTAGTCGATCAATCGTACGGCACCTTGGTCGGCCGAGGAAACGAAGTGGGCGTACTGGCGCAGCGCCTTCGACACCGTACGGTTGCGGCTGTGGGGCGTGTAGGCGTTCCTTCCGCGGGCCTCCTCCTCGATGCGACGGATCATCAGCTCGCCCTCGCTAATCTTTACGCTGATGGAGCGCTGGGCGATGTCGATCTCGATGATATCGCCATCGCGGATAAGGGCAATCTCGCCGCCGCTGGCCGCCTCGGGCGATACGTGACCGATGGATAGCCCCGAGGTACCACCCGAAAAGCGGCCGTCGGTAATCAGCGCGCAAGCCTTGCCAAGGCCCATCGATTTCAAGTATGATGTTGGGTAGAGCATCTCCTGCATGCCGGGGCCACCCTTGGGACCCTCGTAGCGGATCACCACCACGTTGCCCGCCTTTACTCGCCCGCCAAGGATCAGTTCGCACGCCTCCTCCTGCGACTCGCACACCACAGCTGGCCCCGCGAACTGGAAGATGGAGGGGTCGACCCCAGCCGTCTTCACCACGCACCCCTTGCTGGCGATATTGCCGAAGAGGATGCCCAAGCCTCCATCGCGGAAGTAGCAGTTCTCTATGCTGCGGATGCACCCCTCAGCGCGATCGCTATCGGGCTCCCAGGTGCAGTCCTGCGACCCCATCACCAGGTTCTTTACCCCAGCAGGGGCGCTCTTGGCCAGCTCGAAGGCCTCGGCAGAGGCCGTTGGGCGCATAATATCAAATTGGTTGATGGCCTCGCCCAGCGTTAGCCCATCGGCACGCGGAACGTCGGTGTGTAAAAGCCCACCACGCTCCAGCTCGCCAAGGATTCCGAGGATACCCCCGGCGCGATTCACATCCTCGATGTGGTACTTGGGCGTGTTGGGGGCCACCTTGCAGAGCACGGGCACGCGGCGCGATAGCGCGTCGATGTCGGCCATAGTGAAGTCGACCTCGGCCTCGTGGGCAACGGCTAGGATGTGCAGCACGGTGTTGGTCGATCCGCCCATGGCAATGTCGAGCGACATGGCGTTCTGGAACGCCTCGCGCGTGGCAATGCTGCGAGGTAGCACCCGCTCGTCGCCATCGCGGTAGTACCTCCAGGTATTCTCGACGATGAGCTTGGCGGCCTTCTCGAATAGCCTCTTTCGGTTGATATGGGTAGCCACCACAGTTCCGTTTCCGGGAAGCGCTAGGCCAATGGCCTCGTTCAGGCAGTTCATGGAGTTGGCGGTGAACATGCCCGAGCACGATCCGCAGGTAGGGCAGGCCGATCGCTCTATGGCATCGATATCCTCGGCGGCCACCTTATCGTCGGCGGCCATCACCATGGCATCAACCAGGTCGTACTTTCTATCCTTGTACTTGCCCGCCTCCATCGGCCCACCCGATACGAAGATGGTGGGGATGTTCAGCCTCATGGCGGCCATCAGCATGCCGGGGGTAATCTTGTCGCAGTTGCTGATGCACACCATGGCGTCGGCCTTGTGGGCGTTTACCATGTACTCCACGCTATCGGCAATGATATCGCGCGAGGGCAGCGAGTAGAGCATGCCATCGTGACCCATGGCAATGCCATCGTCTATGGCAATGGTGTTGAACTCGGCAGCGTAGCACCCCTGCTCCTCGATGAGCCGCTTCATCATCTGGCCCACCTCGTGCAGGTGAGTATGCCCGGGCACAAACTGGGTAAACGAGTTAACAATGGCTATGATAGGCTTGCCTATCTGCTCCTCCTTCATGCCGGCTGCACGCCATAGGCTTCGGGCTCCGGCCATGCGGCGCCCCTGCGTCGACGTCTCGCTTCGTAAGCTAATCTTCATCGGAAAAGTGTTTATTCTTTACTAAAAGAGCCTCCCTCAGCGTGTGAGAAAGGCTCGTGATATCGTTAACCACACACCGTTCTCACACCGCCACTGGTTTAATGACGAGCACCACTAGAATGGGGAGAATGGTAGGATAATTGCTCATGTGGATATTGTTGATAACCGCAAATTAAGCATCCCACCGCCAAATAAAAGGGGTGTTAAGAGAAATTAGCAGTGGATTATCCTGTAGCACCCTGATGATTTCCAACAGCATTTGCCAATTCTGCTAAAATAGTTCAGCGTGATGTACGATGGAGCATCAAACCATCTGCGATAGGTCCGTTTCGCCTTCTAGGTTGATATTGCGATAAAAAAAGGAGGAACAAGCATCGGCCTGTTCCTCCCTACGGTAAATATTGTAATGCGGGTCGATTACTCCACGAAGAGCTGCAGCAGCACCGTAAGCGTAAGAATGACCATCAGGATGGCATCAGCAATAAAGGTGCGCCGGGTAAAGGTGAGGAACACCCCTAGGATGTAGCTCAGCGGCAGGGATACGATCAGCATAATCTCCTTCGAAACCGTTGGAACTACAAAGTAGGCAGCAGCGCCAATCGCAATCATCGAGTAGAATATGAGGAATATCTTGTTGGTGCGAACCTTCTGCGTGCCAACCCAGCTAATGATAAAGAAGGTTGCGTATATGGCAGCAACGGTGAGCACCGCCAGGAATCCGTAGCCAAAGAAGCTGTTCATCTTCTTGGGAATTGCCGCAATCACCTTCGAGGGGTCAAACATGCGCAGGTGCTCCAGCGCGTCGTCATCAAAAAAGATGTAGAAGGTTACCAGAAACAGCAGCGGAACGATAAGCCCACCCAGCATGGTAACCCACTCGCGCCAGCTAAACGGACGCATAACGAGTATCGAAAAGATCACCATCAGGATGAAGACCATCGATGGCAGGTATACGATAGATGCTAGCCCAATAAAGAAGGAGGCAAGAAAGAATTCTCCCTCGGCATAGTCCTTTCGGTACGAGGCAAAGATGCTGTTGAGCGACAGAATCAGCAGCGGCATGGCAACAAGTGCCGCTGTAAGGTGCTGCAGCGAGATAAACGAAAAGCTGATGACGACAAAGAGCAGTATCGGGATAACGCTACGCTGAGGCATAAAGATGTATCGGTTGTTGAGCCGATGCATCATTAAGATAACAACAATGCCTACCACAAAAGCCAGAGTGGAAGATAGCATGGGGAAGGCAATGCCAAATCGGTTAATCAGCAGCTCCACCGGGGTTCCGTACTCAAGGGTTCGGAGCGGCTCCCACTCGCCAATCCCCATAAGCGACTTAACCCAAAGCGCTACGGATATTACGACAAACGTTGCATAAACTTGAATGGTATCCTTACGAAAAAATTTAACCAGCATGACTCCGCTAATTATAAGTCTTGACCAATATCGCGCCTAAAGTACTTCTTCTCGAAGGAGATGTTGGCGATGGTGGCGTACGATTTAGCCAACGCCTCCTCCTTGCTGCTGCCCAACGAGGTTACGGCAAGCACGCGCCCCCCCGAGGTTACCAGCTGCCCATCCTTGGTGGTGGTTCCAGCATGAAAGATGATGCTGTCCGACTGTGCTGGAAGGCAGATGGGGTAGCCTTTCCCATAATCTTCGGGGTAGCCACCCGACACGCATACCACGGTAATAGCCGATTCTGGCTTTATGCCAAACGACTTGCTGTCGAGCGTTCCGTTGGCAACACCTTCGAACAGGTCGAGGATGTCGGCATCCAAGCGGGGAAGCACCACCTCGGTTTCGGGGTCGCCCATGCGCACGTTGTACTCTATGACGCTTGGCTCGCCGCCATCGTTCATCAGCCCTATGAAGACAAAGCCCTTGTAGGTGATGTTATCCTTTTGCAGCCCCCGTATGGTAGGCTCCACAATACGGGTCCGTACCTTTTCCATGAAAGCTTCATCGGCAAATGGAACTGGCGAAACGGCACCCATACCGCCGGTATTTAGCCCGGTATCGCCCTCGCCAATGCGCTTGTAGTCCTTAGCTTCGGGAAGTATCTTGTACGACTTGCCATCGGTAAGCACGAACACCGAGCACTCGATTCCCTTAAGGTGCTCCTCTATAACCACTCGGCTGCTGGCTGCACCAAACTTACCGTCGAACATCTTGGCGAGCTCGTCCTTTGCCTCATGCAGGTCGTCGATGATTAGCACACCCTTGCCCGCTGCTAGGCCATCGGCCTTAAGCACGTAAGGAGCCTTAAGCCCTTCGAGAAATTGGTAGGCTTCGGCCAATGTCTCCTTTGTGAAGGATTGGTAGGCAGCTGTTGGAACGCCGTGACGTACCATAAAGGCCTTGCAGAAAGACTTGCTGCCCTCGAGCTCGGCCCCAAGCTTCGATGGGCCAATAACGGCGATGTGCTTGGTGGCTTCGTTGCCCGTAAAGTAGTCGTATATACCCTTTACCAGTGGATCTTCGGGGCCAACCACAATCATATCGACATGCTCCTTTAGGCTGAATTCCTTTAGGGCGTCAAAATCGGTGGCGCTGATGGCCACATTTTCGCCAAGCGCTGCAGTGGCTGGATTACCAGGTGCAATAAAGAGCTTGGTTAGCTTCGGACTTTGTGCAATCTTCCAGGCAAAGGCATGCTCTCTTCCACCTGAACCCAATAAAAGAACTCTCATCGTAAAGGTTTTATCGTTGTATGCTAATTTTAGATGCTAGATATTAGACGTTAGATGGTAGACAAAATCTGCTTAGGTGCACTTTATCCCCTCCTTGGGAGGGGGCAGGGGGTGGGTTAAACAAACCCAACATTCTCCTTAAACAAATTCCCTTTTCTATTTGCGCCCCAACCCACCCCTACCCCTCCAAGGAGGGGATCAGGCGCTTGGGGCTGCCTTTGTCTAAATCTCTAGCTTCTCTAAGACGCGATAAATCGCGTCTCTACGGTATCAATACTCAATGCTCCTCATTCTATACCCCTTCACGTTCTGGATGTAGTCGAGAACACGGGGAAGGGCATAGCGGAGATTCTTCTCGGCCTTAAACGAATCGTGGAATACGATGATGGCGCCGGGGCGTACCACCTTGATCACGTTGTTTGCGCAGCCTCGGCGCGATAGCGTGCGGCTGTAGTCGCGGCTAAGCGTGTCCCACATGATAATCTTGTAGCGCTCGGCAAGCACCTTTGCCTGCGAAGGCTTCACGCGGCCGTATGGTGGCCTAAGCAGCGTAGAGTGTATTAAGGCATCGGCCAAATCGATATCCTGAATGTAACTGCCTACGCTCATGCTCCACCCCTTTTGGTGGCTATAGCTATGGTTGCCTACGGCATGCCCCTCGTCGAGAATCATCTTAAAGGTTTCGGGGTACATCTCCACGTTTTTCCCCAAGCAAAAGAACGTTGCCTTGGCGTTGTACTTGCGCAGCTGCTCCAGCACCCACGGGGTTACCTCGGGGTTGGGACCATCGTCGAAGGTGAGGAATACGGAATCTGTCTCATCCGGGAAACTCCAGATGAAGCTGGGGAAGAGCTTCGTTAAAAATTTTGGCGGTCTAAAGTACATAGGCTACTTGTCGTATTGGGCAATTGCCAACTCGAGCTTCAGGGCTACATCGGTGTCACCGTGCTCCCTGGCTGCTTTGGCCATACTATTCAGATTCTGCAAAGCTAACGCTTTTTCGTTTAAGACATAGCTCTTTTGGTACGAATTCAGCTTGCCGATAAAGGTAAGCAACTGCAGGTTATCCTTCATCAGGTAGTTAATCAGCTTACGGGCCGTTACATCTTTGTTGAGCGTCAGCAACAGATCGACCATTTCGCCCTGCCGAAATCCTAGAGGAATGATATCAACAGGAATAACCTTGAGGCATCGATCGGTGAGCGCTGAGGCCCGTGCCGTATCGCCCATCGCCAGGAGGCTCTTGGCCGTTTTGATGAAGGCAACACGGTAGCCCGACACGAGGCGCTTACTGAAATCGTCGTAGTAGCTCGACTTGTCGAATTTATCCGCGGTAAAGCCCTTCATCAGGTAGCTATACGACGCTATGGTGGCCCTGCGGCTCACCTTTTCGGCGCTATCGGCAGGGCAAATTACCAGCTGGTTGTTAAGTCCTATCCTAAAGAGATGATTCTTTATCAGTTTATAGCCACCTGGAGGTACCGTCTGCGCAAAACTAATGGATCGCGAGAGGTAGTTGTTGCTGATGATATCGAGGTACACCAGCTGGTCGCGGGTGATGAGCTGGTTGTTGGCAAGGTAGATGTTCGACGAATCAATGGCGGTTAGTCCCGGTAGTATGATAACCTTTTGGGGAAGGTAGTGCACCTTTCGGCCATCGCTGAAGGGCGAGTCAACGCGGTTGTCGGGATACTCCGATAGCAGCTGAGGCACGGCAACGTGCAGCGGCACCGGCGGCATGGCCGAATCCTTGCAAACCGCATAGCGCAGCTCGTTGGGCAGGGCGTAGATATCCTTACCCCGCAGCTTAAAGGCATCGTTGGTGTAGGTCTTCTGGGCGAGCTGAACAGGATTCCAGGTGGTGTACATGTAGTTGCTGTTAAACACCTTTACATCCTGACGAATGCCCTCCACCATTTGGGCGTACCAGAGCGGGAAGGTATCGTTATCGCCGTAAACCATCAGCAGCGAGTTTGTGGGAACGCTGTTCAGGAAGTTCTTGGCATAGTTCAGGGCGATGCTGCGACCCGAACGGTCGTGGTCGTCGTAGTTTTGGGCAAGCACCAAGGTTGGAACGCCTAGGAATGCCACCGCAACGGCAGCCTGCAGCTTGGCGAGCTTTACCTTCTCCAGCTTCTTTGCCAGATACACCAGCCCGTAGCCAATCCAGATGGCGAAGACGTAGAACGAGCCCACGTAGGCGTAGTCGCGCTCGCGCACCTGACCGGGCGTTTGGTTCAGGAACAGCACAATGGCAATCCCCGTAAAGAAGAAGAGCAGCAGCGTGCTCAGAAAGGCATCCTCGTGCCGCTTCGACTGGTAGAACATCCCCAAAAATCCGAGAATAAGCGGGATGAGGAAGTAGCGGTTGTGCGCCTTGTTGCTCTTGTACGAATCGGGTAGCGCATCCTGTGGCCCCAGCAGCAGGTTGTCGAGAACGGGGATGCCGCTAATCCAGTTTCCGTTTAGGATGTTGCCCTGTCCGGGTATATCGTTTTGCCGTCCGGCAAAGTTCCACAGCAGGTAGCGGAAGTACATCCACCACATCTGGTAGCCGCCAAAGAAGGTGAGGTTATCGCCAAAGGTGGGCTTGATGGCCTTTAGCACCTTGCCGCCCTGCTTGGCGTAGGCAACGGAATCCTCCTTGGCGATCATCGCCCAGCTGCGGTAGTCGGCAATATGGTCGGGATTATCGCTGTAGATGCGGGGAAAGAAGGTGCAGTGCGAGGCGTAGTACTTCTTCTTCTGGGTGTAGCCCTTTACCTCGTAGTGGCCATCGATCTTTACGTAGATGGGCTTATCGTCGACCACCTCCTTTACCGGAGCCGAGTAGTAGGGACCGTAGAGCAGCGGCGACTCGCCGTACTGGTCGCGGTCGAGGTACGACTTTAGGCTGAAGATGTTGTCCACCTGGTTCTGGTTCATCGGCGGATTCTGCGTGCCGCGGATGAGCACCATCGCGTAGCTGCCAAAGCCGAGGGTGAAGAGGGCGAAGCTGAGCGTGAAGGTCATCGCCCTGGCGTGCCCCTTCCGGTAGGAGTACCAGATGCCGGTGCCAAAGGCGGCGAAGATCAGCGTAACGCCCGTGAGCGTCCCCGTGTTGTAGGGCAGCCCAATGCGATTAACGAACAGCAGTTCGACGCCCGAAATCAGCATCAGCAAAAACGGTACAAAGAAGTAGAGCACCAGCCCAACGGCCAGCGAGCTAGCCACCACGGCCAGCACCTTCTTCCAAAAAGTGAGGTGGTAGCATCGGGAGATTACCAGGTAGCTGATGGCTGGAAGTATGAGCAGGTTGAGCAGGTGTACCCCGTAGGATAGCCCGCACAGGTAGGCGATAAGGATCAGCCAGCGCGAGCTGATGTTGCCCTCCTCGGTGGTGTACCACTTGAGCGCAGCCCAAAAGCATACCGCCGTAAACAGCGCCGAGAAGGCGTACACCTCGGCCTCGACGGCCGAAAACCAGAAGGTGTCGGTAAAGGCAAAGGTCATGGCGGCAGCAAAGGCGGCCAGCTGGGCGATCCACCTCTTCCGCAGCTCATCCTTTAGGGTGATATCGAAGAGAAGCGCCACCGACTTGTAGAGAAAGAGTATGGTAAGCGCGCTAACCAGCGCCGAAAAGGCGTTAACGAACAGCGCAACGCTCTGCGCGTTGGGGGCCATAGCGGCAAACAGCCGCCCCACCATGGCAAACAGCGGCGCCCCAGGCGGGTGGCCCACCTGTAGCCCGTTGGCGGCAGCAATAAACTCGCCGCAGTCCCAAAGGCTAACGGTTCGCTCGAGGGTTAGCAGGTAAACGGCCAGCGAAAGGGTAAAGGCTAGGACCGAAAGAATCCGATCTAGCTCCAGCTTTCTAAGCATATGCAGGATGATAGTTTTACGATGCCGTGCAAAGATAAGCCTTACGCCGCAACCCACACCTACCCGTTCCGACAAATGGCCGCTTTTTGCAGGTCGAATAGCAGTAAATAGCTGTTATTGGAAGATGGGGGATCGGCCCAGCGGGGGAGCTGGGCCAAATTGCTTGCATGAGGTCATGCAAGGGGGAAAAATCCATTTTTTATGCTTGCATGAGGTCATGCAAGCACCAAAAAACCATTTGGAGCCCTTACATGAGGTCATGCAAGCACCAAAAACTGATTTGAAGCCCTTGCATGAGGTCATGTCAGGCCGAAAAATTCATTTGGAGCCCTTGCATGACCTCATGCAAGCTATTTCTTCCTACTTTTACCGCCAAATCTACCCATCCATGCTAAAGCGTACCATCACCCTCGCCATACTAGCCTGCCTCGCGCACGCAGGCAGCGCGCAGCCGCTCTCCATCCCCCGATCGCCCAAGGGGCTGCCCGACTCCGCCAGCGTGGGCATCCACCTCGACGGATCGTCGTTCTTCTACAACTACGAGTACTTTAAGCCCTTTGCCGAAGGCTACACCCAGCCCGGGTTCTCGCTGATGCCAACGGTGCAGGCCAGCTTCGGAAGCCAGCTGCTCGTCGGCGGAGGGGTTCACCTCAACAAGTACTGGGGCACCAAGCCCTTCACCGAAAACACGCCGATACTCTTTGCCCGCTACCAGCCGCTGAAGAACTTCTACGTGCAGGTGGGCACCATCGAGAACCGCGACGGGCACCTGCTCAGCGACCTGCTCTACAACCCGCTTTACAAGATAGACTACCGCCAGGAGAACGGCCTGCAGCTGCGCTACTACGGCTCGCGCCTCTTTGCCGACGCATGGGTTAGCTGGGAGAACTACATCCGCCAGGGCGACAACGACCAGGAGCGGCTCACCGCCGGAGGGTCCATCCTGGCGCAGCTCACCCCCAGCAGCTCGCGCTGGGAGGTGATGATTCCCCTCCAGGTCGTGTTTAAGCACATCGGCGGCCAGATAAACGACAAGAGCGACACCACCAAGCGGGTGCACACCTACTCGAACCTCAGCCTCGGCATTCAGCTTGCCTACAGGTACAACAGCAGAGGGGCGAAGGTGGGGCTGCTCATTCAGCCGATAAAGTTCGGAGGGAGCTTCAACGCAAGCTCCAGCCTAGTAACCAAGGGCAGGAGCGCGCTCTCGTCCACCCTCTTCCTGAGCAGCAACGCGGTAGACCTGAAGCTGGGCTGCCTATTCGGGAACATGGTGTACACCATCCTAGGCGACCCCATATACAGCAGCGTAAATGTCGGCCTTGCCCCCGTTGCCAAGGCCCGAAACGTGTTCACCGGAACGTTCGCCTACCACAAGGAGGTGTACCCCGGCATGCAGTTTCGGTTCGACACCGGGTGCTACCTCGACCCCTCGTACTCGGGCCTCGACTACTTCTACGGAGCCGGGATAAGCTTCCAGCTGGATCGGATGGTGAAGACAGGGAGTTGGAAATAAGACCATCCGTGATCTCCGTTCCGAATAAAAAATCCCTTTTCGCACATCATACATTTTTGCTATCTTGCGACCCAATCGCATTTTTAAACTTATATGGACGACGATTTTTTTGACTTGTACGACTTTGATGTCAACGACGCCGAGGTTGAATATGAGGTAGACCTCATCAAAAGTAAGCTAGATGATCTGCGCAGCATCGACGCGCTAAAGACCTGCTTCTCCTGCATCGACCTTACCAGCCTAAACACAACAGATACCCTAGAAACGGGAAAGACCCTTGCCGAAAAGGTGAGCCGCTTCCAAAAGGATTTTTCGTATATGCCCAACGTGGGCGCCATCTGCATCTACCCATCGCTCATCAACGAGGTGCGCAAGAACCTTAAGGCAAAGGATGTGAAGATTGCTACCGTTACCGCCGGATTCCCCCACTCGCAAACCTTCCTCGACATTAAGCTTTCGGAAAGCCAGATGGCCGTCGAAGAGGGCGCCGACGAGGTGGATATCGTAATGTCGGTGGGCCGATTCCTCGAGGAGGACTACGAAACCGTTTACAACGAGATTGCCCAGGTGAAGGACGCCATTGGCGACGCCCACCTAAAGGTGATCCTCGAAACCGGAGCGCTCCCCACCTACTCGTCCATCCGCCTGGCATCGCTGATTGCCATGGAGGCTGGTGCCGACTTCGTGAAGACCTCTACCGGAAAGATCAACGTGGGCGCAACCCCACAGGCCGTTTACGTCATGGCGCAGGCCGTGAAGGACTACTACGACCGCACCGAGCGCATGGTAGGCATCAAGCCTGCCGGCGGCGTGGTTACCACCAACGATGCCCTTACCTACTACGGCATCATGAAGACGGTGCTCGGCGAGGATTGGCTCAACAACACCTACTTCCGCCTGGGCGCAAGCCGCCTGGCCAACAACCTGCTCTCCGACATCAAGGAGGAGCCCGTTGAGTACTTTTAGTTCATACCATTAATTCAATATAAAGCACCGCCATTTTCAGTTTGAGAAGGCGGTGCTTTTTTTATACGAAGCCTATCCCGGATTCGAACCATCAACCTGCACGATCCGCCATAGCGCAGGTGCAGCCTTGTTCGACAGAGGAAAGAGAGCCTTCGCCGAACGGGGAAATCGCTTCCTGAAGTAGGGAAACCCTTTCCGAACGTCAAGAAATCATTTCCTGAAGCAAGGAAGCCTCTTCCGAACGTCAGGAAATCGTTTCCTGAAGCGGGGAAGCCTCTTCCAAACGTTAGGAAATCATTTCCTGAAACGGGGAAGCCTCTTCCGAACGTTAGAAAATCATTTCCTGAAGCGGGGAAGCCATTTCCTAACGTTGGGAAATCATTTCCTGAAGCAAGGAAGCCTCTTCCGAACGTTGGGAAATCGTTTTCTGAAGCAAGGAAACCTCTTCCGAACGTTGGGAAATCATTTCCTGAAGCGAGGAAGCCCCGCAGCGGCGTACGATTAAAGAAATTCGCTACTTTTACCCTTCTATAACAATTAACCTAACCTATGCCTATTCGATTTATTAGGTACCGGTACCTCAAGCGCCGCCGGAAGCACCGCTACCTCCCCGTAAAGCCACCGTACACGCACTGCAAGAACTGCGGGAACGTGCTCCACAGCCAGTACTGCTCGGTGTGCGGGCAGTTTGCCCACCTCGACAACCGCCCCTTCGGCGAATCGCTGGCCTTCTACCTCGAGCACCACTACGGGCTCGACCACAAGCTGGGCTCCACGCTCTACAACCTCTTCTTTAGGCCAGGGTTCCTCACCAAGGAGTACATGGCCGGCCGCATTGTCCGCCACGTGCACCCCTTTAAGCTCTACTTCTTCTCCAGCATCCTGCTATTTGGGGTGGCGCTCCACTTTACCCCCCTCAGCAAGGAGAACATGAAAAATGCCGACGAGCTGGCCGTAAAGGAAACACCCCATGTGGATAGCGCTAAAACAAAAGACATGGACAAGGTAGCTCCCGCACAAAAAAAGGGAGAAGAGGACGAAAGCGTGAGCGCCAACGATGACGACGACGATGAGTCCGCCTTCGACAGCATGATAGAGGGTCTTGCCGAGGGTAGCCTCAAGGGCAAAACCCAGGGCGAGGTGGCCGAAATGTTCTTCCACAACCTGTCGATATCGGTGCTGCTGCTGATGCCCATCTTTGCGCTGCTGCTAAAGCTCTTCTACATCCGCCGGAAGCAGTACTACATGAGCCACCTCATCCACTCCATCCACCTGCACTCGGTGCTCTTCATCCTCCTATCTGTTGGGGCGATATGGGACTCGCAGGTAAACGCCCACAAGATTACGGGATGGATGCTGCTGCTCTTTCTGGTGTACCTGGTGCTAAGCCTATCGCGGCTGTACGGACAGGGCATTCGGAAAAGCACCGTTAAGGCGCTGATGATGCTCTCCATCTACTCCATCATCTGCCTACTTGCCGTGGTTGGTGCAGCCATATACATTGTGGTGTAGCCGTGCCTATAGCAGCCATCGTAAAACCTACACGAATCCATTCTAGCATGTTTATCCGAGCCATCAGATATAAGATTTTAAAGGCAAAGCGCCGCCATCGCCAAAAGGCGAACGCGAAGCCGCCCTACACCCACTGCAAGAACTGCGGCGAGGAGCTGCACGGCATGTACTGCTCGAAGTGCGGGCAGTACGCCTCGGAGGCCAACCGCCCATTCGTAGAATCGGTAAGGTTCTACCTCGAGCACCACTACGGGCTCGATCGCAAGCTGGGAACCTCGCTTCGCCACCTCTTCCTGAAACCCGGCTTCCTTGCCCGCGAGTACATGGAGGGGCGCATCGAGCGCCACGTCCACCCGTTTAAGCTCTACCTGTTTGCCAGCATACTTCTTTTTGGGGTGATGATTCCGCTCACCCAGAGCAGCAGGGAAGGGAAAACCTCCGACAGCAAGCCCTTTGTAGATACCACCAGGGTAGCCGATCGTAGGGAAGCGCTATCCTCCGATACTGCCAGCGCTCATCAAAAGGTAGAACCGCCCAATGCCGCATTCATCGATAAGGGAAATGACAGCTCGATGAGCCGATTGGAGAGGCAGGCAAAAAAGAACCTCACGGGGGTATCGCGCAAGGAGATATTGCAGAAGTTCGTGCACTACCTCTCGCTTTCCGTAATCTTTCTGATGCCCGTTTTTGCCCTCCTGCTGATGATCATCTACCGAGGCCGGGAGCGCTACTACCTCGGGCACCTCATCCTCTCGGTTCACCAGCATGTTGTGCTCTTCTTCGCCATCTCGCTATCGCTAATATGGGAGAAGCTGATATCGGCCAACCATCCCATTGGCATCTGGCTGTTCTGGGCAACCTTCGTTTACTTCGTGCTGAGCCTTGCCCGCTTCTACCGCGAGAAGATCATCAAATCGCTGATGAAGGCCTTTCTGCTGCTCTTCCTGTACCTCATCATCTGCTCCATTGCCATTGTGGCGGTGGGGGTTCTGGTGATAATGATTTAGGAGATACAAGTATCAAGACACAAGACTTTTTTCAGTGACCTCTTTGCTCCCATATCTCTACATTGAAATCAGAGCAACCCCAACCCCGAGAAATCGACCACCACATCGCCCTTCACCTCGTCCATCTCGGCAATGGGGATGCTTCTCCCATGCTGATGGGCAAAGTCGGCGATTACCCGGGTGGAGTCGGCCGTAATCTCGGGGCTACCCACGGGGTACTTGTTGTAGATGATGCCTGCCACCTCGATGCCGCAGCTGAAGAGCGCCTCCAGGCTCAGCAGCGTGTGGTTGATGCTCCCCAGCTTCGACGAGGTGACCAGGATTACGGGCAGCTGCTCGTCCTTCACGTAGTCGATGGTGTAGTAGCTGCGGGTGATGGGCACCATTAGCCCGCCGGCGCCCTCGAGCAGCACCACATCGTAAGCCTCCTTCAGCCTTTGGGTGGATTGGCGGGGGAGGTCGAGGTCGATCTCGCGCTTGTCGATTTCGGCGGCAAGGTGCGGCGAGCAGGGGTAGGTGTACACTATCGGACAGGTGGTGTAGTCGGTATCCACCGGCTGCAGCTCCATGCCCATCAGCTGGCGGTGGGTGATGATATCCTCCGATACGCCCACGCAGCCCGTTTGAATCAGCTTTTGGGTAATTACGTTCACTCCCTTTGCCAGCAGGTACTTTGCCAGCATTCCCGTTGCCATGCTCTTGCCGGCATCGGTATCAATTCCTGTTATGAAAAAGACTTTACTCATTTATATAGACTTTAGATGTTAGACATTAGACGCTAGACTTTAGATATTAGAATTTAGTACGGGGGTACAGAGAGGATAGGGATTTTAGTTCCTACTCTCTATTCACTATTCACTACTCCCTCCCCCCTTTCTCGCCACCACGTACATCGGATGGTAGGTGAGCGGGTAGCCGTTAGCGCTACGGAACTCCTCGTAGCCCTCGGTAAAGCGGGCGAGCTTCCCCTTGGTCCAGCACTGGCGGAAGGCGCCGTTTACGCCCGTTTGCTTGATGTGGCGCAGCACCTCAACCGGCTCGTCAAAGTAGATGGAGGTACGATCCTCCAAGCACTCCTCAACATCGAAGTACCGACTCACAGCCGCACGAAACGCGTCATGCGATAGGTAGGATAATCCGCTTCCGGTAAGCTCGCGAACCTCGCGGAGGTTTTGCGGACCAAAGGTGCTGATGGCAACGGTTCCGCCTTCGCTCATCGCCTCGGAAAGACGCTTCAGGAAGCCCTCCAAATCGGAAAACCACTGCACCGCCGACGAGGAGACAAAGAGGTCGATGCCGCTGGGAAGCTCCATAGCCTCGGCATCGCCCAGCTCGAAGGTAGCATCTACGGCATTGCAGCGCTGGGCAGCCTCGTCAACGTAGCCCTTCGACGATGGGGCGATATCGTTAAGCAGCCAGGCCGCCTTGGGGAAGCGCTCCAGCACCATCTGGGTAAGAAACCCCGACCCGCAGCCCACCTCAACCGCGCGGTTGATGACACCTCCTACGTGCTTATCGAGTAGCGCGGCTAAGCGTTGGGCAATCGCCTGCTGCACCACCGCCTCGGTAGCGTAGGTGCCGTAGCACCCGGTGAATCCATCTCGTACCGCTTTCTTATTCATTGGTTCTTCCATTTTTACATGTTAGCGATTCCGCCTGGAGGCATGCATGTGCACATTCCACCTCCAAAAATCTTTTTTTACCCCTTGCATGTGCACATTCCACCACCGAAAATGAATTTTTTGCCTTTGCATCTGCAGATGCAAGCACCAAAAACATCCGGTTTGCCCTTGCATCTGCAGATGCAAGCATCAAAAATGCATTTGGAGGGGTTGCATCTGCAGATGCAAGCCTCACAACTATCTCTAGGCACTTCGGCGTTATCCCCTCCTTGGGAGGGGGCAGGGGGTGGGTTCTCTTCTCTCAAACAGACAGCTACTCTTTTAGCGCCATTAACCCACCCCTACCTCCCGCCTAAGCGGGAGGATAACGGAGACTTGATTAGGTGTTTGTCCTACTCACTACTCACTATTCCCCAATCATCTCCTTCCACGACTCCACCTTCCCGAAGCAGAGGTGAGCGCCGCCAATGGTCGTAGCCCTATCTCCCCAATGGTTTTTCAGGTTTTGGTATGGGAAGATCAAATCATCGGTGGAGATAAGGGCGGACGACCAGATATCCTTATTCGGCAGCGACCATCGTTGGAAGTGCTCGCCCAGCAGGATTAGCTCCTCCCGCTGCTCCTCGAAGCAGCGCTGGGGCATCAGCTCCGACAGCTCGGCGTAGCCACGGGCACCGCCGCAGATGCGCATCGTAAACTTTTTCATGGTGGTCTCGGTAAGGTTACCCACCGTTCCCCCGAATATGGCCGTAGGGATTCCCTCCGTGTCGCTTACCGGGTTCAGCGTTCCGTTGATGGCACGGGCGCTATTGGCCCGCAGCAGACCCTGCTCCATCAGCCAACCTGCAGCCCAAACGCCAAACGACCAGGCCACCACCTCAACCTCGTCGTATTCGTTGGTAACTGATTGATCGAAATCGAGCGAGCGGTAGTCGTACACGGCCACCACATCGTGCCACTGGCTGCCGATGTGCCTTATGCAGCGCTCGTCGAAACCCCATCCGCAGAAAAAGAGGATAAGCGACTTGCGGCTATTCCTTACTACCCATTTTGCTTCCATTGCTCGGCTACCTTTACGATTTCGGCTACTTCGTCTTCGGTTATCTGCGGATGGAGCGATATGCGGATTCGCGCCTCGCCCTTGGGCACGGTGGGGTAGCGGATGGGCAGCGCCCAGAAGCCGTTCTGCTGCATCAGCTCAGCCAAACGAATGGCTTCGTGATTCTCGCCAGCCACAATGGGCACGATGTGCGAGCAGCCGCGCGTCTCCGCGCCCACCCTTTCCAGCTCCGAGCGCAGCAGGTTACCCAAAGCAATCAGTTTAGCTCTATCCGTCGCCATTCCTTCGAGCGCATCTACCACAAAGCGGCTCCAATGCAGGCTTACGGGCGGCAGCGCCGTGGTGAATATCAGCGGGCGCATGGTGTTTACCAGGTAGCTTACCACCTCGCGATCGGCAACAAGGTAAGCTCCCTGCGATGCGATGGCCTTGCCGAAGGTTCCCACGATAAGGTCGATGCGCTGGGTGGTGCCGGTTGCCTCGCAAAGCCCAAGCCCGTGCGCACCCACCGCCCCAAAGGCGTGCGCCTCGTCGACGTACAGCGTTGCGCCGTACCGCTCCTTCAGGTCGCATAGGGCTGGTAGGTCGGCCACATCGCCATCCATGCTGAACACCGATTCGGTTACGATGAATATGCGGTTGTAGTCGTTTCTATTCTTGATGATGAGCCTTTCGAGATGCTCCAAGTCGTTGTGGCGGTAGCGCTCCCACTTGGCCTCGCAGAGCCTTAGCCCGTCGATGATGCTGGCGTGAACCAGCTTATCGGCAAGTATCAAATCGCCCTTCGAGGTTAGCGCAGGCAGCACTCCGATGTTGGCATGGTATCCGCTGTTGAACACCAGCGCCGCCTCGCGCCCAAAGAGGCTTGCCAGCTTCTGCTCCAGCTCGGTGTACGATGGCGCATTGCCCGTAAGCAGCCGCGACGAGGTGGAGCCCAAGAGAAACTCTGCGGTATTGTCAACGCTTGCCAAGAACTCTCGCTGCAGCTCAAAATCGCACGCTACGCCAAGGTAGTCGTTCGACGAGAGGTTCAGGTAGCGCCGTCCCTCGTGGACGATGTACTTTCCCTCGCTACGGGTGTTGCGCAGCTGGCGCAGATTCCCCGATTGCTCGAGCTGGGATAGTATGGTTTGATAATTCGTCATTCTTCTTTCTTATCAGTACCTCGATTATTTCTTCTACGTAATCCCCTCCTCGGGAGGGGGCAGGGGGTGGGTTTACTTTTCAAATAAATGAAGACATCTAAAGTTGAAACGCCCTTAACCCACCCCTACCTCCCGCCAAGGCGGGAGGATAAAGAGCCTTGATTAAGCATTTGTCTGTTCACTCACTTCTCCCTATTCACTACTCCCTATTTACATTCCCCAACCACCTTCACCAGCCCCGAAGTCAACCTGCTCAGCTCATCCTCCGTGATAACAAATGGCGGCATAACGTACACCAGCTTGCCAAATGGACGAACCCAAATACCCTCCTCAACAAAGCGTCGCTGGATGTCGGCCATTACAACCGGCTCTTTCATTTCGATAACGCCGATTGCGCCAAGCACGCGCACATCGGCAACGCTATCGAATTGCAGAGCGGGTGTCAGCTCCCTTTTTAGCTGCGCCTCTATTGCAGCAACCTTTGGAAGCGGCGAATGATCCAGAATCAGCTCCAGCGATGCGTTTGCAGCGGCGCAGGCTAACGGATTGCCCATAAAGGTTGGACCGTGCATAAACACGCTGGGGGTGCCCTTCGAGATGGTCTCGGCCACCTCGGCAGTAGCCAGCGTTGCCGCGAAGCTCATGTAGCCTCCGGTGATTGCCTTTCCCAAGCACATGATATCGGGGGTGATGCCAGCCCACTCGCAGGCAAAAAGTTTCCCGCTACGACCAAAACCGGTGGCAATCTCGTCGGCAATCAGCAGCACATCGAACTCCTCGCAGAGGCTCTTCACCCCTTTTAGGTATTCGGGAGCGTAGAAGCGCATTCCGCCAGCACCCTGCACTATTGGCTCTAGTATTACCGCACCAATTCGCTGGTGATGCTGCTCTAGGGTTTGGCGCATTTGATCTAGGTCTGAAGGGTTCCACTCCTCGCCAAAGAGCACCTTGGGCGCATCCACAAAGTGATGGATGGGCAAGCGCCCGTTCCATATGGTGTGCATTCCACCATCGGGGTCGCATACGCTCATGGTGTGCCAGGTATCGCCGTGGTAGCCCGAACGAATGGTGAGCAGCTGGTTCTTCTGCGACTTGCCCCTTGCGTTCTGGTACTGCAGCGCCATCTTGATAGCCACCTCAACGGCTACTGAGCCCGAATCGGAGAAGAATACGCGTTCCAACCCTTCGGGAGTCATGCCCACCAGCTTTGCTGCCAGTTCCACCGCTGGACGATGCGTTATGCCGCCAAACATCACGTGCGACATATCCTTTAGCTGCCGCTCTATGGCAGCGTTGATGTGCGGATGGTTGTAGCCATGAATAGCCGCCCACCAGCTCGACATGCCGTCGACAAGCTGACGCCCATCCTCCAGCTCGAGGATTACTCCTTCGGCCCTCTTCACCAGGTACACCGGCAGCGGGTCGATCATCGATGTGTAGGGATGCCAGATGTGCTCCCTGTCGTATGCTAGTAGCTGTTCTGTGGTCATTCTTTTCTAGACTTTAGATGTTAGTAGTTAGACGTTAGAAAAGAGATAAAAGTTATATGTAAGGCGAGATCGAAGCGATTCCCCTCCTTTCCAAGGAGGGGTCGGCGCAGCCGGGGGTGGTTTGATTAAGCAACCTCCCCGCCCTTCGGGCACCCCTCCTTAACAAAGAGGGGAATCGCCATGAAGAAAAGCACTGCCAATTTCAACTTCTTTATCATTCAAATTATCTTCCTCTAACTCCTTCTAACTTCTGAAATAACTTCCTCTAACTCCTCACAATATTATACCCATTCCCCTCCAGCATCTTCACATCCTCTGCAACGCTGGAGCCGAGGGTGGTGAGCAGGTCGCCAACAAGTGCGGCGCTCATGCCGCAGCGGAGGGCCTTGTCCATGATGTGGGCAATCTCCTGACGTCCGGCAGCAAAGCGGATCTTAGCCGTTGGGTTCACTACGCGGAAGATGGCGAAGGTGGTAAGAATCTCCTCCTCGGTAAGCTTTTGGGTTTTGCCGGCCAACTTGGTACCCTCGATAGGGTTTAGGATGTTGATAGGGATAGACTGCGCCCCAATTTCGCGAAGCGTAAGGGCAAACTCCACGCGCTGCTCCTGGGTTTCGCCCATGCCGATGATGCCGCCCGAGCAGATGCCCAGCCCAGCCTCCTTGGCCCAGCGGATGGTCTGCATCTTCTCCTCGACGGTGTGCGTGGTGCAGAGCGTTGGGAAGAACGATGGCGCCGTCTCGAGGTTGCAGTGGTAGTGCTCCACCCCTGCCTCGGCCAGCTGCTGCAGCTGCGCCTTGGTGAGCAATCCCATGGAAGCGCAAAGGTGGATATCCACCTCCTTGCGGATATCGTTGTAGATACCGCACGACTTATCCACATCAGCCTGCGAAAGGGTGCGCCCGCTGGTTACCAGCGAGAACTTGGCCACGCCCTGCCTAGCGTTATTGTGCGCCATGGCCACCGCTACCGGCGACGAGATGAGCGGGTAGACCTCAACGTTGGTGTTGTGGTGGGCCGACTGCGAGCACCACTTGCAGTCCTCCGAGCACTTGCCCGAGCGCGCGTTGATGATGGAGCACATCTCAAAGTCGTTCCGTAGAAAGTGGCGACGGATATCATCCGCCAGCTGGTAGAGCACCTCCTTATCCTCTATCCTTACAAGCTCCAAAGCCTCATTCTCGGTAATCTGGTAGCCGTTCAAAATGCGCTCCTTCAGCGCAAGGGCATCCTGCGAAGTCATCATCGTATCGTACGTTTTAGTTGATTGCAAAAAGAAAAATCCCACATCCAAAGGGCGCTTGCTCCTTTCAATGTGGGATCAGAATATGGTATAAGAACACCTACAGCAGCCGATGCCGCAGCAGGTATCGCTTTTGGTTGCACCTGTAAGCTGATGATAGCGGGGACCAGCGCCTGCTCGCACCCCCACTCGGCGATGTCCGGATCGAACTCCTCGTCGTTGCTGCCGCTGATAAGCTGAAGCAGCATGCGCTCCACGCCAATAACCCCGCTCTTGAGCATAGCCATACGGCAGATGTCCACCTTTAGGCTGCCGATGTGCACCACCTTGCCGAGGCTCATAAAGGCGGCATCGGCACGGCGCGACCAGCGCTTAAACCAAAGGGTAGGACGATATGCTTGGCGGATTCTGTTCATCGCCGGCAAAGATAGCTGCCGCGCTAACACGCGAACACCCCCAAAAGTATGTTGTTGGACAGCCATTGGCCTCTTAAGAAGCTAAAAACTGCAGAAGTAGGCTACGCCCCGTTTTTTACTACTTTTGGTGCAGCAGTACCGTAAAAATGCCCGCAGCCAACGGGCGGGATATCGCTGATTTAAGTATGAATTTAATATAACCGATCGTTATGAGTGGTAATTGGGTGGCAGCAAGTAAGATTTTTATTTTTGTTCTCATATTTATAAGCCTAGGATCAACATTTGTTGTGTTATGCGAAATGGATTTTGTATTGAAGAGACTAAGCGATTATAAAAACAGGGACTACTTTGTTGAAAAGTTTGTGAAAGATATAGACTTTGCACACGGTAGAGGATCTTCTGATATAGCTTATGCTAAGATTGATGGTGTAGAATATGCTTTTGATATAACAGATAAAGGTGAGATCAGCGAAAAATTTGAATGCTACGTTCTTTTCAACACCAAGAACGAGCATGTTATCCTAACAAACAAAGGAGAGAAGGTGGACTTTAAGGATCGTATGATGCGCAAGTTAAGGTGGTACGCAAAGCTTGTCATGCTATGGGTTGCTGCGCTTACCTTCTCGTTTTTATACTACCGGCTGGTAGATAAAAGGATTACCAAAAAGTGGAAGGAATCAGAGAAACTACGTAACGCTAAGAGGTAGATGAGAAAGTCTCCGTTGGAGGGGGGCTCTTTTAAATCAATATTTTTAAATCCATTTAGGTTCTTAACCCACCCCTACCCCTCCCGTGGAGGGGATTACGTGCTGCTATTGGGCGTTTATCCTTTTGAATTCGGTCTTAGCATGACGGCTATGGGCAGTACCCCTCGCCCAACAGGGTTTAACCGCTATGCGGTAAATTCGAGCATGCTGGTTGATGGCTACAAGCCGTAATGCCCGTCGGGCAACCTCTACGTGCCGTGCTTTACCGCGTAGCGGTTGCCGATTTGTAGCACGCCATACCGTCTCCTCCGTTTTTATCCGTGGGAGATATACTAAAAAAGAAAAAGCGCAGCAGCAACTACGCTATTCAAACGAGGTTGTTGGCTGTAAAGCCGTTGTATCGAAACGGCGTTACAACAGCCCCCGCCTACTCCCCCTTCTCCAGCTCCTGCAGCAGTTCCAGCGCCTTGGCCACCTTGCTGGGGTCGATATTCTAGACCGCCTGCTGCAGCTTTCGGAGCTCGCGGGTGGCGATTAGCTGGCGGAGCGGATGGTTCTCGTCCTTTGCTTGGTGCGCATCGGGCTCCCACTCCAGCAGCTCGTTGGGCGTACAGCGAAGCTCCCAGCACAGGCGGTCGAGCAGCTTGTAGCTAATGGTTTTGGGGTTGTTCATCAGCACGCGGTAGCGGCTTGGATGCATGCCAATGGCGCGCGTAAACTCCAGCACGTTGCTGTAGCCGCGTAGCTTCACCAATTTTTCAAGGTTTAGGCTTATCATAGGTATAATAGGTTGATGATCTGCCCCCAAGTTACGCAAAATGCCCAAACGATCGGCGTAAATCGGCAAATAATTGGAGCAATTTCATCATCCCCTGGTGGAAATTAGTCATCGGCTTGACTTATTTAGTCACCGTCTTGTGCAAATTAGTCATCGGCTTGACTAATTTAATCATCGCTTGGTGGAATTTAGTCATTGCTTCGAGCAATTTAGTCGAAGCTTCGTGGAAATTAGTCATCGTGTGGTGGAATTTAGTCATTGCCTTGAGCAATTTAGTCATCGCGCTGCGCTTTTTCGTCAAATGATGGGGATTATTCACGGAACTGTGTCTACCCTATTTTTTCGGAAGCAGGAATTACGCCTGCCTTTTAGGTTAGGGCTGCTAGCGGGGCAAGGGTGGCGGAGGAACGGAGCCACTTGTATACCCTTGCCCCGCTAGGAGGCCTGGCCTTCCTTCGCGGGTGTTCTTCATGCTCCAAACTTGGCCATCCGCTCGGCAAATTTAATGCAAAGCTGCCCGTAGATGAGCTTCCACCCCGCAACTTCCCGCTTTGGGCTCGAGTTGATATCCCGAATAACGAGGTATATCAGCTTCTTGATGGCCATGTCGGAGGAGAAGCACCCCTTGGTCTTGGTCACCTTCCGCATGCGCCGGTGGATGCCCTCGATGGGGTTGGTGGTGTACATGAGCCGGCGGATCTCCCTGCCGAAGTCGAAGAAGGAGCTCAGCTTGTACCAGTTTTCCCGCCAGCTCTTGACGGCGGTGGGGTACTTCGTCCCCCAGCGCTCGGCGAAGCGCTCGAGCTCCGCCTCGCCCGCCTCCAGCGTGGGGCTGCCGTAGATGGCCCGCATGTCGGCGGTGATGGCCTTGTAGTCTTTTTTAACCACGTACTTGAGCGTGCTGCGCACCTGGTGGACGATGCAGCTCTGGATGACCGTCTCGGGAAAGGTGCTGCTGATGGCCTCGCTGAAGCCCTTGAGGTTATCCGTGCAGGCGATCAGGATGTCCTCCACGCCCCGAAGGCGCAGATCCTGCAGCACCTCCAGCCAGAAGCGGGCCGACTCGCTCCCGGCAATGTAGATGCCCAGCAGCTCCCGAAAGCCCTCCTGGCTGACCGCGTAGACGTTGTAGAGCGCCTTGCCCTGCACTGCACCGCCCTCGCGGCACTTGAAGTGGATGGCGTCGAACCAGACTATCGCGTAGAGCGGGCTCAGCGGGCGCTGCTGCCACTCCTGCAGCTCGGGGATGAGCCGATCGGTGAGCTCGCTCATCTGGGCGGGCGAGAGCGAAAGCCCGTAAACCTCCATCAGCAGCTTCCGAATGTCGGCGTAGCTCATCCCCTTGGCGTAGAGCGAGAGCACCTTCTCGCAGAGCTCGTCGTCCAGCAGCACCTGCCGCTTGGCCACGATCTCTGGGGTAAAGGATCCGTTACGGTCTCTGGGGGGGCTGAGCTCAAACTCGCCGTTCGAGCTCTTAACCGTTTTGGTGGTAGCGCCGTTGCGCTTGTTGCCCTCCGAATCCTTCAGGTGCTGCTCCAGCTCCAGCGCTAGGGCCTTCTCCAAAAAGTGCTTGAGCAGCGGGGCGAACACCCCATTCTCGCCGCTTAGGCTCTTGCGCTCGTAAAGGCCTTTGATGGCCTCCTTCTCAAATTCCTCGTAGCTGAAGCTCGCTACTTTTTCTTCCTCTTTCATTGTCTGCAAAGTTATCGTTATCATTTTGCAGACACAGTTGCATGAACAGTCTCAAATGATGCGCTGGCGGGGGGCGATCATCCCCCTCGGCTGCCCGACCATCCGCAAAAAAGGGGGCAGCACCAACGGCGCTACCCCCTCTTACTGATATGAATGGTCAAAGTTTGTACGTTTGTTAGTAGCCGAAGCTGTTGGGCCCGCCAAAGGGCTTGCCGTCGGCGCCGTAGATGAGCAGCATGTAGCGGTTATCCTTCGATACGAAGAGCAGGTACAGCTGCTGGGTGATGCCGGGCATGGTGATGCCCTTAATTTTATCGACGGTCCAGCTGGCGTAGCTGCTGGACTTAAAGGCATCCTGCACGGCCTGTGGTAGCCCGGCTAGGGTTAGCTCGCTGATGGACATGAGCAACTCGTACTTGCGGCTGAAGAAGAGGTTGTAGAGGTTGGCGCCATCCTTTACCTCCACCCAGTAGCCCCAGTGGCCCTGCATCACCTCGCCGATGGTGCCGGTGGGGTAGAGCTTGGCTACGGCTGCCTTCAGCGAGTCCGAAACCACGTTGGGGTAGTTGCCGCAGTCGGGGTAGTTCTTGTTCTTCTCCTTCACCTTAACGAGCTTTCCGCCGGCGCCGAAGTAGAGGAGCATGTTGTTCTGCCCGCTCTTCGAGAGTTCGAACTTGAAGAAGGTTGTTCCGTCAGCCTTCGCCAGCTTCACGATCTTTACGATGGCCCACGAGCCATCGCCGTACGCCGATGCCGTGTAGGCTTTCTTCACCGTGTCGGGCAGCTGGTCGGAGGTGTACTCGATCTCGGTCATCTCCCACTTGCCGTTGCCCTTGTACCAAGCGGTGCACCTATGAGCGCTGCTGGTGGTGCTCTTGGTGGCCGAGTTTAGGGTAAAGCTGGCTACCTGGAAGTTGTCCACGCTGCTCCAGCTTACGCTGCCGGCGGTGGGGAACTGCGATTCGAAGGCGGCCTTAACGGCTGTTGGCGAAACCACATCGGTGTTTGCGACATCGTCGCTCTTGCTGCACGATGCCAGCAGCATGGCTGCAACGATGGCAGCCAACACTAGAATTGCCTTTATTCTCATAGCTTCAGTTTAAAATTTGATACGTGCACTGTTGCCCGTGCTAGATACGCCAAATGCATGCCAAATGTCAAGAGCGGAGCTAAAATATCTGCTACAAGGCGCTCCTGCGATATTAGCTAAATAGCTGGGTTTAACAGATGTAGAAATACATTCCCACCTAGTAGAGCGGTTGGGGTACGGAGCCTCAGCCGGGAAAAGCTAGCGGGGAATCGGCATACGGATGCGCTTGCCGATTTAAAAACGAAGAAGCCCATGCCGTGGATACATGAGCTTCTGGATGCACTGCCAAATTCTAAAATCATTCGGATTCTTCACTTAGCCGATCGGAGTGGTTCTCAACATGTCGAACCATACGGACTAACGCGCCAAAAGCGTGCCACGGCGTAGCGCATGGCGCTGGTTACACGCAGTTTAACAGAATTATAATTGGCTTGTATATCCCCAGTCTGAGGCTAGAGCCAATAGCCGAACGGAGATGGAAGCGGAGGTTGACAACCTATTCGCCCTGAAGCTAGGGCACCAGCTAAGATCTAACTTCTAAAGTCTAATTGCTTGCGAACACGTTAAAGGGAGGCTCCTTCACAGAATCCTCCCTTTGCAGCTGAATAAAGCATAATACAATTACAAACGATAATAACGTATCAGCTCATTCAAATAAACAACCAATCGGCAACATAGTTGACTTTGCGGAGCTATCTTTTCTAGGAACCCCAGTAGTAGATAACCCTGAACGAGATCAGGTCGCGCTGCGGCATATCGCCCATTCGCCGGATGTTATCCATGTAGGCGATCGGCTTCATCAGCTGGTAGTCGTCGAAGCTCTTGCGGTACATTACCGACAGCTGGCTGCCGGGGGCAAAGGTCCAGGCAAAGCTCGCCTCAATACTCGCAGCGGTGTAGTTGATATCTCTGTTTTGCAAAAAGTCAATTCCATCTACCCATCCATCCTCTTTCAGATGGTAAAACTGCTTGTAGCGAACGCTGGTCCAGTTGTAGCGGGCGCGTATGTTGGTGTAGGCATTCCTCGATATGATGTAGCTCAACTGGGCCGACTGCTCGTAGTTCTTGATATCGCGTCGGCCAAATACCGGAACTCCCGACACAGCATCGGTTTCGGCAAAGCCGATGGCGTTTTCGTTGAACGTACCGAAAAAGCCAATGGTGGAGGCCAGCCTATCGTTAAAGCGCAGGCTCGGATTTACCTGAAGGTAGAAGGTGCTCTTATCGTACCTTTCGGCAACCCAGTAGCCAATAAGCATTTTACTTATCGACAGCTTTTTTCGAGTATCGGTGTTAAAGGTAAACCCGGTCCAGATGGCGCGCGGCTCGGCGTACTTGTAGCCCGGCTGACGGGGCTCGAAGTAGTCGTACTTAACCCCTGGCGTTACCGATGTCTCCAGCTCGAAGTGCAGCTCGTTGGTAAAGGTTAACCCTCCCGATAGGGTAAACTCGTTGCGCGAGTAGCGCGTTGGGCGGTACAGCAGCTCGTTGGTAAAGTTGAAGAGAAGGGTGCGGTACTTAAGGTTCCCGCTTCTATCGTACGATACATACTGCACCTTTCCAAAGTTGATGATGCGGTTGTTCTGATCGAGGTAGCCCAAGTACGAGTGGTTGTAGGTATTCTGGTAGAGCGTATTCGAGAGCTCGATGCGCAGCTTGCCCGCAGTCTTAAGCGCGCTTAACTGGTAGGCGTAGCCATCGTTGCTTACGCTGCCCGAATCGGCCTGCAGGGCGTACTGCACCGCCCCCTTTAGCGCGTACGACTGCGACTTGCTGGCTAGGTAGAAATCGACTGCCGAAGTGTTTGCCGTAAAGCGGTTGTTGGGTAGCAGCATGTTGCCGTTTATCACCGACAGGTAGGAGCTGTTCCTAAACGGAATATCAACAACGCTGACGTTGTAGTTGGTAAGCGGCTGCACGTTTACCTCGCGGGTTCTACCGGTTGATGCGTTTCTAACCTCAGCGTAGGTATCGCCGGTAAGCGCATTCAGGAAGCCGATTCCTAAACCGCCCTTGGTTCTGCCCGAAATCTTTGTAGCATTAATGATGGAGGTAGCTGAGGGCATCTCCTTAACCACCTCATTGGGCTGAAGATTTTGGTATGCTTTGGAGGAGTACAACGGGCTGCTCCCAATACGGCGTGAGTAGAAGATACCACCACGCGAGAAGAGTTCTGAACCCTCGTTGAAGAACTGGCGATTCTCGTCGAAGTGCTGCTCTACAGTACTAAGGTTAAGCTGCACATCGTCCGATCGCACCTGACTGAAATCGGGGATAACCATCATATCGAGGGTGAAGCCATCCGAGATGCCGTAGCGAAGGTCAAGCCCACCCTTAAGCGTATTGTCCGTACCGCGGTTGCTGCGCTCGGTAGAGTACGATAGGTAAGGCGTTAGCGATAGGCGGAAGGGCATCCTCAGTTTGTCGAACCCAACGAGGTTGGCCTCCTGGTTGTTTTTCCCTTCGATGTTAACATCTACCGGATTGTAGGTGTCCCACTCCTGGCTACGCTTAATGTTGCGCCAAATGTTGAAACCCCATACCCCATTCGCCGATGAAAATCGCAGCTGGGTAAGGGGAATCTCCATCTCAACCGACCAACCCCAATCGTATCGCTTAACCGCGCTATACCATACCGCATTCCACGATCTATCGTAGGTGGTTCCGGTTACCTTTTGGTCGGACTGTACCCCCGCTGCCGAAACATGGAAGTAGTAAGTGGTTATCCCATCGTTGTAGGGGCTAAAGCCAATGCCGAACAGGTCGCAGTTGGGATCGTCAAACGAATCGCGAGGCCCCAGCTGCTTAGCAATTTTAAGCGCGGCGGTATCCTCCAATTGCGCATACACATAGATGGAGGACTTGTCGTACATCAGCCGCACCTCGGTTTTAAGCTTAGCGGGCTCCAGCCTATTGGGCTTATGCTGGGTGTAGCCGGTAAGCGGCGCAGCCTTAGCCCAAACCGAGTCGGTTAGCGCTCCATCTATCTTAGGTTTTGTAGCTGTAAAAGTAATTTGTGCTTTTCTACGAATCTGCTGCGCACCTGCATAAAACGGCACTAGCGCTATAGCTAGGAGTATAGTTGTCCGTATTACGATTTGTACTTTCATCTGGTCGGGTTTCGTTAGGTGATATTGATTTATCCGAACCAAATGTAGAGCAGCATTTCCTGCTAATTTTACGGCTTATTCATACGATGGAAATACCTCGGCAAACACAATCAACCCCTATTCGAATGCTACTAGTAGTGGCTTTGCCATCGTTTGTCAGCCTCAACGAGCAGTTAGCATAAGTTATTCTGAAATATGACCTCTAATCCCCCCAATAGGATCATCGTAAAAGCTATTCAGATTGAGTAATTGCCAAGTAAAAACGCCCGAATTTCTTCGGGCGTTTTTACTTGTTATTGGCGATGCTACTACCACCAAATAATGTAGATAAATATTAGAAATGCAATTATAAAGAACGAGGCAATCTTGAACCCCCTTCCGGTAACGAGCATACTCCTGTCGTAGATGATGGACTTGGCGCTAGTCACCGGCTTCTTTTCGATGTATGCGGCAATAACCATTATCAGAACGCAGATGAAGAAGACAACCATCATTCTATCCATAAAAGGAAGATCTGGCGTGGCAAACTTCAGCAACGCCGAGAATATGAAGGTGCCCAAGGCGGCGAAAAGCGCGCCATTTGCGGTTGCTTTTTTCCAGAAGAAGCCTAGAAGGAAGATGGCGAGTGCACCAGGGCTTATAAAGCCGGTAAACTCCTGGATATACTGGAAGGCTTGGTCGAGGTTCTGGAGCAGAATGGCTACTGGAATGGCAATAAGGAGCGCTACCCCAGCCGTAATTCGACCCACCTTAACAAGGTGGGTTTGCGAGGCATCCTTCTTGATGTAGCAGTTGTAGATATCCATGGTAAAGATGGTGGAGATGCTGTTCATCATGGAGGCCAGCGAGCTGACGATAGCGGCCACCAGCGCCGCAAAGGCTAAGCCTTTAACCCCGTTGGGCACAAAGTTGTGCAGCAGCCAGGGGTAGGCGGCATCGGGTTTGGCAATCTCGTTGTGGTGCACATTGGTGGGATCGCTATTGATGACAAATGCCACGATTCCGGGGATAACAACTATTAGGGGAAGGAGGAGCTTAAGGATTCCAGCAAACGCAAGCCCCGACTGTGCCTCCTTGACGCTCTTTGCGGCCAGCGCACGCTGGATAATGTACTGGTTGCATCCCCAGTAGTAGAGGTTGGCAATCCACATTCCTCCAATAAGCACGCTTATGCCTGGCAGGTTCGAGTACTGAGGATTGTCCTTGCTCAGAATCATGTCGAACTTCTCGGGTGCCTTCTCGGTAAGTTTAATAAAGCCATCGAAGGCGTTGCCGTTATCGCCAAGGTACTGAAGCGCCACGTAGGTGGTAAACAATCCGCCACCAATCAGAAAGACTACCTGAACCACATCGGTCATGGCTACCGACTTTAGGCCTCCGTATATCGAGTACGTGGCAGAGAATGCACCCAGCGCAATGATACCGAACCAAAGAGGATCGACATTGTACCCCATGATGAGCAGGTCCTTGCCCTCGAAGATGACGTTCTTGATGGTAAGTGCGCCTAGGTAGAGGATGGAGGCTAGGTTTACAAAAATAAAGACAGCCAGCCAGAAGATGGCCATGGTTGTTTTTACCCTATTGTCGTAGCGCTGCTCCAGGAACTCGGGCATGGTAAAGATGCCCATCTTAAGGAAGATGGGAAGGAAGAACACGGCAACAATAATCAGCGTAATGGCGGCCATAAACTCGTACGATGCAATGCCCATTCCGATGGCAAAGCCCGATCCCGACATGCCAATGAACTGCTCGGCCGAGATGTTGCTCGCAATAAGCGACGATCCGATTATCCACCAGGGTAGCCCTTTGCTTGCAAGAAAGTAGTCGGAGGTGTTCTTCTTCTTTCCCTTCTTTTCCCTAGCTACTCCTAGGCCAATCCCAAGTATAATGAGGATGTAGCCGATGAGGATGATGTAGTCTAAAGCGTTAAATTTCATCTTCTATCGTTTTTGATTAACATGACGAACAATCACTGGCAGATGCGGTGGAATAAACCTTTTCAAGCTTTCTGGAGCCGCTCTATATTCAAACCGCACCATTGGTTCTTTTGTTCAGCAGCGCTCCATATAAGCACCCCGATAATCAGAGTTTTCATGTGAGAGTAATTGTTTCTAATGGTCAGATAGAATTCTACGACCTCAATAAACCGCGTGCATTTGCTTACGGTATAGCTATCTTTATCCTGTAAAAACCCAGAAGCAAAACCTGAACGATGATGAACCGAAACGCAGCACTACCAATAGTTAGAAACGACCCGAAGGTTGTCCGCGGCTGGGTGATGTACGATTGGGCGAACTCGGTTTACCAGCTAACCATTGCCTCCACCATCTTCCCCATATACTTCAACTCGGTAACGCGCACCAATGGCAGCTACACGGTTTCGTTCTTTGGGCACGAGATCGTAAATACCGTACTCTACTCGTGGTCTATCGCCTTTGCCTACCTCTTCGTGGCAATCCTGTCGCCGCTGCTCTCCTCGTTTGCCGATTACACGGGGCGCCGGCGGGCCTTTATGAAGACCTTTACGCTCATCGGATCAGTATCGTGCGGGGCGCTTTTCTTCTTCAACAAAAACACCATCGAGCTGGGGACTATTGCGTTCACCCTCGGAACCATCGGCTACGGCGGCAGCATCGTCTTCTACAACTCGTTTCTTCCGGTGATAGCCAGCGAGGATATGCAGGATCGCATCAGCGCGCGAGGGTACTCGCTGGGCTACCTGGGCGGGGTAGTGCTGCTGCTGTTCAACCTTTTTATGATCATGCAGCCGGGACTATTCGGAATAGCGCATGGCTCCCCGCTTCCAGCCCAGATATCGTTTGTTACCGTATTCCTATGGTGGCTGGGATTCTCGCAGATTACCTTCGAGGCTCTCCCAAAGTACACGCTAAGGAAGCGCAAGCGAAAGGAAAAAGTTCTACTAAACGGCTACCGCGAGCTCCGGCAGACTTTCAAGAAGGTGATAAAGTCGTACCGGCTTACCGTATTCCTGATCGGGTTCTTCTTCACCATGATGGGGTTGCTAACCACCATGTTTATGGCGGCCAGCTACGGCGAAAAGCAGCTGGGGGTAAAGGAGGATGTGCTGATAGGCACCATTCTGGTTATTCAGCTGGTGGGCATTGCCGGGGCATGGTCGTTTGCCCGCCTATCGGAGAAGATTGGCAACATGCAGGCGCTGCTGGCATCGCTGGTTATCTGGATTGCCGTTTGCATCTACGCCTTTGCCATTAGGGGTACCGGCGGCTTTATCGTTGCCGCCATCATAATCGGGCTGGTGATGGGCGGTACGCAGTCGCTGGCGCGATCGACCTACTCGAAGATGCTGCCCGAAACCACCGACCACACCTCCTACTTCAGCTTCTACGACGTGCTGGAGAAGATGGCAACCGTTTTGGGCACCTTCATGTTCGGCATCATCGAGGCCATTACGGGCAGCATGCGCTACTCGGTGCTCTCCATCGCCATCTTCTTTGTGCTGGGGCTGGTATCCTTCCTGCTTTTGGTTGGCAGGACAAAGCCTAACAAATCCATTGCCTAAAGTTACAGCCTGCAATAATAGAACCGACTAGGTCAGTAGCCCTCGCCAAACAGGGATCATCAACACCAAGAAGCGCTTTAAGAACTTCTTCCAGTAAAACATCTACACCCTATAGCACACAAAAGCCCGGATTGCTCCGGGCTTTTTTATTCTCGTTTTATGGCGGTCTAGGACCGCTGCTTATGCTAGACTGCATTGCAAATGCCGCCTAGCCTCGTTCGCTGATTAAACTTTGCTCAGCAAGGGGATTCAATAATTCAACGCTATTTATTTAATTCTGTGTTAACTTGCTAACTTTAATTGGTGACAGATTGTTTATGATCCTTTGGTTACCAAATTTTATACTTGATATAATATCATAAAACATTTGCTCCTTAATATCCGTATTATTATTTTTTGTCGAATATAAAACATCAAAATATTTTTGACCAATGATAGTAACATAACTCATTATTAGCAAAGTATCACTTCCTTTGATTGTTTTTAAATTAGAATAAACAAATTCCTTGTTTCCATTTTTTAGCAAACTTTGCTGTATTCTGATAATTTTACTGTTTGAACTTATATCATCAATCAAAAGTCTGGAGTAATCAACGATGTTTACTCCTCCAATTATTTTATTTCTTATAATTCTGAAATAATAATTATTATTAATATGTGGGGTTGTGTCAAACGTTGCTTGAAAAGTAAGTCCATTAGATGGAATCGACAACCAATTGTCTGGATATTGCAAAGATACAATACCATCTTCACATTGGTAATTATCCCACCTTATCTTATCGTGTTGATTACCTTTATTGTAAAACCAAACACCTACTTTTTCTCCTTTTTCAAATTCTCCAATAACAACACTTTCTTCGTCTGAATTAACTCTAAAAAAGCCATTTTCTAGACTATCAAACACGCTGATTTTTATTTTAGGATTTGAAACATCTGTCAAGTAGTAGTACTTTATATTACTGTTTTTTTTGTTACACGAAACTATGATAACACAAAATACTAACATGAAAAATATTTTAGATCTCATCTTCATATGCTCTATTTCACTTTTAATGAAGTGGAAAAATTGATTGATTTCTTTGATTTTTTTGTCATATCATCAGGAATAGACAAAGTTGTTGAAAAATATGGTTTAGCACCACTTTTACTAGTCTGCACACCAACTTCGATAACAGCATCACCAACTTTTGATTTCACACCAACACCTACACTTACTGAATTTGTTGTTTCATTTGTACTCACGTCCTTTTCTGTTTTTACAGACGTTACTACTGGAACCCCCTCTACATTAACATTCTTAGTTACCTCACTAGATATTGTCGTATTATCAACTTTTTCAACAGTAATAGGGGCCTTAACTGGTGCATGCCATTCATTCTGCCCATTATATTCTAAGTATTGTCCAATGTCAACTGAAACTTTCACCCCTTGTTCGTTATTTACCTGTTGACCTTTATTCCCTTCAAATGAATGTTTTATGCTTACAATAGTTTCTGAAACAAAATTTAAGGGGGCCTTCACTAAATTAAGAAGTCCCTGAAAGAAATAGCCCCATCTTGGATCTCCTGCTTGCATCCCATCAGGATCAATAAACCGCAGTGGATTGTTGTAGCAGTAGGCGTAGGTAGACCAACGTCTGGAAACTTCTGCCTTGGGATCCACGCTATGCCACCTCCCGATTTCCGGGTCGTAGAACCGTGCGCCGTAGTCGTACCAGCCAAACGGAGTACCGCCAATGGTTTGATCCTGCAGCTCCTTGCCGTTGTAAAGGTAGCGGTTTTGCGGAACATTTACGTTATCGAACGATTTCCCAAAGGGATAGTAGTCGGTGGCCTGTAGCAGCATGGTATTTAGCCCCACTCCTGTTTTCTTAAAGACAGCGCGGGTATTCCCGAGGTGATCCTTCAGGTTGTACTGGTACACAAACCCATTGTCTGTTGATTTTATCATTCCCTCGTCGTGTAGAGCGTATCCGAACGAAAAGGCCCCTTCTTTACTTCTTTCGTACACCATGCTGCCGTGGTAGTAGCGGCCACTATTATCTGTATCCACCATTGCCAGCTTCGACCCGGTAGCGTCGTAGGTATAGCTTACAGTTTGGGTACCTTTGCTCACGCTCTTAGGAAGGTTCAACTCGTTGTATTGTATTGCAAACCCGTTGCGACCATCGGTGGTGGCGTTGCCGTTGGCGTCGTAGATGTAAGGATTTTTGTCTACCCCATTTAAGGTTATCTTGCTAAGCTGATTTCCATTATAGGTGTAGCCGTAAGTGGTAGCCTCCTTGCTGCCATTCTTACGAACAAGAGTACGGATGTTTCCGTTCTCATCGTAAAGCGGTATGTTTTCAGCATAGGCTTCATCTGCTACCAGGGTGCCCGAGCCGTTGTCTTTGGCATAGGCACCAACATTCAGCCTATCCAGTCCGTCATAGGCAAAGCCGTAGCCTTTCTTGTTTTGAGTACCGTCAACCATCTTGGTACGCCACACCATAGAAGCGATGTTACCTCCGTACTGCCCAACCACACCTGCCCCTGCCACCTCAGGGGTGTCGTACCCCAGCTTCATGGCAAAGTAGTCGGTAGTGGCATTAGTAGGGTCGTTAATGTCGGTCAGCCAGCCGCGGATGTTGTACTCGTAGTGCTGCTTCTGATCGGTACCTCCGTAATTCTTTTGCAGCACATGGCCAAGCTCATCGTAGGTGTAGGTGGCCAGCGTCTCCTCCGTTGCTGCATTATTCATCTTGGCATATACTCCGCGCAGCTGGCCACTGTCGTAGTAGTCGTAGCGTCGCTCTAAGCTTGTGGTAATGGCGCCTGCTGTAGCGGAAGGCTTAAAGGATTGCTCTTCCTTAATCCTCTTAGGCTGGCCAACGAAGTCCAGCTCGGTTGATACTGTCATTGTTCCGTTGGCATCTGGGTAAAGCCCCTTCTTTACGGTTTGAATTACCCGTCCCCTCTCGTCGTAGTAGGTGGCGGTGGTGCTCCAGGTGTTGGTGGTGAGCTCCTTTACGCGGGCAACTGTGGGTAAGCCTGTAACGTTGGTAGTCACCGTTTGTCCGTAGGTTTTGGTGGCGTCAACGCCAGTAGCTCCACCGTTGACGTAGCTGTCGTAGAAGGTGTAGGTGAGCGCGTCTATTGCTCCATCAGCAGCCCTAGGGAAGCTATTCTTCGAGTATTCAACACCGCTGGGGGTATCGTACTGGGGCGAAGCGCTAAAGGCGGCATCCACGAGCTGCTGCATCGTCGTCTGGGTAGCTACCCCGTTGGTTAGGTAGCCCGTCTCCACGGGTCGGTTCAGCGCATCGTAGCGGGTGTACAGCCACCTACCCTTATTCCTGAGCTCGCCGTCCTGTACGGCCACTAGCCTGTCGCGGCCGTCGTACACCATGTATACAGGCTCTACCCCTGGCAGCTTCTTTTTAATCATACGCCCGTAGCCGTCGTACTCGTAGTAGTAGGCCAGCGCGTCGAGCGGCTCTGCGGCTCCCCCTTGGGTGGCCGAAAAGCCAGCCTGCCCCACGAAGCCAGGCTTAAGGGTAAGGCTGGCGCCAGAGGCGAGCACGTACCTATCGCCGCTGGCGCTGCTCAGCTCCGTCGAGCTGAGCACTGCGGTAGTGCCACTACCCCCTATTAGCTGAGTATTGCTGCTAATAGAGGCCATGTATTTGGGCGGCAGCACCCAGCGTAGGCGGCCAAGGTCGTCGTACACGTAGTCGGTGGTGGCCTTTAGCCCAGCAGCGTCGGCCACCTTGCGCACCACGCGCCCCTCCATATCCTTGTACTCTAGGGTGTAGATTTTGTCCTCGTCCTTTACCGTGGTGCGGTAGAGCGTACCAGCGCCAAAGTAGCCGCTGTTAACCAGCGCACCTGTGCCATAATCCACGCTCCAAAGGATAACTTCGGTGCCCGTATTGGTACCGTAGTCGGTGGTTACGGTATGTCCGCGTCCCAGCATCCCGCTGTTGCCCGGCGCGCCCTGCTCCACCACGCGGCTCAGCGGCGATCCATCGAACACCGTCTCGCCGTAGCCAGGCTGGTTGTTAAACTGGGCGTTGTAGAAGGTGGTCTGCTCGTTTAGGGCGGTACCCGAGTAGGCTCCCGCACCTGTGCCCTGCGCCTTGGGCAGCGGCAGGTACTGGCGGTACTCGCGCCCCATGCCGTCGTACACGTGCGGGGTGATTTGGTCGTTGAAGGCGGAGCCGTCAGCGTTGGGCGTGGCCGCCACCCCTATGGTTTGTAGGGGGCGGCCGAGGCCGTCGTAGTACTCGATGGTAGCCCCCTGCTTTGCGGCAGGGAGCTTTAGCAGGTCAACCACAGCGATGGTACCCTCACGGGGCGTACGCTTGACGATGTAGTTCTGGCCCGTGGTGGGGCTAACCTGTTGGCCCATGGCGGTAAGGTTTCCTGCCACCAGAAGAGCAATATGAAGAGATATGCAGATAGTATGTTTTCTCATATTCGTAGTGATCGGTTTTCTGCTATTGGTAAACCTCTATTGTTTTGGATATGGACACATTGGTAGACTGTAGCGTAAGTGTTGCACGACGCTGCTGCGAGCTGTCGTAAGCCACCGTTGGAGACATGGTAATGGTGGCATTACCGCTTCCCGAAGTTTTGCTAACGCTCAACCATTCGGGAATACCTTGGATATTCCAGTCGGTATTCGAGGTGATTGTCAGCGTGCTGTTAAGTCCAGGATTAGGAGCAATGGCAACTGAGCTCGTATTTGTATTCAGGTAGTAGCATGTGCCATTATCGTTGGCATAGGCCTGCCCTTTATCTCTAGCCTCCGCTTGAGCCTTAGCATCGGCATCGGCCTGGCTGATGGTAGAGGTGTACTTACCCTCGGGTACCGTGTAAACAACCCCTCCGCCAACGTAACCAGTTGGGCAGGTATTTTTGCTACAAGCCCAGCTGTAGCTTCTACTACTAAAGCTGCCATTGCTTGCCGCTTGATTGTAGTACTTGTAGTCGTAGTTGGATACAAGCTTACCTAGCTCTGTCACATTCATCAGCCGACCAAACGAGTCGTAGGCATACCTCACCGTTTTACCGCGGCTATCGGTTTCGGAGGTTGTGCCGACTAAAGGCTGGTAGGTAAATGTTTTTACCTCCGCCTGGGGTAGCATTTCCCTCAGCTTCCTGTTAAAGTTATCCCACATGCTTGGATTGTTGAGGATGTTAACCACATAGGGAACGCTACCCGTAAGGGTGTCTAGGCTATTGCACCCTACATATTTTAAGGTTTGCTTAATGGCATCATCTAGCTTCCCGTTTGCCCCTTTGGCGATAGCAACAGGGTGCTGCTTCTTATACCCCCATACAATTTCAGCTGGGCTATCGCCCTCCATGTGGTAGGCGGTTAGGTTGGCATTGCTATCGTAGCTATCGTAGCTTACTTTTCTTACATAGCGGCTATCGGGGGCAAAAGCTGTACTACTTCCGGTAGGTGGCTGTACTCCCGATAGCCGGTTCGAAAACTTAAAGCGATCCAAAGCAATAGGATCGCTGGTAGTAAGCATCCATTGCGAATCGAGCAGGCCTTTTGCTCCGGCCTTATACTGGTTAACTATTCCAGAGGTAACATACTGGTTCCGCCCTTTTGATATGCAGCTAACGCTCTCAATGGGGTAGGTAACAAGCCCATTGTCCTGCATCTCTTTAACAAATAGGGGCGAGTCCGAACTGTAATCTAGAGGATAGGCGGTAAAGGTGGTAAGCTTATTGCCCCTACTAGTAGTTGTTTCGGTTCTTGTTGCCTGATCGTGCGCAGGATTGTCGTAGTAGTAGTTCTCTACGGTAACCAGAGAGTCGGTTACGCCCTGCCTATCAAAGTAGCTGACAGCCCGCTTTTGGTTAAGGTGCGTGCGGCCTGTTTCTATCGTGTAATCGTAATTGCCAAATATGGTATATTTACGGGGAGTGGGATTCCCTGTCTTTTCTAATTTTTCCTTACAAGTTCTAACTTTCCATAACCATTGCTTATATAAGTCGCTAGGAGTTGACTCTTCATATGGTTCCAATTCACTTTTTGTTGGAAATGTAGTGAGGTGATATACAACCAAATTATTATAGATATTACCATAAGTGTGATCGTAATAGTTTGTTTCACTACCTATCTTCACATAAGAACCATTTGTATTTTTTTTATATGTTTCTTTATTGTAGAGCATTCCATTATTCCAATCACGTTTAACAGATATATGTTTCCTTGCACATCCTACCCCAGATCCCACTCCGAGATTGTAAAGCCCATATTCATTGGAATTATCATACTCATAGTAATAGATTATTTTACCATCATTTTTACTGATATCTCCAAAGGTTTCGGTCACCTTCCCATACTTCACCATATTAGTTCCAAGATCTCCAAAAATATAACTGGAGTATGTAGTATTTTCAAAAACCAAAGAGTTCTCATATCGAATTCCTACTGATATTCCAGTTGAATAGTTATGCCCATAATCAAAAACCCTAAAAGTTACCGATTTATAGTTTGTTTCATCTGTAGGTGAATGCTGAATAGCTCCCTCTTCGTACTGATACGACTTTTTGAATACACTCCCTTGTGAGTCCCTACTTATTATCTCCTTAATTCTAAGCCCTCCTGCTGGATTCTCATATCCTGTAGAGCCAGTTTTAAACCCTTCGAGATGGTCATACTTATTACCTTCGTATATAAACTCGGTCTCACCATTCGTGGGATATACTATTTTATTTAGAATTTCAGCCTGACAGGCAATCTCATTTGGAGCTTTAGTGGCAGAACCCCGTACTACATTAACACCTTCTGTTCTAGGTCCAATACCATCAAAACTTGTGTAATTATACGTTCTTTCTGTAACTACTGAGCCCTCTCCATTATTATAGCCCCAGTAATCACGTCCAACCCCTTCAATCGCTGTTGTATTGTAAAATAGTTGGTAGAGTTGGTATTGCGTTTGATTTTTATCATATAACCGTACTGCATCAAGTCTAACATGGTTTCGTGCCCCCCCAAAATTGCTTTTTACAAATGCTATTTCTTTTACTATATTACCTTGATTATCGTACACAATGAACCCATCAGTTCCATCACCAGTATTGTTAATATTAAAAACTACCTTCCCTTCGTTAAATGATATTTCCTTAGGAATCAATTCCTCATAACGCTGTATATTGCCATAAAATGCCATTTCATACGATTCCTTAGTTTTGACATTCCCTAATCCATCTTGATATCCATCAACAACATAATAATCTTCAGGTGAATGCATTGCTACTGCATAGCTGTCTAAAATTTGATCGGATCCTATTGTAACAGTAGGTACTTTAATATAGCTGAATCTTATTTGATCAATCTTGTTCACACTCGTTATTTGCTTCAACATCCAACTAGTATAACCAGACATAGATGTTATACTACTAGCAGTTTCGACAGCTCCATTGCCAAAGACGTATTGGTCTCCATTCTCATCTTTCACTTTTATAGTCGCCAACCGTTGCTTTGTAGTGGTATATTGATCGGGTTCAGTTATGAATTCAAAGTCTATTGGTTTATATGGTGCAAGATCTGCTTTATAGTTACCACAACTATTCTTACTCATGATAAATGTTCCATACTTCGATAAAAAAGAGTAACTGAATACATCATATTCTGTATCATATGTGTTCTCAAAACATTTTTTAAGATATAAAAAATCATCTATCTTGTCCTCATCTAATTGCTCACTTGTCTTCTCAACATCAGGCCTTGGGCAAACATCATCAGGTTTTCCGTAAATAGTACGCGAAATTTGTCCACCCACATCCAGCACCCAGCCAAAGCCCACATCGCTAGGATCGTAGCCTGGCTTAACGTTACCTATATGATATCGAAGGGTAATGGGCACTTCCAATTTTCCGCTTTTCACGGTGTATAAGGGTATCGAAATGTCCGGGGCCCCTGTACTCGGATTTACCGGATAGCTCCCAAACCGAAGAATGTTCTCGCTCTTAGGCGATGGTGGAACTACATCTGGTGCCTTTATCGTGCTTTGGCCATAGGCCAGCTGGGTAAAAAGCGTTAGCAGTAGGATAGGAATAGATGCTCCTTTAATTCGCTTCTTCCATTTAAGGCAAGTAGAGAAACAAATTACACTACGGACACAGGCCGTCAGAAAGATCATCGATAGCGTACGTGTTCCTCCTGCAGGAGAAACGTACCCAAACGGTTGTCGTAACGTCATGGGATTACAAAATAGTTTAACTTAAAATTACGGCACGAACATAGGTATAATTGGTAAGTGTAGGCGTCGGGAAGTAGGTAAAACACGCCAACGATTAAGAGATTTTAAAAAAAGCACCTTCACCTAGTCCTCAGTAACGTGTTTTTGCTCCACATCTCGGCGCTTTAGGTAAAAGGCATGAAAGTATGCCATCCTGTCACCTCCACCTCCCCTCCTACACCGAACCTCGAGCGAAGAAGACCGAAGGAAGACCGAACCTACACCTGCTGACAAAATGGCAAAGTGAGGGGTAAAAAAAAAGCAACCCGCACTTGTGTGATGTATAAAATTAGCGCGATTTGTGGCGCGATTTCGAAAAAAAGGCTACAGGTAGCTCTACCGTACCCTGTTTTTGTCGCGGATAGTAAAATTATTTAACAACTTAATTAAAGAAAGGAGCCATACAATGGCAGAAGTAAAAAACAACATCGTAACCCAAGGGGTAAGCGGTAAGCTAGGCGATATGATCGTCTTTCGTCAGGTACATGGTCGCACCATCATTGCCGCTAAGCCTAAGCAATCCGAGAAAAAGTCCGAAAAGCAGGTTGAGCATCAGAAGAGGTTTCAGTCGGCAGTGATTTACGGCAAGGCGGCAACCGCCGATCCTGCAAAGAAGGCCGAGTACGAGGCCGGTAAGGGCGACAAGTACAACTCGGCCTATCAGGTGGCCGTGGCCGACTTCCTAAACGCTCCCGACATCCAGGAGGTAAACCTAAAGGGGTACAAGGGTAACGTAGGCGATGTCATCACCATCCGCGTAACCGACGACTTTAAGGTGGCCGAGGTAACGGTTGCCATCCGCAACCCCGATGGCACGCTGCTAGAGAAGGGTAATGCCGTTCAGCAACCAGGCGGTGCAGACTGGTGCTACAAGGCAACGGCGCTTTGCTGGCGACCGAATCACCATTACGGCCTACGACCTGCCCGGCAACGAAACCGTAGAGAATTCCCCCCTGTAGGCAGCAGCCTTGGGTAGCACATAGCAAGGCGTCCGCAAGGGCGCCTTTTCATTTACCTCCATACCCGCAGACATCTCCTTATGCAGCAGCCAACCCGCCCTTTACCCCTCCAACCCTGCAGTTGAAATAGCCGCAAGCCACCGCACCCGTTGCCCGCTACAGGAATAGCACAACAAGTGCTATCTTTAGCGCACCAGAGTACGACACAAAATGAGCATCTACAGCATCACCGGCAGCCAGCGCACCAACGCCCTCCTCAACATTCGGTGGGTACGCCACCTGCTGTACTGGTGCGTCACCATCGGCTTCTTTACGCTCTTCTGGGGGTCGGAGAAGAACAGCTACGGAGTGGTGTTTCTCAACGAGCTGCTGATGCTCCCCCCCAAGCTGCTGGCGGTGTACACCCTGCTGCTGGTGCTGGTGCCCCAGTTCCTATTCAAGAAAAAGCTGCTGCTGTTCACCCTCCTCACCCTAGCCGTGATGGTGGTGTGCGGCATCATCCTCCTTCTCGACCAGTACCTGGTTACGAAGTACGTGCTGAACCTGTACGTCGAGTCGCCGGTTTACCTCAACCGCTTCAAGGCGCTATCGGCGATGGTGGACATCAACACCGTGCTGATTATTCCGCTGGTGATAAAGATCGTGGAGCACGGGTACCGCAACCTGCAGCGCAGCGAGCGGCTCGAGAAGGAGAAGCTCGAAACCGAGCTCAAGTACCTGAAGACGCAGATACACCCCCACTTCTTCTTCAACACGCTCAACAACCTCTACGCGCTGGTGCTGCGCAAGTCCGACAAGGCGCCCGATGTGGTGCTCACGCTCTCCGAGCTCATGCGCTACGTGCTCTACGACTCCAACGCCCCCAAGGTATCGCTGGAGAAGGAGCTCAAGCACATCGGCAACTACATCAACCTCGAAAAGCTGCGGCTTCCGCTAAATGCCGAGATTAAGTTTGATGTTACAGGAAATACCGCAGCGATGGCCATCGAGCCCATGCTGCTTATCCCCATCATCGAGAACTGCTTTAAGCACGTCAGCACCACCTCCGACGGCAAGTGCTGGATCCACATCAGCATAAGCGTGGACGATAGCCAGCTGCTCCTGATCACCGAAAACAGCATGGACGAGCAACCCAACCGCGAGGACGACGACAGGCAAGGCGTAGGCCTGCAAAACGTCGAGCGCCGCCTAGAGCTGCTCTACCCCGAGAGGTACGAGCTCAAGTGCATTTCCGACGGATTTTCGTACCTATGCAAGCTGAAGATTCTACTTTGCTAGAGCTTGGCGAAGATAAGGAGCCCATAGCCGTCAAGTTAAGTGTGAATGCAAAAGTATAAACGCCTAATAGGGGCACGTAATCCCCTCCTCAGGAGGGGTAGGGGTGGGTTAAGAACGCTAAGCAGAATGAAAATATTGATTAAAAAAGAGCAAACCCACCATGCCCTCCCGCCTAAGCGGGAGGATAACCTGCCATAATTCTGCATTCAGACTTTAAACAATATGGAACCAAACATACCAGCAATAAGCTGAATAAACCGAGAATACCAATGAAGATCAGCTGCCTAATTGTCGACGACGAGCCGCTAGCCAGCGACATCATAGAGGAGTACCTATCGCGCATCGAGGGGTACGAGGTGGTGGCCAAGTGCAGCACCGCGCTCCAGGCCTTTAGCATCCTTTCGCAGAAGAAGGTCGATCTGATGTTTCTGGATATCCAAATGCCGAAGCTTACGGGCATCGACTTTCTTAGGTCGTTGCGCAACCCGCCAAAGGTTATCCTCACCACTGCCTACAGCGAGTACGCGCTAGAGGGGTACGAGCTCGACGTGGTAGACTACCTGCTTAAGCCCATCTCGTTCGAGCGCTTCCTGCACGCCATCGACAAGGCCTCCAAGCAGCTGCTTGTACAAGCCGCACCAGCCACACCAAGCCAGCAGGTATCGGCAAGCGAACCGTACATCTACGTACGCGAGGACAAGATCACCCAAAAGATATTCCTTTCGGAGATGCTCTACATCGAGAGCCAGGGCAACTACGTAAAGATTGTTTGCGCCGAGCGGGTGGTAACCTCGTACTCCTCCATCTCGCTCATCGAGGAAAAGCTCCCCGAGGCGAAGTTCCTACGGGTGCACCGCAGCTTTATTGTGGCCACCGATAAGATCACCGCATTCTCGGGCACAACCATAATGATTGGCAAGCACCAAATTCCCATCGGACGCAGCTACAAAACGCTGGTGGAGCAGAGGCTAAACGTGGAGTAGCACCTAGATGATGTTCTCATCGAAACCGCGGCGGTCCATCTTTCCCCACTCGCGCTTTCCCCGGATGAAGTAGTCGAAGTTACCCTTTATCGTCCAGTACAGGTTTAGCGGGTGGTAGAAGAAAGGCTCTATCATGGCAATAAGCATCAGCTTAACAAGGTCCATCTTCTTGTTATATCGATGGTAAACCAGCTCCTCGGCGAGAATTGCGAGTAGCGTTACCATCATAAAGTAGGAGTAAACCAAAATAAACAGAAGCAAGAAGAAGGGGAGGTTAAAGTTGCCACCGTAGATCGAATAGAGCAGGTATGCATAGCCAAACACCTCAATTGGAGCCACCAGCCACTCAAAGAACACCGCGTAAGGGAAGCTTATCAACCCTACAAACCCATACTTGGGGTTAAGAAATATGCGCTTATGCTTAAGTATCGACTCAATAAAGCCTCGGCTCCAACGGTTTCGCTGCCGGCTGAGCACCCTTGTCGTATTCGGTACTTCTGTCCAGCACAACGGATCGGGAATGAACCCAATGGTATACTTTTCCTTGGCCACCTCCCTCATGTACTGATGCAGCTTAAGCACCAGCTCCATATCCTCTCCAACAATGTTTGGGGTATAACCACCAGCCCTTACCACAATTTCCTTGTCGAACAACCCCAGAGCACCGGATATCAAAAGCATGCCACGCATATGAGCCCAGCCCATCCGGTTTAGGGTAAACACCCTAAAGTATTCGAGCACCTGAAAGCGCTCCAGCCAGCCGTTGGGCAAGTTTACCTGTGTTACCTTACCGCTTTTTACCTCGCACGAGTTAACCACCCGAATGACACCCCCAACGGCAACCACCTTCTTCTTGCTCTCCTCAAGAAATGGTCTCACCATTTTAAGGAGCCCATCAGGTTCAATAATACAGTCAACATCGATGCAGAGCACCAGCTTCTTTGTAGCCTGATTAATGCCAGCGTTTAGCGCATCAGCCTTACCCCCGTTCTCCTTATCGACAACTATTAGGTGGCTATATGCAAGGTTACGCGACTTATATACACCTCGAACGGTTTGTGTAGGAATATCGGCAATCGGCATCGAACGAACCTTCGCAAGGCTAAACGCCTCGATGAGCTTCTGCAACGAATCGTCCTTACTGCCATCATTCACAATAACTATCTCAAAATCGGAATAGTTCAGCGACAGTATAGATCGAACATTCTCTACTATAGTAAGCCCCTCGTTGTAGGCAGGCGCAATGATCGAAATGGAGGGAAGATACTTAGACGAAATCAAGTCCTCCACCGAGTGTGCTCGATCTTTACGATGATGCTTCCGCATAGCAGCTATCGAAACAATAGCCAGCACCGCATACGAAAATACAATAACAAACAGTATTACAAGAAATACTACCTCTATGATATGGTTGATCTCTACAAAAGTTACGCTCATTTTTTATCCGTTTTGGTGATGGAGTAGAACAACGCTTGCACTTCGTTTCTCTGTGCTTCGTCGTAAAGATCCAGAATGGTTTCTGGCTGAGAGAAAAGACCAGACATCATACGAAGTATAGCCATGCGAACCTCCCTGCTTGGTTCTGAAATAAGAAGATCTTTTGCCCAAGGAAGAGAATCTTCGGTAAAGTAAGGTCTAATGGCATTAACCATCTCCATCTTGTTTTTCTCTGGAGCAGTCTTTAATGATTCCACTATATGTTTCTCGAAGTTGATGCAATCCAATGTCATTACCGTACGAATTGCAGCATACGACACCTTAACATTAGGGTGGACCAGCAGCTGCTTTGCTCGATCGAAATGCTTTCCCTGAACGAATTCGTTTACAAGATTTAGCCCCATTATCAGCACACCATCATTCTTAGATTCGAGCAAGAAGCCATAATCTTTGGTTGCAGGATTCAGCAGCTTTATTGCCGATACAACCTTATTGGAAATGTACTCGTTGATTGGTTCCGACGAATGGTATAGGTAATCGAGTACAAAATCTATCTGATTCAGCTTTATCAATCCAATGATAACCTCATAGCGAATATCATCATTATGAACCTCAAGCATTCGCTTCAAAGCCGGAATAGAGCTGACATCATTAAACGACGACAGCATCTTTATCGCCCATATTATTCTGTTATTTCTCCTAGAGTCCAATGCAGCATGCAAGAATTCGTTCATCCTCAAATCCAGGTATAGGTCGTAGATTCTGTTCTTGAGTTCTCCCTTGAAGTTAACGTTGAACATATTCAACGTTCTAATAAATTCTTCCTTGGAGAAACGGCTATGAAACATCTTGCTAATAGCAGTTACTACGTTATATCTAGCCTGTTCATCTCCATAAATATAGTCGAGTATACTGCTGTAAAAGCTAACGTAGTAGTTCTTTTGAATAATGCTGAAGCCGATTCGGTGAGTTCGAGAAATGAGGCTTACCAAAAAGAACACCATAACCAGAAGCTGGCTAAAGTATATCATGGAAAGGAAGTACCTAGTGTAGGATGGAAATCTAAAATTCTCCTTTGCGTAGCTAACTATACCGTTTATGCTACTTTCGAAATGGAAGTATGTCACCACTATAAAGGCGAAAAAGAGAACTACCGCGAAAGAGTAAATAACGAGCAAGGAGTAGTTGTAGATAATAAGCTTCTTGCCATTTCGATTTGCTGCAACTATAACTATAGCGTATATGATGGCTAGAACACTAAAAAGCTTATAAAAAAAGGATAGCAGGGGGAACGCAAAAGTCAGATTCATCCCGAATATGCTGTAAAGCCCCGCTATTAGTGCAACAAACAGCATTGCAACTGCCAATGAGATAAAAATATCTCGATTCAGAACTAGCGCTCTGCCTACTTTACTTTGACCCATGGTAACCTATTTTATATTCAACGCCATTTTTCGTGCAGCTCTAGATTTAACCAGTAGAGAATCTGGAACAAGCTTATTCTTTGAGCATACAAATGCGCTTACATTCTTTACCGAATTCAGCTTCTTTGTCATCTCTCCCAGCAGCATTGGATTGTTAGCCTTAACTAATCCAAGTTGAGGAGTGATTGAATAAAGCTTGCCCATCGCAATGAAGTTAATACCGTCCAAGTAGCAGGTTTGCTCGTTCTTATTCTCCATAAATGCCACCGAATGAACGTTTCTGAAGCTACGCGACGTATCCAACCCCGTACCTACCCAGCATGCCAGCTTTGGAAATTGCAGATTAGCCCTATTACGGAGAAACGCGATAAGGCTCGGTGCTACATCAAATTGGGTAGAAACCGAGCGGAATCGGGCAGAACGGGTTAGCATTGGCGAGTATATCAGGAATGGAACCCTAAACCTATCGATTTGAGTGCCAATTGGGATTTCGGGCATTCTATGGTCGCCTGTAATAATAAAAATCGTATTCCTGTAGGATGGCTGCTTCTCGAACTTCTTAAAGAATAGCCTCAACGACTCATCGAAGTATAGTACGGTAGATAGCTCCTTTCCATACTTGGCTACAAGATCTTTTCTATCGCTTGAGATCGATGAGCGATTAAGAATCCCCTCAAATTGCTTGTAGTATGCGCGTTGATTCTTAACAACAAAAGGGCTATGCATGGAAAGAGTCATAGCAATGCTAACTGTAGGCGTAGTGGTGCTGCTTTGTTGTAGATCAACCAGCTTCGAGAGGATATCCATATCGCCATAGCCCCAGCTAAAGCCGCTCTTGCCTGGAGGCATCTTCTCGAAGGAAGAACCAAAATTCTTACCATCTACAATTCGACTAGTATTTTGCCTTTCGAAAAACTGCCTCATATTATCGAACTTCGAATCGCCACCATAAACAAAATCGGACCTGTAACCATTGGCATGAAGCATGGTTAAAAGCGTATTATGGTTAGGCATGTCATCCCCCAGCTCCATAAATCCCCTGTTAACAAGTGGCAAAGACCCTAGGATGGATGGGAACACTGCAAACGAACGACCACCGGTACTCAGGAAGTTTTCGAAGTAAAGCCCATTACGCGAAAGCGAGTCGAGGAATGGCGTGTAGCTCCCCAAATCGGCGCCTTCGCCGCTGTAGGCACGACCTAGACTTTCAACCAAGATGAATACGATGTTGGGCTTAACCTTTGTTGTATCGAAAAATGGGCTTAGCACATCGGGGGTATTGTCGTTGCGGAGCATGGGAAACTCCTTGCTAACGTAGTCTTTGCTGCTAACCAGTAGACCTCTACCAGTATCATTGACAAAAGTTCCCTTTTTTGCATTCTCTATTTGCTCCATCTCGGCAATATAGCTGGAGGCTTTAAGGGCAAAGTATCCAAACTTATTGGTTGCCAAAGATGCCCCAAAGCTATCCTTAAACGAGTTGGCGTTAGCAACAGAATAGCCTGAACTCAGAAGAACCACCGCAATTGCAGGATAAAATATGTAGTAAGCAGCATTCGGGATCTTTATCCGAACAATATAGTGGTGCAGCGCCAAGTAAAGAATGGGGAAAGCAACAAGTGGAATAATGTTTATAACCGAAAACGAGTTAGACGTCTGCAACGTTTCACGCATCTCTGCTATGGAATACCCAAAAATATCGGAGCCAAGCATGATTTTGGTTGAAGCAAAATAAACAACCAGTATAAGGTTTACCACCACCACCACTATTCCGGAAAATACGAACAGCCCCTGAGCAATCCTTATGCGCAGGAGCGTAAGCAAAAGATAGGGAAGCAAAAAGACACCTGCCACCTTAAAAACAAAGTAGGTATCGTATAGAATCCCTAGAAGATGGCTTCCCCTCATCCCCGCAGGAAAGGAGAATTCCTTTGCAATCACAAATACATCGAATAGCCGCATTAGCCAAAATATAACCAGCAAAGCCAGCACGTTATTCAGGTAGCGGTACGAGGCTATAATCAGCTTATCAAGATTCTCAACCCTTGTCTTTTCCATCTGCCTATACTTTAGAATGCTTTTGAAACGGTAACATCAACGCTGGTTTGGGTTCTGTACATCCCCTTGATGATCTCATCGCGGCTTAAGCTTAGCCTTGCCATAACAACCCATACCTTAGCAAGCTTTTGGCTATAGGTAGCCCTTACCCCATACGACTTCAGGCGTTTGAGGTACGAGTAGCCAATATTTTGATGGTCGAAATCGGGCGCTGTTCCGAAACTTGCATCAGCTCCTACATAGGAGTCGGCTTCGCTAAAATACCTACGTGCTGATAGCCTAAACGAGTAAGAAACATCACCCTGATTGAACCTTAAATGAGGTCGAAGCGAAAACCAGTAGCTGCCATAGTACTTTCCAAAACTACCGGTATAGATAACAATGTCTGTTGGCGAGAATCTAAGGTAACGGAAACCTAGCGAAGCCTCGAATGCTTTAGGTAGCGAATGGTAGTACTCGTAGCCACACCGGAAGTCGGGGAATATTGATGAAGGAGAGACCCCCATATTAGCGTACGAATAGCCACCCTTCCACAGCGAAAGGTAGCCATCGGCTTCGAGCTGATACCCATTTGTGCTAAACCGATTGGCATAGTTCAGCCTACCGATTACCGTACCAATATCGAGCCTACGGCTATACTGCAGATACGACGAATACCATGTGCTAAGGTTATCACTAAAGATGTCGACGGTTCCATTCGCCGATACCGTATTCTTTAGATTGGAATTATGAATGAACACCAGCTGGTCTTGAGCCTCAACCATGTTGGGTTGCTTGCTTAGCACCTCCTCGAGCACCTTTTCCGCCTCCTTATCCCGATTCAGATAACCGAGCATCTTCGCTTTCTTAAGCTGAAGATCCAGCTCGTTAGGATGCTGCGCTATTCCCCAATCGAGAACATCGATGGCTGCGGCATAACTACCCGACCACAGCTCCACATTATACCGCGCGTTAACCAGCTCCAAGCTGGCTGGTCTGTCCTTTACTAAAGACCGAAATTCCTCTCGTGCCTCATCGTACTGTCCATTCCAGGAGTATACGAGACCGAGGTAGAACCTTACATCCCCATTATCCTCCTTGCCCAAAATTTCGCGTAATACCTGCTGCGACTGGAAGTATACCTTTTCATTAGCCAACTTCTTGGCAAGGGCAAAAAGCTCGGAGGTATCCTGAGCAGGTAGCCACGTTGCAGCCCCAAAAGCCAACACAAGGAAGGCTAACGCTACCTTGAGCATCTTCCTCATACTGCTACTTTTTTATATTTTTTGATTTTCCCAATCAGTTCATCGATATCTATTGGCTTTTCTATAAAATCGGAAGCGCCAATCTCTATCGCCTTATGGGTGTTGTTTGACTGCCCAAGAAATGACATGACAACAAACGGGGTCGACAGCTTCATATCGCAGCGTACCATATTCAGCAATTCCAAGCCGTTGACATGCGGCATCAAAATGTCTGACACAATCAGGTCAAACGTTTCCACCAAAAGCAGCTTGGCGGCAGCCTTACCATCAGAAGCAGCCGTGATATCAAAGTCTTCCAGCTTTAACCGATACTCCAACGCTTTAAGGGTTACCTCATCATCTTCCACCACCAGAATTTTCATGTTGCTAAAGGTTTTTAAATGGTTTAAACTCTCTTCTTAACCAGATTCAAAATCCATACGTACTTGTGCTGTAAAATCCGTAAAACCCCTAATTTGCCAACGATTTTACCATCCCAAGACTTGCGGTTTTCTGCTAGCTTAGGGATAAACATCGACCAGCTAAGAAATGTTTATAATTTGCGGTTCTTTATAAAAACTATTTTACGCACCCTTAAATACATCATGCCATGGAGAGATGCCCTTGGTCGAGCAACGACCCGCTTTACGTGCAGTACCACGACTACGAATGGGGAGTTCCGGTCTACGACGATCGGATGCATTTCGAATTCTTAACGCTGGAGAGCGCACAAGCGGGGCTTAGCTGGCTTACCATTCTTCGTCGCCGCGAGGGGTACCGAAGGGCTTTCGCCAGCTTCGACCCGCAGGTGGTGGCGCTGTACGATGCGGCAAAGGTGGAGGAGCTGCTGCAGGATAGCGGCATCATCCGCAACCGCCAAAAGGTGGAGGCGGCGGTGAATAACGCCCGCCGATTCCTAGAGGTTCAGCAGGAGTTTGGCTCGTTTACGGAGTACATCTGGAGCTTTGTTGGTGGAAAGCCCATCGTAAACCACTTTACGGAGCTAAGCCAGCTACCCGCCCAAACGCCCGAATCGGTACGGCTGAGCAAAGATCTGAAGAGGCGCGGATTTAAGTTTGTTGGACCAACTACGGTTTACGCCCACATGCAGGCTGCAGGGCTGGTGAACGACCATCTGGTGAGCTGCCCTCGGCATGGGGAGGTACAGGGGATGGTGCGTTAATGTATCTCGGAATAGTCTAATGCCTAATATCTAGCGTCTATTGTCTACACCACCCTATGGTAGCGCACCCACGCCCAAACGAAACGAACAGCGGAGAGGAGCAGCGGTATGCCCATCGCCACGTAGAAGTTAAAGAGGTAGGCTTTGTTGATGAAGTTGAGGTGGCGCAGCGCGATGCCCATAGAGATCATGCCCCCCATCATCAGGTAGCCCTTGACGTCGAAGAACGAGAAGATGCAGGGGCGCACCACGTCGATGGACTTGATGCGGTTGATGTGCTTCAGCGATATCCTCATAAAAAGCAGCCAGAAGAAGGCTACCCCAGCAAGTGCGCCTGCAACGAGCCGAACCAGCAGCATGTCGGGATGGGCCAAAAGGTAGGTAAGCCCTTTGGCAAGAAGCATACCGCCTGCAAAACTCCACACAAGAGCGGCAACCAGCAGCAGGTAGCGCTTGGGAATTCCCGGCTTTATTCTGGGGGCAATGCGTATAAGGCGATTCATTGGCTGTTACTTTTTGCGTTGGCAAAGAAAGGGAAAAGTAACAAAACTTGTTGGGCAAGGTTCAATTCGACAAAATAGGAGAGCGCACCTTTACCGATTTCAGCTACTTTTGCCTTCAAATATTTTGCTGCAATGAACTTCTTAGATATCGTAATTCTTGCCCTGCTCGGCTGGGGCGCCATTTCGGGCTACATTAAGGGATTCCTCAACCAGCTGGTAAGCTTTGGGGCCGTTTTCTTGGGCATTTACCTGGCCTTCCACCTCTCGAACTGGATTGGCGTATTCGTAAGCGAGCACTTTGAGGTGGGCGTTAGGGCGAGCGTCTTCGTGGCCTCGTTCATCATCTTCGTTGGCGTATTCATCCTGCTGCACCTCAGCAGCCGCATCATCGGGCAGGCGTTCAAAGACACCTCGGTGGGCACGGCCAATAAGGTGCTGGGGCTGGCCTTCGGCCTGCTGAAGAGTTTCGTACTGGTGTGCGCCGGTCTATGGCTGCTCTCTGTGCTGAACGGCGTGGTGCGCATCCTGCCCGAGCATACGACTAGCGGATCGCTCCTCTTCAACATGTGGAAGGTGGTACCCTGGTTCTTCCCCTACGTGAAGGGGCTGTTCTAGCCGGAAATCTTTACCCTAATATATGCCTAGACCTAACAAGTTTTTAAAACCTGTTAGGTCTTTTTCGTATAGATGTACCAGCAGAGAACTGGTGAGCCCATCAAAAGGGGTTGGATGTCTTCAACGGAACTATGGGGAGGCAACCAAAGGGGGTTAGATGGCTCCAACGGAACTCCGGCGGACCAATCAAAGGGGGTTGGATGATCCCAACGGAACTCCGGGGAGACAATCAAAGGGGGTTGGATGCCTTCTGCGTCCCCATGCTGGCGTTCTACGCATCGCAGATGGCCCCAGCGCCACCTCTCGAAGTCGATCCATTTTACTATCTTTGCTCCAGTTTTACTCATTAATAGGGAGCACAATGCCGGATGCCGCTCGCAGGAGGGCACCTCGCGCATCCACCTAAGAAAATATTACTCAGATGAACTTTATAGAAGAACTTTCGTGGAGGGGCATGATCCACGATATGATGCCCGGAACAGAAGAGCTACTTGCCAAAGAGATGGTATCAGCCTACGTGGGCATCGACCCAACTGCCGACTCGCTGCACATCGGCCACCTTGTGGGCGTGATGATGCTGCGCCACCTGCAGCGTGCAGGCCATAGGCCCATCGCTCTTGTGGGCGGTGCAACCGGCATGATTGGCGACCCATCGGGTAAGTCGGTAGAGCGCAACCTGCTCGACGAGGCAGCCCTTCGCCACAACCAGGAGTGCATCAAGGCACAGCTGGCCAAGTTCCTCGACTTCGAGAGCGATGCAGCCAACCGCGCCGAGCTGGTAAACAACTACGACTGGATGAAGGAATTTTCGTTCCTCGATTTCATCCGCGACGTGGGCAAGCACATCACCGTAAACTATATGATGAGCAAGGATTCGGTAAAGAAGCGCCTTACGGGCGAGACTCGCGACGGTATGTCGTTCACCGAGTTCACCTACCAGCTGGTTCAGGGGTACGACTTCCTCTACCTCAACCAGCACAAGGGCTGTAAACTGCAGATGGGGGGATCGGACCAGTGGGGCAACATCACCACCGGCACCGAGCTGATCCGCCGCAAGACTGGAGGCGAAGCCTACGCGCTCACCTGTCCGCTAATCACCAAGGCCGATGGCGGCAAATTCGGCAAAACCGAGAGCGGCAACATCTGGCTATCGAAGGCCTACACCTCGCCCTACAAGTTCTACCAGTTCTGGCTCAACGTATCCGACGAGGATGCCGAGAAGTACCTCAAGATATTCACCTTCATCACCAAGGAAGAGTACGCGCAACTCGTAGCCGAGCACCACGAAGCGCCACACCTGCGCATTCTCCAAAAGCGCCTAGCCAAGGACGTAACCACCATGGTTCACTCCGAGGAGGACTACAACGCCGCAGTGGAGGCCTCGCAAATCCTCTTCGGCAACGCCACCGCCGATGCGCTGGTTAAGCTCGACGAGGACACCTTCCTGTCGGTATTCGAGGGCGTACCCCAGTTCGAGATCGAGAAGTCGATACTCGACGCCGGTGCCAACGTTATCGAGCTGCTGGCCACCACCACCGCCGTGTTCCCATCCAAGGGCGAAGCTCGCAAGATGATCCAGGGCGGCGGCGTAAGCATCAACAAGAATAAGGTTGATGCGGTTGATGCCACCATCGGGTCGGATCTGCTGCTCAACGGCAAGTTCCTGCTGGTACAGAAGGGCAAGAAGAACTATTTCATCATCAAGGCGCAGTAATTTCTTTTTAAGGATAGACTTTGCAGAGGGCATTCCGGAGGCGGGATGCCCTCTGCTGCTTTTTCCGACGTACGCATCCCCGCCCACGGGCAAGCGCCTCACCCGCCTAAAACGCCAAGCATTCTCGGCCGACGCCCATTTGCCCCGCAACTGCTCCCCAAAGAAGATGCGGAAATCCAAAACATGGAGTTCGGCAAGCGCTTCAAAGCCGAAATGCGAAGGCATCTGATGATCTACAAGCCTTTCAGCGATGAGCATCACCAAAAAACGTACGGTTTCCGCTCTGATATCGAAGGAGAATATGCTACCTTAGCAGGCATTTATTTGGAGAAGCGATGGAAACAGCCGTAAAGATACTGGTGGTTGAAGACGAAGTGAAAGTTGCCGACCTCATTCGAAAGGGACTAGAGACCAGCGGGTACTCGGTAGAGGTTGCCTACGATGGCATGATGGGGCGTAGGCTGGGCATCCAGCACAAGTACGACTTGATTATCCTCGACATCAACCTGCCCCACGAGAATGGCTACCAGGTGTGCCGAGCCATCCGCGAGCGAAACACCAACGTGCCCATCCTCTTTCTAACCGCATTAGACTCCATCGACGATAAGCTCGAAGGGTTCGACTCTGGTGCCGATGACTATATTGCCAAACCGTTCGAGATGAAGGAGCTGCTGGCGCGCATTCGCGTCTTTCTGAAGCGCAATAGCGCCGTTACCGCCGCGCCATCTAGGGTGCTTCGCGCTGCCGATCTGGAGCTCGACCCCGATTCGAAGATCGTTACCCGAGCTGGCAAGGCCATAGAGCTCACCGCAAAGGAATTTCTACTGCTACAGTACCTGCTGGAGAACAAGAATAAGGTAGTTTCAAAGGTAGATATCGCCGAAAAGATCTGGAATATCACCTTCGACACCGGCACCAACGTCATAGAGGTGTACATGAACTACCTCCGCAACAAGGTGGACAAGGGTTTCGACAGCAAGCTTATCCATACCCAAATTGGTTTGGGCTATGTGCTAAAGGAAGCATAGCATGAACATCCGCAGTAAGCTCGCCATCCAGTTTGCCGCCATCGTGAGCGCCATTCTTATTGTCTTCTCGGCAACCATTTACATCTCGTCGGAGCAATCGCGCCGAAGCGATTTCTACAACCGCCTGCAAGATCGCGCGCTAATTATGGCTTCCATCGCCACCGATGTGGTGGATACCAATAAGGAGCTGATAAGACGGCTGGACACCACCGCCTCCATACTCTTCCACGAGCAGGTAATGATCTTCGATAGAAAAGGAAAGCTGGTGTACAACGACCAGGCGGAAGATCGGGACATCACCCCGGCGCTTGCGCTACGGATATTCAAGGTTAAGCACCTATCTCTGCAACTCAGGAATAGCTACGAAGCCATCGGTATAGAGTACGGGAATAGGGCAAATTCCTATGCGGTGTTCGTATCCGCCATCGATAAGCATGGTAAAAAGAGGCTCGCCACCCTGAGAATTTCGCTGATAATCTCTACGCTACTGGGTATTCTGCTGTCGTTTCTGGGAGGATGGTACTTTGCACGGCGTGCGCTCCAGCCCATGTCGAAGGTGGTGGCGCGGGTAAACCTCATCACGGAGAAAAACCTGAACCAACGGCTGAACGAGGGGAATGGGCGCGATGAGATTTCGGAGCTGTCATCCACGTTTAACCGCATGCTCGAGCGGCTGGAGCTGGCGTTTACCCTTCAAAAGAGCTTCGTATCGCATGCCTCTCACGAGTTTAGGACTCCGCTGACCATCATGCTCAGCGAAATTGAGATGATGATGATGAATCACCCCGAAAACGCCGAACTGCAGCAGATGCTCACCTCGCTCAAGGAGGAGATCCTCAACCTAAACAACCTTTCGACGAAGCTGCTGGACCTTGCCAAGACGAATATCGACTCGAAGAACCTTGCCAGCAACCGAATTCGCATGGATGAGCTGGTGATGACCTCGATTGCCGAATACTCTAGGGCATATCCGGGCAGTAAGGTACACCTCGAGTTCGCAAACCTCCCCGGAAACGAGGACGAGCTCTACGTTGCCGGCGAGGAGCAGCTGCTTAAAACCGCCTTCTTCAACCTTATGTCGAACGCCTGCAAGTTTTCGCCCGATAATGCGGTGGCGGTTTCGCTGAGCTACAAGGATAGCAAGATGGTGTGCATCACTTTTAGGGATAATGGCATTGGTATTCCCGAGGAGGAACTCAAGAATATCTTCCAACCCTTCCATCGGGTGCCTTCGAACCTAAAAGTTGACGGGCATGGCTTGGGCTTAGCGCTCACCTCGCAGATTATTGCGCTGCATCAGGGGACAATAACGGTAAAGTCGGAGGTAAATGTTGGCTCGGAGTTCACGATTAGCCTACCTGCGTGCTAGAGAATTGCCCATCACCCCAATCTATAAAGTTTAAGCGCTTTCTAAGGCGATCTTAATCGTATTCTAATGCTTGCTTCGGATATTTACAAGTGCAATCCAGCCATGGATTGATGACCAAACAAAGCTTGTAGAACACTAAAACTAATTGCAATGAAGAAGATTTTGACGCTTGTAGCGATGGTAGCCCTTGCAGGATCGGTTTTTGCTCAAACTCCTGCCGTGAAAACCGAAAAGGTGAAGGCTCCGGTAGAGAAAAAGGAATGCTGCAAGAAGGCAAAGGCGCCCAAAGCCAGCAAGGGAGTAAAACCTGCTAAGGAAAAGGCTACTGCTCCGGCAAAAAAGTAGTCCATGCGGCGTAAATGCTAACGGAATGCGAGAATAATTGTCGACTTATTTTTGGAATTTTTGTGGAGTGAAGGAGAGGATTGCCGCCTCTCCTTTACTTTTTTCACCTGCCGATCGACTGCTTGTACCTATCGTGGAAGTAAAGCGGGAGGAAGCCAAAGTTAAGCAGCGCTCCGCTGAGTAAAAGGGCTGGTCCTCCACCCGACCAGTGCATCATCTTACAAAGTAATCCAGCTACCGCAAGCATTGAGGCAAGGTAACCAAAATGTACATCGCTTTTTTCATGGTAAAACCATTTATAGGTTATAAAAATGGTGTTCCGAGCTTAACGACTAACTGACTGCTTGTACTTATCGCGAAAGTAAAGCGGTAAAAAACCAAAGTTGAGCAGCAGGCCGCTTAGCAGAAGCGATGGACCTGCTCCTGGCCAATGCATCATCTTACAAAGCACACCAGTTACCGCAAACATTGAGGCAAAATAGCCCAAAACGTACATGGTCTTTTTCATAGTAAACTCCTTTTTATAGATTAAATTAGTAGTTTCTTCCTGTACACGACGAATTCCATCCTCTCCAAAACGTTCGAGAACCAGCTTGTAGGCGGTCTCAAAGTCGTTAGCATCCATCTCTTCTATGGCGCAGCAGATATGATCTAGCAAACTGTCCGATAACTTATCCGCCGTCACTCCTTGGCAGGCCAAATCGCTCTTGATTCTCTCAACATCGCTATCCAATAACTCCATTACGCCAAAGATTTGGGTGAAAGTAGAACGCCTATTGTCGATATGAAATCGTTAAGCTCGTTGACTTTGCCTTCGGTTACGGTCTTTCCGCTTACGGTAAGCGTGTAGTACTTACGAATACGCTTGCCGATGAACTCCTCTTCGGTTGTAACCGTTCCGTCAGCTTCCAGCTTGTGAAGTATTGGGTAAAGCGCACCCTCGGTAATTGATATTTTACCCTCGGTAAGCAGCTTAACCTTCTGGGTAATTTCGTAGCCATACATCCTGCCATTATCCTCAAGCAGCTTGAGAATGATGGTTTGCAGCGTTCCTTTAAGTAGTTCTCTTGAATACATGGCACAAATATACATTTTATTCTTATGTATTGTAATTATATGTATATTTTCACCAAAAAAAATCGCATAATAAACCATCGAATGCATCAGTATTCGAGGGGAAACGCTGGATTGGAGCAGAAAAATGCTGCGGATGAGCTCGCCTACTGGAAGTAAACGACCTTGGCGGTCTTGGATTTACCGATGTAGGCGTTGATGATCTTCATGGAATTGGGGGTTTCGGGCGATGAGGCTACCAGATCGTGCAGCTCGTGCGGGTTACCGCTAAGAAAATCGCCGGATGCCTGGCCGTAGCCGACAAACTTCCCCTTTTCGACCTTAACGAACGCGACTTTATCGGAGCCCTTATCGGTTTCTACGACAAAGAAGTTCTTGGTGGTGTTGCTTAGATAGGCGATTGCCTGCTCTACGCGCTGGTTGTAGAGATCGGGACCTTCTTCGCCGCAGCATGCGCCCTTACAGATCCCAATCTGGTAGTGAAAGCAGGCACCTTCCGACTTACTTAGTCCGCATATCTTCTGGCAGAGGCTAAACTTCTCGATAATGGGGGCGAGCGCCTGCTTGGCCTTCTGAGTTGACGAATAGGTGAACACCAACACCCCATTTTTCGACGACTTTGCGATGGTTAAGGCGAGGTATCCTTCCTCGTTATAGGTGGCGTAGAGCCCATATCCGCTGCTTTTGCGCCTATGCCAGCGGTTATAGGGCGGATGATGCCGATTTACCTCGATATCTTCCTTTAAAAGCGCAATAAGCTCGGAGGTTGTGAGCTCGTAGCTGATATCGGCGACCTTGGTGCACATCTCTAGCGCTTTCGGATCGTCGTAGCTGGCAAAGTGACCGAGCGCTCGCTTGGCAATATTGGTGCTTTTGCCGATGTATAGGATGTTTCCGTCGCTGTCGTGGAGGTAGTAGACGCCGGTTTCCTCGGGTAGGCTCTCGAAAAGTAGCCGAGCGATGTCTTTTCCAAAGATTTTTGCGATGCTGATGGTGATTGCGATATCCTCATCAACAGCTTTATCAAGTAGTATTTTAAAAAGGTCGACGGTGGCGCGCGCATCGCCAGCGGCACGGTGCCTATTCTGGAGAATAATGCCCAAATCGTCGCTGAGATTCCCCAAGCTGTAGCTGGCATGCCCGGGTAGCAGCTTCCGGCTTACGCGAACGGTGTCGAAGGTGACCCTTCGGTAGCTGTAGCCTAGCCTTTTGAACTCGTTCTGCACGAAGCTGTAGTCGAAACCGACGTTATGGCCTACAAAAATGGCATCGCGGGTAATCTCCACGATCTTTTTGGCGACTTCGTAGAACTTTGGGGCGTTCTTTACCATGCTATTGGTGATGCCGGTAAGCTTGGTGATGTAGCCGGGGATGGGTTTTTCTGGATTTAGAAGCGTACAGAACTCTTCAACGATAACTCCTCCTTCGAGCAGGTAGATAGCTATGTCGGTAATGCGTTCCCTTCGGGGATCGCCACCCGAGGTTTCGACATCGACAACGGCAAAACGCTGGTTCCTATTCTCTTCTTCCTGACTATTCATCGACTTTGTTAAGCGGCACTAAAGTATAGAAATATCCTTATCGAGGTTTAGCTATTTCTACTTTTCTTCTAAAAGATTGTAGGTGGTATTGGCGCTACAAAACCTAGTTTCCGCCAATCTTAGGCTTGTTTCTATCAGTTCTTAGCCTGATTTACACCAATCTTAGGGGCGGTTTTGCCAATTTTTTCCTTAGCTTTTTCAAATTTTATGCAGGATTTCGTCGTTCTAAAAGACGATTCACACAGCTATTTGGAAGGTTTTTGTAAATAATTATCGCGTTTTTACCAATCGTAAGCGAGATTTTAGCGATCGTAGGGGGAGTTCACACTAATCTTAGGGCAGATATTGCAAATAATAACCTTAGTTTTTCGATTCTTAGGCAGGATTTTGGCGATCTAAAGGGCATTTCACGTAGATTTTTGGTTGGTTTTTGTAAAGTTCGACCTTAGTTTTTCAAATCCTAAGGGGGATTTCGTGGTGCATTGAGGCGTTCACATCGATATTGAGGCTGTTTTTATAAGTATTTGCCTTGATTTTGCCGATTTTAGGCAGGTTTTTGCCGATCTAAAGGGCATTTCACGTAGATTTTTGAATGATTTTTGTAAATATTTATCGAGGTTTTGCAAATCGTAAGCGGGATTTCGTGGTGCATTGGGGCTGTTTTTATAAAGAATTAGGTTGGTTTTTCAACTCTTAGGTAGGGTTTTGTCTGGTATTTCGCTTTTAATCCAGATTCTACAATACAACGAGATACATGCAATGAGTCTCTACCCCTGCGACGCTGATTCGGGCTGGTAGAGATGCGATGCTCTCGTATTGAAACAGTTTTAGGAATGGGTTTTACCCGAGGGATTTCGCCTTTTAAAATATAGCTTCAGCATTTAGCAGAGGTTAGGGCTTTGTAAAGAGAATTCCCTCTTCTTATCTGTTCTTTTTGAAGGGCAAAAAGAACCAAAAAACCCTTGGCACGAATTAACTCGCTCGGTCGCGGTGGAATGTCGCCATCTAAAATAATTGTTTCTAATCCTTTCATCGCTGTTACGCTAATTGGCGTTGTAGCAGCTCCGCTCGCTCGAACAGAATTCCTGCCAGTCTGGTATGGCTTCGCCATAGTGTTTACGGAAGAACGTTATCCTACTCTGATAAGTTTGTCCGCCGTTGGTTGGTCGTTCTTCCAATAATCGTTTTTATTCATATTTTAAACGTGAAATCTCTGAGAAACTAAAGTGGTTTTACTAGTATTCTCGACTTTCTTCCCGCTTTTCAGCGAAGACATTCAACCCCGTTGGGGTTGTTTCCATCTCTCGATCAAATTCCCCGAGTTTCACTCGGGGTTATTAAAGTTAAAGCCCTTCGGGCTTCGTTGGAAGAGTGGTTTCAAATCTACAATCCCCTCCTAAAACGTTATCGAACCATTTTTTTGATTGAAAACGGGAAAAACTGGTTATGACGCGCATGTTTAACCTCTACGAGGTAAAATCTGCCGTTGTGGTGGCATGCTACAGGTCGGAATGCCCTACGGGCAACTCTCTTTCTGACCTGTTTTGCTGCGTGGCGGTTGCAAGCGTGTAGCAGGCTGTTGCGTTCTTCTTCGTTTTTATTTGTAGCTGATATGCTGAGGAAGGAAAAGCGTGGGTACGATTGGATTTATACCAGTATTCTGCTGCCTCTTACCCGTTTTTAGCGAAGACATTCAACCCATTCTGGGTTGTTTCCATCTCACGATCAAATTCCCCGAGTTTCACTCGGGGTTATTAAAGTTAAAGCCCTTCGGGCTTCGTTGGAAGAGTGGTTTCAAATCTACAATCCCCTCCTAAAACGTTATCGAACCATTTTTTTGATTGAAAACGGGAAAAACTGGTTATGACGCGCATGTTTAACCTCTACGAGGTAAAATCTGCCGTTGCGGTGGCATGCTACAAGTCGGAATGGTCTACGGGCAACTCCTCTTTTGTCCTGTTTTGCCGCGTGGGGGTTGCAGACGTGTAGCAGGCTGTTGCGTTCTCCTTCGCTTTTATCCGTAGCTGATGTGCTGGCGCAAAAAAAGGCAACTCCTCCTGCCGTTCCCGTTTTTCATCAGAGCCCACCGGCTTAGATGTCGAAACCCGACAGATAGAGTTGCCTATGCTTTTATGCGTTACCGGAATATCCTAGTTTAAATCGGCCTTATCGCTTTCGGAATTCTGGCCGTTTTGCTTCAGCTCGAGCTCCTTGAGCTCAGTTACATCGCGGGTATAACCCCAGGTGCCAATGGTTGCTCCATCTTCGTTGCGAAGCGGCATCTTGTTGATGGAGAACCAGCGCTTGTTGCCGGCAGAATCGGTACGGCATTCCACCCTATTTAGGATGGGCTTGCCGGTACGGATGATTTCCTGCTCCTCGGCATCGGTTTCGACGGTATACTTTTCGCCAAAGAAGTCCTTATCGCTCTTCCCGATGATTTCTTCCTCTGATTTTAGCCCGTGACGCTCGTACTTAAGCCTGTTCGCTCTTAGGAATCGGCCATTTTCATCCTTAAAGTGGATGTAATCGGAGGACGTATCGAGGAAGTTATTGAGCAGGTTGCGCTCGAAGGAGAGCTTGGCCTCCAGATTCTTGATGTTTGAGATATCCTTCGATATGCCAAAGGTACCAATGATTTGCCCATTGAGATCTTTCAGCGGCATTTTGCTGGTTTCTACCCAGGTTACGGAGCCATCGTTGTGATCTTCGCGCTCGACCATGCCGTAAATGGCTTGGCCGGTACGGATGATGGTTTGCTCATCGTTGTACGCCTTTTGCGAATGCTCGCCGCCGAAGAGGTCGAAGTCTGATTTACCCAAAAGCTCCGAGTCGTCCTTAACTTTATGTAGCCCTAAAAGCGATTTGCTTACGCGAATGAAGCGGCTTTGCAGATCTTTGAAGTAAACATACTCGACAACCGTGTCCAAAAAGTTGGCAAACATCGATTTTTCCTTGAAGAGCTCTTCTTGCGCGATCTTTTGCTCCTCCTGAACGCGGGCCATCTCCTCCTGCGTGGACTGAAGCTCCTCCAAATTCTGGCGCATCTCCTCTTCCTGAGCGGCCATCTCCTCGGCTTGGGAGCGGGTTTGATCGAGCAGCTCGGCGGTGTGGATGTTTATGCGGACGGAGGCGAGGGTCGAGGCGATGCTTTCGGCGATCTTTTCGACAAATTTCACCTTATAGTCGTCAATTGGCGTCAGCGAGGCGAGCTCGATCACGCCGTTGACCTCGTTGTTGATCTTTAGCGGAACCAGCAGCAGGCATTTGGGAGTGGTATCGCCCAAACCGGAGGTGATGGAGATGTAGCTGTCGGGGATTTCGAGCAAAAATATGGTTTCGCCCTCGACAAAGCAGCGCCCCACTAGGCCTTCGCCCACTTCGAAGCGTTTTTCCATCATCTTGCGGCGGTTATAGGCAAAGCAGGCGGTCATTTCGAGGAAACGATCCGACTCATCTTCGCCATTTAGGATAAACATGCCTCCTTGGTTGATATCCAGGTACTTTACGAGGTTGCTTACGATGGAAAACGAGAGCTCCTTAAGGTTACTGTTGTTAAGGCGCAGCAGCTCGGCAAAGTTTGCATAGCCTTGGTTGGCCCAACGCGTTTTATCTTCCTCCTTTTTGCGCTCATCCTCTACTTCGTTGGCGCGAATCAGGCTGCTGCGCATTTCTTCGAGCGAAATGCCGAGTACATCCTTCTCGCCGAGTAGCTGATGGTTGGCATTTAGGTTTCCATTCCCAATTTCTTGGGCAAACTTGGCGGTTCGGCCCAGCCCATCAACCAGCATGTTTAGCGATCCGGCAATTTCTTCCATCTCGTCGCCGGTTTTGATGTTGAGCTTCTCCTGCTCGCTAACCTCACCGGTGGATAGCTTCTTTATGGACTGCGTTACATCCTCCAGCGGCTTGGTTATGGCCTTTGCCAGGTAGTTAATGACAAAGGTGGTAACGATTAGGCCAAGTAGGCACACCAGAATGGCAAACAATACCGACTTACGCGACTGCGCAAAGATCTCGCTGGTAGGAATGGTTACCCCCAACGCCCAACGGGTGCCTCTTTCGCCCATGGTAATGGGAACAACCACCGAATAGTAGCTCGTACCATCGATTTCGATGTAGGTTTTGGTGATATCGGACGAGGAAAGCATCTTATCGAGCTGAAGCTCGCTGTTCTTTTCGCCAAAAACGTTATCGAAGGTTTTACCAACTAGCTTTTTATCGGTATGCGCGGCAATAAACCCTTTAGACGACACCAAAAAGGCGGATGTTCCTGGGAAAATCTTAACCTGATCGACAATTTTCTGGTATTCGTCGATGCCAATATCAACTCCGGCAACACCTACTGATGTTCCATTATACTTAACGGGGCAATCAAGCGTTGTAATGAGCAGCTCCTGGCTGCTATTGTTGTAGTAGTTGTAGTAGTAGGGCTCTTTTACATCGGATTTACCGATGCTCTTTACCTGATAGTAGTGCCCATTAGCGTCAAACGAGTCCATATCCTTGTCGACTGTCATAACCGGCATGTTCGACGAAGGAACGGTAAGGAATGTACGGCGCCCTGAGGCCTTATTGTAGCCGGGCGTAATGGCCGAATGCTCTAACGATACAAAAATGCACTTAAACTGCTGGTTGTTCTTCGAAATGTTGAGCAGGGACTGCTGAAGTAGCGTTTCGCGATTGGAAACGCTATGATCGAACATGTAAACCACAGAAGATGCCAGCGATTCGCAGAAGCTGAAACCCTGATTGGTGACCCGTTGGATCTGTGCCGAATACCCTTTTACCTGTTCGTCGACCATAAGGGTCGCGTTCTCCCGAGTATTGATCCGTAACGAGATAATAAAGTAGAGGAATGAGATCAGCATTATTAATGCCACCGAAGCACCTATGTAAAGATGCATCTTCGATCGAATAGACAACTTGTTAAATTTACGCAACCAACTCATTTTATTTACATTTTTAAGACTCCCGGACATAACTGCCAAACGTATAAAAAAAACAATCAAACTAAAACAATTTAAGCTGAAATATTAAAATTATAACAGTGGCGATGCACAACCTTGCACAACCATCCGAAGTTGAGGAGAGACTGCACAATGCGAATCATTGAAAGGTTGCTTTCGTATACCCAAATGAAAAGGGAGGATGCTTGGACAGCATCCTCCCTTTCTTAGATAATTGGCTAAGCGAGACACATATTCTACTGCACCGGCTTGCCTACTACTTTAGTATGGGTCTTAAGCTCTTCGATACGCCGCGCATTTGCTTCGTTCTTTGCCTTTTCCTGGCAGAGCTCTTCGGTAAGCTTCTTTACATCGGTGATATCGCGCGTGATTCCGAAAATCCCGATGATCTTTCCGTCGTTATTGCGTAAAGGAATCTTGCTGGTGTTAAGCCATTCTACCTTTCCATCGGGATAGGTGAATACCTCTTCAACATTCATCAGCGGGATGCCAGACTTTATGATATCCTGCTCGTCGCTCAGCGTGCGGTAGCCCATTTCTCCGAACCGCTCAACATCGGTTTTGCCAACCACCTCGCTAACAGTGCACCCATTTTTATCGAGAAGCGACTTGCTACAGTGCGTAATTCTGAAGTCCAGGTCTTTGTAGTAAACCAAATCGGGCACCGACTCCAGCAGGTTGTTGAATAGCAGCTGCTCGTGCGCCAGCAAATCCTTTGCCTTCACCTGTTCGTCGTGCACGCGGGCCATTTCCTCCTGGGTAGAGGTAAGTTCCTCGAGGTTTTGGCGCATTTCCTCTTCCTGAGCGGCCATTTCTTCTGCCTGCTGCTGGGTTCGCACTAGTAGCTCCGAAGTTTGGATGTTAATCCGCACGCTCGATAGCGTAGAAGCGATGCTTTCGGCAACTTTCTCTACAAAACTTATCTTATAATCCTCGATTGGTTTAAGCGAGGCCAGCTCTACGACACCATTGACAGTATCATTCAGCTTTAAGGGGACCAACAGAAGGCTGCCTGGGCGTGCATCGCCCAAACCGGAGGTGATGTTGATGTAATCCTGAGGAATCTCCCTCAGGTAAATGAACTCCTTCTCGTAGAAGCAGCGACCAACCAATCCTTCCCCAATATTTATTCTCGATTCATGCAGCTTTCTTCGGTCGTAGGCAAAGCATGCGGTCATTTCGAGATGAACATCTTCGGGATTAGCATCATTAAGGATGAACAGACCTCCTTGAACAACATCCAAGTACTTAACTAGGTTCTTTACGATGCTAAACGAGAGTTCCTTGATGTCGTGGTTGTTCTCGCGGAGCAGCTCTGCGAACTTTGCTATACCATCGGTTGCCCAAGCATGCTTTTCATCCTCTATTTTTCGTTTCTCCTCCTCCTCTTTACTGCGCATTAGGCTGCTGCGCATGTCGAGTAGCGACTTCCCTAGGAGATCCTTTTCACTTAAAGGAGAGTAATCGGCATTCAACATCCCACGCCCAATGTTATCGGCAAAGGCTGCGGTATCCTTAAGCCCATCGATCAGGCTGTTTAACGACTCGGCCATATCGCCAATTTCATCCTTTGTGTTTAAATCCAGCTTATTTGCCTCCGAAATCTCGCCCTTTGCCAACTTTTTAATTGCATGGGTTAGCTTTCCGATGGGCACCGTTAGCCGTCTCGAGAAGATACTGGTGGAAATTACAATGGAAATTAGGCCAATCAGGCAGAGCAGGGCAGCAATTAGCGTTATTCTGTTGGCCTCGTGGTAAATTTCGTTCTTAGGAATCGAAATACCCAAAGCCCAGTTCTTGCCATCGCTCCCTATACCTATCGGAACGATGCTCGTGTAGTACGATACGCCATCAATGTCTTCGTCGTACTTTATGCTTTTTCCCTCCTTTATGCTCGCCATCACATCCTGCTGCTTTTGGGACTCTTTACCAATCTCGGAGTACTGCTTACCGATTAGGGAGGCATCGGAATGCGAAACAATGTAGCCATTCGAGGTAAAGATGAACGCCAAAGTGCCAGGGTAAGGCTTAATATCTTCGGTTAGCTTCGTGTAAGACGAAAGGCTGAAGTCTACTCCTGCAATTCCGGCAAAGGAGCTGCCATTGTTTATGGGAGCAATGACGCTAGTGACAAGCGAATTGTTCCCCTTCGAGTTGGTGTCAAAGTAGGGATCGAGAACGGTAAGCGCAGGCTTAGCTTTTACCTGATCGTAGAGCCCGTTGCTATCCTCGCCCTTCATATTCCTATCCTCGAGCGTAAAGTCCAACCGCCCATCGGCGAATTCGGCAGCAAAAAGCTTGCGCCCCGTTTTGCTGACAGCTGGATTGAAGGAGGCGTACTCGAGGGTAAGCCAAACCGCCTTATACTGCGGGTTGTCCTTGGCTAGATTAAGCAGTAGCTGCTTCATCAGCGAATCTTTGCTGGCGATTCCTCCATTAAAATAAAATTTTGAAGCCGAAGCAATAGAGCTCACAAAGGATATATCTTTGCTCAGGTTCTTCGTAATATCTTTGGCGTGGTTCAGCACCATTTCGTCGGTGACGGCAATTGCCGATTTTTTCGATATCGCCTTAATCGAAAAGGTTAGGTAAACAGAAACGGCAAGAAGAATAAGACCGGTAATGGACAAGACATAGAATCGAATCTTCGCCTTCAGGCTAAGTGCCCGAAACATTTTCTGGAGTGGCTGCATGACATACAAAATTTAAGTTACGTTAGGTTTATCAGTTGCAAATTAACTAATTCAAACAATACAAACAGTCATTTTTGTTAATAAAACTGCAATGAAGCATACATTTTGGTCTTTTTTGCTCCTATTTGGAGCAACATTGGTGGCAACAGCCCAGCCGAAACCCGTAAATACGCTCTTTTTGGCAGGACCTTACCCCCTTAACGAACCCGCTTTTGGAAATATTGCCAACGTAAAGGGAGATCAGTTCTCGTCGAGCGACCTTTTTAAGGTGGGGCTGCCCTGTGCCAACCTTTCGCTGGTAAATGGAAGCGTTTGCAACGATGCTGGGAAGCCCGATAACGCATGGAAACCTACGGAAAGCAACAAGGGCGAGTTTATCTTTATCGGCAACGGCAAGACTGCTGTTGGCTACGCGCTCTTCTTTGCCGATGCCGGCAGCTTTACCAAGGGAACGCTATCGGTGAAGTCGCCGCTGCAGTTCGAGGTTTACGTAGATGGATCGAGGATCACCGAGAAGACCTCAACAGAGAAGGCGGGCGAAGAGGCCAAGAGCTCCAAGCTGCAGCTGAAGCTACCTCCTAGACAGCACCAGTTTTTGGTGAAGCTGCTTTTCCCAAAGGATTACACGGATACCGCCAAGCTAACCATCAAACTCGACATCCCCGAAAAGCAGCGCGAGCAGCTAACCATCAACAGCGCCAAGCGCCCGATTACCATCAACGACATCCTAGAAGGGGTTAAGGTTGCATCCACCTCCATATCGCCATCGGGGAAGTACGCCAGCGTCACCTTCTCGAAGGTGGATACGCAAACCGGAAAGACTAGCCGCTTTACCCGATACTACAACCTGAGGAATCAGCAGGAGGTGTTTACCCCACAAGGCAGCGCAGCGTGCGAGTGGATGCCATCGGGCAGCCGCCTTTGGTGGGTTGACGCCACAAACGACAACGCCCTTACCACCTACAACGTCGAGACTGGCGAGCTAGCGGTGGTTGCCAAAAACATCCCCGAGAAGGCGGCCATTAGATGGGCGCCCAACGAGCAGTACGTAGTTTGCCAAGTGGAGGATGACGTGAAGATCGAGGAGAAGGGCCCCATGCACCAGATCGTAACCCCCGAAGATCGCCAGCCGGGCTGGAGGGATCGCTCGTTCCTCTACAAGATCGATCTGAAGTCGGGCATCAAGCAGCGCATGACCTTTGGCTATAAATCGACCTACTTGAGCGATATCTCGGCCGACTCCAAGTCCATCATCGTAACTGTAGCTAAGGAGGTGTACACCGAGCGTCCTTTCTCGGTGAGCAGCATCTACCGAATCGATGCCGAGAGCTTTAGGGCAGATACCATCCTTAAGGATCAGAAGTTTCTAGGAGCCGTAAAGCTGTCGCCTGATACCAAGCAGCTGATCGTGCTGGGTGGCCCCGAGGCCTTCAACAAGATCGGACAGAACGTGAAGAAGTCGCCCATTGCCAATAGCTACGACAACCAGGCCTTCCTCTACACCATCGAGAGCGGAAAGGTGGAGCCCATCAGCAAGAGCTTCGACCCGTCGGTTGATGCCGCTGAGTGGAGCGCCGACGGCAAGTCGATCATCATGCAGGTAAGCGAGAAGGACCGCAACAACCTTTACCGCTACGATATTGCATCATCGAAATACATTAAAATACCAACGAGCTGCGACGTGGTATCGTCGTTCGACTTTGCCAGGGAGGCTGACGGTATTGTGTACGCCGGACAGAGCGGCTCCTACCCCAGCGTGGCGTACTACTACAGCCCTTCGACCAGCAGCACCGCCACGCTTGCCGATCCGGCCAAGGAGAAGATGGGCAAGATCCAGCTGGGCGAAATGCACGACTGGAACTTTAAGGCCAAGGATGGCACCACCATCGAGGGGCGCTTCTATCTTCCACCCGGATTCGACCCCGCCAAGAAGTATCCGCTTATCGTAAACTACTACGGCGGAACTACCCCCACCGAGCGCAACTTCGAGAGCCGCTACCCGCTGCACCTCTACGCCTCGATGGGCTACGTGGTGTACGTGGTTCAGCCTAGCGGCGCCATCGGGTACGGGCAGGAGTTCTCGGCCCGCCACGTGAACACCTGGGGCAAGAAGACCGCCGACGACATCATTGAGGGAACCACGAAGTTTATGGCCGAGCACCCCTACGTGGATGCCACCAAGGTGGGCTGCATCGGGGCATCGTACGGCGGATTTATGACGCAGTACCTGCAGACCCGCACCAACCTCTTTGCCGCCGCCATCTCGCACGCCGGCATCAGCGACATTACCAGCTACTGGGGCGAGGGCTACTGGGGCTACACCTACAGCGCCGGCGCTACCGCCAACAGCTACCCCTGGAACAACCCATCGCTCTACATCGGCCAGAGCCCGTTGTTCAGCGCCAACAAGGTGAACACCCCCATCCTATTCCTGCACGGGCAGGAGGATACCAACGTGCCCATCGGCGAGAGCATCCAGATGTACACCGCCCTCAAAGTGCTCGGCAAGACGGCCGAGTTCGTAACCGTGGAGGGGCAGAACCACACCATCGTGGGCTACAAGGCGCGCATCGCCTGGAACAACACCATCTTCGCCTGGTTTGCCAAGTACCTGCAGGGCAACGACGGCTGGTGGAACGAGCTGTACCCCGAGAAGAACTTGTAGAAATACTGCCAGCCCTGACAGGTTTTGAAAACCTGTCGGGGCTTACCAACCCATAAAAAAAGCGTAGCCGGAGCTACGCTTTTTCTTTTCGTGGAATGATAATGAACCTACAACGTGAAGCCAATAACTAGAAAGACTTTTTCGAGTACAGGGTTGGCAACTAACGATGCTTTAAACGGAACCGAAAATCTATCGGATATCAGCAAATCCTTCGTAGTAGCTACACCCACATTTACTATCTGAAACCCTTTTACATTTGCTCTTCCGGTTACACCAGCCCCATCGCCATAGTAACCGTCGGTTGGTGTTGCGCCAATAAAAGATGTTACCGAGGATGCTCCTACTTTAAAGCGATACCCAGCCTCAACGTACGAACTGTAGTTTTGCTTCCTTAAATCTGCTTCTGTAGGATCGTAGGTCGCCTTCTTGTCGGCTCCGTACAGAAATGTAGCCACTGTCAGGTAGAATGGGCACTCGTCTCCGCCATTAAAGGTTACCATTGCCTCGATAATATGTGCCGTGCTGGCGTTTTTGTAGTCGAAGTAGCGGGCGTTGTAGCTCCAGAAGTAGTCGTTTACGGTAAAGGTCAGCTTCTGCAGGGTGTAGGATGCAAATAGGTCGGTTTCGTAGTAGCTGCCTAAGAAGTCGTAGGAGGCCCATGCGCCAGCGGAGAAATTCTTATAGCTGGCCGTCAGATTGGGCTGAAGGTTTGGCGAAAGAAGGCTCGACGTGGTCCCATTGGGAGTCATGCTTGGGGATCCTCTCCAAATGTAACTGCTTACCACATCGGCTCCGAACGAAATTCTAACCGAGGAAGAGTCTTTTTGAGCCAATACCGAAGCTGAGGTTAGCATCAATCCAACGCCCATACCTGCTGCAAACAAAATGTTTTTCTTTTTCATATTACTTTATAGTTGAACAACGTTTGAGGTAGCTGCTACCTCTTGCTTATATTCCCTTGCTGGTTCCTAGCGCTGCTTCTACGCCTCTCATGCTGCATCTCCTCCATTTTCTTGCCCAACCCGAGCAGATGCCCTATCAGGGCTCCCATAGAAAACAGCAGAGCTACCCCACCCAGTAGCAGCAGAACAATTACCATCTCTGTCATAGCGCTTACGGTTTACAGTAAAAATTCCATTGGGGGGGTACGTGTTGGCTTGCCTATCCCAGATGTGTTGTGGTAACCGCTGGTTATTCTGCGCTCGGATCACCCCGTACGGAATCGGCACAAAATTGCAGCATAAGCAATAAGGGTATTGTAAAGAAGCGGATCGGGAGCTTAAAGATTTTATAAGCTTACGGGAAACGTACTCGGCGGAGCAGACGGGGGAGGTAATCGGAAGGGCTTTCATGCGGTCTTAGCCCCCTCCCCCTCCCGTAGAGGTGATACCCACCCCAGCTATGCGGCAGTACGTGCGATCAGCACGCCTCCCTAAAAGCAAATTGTTTTTGGGGCTGCCCGTGGGGCACTACGATTTGGAGATTCGCACCCAACATACGGCATAGCGGTTGCCCTAACCACGGCCTAACCGATTTCGAAAACCAGCTAGGGCTTACCCTCACCCCATAAAAAAAGCGTAGCCGGAGCTACGCTTTTTCTGTTTCATCGGCCGACGCTACTTCTTGTCGTCGTTCTTCTTGGCCTTAGGGGCAACCTCGTTAATCTCGAAGCCGTACTCGGTAAGCTTCTTGGGCTAGTCGGGGAAGTTGGCGTTCACCACGTCGCGAACCGAGCGCAGGAACTGGGTCACCTTCTTGGCCTCGTTGTCGCGCAGCTCGTAGGCCTCCTCGCTCTGACGGCGAAGCTCCTCGGCGCGCTTGGAGTACGCCTTAAGGTTGGCGATCGACACCTTAACCTCGTCCTTTACCAGCGGCGCAATGACGGAGGTAGCTCCATCGGCCGTGTTCTTGGCGACAACTGTATCGCCAAGCTCCCCGATCTTTTGGGGTTCTCTCGGAATTTGATACTTCATGCGTTATCCAATTATTATTGCGTTAACAATTCGAAGATAGCGATTATGCATATAACCTATATAGCTTACGCTCGTTTTTTTTAGCTTATCACCTAAAGTTTTTTACAAAACAACAGCAATATTAAGACGAACATCTCCGATGTTGAAGCGAACATCGTTGATGTTGGAACGAACATCGCCAATGTTGAAGCAAACATCGTTGATGTTGAAGCAAACATCGTTGATGTTGAAGCGAACATCGATGATGTTGGGTCGAACATCGGCAATGTTGGAGCGTACATCGCCGTTGTTGGAGCAAACATCCTCGATGTTGAGTCGAACATCATCAATGTTAAGTCATACATCGCCGCTGTTGGGGTGCACAGGCCGCCACCCGCGCCCCCAACGCCCACCAGCCTTACTGTTAGCTTACTTTAATCGTCAAAAAGTGTAGAGAATATTTCGCTATACTTGCCCGCTGTAAATTAAGGGATACAATACGCATTGATGAGGTTAACATTATGGGCTCTGCTGGCTGTGCTGCTGAGCTATGGGAATGCTTTGGCTGGAAATCTTAAGGTCGTGGGGTTTGTGAGGAATGGGCAAACGGGTGAGCCTATCCCCTTCGCCAACGTCGCCGTGAAGGGTACGACCCTGGGGACGCGCACCGACATGCAGGGGCGGTTCGTGCTGGCCAACCGGCAGAATCGGGATACGATCACCGTCACCGCGGTAGGGTTTAAGCCCTACGAGCTGCTGCTGGCCGCCGCCGGCCAGGCGCCGCTGGAGGTAACACTAGCCGAGGAGCGCTACACGCTGGGCGAGGTGGTGATCCGCCCCTCCGAGAACCCGGCCCACCCCATCGTCCGCAACGCCATCCGCCTGCGCCAGCGCAACAACCCCGAGCGCATCGAGCGCTACGGCTGCACCACCTACACCAAGCTGGCCGTATTCTTCGACACCCCGCCCAAGGCCGACAGCGCAAGGGCCAAGGTCCCCGCCAAGCCGCAGCTACCCATCTTCTTCTCCGAAAAGGTGGCCAACAACACCGTCGACCGCGCCGCCGGCCTCCAGCGGGCCGAGGTGGTGGCCAAGCAGCAGAGCGGCCTGGGCATCCTCGACGACCTACAGGTGGACGGCTACGCCACCGCCATGAGCACCGAGGTGAGCTTCTACCAGAACAAGATCGACCTCTTCGGCAAGCTCTTCCCCAACCCCATTGGCGACAACGCCTTCGCCTACTACAAGTACCGCCTAACCGATAGCACCGAGGTGGGCGACCGCATGGTGTACACCATCGAGTTTACCCCCAAGCACAAGAAGGATCTGGCCTTCCGCGGCACCATGCAGGTGGAGGGCCTAGGGTGGAGCCTGTCCCGCATCGAGACCGAGCTGCCCCGCGAGGCCAACATCAACTTCCTAAACGCCTTCGAGGTGAAGTACGACTACCAGCGGGTGGCCGACTCGCTCACCTTCTTCCGGCAGAACAGCCTCCGCGCCAAGCTCTACTACCGGAAGGCCGAGGCGGGCAGCCGCGCCACCACCCTGTCGGTGAGCAAGACCACCGTCTACAGCAACATCCGCCTCGGCGCAGCGGCCGACACCGCCCCCCGACGTCCTGCGGCCAGCTTGGCCCAGCTGCGGCCGGCCACCCTCTCGCGCGAGGAGCAGCGGATGAGCAGCGCCATCGATTCGCTCAACCAGCTGTGGTGGATGCGCGCTGCCGACAAGATCTCCACTGCCGCCCTCACCGGCTACATCCCCGTGGGGAAGTTCGACCTGGGCCCCTACCCCGAGTACGTGCGCCACAACAAGGTGGAGGGGCTGCGGCTAACGTTCGCCGCCCGAACCGGCGAGGCGTTCCACCCCCGCTACTCGGTGGCGGGTAAGGTGGGCTACGGCTTTAAGGATGAAGGATGGAAGTACGGCGGAGGCTTCACCTACAAGCCACCGCTGGAGCACCGCACGCTGCTGGGCGTGGAGGCCGATAGGGATATGACCACCATCGGGAGCAACGGCAACCTGCGCTTCATCCGCGAGAACACCAACGCCCCCGAAGACGACAACCTGATTACCGCCCTCACCGCCCGGCGCCCCAACGACCGCCTCTCGATGCGCCACAGCTACGCCGCCTTCGCCGAGCACGAGCTGCGCCGGGGCATCGTGGCGCGGCTACGGGTGGAGCACCAGCGGGTGGAGTCGGGCCGCTACATCCCCTTCTTCCAGCAGGGGGCGCCCGTCTCCGAGATCGTTGGTACAGCCGTGAGCGTGGAGGGGCGCTTCTCGTTCGACGAGAAGACCGTCGACAAGTTCATCCGCCGCTACTACCTCGGCTCGCGCTACCCCATCGTCAACACCGCCCTCACCGCTGGCCAGTACAGCGTGCTGGGCAGCCGCAGGGGCTACCTCAAGGCGCACCTCACCCTGAAGCATCACCTGGCCGTTGGCCTGGGCAAACTGGAGTACGTGCTCGAAGGGGGCGCCCTGCTGGGCAGCGTCCCCTTCCCGCTGCTGGAGGTGCTCCGCGGCAACGAAACCTACGGCCTCACCCGCTACCGCTTCAACACCATCAACAACCTGCAGCTGGCCAGCGACCGCTTTGCCAGCCTCTTCGCCGAGTACCACCTCAACGGCCGTTTCGTCAACCGCATCCCGCTGATTCGGGCGCTCAACCTCCGCGAGGTTCTCTCGGCCAAGGTGATGATAGGCGGCCTCTCGGACAAACATCGGCGGGTGATGGACTTCCCCGCCGTGCTCAGCGGAGTGAGCGAGCCCCTGGTAGAGGTAGGCGGCGGCTTCGAGAATATCCTCCGCTTCTTCCGCATCGAGGGAGTGTACCGCCTGAGCCCCCATCGGCTACAGCAGGCTCCCCGCTTCTGCGTAAAGGCTAGATTCCAGGTAGAATTTTAGGAGATGAAACAGCCAACCCAACCGGTTGGATTGGCGAGTAAAAAGAGGTAACATTGCACCAGCTTATTGGGGCGAAGGTGCCGCTGGTGGCCGCTAGTCTCCGCTGTACTTTTGCAGATACTGCCAGTAGCGCAGCAGCCTAAGCTATCAAAAAAAGGAAGAATGCCTGTTGCCATTAGCCATTGCATTCGTTATAGCAGCTATAAAAATCATTTTTAACCTAAACCATAAATTATGATCGCACGATTTCTACCAATTCTGCTACTCGCCATTGGTATGAGCACCGGACTTAAGGCTCAAGAGATGGTTACCATCCACGGGCAGGTAACCGACTTCAAGTCGAACCCCATCGACAGCGCTACCGTTAGCATAACGGATAAAAACTTCGAGCAGCTCTACACCACCCAAACGGGCGCAGATGGGCGCTACTCGCTAAAGGTGCCCAAGGGCCGCTACTACAGTCTTTGGGCCATCAATTTCAACCACTACGGTAAGACCAAACTCGAGTACTGGGCCTGGAACATACCTGCCTACTCCGATTTGGAAATCAACCCACAGTACGACAGGATGGAGGTATACGGGGTAAACGTGTTCGAACCCAAGGTAGGTCCATTCAACACCTACATGATCTACTTCCGCCCCATGAGTCTTACCAAGTCGTTAAGGTATTTCAACCAAAGCAACAAAGAGCAATACGAGAAGACCTCCAATGCCAAGCATGACACCACCGACATGGCTCCAAAGACCATCATCCCAGACGAGCTAACCGTTAAGATAAACGACAAGGAGGTGAAGATACTACAGATACAAAAGCTCACAGAGTATGGCCGAGGTAGCTACAATTATGGCTACATCATACAGGTGCAGAAGGAGAAGGATACTTCCGGCAAGCCTGGCACCGACCGCATCACCGTAATCCTCCACTCCAACGAGACCAACGAAAGCGGACGCTCCGACTGCTTCTACGAAAAACCCGAATACACCATGCAACAAAAGAAGTAGCACGCCTAGCCATTTTGCATCTAGGGAGAATGCTATAGCAAAACCATTACAGGATCGCATAAAAATGAATAGGGCTAATCCACCTTCTTTCAGGAAGGGGCGATTAGCCCTACTCTTTATTCCCATACCATCGAGCTGATGCTTGCTTAGGGCATGCCAAGGTAACGCGCCATGTCGGCTCTACCGATTCGCCAATTTTTATACCTTAGCGCCAACCTAACACGTACCGCCATGCAAAGGATAGCCCTCGTTTCCATCCTCTTCTGCCTGATCTGCTCGGCCCCATTCGCGCAGCAAACCACAATTCCAAGGGATACCACCTACACCGTCTACCAGTCGCTGCTCAAGGTGCGCAAGGTTTACCCCGATGCGGTACCAGCTCTACCCGTACTGCCCGAAGGCATTGCCGCCGAGCGCAACATCGCCTACGCGGTGCTCGACAGCACCGCCTGGGGACCACGCACCTTGCACCTCGACCTGTTCCATCCCCGCAAACCTGGCCTATATCCAGCCGTGGTGATGGTGCACGGCGGCGGGTGGCGCTCGGGTGACCGATCGATGCAGCACCCCCTAGCCATGCAGCTGGCCGCCAACGGCTACATTACGGCAACGGTGGAGTACCAGCTATCGCTCGAGGCCGCCTACCCCGCAGCGGTGCATAACATTAAGGCGGCCATACGCTGGCTGCGCGCCAACGCGGGCAGGTACGGCATCGACACCAGCCGCATCGCCATCTCGGGATGCTCGGCAGGCGGGCAGCTCGCCGCGCTGGTTGGCGCCACCAACGGCATTGCCAAGTTCGAGGGTAGCATGGGCAACAACCAGCACTCGAGCGCAGTGCAGGCCGTTATCGACATCGACGGGGTGGTCGATTTCCTAGCGCCCGCATCGCTCAACCTCGCCCGTAAGCCCGATGCCGCCGACATCTCGTGGTTTGGCGGCACCTTCGTCCAGAAGCCCGAGGTGTGGAAGGATGCCTCGCCCATCTTCTGGGTAGGAAAGGGCACCGTACCCTACCTCTTCATCAACAGCGGCCTTCCGCGCTTCCACGCGGGGCAGAACGAGATGGTGGGCATCCTCAACCAGCACGGCATCTACCACCAGGTGCATACCTTCGACGTAAAGGTGCACCCCTTCTGGCTCTTCCACCCCTGGTTTACCCCAACGGTTGAGTACATGGTCGATTTTTTAGGCAGGACACTAAAGAAGAAGGAGTAAGCAAAGAGGATTCAGGTAGAGCGCAGGTAATACGCCTACAGTATAAACCAAAAGAGGGAGAGGCTTAGGCCTCTCCCTCTTCTTATCGGGTTGTTAGTTAAAGCTGCGGTAGCGTCGCTTGTGGGGGTTAACCCAAATGAAGGGGGCGTTGGCATATTTCGGATTCTTCCGGTAAAGGCCATAGTTGAGCGACATGGAAAGGATGTAGTTAGCCTCGATGCTGCTGGCAAAATCGTAAACCTCCTCTATAAAGTCGGTTTCTTTGCTGGCCGATTTTATCCCGTACACGATATGGTTATCGTCGAGCACCTGCTTGGCGAAGTAGATGTTGCTAACCAGCTCCTTCTTAAGCTGGCCATCCGACAGAATGGGCTTCATAAAGTTGAAGTTGCACCCGTAGGTACGCGAGAGCGATACAATACCCTCCACGGCATCCTTAAACTCAGGATCGTACTCCAGCGGAACCACCACCTCTATGGAGGCATTGTCGTGCCTAGGGGCGTTGTTGGCCACCAGCAAGGGAACTTCGATATCGCTGGAGCTCGAAAACTCCTTGACGACATTCACAACCACCCCCTTGGGGAAACTGTACTCCTCGGGCGATACGATAATGGAGCAGCTGTACTCCTCCAGCACCTCTGCAATGCAGCTCCGAACGTCGCCAGACTTTACGACATACTCGGGCAGCAGGCCGTACTGGCCATTCAACCTTTCGGCAACCTGTCTAAGCGCCTCCTGCTCGCTGGCCACCCCGGCATCAAACTCCGCCTTCGATTCCAAGAACTTCCGCTTCCTCACCATCCACATAATAAGAACTGCAAAAGCCGTCCGCTTATCCATGCGCAGTGCATGCCTAAAGGCATTCTCGGCCTGCTCGGAACCATCCCATAAAACAACGATATAAGTTTTCTTTGCATCCATATGTTCTCACCTAAGAGTCTAAAAACTGCGTAAATATAGAAATTACTAGTTTTTAACAAACTATTTCACCGTGCTTTTATTCAATTTTTTAGAAAAAAGATAAAAGATGCCGTCTCTTTCCTAAAGAAACACCTCTAACATAGAAGCACGCTAAATGTTCCCTAACCCTATTCAATAAGGTAAGTTATTCCTACTTTTGCCAGAAATAAAAACTAGATGAAAATCGTTTTCGCCACCAACAATCTCCATAAGGTAAAGGAAGTTCAGGAGATGCTCCCCCAGGATATCGAGCTGCTCACACTCTCGCAGGTCAACATCAACGAAGATATCCCCGAGGATTACCCCACCCTCGAAGGCAATGCCCTGCAAAAAGCCCGCTACATCTTCGAGAAGTACGGCTACAGCTGCTTTGCCGACGATACCGGGTTGGAGATTGAAGCGCTCGACAACGAGCCAGGCGTTTATTCTGCCCGCTATGCTGGCGAGCAGAAGTCCTCGGAGGATAACATCGACAAGGTGCTCGCCAAGCTGGGCGATACTAGCAACCGCAAGGCCTGCTTCCGCACCGTCATCGCCCTTATCCTCGACGGAAAGGAGACCATCTTCGAGGGGCGCGTTGATGGCGACATCCTCACCGAGCGCCACGGCACCGACGGCTTCGGCTACGATCCCATCTTCAGACCCGAGGACTACTCGGAGAGCTTCGCCGAGATGTCGCTCGACGCCAAGAACGCCATCAGCCACCGCGGACGTGCCGTTGCCAAGTTGGTAGCATTCTTAAACAAACTGTAAACCGATGGGCAGATGGAGTACAAGGTAAAAGGTATTATCCTGCACGGCATCCGCTACAAGGAGACCAGCCTCATCTGCCACATCTACACCAGCACGTTTGGCCGAAAGACCTACATCTTCAACAGCGTGTACAAGGCAAAGAGCAAGGGGAAGGCAGCCATACTGCAGCCCCTCTTCCTGCTCGACCTCGACGTATTCCAAAACGATAAGGCCGATATCCAACGAGTAAAAGAGTTTCGCCTCAGCTACCCCTACCAGAGCATCCCTTTCGATCCGGTTAAGAGCTCGTTGGCCTTCTTCATCAGCGAACTACTCTACAAGCTGCTTAGGGAGGAGCACCCCAACCAGCAGCTATTCGATTTCCTATCCAACGCCCTTCTTGCCCTCGATGTGCTCGACGAAGGGGTGTATAACTTCCACCTCTACCTGATGGTACAGCTCACCAAGTACCTTGGGCTTCACCCAACGCTGCTCGAGGAGGGAACACCCGCCTTCTTTGACCTGAAGTCGGGGCACTTTACCCCGATAGAGCCCAAGCACCCCTCGTACATGAACCGCCACCTGTCGCGCTGCTTCGAGCAGCTTTACTCCATCACCCTCACCGATCTGTCAACGGTTCACCTAACCCGCTCCGACCGCCGCGAGTTTATTGACAAGATGCTCGAGTTTTTCTCCATCCATTTCGGAGGTGTAATAGAGCTAAAGTCGCTCAACGTAGTGCACGAGTTGTTCGACTAGCGGTAGCTTCCCCATCCTCTATTCACTACTCACTAATTATTGCCATTTCATGCGAATTGAATACCTTTGCCTCTAAAATCATACGTTCATGCTCAAGTATAAAAGAGTTCTGCTTAAGCTTAGCGGCGAAGCCCTGATGGGAGCCGATAAGTACGGCATTAACACCAAAGTGCTCAACGAGTACGCAGAACAAATCAAGGAAGTTGCCCAGCTGGGCGTTGAAGTAGGAATCGTAATTGGAGGGGGAAACATTTTCCGTGGCCTATCGGGCGTTAACAAGGGATTCGACCGCGTTAAGGGCGACCAAATGGGAATGCTTGCAACGGTAATCAACTCCATCGCCGTTCAATCGGCCCTGAACAGCATCGGGCAAAAGGCAAAGGTGCTAACCTCCATCAACATGGCTCCTGTTGGCGAAATCTACTCGAAGGACAAGGCGCTTGAACTCTTCTCCCAAGGCTACGTAGTGATTATCGGCGGAGGAACGGGCAACCCCTTCTTTACCACTGACACAGCTTCTTCGCTTCGTGGAGTGGAGATCGAAGCAGAAATTCTTCTCAAAGGAACCCGTGTCGATGGTGTTTACACCGCCGATCCCGAGAAAGACCCATCCGCCATAAAGTACGACGAACTTTCGTTCGACGAAGCCTACAACAAAAACCTAAAGGTGATGGACCTTACCTCGTTTGCCATGTGCAAGGAGAACAACCTACCCATCATTGTATTCGACATGAATACCGTCGGCAACCTAAAAAAGCTCCTTTTAGGAGAAAAGATTGGAACAATAGTAAAGAATTACTAATTTTGATTGACAATCAAGATAACCGCATATGACAGAAGTTAAAACAATTATAGCACAAGGCAAGGAGAAGATGGAAAAAGCCGTTCTTCACCTAGAAGAATCATTAATAACCATCCGCGCTGGCAAGGCAAACCCTGCCATCCTAAACCCTGTAATGGTAGACTACTACGGTAGCATGATGCCTATCAACCAAGTTGCCAGCATCAACACTCCCGATGCTAAAACCATCATAGTTGCTCCATGGGAGAAGAAGATGCTTCCCATAATCGAGAAGGCAATTCTTACCTCAGGAATTGGACTAACTCCCAGCAACAACGGTGAGCATATCCGCCTAGTTATACCTCCTCTTACTGAAGAACGCCGTAAGGAACTGGTTAAACAAGTACGCAACGAGGGAGAACAAGCCCGTGTAGCCCTCCGCAATATCCGCCGCGACTCGAACGAAAGCATCAAAAAGCTGATTAAAGCCGAAAACCTTCCCGAAGACGTAGCAAAAGATGGAGAAGTAGAAGTTCAAAAGATAATCGACAACTACAGCAAAAAAATTGACGAACTACTCGCCCTTAAGGAAAAAGAAATTATGACAGTATAGCAAAAAGGCAACCTATCGGTTGCCTTTTTCTTTATGAGTTCACATCACATTATCAAATATTGTCTTGCCCTAACGTCTAGCGCCTATCATCTCGAGTCTTGACACGAAAAAATAGCGAAGTAGTGCAACATCGTTATGGCAGGAAGCACTACTTCGCCTTTTTTTGTTCGGGGGAATGAATGAGGAGTGTGGAAGGATCCTCGCTTTTTACCCGAAAGCTTTTATCGAACATCGGCTGGCAGGTCTTCTGACTTTCTCACATCGTAGGCGCCTTCCCGTTTTCACAGTGGCTCAGATTGCCTAGATTCTTTCTCGAGATTACAGCAGCGGGAACTGTTCAGGACTCACACCTGATTCCCTTTTAATTTGCTGAGACGCATCGGTCTCACACAAAACCATCGATTTCCCCAAAGATATATCTTTTGCCGAAAGAACCCTCCTTTTCCCTAAGCTAATTTTTAGTAATATGATTTTTAACAACTTATCGATACTGCAATTAATGTTTACATTTGCAGTCCAAATTTCATGCGATGCAAAATATTAGGAACATTGCGATCATTGCCCACGTAGACCACGGCAAAACAACTCTAGTGGATAAAATGATCCTTCAAGGTAAACTCTTCAGAGATGCAGATAAAGCTGGGGAGCTTATTCTCGACAACAACGACCTAGAACGCGAACGCGGAATCACCATTCTTGCCAAAAACGTATCCGTTCAGTACAAAGGCTACAAAATCAACATCATCGATACCCCAGGCCACGCCGACTTCGGTGGCGAGGTTGAGCGCGTGCTCAACATGGCCGATGGCGTTCTTCTGCTGGTTGACGCTTTCGAAGGCACCATGCCTCAAACCCGTTTCGTGCTACAAAAAGCACTTGCATTAGGCAAAAAACCTATCGTGGTTGTTAACAAAGTAGACAAACCAAACTGTCGACCAGATGAAGTACATGAACAGGTATTCGACCTAATGTTCCATCTTGATGCTACTGAGGAGCAGTTAGACTTTCCTACCATATACGGAAGCGCAAAGCAAGGATGGATGTCAACCGATTGGCAAAAACCAACCACCGATATCATCGCACTACTCGACTCTATCATTGAAAACATTCCTGCACCCGAAGCACACGAAGGAACACCACAGATGCTCATCACATCACTAGAGTACTCATCGTATGTAGGGCGCATGGCAATTGGCCGTCTTCACCGCGGAACACTTAAAGCAAACATGCCTGTTGTTCTCGCAAAACGCGATGGCAGCCAGATAAAAACCCGAATTAAAGACCTCATGGTTTTTGAAGGTCTAGGCAAAGCAAAGGTAGAAGAAGTACAAGCAGGCGAAATATGTGCCCTTGTTGGAATAGATGGCTTCGAAATTGGGGACACCATCTGCGATTTCGAAAACCCAGAACCTCTTGAGCCTATCGCTATCGACGAGCCTACAATGAGCATGCTTTTCACCATCAACGATTCACCTTTCTTTGGTAAGGACGGTAAGTTTGTCACCTCACGCCACCTTAAAGAACGTCTTGAAAAAGAACTAGAAAAAAACCTAGCTCTTCGCGTGAAGAATGGAGAAACAGCAGACTCGTTCATCGTATTCGGACGTGGCGTACTACACATCAGCGTGCTTATCGAAACCATGCGTCGCGAAGGATACGAGCTACAAGTTGGACAGCCAAAGGTTATCTTCAAAGAGATTAATGGCAAGAAATGCGAGCCTATTGAGTTCCTAACCATCGACCTACCCGAAACTGTTGCTGGCAAGGCAATCGAACTTGTCACCAAGCGTAAGGGTCTGATGATTAATATGGAGCAGCGCGGAGACCGCTCGCACCTCGAGTTCGAAATTCCATCTCGTGGTATCATTGGATTACGAAGCAACCTGCTAACCGCAACCCAAGGCGAGGCTATCGTTGCGCACCGCGTTAAGGGCTTCGAACCATACAAGGGCGATATCGAGATGCGTATCAACGGTTCGCTTATTGCCATGGAAACTGGTAATACCTTTGCCTACTCCATAAACAAACTTCAGGATAGAGGTAAGTTCTTTATCGCTCCAGGCGAAGATGTTTATGCTGGTATGGTAATTGGCGAGCATAGCCGTAGCGGTGACTTGGTTATTAACGTTACCAAGCCTAAGAAGCTAACCAACATGCGTGCTAGCGGTACTGACGAGAAGAACGTAATTGCACCACCTATCGTTTTCAGCCTTGAAGAGGCATTGGAGTACATCCAAGAGGATGAGTACGTGGAAATTACGCCAAACTCTATGCGCCTACGTAAGATATACCTAGACGAGAACCAAAGGAAGCGTAATTCGAGGTAGTAAGCAGCTGAATTTAAGCCACCCCTGACAACATCGGCTGGCCTAAAACTGTTTAATATTTTTAAATACGAGATTAATTTCTACCTTTGCGCGATATTTTTTGACAAGTGAGTTATCTAAACAGCTATACGATTCCCGTTAAGGGCTTGGCCTTAGGAGAGCATGAAGTAAGCTACGAGGTTAACGACAAATTCTTTAAATGCTTCGAGCATTCAGAGATCCAAAAAGGAGATGTCAACGTTCTAGTGCATGCAAAAAGAGCTAGTTCCTTTATTGAACTCGATTTCGAGATTAAGGGAGAGATTATGGTTACATGCGATCGCTGCTTGGATGATTATCCGCAAAACATCAGCTTCAAAGGAAGCATGTTTGTAAAGTTTTCCTCGTTGATTCAGGAAGACGAAGGAGATGTCATTTATGTCGACCCCAACGAAGGCGAATTAAACCTCTCGCAGTATATCTACGAAAGCATATACCTTAGCCTACCCTACCAAAAGATTCATCCGCTGGATGAGGAAGGCAAAAGTACCTGCAATCCAGAAATGCTAGAACGGCTAGAAGCCATCGAAACCAACTTCTACGAAGAGCCTCTGGAAGAAGAGGAAGAAGAGGAAGAAGAGGAAATGCTGTAAAGAAAAGCAGAGAATACAAACAGTAAAATAGTTAACACGATAAACAAGTTGTAAAATGGCACATCCCAAACACAAAATCTCGAAGACGAGAAGAGATAAGCGTAGAACTCACTACAAAGCTGTAGCTCCTACGGTTTCTACTTGTTCAAATTGCGGTGCTACTGTACAATACCACAGAGTATGTCCAGAGTGCGGCTTTTACAGAGGACGTCTTGTAGTAGAAAAACAAGTAAACGCATAATCCGCTTTCAAACAAGTTTATTAAATAAAGTTGTATGAAAATTGGAGTTGATGCAATGGGTGGCGATTTTGCTCCTGAAGCGGTAGTTTTAGGAGCAATCGAAGCCCAAAAGCAGTTTTCAGATGTTCGCTTGGTGCTGATAGGCGACAAAGTTAAGATCGAAGAAATCCTCGTTCGCGAGGGTGCTAACATCGCTAGCTTTGACATTGTACATACCGACCAGGTGATTGAAATGGGTGAACATCCTGTAAAAGCTTTTAGTTCAAAGCCACAATCAAGCATTGCAATCGGATTTAAACTCCTTATGGAGGATAAAATTCAAGGATTTGCCAGTGCTGGTAGTACAGGAGGTATGATGGTAGGCGCTATGTATACCATCAAGCAGATTCCTGGCTTGTTGCGTCCTGCAATTGCAAGTCCTATCCCTGTTAGCCTAGATAGAAAAGCTATCCTTTTGGATGTTGGGCTAAACCCTGACTGTAAGCCTGAAGTACTCGTACAGTACGCCATGCTTGGATCCGTTTACGCACAATACGTACTTGGAATCGACAACCCTCGCGTTGGCTTGCTAAACATAGGCGAAGAGGAAGAAAAAGGAAGCATCCTTACCCAAGCAACTTATGGGCAACTAAAGGATGCTAGTGGAATAAACTTTATTGGAAATGTAGAAGGCCATGATGTATTTCGCGGCAAGGCAGATGTCATCGTAACCGATGGCTTTACTGGAAACGTGCTGCTTAAAACAGCCGAAAGTTTCTACGGTCTGCTACGCAAGCAAGGCATCAGAAACGACTTTTTCGAGGGATTCAACTTCGAAAATATCGGAGGAACTCCTGTCCTCGGTGTTAACGGCGTGGTGATCATTGGCCACGGAATATCCAACGCTAAGGCAATCAAAAATATGATAAAACAAACGATTGATTGCGTTAATGGAGGAATTGTAGAACACATTCGCGAGAACTTACAATAATTTAAAACCTCATCCATACTCTATGGGTGAGGTTTCTTTAACTTATACTCCCCATAAAAAGGAGAGGAAATAAATCAAGTCAGATGGAGAAAATTTCGGCTGCAATTACAGGTGTTGGAGGATATATCCCCGAATATATTCTCACCAACGACGAGTTAAGTACCATGGTGGATACCACCGATGAGTGGATAATGACTCGCATTGGAATTAAAACCCGCCATATCCTAAAAGGCGAAGGCAAAGGAGCCTCAGATATGGGTGCAGCTGCAGTTAACCAACTCCTTGAGAAAACAAATACGAAACCCGAAGAGGTTGATTTAATTATCTGTGGTACTGTCACCCACGACATGGCATTCCCTGCTACGGCCAACATCATAGCAGACAAATGCGGCATTAAAAATGCCTTTGGGTTTGACCTTAACGCAGCTTGCTCGAGTTTCCTCTACTCCTTAACCGTAGCTCAAAAATTCATCGAATCGGGCAGCCACAAAAAGGTAATCGTAGTTGGCTCCGACAAGATGTCTTCCATCATTGACTACACAGACCGCACGACATGCCCAATATTTGGTGATGGTGCAGCAGCAGTGCTCATTGAACCCAACTACGAAGGGCTAGGTATTGTAGACTCCATTCTACGCTCGGATGGCACTGGTCGCAAGCACCTCTACCTAAAAGCAGGAGGGTCGTGCTACCCAGCTAGCCACGAAACCGTTGAAAACCGTGAACACTTCGTCTACCAGGAAGGGCAAGCCGTTTTCAAATGGGCAGTTTCGAACATGGCAGACACAACCCTAGAGCTGATGGAAAAAAACAACCTTAAGGGTGAAGATATCGCTTGGTTAGTTCCCCATCAGGCCAACCTCCGCATCATTGATGCTACCGCGAACCGTGCAAACGTTGAGCGCGAAAAGGTTATGATTAACATCGAAAAATACGGTAACACCACCTCGGCAACGCTTCCTCTATGCCTTTGGGACTTTGAGAAGCAGCTGAAGAAGGGTGATAACCTCATATTTGCCGCTTTTGGCGGTGGCTTTACTTGGGGAACACTTTACCTCAAGTGGGCTTATGACGGCGAAAAGGTCGGCAAGTAAAAAAGCATTGCTCGAACGCGATTTTTTTACTACTTTCGCGTTCCGAATGGCTCCATAGTTCAAGGGATAGAACGGAAGTTTCCTAAACTTTAAATACAGGTTCGAGTCCTGTTGGAGCTACAAAAGAGGCGTCGCTGAATTAGCGACGCCTCTTGCTTTTTACGACATACCGAATCATCGCCAAAATGCGGCTTAAAATGCTCCTATTCCCTCACATATCCATAAACGATACAAACCCCTCCAACCCGCTTCAAAAACATGGCTAATAGTTGATCTATTCTTGAATAGAAGACCTCCTACCATTTTATCTTTTCATAGGATTATACTTTAGAATTATGCCAGGTTACAAATTGTAGGCTGCTGTTTTTATGCTCTGAAAGAACCTTAAAATATCCTTTAGATTATTATCCGAATAGGCCATTACGTTACAAATCGTAGCAGAGAATGCGTAAAAAAACACTTTAAAACTTTAGCAATAGCTAAACGATTACAATGTATAAGCCATTAAAATCTATATGCATGCGCCTTGCGCCGCTCTTTAACTTTTTTAACTCTTGCATCTTTCGAATTAATAGTTATATTCGCAAAATACGTAATAAAATGTAATGTTATGGGTGGTAAAATTCACTTGGACAGCATCGATCAGAAGATTCTTTCCTACCTAATTAAGAATGCCCGCATGCCCTTTTTGGAGATTGCTAGAGAGTGCGGCATTTCGGGTGCGGCAATCCATCAACGCGTAAAGAAGATGGAAGATGCCGGCATTATCGATGGCTCGCGCCTAATTGTAAAGCCCAAGGCTCTTGGCTACGATGTATGCGCCTTTGTTGGAGTTTCGCTGATTCAAACCAGTTACTACACCGAGGCAGTAGAGGTTATTAAGCGAATACCAGAGGTTGTGGAATGCCACTTTGTGACCGGAGATTACGCCGTAATGCTAAAAATTTACTGCCGCGACAACGATCACCTCTTGGAAGTGCTGGTTAATACCGTTCAGAAGATTCCTGGGGTAGCACGTACCGAAACCCTTATTTCGCTAGACCAAGCCTTCGAGCGCCAGGTTTACGTGAAGGATAAGAAGAACACAAAGGCAAGCAAGAAGTCGTCTTCGACGGCAAAGGAGGAGAACGAATAGGCTTGGCCTATCTCCTCCTCTTCTACTTGCCAAGTAGCCGCTTGGCAAAGAACTTAACCACCTCAACGTTTACCGCATTTCCTAGCTGCTTGTAGGCAATCCGGTCGACAGGATGCAGCTTAAAGTCGGCAGGGAATGACTGTAGGGCTGCTGCCTCTTTGGGGGTAATTCGGCGGGATAGTTCGCCCACTATAGATGTTTGCGTGATTGCCACCAATGCCGGAAAGTAGGTGGCTTTTTTTATGCGCACCCCCGATGGGCGGAACTGTATAAGGTGGCTCCACACTTCGGGCTTTGCATCGCCCACCTGCCATTCGAATTTAGCCTTGGCTCCTGTGAAATGTTTATTCATTTGCGCCTTGGCATACCAATCCTTCAGGAATGGCTTATTCTGCTCCCAGAGCACCCTATTTTGCTCAATAATTCGCTTCTTCCACTTCGGATAGCCAGAAATATCCGCCGTCAGGTTTTCAGGCTCAAACTCGGCCGTCCAAACGGGGAATGTGGGGAGCGGCTTGCTGACGTTCTTGGCAAAGTCGTTCCAGATTTCGAGGATCTCGCGTTCGCTGTCGGTAATGGTGTAGCGCTTGTCATCCAGCGAATGATCTACCACCTTTCGGATGTCGCAGTGCGGACGCCTACGGGGCTCGCTGAACTCCACCTCGCCACGCGCAACATCCTTACGCTTGCAAAGGATGAAAACGCGCTCGCGGAACTGCGGAATTCCTATGTTGTGCGGGCTGAAGATGATGGGCTCGTGCGAGAACTCGTAGCCCAACTCGTCGAGGTTGGCCTTTATTACGCGCCAGGTGTTGCCGTTGTCGTGCCCAACAAGGTTGCGGACGTTTTCGAGCAGCATGTAGCTTGGCTTATGGTGCTTGGCTATGCGTACGATATCGAAGAAGAGGGTACCGCGCGGATCGTTCATGCCGGCCTGCTTACCGGCCTTGGAGAAGGCCTGGCAGGGGAATCCGGCGCAAAGCACGTCGTGCTGGGGTATATCGGCGGCATCTACCGCGCTAACGTCGCAGTGGGGTGCCAATCCGTAGTTGCTTTCGTACACTTTACGGCAGTTGTCATCGATGTCGGCGGCAAAAACGCACTCGCCGCCCAGCTGGCTCATCGCCGAGTGAAAGCCCCCAATTCCACAGAATAGATCTATAAACTTAAAATCGCCCATAACGCGTACGAAGGTAGAGGTTATTCCCCTAAAAAGCTAGCGCAACGACGTCTTTTAGGGGGATGCTGAATGTGAATATTACTTGCTGCGCTGGGTGGTGTAGTGCGCCAGCTCCACTAGGGCTGCTTTTACGTCGCTCTCGGGATAGCCGGCCAGCAGCTCAATGGCCCTGTCGCGATACTCGAGCATCTGCTGCTCGGTGTAGGCGATGCCGCCGCTCGCCGCAACAAAGTCGACCACCTCGCCCACATTCTTGGGCTTGGAGCGTGCTCCCCGAACGAGCTTTAGCACGCGCTTACGCTCGTCCTTTGGGGCATGCTGGAGGGCATGGATCAGCGGGAGCGTCATCTTTTTCTCCTTGATGTCGTTGCCCGTAGGCTTGCCCACGAGGTTGGTATGCTGGTAGTCGAACAGGTCGTCCTTGAGCTGGAAGGCGATGCCGATGTACTCGCCGTACTGCTTCATCTGCTGCACCACTGCGGGATCGGCGCCAACCGACTGCGCCCCATTTGCCGCGCAGGATGCGATAAGCGTAGCGGTCTTCTTGCGGATGATGTCGAAGTACACCTCCTCGGTGATGTCGAGCTTGCGGGCCTTCTCGATTTGCAGCAGCTCGCCCTCACTCATCTCCTTAACGGCCTCCGACATGATGCGGAGCAGGTCGAACGAGCTGGAATTCACCGCCAACTGCAGGCCGCGCGCCAGGAGGTAGTCGCCCAGGAGCACCGCAATCTTGGAGCGCCACATAGCGTTGATGGATAGCGCCCCCCGCCGCTCGTAGGCCTCGTCCACCACATCATCGTGGATGAGCGTGGCGGTGTGCAGCATCTCGATCATCGAGGCGGCCACGTAGGTCTTCTCGTTAACGGCGCCGTTAAGCTTGGCGGTAAGGAAAACGATGGTTGGGCGCAGCTGCTTGCCCTTTCGGCGCAGGAGGTAGTTTACGATCGTCTGCAGGAATGGGATCTTCGAGGCCATCGCATTCTTGAAGTACCCTTCGAACGATGCCATCTCCTCTAAAACCGGCGCCTTTATAATTTTTGATGATGCGGACATTCAACGAACAATTTATGCTCACAAAGAAAGCAAAATATGCCGCAACCGAGGCCTATTTGCGGGCAAAATGTAAGCAGGCGAGGAAATAAAAGGGATGCGCGCGCCCCTGCCGAGCCATTCGAAGGAGGCCCCAATAGGCTAGTAGCCGCTAAAAATAGGCTGTACCTCCCGCTCTGCCGCACCGAAGCAATGCCCGAAATAGGCAAAATGTATCTCCGATATACTTTAGAGGTATATAGGAGATACTTCGTATGTATATCAAAGATACATTCGATGTATATCAAAGATACATTCGATGTATATCAAAGATACATTCGATGTATATCAAAGATACATTCGATGTATATCAAAGATACATTCGATGTATATCGAAGATACTTCGTATGTATATCAAAGATACATGTGATGTATATCGGAGATACATAAGAGGTATATCAGAGATACATTAAAGGCAGCTGGAGATGGGTAGGATGGGGGTTAGAGCCTGCTGAAGCGGCAGCGGGGTACCTTCGGGGCATTGCCGAGCGGCCCGGTATCTACCCCCGAGATGCGGCGAGGTAGGTATTCGAGGATTGAAAAGTTCCCGAACTTAGGAGTAATGGATAATCTCAAGCACATGAACTTGGTTGAAGTTGGCTATCCTCCCGCTTGGGCGGGAGGATAGCCAACTCTATTGGGCGTTTGTTCCCTATAAATTCTCCCTTGCCGGCTACCGGTTTCGGCCCATCAGCTTTTGGGCAAAGTGCTGGAGCACCTCCTTGCGCTCGTCGCGCACGCCAACCTTGCCCAGCTCGGCAAGCGCTAGGTCGAAGTAGTGGGAAATCTTGTCCTCGGCAATCTTCCGTACGCCAACCTCATCGAACACCTGCTTCACCTGGTCCACCTTATCCTCGGGGGCCACGTCGGCGCTCTTCATCAGCTGGTGCAGCTTGGCTAGGCTCTCCTTCCCGACAAGCTTAAGGGCGTTTATCATCAGGAAGGTTTTCTTGTTGGCCAGGATATCGCCGCCGATGGCCTTTCCGAACGTTTTGGGGTCGCCATAGGTATCCAGCAGGTCGTCCTGCAGCTGGAAGGCTAGGCCCAGGTAGCGCCCGAAGTTGTACATGCGATCGGCCTCCACCATGGATGCACCGCCAATAAGCGCCCCAATCTTTGCCGCACCGGCCAGCAGAACCGAGGTTTTAAGCTCGATCATCCGGAGGTAGTCCTCCTCGGTGACAAAAGGGAGTCGCTCGTACTCCATGTCGAGCTGCTGCCCATCGCAAACCTCCAGCGCCGTGGCGGAGAACACCCGCAGCACCTCCGGCAGCACCGCCGCATCGGCCTGCGCAATGCACTTGTAGGCAAGGATGCAGGCCGCATCGCCCGAGAGGATGGCCACGTTGGGGTTCCACTTCCGGTAAACGGTTGGCTTGCCCCTGCGCACCTCGGCCTTATCCATGATGTCGTCGTGGATAAGGGTGAAGTTGTGGAAGATCTCCAGCCCCAGCGCTGGCTTCACGGCCTTATCGATAATATCGGAGAAGAGGTTGGCCGACATCAGGCACAGCACCGGCCGCACGCGCTTACCTCCTAACGAGATGGTGTACGAAATAGGTTCGTAGAGATTTTGAGGTTCGTTGGGTAGGTGCAGCTGCCCGAACGATTTTTCGACAATGGCTTGTAGGTCGCTAAATGAATACATACTATAAGCGGAATATATTTCTAACTATAAGGGTTGTTCGCCCGCCTGCGACGGACAAATAATTTACTCTTTTCATAAGTAGCATAAGTTGTAAAAAGAGGACAATGCTGCAGAACCAGCAAAATCCTCTATCAATAATTGTACGGTGCGCTATAGTGCTTCGCCGGGCACCTGGTTCATGTCGCACTTGCCGCTAAACTTAGCCCCTGGCTCAATCGACAGTTTAGCGCAAACCATATCGCCATTAACATTGGCCGATACCTTTAGCGATAGAATATCTTGCGTATTGATGTTACCCTCTACATACCCAAAAACATCGCACTGCTTGCTGTAAACGTTTCCCACAATGCGGCCAGTTTCTCCCACAACAATCTTTCCCTTGGCGGTAATGTTCCCATTGAGCGTTCCGTCAATTCGAATATCCCCATTCGTAGCTACTTCCCCTTTTATTTCCGAACCAAAACCCAAAATATTCAGGTTGTTAGACATTGGCTCTACCTCTACATTTTTCGCCATATTCCCTAGTAATTTCATTTTATTGAGATTTGGACAAATATATAATTTAAAGCGATGCGCATTCTTCATATCCGCCCATCTTCGCATCTTTAACCTTATTTGTAGTTCACTCTTTTGCATTATCCGACGGAGGATTATCATCTCCTTCATGCTGATTTTCACCCCCTTCATCCTCAAAATCATCCTCGGGTTCAGGATCGTTTGGAGGCCCCTGCTTACGGTAGTAAAACGCCAGGAAGAAGCCAGCTGCGCCACCCGATAAATGCCCTTCCCACGAGATGTTTAGCGGCTCGTTTAGCGACGGGAATAGCCCCCATATCATCTCGCTCTGCAGGAAGGCCACCAGCAGCGAGATCGTCATCAGCGATATATTCTTTCGGACGATGCCGCTGAAGAAAAGGAAGGAGGTAAGGCAGTAGCACACGCCGCTCAAGCCCATGTGGTAGGCCTCTCGCCCAAACACCCAAACAAAGAAGCCCGAGACAACGCCTCCAAGCACCACCCAAAGCGTAATTCCCCCATAAAAGTAGAAGCAGGTAAGCGAAAGAATAAAGAACACAATGCTGTTGTTGAGCAGATGATCGATGCTCTTATGGATGAAAGGCGCAGCCAGAAAGTTGGCAATGCTCCCCCACTCGCGCGGCATAATCCCGAGGTTGGGCATGCTATCGCCCAAAAGGTACTCCACAAAAAACGCCAGCCAAACCAGCAAAAGCATGTAGGTCGATGCAAAAAGGGCTATCTTTAACCGCCTCTTTTCCATAGGGAAGGTATTTTGTATTTGGTTAACTGGATGGAAATTTAGAGTTTAAAAATGAAAAGGAGCGTTTTTCGTATTGTATTTTTTTCAGCAATTGCCGTAGTATTTCTGCTAACGCTAATGGGCCTCATCTTTCAGGATAGGATCATCAGCGCCGCAATGGAGAATATCCGCAAGAATATCCGCAGCCGCATTACCATTGGCGACGCCTCCTTCTCCCTTATCAAGGATTTCCCCTATGCCTCCATCCGCCTTTACGACGTATCCATCCTATCTACCAAGGATATTGCGCGCAGAGATTTTCGCCGGATAATTAAGCCCGATACGCTGTTAAAGGCGCGCACGCTCAACATTAAGCTTAACGTAATAGATCTCCTCAACGACAAGATAACGCTGAAACAGATAGCCATTAAGGATGGCGAGCTCAACCTGCTCATCGATAAAAAGGGGAGGGATAACTTCCATATCCTCAAAAAGAGCAAGGAGGGAGAAAATAAGCAGATATTGCTGAAGGTAAGAGAGGTAAAAATACTAAGGACAAAGCTCCGCCTCATCAACCTCAACAGGCAGGTTGCCCTTGTAAACACCATAAACAGCCTCAAAAGTAGAGGTCGTTTTGGTTTAGAAGATTTCGACGTAAAATCAAAGGTCGATGTCATGGTAAACCAGCTCGCGTTTGGCAAGATTAGCTACGTAAGCAATAGGCGATTCGAGTTTGATGGAAAGATTAAATCATCATCCTATAAACTGTTTAGCTTCTCTGACTTCACCATTACATACAAGAGCAACAAGCTTAACGTCGAGGGTGGATTTTCGACAGAAACCCGATTCTTTGTTGATGCCTCTGTTGTGGGAACGGATTTGGTGCTAAAAGAGATGAACGAGTTGATCCCCAAAATCAGCGATAACCTCGAGAAGGTAAACGTAGAAGGCAAGGTAAACATAAGCGCAAAGGCTAAAGGATTTTGGGATAGCAGACACAATCCTTTCATTTATGGTGAATTTGACGTTCGCGGAGGTAAAAGCGAGCTGCTTACAGACAAGAGCATAGCATCCGTAAACATGAAGGGAACTTTCTCCAATGGCAAAGGGGATGCCGATAAGGCATTCGTAAATCTGGACTCGTTCAAAATCTACACCAACTTCGGCGATTTTGAGGGGAAGCTTACACTCACAGACTTCAATAAACCTTTGATAAGCTTATCAAGCAATTTCAACCTATTCATCAGCCAGTTAAACGATGCATATTATATCGACTCAACCAAGCAAATTGATGGTACCGTTATCGGAAACATAACCGCCAACGGCATTGTAAACTTTGATTCGCTCTCGCCTCTTAAGCTCATTCGCCTTGTAAGCAACGGCAACTTTAAGCTTAGCGAGATAAACTTCCCCATAAACGGAAGTAAGTACAGCATATCTAAAGGCGAAATATCTTTTATACCAACGCTTACTAAGGCTAACATAAACTTTACATCTAGTTCTGCAAATGGGCATATCATAGCAAGTATTACCGATCTTTACGACGGGCTGCTATCCGGCAAACCCATCTCTGCGGAGATTAATGCAAACACCAAAGAAATAAACTTCGACAACCTTCTTGCCCTTAACTTCAAGAAGAGGGATAACATTAATCAAAAGGAGCTTAACCTAGTAAATCTTACGCTTAACGTTAAGTCGAAATCGGCAATCCTTCGAGGGGTGAGGATGGAAAACCTTGAGGCGATGATCCAGAAAGAAGGTCCAACCATCACCTTCTCGCAGCTAAAGGCAAACGCCTTTGGAGGTAAAGTTGGCATGGTGGGGAAAATAGAACCTACACCCAGAAAAACTATTGCCGTAGACATGTACGCACAGGTTGATAGCGTCAGCATCGAGTCGCTATTCTCGTCGTTCAACAACTTTGGGCAAAAGATGCTAACCAACCAGAACATTAGGGGTATGGCAAGCGGCGACTTTGCATTTAGGGGGCAACACTTCCAAGGAGGTAGGCTCGACCCCAAATCGATTGACTGCGTAGCCAACATCAACATCAGCAACGGGCAACTAATTAAATTTGAGCCAGCCTACAAGCTATCGAAGTTTATCGACCTTAAGGAGCTGGAGAATATTCGATTCGCAAACCTCAAGAACCAGATCACCATTAAAAACGGGGTGGTTAACATCCCGGCTATGTACATCGCCTCTTCGGCCATTAACCTTGGGCTGACGGGTTCGCACAGCTTCGACGGGAACTACAGCTACCGCGTGAAGCTGTCGCTGAAGGACGTCCTATTTAAGAAGGCTAGATCGGGACTAAAGAGGCAGGTTTCGCAGCAGGAGTTCGAGAATAATATGCTGCTTTACTTCAAAATAGAGGGCAACAGTAAAACCTCGAAGGTAAGCTACGACTGGAACGGCAAAAGCTGGTCGCTGCCCGAGATGAACCCAACCAACGGGGCTCCTAAGAAAGCAAATGAGCCAAAGCCTGCGGCAGCAGCGCCATCGAAAGGCTTTAAGCTGCAATGGGACGGCGAGGATGTGCCATCCCAGCATAAAGCAGCAACGCAGCAAAATCCGGCGCAGGTGAAGCCGGAGAAGAAGGAGCCCAAGAAGGAGGAGGAGAAGCCCAAGTTTAAGGTTACCTGGGACGACGAGTAGGCGCTTCTCGTCGCATTCCCTCATTCCCAATCTTTATTCCTAAATTTGAGCAAAATATTGGTCATGGCACAATCGAAAGAATTTACGGGGCTCGTGGTTAAGGCAACCGGCAGCTGGTACACGGTGGTAAACCGCGAAACGGGCGAGAAGCTGGAGTGCAAGATGCGGGGAAAGATCCGACTGAAGGACGTGAAAACCACCAACCCTATTGTGGTTGGCGACTACGTAAAGGTCGACACCTCGGAGGAGGATGAGGTTGGCGTCATCTCCAAAATCATGGAGCGCAGGAACTACATCATCCGCCGCTCGACGAACCTCTCGAAGGAGGCGCACATCATTGCCTCCAACATCGACCAGGTGTTCCTGGTGGTTACCATCGATTTGCCCAAGACCAGCCGCGAGTTCGTCGACCGCTTTTTGGTGGCCGCCGAGGCGTACAAGATCCCTGCCACCATCGTCATCAACAAAATAGACCTCTACGATATCGATGCCAAGGTGGAGCTGGAGCTCTTTAAGATGGACTACGCCCTTGCGGGGTACGAGGTGATGGAGGTATCGGCCACCGAAGGCACCAACCTCGATGCCCTCCGCAGCCGCCTCGAGGGCAAGGTGAGCGTGCTGTCGGGCAACTCGGGGGTCGGCAAGTCGACCCTGCTCAACGCCCTGGACATCAACCTCGACCTTAGGACCGGAAAGATATCGGACTACCACCACAAGGGTACCCACACCACCACCTTCTCGGAGATGTTCCCCTACGGGAGCGACGGCTACGTCATCGACACCCCAGGCATAAAGGGCTTCGGCATTATCGACGTAAAGAAGGACGAGCTCTTCCACTTCTTTAAGGATATCTTTAGGTACTCCGAGGGCTGCAAGTTCTACAACTGCACCCACACCCACGAGCCGGGCTGCGCCGTGAAGGAGGCCGTTACCAACGAGCTGATCGCCTTCTCGCGCTACGAGAGCTACCTGAAAATCCTTGAGGACGAGGACGAGAAGTACCGCACAAAGTTTTAGCCGATCCGTAACTTTTTTGATGGATAAATAAACAATCGCCAAAGTGCTGTGTTAAGTAACTTAAATTTTTAAGTTGTATAACCAATTTCTAACAACAGCACACGATGATTCCGCTACCAATCCGCTACCAGATTACAGGGGAGACCTATCAAACGCTAGAGGTAACGCTTAACCCCGGGGAGACCATTGTTGCCGAGGCGGGCACCATGGTTTTTATGGACGATGGGATAACGTACGAAACGTGCCTTGGCGATGGCTCGGAGCCCAATATGGGCATAATGGGCAAGATGTTTCCTACCGAGCTGAAGCCGCTACCCTGCGAGACGCTTTTCCTCACCTACTTCACCAACTACGGCCGGGGAAGCCGCAAGATTACGTTCTCCACGCCCTACGTTGGCAGCATCCACCTAATCGACTTGTCGGCGTTTAACCACGAAATTGTGGTGCAGCGCAACGCGTTTATCTGCGGGCCCAAGGGGCTTAAGCTGCAGCCCTACACCCCCACCAGGATGGGCATTACCCCCAAGAACGAAACCGTGCCGCTGGAAAAGATTTCGGGTGAGGGCGAAGTGTACATTGCCGTTTGCGGATTGCTGATTGAGCGCGAGCTGAACAACGAGGCCATCCACGCGGAGATCAGCAGCATCGTTGGGTTCCAGTCGGGCATCAGCTACTCGGTTGAAGCCAGCGGCCGCCTAAAGACGATGGTGCTCGGCAACACGGGCTCTACCCTGGCCACGCTAAGCGGCACCGGCAAGGTGTGGATGCAGTCGCTCCCGCTCAAGAAGATGGTGCAGACCATCACCACCTGCCTCCAGCAGCTGCACATGACGGAGGGCAAGCTGCTCGGCAAGCTCTACGAGGAGTAGCAATCAGGGAGGCCAACGCCTCCTTTTTTTATACCTTTACCTCCCAAAATCAGCATAGCCGCCATGCCAACCACCCTAAGCCCGGATAAGTTCTTGGAGCTGCGCCCCAGCACCGCCATCCTCGATGTTCGCTCGCCCCAGGAGTACGCCAAGGGGCACATCCCCGGCGCGCTCAGCATGCCGCTCTTCACCGACGAGGAGCGCGCCGTGGTGGGCACCAAGTACACCAAGCAGGGCAAGGACCTAGCGGTGCTGGCCGGCCTCGAATTTGTGGGCCCCAAGCTGGCCGACATGGTGCGGCTTGCCCGCCGGAAGGTAAACGCCCAGGGCGAGATTGCCGTCCACTGCTGGCGGGGCGGCATGCGCAGCGCCAGCGTGGCCTGGCTGCTCGAAACGGCCGGCTTCAAGGTGTACCTCCTTCGGGGGGGATATAAGGCCTACCGCACCTACCTGCGCGAGCAGCTGGGCAGCCAGCAGGCCGAAATCCGTATTCTAGGAGGGATGACCGGCAGCGGGAAGACCGACATCCTGCTGGAGATGAAGCGCCAGGGCGCGCAGGTGCTCGACCTCGAGGGGTACGCCAACCACAAGGGATCGGCCTTCGGCGCCATCGGGCAGGAGCCCCAGCCCTTCGCCGAGATGTTCGAGAACCGGCTCTTCGACGAGTGGAGGGCCTTCGACTTCGGCAGGCCCATCTGGATCGAGGACGAGAGCAAGAACATCGGCCGCGTGGCCATCTGCGACGAGCTGTTCGACAAGATGCGCACGGCCCGGGTGTATCGGATCAGCATCCCCAAGGAGCTCCGCGTAAAGCGCCTGGTGGCCGACTATGCCGGGTTCGGCAGCGAGGTCATCCGCCAGGCCCTCGACAAGATCGAGCGCCGCCTGGGCCTCGACACCTACAAGGTGTGCGTGGAGGCCCTCGCCGAGCACGACTACGCCCGCATCGCCGACCTCACCCTCGCCTACTACGACAAGGCCTACCTCATCCAGAACCAGAAGCGCGCCCCCGAAACCCTCATCGACATCGCCCTCGGCTACGACAACCCCGCCCAGGCGGCCGCCGTGCTGCTGCAGATGGCCTAGACGCTCATCCACACTGTAAGCCCCACATGCCTTGTAGCGCCGCTGCCGTACTGCGGCACGGTGCGCAGCATCAGCCACCCCCCCTCCCCACGCCTCGCCGCCCCGTTACGCATGCATAATTTATTGGCAAAACCTGCGGCAAGCCGTTCCCCATGAGGATTTGACTGCTGCAGCTCTGCGGCAACGAATTCCCCATAGGGATTGGGTCGCTGCAACTCTGCGACAACAAAATCACCATGAGGATTTGGCCGCTGCAGCTCTGCGGCAACGAAATCCCCATAGGGATTGGGCTGCCGCAAACCTGCGACAACAAAATCCCCATGCATATCGCCCATCGCCGGCCAAGAGACCCCCAAACATCGCCAGCAATCATCTCCAAATTATTTTGCATTATCTAATGATTTTAACACATAAAAGAGCATCAGATTAAATTTTCAGCTATATTTAAGGTCTGAAAACACCCAAATAGCTTAAATATGATAGACGGATACTATTTCAAGAAAATGCACATCAACGAAAAGGGGGCATTCGCCTCCGAAGTCGCTGAGGCAACCACCCCCTTCAAGGTGAGCTCGCCCAACCTGGCCGCCCACCTTCAGGAAGTAGAGGCAAGGCTGGCCACCTACCGCAAAACCCTCGAAAAGCTGAGCACGGTAGACATGAGCAGCCTGATAGAGACCGATGACGACCAGCGCGACAACGGTCTGACAAACCTCCGCGACTACGCGCAGGTATGCGCATCGCGCAAGAACGCTGAGTGGGCGCACGCCGGCCAGCTTATCGTGAACACCTACCGAAAGGTGGGCTGGGATATGGACCGAATGCCCTACGCCGACGAAACCATCCGCGTAGACACCCTCCTGAGCATGCTCAAGACCGAGCCCGAGCTGAAGCAGGCCATCGAAACCATGAAGGCCCAGGAGTGGGTTGCCGAAATCGAGGAGGGCCAAGCCAACATCAAGGCGCACTCGGCTGCCCGGGTGACCAAGGAGGCCGAGCAGGAGGCCAAGAGCAACACCGCCCAGGCGGCCGACCTGCTGGGCGAGGCCGTTGCCAAGCTCTTCCGCTTCGTGGAGAGCGAAATCGAATTCTACAACAAGCCCGAGCTAAAGGATTTGGTGCTAAAGATAAACACCATCATTGGCCGCTACGTGACCCTGCAAAAGCAGCGCGCCACCCGCGCCAAGAATAGCAAGGACCCGAAGAAAGATAAGTGAGATTAGTGTTAGAGTTTTGAACATTTTGCAAAGATGAAAACAGGGCCCCAACTCGAGCGAATCGACTTGGGGCCTACCTTTTTTGGGGGCACCAGCGCCCCCATCCGCCGCTTAAGGCAGGGTAGCCGAGCCTAAAACGCTTCGATGCCATCGAGCATCGGCCGCTAACGCGCACCTCCCCTTCGCCGCCACCACCCCATAAACGCCGAAGAGGCCGCCCCAACTAGGGCAGCCTCTTCGTTTATCATAGGTTATCCGCTTACTCCTGCTCCTGCACCACCGAATCGGTAGGCTGGGCAGCCTGCTGCTGGAAGTAGGGCGCAACGTAGGGGTAGAAGGATTGCAACGCCGCTTCGTACTTCTTGTACAGCGCGGGCTGGTTGTACTTCTTCACCACCTCCGACACGAACAGCATACCCTGGAAGCCCGTCACCTTCTCCATGTTCAGATTGTTGCTAAACTTCGGATCGAGCTTCAGGAAGAAGCTCAAGGTTTTCACGTTTCGGACAAGCATCTCCTCGGCAATCCTATTGGCCTTATCAGCCCTGCCCAGCTTGTAGTAATTCTCGACGATAGGAGCAATACTGTAGGGCATAAACTCGGGCGCGTACATGCTGAATGGCACCAGCGCCATACCCCTATCCTGTACCTCGAGCGCCTTAGCCATCTTGCCCTCCTTGATGAGCTCGGCGGCCAGCTTGCTAAACATGTCGCGAATGCGCAGCACCTGAACCACCGTGCGGGTCATGTTCTGATCGATGTAGATGTTGGGGTTGTTAATGGTGCCCCAGCGGTACTTCTTCATCAGGTTGTTGTAGAGCACGTCGGTGTCCACGCGTCCGGCATCGAGCGAGCTTTTATTGTAAGGCGTTTTGATCGGAACCAGGCGGTAGGCGAACCCATCAAACTGCAGGTAATCCGAGAAGCCCAGATCGCCTTCGCCACCAGGCGATACAACATAAATGGGCCTATCCCACTGGTAGTGGGCAAGAATATCGAGCACCACAAAATCGCTCTTGCTCAAATATCTTTTTTCGATATTGATGTAGAGCGTATCCACCATCTTACTGGCATCCTTAGCCGCTACAATACCGCTGGCAATAGCGTTCTTCTTGTTAACGGGGATCTTGATGTAGCTCGTTGGCGAGTAGCTCAGCAGCTCGTTATCGTAAGGAATCTTGGTGCTAGGGTCGCTATCGAGGATGAAATCCATCACCTCCTTGGCATCGTGGTAGCCCTTCACCCTGTTATCCACAATTATCTGGTCGTTGACACCCTGAACATACTTGTCGTGGGGGATGGTAATGGGGAGCGGCATCGACTTGTACGCCTTCTTCTTCATCTGGTCGATGTACCAGTCGGTTCCCAAAAGGCTCGTGTTCATGATGCGAACATCGGTTCTAACATCCTTCACCTCCTGCTGGAACCACAGCGGGAAGGTATCGTTATCGCCGTTGGTGATAATAATGCTGTTGGGCAGCGTCGACTGCAGGTAGTTGTAGGCGAAATCTTCGGCCATATAGCGGTTCGATCTGTCGTGGTCGTCCCAGGTTTGAGAGCCCATAAGCATTGGCGCAGCAAACAGGCAAAGGCCTGTAGCCAAAGCAGGCGCAGCCAGCCCCTTCACCCTTTTATCCAAGAACTCCTGGATAGACAGCACAGCCAAGCCAATCCAAATGGTAAAGGCGTAGAACGATCCAGCGTAGGCGTAGTCACGCTCGCGAGGCTGTAGCGGCGTTTGGTTTAGGTAGAGTACAATGGCCAAGCCCGTCAAGAAGAAGAGCAGACCAACCACAAAGGCATTCTTCGGATCGCGCTTAACCTGGTAGAAAATGCCAATCAGCCCAAGGATGAGCGGCAAGAAGTAGTACTTGTTGGTACCCTTATTGCCCTTCATGTAATCGACAGTCTGATCGCTGCCGGTAATTGCCTTGTCGATAAAAGGAATGCCCGAAATCCAGTTGCCGTAAACCCCGCCACCACCTTGGCCCTGTATGTCGTTTTGGCGACCCACAAAGTTCCACATAAAGTAGCGCATGTACATGTAGCCCACCTGATAGGTGAAGAAGAAGTTCAAGTTCTCGCCAAAGGTTGGTACAATGGCAGCCTCCTCTTCTCCTTTCTCGTTGGTAATCATCACCTGCTTACCCTTAATATTACCCCAACTCATGTACTGATCGACATGATCCTTCTGCGCGCTATACATACGGGGGAATATGGTTTCAAATTGAGGGTTGAACGTATAGTCTAGCGAAATGACAAACTTATCGTACTTCCCGGTCTTCGCGTTTTTGGTGTACGAGTAGCGAGGAGTTTGACTGGTAACAGGCGCCGAGAAGTATTGCCCCTTTACAAGAGGGCGATCGCCGTACTGCTCGCGGTTAAGGTAGTTGATAAGGGCGAATACATTCTCAGGGTCATTCTCGTTGATAGGCGTATCGGCAAAAGCACGAACAACAATCATAGAGTAGCTCGAGTACCCAATCATAATAACCGAAACGCAAAGAATTATTGTATTACCGATAACCTTACCGTGCTTGTAGGTATAGTAAACGCCCCAGATAAGGCCACCAACGAGCAAAAATAGGTAGGAGAAAAAGCCCGAGTTGAATGGTAGCCCCATGCTGTTAACAAATAGCAACTCGAACCACGAACCTACCTTGACAAAGCCTGGAATAATACCGTAAAGAATACCACCAAGAATTAGCGCCGAAATACCAAATGATTTAAGGACTCCAATTTTAGTAACCTTATAGGTTTTGAAGTAGTACACAAATACGATGGCAGGAATTGCAAGAAGGTTCAAAAGGTGAACCCCAATAGACAATCCCATTAGGTAGGCAATGAGTACAAGCCAGCGGTTGGCAAAAGGCTTTCCAAAATCATTTTCCCACTTTAGGATAGCCCAGAATACCACTGCCGTAAACAGCGACGACATGGCATAAACTTCACCTTCAACTGCCGAAAACCAAAATGTATCCGAAAATGTATAGGCTAAAGCACCTACAACTCCAGCACCAATAATTCCAAAAATTTGGCTAGGATTAAGCTCCTCAGTGCGGGCATAAATACGACGAGCGAGGTGGGTAATGGTCCAGAATAGGAACAGAATGGTAAACGCACTTGCCAAAGCCGACATCACGTTAACCGTTACCGCAACATGCTCCAAGTTACCTCCTGCAAATAGCGTAAAGAACCTAGCAATAATCATAAAAAGAGGTGCTCCCGGTGGATGCCCCACTTGAATCTTAAAGGCTGTTGCGATAAACTCGCTGCAATCCCAGTAGCTACCCGATGGCTCAATAGAGAGCAGATATACAACTGCCGCAATGGCAAAAGTAATCCAACCAACGAGCAAGTTGTAGAATTTGAAACTCTTCATTTTCGTATAATATCTGATTTACATTTATATTCTAAAAACAAGCGAAAATAATCTTTTTATCAATAGGGCCGAAAGTTAAACATAGTCTTTTAACAAGCTATTAGCTATATTAGCCCGCAAAAATCGACCATAAATGGCCAAGAAAGAAAATAGCAGCTGGAAGGATAGACTAAACGTCGTATACTCAACAAATCCCGACTTTCAGTACGAGCAAACAGAAGACGGCAGCAACCAGCAAACATTAGAGCCAAAGCATCAAAACCTGCGCGTAATGCTCGACAAAAAGCAGCGCGGAGGTAAAGTCGTTACATTGGTTACAGGCTTTATTGGTTCCGAAGAGGATATTAAGGAACTCGGCAAGATGCTCAAATCGAAGTGCGGAGTTGGCGGTTCTGTAAAGGATGGCGAGATTCTTATCCAAGGCGATTTTAGAGAAAAGATCCTAGACCTACTTCTAAAAGCAGGATACAAGGCAAAAAAAGCAGGAGGTTAAAACCAAATGAAAAAAGTTCTCCTTTTTTGTCTATCACTGCTGTTTTCACAGTACTGCTTTAGCCAATACTATGCTGTTGGCGAAGACCCTAGCAGCGTTAAGTTCAACTATGTTGAAACACCACATTTTAAAGTTGTCTTTCCCCAGCCACTACACGATTACGCCCTCCGAATAGCAGCAATGCTGGAGCAATCGTATAATTATACACAATTCGATAAAAAAATATTTACTAAAAAGATACAAGTACTTATACATAGTAAAAATTCAATTTCAAACGGATTTGTTTCTTGGGCACCTAAACGCATGGAGTTGCTGGCAATTCCACCTCACAACTTCGAGGCTATGTCGTGGTCACGCGAGCTTGCAATTCACGAATTTCGTCACGTATCACAAATATCTACGCTTTACAAGGGACTTACAGGCTTATCGTACTACGCATTAGGAGAACAAGGCATCGGATTAATGACCTCGCTAGTGCCCTTATGGTTCTACGAAGGCGATGCTGTAGCTTCAGAAACCGCCTACACCCAATCAGGACGCGGACGCAACGCCGATTTCAACCTTGAATATCGAACAAGAACAGCGGAAGGACTAAGCCTTAAGTTTGATCAGTATCTGAACGGATCGTACAAAATTCCAATTCCTGATCATTACCACCTTGGTTACCATATGGTGTCATATGCTAGAGCAGCTTATGGCAACGACATCTGGAATAAAGTTGTCCGATATACCACCAATTATTCATTCCTTCTTGCACCTTTCTCATTTGGAATAAAAAAGTACACCAACAATACACGAGAGCAGCTATTCAAAAAGAGTTTTTCATTCTACGATTCATCTTGGAGTAAACTATCAAATAATCGTAGTAAAAACACTATTAATAAAAATATTAGAAATTACATCGATTACCTTCACCCCTTAAAAATTGGAAGTGACATTTATGCATTCAAGAATACCCTCTCAAAGAACCCACAACTGGTACGCATCAGCTCATCAGGGAAGGAAGAGGCGCTAAAAACAATAGGCTCCATAGACTCAAGCCCTTTTTCTGACGGAGAGAACATATACTGGACCGAATACATGTATGCAGGACGTTGGGCACAGGTAAGGTATTCGGTAATACGAAAATACTCCATCATCAACAATTCGTATTCTACATTGTCCGACTGGAAGTACTACTCCTACCCAACCATAAAAGGTGATTCGCTTGCAACCTTACAGAATTTGCCATCCAACAAACTATCGATCGGACTATATTCCAAAAATTTTAAGCGCATAAACGAATATCCCATACCTTACGGGCAAGCAAAAGATCTTCAGTGGATATCTTCTAGTAATCTTGCCTACGTAACGCTCGACAGCCATGACAATATGATGGTCGTACAACAAGACCTTTCATCCAATAAAATTGACACGCTGCTAAACTTTGGTCGAAAGAATATGAGCTGCGTAAAGGTTTCTCGCGATTCAATTACATTCATCGCCGATTACTCTGGCAAATCGTGCCTATACTCATTTAATATCTCAACAAAAGCATTTAGTAAACTATACGAACCAACTTATGGAATAAGTAGTTATTCCATTTTAAGTCCATCAAAAATTATAGCCTCGGAATACAACCTTAATGGTTATGGGCTAACCGAACGCACTATAGACCCAACTCCATTACAAATAGACGAAATCAGTAGAACGAACTATCCTGTTGCCGATTTGCTCTCGAAAAATGTTGGTGTCAATCTTCAAGATAGTGTTCTTTCTGTTCCAGATTTTAAAGTGCACAAGTATAACAAGTTTACCCATCTATTCAATTTCCATAGCTGGGCTCCATTTTACTTCGATCCCTCCGAGGTTCAAGAACTAAACTTAAATATTCATCCAGGTCTTACGCTTGTTTCCCAGAATCTACTAAGTACCTCGTTTACGACATTAGGATATGGGTATACTCCAGAGGGGCATATTATTAACGTAAGCCAAACATTTAGAGGATGGGTTCCTGTACTCAACCTCCAATTCGATCGTTATAACACAAGCCCCATATCCTACAAGGTAAACAATCATCCTTACACCCCAGACAGCTCCCTTCATCGCTATAAGCTGGCATTATCATCGTATTTACCCTTACAATTCTCGTATGGAGCATGGAGTGCATTAATTCAACCATTTATTGAGTACAGTCACTATAACGATGTACTATTCAATAGTTCGACGGCTAAGTATGAAGAAGGACTAGATGAAGTCACTACATCGTTTTATGGTGCACTGCAGATGAAACTGGCACATCAAAATATTTTTCCCAGATGGGGTGTAAATTTTTACTTTAAGACTACAGCGGCACCTTTTGAGGACGGAAATCTTGGTCGTTTATACGCCTACAGGCTAGGAATTATTACTCCTGGACTCTTCAAAAACCATGGTTTTATGACACGCCTTTGCTACCAGAATCAGGAAGTTGATCGCTACTACTACTCTAACGCATTTATTCTGCCTCGCGGCTACAACTACTCATACCGTTCCAACTATTACAAGGCTGCTTTCAACGACTACAGCCTTCCAATAGCCTATCCTGACTTTAACCTATCCTGGCTGGTTTACCTAAAAAGGATTAGGCTCAACCTTTTTGCCGATTTTGCTGAAAATACCTCGATGTACTACGTAAAGGACAAAAGCAACAAAATCATTGGGAAAATCTACCCAGAAACATACTACTCCTCAACTGGAATGGATATACTTTTCGACCTAAACCTACTTAGAAGTACATTCCCCATTACAGCAGGGGCGCGTGTTTCCTACAATAATGACGGCACTACCACATGGAATTCAGTATTCTCCATAAACTTCAACTAGCAATTATGACCACCAAGAAAGAATTGAGGAATCGTATCAAGGTGCTGAAAAACGAACAGAATAAGAAAGACTGGGAGAGAACCTCGGATGCCATATTTGCACAAATAGAAGAGACTGAATCATTCAAGAAAGCATCGTCCATTTTGGCTTACTGGTCGATGAGCGATGAGGTTATGACGCACAAGACAGTTGAACACTGGTCGAAATGTAAGAAAGTATACCTACCCTTAATCAATGGCGATGATCTAGAACTCGTGAGATTTGAAGGGACAGAGAAAATGAAGCCAGAGCCCGTATTCGGGATTCTAGAGCCAACATCAGACGATAAGGTTGATATCTGCAATATTGATTTGGTAATAGTGCCAGGAGTAGCCTTTGATAACTGCTGCAACCGAATGGGACGAGGCAAAGGCTACTACGACCGACTCCTTTCGGAATCGGTCGCAGTGAAAATTGGCGTAGCCTTCAGCTTCCAAATTGTAGATAATGTTCCTGTCGATCCTCACGACGTACCACTGGATATGGTAGTAACAGAAGCAGGCATTATTAACCGTTAGAAGCCAACAACCTTCGCAACTCTAGCATTATACTTTTCCAATTCGGATTTACATCCCTTGGTAATTGGCTTTTCCCAATCGCCGTAGGTCGGGTTTGGTAGAACAATATAGCGATAGCCAAACTGGTTCTTCAGCTCGTTTAGGCGGGCATACTCGGTAGAGCCATCACGCGTATCGAACACCGTATTGAAATCGGAGAGATTGTCGCCAATAAGCATTACGATATCATACTTTTCGGAAACTTGCTTACGACGAGCATCCTTAGATGACTCGTTTGTTTTAAAGAACATGTTCTCCTTCGATGCAAATTCGAATCCCGCATCATTAAGATTTTTGAGCGTATTTGACATCTCGGAAGTGTCTCGATTGCTGATAAAGATTACCGTTACTCCAAGTGATTTGGCAAACTTGGTAAAATCAACAGCACCTGGTACCGCTTTTGCCTTAGCCAGATCTGACCACTCCTTCCAGATCTCAGGCTTAAAGGATTTTCCTGTATGAATCAAACGCCCCTGTAATGGACTGTTATCGAGCATTGTTTCATCGATGTCGACAACAACAGCCTGTGGCTTATCTTTTCGATCCTTGACAAAAGAGGCAAGATTCATCTTTGCCATATTGAACCCCTGCAGGTAAAGCGCCTGCATCTCGGGAGACGACTGATACCACAAAACAGCCTGGATAAGGTAATCCGATGCAACAGCACCTTGACTCTTCTCTGCTGGCTTGCCGCTTACAAGCAACAATACTCCAGCAATTGCTACTACTCCAAAAATTCGTTTCATTTAGTGACCTGATATTTACTTTATATGATGAATATCCACGATAGCAACGTTTAACCGTTTTGCCCCAACATGAACATTGCATTGTTTTCAAGCTATCCCTAAGAAAAATTACCCTTAGGGTGAGGGGCAAAAATATTCATTTTACCTTTAGTCTCCTGTAACTTTAGGGGGAATAAATCGTCATAGCAAAAACCTAAGAAAACAGATGACTCCACACGAGTATAATAAATGCGTTGACCTTTATGCTGATAGCATTTACAGATTTGCTGTAAAAATGCTAAAGGATGGCGATTTATGCCACGATATTGTACAAGATACCTTTGAGAAACTTTGGATAAGAGTCGGAGAAATAGCATTTGAGAAAGCAAAATCCTACTTGTTTACCACGGTGTATCATGCTACCATCGACCATATCCGTAAAAGGCAGCGTATTGGTGAAGATATGGGACTTGAGCGCGTCACCGATTCGGTTTCGACCGTAAGCCCCGATTTAAAGGAAATTTTGCAAAAAGGGCTTTCGCTGCTTCCCGAAGATCAGAAATCGGTAATACTTTTGCGCGATTATGAGGGATACAGCTACGATGAAATAGGGAACATCACTGGTCTAAGCGAGTCGCAGGTTAAGGTGTACATCTACCGCGCTCGCCTTTTCTTAAAGAACTACATTGGTAAAATTGAGAACGTAATATAGCCATGATTACTAGAAAGAACTACGAGGAATATTTCCTCGACTACTTTGACGGAAACCTCTCCGACGAGTTGGTTGAAGGGCTTTTACGCTTTCTTGCAGCCAATCCCGATTTAGAGGAGGAGTTTTACCTGCTTATGGAGCAAACCGCCGATTGCAATATTACCAGCGAGGATTTTTCGAGCATTCTGGTGAAGCGCGATCCTAAGATCGGATACGAACTTTCCTCGTTCGACTACCTCTGCGTTGCCGAGCTGGAGCATGACATTACCCCTCCCGAAAAGGTCATCTTAGATGAGTCAATTGCCGCTAATGCGAAGCTTAAGGTTGACTTTGACCTATTTCAGCAGACGAAGCTAGAGGAGGAAAAGGTAATATGCCCATTCAAAGACGAGCTCAAGAAGAATGTCTTCAAATCGGGGCTTAAGCGAAACCTTGTGGCATACTCGGGCATTGCCGCTGCTGTGCTTCTTGTTTTCTACTTTACGATACACGAAGAGCAGGTAAAAGAGCTCAGCAACAATGCTGCGCCTAAAATGGTGGTTGCTCCGCAGAACACGAACGATGCCATTAGACAAGCAACATCCACATCCAAACCCATAAACGGTGAGCAGCTAGCGCAACAATCCAACGACCGAAGGAGCACAACGAGCTCCATCCAAAAGATTAATGGTGGCACCAATTCGAGTAGCGCCAATCAGGACTCGGCTGTTGTTGTGCGAGAGCATTCCGAAATTGCCTACATCGCCTCTGTAGGCGAAGCAAGGGTTGTACAGGAGCATGGCGACCACCTTGCAAGTCTCAGCATTAAGCCAGATCAAGCGGCATCAGCAAAAACAGCAGACGGCAGCTCTTCGAATAAAGAGATTGCGACGAATTTGGCTGCTTTTCTGGAAAAGGCCAAAACGGAATCCGAAACGATTTCTCAGAAAATAAGCGATGCAAAGGGAAGGCGTAAGGGCGTCTTTATTGCACGTGCCATCAGCAGCCTTAACTCCATTTTTGGAACCAATATCGAGTACTCGAGCAAGTATGATGCAGACGGAAATCTTGTAGCAATGAACATTGAGGCGGGTTACCTAAAATACTCGAAAAAAAATGATGGGCTCAAGTAACTTTCCCAGATAGCTCATCGTCATACTGCAAAACAAAACCCAAAAAACGTAAAACCATGAATAAGCAATTATTAGCACTACTATCCGCCTCTCTACTTCTTGCGGGAGTATCGAATGCACAGGAAAAGAAGGATACCGTTAAGGTTGACCAGAAGATATCGGTAGATACCGTTATCGTAAAGAATTCGGGAGATGGCAGCTCACGAGATAACATTAAAGAGGGTATCGACACCGTAGTGGTTAAGCTCGGAAAGAAAGGAATCTACGTATTCGAGGACAAATCGGGAGATATCTCGGTTTGGACTGGCCGCCACAATAAGGATAAGAAGTTTCACTCGCACCTCGACGGCTTTGGGCTGGGTATCAACACCTACTTCAACAGCAACGGGGGCACCAGCGTACCAGTTGGCGCTAATGGCGAAAGGTACGACTTGATGGACCTTAACCACTCCAAGTCCATCAACGTGGTGCTGAACCTGACCAGCGTAAGCCAGCCCATCTGCAAGTATGTGGGTCTAACGGCAGGTGTTGGTACCGAGTGGCACAACTACCGCTTCGAAAACGACATTACGCTTGTAAAAGATAACGGAAAGATGAACGTTATGGAGCTAAAAAACATGCAGGAGTATAGCGGAAAGAATATCAGAAAAACCAAGCTAACCGATTGGTGGCTGAACGTTCCGGTAGCCATCGAGGTTAACGGAGGTGGCGATAGATCGATGTACGCCTCGTTCGGCATTGTTGGATCGCTGCTACTGAACTCGCACACCAAGATTGTTGTGGACGACCACGGCAAGAAAAAGGACAAGGTTTGGAATTCGTTTTACCTAAACCCCTTCCGCGCTAGCTTAATGGCCAAGCTGGGCTACCACGACTGGGGCGTTTACGCGACCTACTCGCTAACCAAGATGTTCCAAGACGGCAAGGGCCCCGAGCTCTACCCCTTTGCGGCAGGCGTTACGCTAAACTTCTAGAACCACCCCCAACATAAACAAATCCGAAGGAGCCTCCCATGCTGGAGGCTTTTTTCTTTTATCGCAGGCGCGCTTTACCTATCTTTGGGAACCCAAAATTAAGCCGTAAATTTCGACCGCATTTGCAGACACACCATGGATAAACTTGTTGACTGGGAGAAGCGGCGTTTTGCCCGTATAATGGAGCTCGAAGGGCTGGGCCCCGACGAGATAACCAAGCTGAAAAGCTCTAGGATAGCCGTCGTTGGGCTAACCGGCGTTGGGGTAAGCACGCTCCTGGCGCTGATCACCACCGGCGTGAGCAGCATCAAGGTGGTAGATTACCGCACCATCGATGAGTTCACCCTTCCGCAGGGAAGCCTGTTTGCCAAGGGCGATATCGGCAAGCTGAAGACCATCGCCATCAAGGAAAAGCTCATCAACATGCGGCTGGTGGAGCGCGTCAACATCAAGAATGTGGAGATTCGCGCCTCCAACATCGACGATATCCTCGACGATATCGAGATCGTGATCTACGCCAGCTACAGCAAGGAAATCCTGCAGCTGGTTGGGGACTACTGCCAACGGAAAGACAAGATTCTGGTTTGGACTACCGGCTGCAACTTCCACTCGTACCTGCTCTGCGCTACCGGCAAGGATGTGCTGCCGCTGATTGGCAAGGCTATTGCCGACATCGATGCAATCTACAAGTCGGACTACTACTACCCCAGCTACGTAAGCTCCATATCGGGAGGCGCAGCGGCAGCGGTAGCCATAAACGCGCTTCTTGGGAAAGCATGCTCCTTCCTCCGAAAGTGCGACGTAAATACCTTTGAAACGGAACAACTTTAATCTAAATAAAAGCCGACCATGAGATTACTCCTAATAAGCAACTCCACCAACGCTGGAGAACAGTATCTCGAATACCCCAAAAACGAAATCCGCAGCTTCTTGGGCGATGTTAAAAGCGTGCTCTTCATCCCCTACGCGGCGGTAACCTTCTCGTACGACGAGTACGAGGCCAAGGTGGCCAACCGCCTGGCCGAAGTTGGCGTAGCGGTTAAGTCGATTCACCATTTCGACAACGCTGTTGAAGCCGTAGAAAAGGCTGAGGCTATCGTTGTAGGTGGGGGCAACACCTTCCGCCTGCTGCAGTGCGTACAGAATAACGGACTAGTTGATGCCATCCGCAGCAAGGTGCAATGCGGAACGCCTTACATCGGGTGGAGCGCCGGATCGAACATGGCCTGCCCCACCATTCGCACCACCAACGACATGCCCGTTGTGGAGCCAGAGTCGTTCAACGCGCTCAACCTAATCCCCTTCCAGATTAACCCCCACTACCTCGACGCCCATCCCGACGGCCACGCCGGCGAAACCCGCGAGCAGCGTATTGAGGAGTTCATCGCGCTGAACCAGGATATGACCGTGCTTGGCCTCCGCGAGGGCTGCATGATCCGCCTAGAGGGCAGCGAATACCAGCTCATAGGCCCCAAGCCCATCCGGGTGTTCAAGTACGGCCAGGCGCCAATCGAGATTACCGACATCAACGCGCTAAAGCTTTAGGTAAAACCTTAGCCGATAGCCATAGAAAAGCACCGTAGCAGCAAAAGCTACGGTGCTTTTTCTATTCGGATGATCCCAACCCCTCCAGCTTATCGGAGAAAGCGCCGTTTGGTCGGGCAAATGCGCTTCCGCTGGCTGCGGAAAGCCGTTTCACCCTTGAAATGCTCTTCCGCAAACTGCGGAAAGCCGTTTCACGCTTGAAATACACTTCCGCAAACCGCGGAAAGCCATTTCATCCTTGAAATGCACTTCCGCAAAGCGCGGAAAGCCATTTCACCCTTGAAATGCACTTCCGCAAAGCGCGGAAAGCCATTTCACTCTTGAAATGCACTTCCGCAAAGCGCAGAAAGCCGTTTCACGCTTGAAATAGGCTTTTGAAGGAAGCGCAAAAAAAATCAGCGCGCATGTCCGCCTGCACGGCCTGCCTACCAGCCAAGCTCCACCTCGTAGCCGCTAAACGTTCGCAGGTTGAGTACCCTTCCCCCGTCAAAGATCAGGTACTGCCCCCTGATGCCCTTCAGGACACCCTCAACCTCCGATGTTTTATCGAAGTTCAATGAGGTAACCTTTGCGGGGTACGCCTCAACGGGGTAGCAGAGATCCAGCATCACCCCATCCGTAACGGCATACTGCGCCAGCTCGCCGCTTAGCGCACCGATAGCCCTCTCGCGCTCGTCGAGCAGGTTAACATCGGGTTCGCTGTTGGTGAGCATGGCCCGCCAGTTGGTTTTATCGCTGAAGTGCTTCATGAGCTCCACCTCGATTACCCCCGCCAGGTAGCGGTTGGGCGTTTGGGCAATAACGAGGCCCTGGCAAGCTCCCTGGTCGATCCACCGCGTGGGGATTTGCGTGTGGCGGGTAACGCCCACCTTAAGGCCACCCGAACGGGCCAGGTACACGTAGTGGTTGATAAGGCAGTGCTCCTGGGCGTAGGCCATGTCGCGGGCAACCCCCAGATGCGCCTGGCACAGGTGCGGCTTCAGCAGGCAGGGCTCGGTTTCGGGCAACGAAATGAAGCAGCGGTAGCAGTACCCCTGCCCAAACGTCTTCTTGGTGATGCTCCCGCAGCCGATGCACCGAATGGTGCCGGTAAATCTTAGGCTGATGGGGGTTCCTATAAGCTCATTCATGCACACCTCACCATCGAGGGTTGATAGGCGGTAGCTCACCATCCCATCGGAGGTGGCAGAGGCCGCCATTTTTCGGAGTTCGGCTATTGGCATTGCGTTTTGTTTTGGGTAAAGCTACAAAAAAGGAGGTCAAATTGGCGATTCGCACAGGTTACATCAACTTTTTTTGAAGATATAAGAGCCAATACATCAGCAATTTTGGCCAACGTCTTCAAAAAAATTGGAAAAAGTTATACTACTATGTGTAACCAAGTACAGGGCTTAAGCGTTATACTTGCAAAACAGAATAAAGTGCATTAAACAGTATTTGGTATGAAGACAACACTATCAGTTAATATCGGAGGAATGAGCTTTGTGGTAGACGACGACGCCTACGCCCGCCTGAACACCTACCTCGAAGCCATCAAGCGCAAGTACGCCTCGCAGGCCGGTGGCGAGGAGATCATCTCCGATATCGAGGCCCGGATAGCCGAGCTATTCGCCCAAGAGATTAAGTCGGCACAGCAGGTAGTTAACCTCCGAATGGTAAAGCAGGCCATTGCCACCCTCGGCGACGAGGAGGATCTGGATGCAGGCACCACTTTCCAATCGGCTTACACAAACGATCAAAAACGAAACCCTATGGCCTACAAGAAATTTTACCGCGACCCCAACGGCATGGTTATCGGCGGGGTTTGCACCGGGTTGAGCCACTACTTCAACCTCGATCCCGTGCTGTTCCGCATCATCTTTATCGCGCTGCTGCTTGGCGGCGTAACCGTGATCCTCTACCCCTTGATCTGGATCATCACCCCGATGGCCGTTACGCCATCCCAGCGCTTGGAGATGAAGGGCGAGCCCATCACCCCCGAAAACTTGGAACGCGAGTATCAACAAATGAATAACAGGAGATAGCCATGAATATCGACAACAACAAAGCGCAAATGCGTAAGGGCATCCTCGAGTACTGCATCCTGATGATTCTCGAAAAAGGAGACGCCTACGCATCGACCATCATCAGCGACTTGAAGAACGCCGAGATGATTGTAGTAGAGGGAACGCTATACCCACTGCTTACCCGACAGAAGAACCAGGGGCTGCTCACCTATCGCTGGGAGGAGTCGCCCCAAGGGCCACCCCGCAAATACTACTCGCTAACCGAGCAGGGACGCGACTACCTGAAAGAGCTGCACCAGTCGTGGGACGAGCTCGTTGAGCAGATCAAAGCTATCCGAAATAAGTAAAACCTAATACCATGAATACAACACATAAAGTTAGCATTGGCGGTATGGCTTTCGTAGTAGACGAGAGCGCCTTCAACGAGCTAAAAACCTACACCGATAAGCTTCACGCCCAGTTTAGCCACCGCGCCGACGGGCAGGAGATTGTTGCCGACATCGAGTCGCGCATTGCCGAGCTGCTCAACGGAAAGATCCTAACCCCCGATCAGGTGGTTACCCTTGCCGATGTAAAAGATGTGCTCCTGCGCATGGGCGACCCTTCGGAGCTGGATGAAGGTGCCGAAAAAACAGGGAGCGAACAGCGCAGCTACGGGGCAAGCACCACCACAACGCACAGGCTTTACCGCTCGGCCGACAGTAAGGTTATCGGCGGCGTTTGCGGTGGGCTGGGAGCCTACTTCAACCTCGACCCCGTGCTGTTTAGGATCGCCTTCGTTGGGTTAACCCTTCTGGGCTCGCCCATAGCCATTGGCGGGTTCTTCCCGTTGGCCTACATCGTTCTCTGGATTGCCACTCCCCTAGCCGTAACCGTTGGCCAAAAGCTCGAAATGGAGGGCAAGAAGGTTAACGTTTCCGACATGGAGCAGCGCATCCGCGAGGAGGCCCGCAACATGGCGCCCCACGTACGAACAGCCGGCGAATCGTTTCTGAGCGTGGTAGGCGTACTCGTAAAGGTGTTTGCCATCTTCTTTGTATCGATATTTGTGATTGCCGGATTGGCGGTGAGCACCGCGCTGCTGGTAGCGCTGTTTGGGGTAGACCCATCGATGATGGGCAGCTTCTTCTCGTTCGACAACGATGCCGATTTCGCCCTGTTCAACGTAATGTACAGCTTCTTCCCCCACCTATTCTGGTTTAAGGTATCGCTCTTTGCGCTGGCCATCATCCCCACCATCCTGATGATTGTCCTGGTGATTAAGCTGCTGTTTAAGTCGCGCTTCCGCACCCGCTTTGTGGTGATTCCGCTCACCGTGCTCTGGGTAGTCGCCCTTTTTGCCGCCATGCTTACGGGCATATCGTCGCTGAAGGGATCGTTTGGCGGCAACAGCTCGGTTAACGAAACCGTGTACGCCCCAGCCCCCATCGACACGCTGACCATTGCCTACAGCGATGCCGTTAAGCTGAGCTCGAACGATGCGCTGATCACCCTAAGGAACCACAACGACGACGACTTCGACAACGTGAACATCAACATCGACGGCGACGACATCGTGAAGATTGGCAAGCACCACCACGGCTGGAAGCACCACGATGGCTTCTCCATCGTTTCGGCCGACAACACCAGCAACGCCAAGATCGGTAGGAACAGCACCATATACGTCCGCCCTGCGGTAAACGTGGAGTTTAGCGAGAACATCGACAAGCCCCAGGTGGTGGTAAAGAAGTGGGCAACCGGCCGCAACTACAACCTGGCCACCCAAACCGCCGAGGAGATCAAGTTTAGCGCGGCATTCAAGGGCGATTCGCTGATCATCGCGCCAGCCATTCCGCTGAAGCTGAGTGAACGAATCCTGAAGGGAATCGAGCTAACCGTTCTTGTCCCCAAGGGCAAGGCCTACAAGGTGAGCAAGGAGATGCTCCCCTCCGTAAAGAAGTACGACGCGAAAAAGGTGAATGGCGCCTACGTTTACGACGCATCGGGCAGCAGCTCGTTCGACGAAAATGAGGTGGAAGATGTAGATACCGTAGAGGTAAAGGCCACCGACAAGTTTTAGGCGGCGGCCAAAAATCTGGCTGAGCACTATTGCAGGTTTGGAAAATGTGCTTATCTTTGCACCGCAATTGCGACGGAAACAGCAGATACGCAAGTCGAATTGAAGAATTGACCTATGGTGTAATGGCAGCACTACTGATTTTGGTTCAGTCAGTCCAGGTTCGAATCCTAGTAGGTCAACAAAAGGCTCAAGTTTACGCTTGGGCCTTTTTTGTTTTCCGATCTTCCCCCTATTTGCTACTTTTGCTCATCAACCCCAAACCGCTGGATATGGTTTACAACTTTATTACCTCCGACTCCGAGATCCGCGAGCAGATAACCATCAACTACCGCTTCTACGCCATCAGGGCGTTTACCTTTGCGCTGCTTACCGAGCGGGGCGACGTGATTGAGCACGAGGTGAAGAACACCTTCGTCAGCAACCCGCTGTTCAAGAAGGGGAACTTCCCGCTGAAGTCGGCCCTTACGGAGATGGTGGATGCCTGCATCAGCCAGGCCGAGCGGAGGCTGGCCGCCGGGCTGGGCGTAAAGATCGTAAAGCTGGTGGTGGAGCCCTACGGGCGCCGCCCCATCTCGGACGACGACCGGCTGTACAGCTTCGACCCGCTGGACTAGCGCCCAAGACATAAAAACAAAAAAACCCGGAGGGTAGCCTCCGGGGTTTTAATTTATATGTTCGATGCAATGCTAATCCTCGCCAACGTAGAAGAGGAAGAATGGAACACGGAACTGGCTTGCAACATTACCAAACTGGTAAAAGGCCAAATCACCGGAGCTAAAGGCAAAGAGCTTATCGTTGCTTCCACGCTCTTCGTACTCAATGGTTGCATTAAGAAGCCTCTCGCAGGTATTGTCGGTTACATGCACTACACGTCCCTGGAAGTCGCGAGTAACCACGATTTCCTCTTTTTCCTTAGAGCTATTGTATGCGTCGCGAACTAACGCGTCGGTCTTCTTGCCTTTCGAGACAATCCTATAGCTGCCGCAGTCGGGCTTAAGCGTATCGGCCTTTGTACGTGCCTGAAGGTTCTTGCAGGTTAGCAGCAACGGGTTGTTATCGTCGTAGGTGTAGGCTGAAACGGCATACTTTCCGTTAAAGTCGCAGGTTTGCTCGACGAGCTGCCCTTTGCTGTTGTAGCTGAAGGTCTCGTACCGATGAGCGGCCAGCTTGCGAGCATCGTTGTAGTAGTAGAACTCGGTAAAGTTGACAGGCGTAGCCAATTGCTCGGATGACGAAGCGCTGGCCACTATGAGCCCTTTACGCATCTTATACGCTTGGTAGGCGTACTCCAGCTTACCGCCCCGCTCTCCGGTGCAGGACTGAACCATTACGATGGAATCTTTCGTGTTGTACGTTAGCGTCTTTAGGTTTCGGAAGAACTTCTCCCTACCGGATTTAGGGCTTATGGTGTAGAGGTCGATAGACGATAGCAGGTCGTTATCGTTGTACTTATAAACCATCTTGTAGATATCGGTCGTGCCGTATGCGCACGTAATGGACTTAATGTGGTAGGCCTCGTCGGGAAAAGGAAGCCACGTTTCCCGCCAGCCGTTGTCTAGGCTGTTCATCTTGTCCTTCATCTTTTGCATCTTGCTAAGAAAACCCTGTCCTGAAGCGTTAAATCCCAGTACCAGCCCTAGTAGAACCAGGGAAGCCATCAATATCTTTCTCATAATTAAAAAAAGTTTATTTGCCGGGCAAGATACATAAAAAAGGCTCTCGTCAGCCGTGGGAGGACGTGCGCACAGGGATTTGCTTTTAGGATATTCTAAGCGCTGCATTCACCCCTAAATCCCCTAAAGGGGACTTCGCGGCAACTCAACACAATTGGAGTACCCCACATTCGGCATATTGTCAAGCTACGGGCTGAGCCGTAGCTCCCTTCAGGGGGGTGGGATAAATACGGCTTAGCGTTCCAGCAGCACCGAAGAATAATTATAGAGCGAAGCGAGCATGAATGCAGGAATTCACCAAAGTTGATGAAAAACTGCGATGCGAGCTGCACGTGACCGTTAAAAAGGCGATGTCCATAAAAAAGTTAAGCCCCAGGTCGAATCGCTCGAGCTGGGGCTTTGTAGATTAACATTAAAACCACTCTATTAACAATAAACATTAGCTAATCAAACGCCGTTACGCCTTTTTATCGCCCGGCTTATCGGTTGGCTTATCGTCCTTCTTCTTCTCGTTTTCGGCGAGGGTGGCGCGCAGCTTGAGGGCGGCCCGATACTCGGCAATAATCTTGTTGATATCGTCGGCAAGGGTGGCGTAGGTGGCGCTCGCCTTGAACTCGATCTGGAAGTTAACGTAGCGGAAGAGCTTGTCGATGGCAGCGCCCTGCTCGCGGGCGGCATCCTTGGAGGTGATGCTGCTGCCGGGCTTTTCGGCATCCTTGCGCTGGGCATCGTGCTGCACGTAGCGGGCATGCCCCTGGCGGATCTCGTCGATCCACTCCTGGGCGTTAATGGTGGTCAGGGCCTTCTTTAGGTTTTCCTGCGAGTCGACCATCAACAGGAAGGTATCGATAAGGTTTGTCTCCTCCTTATTGCTGCGGTAGTTCATATCCCAACCTACGGTTTTAAGGGCATTTACAATAACCTGCCCGGCGTTGGCCCAAACAGGATCTTTCCGCTTGGAGCAGCTCAGCGCGTAGGTCTCCAGGTTGGCGATGCCGCTATCGCGCTGGTCGTCGTCCTCGTTCATCAGCTTGGTGATATCGGCCACGCTTAGCCTATCCAGCGCTTTACTGAGGATTTGGCTTTTAGTGGATACATCGTCGACGAGGGGTTTTAGCTCTGGATCCTTTTCGCCGTATGGTTTAGCTGCAGCTAACACATCCTTGCCAAACACGCCTTTCTCGTTAATGCGCATGTCCTGATAGAAATAGGGTTTAATCATAAGATTATTTGTTTTAGTTAGATGCCATAAAGCTAAAACTATTTTTAAATAATAGTACCATCAAGTGTGAATTTATTTAACTTTTCTGGTGAAATTTTTATGGGGATGCCCCCCATACCATCCTACCGCTAGGTCGTAGAGGCATGCATCTGCAGATGCATGGGCCGAAAACGTTTTTTTTGTCCTTGCATCTGCCCCTGCAAGGGCAAAAAACATCTTTTTCATGCTTGCATCTGCAGATGTATGGGGGAAAAATCGATTTTTGGTGCTTGCATCTGCAGATGCAAGCACCAAAAATCGGTTGGGAGGGGTTGCATCTGCAGATGCAAGGTTTTTTGGATGGGGAGTGGGGGATTTTTAGTAGCTTGCACGAAAGTATTACCTAAACCTTATGGATATGAGTTTGGATGAGGAGTTCGAGACAATCTTTGCAAAGCATAAAGAAGAAAAAGACATAACAAGTTTTTATAAAGAAACGAGAATAATTGAAGAGCAGTTAAAGAAAGATCCCAATTTACTCAGTCTTGAAAATCAGTTAGACTTATATCTTAATAATGGACATTACTTCTATGGCATTGATGATCCTAAGACTGCAATAGAATATTATCAAAGGGCTTGGAAGTATGCAGAAGCTTTGACTGATGGCAGTCGATACTTTACGTGTTCTAATGAAATCAAAGCACAAATAAAGCTAGGATTAGGTCATGCTTATCTTGCCCTTGAAGATAAGAACCAAGCATCAGAAAACTATAAAGAAAACGTATTCTGGTCTACAAAAAGGATTGTAACAGGACATACATCAGTATATAGCTATAGAGAGGTTAACCTATTTATGTTACAGGACATCATAAATAAAGAGATTACGGTTGTAAGCCCAAAACTTGTTAATGACCCCTTTGATTGTCCTATATATTCTAACTTAAAAAGCTTTGAAACCAACGATACAATACGAGATATCGCAAATGAAATGAGGAAAGTATACAGATATATTAAAATAAGGAGTTTTGTTAGCAATAAGAAGATTAATAAAACAAACATGCCTAACTCCAATAAATCTGACACCACTGCTCCCGAAAAAGAAAACCGTATATTCTTAATGTGGTCGCACTATGCGAAAGATCATACAGGAATTTGTATTAAGTATAAGATTGACGCCCAGTTTCTGGAGAAAGATGAAAAGCAGAAAATCGCATCAATAATGTATGATGTAGAATATAATAAGCCGAGCCTAAATCCTTCTGATGTAATCAGTACTTTCGAACAAGCTTTCGCAACTAAGAATCAATGCTGGGAATATGAAAATGAGGTTCGTCTTATTCATTATGACCCTAACTGTAATGCTGATTTCAAGAGTTTGCCTCTTGGAGAACATGCCTCAATAGAAGCCGTTTATTTTGGACTTAGGTGCTCCCCAAGAGACATCAAAACGATCAGAGAAATACTTAAAGAGGAAGTCGCCTACTACCAAATGAAGGAGGACGACGAGGATATCTTTAAGCTGGTGGAGGTGCCGCTAAACGATAGGGCAAAGGCAATGCTGAAGGCTACTGAAGCCTAGCCCTACCGAGGGTTACTCGCCTCGAACGGGCGCTGCCACATGATTTGGTACGCCCCCCAAAAAGCCCCCTCTCCCCTCCATCCCCAAAAACTTTTTACTCGCCCTTGCAGCGTTTCGGCTGATCCCTCCGTATGGTGGGGCAGCGGAGGGTAACAGCTCCGCCCCAAACCAAACGATACGCAAGCGGACTATGCAAGAGAGATACGTAAACAGAACGGCCTACTTCAACGAGCAGTGTGAGGTTACGGAGAAGTTCATCCTGCCCTACATCGAGCGCGTAATGCCCGTCGGTCAGGGGATGGCGGTGGCCGAGGTGGGCTGCGGCGAGGGCGGCAACCTGAAGCCCTTCCTGGACCGGGGCTGCCAAACGGTGGGCATCGACCTAGCCCCCAACAAAATCGACAACGCCTGGCAGCTCTTTGCCGATCACCCGCTAAAGGGAAACCTGACGCTGCTCACCCGGAACATCTACCACGTGCGGCCCGAGCAGCTGGGGCAGTTCGACCTCATCATCCTGCGCGATACGCTGGAGCACATCCCCAACCAGGGCGAGCTGCTGCGGCACCTGCGCCGCTTCCTGAAGCCCGGCGGCATGATCTTCGTGAGCTTCCCCTCGTGGCTGTCGCCCTTTGCCGGGCACCAGCAGATTTGCAGCAGCCCCGTCCTGCGGCGGCTGCCCTACTTCCACCTGCTGCCCGCCAAGCTGTACGCCGGGGTGCTGCGCCTCTTCGGCGAGGGCACGCCCAAGGTTCGGGGGCTGCTGGAGATCCGCGACACGCGCATGTACTACCAGCGCTTCCTGCGGTTTGCCCAGCGGCACGAGTACCGGATTGCCCAAATCGACTTCTTCCTGCTGAACCCCAGCTACGAGGTGAAGTTCAACCTCAAGGCCTGCCGGCTGTGCAAGCTGCTCAGCATCCCCTACCTGCGCGACTGCATCTCCACCACCAGCTACTGCCTGCTCAGCGCCAGCTAGCCCACCAAAAGCATACATTCATAATAACCCAGATAATTAGAAATCCTCGACGGCGCGATGCCATCGAGGATTTCACTTTTAGGATTTCTCGTGAGTTGATTGTTGGTTTATTGGCAAGCATTGGGGTGTAAGCCATGCTCAAAGCTGTTTCGAGACGCGAGCATCGCGTCTCTACCAGCCCGAATCAGCGTCGTAGGGTAGAGACGCATTGCATGCACTGCTGTCCGCTAAAATAATTTAAGGTTTGAATTGCTTACAGGTTGAAAGTTCTCCGATAATTCAGCCTTGGCTAGGAACTCTTTTAGGTTCTCCTTTTCAAAAAGCGAAACGCTCAAGATTCGAAGTAATTCAAATGGCGATGACTTTGACTTCAATTCGACACCGACTAGAGCTACCAAGCAGTAGGCGATAATGCCTACATATATTTGGATTTTTACAGAGTTTTCGGAAGTTCCGTAAAATTGCTTTATCCTTAAATGCTGCTTTATCCATTTGAAGTACATCTCAATTTGCCATCTACACTTGTATAGGTATGCGATTTTATGCGCCTCTAAATCGAGGTTATTCGTAAAGAATTCTAGAGTTGCTTTCTTCTCTTCGTTGTAGTAGTAGATTATTCTCAGAGGTTTTTGATACCGAGCTTTCGCCCAACGATTCGACAATCTTATTTTTAAGTCGCGTAAAATGCCTTTTTCATGGACATCGCAGCTACATTCCTCTATAATTTCGAAGTTCATTTTCTCTTTCCTTCGCACTACAAAAAATGCACCTGCTTCATCGATTTTGTTAAGAGATAACAGTTTGACATAGGCTTTGTCGAAAATGTAAAATGCATCCGGTTCGTATTGAAAGTAGTCCATAACGCTTTGATCCCTGACGTCATGGTCGGTGATTACATTGTAAACCGGAATGCTTGTAAGGATGTCAAACATGGTGTGAACCTTAATTCCTCCTTTCCCATTTTGCACCTTGGACCACGAATACGCTTCCCATTTTAAAGTAACTGTTGTTGAATCCAACGCAAGCACACGATGAGGGATTCCCTCCATGAACAGCCCTTCGATGTTACCCCTTTTATCTTGAGCTATCTTAACAACTCGTTCAGCAAATAGCCGAAATATTTCCACATTTCGCTTCTCATTTGCTTCAGACAGCGTTGTGCGGCAAACGCTTTTGCCAAAGCCTAAACGATAAAACTTTGACCGATGCGCATTAAGCGATCCGATGATGTCGCGTAAACTTTCCCGGGCTGTCAGCTGAGCCCACAGCATAACCAAGAAATGGTTCCAGCAGGTAAACGATTTTATGTACTTGTTGCCATCGTACTTATTGACCAAATATTCGAAGTAGTCCTCAGGCAAGAACTGGCATAATTGCTTAAAAATATAGGTTCCACTATTCATTGCTTACAGTTTGTAGCTTGTCGCAAAAGTAAGCATCTGATATGTTCCGACTTTATCGCAACTGAATTAGCAATTAAACATCAATGTGTTAGTAGGTGTTTTAATAATATTTCCCGGACACTAGTGCATTGCATGCGTCTCGTTGTATGGAAGAATTTTGGGTAAAGGCGAAATCCCTGGAGGTCGGGATCGGTTAAGAGCGTAAAGGAATGCAAAAATGCTGATTCAATCGATTAGCCGTTCCGCCTCTTCTCGTAGCGGTTCATGAGCAGCATGTTGATGGCCGAGCCGATCATCGACGCCAGCCCGAGGTAGCAGAAGTGGTTGGCCTGCCACGAAAGGTCGTGGTAGTCGATGTAGGCCGCCGAGAGAGCGGCCAGCGCAAGAGCCACCACCGCAAAGATGCTCCTAATTCTTCGTGCCATGGGGTTTAAGCTTTATGGGTTGAATACGGATCACTTGGACCGCTTCCTCAGCCGGCTGCTTTCGTAGGCGTTGCAGCAGATCATCGACGTAAAGGTGCAGGCCATGGCAACCATCGACTTGTAGTCCGAGGCATTTACCCGCCACGACAGGTTACCGTAGTCCACGTGGGCAGCCGCAATTACGAGCATAACCAGCGCCGCAGCTGCAACAAGGTTTCTAAGCGTTCGAGCCATGAGGTTGCAGCTTATTGGTTAGATATCGATCGGATAAATCGCCTGCGCTCCACGTAGCAGATAACCGCCCCCAGCATGATACCCGAGAAGCCGCCCCAGATGAAGGCTCGGTTACCGTCGGATAGCGATGGTGCGAAGAAGAGCAGTAGCAGCATAAATCCGGCAACCAGCAGCAGGGTGCTCACCAGCGGCTGGTAGCGCCTTTTGGCAGCCTCCACCAGCTCGGCTACGGGGGTGCTATTGTAGTCGGTGGCGCTAAGCCTCCGTATTCGAACGATCAGAACGGGGATGGCCACCGCCGACAGCAGCGAAAGCGCCACGTGGCTCCACAGCGAGTCGATCGGCGAGCTATTTACCCAATGGCTAACCAGCTGAATGAGCTTCACCAAAAGGATGATCGAGAAGTAAACCACCAGGACCTTAAAGGAGTGCACTTGCTTCTGATCCTGCTCCCGGATGCGCCTAACGGCCATGCACTCCTCTTCTTGTGCTTGATTTAGGTTGTATATCATAGTAAGATATTTAGGAAAGATTCGACTTAATGGCGCGCAGCTCCTCCAAAATCGGCAGCTTCTTGGCGTACCAAAGGATGGCGCCTATTAGTAGCCCCAAGCCCAAACCACCGAAGATAGGGATCTGCGCACTCAGAACGTTTTGAAGGGTTGGCGCTTGGTTGCCGGCATAGATGTAAACGATGGAAGCATCGGCCAGGATGAGGAACGGGATCATGCTAATTGCATACTCCTTGGGGAAGAAGGCGAACTTCTTTTCGACATCGGCAATAAACTGAATTACGGGAGCATTATAGTCCGAACGTCCAATCTTCCGATACTTATACCTAAACACGGGTAGGATCGACAGGATGGATAGCACGTAAAGCCCGTACCCCCACCACGACGAGCCATGGGGGTTTTCCAGATACTCGATCAGGCCAATAGCACTGTAGATAACGGCAAAGACAATCATCATAATGCCCGCGCCAACAATTATTAGCCTATCGCGGTGGTCCTCCTTGCGCACCTTCTCGACAATGCCCTCCACCTTGCGGGTAAAGTCTACATTCATATTTTCGTCGCTGTTGTACGAGAGCGACTGAAAGCTATTTTTTAAATCGTCGATGTTCATGTCTTTAGAATTGATGGTTATACCGCAGCTTGCCGCATCTGGGGAAATTGTTCTGTAGCAATATCGCTTAGGCGCTGCTTAATGCGGTGAATCTTCACCCTAATGTTGGCTTCGGAGATACCCAGAATATCGGCAATCTCGCGCTGGGGCAAATCCTCGAGGTACAGGCCGATGATGGTTCTATCCGAAGGCTCCAGGAGGTTGATGCACCGGATCAGGTGCTCGACGCTGGGCTCCATGCCTGTTGGAGGTTCGGTATCCAAGATGTCGAAGCCATCGGGAATCGATCGGGTTTGCAATCCTCGTTTCAGGCTGCGAACATGGGTGAGGCAGGTATTCAGCGCAATTCGGTATATCCAGGTGCTCATGGCAGCATCCCCCCGATAGGAATCGAGGCTCTCCCACACGCGGATGAAGATGTCCTGCATCAGATCCTTGCGCTGGTCGGCATCGCCCGTGTAGAGGCAGCAGAGGCGGAAGACCCGGTCGCGGTTCTTCTGGAAGATCTGCTCGAAGAGCTGTTTGTCGTTTTCCATAAGGTTGATTTATGGTTTCTCAAATCGTTTACAAATCCTTTGATGCCAAAGGTGGGGAAATGTTACAGCCCCAAAGGTGAAAAATCCCCAGCAGCCTACAAAAAGGTAACTGGGGATTGGGTATCCGTGTCGTTAATTAGATTCCGATATCGCCATCTCCTTAATATCATCGTTGATAACCCTTATCTTCTTCCACCTTCCGCTACGGAATCGGAGGTAGAGAACGAAGCTAAACATGAAGAAGAAGAGAACCAGCAGAAACCAGCTAAGCCCTATCGAGAAGTTAAACACATTGAGCGATAGGTAGAGGATCGGAACAAATAGCCAGTGAGATGTTACGGAAGCAATCATGGTAAAATGCGTATCGCCGGCACCCCTTAATGCGCCAACGAGTGCTGTTACCATTGCCTCCACCAAAACGTAGAGGGCTGCGATTCGTACCATCAGAGTAGCAATTGGCACTGCCTGCTCGAATACCTGCGAAGGAACGCTTGGGGCAAACACCCGCGTAAGCGTCTCGGGTATAAAAACGAAAAGGAACAGAACTATCGACGAGTAGATGAGGCCAATCTTTACCGCCGACAGAGCAGCCCTATGAGCCACCTGAGGTCGGCAAGCGCCCATATACCTTCCCACCAAGCTGGTTACGGCAATCTCTATTCCTAGTAGCGGAATAAACGAAACCAAATCCCAGTTGAACATGATTGTCGAAGCTGTTGCCACTACCTCGCCCTTAGCATGGAAGAGCGATATCATTGCCGAGAATGCCATAAAGTTTAGGAACATCTCCACCCCAGCGGGGTAGCCGTAGTAGAGCAGCTTCTTCATAATCTTCCAGTCGAAACGGAACGACTGGGAGATGTGAAACTCCTGACGGTTTTCCTTCCTAAAGTAAGCGACAAAAAGTACGCACACCGCACAGAACGATCCGGTTATGGTTGCAATAGCAGCACCGCGTATCTCCATTGCCGGGAAACCGAGTTTTCCGAATATCAGGATGTAATCCAAGACCACATTTACCACCATTGCCAACAGGGTAGCCTGCATGACAATCTTTGTTTTCCCAATCCCGGTAAAGTAGCATCCGAGCGCATAGCGGAGCAGTCCAAAAATTGAACCCCAAGCAAGAATGTTTAAGTACTCCACCTGGTATCCTACCTGAACGGCAGGAATTCCCATCATTTTGTAGAAGCCTCCGGCAAAGGGGGTAAAGGCAAGTATTACCGGCCACGCCGCCAACGCCACAAGCATTGCCTGAAACGATGACTTTGCAGAGTTACGCCGCTCGTTTGCCCCGAAGTACTGGGCAACAAGCGCTGTCGAATAGCCAATCAGCCCAACGAAGAAGAACATGAGCACCTGCAGCGTTACTCCACCTCCCAGCGAGGCGTTCATCTGCGCCGAATCGACCCTAGCAAGGAAAAGCCTATCGGTGAAGGTCATAATTCCATCACACGAAGTTGATATAATCATTGGGAGTGCTAGGTAAAGTAACTCCTGTATGCCTCCCGGTTTTGCGTACTGTTGTCTAATTTTTTGTTGAAAGTTCATAGTTTACAATAGTTGTATAGTACAGTTAACCCCTACCTGCATGCACACTTGCGCAGCGCATAGAATGCGCATGCCAGCAGGTTAAGCAGCAAAAGTTCTGATAGCGCCACAACGTATAGCCTAAGCAGAATGTAAAAAAGAATATGCGCATACACACCATGTGCGTATGTAACAGGAAAACAAACGAAGACTAACTAAATAGCCTGACGCTTTCGGGCAAAACAATGTTCAGAGAGGTGATTATTCTGCTTGCCAGAAAGGTTGTTACTGAATTGGTAACGTTCGAGAAGGGTGTTTTTGAATCCCCTTTGAGGAAAGGATTACGTGTTCTTTGAAATGTCCCTATTCGAGCGTTAGCAGCTGACCGACATCTTCATCTTACTACGTTTTAAATTTGTAACGCCGCAAAAGTATGACATTTGTTCCTTAAGCGGTAACAAAAAATCCCAAAAGATATTTCACTTTTGGGATTTTCGGTATAGTTCATCGCTGCTCTACTTACAAGAGATAGATAAACGACTCCAAAGGCTTGATGGAAACATCAACGGTACCCACTCCATTGGCCACCTTTAGGGTGGCGGTGGTTCCGTAAAGCGCATCCTTTAGGGTGTAGCTGCCGTTCTTCAATCGCCAAGCCTTAATGATGCTGGCTGGGATGGTAAGGTTGAAGCGGCTCGTGGTTTTTGCGTCGAAGTTGGAGACCACAACCAGCTTTTGCTTGCTGCTCCAGCGCACAAACGAGAAGATGTTACGGTCGTACCCGCTCTGCTTACGGTTTACGGTTTGGATTTCGGCATACTTACCCGTAAGGGCCGAGCTTCGAATGGAGAAGTTGAGCAGGCGCTTGTAGAAGTCGCGCAGCTCCTTTTCGTCGGTGGTAAGGGCGCCGCCATCGAACTTACCGCCATTCATCCAACGCTGATGGTTTGGAACGCCCGCGTAGTCGAAAATGGTGGTGCGCGAGTGGGTTCCGAAGCCAGAACTTAGGCTACCAGCCTCCCCTACCTCCTGCCCGTAGTAGAGCATCGTTGGCGAGGTGCTGATTGCTGCCGAAACCACCATCATAGGCTTACCCTTGGCGGCGCTTCCTGCAAATTCGGGGCTGGCAATGCGCTGCTCGTCGTGGTTCTCCAGAAAGTGCAGCATGTGGTGCTCGATGTCGGCAAGGTCGTTCTGAATTCCAACGATGTTATAGGTAAGGCCACGGCCTTGGATGATGTGCTTTAGCGTGTCGTAGAGCTGCACCTTGTCGTAGAGGTAGTCCATCTTACCCTTGCTGATGTAATTGCGATACTCCTTGGGGTTGTAGACCTCGGCAACCAAAAAGGCGTTGGGGTTCTTCATCTTGATGGAGGAGTTCATGTAGCTCCAGAACTCGACGGGCACCATCTCTGCCATGTCGTAGCGAAAACCGTCGACACCCATGCCAAGCCAGTAGAGGGCAATGTCGCGGAACTTCTTCCACGAGTCGGGAACATCCTTGTTCTTCCAAAAAGCGAAGTGCTCCTTGTACGACTTCTTATCGAACCCGGCAGGGAGCTCGGGGAAATCCTTTGTTCCATCGGGACGAATGCCGTAGTTGATCTTCACCGTCTCGTACCAGTCGTAGAAGTCGGGGCGAGCCAGGCGGGTTCCATTGCCGGTCCATTTGGCAGGGTTTTCGTTGAACTTGCCATCAGAAAGGGGATGATGCTCGCCGCCAAGAGGCAGGTAGCCGTTCTTAAACTCGGGCACCTCGAAGGGTTTTCCGGGGATGTAGTAGAAATTGTTATTGCGCTTGTACTCCACCGAGATATCGTCGGTGCAACCGAAGTCCCTATCTGGAAAAACGGTGCTGTGGTAGCCACGCGCCACGTGGTTGGGAACGATGTCGATAATCACCTTCATCCCATTCTTGTGGGTGCGGGCAATAAGCGCCTTGAACTCGTCGAGGCGCTTGGCAGGGTCGACAGCCAAGTCGGGGTTAACGTTGTAGTAGTCCTTAATGGCGTAGGGCGATCCGGCGCGTCCCTTTACCACATCGGGGTCGTCGTTGCCGATGCCGTACCTGGTGTAGTCGCCAATTAGCGCGGGATGCGGAACGCCCGTGTACCACATGTAGGTTACGCCGAGGTCGTGGAGCTCGCGGAGCGCCGTATCGGTAAAGTCGTTGAACTTACCCACGCCGTTCTCCCCGATTGTTCCCCAGGGCTTGTTGGTGGTATTCGTATTTCCAAAAAGGCGGGGAAATACCTGGTAGATCACCTCCTTATGCGGGGTGCTGCCGCCCTCCGCCAGCGCCTGAAGGCCTGCGCCCGATAGCAGGGCGACGGTTGCCCCTACTAATGCCGATTTCTTCATTATCGAATGCTTTTTTGTTTTCTGCTGATAGGCTACGCGGCATGGCAGGGTATGCCATCATCCGCAATTTACGCCATCGAACTTAGCGAAAATCGGCCAAGCGCTAAAGGGCATGGCGCTAGAAGTAGAAAGATAAAGGACGAAGGTGGTGTTATTCGATATAAATCGCAGCATTCTGCAACAGAAAAATGGGGTGTTGTCCTGCATCAAGACGAATGTGATACTCTTTTTTGAGGTGGTGCTTGTGTTTTATGCTGATGTAATGGTAAAAGGACAAAGTGTGAGGCTGCTGCCAAGCATTGTACGAGGCAAAGAACAGGTGTAACGCTGTTATCGCCACCGAGTGTGCAGCATTTGGCGCGAGCTAACGCCCAATTTCGGGAAGCTGTTGCTCAAAATCGAGGAGGTGATCCTCAAAACTCGTGGAGTAATGCCCAAAGCTTGAAGGCTGATGCCCAAAGCTGCCCCAGTAATGGCAAAAGTAAAGCCGGTGAGGGGCAAAGGACAGGCGGCTCTCCCGTTTTTGGGTAATGCTTCGCCGTTTTTGTAGCTGTTTACCGAGTTTTGGCAGGCAGTGCGCCCCAATTGGGGCATAGTGTTGATGAAAATTGCAATAGTGTTTGTGAAATGGGGCTAAGTGATTGCCAAAACCGTAGAGGTGTTACCCAAAAGTGGAAAAGTAACCGCCAATATATTACAAGTTTCTTTACTTGTGTAAATATTTCGCTGTTTTTTGGTATGTATCGCGTGTTTATTTCGATTGTATTTAGGCACTAGTGTATGTATATCAGCGATCTATCTAGTTTTGCAGCAAAATCAGCATGTTTAACACTACTGTTTAGCTCACTAGATAGTGGTTTAAGCTAATACAGCGCATTCTGGCCTCGATCGTAGTACTGCCCCCAACCGCCAAACCCGCAATGGTGCATAGATGCGCAGGCATCAATGCTCGTTGATAGCGCCCTTACAGGGCTATGGGGCGGACGGGCTCTTTGCCTAGGGGCACCTGCGGTTGCCGCTATAGCCTGGCGGCTATAAATACCTTCACGTAGCGGCGGCAAGGCTTGGCCTTTTATTGGCTAAGCTAAAATAAACCTGCCCCTGCCGCACAACTGCAGCGTATAATCGCTAAATTGTCCGCCTACTTATAGCCGTAAGCCTAAGGTAAGCATGGTAGCACTTCGTTTATGCCCTGTTCGGGGTGGTGGGTTTGCTGGATAGTAGGTAAAAAGACGCTAGAGCTGCACATATACACCCATATAGGGATATATTAGGTAACTTTGTTGCATATATAAACGAGTTATGGGTTATTGCAGAAAGAGACAGTACTTCGAAAGATTAAGCAAATCATAAAACAAAAGACAATGAAAAGACAACTTTTAATTAGCCTGATTTTATTAAGTTTGGCGCAAATTGCAAATTCTCAAACGACAAAACAAGTTACATTATCTAATGGAGATGGATGGTATAGGATAATTGAAGGAACATGGCAAACCAGTGCAATGGTCAATTTATCTGGAATTAGCGGAAGTAATAAGGTTACTGATTTAACAATGTTCATTTCGTTGATGGGGTATTCTCAAGGCGGATCAATTAATATAGTAAATAATCTGTTTTACAATAACAATCATGTTGCTGAAATAAGAGGAGGAACAACAACCAATGGAATCTATGTCTTAGATGTGCATTTTGTAGGTATAGATGTACCCACTAATCTTAATATTACGACAGATGGACATAATATAGTAGTTCTGGATAACCCCCAATTTGCTCCAATAGACAATATAAATGGAAAGATTTTGATTTCAGGTAATGTTATTGGTACAAATAGTACAAGGTTTCCTATTTATTTATCGAGTAATGTTGGTATTGGAACGTCAAATCCACAATATCCACTTGATGTCATTGGTACAATAAGAGCGAGAGAAATAAAGGTTGACCTTAATGGCGCTGATTTTGTTTTTGAAAAGGGTTATAAACTAATTCCGTTAAACGAACTAGAAAAGTTTGTGAAAGAACAAAAACATTTGCCTGAGATAGCTCCGGCGAAAGAGATGGAGAAAAATGGAACGAAATTGGGAGACTTGAATTCAAAACTTTTACAGAAAATGGAGGAAATGACACTTTATATGATTGAGCAGAATAAAGCGATTGAAGAACTGAAACAAATTATAAAAGTGCAAAATAATAAGATTGAAAAATTAGAATCAGCTTCGAAGTAAGGCTGAACAAGCAACAACCCATAACACATGGTATAAAAAATTGCCGTTGCATTGTTGGTTTCGAGATTTTTATTCCCTAGTTCACCGTAGTCTAATTCAACGCACGAGGCTCGGCGGAATTTGCAATTCCATCGAACATAAGTAGCGCCCTTTGACCGCCATTAAACGGCAAGCCTGCACCACCACATAAAAGCGCAGTCATACCAACGGTTGCGCTTTACTTTTTTGCTACTTTTGATTGAGGTCTGTAACCCGCTACTTAGCAAATTCGAAGCTGCAACCGAGCACGAAGTGCAAGCTCAGCGTAGCTAAGCTTCGTCTAGCCTTGAGCGTTTTGGCAGACTACGGCAAGCAGGAGGTCGACATCGCTGGACCCCTTGAAAAGCTTACCGCTAATCAATACCTTCCGCCTCCGAATACGACCAGAGGCCTCGCCAAACTAGGCGTAGTGAGGGGGCTCACGCGCTAAAGTACAAATTTCTTAGTCTGATGGCTATGAGCGAGGACGATACGCTCAATTCTTAATATTCAAACCATTTTGTAAGCATTAGGGCCAGTTGGTTCATCATATATAGCTACCTTTGTTGCAGAAATGTTGGCTGAAAAATTCAAATTTTATCTTATGAAAAGTAAATTACTATTTTTAATCGGTTTAGCTGCTATTTTTTCTTCTTGCTCCAAAGATGGAGAAACTTTAACCCCCAATTTTGATGTTGTTGTTACAGGGAAATCTCCTAATGCAGAAATTACAATTGTAAATAAATCAACATCTGCAACATCTTTCGAATGGGTATTTGGTGAAGGATCAAGCGTTGCTACATGTAAAGATCAAACTCCTGCAAAAGTTATTGTTGATAAAGCTGGAGATTTCACCATTACGCTAAAAGCAACCAATGGTTCTGAAACTAAAGAGCTAACGAAAACCGTAAAAGTTGAAGGCCTAAATGGCATTGCCCTATTTAAGGATGTTGAACTTTCGCAAGTTGCAGGTGACACTAAGATGGGACGTTGCTTATCTGTAAAAACGGGCAAAGTCTACAAAGATGCAGAAGCAAAAGATGCATCTAAAGACATCGACCTTATATACTACGGTAGCCAATCGGCTTTTATCTATTTTGAAAGCCCAGATCAGGCTGATAAAATCACACTTAGCAACCCTAAAAAAACCCTTGTTCAAAACTACAAAAACAGATTTGACGTTAAGGCTTTTGATGCTCTAGTTGATGACTCCTCTATCAAAAATTTGAATGTGGTTAATGACGAAAGTGCTATCGGTTCTCTAGAATTTCCACTAACAGTTACATTCAAAACTGCTGAAGGAAAAGTTGGCATTATCAAAATTAAAGCGATCAATGCCGATAGAATTCTTTTTGATATGAAAGTTCAAAAGTATTAGAACCAAATAAAAAATCATTCAGCCATCATTTCTCTTTTTCGCATGTAAGCTATTCCACCAGCTACTTAGTACATCATTTTAAGGATATCAAAGAGGTGCATTCCTATTTCTCCGATTCAACATTCCTTCTCCATCAAGCTTAAGTAGCGGTCTTTAATCGCCGTTAAACGACCAGCTCGTACTCCACATCATTCCCCCCGCAGAACTTCGTCTCCTCCGCTACCATCTAGCAACCAATACCTCCGTCCGTAAAGACTATCACCAAGGCTTGAACTTGAGGGGCTGCCCTACCAGGAGTAGCGGCAGCTGCTGGAGTCTTTAGGAGGCCGACATCGCCAGCACCCCTTGGAAAGCCCATTTTCAACTCACCCCTAAATCCCCTCTCTTAGCCGAGTGGTTGGTTAACCAGCAAAAGAGCGTTGCGGCTTCTACCTCCTTTACTCAGGCGACGCCTGCTCGGCTAAAAGAGAGGACTTCCAGCGCTCCGAATATGCTGCAGCTTATATCCGTGCCGCGGCCCCCTCTTTGCGAATGGCAAGTATAGGCGCTTACGGTATGGGCAGGCTTGCCAGCGCCATTCGGAGAGAGGGGGATTGGGGGTGAATCGGATTTGCGAAGCGGTTACCCCCGCAGCGCTTCGCCTCCCTCGCTACGCCCAAGCAACCAAATCCTCCAACCGTAATGGTTATCACCAAGGCTGCGCTTTATGGGCTGCTTTTTTGTAAAAAAAGCCCGATAGAGTCGGCTCTACCGGGCATCAGTTATTTCGTGCTATTAAAAATAGGGCTCATCCTAAATTGATAAACATTTTTTTATAAGGGTCACATACTCGAAATCATTGCCTTTCTTTTCAGCCTTCATAGAGAGCATGTAGATGCCGCTATCAAATACCATAATCCCTTCAGCTGAGCCTTTAATACATTCAAGTAGGACCCAAGTGTCGCTATCGGGCTTATACTCGTATAAATTTCTATCGTTATCAATTGCGAAACACCTGTTCTTGTAGGTAAATGAACGCTTAAAATTCTTAACAGGAGCATCCTTTAGCTTTGTCCAGGCTTTTGTAGCAATATTGTACGACCAAAAATCTTGCGCATATATTGCTCCAAATACGGTGTAATAGCCAGACCCTACGTAAATATTTTCACCACGCCTAAAGAAGGCAACATCGCCAACTCCGGTTCTATCCGGATTGTTCGACTCAAGCGTAAATGCTCTATTGGCCTCATCGTAGCTGTAGATGAATGTGCCCTTAGGATCATTTTCATAATTTGTATACCCTCCCATATATAGAACGACATAGGATTTGCCATTATACGAAAAACCGTCGCTACCCCACGAGTACTTCCATACGTTTTCAGGAATACCATTGGGTAGTATCTCGGTATACTGCTTATTGGCAATATCGTAAGAGAAGAATTGATTGAAGGATCTTCCAGAATAGTCTCCCCCTTTGAAGAATAGGAAGCCCTTAGAAGTCTCCGCCGTTTTCATCGAAATGCGATATCCACTACTCACTATATTATTAAGGGATGCTTCCTTACTCCACGCGAATGTTTGGCTATCAAAGCACCACATATCATCAACTACCCAAATATCCCCTGAGGACGTATGTTTAGATTGATCGGGGTTATAACCAACGAATACGTAGCCCTTCCCGTTTACGGTTATGATACTTGGGTCTTTACAAGGCAGCCCAGGAAAGATGCCGCAGGTTTGCCAAGATGACTTGGAATAGGCAACAATAGGCCCATAAACCGTCTCCTTCGCGTTCTTGAAGTAGGGGCGAGCGATTTCCATCTCATTAAAGTTCACCTCCGACATGTCGCAAGAAACGACTCCATCTTTACCAAGCGTACCCTTTATTACCTTATCGCTAAGGGTTGGAACAGGGGACGTAGCCTTACAGTAGCACACCCCAAACTCGGCATCGCGGTAGTCGCTAACAGCCGTAAAAGAGTAGCTGATTTGGTGGAGCTCCTTACCATCTATAAGGGTATCGCACGTGGTTACCTTACCAAAGGTTGTAGGATTTGTGTTATCTCTTGTGCTTACAGTATACTCTTTGCTATAAACGCTTTTACCGCTGGCATCGCGATAGAACACCTTTAGGTAATACGTGGTATTGGAGTATAAACGAGATGCCCTAAAGGCGAAATTTGCAGATACCCCCACAGAATCGCAGTAAACAACGCCTGTGGCCTCCGAAACATTAGGTTTTTCGCCAATAACCATGTACTTGTACTTGGTTGCCTCCGTAAAGCTACCGTTAGCAGAAATAATGGAGCTAGATGTTGCAAACGCGATATCCTTTACACACCCCTTATCCCCTTCATCCTTTTCGCAGGAAGCAAAAAATAGGGAGGAAACAATTAAAAAAAGAGCCAGCCTTCTCATGAAATTAATATTAAGATTCTGTAATACTTTATTGTCGTAAAAGTAGCAATAAATCCTCTCCTCCAAAAAAGCAGCCCCGCGTACACTTCACAAAAGCACGTTCCCCCTTCTCTTTCGGCGATACCCGTATTTATACCTGTTTTACCAAAACAGGTATAAATACGGGTAAGAATAGAAAAACCAAAGCTATACCTTTAGGCAGTAAGTTAAGCAAATCCTACTGGCATCCTCCTGCAGCATGCTGCCAGCAACGGAGGGCGCCACCCGAGCCGAAAAGCAAAAACCTAAGTAGAACGCAAAATAGAAGACCAATTACAAAAACGTCCTAAATCCAACCAAAAAAACTAGTAGAATGAAAGAGGTTAACAAGGTATTCTTCCGAATGATTACGGGAGTAAGCAAGTACGTAAAAGGCTGCGATGCGCTCAGCGCCATTCCGGCGGCCAAGCAGTTCGTCACCGAGGCCGAAGCGCTAATCGGCAAGGGCGAAAAGCTGATGGTGTACCTCGAGTCGGAGGATAAGCTCATTAGCGTAGCCGTAAGCACCGCCACCGACAAGGTGATTGCCCCGCTGTTCGCCGTCGTAAAGGCCGAAGAGCTCTACTTCACCAAGCAGAACAACCTGCCCCTGGTAGCCGGTCTGGCTCCCTACAACGTCACCGAGGAGCTGCTCACCACCGTAGAGGCCAACATGCAGGTGCTTACCGCCGCCAACGCCAAGCAGGAAGCCTACAACGCGGACAAGAAGGTAAAGCGCACGGAGCTCGAGCAGCTGGTAAACGAGGGCAGGGGGATGCTCGACGAGATGGACATGGTGGCCGACATCATCAGCCTCACCCACCCCGAAGCGTTCAAGGGCTACACCGAGGTGCGCAGCAAGAAGGAGTACGCCGAGCGGCTGACGACCATCACCGTGCTCAACAGCGAAACCGGAAAACCCGAGGAGAACGTCCGCGTGCGAGTGCTATCCACCACCAGAACGGTAGACGGCAAGCCCTTCGTGCTGCTCGACCGCAAAACCGGCAAAACCGGCGAGGTGCGCAACAGCAAGCGCGAGTTCGACATCTACAACATAACCGCCGAAAAAATTGCCTGCGATATAGAAAGCCAGCAGCTTGTCCTTGCCGACAGCACCCCGCAGCGGATAGAGCTGCGGCTCAAGAAGAGGAAGATGTAGAGCTAGGGTTTACCCTTTCTACAATGGGGAGGAGCGGGTGCAGCGCAGCAGTTCCTCCTTTTTCCTGGCCATAGACCATGCGTACTCTGCAAGTTCAACTTCTGTTGAATGCACAGGAAAAAATTGCTATTATGCCACCCTATTTTAAAAGATTATTCAACAAACAAACTGTTAGCGTATGTTTTTACAAAATAAAACTTTAATACTAAAGGTATCATTAGTCCTTTGGATTATCTTTTCTTCGATTTATATTGCTTATGGACAGGTAACCCTTCCTAAAACAATTCCAAATTCGCCTAATGCCACAGCCTTTTTGAGATATGGAGAAATTCCTGTAGACATAAGTTCGGGGGTTCCAAAAATTGAGATCCCAATTTACAACTTGGATGCAGGATTTGTGAAAATACCAATTTCAATAACCTATCATGCATCTGGGATAAAGACTAGTGATGCCGCTACAAATGTCGGGTTAGGATGGTTTTTAAATGCGGGAGGGCTTGTTTCCCGAGTGGTGCTAGGTAGATGTGATTATTCTTACAATTTCCAACCAGATGCTCCCAAAAATCAAGTAGATATGGGAAAGTATATTGATGAAGGACATTCTTATAGAGAATACTACAACAAGTGGTTGTGTTGCGGAACAGACATGTATTCTGATAAATATATATTTAACACACCCACATGCTCAGGAACCTTTAGGATAAACTTCTTAAACAGAAAAGCCACCACAGTTCCATCTGATAATAATATTATTGATTTTGATAATAGTCAAGAGTATGTTAGAATAACAGATAGTCAAGGTAATACATGGTTTTTTGAAGAATCGGAAAAAACTTGCAGTCAAGACAATTGTGATGGATATCCTGTTATGTGGTACCCATCTACATGGTATATAACAAAGGTTGTAAACTACAATAAAACAGACTCTGTTATCTTTAACTATAGCGAAGATATTGCAAACGCATTTAGGGCAGATAATTTATCAAGATATCTTCAATACACTAGCGCAAGCGCCCCTTGCCTAAATCGCAGCATGTGCCCTGTAAATAGTCTAAATACATATGAGAGTTCTGTTAATACAAACACATTTAGAATAAAATTGCTAAAAAGCATATGCCACAAAAATAAGACTATCTCATTTAAATACTCGTTAGACAAAAAATTTTCAAAAGTTACCCAGTTGGATACAATTGAGATTTCATGTATTAATAGAAAAAAAATAGCCGTACTATACCACTCTTTTTTCGGAAATGATATGTCGATCTGCAATAAAGATGCTCGCCTCCGGCTTGATTCACTTTCGTTTGTAAACCCAGACAAAATTGTCGAAAAGGAAACCTATAAGGTGAAGTATAATAGTATGAATCTACCCCCATATTTCTGTAATGGATGTGCAGGTGGAGCATCATTTATAGAGGATTATTGGGGGTACTACAATGGAACATCATCTAATATTTCACAAACGCCTGCTGCCGTTATTGAATCATCAAAGAATTTATTTAGAGAAAAATATAGTAATTTGCTTAGTCAAGCATCAGATCGTCTGCCCAATGAATTATATGCAAAAGCATGTATTATAGAATCTATCGAATATCCGACAGGCGGCAAGACTGTTTTTGAATTTGAGTCTAATTATGCCCAAAATGCCTATACATTTTCTAAGGACAGTATAATTGGCGGGTTAAGGGTAAAAAGAATATTGAACTATTTGAGATCTAACTTAGCAGCAATAAAAGAATATAGATACTATGCCCCTTCGGTTGCTGTAATTAGTTCGGACAACTATTTGAAAAATTGCCTCCTTGGTCAGGTATCACCAGTAAATAATTATTACATCCGTTGTGAACATCCCTATTATAAGATATTATCGAATCCTATAAGACCTATAACAAATGGGAATGGAAGCATTGTATATTATAGGTTGGTTGATGAAATAGTGAAAGATGAAAATAGAATTTATGGGAAAACAAGCTATAGCTTTTTTTCTCCACAAGAAGAAGATCAGTATTCATATTTTTCGGGTATAGACTCACCTGAGGTATCAATATCAGATTATGATTGTGGCAGTTATTCACCCCTAATGAATTATAAAAGTACGTACGAATTTTCAAATGGAGAGTATAAACTAGTAGAATTAGAAGAGAATAATTATAGAAGAATTGAGAGGGGGACATTTAATACTGGACTTGCAGTAATAATCAACAACATGTACTTTGATATCGATGGGACACCACATAGTAATTATACTTGTATTCCAAATTGGTGGTATGAAACAAAAGCAAATAGAGATATTTGGCTCTTAGCAGAAAATAAAAAAACAGAGTATTCGAAAGATGGTTTAAGATGTGAATTGTATACATTATATGAATATGATAGTAGGGGACAACTAAGAAAACGGTACTTAAAAACTAGCTCTGGAAAGATAACGAAATCAAACTACTCGTACAGTTATGACTTTTGTAATCAGAATCCGTACGATAAAATGCTTAATAAAAACATCATAACCCCAATTGTAGAGCAAGTTGATTCTGTAGACAACAAATTTATTCGATCATTAAAGACGAACTACATTGATTGGGGAAATACTGTAATTGCTCCGCAAACTATTGAAGAAACAAGTGATAAAGGAAAGTATCCAAAAGTATTGCTACGCTATTGGGGATACGATAGCATGGGGAATCCTTTAAGTGTTTCTAGAGGGGGTAACTTTACCACCTCTTATTTATGGGGGTATAGCAAATCTTTCCCTATAGCAGAGATTAAAAACTCACAAAACAAACAGATTGCTTATACTAGCTTTGAACCACATTCATCTGACGGTTGGGATTTGACACCGATTACAATTTTACCTTCAGAGGGGACTTCTGGTTTTTATCAAGCATTGTTGCCTCAAGGTAAAACACTCACAACTCCACTATTATCTGAAGACGATTATTGGATTGAGTTTTTTGCAAAAGGTCTTAACAATAGTAGTATTTGTATTAACAATGTGCTATATCCTCTAACTAATGAATATAAATTCTATAAAATAAAAAGTAGCCTAAGTAAAAAAGGGAGCTTTTCTTTTTCAGTATTCGGATCCTCTTGCTATCTCGATGAAATTCGAGTTTACCCTCTTAACGCAATAGTAAGCACCTTCACATATGATCCAATGATTGGTATTACCTCTGAAACTGACCCCAGTGGTAAAACAGTAAAGTATGCCTACGACTCATTTGGACGACTGATGAATGTGACAGAGCTAGGCAAGCTTGTATCCAACTACGACTACAAGTACTACAACCAAGCAGCAGGCAACGGTAGCTTTAGCAGTAAAAGCTACAGCTGGACTTTTAGCAAAAACACCTGCCCGGCTGGTTACGTTGGCGGAGGGGTTGTTTACACGGTACCCGAGGGTAAGTATACCTCTACCATCAGCCAGGCCGATGCCGATGCTAAGGCTCAAGCGGAGGCTAGAGATAAAGGGCAGGCCTATGCCAACGATAATGGCACATGCTACTACCTGAATACCAACACCAGCTCTGTTGGCATTGCTCCTAATCCTGGATTAAACAGCACGCTGACAATCACCTCGAATACCGACTGGAATATCCAAGGTGTTCCCGAATGGTTGAGCGTTAGCAAAACTTGGGGAAGCGGTAATGCCACCATTACCATGTCTCCAACGGTGGCTTACGACAGCTCGCAGAAGCGTCGTGCAACGCTTACGCTATATTCTACCAATGTGTCCATATCCAAAACAATAGAGGTTTACCAATAGCAGAAAACCGATCACCCTACGAATATGAGAAAACATACTATCTGCATATCTCTTCATATTGCTCTTCTGGTGGCAGAAAACCTTACCGCCATGGGTCAACAGGTTAACCCCACCACGGGCCAGAACTACATTGTCAAGCGCATGCCCCGCGAGGGTACTACCGCTGTGATTGACCTGCTAAAGCTCCCTGCCGCAAAGCAGGGGGCCACCATCGAATACTACGACGGCCTCGGTCGACCCCTACAAACCATAGGGGTGGCGGCCACGCCCAACGCTGACGGCTCCGCCTTCAACGACCAGATCACCCCGCACGTGTACGACGGCATGGGGCGCGAGTACCGCCAGTACCTGCCGCTACCCAAGGCGCAAGGGGTAGGTGCTGGTGCCTACCAGACCAACGCTGTAGATGCAAGCTATACCACTAGCTGCGACCACTACAAGTTCTACAACCCGGCTGTACCGAACGGTATTGCCCCAGATACACGCCCCTTTGGCGAGACCATTTACGACGGCTCGCCGCTTAGCCGGGTGGTTTCGCAAACCGGACCCGGTAGCAAGTGGCAGAGCCATCCTGTGAGTACTGCCTACGGCACCAATACGGCTGGCGAGGTGATCCTTTGGACGGTGGCCGACAACGGCACGCTTACGGGCGGGCTGTGCTACCTGCCAGGCACGCTCTACCGCACGGCAGTGCAGGACGAGGATAAAACCACCACGGTGGAGTACAAGGATATGGAGGGGCGCGTGGTGCGCAAGGTGGCCGACTACGGAGCTGAAACCAACCCTGTACACCAAAACGCCACCACCGACTACGTGTACGACGACTTTGGCCGCCTGCGCTGGGTGCTACCGCCCAAGTACATGGCCTCGCTCGACACCAAGGGACTTCCCAAGGGGCTGCCCGCTAATACTAGCTTGGTGCAGGGGGCGCAGGAGCTTAAAAATACAACTAGCCAGGCGAAGTACGTGCTGGCACCTGGTGCCTCCCTAACGCTACTTCCAACCTTTGTGGGGGGAACAGGCTTCACGGTCTCCCCAGGAGCAGCCCTGGAATCGCTCGACGCGCTGGCCTACTACTACGAGTACGACGGCTACGGGCGTATGATTAAAAAGAAGCTGCCCGGGGTAGAGCCTGTGTACATGGTGTACGACAGCCGCGATAGGCTGGTGGCGGTACAGGACGGAGAGCAACGGAAGTCGAACCGCTGGCTCTACACCCGCTACGACGCGCTAAACCGACCCGTAGAAACGGGCTATATAGCAAAGAGCGGAACAAGGGCCGATATGGAGAGTACGGTTAATGCGGCCTTTGCTGCAGCGCAGTACGATACCCCATACACCGGGAAACTCAACGGAGTTGAATATAGCACCTACACGCGTAATAGCTTTCCCAGAGTGGTGAACAAGGTGTATGTGGATGGTGTGATAGACTCGCTTACCTACACCTTCTACGACAGCTACGCCAACGGTGGAGCTGCCAACCTTGGCGGTAGCAAGGTGTACGATCAAACGGTAACCACCAACGTTACGGGGCTACCCACGGTTAGCAAGGTGAAGGAGCTCACCACCAACACCTGGAGCACCACCGCCACCTACTACGACGAGAGGGGACGGGTAATTCAAACCGTAAAGAAGGGGCTTTACCCTGATGCCAAGGGAACAATGACAGTATCAACCGAGCTGAACTTCGTTGGCCAGCCTAAGAGGATTAAGGAAGAGCAATCCTTTAAGCCTTCCGCTACAGCAGGCGCCATTACCACAAGCATAGAGCGACGCTACGACTACTACGACAGTGGCCAGCTGCGCGGCGTATATGCCAAGATGAATAATGCTGCAACGGAGGAGACGCTGGCCACCTACACCTACGATGCGCTTGGCCACGTGCTGCAGAAGAAGTACGGAGGCACCGATCAGAAGCAGCACTACGAGTACAACATCCGCGGCTGGCTCACCAAGATCAACGAGCCCAACACTGCTGGGGACGACTTCTTCGCAATGAGCCTGGCGTATGAAGCGCCTGAGGTGACGGGCGGTCAAGCACGGTACGGTGGGAACATTTCCTCAATGGTGTGGCGTACACAGCTGGACAATGACGGTAATAAGCCAAAGAAGGGCTACGGTTTTGCCTACGACGCGCAGAATAGGCTTACGGGTAGCAGCTACGCCACCACCGATGCGCTTTCTGCTAGTGATGTCTACACCGAGAAGAGCCTTGGCTACGATGCCAACGGCAATATCACAAGCCTAACCCGTACCAATGGGGCTAGCACCGCCACGACCTTCGGCTACGCCTACAGCGGTAACCAGCTGCTCAGCATCAACGGAGGTGCCGCCTACCAGTACGACGCCAACGGTAACGCCACCAAGGATGGTTACAAAGGGTTTAGCATTGGCTACAACGAGTTGAACCTACCCAAGAGCGTGAGCAAAGGTACCCAAACCGTAAGCTATACCTACGACGCTACCGGGTCGAAGCTGGCAATGGTGGATACAGATAATAGTGGCCGCTACTACCATGGCAGCATGGTGTACGAAAGAAGTAAAGAAGGAGCCTTTTCGTTCGGATACGCTCTACACGACGAGGGAATGATAAAATCAACAGACAATGGGTTTGTGTACCAGTACAACCTGAAGGATCACCTCGGGAATACCCGCGCCGTCTTTAAGAAAACAGGAGTGGGGCTAAATACCATGCTATTACAGGCTGCCGACTACTACCCCTTCGGGAAGTCGTTCGAGAATAAGGATGTTCCAAATAACCGCTACCTTTACAACGGTAAGGAGCTCCAAAATCTAACCATTGACGGCGCCCACTTCGACTGGTACGACTACGGCGCACGGTTCTACGACCCGGAACTGGGCGTGTGGCATAGTTTTGATCCATTAGCAGAAAAAAAGTTTTGGATTTCACCATATGCTTATTGTTCAAATGATCCGATTAATAAAATTGATCCAGATGGAATGGATGATGTATATAACAGTCAAGGAAAGTTTATCGAACACAATAAGCATGAAATTGACAAAAAACAAGATCATATTGTAATCCGGGAACCAAATTATGCCAAAAAATTTTTGGTCGCTATAGGCTTTGGAGATAGTAAGTTTGTAAAAAATATGGCAGACAATATTGATACACGCATAGAAAAAACTACATTATCTGCAGAAGCCTATTCAAACGTGTTTACTAATATTTTGTCAGAGACAACAGGAGTAAAAATGAATAATTTATATAATGGTTCCGTGTCTGTAGTTATAAGTCATAATGATTGGAATGTGGATGATCAGTATAATTCACCAAGTTTGAACGCTAATCAGAATGCCTCAGAAGGTCTTTATGAAGGTCAAACAAGGATAACGGCATCTATTATAAATTCAGGAGATAAAGATGATAATAGATTTCTCTTTTCAACAACATCAAATGTTCAGAATTTATTGGGTGCTCATGAAAAAATTGGTCATGGTCAAAAGGGGTTGTCCGATCATACAAGAACCCATAATGTATATGAATATCAATTTAGACATGATTCATGGAAAAATACAACACAGCCTTTTAAAGAGTATATGAGAATTGTTCACAAGCAAGAATTAAACAAATAAAAACATGAAATATATTTGCTTGGTATTAATCGTAGCCTCATCACTCTTAATTTCTTGTACTCACATTGAGGAAAGCAAGAAACAAAATTGTAACATTGGAAGGATTAGAATAAGTAAGCATAATGATGACTGTCCTGGAGGATACCACGTTTATGTGTCTTTGAAAATAGTAAACAACACCAATGATACTTTATTTTTGCCAAGCAGTGATTCGATAGGTCAATTTCCTCGTTCTGCTTTTATCGGCCGCATAACTCACGATAAAATTGAATTCAGAGAACTAAGAAGTAGGTCAAAGATTCTACCAAAAGATTCTATTTATGTCCGGTTAGTTAGTCTGTATTATAAACCGAGAACTAACGATTCAATTTTTCTTAAAGAGATTAAAAAAGTAAATATTGAGTATGAATATCCAAAGAGTAACAAACAGACTTCCAGCAAATACATTAAAAAAATAAATGTTCAAAGAACTTCAAAAACTAGATTTGAAATTTTAGAAGACAATAAATCTATTGAAGGTGTTTTTCTTTTTGGAAATGAAGAGTTTAAGTAGATGTTTAAAATCAGCCTTAGATAGCCTTTGCTAGCCGAAGAGTAGAATAAAAGCACAAGGTTCTGCGATATTTGCAATTTTGCAGAACATAAGCAGTGGTTTGTAACCGCCATAAAACGAGAATAAAAAAGCCTGGAGCAATCTGGGCTTTTTTGCGCTATAGGGTGGAGATATTCCCCCGTGCTGAGCGAAGTTTAATCAGCGAACAAGGCTAGGCGGCATTTACAATGCCGTCTGACATAAGTAGCGGTTTGCAACCGCCATAAAACAAAAAGCAGCCGCTTGGTGAGAACCGGGCGGCTGTTTGGTTATAGTGTGGAGATGTTTTTTTTTGGAATAAGTCCTTGAACTTCTTTTTGGTGAGCATGGTGTTGATGATTCTGGATGCCGATGAGCTGCTGACAGTATCGAGTAAACTCAACTTCGTAGGACAGCCCGATGAGGTGAAGGAGGTACAAACGTTTAATGGCAATACCACCACGCTGGTGCGCACCTACAAGTACTACGACAGCGGGCAGCTACAGGAGGTAACAGCACAGCTGAATACCAACCCGGTGGAGACGCTGGCCTCCTACACCTACGATGCGCTGGGCCACGTGCTGCAAAAGAATTACGGAGGTACCGATCAGAAGCAACACTACGAGTACAACATCCGCGGCTGGCTCTCCAAGATCAACGAGCCCAACACTGCTGGAGCTGACTTCTTCGCCATGAGCCTGGCGTACAACGCACCTGAGGTAGCAGGAGCCGATGTAAAACCTCAGTATGGCGGCAACATCGCCTCGATGGTGTGGCGCACCAAGATGGTTGACGGTACTCAAAACAAGAAAGGCTACGGCTTTGCCTATGACGGGCTGGATAGGCTGAATGTTGGTGCCTATGCCAAAGACAACGGCTCGGGCACCCTAGTAGCCGATGAAGCCTATGCCGAAAACATACCGCTTTACGATGAGAACGGAAACATCCGTACTCTTGTTCGTAAGAATGGCAGCAAGGAGGCTACCACTTACGGCTACACCTATAGTGGAAATCAGCTTAGCAAGATAACCTTAAATGGGGTAGATAAAAATCCTTACATCTACGACGCCAACGGCAACGCCACCACCGATGGCCGCAACGGGTTTGCAATACAATACAACGAGCTGAACCTGCCCAGGAGCGTGAGCAAGGGCGGCCAAAGCGTAAGCTACACCTACGATGCCACCGGGGCAAAGCTGGCGGTAGCTAACCCCGACGGCACCGCCCGCTACTACCACGGCAGCATGGTGTACGACCAGCGCAAGAGGCTGGCCTATGCCCTACACGAGGAGGGTATGGTGCTGGGCAACGGCACCTACCAGTACAACCTGAAGGACCACCTGGGCAACACCCGCGCCATGTTTAGCAAGGCGGCTGGTGCTGGGCAAACGCCAGCCCTAGCGCAGGCCACCGACTACTACCCCTTTGGGAAATCGTTCGATAACGTAAATGTTCCGCAAAACCGCTACCTTTACAACGGCAAGGAACTGCAGGACCAGTACATTGGCGGTACCCCCTTCGGCTGGTACGACTACGGCGCACGGTTCTACGACCCAGAGCTGGGCGTATGGCATACGATGGATCCTTTAGCTGAAAAGTATAGGAGATGGAGCCCTTACAACTACTGCGTTGATAATCCGCTGAGGTTTACGGATCCAGATGGTATGGATATATGGAATATCAATGAGAACGGGGGAATTCAGTATGTTAAAAACACTAAGAAAGATCAGATTAACATTGTAAATAGTGATGGAATTAAAAAATCTTCCATAGAATTTAAATATGGCACTATACACAATAAAGAAATGAAATATCAGGATGAAAAAGGTAATGAAAAAAACATGACATTTCTCAATATTACAGGAGATAATAATGGGAAGAAGGTGTTTGAATTCTTAGCAAATGGTACAAAAGTAGAATGGGGCCATTTGAAGGTCGGTAAATCAGATGGTGAAAAGGGCGAAAATTTAATAGCAACAGGTTCAAGTGAAACCTCAAAAGAAAATGCTAACGAATCAAGTAATGCCGCAGGAGCAGTAGTAAAGGGCTACGGTTATAATATCAGAGAGTTTAATCACAACCATCCTAACGGAACCTTGCCTTCTAACTCTGATATAAATTTGCGGGATAAATACCCTGGGACCAAACTAAATGTGTATACTGATGGTCATTATATACCATATACAACTACTGCAGATCTTATGAGAATTGCTTATCTTGAGGCTTTAAGAGAAAATGGCGTCAAAATCTATTAATGCTATGAAAAAGCATTTTTTTGTTATCCTTTTAGTTTTACCAGTTTAGGAAGTTTTGCGGTTGACACTTTCTATAAATATATCCACAGTAAAGAACAAGTTTCTCTGCTCGAATTTAAAGATAATTCCTTAAAAGAAGTGATAAGTTCTTTATTTGAAAAGGAAAAGAGGTGTAAATATTACACTGATTCTCTTATGATTTCTATACGAATTTCGTCATACCCTAACGATTCATGTACCTTTAAAAGGTATTATTTATTGTTACTCGAGACGGGAGTAAGTAAATATACCTTTATCCATTTAAAACCGGCAGGGGTCTTTTGCATAAACAGACATTTATGTTTTGTCTATGGGGAAACTCCTACACGCATGTTTATTAAAACAAATCGGAAATTGAATGTAAACTATAGAAAGCCTGTTTACAGAAAATTAAAGAAAGGAGAAATACCAAGAATTTGTAAAGAAGATGAAATAGACGATTCATATTCCCAGTAGTTATACTCATATTGCAACAATGGATTTAAGATGGTTGAAGAACATCAATTTTGCGATGGGTGGAATAAAAATACGAATCCCCACAATCGGTAGACTAAAAGCACAACGTTAGGAGGCATTTAGTTACACTGAGTTCTGCTTCGCTACGGTTGTAATTTCGTCTAACATAAGCAGCGGTTTGTAACCGCAATAAAACGAAAATAAAAAAGCCTGGAGCAATCCGGGCTTTTTTGCGCTATAGGGTGGAGATGTTTTTCTGGAAGAAGTCCCCTTGCTCACCGTAGTCTAATTAAACGCACGAGGCTCGCCTGCATTTGTAATTCCGTCGAACTTAAGTATCGGTTTTATAACCGCCAAGCTAGCAAATCCATACACCAGCGCAGCCACCACCACGGTTGCGCTTTTCTTTTTTGCCGCTACAGGCAACCAAGTCCTCCGTTCTCCGAGCGGAGCCGAAGGGAAAGCAGCCCCGCGTACAATCTGGAAAAGCACGTTCCCTCTTTTCTTTTGGTGAAACCCATATTTACATCTGTTTTGATAATAAAAGGTATAAATACGGATGCAAATAAGAATTAAAGCTATATCTTTAGGCAGTAAGTTAAGTAAATCCTACTGGTATCCTCCTGCAGCATGCCGCCAGCAGCGGAGGGCGCCACCCGAGCCGAAAAGCAAAAACCTAAGTAGAACCCAAAATAGAAGACCAATTACAAAAACGTCCTAAATCCAACCAAAAAAACTAGTAGTATGAAAGAAGTTAACAAGGTATTTTTCCGAATGATTACGGGAGTAAGCAAGTACGTAAAAGGCTGCGATGCGCTCAGCGCCATTCCGGCGGCCAAGCAGTTCGTCACCGAGGCCGAAGCGCTAATCGGCAAGGGCGAAAAGCTGATGGTGTACCTCGAGTCGGAGGATAAGCTCATTAGCGTAGCCGTAAGCACCGCCACCGACAAGGTGATTGCCCCGCTGTTCGCCGTCGTAAAGGCCGAAGAGCTCTACTTCACCAAGCAGAACAACCTGCCCCTGGTAGCCGAGCTGCACACCACCCGCTCCGAGATCAAGAACGCCACCTACAAGGCCATCAACGATAGCGTAGGCACCGTGCTCAAGCTGGCCCGCGAAAACGCCGCCGGGCTGGTACCCTACAACGTCACCGAGGAGCTGCTCACCACCGTAGAGGCCAACATGCAGGCGCTTACCGCCGCCAACGCCAAGCAGGAAGCCTACAACGCGGACAAGAAGGTAAAGCGCACGGAGCTCGAGCAGCTGGTAAACGAGGGCAGGGGGATGCTCGACGAGATGGACATGGTGGCCGACATCATCAGCCTCACCCACCCCGAAGCGTTCAAGGGCTATACCGAGGTGCGCAGCAAGAAGGAGTACGCCGAGCGGCTGACGACCATCACGGTGCTCAACAGCGAAACCGGCAAACCCGAGGAGAACGTCCGCGTGCGGGTACTATCCACCACCAGAACGGTAGACGGTAAGCCCTTCGTGCTGCTCGATCGTAAAACCGGCAAAACCGGCGAGGTGCGCAACAGCAAGCGCGAGTTCGACATCTACAACATAACCGCCGAAAAGATTGCCTGCGATATAGAAAGCCAGCAGCTTGTCCTTGCCGACAACACCCCGCAGCGGATAGAGCTGCGGCTGAAGAAGAGGAAGGGTAACAACCCCAGCTAGCCCTCGGAGGTAGGCACAATCATTGGATTCATCTGTATACTTAATTATTTGTTGTTCATGGAGAGGTTACCGCGAGGCACCCTCTCCTTTTTTTGCACCCGCGGCACAACCGCCGCCAATAATCGCTAAATTGCCCTTGTTCGGTAATGGGCTTCAACCTTCGCCTAACGAGGGTAGAAGGGGTGTTGCCCGTAGGGCATTCCGACTTGTAGCATGTCGCCACATCGGCAGATCTTACCTCGTAGAGGTTAAACCAGTCCTAGCGAGGGATGGGCGTGTTGATTAATTGAAACAAACTACCATATCCTACAACCCGAAGCCCGTAGGGTCTTCAACATGAATAGCTCAAGCTAAGCGGATGATCGGGTTATATTTTTTGAAAGAAAAGGATAGAAATTAAGTGCCAGTTCATGATTGAAACTGTTTATCCTCCCGCCTGAGCGGGAGGTAGGGGTGGGTTAAGAACGCTAAGTAAAGTAAAATATTGATTTAAACGAGTAAACCCACCCCCTGCCCCCTCCCAAGGAGGGGATAACGAGCCATGAATATACATTTGAGTTTTGAGAAAAATCCTTAGATTGACGGCTATGCCCCCAAGGGGTTGAACGTATTCGCAGGGAAGCGGGCAAAACCACCGATACCCCCGCTTAACGAGGGGCCATAGGCTAAGTCCTGCTCTTAATTCGCATTTAAACCTAAAAATGATAGATTGTATGAAACAGCTATTCCTATTCTTTATCGGCGTGTTGTTTGCTTTTGAAGCATCGGCACAATTCGGACAGTGGGGGCCACAAAGCAAGGTGGAAACCAAAACTATTCACAGCAACGTTTTGAATGCCGATCGCGACTACACCATCTTCCTACCGAAGAGCTACGGTACTGATGCGAATCGTAGGTATCCAATTCTTTACCTTCTGCATGGAATGTCGGGCGTGAATACGAGTTGGTTTGACAACGAGCACGCCAAAGAGGTGGCCGACCAGCTCATCGCATCCGGCGAAGCCTGCGAAATGATTATTGTATCGCCCAATGCTGGTGGAAACGTCTCCGACGGTGCATGGAATGGCTACTTCGATATGCCGGGCTGGAAGTATGAAACATTCTTCTACTCCGAATTTTTACCCTTTATCGAAAAAACCTACCGTGTTATTGGCGATAAGCAGCACCGCGCTATTGCTGGTTTGTCAATGGGCGGAGGAGGTGCCACTGCCTATGGGCAAAAGCACAGCGACATGTTTTCGTCGGTATATGCAATGAGTGCTTTAATGAACATCCCACAGGAAGGAGCAGTCCCCTCACAAAATCCCAACGACAAGATGGCTTTGCTCACCAAGTCGGTACAGGAGAATAGCTGCATAAAGTATGTGGCTGATGCCGATGATGCCCGCAAGGAGCAGCTCCGAAGCGTGAAATGGTTTGTTGATTGTGGCGACGACGACTTCTTGCTCGACCGTAACATCGAATTCACTCAGGCCATGCGCCGGCAACAAATCCCCTGTGAATTCCGCGTACGCGATGGCGCCCATACCAGCGAATACTGGCACTCGGCACTCCTTACCTGCCTACCATTTGTGTCGAGAAATTTTGGGAAGTAAGCTGTTCTGATCATCCATTTCGACGACAAATGATGCGTAGAAAAATTTAAAAGTCCTCTTGTTAGGCGAAGGCTATCACCCATAGCCTTCGCCTAACGAGGATAGAAGGAGAGTTGCCCGTAGGGCATTCCAACTTGTAGCATGTCGCCACATAGGCAGATCTTACCTCGTAGAGGTTAAACCAGCCCGTCATAGCCCTTGTTCGGCTGAGGCTGGAGTCTTCGCCTAACGAGGGGATTGGGGGTGAGTCGGTTCTACGAAGCGGTTAGCACATTTTCGTCGCTTACAGATGTATATATTGACAGCTATGGGTGTTTTGATTGTAGAGCGAAAGCACCTCCTCTTTATGAAAAACAGCAAAAATTGTAATACTTACTAGCAATGGTTCGAATATTTTATATGCTAGCTTTCATGCTTGCAGGTTGTAGCGAAGCTGCTGCACAATCAGTATATCAGTTTAGCCCTTTCAAGGGAAGTGCGCTTGAGCAGTATCGGCATCTCCAAAAGGACTCACTATCCTATGTAAAGGAAGATTCTTGCTTTTACTTCGAGATGTACGGGACCATAATGTCTTTCATGTGCGAATACGATAGGGCGCTCAATGTATTCGACAAGCGAAATAATGCAGCTGACAGCTTTTCGTTGGATACAACCCGTTATAACAGGAAGAACTATCGCCGTATAGATGCCAAAAAGGAGATTCTTCGGTTGGCGGCGCAGCATGATGTTCTTCTTTTAAACGACATTCACCACTACCCGTCACCCCGTGTATTCCTTTACGATATTCTGGATGGGCTAAGAAAGCTGGGCTATAAGTATATTGCACTTGAGGCGTTAAATGTGCAGGATACCCTTTTAGGCCAGCGGAAGTATCCAGTAGTTGGGCTTACCGGTGTATATACCAACGAACCAACCTTCGGGGAGGTCGTTCGAAAAGCACTTGAGCTGGGCTTTACGCTTATTCCCTACGATTATGGTTTTTCGAACATGAAAGATCGATTTAGAGTATCATGCCTCAATATCTTATCGTCCATAAAAGGGGTTAACCTTAATAAGGACAAGCTCATCGTATTTGGCGGCTATGGTAATATTGAAGAAAAAACAAAAAATAGGCTAGGATACCTCTTAGGTGATGCGCTAAATCAAGATGTGCTGTCGGTTAAAAGCAACGTCTATGCACCCCATGGGCTCAGCCACAGTAATGCCGAATTTAAGTACCTAGTTAACGAATTTAAGATTGAGGTTCCTTCAATCATTAAGCATCGGACGAATATAAAAGGAGAATGCTACCTTACCGATGGTACAGTTGATGTTACCATTGTTACACCAGAAGCTTACCTGACTAAAATGTATTCCATTTTAAGCTACAAAAAGGGGGTATGTATTATTCCTGAAAATATTCGAGCAAAGGTCTACTACATGACTATTACGCTGGATGGGGAGTTAAACGGAGTTCCACTTTATCAGGTACTGGTAAAGCCAAATTCGGCACAAGTATTCTACTATACCGCTAAAAATAGGCGCTGTATATTAAAGCTTATGGATGAGCACGAGGGTGAACTTTACAAGCTAGAGTTACTGTAGATGCCTATCCCTTGTTCGGCTGAGGCTATCGCCTTAGTCGAATCTATTCTGCAGGCTATAGCCTGCAATGATAGAGCTGACGAAGGCTGGAGCCTTCGACTAACGAGGCAGGAACCTTCGCCAAACAAGGAAATGCCTATGCCATGCCCATTCCCAACTCACCCCTAAATCCCCTCTCTTAGCCGAATGGTTGGTTAACCAGTAAAAGAACGTTGCGGCTTCTACCTCCTTTACTCAGGCGATGCCTGCTCGTCGAAAAAGAGGGGACTTCCAGCGCTCCGATTATGCTGCAGCCTATATCCGTGCCGCAGCCCCCTCTTTGCGAATGGCAAGTAGTCGCTTACCGTATGGGCAGGCTCTCCAATGCCATTCGGAGAGAGGGGGATTGGGGGTGAGTCGGATCTGCGAAGCGCGCTTAGCACTTCTTTCGTTGCTTACCCATCCTTAGCTTAACGGCTATGGGCAGGAACCTTCGCCAAACAAGGAAATGCCTATGCCATGCCCATTCCCAACTCACCCCTAAATCCCCTCTCTTAGCCGAGTGGTGGGTTAACCAGAAAAAGAACGTTGCGGCTTCTGCTTTCTTTACTCAGGCGCCGCCTGCTCGTCTAAAAGAGGGGACTTCCTACGCTCCGATTAAGCTGCAGCCTATATCCGTGCCGCACCCCCCTCTTTGCGAATGGCAAGTAGTCGCTTACCGTATGGGCAGGCTCTCCAATGCCATTCGGAGAGAGGGGGATTGGGGGTGAGTCGGATCTGCGAAGCGCGCTTAGCACTTCTTTCGTTGCTTACCCATCCTTAGCTTGACGGCTATGGGCAAAAGCCTTCGCCTAACGAGGGGACTTCCAGCGCTCCGATTAAGCTGCAGCCTATATCCGTGCCGCACCCCCCTCTAGTAGTCGCTTACCGTATGGGCAGGCTCTCCAATGCCATTCGGAGAGAGGGGGATTGGGGGTGAGTCGGATTTGCAAAGCGCGCTTAGAACTTCTTTCGTTGCTTACCCATCCTTAGCTTGACGGCTATCGGCAGGAGCCTTCGCCTAACGAGAACTTCCTGCGCTCCGAATATGCTGCAGCCTATATCCGTGCCGCAGCCCCCTCTTTGCGAATGGCAAGTATATGCCGCTTACGGTATGGGCAGACTCTCCAATGCCATTCGGAGAGAGGGGGATTGGGGGTGAGTCGGATCTGCGAAGCGCGCTTAGAATTTCTTTCGTTGCTTACCCATCCTTAGCTTAACGGCTATGGGCAGGAACCTTCGCCAACTAGAGTTGAATGTATTCGCTGAATAGCGGGCAACTCCATCTATAATCCCCATTCTATTCGCTACAAAACCCACGTAGCGCCCACCAAGCATCATCAGCATTTGCATGAATGATAATAATTTCCGTAAGCGGTAGAACCAAAGCGGAGAATTGTTAAATTGCGCCCTAATTTATAGTCCTAAGCCTTAGGAAAGCATAGTAGTAGTAGAGCTCTTCTTTTCGGTGCACTGTCCGGGGTATCGTGGCTTGCAGGATAGGTAGATACACATAACAGCGCCGCTGATCTTAAGCGCGCAGCAGCAAGAAGCGGTCGCTCTAGCGGAGCTGTCGCAGATGTGTGATCCTGAAAGAAATGGATGCCTATAAAGCACCAGCCAATATAGACAAAAGCAAACCACAGCCAACAACTAGCCCCAAGCGGGGCAACCAAAGCTGTTAGCCATTACCATTATATGAGAAAAATTGTACTTCTTTTCCTCTCGCTAGCCTGCAGCATAGCGCTGCAAGCGCAGGTTTCCAAAACCGTTAACGTGGCCACAGCAGGAACCCTGACAACCCTGCTTACCCCCGCCGAACAAAGCTCGGTTACCAGCCTTACCGTTACCGGAAGCATCAACAGCTCCGACATTACCACCCTAAAGGACATGACGGCAAAATACAGCCTGACTAGCATCAACCTCAGCGGGGCTGCCATTGACGGTAATGCTATACCATTTTATGCATTCTGGATGTGTGATAAGTTGAAATCGATAGCTATCCCCAGCTCGGTTACCGCCATTGGTGATTATGCGTTTTTTGGTTGTAGCGGACTAACCTCCGTAACCATACCCAGCTCGGTGACCTCCATTGGCAATTTTGCGTTTTGCGGTTGTAGCGGTCTAACCTCCGTGAATATACCCAGCTCGGTTACCGCCATTGGCGATGGTGCGTTTCGTCATAACAGCTGTTCCATTACGGTAGATGATGGCAACCCCAGCTATAGCTCCACCTATGGGGTGCTTTTTAGCAAAAATAAATCGACGATCATTTACTTCCCCTCGAATAGAGCGAGCTATTCCATCCCCAGCTCGGTTACCGCCATTGGCGATTTTGTGTTTTTGGATTGTAGCGGCCTAACCTCCGTAACCATACCCAGCTCGGTGACCTCCATTGGCAATAATGCGTTTAGTGGTTGTACAGGCCTAACTTCCATGAACATACCCAGCTCGGTTACCGCCATTGGCAGTAGTGCGTTTTTTAATTGTACAGGCCTAACCTCCATGAACATCCCCAGCTCGGTTACCTCCATTGGCAATTTTGCGTTTTCCAACGCATCCAGCAGCTTAACGGTAAACGAGTACCGCAGCGATGGGGGCTCCGTTTCCCTAGGCTTTGAGGCCTTTAGCCAACCAGCAGGTGCTAAGGTGCTCCATGTACTACCGGGAAGTGCGGCATCGTACGGTAGCTGGCGTTCCTGCTTTACCATCGTCGAAGATTTATCCATTTTAGCGACGCAGGGGGCTACCGGCATAGCCGCCACCACGGCCACCGGCAACGGGTCCATAACCTGCTTAGGCGCCTCCACTACAACGTACGGCATCTGCTACAGCAGCACCAATGCCACCCCAACCATAGCCGATAGCAAAGCCGCGTTAGGCACCCCAGCTGCCACCGGGCCATTTACTGTTTCGCTTGCCGGCCTTACGCCCAACACGCTCTACTATGCGCGGGCGTATGGCACCAATAGCGGAGGAGGGGGCACCAACTACGGCGATGTGGTTACGTTTACCACCATGCCCGCTCCGGTTGCCCCTTCGGCGGGCGATGGCTCTGCCAGCAACCCTTATCAGATAGCTACCCTCAGCGACCTTAACTGGCTCTCGCAAACCTCTTCGGTGTGGAACAAAAATTTCATCCAAACAGCCGATATTGATGCTTCGGCCACCTCCAGCTGGAATGGTGGTAAAGGCTTTTCGCCCATCGGAAACACTAGTACGACCGTTTTTAGTGGTAGCTACAATGGCTTAGGACATACCATCAGCGGGCTCACCATCAACCGTCCTACCTCTGGCTATATAGGTCTTTTCGGTGTTACAAACCACGCCACCATTCAAAACCTTGGATTGACAGGATGTTCGGTATACGGGAATCGGTATACCGGCGGATTGGTGGGCTATAATACCACTCAATCTACGGTAAGCAGCTCATACGCTACAGGTACTGTGTCTGGCAATGATGCTGTCGGCGGATTAGTGGGAGATAACTATCATTCCACGGTAAGCAACTCATATGCTACAGCCACGGTGTCGGGAACTACATCTATCGGAGGGTTAGTGGGGAATAACGAATCTGGGTCATCAATAAACAACTCGTATGCATCAGGCACTACCCCCGGAACTTCGTATACTGGCGGATTAGCGGGAAATAATTCAAACTCCACGGTAAGCTACAGCTTTTGGGATAACACAAAAGTACCTACCAGTAACGGAGTTGGTTCTGGAGCATCTACTGCCACAATGAAAGCCCAGAATACCTTTACCGCGGCCACGTGGGATTTTGTGGAAGAATCCACCAACGGCACAGCCGATATATGGGCAATTTCCGCAGATGTAAACAATGGATATCCCTGCTTAAAATGGCAGCTTTTACCGCTAGTTGCTACGCAAGGCGTAACCGCTATTACAAGCATATCGGCAACAGGTAATGGAGCCATCACCTCATTGGGCTCATCGGGCCTTACTCCAACCCATTACGGCATCTGCTACAGCAGCACCAATACTGTACCAACCACTACCGATAGTAAAGTAGATATTACGGCCTCTGCTGCCACCAGAACCTTTACCGCTTCGCTCACCGGATTAGTTCCTGGCTCTACCTATTATGCAAGGGCGTATGCTACTAATGCCAAAGGTACCAGCTACGGCGATGTGGTTACGTTCAACACCCTGCAGGTAGCACCTACCATAAGCTACACGGCTTCATCGCAGCTTTTTACAGTAGGAACAGCGGTTTCTGCGTTAACCCCAACTAACAGCGGAGGGGCAGTACCGGCCACTATACCCAACGAGGTAAGCACTCTTGCGGGCAGCTCCCAAGGATATGCCGATGGCACCGGAGCTGCGGTTCAATTTAACGACCCAACAGGAGTGGCAACCGATGCGGCAGGAAATGTTTATGTTGCGGATCAAATTAATCATAGAATACGAAAAATAACACCCTCGGGAGTAGTGACTACCCTTGCCGGAAGCTCCCCGGGATATGCTGATGGTGCAGGAACGTTGGCTCAATTTAGCAACCCAAGAGGTGTGGCCACCGATGCGGCAGGGAATATTTACGTTGCAGATCAAAATAATCATAGAATACGAAAAATAACCCCCAACGGAGTAGTAACTACACTCGCAGGAAGCATATCAGGCGATGCTGATGGCACAGGAACAGCGGCTCAATTTAGTTACCCAACAGGAGTGGCCACCGATGCGGCCGGAAATGTTTATGTTGCGGATCAAATTAATCATAGAATACGAAAAATAACACCCTCGGGAGTAGTGACTACCCTTGCCGGAAGTTCCCAGGGATATGCTGATGGTGCAGGAACGTTGGCTCAATTTAGCAACCCAATAGGAATGGCCACCGATGCGGCAGGGAATATTTACGTTGCAGATCAAAATAATCATAGAATACGAAAAATAGCCCCCTCGGGAATAGTAACCACCCTCGCTGGAAGCTCCCCGGGATATACCGACGGTACTGGAGCGGCGGCTCAATTTAACTACCCCCTCGGAGTGGCAACCGATGTGGCAGGATATGTATATGTGGCCGATGTAAACAATAATAGAATCCGGAAAATTGCTTCCGATGCCACGGTCACTACCCTTGCCGGTCACTTCCAGGGATTTAAAGATGGCATCGTAACGGAGGCTCAATTTTGCCTACCCTTCGGAGTGGCTACCGATGCGGCAGGGAATGTTTATGTTGCTGATCAACGTAATCATAGGATCCGAAAAATAACCCCTTATGGCTACACCATAAGCCCTACATTGCCTGCCGGTTTAAGCTTCGATGCCAAAACAGGAGCCATTAGCGGAACGCCTACGGTTATTTCTCCCGCTACAACATATACCATTACGGGTACCAATGTGGCAGGGGCAAGCTCTGCAACCATCACCATTGAAGTGGGTAAACGAAAGCTTACGGTTAACGACCCATCCCTTACCATATCGAAAGTTTACGACGGCAGTAATACGGCAGCAGTAACAGCAGGCGCCATCACCAATAAAATTGGCACCGACGACATTTCGGTATCGGCCACCGCAACCTATGACAATGCTTCTACGGGTACCGGCAAAACCGTTACCGTAAGCTACACCATTAGCGGTGCCAATGTGGCAAAGTATACCGCACCAGACAATTACGTGGTAAGCACCGGCGAAATTACACCCCGTAAGCTAACCGCAGGCAATCCTGCGCTAAGCCTGTCGAAAACCTATGACGGAACACCTGCAGCTTCCGTAACTCCCGGAAGTATAGCTAACAAAGTAGGTACCGATGACATTTCGGTATCGGCCACCGCAACCTATGACAATGCTTCTGCGGGTACCGGCAAAGCCATTACCGTAAGCTACACCATTAGCGGTGCCGATGTGGCAAAGTATACCGCTCCGGACAATTACGTGGTAAACATCGGAGAAATTACTGCCAAGGCCATCACCGTTACCGCCGACGATAACCTAGGAAAGGTCTACGGCAATGCCGACCCGGCCCTTACCTACACCGCTTCGCCTGCCCTACTTGGCAGCGATGCATTTACCGGCAGCCTCACCCGAGCTACGGGCGAGAGCGTCGGCAGCTACCCCATCGCTCAGGGATCGCTTTCGGCGGGTGGTAATTACGCCATCACCTTTGCACCTAAAAGCTTTACCGTTACGCCAAAGGCCATCACCGTTACCGCCGACGATAACCAGGGAAAGGTCTACGGCAATACCGACCCGGCCCTTACCTACACCGCTTCCCCTGCTCTACTCGGCAGCGATGCATTTACCGGCAGCCTCACCCGAGCTACGGGCGAGAGCGTAGGCAGCTACGCCATCGCTCAGGGATCGCTTTCGGCGGGTGGTAATTACGCCATCACCTTTGCTCCTAAAAACTTTACCATTACGCCAAAGGCCATCACCGTTACCGCCGATGATAATCAGGGAAAGGTCTACGGCAACGCCGACCCGGCCCTTACCTATACCGCTTCGCCTGCCCTACTCGGCAGCGATGCATTTACCGGCAGCCTCACCCGAGCTACGGGCGAGAGCGTAGGCAGCTACGCCATCGCTCAGGGATCGCTTTCGGCTAGCAGCAACTATAGCATCACCTTTGTTCCGAAAGGCTTTGCCATTACGCCAAAGGCCATCACCGTTACCGCCGACGACAACCAGGGAAAGGTCTACGGCAATGCCGACCCTGCCCTTACCTACACCGCTTCGCCAGCCCTACTTGGCAGCGATGCATTTACCGGCAACCTCACCCGAGCTACAGGCGAGAGCGTAGGCAGCTACCCCATCGCTCAGGGATCGCTTTCGGCGGGTGGTAATTACGCCATCACCTTTGCGCCTAAAAGCTTTACCGTTACGCCAAAGGCCATCACCGTTACCGCCAACGACAACCAGGGAAAGGTCTACGGCAATGCCGACCCGGCCCTTACCTACACCGCCTCGCCGGCCCTACTTGGCAGCGATGCATTTACCGGCAACCTTACCAGAACGTCGGGCGAGAGCGTAGGCAGCTACCCCATCGCTCAGGGATCGCTTTCGGCGGGTGGTAATTACGCCATCACCTTTGCTCCTAAAAGCTTTACCGTTACGCCAAAGGCCATCACCGTTACCGCCAACGACAACCAGGGAAAGGTCTACAGCAATGCCGACCCGGCCCTTACCTATACCGCATCCCCAGCCCTACTTGGCAGCGATGCATTTACCGGCAGCCTCACCCGAGCTACGGGCGAGAGCGTAGGCAGCTACCCCATCGCTCAGGGATCGCTTTCGGCGAGCAGCAACTATAGCATCACCTTTGTTCCGAAAGGCTTCACCATTACGCCAAAGGCCATCACCGTTACCGCCGATGATAATCAGGGAAAGGTTTACGGCAACGCCGACCCTGCCCTTACCTACACCGCTTCGCCAGCCCTACTTGGCAGCGATATATTTACCGGCAGCCTCACCCGAGCTACGGGCGAGAGCGTAGGCAGCTACCCCATTGCTCAGGGATCGCTAACCGCCGGAAGCAGCTATTCGCTCACCTTTGTGGGCAAAGACTTTAGCATCGCCGCCAAGCAGCTAACCATTACCCCGCCCAAAGTTGTAACAAGCAAGATGTACGATGGTACCACCACCGCAACAATTACCTCCCTTGGTAAGGTAAGCGGAATTATCCCGGCAGATGCAGCTTCGGTTTCCGTCTTGGGAGCAGCAGCCTACAACAATTCCGCTGCAGGTACAGCCAAAACGATTACCGTAACCTATACCCTCAGCGGTAGCTCCGCTAAAAGCTACCTGGCTCCGGCAAGCGAGGTTATAGCTGGCGGCCAGATATCAGAAAAGATTACCTTGGCCACATTAAAATCGCCCCAGTCGGGATGCGAGGGTAGTGCCCTAAGCCTACCCTACACCATTCTATCAGGCGAGCCAACCCAATACCGAATTATCTTCGGAAGCAAGGCTCTCTCGGCAGGATTTCGCGACATCTCCCTTACCGATCTATCGCCATCCGAGCAGCCCATTAGCATTCCAGTGCCAACGGGCGCTACCGAAGGCGTCTATACGGCCTCGCTCCAAATGGTCAACAGCCTGAACGATGCCAGCGAACTCTATCCGTTCACCTTTAGCATCAACCTGTCATCCGACTATATCGTTACCAAGTTTAACGATGTGGTGCTCTGCAACGATGCCTCCAACCGCTTTACCTCCTACCAGTGGTATAAGAATGGGGCTCCCATAAGCGGGGCAACCAAGCAGTTCTACAACGACCCGCAAGGGTTGTCTGGTGCTTATTCCGTGCAGGTGGTAACCGTTACCGGCGAAACGCTAATGTCGTGTGCCAAAACAGTAACGATGCCTGCGCCAACCTCGGTTACACTAACGGTGTTCCCCAACCCTGTCTACTCCAACCAGGGCTGTTCGGTTAAAATATCAGGCCTAAACGATAGCGAATTACAGGGAACTACGCTGTCGGTATATAGCCTAAAGGGGTTACGGGTATTCCATACCCCAAAGGTCGAATCGCTTAACACCTTAAACATGCCAGTTGGGAACGGCGTTTACGTTGGCCACCTAACCACCGCTAAGAATAAGGACTACACCTTCAAAGTTATTGTTGTTAGATAATCCAAGCGAAACCAAGACATGAAGAAACCAATTCTAGTAGTAGGGCTGCTTACTTCCCTTTCCTTCGAAATGCAGGCGCAGCAGCCCAACCATTACATATTTATTAATGCAGGAGGAGGACTACACTCGCTCTCGTACGATCTTCGTGATGGGAAGCAAAAAGGAGGAGCCGGCTTTACCCTCAACGGGGGGTATAGCTACTTCTTTTCCCCCCAATGGGCCGTAGAGGCAGGGCTTGGCGTAAGCACCCTCCAGTCATCCTCCACCTTAAGCTACACCACCGGCATCCCAGCAACCGATACCGACGGCGACACCTACGAGTTCCGCACCTACTACAAAGGCTGGAAGGAGAAGCAGACTGCCTACCTGTTTGATATCCCACTAGGAATTCGCTTCCAGAAAAGCATCAGCACCAAGCTCGAATGGACTGCCGGAATCGGTGCAAGCATATCGCTACCCCTAAGCTGCCGCTATAAGGCCACCGATGGCGAAATAGCCACCACCGGCTACTACAGCAAGTGGAATGCAGAGCTTACCGACATGCCCCAGCATGGCTTTAGCACCATCTCCGACAAGTTTAGCGGTAAGGTATCCCTAAATCCATCCTATGCAGGATACGCCAATTTAGGAGCGCTTTACAAGCTATCGGCAAATGCCAATTTTTATGCGGGGACGTACGTAAGCTATGGATTCAACAGCATGGTTAAAGCATCCGACAAACTCGTGTATCAGCAAGATGGTGTATATAATGGAGTACTAAGCTCTAGTGAAGCGGGCAAAGCACGTAAGCTTGCAGTAGGAGTACAAGTCGGGTTCCGTTGGAGCCTAGGCCAAAGTAGGAAGGAGGCAGAAACCGTTGCCATTCCGGCAACCCTACCCGAAGAAAAGGCGGTGGTTGTGGTAGCACCAAAGCAAATCGAAGAAAAACCTGCTGATAACACAGCTGCTGTTGCCCTTGCACCTGCTCCCGCAGCAAGCACAACAAAAGCGGAGGCGGTTGTATCGCCTAAACAAATGGCAGAACCAAACGATACCATTTATGCACGAGCCAAAGCGATGGCAGCATCAGTCAGTATAAAATTCGACTTTAGCTCCAACGAGCCCAAAGTAGCAGATGTGGAAAAGTTAAAGGCATTGAGCGAAATCGCCAAAGCCACGCCAGCGATGAAGATTACTATAGTAGGCCACACCTGCAACATTGCCTCAAAAGAAGTTAATCAAAGGGTGGGAATGGAAAGAGCTCAAGCTGTAAAGGAGCTGCTGCTCCGCTACGGCGTTCCAAATAATCAGCTTCAGGTAGAGTCTAAAGCTTCCGACGAACCCGTGGCGCCTAATACCTCCAGAAAGAATAGGATGAAAAACCGACGGGTGGAATTAAAGATTCACTAGAATCAGAGGTGCGGCTTGAGCGCGATATGCTTCGTCGAACGGGGAGAATGTGCTCCTTGCTTAGGAGCGCTAGATGTTTCCTCTATACCCTAGCGGCTATGGCAAAAACCTTCGCATAGCAACGTAGGGATTTCGCTATTAATCCAAATCCTTCAACCGAGACGCATGCAATGCATCGCTACCCCTGTTCACTGACGCTATCCCCATAGCCGTCAAGCTAAGGCTACGATCTACAGTTAGGATTGCATTATAGCGCTACAATGTAACGCCACTTCAGTAACCGTAGGTGTAAGCCCACAGCGCTTTGATCGAAGAACGTTAGCCCCGAAGTGGCGCCCCCAATGCTGTTCGTTTGCCCAAAGGGTCAGCCCATTCGGGCTTCTAAAGAAGGGGGCGTTCTGTGTCCACGGATTTCATCCGCGGTTACTAAGGTTTAGCTACTTCGTAGCATTTCACCGCTTAGCTTGATAAATATGGATCCCAGCCTTCGCCTAACGAGGGTGTTGGCAATAAGCAGGTGAAGTAGTAGCTTCCTGCTCGCTACCGTGCCCGATAGATAAAAAAGAGGCTGCTTATTTATAGGCAGCCTCTCGTATTTACAAATGCGCTATTAACTTATCCGGATCTTAAGCCTGTGCATGAATCCCGAAGCTACGCGTAGCAAGTGGACTTCGCTTTTAGTCCATATTCTTCAAAACATCTTGTTGCATAGCCTTCTCGCCAAGTTCGGTGCGCAGCTGCGCGATGGTCTCCTCGTACTCTTGCGTCTTTCGATGCATCTCCTCCTGGGAGGCCTGCATCTCCTCCATATTCTGGCGCAGCTCCTCCTCCTGGGCCGCCATCTCCTCGGAGTATTGCTTGCTTTGGTCGAGCAGCCTTTGGGTTCGCTCGTTCACCTTTACGTTGGATATCGCAGAGGCAAGGCTTTCGACAGCCTTCTCGAGGTACTCTAGCACGTGCTGTTCCATTCTATCAAACGAGGCTACCTCTATGGCACCCACCACCACCTCGTTGTTGATAAGCGGAATAATGGCCAAGAAGTTGGGGTTTCGGTCGCCGAGACCAGAGGTAATGGAAAGGTAATCCTGAGGAATTTCCGTAAGTATGATTGATTCCTTCTCGAAGATGCAGCGGCCAACCATACCCTCGCCGAACTCCATCCGCTTCGCCATCATCTTCTTTCGGTTGTAGGCAACGCACGAAACCAGCTCAATGAATCGCTCCTCTGTCTGATCTTCGTTGATGATGAATATCCCCCCTTGGGTAGCCTTCGAATAGGTGATAATCTCCTGAAGGATGGTATCGCAAAGGTGCTTGATGTTCTGGTTCTCCTTACGGATGATATCGTGAATACGGGCGGTACCTTCGAACTTCCAATCCTGAATCTTATCCTCGAAGATACGCTGCTCCTCGGCCTTCTTAGCCGCAATGAGGTTCTCCTTCATCTCTATCATTGCATTCCCAATCTGATCATCGTTGCCCTTAACCTCGATGGAGGCATCAAGATTGCCGTGGCCCACTTCGTTCGCAAAATTGGCCAGATCCTTTTGGCTAGAGGTTAGCAGGTTGAGCGATTCTACCATTTGGCCAATCTCGTCGGTGCTGCTAATCGCAATTTCCTTTACCTGGTTTAAGCGGCCCGCGGCGATCAGCTTCAACTCCTTGGCGGTAGAGACTATGGGCCCAGTTAGGAACTGGGTAATGATGTTTACTATAAACACTAGCAGGCCAACACCTAGCGCAATAAGCAGGTAGGCAAACAGCGAGAGCATGTTGGACTGGTGCAGCATCTTGCTGGTGGGCACAATGGTGCAGTACGACCAGGAGCTCTTGCTTCCTTCGAAGCTAATGGGCACGTACACCTTAAAGCTTTTCTCCTTAAAGTAGGCAGAGTATATGAAGCTCGAGAATTGCTCGCCCCGCTTAATGCAATCCATGATTTCGCTGGTTTGGTCGCCTTCGTCGAGGATTGTTCCAACCTTTTCCCGCATCTTGTTAGCGGCCACCAGCCCGCTGGGGGTAACTACCTTGCAGATGCCATCCTCCTCCTTCATCGATTCGTCGACAATCTTGGTTAGGAACTCGGCGTTGAGCAGGCATCCAACAGCGCCAATAATTTTTCCATTAACGGAGATGGGCACGCAGATGTTAATCACCCGTACATCGTTAACAGCAACAGGATCGTTAATCCAGGTCCCGCCAGTTTGCCGAACCTGCCTATACCCCAACTCGGTTTCGACCTTCTGGAGCAGCTGATCGCTACCCGCAATGGCCTTGCTGCTGTATAAGTACTTTTGAACCGAAGCGGTATCGCCTGGCTGAGCCTCCTCGATGAACCACATGGCATAAATATCGTTTTCGTCTTTAGCCAAATGCTGCATCATATTCTTGTACAGGCTGAATTTTGCTTCGCCCATCTCGGCATGACTCTCGTAGCTGCTGGCAAGTGCCTTAACAGCGCTTATTTTTCGATTGATTACATCGTTGGCACGTGCCGCATTTTCTTTCCCGATCAAAGTCACTGTTTTTTCGGCAGAATCAAGCACGATACTCCGAGAGCGTACCGTAACAATTGTCATTAGAAGGATAAGTATAACGCATGCGGAGCCAACAACCGCAAGGTTTATCTTTACTCGAATGCTACTGTTTAAGTAAAAGTTTTTCAGCCTGCTTATCATTATGGTAGATTTAAAAATAGGGTACAAATTTAAGGATAATAATGCATCACCCAAAGAAGAATAGAGGCAGATACAGGGATATCAATTTGAATTTGTTCTTAGACAGTAATACGAATAAAACAGGTAAAAAGGGGGCTGTCCATTACTTTTTGGACAGCCCCCTTATAGTTTTGCCGAGATTTACAATGCCTAGCAGCGTATTGCTACTTAGTTTTTACTCCGGTGGTTAAAACATGAACCCATTGAGCATTGTTTGGTTCTGCCCACCAGATGGTATTGTCGGAGAGAACAATGCAAAATCTTGATTCCCCATTAGGCTTAATGTAAGTCGAAAGTTCTTTTACATTAAACTTAGCAGGGAGCCCCTCTGCTGATACTTGAACCCATTGAGTATCGTTGGGATCCGCCCACCAGATAGAATTATCGGAGAGAACAATAACATACCGGGATGCTCCTGTTGGCTTAACGTACGTCGAGAAATGTTTGATGCTAAAATTAGCAGGTAGCTCGCTCGTTGAAACCTGATTCCATTGATCCTCGGTAGGATCACCCCACCAAATAGAATTGTCGGAAAGGACAAACGCATACCTAGATTCTCCAGTTGGCTTAACATACGTTGAAAACAACTTGATATCTTGGCAGTAAGCCATAGATGCCACAAGAATTGAAATAAGAAGAACCGATAGTCTTTTCATTTAATAATTTTAGTTTTTATTTGACAATTAGAAATTAGCCGTATTTACGTTGACCTCATCCGAAGAGAGTATCCATACCTACTTAAGGTCTCAAAAGTAGAAAAAGTTATAGATCTTCTATTGCGCTGGCACAAGATTCAGGCTTACTTCACAATATTCGTTTCTTACAATTAGACATCCAAAGTTTTTAGCCTTAGCGTGGATACGTGTCTTGTCTAAAACATTAATTTTCAAACAAAATTCAGGTGAGCAGCAATCTATCATAGAAGAGAGGTTATCACAAATAATATTAGACAACCTCTTCGCTAGCCGTAGTTTAATTAGGCACTCGACACTAGCCGGAATCTTTAATTCCATCGAACTTAGGTGGCGGTTTATACCTCCATTAAGTCGCCCATTTCCTCGTAGAGGATAAACCTGCCATTGACTATGCATTGGGGCTTTGAGAAAAAGCCTTCGCTCGTCATCGATGGACAATAGCATTTGCCGAACGGGGGAGCTAAGCCAGCACTCCTTGGAAAACCTACCGATAATAGATACCTTCCACCTCCGAAAACAGCCCAAGACCTTGCTAAACCAAGCGGAGCCCATCGCTGCACAAGGTTAGCCGTATAGTACAAAAAATGAAGCTAGCAGATGAACAGTAAAGCAGTATTCCCCCGAACAGGAGATAAGGAAACCGTATACCTAAAATCGACAATCACAAAACAGAACATTATAGTAGGCGAATACACTATGTATAATGATTTTGTAAACGATCCCACCAAATTCGAGATTAACAACGTTTTATACCACTACCCAATAAATAATGATAGGCTAGTAATTGGCAAATATTGCTCAATTGCCTGTGGTGCAAAATTCATGTTTACCTCCGGAAACCATAAAATGTCCTCGCTCTCCACCTATCCGTTCCCTCTTTTTTTTGAAGAGTGGAGACTCGATAAAGAAAACGTAACCGAGGCATGGGATAATCAAGGCGATATAGTTATTGGAAACGATGTTTGGATTGGTTACGAAGCGGTGATTATGCAAGGCGTAAAAATTGGCGACGGTGCAATAGTCGGAACAAGAGCCGTTGTTACGAAAGATGTACCACCCTATACAATCGTTGGAGGGATACCCGCAAAAGAGATAAAGAATCGATTCCCCGCCGAAACCGTAAACAAGCTAACCCAAATACAATGGTGGAATTGGGATGAGGATAAGGTAAAAAGGAACCTTCGAAGCATCTTAAGTGGCGATGTTGACAAGCTTATCGGACAGTAGAATATAGCACAGAAAAGCCCTCACATATAAGTAGCATCCTTACCGCCATTAATCAGCAAGCTTGCAGAACGCAAAGTAAAGCGCAACCAGCATTACGGCTGCGCTTTACTTTGCGAGTGCTAGAACGTAACAAGAGGAACATGCTTATAGGAAGCTTCCACAATCTACTACCGATGCATACTGGTTGGCAGCCAACAGTACAGCTGCTGCTCAAGTAATAAAGCTTTATTGCTGAAGCAACATGAAAATCACGTACCTAAATTCCACTGCGCCCCGTACATTTGGTATAAACCATTCGTTCAAAGTGCACTAATGTCCATTATCGCACTTAAAAGAACTTTGTATATTACAAGTCGTTTAGTTCACGGCGCATCTACCGCGAACAAATTGGCTTAAGAATCAATGCACATAACCGTTACCCCTGTAGAATGAAAAAGTTCTTTCTATTTGTTTTAATTGCGTTTCAAATGCCCAACCTAAGTGGGCAAGACAAGTGGCAAGCAAAATGGATTACCGACCCAAGCTCTCTGAGCGAGGCGAATTCGTGGTATTGCTTCCGTAAAGACTTTCCTTTAGCGAGAGTGCCATTAAAGGCGTTGGCAAAAATTGCAATCGATAGCAAGTACTGGTTGTGGGTAAACGGCACGATGGTTGTGTTTGAAGGAGGGTTAAAGCGAGGCCCCAACCCTAGCGATACATATTACGACAAGGTAGATATTTCGAAGTATCTTACGAAGGGGACCAATACCATTGCGGTTCTAGGCTGGCACTTTGGGAAGAGTGGATTTTCTCATATAACCAGTGGCAAATTTGGTTTTATATTCGAATGCATTACGCCTGAAATGGAGGTGCTAAGCGATAGCTCATGGAAGGTAATGCAACATCCTGCCTATGGAACCTGCCCTGCACCTCTGCCTAATTTCCGTTTACCAGAATCGAACATACGATTTGATGCCAGAAATGATATAGGCAGCTGGTTTTCAAAAAGCTACTCGGTTGGTAACTGGAGCAATGCCAAAATGCTCGGGACACCACCAATTGCTCCTTGGAATAGCTTAGTACTTCGTCCAATTCCTCAATGGAAAGACTCAAAGCTTGTTTCCTATGTTCAAGCACCTAACTTTCCGCTTCAACTAAGTAGAGATACTACTATTGTATGCACCTTACCCTCTAATCTGCAGGTAACCCCCTATCTTAAAATCGCAGCACATGAAGAAGGCAAAGTAGTTGAAATAAAAACAGAAAACTTTATGGGTGGAGGCGAACCTAATGTGTACGCACAATACATTACCCGTAAAGGCACTCAAGACTACGAAAGCTACGGTTGGATGAATGGTCATAAAGTGATCTACAAAATACCAGCGGGAGTTACTGTCCTAGACCTAAAATATCGAGAAACAGGATATAATACCGAGTTTGCAGGTAGCTTTACCTGTACCGATCCATTTCTAAATAAAATCTGGCAAAAGTCTTTAAGGACACTCTACGTTACCATGCGTGATAACTATATGGATTGTCCCGACCGTGAACGTGCTCAATGGTGGGGAGATGAAGTTAACGAATCTGGTGAAGCCTTTTATGCCCTCGATACCTTAAGCCATTTGCTGCTAAAGAAGGGAATGTATGAGTTAATAGGCTGGCAAAGACCTGACAGCACTTTATTTGCACCAGTACCAGCAGGAAATTGGGATAAAGAATTACCCATTCAAATGCTTACAAGTATAGGATACTATGGTTTTTGGAACTACTATCTGAATACAGGAGATAAGCAACCTATTTCGGACCTATACGCTGGGGTACGAAAGTATTTGAAGCTATGGAGCGTAAATGATGATGGCTCAATTAAGCTTCGCCAAGGAGGTTGGTCGTGGGGTGATTGGGGCGATGATATTGACATGGAGCTTATAACCAATAGCTTTTACTATTTGGCGCTTGATGGGGCGTTAAACATGGCCGAAATCCTAAATCGCAGTGAAGATGCCTCAGAATACAGGCAATCAATGGAGAGAATTAAAGCTATCTTTAATGCCAAGTATTGGACTGGGACAGCCTATCGTCATCCTGACTATAAGGGGAAAACGGATGATCGGTGTCAGGCTCTTGCAGTTGTGGCAGGCATTGCTGAAAAGGGGAAATATCAAGCCTTATACGATGTTTTTAAAAAGGAGGAACATGCAAGCCCTTACATGGAAAAGTACGTGCTAGAAGCCCTATTCAAAATGGGTTATGCAGATTATGCCATCGAGCGTATGAAAAAAAGGTTTGGAAGCATGGTCAACAATCCTGATTATGCAACCCTTTTTGAGGGTTGGGGAATTGGCGCTGAGGGTTATGGTGGAGGAACAACGAACCACGCTTGGAGTGGTGGTTCGTTAACAATACTATCGCAGTATTTGTGTGGTATCGCGCCTATTGAGCCAGGCTACAAATTATTCCAAATAAAGCCCAATCCAGGCTCCGTAAAAGCAGCATCTGCTACAGTTCAGTCGGTAAAAGGGGTTATTAAAAGCAGCTTTGAGAATACAGACAAATGCTTTAGGCTAACAGTTTCCATACCAAATGGAACCGAAGCTATAGTAGGCATTCCTGCATGCAAGATTTCTCAGATAAAGTTTAACAATAAAGTTGTTTGGGAAAACGGAAGGGCAATCAAGAATAAAAAGATCTTAGAACACTTAGCAAGTACAGATAGCCATATCCTATTTAGGATTAGTGCGGGGAATTATATTCTAGAAGCTACCAAAGAGTAAGCTTGCTAACCGAAGTCTAGATCAGCGCACAAAATAAGTAGCTGCCATAAAGCAGCAAGCCCGCATAACCACATAAAAGCGCAGCCTGTACCAATGGCTGCGCTTTCCTTTTTCACTACCTTTGGTTTACAGGATAAGCCACTGCAAGCAAATAAAAGCCACATATCCTTTAGTGAAAAATGGCGTACAATGAGCTACTACAACGAAGAATTTAGCCATGGTCAATAGTAATTATCCGAAACCACCTGATAAACCTAGCAAAAGAAAGTGCCCGATATCAGCACATACAGAAAGAGAGGCTATCGCAAATAGTATTGGATAACCTCTCCTAAACATATAAAAACCAACCTACTTAACGAGCTTAGCCTCTAGGGTAATGGGCACCGCGCTCAACGCCTTCGAAATGGGGCATCCCACCTTGGCAGCATTGGCCAGTTCCATAAACTTCTCCTCGCTTATTCCTGGTACCTTTCCGGTTAGCTTCAGGGTAATACCTGTAATGGCAAATCCCCCCTCTACCTGGTCGAAGCTAACAACAGCATCGGTTGTCAGCTCTTCGGCAGTAAACCCAGCCCCCACAAGTTGAAAGCTTAGGGCCATAGAGAAGCATCCAGCATGTGCTGCTGCAATCAGCTCCTCTGGATTCGTCGCCGACTTACCCTCTTCGTCCTTAAATCTTGCCGTGAAATTGTAGGGTGTACCATTTAGAACACTACTTGGGGTTGTTATTACGCCTTTGCCTTCTAGGCCAGTACCATTCCATTTAGCAGTTGCTTTACGTCTCATTATTTAATGTTTTAAGTTGTTTGTGCTTTCGAAGATCAGAGCCAATGTCCCATCCTCTCGTTAAAATTTGGTATCATAACAAAGGTATAGAACAAATGTTCAGATGCAGCAGGAAGCTACCCGTAAAATGAACCACATGCTCATTCCTCAATGTTGAAATTACAGAGGGCAGAGCCTACCTCTCTACGCAAGGTTTAATTCAACGCACGAGGCTCGGCATCGTACTTCTCAAAAAGATCGGTGGTTGGATAGCTGGTAACACCCTTGAGGGGATCGGCCAGCAGCTTGTGCATCTCAATCACGTACTCCACCATGGTCTTGAACTGCTCCTCGTCGGTTCCGGGTTTAGTTGCAAGGGTGTTGCACACAATGGCGTAGTAAACTCCTTGAGCGGTTCGGCACATGAGCGATGATGTGCCCCAGGTTAGCGCACCGGAGTGATACCAGGCTCCTTTGCTTACCTCAAGCCCCATGGCGTAGCCGCTTTTTATGGTATCAGGAGGGGTTCTCATTAAGCTGGCGGTTTCCTTGCTAAGAATGCTAGCTGATGAGCCATTACCCTCTATGCCCATCAGAATCTTTATCAAATCAATGGGGCGCGATACCCATCCTCCGCTGGGGTGCATTGTGGGAAGGTCGTATCCCCCATAGGAAAGGGTAACTTTTTGGGTGGTGTCGATAATGGAGCCGCAGGAGTCAGGAATGCTCTCGTAGTAGTGCACCTCATGCTTCAATCGCTCCGTAGGAAATGTATTGCCAGGTTTGGTGTAGCTGGCGCCAATGGGGTTGAGCACCTCCTGGGTGATGAACTCCTCGTAGCGTTGGCCCGTTACCTTTCGGATAACCTCGCCAAGCACCATGTAGTTGAAGTTGCAGTACAGATAGGCCGAGTTAGGCGCAAAGTCGAGCCCCCGTTGTAGGTTATAGCGGATAACGTCGTTCGGGGTTGCGGGAGTTGGGGTTTTTAGCGCGTACGAGGCTTCGTTTCCACCAACAACATCCTTCTTATTCCAGCCGATAGTTTGCTGGAGCAGGTTCTTTACCGTTATCTTGCCGATACGCGCATCGGTAAAGACATACTCGCTATTGTTAAGAATGCCCCTAGGACCAAATACGGTATCGTTGATGCCAAGCCTTTTATCTTGGATAAGCTTCATGATGCCAGTAGCGGTTATTGTCTTGGAGCAGCTGGCAATTCGAAACATGCTGTATGGGGTTACTTCCTCCTTTGTGGCCGTATCGGCGTATCCGAATCCCTTGGCGTATATCAGCCTCCCATCTTTGGCAATCGCTACGGAGATCCCCGGAACGTTCCATTTCTCCTTAAAGCGGCCTATCACCTGATCGATATCCTTGGCATCAAAGGGTTTTTCTTGCGAATGTGCAAGACTTATGCTAAGCAAAAAGAGCATAGCAGCGGTTAACATTTTCATTATTTGTAGTGTTTGTTTATGCGATTTGTCGGCTACTGTATCGGTAATTCGATCGGGCAATGTAGCAAAAATAAATCGGCGAGGGGTACCTCTCGCTGGCCGAGTCAGGGATTTTGCTTTTAAAAATATAAGCACAAAATTCAGCTAAGCCTTGAATGCTGCTTATGATTTTAGCCGCGAGCTTTTATTCTTTTCTGTCCTTTTTGTAGGGCAAAAAGGACCAAAAACCCTTGGCACGAATTAACTCGCTCAGTCGCGGAGGAATGGCGCTACCTCAAATGTGGTAATCGCCCTAAGACCGTTACAGCATTAAGGAACATTGTGGAGGCGACCTCGCTCAAACAGGGATTCGTGCCAGTCTGGTATGGCTGCGCCATGGTGTCTACGGAAGAAGGTTGTTCGGTGATACGACGTTTGCCTGCCGTTGTTAAGCGAGCTAATATGGGAAACCTTTTTATTCTGAGATTTATAGAGGCCTCTTCTAGAACAAGAATCTTAAAAGCGCCCCCCCCTGCTGGCCGAGTCCCGATTCAACTATACAAAACTCGGATGCCGCTAGTGACGATAGGCATCATGCTATTTCGGTAGCTATTTACCCGACAGTTTGCAGTATGTGTAAATAATTCTACTTTTGAGATGACTCCGAATATCAAATAACGTCGATTAGCGAGGAGTTACTGGCTGAAATACATATCAAAAACAGAATAGCTATGAATCAAAAACCATCAAATGCCTTTATTGGGGCGTCGTGGGTTGCGCTTGCTGTAGGAGTTGTTGGATACCTAACAGGACTTGTACGCGCCGAAATGCTTTTAAACGAAAAAGGATATTACCTCACCATACTATTGTTGGGGCTTTTTTCGGCAGTATCGGTTCAGAAATGCGTACGCGACAGAATAGAAGAAATACCAGTTACCGATATTTACTACGGCCTCAGCTGGTTTTCGACATTGGCTGCAGTTGCACTCCTGACGGTAGGCTTGATTAATGCTACCATCCTGCCCAGCGAAAAGGGATTCTATGCATTCTCCTTTCTCCTAGCGCTATTTGGTGCCATTACCGTTCAGAAGAATACGAGGGATGGACAGCAGACCGACAAATCGAAGCAGTCGCAATGAAAATCTAAGGTAATATTCGGCTCAGAGAGCTAAGGATTCAAACCTCTTCGATGGACGAAGGCCAAAAATGCAAAAAAGCGTAGGCTCCTGCCTGCGCTTTTCTTTTATGGACAGGTTGGTTAACCTGCTATATGTTCTACACCCCAACTCATCGGGTATGCTGGGCTCTGTGCGCCTGCTTAAGGCTAGAGCCTACAGGACTATTCAGGTTAATCTCCGATGGCGTTACCACCGTCTTCTCCTCGGTCCAAAGATACTTTTGTACAGTTTCATTCGTGGATGGATCGCGCTCATACCAATCAACAGCCATGCGCACATAGTAGGTAGTGTTTGGCTTAAACCGAGTTTTTTCTTCATAATAATATACATCACAAATTGTAGGCCCATACTCAAACCCCTTGTATCTATAAGATCCAACACAAGGATTCGAAGGATCGTTAACAAATGGAGAATTAGTACTTTTCTCTGAAACCAGTGTAGGTTTATCATCAATCACATAATAGTTCCAACTACTCCATCCAGAAAATTTACCATGACCGAAGAAGGTGCAGCTGGCAATAATTTTATCGCGAGTAGCACTAACGGTAAAGTACTTATACGACGGAAGTTTCTTATCGATAAAAGTGGCAAAACAGGAAACCGTATCAGAGCCATACCTGTTCTTTGCGTAGAACTTATAGGCGGCAATAACATTTATTTCCTTTACCATCTCGCTCCATAGCGTATCAGCTTTTAAATTGGCAGGGTCTACCTTGTAGGTCTTTCCTGCTAGGATAAAGCCGGCCTCCTCTATAGGAACGCCACCATTCGAGTAAACAATTCCCCCAAGGTTTGCATTATAGCTGTCGTCGAAGCGAGCATATCCCGATAATAGCACAGGCTTTCCTTCCGATGCGGTTACCACCTTATACGTCCCTTTGGCTGGTACAATCCCCTTCTCCGTTTTTACAAAAGGCCGAACATAGTAGGTGGTCTGCGCCTTTAGGTTTCGCACCGCAACGTTAATCTCACGATGTTTAGCGGTATCGGAATCGTACGTTGCTACGCTTTGTGTTGTAGGATCTTCACCAACCAGCACGCCCTTTTCGAGAATTTTCCCATCTACATTTTCCTCATAGTATGAAAAGGAAAACTCAATAACCGTAGCGTACGATTTACTACTTTTAAATTCGCCGCTTAATGTGGGAGCCACCACACTTGCCTCATCCTTAGCGCAGCTGCCCAACGCCAGAAGAGCAGCGAGGGCAACTAACAACCTAGTAATTTTCATAGTTATCAGCCTTATTTTAAAATTTGTATTCGAAGCCTATTCGGCTATGTAAAGGAAGCTAAATATTACCATCATAGTCCCAACGGTAACCTAAATCACTTGCCCGAGGCTCCCGTCCCCTGAGTACCCATTAGAACGGAGCCACTGGAATTACTATACTCCGCTATAAAAGTGCACAATGGAAACTAGGCACATCCATTGCCCTCAAAAGGCTGGTAAGAAAACCTGTTCTGCCAAAACAGGTATTTTCGGTTTAAAAGAATATGACTTTGCAGCTATAAATTTGACCTATTGGGTAGCAAAACCAACCAGTAGCCTCTAGCCGCAGATAAAATCCGTAGATGTTGAACGCCCATTCCTCTTTAACAGCCCCGAATGGGCATAGCCGTCAAGCTAAGGAGGCTTATTGCTCTAGCAATAGTGCATAATTGAAACTGGTTATCCTCCCGCTTAGGCGGGAGGTAGGGGTGGGTCAAGAATGCTAAGTGAAGTAAAATGTTGATTTAAACGAGTAAACCCACCCCTGCCCCCTCCTAAGGAGGGGATAACGAGCCATGAATATGCATTTGAGTTTTTGATAAAATTCCTTAGTTTGACGGCTATGGGCTATAGCCTTCGTCAGCTCTATCATTGCAGGCTATAGCCTGCAGAATAGATTCGGCTGAGAGTTTTGCAAGTAGCGCTCCAGCAAAGCCACCCCACCAGTAAGCACCTACCAAGAATCCACCCAGAATAAGATAACATCTTAGCATTTTATGCCGCAAACGGTTCACGCCTATCAGATTCAAACAGAGGAAGGGAGAACGAACGTAGAGACGGTCTGTAGTACAGGTTGCATCCTCTGTACCTTCTTTAAATGCTCTTGATCTTAAAGATCATTGAATTTATATTTACCAATTGAGGCTCACATAAACGGGTAATGCGATAAGCGGCAGCTTGCTGTACGGCAACCGTCGTAGGCCAAGCCGGGAGAACAGAAATCCGAGACGCTTGTTACCCATGTAGGTCATTTAAGGAATCCATCCAAAGAATCAAATAAAACCAAACATCAATATGAGACGAAGTCTTATTTTCGCGCTACTGCTTCTAGCCTACGGCTCGGCGTTGCATGCGCAAACGGCGGTTAAGGAGCTAAGCGTGTGGAAATTTTACCGAGGAGACAATACCGCTGCCCTACAAGCCAACTTTGACGACTCGCACTGGGAAACAGTAAGTATCCCCCACGATTGGGCCATTTACGGTCCCTTTGATAAGGAGGTCGACAAGCAGGTTGTCAAGATAGAGCAGAACAACGAGAAGGTGGCTACGGAAAAAACGGGACGAACGGGAGCATTGCCCTTCGTAGGGGTGGGCTGGTACCGAACCTCGCTGGATTTGCCCGAATTTGGTAGCGACAAACAGGCTTTGATCTGCTTTGATGGCGCCATGAGCAATGCCGAGGTGTTTGTAAATGGCAAGAAAGTAGGGAATAGGCCTTACGGCTACAGCTACTTCTACTTCGATATCTCCGACTACATTCAGGCAGGCAAAAAGAACGTAATTGCAGTCCGCCTCGAGAACCAACCCTTTTCATCGCGGTGGTATCCGGGCGCAGGATTGTACCGAAAGGTTCGAGTAATCGTTAAGAACAAAGAATGCTTTAAGCATTGGGGAAACACGATCACCACACCATCCGTTTCCGACAACATCGCCAGGGTAAACATCCGCTCGCAGGTTCAGGGCGAAAACCTTACGGTAAAAGCAACCATCAGGGATGCCAAGGGCAACGCAGTAGCCGAAAAGGTTTCGTCGGAAAGATTCGGCGACGCAATAGAGCAGAGCATTGCCGTTACCAATCCCAGCCTATGGTGCCCCGAAACGCCCCAACTGTACACGGCCGAGCTAAAGCTCTACCAGAATAATATGCTAAAAGACTCGGAGGTTGTCCGATTCGGAATACGCCAGATCAAATACAGCGCCGCTAAGGGGTTTGAGCTTAACGGTAAGGTAACAAAGTTCAAGGGGGTGTGCCTGCATCACGACTTAGGGCCCATTGGCACGGCAGTTAACCGGGCGGCCCTCAAGCGTCAGCTAACCATCCTGAAGGATATGGGCTGCAACGCCATCCGCTCGTCGCACAACATGCCCTCCATCGAGCAGCTGGAGCTGTGCGACGAAATGGGCTTCCTGTTCCTAGCCGAAAGCTTCGACGAATGGAAGAAGCCCAAGGTGCAAAATGGCTACAACCTGTACTTCGACGAGTGGGCCGAAAAGGATGTGGAAAACCTGGTTCGCGCCACCAGAAATCACCCCTGCATTGTAATGTGGAGCGCCGGAAACGAGGTGCCAGACCAATGGGGCAGCGACGGAGTAAAAAGGTTGAGATGGCTTCAGGATATTTTCCATCGCGAAGACCCAACTAGACCCGTAACCGTGGGTATGGATCAGGTTAAGGCGGTAATGGAAAGCGGCTTTGGCGCTACCCTAGATATCCCTGGCCTAAACTACCGCGTGCACCTCTACGATGAGGCCTACCAGAAGTTCCCTCAGGGAATCCTCCTAGGATCTGAAACAGCATCGACGGTAAGCTCGAGAGGAGTCTACAAATTTCCGGTTGTAGCGGTACCCGATAAGTCCTACCCCGACCACCAGTGCTCCTCCTACGACCTTGAATACTGCGGATGGTCGAATATCCCAGAAGATGACTTCATCCAACAGGATGATAAGCCCTGGGTTATCGGCGAATTTGTGTGGACGGGCTTCGACTACCTGGGCGAGCCAACTCCCTACGATAGCTATTGGCCTTCGCGCAGCTCCTACTTTGGCATCTGCGACCTTGCAGGCCTACCCAAGGATAGGTACTACCTATACCGTAGCCGTTGGAACACAAAAGATACGACTTTACACGTTCTTCCCCACTGGAACTGGGAAGGACGCGAGGGGCAGACGACACCAGTCTTCGTATACACCAGCTACAGCAGCGCCGAGCTCTTTGTTAACGGGAAAAGTCAGGGTGTACAACGGAAAAATACCCAATCGAAGCTAAACCGTTACCGGTTGATGTGGATGGATGTGAAGTACGAGCCCGGAACGCTAAAGGTTGTGGCCTACGACGATCGGGGAAAGCCAGCCGCCGAAGAGACAGTGGTAACAGCAGGCAAACCCCATCACATTAAGCTCGAGGCCGACAGGCAAACCATCACCGCAAATGGCGAAGACCTGTGCTACGTAGCTGCTACCATTGTCGACAAGCAGGGTAACCCTTGCCCCAACGCCTCCAACAGGCTACACTTTACGGTGAAGGGCAACGGCAAGTACAGGGCCGCCTGCAATGGCGATGCAACCTCGTTGGAGGTGTTCCACAAGCCTACCATGAAGGCCTTTAACGGCAAGCTGGTTGTCCTGGTTCAATCGTCGACCCAAGCAGGGAATATTGAGCTAACGGTTTCGGGTGATGACCTTAAAGGCGAGAAGCTAGCGATATCATCCCTAAAGGAGTAGGAATACTCAGCAAAGCAGAGGGAAGCAGGAGATTCTGCAGCTTGGCGGCCTTATACCGCTATAGCTACAGAATCTCCTGCTTTTTACTTTTACTCTGGCAAAGCCGACTGCTGAACGTGCGCTGATGATAGCCTCTTCCTAACTAGTGCTACCTAAGGCTGACTTTTAAAATCTACTTAAATTCTTTATTTCCAAAAAGGAATACACCTTCAATTGATTTATTGTCTTCCAAAATTTCAAATCTAGTTTTTGAAGTTCTTTGAACATTTATTTCTTTAATGTATTTGCTGGAAGTCTGTTTGTTACTCTTTGGATATTCATACTCAATAATTACTTTCTTAATTTCTTTAAGAAAAATTGAATCGTTAGTTCTCGGTTTATAATACAGACTAACTAACCGGACATAAATAGAATCTTTTGGTAGAATCTTTGACCTACTTCTTAGTTCTCTGAATTCAATTTTACCGTGAGTTATGCGGCCGATAAAAGCAGAACGAGGAAATTGACCTATCGAATCACGGCTTGGCAAAAATAAAGTATCATTGGTGTTGTTTACCATTTTCAAAGACACATAAATGTGATATCCTCCAGGACAGTCATCATTATGCTTACTTATTCTAATCCTTCCTATGTTACAATTTTGTTTCTTGTTTTCCTCAATGTGAGTACAAGAAATTAAGAGTGATGAGGCTACAATTAATACCAAGCAAATATATTTCATGTTTTTATTTGTTTAATTCTTGCTTGTGAACAATTCTCCTGCTCGCTGTAGTCTGCCAAAACGCTCGAGGCTAGGCGACGTTTAGCTACGCTGAGCTCGCACTTCGTGCTCGGTTGCAGCTTCGACTTTGCTAAGTAGCGGGTTGGCTACGCCGAACTCGCGCAAAGCGCTCGGTTCAGACCGCAATCAAAAGTAGCAATAAAGTAAAGCGCAACCGTTGGTGGTGGCTGCGCTTATATGTAGTAGTACTAACTTGCGTTTAATGGCGGTTAAAGACCGCTACTTAGGTTCGACGGCATTGCAAGATGTAAGCGAACCTCGTGCGTTTAATTAGACTACGGCTAGCAGAGAACCAAACCGCTTCTTAAGTCAGACGGCGTAGCCAAATGCCGACTAGCCTTGTTCGCTGATTAAACTTCGCTCAACTAAGGTATAACTATATCTTTTCCATCTATAATGAAAAAGCATCTTTTAAAAGAGGTTTTTCTAGGATTTTGAAAAGAAATAATTGGTAACCTGTTGCTTTTAGTTAACAAAATAAGGGTGTCTAGACGATTAACATTAGATGAATCTATTCGAATGATAATTCTAGATTTATTACATATTGAAAAGAATTTAGTTTCCCTATAAAAATAGCGAAGAGTACCTCCTTCATTATCACCATTTACCGTAAATTTGTAACATTTGTAAGGAAATTCGATAGTAATCTTTTCATTCTCATTAGCAAATCCTAGAATCTCGACTTTTCTAGAATTACTAATATAAACTGTCACTAAAACAGTAATAATAACAGGAATGATTACAATTAACATTTTCTTTTTGCTTATTTCTGAAATCACCTTCATAAAATATAAATGAATTAATCTTTCAAGATTATATATTAACAACCTATTTATTATTCCCTCGTTCGGCGAAGGCACCAGCCTTCGTCGGCTCTATCATTGTAGGCTATAGCCTGCAGAATAGCTTCGTCCTTGCCAAGCAGCAGTCTACCGTCTGCTACCAAAAGTAGCAAAAAAGTAAAGCGCAACCGTTGGTGGTGGCTGCGCTTTTATGTGGTGGTGCAGGCTTGCCGTTTAATGGCGGTCAAAGAACGCTAATTATGTTCGACGGAATTGCAACCGTAGCTCGGCGGAGTTCGGCGTAGCCAAATGCCGCCGAGCTTCGGTGTAACTGGACAGGAAAGTAGCCCGCAATCCCTAACATTTCATACCGCCAACCTTTATCTGCAAGCCAAAAAAAAAAATGAAAATTAAATTGAACACCCCCTGGTCGACGAGCGTTTACAATAAACGCCGGATATTTTGAAAAGAACCCGTATAACTCCTATACCGTCAACAGCGCATCTGCTGTAAAAAACAGTGATGGCAGCATTATAGTTTATTTTGGGGGAGATCCGAAACAATCCAATTTCATACCCATTACCGAATATTGTACGCTTATACAAAGCCCGTAATGGGGTTATTAATGGCACATGGGTGTTACCAGGACATGAAATAGTAAACCGATCAACCATATAGTTAAAATGTAAAAACTAAAATTCAAAGGAGAAAAACGATGAAAAAGATGAAAGAAGTTTTATTAATGCCTGCAAATGAGATGGGTTCCTTCGCACAGGGAATATCCGTTGGCGAATTCAGTGTGCTTGACGACGGCAATAACGCCATCATGATTCATGTCGAGAATACGCACCAGGTAAGGTTCATCGAGATATTCCTCGCGAACCCCGATCCTGAAACTGGAGATATGGTCGCTGCATGTTACAACACCATGTTTACGACCAATGGAATCCCAGCTTCGAAAGACACCGCTCCTCAGGAACTTGTCGAAGGACTTGACTTCAACAAGATGGAGCAGGAATATGGTGTTCAGAATGCATCGTTAAACGGACCGAAACTCTGGTTGACCGATTGGTCAGAAATTGGTAGAGGAGTGGAGAGAGTCTTCAATGGCATGTTGGCTGCATGGGTTGCACAACTTAACATGAGCGGCAACAATGGTGGTGTCTCCGAGAGCACGCCCTACATGCCCCAGACCATCGCGCGGAATAGCTCACTGGGTTGGAACAAAGGCACCACAGTTTTGCTGCTTGACGATGCTGCAGGCAACACCTGGATCATGAAAGGATTCCAGTTGGGTCTCGAACCACAATACACCTACGAGGAATTTGTTGCTGCAGGCGCAAGCAACTTCAAGAATCTCCCAACAGGCTGGACGTTCCGGATCAAGACGCTGGACCAGGATCTGATTGAGACACCGAAAGATAGTATTGCCACAATCATGTCTGACGAGTTCTTTAATGTTTATGACAAGACGGGTCCGGGTATGTCCAATTATGTACCATAACAGGCCTTAGATGTTTTTTTCAGCTCTAAGTCCAGCAGGTAATCGAGCAGGCTGCCTTCGCCAGCACTAACTGACGGGGAAAGCCTCAGCTAAGCCCCCGCTAGCCGTAGTCCACGGCTTCAGCGCACGAGGCTAGGCGAAGTTTGACTACGCTGAGCTCGCACTTCGTGCTCGGTTGCAGCTTCGACTTTGCTAAGTAGCGGGTTGGCTACGCCGAACTCGCGCAAAGCGCTCGGTTCAGACCGCAATCAAAAGTAGCAAAAAAGTAAAGCGCAGCCGTTGGTGTGGTTGCGCTTTTATGTGGTGATACTAACCTGCCGTTTAATGGCAGTCAAAGACCGCTACTTCTGTTCGACGGAATTGCAACCGTAGCGAAGCGGAGCTCGGCGTAGCCAAATTCCGCCGAGCCTCGTGCGTTTAATTTAGACTCCGGTTAACTAGGGAACTAGATACTGCTCCTATTCTCCTTCAATTCCTCCATTCGCTTTTTATCCACATAATGTGTGGCATACTGTTCTTCGATAGCTTTATTGCCCGATTTGCTAAACCTCAACCGACGGCTTAATCGTTTACCCGTTTGATTATATTCTGTCCAAGAACTCTCCAAATTCAATTCAGCAGCGTATCTTCTAATCAGCTTATTTACCAACGTAAGCTTCTCCAAATTAACGCTACATACACCTTCTAAATAGTCGACCTTACCCAGCTGCCAGCATTCATAATCACTCTCCGACAAAAAGTTAAGCTGCATGAGTACATCTACAGCGCAAACATAGCCCTTCAAATAGCGATTCGAATGCACCAATCTTTTTACCTCCTTTTCCAATTCTTTGCTACTCATCGAAACTTCTCCTACTTAAAATAGTCATTTAAAAACCCACGTTAGGCAGTCCCCCCATGCTAAGCCTAGCGTCTTCGCTACGCTTGGTTTGGCGAGGCCTCTGGCCGTATTCGGAGGCGGAAGGTATCGATTTGCGGTAAGCTTTCCAAGGGGTGCTGGCGTTGCCAAGTTCCCCGCTCGTCGAAGTCTGTATCAGCGCACGAGGCTAGGCGAAGCTTAGCTTTGGTTAGGCAATTACGGCCAGAGGCCTTGGTTGCGAGAGCGTAGCGAGGAGGCTCATAGCCGTCAGGCTAAGATTTAATCCATATTGTTCGACTCCCATGGAGTCGTATATCCAAAATGATTCGCCTATCTACAAACCTTTAATGCCGCTGGCATTATGCTTTCGTTCGAAAAATCCCCATAGGGATTTAAGGTTTGTAGGTAGAAGCTTAGCATCCTTACCGACCCGATATGGGTCGTACTAGAGCATACTATTCTGATAGCTGAATCCCTTTTCTTAGCCTGACAACTATGAGCGAGGACGCTACGCTCAGCTCGGGGATTCAGGGGGGGTATTGTTTTCGTTCAATTGCGGTCAAAGGCCGCTTCTCTATTTACCCTTTGGCAAGGATATAAATTTTATTAAGGCATCACCATTTACAGGAATTTCGAGAAAATCAGTGGTTTTTACATCATACCCTCCTATACTGCTATCTATTCTGCTACCATTTGCCCAAGCCCCTCTGTATATTTTATAAACCCTTATGTTTTTTACTGATACGCTAGGCAAATTTGCAGGCATTCGATAGTAGATAAAATCATCTCCTTGTGAAAGAACAAGACTATCTCCCTCTATTCTTATGTAAGGTTCTACCATAAATCCATCCTCCCCTACCAATTCTCCGTAAGAGAACTTTAAATAGTACTTTCTATTTTTTTTTATAACATAAATATGTTTATAATCAGGATCCCAAAGTTTATCAAAGTTTCCAGTACTCTCGTGCCAATCCTTATAAAGAATAAAAGTATCTCTATTGTATTTAACTTCGTTCATATACTCCATTCTATTTGCATACCAATAAAACAAGCAAGCAACCAATAAAATAATTCCGCATGTAATAGAAATCTTCTTTCCCATTTTGTTTACTTTTTAATGCTTATTGTTACACTACCATCTTTTTCTACCGTATAAATAATAACTAACTAGCCGTAGTCTACATCAGCGCACGAGGCTAGCCGATGCTTGGCTACACCGAATTCGCGCAAAGCGCTCGGTTCAGACCGCAATCAAAAGTAGCAAAAAACAAAGCGCAGCCGTTGGTGGTGGCTGCGCTTTTATGTAGAAGTACTAACCTGCCGTTTAATAGCGGTCAAAGACCGCTACTTATGTTCGACGGAAACGAAGTTCGACGTAGTCAATGGCAAATTCCGCCGAGCCTTGTGAGTTGAATTTAGACTACGGCTAGTGAGGGGCTTCCTTTTTCTCAGCCTGCACTGCGGTGCTGCAAGCTACCGCTTACACTTCACCAGCTTGTTGGCTATACCGTGTGTTATGCACAGGCTTTATAATCGTCTTAGTAAATGTAATCTCCATTCTCTGCAACTTTTATATTCAACTCTTTAGAGTCTTTGATAAATTTGCCATATCCAATTTTAAGGTTGTCCCAAAACGAAATTAATTCTTTATTTCCTTTGTGTTTGGCTTTATATGTTTTCATATTTTGGTCGGTCATTTTGAACGGAAAAATGTAGACTGGGATTTTGTTTTGTCCATTATTTCTGGCATAAACAGCTAATAAATATATTTCCTTAATATAGTCGTCTGTCATTGGTAAGCAACCTATGGTAACGCAAGAGCCGTGAACGAAAATTCCCCCCCCTAAATTGCTGGCTTTACTTTTTCTCTTGTCGGCAAGATTCGGATAGCTAAGTCCAAGAGATAGGTAAAAGTTACTTGTCGGATTAAATCTGTCAATGTGATAGAAACCTTCTGGAACTTGTCCGTCACCAGATTTTCTTTTTGGTCCAAGTTGTCCTGAACGAGAACAAACTTCATACGAAAGAATTTTTTTATAAGCCCCATCTTGTTTATTCTTAGCGTAAATTTCAAGGAGGTCGTTGTCTTTATATGCAACCAAAAGCAGGTTAAGGTTACCTATTGAAATTTGATTTTCTTTTAAAGTCTTTTCTAGTAGTCCTTGTTTTTCCTTTATGGCTATCCTTACTCGTTCATACTTTTTTTGTTCACCTAAAAAGTCTGTCTTAATAGTAAATGAAAGAAGTACTATTCCTAGTAATGATATGATTGTTGTCTTAGTCATAAGCTTGTGCATAACTCGTTTATATAAGCAATAAAGCTGCCTAATACCCCGCTCGCCGTAGTCTATACCAGCGCTCGAGGCTAGGCTAGGCTAAGCTAGCTGCGCTGAGCTCGCACTTCGTGCTCGGTTGCAACTTCGACTTTGCGATGTAGCGGGTTGCTACGCCGAACTCGCGCAAAGCGCTCGGTTCAGACCGCAATCAAAAGTAGCAAAAAAGTAAGGCGCAACCGTTGGTGGTGGCTGCGCTTATATGTAGTGGTGCAGGCTTGCCGTTTAATGGTGGTCAAAGACCGCTACTTATGTTCGACGGAATTTACAAAATGTAGGTGAGCCTTGTGCGTTTGAATTCGACTACGGCTAACTAGTGGATTAAGGCCGCAATAAGTGACTCGTATAGAGAACAAGTGCTGAAATCTTAAAGGCGAAAATCCTGAGACACCTCCACGATGTTTGCATGTTGCTAAGGAAACTATAATTTTGTGCTCGCAACGACACAGCTACATACTAGTTTTTAAAGCGCTTTGGCTTTATCCTTATCTTGAAAACGACCAATTTTTAGCATATAAGGGTTAGGCAATGCAAGTGTTCTGTTGGTCATATGTTTTTTTAAATATATCGGATGGACGTGGAGAGGTTGTTTATTTATGATGCGGGTGCTTGGTCGTATCTCAAGATAGATAGATTAGCAGCTTACACGCTTTTCCTCTTGAGGTAGTTTTACCTTGGGAAACTGGGTAAGGCATTAATTAAAACAAATAGATATGAAATCATTAAGAGTTTTGTCTTTCGTAGCCATTCTTGGCTTAGCGTTTACATCTTGTAGCAGAGATGATTCAAACGATCTACCAACGCCTGCTAAAAAGCAATTTATCCAAATTTCTAGTAAGGGGAATGATGTTTCAATAGAAACCTTTGAACTAGTGCATGAGGAAATTAAAAGATCAAAATAATGGTATGGTATAATATGCAGCATTATGTCTGTTTTTTTTATTTACTGGCAAGAAAAAAGAAACAACAGTCTATTCGTTTGGGGAATGCTACTATCGAGACTCATATAAATAGGCTTGATATAGATCCAAAAAAGGCTTCCTGCATGGGAAGCTTTTTTCTTTTATGGCTATGCTAAATAATTTATGGCGTATGATTTAGATCCACCGCTCGTCGAAGCCTGCATCAGCGCACGAGGCTAGTCGTAGCTTAGCTACGCTGAGCTCGCACTTCGTGCTCGGTTCAGACCGCAATCAAAAGTAGCAAAAAAGTAAAGCGCAGCCGTTGGTGTGGTTGCGCTTTTATGTGGTGGTGCAGACTTGCCGTTTAATGGCGGTCAAAGACCGCTACTTATGTTCGACGGAAACGAAGTTCGACGTAGTCAATTGCAAAATGGAGGCGAGCCTCGTGCGTTTAATTAGACTACGCTGAGCTAGGTGATAGTCATTAAGGACGGAGGACTTGGTTGCTAGAGCGTAGCGAGGGCGCTCATAGCCGTCAGGCTAAGAAAAAGGGATTCTGCTAACAGAATTGTATGCTCTAGTACGACCCGTATCGGGTCGGTATGGATGCCAAACTTCAATCTACAAAGCTTAAATCCCTATGGGATTTTTCGAACGAAAGCATAATGCCAGAGGCATTAAAGGTTTGTAGATAAGGGAATCATCTTAGATGTACGACTCCATAGGAGTCGTACAATATGGATTAAATCTTAGCCTGACGGCTATGAGCGAGGACGCTATGTTCAGATCAGGCTGCCAGGCTATAGCGGCAACCTCAGGTGCCCCTAGGCAAAGAGCCCATCCGCCCCATAGCCCTGTAAGGGCGCCATCATCGAGCATGGGGCTACGCCCTATGCTCCCATATTCGAGCATTGATGCCGACGCATCTATGCGCCATTGCAGGTTTGGCGGTTGGGGGCAGTACTACGATCGAGGCCAGAAAGCGCAGCATTAGCTTAAACCACCACCTAGTGAGCTAAACAGTAGTGTTAAACATGCTGATTTTGCTACAAAACTAGATATATTGCTGATATTCATAAACTAGCACCGATAAACAATCGAAACTAACACGCGATACATACCAAAAAACAGCGAAATATTTACACAAGTAAAGAAACTTGAACGAATTTGGCGGTTACTTTTCCATATTTGGGTAACACCTCTGCGATTTTGGCGATCACTTAGCCCCATTTCACCAACACTATTGCATTTTTCATCAACACTATGCTCCATGTGGCATCCACTGCCTGAAGATATTCGGTTACCAGCTACAAAAACAGCGAAGCATTACCTAAAAACGGGAGAGCAGCCTGTCTTTTGCCCATCACCGGCTTTACTTTTGCCATTACTGGGGCTGCTTTGGGCATCAGCCTCCAAGCTTTGGGCATTACTCCACTACTTTTGAGGAACACCTCCTCATTTTTGGGCAACACCTTCCAGAAATTGGGCATTAGCTCGCGCCAAAAGTTGCACACTCGGTGGCGAAAATTGCGTTACAGCTGTTCGTTGCCTCGTACAATGCTTGGCAGCAGCCTCACACTTTACCCTTTTACCATTACATCAGCATAAAACACAAGCACTACCTCAAGAAAGAGTATCACTTTCGTCTTGATGGAGAACAACACCCCATTTTTCTGTTGCAGAATGCTGCGATTTATATCGAATAACACCGCCTTCGTCCTTTATCCTCCTTCGCTAAGCGTTAGCTTCCTCGCAACGCTTGGTTTGGCGAAGCCTCTGGCCGTATTCGGAAGCGAAGGTATCGATTACTGGTAAGCATTCCAATGGGTATCAGTTGGATTAGCCTCCACCAAAATTGTGTACGCGCTGGCATAGTGCGTAACATGTGAGGCTGCCTGAATGCTGGTCTTGGGGAGAACAAGCGAAGCGGCGTAAGGAGCAAGGCACTTTTAGGAACCCGCGTAAAACTATTCACGGCAATTCGTTGTTTTTTAAGAACTAATCGACATCAACCATGAAGATATATCTTGCAACGATTGCCGCTTTGGGGATGCTCCTTTTGGTATCTACAGCATCTGCTCAAAAGGATTCGGTTACAACCAGCACCGCCGCTGCTGCGAAGGTCGATACTGCCGCCGCTGGCAGCCAGGCATCAGCTGCCGTCGCGGCAGAGATACCCGTTCATCAGCAGATAAAAACGAAGTTTATCGAGGGAGGCCCTCTTTATATGGCCCCAATCCTTCTGTGCCTGATTTTCGGGTTGGCCATCGCAATCGAACGGATTATCTACCTGAACATGGCCACCACCAATACCAAGAAGCTCCTTCAGAGCATCGAAAATGCGCTCGATCGAGGTGGCATTGAAGCCGCAAAGGAGGTGTGCCGAAACACCCGCGGTCCGGTGGCCTCTATTTTCTATCAGGGGTTAGATCGTTCCAGCGAAGGGGTGGAAGTTGTGGAAAAGTCGGTTGTGGCGTACGGTGGAGTTCAGATGGCCCAGATGGAGAGTGGGCTTAATTGGATTGCCCTTTTCATCGCTATTGCGCCGATGCTCGGATTCCTAGGTACGGTGATAGGTATGATTATAGCCTTCGACAACATCGAAAGAGCAGGCGATATCGAGCCGAGCCTTGTGGCTGGTGGCATTAAGATAGCCCTTATCACCACTGTAACGGGGCTTATTGTAGCGATGACCCTTCAGGTATTCTACAGCTACATTGTATCGAAGATCGACTCTCTGGTGATGGAAATGGAAGATGCCTCCATCTCGCTTATCGACATACTTGTTAAGTTCAACCTAAAAAGGTAACCGGCCATGACCATAACCAAATATTCGAAGGCATTCCTGTATATCGCCTATGCGCTAGCAGTCGTATTTACGGTGATGTTTTTTATGGAGCAGGATGGAACTGGCAACAAGAGCGAGCAGAACATTGCCGCCGCAGGTCCATACCTATCGTATGCGTATGTGCTGGCGTTTATTGCCATCGCGCTTGTTGCAGTCTTCTCCGTTATCAATATTTTCTTGAATCCCTCTAATCTTAAGTTTGTCTTGGTTGGGGTAGGAGGCCTGCTTGCCATTGCCGTTGTAGCCTACCTGCTTTCGTCCGATGCCCCTCTTGTCTTTACATCAAAGGAGATGTCGGACCTTTACAGTAAAGATACCGCTACGTTGAAATGGACAGATACAGGTCTTTATGTGGCCTATGCCCTTTTCGGCATCTCCATTTTTGGGATGCTGCTTACCGAGGTTAGGGATCTCCTTAAACGTTAAACCAATCTTCATCGGTTAAAAGATAGCAGCTATGGCAGGAAGAGGTACCCCCGAGGTAAACGCAGGCTCTATGGCAGACATCGCCTTCCTTCTGCTGATTTTTTTCTTGGTAACAACTACCATGAACTCGGATACAGGCCTACAGCGCAGGCTTCCCCCTTGGACACAGGAGCAGCAAGCTTCCAGCCAAGAAGTAAACCAACGAAATGTGCTGATGGTGCTAGTCAACAGCCGCGACTGGCTAATGGTAAACGGGCAGCGCATGGATGTCTCCCAGCTTAGGGAAAAGGTTATAGAGTTCGTTGAAAATCCACAGAATAAGCCATCACTCTCGGAACGCACGGTTAAAAGCATAGAAGGAATTGGCAATGTAGAGGTTTCGAAAGGGGTTATCTCGTTGCAGAACGACCGTGGTACCTCCTATAGAATGTATATGGAAGTTCAGAACGAGATTGTTGCGGCTTACAACATTCTCCGTGAAAAGGCCTCTCACGAAAGATTCGGGAAGAAGTTCGTGCAGCTTTCCGAAGATGAGCAGGAGGCTGTTAAGAAAGTGTATCCTCAGCAAATATCAGAGGCTAATCCACGTAATGCAGCAGGAGCGAAATAGCGATGGCAAAATTTGCAAGAAAAGGAAAGGGGCGTATGCCCTCGCTGTCTACAGCGTCGTTACCCGACATTGTGTTTATGCTTCTATTCTTCTTTATGGTTTCCACCACCATGAGGGAGCAGCAGGTTAAGGTACGGGTAAGGCTACCCGCTGCAACCGAGGTTGCCAAATTAGAGAAGAAATCGCTTACCAGCTTCATCTACATTGGAACCCCTAATCGTGAGTTTCAGGCTATCTACGGAACCGATGCTCGTATTCAGTTAAACGATTCGTTCAGAACCCTCGAGGATATTCGCGATTTCATATCCTCAGAGCGAGAAAAGCTTGACGAAGCCGATCGTGGCTTTATGACCGTTGCGCTAAAGATTGACGAAGATGCAAGAATGGGGATGGTTACCGATGTTAAGCAGGAGCTTAGAAAGGCAAGCGCCTTAAAGATTAGCTACATTGCACGTAAGGTTGAGAGCATTAATCTGCCTCGGTAACTGTGTTATACATAAAGAAAGAAGGCCACGATAACCGTAGCCTTCTTTTTTATTGTTGAATGTGGATGCTTACTTGGTAACCTTCAGCATTAGCTCCTTCAGCTGCTCGTCTGATATGGTAGATGGCGATTCCATCATAACATCGCGGCCAGAGTTGTTCTTTGGGAAGGCAATCACGTCGCGGATGCTGTCTAGTCCGGCAAAGAGGCTTACTAGGCGGTCGAAGCCAAACGCAATCCCGGCATGGGGAGGAGCACCGTACTTAAAGGCGTTCATCAGGAAGCCAAACTGTTCTTGCGCCGTTTCGGGTGTAAAGCCAAGCAGCTTAAACATCTTCGCTTGAAGCTCGCTGTCGAAAATACGAACCGATCCACCACCAACTTCTACGCCGTTAATCACCAAGTCGTAGGCGTTAGCGCGTATAGTGCCTGGCGATACTTCGAGTTCTGCAATATCTTCAGGCTTTGGCGATGTAAACGGATGGTGCATGGCGTGGTAGCGGCCAGTTTCCTCGTCCCATTCTAGTAAAGGGAAATCTACGACCCAAAGAGGTCTGTATACGTCCTTGTTCATTAGGTTCAGCTGGTGGGCAAGCTCTAAGCGTAGCATCCCTAGCTGCACCTGAGTCTTGGCCTTTTCGCCAGATAGAATTAGGAGCAGGTCGCCTGGCTTAGCATTGCAGGCTGCTGCCCATTTTTCAAGGTCTTCGGTGCTGTAGAACTTATCGACAGAAGATTTAAGGCTTCCGTCGGCAGCGTACTTAACGTATACCAACCCTTTGGCACCAACTTGCTGGCGCTTCACAAACTCGGTCAGCGCATCAAGCTGCTTTCGGGTGTATTCGGCACAACCTTCAACGCATATAGCCCCAACGTACTCGGCCGAGTCGAATACTGGGAAATTCTTACCCTTTACGATCTCTGTAATCTCGTTGAAGAGCATGCCAAATCGAATATCAGGCTTGTCGCTGCCGTACTTTTCCATGGCCTCGGCGTAGGTCATACGTGGGAATTCTCCAGGATCAAACCCTTTGATCTCCCTAAAGAGATGGCGTGTTAGCCCTTCGAAGATGCCAAGAACATCGTCCTGCTCTACAAATGACATCTCGCAGTCTATTTGGGTAAACTCGGGTTGACGATCGGCTCTTAGGTCCTCGTCGCGGAAGCACTTTACGATTTGGTAGTATCTGTCGAAGCCTGCAACCATCAGCAGTTGCTTTAGCTGTTGTGGCGACTGGGGCAGGGCGTAGAACTCGCCAGGATTCATGCGCGAAGGAACTACAAAGTCGCGAGCTCCTTCGGGGGTCGATTTTATTAATACGGGAGTTTCCGTTTCAATAAAGTTGAGCGTATCGAGGTAGTTGCGAACGATGATAGCCATTTTCGAGCGCAGGATAAGGTTGTTGCGCACCTTGCTGCGGCGTAGGTCTAGGTAACGGTACTTCATGCGGATTTCGTCGCCACCATCAGTATCATCTTCTATGGTGAAAGGAGGAATATCCGATTTGTTGAGAACGGTAAGCGCGCTTACGATGATTTCTACATCGCCGGTGTCAATCTTGCTATTCTTGCTGGCGCGCTCAACCACTTTCCCTTTTGCGCTTACAACAAATTCGCGTCCAAGGCGGCTGGTGGTTTCAACAACATCAGCGCTAGCGTTATCTTCAACAACCAGCTGGGTAATTCCATATCTATCCCTAAGGTCTATAAAGGTCATCCCGCCCAGCTTACGGACGCGCTGTACCCATCCCGATAGGGTAACTTCAGTTCCAACATTTTCGAGGCGTAATTCGCCGCATGTATGTGTTCTATACATAGTACCTTAATTTCTAATGTCGCGAAGGTACAATTTTTCGTTTAAATGCTGAATTAATCTATACATTTGCGGCTTTCGAAAGGGTATTTTAACGACTTAAATATGACCAATATCGACAAAGATGACGTACATTTCATGCGCGAGGCACTAAAAGAAGCGCATTATGCGTTAAGTAGGGACGAAGTGCCAATTGGCGCGATTGTTGTTATGAATGATCGCATAGTTGCCAGAGCGCATAACCTTACTGAAGCGCTGAACGATGCAACGGCGCATGCCGAGATGCAGGCGCTTACTGCGGCGGCAAACACAATAGGCGGAAAGTACCTTGATAAGTGTACGCTGTATGTAACGGTGGAGCCCTGTCCAATGTGCGCATCGGCAGCATACTGGACACATCTAGGAAGGTTGGTGTATGGAACTACAGATCCGAAAAGGGGGTATCAGAATATAGGGGAAGGCCTCCTACATCCACGGACAGAGGTAAAAGGAGGGGTGCTAAATGAGGATTGTACAGCTTTGATGATAAGTTTTTTCAAAAACAAGCGACAAAAATTACGTTAGCTATTGCACATTTGATGGATTAACATTTCTTTGCAAGAAGTTGTTAATGATTATTGAGAGTAAAATTTAAACAGAATAGACCTATGAGAACGAAGATGATGAGAGTTTTTGGACTTCTTGGAGTAATGGCATTTTTCCTTACGCTAAATGCCGCTGCTCAAACTAAAGCGGATGCTGCGAAGTCGTACAACGATGGTGTTGCTGCTTTTAATGCTAAAAATTACCCAGCAGCAATTGCGGCTTTCAGCCAAGCCATAGATGTTGCCGGAAAGGTTGGAGATGAAGCTAACGAGGTGAAGGATGGTGCAATTAAGCTCCTTCCTGCCAGCTACCTTCAAAATGCGATGACTCTTTACAAGGATAAGAAGATTGCAGAATCGGTAAAGGAGTTCAACAACGCTATTGAGGTTGGTGAAAAGTACAACGATCAAAAGGTTGTAAGCAGCGCGAAGAATGCAGTGCCACAGCTGTACAGAATTTTGGGTAACCAGGAGTTTGGTGCGAATAACCTAGAAAAGGCAAAGGAGTACTACAACATGGGGCTAAAGCTTACACCTGATGCTACTCAGAACCTTCTTGGTTTAGGTTTAGTGTATGAAAAGCAGGCAAAGGCAGATTCTGCTCTTGTTTACTTCGAAAAGGTAATAGAGGTAGGAACTCGTACCAATAAGCCAGAAGACGTAAAGAATGCAAAGGCTCAGGCTCGCGACCTTTTTATTGACAAGGCTGCTGCTGCCGAAAAGGCAAAGAAGTATGAGAATGCAATTGAAGCATACAAGAATGTATTTAAGTATGCTCCAGAGACCGATGCAATCTACTACAAAATGGCATTTGACAGCTACTACCTATCGAAGTGGGATGATGCAATTGAAAGCTCAAATAAGGCATTAGCCTTGATTACGAAGCCAGAGGATAAGGGTAAGGTTTATATTCTGTTGGGTAACATCTACTCGAAGAAGAACGACAACCCTAATGCTTGCGCCAACTACAAGCTTGCAGCTGAAAGTCCAAAGTATAAGGCTCAGGCTGCTGCTGCTCTTAAGGGCTTAAAATGTAAATAATTCTTAATAGGCATTGCCGCTGAGGGCTCCGAATTTCGGAGCCCTCTTTTTTTGTCTACTTTCGCGCGTTCCTTCTACAATTATATGGCAGAACTATTGCAGCCCATCAAGGCGATACTTTCGGATATTGACGGTACCCTACTCAACAAGGATCGCGTTCTCTCTCCGCTTACGGTTGATACCATCAAAAAGATTCGTACGCTATACGATGTTCCCTTCGTCCTTATTTCGGCGCGTATGCCAAAGGCGATAACCCATCTGGCCGCCCAACTGGGGATTAACGACCCCATTGTTGCCTACAATGGCGGGCTTATCTTCCACAATACCGAGCGGCGCGAGGTTGTTCAAAACTTGACAATTTCTACCGATGTGGCTTACGAGGTATACTCCTTTCTAAAGGAATCCAACGTCCACATCAGCCTGTTTAGGGAAGACGAGTGGGTTGCCGAAACGGAGGACTACTGGGCCAAGCGTGAGATTAACAATACCAGGGTAACACCTGCACTTGCACCTGTTGAGCAAACCCTCGAAAGGTGGGCGCGTAAGGGTGGAGGCGTGCACAAAATCATGTGCATGGGCGATGCTCATGCTATTGGCGAGCTGGAGCACTTTATGCGAAGAGAGCATGCCGCTAATGCCAACTCCTACCGATCAAAAGATACCTACCTCGAAATTACCCCAACTGGGACCAATAAGGCGCTAGCCATGCATAAGGTGCTAGCCGCTCTTGGCGTTGATGCCGCCAACGCTGCCGCTTTTGGCGATAACTACAATGACGTGGAGATGCTCCGCGAGGTTGGCGTTGGGGTGGCCATGGGCAATGCTCCCGAAAAAGTGAAAAAGGCTGCCAACGTAGTTGCGCGCCACCATAAGGAGGATGGGGTGGCCCACGAGTTGATTCATCTTTTTGGATTGGGGGAGGTTACCGCTAAAACCGACAAAGCCGAACCTGCCAGCGACTTAATAGAAGGTTGAACCGACTAAGTCATCGGTTGAACCGACCTTTTTCTCCCTAAAAGCTAGAAAAAAGTCCCTCAGAGCGAGAAAAAGGTCGCTAAAAGTGAGAAAAAACTCGGTCAGACCGAGAAAAAAGTCGGTTTTTGAGTGCTCGTTGTGGCTGAAACCCTCAAAAAGGTCACTTTGAGGGAGAAATTTATCGGTTTAACCGCCTTTTTTGGGGCTTTTTCCTTCATTTTTGAAGCTTCTAGTTCCGACATCCACCCAAAAAGCGACTTTTTTCTCACTTTTTTCGACTTTTTTCTCGGTTTTAGAGTGATCGAAAAAGAGTAAAGTGCCGATGGTTGTGCTACTTATGCTTTATAATAGGCTGCTGCGGGGTACGTGATGCCAGCCGCCTGCTTGGCTCGGCAGGGATGCTAGTTGCTATGGCAGCAGAGCGCTCTGCTACGCTCAATTTGCTACTCCCTATTCCCTTAATTGCTACCTTTGTCGCCGATGAAGCCAAGAACCTTAGAACTACTATCGCCCGCCAAGAACCTTGAGCAGGGTATTGCTGCCATTGGCTATGGGGCCGATGCGGTGTACGTTGGGGCGCCCCGTTTTGGCGCACGCGAGGCTGCCGCTAACTCTTTTGAGGATGTGGAGCAGCTTATCCGCTATGCGCATCGCTACAGGGCGAAGGTTTTTGTGGTAGTAAATACCATTGTGTACGAGCAGGAGCTGGAGGAGTCCGAGAGGGTTGCCCGTTGGGCCTACAATGCGGGTGCCGATGCGCTGATTGTTCAGGATATGGCGTTTATGGAGATGGGCTTACCGCCTATTGCGCTGCATGCCTCTACGCAAACTCACAACATCAGCCCCGAAAAGGCGCGGTTTCTACAGGATGTTGGCTTCGAGCGGGTGATTCTTGCCCGCGAGCTGTCGCTGCAGCAGATTGCTGATATTCGTAGGCAGACTAGCGTGGAGCTGGAGGCGTTTGTGCATGGCGCGCTTTGCGTGAGCTACAGCGGTCAGTGCTACCTGAGCGAGTCTATTACCGGGCGCAGCGCCAACCGAGGTGCGTGCGCACAGCCCTGCCGATCGGCCTACGACTTGGTGGATGGCACGGGCAGCATCATCCTAAAGAATAAGCATCTGCTTTCGCTTAAGGATTTCAACCTTTCGCATAGCATCCGGCAGCTGGCCGATGCGGGTGTCTGCTCGTTTAAGATTGAGGGCAGGCTCAAGAATATCGACTACGTTAAGAATATCACCGCGCTATACCGTAAGGAGCTTGATGCTATACTTGAGGAGCGGTCCGAGTACCGCAGGGCATCATCGGGGAAGGTGTACCTTGGCTTTACGCCCGATGCGCAGAAGAGCTTTAACCGTGGTTTTACCACCTACTTTACGCAGAATCGGGAGGATAGCCTCACGGGATTCAATACCGCAAAGGCTACCGGAGCCTTGGTGGGTACGGTGACGAATGTGCGGAAGCCATCCTTTGATGTTGATGCCAAAATGCCGCTGTCGAATGGCGATGGCATCTGCTTTATCGCTAAAGGTGGGGGGCTGGTGGGAACCAACATCAACAAGGTGGAAGGCCGAAGCGTGTTCCCTAACCGGATGGATGGCATTACGAAGGGGATTCAGATATTTAGGAATTACGACCATCGGTTTGCCAAGATGCTCGAGAGCGGCGCTACCGAGCGGTTGGTAGATATCAGCATAAGCTTTACCTACGCGGCTGGACGGCTGACCATGATGGTGCTGGATGCCGATGGCTTTTCCTCCGAGCTGGTGGTGGAGGCGACCTTTGAAGTAGCCCAAAAGCCCGATCGTGCGCTTCAGAACATCGATCAGCAGCTGCGCAAGTCGGGTGGCGGGATGTTTGAGGTGGTGCGCGTAGATGTCGATTGCTCGGAGGTGCCGTTTATCTCCATATCGACCCTGAATGGCTACCGTAGATCGCTGCTCGAAGCGCTGGAGACTAAGCGTGCGGCAAGTCTGCCAGAGCCTGTGTCATCTATCATCCCCAATAGCATACCCTACCCCGAACGAGCGCTCGACTACTCGGGTAACGTGGTGAACTCGCTAGCGCGGAAGTTCTACGAGCGCCACGGCGTACTGCAGGTTGACGAGGGCTACGAGCTCTCGCACGTGGAGGGTGCCCACCTGATGACCACCAAGTACTGCCTGCGCTACGAACTGGGGGCTTGCCTTAAAACGGCTGGTATCTCGAAGCTGAAGGAGCCGCTATACCTCGAAAATAATGGGCGGCGCTTTAGGCTGCAGTTCGATTGTGCCCGCTGCCAGATGATCGTAAAAAAAGGGAGCTAACCATTGCGGTTGCTCCCTTTTCATTTAGCTATTTTCGAGATGCTACTTTTTCATTTTTTGTGAGATGAAGAAGTAGGCCAAGAATCCCATCGAGGCAAAGATGAGTACGATACCGGGGATCATCCACTCGATCATGTAGTCACTATCTTCGAAGGTTTTAAGAAGCGGGTAATAGGAGGCAGACACTACAGAGCCTATTCCAAGAGCAAGAAGCACCAATCCCCACTTAAGCGTTGGTAAGCTGTTCTGTTCGGACGTTGATGTTTCCTTAGCAATTAGCTTATCCGATTGGTCGATCATGTTGTTTTTGATGAGCATTCGCTTTATGGAATGGTCTGACCAGAGCTTAAAAATAAAGTAGAACCCGTAAAATACGATTCCAAATACTAGTATATCGTCCATCGCGTTTGTGTTTTTGATTTGCCCATATGACACCGCTGCGGGGGGAAAGGTTGCAGGACGGATACTTTTTTTTAGAAAATATTTTTTGAAGAAAAGCTAGCGGATGCTGCAACCTTTACTACTATCTTGGCGTCATATACACAACATGAACGATGCAGAACTCATAAAGCAAATCATTAACGGCAACATGTCGGCCTTCGGCTACCTGGTGAGCATTCACCAGAAGCTGGTGCTGCACATCGTTCGCCGCATGGTGCTGAGCGACGATGAGGCTGCCGACATCTGCCAGGATGTGTTCGTGAAGGTATTTCAGAAGCTGGGCGAGTTCCGTGGGCAGGCCAAGCTCTCGACATGGATTGCCTCCATCGCCTACCATCATGCCGTGAACCACCTGCGTAAGCGCAAGCGGCTGCAGGAGGTGTCGATGGACGACTCTCCAGCGTTAGAGCGCGAGGTGGGGGGCGCGGTTGACGATGGTCGCTCCTTTACCCTCGACGAGGATGGGCGGCGGCTGCTGCTGCGCAAGGTGGAGGAGCTGCCGCAGCACTACCGGGTGGTGCTCACGCTATTCTACCTCGAGGAGTTCTCGTATAAGGAAATAGAAGAGGTAACCGGGATGCCCGAGGGTACGGTGAAGAGCTACCTGGCCCGGGCTCGGAACATGTTAAGGGAAAAGCTTACATTTGCAAAAGAAGAAATCTGGGGGTAACGATATGAGCAAGCAGCAAAACTTCGACGAGCTATTCGAGAGCGCCATGCGCCAAGATCCAGGCTACAGGCTTCCTAAGAGCTTTCTACAGGGGGTTAACGACCGCATTGCCCGTAAGCTGGCCTTCCAGATTCAGCTTAAGGTGCTTGGGCGCACGGCTATCGTGCTTACCCTGCTTACCGTAGCGGTTTTTGTGGGCAACTACGTTATCAACACCTTCTTCCCCAAGTATGCCGAGTTTACCATCAGCGGCTACGTTGCAGCAGTTGTGGCATTCCTAATTCTTTTCCTTCTCTTCATGGATAGGGTGGTGCTGGGCTACCTCGAAAACCGCCAGCAGAACCACTCGGGGATGTAGCGCTATTTCGCTTTAATACAGAATAGCAGAGACACGGAGAGCACTGAGAATATTCCTACATCTGTTTGGCCATCGGCTTTGGCTTATTGCAGGTAAATATGCAGTAAATGTAGATTTAAATAAACAAGCCACGTTATCCTCCCGTTTAGGCGGGAGGATAACGTGCTGCTGTTGGGCGTTTGTTCTTTTGAATTCAGCTTTAGCTTGATGGTTGGCTTCAGCCTTCGCCAGTTCAACTAAGCCAAGGCTATAATCGTCGCGCATTAGGCGGTATACTGTGCACCCAGAGGCACGCGGCGCCTACCGTAGCGATATCGAGCCAGCAAAAGAGGTGGTTTAGAAGGAATAGCTATCTTTGCGGCCAACTATCCACCCGTTTACAATGACACGAAAAGATATTGAGATTATGGCGCCCGTTGGGAGCTACGAATCGCTCATGGCGGCCATCCACGCAGGGGCGAACTCGGTTTACTTTGGCGTAGAGCAGCTGAATATGCGCTCCAAGTCGTCCAACAACTTTACGCTCGACGACCTTCGCAACATTGCCTCCATATGCTACGAGAACGGCGTTAAGTCGTACCTAACGCTGAACACCGTGATGTACGACCACGACCTAACGGTGATGCGCAAGGTGATTGATGCCGCCAAGGCATCGGAGGTAAGCGCCATTATCGCCTCGGATATGGCCGCAATCTCCTATGCTCGTGCCAACGATGTGGAGGTACACATATCCACCCAGCTTAACGTAAGCAACTATGAGGCGTTAAAGTTCTACACCCAGTTTGCCGACGTGGTGGTGCTTGCCCGCGAGCTCAACATGACCCAGGTAAAGAACATTCACAAGCAAATTATAGAAGATGATCTTCGCGGCCCCTACGGCGAGCCTGTAAAAATCGAGATGTTTGTGCACGGCGCGCTCTGCATGGCCATTTCGGGCAAGTGCTACATGAGCCTACACGAGAACAACGCCTCGGCCAACCGCGGTGCCTGCCAGCAAACCTGCCGCAAGGCCTACGTGGTTACCGAAAAGGAAACCGGCAACCAGATGGAGATCGATCACGAGTACATAATGTCTCCCAAAGATCTTTGCACCATCGGCTTTCTCGATAAGGTTATCGGGGCTGGCGTAAGGGTACTAAAGATTGAAGGCAGAGCACGTTCTGGCGAGTACGTTAAACGTGTTGTAGAAACCTACAACGAGGCGGTAAATGCCATCCTCGACGGAACATACTCTAGAGATAAAATTGATGCTTGGGAAAGCCGTCTATCCGAAGTATTTAATAGAGGATTTTGGGACGGATATTACCTCGGTCGCAAGATGGGCGAGTGGAGCAAGGTATACGGCTCTAAGGCAACCAAGCGGAAGGTTTACGTCGGCAAGGTAACCAACTACTTCGGCAAGCTTAGCGTTGCTGAAGTACAGGTTGAAGCTGCCGAACTATACAAGGGTGACAGCATAGTAGTTATGGGGCCAACAACTGGCGTAGTAGAAGATGTTGTTAAGGAAATTCGAGTAGACTTAATCGAGACAGAAAAAGCCAATAAGGGTGTTCTCTGTTCGCTACCTATCGATAAGGTTCGCCGCGGCGATAAACTCTACAAGATGGTAGATGCAGAGGAAGAATAGCTACAAGACAAGAAATACAAGAGAAAATAGATTTAAACGAATGAAGAAGATAGTGCTTACACCTATTGAGTGCATCGGATGCGGCACCTGCGTGGACATCGCACCCGCCTACTTTGTGATGGACGAAAATGGCAAGGCTAATCTCTTTGGGGGACGTTCCGAAAAGGACACCATCGCAACCGAGCTCTTCCCTGGCGACGACGATGTTCTTGCATCGGTTATGGCCTGCTGCCCCTCGCGATGCATTTCGGTGACAAAGTAAAGATTCGACTCGGCATATATGCGAAAGGCGTCGGAAGGCGCTTTTTTTATGATCTGAATAAAAACAGGTAGATTTGCACATAAAATATTAGATTGGCCATGAGCTACTCCATCCTTTTAATCGACTCGGAAGCCAAGCGCCTCCGCGAAGTTGCCACGCTGCTCGAGAAGCAGGGCATGAACATGCTTACCGCAAAAAACGTTGCCGAAGCCGAGCAGCTGCTGCTTAGCGATGGCTCCATTCAAGCTGTTCTCACCTCCTGGAAGGTGCCGCTCAGCGATAGCGATAAGACCTACGTTGTTGGCGAGGAGCTGTTCAAGCTAATCAGCAAAGTTAGATTCGAAGTGGATATCTTCCTGCTCACCAACAAAACTGCAGGCGAAATATATACTACAGGTGGCTTACTTAGCGGTTATTTCTACCGCGGCGATAACGATTACGAGGATATTGCCAGCAAAATCCATAGCGTAGTGTACAACGGAAAGATTAGGGCACCCTTCTTCGATGCGCTGGTGGAGTACTCCAATACTACCCGAGATTCGTGGCATACTCCCGGCCATGCAGGTGGCTTCTCAGTTAAGAATTCCCCTTGGGTGAAGGACTTCTACGACTTCTTCGGTCACAACATGTTTGCATCCGACCTCTCGGTATCGGTACCGGCGCTCGATTCGTTGCTCGAACCTAAAGGCGTAATCAAGGAGGCGCAGGAACTAGCAGCCCGCGCGTTCGGATCGCGCTACACCTTCTTTGCCACCAACGGAACATCAACCTCCAACAAGATACTGATACAAACATTGCTCAAACCAGGCGATGCAATACTCCTAGATCGTAACTGCCATAAGTCGGTACATTACGGAGTGATTATCAGCGGTGCCGAACCAATTTACCTAATGCCGTCGGTTAATAACAAATATGGCATCTTTGGGCCAATCCCCAAAAAGCAAATCATCGAAAAGATGGATAAGGCCATTGCCGATGGCAAACGCCTCAAGGCAATAATCCTTACCAACTGTACCTACGATGGTTTAATTTATGATATAGCTGATATCGTAAAAGAGGCTCACGATAGGGGTATTAAAATAATTGTTGATGAGGCTTGGTTTGGGTATGCCCACTTCCATCCCGAGTTTGCGCCTTGCGCCATGGAGGCAGGTGCCGACTATGCCACCCAATCAACGCACAAGACTATGTCCTCCTTCAGCCAGGCGTCGATGATCCATGTGCAGGACCCCGATTTCGAGAAGAACCGCGAGTTCTTCACCGAAAACCTCAACATGCACACCTCAACCTCGCCGCAGTACACCATGATTGCCTCGCTGGACATTGCCCGCAAGCAAATGGTACTCGAAGGCTACACGCTGCTCTCCAACGCGCTAAAGCTCTCGGAGATGCTCAAGAAGTCGATCAACTCGCTTAAGAAGTTTAGGGTACTCGAACTCGAAGATCTTATTTCGGAGGAAGTGGCAAACGACAACATTCGCCTAGACAAGACCAAGATCACCATCGATGTCACCAACTCGGGCTACACCGCCCACGAGGTGGAGCGCATCCTTATGACAAAGCATAATATTCAGGTAGAGAAGACCACCTTCAATACCCTCACGCTCCTGATTACCATTGGCACCACCCAAAGTAAGATCAACCGCCTCTACTTTGCCCTCGAAAGCATCGAGCGGATGAGCGGCAATCAAGCCGAGGCCGCCGTAAACGAGATATGGAAGGACTTTAAGCTGAAGCTGTCGCCAATTAAGTACCTGCCCCGCTTCGCCTTTTACACCGATGGCGAAATGATGCCGCTGCGCAACGCCATTGGCCGTATTTGTGCCACCATGATTGTTCCTTACCCTCCAGGAATACCATTCCTTGTTCCCGGCCAGCTTATTACCGAGGATATCGTAAACGCCCTGCAGGTGTACCGCGACTATAATGTGGAAATACACGGGCTAAACGAAGGCCTAATTAAAGTCTGCACCCCCGAAGAGGAAAAGCAACTTACCGACAAGGGGCATGCAGTAGTACAGTAAGATGCTAAATTTTAGATGTTAGTATCAAGACTTTGGCGAACAGGAATAAGCAATAACAGCTACTCAAAGTTGTCCCCTCATTAGGAGAGGATAAATAGCCTCTTGGTATACTTACATCAAAAATCCTAGCCAAAGTTTTGCTTGATCGCCTGTATACAACCAATATCTCAGTTTTGTTGAACCTGTTAATATCATTATAAAAAATGGAGTACGGTATTCTATCGCTCCTTCCAGCATTGGTTACCATTGTTGTGGCTTTTGCTACGCGCAAGGTTACTTGGGCGCTGTTTTTAGGGGTTGTGGTAGGCAGCGTTGTGGCTGCCCCATCGCTTGCGGCATCGCCAAAGGAGCTGCTGCACTACGTTGCGCTTTGCTTTAGCAACTTCGAGCGCAACATGATTATTCTTTTCATCCTAGCAGTAGGGGCATTGCTAGAGCAGCTCCGCTTTAGTGGCGCTTTTGATAAGTTTGCCGAATACATCATTCGCTACCTCGACAAGCCGCAAAAGACGCGCGTGTCCACCTTCCTCATCAGCCTTGTCCTCTTTTTCGACGACTATGCCAGCATTCTAATAAGCGCCACCTCTATGCGCTCGGTGGCGGCCAAGCAGCGCATCCCTAAGGTGTACCTCACCTACCTTATCGATAACACGGCTACCATTGCCTCTGGCGCAATAGTTTCAACATGGGCGGCCTACGAGGGTTCGCTTATGGTAGATGCCGGAAAACCTTTCGGGTTGAATATCTCCTCTACTGAATACTTGGTAAAGATGATTCCTTATAACATATTCATTTACCTACTCTTGTTTTTCGCATTCATCTCCGCATTTTCGGGGAAATGGATGGGCAAGCGGATGAAATCGGGAGGACAAGCACACTTTGAGGAGATGCAAAACATCAATCCAAAGGTTACGCACAAAACCTTTATCTACCCCATCGTGATGCTGGTTGCGCTAGCTATAGTTGGAACCATAGTGGCCGGTGTTATTGCACTTAAGGTAAAAGGTATAAGCACATATACGCCTATCGACATTATTGGTAACTCGCCAACGATTGAAGTGCTATTCGGGGCTACTCTTGTAACGATAGCCTACTCTTCTACAATTCTTTTTAGAAATAAGGTTATCAGCATAAAATCGTTCTTTAGTTCATCTAAGAATGGAATAGTTCATATGCTGCCCACGGCCTTCATTATCCTTTGGGCAACGGGGCTAACCGAAGTTTCGGCAACGCTAAATACGGGCGGCTACATCGTATCGCTACTCGAACCGTTTATCACCGCGCCGATGATTCCGTCCATCGTATTTGTGATGGCGCTGCTGATAAGCGTCGCTACGGGTTTTTGCTGGAGCTCGATGGCCATTACGATGCCTATTGCCTTTGGAATGGCCATGGGCTTGGGCGGCGGTGGCGAAATGGTCTACATCGTATCGGGGGCCGTAATTGGCGGCTCCATTGCTGGCGATTTGCTGATCCCCTACTCCGACATTACCATACTAGCCTCCTCGTCGATGGGGGTTTCGCCTATCAACCACATAAAGTCGCATTTTAGGCAGGTGGTAACGGTTGTTATCGTATCGTTTATCGGCTTTTGGGCGTTGGCAATGGGGGTTCCGGCTACCGTGGTGGTGCTGCTGGGCGCTGCGCTGCTGTACGGCATCCACACGCTTTGGGCAAAGCCAATTTAGGGGTGAGCCACCCAGCGGATAACGCTATCAGAGCAAGCATGAAATTCTAGATAGGCATCTGAAAAAGGCCGCAAAGAAAACGGGCAACCTTTACTGGGTTGCCCGTTTTAGATCTATATATACCGTTGGTAGATTACTCGCGATGATATTTCTTTTCGGTATCACCAATTTTCAGCAACAGCGTGCTGCTATTAACCACCCTAAATGTGTAGGTAGGCATGGTGTCTATCTTATACTCCTCGGACACCCTCTTGTAGTCGTTATCTACGCTTTTAAATGGAACATACCCCTTGGCGGTGTCTGGTCTTACCGAAAATTCATTTACAAGAAAACAGATTTTCTCTGCAAGTACCGAAAGCCTCCCCTTGATTTCAAGAGAATCAATGAAAGATTTTGCGGTATCAACAATTGTCGATTTGGTGATAACGAACTTCGATTCGCTAAGGTTGATGGTCGTTTTTCGAACTAAGCTGTCGGGGGTATAGAACTGAGAGCTATCCATTGCTACCCATTTTCCGGTGTAGATGGGCTCCTGGTTCGATACGCAAGAGTAAATTAGCGCCGAAAACAGCAGCAGAATTCCCCAAAGGGCCAGCAAAGAAGTGGTTTGTCTTTTCATAGTAAAGTAATTAGCGATTATCCCCTTTTCAACGCAACAAAAAAACAAAAAAATATCGTTGTTGATACCGCCGAAGGTAGAATAAATTAACCCATTACGTGCAGCCATGGGCGTCGGAGGAAAGGCGGCTAGAGCAAGGGGCGACCTCCTTTGGGGAGATCGCCCCTCTTTAGTGCGTCCAAACCCGGAAAGAGGGTGTAGGGCTACTTCTTTTCGGAATCCTTCTTCTGCTTGGCGAGAAGGGTGGCCCTGGTGCGTAGCTTTTTGGCGTACTCGGCGTCGAGCTGGAGGAGCAGGTCGTTAACCTTGCCCCACTCCGAGGTGGGTTCGGCCATGGCCATGCCGGCAACCAGCGTACGGAAGCCGCGAATGGCCGCTTCGAGCTCCTTGCGGGCGATGCTGGCCGCATCGATGTCGAGCCGCTCCTGGGTGGCCTCGCGGCGCTGCTCGAAGAGCTTGTCGAAGCTGGTCTGTACCGATTGCAGCTCGTCCAGAATGGGCTGCACGCCAGCTTTCGCCACCGCCGCCGCATAGTCTGGCTGCTTGAAATCGTTGAGTAGCCCCTTAATCATGGCCGATTCTTCGCTGTAGGCGCTCCGAATCAGGTCCAATCCGTAGGTGTCGAGCTTCGAGAGCAGAAGCGTTGCCGCCTCCACCGACGTTGCATTAGAAGAGAACGATAGGCCCATAACGGTGTAGTAAAGCCACTTTACCACCCTATCGCGGTCGGCATCCAAGGCCAAGATCGGATCGGTGAGCATGCTCTTGTCGTCCTTCTTGAAGCCTTCGTCGTACTTGTTGAACTTCGCCTCTACGGCTAGGTAGAGCGGCGACTTCGAAACCAGAAGAGGCCCATGCTGGCGGGCAACGCTCAGCGTCTGCGAGGTGTACTCGTAGAGTTCCGAGGTGTTCATGCCGCTGGTGCCCAGTTGCTGTTTCATGATCTAGGATTTGGTTAGGTAAGTAAACAAATCAGTCGTATGGTTTGGTGCACTATTTCTTTTATCATCCCCCCGAGCGGAGCTGGTGAGCTTGTCTGGGAAGCTGGAGACTGTTCATGCAACTGTGTCTGCAAAATGATAACGATAACTTTGCAGACAATGAAAGAGGAAGAAAAAGTAGCGAGCTTCAGCTACGAGGAATTTGAGAAGGAGGCCATCAAAGGCCTTTACGAGCGCAAGAGCCTAAGCGGCGAGAATGGGGTGTTCGCCCCGCTGCTCAAGCACTTTTTGGAGAAGGCCCTAGCGCTGGAGCTGGAGCAGCACCTGAAGGATTCGGAGGGCAACAAGCGCAACGGCGCTACCACCAAAACGGTTAAGAGCTCGAACGGCGAGTTTGAGCTCAGCCCCCCCAGAGACCGTAACGGATCCTTTACCCCAGAGATCGTGGCCAAGCGGCAGGTGCTGCTGGACGACGAGCTCTGCGAGAAGGTGCTCTCGCTCTACGCCAAGGGGATGAGCTACGCCGACATTCGGAAGCTGCTGATGGAGGTTTACGGGCTTTCGCTCTCGCCCGCCCAGATGAGCGAGCTCACCGATCGGCTCATCCCCGAGCTGCAGGAGTGGCAGCAGCGCCCGCTGAGCCCGCTCTACGCGATAGTCTGGTTCGACGCCATCCACTTCAAGTGCCGCGAGGGCGGTGCAGTGCAGGGCAAGGCGCTCTACAACGTCTACGCGGTCAGCTAGGAGGGCTTTCGGGAGCTGCTGGGCATCTACATTGCCGGGAGCGAGTCGGCCCGCTTCTGGCTGGAGGTGCTGCAGGATCTGCGCCTTCGGGGCGTGGAGGACATCCTGATCGCCTGCACGGATAACCTCAAGGGCTTCAGCGAGGCCATCAGCAGCACCTTTCCCGAGACGGTCATCCAGAGCTGCATCGTCCACCAGGTGCGCAGCACGCTCAAGTACGTGGTTAAAAAAGACTACAAGGCCATCACCGCCGACATGCGGGCCATCTACGGCAGCCCCACGCTGGAGGCGGGCGAGGCGGAGTTCGAGCGCTTCGCCGAGCGCTGGGGGACGAAGTACCCCACCGCCGTCAAGAGCTGGCGGGAAAACTGGTACAAGCTGAGCTCCTTCTTCGACTTCGGCAGGGAGATCCGCCGGCTCATGTACACCACCAACCCCATCGAGGGCATCCACCGGCGCATGCGGAAGGTGACCAAGACCAAGGGGTGCTTCTCCTCCGACATGGCCATCAAGAAGCTGATATACCTCGTTATTCGGGATATCAGCTCGAGCCCAAAGCGGGAAGTTGCGGGGTGGAAGCTCATCTACGGGCAGCTTTGCATTAAATTTGCCGAGCGGATGGCCAAGTTTGGAGCATGAAGAACACCCGCGAAGGAAGGCCAGGCCTCCTAGCGGGGCAAGGGTATACAAGTGGCTCCGTTCCTCCGCCACCCTTGCCCCGCTAGCAGCCCTAACCTAAAAGGCAGGCGTAATTCCTGCTTCCGAAAAAATAGGGTAGACACAGTTCCGTGAATAATCCCGGAAGCTGTAGCCCCGAACCTCGGGAATGCCCCTGCAACCGTGAAAGCTGATTCCCGACCCCTCGGAAATGCTCTCGCAATGGTGAAAGCTCATCCCCGACCCCTCGGGAATGCCCTCGCAATGGTGAAAGCTCGTTCCCGACCCCTCGGAAATGCCCTCGCAATGGTGAAAGCTCATATCCGACCCCTCGGGAATGCCCTCGCAACCGTGAAAGCTGATTCCCGACCCCTCGGGAACGCTCTCGCAACCGTGAAAGCTCGTTGCCGAGGCGGCGACCGCTAGGGCCTGGCTAGTTGAGCTCGATGCACGAGCGGAGGTAATTCTCGTACAACGGACGGAGATCCTCGTAAGCCTTCCGAGCCTCGGCATCGCCCCCATCGGCCAGCTCCTTTACGTGGAAGTAGAAGGCGGTCGATTGGGCCGCTAGCCGGTTGTCCACCTCCTGCTTGGCCTTCAGCAGGAAGGACTCCAGCTCATGTGCGCGCGTTTTCAGCACCTCGGCCAGCAGCTCCAGCTCGTCGGGGTTATGGTTCGGATTCTTTTGCAGGGAGTTGATCACCTCAGCCAGCTCTTCGAGCTCCTGAAGCTTGTCGTCGATGTTCGTTAGGTCTCTACTATTGCTATCCATAATCTATTTGTAGGTTTTGCCATCAAAATATTAGCTTCCGAATCCAAATATAAGCTTTTGTTAAGCAGATGATGCTCCTTTCGCAACATTTTGCAGCAAAAATTAAACTAGTCCATTCCCCCTAACGTTATCCAGTAAATTACTCCTACCGCGAGCGTTTCACCCTGAGGTATCGTAGTAACCGAACTCTCTTACCCAAGAACTAGTAACTGTACAGCTATGACGCACATCGAAGAACTCGTTCGCGAACTCGTAGACAAGCATGGCACGCAGCGCAGCAGCCTGATGGCGGTGCTCCAGGAAATCGTTGGGCACGAGCGCTACCTGAGCGAGGAGGCCATGCTGACCGTAGCCCGCGAGTTCAACATCTCGGCCGCCGACGTATTTGGCACCGCCTCCTTCTACACCTTCCTCGATACGGTACCCCGGGGCCGCAACATCATCCGCGTATGCAAGACCATCACCTGCCACATGAAGGGCAAGGACCAGCTGATTGCGGCGCTCGAGGAGGCCCTCGACACGCACATTGGAGGTACCACCGCCGACGGGCAGTTTACCCTGCTAACGGCCAACTGCCTTGGCTGGTGCCACAAGGGCCCGGTGATGCTCGTCAACAACGACGTTTACCCGGCCGTAACGCCCGAGTCGGCCATAGCCATCATCAGCAAGTATCGACCCTAAAAACCCGCCGCCATGGAATCGAAGAATCTGAAAAAGGTTGACCTGATATTTCTCGACACCCCCTACGCCGACATCGTTCAGACGCTGCAGCGCGCCGTCCAGAAAACGCCCGACGAGCTCATCCTCGAGGTGATCGACTCCGGCCTGCGCGGGCGCGGAGGCGCAGGCTTCCCCACCGGGCTGAAGTGGCGCTTCGCCAAAACCGAGGATAGCACCGTCAAGTACGTGGTGTGCAACGCCGACGAGGGCGAACCCGGAACCTTTAAGGATCGCGAGATCCTGCAAACCGTCCCCTATAAGGTGCTCACCGGGATGGCCATCTGCGGGTACGCCATCGGCGCGCACCAGGGGTACATCTACCTGCGGGGCGAGTACAACTTTCTGCTGCCCGAGCTGCTGAAGCACGTCCAAATCTTTAACAAGACGCTCGAGGAGCTCGAGCTGGGCTTTTCCGTTGGCGTAAAGAGCGGCAGCGGCGCCTACATCTGCGGCGAGGAGACCGCCCTGTTCGAGAGCATGGAGGGTAAGCGCGGCGAGCCCCGCAACAAGCCACCCTACCCCACTCAGTGGGGCTTCGACAGCAAGCCAACGGTAATCAACAACGTGGAGACGCTGGTGTACGTCACCATGATTGCCCGCCTTGGCGCCGAGCAGTTCCGCAAGATGGGCACCAAAGACTCCTCGGGGTCGAAGGTATTCTCCGTTTCGGGCGACACCCCCATCGCCGGCATCTACGAGCTGGAGCTGGGCATGCCGCTCGACGAGTTCGTTGCCGAGTTTGGCGATGGCGACACCAAGGCCGTTCAGGTTGGAGGCGCCTCGGGGCACTGCGTACCGCGCAAGCTGTTTGCCGATACCATAATTGGCTTTGAGGGGATACCCACCGGGGGCTCCATGATGGTCTTCAACTCCACCCGCTCGATGTACAACGTGCTGCACGACTACCTCGAGTTCTTCTGCGAGGAATCGTGCGGGCAGTGCACACCCTGCCGCGTGGGCTGCCAGCAGCTGCTCAAGGGCATCGAAGCCGTAAAGCGCGGCGAGCGCAAGCCCGAGTACCTTGACGATCTGAAGAAGCTGGCCGCCACCATGAAGATTGCCTCCAAGTGCGGCCTCGGACAGTCGGTAGCCAACCCCTTCAACTCCATCGTCGACAACTTCCGCGAGGAGATCATCTACTAACCCCCAAACCCTAGCGCCATGAACGAGTTTAAGGTAAACCTCAAGATAAACAACATCCCCATTGCCGTTCGCGAAGGGACCTCCATCCTCGAAGCCGCCAAGATGCTCAACTTTAACATCCCAACGCTGTGCCATCACCCCGACCTGTCGATTGCCGGCAACTGCCGCGTGTGCGTGGTGGAGATAAAGGGCAGCCGATTCCTTTCCGCCGCCTGCGCAACGCCCGTTGCCGAAGGGATGGAGGTGCTTACCAACAGCGAGAAGGTGCGCACCGCCCGCAAGCATGTCATTGAGCTACTACTGTCGGAGCACAACGCCGACTGCACGCGCTGCTTCAAGAACGGCAGCTGCGAGCTGCAGGAGCTGGCCGCCGAGTACCGCATCGGCGAATACACCTTCATGAACCTGCTCAACTTCAAGAACCATAAGATCGATCGATCATCGCCATCCATCGTAAAGGATGACAACAAGTGCATCCGCTGCCAGCGCTGCGTGCGCACCTGCGACGAGCTACAGAACATCGGAGCGCTAACCGTTGCCTACAAGGGCGACAAGCAGCTCATATCAACCTTTATGGGCAAGCCGATATCGGAGGTGATTTGCACCAACTGCGGCCAATGCGTCAACCGCTGTCCCACCGCTGCGCTGGTAGAGCAAACCTACATCGAGGAGGTGTGGAAGGCCATCAACAACCCCGAAAAGTACGTGGTGGTGCAAACCGCACCGGCCATACGCGCCGCACTGGGCGAGGAGTTGGGATTTCCACCAGGAATGCGCGTTACGGGCAAGCTGGTATCGGCGCTAAAGCTGATTGGATTCGACAGCGTGCTCGACACCGACTTTACCGCCGACCTCACCATCATGGAGGAAACCGCCGAGCTCCTCAACCGCCTTAAACGAGCGCTGGTTGACAACGAAACGGTAGCCCTTCCGATGATGACCTCCTGCTCGCCCGGCTGGATAAAGTTCCAGGAGCACCTATTCCCCGACATGCTCGACAACCTCTCCACCTGCAAGTCGCCTCAACAGATGTTTGGCGCCCTCGCCAAAACCTACTACGCCCGCAAGAAGGGCATCGACCCATCGAACATGGTATCGGTATCGATAATGCCCTGCACGGCCAAGAAGTTCGAGGCTAAACGTCCCGAGATGCGAGACAGCGGCTACCAGGATGTAGACTACGTGCTCACCACCCGCGAGCTGGGGATGATGATCCACCAAACGGGCATCGACTTTATGAAGCTCTCCGACGAGCACTACGATAGCCTCATGGGCGCATCTACCGGTGCCGGGGTTATCTTTGGCGCAACAGGTGGGGTGATGGAGGCCGCCCTACGTACCGCATGGGAAATAGTAACCGGAACCGAAGTTCCGTTCGAGAAGCTGAACATCACGCCCGTTCGTGGCTTCGGGGGCATTAAGGAAGCCTCGCTGAAGCTGACCAACGTAAAACCCGAGTTCAGCTACCTCGAAGGGGTAGAGCTTAAGGTGGCAGTAGCGCACGGCTTAGCCAACGCCAAGAAGCTGGTGGAAGGTATCCGCAGCGGCGAGCTGCAGTTCCACTTCGTAGAGGTGATGGCCTGTCCAGGTGGCTGCATTGGAGGTGGTGGACAGCCAATACCAACCAGCAGCGAGATACGCTCGAAGCGGGTTGCAGCCATCTACGCCGAAGACATGGGGCTGGCCATCCGCAAATCGCACGACAACCCCGAGGTGAAGCTGCTCTACAAGCTCTTCCTCGGCGAACCCAACAGCCATAAGGCGCACGACCTGCTACATACGCACTATAAGCCTAGAAAGGGGTACTAGTAAAACACCTATCTTGCTGAGCCCTCTTTTACAGTTTGCATAAGGTATATTTAGCGCTGACCTCCCGCTTAAAGCGGGAGGTCAGCGCAGCTGGGGGTGGTTGTAATTTATAAATTACAGAAAGCGATATGGTAAAAAATCAGCTCAGAACCACCCCACCCTACGGGCACCCCTCCTTAAAAAAGGAGGGGAATAAGCACAGAACATCCTTTGCTGATAACATCAAGCGCTCTCCTAAAATCGAAGGATAATTAAAAAAGCCTGCAAGCAACACAATGCTTACAGGCTTTCTGATTATAGAGTTGTAGTTTGTAGTCTACTTGTACCCCTTCTTATGCACGCTCTTTACGGCGCGGCCCGATGGGTCGAGCATATCCTTAAACGACTTATCCCACGCAATAGCCTCGGGCGTGCTGCAAGCCACCGATGGCACCGATGGTACGCAGGCAGCAGCCTGATCGCTGGGGAAGTGCTCGGCGAAGATCGAGCGGTAGTAGTACTCCTCCTTGGTGCTTGGCGTATTTAGCGGGAAGCGGAACTTGGCGGTTGCGAGCTGCTCGTCGGAAATCTCCGTAGCGGTTAGCTCCTTTAGCGAGTCGATCCAGCTGTAGCCAACGCCGTCGGAGAACTGCTCCTTCTGGCGCCACGCCACGCTCTCGGGTAGGTAATCCTCGAAGGCCTTGCGCAGAACCCACTTCTCCATGCGCTCGTCGCCCGACATCTTATCCTTGGGGTTGATGCGCATAGCCACGTCCATAAACTCCTTGTCGAGGAAGGGCACGCGCCCCTCAACACCCCACGCGCATAGCGCCTTGTTGGCACGGAGGCAGTCGTACAGGTGCAGCTTGCTGAGCTTACGCACGGTTTCCTCGTGCAGCGCCTTGGCATCGGGCGCCTTGTGGAAGTAGAGGTATCCGCCGAAAAGCTCGTCAGAGCCCTCACCCGAAAGCACCATCTTTACCCCCATCGACTTGATAACCCTTGCCAGCAGGAACATTGGGGTTGATGCACGAACGGTGGTTACGTCGTAGGTTTCGAGGTGGTAGATAACGTCGCGAACGGCGTCCAATCCCTCCTGTACGGTAAAGTGAATCTCGTGGTGGATGGTTCCGATATGCTCGGCCACCTTTTTGGCGGCGATGAGGTCGGGCGAGCCCACTAGGCCAACGGCAAACGAGTGGAGCTGCGGCCACCAAGCTTCCTTGGTGTCGTCGCTCTCGATGCGCTTGGCGGCGTACTTCTTGGCCACGGCTGAGATGATGGACGAGTCCAATCCGCCCGAGAGCAATACCCCGTAGGGCACGTCGGACATCAGCTGGCGGTGCACGGCATCCTCCAGCGCCTTGCGAAGGAGGGCAATATCGGTTTCGTTATCCTTAACGGCATCATACTCCATCCAGTCGCGGGTGTACCAGCGCTTCATCTCGCCATCCTTGCTGTAGAGGTAGTGGCCGGGTAGGAACTCCTGAATGCGGTTGCAGTACCCTTCGAGTGCCTTGAGCTCCGAGGCCACGTAGTAGTTGCCGTACTGATCCCATCCCTGGTAGAGCGGAATGATGCCCATGTGGTCGCGACCAATCACGTACACATCCTTCTCGCGGTCGTATAGCGCAAAGGCAAAGATCCCGTTTAGCTCTTCGAGGAAGTCGGGACCCTTCTCCTGGTAAAGCGCAAGGATAACCTCGCAGTCGGAGTTGGTTTGGAACTCGTACTTATTGGCGTACTGATTTCGGATATTGAGGTGATTGTAGATCTCGCCATTAACAGCGAGCACCAAATTTCGGTCTTTGCTGTAAAGGGGTTGGCGACCCGACTCGGGGTCTACAATAGACAGGCGCTCGTGGGCGAGGATCGCCTTGTCGTCGCAGAAGATGCCCGACCAATCGGGACCACGGTGCCGTATGCGCTTGGCCATATCGAGCACCTGTGGGCGTAAATCTGCCGACTTACACTTCAAATCGAAAACTCCGACTATTCCACACATAAAAATTTGTTTTGTTGTCTCTTCGTTATCCGGAATCGGATTTTGGCAATAAACTCCATATTGCCCACAAATGCAAGCTAAATAATACTGGCTCTCATTTTTCGCCCTACATCCTGGTAGAATAATGCGCTGACGATCACCACCGATTCGTTGTGCGCGCCGTACAAGGGGTCGATTACAGAAAAGCGCATCAAAGCAAATAAGGATTAAATATTCCGGATCATCTTTTGAAGGTTGACTAGTGAAATTGCATCCTCGACTATCAAATTTTGAAGGTCGACCCTTGAATTTACATCCTCAACCACCAAATTTTGAAGGTCGACCCTTGAATTTGCATCCTCGACCATCAAATTTCGAGGGTCAACCATTGAATTTGCATCCTCAACCACCAAATTTTGAAGGTCGACCATTGAATTTACATCCTCGACTATCAAATTTCGAGGGTAGCCCCTTTGCTAGCCATAGAGTAAAATAAAGGCACAGGGCTAGGCGGCATTTGCAATGCCGTCTGACTTAAGTAGCGGTCGTAGACTGTAATGAAACGCCTAGACACCACAATCACAACTCACCTCTACGGCTACGCTTAACTTTTTTACTACTTTTGATTGCGGTCTGAACCGAGCGCTTTGCGCGAGTTCGGCGTAGCCAACCCACTACTTAGCAAAGTCGAAGTTGCAAACTTCTCCTAGCCTCGTGCACTGATGCAGGCTACGGCGAACTGGGGGAAAAATTCTTTTAAATTTTACAATTTCAAACCATGATTACTCAAGAAAAATTGGAAGTGTACAAATACTTTGGTGGTGATATTGATGGCTGGAGTCGAATAGGAACTTCTTTGCAAAAGCAAACCATTAAGGATAAGGATTGGATTGTAATTGACGAATTTATCCAAGATTTGTTTTTAGTTAAAAGCGGAATTGCTTCAATTAGTTTTATTAATTCATTAGAAAAAAAACTACATGAGTTTTGTGATAGTGAAAAAACAATGCAAGAACTTAAAAATATGGTTGATCTTGGTTCGTAGCTTTCTCTTGTTGAGCGAAGTTTAATCAGCGAACAAGGTAAAGCGACTAGATTGCCGTATTACTTAAACGTATTTTGCAACCGCCATAAAACGAGAATAAAAAAGCCTGGAGCAACCCGGGCTTTTTTGTGCTATAGGGTGGAGGTGTTCTTCTAGAAGAAGTTCTTGAAGCGCTTTGGGTGGTAAAACCATCGGTTAGAATCTCCCCCATTCTTTTGCTATCTTGCCGTATCAAAATCAACCGGAAGCAAATACTACGCAACATGGATAAACGCCTCTACCTGCTGGATGCCTACGCGCTCATCTACAGGGCGCACTACGCCTTCTTCAACCGCCCGATGCTCAACGCCGCCGGGCTCAACACCTCGCCCATCTTCGGTTTTACCCGTGCGCTGCTCGAGATCATCAAGAAGGAAAAGCCGACGCACCTAGCGGTGGCGTTCGACCTAGGGAGGGTTACCTTCCGCACCGAGCTCTACCCCGAGTACAAGGCCCACCGCGACGAGACGCCCGACGACATCCGCAAGGCGACGCCCATCATCAAGGATATCCTTAGGGCGATGAACATCCCGATCCTAGAGGTAGAGGGGTACGAGGCCGACGACATCATCGGCACCATTGCGCACCGCGCCCAAGGCCACGGCTACACCACCTTCATGGTGACGCCCGACAAGGACTACGGGCAGCTGGTTACCGACCACATCCGCATGTACAAGCCCAAAAAGGGCGATAACGATATCGAGATTCTGGGGCCGAAGGAGATCTGCGAGCACTACGGCATTGCCGAGCCACGGCAGCTGATCGACATCCTCGCGCTCTGGGGCGATGCCAGCGACAACATCCCCGGCGTGCCGGGCGTGGGCGAGAAGACCGCCTGCAAGCTCGTCGGCGAGTGGGGCAGCGTGGAGAACCTGCTGGCCAACGCCGATAAGCTGAAGGGGAAGCAGAAGGAGAACATCGTCAGCTACCAGGAGCAGATGATGCTCTCGAAGCGGCTGGCCACCATCGTGCTCGACGTGCCCGTCGATTTCGACGAGGAGAAGCTGGTGATGGAGGAGCCCGACCACGAGCGCCTATCCGAGCTGCTAACCGAGCTGGAGTTTACCTCCATCCTCAAGGAGATGGGGATGACGCCCACCGCTGCAGCACCAACCGCAGCGCCCGAAAAGGCCGCACCGCAGTCGGCGCAGATGTCGCTCTTCGGCGATACGCCCATGGCGGCGACCGGCGCTGTTAAGGCGTACAACACCATCGAGGATATCGCCCACACCTACCACATCGCCGAGACCAACGAGCAGCTGGAGGAGCTGGTAGCCACCCTACGAGGCAACGGCGAGTTTACCTTCGACACCGAAACCACCGGGCTGAACCCCTTCGAGGATCGCGTGGTGGGCATGTCGTTTGCCATTCGCGAGCACGAGGCGTGGTACGTGCCCGTTACCTCCGGCCGTCAGGCCGAAATTATGGCGATTTTTCGCCCCCTTTTCGAGGATGAGACCATCGGCAAAACGGGGCAGAACATCAAGTTCGACCTGCAGGTGCTTAAGGCCAACGGCATCGAGCTCCGCGGCAAGCTATTCGATACGATGATTGCCCACTACCTGATAGAGCCCGAGCTGCGCCACAACATGACCTACCTCGCCGAGACCTACCTCCACTACTCGCCCGTAGAGATCGAGGAGCTCATCGGCAAAAGAGGCATCCACCAGGGCACCATGGACCGCGTGGAGCTCGAGAAGATTGCCGAGTACGCCGCCGAGGATGCCGACGTAACGCTGCAGCTGCGCAACAAGCTCGAGCCTATCCTAAAGGAGCAGGGTCTAGTGGAGCTCTTCGAAACCATAGAGATGCCGCTGATGCCCGTGCTGGCCGATATGGAGTTTACGGGCGTTAAGATTGATGATGTTGCGCTAAAGGAGTACGCCGGCGTGCTGTTAAAGGATCTGCTGGTGCTAGACGAGGCGATTAAGGCGATGGCGGGCGATCCAACGCTCAACATCAGCTCGCCAAAACAGCTGGGGATAATCCTCTTCGAAAAGCTGAAGATTAGCGATACCATTAAGAAGACCAAAACCAAGCAGTACTCCACCAGCGAGGAGACGCTCCAGCAGCTGCGCGACAAGCACCCTATCGTGGATAAGATTCTGGAGTTCCGCGGCATAAAGAAGCTCCTCTCCACCTACGTGGAGGCGCTGCCTGCCCTTATCAGCAAGAAGGATGGCCGCATCCACACCTCGTACAACCAAACGGTAACGGCAACAGGCCGACTAAGCTCCAACAACCCCAACCTACAGAATATACCCATCCGCGACGAGCGCGGCAAGGAGATTCGCCGCGCCTTTATCGCTGGTGGTGATGACCATCTGGTGCTCTCGGCCGACTACTCGCAGATTGAGCTACGCCTGATGGCCCACTTTAGCAATGACCCGTCGATGGTGGAGGCCTTTATCCACAACGCCGACATCCACACGGCAACCGCCGCCAAAGTGTACCACGTGGAACCATCGGAGGTGACCCGCGAACAGCGCGGCAGGGCCAAGACGGCCAACTTCGGTATTATCTACGGGATATCGGCCTTTGGCCTTTCGCAACGGCTGAACATACCAAGGGGCGAGGCCAAGGAGCTTATCGATGGCTACTTCGAGTCGTACCCCGGCGTAAAGGCCTACATGGATCGCGTGATAGAGCAGGGCCGTGCCGACGGCTACGTAACCACCCTCTTCGGGCGCAAGCGCTACCTGCGCAACATCAACGCGGGCAACGCCATGAGCCGCAGCCTCGACGAACGCAACGCCATCAACGCACCGCTGCAGGGATCCGCCGCCGACATCATCAAAATTGCCATGATTGCCATCCATAAAGAGCTAAAGCGCCGCAACCTCCGCACCAAGATGACGCTGCAGGTGCATGACGAATTGGTGTTCGACGTGTACAAGCCCGAGCTCGACGAGGTGAAGCAGCTGGTGGTCGAAAAGATGGAGAGCGCCGCCCAGCTGGCCGTTCCGCTCACCGCCGAGGCGGGCGTGGGCGAGAATTGGCTGATTGCACATTAATTTGAGATATTAGAATTTAGATATTAGACGTTAGAAATGCGGTAGAGGCAGGTTTAATACCTGCCTCTCGTTTTTTTTATATCAACCAATCCCACCAACCCTAACAGGTTTTTGAAACCCGTCTCTACGAAGGTTTATGAAACCTTCGTATTCTTCCTGTAACCTTCCATTCTGCGCCATAGTCCTTAGCTCCATTTTGTGCTGTTTATGCCTCGGGCCCATCCCTGAATCATTGACAACCAACCAGAGCCTCCGTAATTTGCCTCCGTACTTTTTTGAGGAAACGAGAATGGAGTATAAGCAATCTCTAATCAAAATTAAAAACTAAAAGAAATGATTATCCAAGAGACCTATTTCAAGATCACGAACCGAAGCATTGGTAGCGTCTTGGACTGTGAAGATGAACTTGTGTGCACAAACGAGTTAGGCAGCAGAAACAGCCAGCGCTGGCTATTCGAAAAGGTGGAAGATGGTTACTATCGAATCATCCAAGATTTCACCAAGCAGGTTCTTGAAGGAAACGCGCGAGGCGACGTTTTCACCCGCCAATGGAATGGAGGCGACAACCAAAAATGGTCGATTGATAACGTTGGCGATGGCTACTGCTGCCTGGTGCACAAGGCAACCGGGAGAGTGCTAGATGCCTGCTTTAGCGGTAGGGTACACAACATATACTGGAATGGGGCGCAATGCCAGCAGTGGAAGCTGGAAAGCATTGCCGAATTGATTATGGCAAATCCCTGTGAAATACAACGACCGGAGGTAAATGCTTCGCGCTAATCAACCTAGATGAACCGCAAAACGATTAAAATATTGCTTATAGTATTGCTATTCTTTACGGCGATAATCGTAATGGTAATGGATTTTGTACAGAATTTTTGAAACAGTAGGGGCAGGTTTAAAACCTGCCCCTACCTTTTTACTTACTTCAATTTAACCCTTTCGAGGTTAGTTTAGATAATCCACATCGATATCGGCGCTAGGAATAATATCGCTCAGGCGGCTAACCGATTGGATTTTGATATCGTCACCCTTGATGATGATGATGCTGTACTCCTTGTTGCTGTTGGTTACCACAATAAACTCCTTGATCTTTTCGGCCTCCTGCTTAGCATAGTAGGTTACCTGCTTGCCATTTTCGTTAATGCTCATCAGCTCGGTGTACTTCGAGGCTTCGATGCAGCCTTCGACTTCCTTGCTCACCTGCTGCTTTAGGACGATAAGCTCATCAAACTTCTTCTTGCGGTCGGCCTCTTTCTGAGCTTGCTTTTCTTTCACTTTCTTCTCTATGGCCTCCTTGGTATCCTTGCTGTCTCCCTTAGATGTTGTGGTAATGGCATCGTCGTCGATATAAACATTAGTACCATCGCCAGAGGAAAAGGAAAAGGAGTTACCGTACATCTTATTATCCTTTGGAACCTTTACCGTCAGAATTCTCACGCTGCTGAGATTCTTAATATCATTGAATCCTTCTTCATCGCCACGCTGCTTAACGATAACGCTGAGCATCTCCTTGCTCATGTTTACGCTGTTGCAGCGGGTATCGCCTTTATACTTAGCGAATATATCTTCCACCTTGCACTGCGCCGATGCGACGCTGGTAAAGGCCATCGTACCAACCATGGCTAGTACGGTAATAATCGAAAACTTTTTCATGGCAGTCTAATTTTATTTTAATTGTTACTTTTCTCCTTGGGGCAGTACTCCTGCAGGTAGGCCAGGCTCGACAGCGGCGAGAGCGAGCGGTTTACCTCGCGGATCACCTCGAACTTCTTGAGGCTGTTGTCCACGCCATTCACCTCCTCGAGGGCATCGATGGTGTGCTTTTTTCGGGCAGGCTTAACGATTCGACGCTGGGACTCCTCAATCTTCTTTACTGGGGCAACCTTTTTCGCAGTCCGGCTCTTGACCTTCCGAACCGGAGCAGCCTTTGCGGGCTGTGGGGCCATGCGGTTTACCTCCTCCACCTTTACGACCTTTACCTCCTGGGCTAGGCTCCTTGCCGGAGTAGCTACCATAGGCTCCTTTACCTCGTAGAGCGCGGCAAACACAACGCAGGCAGCGGCGGCAGCGGCGGTGGACAGCCAGGTAATCTTCCGAGCCCTACGCCTTGTTGGGAGGGGCGATGTAGACCTATCGCTTACGATGGCCCGCTCGCTATCGAAGTAGCCGAAGATGTCGCGGTAGCACTCCCATTGCGAGGGTACTATTTGCGTGGAGCGGAAGAGCTCTCGGAGCTCCCTCTCCTCCTCCAGCGAGGTCTCACCCTCAAAATACCTGTTCAGCAGCTCTTCCAATCGTTCCATCTTCGAAATTTTTACTGTTTACGAGGGCATCCCTCAGCTTTTTTCTTGCCCGCGAGAGCGTCACCCGCACCTGATTCTCGCTCATGTCCATAATGGTGGCAATCTCGTCGAACTCCAGCTCCTCGATATCGCGCAGGTGGATCACCATCTTGTAGGTATCCTTCAGCTCCTCCATGGTTTGGCGGACGAAGCCGTAGCTATCGGCCCGCTCGAGGCTCGTATGGGGCGTTTGCCCATCGTGCCGGTTGGCCGCCTGCTCGATCTCTACGGTTCGGTGGCAGCTGCTCCTCCGCTTGATATCGAGGCAAAGGTTTCGGGCCATCGTCACGGCGTAGGCCTCCACGCTCTTGAGCTCGCCGATATCGCTTCGCTGGTAAAGCTTCAGCAGCACCTCCTGCGCAACATCCTCCGCATCGTCCTTGCTCCCCAGCAGGCGGAGGGCAACCCGAAGCAGCCGATTTCGTATGGTTGTGCTATTGATGTTGAGCATTTTTTGTTGCTTGTTTCCTTAAAGACGATTTGGGGGACGTTCTATTACAGTAGCAGCGTAACTTTTTTCCGATCGGATGAAATTAGCCGTTTACGCAACACCAAAGCGCGCAATCTGAGGTTTTATTCGCTTTTAACGATTCCAAATTTTTGCGGATAACCTCATTTCGACGCTCGATGGTCCTACAGACTCTGGCGGAGCCAATCACCGAGCGTTTTTTGTCCAAAAATCCGTGGCGGAGCTAATCACCGAGCGTTTTTCGTTCAAAAATTCGTGGCGGAGCTAATCACCGAGCATTTTTTGTTCAAAAATCTGTGGCGGAACTAATCATCGAGCGTTTTTCGTTCAAAAATCTGTGGCGGAGCTAAACACAATACGTTTGGGGTTCAATAGACTTTTCGGAACCATTTCTTCGCAACTTGATGCTCCTCTCGCCGTCACATCGATGTTCCACGTGCGTCTTTAGGCAAAATTATCGTCATCAACGCTGATCTATGAAACGTAAAGCCACCATCGCCACGCTTTGCCTGCTACTTAGCCTTCCGCTAATGGCGCAGCAGCCCAAGCTGTTTGTACCGCTCAACGTGCAGCGGGCCATCGATCGCGGAACGCGCACCGCCGACGGCAAGCCCGGTCCAAAGTACTTCCAAAACCGATCGGACTACAGCATTAAGGCCACGTTCGACCCCAAGACGGGCGTGCTGGAGGGCCGCGAAACCATCGTCTACGAGAACAACAGCCCCGACTCGCTCCGAAGCATCATCCTTCGCCTCTACCCCAACCTCTTTAAGGCCGGGGCCGAGCGCCAGCAAGAGGTTGATCCGGCCGACCTGAACAGCGGCGTAGCGCTAAAGGAAATTCGCGTAAATGGGGTGCCATTTACCCCCGAAAAGCTGAAGTACGCGGGCACCAACGCCATCATCCCCGTAAAGCCAAGCGTAAAGGCCAAAACCCCGGTTACGCTGGATATCGCCTGGAGGGTAAGCCTCCCCAACAAGACACAGCTCCGCATGGGCCGCTACGATAGCACCTCCTACTACGTGGCCTACTTCTACCCCCAGGTGGCCGTCTACGACGATATCAACGGATGGAGCACCGACAGCTACACCGGCCTGCAGGAGTTCTACAACGACTACAATAATTACGATGTGGAGATTACCCTGCCAAAGCATCAGGTTGCGTGGGCAACCGGCGAGCTGCAAAACGCCGGCGACATCCTCTCCGAGAAAACCCTCGGAAGGATTGCCAGCGCCAAGCAGTCCGATCAGCTGGTGCGGATTGCTACCGCCGAGGATGTAAGCAGCAGGAGCATTCTTAAAGCTGATGGCGAAAACGTGTGGCACTTTAAGGCCTCCAACGTCACCGACTTTGCCTTTGGCGTAAGCGACCACTACGTGTGGGATGCCACCAGCCTAGAGGTCGACCCCGCCACCCACCGCCGCGTGCTGGTGAACGCCGTGTATAAGGTTGGCTCATCGGCTGGCGAAAACGTTGCCCAGATAGCGCAGCACTCCATCAAGCGCCTCTCCGAAAGCCTGATTGGCGTGCCCTACCCCTACCCCCACATGACCGTTTACGAGGGCGACTTCGGGATGGAGTTCCCCATGATGTGCAACGACGGTCCAGTAAGCGATCCGATACAGAAGGCATTCGTCACCTCGCACGAGGTTAGCCACAGCTACTTCCCCTTTATGGTGGGCACCAACGAAACCCTCTACGGCTGGATCGACGAGGGGCTAGTAACCTTCATCCCTAAGGTAATCGAGCAGGAGTACGGGAATAAGAATGCCCACTACTACATCGCAGCGTGGGCGAAACGAGCAATGGGCACCTCCAACGACGTTCCGCTATCCGTGCCATCCACCAACCTAAACATGGCCACCAGCTTTATGCAGAACTACGGAAGAGCCGCCGTTGGCTTCTACTTCCTGCACGATATGCTGGGCGATGCCACGTTCGAAAAGGTGATAAAGGAGTACGTCACCCGCTGGCAGAGCAAGCACCCAACGCCAACCGACCTCATCTACACCATCAACTCGGTAACCGGAAAGGACTACTCGTGGTACTGGAACCCCTGGTTCTACGAGTACGGCTACGCCGATCTGGCGCTCGAAGATGTAACCATCAGCGGCGATAGGGTTAACCTAGCGGTTAACAAAAAGGGGCTGTTCCCCGTCCCCATAAAGCTCACCGTCACCTTCGCCGATGGAACCACCCAAACCATCTCCCAAACCGCCCAAGTATGGGAGAAGAGCAGCACCTGGAGATTAAAGCAGGCATTCGATAAGAAGGTTGCGAAGGTAACCCTCGGCGACGATAGCGTTCCAGACGCCTTCCCCAAGAACAACGTTTCCTTATAGGAATAAGCTTTTCCAAGCCTTCTCGTAACGCCCAATACCAAACTCAGCCCGCTCCACAAGAGGTCTTACAAGCAGTAAGACCTCTTTAAGAATTCGTGAAGTTGCCCAAAGACAGCATAACTCCTTGAAAAAAAATAAGGAAAGAAAAGAAAAAATGTTTGTCAGGCTATATACTAAAGTCCAAAAAAAGTTTTAAAATTGCACCGTAAGTAAAGGCTATTGCCACAGTGTTTAACAACTAAAACAAAAACTAATACCATCCGGTAATTTTATTAATTTGGCTCCGAAATGAAAGCAAATAAAGAATTTCGACCTAACTCAAAAGAGGATATTTTCGACTCTGGCGATGCTAAGAAAGGGAAAAAATTAGTCCCCGACAAAAAGCCAAAAAACGAAAAGAAAGAGCTATACGATGTCGATGATTTCGAAGAGGAGTACGATCTTCACAAGTACAAGCGCGAATCTATTGCCGACTTCTACGATGACGGAGAAGAAGACGAGGAAGAGCTCGACGACGAAGACTTTGAGGAAGAAGAGTACGACGAAGAACAGGACGAAGAGTTCGATGACGAGATCTACGATGAGGACGAAACCAATCATACAAAAAAAGCAGTAGGAAGATAAGAACCAACCACCATACAGGAAAGGCTGTCCCCAGAGGGATGGCCTTTCTTCTTTTAAGCTAGTTAAGCCACTTTCTCTCAGATTGAAGCTCATTAACAAATTACAAACGTTATATAACTCCCCCCCTCCCCGTTCTTTTGAATAATTCTAAACAAGGAGTTACTTTTGCGCACGGAATGTTTCTTATTAAGTTCAATCCGCATCCCGTTGAATTATCTTCTAGCAGTAGAAGGCGCATATCACACGGTTGGCTGAAGCCGTACCACATTTTTTAATCGAACCACATAGAGCCTAACAACGAGTTAGAACGGGAGAGTTATGCCCATTTTGCAAACAACAATCTTTACAATAGAAATGGATCAAAACATCAAATTCAACGAAGGGGTTTGGCAAGCCGAAATCAACGTCAAGGATTTCGTAAACAAAAACGTTACCCCTTATGAGGGAGATGCATCCTTCCTATCTGGCCCCAGCAAGCGAACCCTAAAGATCTGGGACATCTGCAAGCAGGCGCTTAAGGAGGAAAGTGAAAACAATGGCGTTCGCAAAATCGACAACAAGGTGGTATCAAGTATCACCTCGCATAAGGCGGGCTACATCCACCAGGAGAGCGAGCTTATCGTTGGCCTCCAAACCGACGAGCTGCTTAAGCGCGCAATGAAGCCATACGGCGGAATAAAGGTTGTTCAGAAAGCCTGCAGCGAGCATGGCGTTGAAGTTGATCCCCATGTATTGGAGATCTTTACCAGCTACGCAAAAACCCACAACGATGGCGTTTTCGAAGCCTACACCGACGAAATTCGTCTCTTCCGCTCGTTAGGATTCCTTACCGGGCTACCCGATAACTACGCCCGTGGCCGCATCATTGGCGACTACCGCCGCTTGGCGCTTTACGGTATCGACCGTATAATTGAGACCAAGAAGCACGACCTCGCCAACCTAGGTGGCCCAATGACCGAGCACCGCATTCGCCTTCGCGAAGAGGTAAGCGAGCAGATTAAAGCGCTTAAGCAGATTAAGGAGCTAGGCACAATTTACGGTCTCGATTTATCTCGTCCTGCCTGTAGCGCCCAAGAAGCCGTTCAGTGGGTGTACATGGCCTACCTTTCGGCCGTTAAGGAGCAGGATGGAGCCGCTATGTCGCTTGGCAACGTTTCATCTTTCCTCGATATCTACATCGAATACGACTTAAAGAGCGGAAAGATTACCGAAGAGTTTGCCCAGGAGCTCATCGACCAGTTCGTAATCAAGCTGCGCATGGTACGCCACCTGCGTATGGATGCCTACAACGAGATCTTCGCCGGCGACCCAACATGGGTAACCGAGGCAATTGGTGGCAGAACTGCCGACGGCCGTACCAAGGTTACCAAAACCTCGTTCCGCTTCCTTCAAACCTTATACAACCTTGGGCCATCACCAGAGCCTAACATGACGGTGCTCTGGTCGCCTTCGCTTCCCGAGAACTTCAAGCACTTCTGCGCAAAGGTTTCCATCGACACCTCGTCCATTCAGTACGAAAACGACGACTTGATGTGCGAAACCCGCGACTCGGAGGACTACGGTATTGCCTGCTGCGTATCGTACCAGGAAATCGGAAAGCAAATCCAATTCTTCGGCGCTCGAACCAACCTTGCCAAGGCTCTGCTTCTAGCAATCAACGAGGGCCACTGCGAGATTACCGGCAAGCAGGTGGTTAAGGGGATTCCTGCCCTAAAAAGTGAGGTACTTGACTTCGACGAGGTAATGGCCAACTACAAAATCGTGCTTAAGGAGGTGGCCCGCGTCTACAACGACTCGATGAACATCATCCACTACATGCACGACAAGTACTACTACGAAAAAGCGCAGATGGCGCTTATCGATACCGATCCTAAAATTAACCTTGCCTACGGCGCTGCCGGTCTGTCGATTGTTGCCGACTCGCTATCTGCCACCAAGTACGCCAAGGTTACCCCTGTCCGCGATGAAAATGGCCTAGCGGTTAAGTTCGATATCGACGGAGACTTTCCCTACTACGGAAACGACGACGACCGCGTTGACCAATTTGCCGTTGAGATCCCAACATACTTCAACTCGCTTCTGAAACAGCAGCCAACGTACAAGAACGCAGAGCCTACTCTCTCTATCTTAACCATTACTTCAAATGTAATGTACGGAAAGAAGACGGGAGCTACGCCCGATGGCCGCGCTAAAGGCGTTGCTTTTGCCCCAGGGGCCAATCCAATGCACGGACGCGACACGAAGGGAGCAATTGCATCGCTCAGCTCTGTATCAAAGCTCGACTACGACAGCTCTAAGGATGGTATTTCGAACACCTTCTCCATTATTCCTAAATCGTTGGGGGTAACGCTCGAAGATAGACTCGACAACCTTGTTTCGATGATGGACGGCTACTTCTCGAAGGGTGCCCATCACCTTAACGTGAACGTTTTGAACCGCGAAATGCTTCAGGATGCTATGGAGAACCCAGAAAAGTACCCTCAGCTTACCATCCGCGTCTCGGGATATGCCGTAAACTTCGTTCGCCTTACACGTGAGCAACAGCTAGAGGTAATATCGCGCAGCTTCTTCGAAAAGATGTAATTAACAAGACTACCATATCTCATCCCAGACAGGTTTTTGCTCCTGTTTGGGATACCTTTACATAACCCGCTACACCCAATAATGCTAAACGTACATTCATACGAGTCGATGGGAACCTTTGATGGCCCGGGATTAAGGCTGGTTGTTTTCCTTCAAGGGTGCAACTTCAAGTGCCTATACTGCGCCAACCCCGATACCATTACCCCAAAAGGCGGAACACCTACCGATATTGAGGAAATTGTTAGAATGGCCGTTAGCCAGAAGTCCTTTTTTGGCAAAAAAGGTGGTGTTACCGTATCAGGCGGCGAACCTACACTTCAAGCCAAGGCGCTTATTCCGCTGTTTAAAAGATTAAAGGAGGAAAACATCAACATCTGCATGGATAGCAACGGCAGCATATTTAACAACGACGTTGTGGATCTGCTTAGGTATGTTGATCTTGTCCTGCTCGACGTTAAGCACTTTAATTCCGATTGGCATCGCAAAATAACCAGCCACGAAAACGACAGAACCCTAAAGATGGCCAACTATCTGGAGGATAATGGCATTAAAATGTGGATTCGCTACGTGCTTGTTCCTGGATATAGCGATCAGGAAGAGCATATGAAGGCGCTTGGAGAACACTTTAAGGACTTCAAGAACGTGGAACGCCTCGAAATACTACCCTACCACACCCTAGGCAAGCATAAGTACGAGCATCTGAACATGAAGTATCAGCTAGAAGGTGTTCCTGAGAATACTCCTGAGCAGCTGAATCGTGCTAAGAGTATTTTGGAGCCTTACTTTAAGCTGGTGGTGGTAAACTGATGCAGGTTTACCCTCGAAGATCTGGAATACATCAACGCATACATTAAGCAAAAGGGGCCATGTAGCCCCTTCTTTGCTTTTCGCCAAAGCGATATGATTTTTTTAAAGTCGCTATTCATTTAAATGCCTGTAAAGGGCACGATAGCTGCCACCATTGTACACTTCGGCGAATCCCTGCTGATCTAAAAACCCCTTAGCCGAGGCGCTCCGCGAGCCCGACGCGCAGTATACAATAATCGGCTTTTGCTTACTAAGGCTTCCCACCCGATGGGGCAAAGCGCTAACGGGAATATTAACCGATCCCTTTATGTTACCTGTAGAAAACTCCTGAGGAGTTCGTACATCAATAATTATTGCTCCACGTGCAACAAGCTCCTTAAAGTCTACCTTGGGTGCTGTACCAAAAAGATTGCTGAAAAACCCCATATCCGTAAATATTTATACTCAATTGTCCTGCAAATTAAAAGTTTTCGCGCCATTTGTACGGTGACAAATATCACAATTACCAGCTTTGGCGCAGAAAAGAGAACGAACAAGAGCAGGGGCACGCCCAACATCAATCATCGCCTGTTAATTTATCGAGCATCCGACAGTATCGGTTTTCAAAATTCTATATTTGAGCTGCAAATTAGGAATAGAATGAAAAAGCGCATCTACTTTGTTCGCCACGGCGAAACCGACTGCAACAACAAGAACCTTATTCAGGGCAGGGGCGTTAACGCACCGCTCAATGCCCTTGGCCAACAGCAGGCCGAGGCATTCTACCAGCACTATAAGCTTGTTCCGTTCGACAAAGTATACACCTCGTCGCTGCAGCGCACGCACCAATCCATGGCACCGCTGATAAAGAGCGGCATCCCCCACGAAATTCTTTCGGGATTCGACGAGATGGACTTCGGCACCATGGAAGGCAAGGCGATGTTCGATGCCAACGGAGCCTTTGTCCTCGAAAACCTCTTCGTACAGTGGAGAAAGAACAACGGGGATGCAAAGGTTGACGGAGGAGAAAGCCCCAACGAGGTGCAAGCCCGCATGAAGAAGGCGCTGGAGGTTGTCCTAGCCGAAAAAAGTGAGAGCAACGTGGTGGTTTGCATGCATGGTAGGGCGCTTAGGATACTGATGTGCCACCTTATGGGCCAGCCCATCTCGCAAATGGAAAACTTTTTCCATCCCAACCTCTCCACCTCCATTTTCGACTACGACTACGGCACAGAAACCTTCAACCCGGTTTGCATTGCCAGCACCGAGCACCTGCAAGCCCTTAAGGTTTGCGTGTAAGTAGGGTATTCTACCTCAAATTTTACCATTTATTTGCTTAAAAAAAGCAAATATATATCTTTGGGTGCTAAATAGAACCACCGTTATATGCCAATAATTAACTCCATAGTAAATTTTCTTAGCACAAAGCGCCTTAAAAGCATCGATGAGTTCAGAAAGAAGCCGTTTGAAGCGCAGGAGGCCGTTATAAGGGGCCTAGTTGACGCGGCAAAAGGCACCGAGTGGGGAAAAATGCACGATTTTGCCCCGATAAGGAGCATCGAAATGTTTCAGCAGCGGTCGCCCGTTCAGGATTATAACCAGGCGAAGCCGTTTATCGAGAGAATTCGCCAGGGAGAGCAGAACTTGCTCTGGCCATCGGAGATCTGCTGGTTTGCAAAGTCGTCGGGGACCACCGACGATAAGAGCAAGTTTATTCCGGTTAGCGAAGAGTCGCTGAACAACATCCACTTTCAGGGTGGAAAGGATACGCTCACCGTCTACAACTACAACCATCCCGGCACGCAGATATTCACAGGCAAGGGATTGACCCTTGGTGGCAGCCATCAGATCGACAAGCTCAACGAAAGGGCCTTCACCGGCGACCTATCGGCCATCCTCATCGAAAATATTCCATTCTGGGCTGATCTTTTCCGTACGCCCAGCCAAAAGGTGGCCCTCATCCCCGATTTCGAGGAGAAGATGCGCCGCATTGCCGAAGAGGCCATCCCCGAAAACGTTACCTACTTCGCCGGGGTACCGTCGTGGAACATGGTGCTCATGAAGTTCATCCTGGAGCAGACCGGAAAGAGCAACCTGCTGGAGGTGTGGCCCAACATGGAGCTCTTCATCCACGGTGGAGTTAGCTTTACGCCCTACCGCGAGCAGTACCGAAGGCTGCTACCCTCCGACTCCATGAACTACATGGAGACCTACAACGCCTCCGAGGGATTTTTTGCCCTTCAGGACGACCCCAATAGCAACGATATGCTGCTGATGCTCGACTACGGCATCTTCTACGAGTTCATCCCCATGGATCGCTTCTTCGAAAAGGGCATTACGCCCCTTACGGTGGCCGATGTGAAGACGGGGGTTAACTACGCCATCGTAATAACCACCAACGGCGGGCTTTGGCGCTACATTATTGGCGACACGGTGGAGTTCACCAGCCTCTATCCTCATAAGATTCGCATCACCGGACGCACCAAGCACTACATAAACACCTTCGGCGAGGAGCTAATTGTCGACAACGCCGAGCAGGCCATCAAGTTTGCCTGCGAAAAGACGGGCGCCATCGTCAGCGAGTACACCGCAGGCCCCGTTTACATGGATGCCAACGCAAAGGGTGGGCACGAGTGGCTCTTCGAGTTCGAAAAGGAGCCCGAAAGCCTTGCCGAGTTCACCGATGCGCTCGACCAAGCCCTCATCCGGCTCAACTCCGACTACGAGGCCAAGCGGTTTAAGAGCATTACCCTGCAACTTCCTATCGTTCATTCCGTAAAAAAGGGTATTTTTTACCAATGGCTCAAGCAAAATGGCAAGCTGGGCGGCCAGCATAAGGTTCCACGCTTGTACAACAGCCGCGACTACATCAACGCACTCTTAGCTATAAACATAACCATGCGCTAAAGCACCACTTTCGTCACATTTTTATGTTTAAGCATTCTTATAGTTTATAAATTCTTATGATTTCGAAAGATGTTACAGATTGCAGTTGCAGGAAACATCGGCAGCGGTAAGACAACCCTTACCAAGATGCTTGCCGAAAGCCTTGGATGGAAGGCACAGTTCGAGGGGCTTGACGAAAACCCCTACATCAACGACTTTTATCGCGATATGCTTCGCTGGTCGTTCAATCTTCAGATCTACTTTCTACACTCGCGCCTTAAACAGACCGTCGAGCTGAGGAAAGGTGAGGAGAATGTTATTCAGGATAGAACCATCTACGAGGATGCCCATATCTTTGCCCCCAACCTCTACCAAATGGGGCTGATGTACGAGAGGGATTACAGGACATATGTTGATCTTTTCGACATTTCCACCTCGCTGGTGCAGTCGCCCGACCTGCTGATCTACATCCGGGCCTCGGTGAAGACGCTAATCCGCCAGATTACCAGCCGCGGACGCGAGTACGAGAAGGAAATCAGCGCCGAATACCTGAGCAACCTAAACGAGCACTACGAAACCTGGATAAGCAGCTACACGCTGGGCAAGCTGCTGGTGCTAGACATCGACCAGCTGAACTTTATCGAGTCGAAGAACAGCCTAGCCAAGGTCGTCGAGCTGGTAAAGCAGAAGCTGGGCCTCTAGCGGTACCCATCAGCTGGCGCAGGTTCCCAAAGCAGCATCAAGCTAAAGAGCAAATCCAAACAAATTACCATTATAAACAGAAAATCAATGAAAAAACTAGCAGCAGCCCTACTCCTGCTCCCAGCGCTCTTTGCCGGAAGCCTGCAAGCGCAAAACCGCAGCGTACAATTCGAGGATACCACCTTTGCCATCAGCCTCGCCAAGGCGAAAGCCGCCAACAAGCCCATCTTTATGGATGGATTTACCAGCTGGTGCGGCCCCTGCAAGTACATGGCCAAGAAAGTATTTACGCAGGATAAGGTGGCCGACTTTATGAATGCCAACTTCGTCAGCGTTAAGTTCGACATGGAGAAGGGCGAAGGGGTTACCCTCGCCAAAAAGTACGGCGTAAATGTCTATCCCACCTTCCTGATCCTGGATACCGCAGGCAACCTCGTCCACAGGATAGTGGGCAGCAGCGAAGCCGATGAGTTCCTCGAAAAGGTGAAGGCCGGGCTTAACCCAGCCACCTCGCTGGCCGCCCAACAGGCCACCTACAGGGCAGGAGATCGTACCCCCGCCTTCGTAAAGGGCTACTTGAACACGCTAAAGGAGGCCTATATGGAGGATACCGCCAAAGTGGTTGCCACCGCCTACCTACGCTCGCTTAAAGAGAAGGATAGGATCACCAAAGATAGCTGGAACATCTACAACGACTTCATCAACAACGCGTCGAGCAAGGAATTTCTCTTCATTCTCACCAACCGCATCAAGTTTACCGATGCCGTTGGCGACTCAGCTGTCGATGCCAAGATCACCAGCGTCTTTACCGACAAGGCCATGTCGTTCCTGATCAACCGCAAGGGTGCGGTGTACAGCAAGGAGGAGTCACAGAAGTTCCGCAACCTGGTAAACGCCAGCAAACCCTCCAACATCCAGAAGTACTTCCTGATCCTCGACCTAGCCGATGCCAAGTTTGCCAAGAATAGCGGCACCATTGCCGCTATTGTCGATGGTTCGATGAAAAAAGTTGAGCTTACCGACGAAGAATGTCACGTTATCCTCTTCCAAATAATACCACTGGTTGCCGATAGTAAAAACAAGAGCGCCATTGCCACCATCAACGCCTACATAGATACTAGAATAGCCTCAATAAAGGAGGAATGGACAAAGCCCTACTTCGAGAAGTTGAAGAATAAGCTCAACGGCACCACCGAAGAGGCCAAAAAGTAAGCCCGCACCGCAGCGCCCGTAAAAGGGACCAAAACCTGCGGTATTTTTTGTTTCAACCTCGCCACTGGTATACGAACCCACCGAGGACGATTTGAAGATAAAATAGCATGCCGGATTGGATTCCTTATCCAGTCCGGCATTTTTTGTGGCCAAACGTACAATTTCGCCGAAATACCCATCCCTACTAGCGACATTTACCCCCTACAGAGCCCGTTGATGCTAACAAAGGCTACACAACCTGCCACATTTCTTGCATATTTTGTCATATTACATACGCAATACGCCACATATCGCATGGTATCTCACACATCTCTAACAGAATTTGCAAGGTTTGCCACACAATTCGTCAGAACACGTACACCATGTGCCAACTTCTTCGAGCAAATCGGGAGGCTGCGGGGAAAAAACGCCCATCGGAGCACAAAATTTATCTAAAACATCGAAAAAAAGAACAAATTTTCCTATAATTGCCTATATAACAAAACCAAAACCGATGATTTGCTACAATCTGGAGCGCATCATCCTGCTCCGAGGCCATAGTAAGCCCGTTGCTTTCCTCCAAAGCAAGGGATTTCCGTACTACAAGTGCCATCGAATGCTCAGCAACCCCAAAATGGTAAGCTTTAAGGAGCTCGAAAGGCTATGCAAGCTGCTACATTGTACCCCCAACGACCTAATGGAATGGATTCCAGACAAGAAGCGCACGCCCGAGTCCGACCATCCGCTAGATAAGCTTCGCCGGAACCAAGCCAGCGAGGCCAAGCTAAAGGCGCTGATCCAAAGCATACCAACCGACAAGGTAGAGGAGGCATCCGAGCTGCTCAGCAACCTATGCAACGAAAAGTAGTACCTGCACTGCATAAGGTTACACGCTCCTAGATTAAGAATTTGCTTAACCGCAAGGTGTCACCCCTTGCCCATCATGCTATATGCTGAATTGACCGAAGAGTTTTATAGAATTAGCTGAACTCGGACTTTATATGCTGGAGCTAATCAGGTACAAAAGCGGATAGCTAGGATGAAAAGCTTAGCCAAGTGGCATAGGCAACCGCAGAAAACAACACCCCATAAAAAAAGCCCGTTGAGCAATGCTCAACGGGCTTTGATATTCTTAGCTTACTTCTTGGTCTGCGTTTGGGTGAGCAGCTCTTTCGCCTTCTTTTCGTCTCCGGCCAGCTTAAAGGCCTGCTGCGCCTGAGGGTCGTTAATCAGCGAGCGCTCAATCTTTCCCCTTTGGTAGTGGTACCTCCCAATAAACTCGTCCTCGAGGTACGACTTGATCTCATCCTTAAAGAGCACAAGGTCCTTTTTCTTATCATGCGAGAGCTGCTTCTTCAGCTGCTCAATCTCGCCTTGGGCATGGGCGTAGTACTTATCCTTTTTGGCAGCATCCTCTAGCTGCTTCAGCAGCACATCGGTCTGCGTGGTGTAGTCGTACTCCTTATTTTCGAGGAAGCGGACGAAATCATCGTAGTCGGCGTCGGTCAGCTTAAAGCCGAGGATATTCGGAACATCGGTATGCTTAACGTAGTACTCGTTGATGTAGTCTCCAATAAGCCCACGGCCAACTAGGCTAATCCCAATCTTGCTCATCTGCTCGAAATCCACCTTTACGTCGGGCATAACACCCCCACCATCGTAAACGGTTCTCCCGTTTTTAGTTTTGAAGGCGGTAATCAGCGAATCGGGCACAGTTCCAACGCTACCATCGGCGTTACGGTGGCTATAGTCGAGTGCCTGAATGCATCGGCCCGAAGGAATGTAGTACTTGGCGGTGGTTATCTTCACCTGCGAGTTGTACCCAACGGGGCGGGTGGTCTGCACAAGACCCTTTCCGAAGGTACGGTTGCCAACAACAACGGCGCGGTCCAAATCCTGCAGCGATCCCGAAACAATTTCGGAGGCCGAAGCCGATCCGCTGTTAACCAGCACCACCAGCGGAATACTTGTATCTACCGGCTCGGCTTCAGTCTTATAAGTTGCATCAAATTCCTTGATCTTACCCTTGGTGCTCACCACCAGCTGTCCACGTGGAACAAAAAGGTTAACCACCTTCACGGCCTCGTTGAGCAATCCGCCAGGATTTCCCCTAAGATCGAGAACGATGGAGGTAGCCCCCTGCTTCTTTAGGCTGATCAGCGCCTCCTTAACCTCCTTGCTGCAGTCGGTGGTAAAGTTGGTAAAGCGAATGTACCCCACCTTATCCTTCACAATTCCGTAAAATGGAACCGCAGGGATCCTAATCACCTGACGGGTGATCTCGACGTTAGCGGTATCCTTGCTGCGCAGCTTCACCACCCTAAGGTTCATCTTCGAACCAGGCTTTCCCTTAAGCATGGCGCTCACCTTCGTAACATCTACCCCCTTCATCGTCTTCCCGTCGATGCCTATCAGCAAGTCACCAGGAACAAGCCCCGCCTTTGCAGCAGGAAACGACTCGTAGGGTTCCGATATTTCGATATAGTCGCCAGTTTTGCGGATAAGCGCCCCCATCCCACCGTACTGGCCAGTGGTCATAAACTCGAAGTCGGCCATATCCTCGTTGGGGATGTAGGTCGTGTAGGGATCGAGCGTAGAGAGCATCTCGTTTATGCCCGTTTTAACCAAATCTTCCGACTTTACCGAATCAACATAGAAGATATTGATCTCCCGAAGCACGTTAAAGAAGATGTCCAAGCTCTTTGCAAAGTTGTAGTTTGGGCTAGTCTTGTCAGGAGCGGTAAACGAGAACATGGCAAACAAGGCCACGCTCGAAATGGTGATGACAGCATACCGTTTTGCGTTCTTCATCAAAGATTTTATCCTATTCATAGTCGACAAAAGATATTACACGTTAACGTACAAGCTAAGGTACAGGATCGTATCCGCTCCCTCCCCATGGGTTACAGCGGAGCACGCGCCAAATTGCCAGCCCCAGCCCCTTAATTGGTCCATGCTTCTTCAGCGCCTCAATGGCGTAGGCCGAGCAGGTTGGCGTAAAGCGGCACGATGGCGGTTTCAGCGGCGATATTGCCACCTGGTAAAACCTAATCGGCTGAAGAAGTATCCACACCAGCATCCTTCGAAGCATTCTTAGCAAGCCTTTCAAGTACAATCTTAATTTTTGGTTCGATATCAGCATACTCTTGGGTTTCCTTCGATACGTACACAAGCACAACTTGAAGCCCCACTCTACGTTCCTCAAGTAACAACTTTAGCTGCCCCTTGTTTAGCCTAAACGCCTCACGAATTCTCCGCTTGATGTAGTTGCGCTTAACCGCACGCTTAAAGTTACGCTTCGAAACGCTAATTCCTATCTTCAGATACTCCTTTTCGGAGTAATCTACAGTTCGGTAAACAACCTTAAAGGGATACACAAAGAAAGAGTTCGAACCAGTAAAAAGCTGCTCGAAATCTTTTTTGCTGCATAGCCGTTCGGTTTTATAAAACCTGTTCTCCTTCATGGCTGTTCTGTTACATTCAAAAATATTAATAAGCAGGTTTACACCCGCACATTTAGCCTACCAAGTAAGCTAATCATCCTATATAAAAACATAACGATAAGCTAACCGGCAGCAGAGCTTCTCCTCATATCAGCTCAAAACGTTGAAGAGATCAGGTTCTCTACAATTCAGGAGACTCATACAATGAAAAATCGCCTTAAACAATTCCAAATCGAAATATGCTTTAAGGCGATTATATTGTTTAGGCTGCGGGCCTTACTTGTTATCCTTGTGATTCTTCTTGATGAAAAGTTCAAGCGCTTTAGCCATCGAAGGAGCTTCGGGTGTTGGCGCCTCAATATCCAAACTTAAACCTGCTTCCTTTACAGCTTTAGAGGTGGCAGGTCCAAAAGCACCAATCTTTTTCTCCCCTTGATCGAAGTTTGGATAGTTTTCCTTCAACGAGGTGATGCCGGCAGGGCTGTAGAAAATAACCAAATCGTACTTATCCAAGCTCAAATCCGAAAGATTGCTGCTTACAGTTTTAAACAGGATAGACTTCGAGTAGGTAATTTTTGCCTTATCAAGCGTCTTAGGAATTTCTGGTTTGTGGATATCGGAAAGCGGAAGAAGAAACTTCTCATCCTTGTGCTTCGTAATTGAATCCATCAAATCTTCGAATTTACCATTACCGAAAAAGATTTTACGCTTGCGGTAAACGATGTACTTCTGAAGGTAAAGGGCAATAGATTCTGAAATGCAGAAATACTTCATGGTTTCAGGAACCGTAATCCGAAGCTCCTCACAAATACGGAAGAAGTGATCGATAGCTGTCCGTGCGGTAAAAATAACAGCCGTATGAGCAAGAATATCAATTTTTTGCTGTCTGAACTCCTTTGCGTTAACGCCCTCTACGTTGATAAAAGGACGAAAATCAATCTTGAGCCCATACTTTTCTGCAGTTTCTTGGTACGGTGACTTTTCGGAACCAGGATCAGGCTGCGAAATAAGTACTCTCTTGACTTTCAAGGCTGTAAATTTTTAATAATTATTGAATACCAATACTTAACCAACGATTCCAGCAAAATGAAGTGCTAGCAACACGGGTAGTATTTCGAGAGTGCAAAAGTATAAAAACCAAAAGAAAAATGAAACTCTGTAGCTGAGAAATAGTCTTAATGTTCTAATGATGAATAGCAGTAAAATAATGGAAATAATATAAATAGATAGTTGAATAAAAAATAGGGAAGCAGACTTAATGGTGTACGAAGCTACAATTTGTAAGGGGAAAATTGAAAGTGCAAAAACAGCATAAAAAATCAGATGGCTAAAGCCAAGTTCTTTGAACAACTCCTTGTTTCTACTAACGTTACCTAACATTTTCCAAGCCCAAATTCTCAGCATATAGAGACCAAGCAGCAAACCAAAAGCAGCAAGATAGGTAGATAGTATACCTAGTTCCTTAACAGTGTTGCCAGCATATTTTTGTACTAGAAGCACAAGGAAAACGGTGAAGGTAAGAAGATAAAAAATGGTAGAAAGGCTAGCAAAACGCTTAAAGTTAAGCGAACGACTCTGGTAAATTTTACGTGCCTCACGAAAACTGTAAAAACCTTTAACAACCAGTTCAACATTCTTATACTGAAACTTAAGGCTTACAATAAACAGTATAAGCCCAAGTGTTAGCATACAAAAGCTGATAAAACCAAGATTTTGCGTATCACGCTCTTTTGCGATTCCCACACTTGAGGCATGTATAACTTGAGCAGGTCTGCTATACTTTCCAAAAACTAGTTCAGGATGGCTCTCAAGCAAAATGTATGAGTCACGCGAAATCAATTCTGGTATATCAAATCGCGCAAGCATCGAAGAGTCAATATCCGAAAAGCGGAAAGATTGCTCCGGTATATTTACAGCAGGAAGCGAATCTATAGCAGGTCTAAGAGCAAGCGAATCCTGCCCTACTCTGGTAAGAGTATCCGAAACTGTTGCTGGATGCTGAATGCTGACGGTGTCATTTAAGGCACTTTCAGGCGCAGTATTTACCTGAAGTTCCTCAAGAGGTACCGATACCCCACCATGCTCGAAAAACCTAAAATTAGCAAGTTCCTCTTCACTTGGAGCAGCAGCCTTTTGCATAATATTCGATGGCAATATGCTTTCAAGCGCTTCTTTAGATAAAATGCTGCTATAAGAACCTTTATCGATATCTGTAGCCAAAAGCGTTGGATAATAGGTAGCCGTATAGAGTTTTACGACAGCAACATTAACCGGTTTTAAGGTCAATTGTTGCTGTTCTACCTTTGGGGTTTCCTTCTTTACGTTCAGCGTATCACCAGACATCATTCCAAGTATTTTACTGCGACAAATATAGCGCTAATAGTTTTGACTGCCATCGCTGCTACTCGAATTGAAGTACTCGAAGATTATTTTTGCCCGATGTGCTCCAACAACTTGAGCGATTTCCTCCTCTGAGGCTTCGCGCATTTTTGCCACGGTTTTAAACTTTCCATAGAGTTCCATCGCGCTCTTTTCACCAATACCTGGTATTGATTTTATTTCCGATTTTATGAAACTGCTCGATCGCTTATTTCGATGAAAGGTAATACCAAAACGGTGTGCCTCATCGCGTATATGCATGAGAACCTTTAAGCTTTCCGAATTTTTATCGAGGTACAGCGGAATAGGATCGTTTGGAAAGTAAATTTCCTCCATTTTTTTAGCCAAACCAACGACTGGTATTTTGTGGATTATATCCAACTTTTTTAGCGATTCAACTGCAGCTGAAAGTTGCCCCTTTCCACCATCTATAACAATTAAATTTGGGAGACTTTCCCCCTCATCTAGCATTCTTCTGTAGCGACGATATACAATCTCACGCATCGAGGCAAAATCATCAGGACCAACAACCGTTTTCACATTAAAGTGGCGGTAATCCTTTTTCGATGGTTTTGCATCCCTAAACACCACGCATGCCGCCACCGGATTACTTCCCTGAATGTTGGAGTTATCGAAGCATTCAATATGAACAGGAAGTTCATCCAACTGCAAATCTTTCTTGATGGTATTCAGTATTCTGGCCGTGTGCCTTTCAGGATCAACCTTCTCTAGTTGCTTCAGTTTCTCCATCCTAAACATTTTTGCATTCTTTTCGGATAGTTCCAGCAACTTCAGTTTATCTCCGCGCTGCGGAATGGTATAAGTTGAATTTGGAAACTCCTGATCGGGTAAGAATGGCACCACCACTTCACGTGAAACAAATCCTAGCCGCTCGTGAATTTCCGCAATCACAAAAGATAGGATGCTTTCCTTTTCTTCTTCAATCTGAAGTTTTATTTCAAAGTTGTGCGATTGAACAACCATTCCATTCTTCACACGCATAGAGTTGGCGTAAGCATTGCTTGAATCCATCACCACCGAAAAAACGTCAAGGTTGGTAATGCTCGTACTTACAATGACCGATTTGCTTTGGTAGGTTTCCATCATCTCAATTTTTTGCTTGATGATATGAGCCTCCTCAAAACGATAGTCCGAAGCGGCGATTTCCATTTTACACTTCAGCATCGAGAGTAAATCTCCTAGATTTCCTCGAAGTATTTCACTTATTTCTTTAACTGAATTATCATATTCACTTATTAAAGAATAATTTACACAAGGTGCTTTACAATTTCCAATGTGATATTCAAGGCAAGGCTTATACTTAGCCTTAGATATGCTATTCTCATCGAGATTCAAATTGCATGTTCGAAGATGATAAATTTGCTTTATCAAATCGAGCAAGGTTCGAAGACGCGTTACCGAAGTATAAGGACCAAAATATCGAGTCCCATCCTTCACATACCTTCTGGTAGAAAACACCCTTGGAAACAATTCATTCTTTATGGCAATCCAAGGGTAAGTCTTATCATCCTTCAGGTTGATATTATATCGGGGCTGTAGTTTTTTTATAAGATTATTTTCAAGCAGCAGCGCATCCGATTCGGTAGGCACAACAATATGCTTTATGTCGCGAATTTTCCTAACCAACACCATTAACTTTTTACTCTCATACCTTCTCGACGTAAAGTATGAAGACACGCGCTTTTTTAAATCCTTTGCCTTTCCCACATAAATAACAACTCCTTCCTCATCCAGATACTGGTAAACGCCAGGCTGATTGGGAAGGATTTCAACTAACTTTTTCAGGTACTCGCTAATACTTTTATCGCTCATTGGCAAAAAGAGATGTTGGTTTAAACGCTACCACATCAAATAAACCTTGATCAGAAATCTTCAACTCCGGTATTACAATTAGCGACATAAAAGCCATTGTCATAAATGGTGCCTTCATGGTAGAACCACTTTTTCTGGTAATTTCAAGCAAATTTCGGTAATCCTCTGCTACTTTTTCAGCAGATGCCGCTGCCATAAGCCCAGCCACAGGCAATTCCAAAACCTTTAGCACGTCATCGTCAGCATAGGCTAAACCTCCTTTCGATGCCACTACCCCATTTATAACCTTCACAATACTCTCGTCATCGACACCAATTGCAACAAGATTATGAGAGTCATGAGAAACGCTACTACAAATAGCACCCTGTTTTAAGCCAAATCCTTTAATAAAGCCGACACTTGGCTTTGCTTTTTGATATCTGTTTAAAACAACTATTTTAAGAATATCAGAATTTCTATCAGAAGTAACATTACCATTTTGAACTTCCAAATCATACACCTCTGAATTGGTGTAAAGTTCCCCTTCAACAACACCAATGACCCTAACAGAAACAGAATCATTTTGAGACGAAGAAACTTTTATATCTTCAAGTCTTACAATATTTTCTATAAAATTATTTACTATTTCTATTTTGGCATCAATCGTTTTTACATTACCCTTTTCGAAAAGAACTTTTCCACCAACAACAGTCTTTTCAACGTTAAAATCCAAAAGATTATCAACCATAACAAAATCTGCCGGATCACCTTCTTGTAAAAGTCCTAAAGGAAGATTGTAATGTTTTATCGCATTATAACCAGATATACGAAGTACATCAAAAACATCCACACCTTTTTTCAATGCACGTCTTACCAAACCAACAAAATAGCCATTCAAAAGATCATCGGGATGACAATCATCTGAACAAAGCATCACCATATCGGGATATTTCTTTACAATATCTATCAACGAGTCGAAGTTTTTCGCAGCACTTCCCTCTCGTATCTGCACCTTCACACCCAATTTTATCTTATCTTCTGCTTCTTGAAGCGACATACACTCATGATCAGTTGTAATTCCTGCATTTACGTATGTTTCCAAATCAGCACCAATCAATCCTGGGGCATGACCATCCACCTTCAAACCATACCGCAAGGCAGCATCAATTTTTGCTTTCACCTCTACATCACCATTAACAACTCCGGGAAAATTCATCATTTCCGAAAGATAAAAATACTTTCCCGATTCAAGCATTTTAGTAACAATTCGCGAATCAAGTACAGCACCAGACTTATCAAAAGGAACAGCAGGCACGCACGACGGCACTCCAAAGAAAAATTTAAATCCTGATCTTTCTCCATTCAACCTCATGTATTCAACACCATCCACACCAAGCACATTTGCAATCTCATGAGGATCACTCACCGTTGCAATAACTCCCGTCCGCACCGCAACCTTAGCAAATTCAGATGGCACCAACATTGAACTCTCAATATGAATATGAGAATCAACAAAACCAGGAATAATGTATTTTTCAAATTTTTTCTCCTTGGAAATTTTAACTAAATCAAAAACAAATCCATCTTTGATAAAAAACTCTCCAAAAAATACATCCTTCTTCTCAAGATCAACTATATTTCCTTTTACTTTTTCCATACTACTTTTTAAAAACCCAAAGTTTCACGTGGAACATATTAATTACTCAATTCAATTCAGTTTCACGTGGAACTTTATCGACCTAAAAAAACCAACAAAACATTAATATCAGATGGCGAAACTCCAGGAATACGTGATGCTTGTCCTACAGTTTTAGGTTTTATTTTAGATAACTTTTGTCTAGCCTCTGTGGATAATGATTGTAATTTATCAAAATCAAAATTATCTGAAATTCGAACATCTTCTAATCTTGATAGTTTATTTACAATTAACTTTTCTCTATCAATATAACCACTATATTTTATTTTTACATCTGCTTGCTCAAATATTTCATTTTTTAAACATAGTAGTGTGTCGTAAAATTCCCTTATTGGTTCTAAAAATAACACATCATTTATTGAAATTTGAGGTCTTAAAAGAACATCTACCAATTTTCGAGTTTGATTAATTGGTGTAGTGTTCTTTTCTCTAAGTAAATCATTAATTTGTTTTTGTGATACGCTAGTTTTATTTATCAATACAACAAGTTTCTCAACAGCTGATTGTTTATATTTAAATAATTCTCCGCGTTCATTATTAACTAGACCTATATTAATTCCTATTGGGGTAAGCCTTTCGTCTGCATTATCCTGACGCAAAAGAATACGATATTCTGCTCTAGAAGTAAACATTCGGTAAGGTTCGTCCACTCCTTTAGTTACCAAATCGTCAATTAGTACACCTATATAAGAAGATTCACGAGAAAGTATAAGCGATTCCTTATTATGTATGATTCTTGCTGCATTGATTCCAGCAATCAAACCTTGACCAGCGGCTTCTTCGTATCCTGTAGTTCCGTTTATTTGTCCAGCAAAAAAGAGATTTTTAATCAGTTTTGTTTCTAGTGAATGGTTAAGTTGGGTAGGTTGCAAGTAATCGTATTCGATAGCATAACCTGGTCTGAATATACGAGCATTTTCCAATCCAGATATTTTAGTAAGCGCAGATACCTGCACTTCTAAAGGTAGTGAAGAAGAAAAACCGTTTATGTAATATTCGTTTGTATTCCACCCCTCGGGTTCCAAAAAGAGTTGATGCTGATCCTTATCAGCAAAAGTGCGTACTTTATCTTCAATACTTGGACAATAACGAGGTCCTACAGATTTGATTGTCCCATTAAATAGAGGAGATTCATTAAATTTTGAACGTAATGTCTCGTGAACATCAAGATTTGTATAGGTAATATAGCACGGTAATTGTTTTTCTAATGGTTTTATACTATCAAGATATGAAAATTTTTCAGGAATAGCATCGCCCTCTTGTGCTGTTAACTTTGAATAGTCAATAGTTCTACCATCAATACGAGCAGGAGTTCCGGTTTTCATTCGTCCCACTTCCATTCCCAACTGGCGTAGTTGCTCTGTAATTCCATACGAAGCCATATCTCCAGAACGACCACCATAAAGTTGTGCACGTCCAACATGCATCAACCCATTCATAAACGTTCCAGTGGTAAGTACAACACTTTTTGCAGTAAACTCAACACCCAATGCAGTGCGAACTCCGTTTACAACGTTGTTATTAATCAAAAGATTTACAACAGAATCTTGCCAAAAGAAAAGATTCTCGGTATTTTCGAGCATTTCACGCCACTTTAAAGAAAAAAGTGAACGATCACATTGGGCTCTTGGACTCCACATTGCAGGTCCTTTACTCCTATTAAGCATTCTAAACTGAATACTACTATAATCAGTAACAATAGCAGAATATCCTCCAAGAGCATCAATTTCGCGAACAATTTGTCCTTTTGCAATTCCCCCCATCGCTGGATTGCATGACATATGTCCCATTTTTGTCATGTCCATTGTTATAAGAAGGGTTTGAGCACCAAGATTTGCTGCGGCTGCAGCAGCTTCGCAACCGGCATGTCCTGCCCCAACGACAACCACGTCGTAATTAAAAACCATATTTAAATAATCGAAACGTTAAACTTTGAAAGATAGTAGTTCTCCTTTTTACGCATATTTTTCTCTTCATCTTCCGATTTATCCTTATAACCACAAAGATGAAGAACTCCATGAACTATTACTCTACACAATTCTTGATTTTCATCAACCCCAATCATCTCTGCATTCGATTTTACGGTGTCAATACTTATCATCAAATCACCCGAAATTTTTTTCTTTTCTGTGTTATCAAAAGTGATAATATCCGTATAGTAATCGTGTTGCAAATACTGTCGATTTGTTTCAAGAATATACTCGTCGTTGCAGAATACATAATTTAGGGTACCAACCTGGTACCCTTCTTCTGCTGCAACATCTTTCAACCACGTCTTTATCTTTAGAGTTTGCTTTGGCTTAAAGCTTACTCCCTCTGCAAAAAAATTAACTGCCAAAACTTATATATTAAAATAAAGTTGAACTCTGTTTCCTGTTGTATTAAACTCAAAATAATCAGATAATTTCATCATCAAGAAAACCCCCCTCCCATCTGGATTTTCCAAATTTTCTGGAGAGGTTGGATCAGGAATATGAGTGTAATCAAAACCAGATCCTTCATCTTCCACATAAACAACTACTCTATCACTTAACTTTTCAAGACCAAATTGTACAGTTTTTCGAATATCGCAACAGTTACCATGATATATCGAATTTGTAATTGCTTCGAGGGATGAAACTATAAGCTTATATCGAAGAGAATTTGGTATGTCATTTTCTTTAACAAAATGAATAACAATCTCTTCTATATCATTTAAAATAATTGGATCTGACTCAAACTTGTAAATTTTCATTTGTTATTATACGCTAATAACAAAAAAAGTTTCATAGTCTATCGAGTTAACCACATCATTGGGTTTTGAGGAGTCATCTCCTTCCATACCTGAAATTTAAGTGTAGGCTTTTCGCCACCCATATCGCTATTTGCTAAAACACCTAGTATCTGCTTAGCTTTTATAGATTGTCCTTCCTTCACATTTACGTGAGAGAGGTTCGAATAAACGGTAATATAATATCCATGCCGCACTAGAACAGACCAGTTAGCCCCTGGAAGAGTGAATATTTTGCTTACTTCTCCATCATATACTGCATACACATCGGTACCCGCATTCGACGAAATGTCAACACCCTTATTCTCCGTTCTAACCCCTTTCAGAAATGGATGCTGATGCATTCCAAAACCTTCCACAACTTCACCTTGACGTACGGGCCAAGGTAATCTTCCTCTATTTGATTCAAATCTACCTGCAATCATTCTATCTTCAGGTGTAAATGGCAACGTTTTAGCATCACTACTTTCGCCTGATTTTGAAGATATACGAGAACGATTTTCCTTTTCTCTTCCACTTCTTTTAGCGAGTCTAGCAGCTTCTGCAGCAGCTTTACGAGCCGCTGCTTTACGAGCCGCTTCTGCTGCTTTGCGAGCCTCTTCTGCAATAAGCCTGCTAATTTCTCGAGAAAGTCTATCGCTTAAATTCTTGCGTATCTGAATTTCTTTTGTTAAATCTTTCTCCTTACTCTTAAGTTGAGCAGCCATTTTCTCATAGGCCTTCTCATCTTGGTCGAGTTTTCTTATTTCTTTATTTTTATCTGCCAATAAAACTTCTAAGCTGCGCTTCTTACTATTTAAATCTACTATTTCTACATTAAGAATCTGCTGCTTTTGCTCAATAGATTTTGCCTGTTGTATTCTAAAATTGCTATAAGATCGAAGATATTTCATTCTACGTATTGCCTGATGTAAATCAGAAGAAGCAAAAACGAGAGCTACAACAGAATTGCTGTTTCGCATTTTATACGCATGCTTTAACGTATTAGCATAAGAAACCTTTAAAGTATCAATATCCAAACGTAAACAATATACGGTATCCGTTTTAACCTGAATGTTTTTTGTTACAATTATAACTTGCTTATCAATATTATCAATAAGTTTTTTACGCTTTTGAATTTTAGAATTAATAAGTGCAGCTTGCTTTAAAGTAGAATTTTTTTCGAGCATTGTAGCACTAAGCTGCTCGTTAATTTTATTTATCTCTCTATCAGCAATACGCTTTTGATCCTGCAATTCTTTAAGCGATTGCGAAAAGGTTATTTGAGCGGAAAATAAAAAAAGAAGTATAAGTAGTAAACGGTACATTTCTTATTTATGATTGAGTTTTTTTAATATATCCTCAGAACGGTTTCCCCTATCGTACGACATTTGCCAGTACAATTTTGCAGTTTCTATATCTTTCAACTTAAAAAGGATATCACCATAATGCTCTAATATCGTATCGCTTTCATTACCCCCATATAGTAAAGACTGACGCATAACCGTTTTTGCTTCGTCATATTTACCCAATTTGTAAAGCAGCCATGCTTTTGTATCCAAATAGGTAGAATTGTTGGGCTCCTTTTTAAGTACAACATTAATCATTTTAAGAGCCTTAGCCAATTTCTTATCAACTAGCGAAAGATAGTAACTGTAATTATTTAGCACTTGTATGTTAGCAGGATTTACAGAAAGAGCCTCATCGTAATAGGCAAAGGCTTCATTATCTTTTCCGAGAGAGTGATATGAATCGCCAATCATGGAAAGTATATCTACTTTGACCGAATCGCTTTTCACATAAGGTAATGCGGCTTTCAGGACAAATATAGTTGAGTCAAAATCTTTCTTTTGGAAAAGCGCATATGATTTATAGAGATACAACTTAACCAACTTTGGATAGATATGAATTGCCTTCGAAGCATATAAACTAGTCGTGTCAAATCGCTTTGTATATAGATTTAACTCTATAAACTTAAAGAAGAGCGTAGAATCTTTCGATCCAGAATCCAACTTTTCCTTTAAAAAAGTATTTAAGTCATCAAGTTTACCAAGTTTACCTAAATGTTCGGCATAAATTGGATAAATGGAAGTATCTTTCGGATAAGTAACTATAAAATTGTTTATTAGAGTATCTATATTTGGATAAAACACTTGATAAAATTGCTTATTCCCCAAAAACTGATTAAAGTAGTTAACCTTATCACTATTTTTAATTTCATCATTTTTAAATATATGATTTAATATTCTAAAGTAATCGGCATAACGAGCCTCTCTACGATAGGCATCAGATAAACCAATTTGGGCTAGTGGATATGTTGGAACTAACTCAAGGGCCTTAAGGTTATATTCAATAGCCAAAGAATCGCTTCCCTTATTAGCATAAATATCAGCTATTAGGGCTAAATGTTTGGGGTTATCTGGAAAAAGTTCTACCAACTTATTTCCTACACTAATAGCAGAGTCGAGTTGATTAAGTTGTAAATACAGTTTCTGCTTATTCTCCAGTATAGCTTCGTTAATGCCATACTTAGAAGAAAACTCATCGTACAACTTGATGCTTTTTACTATATCGCCTTTTACTCCATAAATAAGCGACATGTTTAGCAATAAATCAGTATTAGCTGAATCTTTTGTTATTAGTTGACTATATACATTTAAAGCAGAATCAAGACGATTCGACCGCTGCAAATTTTGAGCATAGTTTAAACCGTAATCTTCATTACTTGGTGAATACGTATATGCTAATCCGGCATTTTTAAGTGCTTCTATTCGCTGATTTTTTCCCTGATAAATTTGAGACAGTATAAAATATGCAGCATCATTTTCCTTATTTAGGCTAATAGCTCTGTTCAGAAATTTGATTGCATTGTCAGTTGTTCCGCTATAGTACTGCTTTAGCCCCTCATAATAATTCATATCCGACATAAGCATAGTATTCTTACTAAGCTTCTTCATGGAATTATACGACGAAGAGCAACTTGCTACACAAAAACTCACAACTGCTGCAAAAAGAATCTGCCTCTTCATTTTATACTATTTTCCGGTATGACCAAAACCACCCTCTCCCCTATCGGTATCAGAAAGCAATTCCACATCTAACCATTTTATGGTTTCATGCTTTGCAAATACCATTTGAGCAATACGTTCCCCTGGTTTAATGGTATACTCTTCGTTCGAAATATTTACCAAACCAACCTTTACTTCTCCTCTATAATCAGCATCAATAGTACCAGGAGAATTTATTATAGTAATGCCATGTTTAATTGCCAAACCACTACGAGGACGAACTTGTGCTTCAAATCCTACGGGTATTTCTAAGAATAGACCAGTTGGTACAATAACCCTATTCAACGGACTTACAACAACATCTTCAGCAATGTTTGCACGCAAATCAAGCCCTGCTGAATGTACAGTTGCGTATTCAGGTAAATCGAATCCACTCTTATTTACTACTTTGACTTCCATTTTAAAAACGATTTGGCTATGGTAACAGGATTAATTTTTTCGCGATACAGAAACACTAAAACGTATGAACTGAATAAAACCGTATTTATCGCCAAACGTAAATATATATTTTCTTGGCGAACTGCCTCACTTAAAAAGTAAATGCCTAAACCTAGAACAAAGTAAAGCAAAATGGCTTTAAAGTCATATGGTATTCTAACAAACTTACGTGCAATAAAATAACTAACCACACACATCGATACAAAAGAAAGCAAACGCCCCCACGCAGCAGCCTGATAGCCAAAACGTGGAACAAAAATCATATTAAAAATAACCAATATAACTAACCCAAAAGCAGTTACATCAATAGTCTTACGTGTTTTATTATGCAACTTAAAGATAATTTGAAGATTATAAAGCAATCCTACAAAGTAGTATGAAAGTAGCAGTATAGGTACAATAGGAAGTCCTATCCTAAACTTAATTCCTTCGAGATGCTGAAATATATCAATATAAAGCGTTACTAGTAAGAATATTATCATACCAAAAATGGAGAAGTACTTAAAAACATCAGCATAAGTTTTACTCGAATCCTCCTTATTTACATTCGAAAAGAAAAAAGGTTCGGCAGCATACCTAAACATCTGAGTAAATAGAGTAAGCACCACAGCCAACTTTAGGTTTGATATGTAAATTCCCATCTGATACATTGGATTCTCACCCGATGGAAGCAAGTACTTAATACTAAAACGATCGAGTAAATCATTAATTTGCCCAACAAGTCCTGAAATAACCAATGGCAAGGAATAAATCATCATCTCCTTAAATAATGGCTTGTTAATGCGAACTGAAGGAATTCCAGCGAAGTGCATCACAACAAACAAGGTAAGGAATGAAGTTATTACGTTAGCGATGAATATTACAAGAATACCCATTTTAGGTAACGATGGAAAAAGCGAAGGAATAATGTAAATTAGAAGTAGGTTAAGCCCAACATTTACAAGTATATTCAACGTCTTGATTACAACAAATAGCGTTGCTTTATTCTCACTTCGAAGCCTGGCGAAAGGAATGGCAGCAATTACATCAAAAAATACTATCCAGCCCGATAAAATGACATACCAACGATTTGGTGAAAGATCTAACCCTGAGATAATGCTCTGGTAGCTAAACATTACATACAGTATGAATACTGATGATGTAATAAGTAAAGTTGTAAAGGAAGTTGAATATACAGATTCCTTATTTTCGATTTGATTGCTAGAAAATCTAAAAAAGCCTGTTTCTAAACCAAACGTTAGAATAGTTAGAAGTATTGGAATATAGATATAAAACTCACCATAGATGCCATACACGCTTGGTTCAAAAACCGAGGTGTAGATTGGATTCATCAGATAGTTTATAAAGCGAGCAAGTAAGGTACTTAGGCCATATATTAGCGTATGGCCTGCGAGTTTTTTTAGATTTCCCACAATGCTAGTATTCTAACGAACGACGATTAAATAAAACGAAGCCAAAGTTAGCAACGAAATATAATTTTGTATTCTCTTTCTCGTAGTAATTAACTGAAAGGCTGAGAGGTCCAACAATTGTATTATAAATCATTGATAATGAACCCATGTAAAATCTATTTTTAAATAAATTCCCATACTTTACATAGTACTGGTCGGTCTTAATAATCTCATAGAATGGCATAAATACATAGGCTTCAGCTCTTAGATAAATATTCTTAGTAAACAATACATTGGGCATTATCCCCATAGCAACATACGATTCGGAGCGATAATTTGGTAAAAATAACGTTTTACTCTGTGGAGATGGTGCAAAGTAAGGAGCGCTCAACAACGTAGCAGTATAATTGTTAAAAGCCTTCTTAGTAGTATAAACGCCATCAATCAGTACTCCAGCCCAAACATTATCAGCCAACTTGTGATAGCTCTGATTGTATAACCTTAATGCCAACCAATTATGATTGTAAATGCTCTTTGAAAGAGTTGGTCCTGTATTTCCAGGTGTGTTCTTTTCATTTCCAAGCACATAAGAAACGCTAATATAGTGCTTACGCCCTCGATATGGATACATTACTTGATTGAGCGTATTCTTATCGAATGAAACTGAGAACTTATGGAAGTTAAAGCTAGTTCTATCTGGCTCATCGCTTTTCAAAAAGTTCGTAATCTGATAGTATTCATCACGGTTATTTCCAAAATTATAGCCAATCTTTAAAGAAGATGTGGAACTAACGGGAAATCCATAATTCAATCGTCCAAAAAACTCGTACTGCTTCAAGAAACTAGGGCGCAAATCTTCAAAAAAGGGATCTGGATTGCTATTAAAGTAGTCCAACCGTTGTAGAGTAAATGCAATATCGTAGAAAAAGGGTTTTCGGTAGGAAAAATCTTGCCTTAAACCAAGCTGGAGCGAACTGTAAAGCCTTCCAAAATATATATTACCAAATATCCTCGTATAACTTTTAGCAAAGTACTTGTAGGTTAACCCCAAATAACCTTGATTCATAGAACTTGATGAAATATTTCCACCAAAATCAATATCTAAATCGTTGTTAGCTTTCAAATTAAGCAATAGTTCGAACATCTTCGTGCTATCGCTGTAACTGGTAGTAGGAAATATTGAGGTAATAGTATTATCGCTAAGCAGCTTAAAGTACTCCTTCTTAAACTTGTTAAAGGTAAAATGATCTTCTTTTTTAGAGAGGAAGAGTCCTGTAACATAATCTTCCTGCTTACTATTTAGCCCTTTAAACTTTACCCTATCGAAAATTAATGGAGGTACACGCTTTACAAAAGCCTCTCGCCTATCTTTTACTTCTTGCACTCCTACTCTTCGCGATATGTGCTTCTTAATTATATCCATCTTTGCAAGAGTAGACCTATACCCTTGATCAATTATCTCCTTAGCCTTAACCAAATCCAAAAGACTAATATTGGCAAACGTATTCTCTATTACAAGACCTTCATCATTTGGAATGGTGTAGTTAGTTCGGCCCATAACCATACTTTCGATCTGTTTAAGCAAATTTTCTTCATCGGGCTTCGTAGGATTACCTGAACACTTTGATCCGATCATGTAATCAGGATTAAAGTCGCTTTGCATTACATCCCAAGGAAAATTGTTGTAGATGCCGCCATCAAAAAGAAGAGTGGAATCGATGGTTATAGGCTTAAAGTAGAAAGGAAATGTCATTGAGGCACGAACTGCCGAACCCAAATCTCCGCGTCGAGCAACATACTGCCTATTGTTGTAGACATCGGAAGCAACGCAGCGAAATGGAACAAAAAGACTGTCGAAGTTATTTTTTGCAAGCGCAGTTGGACCTGCCAAGTACTCCTGCAAGGCTAAGTCCATTTGATGCGAGGGTATAAGGTTGGTGGGCAGCTTAGGCATGCTGAGCGAATCTTTTAAGCTGAACTTGAAAGAGAACATGGCAGCATTCGGATCGAGCTTTTTGTAGAGGTAAAGGTAGTCGTCCTCTATTTGACCAGTAGACCACTGCAAAAAATCGGGTGAGGTAACCATTTTTATCATATCGTCTGGCGACATGCCTATGGCATACATGCTACCAATAAGAGCACCCATTGATGTTCCAGAGATATAGTCGATAGGAATGCCGTTTTCCTCGAGAGCCTTTATAACTCCGATGTGCGAAAGACCCTTTGCCCCTCCCCCACTTAGGACTAGCCCAACCTTCTGCGAATATGAAAAATCAAAACTTAAAAGAAGAATTATTACAAGCAGCGCTCTTTTCATTCTTTGCCAATATCTTTGCATATTGTGCGAAATTTAAACTTAAAAGTTCGAACAGGGAATGAAACTCAAAAAATTAGCTTTTTTAACTACCATTCTAGCAGCCTTTAGTATAAATACGATGGCCATAAAGGAGCCTACGGTTGCCATAAAAACGAGCGAAGGTACCATTAAGGTGAAGCTGTACAACGATACCCCACGCCACCGAGATAACTTTATAAAGCTGGCAAAGGCGAAGTTTTTTAATGGCATAATCTTCCATAGGGTTATTAAGAACTTTATGATCCAAAGCGGCGACCCCGATTCGCGCAATCCAAAAGCAGACTCGACCTACGGCGAAGGCGGACCAGGGTACGATTTACCCGCAGAGATCGTAAATACGCACTTCCACAAAAGAGGGGTGCTTGCCGCAGCTCGCGAGGGAGATAAAACAAACCCCGAACGTAAATCCTCCGGATCGCAGTTCTACATTGTGCAGGGTAAAAAGTTTACCAATGCCGAACTGGATGCTGTGGAAAAGAAGGTGTCCGATAGGTTTCGAATGGGCATCATCCAAAAAATATTTGAAGAAGAAAAGGCTAAGCCCGAAAACAACGCGCTTAGCGCCGAGGAGTTTAAGAACACGGTTAACCTAAAAGTGGAGGCTGCCGTAAACAGCGCTCCCCCCTTTAAAATATATGAAGAACGAAGGGAAGTGTACAAAAAAACGGGCGGATCGCCTCATTTAGACGGTTCATACACTATCTTTGGCGAAGTAATTGAGGGTATGGATGTAGTAGACAAAATTGCCGCTACTCCTACTAATCCTAAAGACCGTCCGCTAAAGGATATCTTTATTTTGAACGTTAAAGTAATTAGATAGCATCATGCTCGAGACAATTCAGCAACTATTAGACGAAGTTGAAGCCTTTAAGGCGGATAACCTACAGCAGGTAGAGGAATTCAGAATTAAGCTACTGGGAAAGAAAGGCTCTATTACCCAGCTGTTCGCTGAATTTAAGAACGTACCTGCTGAGCAAAAAAAGGAGATTGGACAAAAGATCAACGTGCTCAAGGACGCTGTTCAAGATAAGATTAACTCCATCAAGGAAGTTCTTGAAAATAAGGATGAGGATGGCGAAAAGGTTGACATTACCCGCCCTGGAACGCAGGACGAGATTGGTACACGCCACCCCATTTCGCTGGTTAAGAACGAAATGATTGCCATCTTCAAGAAGTTGGGCTTTTCGGTTGCCGAGGGACCCGAAATTGAGGATGACTGGCACGTGTTTGGCGCGCTAAACTTTCCACCCGAGCACCCTGCCCGCGATATGCAGGACACCTTCTTCATCGAAAAGAACCCAGATATACTGCTTCGTACGCATACCAGCTCCATTCAGGTGAGAACGATGCAAACCCAGAAGCCCCCTATCCGCGTGGTGTGCCCCGGTAGAGTGTTCCGTAACGAAGCCATTTCGGCACGTGCGCACTGCATCTTCCATCAAATTGAAGGATTGTACATCGACGAGAACGTATCGTTTGCCGACCTTAAGCAGACGCTGCTCTACTTCGCCAAGGAGCTTTTCGGCGAAAACGTAAAGATCCGCCTACGCCCATCGTACTTCCCCTTCACCGAGCCATCGGCTGAGATGGACGTATCGTGCACCATTTGCGGCGGCAAGGGCTGCAACGTGTGCAAGCACACCGGCTGGCTGGAGATTATGGGCTGCGGAATGGTAGACCCCAACGTGCTGGAAGCTTGCGGTATCGACAGCAAAAAGTACAGCGGCTACGCCTTTGGTATGGGATTGGAGCGAATCGCCATGCTGAAGTACGAGATCAAGGATCTCCGCCTGTACTTCGAGAACGACGTACGCTTCCTTAAGCAGTTTAAATCGTCGCTATAATCAGCATAAGCTATAAAGAAAAGGCTTCCAAGTTGGAAGCCTTTTCTTTTTCAAAGCATTCGCCTTACGCTACTCCCCGTTCACTCTTCGGTAACCACCTCGAAGGTTACCGGTCCGATGTGGCGGTACATGGCCGATACGCCGCAGTACTTCTCCTGCGAGAGGTCGATAGCCTTCTGTATCTTCTCCAAGTCGAGCTCCTTGCCCCTGAACTTGTAGATAATCTTAAAATCGGTGTAAACCACAGGGTGCTCGCTGGTTTTGTTCGAAACCACATCAACAGTAAAATCGTCATAGGGCATCCGCATCTTACCGAGGATCGAAACCACATCCATTGCCGTACATCCGGCAAGGGCAAGCAGCATCAGCGCCTTGGGGCGGGGACCGCTATCCGTACCACCCACCGATTGGTCGGCATCGATGGCAAGCGTATGCCCGTTTACCTCGCCCTCGAAGGCCATTCCGCTTTTCCACTTAAGGGTAACTCTATCTGCCATAGCATTCAGTTTTTCTCTATCTACAAAGATAGCCAGCGAATGTTTACCGCTTAAAGGCATTTTATGAAAACAGCACCTGCCACCAATACCTACAAAAGCCAACAATACAATAATTTATACTAATAGATGAAGTAGCATTGCTGTCGCTCAATAGTAGTTCCTCTAAGGGAAATCTACCGTTGTCGTCGCTCAATAGTAGATTCTCTAAGGGAAATCTACCATTGTTGTCGCTCAATAGTAGATCCTCTAAGGAAAATGTACCATTGTTGTTGCTCAATAGTAGATCCTCTTAAGGAAATCTACCATTGTTGTCGCTCAATAGGAGATTCTCTTAAGGAAATCTACCGTTGTTGTTGCTCAACGGTAGATTTCAGCAGTAAAAGTCTTGTATTTGTTGCAGGGAGATTGCCCTGCTAGCATCAGCAGAATATTCTAAAACAGCCTTCCAGGCTCGGCAAACCTATCGACGCCAAGGTGCTGGTAGGCGAGTTCGGTAACCTCGCGTCCGCGTGGGGTGCGCTTAATGAAGCCCTCCTTGATGAGGAATGGCTCGTACACCTCCTCGATGGTTCCGGGATCCTCGCCCACGGCGGTAGCTATGGTGTTAAGCCCAACGGGACCACCTTTGAATTTATGGATTATAGTGGTCAAAATTTTATTATCCATGTGGTCGAGACCGTACTTGTCGATATTGAGTGCTTCGAGGCAAATACGGGCTATTTCTACGTCAATAAAGCCCGATCCCTTCACCTGGGCGAAGTCGCGCACGCGCCGAAGCAGCGCATTGGCGATACGGGGTGTCCCGCGGCTGCGGAAGGCAATCTCGAAGGCTGCATCGTCGGATATGCCAATATTTAGAATTGCCGAAGCACGCTTTACGATGCGCTGGAGCACGGTTGAATCGTAGAACTCCAGGTGGCACTGAATGCCAAATCGAGCGCGTAACGGACTAGTAAGTAAGCCGCTTCGGGTGGTAGCGCCAATCAGCGTAAAAGGATTAACCGATATCTGGATGGATCGGGCACTTGGACCCTTATCCAGCATGATATCGATAGTGTAGTCCTCCATGGCCGAATAGAGGTACTCCTCGACAACCGGCGAAAGACGATGAATTTCATCGATAAAGAGCACATCACCCTGCTCCAAGTTGGTGAGCAGGCCAGCCAAATCGCCCGGCTTATCGAGTACGGGTCCCGAAGTTATCTTTAAGTTTACGTTCAGCTCGCGGCTGATGATATGCGCCAGCGTTGTTTTCCCCAAACCTGGGGGACCGTGCAAGAGCACGTGGTCGAGCGCTTCGCCGCGCATCAGGGCAGCCTGAACGAATATGCGGAGGTTTTCGACCACCTTCTCCTGCCCGCTAAAGTCTTCGAACTCCCGCGGACGGATTTCGGTTTCGATATCCTTATCGGTCTCAACGCTATTTTCCCTTCGTGGGTCAAAAGAATCGCTCATGCTACAATCCTAGCTTAGCAGATATTTCCAACATTGCCTTTATCGACTTTACTGCCTTACGGCTAACCTCTTCGTCAACCACCACCTCGGGCATCTCGTACTTAAGGGTGTTGTACAGCTTCTTAAGCGTAATCAGCTTCATGAAGCTGCAGTTGTTGCATCCGCAGGTAGAGTCGAGCGGCGGTGCAGGAATAAACACCTTATCGGGATTAGACTTATGCATTTGGTGGATGATGCCGGTTTCGGTGGCAACGATGTACTCCTGGGCATCGTCGGTGGTCGAGAACTTAAGCAGCTCGGCAGTCGACCCCACATGATCGGCAACTAGCAGAATAGGCTTCTTGCACTCGGGATGGGCAAGAATTTTTGCGTTTGGATGCTCCTTCTTCAGCTCCAGGATGCGCTCAAGGCTAAACTCCTCGTGCACGTGGCAGGCACCATCCCAAATAACCATATCGCGCCCCGTAAGGTTTTTGATGTAGCTCCCCAGGTTACGATCCGGTCCGAATACTATCTTAGCATCCGCAGGAAGGCTTTCGACTATCTGTACCGCATTGCTCGATGTACAAACTATATCGGTCAGCGCCTTCACGTCAGCCGTAGTATTAACGTACGATATTACAGTATGGTCGGGATACTTCTTCAGGAACTCGGCGAAATCCTCAGCCTTGCACGAGTCGGCAAGCGAGCAGCCCGCATTTAAGTCCGGAATCAGCACCTTTTTCGATGGCGAAAGAATCTTTGCCGTTTCAGCCATAAAATGAACACCGGCAAACACAATGATGTCGGCATCCGTCTTGGCAGCCTGCTGCGACAGCGCCAAGCTATCACCTACAAAATCGGCGATATCCTGAATGTCGCCCGTTTGGTAGTAGTGCGCCAGGATAACGGCGTTCTTCTCTTTTTTGAGGCGAGCAATCTCGGCAACCAAATCGACGCTGCTATCCACAGGCTCATCAACGAACCCCTTCTTCAAAACATCATCTCTAGATATCATTATTATTCTTTTCTTTTTAAAAAAAATGAATGATGTAAATGTTATCCTGTTAGCTCTGTTGATAACTAGGATGACATCCGTTTGCAAAAATCACAATTAAAACGCTAAAAACAATGTATTAACAGCTAAAAGCCCTAAGTGAGGATTGACAAACAGCCAATTCCAAACTTTATTAACAGCTGTTGACAGCATAGAGAGTTAGTAAAAAGTTGGTTCGAAAGCCCTCCAAAAGCTTAGCTAACGCTGTTTATAACGGCTAGCTTTTTGTAAAAACTAATGCTTTGATTTAACATTCCTATTTTGGCTTATCAAGATTCACGGTTATTCCAAGAGATAGTTTTAAAAACTAGCTCACCAAAGCTCATAAGCTATCAACAAAAAGGGTGTTAGCTTTGGTGGCTGTTAATAACTGTGAAGTTCAGGAAGTTTGAATTGTGCAAGAAAAAGAAATCAACAGGCATCAGAATCCATATTTTACTGGTTTTACTGTTTTCTGCAGATTCAATTTTCTCGCTAAGTCTGCTGATAGCAATGTTATTAACAGCAGCATGGCGAAAGATGTTGACTTTTGCATGAAAAAATAAAAAAAGGCGCCTATGGCGCCTAGTCTAATATCTTGATACAAGAATCTTGTGTCTTATCTTAGCATGGAATCTTATCAATACGCGCCTGATGCCTTCCTCCTTCGAATTCGGCGTTAAGGTAGGCATCTACAATGGCTTTAGCCTCCTCGAATGTGACAAAGCGAGCAGGAAGGGTGCATACGTTAGCATCGTTGTGCTGCTTGGCAAGAGCGGCAATCTCGGGGATCCAGCAAAGAGCCGATCGGATACCCTTATGGTGGTTTAGCGTCATGTTAATGCCATTTCCGCTGCCGCACATGGCAATACCGCGTTCAAGTTCGCCGTTCTCAATAGCGTTGGCTAAAGGATGGGCAAAGTCTGCATAGTCAGCGCTTGCTTCGGAGTAGTTGCCAAAGTCAACAATCTCGTAGCCTAGCGATTCAAGGTATTCCTTAATCTTAACCTTCATCGAATAGCCTGCATGGTCGCTAGCCATTCCCAACTTCTTCTTTTCCATTGAGTAGAGTCTTTTGCTTTTTCTGATGGCAAAGGTAGCGATTATATCAGATGATAGAAGTGAGATGCTAGATTTTAGAAGGAAGACACGACTTAAGCACAGGGGGCACCGAGGAACAGAGTATCACAGAGAATAAGTACTAAAACTGGGATTTAAAAATGGAAAGATGAAAGAATTCTATTCCAAGGTTCTCGCATTACTTCATCACCCGATCACAGATTCCCAAACTCACTCATCTCACTTACGATTCCCTATTCTCTGTTTGCAATCACTTTAAATCTCTCTATGGCAAATAAAAAGGGCATCCTATTTTGGATGCCTTTTTTTATGGTAATCTTATCTTTAAAATCTGTGCTTTCTGCGTTCTTATCTAGAATCCGATATTTATACCACCATACACCGTTGTGGTTTTGCCCTGTAAGAATTTTGGTGTGTAAAGATTTACATCAGCTCCGCTAATGTCGCTGCTTTCAACCCCAAAGTTGATGTATAGGTCGTTGATGGGTTGGTAGGTTGCCGCAAATTTGATAACCTGGCTTTTCCATCGTTCTTCATCCATAAAAGGTAGACCTCTTCTTTGTGGACTATTCATCAAGTCGGCGGAATATACCTTACCTTTTCTTGCTTTGGTGAAGGTAGCCTTTAGGTAAAGCGTTCTGAGCGGTTTTACGGTAAGAGCAGCGTAGATTTCATCGGAATTATCGCCAAGGTAATGACCTAAAAGGTAGCTGTTCGATTCGTACGTACAAGCCTGAACGTAATGACGGTAGCTGAAGGGATTGGTTCTTGTATATTCAACCGTTGCCTGTATATTGTTTACAGGCCAGTTGGTTAAATTACCCCCCACCTTTACAGATACCTCGTTGGTATTCTCGGTTTTGCTAAACATTCTGCTTATACCTATCTCATCAATAAATACCGATGAATAGACGCTTAGGTGCTTAACGGGTTTAAGTTCCAAATTGAAGAAAAGCAGCGAGTTGTTATCTATACCGTTTGACTTGTTGGATGAGGTAGATCTATCTGACGATCTGTAAAACATAAATGGGATAAGGTAGGTTAGTTGTATCCCATTATCGCTATAAATAGTTGAGTTACCGAACGAGAATTCCAGCCAACGTGTAGGTATTAGGGTAAACATGTTAGCTGCCATATACTTGTTTCGGTAAACCTCACGATCGAACTTTGCACCTGAAATACTATAGGATTTGCTGCTGTCTACCACATCGGAAACTAATGTTCCATGGAAATACTTAAACTTAAACCATTTTACGGGCGATAGCGTTAGCATTACGTAAGGAAACGATGGTGTACGACCCGAAAGAATGTTGGTACCATTATAACCCGATCCCCACTGTATTTGATCTTTGGCTAGTTCTAGGCTACCCCAATTCCAACCGTATGATATGCCTCCGCGCATTTCGTCGTACTCGTAGCCTGCTGAGGTATGCATATTGTTCTTACCAAGTTCCTGGTTTAGATAGGCTGGTTTGGTTAGCGGTTCATTTTCGAAGTTATCCCTAAAGCTGGCCCAAATGCCAACATGCTTACCTATATACCCGAAGGCGTCTATACCGTTGTATCTATGGGTGTAATCTTGTTCGCCATATTTGCCCTTTGTGAGCCCTAATATTGGGTTTATGGTTGCCGAGAACAGCGTATCCTTGTAGTAAAGAAGATCTAGGCGACGCTTAAAGTTTCTATCAGCGTGTAGTTCCTTGCCGTAATCCTTAAGGTAGAAGGCTAATTCCTTTTGCTGTCGTTGCGATAGCTGCTGCTTCTTTGTATCGGCTTCCTGCAGCCATTTGGCAATATCGGTTCGGTAGTAGGGTTTGGTAACCGATACCACATCTATTATGCCGTCGTTGGATAGCTCGTCGATAAAAGAGTAAATGCCGGTGTTGCCATGGTTTACCGTAACAGACTGGGAACTACCTATAAGGCTAACAAAAATGAAAACAGCTAGTAGGGAGAATTTACGCATGGAAAAAATCGATAGAATTAAAACTAAACAATTGAATTATTGCGGCAGAATGCCCTCCTCTACCCCCTCCAAAGGTGGATATTCTTTGATTTTGGCGTAGAGGTTTATTTGGAACGTCTGTATTCAATCTCTCTCTCATATTACAAATATTCTCACAAAATCTCTGGGGCATTTTCATTGCGATATTTGTGCAATTCATTGAAGATCTTAGTGGAAAATCAATATCTGTGAAAATCTGCTTTATCAGTAAAATATGTGTTCTATCTTCCTGATCGTTTAACTATCGCATGTATCGTCTTGAAAATAATGGAGAAATCGAGCCAAATGCTCCAGCTGTCGATATACTGAACATCAAGTTTAACCACATCCTCAAAATCGGTAATCTCGTTACGGCCCGATACCTGCCACATGCCCGAAATACCAGGCTTAACGCTTAAACGGCGCCAGTGGTGAAGGTCGTACTTATCTACCTCATCGAGGGTTGGCGGACGCGTTCCTACCAGCGACATATCGCCCATAAGTACATTCCAGAACTGGGGAAGCTCATCGAGGCTGGTTTTGCGGAGGAACTTACCAACACGGGTAACGCGTGGATCATCCTTCATCTTGAACATCATATCATCCATCTCGTTCTTATCCATCAGCTTCTTTTTAAGAGCTTCGGCATTATTACACATGGTTCGAAACTTGTAGATGTTGAAGTTTCTGCCGTTCTTCCCTACTCTAGTCTGTCGGAAAAATACGCCGCCCGGAGAATCTAGGAGTATTGCTGGAACAATAAATATGGAAAGTATTCCCGTAAGAATTAGTCCTACTAAACCTCCAAGCATGTCAATTATGCGCTTTGTTACAATTTGCCAAGGATCTAGGTTAACACTAGCCCAAGTTAAAGTAGGAATCACGCCTATCGATGATATGCCAGTCTTGGCAATCTTCATATCGTAAACATCCATTACAAGGTGAATGGTAATACCCATAGCCTCGCAACGGTGTATGTACGGCTCTATCTCTTTAAGGTGATCGTACGGAATGGTTACCACCACATCATCGGCATTGTGCTTCATTATCAGTTCGGGAAGATCCTCAAAATCGCCCAACTTAGGCTTACTGCTTAGGTCTTCGTAGCCGTTTAGGTGTACGGTACCAATAATGTCGATAAATAGCTCATTATTTTTATTCAGGTACTTAACCAGCTTCTTTACCTTATCGGGACTTCCTGCTACAATTATTCTGCGGTAAAAGGAGGTACGCCTTAGCAGCTTTCGTAACGACATCTTGTAAATAAAGTTGGCTGCCAACAGTACGCTTATATTGGTAACAAAAAATACCATCAGAAAAGCGCGGCTAATTACCTGAGTTTTTATAAGGTAAAGCGATGTAGTACAGATCAGGAAGGCGAAGCATACCGCTACTATCAACTTAGGAAGAATTGCTGTAAGTGCAAACTTCTCTTTTTTATGATTACTAGTTAAACCATACACGTTGAACAGCATTATGGAAATGGGCCATAGCACCATTACTCCTGCTAGCATTATCCAGTACGCGGTACCGAATGAGGTGGTATCTCCCTTTATCATGTTACGAAGCACCAGCGCAACCCTAAAGGTTGCCAAGGTGAGTACCGTGTCCATGATAATGAAGCTCACCTTAATGAATTTCATCCTCTTATTCAACATGCCAGAACTATTGTATTAGTATAATATGAAAGATGAAAGAATGTGGATAGGCACGTCATCTGAGACGTTGGATATTAGATCTTACAAAAGACACTACTCTCTATTCCCTTTTCCCTTCATTTATTTTCGCCGCTAAAGTAAGCTAACATAATTAATTCTTCAAAAGCTTAAATTGTTAAATATCCAACTGGTAGGATATGAAGCTGGTGAAATGTGAAGGGAGAACAAATGATCTAGTGATCCTGTGAACGAGTGATCGAGGGATGTAGGAGTCGAGAATCGTTAGTTGTTTATTGTTAGTCGGGAGTGGTTAATCATGATGGGTGAATAAGTGATAGAGGGAAGAATTTGTTAGAAGTCGTTAATCGTAAGGCAGAATCTTTCATTTTTCATCTTTCGTTAAACTAAAAGGTAATATTTGCTTATGCTGAATTTCTCTTTTAAACCATAAACTAAAAACAGGATCTACTAAGGTTATCTTTTTGGAAATCACATCAATAATCTCCTTATCAGCTAAAGCCTTCTTAATTCGTGTAACATTTGCCGATGTTCTGAAGTTATACTTAGCTATTACATCCTTTTTAGTAAACTCCGAATTTAAGCCATCGCATACCGCTCTTAGGAAGTTTAGTTGGTAGCCTGTCAGGTATTCCATATCACGCTGAAAAAGCATTGAATTCTGATTTAGCAAATCGTCTAATCCTAAGCAAAAGTTCTCATTGTCAACCCTATTTTCAGATCTCATCCATATCAACCAGAAGAGTTGCTGAACATACGAAGAATGATTATCAACCATATCGCAGATCAACTGAGCGTAGCTCTCGTCTATTTCTTTGCCGCTACTCTCGAACCTATCTACTATATAATTCACCCAGTTAGCTGTACCTATCTTTGGCAAGTACAACACATCTCCGAATTTATAAAATGGCAGGTTTCTTTTCTCAAATAGCAAGCTCATAAGATGTTTTTTGCTCCCCAAAAGGCGGTAGGAAACTGCGGACTGATGCTGCCAAACGCTTCTTAACTTTTTCTGAAAAGTTACAGGTTCTTCAAAATCCATCACCTGCTGGAACTCATCAATACAAACAACTATTTGTACCCCCTTCTTTAAAGCAATTTTCTCCGGTAGCGATAGAATTTTCTCCACTGATTCGCGCTTTTCATCTAGCACTAGCCCTACAGAGAAATCTATATTAGGATAGGTTCCCATAGAAATAGTAGGTTGTACGCGCGATAGAAAACTTTTTGTGTTCTCGACCCATTCCTCCTATTTAGATGAGGTTTGCTTAATTACTGCAGTTGCAAAGCCATTGTAGAATTCAGCCTCGGTCCGATGCGAAAAGACATCCAAAAACATCACTTTTACACCTTTTTCCTCGGTCATCTTCCCAACTTTTCGAACTAACGAGGTTTTCCCCAACGTCGGGGGGGATATCAGCACCGTATTTACGCCGCTCAAAAGTTGGCCAACAATCTTTTTGCTTCGTCTTGTCTATCCGTAAAGTTTCCGTCAGCTGCAGCAACTCCAAAAACAAACGGCTTATCCATATACTTCTGAATTAAAGAATTCAGTACAAATATACGAATATTTTAAATACGAATGTTTGTAGTTTTCTCAATACGGAGGTATTGAGAAACAGATAAATACGGATGAAGTAGGAAATAGTGAACGAATGATCCTGTGAATGAGTGATTGAGGGAGGCAGGAGCTAGGTGTCGTTAGTCGGGAGAGGTTAATCGTTATGGGTGAGTGAGTGATCTTGGGAGGAGGTTGCCGTTAGTCGTTAGTCGAGAGTCGTAATGAGAGACAAGAATTTTTCATTCTTTCATTTTCCAACGCAGAGTCGATGAGGCACATAGGTACACGGAGGGAGTCGAGAATCATAGAGTCAAGAGTCCCGAACCATGATGTGTGGTGAGTTAACTTTAATATTACGAGTTTTTTGTCACGAACTTTACGTAATTTTTCTTTCAACGCTAAGATACATATGACACTGAGGCTATTGTGAAGCGTGGTGCGTTATATGTGACTAATGAAGTTGGAGCCTAATTTTTTCATGTTTTCATCCTTTCATTTTTCCTGTCTTTCTTCGTGTCGTTATACTTGATACTATTATTTCAGCGACAAAGCGTAATTTGTGAAATTTGTGATAATTCTTGGAATAAAAATATTTTACCATAAATTTTGATACTATTAAAAAAATATTCGATATTTGTTATGTGAATACTCAAGGAAGGCTGAAGAGGCTGTCGTTTACAGAGTTTGAAACTAAGATTAAGATTATAGCTTAAACAGCTATTCAAAGATCCCGAACAAGTAATTTACCACCGGGAAGAAGAAAGGGCGAAGAGTCCTTGTAATAATCAACAAAGAAGATAAAGGCGTAGGGCGTGGTATGCTCTGTGGTGTACCAACCCCCATAATGTTAAACCTTAATGGATTTTGTATGCTATAGGTGATTAATACGCAACCATTTTATGCGACACCATGTGCTGCATAAAAAAAGCCACCAACAGCCGATGCGCCAACATCGCCTGTTAATGGCCTAAAAAAGATGCTACACTGTAGCGAGATGCTCTATACGTTTAGGAGCCGAACTATCAATTCACATGCTCCTATCCTATCACAACGCTAACCTTCTGTACTTTGTTAACCCGTAACAAGTACCAAAAGGTTCGAAATACGCAAGTTAGTTTTGAATGTTATGCCAAAAAATTAGAAAATGGCTAGACAAAAAGTAACAGGAACTCTTTGGTACTACCTATTACAAAACCCGCTGATTAAGGGTTCGGAGGCGTACATGGCCAAAGTAAGTGCAACCGATGTTTACGATGTAAACCGTATTGCGGCCGAAATGCAGAAGTATAATAGTCTGCTACCATTGCCGACATCAAGGCGGTAATGGAAATTCTCTTCTTTGTGGTATCGACAAGGTGTCTAGCGGATGCAGTGTTCAATTACCTATTGTCAACATTAAGCCTTCCATATCGGGTAGATTCAACAGTCCAATTGACAACTTTGATTCAACCAGACATGCTGTTAATGTTAAGGTTACCCCCGGCGAAATGCTCAACAGTAGCATCACTAATCTGCAGGTTAGTCGATACGATTCGGTGGAAAGAGCTCCTGTACTTAAGCAGTTCGTAAACTGTTTTACTGGAAACTCAACCGAATATAATGCCGGATTTATTGACAAGCTTATTGGCAACGAGCTAAAGTTAGATTCTACTAAAACAGATGAGGGGCTTTTCTTAGTAAACATCGAGAGCGGATCGGAGGTGAAGGTGCAGCATTTTGGAAAAATCACCAATGCTGAGCTGATGTTCACCCTACCTGTGCTAACGAAGGGCGAATACGTTAGCACAGGTGCGCAAGGCCTACTGCTCCGACAAGGAGATCAGAAAGAGTGCCTTCAAAAAGACGTTTACGATCGTATAGCCTTCCTTTTTCCTATCGAATGCCCTGGCCTCGGCTGGGGCATTCTCTTTTCTTTATTAAAACAGAATTAGTTGTTAGTCGGGGAGCGTGAACTGTGAAGCGTAATGAGAGACCCGTGAACAAGGCAACTTGAGATCGAGAGAACGAGTGAGCTGGGAGTCGGTAATCGGGAGTGGTTAATCGTATGGGTGACGAATGAAGCGTGGGCCGAAATTTTTCATTTTCATTTTCATTTTCATTTTTCATCCTTTCATCCTTTCATCTTTTCATCTTTTCATCTTTTTATCCTTTCCCGTTTTCACTATGAATTCGAACCCGATATCATTATGAGTTCAACTTTAAACAGTATATGAAACTAACCCCGAATTCACTATGAAATCACCTTCAAACAGTATATGATTTCGACTCTAAAAACGTAGTGATTTGAGCCTGATATTACGATGATACCGCCCCCAAACAGCAGTAATGATTGCCTGTTACTCGGGTGATACCGACCTTAAACTCGTGGTAATACGGGGTTGGAACTGCTGTAGTTTTAAAAAGTGAGGAAGGAGAAGTGATGCGTGAGATGTGATGAGTGAAGCGTGAAGGGTTCGCCGGGAGGAGGGAACAGGGAACTTGTGATCAAGGGAGGGGGTTGCCGTTAGTCGTTAGTTGGAGGGGTTAATAGTGAACGGGTGATCCAGTGATCGAGTGAATGATTGGGCAGGTGATTGGGAGTCGTGAAGTGTGAACTGTGACGGGTGATGCGGGAATAAGTGATCGAGTGAACGGGGTGGGTGGGAGTCGTTAGTGGTTAATCGTTAAGGTTGACAAGAATTTCTCACTCTTTCATTTTTCATCCTTCTTTAATCACAAAGGGTAATTCGCGTAATTTGAGAAAATTAGTGGAATGAAAATCTTTCATCCTTTCATCTTTAATTTTTCACATATTATGTAATATATAAATAGTGCATTTCCAATAAGGTATCTCCTCCACATCCTTCTAGGCTCACGTACCAGCCTGTAAAACCACTCCATTCCTATAGCAATCATCCAGCGTGGAGCACGCTTTACCGTACCTGCATAGAAATCGAATACTGCACCTATAGAGCATACATGTGTTGCCATTAGTTGCTCGAAATGCGCTGCAGCCCACTTCTCCTGCTTTGGGGCTGTCATACCTATAAGGAGCACATCCGGTTTAAATGCATTTACAGCCTCAATCATTTGCTGGTTGTCTTCGGCTGTAAACTCGGGCTTATAGGGTGGCGAGTATGTGGCAACCATTACATTCGGGTACTCCCTTTTAGTTCTTTCTACAATCTTTGCCAGCGTAGCCTCGCTGCTACCCAAAAAGAAGACTTTACCCCTCTCCTGCTCCATTCGCTCCATTTCCCACTTAAAGAGATCTTCTCCGGCAATCTTACCAATCTTTTTTCCGGTTAGGAGTCTTATGGCTAATACTATGCTTATGCCATCGGGTAGTAGTATGGTGCTCTTTTGTAGTGATTCATAAAAATCAAAATCCTTTTGAAGGGTATTAAAAGAGTGGGCATTAATGGTATTTACTAAGCATTTATCCTTAGGAAGCATACCTAAGGAAAGTATGAATAGTGGAAGATCCTTAAGCCTCTGTTTCACTTTTCTTTTCTCCTTTTTAAAGTCAGCAATAACCTGACTTATGGTACTAATAAAATTCTTTTCGAATATATCCAACGTATAGTTATTCACGTACTTTTTATATCCACTTTCTCCCATTTGCTGGGCTATTTCAGGATTTCTAATTAAGTATTTAATTTTATCGGCTAGTGTTTGGGCATCTTTTTTTGGTACAATAAAGCCATTAACACCATCTTCAACTATTTCGGGTATTGCTCCTTCGTTAGTGGTAACTATAGGCAGACGATATTGCATAGCCTCTAACAATACTAATGGAAAGCAATCATTACATGTAGGGGAAACGAAAATATTAGATTCTTTTAAAACCTCCTTTTTATCATTATCGTATTTCACTCCTAAGTAGGATACTACTTCACTTAATTTATTATCAGTAATATAAGAATTAAAATCTAATTGTTTAATGTCACCCCAAGAACCAACAAAGTTTGCTTTGAATACAACACCTTTTGCTAATAGTATTTTGCAGGCTTCCAAAAATACATATACCCCTTTGCTTACCATCATATTTGAAAGGAACAAAATATTTGCCTCTTTGTTTCTATTTTTTTGGATAGTAATGTCAGTTTGGTTAACTAAAGGAGTACCATTGGGGCAGTAATATAGCCTATCTATGGGTAAAAAATTCTCAATATCACTATACAATTGCGAAGATAAAAGAATAGTTCGAGATTTGCTTAATTGAAAACGGTATAGCATTTTTTTAAGCCAACTATTGCAATTTTCTGCTATACCTTTGTTATGGTAGTGGTATACAATTGGTATTCTAAAGAGTTTTACAATTGCCACAATTACCATTTCCTTGTAAAAGCCAGAACCTTTAGAGTTTATAGTTATATAACAAAGATCGAATCTATTATGAAAAATCCTTATTAGTACATTTATGTAAAGCCTTAAAAACGTAAAGTACTTTGAAAAGGAGGATTTACCTATATCATCTACGGTTTTTGATGTTGATAGGTTGATATAGGTACAATCAAATTTACTGTTTACTTCAATGCTATCCTTAATGTATTCACCTACCATAGCTGCACCATGTACAGGAGGTGGAAGATGGAGGATGAATAGTATTTTATTTTTCATTTTCATTTAATTATTTTATACTAAGTATAGTATTCAAATTGTCTATACATTCTAAATAATTTTCATTTTCATGATATATCAGTTTTAATTTTTCACGTTGGATTAAATAATTATCTTGTTTATTACAAATTTCTGTTAATTGTTTGGTTATTTCAAATTGATTAATGCAAAATGGACCTGGCAAATTTTTTAAAAAACTATCAGTAGCAAGACCTCTACTTTTAATATAAGCTTCTTTATCTGGGAATGCAAATATTATTGGCTTGTTAACGAGTAAAAAATCTACTAAAACAGATGAAATATCTGTAATTAATATATCACAAACGGATAATGCTTCGTAAAGAGTTAACTTTTTTTTATATAACCATGTGTCATTGATAATTTTAAGTCTTTCATTATCATAAATATCATGAAAAACTGACATAGGATGAGGCTTAACATAACAAATGATATCTAATTCTTTGAGTAATATACAAAATTGTTTGGTATCAAAATTAGGCATATTGAATACGTTACCAAAATCAATACCATCGATACGAACATCGCCTTCAACACTTTTACGGTAAGTAGGTAACCAGAATATAATTTTTGTTGTTGAAGAAACCTTGAGTTTTTCAAGTGTTTCCTCTCTATTTGTGAAGAGCCTTACATTACGAGGTAAACCAATAGGTAGAATTGAATTCTGCGAAATTTTAAATGCTTCAGCTAATATCTGATTAAAATATACAGATGTTGATAATGTATAGTTAGTAATTAATTGAGATTTTCCTTTTTCAACACCTATACGTTTCAAGGGCATACCGTGCCATAGATTTACTGATATTTGATTTTTCGGGAATTTGCGAAAATATAAACCATGTGTCATAAATACATAACGTGAAAAGATATAATAAAATATTGCTCTTATTGAATTACGCTTTAGGAAAATGGTATTTTTATTTATTTGAAAAGGTATAAACTCTAATTTGTCTGGTATAAGCCAAATAATCTTATGAGTATTTTTATAGTATTCATATACAGCTACACCATTATCTTCCCATATAGGATATGTTTGTATAATTATCCAATCAAATTTAGGCGTTAACTTCGTAATATAATAAAGTATTTTAGAAATGGCTTTTTTCATATTTTCATTTTTTAAACAAAATTATAACCACCATCAACAACTAGTATCTCCCCATTTACATAATTATTCTGGATTAAGAATAGGCAAGCATTTGCAACTTCTATTGGTTGACCAAATCTTTTTAAACTAATCTTATGTTCAATTTTATTCCTTAATTCATGTGATTTTTCTTGTTGCCATTCAGTATCTATAAAACCAGGAGCAACAGCATTAACTCTTATCTGATACGGGCTTAGAAATTTAACTAGATTTTTCACAAGAGCATGAACAGCAGCTTTTGTTACTCCGTAGGATATGGAAAATGAGTGAGGATAAATTCCCATTAAGGAACCAGTAAAAATTATTGAACCATTTGTTGGTATTATTCTGTAAAGTCTTTGGATTAAAAAGAATGGAATGGAAACATTTGTATTAATTACTTTTTCCCATTGTTCTTCTTTAATTTCTAAAAAATTAGAACGATCTGTAATACCTGTATTTAAGATTAAAACATCAAGTTTAGAAGTAATACTTGTTACTTTGATACAAAAGTTATTAACGTTATCGATAGAACTTAGATCAGTTTTTATAATACTAATACGTTCAGGATATTTCAGAGAAAGATCGTTTAAAACTTGTCGGGCAGTGTTATCATCCGTTGAATAATTAAGTATTACTGAATAACCTTTTTTTAACAGGCTTTTACCGATTGCTTTTCCAATACCTTTAGTGCCACCTGTTATTAGTGCATATTTCATACTAAAAGACTACTTTAGGGTTATCGTGTTTATCTGCTTTATATTTTAATTCCTCATATTTTTTATATATACTTTCTTTTAAAGAAGTTGAAGAAATTCCATTACCATATGGGAAATAATACACTAAAATACCTATATCCCTAAGGTAGTCGTATTTACCTTTCCAATCATCTCCAACTACAAACGCATCAATATTTAAGTTTTTTACTAATTCTGTATGGTCTAATGTATTTTGAGGAATAACTAAATCTGGATATTTAAGTGCTTCTACAATTGAAAGCCTCTCTTCAAATGGAATTATAGGTGTATTTTTATAAGTACACACTAGTTCATCAGTGCTTACACCAACAATTAAAATGTCTGCTAAACCTCTTGCGTACTTAATCATTTTTAAATGATTAGAATGAAACATATCAAATGTACCTGAGGTATATACAATGAATCTTTTATTTTTCATAATTGCACTTTTAGTAAAAAGTAAGTGTGAAATTTTATTCTTTTAAAAAGCAGATTAACTCTGTAATTTTTTCATGATAACTATATGGCATTTTGCTGTTGTTTACGGTTAATTTATTTCTTTTTTTTATATTGTATTTAAATATATTCAATAAATCTTTTTTGTTGAATGGATCAAAACAAATTCCATTATCTGATGTTATTAAGCATGATGCACCAGCTAAATTTGAACATAGTACAGGTAAACCTGCTATTAATGCTTCATTTACAACTGCTCCAAATGTTTCAGATGTACTTGGTAGTATGAAATAATCAGCGATTTTGTACCATGCATATAGTTCTTCATTTTCATATCGGCCAGTAAATAAAACATAATCTTGTATATTTAAATTTAGCACTAAATTTTTAAGTTCATTTTTTTTATCACCATCGCCTACTAATATTAGTCTAGCATTTTTGTTCAATAAAACATAATCTGAAAATACTTCAATTAGAAAATTCAAATTTTTAACATCAACCAAACGTCCTACGAATAACAATACATCTTTGTCTTTTAAATCAAATTTGTTTATGTATACATTAGAAGTATAATCTGTGTTTTTTATAATTTCAAAAATACGTTCTTCTTTTTGTATAATTGGGAAAACAACAGCGCGTATATTGTTGTAATTTGTAATATACCAATTTTTTGCAGCGTCATTACCAAATATTATTCCATCTAAATATTTAATGCAAATGGTACGTGCTAACGATCGAAATGTGGAACAATTAATTGCAACATCAAGGCTATCATCACACATTGTGTATACTTTTGTATTACACAAAAATAATTTAGCAAATAATAAGATTATAATTGTTATAGGATTGAATTCCCAACATAGAATTATTTTTGGTTTGAATTTAATTATTTTGTATAGATAACCAAATCTAATTATTCGGTTTTTGTGTTTTAATTCAAAGCCAGTTGTAATATATTTTGGTTTAAAATTTAGTTGGCATAATAATTTATTGGAATCAAATTTTTGAGAATGTAAGTTGTTTTTTAAAAAAAATATTTCAGCATCAAATTCTTTATATAAATCATTAAAAAAATCAATTCTATAAGGTGCTAAAGCAGGGTGGAATACAATAATCTTTCTTTTATTCATATGAGTGACAATGTATTATGAATTATTTGTTATTATAAATCATTTGACAAGATGTGTCTTAATCTTTTTACTCCTGATTCAAAAGAGAATAGTGTTGAATAATGATTTTTTATTTTCATTTTATCTAATTTACCTTTTTCTCTTTCTAATAAGAGTTGTTCTAGCATTTCAGTAAAAGTTTTTTTATTTTCATAGACGAATAAATATCCAACATTTTGAAAATCATCATAACCTCTTGAAGAAACAACGTGAGATAATACAGGCAGACCTGCTTTTAAACCATCCATTATACGTAATTTTAATCCTCCACCAAGATTAATAGGACATATGTATATATCGGCTTGGTGAATTACTTCTTGCATGTTATCTGGGTTTGGAATTAGAATAATTGAATCAGGAAATTTAGAACAAGATTTAATTATTTTATTTGAAGGATTTTTTCCTGAAATTATAAGTTTACTATTTGGGTGTTTTTTTAATATTATAGGATAGTAGTTGTATATAAATTGAATAATTGGATTTACTGTTTGAATATCACAAAGCGATCCTGTTATTGCAAAAACTAGAGAATTATTGTCTTGTTCCTTTTCTAGGAAATTTGGAACGATATTCTTTTTTTCACATTCAAAACAACCAACTTTTTTAAATTTAACTGTATTATTATGATCATAATGCATTTTTAATAGTTTAATATCTTGATTGGTAAGCGTTAAATTTACATCACTTAATTGAACTGCATTTTTTTCTGCTTTTTTTATATAATACATAAATGGAATTCTCCATAAAATCGATGGAGGAGTGTCTTTGTAATACTCAATTTCATAGTTGTGATGAATTGTTATTATTTTTTTATTGATTTTTTTTATCAGTCCAGCAGAATTACGGCTACCATCAAAAACAACAATATCAGGATCAAATTTTTTAATTTCCGTGATAACTACATTTGTATATCTATTTATTTTGCCAATATATATATCAAATAATTTTTCTATATTATTTTTGTTGTTTGAAACGCCTTTATATTTAATTTTATTATTCACATATTTTTTTATATCTTGCCCTTTATCAGGATAAAGTAATAGAATTTCATCTGCAATTTCTGCAAATGCATTGACAAAAGCTCTAGTTGCATAATTACCTCCACTATTGCCGTTTAGATAATTGTTCGAAATATATAGGATTTTCATTTTTGAAGACCTTTTAGTTTTAGATAAAATTTTAAAGAAATGCCTGCTAAGAAAATGCTTAATAAAGAAATATTTTTATATTTACGATAATAGTAATTTTCACTTTCATATTTTTTTAGACTTGTTTGAATAGTGTTATAATGTTGAGAAGTAGTTTTACCATGTTCGTGAATAATTGTTACTTCAGGGTAATAATAGGCAAATTTTCCAATATTGGATAGTCTTTCTGATAAGATTAATTCTTCAGCATAAAGAAATGTATTCGGATCCATCATACCACACTTTATAAAATCATTCTTTTTGGCTAAGAAGAATGATCCCATAATTTTGTAATGAATACCTTCTTTTGCTTTTTCAGAGTAGTCAAGTTTAAATAATTTAGTTTTGATTTTCTTTGATAGAAATGGTGTTAACCAATACATCCATATATATTTTTTCCAAAAAGGCATATATGGTTCTGGACTTTGATCTTTTCCATCCAATCCAATTACTTTTGGTCCAATTAATCCCACATTGGATAAATTGGAAATTTTGGCTACCAACTGTTCTACTACATCACTATTTACAAAACTAATGTCATTATTACTAAATAAAAAATAGTCTACATCAAAATGCTTAACCGAAAACTCTACTCCTAGATTATTCCCTTTTGCAAAACCCAGATTATCTGGATGTGCTACGACAAAGCATCGTTTATCTTTATTGATAGGCTGTTCTATATCACTTATAAGGTCTGCATTTAATGCTTCCGATAATATCCTGTTGCTATCATCCATCGCTGCATTGTTTATAACCACTACTATATGGGGCATAGAAACCTTGCTAAGTTCGTTTTTAATATATTCTATAGATCTAAGTTCGTTTTTGTAATTAACAATAATGATTGATAGCATAATTATTATTCTTTAATAAAGATTCTTTATGTTCAATTTTTTCTATCAAATATTGCTTATTTAATTTGGCATAAAGACCAGAGAATAGGAGGAGTAAACACAAATATGACTCTAAATTGAAAGAAAGCCCTATGAGACACCATGTAAGAAAAAGCATAAAGGCTGATCTAAACAGCATCTTGTTTTTTTTCCTATAATGGTAGGATTTGAAAAATAAATAGAAATAAAATGCAAAAACAATTATTGAGAAAATACCATAGGCAGCAATTTGTGTTAAAAAGAAATTATCTAGTGTCCCAAAGCCATCTATTAATCCCTTGCTTGCATATCCTTCTACTTTAATTTTTTTAGTTAAGTCTGTATAACCAACGCCTAATATATGATCTGCTGAAAAATTAGCTACACTAGTATATCCAGCCATCCTATGTTCTGATGAACTTGTTTCAATTCTATTCAAATTATTATTGATGTAGTATTGTAAACTATTTAAAGCTGCGAAAATAGTTATTGTAATTATAAAAATTATTACGATAATTTTCTTTGGATTTTTATAGATGCCTGCTGCAATGAAATAATAAATAAATGAAAACGCCATAATAACTACAGTTGTTCTTGATGTGGTAAATACCCCAATAACTAATGTCAAGGCAAAAAGTAATGCTTTAAATTCTTTGAATAGCATTAATCTGATATATAATGTGACTTGATAGATTATAACTAAAGAACTTAAAACTAAGGGGTGTCCTAATAATCCTTTTGCTCTTCCAATTTCATCTTCTATACCAAATGTTATATATTGAGAGTATAATGATTGATATGGGCTAATTTGAAATATAAATTCAATTATTGTATAAATTGATGTACAAATAAATAGAATGTCTAATAATAACAGGAAATCCTTTAAAGAACTTTGATCATTATATGTAATAAAATAAAATAGAATAAAATAAAATGCAGTATTAATCCAATTGATGAGTTCAAGGAAGTTACTATTATTATATATAGAATATAAAAAACTTAATATTAATAAAGAAGACAGTATAATAAGCAAATGTTTTGTTATTAGTTTAGCATACATTTTTCTGATAACATAATAAAGAATAAATATTAAAAATATACTTTCTCTAATTGCATTTATCGGCCACCAAATATAATCGGCTATTATATCTTTTTCAAGACTTGGGCTATATGGTATTGTAAATGATAATGCTATAAAAATGAATGAATAGCCAATTTTTTTATTATATGCCATCCAAACTGCAACAATTCCAATAATTATAGATAGAACTGGCAAATTCGTATAAAACATCCATGGCACAAATGAAAATATTAGAATTACAGCAACTATTGCTATTGTAACTGTATTCTTTTTATTTACTATGCTTACGTTACCAATAACACCCATTTTCCACTTTTTTAAAATTTTGTGGAACTTCTTCGGGAAGAGGATTGACCCAGTACTCATTCATATATTTTTCTACCGAAGGCATATCAATCCAGCGTTTACCTTTAATACCGAACAAAACTTGTGTCCAACCAGCTAAATGTACAGCCTGTTTTCCCAGTTCTTTCGCATAAGCTGCCAGTGGCATACCGTAAGCACCCGCTCCTATCAAGGCTATATCAAAATCAATTACTTGCATTTTTTTCTTCATCGATTCAAGTGCTTCAAACCAGTTCGCATATTCGCAAGGTTGCCCCAATATAGTTTGTTCTGCTTTTATTGTTATTAATTCAAAAACTGGCAGTAGATCTTTATCTTGCCATATTAACTCTTTTCGTTGGTACTGTCTTTGAATTGATTTTTCAAATGGGTGAATGACTAGAACACGCTTGCCTTTCAATACTTTTGTCCATGGGTTCTTAAAATAGAAGGGGGCATAATAGCCATCAATATTTATTTTCCTAGTTTGTTTTAATTCTTCTTTAAAAAAATCTTCACTTTCGAGATATGATCCAAGAACATCAATACGCTCCATCGCCGCAATATTTATATAAAAAAATTGCTCTAATAATTTGGGGTCATTAGGGAAAAAGCCTGCATTACTACATAATGCATCAACACCTTCGTTCCACCATAAAGTGGGTCGTTTTTTTTTTATATATTGAATATACTCACTAAAGCTAAACCCCGATTGCTGTAAACTTTTATACTGTATTAAAGCAGAGAGTTCTATAGTCCCGAATTTTGAAATCATGCATGGTGCCCCAGTTGCCAAAAGTTTACTACAGTAATCATTAGCCTCCTGATCAAACATTTCTACATGCCCTTCAAATAGTTGATCTTCATACTGATCAAATTTTATTTTGAATATTTCTATTTTGGTCCATCTAATTTTCTGCTGGTAAATAGAGTATAACTTGCGTAAACTTTTTAGGAAAAACACACTAATATTCATGTCAATTAAAGTTAATTGCTTGCAATTAAAAATATTTGTGTTTAATTTTTTTTAGATACTCCTGTAGTGTTAGTCTTTCATAAGCATCTATACCAATAAAATAAATAGATAAAGAGGTTGTAATCATACATGTAATGAATATAATAAAAAGAGCAAATATATTTTGATGTATGTTATAATATATAAATAAAGGAAGTATAGTTGCAAAAATGGAAACCAACAAAATTTTTCTTACAACAAAATTTAAATATTCTAAAACACTAAATCCTATAATACTTCTTAATAAGATTAAACGAAAAAAAAATGCTATTGTACTAAAAAACATAGCAATAATCATCGTTGACTGTGCTTCAAATCTATATTGCAAAAATAAAAAGGATACGGGAAGATTTAAGAACATTATAATACCTGTAAACATGTTATAATATTTAACTTTGCCTGTTGCTTTGGCAACATCATTAGAAGTTCCAGAACAGCAATCAATAAGTATAGAAATTAAAACTAGTCTAGCAAAAAGGGTTGTATAGTCAGGCACATTCTTCAACCACCATTTTAATAGCAAATCCATTTCAAATAAGACTGGTAATGTTATAAAAAAAAGAAGAAAATACGAGAGTTTGGAACTTCTATAATATAACTTTTTGAACTTATCTTTCTGATTAGATGCATAATACTTAACTAGTTGAGGTGAGGTAGCCATCTGAAAACCATAAACAAATGATGCTACTTGTGAGCTTATCTGATATGCAATTCCTCGCGCTGCGTTAATGGTAGGGCCAAAAAAAATATTTAAAAGAATATTAACTCCTTGATTCATACCTATATTTGCAAGGCTGTCAAACAATGTCCAACCAGCAAAATTAAACATAGTTTGAAATAGATTTTTATCCCATTGAAATTTATATTTGCAGGATGTAAATGTAGCATTTGAATATACGATGTAGATGATAGTAATAATTAATACCACCAAAAATGTAAGAACACTATATAGCATAAGTTTATCGTAACTAAGCCATACCAACATTAATACAATTAGAAGTTTCAAGCACACCTCCACTATACTGTTCCAAGCATAAAAGCCCATTTTCTCGTGCGCAATAATTGCTGCATTGTAGGGTATCCTTAAAATAGAAACAATAAATGCTAGAATTGAAAATTGATAGACCCATATAGCAGCAATAAATCGCTCAGCAGGTAAATTTAACTTATTGTAAATAAACCATAATCCAATAGTTTCTGCTAGAATAATTATAGTTACGGCAAATAAAAGATATATAGTTACTGTAACGCTAAATGTTTTACGTAATTTTTCTTCATCTTTGCGACCGATTTCATATGCCAAAAACCTTTGAGATGCAGATGCCATTGTATTGGTAATAAAACCAAACATGGCAACAACGCCACCCACCACATTGTATATACCAAAATCATTCACACCTAAAGTATTCAGAACAACACGGGATGTATACAATGATACGACCATAGTTATTAACATCCGTATATAGAGGAATATGGTGTTTTGGGCTATTTTTTTATTATTGGTTTCCAAAAATGTTTGTCTTTTTAAGGATTCGTTTTTACATAAAAACTTTTATAGTTTTTTCTTCTCAAATAGGATGGAAATACTATTAATGATAAAGTATTTAATATGTAAGTGCTTTATTATTCAAATATACTTGAGATAATAGGTATTTAGATTAAATATATATTTTTCCTAAATTTTAATGTGAAAGTAGTTATTTGATTCTGGATCCTGTATTTAAATTAATGTTTTTTACTATAACATTTTCTGTTTTTACGTTTAATTTGCAGTTACTTAAAGTTGAATTTACTGATTTTGTATCTATTGGGTAATTGAATACATTTCTATAGTTTGATCCTGCACTTTGAAGATATACATTGGCAATTCCTCCAAGTCCTGAATTCATTATCAATAAAACAATAGGTTCTATTGCATTGTTATTAGGGGCAAGAAATCGAACTGTAGGTTTGGTTATGTAACCCGTTCCTTTATCGCTAAGGGTTATGTTATATATGTATCCATTATCGTCTATAGCAGCATTAATTTTTGCTGTTCTTTTACTTTGTAGTAAAAATATATTGCAATAAATTGATAGGTATCCACTTCCTGGTTTAATAATGGTAATATTTTCAATTTCTCCAGTTGTTGTATTGAAAACAGGTTCTAATACAGCACCTGTTCCTGAACCTTGGTCAGATACTACTAGTGCAGGCTTAGAACTGTACTTCCCCTTATTAATCACATTTACTTTAGAAATTCCTCCATTAGCATCTAGTTCAAATGTAAAGGAGGCGCTTTTATATACAATTCCTATCGGCGCTGTAGGCTCATCCACTACCACATAAACAGGCTTAACCTCAGGTATTGGGCTAGGCTCTACATTGCTGGAGAATAGAACAGGAACGGTATACTCCCCAGGTTTAAATGTATTGGTAGTAGGGTCATTTTCTAGGTACAACTTCTGAGTTGATTGGTAATCGGCCACGTTTAGTTTAACGGGTAAACCGTTAACCGAGGCAGGAACCTTAAGTGTATAGGTGCCATCGGCAGCAGTAGTTGCTGTAACGCTGGCATCGCTAAATGCGTACTTAAGTATGCGGCCTGCGCTTGAGTTGCTCGTGGTGCCCTGGGTTGGGGCTATATAGCGGGCAACAAAGTCGGGGTCGTCAACATCTACCGTTGCCGTAACCTTAACGCCGGGTGCTGGTTCTGGGGTGGTGTTGGTAAGGTCGAGCTCTGCCGTTACCTTACCAGTAATGGTGGCGCAACCGGGATCGGCTATCGGGAACATGGGCATCATGGTGCTGGCGTAGCGTATGGTGTTCATTATTTGGGTTTGCGAGAGGTTAATGAGGCTCTCGGCTGGGGTAATGTCGGCTATATAGTCTACCTCGGCGTGTCCAGTAAGCTTAACGTGTACTGCTACCGTACCAATGCGCATGTTTGGGAAGGTGGCAAAGCCGTTAGCATCGGTTTTTGCGGTGTATACGCTATCGTTTTGGTAGGCGATAACCTCGGCATCTTTAAGGCTCATCGCATCTTTTAGCATTGATGAGTTTGCAGCCGATACTAACTTAACGGTATATTTTATTACCCCACCACGCTTTAGCAGCGAGTCGGTTTGGGCGAGCTGGTTCTTTAGTAGTTCCTCTTCCGAGACATCTTTCTTACATGAGGTAAAGGCAAGCGCTAGCATAGCCGCCGCCATTAGCGATAGGATTAGTTTTTTGTTCATAGCAAATAATATCGGTGGTTTCCAACAGTTTTTTCAGCCTAAGCTTTTTTATTTTATTGCATTAAATGCTGAATGCAGCATTTATCGCATTGTTTCTAGTTTGTAATTATTCAGCACATAGTTACAGAGATACAGAGGCGCACGGAGATGAACGAAAGATTTTTTTCAGCCTTTGAATTTATCAACTGTAGGTTGCTCTCTGTGCCCTCCAAATAAATTAATTGCTCCACTTTTCCATGCGTAAGTCATATAGTTACAACTCTGATAATCTGTGTCTCTCTGTGGTTATGTATATTGTGAACTAGCCACAACTAACACATAAGTAATTATGCTGAGTAGTTACTTATGGAGACAAATGTAGTAAATTAACAGAAATAAAGAAATATTTTTTTGTTATTAAGATGCAGATTTAATGGTAGGTTATTTGCTACCTATCTCTACTTTACCTCTATCAAGGTTAAAGATTATTTATTCTTATAGATGGATGTCGAAAGATGTAATCCGAACGGGTGTTATTGGTGGTTTTACCGTTTATTACAATACCAACAGCAAAGCCTCGTCACTCCCACTGTTGGCGTTATAACCAACTGTAATACTAAGGAGTAACTAATTGTGAAGTATGTAAAAGGGGAATTCCATGCAGCCATAATTGAGTAGTAAATTCCCTTCCAACGGTGCAAAAGTAACCGCTATGGGTAAATATGCAATACCATCGTCGACTTTAGCTTTACATAATTTGTTAAATGGAGGAGATGATAGACGGTAGATATTAGATTTTAGACACAAGACGGGAATGATGAAAAATGAAAAGTGAAAGGTGAAAAATGATTTTTGCTCAACATTATCTCGCAACTCCTCTTGGTTCACGCATCACCATTTACGATTAGCCACTCCCGACTAACGTGTCTTTCTCAAAATAATCTCTGTGTTCCTCTGTACCTCAGTGTCTCTGCGTTGAAAAAATGAAAGAATGAGAGATTTCCATTCAACGATTTTTTGCGAATTTCACGAATAGTTCTTTGTGATTCTTTGTGCTACACCTTTGTGAACTTTGTGGTTATAATAAATAGTATCATGACAGAAGACACAAGAGGTGAAAAATAAAAAAAATTACCTCACGGTTCTCTCTTCACCCGATCACTTGTCCCCATTCTCTATAAACTCCGTGTGCCTCTGTGCCCTCTGGTCTCTGCGTTGGAAAATGAAAGGATGAAAATAAGAAAAATGAAAAGTTCCTTATCAAAGTTTTCCCACACACGATCACTTGTTCACGTATCACGATCAACAACTCTCTACTAGCGGTTCCCTATTCCCTCGGTATTTCTTCGTGCTATACCTTTGTAGAACTTTGTGGTTAAATAATAGTATTAAGACACAAGACGAAGGAAATGAAAAATGAAAGATGAAAAATTATGCCTCACTGTCTTCACTTGTTCACCCATCACGATTCACCACTCCCTACCTCACTCCACCGATTTGGCCTGTGTCCTAAGGATATCAGCAGTAACTACCCATCCAAACTCCTCGATGCGGAGCTGCATCTTAGTCTTTCCCAGTTTAGTGATGACACCCCTTTTGCCTTTTAGGATACCTTCGCGAACTTCTACTACCTGATTCTCCTCGAATGAGAACTGGTAGCCTTCGGTTTTTGATAGGAACTTTTTAATGCCCTCTATCTCCTTTTCGGTAATTTCGGCGAATTTGCCCTGCGTATAGATGAATCGAACTAGTTGTGGGATGCTTTTTAGTGCCTCGTAAACCTCGAAGTTGTTAAGGTAGACAAATATATATGAGGTAAAAAGAGGTATTTCAACAATTTTAATCCGATCGCTCCACTTGCGCGAAGATTTGGCAAGGGGAAGATATGCTGTATAACCTTGCTTGAGAAGCTTATCGTAAACCTGCTTCTCCGAACGTGGTGCGCAGTAGCCTACCAGCCATCGCGATTGTAACCCTTTGCTATTATTATCTTTATTTACCATGCTGTAAGTAAGAAATCCAAAGATAGGGAAAAATGCCCTCTTGAAGCAAGAAAAAGTATCAAGTATCACGACACAAGACAGGCAAGATGAAAGATTAAAAAATGAAAGAATGAAAAATTCCACGTCAAAGTTCTCTTGTTCACTCCTCCCAACTAACGATTCTCTACTCACAATAATCTCTGTGTACCTCTGTGTTCTCTGAGACTCTGTGTTTGGAAATGAAAACATGAAAAATGAAAGAATGTAAAATTTCGCCTCACAGTTCACTTGTTCACCCATCCCGTCTAACGACTCCCGACTCTCGAACCGCTGTCGCTTCATTTGTTTTAGTTACTTTTGCTGTTTCAGATAAATGCGGTTCAAAATATAACAATGTCATTAAAGAAGAAGACGCTACACGGCTTTGGTTGGAGTTTTGTTGATAATATCGGCAATCAGGGTGTCACATTTTTGGTTGGAGTGGTGCTTGCCCGTCTGCTTACACCAAACGATTTTGGCTTAGTTGCCATGATTACGGTGTTTACTGCAATCTCCAATACGTTTATCGATAGTGGGTTTACTACGGCGCTGATACGAAAGCAGGATTGCTCGCAGCACGACTATAGCACGGTTTTTTTCTTCAATCTTGGAGTTGGTTCTCTCCTATTTCTTTTGCTATATGTTACAGCTCCCTTAATAAGTACATTTTTTAAGCAGCCTGGGCTTACAAGCATCACCAGAGTATTGGCTTTAGGGCTTATTATAAGTTCCATTTCGGTTATTCAGCGAACTATTCTCACCAAGAATATTGACTTTAAGCTTCAAACCAAGATATCGTTGGTATCGTCGATTGGTAGCGGGGTTATTGGCATTGCCATGGCGTTTATGGGATTTGGTGTTTGGAGTTTGGTTGGGCAGCTTTTAAGCCGCCAGCTATTGCAGAGCTTGATGCTGTGGCTTGGGAATAGATGGCGTCCATCGCTGGTCTTCTCTAAGTCTAGTTTTAAAGAACTTTTTGGTTTTGGGTCTAAGATTTTAGCCTCTTCCCTACTCGACACCGTTTACAAGAATATTAACTCGCTGGTTATTGGTCGTTTTTTTTCGTCGGCAACGCTGGGACACTACACCAATGCCGATAAGTTCCAGTCAGTTTTCTCTTCAAATTTGACTCAGACCATTCAGCGCGTTAGCTACCCTGTTCTTTCTGCCATACAGGACGATCTCGTTAAGTTGAAGCAGGCCTACCGCAAGCTTATCATCAATACAATGATGGCTACCTTTGCGCTGATGCTGGGGTTGGCTGCTGCTGCAAAACCTGTTATACTGCTATCTATTGGAAATCAGTGGGAACAGGTTATCCCCTATTTGCAGCTGCTCTGTCTTTCGGGAATGCTTTACCCGCTACATGCCATCAACCTGAATGTAATTAACGTAAAGGGACGTTCTGATCTCTATCTGAAGTTAGAAATTATTAAAAAGGTAATTGCCGTTCCGGTGATTGTGGTAGCTATCTTTTGGGGTGTTTATGCGCTGCTTATCGGTATGGTGGTAACTTCGGTGATATCATTCTTCCTAAACAGCTACTATTCTGCTGATATGATAGGCTACTCCACCCGCGAGCAGCTGGCCGATATCCTTCCCCTATTAGGTGTTTCTATAGTGGTAGCCATTCCGATGTGGCTGGTTACTTTTTTAAATTGGAATCTTTTTGCAACCTTAGCAGTTCAAATTGTCGTGGGGCTTGCACTCTCGTATGTTATTTACGATAGGATTAAGCTGACGGAGTTTGTTGAGCTCAAGGCAATGTTTGTGGGATTTATTAAAAAGATGAGAAATGGGCGAAAACAATAAGAATATTACCGTTACCTCTCCTCTACTCCCTCCTTTGGAGGAGTTTATGCCTTACCTGGAGGATATCTGGAAGCGTCACTGGCTTACGAACAATGGTCACTACCATCAGGAGCTCGAAAAGGCGCTATGCGACTACCTTGGGGTAAAGTATATTTCTGTTTTCTCTAATGGAACGCTTGCGCTGATTACGGCACTGCAGGCTCTGCGTATTACAGGTGAGGTGATAACAACCCCATACAGCTTTGTAGCGACAACGCATTCCCTTTGGTGGAACGATATTAAGCCGGTGTTTGTGGATGTTGAGCCACGCACATTCAATATCGATCCCGATAGGATTGAGGCTGCCATTACGCCAAAGACTACGGCAATTATGCCGGTACACGTTTACGGTAATCCCTGCCAAACGGAGCGTATCCAAAAAATTGCCGACACCTATGGGTTAAAGGTGATATACGATGCTGCCCATGCCTTTGGCGTTAAGGAAAACGGCAATTCGGTGCTTAACTTTGGCGATCTTTCTATCCTCAGCTTCCACGCAACCAAGGTATTTTCGACTATAGAGGGTGGCGCTATTGTGTGCCACGACGAGAAGATGAAGCAGCGTATTGACTACCTCAAGAATTTCGGATTTGCCGATGAGGTAACGGTGGTTGCCCCCGGTATCAATGCTAAGCTAAACGAGGTACAGGCCGCCTTTGGTTTGATGTCGCTCAAGCATGTCGATGCGGCTATCGAACGCAGAAAGGCCATTACCGAGACTTATCGTCGCGAGCTGGCAAGTGTTGCTGGCTTAAAGTTTATCCCCGAACTCGAAAATGTTCGCCATAACTACTCCTACTTTCCCATCTTTATTGATGCTACGGAATTTGGCATGGAGCGCGATGGGTTATACGCTGCCATGCAGCAGCAGGGTGTTTACGGTCGTCGATACTTCTACCCGCTAATCAGCAGCTTTTCTACTTATAGAGGGTTACCGTCTGCGGCAGTCGATAATCTTCCTGTAGCCAACCGCATATCAAACCAGGTTATCTGCCTTCCGCTACATCAGGATATGACCGATGAGGATGTGCAAAGGGTTATCAACTCAATAAAGAAAAGGTAGATGAGCTCCTTCCTAAGCGAAATCGAGTTAGCCGAAATGGGGTTTAAAAGCGTTGGAAGCAACGTTCTTATTAGCCGTAAGGCTTCGTTTTACGGTGCGGATAAGATGAGCATTGGAAGCAATGTGCGCATCGATGACTTCTGCATTCTATCCGGAACCATTACTCTTGGCAATAGCATACACATTGCAGCCTATTCGGCTATATATGGTGCAAATGGTGTTGTGATGGAAGATTATACCGGGCTTTCTCCTCGTTGTACCATCTTTAGCGCCATGGACGATTTTGGTGGCGATTATCTCATCAGCCCTATGTCGAAAAGTGAGTATACCAATGTGCAGGGCGGTTTGGTAACCATTAAGCGCTACTCCCAGATTGGATCGAGTACTACCATCTTCCCAAACCTTACCATTGGCGAGGGTGTGGCAGTTGGCGCAATGTCGTTGGTTTGCTCGAACTTAAGCGACTGGGGAATCTATTTTGGCATTCCTGCAAAGTATCATAAACCAAGAAGCAAGGGCTTGCTCAAATTCGTAAGCAACGAGGGATAGCATGAAGGTTTCGGTAAAGATGATAACCTACAACCATGCACCGTATATTGCTCAGGCAATAGAGGGGGTGCTGGCTCAGCAAACCACCTTCCCGGTGCAGCTGGTGATTGGCGACGATGGCTCTACTGATGGGACTCCTGATATTATTCGCGACTATGCAGCCCGCTATCCCGATAGAATAACGGCAGCTATCCGTGAGGCCAACGTTGGTATGGTTGCCAACTTCTTCGATTTGGATTCCTACATCGATGGCGATTATCTGGCCTTTTGCGAGGGAGATGATTACTGGGATGATCCCCATAAGCTGCAGATGCAGATTAACCTTTTGGAGCAAAATAGGGACTATGGCCTGATATATACGGATGTAAGGCAGTATGTGGAAGGTGTAGGGTTCAGAGCGTATAAGCCTGCCAAGGCGCCATCGGGTAGCGTGCTTATCGATTTGCTAAACGGGAACTTTATCTCTACGGTTACCGTTTTGGTGCGAACATCGATATATAACGAGGTGCGCGAATCGGTACACGAGGCTGTTCTGCAGAACAAGTGGCGCATGATTGACTATCCGCTGTGGATAGAGGCCGCACGTAACCATAAGATTGCGCATTACCCTCATCCAACTGCTGTTTACCGGGTTCTTGGCGAGTCTGCTTCGCACTCGGTTGATCCCCAGCGGCAGATCGGCTTTGTAAAGTCGGTGCTCGATGTGGTGAGCTACTACGTCAACCTTTTCGCCATTTTTGAGGAATGCCACAAGGGGATTGCCAGCAAGGTGTACAAGATGTATCGCATAGCCCTAAAGTACGGCTTACCCTCTCTTAATTCGTATCGCGAAGAATTTCATCGGCTTGGCTCATGTTCGAATAAAACACGATTTTACCTCTACCTCTCCAAGCATGCGCTTACCGAGAAGCTGCTGGCCGTAATGCTCCGATGCCTCTAGCTTTGCCCGAAGAAGCCAACGAGTAGCATCACCGCAGAAGCCCCACCAACCACTGGGCAAGCCCAATTCGAGTACAAGTGCTTTCGGGAAATGAACCTTCTCACCACCCCTACGCCGAGCACCAAGTTTCCTCCGCCCCCAAAACATTCCCCCTGCGTCCCATGCAGGAAGCCGTACTGGAATCAGTACAGAGCCCTGCATACTGCAGGAAGCCGTACTGGAATCAGTACAGAGCCCTGCATACTGCAGGGCTTCGTACTGGAATCAGTACGAAGCCCTGCATACTGCAGGAAGCTGTACTGGAATCAGTACAGGGGATTATTCACGGAACGGCATCTACCCTATTTTCTCGGAGCAATTCCCATTGAAGCCCCAATAGATTATTGATAGAGGTAACAACGGCTAAGGAGCCGCAATCCGAAAGGTTTGAATTAGAATTTCTCCGCATAGCATGGGGGAAACAAAGCACCCTGAGATTTCAACTGAATAGTAGTTGAATGGTGAGATGGTAGTAGAGCTACCTTCCAAAAGAGTTATGGAGCGGCGAGTCTCCTATAGGGAGAGCTGCTGCTAAATGGCGGCAAGGGACTGATGTCCCCTGCCCCAACGGATTGACACTAATATCCACCGTTCAAAATCTAGGATATTGTGCCAAGCATCTAGTTCTCGTAGTACTCGCTCTGGTAGTACTTGTTGTAGCCGTAGTGGTACTTGCTGTAGCTGGAGTAGCTTTTCTTCGAATCGAAGTCGTTAATCACCAGCGCCATTTTGTTGCCAAGGTTAGCATGCAGCTCCTTGCAGTACTCGACAGTCTCCTTCGGAGAAACGCCCAGACGGGTAACAAACAGCACCAGATCTACCTTGTCAAAAATGATGCGGGCATCGGTAACTATGCCAACAGGAGGCGTATCGATGATGATGCAGTCGAACTGCTCGCGGGCTTCTGCCAGAAACTGCTCCATTCGGGGTGATCCAATAAGCTCCGAAGGGTTTGGTGGAATTGGTCCAGAAACAGCAATCCATAAGTTTGAAATGGATGTGGTCATCAGCGCCTTATCGAAGGTGCCCTGTTCGCTTAGGTAGCCACTCATGCCGTGGTGGTTAGTCTGCTCAAACATCTTCTGAATCTTTGGCTTGCGAAGGTCGAGGCCAATAAGAAGCGTGCGCTTACCTGATAGCGCGTATATTGCCGCTAGGTTGCTAGCGCAAAATGTTTTACCCTCACCGCTAATGAGCGAGGTGGTGAGCAGGGTTATGCTCTTCTTGCCGTGGACAAAGTAGTTGATGTTTGTACGCAATGCACGGAACGATTCCGACAACCTCGATTTTGGACGCTCTATAACCGGAATATCAACCGGTAGCTGCGAGTGGTCGAGGGTGGCGAGCATCGACACATTGGGTAGCTTGCCTGTTAGGTCTTTTATGGAGCGAATCTTGTTGTCGAAGTAATCGCGAAGGATAATTACGATCAGCGGAATGAGCAAGCCGAGGATAAAACCTAGGGCATAGTTCATCTTAGGTTTAGGCTGCTTAAGTTCGGCATTTATGGGAAGGGCCGGATCTACAATCTTGCAATCGGAAATGTTGGACGCCTTTGCAATAGATGCTTCCGACTTCTTCTCGAGTAGGTAGGTGTACATCTTATCGAGTAGGTCGTACATCTTTGTCTTGTTGATGAGCAGCTGTTCGTTAACTGGCAACGAGGAGATATTTGACTCGATCTTATTGATCTGTGAGTCTATATCGTCGTTGGATAGTTTATTGGTGGCTATTAAGCTGTTGACCTTCTCCATCAGCGCCTCCTTGACATTGCGGATCTTTACTTCGAGTTGTTGGAGTGCCGGGTTGCTTTGCTTAACGCTCATTTTCATATTTTCGCGCTCGCTACTCAGCTGCGTTAGGTCGTTAAGCAGATTAACCAGCTGTACATCTGCTATGCCTAGCGTATATGGTGCAACAACGTCAGAATACTTATCTCGCTTATGGAGGTAATTTTTAAGGTAGGCAAAGTAGCGTTGGTTTATTTCAGCAGTTGCCTTGCTGGTTTGCAGATCCTTAAGTTTATCCAGCAGCATGCTCGATTCCTTATCGATATCCAGTATTCGGTTGCTTGTTCTGAAGTTGCGCAGCTGAATCTCAGCACGTTGAAGCGAGTCGCGCATTCCGAACAGCTGGTTATCAATAAAATCAATGGTGTTTTTTGCAATTTGGTTTTTCTCTTCAAGTCCTTGGCGGACATATACCTCAATAAGCTTGTTAAGGTAGTCGGCCTCCTGGTCGGCTGATTGTCCTGTGGTGGAGAGCGAAATAAGCGATGCATTCTTGTCTACAAGGTTTACTGTTACCTTGTTCTTATACTGATTTGCCAAGGTGTTTAAATCGTTTCGGGTAATAACGTAAGTTTTCCCCGAAAGCACCTTTTCGCTATAGCAGGCAGTTGGAAGGATGGTAAAGGCAAAGTTGTCTATAACAACTTTTTGTCCTATTGATTTTGGCTCAGAGAAATCGCCGTTATTAACCTTTGCAATAAAGTTATCGCCATCGGTAAACTCAACAGTAATGTCTAATCCTGTGGGATTCTCGTAGGCTGAATTGAAAACAATGCGAAATGGAATATCTTTATAAACAACATTCTGCTTGAAGGTGCTGCTTCCTACAAGCTTATAGGTGGTGTGAAAACTCTCAAGCTCTTTAATCGTATTGTAGGCAATTGTGTACGATTTAATAATACCGATCTCGTTTTGAATACTTTTGGTATTGTTCACTAAGCTTAGCTCGCTTAGGAGTGCTTCTGCTCCTGTATTTGATTTCGAGTTTTTGTCATCTCTAATCAGGATGGTTGCATCAACTTGGTAAACGTTGTGTGTTGTTCGTGTGGCTATATACGCCAATCCCAAGCAGAATACCAATGATATAACAAACCAGTACCAGTAGCGTAGTACAAGGTTTATATATTTCTTAAAATCAAGCGTTTCTTCGGCCAACAGCTGCTCTATTTCTCTTGAATCCATAGGTCTATTTTACTATATAGTTAAGTAGGAGAATTAAGGTGGAAACGGAACTTAAGAATATAGAGTATGTGGGTATATTCATTTGGGTAGTTTTTCCTTTTCGTGGATCTACAATCACCACATCGCCTGGTTGAAGGTTGTAGCCAGGGTTTGATAGGAGTGATCTGGAGTTTAAATCGATTGGGATGGTGGTGTTTTCGCCCTTTAAGGTACGGACGATGGTTACCTTTTGACGGTCTGCATAGTCGGTCATATCTCCAGCTTGAGCAATAGCTTCCAGTATGGAGAGTCTGTCGTGGTAGTTGGTAATTACGGTAGGTTTCTTTACCTCGCCAATTACGGTAACTCTAAAGCTCATCAACTTAATAACAACAACAGCATCGTTTACGTATTCCAGCGCCTTTTTTTTGACAGATGAGGTAAATTCGTTGAGGGTCTTTCCTTCTGCATCTACCTTACCAATTAGCGGAATCTCTACGTAGCCAGAATCACATACCGAGTAAGTATTTACATAGATGCCTACATCGCTATTAAGCATATTACCCATCATGTTGGAATTGCTGTTGCTAGTGCTAAACAGATTATTAATCTCCTTATTCAGCATGCTGGTAATTTGGATGTAAATTTCATCTTTGGCTGATATCCGATACTCCTCTTGCTGAGCCTTTGCTGGCTTGGCAGCTCCTTGGCTTTGCAGGTAGAGGAGTTGGCTGTGCTTATTGCAAGAACTTGTTACTAACAAGAGCAGCAGTAAGGCAACAAATGTCAATTCTTTACGCATGTGTAAAATGTTTCGGGTGTAAAAATAGCTTTTTATATAATTGATGGAATAGAAAAAAGAGCAGTTGATCGAACAGCTGCTCTTTATTATGTTAAAAACGAAGCAAATTAACTTAATTCAGACCAAGCAAGGGCTGCTGCCCCAAGCACAGCAGCATTTTTATCGTTAAGTTCCGAAAGTAGAACTTTAATCTTGTTCTTATATATAATGCAGGTGCTTTCTTCCATGTAGCGCTTGGTTGGTTCTAGGATAAGTTCTCCAGCTTTTGCTAGGCCTCCAAAAAGGAAGAATGCTTCTGGCGTCGAAAAGGCGGAAAAGTCTGCCAATGCATAGCCAAGGCGTTTGCCTGTTTCGTCGAATGCCTTAAGGGCAATTGCATCTCCTGCTACTGCTGCCTTGTATATCATCTCGGAGGTAAGATCGTTGAAGGAGTAGGAGCGAAGCGTGCTAGGAATATTCTCGTTGGCAAGTAGTTCGAATACAGTTCGCTTGATGCCAGTTGCCGAAACATAGGTTTCTAAGCAGCCTTTACGACCGCAACCACAACTTCTACCACCTCTCTCGATAATAACATGGCCAAGCTCTCCTGCATTACCATCGCAACCGAGTATCATTTGATTGTTAGCAACGACACCACTGCCTAGACCAGTTCCTAAGGTAATAACAATGAAATCTTTCATTCCTTTAGCACCTCCGTAAACCATTTCGCCTACGGCAGCTGCATTGGCGTCGTTGGTGAGAACTACTAGCTTATTGTTACCAAAAAGTTCCTTGATTTTACCAACTACATCAACCTTGCCGCTCCAGCTAAGGTTGACAGCATTTTCGATGCAGCCGTTATAGTAGTTACCGTTAGGGGCTCCAATGCCGATGCCGATAATTTCAATCTGCTCATTCTGCTGCTTTAACGTTTGCATAATGGCATCATGAATTGATTGTGCCCAATCTTCAAAAGAAGGATATGTTTTTGTTGGGATAGAACCCTCGCCGTAGAAGTTTCCATCCTTATCTACTATGCCAAAGGCAGTATTTGTTCCCCCAACATCAATGCCAACAACAACGCTCTTCATAAAGCTTAATAGGTAATAACAGGTTTATTTTAAGTGGCGCCAAGATACAAATTCTTAATATTTATTTTTATGAGACTCTATTCAACAACTTATTTTATGAATAGACGGTAGGGGTTAGGTTGTCCTGTCCTAAACGAAAGTATTGTTAGCGATGGGAATGGATGACTTGGATGGTATAGAATTCCGGAATCGTAGTGGAACGGTGTTTGTCTGCATTCTTTAATTCGTTTGATAAAATCCTTACTTTTGAGGTTCAAAAAAAGTAAATAATGTCAATACTAGTAGAAGGGGTTACCAAACTTTACGGCGAGCAGGTTGCGCTCAACCAGGTATCCTTTAGCATACCATCTAACCAGGTTGTTGGTTTTCTTGGTCCTAACGGAGCTGGGAAATCTACCATGATGAAGATTCTTACGGGTTACATCCCTGCCACATCGGGTAAAGCCTTTGTTGATGGGATTGATGTGCTGCTGAATCCTATAGAAGCAAAGCGTATTATCGGATATCTACCAGAAAATAACCCCTTATACCAAGACTTTTACGTTAAGGAGTACCTAGAGTTTGTGGGAGGTATATATAAGGTAGAAAACCTTAAGGCTCGGATTAAAGAGGTGATCGATATTACGGGTATTGGCTACGAGCAGAATAAGAAAATTGGATCGCTCTCGAAGGGATACAAGCAGCGTGTTGGGCTTGCCCAGGCGCTTATTCACAACCCCAGAGTGCTGATTCTAGATGAACCAACTTCTGGGCTCGATCCTAACCAAATTGTAGAGATACGTTCCCTTATTGAGCAAATTGGTCGCGAGAAAACTGTAATGCTCTCGACGCACATTATGCAGGAGGTTGAGGCTATATGCCAGAATATCATAATTATAGATAAAGGATATATTGTAGCAAATGGTTCAACTAAGGAAATTGCAAGTTTGGCACTCGATTCGAAAATGGTAACTGTGGAATTCGAAAAAGAGCCTAGCAGCGATATTATTGAACAGCTTGCGGGCTTTGGTAAAATTGTACGTCAGGATGGAGCACGGTTTACAATCAATTCTTCTGATAATGTTGACATTAGACCCAAATTGTTTAACTTTGCAGTTGCGAATGGATTGAGCATTGTGCAGCTGCAGGAGCAGGAGGCGCATCTTGAAAATGTATTCCGTTCGCTTACAGGAAAGAAAGACATGTAACAAAAGAAAAAAGCAGAATAAAATGAACGAACAAAGCCAAGTAAAATCAACAAGTAAGGTGCTGATAGGGGTAATCGTTGCCCTTATTATTGCTGTTGTGATTTTGGGGATTATGTACATGAACCAAACGAACCAATCGGCGAGCACCCAAGCTCAGCTTACTCAGGAAAAGGATTCTATTGAAGCTAACCTTACCAAAATGGTGGGCGAGTATAGTAACCTAAAAACAAGCAATGACACCATTAACACACAGCTTCTTGGAGAGCGTGCAAAGGTTGAAGGCTTGCTTAGAGAGATGCGACACGTTAAATCTGTTAACTACGAGCAAATTAAGCAATATCAAAGTGAGTTAGGTACACTTCGAGCAGTAATGCGCAGCTACATTACCCAAATAGACTCGCTAAATACCCTAAACCATGCGCTTATTGCTGAGAATATCGACGTAAAGAAGAACTACTCTAGCGAGAAGGTAAAGAACCAGCAGCTTACAGAGCAAAATACCTCACTTAACACTCAGGTAGCAAAGGGTTCTATCATAAAGGCACGTGGAACTAAAGCACAACCAATTAATGCACGCGGAAAGGAAATGACTCGTGCTAGCCGTGTTGAGAAAATAAAGGTATGCTTCACTCTTGTAGAAAATAGCATCGCAAAGGCTGGTATAAAGGTTGCCTACCTTCGTATTACGAGTCCAGAGGGATTCCTGCTTGCCCAAAGTCAGGGAGATGTATTTAATGCGGGTGGCGAAAACCTTGTTTATTCTGCAAAGCGTGAGGTTGACTATCAAAATCAGGATGTTGACATGTGTATCTTCTACGATACTCGTGGTGAGCTTAAGCCTGGAACCTATTCTGCAGCGGTGTTCTTAGATGGCAGTCAGGTAGGCTCTACACAGTTTATTCTCAAGTAGCAATCGAATTAATATTGATGAAAGAGGCTGTCATTGACAGCCTCTTTTTTTTGGTATCAGTTTTTTTGGGAAATATGTTGTCTAACATCGCTGAAAAGTACGAGTAATGAAAATTTATTTATATTTGTCCGCTTTTTATCTTTTTAAAAGGCTGGAAATATGACTGTTATTTAAATAACAAAACGTTTAACTAAAACCTTTTTGATGGAAACATCATTTATAAAAGAGTTTGAACGCACGATAAAGGAAAATTGGGAACGGAAGGCATTAACGGACTATAAGGGTGATACGTACCACTACAAAGATGTAGCTCGCAGGATAGAGAAGATACACCTTATCTTCGAACGTTGCGGAGTGGAAAAGGGAGATAAGATAGCCCTTGTTGGTAAGAATTCATCGAACTGGGCTATAACTTTTATAGCTTCGGTAACCTATGGTGCGGTAATTGTTCCCATCCTTCACGAGTTCAAGGTTGACAACATCCATCATATCATAAACCATTCTGAGGCAAAGGTGGTTTTTGCTGGAGAATCCTACATCGAACAGCTTGACGAAAAGAAGATGCCGCAGCTTAACTCGATTGTTAATCTTGCGGACTTTACCATTACCTTCGATGCCTTTAATAATGAGATTGAGCATCTGACCCATAAGGTAAATGCTCTTTACGAGGAGAAGTTCCCTAATGGGCTACAGCCATCGGATATCTGTTACGAGGCAGAGAAAAGCGTCGAAGATCTTTGTCTTTTAAACTATACCTCGGGTACAACCGGATACTCTAAAGGGGTAATGTTACCCTACCGTAGTCTGATGGCGAACTATCGCTTTGCCCAGGATGTTCTGAATATCGAAAGGGGTGAGAAGGTGGTTTCGCTGCTACCTTTGGCGCACGCTTACGGTGCTGCATTCGAGTTTATCTACGAATTCCTAGAGGGGGTAGAAATAGTCTTCCTCACAAAGAATCTCTCACCAAAGATTATCCTCGATGCTTTTGGCGATGTAAAGCCCCGTATCATTCTTTTGGTTCCGCTTATTCTCGAAAAGATCTACAAGAAGGAGATCCTTCCGAAGATTTCGACTCCTGCCATGAAGGTGATGCTCTCGATTCCTGGTATCCGTAATATCATCTATAATAAGATAAACGATAAGATTACCTCGCTATTTGGAGGGAACTTCATTGAGGTAATTATTGGGGGTGCTGCGCTGAACCCCGAGGTGGATGCATTCCTTAAGAAGATAGGGTTTCGCTATACCGTTGGTTACGGCATGACCGAGTGTGGACCCATTATCGCCTATGCCCCTTACGATGATACCCGGGTGGGATCGTGTGGTAAGATTGTAAAGAGGCTTCAGCTTAAGGTTAACTCTAGCGATCCTTACAACGAGGCGGGAGAGATACTGGTTAAGGGCGAGAATGTGATGCTCGGCTACTATAAGAATGAGGATGCTACCTCTGCCGTTCTTGATGAAACTGGTTGGATGCATACCGGAGATCTTGGCGTAATCGATAGAGAAGGCTTTATCTACATAAAGGGGCGTAGCAAGAACATGATTCTTGGTCCTTCGGGGCAGAATATCTACCCAGAAGAGATAGAGAACAAGCTCAACAACCTGCCTTTTGTTAGCGAGTCGCTGGTTGTGGAGAATAACTCGCGCCTTGTGGCGCTTGTATTCCCAGATGTTGATGCGGCAAAGAGTTCGGGAATAAAGGAGGATGAGCTGCATAGCCATTTCGAGAGAACACGGCACGAGCTTAATCGGCAGCTCCCTGCCTTCTGTCAGCTTTCGGCATTAAAGCTCCGTGAAGAAGAGTTTGAGAAAACGCCGAAGAAGAGCATTAAGCGCTTCCTCTACCAAACCGAAGCATAACGAATAGCCTCCACGTTGTTGGGGGCTTTCTTTTTGATCTCCGCTATGAGATCTATCATGTGAGATATTGGAATTACGAATGCTGGTGGATTTGCAATACCGCTCAATAATTCATGAGGGTGTTTACTTGGAAAATCTAATATCTTGCGTTTAATATCTAAAAAATAACTCTGCTGTCATGCTCGATTTTAAGGTTAAGGTATTCTACTCTGCTGCAACGTCGCTTAGCTTTACACGAGCGGCTCACGACAACCTCATTTCGCAGCCTGCGGTAAGCAAGGCTATCCGGCAGTTGGAGCAGCAGCTGGGGCATTCGCTTTTCGAGCGTACTGGTAGCAAGCTGGTGCTAACTCCTGCTGGGATTCTCTTTAAGGAGCATGTGGAGAAGGCTATCGTAGAGGAGAAGCAGCTGCTCTTTGATTTGGGGATGCTTACCAACCAGCATAAGGGTTCGTTTACGCTTGGGGCTTCTACCACCATTTCGCAGTACATCATCCCCAAAATACTGCTGCAGTTTAGCAACAACTACCCGCAGCTGGAGGTTAAGCTTCTTAGCGGCAACACCAGCGATATCGAACAGGCGGCCCTTGGCAAGAGTATCGACCTGGGGATTGTAGAGGGGCTTAGCCATCGTAGCGGATTGCGCTATGTTCCCTTTAGGGAGGATCGGTTAAGGGTGGTTTGCCATCGTTCGAACCCGCTTTACTCGCGCGGGAGCATCAGCCTTGAGCTGCTGAAGGCACAGCCGCTCATTCTTCGGGAGAATGGCTCGGGAACGCTTGAGGTTATTGAGCATTCGTTGCGGGATTGTGGTTTGCGGATTAGCGATCTGAACGTTAAGCTTTACCTCGGTAGCACCGAGAGCATCAAGAATGCCCTCGAAGCGGGAACTTGCATTGCCATCCTATCGGAAGAAACCATTAAGAGCGAGGTACGTGAAGGCTCTTTTAAAATGCTTCAGCTCGCGGAGGTGGAGTTTCCCAGAACGCTTAACTTTATTCTTCCCCACGGTGCATCGGCTGGCATTGCGGAGTCGTTTATTCAGTTTGCGCTGCTTAAGCAATAGCTTTTAGCTATCCCATATAGCTACTTTTGAGTTTCCTGTGGGCTTTTGTTGGGGTTTCTTTGCGGCAAACAAACGAATTACCGCATGCTTAAGCAGACTCCGCATCTTTTCTACTCAATGCTCGCATTGGTAGCCATTCTATGCCTCTTCGACCTTATTAATGCTCCTGTTGCCCTTTTATTGGGCGTTGTAGTAGCCCAACTATGGAGTAGTCCAATGCCTAAAGCGACATCGAAGCTATCCAAGTATATTCTACAGTACTCTATTGTGGGACTTGGATTTGGGATCAACCTGGTACATGCCGCAAAGGCGGGAACAACAGGGTTGGCCGTTACGGCATTGAGCATTACGCTAACCCTGCTTGTAGGTATGGTTATTGGCCGTAGGTTAGGTATCGGAAGGAATATCTCTTTGCTGATATCCTCGGGTACCGCCATCTGTGGAGGAAGTGCCATTGCCGCTGTTGCTCCAGTAGTTGGCGCAAAGGATGATGAAACCTCGGTTTCGCTGGCCACCATCTTTCTGCTTAATGCGATAGCGCTGCTGATTTTCCCCTTTATTGGTAGATTGCTAGATATGAGTCAGCTGCAGTTTGGCTTTTGGTCGGCTATTGCGATACACGACACCAGCTCGGTGGTGGGTGCTGCTAGCGTTTTTGGGAGCGATGCGCTGAATATAGCCACCACCATTAAGCTGGAGCGTAGCTTATGGATTGTTCCTGTTTCGCTGCTCTTTTCGTACCTCTACGGTGGAGGAGGGAAGAGGGCCAGCGTTCCTCTCTTTATCATACTTTTTGTGGTATCGATGGTTGTTGGAACCTATCTGCCCATTCCGCATGGCCTGCTGTTGGGCGTAACCTCCGTTGCCCGACGAACGCTTAACGTTGCGCTATTCCTTATTGGGATGGGGCTATCCTTTAAGGCCATCCGTAGCGTAGGGGTTAGGCCCATTGTGTTGGGTGTTACAATTTGGCTTATTGTTGGGGTGGTATCGCTATACGGCATACGTGTTTTCCTCTAGGCAATCCTTTTAGCACTAATTGTACCGTCCATACGAGCTACTACGGCGGCAGCGGCGTTTACTCTATACGGTGCGCATTTGGCGCCGCTACCCATTAAACCCATCGTTTAGCGCCTGCCTGCTGATCCTTGCTTCGGTCATTAACCTCTTAATCGTGCATAGGATATGAATAACAACGGATCATTTGCAGCGCTTCTATTCGTATTGGTAGCTGCTGCGGGGCTCGGTTTGGCGTTTGCCGTTGACGGCAGCCTCTCCTCGCCTTTGAGTATCATCATTCTTATTGGGTTTTCGGTTCTGGCGGTCGTGGTAGCTTCGGCGACCAAGGTGGCCGACCAGTGGAACCGGGCTGTGGTGCTGCGCCTGGGCAAGTTTCATCAGCTTCAGGGGCCAGGACTCTTCTTTATCGTTCCCATTATCGATAGCATTCCGTACTGGATAGACATCCGGGTGATCAGCACGTCCTTTAACGCCGAGAAGACGCTTACCAAGGATACCGTGCCGGTGGATGTTGATGCAGTTCTATTCTGGAAGGTCATCGATCCGAAGAAGGCGGCCATGGATGTGGCCGATTACCGAAGCGCCATCAGCTGGGCCTCGCAAACGGCCCTTCGCGATGTGATTGGCAAGACGATGCTGGCCGAGATGCTGGAGGGGCGCGATAAGATCAGCACGCTGCTCCAGTGCATCATCGACGAGCGAACGGAGCCTTGGGGGATCAACGTGATATCGGTGGAGGTGAAGGATGTGCTGATCCCCGAGGGATTGGAAGCCGCCATGTCCATGCAGGCGCAGGCCGAGCGCGAGCGCCAGGCGAGGGTTATCCTTGGCGATTCGGAGCGTCAGATTGCCGAAAAGTTCGAGGAGGCCTCCAAAACCTACGCCAATAACCCCACGGCGTTCCACCTCCGCGCCATGAACATGCTCTACGAGGGGCTGAAAACCAATTCTACCATTGTAATCGTGCCCAGCACGGCCATCGAGAGCATGGGGCTAGGCATCACTGCCGGCTTCAACAACCTCCCGAAGAATCCGCTAAGCAACGGCTAAGGCCGTAGGCGAGTCCGCGCAAGGCTGCATCAGCATCTTCGCCTGTGCAGCCTTAGGAAGCGGCTTCCGAAGGCGGGGTAACGATTTTCTGGCATCAGGGCCAGCAGCAATAGAAGCGGTATTGCAGAAGAGTGATGACTTCTGTGATTTCGCTTTTAGTCCAAATCCTTTACTACAAAGAGACACATGCAATGTGTCTCTACCCCTGCTACGCTGATTAGGGCTGGTAGAGATGCGATGCTCGCGTCTCAGAACAAGTTTGGGGAGGGATTATATTCCAATGCTTGCACACAAAACCTACAATCAGCGCTGGGGTTATCTTTAAAGAGATATCTCAGGGAGCAGCTGCTGGTATGCTCATCCGTATTCACCCCAAACCCCCTAAAGGAGGCTACGGCGCAGCCCGTATCGTAACCAGAAGCTGAATAGGAGTTCGAGATTTACCATGATGGTTGATCAGCATAAAGTCCCCTTTAGGGGATTTAGGGGTGAAAGCAGCGAATTGAAATTCTAAAAAAACTAAATCCCTGGGGAATGACTCTTCCCCGCATCCCCTTCAAAAGTAAGCTATAGCCGTACAACCTGCCGTAATTACCGCTAACTTGCGGGCAATTACCTATAGGAGTGTAGGTTTGTTAACCATTTTAGATGTAAGAAAATCAGCAGGCGATGGCAGTACTACCGATAGTTGCCTATGGCAGCAGCATTTTAAAGAAACCGTGCACCGAGATCTCTTCCGACTCGGCCGAGCTGCAGCAGCTCATCGACGACATGTGGCAAACGATGTACGCAGCGCACGGGCAGGGACTGGCCGCCCCACAGGTGGGCAGGGCTATCCGGCTATTTACCGTTGATAACGCCCAGGTGTATAGAAGTATGGACGAAAGCGAACGGCGCGGCTACTTCGACGGCGACCAGGGGGTAAAGGAGACCTTTATTAATGCCACCATCCTATCGCAGTCGGAGCAAATCTGGAAGGACGAGGAGGGATGCCTGAGCGTTCCCAACCTATCGGGGGATGTAGCAAGGCCCTGGAGAATCGAGATAGCGTACTACGATAGGAGCTTCCAGCAGCATCGGAAGACTTTTAGCGGTGTTACTGCCCGCGTCATCCAGCACGAGTATGACCATACCCAGGGCGTGGTTTACGTCGACCGCCTTTCGGCTCTATCGCGGCGGTTGCTGGGCGGTAAGCTGCGCCGCATCATAAAGGGGATGGTAAAGACGAGCTACCCGCTAACCTACATTCGATAGCCGCCCAGCTGCTTGTGCGGGTGGCTTATCCCTGTAGCGCACTGTAGCGAATGCTGCCGAAGCCGACCATAGGCTATAGCGTTCTGCAAGGCCTTCTTGCCCAATGGGTTTTGCCAGCAGCGGTACGCCCTATCGGGCATCGGCGGCAGGATGCCCGCGCTTCCTTCTCATGTAAGGGCGATTAGCTAAGCTGTATGCCTTATTCCTTTGAGGCATGCGGCTATTTTTTTGTGGTGCTGCACTCCTTTGGAGGGCTTTCCTATAGCCGCCTTCACCAATTTATCGGCTAAATACGGTGATAATTCACCGAGAATTACCATTTACTTTTTCGGCTATTTATTCCTTAATTAAGGCAATAGCTATGCCCATATATCAGCATTATTTGTAACACTAAATCACATACTGTGAAATGAGATAGCAAAAAATAGCATAAAAAGTGGCTGTAAAAGTTGAATAATAATAAAACATATTTTACTTAATTGTAAGTAACAGAAGCATAATATTGTAAATAGTTATGCTGCTTTTTGACCTTGTACATGCAACTGTTTACGTATTATAAAATGTGGAGCATATCTAATCCAAAATGCTCTATATTGTATTCAATATGTTCCATCTTTAATCCAATATGCTTTATCTTTAATTCAATATGTTCCATCTTTGATTCAATATGCTTCATCTTTAATACAAGATGGAGCATCTTTAATACAAAATGCCCAATCTTTAACCCTAAATGCTGCATGTCGAACATTATATAGCTAAAATTAATTTAAATGTGAGACATTTTGAGATCAAAATGCGGCATCGTTGAGGCAAAAAAGTTCATCTTTAATACAAAATGCTCCATCTTGGGTTCAAAATAGGATAGAGCTTATTCAATTTACTCCATAATTAGCTGCATTTATTTTGGAATTAGTAGCGGCTATTTCATCGTTAATAGCAAGCGTTACGCTGCAGGATGGAGGTGCTGCGCGCTGCCTTACGGGCGAAGGGTGCTTGAGCTGTAGCAGCTGCGCTTGGGGTAGGGGAGATGCAGGTTAGGCCATATACAAAACATTAATTATAAAAGAAAGATAAAAAAGTAGAAATATTTGTATATTTATAGGCGATGATGTAGGCATGTGTTTTAAGCATTTAACTTCTAATCGAGTTATATGAATAAAATTGAGCTTGTTATTAGCCACAGCACGGTTAAGGATAACGACTTAATACCGTTTACCGAGAACGTGCTGCAGAACCTGACCGGAAATTCGCTTTTTACCTTAACCAAAGAGCGGATTGATGGCGTTCGGACATGTTTGGTTGACTACCAAGCTAAGTTGGCGAGGAGCAAGGATGGGTCGAAGCAGGATACCCTGCTGAAGAACGCCTCGAAGGGCATCCTAACCTCTCTTCTCGACGATTTGGCGCTTGACTTATGCATACAGGCCAGTGGCGACCGCGATAAGCTGGCAACTTCTGGTTTTAAGCTCGTTAAAGAGCCTGAACGTAAGAGCAAGCAACCCTCTAGGCCCGTAGGCTTTAAGGTGGAGCACGGTACATGCGAAGGTGAGCTCATCTTTTCGGTGGCTGCCAGCAAGGATGTATCGGTATACATCTTCTACTTTACGCCTTCGCCTGCGCAGCACTCCGATGCTACCATGTGGCGTTCGGCCGTGTCTACTACACGTAAGATTACTGTTACTGGGTTTACCCATGGTATTGAATATGAGTGCCGATGCGCCTACCAAGGTAGCGATCATAAGCCCATATTTGGCGATACCATCCGAATCCTTGCCCTTTAGGGCATTGTAGCTACTCTTTGGCGGCTTACATCATCGTAAAGGCGGATACCTTTAGGTATCCGCTTCTTTTTGCGGTAATGGTCTGCCATATGGGAGGCTGGCTTGGAATTTTAGGTTTGATTCAAATCCTTTATTACCCCGAGACACATGCAATGCATCTCTACTCCTGCGGCGCTGATTCAGTCTGGTAGAAACGCGCTGCTTGCGTCTTGGAACAAATTTAGGAAGGGATTTTACTCAAATGTTTGCTAACAATACCTACATTCAACGCTGGTTAAATCTTAAGAGCGAAATATTAGGGAGCAGCTGGTATGCTCATCCGTATTCACCTTAAACTCCTAAAGGAGGCTGCGTTGTAGTCCGTATCGTGACCAGAAGCCGAATAGGAGTTCGAGATTTACCATGATGGTTGAGCAGCGCAAAGTTCCCTTTAGGGGATTTAGGGGGGGTGTGCAGCGCATCGAATATCCTAAAGGCAATCCCCCTATGGTTCTAACCCATACACCTTGGGTAGAATCCCGAAGGGATGGCATCGTTACAAAAGAAATAGGGTAGGAGGAGCTGGCCGCATGGGCTAACATAGGCGAAAGGCGCTATGGTCCCCTCGGCCTGCTGCCATTAAGTTAAGGGAAAACCCTTACTCGAAGTGTCATTACTATACTTGAAATAAAAATGGATAGAATTCTTAAGGTACTATTTGGGGCAGCAATAGGTGTTACCCCCATCCTGCTATTCGGGTTGCTGTTTGTCGGATTTTGGCACTACACCGATCCAACTGGCAGCAGCATTCTGGTTTACCTGATTGCGGGCATTGTGGCAGGCCTTGCCGTCGATGGGATACTGCTGCAAAAGTATTCGAAGCGTATCTACGAGATGCCGATATGGATTTTGATTGTGGCCTATCTGCTGCTGAATATTGGAGTTTTCGGGCTGTTTATGGGATTTCCGGTATTTAACCTGTTTTGCGGATTGCTGGCAGGCATCTACTACGGGAAACGAATTGCCCTTAAAAAGATATACACCAGCATTAGATCGAAGTCCATCAGGCAGCTATCGTGGCTTACCACCTCCTTCATGCTGCTTATCTGCTGCTCGTCGGCCATAATTGCCATGTCTGATCCGTATATCAGGGGGAATGTAAAAGGCGTGATGGGCCTCGATGCCGAACCATCGCAAGCCATGATATGGGCCCTAATTCTAGTAGGTGGCTCGTGTTTAGTTGTGACGCAGTACTTTGTAACTAGGCTATCAGCGGCTAAGATGGTAAAGCTCTAGGATTTAGTACCCGATGTGGGATATTGGCTACGGCGGCGCCTATTTTTCTATAAGGTTATACTCCCTTGGGTTCTGGCCCATACCCCTTGGGCCTAATCCCGAAGGGATGGCATTGTTGTGGAAGAAATAGGGTTGGTGGTCTTTACCACTTGGGCTAACATAGGGGAAAGGCGTTACGCTCCCCTCGATCTGCTGGTAGGGATTTCGCTTTTGTAATTTGAATATAACGATTATTGGAAGAATGACCAACCAACGGCGGACAGGCATACTAGTTTAGGATAGCTTTCTTCCGTAAAAACCATGGCGTAGCTGGAGGCGTTAGCCGACATCCCGAAAATTCCGACAGCGGGACATACCAGACTGGCAGGAATTCTGTTTGAGCGAGCGGAGCTACTACAACGCTAATCTGCGCAACAGCGATGAAAGGACTCGAAGCATTTATTTGATAAGGCGACATTTCACCGCGACCGAGCGAGTTAATTCGTGCCAAGGGTTTTTGGTTCTTTTTGCCCTACAAAAAGAACAGATAAGAAGATGAGATTTCCTTTATAAAGCCTAGCCTCTGCTGAATGCTAGGCCTTTATTTTAAAAGCAAAATCCCTCTGCATGCTGCAGCCAGCAGCCAAAATGGGGAAGGCCTACTCCACAAGGTTGAATTTTTGGACGTCAGCTTAGCAGAAGGTAAAGAACGAGCAGGCAGCTACTACTTGCCGGGTGACGAGCAGGGTATGCTGCCATCCGGCTAGCGCATCTTCGTGTAGCGGTCTTCTGCTACAAATCCTCGATGGCCCTATTCAGAAAATCGTTGAAGGGTTTCAGTGCCCTGAAGGTTTCGGTGGCCTCGGCGATGTAGCTCGGGCTATTTACCTCGTTGTTGGAGAGCATCCGGGCAACGTACAAGCTCTTATGCTTCAAGATTTCGGAGGCAGGATTATCCTTGCTGTATCCCTTAGGGGTTGTCTTAAGCTTATCGCCATGCAGCTCGGGGAAGTGCTGCTTGAAGGAGGGGTTGTTGATTATGTTAATGAAGTCGTCGTAGTACAGGTCGATGTCCTCGCGCACCCGGCTTAGCACCGCAGGCTCCGGCAGGTAAATCCCTCCCGACAGAAACGATCCGTTAGGTTCCATATGCATGTAGTAGCCCGAGAATTTACTTTTGCGTCCACCCCTAGCAAGGTAGGCGCCCATGTTAGTCTTGTAGGGTTCCTTGTTCTTGCTAAAGCGGATATCCTTGTATATCCTGAAGATGCACTCCTTGGGTTCGAGCAGCCTAACCGCATCGTCCAGCTGGCCGATGGAGGCAATCATCTGCCCAACTACTCCTTCGAATTCTGATAGGGCCGCTTTGTAGCGGTTCTTGTTATCGTTAAACCACTCGCGGTTGTTGTTCTCCCGAAGCTCGCTTAGGAAATCGAAAATCTGGCTCATAGGGTTTGGTATATTATGGTTCAACAAAGAATAGGTCGGCCATGATGCCGTCCGAGAGCAGGAAGTGCTCGGTTGGGATGCGTACAACATCGCCATCGTCGATCAGCTTTCCGCATTTCGTGTATGGCTCGATGGCCTTATAGAAGTAGCCGGTAAGCCTCTCCCCAAAGCGCCTCTCAAGCTTTTTTTTGCTGATCCCCCACGCGGTGCGGAGGGAGGTCAGGATAAGCTCGTTGTACTGCTCGGCGGTGGTCATCTGCTCCCTCTCCCAGTAGGGAAGGTTCTTCGCTAATGCATTAAGGTACTTCTTGTTATTGGCAACATTCCACTGGCGCGATGCGCCATCAAACGAGTGCGCCGATGGGCCAATGCCGATGTACTTGGCGTAGGTCCAGTACGAGGTGTTGTGCTTCGAGTAGAATCCGGGCTTGGCAAAGTTCGAAACCTCGTAGTGCTCAAAGCCCCCACGGGTTAGCTTATCCTCGAGGTGGCGGTAGAGGCGTTCGCTGGCCTCGTCATCAATAGGATGGAACAGGCCTCGCCTCATTTGGTTGCCGAACACCGTCTTAGGCTCGATGCTCAGGTGGTACGATGATATGTGCTGTACGTTAAGCGACAGCGCCGTATCGAGGTTGTCCATCCACTCCTGTTCCGTTTGACCAGGGATACCGTAGATCAGGTCGATGCTGATGTTGTCGAATCCGGCCGCCTGGGCCATCGGAACAACGTCGAGGGCCATCTGCGCGTCGTGCCGGCGGTTCATCAGCGCCAGGTCGCGCTCAATAAACGATTGGATGCCGATGCTCAGCCTATTTGCTCCCATCGCCCGTAGCTCCCTAAGGTACTTCGGCGTAAGGTCGTCGGGGTTGGCCTCTACGGTAAGCTCCTCAATCTGCCAGGGGTAGCACTCCATAACCTTATCCGCAAGCCGCTTAAGCTCGGCAGACGAGTAGATGGTAGGCGTTCCTCCACCAAAGTATAGCGTGCTGATGGTTTCGCCCCCAAGGTAATCCTTTCGGTCGGCAATCTCCTTAGCCAGAGCAGTAAGCATCTCGTCCTTATTGGCTAGCGACACCGAAAAGTAGAAATCACAGTAGCTGCAAAGCTTTTTACAAAACGGGATATGAATGTAAAGACCTGCCACCAAATAAATTATTAATTTTGTCTCGTAAAGTTACGAAGTTAAAGGCGATTATCATGGTAAAAAAGAAATATTGGTTTTTGGCTCTGGCATGGGCAGCAATTATACTAGTACTCTGCGGAATGCCGCCCAAGGATGTTGATAAAATGAAGCTGTTCGACTTTCCTTTTCAGGATAAGATTGTGCACTTTGGGCTCTACTTCGTACTTGGAGTGCTAATTATGGCAGTTCTAACCCTGAATACACGGCTGAAGGAATCGAAAATGGCATCGTATGCCATCACCATTTTAATCTGCCTCCTGTATGGTTGGCTGATAGAAATATTGCAGCAGAACTTTTTCCCCGGTCGTAGCTATGAGCTCATGGATGTAGCCTCCGATACGGCAGGTGCGGTACTCGGCGTTCTCCTTTACGGGCCATTCAGCCGGCTGATTGGCGGGAAAAGTGTAAAGCGCTAAAGCTGAGGTAGTACCACCTACAGAGGTGGTGCCAGCCATTACCGGCTCGGAATCTTCACCATCGTCTAGTGCATCCCTATTGCATAAAAAAGGCTCGGAACAATCCGAGCCTTTTCCTCAAGTTGTAAATATAAGAAGTGCTATCCGCACTTAGATGTTCCGCACGAGGTACATATTAGGCAACCCTCCTGGTAGATTAGCGTGTCGGCACCGCACTCAGGGCATTTGATGCCCTGTTTCGCCTTGGTTCCATTTGGAATAAAGCGCTTAAGGGCACGCTCAACACCATTCCTCCACGAGTTAATGGTATCGCTATCCAAGCGAAGAGATGATACAAGATTCACGATGTCGTTAATAGGCATTCCGTTGCGAAGGATGCCGGAGATCAGCTTAGCATAGTTCCAGTACTCCTTATTAAACATGTGCGAGATACCACCTAGCGTGTTGGTGTAGCCGTACTTGTCAACGTACTGGAAGTCGTAGCGGCTCCCCTTGTCATCTTTAACCTTGATAATCTTACCCTTGGTGATGATCTTGGGTATCGGACGAACTTCCTCGTCAACAATACCGGTAAAGATCTCGTAAGGACGGTTGTTGATGATACCCACAAAGGCAATCCATTGCTCCTCGTTATTCCTGAAGCGGATAACCTCACAGTCAACCGATGTTGGGCGCTTGCTGGGGAACTCGGCGCTGTTCTCCTTCTTCTCCTTTTTGCTAGAAACAAGCACGCCTGCTCTCGAACCATCACGGTAAACGGTAACTCCTTTACAGCCACTTTCCCATGCTGTTTTGTATACCTTTGATACCATATCCTCTGTAACGTCCGAAGGAAGATTTACGGTAACGCTGATGGAGTGGTCTACCCACTTTTGCATGCGTCCCTGCATCTTAACCTTGCTTACCCAGTCAACGTCGTTCGACGTTGCTTTGTGGTATGGCGATTTTGCAATGATTTCATCCATTTGCTCGCTGTCGTACTGCTTTACAGCATCTACATCGTAGCCGTTGATATCGAGCCATGCTATAAACTTATGGTGGAATACATAGTACTCTTCCCACGAGTCGCCTACCTCATCCACAAAGGTCACCACAACATCTTGATCGCTGGGGTTCACCTTACGGCGTCGCTTGTATACAGGCAGGAATACAGGCTCAATACCCGAGGTTGTCTGCGTCATCAAGCTGGTAGTACCTGTTGGAGCAATGGTAAGCATGGCGATGTTGCGTCTACCAACTTCGCTCATCTCCTTATAAAGTGATGGATCAGCTTCCTTAATACGGTTGATGAAGGGGTTCTTTGATTCGCGCTTGGTATCGTAAATTGGGAATGCACCTCGTTCGCGAGCCATCATTACCGACGAGCGATAAGCTTCCGTGGCAAGCATACGTTGGATGTTTTCGGCGAAGTCGATGGCTTCGTCGCTACCGTAACGAATACCAAGGGCGGCAAGCATATCTCCCTCGGCGGTAATCCCTAAGCCAGTACGGCGACCGTTGATTGCCTTCTCGCGAATCTTCTCCCAAAGATGGCGCTCAACGAACTTGATCTCCTCGTCTTCAGGATCCTTGTTTACCTTTTCAATAATGGCTTCAACCTTCTCCAGTTCAAGGTCGATGATATCGTCCATCATGCGCATGGCAATGATGACGTGGCGCTTGAAGAGTTCGTAGTCGAACTTTGCCTTTGGTGTAAACGGATTCTCTACGTAGCTATATAGGTTAAGGGCTAGCAGACGGCAGCTGTCGTAGGGGCAAAGTGGAATTTCACCGCAAGGATTGGTTGAAACGGTACGGTATCCCAAGTCGGCGTAGCTGTCGGCAACCGATTCGCGAAGGATGGTATCCCAGAAAAGGATGCCAGGCTCTGCCGATTTCCATGCGTTGTGAACAATCTTCTTCCATAGCTTCTGGGCATCAATCTCTACCCTGTATTTGGGTGATGTAGAATCAATAGGGTACTGCTGAACGTACTTACGTCCAGTCTGTACGCACTTCATGAACTCATCGTCAATCTTTACCGATACGTTGGCACCTGTAACCTTTCCAGTTTCCATCTTAGCATCAATAAAGCGCTCTGCATCTGGGTGCTTTATCGAGATGCTGAGCATAAGCGCACCGCGACGACCATCTTGGGCTACTTCGCGGGTCGAGTTGGAGTAGCGCTCCATGAAAGGAACAACGCCTGTTGAGGTAAGCGCGCTATTTAATACAGGGCTACCTGTTGGACGAATGTGCGATAGGTCGTGACCGACACCTCCACGGCGTTTCATCAGTTGCACCTGCTCTTCGTCAATACGGATGATACCTCCGTATGAGTCAGCCGGATTGTCCTGCCCAATAACAAAACAGTTAGAAAGAGAAGCAACCTGCATGTTGTTGCCAATGCCTGTCATTGGTCCTCCCTGCGGAATAACGTACTTGAAATCCTTTAGTAGCTCGTAAACCTTGGCGGCTGTAAGCGGATTTGGATAGTTCTTCTCAATACGCTCAATCTCGTTGGCAATGCGCCAGTGCATTTGGTCGGGATTCTGCTCGTAAATCTTACCGAACGAATCCTTGAGAGCATATTTGCTTACCCAAACGGTAGCGGCAAGATCGTCTCCCCGGAAGTACTCTTTGGCAGAAGCAACGGCGTCCTGATACGAGTAAACCTTCAGCTCGTCAGGTGTTGTTTCTAGTTTTGTTTTGGCTGTTTTGGCTGCTTCCATTATTCTGTATTTATAGTATCCTTTAATTGCTTTAGGAAAAATGAGTTGTCTATTTCTGCTCGTATTACGAACGCCCTTGCAAGATAGCAACGTTATTTGGAGCAAGCCAAACGCTTTTTACTATAGATATCAACAATCGAGGAAAGTTATTAACAGCCCTGAAAAACAACATTATAACCATTTATTAAATAAAATTTACCCTTTGGATTATTCGAGATCTTGATTAAATAATGGTTTGCTAAACCCTTGCAATAGCAAACATTTGAATTAACACGATTAAACAAACAGATATTCATTGTGACGTACATTAACAAATTAAAAAGGCAGAAGTATTAGTATACTTCTGCCTTTTAGTAAAACGTTATGTAAAATAATCTAGGATTACTCTTTCCAGTCTCCGTTTTCTTTGATAAGGTTGATAAGCTCTTCTAGGGCTTCTTCTTGTGGGATATTTTTCTTAACAGCAACCTTACCTTTATAAAGAGTAACTCTTCGAGGTCCTGCTCCAACGTAGCCGTAATCGGCATCGGCCATCTCGCCAGGACCGTTTACGATGCAGCCCATGATGCCGATCTTTAATCCGGTAAGGTGTTTGGTACGCTCGCGGATAAGCGCAGCTGTTTGCTGAAGGTTGAAGAGCGTACGTCCACAGCCAGGACAAGAAATAAACTCTGTTTTGGAGATACGAACCCTCGCAGCCTGCAGAATGGAAAAGGATGTGGATACAACCTGTTCGTTGTCAATGCTGCCAGTATTCGATATCATGATACCATCGGGCAGACCATCTATGAAGAGAGGACCGTAGTCGGCAGCAGACTTAAGTTGTAGAAGGTTTACATCGTTTTCGAAGTATTGGCGATGAATTATAATTGGGTTAAGCACCTTTTTACTCCTTAAGTTGAGTATTGCGGCTCTTTGTTCCGCCAGTCCATTGATGTTGGATGTGCTTATAATTGCTACTGCCTGCGAATTCTGGTTTAGGCTGCTAGCCGCAGCTTCCATATCATCAGCCGCATCTACCCAAATAAACGAAGGGGTATTTGGGGTATCACCAATGATATTGAGACCTTCTTCAGTCCCTAAGCTGATAGGTGCTTTACCAGCAAAAAGGTAATCTGGGGCGGTATCAATCGCTTTCTTCCAATCACTATCAGCAAGTTGGTATCCAAGCTTACTGATGATCTCGTTGGTGATAGCCGCTTGCTTTGAAAGATCGCAGATTACCACAGGAAGGTTATCACCTCCGATGTTTGCAACAGCGCTACTTTCAACCTTTACATAGGTGTAAGGGCTGTATAACGATGTGTTGACTTCTGCAATTCTTCCATGGTTTTGGCGATTGTCGAAGTAGCTTACAAGAGCTTTGGCAACCGGAATTTCGGCTTCTGGCTCTTCAGTAAGCGATACGCGAATGGTGTCGCCAATGCCATCAGCAAGAAGGGCTCCAATACCAACTGCCGACTTGATACGGCCATCTTCGCCTTCGCCAGCTTCGGTGACGCCAAGGTGCAGAGGAAACTGCATTCCTTCCAGCTTCATTCTCCTAACCAATTGGCGGTAGGCATGAACCATTACCCTAACGTTGCTTGATTTCATCGAGAGCACTACATTCGAAAAGTTCTCCTCGACGCATATTCGCAGAAACTCGATTGCCGATTCTACCATTCCCTCTGGTGTATCGCCATATCGGCTCATTATTCTGTCGGAAAGCGAACCGTGGTTCACGCCAATACGAATTGCGGTACTATTTTTTTTGCAGATGTTGAGCAGGTTGACAAACTTCTCGCGTAGTCTCCCCAGTTCCTCTGCGTACTCTTCATCGCTTAGGTTAACGTCAATAAAGCTAGCCCGTTTATCGATAAAGTTACCAGGATTAATCCGAACTTTTTCAACATGAAGCGCTGCCACATCGGCTGCGTTTGGGTTAAAGTGAATATCGGCAACAAGAGGTTTATCGTAGCCTTGCTGCAGTAGCGACTGACGGATATTGGCAAGATTCTCTGCTTCACGAACACCTTGTGCGGTTAGCCTAACCAGATCTGAACCAGCCTCAAAGATGCGCTTACATTGAGCCACGGAGGCCTCAGTGTCAAGCGTATCCGTCGTAGTCATCGATTGAACTCTGATAGGGAACTCACTACCCAACATAAGGTTTCCAATACATACGCTATTGGTTTCACGACGTTTGTATTGGTTTAGGCTTTCAAAAAATTCCATGGCAGTTAGTTGGCAATAATAAAGGCCGTGCGATAGGTTTTCTTTATATCCGCTAAAGGTTCTTTTGCTTCGTCATGATTGGTAAATGAACCAACAAAAACCTTGTAAAGCGTTTTTCTTCTGTGTCTTACTTTTCGGTAGTTAGAAGGCATTTTGTAGGTCTCATTCAACTTTTCAGCAAGTCTCTTAGCATTCTTCAGCGAGGCTACACTGGCTACTTGGATGGTACAGCTATCTTCTGCAGTATTCGTTGAGATGCTTTTTGATGGTAGAGAATCTGCTGCAGCTTCTAAATCAGCAATCTCATCAGCTAAGTGTCGGGCTTTGATACTATCGCTGGCCACTTCTATTCTAACCTTTTGTACCCCTGCTGCAATCATATCAATTTTTGCAGCAGCAGCACGAGAAATATCAATTTTTATGCGACGAGGGGAGCAGCGGTCATTAATTTTGACAACAACCGATTTGTTGTTGCTTAAGTTGGTAACAAGTACGTCTGTTCCATAAGGAAATGATGGGTGTGCAGCTGTAAGCTTGGTGTGGCGATAGACCTCTCCGCTAGAAGTTCTATGTCCGTTGAATCTTTTGTTGTAGAAGCTAGCCAGACCCTCTTCGGCAGGCATTTGTGCATAGCCTAAAAATGAAAATACCGAAAAAAGAATAATCAGGACAACATTCCGCATAAATCTAGTTTTTAGTTAGCTTAGGCTCACTTTCAAACAGTGATCCTAAGTCGTAAAATAGAGCTGCTGAAAACTGCAGCTGAAATTGGCGCGAGCCATATGGACGGTTGTTAGTATAGTCTGGGTTGTAGAGGTTTGTAAGCCCATAGTAGTAGCGTGATTCTACCTGTAGCATGAATGGATTAAGTTTTAAGCCTAATCCTACACCTCCTAATACGCCAAACTCGTAACGACGATCGCGCTTAAGGAAAAATTCGTAGTCGTTTTTATAGGTAATACCCTTAGTTTTTATCTGATCCTTAGAGTCGAGCATGTAGTTGACGTAGCAACCCAGATTCAGTAATACCGAAACTCTCTTGTAGGTTACATTTCCTTGAGCCATTATTGGCAGCATGATGGAGTTGTAGGTGCGGGTGTAAATTGAGTCGCCAATCTCTGGCTTTTTGTAGCCTCTATGCGTATAGTTCAACTCCGCCTGAAATGACATGTATTTTTCTCCCACATACCTAAACGATAATCCTCCGCTGTAGCTACCTGCGTAGGATGTTTGCTTTAAATCGGGTTGAAACATCACACCCGACATTCCGTAGCCAAAATTTATGCCAAGATATCTCTTAGCGGGAATGTTTGGTTTTTGGGCAACAACAGCACCTGCTATTCCAGCAAGAAGGAGTGTATATAGTAGTTTTTTCATTCGTTAAAATCAAAGGTTTACATCGACAATTTTTTGCTGGATTGCTTGCACTTTATGCTCCATTCTTCCGCACTCTCCTTGGCGGATATCAGCATTAATACTCAGGTAAACGCGGTCGGCAAATGGTTCGATTGCCTTTTTTGCTCTGGCGACAATAGCTAAAGCCTCCTCAAGGGTTTCCGTTTCTATAATGGTGCTCATGGAGGTAAGCTGGTAGGGAACGCCTGAACTCTTTATAGCATCAATGGCTTTACTTACGTAGCTGTTTACGCTTGACCCCTTATCGGTAGGGAATATGGCAAATTGTAGTATGGTTGACATAGTTTTAGTAGTTTGAGAAGATCTCGTTTACATCTACATTCACTTCATTCTCCCAACCCGAGCGAAGCACGAATTGCTTTTCCTTTTCTTTGTGGAGGTAGCATACGCGTTCGGGCGACAACTGCTTGAGGTAGTTTCCGGTATCCCAGGCCCCATTTTTGTTTAGATCTTCGATAACTCGAATAATGTAGGTATCTGCCTTAATGAAAGGAAAGCGGATAACGCCGCTTTGGGTTATCGTCTTTTGGCGGATCAACTTGTATTTCTTATCGAGAACCTGCATAATCAAATTATCTTTAACGTTCTTGACATTAAAGATAAATGTTCCAAATTTGGAAGGGCTAGAGGTGTTGAAGGCAAACGAGGTTGAGTCGTTTACCTGCTTTTGGATATTCTCTATTGCATTGGAGTCTAGAAGCATTTGGTAACGACTATCCTCCACCCATTTTGAAGTGATGGAGTAGTTTAGCAGACTCTTAGGATCAGTTTTAATGTTAAAAGGAACCTTTACTCTTTTGTCGTTATCGTCAATGCGATATAGGGTAAGTTTAGAGGTATCAATGCGGGTAAGCGGAAGGTTTACTTGCATAAAGAAGCCGCCATCCTCGTTTGCTGTGCCATCGGGCGTGTTAAACTGAGGTGTAATGGATTGGATCTTTGGAGCAGCCTTTTCCTCTTCTTTCTTCTTATTTTTTTTTGTAGCCCTATCCATTTTAGAAAGAGGAAGTTCCCATGAAACTTTTTCAAGAGTTTCAATAAGTTTGCCAGTACTATCGCTCTTCATGTAGGTATAGTTAGCGAGCAACGTATCGACTATCTTGCGTGTGGCATCTTTTAGCCAATAGGTAATGGTGTCACCTTCGGTATCTTTTTCTACAAAGAAATCATTGATAGTTAAACCATCGAATTCGATCTTTTTTATATCAGGGTTGGGGCTGTTGAAGAACAGTTGGAACTTATACTTCTCGGGACGAGTTTTCCCTGTTATGTACTGGAGGGTTTTCATTTCAGAAAACATCTTAAACTTAACCTGAGGAGGTAGCTGTGAACGCCATAGCGAGTCGGAAACTGTGTCTCGACGAGCAGAGATGTTAACAGGGCTAAAGAGTCCTTTTTCGAAAGCTACTTTGTCGATTCCGGGATCGAAAAGATAGTTGCGGTTGGCATCATCTATTGCGATAATTTTATACTGCTTATTTTTAAGCGTGTTTGCAATAAAGATTCCCTCCTTATCTGTTTTTGCGATAATGCTGGGCTTGTACTTTAGAGGCACTTGGACGCTATCGTTATCGTAGAAAAATACGTAAGCTCCGGCAACAGGGAGCATTGTGCTGGCATCATAAACGGTGCCATTCAACTTAAGGGTATCCAAGTTGCTGCCTGTAGAGAAAGTGAGGGAGTAGTTAACTAGTGGATTGCCTTCATTATTGTCAACAATAGAGTTACCGAAGTTGAACGAGTAAGTAGTATTGGGCATTAGCGCCTTTTCAACAACAACTTCTATTTTTTTACCCTTTTCTCGAACTTCAGGTAGTTCCTCCATCGGGGGAGAAACAAAGAAGGATTTTTGTAGATCTTTTAGGGTAACATACTCGTCAAATGAGATTTCGAATTCCTTTTCAGATACGTTACGGCTGAATTGGACTGGCGAACTTTTTAGAACAACAGGGGCAAGGGTATCTTTTGGACCGCCAGTAGGGCTAACCATACGGGCGCATTGGCTAAATGATAGTGCTAGTAAGCCACCTATAAGGAGTATAAAAGGTGTATTTCTCAAAGCTAAAGTCTTTGTTTGAAGATGTTATTATCCCACAACTGGCAAAAGTAAGAAAGATTGGTTGATTTGTTAGGTGTTTATTAACTCTTTTAAGGATTGGAATCTGAATTCGTGGTTATATATTGCACTAATTTAGGACTTAATAATAAAGTTGATATATGTTTTCAGGAATTGTAGAGGAAGCCGGCAAGGTGGTTATGCTTGAGAAGGAAAAGGATAACCTCAATATTACCGTCAACTGCTCGTTTGCCGATAAGTTGAAGATAGATCAAAGTATTGCCCATAATGGGGTGTGCCTTACGGTTGTAAACCTAAAGGAGGGTGAGTATACCGTTACTGCTATTAAGGAGACGCTACAAAAAACCAACTTAGGATTACTTGAGGTTGGCGAAAAGATAAACTTGGAACGTAGCATGCGCATGGAGGCACTTCTCGATGGCCACATTGTACAGGGACATGTTGATCAAACTGCCGTCTGCACCTCCATCGAAGAGGTAAATGGAAGTTGGTACTTTACATTTAAGTATGATCCATCTTTAGGGAATATAACTGTAGAGAAAGGATCTGTAGCAGTTAATGGTGTAAGTCTGACCGTTGTTAATTCAAAAGATGATGAGTTTTCGGTAGCTATCATTCCTTATACCTACGAGCATACTAATTTCCACCAGTTTAAGGTTGGAACGGTAGTTAACCTTGAGTTTGATATTCTTGGTAAGTACGTTACAAAGCTCATGAAGCAGTACTCAGGAAAGTAGTAGGCATCTCATGCAAATCTCGTCGCCTAAGCAAATGTCTGTGCTGATATCGGGGATTACCTCGGTATTAGTGGTGGTTGTATTTTGGTTGTCGCATACGTCGAAGAACTTTATTAATGAGTTGCTGTTAGGCGTAGCAATTGCACTGGTTGTATTTATTGTGGTTTTTGTTGTAATCTACTATCTTCTCAATGAACTAATCTTCGGGAAGATAACTCCAATATATAAAACCATCCAGCAGCTTAATCTTTCTGATTCTGAATTGAAAGAATTTTTGGAGGGGAAGGATATCGGGAAGGAGCTCGAAGAGGAACTTACAAAGTGGGCTGCGAAGCGGGGTAACGAGTTAACTCGACTACGCGAAATGGAACGTTACCGTAAAGAATTTTTAGGCAACGTATCGCACGAGCTTAAAACTCCAATTTTCAACATGCAAGGTTACATCCTAACCTTGCTGGATGGTGGACTTGAGGATGAATCAATAAACCGACGTTACCTCGAGCGTGCTGAGAAAAGCATCAACCGAATGATCTCGATTGTTGAAGATTTGGAGGAAATATCGAAGTTGGAGTCTGGCGAGTTGAAGTTAAAGCCTGAAAAGTTTGACATCGTAGCGATGGTGCAGGAAATTGTCGATAGCCTTGAGATGAAGGCGTTACAGCGCGAAATTAAAATTGTGATTGCCCGGAGCAAGACTACCCCTATCTATGTAAATGCTGATAGGATGAGCATATCGCAGGTAATTGTAAACCTACTGGTTAACTCCATAAATTATGGAAAGGAAGGAGGAACAACTATCGTATCTTTTTCAGATATGTTCGATAGTATTCTCATTGAGGTCTCGGATGATGGTGTAGGCATTGATCAAAAGGATTTAAACCGTATTTTTGAGCGATTCTTCAGGGCCGATAAAAGTCGATCGAGAGAATCAGGAGGAACGGGATTAGGCCTTGCCATTGTTAAGCATATAATTGAGGCCCACCGTCAAACCATTAACGTGAGAAGCAAATTAGGGGAAGGCAGCTCATTTGCCTTTACCCTTAATAAAGCATAATATATAAAAGCATGAATCTTCTGTTTATCAATTGGAATGTTGATCCTGTATTCTTTACCATTTTTGGATTTCAGGTTCGTTATTACGGAATACTATTTGCCATAGCCTTTGTGGCCAGCTACTGGGTCTTTACTCGAATGTATAAGTTTGAGGGGATAAAGATTTCGGAAATAGATAATCTTGCATTTTATGTGGGCATCGGCGTTGTTGTTGGAGCTCGTTTAGGTCATGTACTTTTTTATCAGCCCGAATATTACTTCTCACATCCTTGGCATATTCTTAACATTCGCGAGGGTGGACTAGCCAGTCATGGTGCCGCAATAGGTATCTTAATTGCCTTGGCTCTCTATTCGCGAAAGTATAAGCGACCATTTATCTGGCTTTTAGATAGGATATCGCTTGCTGTTCCTATTGCTGGAATGTTTGTGCGCTTAGGTAACCTAATGAATTCCGAAATCTACGGACATGTAACTAACTTGCCTTGGGGGATTATCTTTTTACGTGAAGGCGAAACGCTGCCTAAGCATCCGACACAAATTTATGAGGCATTAGCGTATCTGACAATCTTTTTTGTGCTATATTGGATGCACTTCAAGAAGGAGTGTGCCTTCAAGAAGCCTGGAATGCAATTCGGTGTATTTTTATCGTTGCTTTTCTTGTCCCGTTTTTTAATTGAGTTTATTAAGAATGATCAGGTAGGATTTGAGCAGGGGATGGCCTTAAACATGGGGCAAATTCTTAGCATACCATTTATTTTAGCGGGTATTGGTTTTATCATTTACGCAAATAAATATGCAAAGCCCAATGCACGTCCACAAAACGGTAAGGGGAAATAGGCTAAAGATTGCACTTTTCTCCTTAGGTCTGTTTATAGTTGCTGTAGCAGGTCTTTACTACTTTTTGAGCTTTAAAAAAACGCACATTACCCCAACATTAGAGGGCACGTGGGTTTGTAAGCAGTATCTGGATAGTATTGCAGCAAAACGTTCGGTTGCTGCAATAAAGGCTGCTCCTATGTTTGTGCAGATATCCTTTAAAAAGGGATGGATTGATTCGGTGATGGGAACCGGCTTAGCATCCACCTATAAGATGATGCTGATTAAGCAAAAGAAGGGGAAGTACCTACTAACTCGGTTTACAGATACCATTGGAACTGTAAACCTTAAGAAGAAATTTTCCTTTGAAGAAAAGTGGAGCGGAAGTTCTTGGATTTATACAAAGGTAGATACTGCCTTTAAGGGTATGGATAGGGGAAAGATCTTCCATAGGCTGCTAAATAGAATTCTTATAGCAGGAAAGTATACGCCTTTGCAGGGTAAGTCGCTGCTAAAAGAAGTTGAGTTCTCGGATTCGGGATCAGTTAATGGGATAAAGGGCTTTAAAGAGTATAAGCTCTGCTATGGGATGGATTGCTTAAGGCCAACTTTACCTAAGGATGCAATCTTTATGAGCGGTGCTAAGAATACTGTTCAATTTGCTTTCGATCTGGTAGCCGACACACTGAACGTGTACTCTATTGCGCGTTCCGATACTGCAAATCACTTTAAACTTTACTGGAAATTGCTGAAGCTAAGAACGAAGCGCTAAATAACATTATCATAAACCCTGTCGGCAATGGTTAAGTCGATGGGGTTTGTTATTTTAATATTCTCGATATTACCATCTACAAGCGTAATCGCTAACCCGTAAGATTCTACAACCGAAGCATCATCTGTAAAGGTAGGGGTGTACTCCTGCTTGTAGGCATTCATTAGCATATTTGAAGGAAACACCTGTGGGGTTTGAACTAGACGAATGGCGCTTCTGTCTATTGCTGCATTGCCCGTAGCCGTAACCATTCGAAGAGAGTCAACAGCAGGTATAACGGGAATGACGGCCCTGCCGGTAGCCGCCTCATTGTAGCATCGTTCAATAACAGAAGTTGAAACCAATGGTCGAACGCCATCGTGGATGCCAACTATGCAGTTGTTATCGACAAGCAACAATCCGTTCTTTACCGAGTGGTAGCGGGTTTCACCACCTTGGGTCACATCGTGCTGTATGGTAAAGTGGTATTCGCTGCAAAGATGCTTCCATCGCTCGATCTCATCATTTGGCAGTACAACAACAATCTTTATATCATTACAAAAGTAGTAGAACCGCTCGATGGTGTGCATGAGGATGGGCTTTCCGCGAAGCAGCAGAAACTGCTTGGGGATATCGCTGCGCATGCGTGTTCCGCTGCCTCCTGCAACAATTACGACAGCCTTCTTCATTACTTCTTACGATTACTATTTAGGTAGCCGGTGCAGGCAAAATCAACGGTTTCGCTGATTGGCGTGTACTTGAAGTTGAACTGGGTTTCAAATTTCTTGCCGCTGTAGTAGCTCTTTCGCCAGGCAGAACGAGCGCTTTGTGGCGTTACCAGCGGCTCTTTACCAGTTATGTAGGAGTAGAAACCGCTAAAGGCGGCAATTGCTTTAATCAAAAATGGATATGCTTTGTATCTAGGAACTGGCTTGCTAAGCCCTTTGGCAATGCTGCAGAATAGGTCGTAGTAGTTAATGTTTTCGGAAGAGAGAATAAACCTTTCGGCAGAGATATCGCTCTCCAAGGCCAGTCGGCTTGCACGGGCAACATCGCGGACATCAACAAAACCCGTTACTCCTTTACTATAGAAGGACAAACCTTTTGCGATGGAAGATATAAAGGTAGAGCTGCTGGTTTTCCAATCACCAGCGCCAAGAATTACTGAGGGGTTGAGGATTACCGCATTGAGCCCCGAATTTATGGCACGCCAAACCTCCATCTCGGCGTAGAACTTGCTGGTAGAGTAGGCGCTTTGATCCTTAACCGATGCCAGCTTGGTTTCCTCTGTAATGGGTTCGCCGTTGATGGTGCTGCCAAGCGCAGCTATAGAACTTATGTGGCACAACTTCTTGACACCAGCCTCGATGGCTGCATCAACAACGTAGGAGGCCATTAGCGTGTTGTTCTCGATGATGCGGTTCTTGAACTGGGGGTTGAACGATACTTCTGCGGCTGTGTGCACCACGTACTGAACGCCTTGCATTGCCATCAGAACTTCGCTATAGTCGAGCATGTCTACGCTTACCCATTCAACCTTATCGAAGAGGCTGAAGCCGTTTTCGTAGTAGCCAAAAATCTGCTTGGCTTTTGCTTGTGATGCTTGGTTGCGGAAGGTTCCCTTTACATGGTAGCCTGATTGCAGAAGCTCTAGAGCAACATGAGCGCCTAAGAATCCTGTAGCTCCAGTGATTAGTATGGTTGGTTGCATGGTTACTTTTTCCAGGTTAGCTTCTTTCCAAACCCAAGCGAACTATCGGTATACTTTACGTAGGTAAGGTCGATAACCCAGAGTGTAGTGTTCATTCCTCGCGAAAATGGGAATAGGTTGGAGTATACTTTTCTTGCCTTTTCGGCCAGCTCCTGCAATGGCTCCGAAATCACACCCTGAAACTGTACGCCCTTTGCCATTGGCAAGTTGCAGGCATCTATAATGCTTCCGGCTACAAATATGTTGTGGGAGATGTTTCTTATATGCTTCGTATTCATATCCGAAGTAACCACTAGGCAGTTATCCTCAGGAAGAAAGGCATAAAACAGGTTAGCGCAGTAGGGCTCATCACCGAAGCTGGTGGCCATGGTTAAAACCGAGTGGGTTTTTATAAAACTTGATATCCGTTGGTCTAGTGCGCTCATTGTTTCTTCGTACGAGTAGCAAACTTATCAGTTTCCAGTCAATATGCCAAAAAATTAGGGTTGTAAAGGGGGATTTATTTTTTTGCTGTTTGAAATTGGGCCATAAATTGCGCATCACCCCACGGGAAAATACGCGTTTCGAATAGGAACTATATTTTTGGTATAGCCCCAATCAGCTTCTTGGTATACTCCTGCTGCGGATGGTTGTAGAGCTCGTCGGCATCGTTAAGCTCCACCATCTTGCCTTGCTGCATCACCATTACTCGATCGCTGATGTAGCGAACCACGCTGAGATCGTGCGATATGAAGATGTAGGTGAGCCCCAGCTCCTTCTTCAGGTCGTTGAGCAGGTTGAGCACCTGCGCCTGTACCGATACGTCGAGAGCAGATACTGACTCGTCGCAGATGACCAGCTTGGGCTGTAGGGCAAGCGTACGGGCTATGACGATACGCTGGCGCTGCCCTCCCGAGAACTCGTGCGGATAGCGCGAGGCTACTTCGAGCGGTAGCTCCACTTTATTTAGCAGATAGTTCATTCGTTCCAAGCGCTCCTTTTCGTTACGGCCAACGCCATGCACGCGCATGGGCTCCATGATGGCTTCGCCCACGGTTATCTTAGGATTGAGCGACGAGAAGGGGTCCTGAAAGATCATCTGGATATCGCGGCGCATGCGGCGTAGTTCATCGCCTTTGAGCTTGTCGATGCGCTTACCCTCGAACTCGATGCTGCCGCTTAGGCTCTTTACTAGTCCAACGAGGGTACGGCCCAATGAGGTCTTGCCGCAGCCCGATTCGCCTACCAGGCCAAACGTTTCGCCGGGGTAAACTTCGAAGCCAACCTGCTTTACCGCTTTAAATAGGTTGCGGGTCTTGCTGAATATCGATCCGCCGAACGAGTAGCCGGCATCGAGGCTGGTGACCTTTAGCAGCGGTGCTTGGGCGTATATCTTCTTATGCTTATCGCTTCTGTCGCTATCGCTTTGGTAGGTTAGGGTGGGGTTACTTTGCTCGGTAAACTCCTTTACGGTAAGCAGCCGCTCGGGACGTGCATTTATTGGAGGTAGGCAGCTGATGAGCGCCTTGGTGTAGGGGTGCTGCGGGCGGTGGAAGATGTCGTCGGACTGACCCTGCTCCACCAAGTCGCCGTGGCGCATCACCACAATGCGCTCGCATACCTCGGCAACGATGCGCAGGTCGTGGCTGATGAAGATGAGCCCCATGCCGTAGCGGTTGCGCAGCTGCTTGAGCAGCTCGAGGATCTCCTTCTGCACTGTAACGTCGAGGGCGGTGGTGGGCTCGTCGGCGATGAGCAGCTGCGGGTGGCACGATATGGCCATGGCAATCATCACCCGTTGGCGCTGACCACCGCTGAGCTCGTGGGGGTACGACCGGTAAGCCTTTTCGGGATCGGGGAGAAGCACCTCGGCAAAGAGCTGCAGCGTGCGCTCCTTGGCCTGTGCTCGGCTGTAGCTGAGGTTCTCGCGCATCATCTCGTCCACCTGCTCGCCGCAGCGGATGGTGGGGTTGAGCGCCGTCATCGGCTCCTGAAAGATCATGGCAATCTCGCGGCCTCGAACGCCCTGCGGGTAGGCGTTGCCGCTTACGGCCAGCTCTACGGTGGTGCCATCGGCCTTGGTAAACGATATGTTGCCGCTCATCCTGGCGGTGGAGGGCAGCAGCCCCATCACCGAAAGCGAGCTGATGGACTTGCCCGAGCCCGATTCGCCCACGAGGCCAACCGTCTCGCCCTTGCCCACGCTGATGTTTACTCCTTTTACCACCGGGCCTACGCCCTGAAACTCTACCGTAAGATTGCTGATTGTAAGCATGACCGTTTTCTTAAACTCGCCGCAATATCGCGAAAAATGGCGGAGGGGCAAAGCAAATGCTGCTACTTAAGTTGATCGGGGCCTTTAACGTGGGTTAGCATAAAAAAGCAGGGAGGAATCAACCCTTGCCCAACTCTGCTTGTTCCTTGATATTGGTGGCTCATGGAGATGCATCACCGAATATACTAGAAAACTGTTGTCAAACTAAAATGGTACGATTATGAAGAAGCTACTATGGCTTTTGGCAATTGCCCTGATGTTTTATGCGGCAAATGCTCAGACCACAAAGAAGGAGCAGAAGAAGGATATGCCTAAGATGGAGCAGAAGGCGCTGAAGGAGCACAAGTGCACCGAGGCCTGCAAGAATGGCAAGCACGTGTACGCCCATGGCGAAAAGGGCCATAAGTGTTCCAAGGAGTGCGCTAAGCAGTGCGAAAAGAAAGAGATGAAGAAGGATATGAAAAAGGAGATGAAAAAGGACGTGAAGTAGCGGCCGGTTTTATCGGTTGCCAACATCATTTATAGAAGTTGCCTCGCCAGAGCGTGTGGGCAACTTTTTTTGTGGGTAAATCAGGGTGCAGGTTGGGGTTTGCGGGGATGCCTGCTGTAAATGGTAGCCGTATGGAGATGGCAGGAAGGAGAAAACTGCGTGGGCGATTAACAGTAATGCTATCTTCTGAAATATATTTCAGCGCTATTTAACGAAATGAGTGTTAGCCTGGTTGTGGACCGAATTTGGGTATCTTTTCCTATTCTTGCTGCAATGCCCTTTTGCTATACATTCCTAACAGTCGGTTGGATGGCTCAGTTTTTGCGAACTTTGCACCGTATTTTTTAATATCTATTCTATGAGAAAGTTTAAGTTTTTGATGTTTGCATTTGTGCTGGCTGGCGCTGCTTTCACCTCTTGCTCGAAGGACGATTTGTTGGATGTTCCAGAGTTGGACAAACCTGTGGTTACCATTAACAGGGATGGTGCTTCTATTACCACCATTAACGACAAGAATGCAGGCGAAATTGTACCAGTAGTTGCCCGTTTCGATATGGGTGCTCAACAAGATCGTCTTGAAAAAATCAAAATAACCACCGTTGTTCAAGGGCAGAGCTTTGTAGTTCTCGATAGCACTCTAAACTCTGGATGGTTTAACCGTGGAGACAAGTTCTTGGAGCGTAACTACAACATCGCTGTAGGGCAATCGCTATCTACTATCACCTTTGAAACTACGGACGTGAAGGGTCGCGTAGGTACTACCACCATTACTGTTGCTCCTAAGGGAACTTCTATTCCTGCAGACAATGTGGAGCGTGAAGCAACACTGCTTGCTGGTCAGCTTAACGTTACCGGAGCTAACGGGGCTAAGGGTGGTTTCTATTCTGTTGCTATTGATAAAGTATTTAAGCTTAGCGATGCTGTTACCAATGCACAGCTGGTTGACTTTGTATACTACTTCGGTGAGAATAACAAAGCAACTCTTTCTCCAATAAATGATAATTCGCTGACACTTGTTGCTGGAATTAAGGAATATATTGGACAATTCAACGTAGTTAATGCAACCAAGTTCCTCAAGGCAACTGCCGAAAACTATACCAACAATACTCTACCTGTAGAGACTGCAAACTCAACTTTTGTTGCTGCAGCACAAACTCAGCTTTTGGTAGGTGATTGCCTTGCATTCAAAACAGTGCTAGGCCAAAAAGGTCTTATAAAGGTAATTGAAATTATGGGTACTACCCAAGAAACTCGCGCTATTAGAATTCGTGTAAAAACGATTAAGTAAGTTAAGGCATAGCCTAAAAATAGTTTCAAGGGCCATCTCCGTAAGGAGGTGGCCCTTTTGCATGGTACTAATGTTTCTTAGTCTTTTCTTCTGCTACTTTTCGAAGTTCACCGTAATGGTATACTGTAGCGGCTTGTTGGCACCGACCTGAGCGTTGACTACTTCAACTGTGAAGGAGCCTTGGTTGTTTTTAAGGTTCTTGAGGTCAACAGGGATGAGCGTGGTGCTGGTGCTGAAGGCGGTAAAGTTGTTCAGGACACCATCGAGTACTGGCTTTACTCCTTCGGACGAGGTTACGGACATGCTGAAGGGAATGCTTGAGATGTTGGTAAGCTCCACGATACCGCCGTTGGGGCCAATTCGGCGGGCCTTTACCTGCAGGGAGCTGGCTACGATTTGGCGAACCAACTCGTCCTTGCCGTAGATGGCGTTGGAGGAGTAGGCAATGGTTCTCTGGTTCTCTAGCGCCTCCTTAATGGCTTGGGCGGTATGCTCCTTGGCAAACACGATGGTCATGGTGCGGAACTCGCCCTTCTCGAGCTTCATAGGGGTATGTATGTCGGTGTTGGCCATCACGGTGAGGTTCTTATCGAGGCACCACTGCAGCACCGTGGGGTCGTAGCGGTTGCCGTTTACCACCTCGATGCCTGAGATGAGCTTCTTTTGGTAAAGCTCCTCGTGTATGGCGGCCCACTCCGAGATGTTTTGCTTGTGCTGGAACCAGGGGTGGTTCCAGAATATGAATCCGCCCTGCCTCTTACCTTCGTCGAGCGTTTGGGCGATGTTGCTGCCGTCGTGCCAGTCGTTAGGGTTTACGAACTTCTGGAAGGCGTTGGCATCATCAATAAAAATGGCGTTGAAGTGGCCGGGAGCCATGCGGCGGGTAACCTCGCTGCCCTTGATGAGGATGATGCCGCGGTCGGCGGCGTACTTGCTGGCCAGCTCGTAGGAGTGGTTGTGGTCGGTGGTGGTGAACTCCTTGAGCTTTGGTCGGTACTCGATGTGGTCGGTGAGGGCGATGGCGTCGATGCCTTCCTCTATAGCCTCGTCGACACGTGTGGTGGGCCACACCATGCCGTCGGAGAAGACGGTATGCATGTGGAAATCGCAGCGGAGGAGCTCGTAGCCTTCCACCTTGGGGAGCTTAAGCTCGCGGCGTTGTACTTGGGCGCTGCACAGCATCGATAGGGCTGCTACAGCCCAGATGCTGAGGAGTAATTTCTTTCTGTTCATTATCATGGTAGTATTTTAAAGGTTCTATTTCTGCCACCAGAGCATGGTGGAGAAGCTGTCGCCACCCATACTGGACACTGCGGCCTTGTAGTTGGTGGCGTTGGTGCTTTGGATGGTCTGCGGATACTTGAGGCGGAAGGGCATTTGGTTGCCATCGGGCACTCCCTTGCCACGTGGGAGGATGGGGTAGCCCGTGCGGAGGTACTCGAACCACTGCTGGTAGTCGCAGAAGAAGAGGGCAAAGTACTTTTGGGTGAGCACCTGTTGTAGCGTGCCCCTGTACTTCACGGCAGGGTTGTTGAAGTAGGTAGGCGGAACCACACCACCCCACTGGGCGATGGCGGCGGTTACTCCCCTTCGGTAGGCATCCTCGGCGCTAACGTTGGGAGTAATATCGCGAATGGCGAGTTCGGCCCGTATCAGCTCTACCTCGGCATAGCTCATCAAAACTACCTTGCTTGGGGTTTTGGCGAGGTTCTGGTTGAGGTTAGAGGCTGCTGTGCTTGGTGCGATATCGTATCCGCTGGGCCATCCGATATACTGGTCGACAACGGGGGTACAGAATATGGGGCGGCGGGGATCGTTCCACGCATTTAAGGTATCGATGAACGAGCTGGCTACGGCCCTGTACGAGGTGAAGTCCTGCGGGCGCGTCATAGGGGCATCCTGGGGGAATACGCCGGATATGGAGAGTAGCGCAGCGTCGTCGTTGCTCTGGAAGATGGGGTAGGTGGTTGGGCTATTGAGCATCTGCTGGAGCTTTGCCTTGGAGCCCATCTCCGTATCCTTGCCCAGCACGCGCAGCAGCACTCTTAGGCGGAGCGAGTTGCAGAACTTGCGCCACTTGGCGATGCCCGCCGACTTGCCGGCGGTTAGCTGGTTGCTGGTGAGGTAGAGCAGCTCGCCATCGGCGTTGTAGGCAAGGCCCTTGGTGTCGTCGAAGAGGGTATTGGCCTTATCGAGGTCGTTGATGATGGCTGTGTACACCTCCTTTTGGGTGTCGAACTTGGGCTTAAACAGGCCGCTGGTTCCCTGAAGCGCCTCCGACATGGGGATATCGCCAAAGCAGTCGGTGAGCAGCTGGTAAACCCAGCTACGGAGGGTGATGGCAATGGCCTTATAATTGGGATCGTTCAGCGCGTCGGCCTGCCGCTCCATTTCGTTGATGTTGGAGAGCCACTTGTAGTAGCTGTTCCAGGTGCTATTGCCGGCGGCGTCGGACATGTAGTAGCGGCTAACCCCTCCCAAGCTGTTGGTGGGCACCGACACCTGCATGAGGTCGAAGGTGAAGTCGTCGGCCCGGTTCCAGTTGAATATGGCCAGGTTGTAGAGTATGGGGTTGAGCAGCGACCCGGGGTTTACCTTGGTAAGCCGGTTGGGATCGGTGTTGATATCCTCGAAGTTGGAGCATGCGATGGCTCCAACGGCCATGGTGGCGATTAGGGCGAGTATCTTAATTCTTTTCATCGTTACAAGTTGATTTCTGAATTGCAGCATAGGGCTGCTGTGCTAGAATCCTAGGGTAAGGTTAACGCCAAAGGTGCGCGTGGTGGGCAGCTGGCCCGTTTCTACGCCTGGCGTGATGACGTTGCTGTTGAGCGAGGCGGCCTCGGGGTCGAACAGCGGGAACGAAGTCTTCATGTACAGGTTGCGGCCGTAGAAGGCGAGCGATGCCCTGGTGAGCGGCGTACGGGCGAGCAGGCTGCTGGGCAGCGAAACCTCTACGCGGGCCTCGCGTACCTTAAGGAAGGAGGCATCGAACGAGTTGTTCTCCACGTTGTCGATGCGCCAGTTCTCCTTGTTGTAGGCCTCTACTGTTACTAGCTTGGTGTTGGGGCTGTAGCTGCCGTCGGCGTTGGCCACTACGCCTGGTGCCACCATGTACACGCCACCCATGGCGGGTAGCTTGGCGGCGGCTAGGCGTGGATCGTCAGCCGCGATGTAGAATTCGGTGCCCGGAAGCCTTCCGTTGAGGGTGTGCTGCAGCTTACCCTGCTCGGTCATCTTGTGGTGGGCCTGCGAGTATACGATGCCGCCGTACTGGCCGTCGATCAGGATGCTCAGCTTCACTATACCGTACGAAAACTCGTTGAAGAATCCTGCCTTCCACTTGGGGGAGGCGTTGCCCACGTACTCGAGCTCCGAGCCGAGCTGTGGTAGCCCGTTGGCGGCGATAATCACCTGCCCCTTGTCGTTGCGCTTGAGCTTATAGCCCCAGAGATCGGTGGTGGTGCCGCCCACCTTGCCGATGATGGATACCGACCCGATGCTGCTGATGAGCTGGTTATCATTCATCCCCTCCGACAGGCTGAGGATGGTGTTCTCGTTGTGCGACCAGCTGATGGAGGAGCTCCACCTGAACTTCTTGCCGGCGATGGGCACCATGTTGAGGTTGGCCTCGAAGCCCTGGTTGCGCACCCTACCACTGTTGATGGTGGCCTTGGAGAATCCGGTGGTGGGATCCATGGGGGCGTCGATAATCTGGTTCTTGGTTTCGTTGTGGTAGTACGAGAGGTCGAGCCCCAGGCGGCTACCGAACAGGCGCATGTCCATGCCTGCCTCGATGCTGGTGGATATCTCGGGCTTAAAATTCATGTTGGCCAGCGTGGTGGGGAGTGTGGCCGATCCTGGGAAGGTGCCGGTGGTAAAGTAGCTGGTAGTTTTGTAGGGATCGGTGTCGTTGCCCACCTGCGCCCACGACCCGCGCAGCTTCAGCAGGCTCACCTGGGCCGGTAGGCTGAAGAGCTTGTCGAGCAGGATGCTTGCGCCTAGCGATGGGTAGAAGAACGAGCAGTTCTTCTTGGGCAGCGTCGACGACCAGTCGTTGCGGCCGGTTGCCTCCAGGTATACCTTTCCGTCCCACGAGAGTGAGGCCGTTCCGTAGGCGCTGTTCAGCCGCTTGTTGCGCATGGTGGACACCACGTAGGGGCTCGATGCGCCGTTGGCCAGGTTGAAGACGCCTGGCGTGGTAAGCCCCGTTACCGATGCCTCCATCAGGTTATAGTGCTGGCGCATGAGGTTTCCGCCGAGGCTGGTTGCTAGGTCGAAGCTATTGCCTAGGTTGTGCTTATAGGAGAGCAGGACATCGGAGTTCACCTCGTAGTCGAACACGTTCTGCTTCTTGAAGTATCCCTTGCCAAACACCACGTCGCTGACGGGGCGGTGCTGCTCGCGCTCGTCATACGAGAGCTGTAGCCCCGAGCGTACCATCAGCTGCAGATCCTTGGTGATGTCGAGCGTGCCTGATAGGCTCTCGGTAACGCTATGCATGTTGGAGGGGTTGGTCGACTCGTAGAGCGTAAAGTAGGGGTTGCCAATGAAGGTGCTGTAGGGTTGCAGCTGCTTCACATCCTTCTGCCCGTTTACCCAGGTTGGGCGCAGCCACTTTAGGTCTACGTTGGGGTTTTGGAAGATCAGGAAGTAGGCAATGGAGTTGCTGTTGTAGCCGATGGCTGGGGTGTTGTCGCTCTTACGGTTGGTGTACGACCCCTTGGAGGTGATGCGCAGCTTATCCGACACCTTGAAGCTGAGCGAGAGCGATCCGACGATGCGCTCGAACCCGGTGTTGGGGAGAATCCACTCATTTTTGGTATGCGTTATTGAGGCGCGCACGCTGGCGTCCTTCGATCCGCCCTCCACGGCAACGCTGTTGGTGAGCGTGTAGCCGGTTTGAAATAGCCCCTTACGGTTATTCTTGTGGGCAACCCAGGGGGTAGCCTCGGTGGCACGGGTTTGGGTTACGGGGTCGAATTGGTAGTACGACACATTGGGGTCGAACCGTGGGCCATAGGCGCTGCTGGTGCCGCTGGTGCCCCCGTTGCCGTCGGGCGAGGCGCCGTAGCTGTAGTAGGGCTGCCCGGCGTAGGCGGTACCTGCCTTGCCGATGTACGAGGGGAGGCCCTGTCCAAACTCGTACTGGTAGTCGGGCCAATGCATCACGTCGTCGAGGCTTGTGTTGGAGTTGATAGTTACTCCCAGCCCCTTCTGCTTCTTCGAGCCACTCTTGGTGGTTACAAGCACCACGCCGTTGGCGGCCCTAGAGCCGTAGAGCGCCGTAGCATTGGCACCCTTGAGCACCTGCACCGACTCGATATCGTCGGGATTGATATCGGCAAAGCCGTTGCCGTAGTCTATTGGAAGATCGCTCTTGCTGCCCGCGCCGTAGGCGGGCCCGGTACCGGTAAGAGTATTGCTGATGGGGATTCCGTCTACCACAATCAGCGACTGATTACCATTGGGATTCAACGACACGTCACCGCGCAGCGATATGCGGGTAGAGCCCACGGGGCCGCCTGCGCTGCTGATGCTCAGCCCAGCCACCTTGCCCGATAGGGCGGACGACCAGTTGGTGGGCATCACCCCCGTAAGCTTTTCGTTGGATATCGACTGCGTAGCATAGGAGAGGCTCTTCTCCGACTTCTTGATGCCAAGCGCCGTAACCACCAGCTCGTCGATGGTGTGGGCATCCTCCTCCAGCACCATTTTTACGGGGCCGTCGGTGTACCTCAGCTCTGCATTCTTATAGCCTACATACCGAAATAGTAGAATATCGTTCTTGCTCATAGCCTTCTTGGTGGTTAGGGTGAAGTTGCCGTTGGCGTCGGTAATCACCCCCTCGTTGAGCCGCTTGATTAGCACAGTTGCGCCAATTAGCGGATTTCCTGCTTTGTCTGTTACCTTTCCCTTCACGATTCCCTGCGCAAAGGTATTGGCTGATATCCCCATTAGCACCATAAGTGCCGGCAGCGTGGATAGCAGCAGCTTCTTCCATTCGAAAAACATAGATTTCCTAGATTATGGTTTTATATTCCGCCACAAAGGAACCAGCCCTGCGTTAGGCAAGCATTACGGGGATTTTACCTTCTAGCTAGCCAAGATTAAGGTTTTGTTAACCTGCCTGAGGATACTCTATGCCGCATGCAGCTATTTGCACTGCCACTTACTCCTTAATAATAGCGATGGGTTCAGCTCCCAGCTTTTTCTATAAGTAGCGATTACCACTTTAGAAATTTATCCTTTATATATGGACTAGCCGTTAACGAATCGGCATGCTGTAGCATGCTGCATGCTTCCTGCTAGCGGCAATAGCGGGTTATATATACATATTAGCAGCCCTAACACAATGCTAGTTCATAGTACAGTATTATTAAAATGGATATCCTCCCGCTTGGCGGGAGGTAAGATGGGTTAAGTACACAACAAAGAGGAAGAGTAACGATTTAAGCAAACTGCATTTCTAATCCTCCCGTTTATGCAGAGGGATAATATGCCATGATTCTACCTTTCGTTTGCGAATTTTTAGTCCGTGCACGAATGCATGGAACAAAAATTCATGAATTTTGGGTTCATGCAGTGCTGCATGAACCTTGCATTCGTCAATTATCACCTCCTGCAGCTTGCATAGGCCTTACAATCGCGAATTTTAGGTTGGCAACAGGCTGCATGGACATAAAATTCGCCAATTATTGCTTCTTGCAATCTGCATGAGCCTAAAATTGGCGAATTATTGCTTCCTGCAAGTTGCTTGAGTCTAAAAATCGGCGAATTTATATCTCCTGCAAGCTGCATGAGCCTAAAGTTGGAGAATATTCATCTCCTGCAAGCCTGCAGGAGCTCCACAATCGTCGATTTATGGCCGCTGCACTTTTGCATGGGCTCTTTGTTGGCAGCTGTAGCAGCCGTGTAGGCTTGCCCAACTTCCCACGGCCCGCTTAGCTTGCGTAAGCTGCCTGCCGTCCTTTTGTAAATGGGATGATGTCCTTTTAATTTTTTTCGTTTAACATCTGAGTTTAACATGATGCGCTTGCATGTTTCTGTATTTTAGGAAAAATAATTGCAGATAATTTGATTAATTTGAATTATAAGCCTAAAAATATTTGTAAATTCGTAAATGATGCTAACAGCACAAACGACAAACATTAACTTAATAACTTTTCAAATGAAAAAGATTAACATTTTAGTGACTCCAGGTCCTAAGCTTTCTAACGTAGACTTCTACCAGTTCATAACCTCACAGGCCAACCACATCAAGTCACTTGGCGACACAATGCTTACCGATGCCGAGCTGCGCAACCTTGTTATTACGATTCTTTCGTTTGCCGAGGACTTCAACAAGGCCATTCTTCAGGTGCAGAAGAACCTTAAGAGCGACGACATTGCTACCAAAAACCAGGTTCGCGATATCAGCATTAGCGCCTTAAAGTCGTGGGTTAAGAATGCTACCTACTCCACCGACGAGGCAGAGCTCCGAGCGGCCAACGGCCTTACGACCCTGCTGGACACCTACGGCGACATAGCGCGCATGTCGTTGGATAAGGAGAGCGGCACCATCGACAAGCTGGTGGCAGAGTTCGAGGGGCCAACCTACAAGCCCATGGTCGAGAAGATCGGCCTCTCGGCTAGGCTAGCCCGTCTGAAGGCCGACAACAACGCCTTCAAGGCGCTCTACGAAGGGCGTCGCGCCGAGTCCATCACCAAGGATAGCGCAAAGGCCATCAGCCTGCGCAGGCAGGTGAACGAGCAGTACCAGATCCTATCCAGTTACGTGCTGCTCCGGGCCAAGATGACCGACGACGCTCAGTACGCCGAGGCGCTACAGATTATCAACACCATCCGCAAGGAGTACAACGAGCTGGTGGCCCGCCACAAGGCAGCCCTCAAGGCCGCCGAGGAGAAGAAGAAAGCTGAGGAGAAGCAGAAGGAGGAGGAGCAGAAGAAGACCAAGAAGAGCTAGCGCTACCCGCTACCCCATAAAAAGCAAGAGCCCGGATGTAAATCCGGGCTCTCCTTTTTTGCCAGCGGGGCTGGCGTGTTCACGTCACATATCTCAATGGTCACATTTAAGATCGTTGCTCTGGGTCGTTACTCCGCCACGGGCTTGCCGTCGGCGTCGATCAGCTTCACCTCGTAGCCAAGGCTCTTCACGTTGGCGAGCACCTTCTCCTTGTCGCCCACAATCACCCAGGTAAGCTGGTTGGGCTTGATGAGGGTCTTCGCCATCTGGTGGATATCGGCGAGCTTGGCGCTCTTCAGGTTCTTGGCGTTCTCCTGTGGGTAGGTATCCTTCAGGTTGTTGGCCACAATCTTGCTGATGGTGTTCAGCACGGCGTTGCCGGTTTCGTAGGTGCCAGGAATCTGGAGCAGCTTGTTGTTCTGGTTGGTGGTAAACTCCTCGGCGGTGGCGGGATTGCTGCCCACGTAGCCGGTAAGCTCCTTCTCGATCTCCTGAATGGTCTCCTTGGTCTTGTCAGACTGAACGGAGGTAGTTGCAATGAAGGGTTGCTGGCCCGCAGTCTCGTAAACGAACGAGCTAGCGCCGTAGCTCCAGTGCTTATCCTCGCGGATGTTCATGTTGATGCGCGAGGTGAACTCGCCACCGATGATGCTGTTGGCCAAATCTACCGCGGCCTCGTTCATCTTGTTGGCCTCAGGCGCTAGGTTGGCAGCCATAACTACCGACTGCTGGGCCTGTGGGCGGTTGATGAAGTAGATGGTTGGCTTGGTAGGTAGCGCCACGGTTGCAACCTGCTTTTTGGGGTTGGTACCCTTCTTCCACTCCTTGAAGGCGGCCTCGAGCTTAGGCTTCAGCTCGCCCATGGTGATATCGCCCACCACGATTAGGGTGGCGTTATTTGGGGTGATCCAATCCTTGTAGAACTTCACTAGGTCATCACGGGTTATGGAGCTTACGCTGCTCTCGAAGCCGGTACCCGATAGCGGATTGCTGTAGGGGTGCCCGCTGCCGTATAGGAACTGGGGAAGAACGCGGAAGGCGATGCTGTTGGGGCGTGCCTGCTCCTGCTTGATGCTAACGAGCTGGTCCTTGCGCAGGCGGTCGAACTCCTTCTGGGGGAAGGTGGGGTTCAGCAGCACGTCGGAAAATACGGCGAGCGACTTGTCGAGGTTCCCCTTCAGCGTATTCAGGTAGATGTAGGTGCGGTCGAGGCTCGATCCGGCGCCCATCGAGCTGCCCAGCATCTCCATCTCCTCGCTAATCTCCATCGACGAGCGGGTCTTGGTGCCCTCGTCCAGTACGCTGCCAAACAGGCGGGCCGTACCCGGCTTGGCAAGGATGTCGGCAGCCGCTCCGGCGTTAAACTGCAGCTCCATGTTCAGTGCTGGGATGGCGTGACGCTCGGCAAGGATGATGTTTAACCCGTTGCTGAGGGTTGCCCTTTGGAAGCTGGGGAAGGTTGGGGTTGGGGGCGTGTTCAGATCGGGTAGCTTTGTGCGATCGGCATCGGCGGTGGTAGGCTTAGGGTCGGTGAAGGGCACCACCTCTAGGGCGTACAGGCCATCGCTGAGCCACTCGTTGGCGGCCTTCTTCACGTCGGTTGGTGTAGCGTCCATCTCCTGCTGGAGCACGACCTTGTAGAAGTCGGGGTTGTTGTGGTAGGTCTGGTAGGTGGCCAGCACATCCGACTTACCGCCAAATCCGCCCACGCGCTCGAATCCCTGTACAAACGACGAGTACATCTTCGCCTTTATCTTCTCCATCTCCTGCTCGGTAGGGCCTTCCTTTAGGAACTTGGCCATCTCCTCGTTGATCACGGACTCAATCTTCGAAAGCTCAACGCCTGGTTTGGCGGTAGCCATAATCTCAAACTGTCCGGCAATCTCGTTCGTACCCGCCCAAGCGTATACGTTCGATGCGATCTGATCGGTGTAAACCAAGCGTTTGTACAGGCGAGAAGTTTTTCCTCCGGCAAGTACGCTCGAGGCGATGTCGAGCATGTTGGCATCCCAGCTGCCATCTTCGGGAATGTTCCATACCATGTAGAGGCGGGCTTGGGGAACGCGATCCTGCATCACCTCGCGCTGTGTACCCGTGCGCTTGGCAGGCCACGAGGTAAACTTGGTTACAGGAGGTCCTGCCTGTAGGCCGCCGAAGTATTTCTTCACCTTTTCAAGGGCTTCTTCGGTCTTAATGTCGCCTGCAATAACCAAGGTTGCGTTGTTGGGACCGTAGTAGGTCTTAAACCAAGTCTTAACATCGTCCAAGCTGGCGGCATTCAAGTCTTCCATCGAACCGATAACCGTCCACGAGTAGGGATGGCCCGCTGGATAGGTTGCCTTGCAGATGGCGTCCTCGGTTAAGCCGTAAGGAGAGTTCTCCCCTTGGCGCTTTTCGTTCTGCACAACGCCGCGCTGCTCGTCGAGCGTCTTCTGGTCGATGGCATTTACCATGTAGCCCATGCGGTCGCTCTCCAACCATAGAATCTGATCCAACGACGAGGTCGGAACGGTTTCGAAGTAGTTGGTGCGGTCGTTGCTGGTGGTTCCGTTTAGGTCTGTTGCACCAACTTTGTCAACTGCCTTAAAGTAGTCGGTCTTGTGGTGCTCGCTACCGTTAAACATCAGGTGCTCGAAAAGGTGAGCAAAGCCCGTTTTACCGGCCTTCTCGTTCTTCGATCCCACATGGTACCAGATGTTGGCGGCTACCACAGGAGCCTTGTGGTCTTCGTGGATGAGCACAGTAAGACCGTTGTCGAGAACAAACTTTTTGTAAGGGATATCGATATCCTTTACGTCGAATTTCTTGGACTGAGCAAATAGACTCGGGGAGGCCATAAGCAAGCATAGTCCAGCGATGATCGTCTTTCTCATACTTTTAGTATATGTTATGTTAACAAAACGAAAGGTATGAAAAATACTAAGAGATGATACCGTCCTACTATCTTTTTAGTTGAAATAAGCTAGAATAGGGTTACTTATTTGCAAAAACGCCAATATAGCATCTGCAGAAGTAGATCTGAAGGGGGATTATTTTGAAGTATCCTTGTAAAGACAAGGATACATGTGCGTGTTTTCGAATAGATTTTCACGAGAATATGGGGGCTACCCCTTTCCAAACAGGCTTCTAAACAGCTCTTCTACCTTGCACACAAACTTCACGTCTATTCCATCGGGAATGTTTAGCCCTTTCTGCCCGTACTTTGATACGTATATTCTTTTAAAACCAAGGCGCTGCGCCTCGGCGATGCGCTGGTCGAGGCGGGTAATGGGGCGGATCTCGCCCGAGAGCCCCACTTCGGCAGCAAAGCAAATGTCGGTGGATATCGGGATGTCGAGGTTCGACGAGAGCACGGCGCTGATAACGGCAAGGTCGATGCAGGGGTCGGCTAACTTTATGCCTCCGGCGATGTTCAGGAAAACATCCTTAGCGCCCAACTTAAAGCCTACCCGCTTCTCGAGAACGGCCAGCAGCATGTTCAAGCGGCGGATGTCAAAGCCCGTTGTCGAGCGTTGAGGCGTACCGTAGGCGGCCGAACTAACCAGCGCCTGCACCTCAATCATAAACGGGCGGTTGCCATCGAGCGCAGCGGTAATGGCGATGCCGCTCAGCTGGCTATCGTGCTGGGTAACCAGCATCTCCGATGGGTTGTCTACCTCGCGCAGCCCGTGGCCGGTCATCTCGAAGATGCCCATCTCGGCGGTAGAGCCAAAGCGGTTCTTGGCCGAGCGCAGTAGACGGTAGATGTGGTTCGAGTCACCCTCGAATTGCAGCACTACGTCCACAATATGCTCCAGCACCTTGGGGCCGGCAATGGTGCCATCCTTGGTAATATGACCTATAATAAATATAGGTGTAGACGATTCTTTGGCGTAGCGCAGCAGCATGGCTGCCGTTTCGCGGATCTGGCTCACGCTTCCTGGCGACGAGTCGATGCGCTCTGTGAGCAGCGTTTGAATGGAGTCAATAACCACCAAGTCGGGGTTTGTGTGCTTTGCCTGGGTGATGATGTTCTCCACCAACGTCTCGCAGTAGATCAGGCAGTCGGAGTTGTTGCCGCCAAGCCTTTCGGCGCGCAGTTTAATCTGCTGTGCGCTCTCTTCTCCCGATACATATAGCGTTTTCAGACCGTGAGTTCGTAAGGCAATCTGTAGGCTAAGGGTTGATTTTCCTATGCCGGGCTCTCCTCCAACTAGAATCAGCGAGCCGGGAACAACGCCACCGCCTAGTATGCGGTTAAGTTCTCCTGAGTTAAGGGTGATGCGGGGTGTTTTTTCAAGGTCAATCTCGTCGATGCGTAGCGGTTTGCTGGTCTCCAGCCCAAAGGAGGTTGGTGCAGCGCTCGATTTGGTGACAATCTCCTCTACAAAGGTGTTCCATTCGCCGCACGAAGGGCATTTCCCTAACCACTTAGGAGATTCAAAGCCGCAACTTTGGCAGAAGTAGGCCTTTTTTACCTTAGCCATTACCTGATGATTATGTTTAGTTTTACGATAGTCCGACTAAGATACACGAAAAAAATATGGATTCTACCGGCAATGGTAAAATCCATACTATAGTTTTATTCTTTGATTAGGGTCTATTGGGTTAGCTTTATTTTGTCAATAAGCCGTTCGGTATTACCCTCCTTAATATCAAGAGCAATAACGCTGCCCCCTTTGGCAGAAACAATGTCGTAGCCAATAATGTCTTTGGGTAGCTTATCTGCACCCTTAACCAGCACGTCGGGCTTAATAAACTTGATAAGGTTGTATGGAGAGTCCTCTTCAAGAATGATAACAGCATCAACATACGAGAGCGAGGCTACAATTAGCGCACGGGATTCCTGATTCTGAATGGGACGTCCTTCACCCTTGAGACGAGCAACTGAGGCATCTGAGTGCAGCCCAATAACCATAACATCACCTTTGCTCGCTGCTTGTGTGAGGTAGTCAACATGTCCTCGATGAAGAATATCGAAGCAGCCATCCGTGAAAACAATCTTTTTCCCGAGAAGGTTCCACACGGCAACCCGGCGGCTCAGCTCGTGCTGATCCACCACCTTTTTACTAACGTTCTTGAATCTGTTCATGACTGGTGGCTATTACTGGATTATTTCGTTTCTTAAAGAAGAGGTAAGATAGCGAAATTACTCCAATAATAATAGTCATGATAGCCTGTGATTCGTGAGAAATTGTTGCGTAGAGTAATCCATCTTCACGAGAGATGCCGTACATGGTTAGCCCCATTGCTACGATAATGTGGAAGGCTCCGAATCCACCTTGAACAGGAACCGCCATTCCTATGCTGCTAATGGCCAAGATGAATAGCGCATCAACAATTCCAAGAGTGCTGGTGGCGGGTAGCGTATAAAAAACGGCCCAAGTCATTGTGAGGTACGATGCCCATATTAGCAAGGTGAAAAGAAGGAATTCAAGTCGGCGCTCCATGGTAAAGCCTGTTTTCAGACCGTTGACAACGCCTTTTGACAGCCTTATCATTTTACGAATGACACCATACCGGATCAACTTGTATCTAAAAACGTATGCAACGAAAAGCGCAGTAGCTATAGGTAGCATTACGATAAGCATAGCAAGATAGCTACCTCCAAAACCTGCAAATTTATTGGTAATAGGAAGTAACGCTGTATCGTATATGAACTTTCCGAAGGAATCGACCTTAAAGAAGAAGACTGCCGTTAGCAGTATCAGAAGGCATAAAAGATCAAAGGTGCGCTCGACTATAACAGTACCTACTAACGATTCAAACGGAATCTTCTCTGTTTTGCGAAGAACCCCACAGCGCGATACTTCCCCAGCTCTTGGGAAGGCAAAGTTGGCAAGGTAGCCTATGGTAATAGCGTGGAAAGAGTTCATTACTGAAGGCTGGTAGCCAAGCGGTTCTATGAGCAGCCTCCAGCGTAGGGCACGTGCCAAAAAGGCGACGTTGCCCAGCAGAAGAGATATCACCAGCCACGAGTAATTGGCCCCACGTAACCCCTCCATCAGGAAGTCAAACTTAACATTCTTGAAGGCAAAGTACATTAGCACAACGCCTAGTCCAAAGAATACGGTAATGTTTATTCCCCTGAGAAGAGTTCCTTTTTTCAACGTGTGGGGTATCTTAGATGATGCGGTTCGTTTCGGTATCGGGGAATACAATCCAAGGCTTAAAGGCTTTAGCCTCTTCGAAATCCATAGTTGCGTACGAGATGATGATAAGAACATCGCCAATTTCTGCCTTACGAGCAGCTGCGCCGTTTAGACAGATGGCTCCACTCCCCTTTTCTCCTTTAATGACGTAGGTTTCAAGTCGCTCACCATTGTTTACGTTTACGATCTGAACCTTCTCGTTTTCGATAATATTGGAAGCAGTCAGAAGATCTTCATCTATGGTGATGCTGCCAACATAGTTAAGGTTTGCCTCTGTAACTTTTACGCGGTGAATTTTCGATTTTACAACCTCAATATGCATGGCTTTTTACTTTAGTCTGATGTTATCGATTAGGCGTACTGCGCCTACTTGTACGGCAATACAACCAAAAATGTTATTGGACTCTTCCCACGATGAAAGGCTTTGCAGAGAATCTGCATCGACTACGTCGAAGTACTCAACTTTCAATTCGTTATCGGCATTTATTTGAGCAATAACCTTTTCTTTGATCTCTTTGATGGAAAACGAAGTGCCAAGTTGTTTGGCATCGCTTAACGCTCTATATATATTAGGTGCGCTTTTACGTTGCTTTTCGTTGAGTAGCATGTTGCGCGAGCTCAAAGCCAATCCGTCGGTATCGCGAACTATTGGGCAGCGAACAATCTCTACCTTGAATCCTAGCTGCTTTACCATTGCATTGATGATGGCAATTTGCTGGAAATCTTTTTCTCCGAAGTACGCTTTATCAGGATTTACGATAGCGAAAAGCTTACTTACTATTTGTGCGACACCGTTAAAGTGCCCAGGACGTTTTGCCCCTTCCATTACTTTATCGATAGAGCCAAAATCAAAGACTCTTGTATCTGGTTCGGGGTATATCTCCTCTACCGATGGCATGAAAACAAGGTGAACTCCACATTCTTCGAGTAGGGCTAAATCCTTCTCGGGCATGCGTGGGTAGTTCTTTAGGTCGTTCTTATCGTTAAATTGTGTAGGGTTAACAAAGATACTACAAATGGTATAGCATCCATCGTTTAAGCATTTGTTCACTAGCGAGATGTGCCCAACATGTAACGCTCCCATGGTTGGCACAAACCCAACTGTTTGTCCATCCTTTCTCTGTTTTGCGACTTCCTCGTTGAGTTCTGCAGCTGTTCTAACAACCTTCATTGGAAAAAAATTTCGGCAAATATACCATTATCCAAACAATACATTCCAATAGCAGACGCTTCTTTTTCAGCTAAAGCAGGTTAAGCTACTTTTGCATTTATCTTTATAAGCTCAAGAAAAATAGCTATCTTTGTATCTACTTTCTCCATAGTTAGACCTGAAAAAAATGAAAAGCAGTAGGGTACTTTTTGTGAGTACGGAAATTACGCCTTATTTACCAGAGAACGATATTTCCATACTATGTCGTTATCTACCCCAAGGGGTACAAGAGCAAGGAAAAGAAATTCGGACATTTATGCCACGGTTTGGCTTAATAAACGAACGTCGCAACCAGCTCCATGAAGTTATTCGCTTGTCGGGAATGAACCTCATAATTAATGACACCGACCATCCTCTTATCATTAAGGTAGCCTCTATTCCTGCAGCTCGCATGCAGGTTTACTTTATTGATAACGAAGATTACTTTCACCGAAAGCAGATCCTTAAGGATGAGAATGAACAGTTCTTCGAAGACAATGATGAACGCGCCATTTTTTATGCTCGTGGGGTGCTCGAAACCGTTCGTAAGCTGCGATGGTCGCCTGATATTATTCATTGTCAGGGTTGGTTTACCAGCTTAGTACCACTTTACGTGAAGAAACTTTTTAAGGAAGATCCTTTGTTTGCCAATACAAAGGTGGTATTTACCGTCTACAACGATGAGTTTCCAACGCCTCTAGATTCTAGTTTTAAGAAAAAAGTAATTCTCGAGGGCATAAAAAGTAAGGATGTTGAACAATTAACCGACCCAACTTACGTTAATCTTATTAAGTTCGCCTATAAGTATTCCGATGGAATGATTATAGGAAGCGAATCAATAAATAGCGAAGTTGCTGAATTCCTTAAAACTTGCGACAAACCAGTGCTCGGGTATCAGGGAATGGAGAATTATGTTGAAGCATATACTGATTTTTATGATCAAATTTTCGATAAAGCATAGAGGATTTTTCTTTTTGGGTGCATTAGCATCGTTGGCTGTTACCTTTAATGCTTGTACTGACGTTGATAATACTCTAGGTGATGATTTTATAGATCCAAGTCAGAGGAATGGGGTTTTGATTGATTCTACTTTTGCGATAGATGCCTATACTGTATCTACTGATAGTGTTGCAACAAGTACAACCTCTGGGAAGAGTTATATAGGTTCATATAACGATCCTGTTTTTGGGCAAATTAATTCTAGTGTTGCTACACAGTTTTATCCTTCTTCTCTCTCTGATTATAAGAAGTACGCAAAAAATGTTTCCGATCGGATAGATTCTCTCGTGCTAAATCTAAAACTTAAAGGTGGAGTTGGTGACTCGTTAGCAATACAGCATCTTAAGGTCTTTCAGATGAAGAATAAGATTCATAGTGATACCTTATATTACTACTCGAACTATAGAATTAAGGATAGTATTGAGACTGAAGAAATAAGTGTAAATAAGAATTTTGATAAATCGTCTATCTCTTATAGTAGAAAAGGTGATGGAGTGGTACACATAAAATTGAGTAAAGATTTCGTAAATAAACTCTTTAATAGCAATATAGATACTGCTAAAATATCGAGTTACGAGATATTTATGAGTACATTTAAGTCTCTTTATATTGAGAATGCTGCACTTTCTTCTGGTGGCGGTTTAAATGCAATAGATTTTTCCGATACCACTACTAGAATGCATCTTTACTTTAAAGTTGCTGGAGTAGTGAACAAAGACTCAATTGTACGTATGCCTTTCTTCGTAGGAAGTACATCGTATAGTAGTGTTCGTAGATTTAGTATTATCCAGCATGTTTACAATGGAAATAGCCTGTATGCTGTGAAACCTGGAGAAATCAACCCTGATTTATCGAAGAATCCAACACCCTCTAAATTGGTTTATCTTCAAGGTTTTGGAGGACTTCGAACTTTGGTTAAGTTTAATGATGCTTCTGTAAAGAGTTGGTTAGAATTGCATAAAGATGCTAAAATCTATAGAGCAGAACTTATTGTTGAACCGTACTTTCCTGGGAATCTGCTCAATTATAAGAATATGCCAATGTCAATGACGGCTTATTACTCTAAGACTGTTAGCGGTAAGAAGTATATGTATTTTATTGACGATATGGTAACCTTTAAGGGAGTTTCTACTAATGCTTTTTATAATCGTAGTCGTAGGTTGTACTCATTAAATATTACAACTCATTTTAAGGATGCAATGCGTGGTGTAAAACCTAAAGAGTTTTACTTATATGCTGGTGTCCCTTCTGGATTGTACAGTAGCAGTTCTAGTTCGTATGGTACAAACTATGTTGAATTACCCTATGATTTTTGGAATGTACCTAATCAGGTAATACTTGGTGCCGATCCGAATAAGGCACCGAAAAATCCGATAAGACTTGTTATTACATACAGTAAGTAAATAAAAAAGAGGGCATCGCCCTCTTTTTTATTTACTGATATTAGAATTTGATTATCTTTTCTCGTACTGGGACGAATAATACTTTTCGTATTCACCAGATACGATATTCTCGAGCCAAGCATTATTGGCTAGATACCATTCAACGGTTTTCTCAATACCCTCTTCAAATTGAAGAGATGGCAACCAGCCTAATTCAACCTTAATTTTGGTGGCATCAATTGCGTAACGTAGGTCGTGTCCTGCTCTGTCCTTTACATAGGTAATTAGTTTTTCGGCACTACCTTCGGGTTTCCCCGTCTTTTTGTCCATAACTCGACAAAGAACCTTAATCAGGTCGATGTTTTTCCACTCGTTGTGTCCGCCTATGTTGTAGGTTTCGCCATTCTTGCCATTGTGGAATACCATATCGATGGCTCTTGCATGGTCAACAACGTATAGCCAGTCGCGAATATTCTCACCCTTACCGTAAACGGGGATTGGTTTGCCGTTTTTGATGTTGTTGATGACAAGCGGAATGAGCTTTTCGGGGAACTGGTTTGGACCGTAGTTGTTCGAGCAGTTCGATATTACTACTGGAAGTCCGAATGTATGATGGTATGCCATAACCAAGTGGTCGGAACTTGCCTTAGATGCCGAGTAGGGGCTATACGAGGATCGTACGATGTATTTTCGTAGAAGTATCCAGTTTCACCAAGCGATCCGTATACCTCATCGGTTGATACGTGGTAGAATTGCTTATCCTCGAAGTTACCTGCCCACTTACTTTTTGCTACGTTGAGTAGGGTAACTGTACCTACGATGTTGGTTTGGATGAACTCCATTGGATTGGTAATCGACCTATCAACGTGCGATTCGGCAGCAAGGTGGATTACGGCACTAACGTTCTCTTCGTCGAAAAGCTTTTCTAAAAGTTGGGCATCGCAGATATCACCTTTTACAAACCTATAGTTGGGAGTGTTCTCGATATCCCTAAGGTTCTCTAGATTGCCCGCATAGGTCAGCTTGTCGTAGTTGATGATACGGTAGTTGGGATACTTGTTAACCAGAAGTCGCACAACATGCGAGCCAATAAAGCCTGCACCTCCGGTAACTACTATTGTCCTCATAGTTATCAGTATTTATGATGAAGAAAGCGGACTTTCTGTTCATCGCCGTTAATAATTAACGACAGCTCGATACTATTCGAGCTGTCGTTATAGCTATATTGGGTAAAGATAATGCTTATTTCTTCTCTTCCTTTTCTTTTAGCTTCAACTGCCATTTCCAAGCCGAAAGAAGGGTGTCTTCAACACTCTCTTTTGCACTCCAGCCAAGCTCGTTGTTGGCAAAGGAAGTGTCAGCCCAAACTTGCTCGATATCGCCGCTTCTGCGACCCACAATCTTGTAGTTTAGCTTTGTTCCAGATACCTTTTGGAAGATGTCTATAAGTTCGAGTACCGATAATCCTTTTCCTGTTCCGATATTGAAGAACTCGTAGTTAGACTTGTTTTTCTTTTCGAACATGCGGTTTACGGCTACCACGTGAGCCTTGGCAAGGTCTACTACGTTAATGTAGTCGCGGATGCACGAACCATCAGGGGTATTGTAGTCGTCGCCAAATACCGAAAGTTGCTCGCGAATGCCGATGGCGGTTTGCGTAACGAATGGTATTAGGTTGGCAGGAACGCCAATTGGAAGTTCTCCGATAAGCGTTGAAGGGTGTGCCCCGATTGGGTTGAAGTAGCGAAGGGCAATAACCTGTAGCCAAGGTTCTGCGTTAACGGTATCACCTAGTATCTCTTCGCAAATTTGCTTGGTGTTGCCGTAAGGCGATTCTGCTTTCTTGATTGGGGCTTGCTCGGTTACAGGTAGCTTATCGGGCTGCCCGTATACGGTGCACGACGACGAGAATACGATGTTGTTGCACTTAAACTCCTTCATGAGCTCAAGAAGGTTGATTAGGGAGCCGATGTTGTTGCGGTAGTAGAGAAGGGGCTTTTGAACAGATTCTCCTACTGCTTTGCTCGCCGCAAAGTGGATGATTGCCTCGATTGGTCCGTGCTTCTCAAAAACATTCTTCATGGCAGCCTTATCGGTACAGTCAACCTGCTCGAAGGCTGGTCTTTTGCCGGTAATTTGCGTGATGGCGTCTACAACACCTGCCTCAGAATTCGAGAGGTTATCGACAATCACAACTTCGTAGCCCGAATTTTGGAGTTCCACGGTGGTGTGCGAACCAATGAACCCGGTTCCCCCTGTTACTAAAATCTTCTTGCTCATTATGCTATACTTTATTGAGCCGCTAATGTACGAAAAAGGGCAGGAGAATGGGCTACTATTTAATTCTAAAAAAGTGTTATGGTGACTTGCTTGTGATGAAAAATGGTCTACCTTTGCACGCACAATCAGAACGGTTCGTAGCTCAGTTGGTAGAGCACGTGACTCTTAATCATGGGGTCGTGAGTTCGATCCTCACCGAACCGACAAAAGGGAATCCACAGGGTTCCCTTTTTTGTTTCCCCCTTGCCGCAGGAGTGGTAATGCGGCTTATAGCAGCTATAAGCGGGGGTGTAGGGCCATTTCTTCTGCAAAAACATCCATATTTGGGGGCTAATATTTGCGATTCTAAAAAAAGGCGCTACCTTTGCACCCGTAATCAGAACGGTTCGTAGCTCAGTTGGTAGAGCACGTGACTCTTAATCATGGGGTCGTGAGTTCGATCCTCACCGAACCGACAAAAGGGAATCCACAGGGTTCCCTTTTTTACGTTTATGCAGCGGGCTACGTACTGGTTGGTACCAAAAAATTGAGGCTACCATCATCTAAGATCGTAGCCTCACTAAGTTTCATTGTCTTCTCTTCTCAAATTTGCCATATACAAATTTTAAGGGTTAACCAAAATCTGCATCTGCAACCTAACTGATAATTTACCTTTAACCATTTGCTGAAATTTACACCTATCGCAGCTTGCAAATCCGGCGTACTCGCTTTCACGATCCCTTCCATTAGCTTTGTACCTCGTTTGATAATCGGCATTGAGAGCAAGCGTGTTGTCATTACTTCATCGTAACCTTGGCATATCGCCTTTAACTCGATTAAGGGTGCGTTCCTTGAATGAAACCACGATTTACAGACTCCCAACTGAGGCTACAAGTTCTAATTTCGAGAATCAGACTTGCTTCAAGTAAAATCGGCAGAAGTTTTACCCTCTGTAGCATCCTCTTTTAAATGAACCTTCACCTAAAAGTTAAGACCCAAGTCTTAAGCCTCAACTATCGTATGTTTAAAAGACCTCTAAAACTCACACGTCCCACCGACGTGCTTTCTCTTCTTGATCTCCCCTCTGTTCACTGTTTTTTACGGGAGGGAGTTGGTCTTTGTTGCATTTTTTTGATTGGGGAAGAGGGGCTTTTTGTTAAATGTACTGGAATAAAAAAAGCCTACCGCTGCGGGTAGGCTTTTGAAATATGCTATCAGGTTTTGAACTAGGCGATTTCCCAGTCGAAGCCGTCTTTTCTATCCTTTACGATTACGCCCAGCTTGTTGAGTTCGTCGCGAATCTTATCAGAGGTGGCGAAGTCCTTGTTCTGCTTGGCCTCTAGGCGCATGTTCAGGAGCATGTTGATGAGCTCGGCGGTAAGCTTGCCCTTATTATCTCCGGCAATGCTGTCGTCGCGAAGGCCGAGGATGTCGAAGACTACGGCGCTGAAGATGGCGCGAAGGCGCTCGAGGTCTTCGGTGCTGATCTTCTCCTTGCCGTCGTATATGGAGTTGATGTTGCGCACCCAGTCGAACAGCACCGAGATGGCGATGGGGCTGTTGAGGTCGTCGTTGAGGGCGGCGAATACGCCGTTCTCGAGTTCGTCAACATTAACGGTTGAAGCGTCGGCGGGCTTTAGCTTGGCCAGCGTGCTGGTGGCGGTGATCAACCGCTGTAGCCCCTTTTCGGCGGCCTGTAGAGCCTCGTTCGAGAAGTCGAGCGTGCCGCGGTACTGCGCCTGGAGGATGAAGAAGCGGATGGTCATGGGGCTGTAGGCCTGCTGCAGGAGCTCGTGGCTGCCGGTGAAGAGCTGCTCGAGGGTGATGAAGTTGCCCAGGCTCTTGCCCATCTTCTGGCCGTTGATGGTGACCATGTTGTTGTGCATCCAGTAGCGCACCGAGTCGTGGCCCAGGGCGGCAGTGCTTTGGGCAATCTCGCACTCGTGGTGGGGGAACATCAGGTCCATGCCGCCGCCGTGGATGTCGAAGGTTTCGCCGAGGTACTTGGTGCTCATGGCCGAGCACTCGAGGTGCCATCCGGGGAAGCCGTCGCTCCAGGGCGAGGGCCAGCGCATGATGTGCTCGGGGAGCGCCTTCTTCCAGAGGGCGAAGTCGAACGGGTTGCGCTTCTCGCTCTGGCCTTCGAGTTCGCGGGTGTTGGCCATCATGTCGTCGAGGATGCGGCCCGAGAGCTTCCCGTAGGGGAATTTCTTGTTGTAGGCTTCCACATCAAAGTATATCGATCCTTCGCTTTCGTAGGCGAATCCGGCCTGCTGAATCTTGCGCACCATCTCGATCTGCTCGATGATGTGCCCAGAGGCGTGCGGCTCGATGCTGGGCGGAAGCACGTTGAGCGCGTCCATGGCCTGGTGGTAGCGGTTGGTGTAGTACTGCACCACCTCCATGGGCTCGAGCTGCTGCAGGCGGGCCTGCTTGCCGATCTTGTCGTCGCCGCTATCGGCATCGTTCACCAGGTGGCCTACGTCGGTGATGTTGCGCACGTAGCGCACCTTGTAGCCCTGGTGCCGGAGGTAGCGGAACAGCAGGTCGAAGGTGATGGCGGGACGCGCGTGGCCCAGATGTGGGTCGCCGTACACGGTGGGGCCGCATACGTACAGGCCAACATGGGGTGGGTTGAGCGGGGTAAAATCTTCCTTCCTACGGGTAAGGGTATTGTAGATTTGCAGTTGTCCTTCCATCGCTGTCGTAATTTTTTGTTCGAGCAGCAAAGTTAGCTATTTACGGATGATATTGTAAGCGGGTTAGGGGGCTATCTAGGGATATCGCTTTTAAAATATAAGCCCTTGCTAAGCGTAGGCTTTGCCTACGCTTTCGTACTCGCGGCCTCCGGCCGCACAGAATACGGCAGGAGGTCGTGCTAAACCAAGCGTAGCGAGGACGCTACGCTTGGCTAGAGCAAATCGTGGAGGGTTGGCGCCATTTCGTGGGGCGAAGGGCGGCTACTCCGGTTTGCCGAGCTGCTGGAGGTAGGCCACCGCCTCGTCGAGCTTCTCGGCGGGCACGCTCAGCAGGGCGCTTTGGACGGGCGCGCTGAGGTCGTTGCGGCGGAGCTTGGTGAGCGGGTGGTCCTTTTCGGTTGGCTCCGACTTCGAGGGCTCCCACTCCATCAGGTCGTTGGGGGTGCAGCGCAGCTCGTGGCAGAACCGCTCGATGTACGCGATGTCGAGGTGGCGGGGGTTGGACAGCAGGTGGCTAATCACGTAGCGGGTGTAGCCCATCCGCTTCAGGTAGCTTTTGGGGTTGGTGTGGCCGCGCATCAGAATCATGCGCTCGATGTTGTAGCGTAGCATGGGGGTATCGGTATTGGTTCGGTTAAATTTAGTAAAATTTCGGGATCAAAAGCTGCAATCATTCACTTTATTTATCTGGATGATGGGGCGCAAGCTTTCATTAATGGGGTAGCCACTCTCGTAGATGTGGTAGCGACTTACATTACGGTGGTAGCAAGCTGCAATGATGGGGCAGCAAACCCCAATGATGGGGTAGCCTATTGCAATAATGTGGCGCTAAACCGCATTGTGGTGGTAGCAAATTGCATTGCAGAGGTATTAAACCGCATTGCTGTGGCGGTAAACCCCATTGCGGGGGAGCTACATTGCATTACGGTGGTATTGTACCGCATTACGGGGGCTCTACATTGCATTGCGGGGGTGGTATGTTTCATTTCGGGGGTAGTAAGCCGCATTGCTGGGGCTGAGGCTTGCACTTTGATGGCGCTGTGCCACGCTGTTGTTCTGGCGGTAGGCGCTGCACGGCTTTTCTGCGGCTTCGCCCTCGTCCGGCTAAGGGCCATTGCCTGCCGCAGCTGGGGTAGGGGGGCGGTGGGGGAAAGCTGGCAGGTTCTCGATCATTTTTAGTACCTTTGCCCCATCTTATCCATCCGATTAGAATATTTTTTTTGACCGGTCGGGTGCACCCCCCAGCTCCAGCATTACTTGTGAGCGGTTATCTAGGAAAGTCGTGGGGGAATCATCCGCCCCATCCGTAAAACAACGACAGATCCAAGCAAATGAAGAAGATCAAGAAGGAGGGCCAAGCTAGCGGCAAGGCCATAAAGAAGCAGAGCATCGAAAAGCACATCTTCGAAATACTATCGAGCAACCCCACCAAGGATTTCAGCTACAAGGCCATCGCCAAGAGCATCGGGCTGAAGGACGATGGGCAGAAGCAGCTGGTGGTATCGTGCCTGGCCGAGCTCAAGCAGCGCGGCATGGTAACCGAGGTGGAGCACGGCGTGTTCAAGGTGGTTACCAAGGGCGGCTTCATCGAGGGCAAGGTGGACATGACCCAGTCGGGCTCGGCGTTCATCATCTCGCCCGAGAGCGACGAGGACGTGTTCATCGCCCCCGGCAACATGAACCAGGCGCTGCACGGCGACAAGGTGCGCGTCTTCATCTTCCCGTACAAGGGGAAGAAGCGCCCCGAGGGCGAGATCGTGGAGATCCTCGAGCAGGGCAAGCGCCAGTACGTGGGCACGGTGCAGCTGTCGCCCAACTACGTCTTTGTGGTGCCCGACGGCAAGCAGATGCCCTTCGACATCTTCGTGCCCATGCGCAGCGCCGGCGAGGCGCAGGATGGCGACAAGGTGATCGTGAAGGTGATTGAGATCCCCAAGGGGGGGAAGAACCCCATCGGCGAGATCGTGGAGGTGCTGGGCCGCCCCGGCAACAACGAAACCGAGATGCACGCCATCCTGGCCGACTACGGCCTGCCCTACCAGTTTCCCGAAGAGGTGCTTCGCGCCGCCGAGCAGATTCCAGACGATATTACCCCCGCCGAAATCGCCAAGCGCCGCGACATGCGCGATGCGGTAACCTTTACCATCGACCCTGCCGACGCCAAGGACTTCGACGATGCGCTCTCGTACCGCCGCCTGCCCAACGGCAACACGGAGGTGGGCGTGCACATCGCCGACGTGTCGCACTACGTACGACCCGGGTCGATCCTCGACCAGGAGGCCGTAGATCGCGCCACCTCGGTGTACCTGGTAGACCGTACCGTGCCGATGCTGCCCGAAAGGCTGTCGAACAACCTCTGCTCGCTGCGCCCCCACGAGGATAAGCTCACCTACTCGGCCGTATTCGAGCTCGATGAGGATGCCAACGTGCTTAACACCTGGATTGGCCGCACGGTGATCCACTCCGACCGAAGGTTCGCCTACGAGGAGGCCCAGGAGGTAATCGAAACCGGCCAGGGCGACTATAAGGAGGAGGTGCTAACGCTGCACACCCTGGCGCAGAAGCTGCGCGCCGACCGCTTCAAGCACGGCGCCATTGCCTTCGACCGCGAGGAGGCCAAGTTCGAGCTCGACGAGAATGGAAAACCCCTACGCGTGTACTTCAAGGCGCAGAAGGAGAGCAACCAGCTCATCGAGGAGTTTATGCTTTTGGCCAACAAGAAGGTGGCCGAGCACATCGGCAAGCCCAGGGGCAAGAGCGTGGCCAAAACCTTCGTGTACCGTATCCACGACGTGCCCAACCCCGATAAGTTCGACACCTTCCGCCGCTTCATCGTAAAGTTTGGCTACTACCTGCAGGCCACCAACAGCAAGGGCATCTCCAAGGAGCTCAACAAGCTGCTGGCCGAGGTGAAGGGGAAGACAGAGGAGAACCTCATCGAAACCCTAGCCGTCCGCTCGATGGCCAAGGCCCGCTACTCCACCGAGAACATCGGCCACTACGGCCTGCAGTTCGACCACTATACGCACTTCACCTCGCCCATCCGCCGCTACCCCGACGTGATGGTGCACCGCCTGCTCGACATGTACGACCACAAGGCCGAGTCGCAGAGCAAGGAGACCTACGAGCAGCTGTGCGAGCATTCGTCCGAAATGGAAATCCTCGCTTCGGATGCCGAGCGCGCCTCCATCAAGTACAAGATGGTGGAGTTTATGGTGGATAAGATCGGGCAGGAGTTCGACGGCATCGTATCGGGCATCACCGAGTGGGGCATTTACGTGGAGATAAAGGAGAACAAGGTGGAGGGCATGGTCTCGACCCGCGACCTCACCGACGACTTCTACATCTTCGACGAGGATACCTACAGCCTGGTGGGCAAAACCAACGGCCGCACCTTTACCCTAGGCGATGAGGTACGCATCCGCGTGCTGCGCGCCAACCTATCGCGCAAGCAGCTCGACTACGAGCTCATCGGCAAGGGCGACGAGGTGCTCAGCTTCGAGCCCGCCGCACCACGCCCCGCAGGCGGCAGTTCAAGAGGCGGAAACGGAGGAGGCTCTGCCTCGCGACGTGGCTCTTCGGGCAAAGGACGCTCCGGCGAAAAGAAGTCGAGCGGAGGAAGCCGCCGCTCATCATCCAAGCCAAATGGAGATAAGAAAGATAGCGGAAAGCGTAGAAGGCGATAGCCCCTACCTTGCCGTATGCTACAAAATACTACGAAGGCCACCTTGCATCAAGGTGGCCTTCGCTATTTTTGGAGAAGGGCTTTCGGATGTACTATAGAAGACCTCTGGATGAGGGATAGTAGCTAACTACTACTTATGGCGCTACATAATTAAGCACCGAGGTGCGAATGGTGATTTATTGTAATCGATATCCGCAGTATATGTTTTAAATTACAGTTTGGATGTGAGTTTTTATTACCATTTGTAATGACATTTTTAAATAATGGCTACATTTGCCTACCCGATAATTTAAGTACACGTCAATGAAAAACATCCTCATAGTTGGTGCTGGCGGACAGATTGGATCTGAGCTGGTGCCCTACTTTAGAAGCATCTACGGCAATAGCAATGTTGTTGCTACCGATATTAACGACAAAAGCAGAGCGACACTTGGCGGCGATGGCCCATTCGAGGTGCTAGATGCGCTTAACGGTGAGGAGTTTGCTCAGCTGGTGAAGAAGTATAAGATTGATACCATATTTAATATGGTAGCGCTTCTTTCTGCTACTGGCGAGAAGAATCCTCAGCTGGCATGGAAGATCAACATGGGGGCGCTGATAAACTCGTTGGAGATTGGCCGTGAGAATGGTTGCTCGGTGTTTACGCCTAGCTCGATTGGGGCTTTTGGAAACAATACCCCACACGACGGAACTCCTCAGGATACCGTGATGCGCCCATCTACCATCTATGGCGTTTGCAAGGTAACCGGCGAGATGCTATCCGACTACTACCATTCGCGCTTTGGGGTGGATACCCGTTCGGTACGTTTCCCTGGAATCATCTCGAACGTAACCCTTCCTGGTGGCGGAACTACCGACTATGCGGTAGAGATCTACTACGGTGCCATTAAGGATAAGTCGTTCATCTGCCCTATCCCCAAGGATGTGAGCATGGATATGATGTACATGCCTGATGCGTTATCGGCAATGGTACAGCTGATGGAGGCTAACCCCGATAAGCTGGTTCACCGCAACAGCTTTAACATTACCGCCATGCACTTTACGCCAGAGGAGATTTATGCTGCCATTAAGAAGCGCATCCCCGAGTTTACCATGACCTACAACATAGACTCGGTTAAGGAAGCGATCTCGCGCAGCTGGCCCAACTGGATGGACGATAGCTGCGCTCGCGAGGAGTGGGGTTGGAGTCCTAAATGGAATATCGAAAACATGACCGATGACATGCTTGCGGTTATTGCCCGTAAGTATGCCTCTAAGGTAATTTAGCCCGCAGCTACGGGCTCATACAAAATCCTGCTACATGGTGTGGCAGGATTTTTTGTTTTCTACCACGAGCCATTTAACATTTTAGCTGCTAAAAAATCCACTATAATACGTCAGAAGTGTAAAGAACCACGCTATATTAGCGGCAGGAAATTTTAGCGCGAGGATATGAGGGGAGTTATTAGGCTTATTGGGTTGGCTGGTGTGTCGATTATGGCGCTTACCATGTGTACAAAGGAAGATCCTGTACGAAACTACACCATAGAGAAGGAGACGCGGCAGTGGACGGCTTTTAAGCCGGGGAGCTACTGGGTGTACCAGCAGGAGGGGACTAACGTGACGGACTCCTCGTACGTGGTGCTGTTTAGCGAAACCGAGGTTTCGGGCACGGATGAGGGTGGAAATAGGTGCCTTGCCCAGCAGATTGAGGTGAGGTACGCTTGCAACGACGGCTACCAGAGCACCAAGGTGGAGAATTTGCTGCCTCGGGGCAACTCTCTTCGGGTATCGGCCTACGATAAGAGCAGCAGGCCTATTTCGAGCATTGACATGATCTTGGTATTCCCGCTCTCCTTTGTTAATCAAACTGACTCCCCCTACTTCAGCATTATCTCGGAAAACGAAAAGGTAAGCCTCGACAGCGAGGTGCTGACCAATGTGGTACACGTGAAGTGCTCCGTTAAGGGCGTTGGAGGCATCTTGGCCAATACCACCTACGAGAACGAGTACTGGATTGCCCGCAACCGCTGGATTGTGAAGATGAAGGTGAAGAACCCCGAAAGCGGGAATACCGAAACCTGGAACCTGATACGGTATAAGGTAATCCAATAGGATAAAGGAGTTGAGGAGGCGATGTTGGGCCTCCTCTTTTATTTCATAGAAGAGCGCGCCCTCATCCACGAGCGCTACGCTGGTCGAGTTGCTGGTAACTCAAACTTTCGCCCTATATTTGTGGCCTATTACGAAATCATCAGAAAAATGAGCGAAAGAAGAGTAAGGGTACGCTTTGCACCCAGCCCAACCGGTGCGCTACACATGGGAGGCGTTCGTACCGCCCTTTTCAACTACCTATTTGCCCGTCAGCACGGCGGCGATTTCTTGCTTAGAATTGAGGATACCGACTCGCACCGCTTTGTGCCGGGTGCTGAAGACTACATCATCGAGTCGCTGAAGTGGTGTGGCATTCAGATTGACGAGGGCGTTTCTGTGGGTGGCCCACACGCACCCTACCGCCAGAGCGAGCGCAAGGATCTGTACAAAAAGTACTCCGATCAGCTCATCGACAGCGGCAATGCCTACGTTGCCTTCGATACGGCCGAGGAGCTGGATAAGCTTCGCGCCGAATACGAGGCCGAGGGCAAGACCTTTACCTACAACTACGAGGTGCGCGGGAAGCTGGCAACCTCATTGGCACTTCCTGCCGAGGAGGTTCAGCGTCGCATAGGCGCGGGCGACCAGTACGTTGTTCGCTTTAAGATGCCCGAAAACGAGGAGATTGTAATGAACGACCTTATCCGCGGCGAGGTGATCGTAAACTCGTCGACCTTGGATGATAAGGTGCTCTATAAGTCGGCCGACCAGCTGCCAACGTATCACTTGGCAAATATCGTCGATGACTACCTGATGGATATCTCGCACGTTATTCGTGGCGAGGAGTGGCTGCCATCGCTGCCGCTGCACGTGTTGCTTTACAAGGCGTTTGGCTGGCTGGATAAGATGCCGCAGTTTGCGCACCTTCCGCTGCTCCTGAAGCCAAGCGGCAAGGGCAAGCTCAGCAAGCGCGATGGCGACAAGCTGGGTTTCCCAGTATTCCCGCTTCGCTGGGTTGATCCTAAAACGGGCGAAACGGCCTCGGGCTACCGCGAGGCGGGCTACCTTCCCGAGGCGTTCGTTAACCTGCTGGCCCTACTGGGCTGGAATCCTGGCACCAACCAGGAGCTGTTTACCATCGACGAGCTTATTCCGCTCTTCTCGCTCGACCGAGTGAGCAAGTCGGGAGCCCGCTTCGACCCCGATAAGGCCAAGTGGTTTAACCACCAGCACCTCCTGCAGCTGCCGGTTGAGGAGTTAACGCCTCTGGCTAAGGCCGAGTTGGCCAAGCATGGTGTGGAGGCATCGGACGAATTTGTGGCTACCGTGACCGGATTGGTAAAGGATAGACTGGTGTTTGTTCATGATATTTGGGAGCAGGCCTCCTACTTTTTTGTGGCGCCCACGGCCTACGACGAGAAGGTGGCCGCCAAGTTCTGGAGCGAGGAGATGGGCAAGGCCACTACCGCTATCGCCGAGCTAGTTGAGGCCGCCGACGACTTTTCGGCTACTGCCATCGAGGCTACCGTTAAGGGCTACATCCACGATAGCGGGCTGAAGATGGGGCAGGTGATGAACACCCTGCGCCTCCTCCTGGTAGGCAGCAGCAAGGGACCCGGCATAGCCGATATTATGGCAGCCATTGGCAAGGCCGATGCCGTTGGGCGCATCCGTCGCGGTATCGAAGCGCTACGATAAACCAGCCGCTTAAGCTATACGAGGCCCACCGGAGACATTCTGGTGGGCCTTTTTGGTTGGTAGCGGTGCTGCTATCCAAGCGTTAGGATTGACGTTCGTCGCGTCAAGTTCGTCGAGTCCAACGTCAAACTCGGTGAGTCTAACGTCAAGTTCGTCGAGTCCAACGTCAAGTTCGCTGAGTTTAGCATCAAACTCGGTGAGTCCAACATCAAACTCGTCGAGTCTAACGTCAAGTTCGATGAGTTTAACATCAAACTCGTCGAGTCTAACGTCAAGTTCGATGAGTCTAACGTCAAACTCGGTAAGTTTAACGTCAAACTCGGTGAGTCTAGCATCAAACTCGGTGAGTCCAACATCAAACTCGTCGAGTTTAACGTCAAACTCGGCGAACTTTACGTCAGATTCGGCAACCTTCACGTTCCGAGCGGTGCTGCCCGCGCCCTAATGGCTGCTTTTTGGGCCGAGCAGCCATTACCATCGGCTAGCTTTCGCTGTTCTACTAGTAAACGAGAAGGAGGAGCTGCTATGACGCGTATCATCCAAGCCCTTACAGGTATCCTACTTGCCCTTACGCTTGCCGGGGCAGCGCCAGATGGCGGGCCGAATGCCAACCCCGACTACAACCAGTTCCGGTTTACCGACAGCACCAAGCGGTTTACCGTGGTCAAGTTTCGGTTCATCAACAACCTTATCATACTGCCGTTTTCGGTAAACGGCTCCGACTCGCTGATGTTTGTGCTCGATACGGGGTACGGCGGGGTGCTCATCACCGAGCTGCAGAACAACCGCGTGCTCACGCTCAACCAGGCCCGGAAGGTGCAGCTGCAGGGGCTGGGCAAGGGCAAGGCCATAGAGGCCTACGCCAGCATGCGCAACACCTTTAGCATGCCTGGCATTGTTGGCGAGAACATCGACCTGCTGGTGGCCATCGACGACATCTTCGACTTCTCCATCCGCACGGGGATGGTGGTTAACGGCATGATGGGCGGCGGCTTCCTCAAGAACTTTATCGTGGAGATTGACTATACCCAAAAGGAGCTGAAGATTTGGAACCCCAAGTACTTTCGGCGGGCCAGACTGAAAAAGTACAAGTTGTACGACCTCGAGCTGCCCGACGACAAGTGCTTCGCAACCTTCAACGTTACCGCCAACGGGAAAAGCGCGCCCATGAAGTTCCTCATCGACTCGGGCCTTAGCACCCCCCTTTGGGTGGACATCCGCACCGGCACCACCATTGCCCCGTCGGCCACCAGCATCTACAGCTACCTGGGCTACGGGCTTAACGGCGATATCTACGGGCAGGTGAGCCGAATTCCGTCCATTGGAATTGGTGGCTTCAGCTTTAAGAAGATCATCGCGGCCTTCCCCGACACCGCCTACATCGGGAGCGTATCGAACCTGAACAACCGTCATGGGAGCATCGGCTCCGATATCCTTCGGCGCTTTACTGTGCTGCTGAACTACCCCGAGAAGAAGATCGGGCTGCGGCCCAACTCGAGCTACAGGAGCCCCTTCTTTCTGGACATGAGCGGTATCGAAATCGGCTCCGTACTACCCGGCTTCCCTGGATACAGGATACTAACGGTTCGGTCCGGCTCGCCAGCCGAAAAGGTGGGCCTACGCGTTGGCGACCAGATTGTGTCGGTAAACGACAAGCTGGCCATCACCATAAAGATGAGCGAGCTGTTGGAAATCCTCAATGGCAAGAAGGGAACAACAATTCACATGGAGGTTCTCCGGGATGGCGGCTTGGTTAAGGTGCGCTTTGTCCTAAAAGACGTGATTTAGCAGCGATCGTTATTAACCTACTTTAAAGGCAACGGGTAAAATGAGCCCCATGCGGCGCATCGTAGAAGGCTCTTTTTTCTAACTTTGTCGAGTTTCGAAATGAATATATAATTAAAGATCATCATGCAACCCGGAGGACGACTTAAGATTAAGGATCTGCTCCGCTCCAACAGCGTTGGCAGCGAAGTCACTGCAAAAGGTTGGGTACGCACCAAGCGTGGCAACAAGAACGTAGCATTTATCGCACTGAACGACGGTTCTACCATTAATAATATCCAAGTAGTTGTTGAGGTATCGAATTTCGACGAGGAGATGCTTAAGCAGATAACTACAGGAGCTTGCCTCAAGGTTGTTGGTACACTGGTAGAGTCGGTTGGCTCGGGCCAAAGCGTAGAGATCCAGGGCAAGGAGATAGAGGTTTACGGCACCGCCGATGCCAACACCTACCCGCTGCAGAAGAAGGGGCACTCGCTGGAGTTCCTTAGGGAGATCGCCCACCTTCGCCCACGCACGAACACGTTTGGCGCAGTGCTTCGCATCCGCCATGCCATGGCCTACGCCATCCACAAGTACTTTAACGATCGAGGATTCTTCTACCTGCATACCCCAATCATTACCGGTTCGGATGCCGAGGGTGCTGGAGCCATGTTTCAGGTAACCACGCTGGACATGAATAACCCCCCCCGTACCGAGGATGGTAAAATCAACTATACCCAGGACTTCTTTGGCAAGTCCACCAACCTTACCGTATCGGGGCAGCTCGAGGGTGAGCTAGGTGCCATGGCGCTATCCGAGATCTACACCTTTGGGCCAACCTTCCGTGCCGAGAACTCGAACACCCCACGCCACCTTGCTGAGTTCTGGATGATTGAACCAGAAATGGCCTTCTACGATATCGTGGACAACATGAACCTTGCCGAGGATTTCCTAAAGAACCTCATCCAGTATGCGCTGGACAACTGCATGGACGACCTAGAGTTTCTGAATAAGATGTACGACGAGGAGCTCATCGAGCGCCTGAAGTTTGTTGTTAGCAACGACTTCGTTCGTTTACCATATACCGAGGCCATCGACATTCTTATGGCTAGCGGCCATAAGTTCGAATTTCCCGTTAGCTGGGGGCTCGACCTACAGTCGGAGCACGAGCGCTACCTGGTAGAAAAGCACTTCCTGAAACCAGTAATCCTTACCGATTACCCCAAGGAGATAAAGGCCTTCTACATGAAGCAAAACCCCGATGGCAAAACGGTACGCGCCATGGACGTGCTGTTCCCAAAGATTGGCGAGATCATTGGCGGATCGCAGCGTGAGGAGAGCCTTGAGAAGCTGCAGGCCCGTATTGCCGAGCTGGAGATTCCAGAAAAAGATATGTGGTGGTACCTAGATACCCGTAGGTTTGGCACTGCGCCCCACTCCGGATTCGGTCTTGGGTTCGAGCGCCTGCTGCTATTTGTTACCGGAATGGGCAACATTCGCGACGTTATCCCATTCCCACGTACCCCAAATACAGCAGAGTTTTAACCTACGTAGCCAACGGAATTCGCTAGCATGCAAAAACTAAACCTTCAGCAACGATTACTACAGAAGCTATCTCCTCAGCAAATCCAGATGATAAAGCTGCTGGAGCTTCCCACCATGCAACTCGAGCAGCGCATTAAGGAGGAACTGGAGGTTAACCCTGTACTCGAAGAGGGAGGCGATCAGGTGAGCGACGAGGCCGAAATGGCCGACAAAACGCAGGAGGATGCGCTGTCGAATATCGACTCGTACATCAACGACGACGATACGCCCAGCTACAAGCTGTATGCTAACAACTTTTCGAAGGATAGCACAAAGACGGCGATCCCCTTCTCGGTAGGTGTAGACTTTCATACCAGTTTGGAGGATCAGCTGGGGCTACGCCCGATCACTCCCCGGCAGCAGGCTCTTGGGCAGTACCTCATCGGAAGTATCGACGACGACGGCTATCTCCGTCGTCCGCTGGAGAACATTGTCGATGATATTGCCTTTGCGCTCAACATCGAAGCTACCGAGCAGGAACTCGAAGAGGTGCTGCTGATTATTCAGGATTTTGAGCCGCTTGGCGTGGGAGCCCGTAGCCTTCAGGAGTGCTTGATGATTCAGCTGCGGCACAAGGATCAGGCGGTGGCATCGGTTTCCAATGCCACCACTATTTTGGAGAAGTACTTCGAGGAGTTTACCAAGAAGCACTACGACAAGATTGCCAACAGGCTCAACCTGGAGGAGGATGAGCTTCGCGATGCCGTTGAGGAGATCATTAGCCTTACCCCCAAGCCAGGGAGCAGCTACAACGATCCGCACAGCGCGTATGCCGAGCATGTTATCCCCGATTTTGTGCTGGAGCTTAAGGATGACGAGTTGATGCTTTCGCTCAACTCGATGAATCAGCCCGAGCTACGCATCAGCCGCGACTACCAGACCATGCTGCAGGCGTATGTTGCCAAAAAGGCCGATCGCACCAAGCAGGATAGGGAGGCGGTAACCTTTGTAAAGCAAAAAATAGATTCGGCGAAGTGGTTTATAGATGCCCTGAAGCTGAGGCAGAATACGCTGCTGCTTACCATGAACGCCATCCTGGAATTTCAGAAGGCGTACTTTATGGAGGGCGACGAAACCAAGCTTCGTCCGATGATACTTAAGGATATTGCCGCGGTAACCGATCTTGACATTTCCACCATTTCGCGCGTGGTAAATAGCAAGTACGTGCAAACCCACTTCGGCATCTATCCTTTAAAACACTTCTTCTCGGAGGGAATGCAGAACGATAGCGGGGAGGAGGTTTCGACTAGAGAAATAAAAACAATACTGGAGGAGTGCGTTGCCAACGAGAATAAGCGGCAGCCGTTAACCGACGAGGCGCTTATGGATATTCTGAAGGAAAAGGGATACCCCATTGCCCGCCGTACGGTGGCCAAGTATCGCGAGCAGCTCAATATTCCAGTTGCACGTTTACGTAAGGAGCTATAGAATATGTTTAAAGTGCTGGCTAAGACATTCAGCTTTTTGCTGCATCCGCTTTTTATGCCTACCTACGGCATCCTGATCATGTTTCAGGCTGGTAGCGTGGCTGCTATTCTTCCTTGGGAGGTAAAACAGTACGTGCTGATGGTTGTTGTGGCCAATACGCTTGTGCTGCCCATGCTGCTTTTGCCCATATTCGTCAAGCGACGAATGGCTAAAGACTACAACTTTTCGGATAAGAAGGAACGGATGCTGCCGCTACTCTTTACCTTTATCCTTTACGCGGTAACCTTCTACTTTATTGGAGGGGTGTCGCTTCCAAGCATCATCAAAGGGTTTCTGCTAGGCTCCACAATAGCCGTGCTGCTCACCTTTGTGGTTAACATCTTCTGGAAGGTCAGCATCCACATGGTAGGCATTGGTGGGCTAATGGGAATGATCTTTCTGGTAATCCTTAAGTTGCTATCGAGTATCGTCGGCTTTCTGCTCGTCGGGTTTCTCTTTAGCGGGGTTATTGGAACGTCGAGGCTCTATCTGGGCGAGCATAACCTTAAGCAGATTGCTGGGGGATACGCCTTGGGCATGATTACCATGATTTGCACGATTTACCTGTTCTAGAAAATCATCAAACAGGATACGATAGTAAGCGAAAAGCGCCTCCAATTGGGGGCGCTTCTCTTTTGTGGTATCTTCTAAAAGTCGAAAAGGTCGGATAGGAATCCTTTCTTGCGGTTGTGCGGGTAGCCATGTTTGTACGAGTGATGGTCGTCGTGCTTGTCGTAGTTGTGGTGGCTGTCGTGGTGATGGTCGTCGTCATCGTAGCGGTTGTGGCCGAACCCGAAGGTTTGCGAGCGCTCGATGATCTTTTCGAGCTCTCCGCGGTCGAGCCAAATGCCGCGGCATTGTGGACAGTAGTCGATTTCTACCCCTTGCTTGTCGGCGATCATCAGGGGAACGTTACATATTGGACAGTTCATGGATTTCATTTTTTTTGGTTGATACTTCGGTCTCGTGGGGCTCGTAGTGGATCTGCACCTCGCATCGGCTGATGCTGCTGCTCAAGTACTCCTCCACCTTATGCGATATGGCGTGGGCCTGCGTCAGGCTCAGCTCGGGATGAAGGTGGATGGTTACGTTGATGAAGGTATCTGCACCGGCCACCCTTACCTTGAGGTCGTGGTAGCATTCCACCTCCTGCTGCTGTTCGAGTAGCGCGGAGACCTCGTCGAAGAGTTCCTTGGGGGCCCTGTCGAGCAGCACGTCGATGGCCCTACGGCCGAGCTTGTACGATACACCCAGCACGATTAGTGCTACGGCTAGGGCAGAAAAGCTATCGGCAAAGTAGAAGCCAAAGCTGGAGCAAACCAAGCCTAGCAGCACGACTGCCGAGCTCCAGATGTCGGTGGCGAAGTGGAGCGCATCGGCCTCCAGCGCCTGGCTGTTGTGCTTTTTGGCCACCTTGTACAGCGCTCGCGATCGGGTGTAGTCGATAACAATAGAAAGCACCACTACCACGTAGCTCCATACGGTTACCTCAATGTGGGTATTGCCCGAGATAAGGCGGCTTGCCGCTTCGTAAATAATCCACACGCAGGTAAGCAGCAGCAGCAGCGTCTCTATTAGGGCCGAAAGGTTCTCGACCTTGCCGTGGCCAAAGTTGTGGTCGTAGTCGGCGGGCTTATCGGAAATACGAACCGAAAAGTAGGTTATGATGGCAGCAACTAGGTCGAGCGTTGAGTGTAGCGCTTCGGATAGGATGCCGAGGCTCCCGGTAACGATCCCTACCAGCAGCTTAAAGCCAGTCAAAAAAACAGCGGCAAGTACCGAAAATCCGGCTACTTTTTCCTTTTCTGTACTCATACAGGTAAAAATGATGGTCGATTTTTGTTTTTAATCGCCAGTCATGCCGGTGTTACCCTAGCTGCTGGTCGATGGATAATGCAGATCGCATTTTGGTGAAGGCTTTGCGCCTAGGCCGCTTTGGGGGGCTGCCAGATAGAGGTAGTGTAGGTGCTCGCGGCAACCTGATCGCTAACGGGGAGCTTCGGCTGCTGCTTCTCCTGCGGCTGGCTGGTGGTGCTGGTCTCCTCCAAAACAATCTCTTCCTGATGGTGATGGTGATGGGTGGCCTGCGCGGTGCAGCTTTGGCAGGTAAGGTTCGGAGAGCGCTTTAAAGCCGTGAGGATGCACGTGTCGAAGCAGTCGAGCAGCGATAGCGCGAGCAGCAGTACGGCAAGTATGGCTTTTAGGTTTCTCATCGGGGAGCAAAGGTATAGCTTTTACAAAATCCTTTGCGTTATCGTTGTATAATTTGGGCCAAAAAAAGGCGAGTAGTGCTTACTGGTTAGGCAGCTACTCGCTCCATTTGTATAGCAGCTTTAGAATTTCAGTTTTCCGCTTTTCAGGTCAACCGTTAGTATGTCCGAGCCGCGGTATACCTTTACGGTGGTCGACTGCTCGAATTCCCCGGTTGGAACGGTGGTTGCATAGAAGCAAATAACGATATCTTTCGTAAAGGTCTTCTTGGAGTCCAACTCTACGTCTACGTCATCCTTTAGGCCATCGCCGTAGTTTTCGATGGTTATCTTATCGCCGTTGGTAAACCCTGTCACTTTCAGATGCACTTCAGCGAAGCCATTGGTGCTTTTGGTGAGGTACCACTCTGCGCTGTGCAAAACTAGCAGGGTTTTGTTGGTGTTGGTATATATCTGGCTGTTGGGGTAGTCGATGGTTGGGTCTTGGCTATCATCATCTTTCGAGCATGACGTAAAGGCGAAAAGTAGGCTCAGTAGCAAAATGGTTGTTCTCATTGTTTTTAGTTTTTAGTGAACGTTTACTTGTATAGCTTGTAGGAAATACCTCCATGCGTGGCGTTGCTTAATGTAGGCAACGCGGAAATTTCCATCTCAAAGATGGTGCCAGACCATAAAAATAGCAATAGCCGCTAACATCGTCTCGGACCTTGTTCAAAAAAAGGCGAGTAGCGCCCGCTGTGGAGGCGCTACTCGCGGCGTATGGTAGGGAGGAAGCTAGCTCTTGGTGGGCTTGTCGTTCTTCTCCTTCTCTTTTTCCTTTTCTTTCTCTTTCTCCTTTTTCAGGTTTGCTTGGTGCTGGGCCATTAGGGCGTTGTAGCGGCTGCGGGCCTCGTTGATGATCTGCACCGACTGGTTGTACTGGGGCTCGTCTTTCATGCGGGCCTTCAGCAGCACGTAGTCGCACAGCAGCATGTACTGCTCGTTTACCTTGCTGCGCAGCTCGCGCGTATCGGAGGCATCCTTGGCCACCTCCTCGCTGGTACGCTTGGCGTACAGCGTCTTAAAGGTGTTGTTGTCCGTCTTCAGGCGGGCGACATTTGGTGCAATTCCAATCGTATCCACCATGGGCTTGTAGGTGGGGCCCTCGAGCTCGCCCACCAGCTTGTCGATGGTGGCGCTTTCGGTGTCTAGGTCCTCCCGGGCGGCATCGCTGTAGGTGTTCAGGAGTATGGTTAGGGCCACAGAGCAGCGTACCACCTCCGCATCGGTGGAGTAGTGGGCGTTCTTAATGGCGGCACGTAGCGCCGCGATGCTGAAGTCGCGAACCCGATCCTGCTTGACGATGTCGTCGGTGATGAGGCTCTTCTGAACGCGGAGTAGCACCTTGTTGTAATCGCCCGAAAGCGCAATTAGCACGGCAACCAGCTGCTTGAGCTCGGTATCGGTAAGCACGGTATCGCCCAGCCCGTGGATGCTGTTGGCCTGGCCGATGATGTACTGGTAAAACTGCATCTGAGAGAGCAGGTGAGCTGGAGAGCTCTGGAAGGTTACTTTTTTCATAACAGTAATAATTAATATTATTGTACAGGCGTAAATATATTAAAAAATACTTACAAAGCAGAAAGTGTACGAATTTTTTGCGGGTTTGCGGGAGGGTGCTATCTGCTTTGGGCAGGTGTGCGGCCTCCTGCAGTGTGCAGGGTTCCGTCCTGATCTCAGTACGGCTTCCTGCAGTGTGCAGGGCTCTGTACTGATTCCAGTACGGCTTCCTGCAGTGTGCAGGGACTTGTACTGATCCCAGTACGGCTTCCTGCAGTATGCAGGGACTTGTACTGATTCCAGTACGGCTTCCTGCAGTATGCAGGGACTTGTACTGATTCCAGTACGGCTTCCTGCAGTATGCAGGGCTCTGTACTGATCTCAGTACGGCTTCCTGCGTAGGGCGTAGGAGATTTTTATTTTGGGGGGTGGGGGAATCCGATTGTCGGCGTAAGCTGCTGTGGCGGGGAGGTTCATTCCCCGAAAGCGCCCGTGCTCGAATCCTAGTTGACCAGTGGCAGGTGTGGATGGGCGGTGAAGCTACCCGTTGGTTTCATCGGGGGCTTTCCTGCTTTTTTTGGTAGGCAAGAGAATTCTGTTGAATACGAACTGCAGAACCAGCGAGATGGGCAGCAGCATTATGGTGCTGCCGACAAGGAATCCTCAAGGAGGATTTCCGCATCTAGGTCCCGGCTGCGGAGGAGTCGCTAAGTCGTCAATCCAAAACAGGAGGAATGGGTAAAAGAAAACGAGAAGGAGTGTTATAGGATAAGTCCAATCAGACCGTGAGGCCTTATATTTTTTGAAAATTAAAGTGACGAATATGGGAATAAGTATATATGGTGCAAATATCAACGCTGATCTCATTGCTATAATTTTTGATGATATGATTCTGCCGCTAGAACCACTCCTGCAGCTCCTTCTCGTTCTGCCCGGCCTTAACGAAGCCGCGCTTGCCGTCGAGCCAGGTAGCCAGGTACTCCTGCTCGGGCTGGTGGGGGGTGGGCACCAGCACGGCGCCGCGACCTAGGGCGTTGAGATCCATAATGGTGCTGTAGCCGGCGCGGGCGACGATGGCCTTGGAGTTGCGGATGAGCGTTTGCAGCATGAGGTCGCCGGCAAAGTCGAGCGTGTTGAGGTTAACCGGCAGCGGCTCGTTTGGGGCATCCTTGGTGCCCCTTACCAGCATGATGCGCTTGGCGCTGCAGGCCGAGAGCGAGGCGACGATCCGCTCGAACTTGGTGCGCTGGGGCTCGGGCCCCGATAGGATGATGAGCAGGTCGTAGCGGGGCAGCGGGATGTCGGGCTCCTCGAGCGGGAAGCGCGACTGTGGGCCGGTGTAGAGCACCTTTAGCCCGCCGTTGGGCTTGTCGATTTTCCCGGCCAGGTTGTTGTCGCTGTCGTAGTCGGGCACCAGGCAGGCGTTGAAGGGGCGGATCAGCCGGCGGATGATGCGGGCCGAGAGGCGCTCGAGCCAGCTGTTGGCGCAGCCGAAGCACACGTGCAGCTGGTGGGTGATGAGGTACGACTTGGCCTCGGCGCTGCGGATGCCGTAGCGGTTGTCGGAGAAGATGCACTCGAAGTGCTCCTGCTCCATCAGCCGGCGGATGGCCCTTCGGTCCTTAAAGTAGTGGATGAGCATGCGTGCGGCCATGCGGGGGAAGGCCGCGTAGAGCGGAAGGTGCTTGGTGTAGGTGATCGTCAGCAGGGGCAGCTCGTGGAACGCCAGCTGCGGGAAGTAGCTCTGAAGCAGCTCCAGCGACTGCCCGTCGCCGGCAATATGCACGTCGTCGCCCCTTTTCAGGAGGAAGTGGATGATGGGGATGCATCGGGTGGCGTGCCCTACTCCCCAGTTGAGCGGTGCTACCAGTACCTTCATGGGTTTTTGGTTTTATGCGGATACCTGTACGGGTATGTTTAGCATTTGCGTTACGGTGTCGGCAATGGCGCGAAGCTCCTTCTCCGGCACCTTTACCAGGTCGGGGGCTGGGGTGTCGCGGGCAATGGTGTACACCATCAGTTCCTTGGGCTTGATCTCGGCCAGCAGCTTCATCCAGGCCTCGAGCTCGGCGGGGGTGGTGTTGTCCACCGGTTGCCCGTTGTAGCTGCCGCGCACGAAGAGCGTCTGGATGGTGAGGTTGCCCTCGAACTTCTTGAGCCTTTCCACCAGCACGGCGGTGGAGTACTCGCCCTGGGGGTGGTTGAGCAGCCGCACGGTATCCTCGAAGGCCGAGTCGAGCTTCAGGATGTTCTGGTCTACCTTCCTCAGGGCGTTGAAAACCTTCTCGCGCCCGATGAGCGTGGCGTTGGAGAGCACGGCAATCCGGGTTTTGGGGCTCAGCGCATCGCGCAGCTCGATGGTATCGTCGATGATGCCGTCGAACTCGGGGTGCATGGTGGGCTCGCCGTTGCCGGCAAAGGTGATCACGTCGGGCAAACTATCCTGGCGGCCGAGCTCCTCGAGCTTCTCTCTTAGGCGGGCCTTTACCTCCTCGCGGGGGTGGAATACCTTGCGGATGCCGGGCGTGTTCCACCCGCACTCGCAGTAGATGCAGTCGAACGAGCACAGCTTGCAGTCGTTGGGCAGCAGGTTAACGCCGAGCGAGCTGCCCAGGCGGCGGCTCTTTATAGGGCCAAATATTATCTTATCGAATAGAAATGTAGCCATGGTAAACGGGTGGTTTTAGCTAGCAATTACTTCAATGGTGGAGTGCTGGTCGATGGTTTTTCGGGCAAAGCAGAATCCCGATATGTGGTAAATGCCGGGTTGGTATCCGGCGGCAATCGTGCCCCGCTGCTTCTGCTGCAGCGCTGCGGCTCCGTTGGTGGTGGCCATCTTCACAATCTCGTGGAATGGAACATCCGGCAGCTTCTCCGCCAGCTGCACCATCATCCTAAGGAGTAGGGTAGGATGGTTGGAGGAGGCGTGGCCTATCGCCAGGGCAATCATATTCTCGTAGATGGATGCCAGCGCCTCGGCCGAAAGGTGTGCCAATGCCTCGGGGGTGATCACCGCCAGCAGCGGCTGCTCCTTCTCGATGGTTAGTACGCTGCCTACCTCGTGGTCATCCTTCGGAAACCAAACGCCGCTGCCGGTTGCCGCCGCAGCGTTGACGATGGCGGGGATGAGTACCCCGGGGTAGAATTCGGTTTGGGCAGCTTCTACGAGGTTTTCCGCCGATGGGCTAACGGAAACCACCGTATTGTCGTCGAGCGAAACGATGCCAAACTTTACGGGTTGGCCATCGCCACAGTACACGTAGTGTGCGGCAACCTTTCTCATCTTACTTTACGTTGTTAAAGAGCATCGACTTTGCCTCCTTCGAGGTGGTTTTGATTGTTTTTACGGGTGTTCCATCGCCAGCGCGGTACACCACCACCTCGGGGCTATCGCCGGTGCTGCTAACGGTAGAGGCAACGATGTTGTTCTCGCTGTTGATTCGGATGCCCACCCCGCTAAATGCCCGGCCTGCGGGCAGGGTGATGAATGCCGTTGTGGAGGTATTGGTGATGGTGCTGAGGCTAACCTTGTAGATTTCCTGCGAGGGGCGGCCATCGCTATTGGCCCGGATGAAGAACAGCGCATTCTCGGTTTGCGATATGCAGAGCGAGCCTTCGTTCCAGGGATTCCAGGAGGAGGTTACCAGGAATCCGGTAGGCATCTTATATTTTGTAACGTAAAGCGATGAGTTGATGGAGTAGAGCGTATCCTTGTACGAGGACCATACGTTGCCGCTCAAATCGGTAGCCAACCCCGAACGGCCCACATTTAGCAGCTTCGATACGATAAGCTTGTTCCTGTCTATGGCAATTATTTTACTTTCGAGGGTAAGTACCTGTATGTAGCTGGTGGTGGTGGCCATCAAGCCACAGCGCCCTCCGATGCCGGGGATTTTGTCGCCCACCTTAAGCGGGTTGAGGTTGATTCGGTAGATGCCATCATCGGTACTGAGCAAAGCAGTTGCCCTGTCGATGCCCAAAAAGTAGTTGGGCTTGGCTGGTAACGCAATTCGGGCAACCTCCTTTAGGGTGATGGAGTTTAGCACAATCAGCCCCTCGGTTTCGGAGATGATGTAGATCTTTCCGAGGTAGGCTTGGGCCGAGACGATATTCGAACCTAGAGTTTTGCCGGGATTCACGGTTGCGTACGCGTTTTCGTCAGTCGTCGAATAATCCTTGCTGATAAAGGTAAGCGATGCCTCCGACGTATTGTTGTTAAGCAGAAAATAGCCTTGGTCGTAGGTCTTACCTCTTACCGTAACGTAGTAGTCGATGAATACCTCGCCGTTGCTGTTCGATATTTTTTCGGTGATGATGTAGCTGCCAGGATCGGTGGTGGAAAAGGTATACGTGCTTTTGCTATCAGCCATCTTTACGCCATCTATGCTCCACTCGAACGTTAGGCTTTCGGGTACATCGAACTTTGAGGTGAGCGAAACCGACTCGCCAGGATTAACGGTAAAGGACCGCTTTAGGTTAATAGGGTCGTTGATAAGAGTTGGTCCTACAAAATCGCTTTTCGAGCACGATGTAAAGCTAGCAATCGCAAGGGCCACAACGCCTAAAACCAAACCTATTCGAGAGAATCTAAACATTATTCGTAATCTAAGTTGATAGTCAAGAAGCAAAGATAGTCGGTAATGATTAAAAAACAGTTATGGGCCGCCGTTTTTCAGATTTAGCTAGTTAAAGAACCCAAACAGTAGCGGCTGCTATCATAATAATTTATAAGCCAATTGAAGAAAATGGGTAATATGCGCAACGGATGGAGCAAAAAATAAAACAATTGCTACCTTTGTGCGCTTATGTGGAAAGATTTGGATGCTTGCAACCACAGAAAAAAATGCTAAAACCTAGTATTTCTGTCCATCCTAAAATCCTTTCTCATTATTGTTTAATCAAAAACAGCTTAACAAGAAATGGGATACTTATTTACATCTGAGTCTGTATCCGAAGGACATCCAGACAAAGTTGCCGACCAAATTTCCGATGCAATTCTCGACCAGTTTTTAAGCCAAGACCCCAACTCGAAGGTGGCTTGCGAAACGCTTGTTACCACAGGTTTGGTGGTTATCAGCGGCGAGGTTCGCTCGGAGGCTTACGTAGACGTTCAGGAAGTTGCCCGTAAGGTTATCAACCGTATTGGCTACAACAAGGCGGCCTACAAGTTCGACGGAGACTCCTGCGGCGTGATCTCTACCATTCACGAGCAGTCGCCCGATATCAACCGTGGTGTTAGCCAAGAGGAAAAGGGGGCAGGCGAACAGGGCGCCGGCGACCAAGGGCTTATGTTTGGCTACGCCTGTAGCGAAACCGACGAGTACATGCCGCTATCGCTAACCATCTCGCACATGCTGCTTCAGGAGCTTGCCAAGATTCGTCGCGAGGGTAAGGAAATGACCTATCTTCGTCCAGACGCCAAGTCGCAGGTTACCATCGAGTATGACGACAACAACCATCCAGCGCGCATCAACACTATCGTAGTTTCTACTCAGCACGACGAGTTCGACGAGGACGAGGTGATGCTTGCCAAGATTAAGGCTGATGTTCAGCATATCCTTATCCCACGCGTTAAGGCGCTTCTTCCAGCTCGTACCCAAAGCCTCTTTAACGACGATATCATCCTTCACGTAAACCCAACCGGCAAGTTTGTTATCGGTGGCCCTCACGGCGATACCGGCCTTACCGGCCGTAAGATCATCGTAGATACCTACGGCGGCAAGGGGGCTCACGGTGGTGGAGCATTCTCGGGTAAAGACTCGTCGAAGGTAGATCGCTCGGCGGCTTATGCTGCCCGCTACATTGCCAAGAACCTTGTTGCGGCAGGTGTTGCCGAAGAGGTGCTGGTTCAGGTAGCCTACGCAATTGGCGTTGCCCGTCCGGTAAGCATCTACGTGAATACCTACGGTACGGCAAAGGCAGGGCTAACCGATGCTCAGATCAGCGAAAAGGTTGCTAAGCTGTTCGACCTTCGTCCAGCGCGCATCATCGAGAAGTTTGGCTTGAAGAACCCAATCTTCGAGGAAACCGCAGCTTACGGCCACTTCGGGCGTAAGTGCTACAAGAAGGCCGTGCTTGTTGGCCCCATCAACAACCAAGCCGAGAAGGAGGTGGAGTTCTTCACCTGGGAGAAGCTCGACAGCGTTGACGCTATCAAGAAAGAGTTTGGGTTGTAGTGCAACCAGCTATATATAAAAGGGGGAGCCTAACGGTTCCCCCTTTTTATTTAGGCTCAAGTATATTCGGCATTATACTATACGCTGTTCGATTCCCTTCGCTCGGTTAATGGTTGTTCGAAGTTGTAGTCGCTCTATATGCTGTTTGTCGTTGAAAACGGCTAATTTTGGCGAATATTTAAGAGCTAAGAAAAATGATAAAAATGAAGCTACTTGTTGCCGTTTTAATCTCCGGCATTGTTTTAACAAGCTGTTCAAAAGGAGATGAAATTTTCCATCCAGTTTTTGAGAAGTTAAAAGATACTCCCCTTTCAGAAAGGCAGGGGGCGGTAGCTGCAACAATTGATGGCTATGGATTTGTAGGATTAGGTGTAAATACTAATGGCGATTACCTAAATGATTTTTGGAAGTATAATGAAAATAAAAAGACATGGACAAGAATAGCCGATTATCCAGGAGAAGGATACAATGCGTCAACTGCTTTCACTGTTGGTAAAAAGCTATATGTTGGGCTTGGGTTTAGCGTTAATCACGAAAACTGTAGCGATTTGTGGATGTATGATCCTAGCACAAATAAGTGGGAAAGAAAGGCTGATTTCCCAGGAATGGCTCGCTATAGTGCAAAAAGTTTTGTGGTAGGTGGTTGTGCTTATGTAGGAACCGGTACTCACAATTCTTCGGATGATTATTTAAGTGATTTTTGGAAATACGATCCCAAACTAGATAAATGGATGCAGGTTGAAAGCATGCCTGGTATTAGATGCGGCGCTGTTGCCTTTTCGTGCAACGGAAAGGGGTATGTGGGATTAGGAATTAGCCAAGGAGGGTATCCCTATCGTCAGACAAAGGATTTTTATGAGTATGATCCCATCAAAGACGAGTGGAGACAAATTCAGGATTTTCCAACCTATCGCTACGCAGCAGTTGCTTTTACGTTGAAAGGGAAGGCGTATGTAGGTTTTGGCTGTAATAACGAGGAGTACTTTAGCGACCTCTGGACACTCGATGCGGTAGCAAAGAAATGGGTAAAAGTGGAAATTGGTGCTGTCCCTAATCGTCGCGATGCTATTGCATTTGAATTTGATAAGCGAGTTCTGATAGGAACAGGTAGGCAGGCAAGCGATATAGTACTTCCTGATTTCTGGGATTTAGGACTAAAGTAGAAAGAAACTAAAGAACCTTTTATATCAAGAGGGGAGCCAAGAGGTTCCCCTTTTCTGTATCCTAAATTCAAGATATAAATGCAGTTTGGGTAATGGTAATAAAAAAGGCCGAATGAAACATTCAGCCTTTTTGAGGTTTCGAGCGGATTCGAACCGCTGTACACGGTTTTGCAGACCGTTGCCTAGCCACTCGGCCACGAAACCCTTTTGCGTCGGCAAAGATAGTAAAATTTTAAAAGCCGCAAGGGCTTCATTTATCTTTTTCGGCAAATTGAGCCAAGCAGGCAGGGCAAAGGCATGTGGCATACATTGCCCTCAGCTGGTTATGGGTTTCTGAGGATAGCTTAAGCTCCATGCACCAGCAGCTGCCCGTTGCTGTGCTACAGGTAAACTCGGCGCCGCATTTGGGGCAAATGGATTGTTTGGGTTGCTTATTCTCTGTGCTCATCAGTTGTATCTATCTAACCACCGTCACGCTTACCTTTTGAATAGGGCCACCCATTGGTGGGTTCATCTTCGAAACCTTAACGGCTACCTTCTGGATGCCGGCAAGCTCCTTGTAGATGGCATCAACAATACGTCCGCCAACATGCTCCAGTAGGTGCGAGCGTATCGCCATCTCGCGCTTCACGATGCTGTAGGCCAGCTGGTAGTTTACCGCATCGGTGATGCTATCGGTTTGGGCGGGTACATCGGGGTTCATCTCGATGGTGAGGTTTACCAAAAACTTGTTGCCAACGATGGCCTCCTCCTCAAAGCAGCCGTGGTAGGCGTAGAACTCCATGTTCTCTATTTCAATAATACCGTGCATATCCGTTCTGTTTTGGGCAAAGGTAATGGATTCGGCTGGCTTTTGTCGGATGGTAGGGCTGATTTGGGTGCTATCTTGCTCCTGTATTTTGCCGAAATGCGCGATTTGTATGCCCAAGTTCGGCTGCGAAGCGCCACTTTGCTTATATTTGTGGTTCGCTTCGTTTCGAGCGATATCGTTATTAAGAGAAAAACTACACGTATGAGCGACAATAAGACGGAGATCACCAGCGCTGAGGAAAAGGCGCTAAACTTTATTGAGGAGATTATCGAAGAGGATATCAAGAGCGGCAAGCATGGCGGAAGGGTGCTAACCCGTTTCCCTCCCGAGCCTAACGGATACCTGCATATTGGTCATGCCAAGTCTATCTGCCTAAACTTTGGTTTGGCAAAGAAGTACGGCGGACAAACCAACCTTCGTTTCGACGATACCAACCCCGTTAAGGAGGATGTGGAGTACGTTGATTCAATAAAGGAAGATGTAAAGTGGCTTGGCTTCGATTGGGCCAACGAGTTCTACGCATCCGACTACTTCGAGCAGCTTTACCTTTGGGCTATTGAGCTTATCAAGAAGGGCAAAGCTTACGTTGACGATCAAACCCAAGAGGAGATTCGTCTTGGTCGTGGAACGGTAACCGTACCCGGAAAGGAAAGCCCATACCGTAACCGTAGCGTTGAGGAAAACCTCGACCTATTCGAGCGCATGAAGAATGGCGAGTTTGAGAATGGCGCTAAGGTGCTTCGTGCTAAGATTGATATGGCGCATACCAACATGTTCTTCCGCGACCCAATCCTATACCGCATCATCCATACGAAACACCACCGCACTGGAGACAAGTGGTGCATCTACCCAATGTACGACTGGGCACATGGACAGTGCGACTCCATCGAAAATATTACCCACTCGATATGTACGCTCGAGTTTGACGTACACCGTCCGCTTTACGATTGGTTTGTGGACACGCTCGAGATATTTCCATCGAAGCAGTACGAGTTTGCCCGCTTAAACCTTACCTACACGGTAATGAGCAAGCGTAAGCTGCTGGAACTGGTTAAGAATAACTACGTTTCAGGATGGGACGATCCTCGTATGCCTACCATCTGCGGCATCCGCCGTCGTGGTTACACTGCTGAGGCTATCCGCAACTTTGCCGAGCGTATTGGGGTGGCCAAGCGCGATAACGTTATCGACTTCTCGCTGCTCGAGTTCTTCGTTCGCGAGGATTTGAACAAGCGCGCCGAACGTCGCATGGCGGTGCTTAATCCGTTGAAGGTGGTTATCACCAACTATCCCGATGGGCAAACCGAGGAGCTGGAGGGTATAAACAACCCCGAAGATGCCGAGGCTGGCACCCGCATGGTTCCTTTTGGTAAGGAAATCTTCATCGAGCGCGACGACTTTATGGAGGTTGCTCCTAAGAAGTACTTCCGCTTGGCCATTGGCCAGGAGGTTCGCCTGCGCTACGCCTACTTCATTAAGGCTACCGATGTGGTTAAGGATGCCGATGGCAATATCATCGAGGTACACGCCACCTACGATCCTGCATCGCGTGGGGGTAACTCGCCCGACGGCCGCAAGGTTCAGGGTACTATCCACTGGGTATCGGCCGAGCATGCCAAGAAGGTGGAGGTTCGCCTCTACGACCGCCTGTTTACCCGTCAGGATATGGACAACCTTACCGAGGAGGAGGACTACAAGGACTTCCTAAACCCCGAGTCGCTGAAGGTGGTTGAGGCGCTGGTGGAGCCCGACTTGGCTACCAAGAAGGCTGGTGATAAGTTCCAGTTCGAGCGCATCGGCTACTTCTGCGTAGATCCCGATAGCACTGCGGATAGAATTGTATTCAACCGCACGGTTACGCTTAAGGACTCGTGGGCTAAGATTGCCGGAAAGTAGATCATCATCATTATAATGTAGAAAAGGCGAATCCATAACCGATTCGCCTTTTTAGTTTCGTACATGTGCTGCTTAACCTATCGTCTTTAGCAGGCTGCCGTTCTCCTTGCGGAGCTCCTGCCTGCCCTTCATGGTGGTAACTAGCACGTCGTGCCCCTCGAAGGTGGCGTAAACGGCGTTTGTTGCAACACTTTTATGCACCGAGCCATTTTCCTTTCTCAGCTCAACTTTTCCCTGATCGGTTACGCAGAGGATGAGCGATTGATCGTGGTTGTACTCGGCGCAGATAATCTCTCCGTGGCCAATTGTGCTAACAGTTTGGCCGTCCTTCTGGATCTCGGCCTTACCGTTGTTGACTAAAACTGTATTCATACCTGTTAGTTTTTTAGGTTGTACACGTTCCCAAGTTAGCTAATAAACATAAAGATGTAAAGAGTTCGCAAATTTTTTTGGTGCTAGGCTTCCTTTTTGGGGCATTTCTGCTACCTTTGCAGCATCAATTCTGTCCTATGGTGTAACTGGTAACACGTCTGACTCTGGATCAGAAGAGTTCAGGTTCGAGCCCTGATAGGACAACAAAGGCAACTCTGAGAAGGGTTGCCTTCTTTTTTTGGTGGAAGCTAGAATTTGCTAGGATAGATTATGAAGAGGTGAAACTTAGTCCTAACAGGGCGTTATAGGGATATTATTTGTTCTTTACCGTCAGTGTAATTTAATTTGATAAAGCCTGTATTAAAACTAGCGATATCTTTCAATGAACCAATTTTCAACTTTATAGGTTCGTTTTTTGCATTTGGTATGAAAATTCTAAATTCACTTTGTGGTTTAAACCTCTCATGTTTTCTAAAGAAACCAACATTCCCAGAATAGTTATTTTCATAGTAAGAGACTTTTCTTGGTTTAAAATTTGAGTATCCATTTTCTTTCAACGCATCGAATAACCTGTCAAGAAAATTTTGGGGACTATGAATTAGTATTGTAGTTTCTCCAAATGATTTTGTGTTAAATGTTATGTTGTCTCTATCACCACTTAAATGTTCAGAGTAAATTCCAGTTAAACAATAAATATTTCCTTTTTCAGTATGATCATAATTAAAAACCAAATCCGGTGTATTCATATTTACACCGTCATTATCAAAGTCTTTTCCAACATCGCACATTGTTACTGTTGCTTGTCCTATAAAGTTTCTGTAGAATATTCCATCTTCTTCATCGGAACGTTCTTTATTATTGTCACATTTTCGAATGTGATCTATTGAGTTTATATAGACCTCTCCTTCTTCAAATAATGCCTTTATATGATCGTGCTCACCTCTCTTAAAAAGAAAATATAGTCGATTGTCTTCAATAGGAATAATCTCTTTATGTTTATTCATCTTCGATTCTTTTTAAATATTAAACTTAACTTGTTTCTTTCTCCAAATAACTGAATATATGTCAGAACTGCAGCCATCCCCCGTCAGGGTTTTAATCCTGACGGGGTAATCTGCAGCATCGGCCTGCCTACTTCTTACCCGTATCTGGCGTGGTAGGCTTGGTGGGGTCGGTTTTCTTCTTCTTGGTTTCGGCGTACTTCTGGCGGATGGTGGTGTAGCGGCTATAGATGGCGCTCTCGAGCTTGGCCCACTCCTCGCGCTTGGTGGGGGCGAACTTAGCGCCGTAGTCCACATACTCGTAGAAGGCTACGATGCTGGCCTCGAGCTTGCGGCGGCTGTTGGTGGCCGAGAGGCTGTTGCGGAAGGCCTCCTTGTCGGCCTCCAGGCTGCCCCAGTCGCGGCGGAAGTTCTGGGCGCAGACCTTCAGATGGTCGACGAAGGGCTTCACACCGAGGTCTACCGCCAGCTGCAGGTTGGCCGGCTCGAGGAGCTTTACCAGGATGGTGTCAATCTTCTCGCTCTCCTCGGTGCCCGAGAGCTCCTCCACGCCGGCGCCGTAGGTGTCGAGCACGGCGTAGAGCTGGTGCGCCTTCTGCGCCACGGCCGGGTCGGGCGAGTAGGTGTGCCCCCACACCATTTGCCGCGTGCCCACCCAGGCGTCGTCCAAGGCCTTGTCGGCGGCAATCTTCACCTCGGTGTTCTGGCTCTTACGGACACGGGCCATGCTCTCGTGGTAGTCCACGTGGTTGTTCATTACCTCCTTAAGCTGGGGCGACTCCTTGGCCTCGGTAAGGGTGGAGGCTGCTACTTCTTCCTCCACTACGGTGGCCATGCTACCTGAATCGCTAACGCTAAATCCGCTTAGTCCAAATTTTTTCATCTGTCAATCATTTTAAAGGTTAAGTGTTCAATTTACGCAGATGGAGCCGCTTGCCAGCGACGTGCTTTCCCGAAGATCGGTGGTTGCCTGCCTTTTGTTCTTGGCCTTTGCATGTCGGGACGAGCCAATCGGAACCGGAATCGTCTGCCCGAGATGTCGGGACGAGCCAATCGGAACCGAAATCGTCTACCCGAGATGTCGGGACGAGCCAATCGGAACCGGAATCGTCTACCCGAGATGTCGGGACGAGCCAATCGGAACCGGAATCGTCTACCCGAGATGTCGGGACGAGCCAATCGGAACCGAAATCGTCTACCCGAGATGTCGGGACGAGCCAATCGGAACCGAAAACATCTTCCCGACATCGCCTAAGGGCGACCCGCCGGGGCGGATGTTAATGATTAAAATGATGGGGGGGTGGAAGCCTAGCCTTCCGGCGGGCGCCGGTGCTTCCGGTAAAGAGCAAGCGTTAGCCGATCTTTCAAAGAGCGCACGATGCTGTGCGGGAGCAGCTCGTATCGGCCCTTAAGATACTTAGCGATATTTAGCTTACAAAGATTATTAACAAAATTTCGCTTGGAGGAATGAACAAAAGGTGCTATCCGATAGCCTCTTGGCGGCGCGACCCTCCGATGGGGGGCGGTCTGGAGGGGGGCAATGCACCTCGATTTTACTGCTAATCAATTAACAGCATGGAAAATAAGGGGGAATGGTGTTGGCTTTTTCGATTGGGTTACTACATTTGCCCCCGGACTTTTTGGGGAGGAGTGGCGGCCCATACCGGGAGGGCATTTCTTCGGCGGAAGTCCGAAAAGTAGCTTTTACAAAACAACTTCTGGAATTATGAGTGCTGATGTTCACCATCAAACCGTAAGTGGCCTAGCGGGCGAAGTCCTAGCGAACACTGGGGTTAACGTTAACAAGTGCTACCAGTGCGGCAAGTGTACGGCGGGCTGCCCGCTGGCCGCCGAAATGGAGTACACGCCCAGCTACGCGATGCGCATGCTGCAGGCGGGCGACCCGCAGCTCGAGGAGCAGCTGCTGCGCTCGTTCGCCATCTGGGTGTGCCTAACCTGCGAGATGTGCTACTCGCGCTGCCCCAAGAGCGTAGACATCCCCAAGGTGATGGACTACCTCCGCGAGAAATCGCTTAAGGAGGGCAAGGTATCACCCAAAGCCAAGGAAATCGTGGCCTTCCACAAGTCGTTCCTCTCCTCCATCGAGAAGACGGGAAGGCTGTACGAGCTGGGGCTTACCCTGGAGTACAAGGCCCGCACGCTTAGCCTGATGCAGGACGTGGCGGTGGCCCCATCCATGCTCTCGCGCGGCAAGCTGCACCTGGTGCCCGAGGTCATCAAGGGCAAGAGTAAGATTGTATCGATTTTTAATAAGACGGTGAAGAAGAAGTAGGAGGAGGAGTTAGAAGAAGTGGCGCGAAGCGACATCCTGCCTTAGCGGGATTAGAAGAAGTCTACGCCGCAAAGTCTAACGTCTAATATCTAACCTCTCATATCTCCCGTCTAATATCAAAAAAGAAACATATGGTTCTGGGATTTTATCCAGGATGTTCGCTCAAGGGTTCCTCGCGCGAATATACCGAATCAGTTTTTGCAGTAGCCAAGGCGTTCGACATCGAGATCCGCGAGATCGAGGACTGGAACTGCTGCGGCGCCACTGCCGCGCATAACGTCAGCAAGGAGCTGTCGCTGGCGCTGCCCACCCGCATTCTGGCGCTGGCCGAGGCGCAGGGTATGCACGAGGTTCTTGTTCCGTGTGCCGCCTGCTACAGCCGCCTGAGCACCACTCAGCACGAGCTGAACGCCAACCCCGCGCTCAAGGCGAAGGTGGTGGAGGCCATCGGCATGGAGTATAAGGGTACGGTGGAGATTCTGAACATCATCCAGATGCTCGACAGGTACATCACCCCCAAGCTCGAGGAGCGCGTGGTAAAGCCCTTCGACCACAAGCTGGCCTGCTACTACGGCTGCCTGCTGGTTCGCCCTCACGAAATCCTCAAGTTCGACCGTCAGGAAGATCCCCAATCGATGGATACGCTGATGGCCAAGATCGGGGCAACCCCCATCGACTGGGCCTTTAAGACCGAGTGCTGCGGGGCGGGGCTAACCATGTCGCGCACCAGCACCGTTGCCCGCCTCTCGGGCGAGATCGTACGCGATGCGGCCGACCGGGGCGCCGAGGCCATCATCGTGGCCTGCCCCATGTGCCACTCCAACCTGGACATGCGCCGCAAGGAGATCAACTCCTACCTGAGCGCCAGCGTAGGCATTCCGGTGCTCTACACCACCCAGGCCATCGGCCTTGCCATTGGGCTCGATAGGGAGTCGCTAGGCCTGCAAAGGCATTTTGTAAAAGTTGATATTTAAGAAATCCGTACCGAAGCATAAGATATGTCACGAATAGGAGTATTCATCTGCCATTGTGGCGAAAACATTTCAGCTACCGTCGACTGCGCTAAAGTTGCCGAGGTAGTTGGCGGGTACGAAGGGGTTGCGCATAGCGTGGACTATAAGTACATGTGTTCCGATCCTGGTCAGACCCTTATTAAGAATGCCATCAAGGAGAAAAACCTTACCGGGGTGGTGGTGGCGGCCTGCTCGCCCCGCATGCACGAGCCTACCTTCCGTAGGGCCTGCAGCGAAGCTGGACTTAACCCCTTCCTTTGCGAGATGGCCAACCTTCGCGAGCACTGCTCGTGGGTGCACGAGCGCAACGATGCCACCACGCAAAAGGCCATCGACGTGGTGCGCATGCTGGTGGAGAAGGTAAAGCGCAACCATCCGCTGTCCAACATCAAGGTGCCTGTTACCAAAACCGCGCTGGTTATTGGTGGGGGGATTTCGGGAATCCAGTCGGCGCTTGATATTGCCAACTGCGGCCATAAGGTAATTATGGTGGAGAAGGAGCCATCCATCGGCGGGCACATGTCGCAGCTCTCGGAGACCTTCCCCACGCTCGACTGCTCGCAGTGCATCCTTACCCCACGAATGGTGGAGGTTGCCCAGCATCCCAACATCACGCTGTACACTTACGCCGAGCTGGAGAGCCTCGACGGCTTTATCGGAAACTTTAAGGCGAAGATCCGCAAGAAGTCGAAGAGCATCGACGAGAAGCTTTGCACCGGCTGCGGGCTATGCACCACCAAGTGTCCGAATAAGAAGATACCAAGCGAATTCAACGAGAGGTTAGGAAACCGTACCTCTATATATGTACCCTTTCCACAGGCGGTTCCCAACAAGCCGGTAATCGATAAGGCTACCTGTAACTACTACACCAAGGGCAAGTGCCGCGTTTGCGAGAAGGTTTGCCCAACCCAAGCTATCCGCTTCGACCAGGAGGATGAGATCGTTGAGGTTGAGGTTGGAGCCGTTGTGGTTGCTACGGGCTTCAACGTAAAGCAGCCCGACTTCTTCCCCGAATACGGCTACGGCAAGTACCCCGATGTGATCACCGGGCTGCAGTTCGAGCGCCTTGCTTCGGCATCGGGTCCAACATTGGGCGAGATCCGCAGGCCTTCGGATGGTCAGATTCCTAAAAAGATTGTGTTTATTGCCTGTGCCGGATCGCGCGACGAGGCTAAGGGTATTCCATACTGCTCCAAGATTTGCTGTATGTACACGGCTAAGCACGCTATGCTGTACCAGCACAAGGTTCACGGTGGCGAGTCGACAGTATTCTACATGGATATCCGTGCTGCCGGAAAGAACTACGAGGAGTTTGTTCGCCGTGCCATAGAGGACGATGGCGTTAAGTACGTTCGTGGTCGCGTATCGCGCGTTTACGAGAAGAACGGCAAGCTCATCGTTAAGGGTGCCGATACCCTGCTTGGGGCAACTCCTGTAGAGATTGAGGCTGACATGGTGGTGCTGGCAAGCGCCGGCGTTGCCAATCCGGGTGCCGAGGAGCTGGCTCAGAAGCTGCACGTATCGTACGATGCTTACAATTTCTTTGCAGAGGCACACCCAAAGCTCAAGCCTGTTGAAACCAACACGGCAGGTATCATGGTTGCTGGAGCATGCCAGTCGATTCGCGATATCCCCGAAAGCGTGAGCATGGCCTCGGGCGCTGCTGTAAAGGTTGCCACGCTATTCTCGCAGAGCGAGCTTACCCGCGAGCCGTTGGTGGCCTCGGTAAACCGCTGCGCTCCGCCTATGTTCTCCACCTGCGTGGGCTGCTTCCTTTGCCAGTCGGCTTGTCCGTATCAGGCCATCGAGCGCGAGGAGATCAAGGATCGTGCAGGCAATGTCATCAAAACGGTTGCCAAGGTTAATCCGGGTCTTTGCCAAGGGTGCGGAACCTGCGTTGCCTTCTGCCGCTCGAAGTCGATAGACATTCAGGGCTACACCCACGACCAGATGTATAACGAAGTGATGGGATTGTTGAACGAGTTTTAGGATACAAGATGTTAGACTTTAGATGTTAGATTTTGAGGCGTAAGCCATTCTTCTAACTTCCGATTAACTTCTGTATAACTACCGTCTAACTTCAGTTTAACTTCTAAACGAATAAGAAATGACCGAGTTTGAACCCAAGATAGTGGCTTTTGTGTGTAACTGGTGTACCTACGCAGGAGCCGACCTTACCGGCACAAGCCGTATAAAGTATGCAAGCAACGTGCGGATTGTACGTTTCCCTTGCACCGGACGTATTGATTATATGCTACTGATGAAGGCATTTGGCGAGGGAGCCGATGGCATCATCGTTTCGGGTTGCCACCCCAACGACTGCCACTACACCTCGGGTAACTTCCAAGCCCGCCGCCGCTGGATCGTGTTCCGCAACCTCTGCGACTTCATGGGTATCGACATCCGTCGTATCCAGTTCTCGTGGGTGTCGGCAGCCGAGGGTGCCAAGTGGGCCGATGTGGTAAACACTACCGTTTCCACCATCCGCGAGCTGGGACCCTACAACGATTATAAGAAAGTAGCTAATTACCTCGAAAAGGAAGTAAGCAATGGATGAACTTAGAAAACGCGCCAAGGAGCTTCTCGAATCCGGCGAAGTAAAGGTTGTTATCGGATTCGAGCAAGGTGTCGGCAATAAGACAAGGGCGGTATTTGTAACCAACCCCGACGATGTAGCTAAGCTGATTTTCGATAGCCGTTGCGTGCAGAACCTTGCGGTTTACCTCCATAAGCATGAGGTAAAGCAGCTGGGTAAGCCTGCCATTGTGGCTCCAATCCCTGTGATGCGCGCAGTTATTCAGCTTGCCGCCGAGAATCAGGTTAAGGATGAAAATATAGTAGTGCTGGGCATCACCCCAGAAAGCAAACTGATGGAGTTTGCCAACCTCGATGAGGTTGAGGCATACCTTGCCCAGCATGCCATAGAGATTGATGCTCGCGACAAGGAACTAATTGCCAAGATCGATAGCATGACACAAGAGGAGCGTTGGGCTTTCTGGGTAGAGCAGCTGTCGCCCTGCTTTAAGTGCTACGCCTGCCGTGCTGCCTGCCCCATGTGCTACTGCCAGCGCTGCACCGTCGAGATGAATCAGCCTCAGTGGATTCATGCCCCATCTCACCAGCTGGGTAACATCGAGTGGCACTTCATGAGGGCAATGCATCTTGCCGGTCGCTGCGTAGATTGCGGCGCCTGTGCCGATGCCTGTCCGCTGGCAATACCATTTAGCCTCCTTACCAAGAAGATGTTCGAGAACATCGAGGAGAGCTTTGGAGAGCACCAGCCTTCGCGAAAGTGTGCGCATGTTATGTCAACGTTCAACCCCGACGATAAAGAATCTTTTATACGATAGACTATGAGTATTGAAAAGCGTTTGGTTAGGAAGGCTTCTCTTGCAGAGCTATTCGACGCCATAAAACAGCAGGGCAAGACCATCTATGCTCCAAGGCTCAGAAATGGAAAGGTGAACTACGAGGTAGTAGACAATTTTTCTGATGTTGCTATCGATTATATCCAGACTACCCAGTCGGCTAAGGAGGTGGCATTCCCACGAACCGAAAAGCTGTTTGATTATACTAAAGGTAAGGATGGCATTGCCGTTACCGACTTCGATCCGCAAAGCGTTCCCGAAACGGTAGTTTGGGGTGTTCGTCCATGCGACGCTGCCGGCATTGCTCCGCTAAAGGCAATTTTCAACTGGGATAGCAAGGATATCCTCTACAATACTCGTCTCGAAAAGAGTACGGTAATAGGATTTAGCTGCAGCAGGTGCGACGAGTCGTGCTTCTGTACTTCTGTTGCAGGAGGTCCCGGCAATACCCAAGGGAGCGACATCTTTCTAACCCAGATGGGCGCAGATGGCGATTATCTTGCAGAGATCATTACCGAAAAGGGGCAGGATATTGTAAGCAAGAATCCAAACCTCTTCGAGGCAATTGGCGATGTGGATAAGGAGAAGTACCTGGTTAACCTTCCTGTTAGGTTCAACTACAAGGAGATAAAGGATAAGGTGGACAAGTTTTTCGAAAGCGATGTTTGGAAGATGCAGTCGCTCCGATGCCTCAGCTGCGGTGCCTGCGCATTCGTATGCCCTACCTGCGCCTGCTTCGACATTCAGGACGAAGCGCACGGCAAGCATGGTAGCCGCGTTCGCTGCTGGGATACCTGCGGGCTATCGCTCTTCACCCAACATACATCGGGGCACAACCCACGCGAGGTGCAGTCGCAGCGCTGGCGTCAGCGTATTCTGCACAAGTTCTCGTACATGCCCGAGCGTCTTTCGGTGTACGGATGTAGCGGCTGCGGACGTTGCTCGCGCGCCTGTCCTGCCGATATGAATATTCTGGAACATTTAACCGCAATTCAGGAGATCAAGTAATGAGCGAAAATATATACATGCCATACCAAATGGTGGTCGAGAAGATCACTCACGAGGCACCTGGTGTTAAGACATTCCGTTTGAAGTTCGTCAACGAAGAGGATGAGCAGAAATTCAGCTTCAAGGCGGGACAGTTTGGTGAGTATTCGGTGTTTGGGGTAGGGGAGTCTACCTTTTGCGTGGCATCTTCTCCAACCCGTAAGGGGTATATCGAGTGCACCTTCCGTCAGGCGGGAAAGGTAACTACGGCACTTCAGCAGTGCGAAGAGGGAAGCGTCATTGGCTTCCGTGGACCTTACGGCAACACCTTTCCTATTGATGAGTGGAAGGGCAAGAACCTCGTGTTCGTAGCAGGTGGTATTGCGCTCCCTCCAATGCGATGCGTAATCTGGAACGCCCTCGATACCCGCGAGAACTTTAAGGATGTTACCATCCTGTATGGAGCCCGCAGCGTTGAGGACTTGGTGTACAAGCACGAGCTAAAGGAGTGGGAAGAACGCCCAGATGTAAACCTTGTTACTACCGTTGATCCGGGAGGTGAAACCCCAGATTGGAAGGGCGAGGTTGGCTTTGTTCCTTCCGTTCTCGAAAAGATGGCGCCAAGCAGCGAGAATACCGTTGCCATTGTGTGCGGTCCCCCAATCATGATAAAGTACACATTCCCTGTACTGGCAAAGCTGGGCTTTACCGACGAGAACATCTACACCACCCTCGAAAACCGTATGAAGTGCGGCTTCGGCAAGTGTGGACGTTGCAACGTGGGTAAGGTGTACGTATGCAAGGATGGTCCCGTATTCTCGCTTAAGGAGCTTAAGGAGTTACCTGACGAGTACTAACAAATGCTTTGCTTGAGGTAAATCTTTTTTATACGATATTCTTAAATGATGAAGGGGTTGTCTACTTAGACAACCCCTTTTTTATACAGATATATAGTACGGTCCTATAATTATATACTAGAACCCACTAACGTTTAGTCGTCCACCGGTTACGCATTTACCTCTAAGAGATGTTGTGGCAACAGCAGAGTTAAGAATAGCATTTTTAATCTGTGTCATTGTAGCACCAGGGTGTGTAGAAGCATATAGGGCTGCAGCACCTGTAACATGAGGCGTTGCCATTGATGTTCCGCTCATGGTTCCATAGGTAGAACCACCACTAGAACTAGGAAGACAAGAGTAAATACTAGAACCTGGAGCACCTATATCTACTGAAGTTGCACCGTAGTTGGAGAATGAAGATCTAGCACCCGATGAAGTAATTGATGCTACTGCAATAATATTGCTGCTGGTGTAGTTGGAAGGATAGCTAGGATATCTATCGTTGTTGTCGCCAATCTGATCAGAGCCGCCATTGCCTGCTGCTGCAATAAATAGAATACCTGCAGCACTTGCTCTGTCGATGGCATCCTTAAGTGCTTGAGAGAAGCCGCCGCCACCCCAAGAGTTGTTAAGCGCAACAAGATTAAGGTTGTGTCTCGTCTTTAGGTCAACAAAATAGTCAATAGCAAGGATAGCATTTGCCAACGTACCACCATTGGTCCCTAAAAATTTGCCGCTGATCATTTTTACATTCCAGCAAACACCTGCAACACCAATATTATTGCCACCAACACCGCCAATAGTACCTGCAACATGAGTTCCGTGCGTATCACCAGCACTGTCAAAAACGGAATTATTATTGCCATCAAAGTTCCAACCATAAACGTCGTCGATGTAGCCATTGTTATCATCGTCGATACCGTTGTTTGGAATTTCGCCAGGGTTGGTACCAGCATTTGCAGCCAAATCGGCATGGTTGTACATGTAACCCTCGTCGATTATACCAACATATACTGTAGATGAGCCGGTATGGTTAAGCGCCCAAGCTTCTGCAGCCTGGCAGCCATACTGGTTAGCAGGAGTTGATGCATCGCCGTACATTCCCCAAAGCGATCTGTTGGTAAAGTATGGATCGTTGGAGGTTACCTGCGTTGTGTAGATGTAGTTAGGTTCGGCGTATTCAACATCAGGCATTTGCTTTAGCTTTGAAATGGCACTCTCCACAGAAGTTTTAATGCTGTAGAGGTAAACGGAACCATTGTCTGTTCCTTTTAATTTGGAGCCATAGATCTTTTGAACAACAGCACCACCAAAAGCCTGCATAACATCTGTCTTAGATTTTAAAGTCTGCCCATCCTTGAACTTCACGATTAGTTGACCAGGGACATACTTCTGAGTAGGAGCAACACTTAATTCCTTCTGAGAAGAATTTACGTTTACAGAATCGTCTTGCTGCGAGCAGCCAACGAATAGCATTGATGCTGCAACGAGCATCGAAACAAACATTAATTTTAGTTTCATAGAAAGATTTATTTTGATTAACATCTCTATTAACATGCGTTTTGTAAAATATGTTTGTTTTAACACGGGAAAAATAGTATCCGTCTTTGATGTGGTTTCTTTTAATTGAAATCGGCGATAATGAATAGGTAGCCGAGGGAGGTGGATGAAATGGAGATGCTATATAATATAAGTAAGGATGGTTGGATTGGAACCAGCTTATTTAAGGGACGCTGCTTGACCTTCGACTATAAAAGCGGATTGTTTGAGGTGGAATAGGCTTTCTCAAAACCACCCAAAATCTCCTAATCTTGCAATAATTTGGAGATTTTTGGAATTTATCATACATTGCCAATCATTCCAAATATTGCAAAAATTAGGAGGTTTTAGCAATGATAGAACAACCACCTTCATTAAGGATGAATGCTCAATCAATTAGTAAGGCGTTTAGTTTGATGAACAGCGACGAAGGTCGTGAACTGATTCAAAGCATCAACGAAAAGTATCTTTATTGGGATAAAGTGAAGTATCGTCCTATTTCGGAGAAGTATGGTGCTGTGGATTTATGGCATGCCGTAAAGGTTTCAAGAAGCGTACATGCAAAGCAACTTAGATTTGGGAACTACAGTTTTATCTTTAATACAACGGATTGGATTTTACAAGTTTTGCATGAGATAGACCTGAACTTTGCGGGAACGCTTGGAGCAACAGGGGCAATAACAGAAGAGGATAAGCAGCGCTACCTTATCAGCTCCATCATGGAGGAGGCTATTGCATCTTCGCAAATGGAGGGGGCGTCGACTACTCGAAAAAAGGCGAAGGAGATGCTTCGTAATGAGGAAAAACCGAGGAATAAGTCGGATCAGATGATCGTGAATAACTATAACACCATTAGGCATATCGTTCAAAATAAGCAGGAGAAGCTTACGCTGGATCGTTTGCTGGAGGTTCACGCGCTTATGGCGTACAATACCCTTGATGATAAATTGGAGGAGGGGTGTTTTAGGACTACGAACGACATTTACGTGGTTAACCACAGCGATAGCGAGGTGGTACATACGCCGCCACACTTCAAGGATATTCCGCAGTTAATAGATGGACTCTGTGACTTTTTTAATAACGATAACCCTCATCTTTTTATACATCCCATAGTAAAGGGTATTATTATTCATTTTATGATGGGATATATCCATCCTTTTACTGATGGAAATGGGCGAACTGCCAGAGCGCTATTTTACTGGTACCTACTCTCGAAGGGCTACTGGATGACGGAATACCTCTCCATATCTCGTCTTATAGCAAAATCGAAAAACCAATACGAGAAGGCCTACCTATATACAGAAAACGATGGGAATGACCTAACCTACTTTATTACCTACAACCTGAAAACAATGAGTTTAGCCTACGCGGAACTGAAGAGCTACATCGAGCGTAAGGTTAGGGAGAAGCAGAGTACAGTAGTCTTTCAGAAATTACCTTTGGTGAACGAGCGTCAGGCCGAAATTCTTAGGCTGCTCTATAATAATGGAGATTTGCGTTTTACTGTAAAAGAAATTCAAAATCGCTTTATCGTGTCCAACCAAACCGCAAGGACAGATTTGCAGGGACTGATGTCCATAGGTTACCTTGATTTGGTTCAGGTGAATGGCAAAAAAACGGCCTTTATAAAAGGTCCAAAATTCGTGGACTTGCTTAATGAGTAGATCTTAAAACCACCCAAAAACCTCCTAATCTTGCAATAATTTGGAGATTTTGGGAATTATATAGAATGTACAAATACCAGCAAAGGCAACCTCACGAGGTTGCCTTTGCTGGTTGTGTGAAATTAAAAGTCTATTCGGTAGCTTAGTACGGGGAGTACCATTGTTATCTTCTGCTCTTCTATTGCTTTGGTTTTGTAGTTGTATTCTGGGCCGCCATAGATTGGCGAACCTAGCATGTTTTTAACCTGTAACGCCCAAGTGCCCGAGTAATGCTTTTTGTTGGTGCGGTAGGTTAGGGTAAAGTCGAGGTAGTAGGTGGAGGGGTACTGCTCGTCGAAAGCCTTCGACTCGTTGTAGATTACCCTTCTTTCTTTTATCGATTCGCTGGTGCTTACGGGTGTTTTGCGCTCGCCACCTATGTAGTTAAACCTAACGTTTATTCCGAATATTCTGTTTTTACTAAGATCGTACTCCTTCCCTACAAGGATATTGTACGAGTATCCCTTGTCGAATCGGGTGTTGTGCCAAACGCCATCGCCGCCCTTATACTTGGAGTCGAAGATGGATGCCGTTGCCAGGTAGTAGTATCCATCGGTAAGGAAACGCTCTAGGGTTAGGTCGATACCGTAGTTCTTACCCTTTGTGTTGTTGACGAGCGCATCGTGAAAACCCCAATCCTGGTTGAAGTTGATCATCGAGTAGGAGCTGTCGGCAATGCCGGGTACATGGTACAGGCGTTGGTAGTAGGCTTCGGCCTTAAACCGTAGCTTTTCGCCGATCGACCAGTCGTAGCCCAGAATGATGTGCTGCGCCTGCGAGAAGTCGAGGTTCTTGTTGGGGAAGTAGCTGCTGCCATCTTTGCTATTTCTGACAAAGTAGAAGCGGAGCTCCTCCAGCTGGCTGTGCTTCCCTAATCCTAGGGTGAGGGCATGTTTGGGGGCCATCTGCCACTTGATGCTGAAGCGGGGATCTACCGAGTGGCTCTTGTTGAGGGCAAAGTAGCTGGCGTTAATCCCTGCATTTACCGAGATGGATGGCGACAGCTGGTAGCGGCTTTGCCAGTAGGCCTCGGCAAGGGTGCTTTGCCCTTTTTCGAGTATCATATTCTGGTAGGTCTCGGGCTTTTCGTCAATTGTGCTGCTGATATCCAAGTTGTAGAACATCTCCTTGACGGTTACTCCGGCACGTAGCGTATGGCGCGTGCTAAGCTTGCTGTTGATGTAGCTGTTGAGGGTAAGGGTAGAGGTGTTGCTCTTGATGTTGCCGTTGGGGCGTAGCTGCATAAAGTCGTCGTAGCGGGTTTGGTCCATCTTGTTGGAGGTGCCCGATGCCGAAACGGTGGTGCTGATGTATGACTTGCCAATGGAGTAGCGGTGCGAGATGCCCGTAGCACCAGTGTATATGTCCCAGTTGTACTTTATACGATCCCAGTTGGTCTCCCACTTGGTGGAGTCTTTGTCTACTGGCTCCTTGTTGTTGTCGATGCCGCAGATACCCCAAATGGAGAAGGTTCCGCACTTGGCTGTTGGGAAGTTGAGCTTAAACGAGAGGTCCTGGTAAACGGGAACCTGATCGGATGGGATTAGCCCTGCCTTGAATAGTAGCCCCATGGTGGAGTAGCGGTAGTTGAAGAGGTACGACGAACTGCCGCCTTTCTTGAATGGCCCTTCGGAGGCGAAGTCGATGCCCATCATGCCAATTTGTGCGGTGTACTCGCGCTTTTCGTTGTTGCCGGTGCGGAGCTTCATGTCGAAGACGCCGGCAAGGGCGTTGCCGTACTCGGCGGGGAAGGCGCCCGTGTAGAAGTCGGAGTTGGCCAGCACCTGGCTGCTGAAGATGCTGGTGAAGCCGCCACCGGCCACGTTACCACCTGCAAAGTGGTTGGGGTTGGGTACCTCCACGCCTTCGAGCCTCCACGAAACGCCCTTGGGCGAGTTGCCTCGGATGATGATGGCGTTATCTTGGATGTTGCCCACGGTAACCCCTGCAAAGGCCGATGCCATGCGGGCGGGGTCGTCCATACCTCCGGCGTAGCGGCGCGTTTCCTCTACCGAAAAAGAGCGGGCGCTAATGCTAGCCATGGTGTTGATGGGCCTATCCTTGCGGGTGTTGCCCTTGATGACTACCTGTTCCATGAGCTTTACCGATTGCTTGAGGCCGATGTTAAGGATTACCTCTTTGCCCGAGGAAATCATGATGTTGGGAAGGGTTACCGGCTCGTAGCCGACAAAGGTGGCTACCACGTCGTGCCTACCTACGGGCACGTTGGCTACCCTAAAGCTGCCGTCGGCAGTGCTCGAGCCGCCTAGAGCAAATCCCGAGATGGCGATGTTGGCACCTGGAATAGGTGCCTGCGTTTCGGCGTCGTACACCTTACCGCGTACGGTTTGGACAAGGGTTTGGCCCTCTGCAGCGCCTATCCATAGTAGTGCTGCAGCTATAGCTGTCAGAATCTTTTTCATTTTATGCGATGGTTGGTTGGCCTCTGCAGGAGTGTCAGGGTATGCCTGCGGCAAAGGCTATGCTTCGAACTTTGCTATTTGTCTTTTTTGGGGAGCCTTTTCTTCGCCCCACTGCCATCGTCGGCAGTAAGGGGAAGAATGGCTGGAGCGCTATGGCTCCGATCTGGGAATTATCTGGGTTTGGTTGTGTTGATCGGTTAGTTGAATCGGAGGGCAATCTTGCCGCCAATCCATCCCGAAAGGCTTCGGCTGTCGTTAACCTTGTGGGTGTACATGGTGTAGGGAACGATTTGCTTCATCAGGTATTCGTTGCGCTCGTTGTCGGTATTGTAGCTTAGCAGGTTGGCTGTTGCGCCAATGGCAATGGACATGCCGCGGAAGAGGTACTTGTCGATGCCGATGTAGGCCCTGTAGAGGCGGTTATTCTCATCGCGAAACTTGTCGTCAACAACTACGTTACCGCACGATAGCTCGGCATCGAAGAGGGTTTTGGCCGAAAGGTTGCAGCTGGTGCCCACCCCAAAGTTGGTGGTCCAGATGGTGGTGTTGGTGTAGTCGGGGCGGATACCTGCCGAAAAGATGGTGTGCAGCTTCTTTACCCCCGAGCGGTAGGCTAGGTTGGCGTAGAAGAGCTCGTCGCCCGACACCTCGAACTGGTGGTAGCCGCTCTTCACGATGTTGATGAAGCCGATGGTGGCGCCGCTGCAGCTGTCGGCAATGTTGACGATGCCGATTTGGGTGCCCACGGTTTTGGCCCTGTTTACAATACCCGAAATCTGAACTCCCTCGACGGTGGTCGCCGAGTTGAAGACTCCGGCCAGCTGGGTCTTGGCCTTATCGGCCGATAGGTTGAAGACTCCCGCCATCTGAACGCCCGTTACGCTCTTGGCCATGTTGCCGACACCGGCAGCTTGGCTGCCCTCCACTGTACCCCTGGCGAGGTTGACCACGCCGGCGGCCTGAAATCCTTTTACGTCTTTGGTGTTGTTCACCACGCCAGCCGCCTGGAATCCCTTAACGTTGCCACGGGTGAGGTTGACGATGCCGGCTACCTGGCAGCCGGTTACATCCTTCGAGGTGTTGAGGATGCCCGCGTACTGAAACCCGAATACCTTACCGTTGGTGAGGTTGGCAATGCCACCGTACTCGGCCGCCCCTACGCCCTTCGACATGCCGGCAATGATGTTTACCGAAAGCCTATTGGCCACCTTGGGCGATTCGATGCCGTTGGTGCCGAGCATGGGCACAAATGAAATCTGGAACGGACGGTAGGTAATGCTGCTATCTTGGGTTTGGTTGTTGTCTGCTGACTGTGCAAGCGCGCTGGTGCTGCCTGCTGCCATAAATGCTAGGGCCACGATGGCCATTCGAACGTTACGCTTCATAATTCTGTTGATTTGGTTTTCTCTTACGGCTCTATGACAACCCTGCCGGCTAACCTCCCCCCCTCCTGGTAAATTTTTTTTTTTGATGATGCCCTCAGCCCCTCTAGGTGGGTTAGTAACCAGTTTGGAACTGGTAATAAGCTGCTCCAAACTGGTTACTAACCTGCTTCGAACAGGTAATAAGCTGCTCCGAACTGGTTATTAACCTGTTCCAGATAGGTAATAACCTGTTCTAAATAGGTTAATAACCATCTCGAAGGAGGTTCTTGGGTATGTTGATCATGGTTTGCAACCACCTTAAAGGTAGTTATAGGGTATGGTGGTTAAAGCTAGTAACCATCTCGAAGATGGTTATGTGGGGTAGTGGCTAGGGTTAGCAACCATCTCAAAGGTGGTTGTGGGGTATGGTGGTTAGAGTCAATAATCACCTCGAAGGTGGTTATGGGGTATGTTGGTTAGAGTTAGTAACCACCTCGAAGATGGTTATGTGGGGTGGAGGTTAGAGCCAATAACCATCTCGAAGATGGTTATGTGGGGTAGTGGCTAGAGTCAGTAACCACCTCGAAGGTGATTATTAGGGGTGACGGTTAGAGTCCATAACCACCTCAAAGGTAGTTATGGGAGATGCCACCTAGAGCAGCTTGCCTAGGTGGTGTAGGGCTATCGAGAAGCAGGTGTTGATGGCCAGCAGCAGCTGGGTGGCAATAAAGTCTACGTGATTGGCGGCGTGCTGCAGCGCTCGTGATATGGATTGCATGTTGCTCGGTTGTTTGGTTCCAACTCAAGACACCTAACCCGGTATGCTCCCCCCTATCGGGTGAGCTAATTTTTATCATTTAAGATGTGGGGAAGTAGAACAGCTCCCAGGGGGCTATCCTGGGAGCTGCTGTGCCATTGGCCGATGGGTTAGCCGCGCACGGCCTTGCGGAAGTAGCCACACTCGTTCAGCACCTCCTTGTAGAACTTGGTGCTGCTGTAGGCCTTCAGCGCCTTAAAGCTGCTCCACTGGATAAAGTCAACTTGGTTGGGGTCGTAGCGGTACTCGTTCTTCTTGTCGCTGTAGAAGATGCCGTTGTACCACTCGTTGCGCTCGCACTTGGCAAGCATAAACAGGCACTTGGCCTTTTGCTCGTTGCTGGTAGCTGCCTTCAGCGCCATCCGGTAGTACTTCGCGGCCGTTTGGTTGGAGGTAAGCATGTCGACGAACTCGTCGGGGATGGCGTAGGGCGCGTAGTGGGCGCTGCCCAAAACGCTGCACTCGTAAAAGGCGCGGGCGTTGCCGTAGTGGCTCATGTTGTAGAAGGCGTTGGCTACAACAAAGGCGTTGTTGAAGGCATCTTTTCCGACGATGGCGGCTTCGGCCTCATTCAGCCTCTTAAGGAACGCCATCTTGGTGTACTTCACCTTTTGGAGAGCGGCGTGGTCGCAGTCGTGGCAGTCGTTTTTCCGGCCAACAAACGGGTTGCCGAGTAGCGTGGAGGTTTGCCCTACATGCTCCATCAGGGCGATGGCCTTGCCGAGGCTGTCGCTGTAGGCTGCCCGTATGGCTTGGTACTCCCATAGGTCGGCGAGCTTCTTCTCGCTCATCTCCATGCAGAACTTCTCGAAGGCGTTCGCTTTGGGATTTTGGAAGAAGGCCTTCAACCGCTCGACGTTGTCGTTGCTGGCGTAGAAGGCGCTGCTGGTTGTAAAGCACTCGGCCTTGACGATATCTCCCTGCTCCGTATATTTCTTTGATAGCTCCGTTTTCACCCAGCCCTGCGCGGTGTAGTAGCGGAAGCGTGGGTTGACGCTCTCTTCCGAGAGCGCGTACAGCCACTGCAGATCGGCCAGCAGCGCTTGCTCGGAGGCTGGGGTGATCGTGGGCAGCAGCTTAATGCTGGTAAGCAGCGATAGCAGGCGTAGCTGGCTCTGGGCAAGAGGGCTGTTGGGTGCGCTCTTGGCGGCCTTTTGGTAGTACTGGGCCGATTTGGGGTAGTCGCCCGTTAGGAATGACAGGTAGCCGGCCGATACGCTCCATAGGAATGGGTTCGAGGTTTTGCCGTCGTTGGCCACCTGCTGGCACCAGCGGATGGCCTGCGCAATGGCTGCCTTTGCCGAGTCGCTATTGGTGCTGTAGGGTATGGCGGTTTCCTGCTTGTTGACATATCGGGTGAGCAGCAGGTCGAGCTTGGGGCTGCGGGGCGAGAGCTTGTATATCTCCTTCATCGAGCGCACCTCGTCGGCGTACCGTATGCCCAGCAGCTGCCAAAGGGTAATGCGCTCCTCCTTGCTCTTGCACAGGTCGAGCGTTTGCTTCCAGTCGCTTTCGTCTTGGGGGTGAAAGCTGGCGTGGGCCACCGTCTTTAGCAGGCTGCTGCCATCGTAGATGAGGCTGTAGTAGTAGTTGGCGATGCCGAACTTACCGGTAGCGTAGTAGGCTCCGGCGGCGTACGCCATGGTGCGGTAGTACATGGTGCTAGGCGTAAGCTTCGATCGGTAGTTCTCGAACTCGGCAATGCACCTCTCCGAGTCGTAGAAGAAGTAGTAGCGGACCAGCTGAAACCAGTACCGCTCCTTTAGGAATTGGTCGGCACTCTTCTCGAAGCCGGTGCGCAGCTGCTTTTCGAGCTTGCCCAGCGTTTCCTTGCTGGGGAGGATGCGTTTGACCTCCCAGTAGTAGTCGTTGTAGTAGAACACGGCGTACTGCTCGCACTTCTTGGCGTAGCCTAGGTAGCGGACAAACTCCTTGTGCTGGGGATTGCTCCTGCTTAGCCCCTTCACCTTAAGCGTTAGGGAATCGGGCAGCGCCTTCCCGTCGAAAAAGGCCGCAAACCTATCTATGGAGGCATCGTTAGCCCTGTTTAGCAGGTAGTCGAGCGATGAGGAATCTATAGAGCCCTTCAGGTACCTGTTCCAATCGGCCACGTTGGTGGTGTTGAAGCGCTCGTTGTGCTGGGTGTCGAACCCTATCTGGTAGTAGAAAAGCCAGGTGTAGAAGAAAGGTGTCTGGGTGGTATCGGCAACAAACACCTCGGGCGTGTAGTTCGAGGTGTAGGTCTCGTCCCATTCGCCACCTGCGCAAGCGCGTACAATACCGTACGAGGCTGCTAGGAGCAGCAGGCTAGCGCATACGATTTGCCAGCTTTTGGTAGATTTTAGCATCATATTGTTTGATATTAAGAGAGTCTAAATCGTAAAAAATCAGGTTTCGAGGATGGGCTTTGAGGTTTTTCGCGATATCCTTCGCCATTTGGCGGAGGTTGCTGCGCGAGATGCTTTCGATTTTTATCTCGTCGCCCTGCATAAAGTAGTAGCCGCCCTTAAAGCAGGGTGTAACGACACGGTAGCGGGAGTCGTGCATTTTTGTAAAGTGCGGATCGTTGGCAAAGTGCCCCTCGTTCATCTTGTTTAGCAGGTGCACCACCATGTTCTGCCGCACCTGAATTCCCCACGTAAATATGGGTAGCGCAACATCCAGCGGTAGCGGGTAGCGGCCTAGCGCGGCGGTGTACTTCTGTGCAATGTCCCTGTCGTAGATCGAGCAGCGGCCATCGGCGCTAATGCTGCCCATGTTGTAGTACATCACTACGCCCCTGTCTATTGGCGGAACACCCGTTCTGTTGGGGTACTTCACCTGGTGAAGGCGGATAGTGGCCGATAGCGTTTGTCCGGTTAACGCCCGGTACTTTTTTAGAAAATGGAAGTAGGCATCCTTGGTTTTCACCGTCCAGTCGCAGTCGAACTGCATCTCGGTGGGCTTTATGCCAAAGTTATGGTTGATGCCGGCAACCAGCTGCGCCACCTTACGGCAAAGCGTATCTACCTCTTGGTTGCTGGCGTTCTCGAATACCCTATTCTTTATAAATACAACCGGAACGATGGAGCATCGGGGTAGGCTGTCGCCTTTGATGATGGCTACAGGCGTTGCGCTACCAAGGTAGGGGTGGATATTGATATCGAAGTAGCGGACGTACAGCTTTTGGACGTTGTTGGTGCGGAGGACTTCCTGTTCGATTTTACCTAGCCGGAAGCGGCTCTTCCAGTAGTAGAATGATACGCTTGGGGGTGGCCCGTCCGAGCAGGATGCTAGCAGAGCGGCAAGCACGAGGATAATCCCCATCCACCTTCCCATCCCCTTCCTACAGCCTTGTTGTTTATTTGCCATCAATATACCTGTTGTTACCGAATGCCAAACAAAGGTAGCAGAATCTGCTACCCGAACAAGGGGCTAGAAGTCTTCTAAAATCGGATGCCAAGCTTAGCGCCAATCCAGCCGCACGAGGTGCGCCCGTTTTCCTGCTGCGTATTCCATAAAGTGTAGGGGATCATGCTGGAAAGCATCTTGCCATCCTCTACCTCGGAATCTTTATAGTCGAAGTAGTTGGCGGTAACCCCCAAGGCAACCGACACATGCTTGCTCAGCTTCCTGTCGAAGCCAAGGTATAGTTTGTAGAGCTTGTTGTTATCCTCCAGTTGGTCGTTTACGGCTATGGTGTTTGAGGTGATATCGGCGTCAAACGACCATTTCTTGCCCATCGACAAGGTGGTTCCGAGGCCATACCCCACCGTCCAAAGATCGTCACCTCCCTTGTTGAGGGTACGGCTACCTGCTGTAATGATGTTATGGAAAAGTGGAGTCCCTGTGCGGAAGGCAACGTTGGTGTAGAAGAGCTCATCACCCGAAGCTTCTATATGGTGGTATCCCTTCTTTACGAAGCTAAACAAACCGATGGGGATACCGCTAATGGTATCGGCAATGTTTATAAGGCCTAGCTGCACCCCTTTCATCACCTTTGCCTTGTTCAGAACAGCGCCTACCTGAACTCCTGCTACCGTATCGGCCTGGTTGTATATACCGGCAATTTGTACACCGTGTATGCTTCGGGCGATATTGGCCGCACCAGCAACTTGTATGGTTCCGTCTCCATTAAGAATGTTGAGAACGCCTGATACCTGGCCGCTGCCATTGCTTCTTCCTGCAATATTGGTAACACCGCTTACCTGTACGCCGTTTAGGGTATTGGCTTGGTTGTACACTCCTCCAATCTGTTCCCCCTTTACGATGCTGGCTAGGTTCATCACCCCTGTAACTTGTGCTCCTGAAACTTTTTTGGAGATGTTCATCACCCCCGATGTTTGTAACCCGGTGATGTTGCCATTAAGGATGTTAATGGCTGCTGATAGCTGGCAGGGAACTGCTGTCCCATTTGCGTTGTTCAGGATTCCGCTTACCTGTGTACCGTTTAAGTAGTGGGCATTGCTGTACACGGCACTAATCTGAGCACCCTTTACGGTATCGGCAACGCTTAGTACTCCGCTAATCTGCGCGCCCTTTAAGGTGGCATGGGTCATGCTGAATACACCCGCAAGTTGGGCGCCGGTTACGTTGCCCGTTGCTAGGTTGAATACATTGCCAATCTGGACTCCTGTAACCGATTGGGTGCGGTTAAATATGTTTCCGATCTGCACGCCCTTGGTGTTTCCTCCCACGTAGTTCACCGCGCCAATCATAACGTATCGGGCATCGGCACGAACAATGTTTACCAAGCTGCTAACTTCAAACACCCGAACTCCCATAGAGTATCCTGCAAAGATGTTGTACGAGTACTTGTTTACCACGTTGCCCGATAGCTGGCGGTTGGTTCCAATGTAGGGTAGTAGCGATACCTGCCAGTTACGGTAAATGGTGTCGCCTACGTTAATAGTGTTGGTCTTCTGTCTGTCCGACATTAACCAGTGGGGCACAGTTTTCAGAATGAAGTTTTCCCCTTTTTTCGAAATATCCTTTAGATGATCGAGTGCGGTAGCTGGCAGCTTGAGCAGAACGAAGCTGCTGCTGTTGTTGTTCGGTACAATGGTGGTATCGGCAAATCCCATTTTCTTTACCTGCAGCTGCTTCGACATCTCGCCGTAGGGAACCTCCATCTTAAAGTAGCCGTACTCATCGGTAATGGCCGATAGCAGCAGCTTCTGGTCGTATACGGTGGCGTTGCGAATCCCCTCGCCCGTTTTGGGGTTGGTGATGTACCCCTGAATTACCTGTGGCTTATCCCCGAATGGCTTGCTTAGTGCTGTTCTGTTATCGGTAAGTATGATGTACTTCCCGTGGCTTTTCATCTTTACCGTTTCGCCAAATGCCGTAAATAGCACAAGTCGAATTGGCTGACGTTCGGCAGCTACCGTAACTGGTGGACGGTTCTCAAGTATCTTGGGCGAGTAGGAAAAGACAACGTTGGCCTGCTTGCCAATCAGATCAAGCATTTCCTTGGGGGGCTCGTTGTAAATGTTTACTGATACGATGCGCTCTAGTGCCGATGAGCCCTGGCTCTGTGCCTGTAACTTTGTGGTGGTAGCAATAATGGAAGAGGATAGGACTACCAAGCCTACCCCCTTGCGTACTATTTCGAGCATTCTTCTCCGGTTAGCAGGTAGCCATTATTCCGTTTTGTCACCTTAAGGTTTAGGGTCTCGGCTACGATATCTATTATGGTATCAATTTTTTCGTTTTCAAATCTTACGCTGATGGTGCAGCTGCCCAGCTTAGGGTTATCCAAAGCAATCGGAACATTGTAGGCCTTACTCAACAGGTTGATAACTTCGCTAAGAGGCGTCTCCTGAAAGTTGAAGGCCTTAACCACAGCAGGGGGGGCTTCCTGCTTGGCAGGTTCAATCTTGGTAAATTCCTTGGTGATCTTGTTGTAGATACCCGTTTCACCTTGCTTTAAGATTATTCCTCGGTTGTTGTCCGTATAGAACACCACCGATCCTGATTTAACGTACACCTCCACAATAGAGGTATCACCATCTGTCTTCACCCTAAAGGCTGTTCCGATATCCTTGATAAGGGTACCGCTAGCCTTAACCGTAAAGGCGGGACCGCTCTGATGGTGTACATCAAAAGAGGCGTTGCCTACCAGCGTTACCTCGCGGTTGGTTTTGCCAAAGCCCTCGGCGTAGGTGATGCGGCTGTTGGGCTCTACCTCTACCTTAGAGTTATCGGGGAGAAGCCCTTTCTTGGGGAGATTGTTGGCTGCCAGTTCTATTGGCTTAGCAACCTTATCATGCATCTCGTACCGGTTAATGCCTGTCCATACACCAAAAAGAATGGCAACGGATGCTGCAGCTGCTACCCATGTTGTCCATCTCTTCCTAAAGGGAATTACCTTACTCGAATGCTTCAACTGAGGTGCAATGCGGTTCCATGCGGCATCTACGTCAAACTGGTTGTCCGTTTCCAGCTCCGATGCCCGTTCAAAGATGAGCCGTAAATCATCGAAGTACTTCTGGTTCTCCTCCGATTCGGCGCACCAATGCTTCACCATCGTCCGCTCTTCGGTCGATGCCTCTCCATTTAGGTAGCGGGCTATTAGGTAGTCGATATGTTTGCCATCATCAGTCAATTCTGCTTCGGTTTAGTTTTTAAACATGAAGAAAATAAGTATTGCAGGAAGGTAATCCTTTAGTTCTTCCCGAAGGATTCTAAGCGCCCGAACAATCTGCTTATCAACCGCCTTAACTGATACTCCCAGTTGCTCGGCAATCTCGGCATACGAGAGTCCCTGTTGGCGGCTAAGTTTAAATACGGTTTGGCACTGGTTGGGAAGTTTCTCAATAGCCGTTGCAATCTGACGTTCGAGTTCGCTACCCTGCACTTGCTCTATAGTAGTATCTACCTCCTCGCTGTTGGTACTCTTATATTCTGTGCTGTGCGCCTGCCGCACCTTGTAGTGCTTTAGCTTATTCAGGCAGGTGTTATGCACCGCACGGTACAGGTAAGACTTCAGCGAGGTATGGATATCAAGTCCTTGGCGGCTCTCCCATAGAGTAAGAAAAGTTCCCTGTACCACCTCTTCAGCTTCGGCAGGATCCTTCAGCAGCGAGTTGGCGTAGGTGCATAGCGCAGCGTAGTATGCCCTGAAAACCATCTCAAAAGCATCCTCATTACCCTTTGCTATGTCTGCTATAAGTACCTGTTCGTTCACTTCGCTGAATTGAATCCCAAAAGTATCAATAATCGGTTTACCTCCAATTCACCTCTATGACATCTAATGACGATGATCCCCCCCTCTCATTGAAAATTATATTTCTTCGTTTGTAACGTTATACTTATAAGTACTAAGAGGTGATGACGTAAGACTTTCGGTCTCCACTTATTATGCTTTTCTGTTTTATAGATGGATATCTACTCAATATACTTCATTTATAGTCCCAGATTTGTAGATGGTGTGAGGGCAATAGCATAAATCTGCTTCAGAGATCTACAATAGGAGGCTATCAATAGCATCTCAAACGGTATAAGCGTGTAGTTTTTCAAAAAACATTTCCCTCCAAGGAGTTCATTTTAAGGGAGGCAACGTTCGTTAACGCGTTAAGGTATGGTGTAGGGGTTGCAGGTTCGGAAAAAGGCAGTACTTTTGCATCCGCAATCGGGAACAACGGCGCCTTCGCAGGGAGGGCTAGCGGGAACGGGAGCGAGGCTCTTTAACATAAGCGGCTTAGGAGGTAAGCCGGAACGGACGAGGGAGTAGCGAGAGCACCGGCCGCCCAGAAGGGTTTTAGGACGGAAAGCCGCGAAGGGGCAACCGAAAAAAAAAGTTGGCCAACCGCTTGGAAGTTTCGAAATAAAGCCTACCTTTGCAGCCCGCAAATGAGGGAGCGGGTCGCTGCGAAGCGGCAAAAAGTAAATAGGTTCTTTGAGGAAGTGCAGTGAAAAGATAGAAAACGATTAGGATGATTTATTAGACTAACGTAATCCTGATGGGCTAAGGAAACAACAGGGGAAGCAATTCCCCGAAATCAACATCTTCTACTATGGAGAGTTTGATCCTGGCTCAGGATGAACGCTAGCGGCAGGCCTAACACATGCAAGTCGAGCGGTAGAGGACCTTCGGGTCCTTGAGAGCGGCGCACGGGTGCGTAACGCGTATGCAACCTACCCTTTACAGGGGAATAGCCCGTCGAAAGGCGGATTAATGCCCCATGGCTCCCAGGTCCGGCATCGGATTTGGGGTAAAGATTTATCGGTAAAGGATGGGCATGCGTGCCATTAGCTTGATGGTAGGGTAACGGCCTACCATGGCTACGATGGCTAGGGGTTCTGAGAGGAAGGCCCCCCACACTGGGACTGAGACACGGCCCAGACTCCTACGGGAGGCAGCAGTGAGGAATATTGGTCAATGGGCGCAAGCCTGAACCAGCCATGCCGCGTGCGGGAAGAAGGCGCTACGCGTCGTAAACCGCTTTTGTCTGGGGGTAACCGCAGGGACGTGTCCCTGCCTGCAAGTACCAGACGAATAAGGGTCGGCTAACTCCGTGCCAGCAGCCGCGGTAATACGGAGGACCCGAGCGTTATCCGGATTCATTGGGTTTAAAGGGTGCGTAGGCGGCCCGGTCAGTCAGCGGTGAAAGGCTCCTGCTCCACAGGAGAGCTGCCGTTGATACTGCTGGGCTAGAATCTTAGCGAGGCGGGCGGAATGCGCGGTGTAGCGGTGAAATGCATAGATATCGCGCAGAACGCCGATTGGGGAGCCAGCTCGCCAGCTGAGTATTGACGCTGAGGCACGAAAGCGTGGGGATCAAACAGGATTAGATACCCTGGTAGTCCACGCCGTAAACGATGATGGCTCGCTCTTGGCCTGCAAGGGTCAGGGGCTTAGCGAAAGCGTTAAGCCATCCACCTGGGGAGTACGCCGGCAACGGTGAAACTCAAAGGAATTGACGGGGGCCCGCACAAGCGGAGGAACATGTGGTTTAATTCGATGATACGCGAGGAACCTTACCCAGGCTCGAACGCCGAACGAATATGGGGGAAACTTCATAGCCAGCAATGGCGGTCGGCGAGGTGCTGCATGGTTGTCGTCAGCTCGTGCCGTGAGGTGTCGGCTTAAGTGCCATAACGAGCGCAACCCCTATCGGTAGTTGCCAGCGGGTTAAGCCGGGAACTCTACCGAGACTGCCAGCGCAAGCTGCGAGGAAGGCGGGGATGACGTCAAATCAGCACGGCCCTTACGTCTGGGGCGACACACGTGTTACAATGGCCGGTACAGAGGGCAGCCACCCAGCGATGGGGCGCGAATCTCGAAAGCCGGTCGTAGTTCGGATCGGAGGCTGCAACCCGCCTCCGTGAAGCTGGATTCGCTAGTAATCGCGCATCAGCCATGGCGCGGTGAATACGTTCCCGGGCCTTGTACACACCGCCCGTCAAACCATGGGAGCTGGGGGGACCTGAAGTGCGTGACCGCAAGGAGCGCCCTAGGGTAAAACCGGTGACTGGGGTTAAGTCGTAACAAGGTAGCCGTACCGGAAGGTGCGGCTGGAACACCTCCTTTCTGGAGCGCCATCAGGGCGAAATCTGAGAGCTGCACTTCCCAAAAGATATTGAGCGCCACGAGGCAGACGGCCGCATCGGATGCGGGTGGCGCGCAAACGGTAAATCCGGCTTTAAAACCCGGAGGCACCAGAAGATCTTTGACGTTTGAGGACGAAGCGGCGCATGCGACGGAGTTGATCTCCGGCGGGTGCGCGGAAAGGAGTAAGAAAAGGGCGCACGGGGGATGCCTTGGGTCCTATAGGCGACGAAGGGCGTGGCAAGCTGCGAAAAGCCGCGGGGATCGGCAAGCACGAATCGATCCGCGGATACCCGAATGGGGCAACCCACCTGGCTGAAGGCCAGGTATCCGGAGCAATCCGGAGGCGAACGGGGAGAACTGAAACATCTAAGTACCCCCAGGAGAAGAAAACAATAGTGATTCCCCGAGTAGCGGCGAGCGAAAGGGGATTAGCCCAAACCCATCCGGTTACGGCCGGGTGGGGGTTGTAGGGCCTCCATTACCAACCACGAGCGAAGCTGAAGCCGCTGGAAAGCGGTGCCATAGCGGGTGACAGCCCCGTAGGCGTAGGCGAGTGGGCGGGGGAGGAACCCTGAGTAGGGCGGGGCACGAGAAACCCCGTCTGAATCTGGCAGGACCATCTGCCAAGGCTAAATACTCATAGGACACCGATAGTGAACCAGTACCGTGAGGGAAAGGTGAAAAGTACCCCGAATAGGGGGGTGAAAAAGACCCTGAAACCGTGCGCCTACAAGCGGTCGGAGCCCTTTAGTGGGGTGACGGCGTGCCTTTTGCATAATGAGCCTACGAGTTGCTCCTGTCCGGCAAGGTTAAGTGCGGTTACGTACGGAGCCGAAGCGAAAGCGAGCCTGAATAGGGCGAATAAGTCGGACGGGGCAGACGCGAAACCTTGCGATCTACCCATGGCCAGGATGAAGTTCCGGTAATACGGAATGGAGGTCCGAACCAATAAGCGTTGAAAAGCTTCTGGATGAGCTGTGGGTAGGGGTGAAAGGCTAATCAAGCTGGGAAATAGCTCGTACTCCCCGAAATGCCTTTAGGGGCAGCCTTGGACTTACCACCATGGAGGTAGAGCTACCGATTGGATGCGAGGGCCTCACCGCCTATCAAATCCTGACGAACTCCGAATGCCGTGGTGCGATATCCAGGAGTGAGCCGGCGGGTGCTAATGTCCGTCGACGAGAGGGAAAGAACCCTGACCGCCAGCTAAGGCCCCCAAGAGGCGGCTAAGTTGATGAAACGATGTGCGGCTGCAGCGACAGCTAGGATGTTAGCTTGGAAGCAGCTATTCATTTAAAGAGTGCGTAACAGCTCACTAGTCGAGCGGCTGCGCGTGGATAATAATCGGGCATCAAGCCGTCCGCCGAAGCTGCGGATAAGAAATTATGGTAGGGGAGCATTCCACCGGCGGTGAAGCTGGGCCGTAAGGTCTGGTGGAGCTGGTGGAAAAGCAAATGTAGGCATGAGTAACGACAAGGCGGGTGCGAAACCCGCCCACCGATAGACCAAGGTTTCCTGATCAACGCTAATCGGATCAGGGTAAGGCGGGGCCTAAGGCTAACCCGAAGGGGGATGCCGATGGACAGACGGTTAATATTCCGTCCCTGGCCAGCGCTGCGATGGGGCGACGAAGGAGTGAAAGGACCGCCCGGCGACGGAATGCCGGGTTGAAGGGTGTAGGTATAGGGTGTAGGTTAATAGCCGGATCCTGCCGAACCTGATAGTACCGCGAGCCCACGGGCAAGCGGATAGCGTCCCTAATCCGACTTCCAAGAAAACCCCCTAAGCATCAGGCGCTGGGCACCCGTACCGCAAACCGACACAGGTGGTCAAGGAGAGAATCCTGAGGTGCTCGAGTGAATCACGGCTAAGGAACTCGGCAAACTAGCCCCGTAACTTCGGGATAAGGGGCCCCCACGGTGACGTGGGGCGCAGCGAAGAGGTCCAGGCGACTGTTTACCAAAAACACAGGGCTCTGCGAAACCGAAAGGTGAAGTATAGGGCCTGACACCTGCCCGGTGCCGGAAGGTTAAGAGGAGAGGTCATCGTAAGAGAAGCTTTGAATCGAAGCCCCGGTAAACGGCGGCCGTAACTATAACGGTCCTAAGGTAGCGAAATTCCTTGTCGGGTAAGTTCCGACCTGCACGAATGGTGTAACGATCTGGACGCTGTCTCAGCCGTGAGCTCGGTGAAATTGTAGTATCGGTGAAGATGCCGATTACCCGCAACGGGACGGAAAGACCCCGTGCACCTTCACTGCAGCTTAGCGCTGGTTCTGGGGTGGCGATGTGTAGGATAGGCTGGAGGCTGTGAAGGCGGTACGCTAGTATCGTTGGAGCCGACGTTGAAATACAGCCCTTCGCCACTTCGGGGCCTAATCCCTGATAGGGAGACACCGCTTGGCGGGTAGTTTGACTGGGGTGGTCGCCTCCAAAAGAGTAACGGAGGCTTCCCAAGGTGCCCTCAGCGCGAATGGCAACCGCGCGTGGAGTGCAATGGCACAAGGGCGCTTGACTGTGAGGCCGACAAGCCGAGCAGGTGCGAAAGCAGGGCATAGTGATCCGGTGGTTCCGCATGGGAGGGCCATCGCTCAAAGGATAAAAGGTACGCCGGGGATAACAGGCTGATCGCCGCCAAGAGCTCACATCGACGCGGCGGTTTGGCACCTCGATGTCGGCTCGTCACATCCTGGGGCTGGAGAAGGTCCCAAGGGTTCGGCTGTTCGCCGATTAAAGTGGCACGCGAGCTGGGTTCAGAACGTCGTGAGACAGTTCGGTCCCTATCTGTTGCGGGCGTAGGAAGTTTGAGGGGGTCTGACCCTAGTACGAGAGGACCGGGTTGGACGAGCCTCCGGTGTACCAGTTGTTCCGCCAGGAGCACCGCTGGGTAGCCGCGCTCGGTTGGGATAAGCGCTGAAAGCATCTAAGCGCGAAGCCTGCCTCAAGATGAGACTTCCCTTAAGGGCCGTGGGAGACTACCACGTTGATAGGCCGCAGGTGTACGCGCAGCAATGCGCTTAGCCGAGCGGTACTAATTGCCCGAACGAGCTCCGAGAGGGCCGCGCCCTTAGCGGGCAGACGCCGCTTCGTCCGAAGAATGTCAAAATCTAAAAGATATAAGATTTTAGACGCTAGATATTAGACGCTATATGAGGATTGAATGGCATATGCTATGAAGTCTAAGATCTAGGTGCTAAATACTAGGATCTAAAAGAAGACTTAGGTGGCTAGGCGGCGGGGCTCCACCCCTTCCCATTCCGAACAGGGCCGTTAAGCCCGCCAGCGCCGATGGTACTGCTACACCAAGCGGGAGAGTAGGTGGCCGCCAAACCTATAGAGCCCCCGACCGAAAGGTCGGGGGCTTTTTTTATGCCCTTACGGAAGGGGTTGTAAGCTGAGTATGGGAATTCGAAAAGCAGCGGTCAGCTTTCGTTGCGAGCGCATAGGACAAGATCCAGGATGGTGCGCTTCAGCTGGCTATCGATGTTTTTCTCAATATCGGTTTCTGTGACTTGGTACTCGTACCTCGACTTGGGAGGATTGGGTATGTAGTCGTAGGTATCCTTAATGATGTGGGGATTAAACTTAATGGTAAGGTGATCGGGGAAGAGCACTATGCTGCTGAAAAAAATGCTCGAATTCCCTTTCGAGATCCAGACTTCAAAGGAAGAATCGGTATCCTTTGTTATAAGGCATGGCTTTACAAGGTTTTTCTCGTAGTTTCTTATCTCGTAGTAGAGGTTGGAAAGCTTGTTCATGGCTAAATTTTTATACCATTAGAACAGGCTATATTGCGATAGTGTTTATGGGGTGGTATTAATTTGTGTTATGTTGTTTCAGATATGTTGATGTTCTTCTAACCAGCACTTCGATCAGTAATGTATACCTCGCTGATAATTCTACAGGCGAATCGTCGGAACTATAAGACTAAAGTAATGGTTTACTGATTGGCTAACTTCCAAACGGTGTAGAAGGTGAAGTTCGTAATACGTTCGAGCCGTGGATAGTTAATCTTGCTGGCTTCATCGGCAGGGGTATGGTAGTCGGCATGCTCGCCGGTGGTGATAACGATGGCTGGTATTCCTGCCTTTACGAAGTTATCATGGTCGGAACCATGCGTCCATAGCTCGAGCTCCCTTTCAGAAATAGTATTGTTGATGTTTAACTTGGCGATCTTGGCGCTTTGACTTAGGCATTGCCCGAACTTGCTGCTCGGGTTGCCTAGTGTAAGCGGATAGGCGTACATATCTGAGTCGAAATGGGTCCCGTTGGATCGCCCGATCATATCGAGGTTTACTACTGCTACGGTTTTGGATAGGGGAAAGATGGGGTTGTTAACCATGAAGTCGGACCCAAATAGTCCGAGCTCCTCGCCGGTAAAGGCTACCAGGATGATCGTTCGGTTGGGAACGTAACCTTTGCTTTTGGCTGATTCGAGTAGGCGGGCGACTTCGAGGATTGCTGATGTTCCTGAGGCATTGTCGTCGGCACCATTGCAGATGCTGTCTGTTGGGGTGCTCGTGCTATTCTTGAGCGTACCTATATGGTCGTAGTGGGCGCATACGATTATCGCTTCGTTCTTTTTCTTGGTTCCCTCGAATACTCCGACTACATTTTCGGTTTGAATCTTTTTGAGCTTATCGGCGGCACAGCTGCCGCTAATCACCAATGTTTTTCCTACGGATGCTTTATTTACCTGGGGGTAGCCTTCGAGGTCGTCTTTGCTGAAGAGCTTTTTGAGGAAGATTTCGTCGGTGAGCAGGATGCTAATGCCTGGGTGCTTGGCCAGAAATGGAAGAACTTTATGGTAGTATATGTTTTCTTTTGCTAGCACAGGATCGTTCATGGGGGTGTAGAAAAGGGTGTCGCCGTCCTTATTGGTCTTCTGCATGAGCGACGCCGAAAAAATGAGCCTGCTACGGTTAAACTCTACGACTTTCTGGGAGGGGAGAACCAGGAGAAAGGTTCTTTTGGCGTCCTTACTTTCGGTGTAGGCGCGGCTTAGCTTGCTTAGGCCATCATCAATAGATTCGGCGGCTAGTACGGGCGCATAGCTGGTGCTATCGGGTTGGCTGCCGTTGGCGCCAAAGTAAGGGGTTACTGAGGTGTTGGCAATGCCGCTTTCCGAGAGGAGCATGATGTCGCTGAATAGGTAAACCTTCTTCGATGAACCTTTAATGCTAATGGCTGCCTCTTTAAAGCTGATGGGGGCTGTGTACAGGGCGAAGGGTTGGTAGAAGGGGGTGGCGCTGGTAGGGCTGATGGGGGTAAGCCCTGCCTCCTTGAACTTGCCGGCAATGAAGGCTGCTGCAATCTCCTGCCCTTGGCTGCTGGTTCTGCGGCCTTTGAGGCTGTCGGATGCCAAAAAGTATACGTACTTCTTTAAGCTGTCGGATGATGCCTTAAAGGTAGGAAGAAAGTCCTGCGCGCGGCTGGCGCTGGCAATGCTAACGAGTAGGATAGGGTATAGAAGCTTCTTCATTTCGGCCGTTGTGTAGGTGGTAAAATATGTGCGGGGTTGCCTATTAGCGGCTAACCTGTTGGTAAATGTAGGAGATTATTCGTGCAGTTGTTCTCGGGAGAAGAGGTAAATGCCTCCGCATTGGTAAAATTTGGTTGTAACAGCAGCTCCGATGGCTTTGGGGCTGGGGTGTAGGTGCTGTTGTGCGAGGTGAAGCTGTGTGTGGGTAGAATGCAGTAGCGAGTGCGAGGAACGCGGGAGCAATTGGGTAAAACGCAGTAGTAAGTGCGGGGAATGTAGTAGCGAGTGGGTAAAACGCAAGAGTAAGTGCAAGGAATGTAGTATCGATTACGTGAAAGAAATGCGCGAGTACGAGGAATGTTTTTGCAAGCTGCTGGAATGCGGATGTAATAATTGGGTTTACAAGGGTAATGGCTATTCGGAGGTTTCGCTGATTGGCAAATGGGGATGGATGCTAGATTTTAAAGGGTATTATAATAAAAAAAGACCCTCAGGAATTCCTGAAGGTCTTTGTAGTAGCGGGAACAGGACTCGAACCTGTGACCTTTGGGTTATGAGCCCAACGAGCTGCCAACTGCTCCATCCCGCAATGTTATATCTTAAACTTGATAGTTGTCTGTTTTTCTCAATTGCTCTGCAAAGGTAACTCCTTTTTCCGATTCTGCAAGGGTTTCCGAAAAATATAGCAGTTATTTTGCGGATGGTTCCTATATCAATTTGGAAACTATGCTGTAAATTCGTGGGGTAAAAAACAAAAATGCCTTATGCCACTAGTATTTAAACCTGTTGATATCAGCAACGAGGAGAAGGAATGCCGCAAGGACTACTTCGACCGCCATACCCCATTTATTATCTGCGCGCGCGAGGCGAAGCGCAACGAGAAGCTGAAGGTTAAGGTAACCTTGGGCGATCAGTACGTGCATCCCGACGACTACGACCACTACATTAGCACCATCCAGCTCTGGAACCGGGAAACCTTGCTGGCGCAGGTGCACTTTATGCCGGGGGCAATGGGTAACCAGCCAGGCCATGTGGAGGTCGATTTCTATATCGTTCCGAAGATGGCGCTGAACCTTACCGCGATGGCTGTATGCACCAAGCACGGCCTTTGGGAGAGCGAAACCGTTGATGTTGCTGTAACCGATTAGCCGAAGCTGCTAAGGTGCAGGTAGGGGGAGGGGGCATATTATAAAGTAGAAATGTTGATTTCTGCGAGCAAACCCACCCCCTGCCCCTCCTCGGGAGGGGATAATGTGCCCTGATTATACATTTCCGTAGTAATACTATCCTTCGCTGACGGCTATGCCTGATAGAACCAAGACAGATTCGTAGCGAGCTAAGAAAACAGCTGCAAGCCTATATTCTAAAAGTGAAATCCCAGCCCTATTTGTCTTTTTGCGAGATGGTAAGCTTAAATCTTATATATTTGTGGTCGTCAACATAACCCTACAATGGCCGAGAGCAAAAAGAAGAAGCTGATCTCCAAGCTGCACCATAAGTACCGTCTTAGCATCTACAACGACTCCAACCTCGAGGAGGTTTGGTTCCTTCGCCTTTCGCGAATGAACGTACTGGTAGTCTTTGGTTCGCTAATCATCCTGATCATTTTTGCGGTAACCATCCTCATCTCGTTTACGCCTCTGCGCGAGTTTATCCCGGGGTATCCGGATAAGAACACCCGGCGGACGATTGTTGCCAATGCGCTTAAGGTAGACTCGCTGGAGCGGGAGCTGAGCATGTGGCAGCGGCATCTCGACAATGTGAACCGAGTTCTTTCGGGGCGGCCAACCGAGGTTATCGAAAGCAGGCCCGACACCACCAAAAAGTACAAGGATCTGAATGTTGGGCGTTCGGAGGAGGATTCGAAGTTCAGGGCCGAGGTGGAGGCTGCTGAGAAGTATAAGCTGGGCGTTTTCGACAAGGCCAAGAAGCCACAGGGAATATCTGGGGTACGATTCTACACGCCGGTAAAGGGGAAGGTTACTAAGCCTTTCAACAGCCAAACCGGGCAGATGGGGGTTGTGCTGTCGGTGGCTCCCAACGAGCTGGTGCTGGCAGCGCTCGAGGGAACTGTGGTTAGCGCAGGCTGGAGCATGGAGTTTGGCTATAGCGTGGTTATTCAGCATAGCAATAATCTGATATCAGTATATAGGTACAATTCGCAGGCGATTAAGAAGGTCGGCGAAAAGGTTAGGGCCGGAGAGGCTATTGCTGTAGTGGGAACGCGGAAGGAGCAGAAGAATACGGCTGAACTGCTATTCGAGCTTTGGTACAACGGGGTACCGATTAACCCACAGCAGTACGTTATTTTTTAGATATGATTAAGAAAAGGATTGCAATACTTGGCTCTACAGGCTCAATAGGCACGCAAGCCCTAGAGGTGATAGAGGCAAATCCAGACCTCTTTGAGGTAGAGGTTTTAACGGCAAACAATAGCGTGGAGCTGCTCATCGAGCAGGCTATTAAATATCAGCCCAACGCCGTTGTTATTGGCAACGAGGCGAAGTACAAAATGGTTGTCGATGCGTTGGGCAGCCATCCGATTAAGGTGTACGCCGGCGCTAAGGCTATAGAGCAGGTGGTGGAGATGGAAACCATTGATGTTGTACTGACGGCGATGGTTGGATACTCCGGCTTGCTGCCAACCATCAACGCCATCAAATCGAATAAGGTAATTGCCCTTGCCAACAAAGAAACCTTGGTGGTGGCTGGGGAGCTGATTAAGGCTCTTTCGAGGGAGTATAGGGCACCCATAATCCCAGTTGATTCGGAGCATTCTGCCATCTTCCAATGCTTGGTTGGCGAGATGAACTCTATCGATAAGGTGATACTTACCGCATCGGGGGGGCCATTCCTTCATACCGATATTGATACGCTGAAAACGGTTACCTGTGCCGATGCCCTTAAGCATCCGAACTGGAGCATGGGGGCAAAAATTACCATCGATTCGGCTTCGATGATGAACAAGGGATTTGAGGTGATTGAGGCTAAGTGGCTTTTCGATGTAACGCCCGATCAGATTGACGTGGTGATCCATCCGCAGTCGATCATCCACTCGATGGTACAGTTCGAGGACTCGTCGATTAAGGCGCAGATGGGGCTACCCGATATGAAGCTGCCCATTCAGTATGCCTTTACCTTCCCCGAGAGGGTGAAAACGGACTTTAAGCGCCTAAGCTTTAAGGACTATAGCACGCTAACCTTCCTGGAGCCTGATACGACAAAATTCCGCAATCTTGCCTTTGCCTTCGAGGCCATGCGCAAGGGTGGAAACATGCCATGCATCCTAAATGCCGCCAACGAGGTGGTGGTTGATGCATTCCTAAAGGGTAGGATAGGATTCCTAGAGATGTCAGACATCATCGAGAAGGTGATGTGCAGGGCATCCTTCATAAACAAACCAACGCTAGCCGACTACTGCGAAACCGATGCCGCAGTAAGGCAGCTTACAACATCGCTAATTCGATAAAAAATGGAAATACTAGTTAGGGTAGCCCAGCTACTTCTGAGCCTTTCGATTCTGGTGCTGCTCCACGAGGGGGGGCACTTCCTATTTGCAAAGCTATTCAAGACTCGCGTAGAGAAGTTCTACCTCTTCTTTGACCCCTGGTTTTCGCTGTTTAAGTTTAAGAAGGGGGAAACCGAGTATGGAGTAGGCTGGCTTCCTCTTGGCGGCTACGTTAAGATTGCCGGGATGATGGACGAGAGCATGGACAAGGAGCAGCTAAAGGAGCCCGCTCAGCCATGGGAGTTTCGTGCAAAGCCATCGTGGCAGCGCCTGTTGATCATGATTGGTGGGGTGTTGGTAAACTTTGTACTAGCCCTGTTTATCTATATAGCCGTTCTGTACACCTGGGGCGAGGAGTACATTGCCAACAAGGATGTTACCTACGGTATTCAGGCTGATAGCTTGGCGCAGCGCATCGGATTCTGCAACGGCGATAAGATTATCTCGCTGGATGGGAAACCACTCGAAAATATTGCAACGCTGCAGGGCGATATCATCTTTAATGAGGTAAAGAACGTAAAGGTAGAGCGTGATGGCAAGCAGGTTAATGTTGCCATAAACAAGAAATTTGTTCCTGAGATCCTGAAGGCAAAAGGGATGTTCGGTCCACGTGCAAAGTATATTGTGGAGGATGTTGCTAAGGATATGCCCGCTAAAGCTGCCGGTGTAAAGGCTGGCGATAGGCTTATTAAGGTGGATACGGTAAGCATGACCTTTGTTGACGAGTATCGAACTTACTTCTCGAAGCATAAGAATAAGAAGGTTGCCTTAACCATTGTTAGAGGTAAGGATACCGTTAACTTTAGCGTTGCACCCAATAACGATGGGCTGATTGGCACTGCGCTTAGCCTTAACCAGTTTAAGTTTAGTAAGATTGAGTACGGCTTTTGGGCATCGATTCCTGCCGGAATTGGCCATGGCTTCGATAAGACGGTGAACTACGTGAAGCAGCTGAAGCTGATCTTCTCGCCCGAAACAAAGGCATACGAGTCGTTGGGTGGCTTTATAGCCATTGGCAAGTTCTTCCCTGGTACGTGGGACTGGTACCTGTTCTGGAACATGACCGCATTCCTCTCCATCATCCTTGCCGTAATGAACATACTTCCAATACCCGCATTGGACGGAGGACATGTGATGTTTCTGCTTTACGAAATAGTTACGCGCCGTAAGCCTAGCGAAAAGTTTATGGAGTATGCCCAGATTGTGGGGATGGTCATCCTGTTTGCCCTGCTTATCTTTGCCAACGGTAACGATATAGTTAAGCTGTTTAAGCACTAGATGAGATTCTTTCGAGGATAAGAGTTATCCTCACGTCGGAAAGAGTTATCCACGCGTCAGTAAGAGTTATCTACGCGTCGGAAAGAGTTATCCTCACGACAGTAAGAGTTATCCCTCGAAGGAAAAGAGTTACCCTTCGAGGGATAACTCTTTTTGTTGAGAGGGTAGGTCATTTCCCTTAAAGGTTATCCGCTATCCTAGCAGCTATAGCGATAGGATTGCCTCAGCCAGCGTAGCTGTAGGGTTGATAAGGCAATAAAATCTCCCTACCTTGCCTATGCCGAACCGCATTGGGTACGGTTCTCTACTTAACGCCATATATGAAACCGCTACGAGCTGTTCTGTTTCTGCTACTCCCGCTTGCTGTGCTGACAGGATGCAAGGATGCCAAAAGAGGAGGGGCAACGCTTCCTAATCCGGCTGGTGCAGCTTGCGATGTGCTGGTTGTTCTTAGCGAAGAAAGCTGGAAGGGGGAGCTTGGAGAAGCCTATCGCGAGGCGTTAACCGAGCCTTACCCCTATCTTCCACAGATAGAGCCTTACTTTCACGTATTGCATGTAAGTAGGGATGTGTTTGTTGCTGCGGCTCAAAAGTTCCGTAATCTTGTTATCACTAAAATAGACCCAAGACTTGCAAGACCTCGGTTGGTTATTCAGGCTGATGTCTATGCGATGTCTCAGGTTGTGGTAGCTGTAGAAGCACCCACTGTAGAAGTTGCAGCAAGCTATGTAAAGGAGAATGCGGAGAGGCTTAGGACGATTTTTGATCAAACCGAGAAGGATCGGTATGCCCAGGTTGTAAAATCGAAGGCAGATGCTGGGCTTACGGTTGCTGTTCGAGATAAGTTTGGGTTTGACATCTATTTCCCGGCAGGCTATCAGCTGCGTACCAGCAAGACCAACTTTATATGGATTTCGTTGGAGACCAACCTGTCGAGTCAGGGATTGCTGATTTTTACCAGCAAGTACGAAGGAGAGGCGGACTTTACTGTGGAGAACCTATGCTTTGTGACCGATTGGTATACAAAGCAGCATGTTCCAGGTCCAAGTGATGGGAGCTACATGGTAACAGGTAAGGCTGTTGCACCAAAAGTAGAAAAGCTCATATATAAGGGTCGAACATGGTACCGTATGCGAGGTTTTTGGGATGTGAAAAATGATTTTATGGGAGGACCTTTTATTAGTTACTCTACGTATTGGAAAGAGAAGAACGAAGTTCTAACTATACGAGCCTACGTTTATTCGCCTAAGAAGGATAAGCGTAAAACGCTGCTGCAAACAGAGACTCTCATATTTAACATCAACATAGATGGAAAGAAGTCCTAAGAAGAACAGTGCTTTTGATAGAATTGTAACGAGGGAGCAAATGGAGGATGCGCTGCTTCGGGAGGAGATAATTGCGGATGTTGCTAGGCAGCTGGAGAAAGATTTTGGGATGTGGGGGATGTCCATCGCGTATAGCAACGATATTCCTCAAGCCTACGAGGAACTTTACATTCAAGTGTACAACCATATTGTAGCGCTTGGGATTAACGATGTCAGCCGTTTAAAGAATCTGCTTTATCAAATTGATATTAATGTATTAGGTGTTTTGCAGAGGAAGGAGGATTGTAACGTGGAGGAGGAACTCGCACATACGATAATTGAGCGTGAGCTGCAAAAGGTACTGTTAAGAAGGTTTTACAAGTAAGTATTAAACTTAAGGAGATTGCTATTACAGCAACCTCCTTTTTTAATTTTACGTTTCAGGAAAGGCATCGTAATTTTGTGTGGATATAAAAAGCGTAACCATGACAGCTGCAAAAGATATTATTCGGCAACTACAACTTATTCCTCATCCCGAGGGAGGCTACTATCGGGAAATGTACCGTTCGACGGATAGAATTGCAGAGGAATGCCTTCATCATCGCTTTTGCGGAGGTAGCCGTTCGGTAAGCACCGCAATCTACTTCATGATGGAGACAGGAAACTTCTCTGCCTTTCATCGCATTAAATCGGATGAGCTTTGGCACCACTACGAGGGTGTTGGTTTAGAAATAGTGGTTATCCATCCCAAAGGAACACTTGAGATTCTTAAGTTGGGAAAGAATTTAGAGAAGGGCGAGCAACCCTTGCAGGTAGTACCCGAAGGATGCTGGTTTGCCTCACGTGTGGTAGATGATGGATTTGCTTTAGTGGGTTGCACGGTAGCTCCAGGCTTCGACTTCACAGATTTTGAACTTGCTGATAGGTCAAGGCTCATAAAGGCTTTCCCCGAGCATGAAAAAATAATTGTTGAGCTGACCCGATTACCTTAAGGCTACATTTCTACAATTACTTCATCAAATGGTTTCACCTTTAGCCTATGAGCGGTAGGAGAAAGTTCGCTCCATATCCAGTTGTGATGCATGATAACGGTTTGGGCATCAAGATGAGGACGGTTACCAGTTGTATGTCCATCTTCGATAACTGTAATTTTATAATTTCGTCCTAGTGCAGATCTAACGGTAGTATCAACACAGAAATCGGTAGCACAACCGGTTATTATCAGTTCGGTAATACCTTTTGCTTCTAAAATATCTTGCAGATTGCTATTGTAGAATGCATCGTTGGCTGTTTTACCAACTACAATATCGGATGATTTTTGGATGAGCGATGGAAGTATTTCCCAGTCGGGGGTATTGGGGAGGAGGTAGTCTTGGCTGGTACCATCGTGCTGGATGAAGATAACAGGCCATTCTAATTCTCGAAACTTTTTTGAAAGGGCATTTATTCTGCTAATTACACCATGGGCATCGAATCTTGGTGTCGATGGGGTAAACAGCCCTATCTGCATGTCAATAATCAGTAGTGCTTTCATGTGAAAATAATTGTTTCTTAATGGTCACATGTAACTCGCATGACAGATTTTCATCTACCTTGGTAAATCTGTAGATTCATGCTCGTTTCATAATTATGTCGCTTTACTAGATTTCGTTAATGCAGCATGCTATTTCATGCTTGGATGCATTTCCAACAATTCTATTGGGAATGTTAGAGCGGTAAATATATGTAAAAGCGATTATTTTCCCTCCGAGCTAAGGGGAAAAAATAGTTACTGTTAGGGTAATGTAAAGTAGAAGGTGCTACCCTTGCCAACTTCACTTTCCGCCCATATCTTGCCATGATTTTTCTCGACGAAGTCTTTGCAAAGGGTTAATCCTAATCCCGAACCGTTTTCGTTTGCTGTTCCTTTTGTAGTAATTGTGCTAGAACCAAACAGCTTAGATAGATTATTGGGTGATATTCCGATGCCTGTGTCAGCCACTTTTATAAGAGTAGCCTTGCCATTTTTCTGAGCACTCAGGGTAATGCAGTCGTTGGATCGACAAAACTTAATGGCATTTCCAAGCAGGTTTCGAATTATAGTTTTTATCATGTTGACATCGGCTAATGCAGTGCATTCGCCACATGTTCTTTTGACTTTTAGCGTAACGCCTTTCGATTTTGCGGATATGCAGAATTGATTGACTTGTTCTTCAAGAATTTGGTTGATGTCAACTTTTGTGGGAGAAGAGCTGCTGTCTTCCATTTGACTTTTAGCCCAGTAGAGAATCTCTTCGGTAAGTTCGAGCGAACCGTTTACCTCCTTGATCATCAGCGGAATAATTTCGTCGAATTCGTCTTTGGAGAGATCCCTTGACTTGCGTAGGTCTAGTATGTTTTTTAAGGTAGCGAGTGGACTTCGCAGGTCGTGGGCAACGATGGATAACATTCGGTCTTTTGATTTATTGCTGATCCTTAATTCTTCGACCTGTGCTTGCAGCTGCTCTACCTGCGCAAGAATCTGCATCTTTGCTTTTCTCTCTTTCTGGCGACTTTTGATTAAAAAGTCGATTAGGCTACCGCTTAAAAGAAGTGCAAGGAGTAGTATGGCACTCAAGATGTGGCTGGTTTCTATCCTGGAAACTTGTTTTGTTTCCTGATTTTTTTGTTTTGTGAAGCGGTAATCAAGCAGGGTATATATATTTTGGTTGCTAAGGTTGTGGATAATATCGCTGCTGATCTGTGATACTAGAGAACTATAGTTTTCGAATGGTAATAGGGATTCCATCCTTCTATGCTGAGCAGGAAGGTATAGCGATGCAAATATTAGCAGCAGTAGGACTATCCCTTTTTTCATTTCTAACCTTGTTTTTATTTCTACAAGAGCGAGGTATAGATTTAAACAACGTATGCTTTTAAAAAGCTCGATGAAAGTCTTTTGGAAAGTTCTATTAAAGATGTAAACATTGTTAAAAGCATAAATGCTGTTGTAGGTATTTGTAAAGCATAAAAAAAGCGTAGCCCATTTTGGGTACGCCTTTTTTGTATTTTATCGATGGCTACTGCTAACGTTTTTGTGCCATTGGGGGATTCTTGTTAATAGAATTCTTTGTAAGCCCATTTTTGTATAGGTAGTAAGCCCCTTGATAGTAGGCTACGGCTTCGTTAAGCAAGGCATTATCTTTTGATGCTGGAGTTAGGTTGTTGGAGTTCTTATTGTAGGTGAAGAACTCGCTTTGATGCTGTACGTCCAGTATCACCACCTTATTACCCTTTAGGTAGCCCAACTTTTGGTAGGTGCCAACAAAGGCGCGTTGCTCGTTGGGCTTCATGGTAAGGATGTTTTTGCCAAAGAATTTCGACTCGTAGCTCCAGCCCATTAGTCCAAGAATGGTAGGTGCAACGTCAATCTGGCTGCACTGGGTTTCAACCTTAGCAGGTTTTACCAAGTTTGGGTTGTACACTATAAATGGGATATGGTACTTCTCGATGTTCATGCTTGATTTCCCAGCGCTGTTGTTGCAGTGGTCGGCTACAATGATGATGAGTGTATTCTTAAACCAAGGTTTGCTCTTTGCATCGCGGATAAGTTGGCCCATGGCGTAGTCGGTGTACTTAACGGCACCCTCGCGCCCGCTGCCCGATGGAATATCTACGCAATTATTGGGATAGGTGTAGGGGCGGTGGTTGGAGGTGGTCATTACGTACTGGAAGAATGGCTTTCCGGATGCATACGAGCTGTCGGCTTCCTGGATAACCTTATTGAAGAGATCGCCATCGCAAACACCCCAGGCGTTGGCGAAGTGGGTATCGGCTTTGGTAAACAAGTTACGATCTACCACCTTAAAATCATTATTCCCGAAGAAGTAGTTCATGTTGTCGAAGTAGCCGTAGCCACCATAAACGAATTTGGTGTCGTAGCCCTTTTGGCTGAAGACTGAGCCCAGCGTAAAGAGGTTCTCGTTGCCCGGACGACGTACAATGCTTGAGCCAGGTGTTGGAGGGATAGACAAGGTGATGGCTTCCATGCCGCGAACGGTACGGGTTCCTGTGGAGTAGAGGTTGGTGAATAGCATCGACTGCTTGGCGATGCTATCGAGGTTGGGCGTTAGCTTCTCGGTATTGCCAAACGCTCCGAGGAACGATGCGCTCAGGCTCTCGTTACAGATGAGGATAACGTTGTAGTTCTTTGCTTCTCCTTGGCTGGTGATTTTTCGGGTGATGTCATCGGGGTTGCTGCTGGTGTACTGGCTACCTTCGGTGGCTAGCAGCTTACGGAGCTCGGCAAGCGTTGATTTATTATCGTTGTTGATGTAAAACTTGTGGTAGTCGAGCTCGTTGTTGATGTAGGCCGAGCCCAGCGAGTAAACGCCATCCTTAGCCAGCTCGCTGTTGTACTGGTTGTCGAAGAACCTCTCCGTATTCTGTCCGAATGCAAAGAAGGCGATAAAGGGGAAGATGATGAAGGCGCTACCCACCTTGAGGCGCTGCCAAATGGTGGTGCTAATGCGCTCGCTTGGGGTAAACAACTTCTTGCGGATGGCGAATATGGCAACAGCCGCTGTGAAAAGGGTCCAAAGCGATACCACCAGCGGTATGTTGTACGACTCGAAGATGTTGTTGGTAACTTCCGAGGTATACACCAGATAGTCGATGGCGATAAAGTTGAAGCGGGTGCTAAACTCTTCCCAGAAGAAGTACTCGGCAAAGGCGCCAAATATGGCTGCGGCAATCAGTATGGTGTAGAATACGATCGCCGATGTCATCCTCCAGCGCTTGTAGAAGGCGTTGTCGGTGAGCAGCGTTACCAGAAGGGCAAACGGAATGAGCATATAGCTTACCGAGACAATATCGTAGAAGGCACCCATGGCGTATACCTTTATCAGGTTCCAGATATTCCACGAAACATCGGCACGTGAGAAGAAGAGAAGATACGTACGGGTTACCATGGCAATGGCAACGTAAATTCCAGCTAAGCTGAGTAACCCCTTGAAGCGGGTGCGTAAAATAGAATTAAACATATGAACAAAAAATGTGGTGTGTTTTCCCTCGGCGCCAAATGTAGTAAATAATTACACCTATCAAATATGCAGGTGTAGCTCTAATGAGATTCTAATGGGCCGAAACATCTACATTGGGATAAAGTTTAACGGTTTCGATTCTCTTCAGCCTTTATCTGTTAAAAAAAAAGAAATAAAAAGGGCTGAATGATAAATGGAAACTATAATATCTACATTTGCACCATCTGAAAAGGCAAAATTGCGATGGACAACAAGCAAAGCATACTAAGTTCGACTGTTTCGATGGGCATCTCCGCTCAACGTCAGCTTGCTATTTCGTTCGCAACTATTTCATCTAGCCTTAACCGACGGGAAAGCCGGCGGTAATTTCTTTTTTGTCCCACTAGGACAAACTCTCACAATCAATCTTTATTTGCAGCTAGCTAAATTGGCAATCGCCTCTTCTGGCATCGTATATTGAACTTTTCTGCAAGTAACCAATAAGTCGCCCTGAGCGAAATCAACGCAATTCATTCATCACAGTACAATTTTAGAGGCATCATGCATATTGATGATTTTGTGGTAACGGTGGCAACTACCGACCACATCAAGTACAGCCAGGAGATCGTTGACGAGATGGCCGAATCGGCCAAGCAGCGCGGAACTGGTATTGCAAAGCGTACCCCTTCCTATGTCGCCCAAAAGATAGAGGAGGGGAAGGGCATCATCGCACTTTACAAGGGTGTGGAGTGGGCCGGATTCTGCTACATCGAGACGTGGGGGGGCAAGGAGTACGTTGCCAACTCGGGTCTGATTGTATCGCCAAAGTTCCGTAAGGTGGGCTTGGCGAAGAAGATCAAGGAGAAGGCCTTTGAGCTGTCGCGCACCAAGTACCCCAACGCAAAGCTGTTTGGTCTTACCACCGGATTGGCGGTGATGAAGATCAACTCGGAGTTGGGTTACGTTCCTGTTACCTACTCGGAGCTTACCGACGATGAGTCGTTCTGGAAGGGCTGCGAGAGCTGCGTTAACTTCCCGATCCTTATGAGCAAGGAGCGCAAGAACTGTCTCTGTACGGCGATGATATTTGACCCTGCCAAGCAAAAGGGCGGCGATAAGGCTCCAATGGAGGATTTCAAGAAGAAGTCGAAGCTGTACGAGCGCTTTATGAGGCTTAAGGAGTTCATCATGCTCAGGGGCAAGTTTATTAAGGCGGCGTTGTTTGCCTAATAGATACAAGATGTTAGACATTAGACGATAGATGTTAGACGAATGCAATAACAGCCAAGTCTCAAAAACTAAAATCTAAGGTCTAAAATCTCAAGTCTAATTATAAAATCAAATCAAAATGTCAAAAGAAAAAGTTGTTTTAGCATATAGCGGTGGGTTGGATACCACCTTCTGCGCTCTCTTCCTCAGCAAGGAGCTTGGTCACGAAGTACACGCCGTAATGGTTGATACCGGAGGGTATACCGCCGACGAGCTGGAGGCTATCAAGAATAAGGCGCTGAGCCTTGGTATCGCCTCGTACAAGTGTATCCACATTACCGATGAGTTTTACGACAAGTGCATCAAGTACCTTATCATGGGTAACGTGCTTAAGAATAACACCTATCCGCTAAGCGTTAGCGCCGAACGTGTGTTCCAGGCTATTGCCATTGCGCAGTATGCAAAGGAAATGCAAGCTGATGCCATCGCTCACGGTAGCACCGGTGCCGGAAACGATCAGGTGCGCTTCGACTTGGTGTTTAACACCATCGCACCTAATGCCCGCATCATCACCCCAATCCGCGACTTTAAGTTCTCGCGCGAGTACGAGATCGACTTCCTTAAGAAGCACGGCGTAGATTTCGAGGCAAAGAAGGTTACTTACTCGCTCAACGTGGGTATTTGGGGAACTTCGGTTGGTGGAAAGGAGACGCTTTCGTCGCACGGTCAGCTACCCGAGGAGGCCTACCCAACCCCATGCACCGCAACCCAGCCGCTCGACGTGGAGCTTACCTTTGAAAAGGGCGAACTTAAGGCTATCGACGGAAAGGCGTACGCCAATCCGGTTGAGGCTATCCACGCGCTTAACGCCATTGCAGGTCCTTACGGCATTGGTCGCGACATCCACGTTGGCGATACCATCATTGGTATTAAGGGTCGCGTAGGATTCGAGGCGGCTGCTCCATACCTTATTATTAAGGCGCACCATCTGCTAGAAAAGCATACGCTAACCAAGTGGCAGCAGTTTATCAAGACGCAGCTGGCCGACTGGTACGGCACCCTTCTTCACGAGGGTCAATACCTCGATCCAACCCTACGCAACATAGAGGCGTTCTTCGAGAGCTCACAAAAGTACGTTAGCGGCAAGGTGTTCATCACGCTGCATCCGCACTACTTCCAGCTTAACGGTATCGAGTCGGAGCACGACTTGATGTCGAGCAAGTTTGGCGCCTACGGCGAGGAGAACAAGTCGTGGAGCGGCGACGATGTGAGAGGCTTTGCCAAGATTCTGGGCAATCAGCTTTCGATTTTCCAAAAGGTTAATGGGGTGGAGTTTTAATGAAAGACATTAGATATAAGATTTTAGACATTAGACACTAGATGTTAGATATTAGATAAATGCAACAAAAGCAAAGTCTAACACCTGCCATCTACCTTCTAAAGTCTAAAATCTAAAGTCTAAAATCTAATATCTGAATTATGATTAAAGCCGGAATTATTGGCGGAGCAGGTTATACGGGGGGCGAGCTGATTCGCCTTCTGATAAACCATCCCGATGTGGATATTGCCTACGTAAACAGCAGCTCCAACGCGGGAAATTACGTGTACGAGGTGCATACCGACCTTTTTGGGGATACCGACCTGCGCTTTACCGGTGAGGTATCCACCGATATCGATGTCATCTTCCTGTGCGTTGCCCACGGCGATGCCAAGAAGTTTTTGGCGGCGAATCCGATGCCTTCGAGCGTTAAGATCGTTGACCTTAGCCAGGACTTTAGGATTAAGGGAACATCGCCCGAGGGGACTGGCTTTGTATACGGACTACCAGAGATTAACAAACAAGCTATACAAACTGCTACACAAATCGCAAACCCGGGTTGCTTTGCAACCTGCCTGCAGCTGGGGTTACTTCCCCTTGCTGCAAACGGTTTGCTTACCGATGAGCTTCACATTACAGGGGTGACGGGCAGCACGGGGGCAGGACAAAAGCCCACCTCATCGACCCACTTCAGCTGGCGATCGAACAACCTGTCGGTGTACAAGGCGTTCGAGCATCAGCACCTGAAGGAGATCACCCAGAGCGTGGTGCAGCTGCAGCCCGACTACAAGAAGGCCATCAACTTTATCCCTTACCGTGGCGACTTTGCCCGTGGAATCATTGCGAACATCCACACCAAGTTTAGCGGTACGGAGGAGGAGGCGGTGGCGCTCTACCAGAAGTTCTACCAGGGGCAACCCTTTACGCATGTATCCACCCAAAACATCGACCTAAAGCAGGTGGTGAACACCAACAAGTGTCTGGTGCACGTGGAGAAGCATGGCGAGTACCTTTTGGTGATGAGCATCATCGACAACCTGCTAAAGGGGGCATCGGGTCAGGCGGTTCAGAACATGAACCTGATGTTCGGCATCCCCGAAACCGCAGGGTTGATGCTGAAGCCGGTAGCGTTTTAAAGTAGACTTTAGACGATAGACGTTAGACTTTAGATGGGTCTAATATCTAAAGTCTAACATCTAAAATCTTAAAAAGCAATGATTCCATTCGACGTATATCCCGTTTTTGATATTAACCCGGTAAAGGCCGAGGGCTCTTACCTGTGGGACGATAAGGGTACAAAATATTTAGACTTCTACGGTGGGCATGCCGTGATCTCCATCGGCCATAGCCATCCGTACTACGTGAAGAAGATTAACGAGCAGCTCTCGCAGATCGGCTTCTACTCCAACTCGGTGAAGATTCCGATGCAGAACGAGCTTGCCGAGAAGCTGGGCAAGTTGAGCGGCTACACCGATTACCAGCTCTTCCTTTGCAACTCGGGCGCCGAGGCCAACGAGAACGCGCTTAAGCTCGCCTCGTTTGTTACCGGACGCAAGAAGGTGATCGCCTTTACGGGCGCCTTCCATGGTCGCACGTCGTTGGCCGTTGCCGCCACCGACAACCCCAAGATTGTAGCCCCGGTAAACGCTACCGAGAACATCGTATTTGTTCCGTTTAATGATACTACGGCATTCCTAAAAGAGATGGATGCCGAGGTGGCTGCTGTGATTGTAGAGGGAATCCAAGGAGTTGGCGGGATACAGATTCCTTCCGCTGATTTCCTTGAAACCATTCAGGCTAAGTGCAAGGAGCTTGGGGCGAAGCTCATCCTCGACGAGGTGCAGTCGGGTTACGGTCGTACGGGTAGGTTCTTTGCCCATCAGCACTTCAACGTAAAGCCCGACATCATCACCACCGCAAAGGGCATGGGCAACGGTTTCCCGGTGGCAGGCGTGCTCATCGCACCCGATATTAAGCCAAGCTACGGCATGCTGGGAACCACTTTTGGCGGAGCCTACCTTGCCTGCGCGGCCTCCATTGCCGTTTTGGATGTGATGGAGCAGGAGAACCTGATGGCCAACGCGCAGAAGATGGGCAACTACATCCTGGCGCAGCTGCAGGGCATCTCCGGCATCAAGGAGATTAGGGCGCTAGGACTGATGATTGGGGTGGATATGGAGAAGCCGGCTGGACCGCTGCGTAATGCGCTGGTGTTCGACCACAAGGTGTTTACCGGAGCAGCCGGAGCGCACACCGTACGCCTGCTGCCAGCGCTAAACATCACCCAAAAAGAGGCCGACGCGTTTATCGATGCCTTTAAAAAGGCGATAGCGGCAACGAAGTAGCATCCGCGAGCTCCGGTAGAGCTTTCCCTAAAGGAAAAGCTTTGTCGGAGGCTGCGGATAGAGCTTTCACCAAGGGAAAAGCTTCGTCGGCGGTTGCGGATTGAGCTTTCACCAAGGGAAAAGTTCTGTCGGCGCTTGCGGGTAGAGTTTTCACCTAAGGAAAAGTTCTGTCGGCGCTTGCGGATGGAGTTTTCACCTAAGGAAAAGTTCTATCGGCGCTCGCGGGTAGAACTTTTACGAAGTGTAAAGCTTCATCGCCACCCGGCAGTAGAACATTTACATAGTGCAAAACTTCGTCGCCGCACGGCAGAAGAGCATTTACGAAGTGTAAAGCTTCATCGCCACTCGGCAATAGAGCTTTTACAAAGTGTAAAGCTTCGTCGCCGCATGGCAGTTAACCCTGACAGGTTTAAAACCCTGTCAGGGTTAGGTAAACAGCTCTAAAATCTAAAGTCTAATATCTAACATCTTAAAAAAGATGATTACAATAGTAAAAATAGGCGGCAACGTGATCGACAATCCGGCGCTGCTGTCCGATTTCCTCGATAAGTTTGCCCAGATAGATGGGCCTAAGGTGCTCATCCACGGTGGCGGTAAGATTGCCACGGAGCTTTCGCTAAGGCTGGGCGTAGAGCCTCAGCTGGTGGATGGCCGCCGCATCACCAATGCCGAAACCATCGATATTGTTACCATGGTTTACGCAGGATTGGTGAACAAGAAGATGGTGGCTGCCCTTCAGGCACGCAGATGCAACGCAATCGGTCTTTCGGGGGCTGATGCCAACATCATCTGCGGCGTACAGCGCCCCAAGGAGCCCATCAACTTTGGCTTCGTAGCCGACCTAAACGAGGATAGCGTGCACGACGACCACCTCAAGCAGCTGCTCTACGACGGGTTCACCCCCGTATTCTCGGCCATCGTGCACGACGGCAAGGGCAATCTGCTTAACTGCAACGCCGACACCATCGCCTCTGCCATCGCCGTGGCGCTATCGAAGAAGGGCGACACCAAGCTGGTGTACTGCTTCGAGAAGAAGGGTGTGCTGAAGGACATCAACGACGAGAGTTCCGTTATCAGCCTAATTAAAAAGGATGAATTCGGTGAGCTTGTCAGCACGGGCGTTGTTGCTAAAGGTATGCTGCCTAAGCTGCAGAACGCGTTCGATGCGCTTGCTAAGGGCGTAGGCTCGGTGGTAATCACCCAAGCCGAGGATGTGCTTACTGCCTCCGGCGAGCCACTCGCCTGTGGAACGACGCTGAGCCTATAGTCTTCCGAATAGCGAGAAGTTAAACGGGAATAAACGGAAGTGGAGCGAAGCGACATCCCACCTTAGCTGGATTAGTCGAAATAAAATTGAAGCTAGAAAATTACGGGTTAACCTTAATCAAGGCTCGTTATCCCCTCCTTGGGAGGGGTAGGGGTGGGTTAATAGTACAAGGATAAGCATTGAGACGCGAACATCGCGTCTCTACTAGCTTAAATAAGCGTTTCAGGGTAGAGACGCATTGCATGCGTCTCTTTTCTAAATAAGGCTATACAACAAATAAAGAAGCAATACCAACGTAGCATGGACTACAAAACGCTCTCAAACGGTGCCATCGAGCTGCTGAAGCTGCTCATCTCCACCCAGTCGTTTAGCGGCGAGGAGGGTAAGGTGGCCGATCTGATGAACCACTACCTCACCTCGCGCGGCATTAAAACCCAGCGCTACCTGAATAACGTCTGGGCGGTTAACGAGGATTTCGATCCCAAGAAGCCCACCGTGCTGCTCAACTCGCACCTCGACACGGTGCGCCCCAACACGGGCTACACCCGCAATCCGTTCGAGCCAACGGTGGAGGGCGATAAGCTCTTCGGCTTGGGCAGCAACGATGCCGGAGGATGCCTGGTGTCGCTGGCAGCAACGTTTACCCACTTCTACCATCAGCAGGGGATGAAGTACAACATCGTCTTTGCCGCAACTGCCGAGGAGGAGAACTCGGGCAAGAACGGCTTGGAGTGCGTGCTACCGCTGCTTCCGCCCATCGACTTTGCCATTGTGGGCGAGCCAACGCAGATGCATCTGGCCGTTGCCGAAAAGGGGCTGATGGTGCTCGACTGCGTGGCGCACGGCAAGTCGGGTCACGCTGCCCGCAACGAAGGGGTGAACGCCATCTTCAAGGCGATTGAGGATATCAGCTGGCTCAACACCTACCGCTTCCCGGTAGTGTCCGACTATCTGGGCGAGGTAAAGATGAGCGTAACCATGATCAACGCCGGAACGCAGCACAACGTGGTGCCCGACCGCTGCTCGTTTGTGGTGGATGTACGCCTTACCGACGCTTACTCCTTGGAGGAGGTGTTCGAGTTCATCAAGCAGAACATCAAGAGCGATGTTACCTGCCGCTCGATGCGCCTACGACCATCGAAGATTGAGGTTTCGCACCCCATCGTTCAGGCCGGATTGGCGCTGGGCCGCACCACCTACGGATCGCCAACCACCTCCGATCAGGCGCTGGTCGATTCGCCATCGCTCAAGCTCGGTCCTGGCGATAGCGCCCGCTCGCACACTGCCGACGAGTTTGTGCACCTCTCCGAAATCCACGAAGGCGTAGAGCTGTACATCAAGATGCTGGAGAAGGTGATTTTGTAGAGGAGCTAGAGGAAGTTATTTCAGAAGTTAAACGAAGTTAGAAGAAGATAAGTAAAAGGGTTTGCAGTGTAATACTCGAAGCAATGAGGGGTGCCCGAAGGGCGGGGCGGTTGTATTACGAACGAATGTCTAACGTCTAAAATCAAGACCATGAAACTTTGGCAAAAAAACTATCAGGTAGACCAGTCCATCGACACCTTTACGGTGGGTGACGACCGCGAGCTGGACCTCTACCTCGCAAAATACGATGTGCTAGGCTCGCTGGCGCACACCCGCATGCTCGAAAAGGTAGGCTTGCTATCGGCAGCCGATCTTGAGCAGGTGCAAAAAGGGTTGAAAGACATCTACAGCGAGATAGAGGAGGGTAGCTTTACCATCGAGCCCGATGTTGAAGATATCCACTCGCAGGTGGAGCTGCTGCTCACCCGTCGCTTGGGCGAGGTTGGAAAGAAAATTCATAGTGGACGCTCGCGCAACGATCAGGTCTTGGTCGATATCAAGATGTTCCTCCGCAGCGAGGTAATGCGCGTGGTGTACTGCTACAAGGAGCTCTTCGACCTACTACAGGAGCTAAGCAAAGAGCATAAGGATAAGCTGCTGCCCGGCTACACCCACCTTCAGCTAGCTATGCCCTCGTCGTTTGGAATGTGGTTTGGCGCCTATGCCGAGGCCATCACCGACGATATGGAGATGCTGTTGGCTGCCTACAACTCGGCAAACAAGAATCCACTAGGCTCTGCCGCCGGCTACGGATCGACATTTCCGCTGGACAGGCAACTAACCACCGACCTCTTGGGCTTCGAAACGCTAAACTACAACGCCGTATTTGCCCAAATGAGCCGTGGCAAAACCGAGCGCAACGTGGCTTTTGCCATCGCTGCCGTTGCCGGAACCCTCTCCAAGTTAGCCTACGATGTGGTGCTGTACATGAACCAGAACTTTGGCTTCATCTCCTTCCCCGACGAGTTGACAACCGGGTCGAGCATCATGCCGCACAAGAAGAACCCCGACGTATTCGAGCTGGTACGTGGCAAGTGCAACGTGCTGCAGTCGCTTCCCAACGAGCTGATGCTGCTCACCAGCAACCTTCCCTCGGGCTACCACCGCGACCTGCAGCTAACCAAGGACGTCATCTTCCCAGCCTTCAACAAGATTGTAGACTGCATCAACATAACCACCTACATGCTCTCGCAGGTAAAGGTAAAAGACGGTCTTCTTGATGATGAAAAGTACGATGTACTCTTTAGCGTCGATGCCGTAAATAACCTAGTAGTAGAAGGCAAACCCTTCCGCGATGCCTACAAGATTGTAGGTGGCGATATTGCCGAGGGTAAGTTTAAGCGTCCAAAACAGCTAAACTACCAGCATCTGGGTAGCATCGGAAATCTTGCCAACGAGCAAATATCCCAGCTGATGGAGGCAAAGCTGGCGCAGTTTAACTTCGATAAGGTGGTTGTCGCTCTCGATGGGCTAACCCGATAAAACAAAAAAATCCCAGACCTTAGATCTGGGATTTTTTATTTCGTTTGAGTAATTAAGACTTCTTCTCAGCCTTTTTCTCAGCGCAGCAAGCTTTCTTTTCTGCCTTCTTTTCAGCGCAAGCTTTCTTGCATTCTTTCTTTCCTTCAGTGCATTCTTTTTTATCTTTCTTGTCGCAGCACTTCTTTTCAGTCTTAGCAGCTTCTTTCTTAGCAGGTGCTTGAGGTGTTTGAGCAAATACAGCACCAGCAATTAAAAGAGACATAGCTAGAATAGCAATCTTCTTCATCTTGTTACATTTTTTAGTTGAAATTTGTATTATCTCGCAGGGGGCAATTTAGAAAAATTCCATTTAATTTTTTGTTGATTTATTCCTCCATTAACAAAACATTAACGACCTCTTCTGGGTTTGACTAGATATTCCTTGAAAACTAGGAGTATGACAGTACTAGTAATAGTTGTCATTTTACAACCTAAGCGATAGGAACCATAAATTGATTTTGAGTATGAATGAGCTAGGAGCAAAGGGCGAGGAGCTGGCAATGCTGCATCTTCGCGACAATGGCTTTAAGATCCTTTTCAAGAACTGGCGGTACGGTCACAAGGAGGTCGATATCATTGCCGAAAAGAACGATATGCTGCACTTTGTTGAGGTAAAAGCGCGGAGTCAGCATTTTCTCGAAGATCCTAAGCAGGCGGTGGTGCGAAAAAAGCAGAACAACATCATCCTTGCTGCCGATGCTTTTATGCAGCAGCGCAACGATGGTCGCGAGGCCAGCTTCGACATCGTGAGCATTGTTTTCTACAAGAACTATCACGAGTTGGAGTTTATCGAGAATGCCTTTGAGCCTAACTTCTGATAGAAGGGAAATGGTATATTTGCCGCATTGCTTTTACCGATTGAAATGAATATAGAGGAATTACGCGAATACTGTCTCTCCAAACCTGCCGTTACCGAATGCCTCCCATTCGATGAGGTTACGCTGGTATTTAAGGTTGCCAGCAAGATGTTTCTGCTTACCAAACTCGATGGAGATTTTAGCATCAACCTAAAAAATACTCCCGACAAGGTTATCGAGATGAAGGAGGAGCATTCGTCGGTGCTTCCCGGCTACCACATGAATAAAACCTACTGGGTAACCGTGCTGGTTGATGGCACCATCCCAGATGGCATTATCTATAGGTGGATTGACGAGTCGTACCTTGAAGTTGCATGCAAGCTTCCCAAGAAGGTTCGGAGTGAGCTAGGCATTTAATTGGGAAATGTTTAAGGTTTTTTTGTTAAAAGATGGAATTCTTAAAAATCAAGATTACTTTTGTGCATAAAGCCGATTAGATATAAAAACGACTCGATTTGGCGAGCTTGTCTATTCCTGCCAAAGAAAAGAAATTTAATCTAGTCGGCTTTTTTATTTATACCTCATCAGACCTCTTGCCTTACTACTAGGCCTACCAGTATTCCGAGGTTGTACTCCCCACAATAATTTCTATTTTTACGGCAACAGAATTACGATTATGAATCAGTACACGCTCAAAGAGGTACGTGGAAAAGAGTTGGAAAAGACTTTTTTGCGCATGCCCCTTTTAATTTATAGGGATGATAAGATTTGGGTTCAACCTCTTGATAGCGATATAGAGGAGGTTTTTGATCCAAAAAGGAATAAGCGATTTAGAAAGGGAGAGGTAATCCGTTGGATTTTAGAGGATGAAAAGGGCGTTGCTGTTGGCCGCATTGCAGCCTTTGTCGATCCGGTAACCTTTAAGAAGGGAGAGCCGCCCGTTGGAGGCGTTGGTTTTTTCGAGTGCATCAATAGCCAAGCGGCAGCGAACATGCTCATAGATGCAGCCAAGCAGTGGTTGCAAGCAAAAGGAATGGAGGGAATGGATGGACCCGTGAACTTTGGCGACCGCGATCGTTGGTGGGGATGCCTAAGCGAAGGGTTTGTGGAGCCAACCTACTGTATGAACTACAATCCAGCCTACTACAACGATCTTTTCGAGGGGTATGGACTCCAAAACTACTTCAACCAGTACACTTACACCCGCCCGATTAGCTGCGAAGGGTTAGCCGAAGCCCTAGTTGAGCGAGGTATTCGTCTGGAGGCAAACCCTTCGTACCAGTTTACGCATGCAAACCTGAAAGATCTGGATAAGCTTGCCTACGATTTCAACGTGGTATTCAACAAGGCGTGGGGGAAGTATGTTGGTGCCGGTGATATGACTTTGGCCAACACCAAGCTGCTCATAAAGTCGATGAAGCCAATCCTCGACGAGAAGCTGCTTTACTTTGCCTACCACGAAGGGGAGCCCATTGGCTTTTTTATAATGATTCCAGACCTGAACCAAGTAGCAAGGCCGCTGAATGGCCGTTTCGACTGGTGGGGGAAGTTAAAATTCGTCTACTACCTTAAGGTAAGGCGCCGTGCTCGACGTGCTGTTGGCATCATTTTTGGGGTAGTCCCCGAGTTTCATGGTAAGGGCGTCGATGCTGGAATGATTAGGGCTTTTGGGCGTGTTGCCACATCCAGTACGTTTAGCTATAACGAGCTCGAGTTTAACTGGGTTGGCGATTTCAATCCGGTAATGATGAGGTTGATGACACAAATTGGCTGTACTATTCGCAAAAGGCATATTACCTACCGGATGTGGTTCGATCCAAGTAAACCATTTGAGCGTTGCCCTAAGTTTGGAAGAGAGAAGAAGGTGAAGGAATAGGTTTAGAGCAGCCTATTTGCCTCATTAATGACAGCTGAACCTTTGAGTTTTCAGCCTAAAAGTTTAATCGTAATGAAGAAGTTACTAGTTGCAGCACTACTCGTTTTTGCAGCATCGTGCGGCTATGCGCAGCGCGATATCGTCACAAAGCTTTGCTTTGCTGATTCTGTGAAGTATCCTTTTAGTAGTGAGTGGCAATACCTTTCTACTGACATCTACCTCTTGAACGGGGATCGGTTTAGCAAGCTCATAAATGAGATCAACTTCGAGAACCCAAAAGGCAAAGGCTTTTTTAAGCGGGGGATTGATGAGGAGAAGCTGGAGTATCTTTTCATTACGGCGCAACTTAAGGATGTAAAGTTCTTTGGTGACAAGGATATCGCCTATCCAATCTACAATTTTCAGATAAATAGGGATAAGGATAACAAGTACCAAACGTTTGTGAGCGATAAGATCGATAAGATCCGAATTATCGACAACCTTCCGCTCTACTCCGCTTCCGATAAGATTGATGCTGACATAAAGGTTCGAGCTATCACCACCAACCAGCGCGATCAAATGGTATCGTTGGTGGCAACTCAGCTTCAGAACATTTCGAAGATACCGACTCCAACAGCCGCAGTATTCTCGCTTTTACGCGAGTTTGGTAATTTCTTGGAGGCTAACTCGAAACGAAAGGAGTACAGATTCAGCACGACCATCCGCCTTTTTGAGCAGAAAAACTTTGATACTCGTCTTCATTCAATAAAAATTTATGCGCTTAACACGGAGAATAGCCGACCAATTCTCCTTAATACCGAAGCGCTAAAGTCGTTTCTTGATACTACTGCAAATCCTGACATTACCCGCGAGAGCTTGATTCAGATGCTAGGCTACAAGCAGTATCCGCTCATCGTTGTTGCCAACTACAAGTCGCTTTACAAGATGGAGCAGATTCGTGGTGATGAGGTGAATCAGTCGAACATCGACAAGCGCAAGCTACGCATCGAGAACGACTATAAGGCGGGGCTGATTAATGATGAGACCTACCGTCAGGAGAAGGATTTTATTAGCTTCCTAACCGTATTCGCCAATCTTAAGGGCATGATGGAGGTGTATAGCCTTAACTTCCGAATGGGCAACCCAGATGCCATTACCAACGGGTTGATTAAGGTTATGCAGGGCTACCGCCAGCTGTTGAAACTCTACGACGAGGTGGAGTATAAGTATAGGACAAACAGTACCTTCCTCACCGTATTTAAATCGGAGTACACCTCAATCCTTGGTTTTGCCAGTCTTTACCTAGAAGACGATCAGAACCTGAAGCAAACCAAGAATATGGTTAAAACCATGGTTGCCTTGGAAAAGGATATGAAGCTAACCGATCCTTACGTATGCGAGAATAGCCTTCGCAGCCTTCGCTTCTCTGATATCTTTAAGCGCTCGAACTTAGAGCAAACCTTGGAAGGTCAGATCATCCTAAGCCAAATTGCACAGTTCGAAAAGTTTTTGTTGGATAAGAGTTTCACGGCAGATATTTCCAAACTAAGGGGGACTAAATCGATACCTCAGAATATCTCGGCACCTGAAAAGCTGAAGGAGAAGGCAAACAATACGGTTTGCGTTATTTGTCGCGAGCAGGCGTTGGCTGCTGTAAAGGATTTCTACGATGGGCTGAACCAGAGCTATAAGGTTGCCGCACTTCAGAAGCGCGATAGCTTGGCAATGGTGGTGGAGAATAAGCTCTACGGATATATAGAGAAGACGGAGTTGATGGAGAAGAACATAAAGGCACAGTATGGCGATTCGCTTCCTGCCAGCGTCTCGTTTCTTCGTACCAAACTGCTTGAGGTTAAGCGCGACATGGGCAACCTGAACGACTTTGCCAAGACGAACATTGCCGATAAGTCGTTGGATATTATCAACGAGGTAAACAGTAAACTTCAGAGCTACATCCTCTCTATTGAGGAGAATCTACAGTATATTACCGAAAAGCGCCCTGATTTCTTTAAGCCAGTACCTAAAGATGCACCAAAGCAGGAAAAAGCAGCTGCTACATCAGTAGAAGAGAAGCCAAAGACCGAAGAGGTTGCCAAACCTGTTGTGAGCACCGTGGGAACCGTTGAGGATCAAAATACGAAGAAAGAGTAATCATATCCTATAAAAGGTTTTGGCTTACCTTTGCAGGACATAATAGCATAGAAAAGACACCGCACATGCAGTCGATCAGAGAGATTTTTAAGGTAGGATATGGACCATCGAGCAGCCATACCATAGCACCGGGGAGGGCAGCAACCATCTTTAGCAGCAAGAATCCAAATGCCAAAAAGTTTAAGGTTACCCTTTACGGAAGCCTTGCCGCAACAGGTGTTGGGCACCATACCGATAAGGCTATCCTAAAGGAGCTCATGCCCAAGGAGGTTCAGTTTGTTTGGAAGCCCGATATTTTTTTGGAGGAGCATTCCAATGGGATGGAGATCGTTGCTTTCGATATAAACAATCAGATACTTGATTCGTGGCGTGTATTCAGCGTTGGTGGTGGCGACTTGATGGACGACAAGGGATTGCTGAATGACAAGGAGGTCTACCCTCATCATCTGCTCTCTGAGATTATGGAATGGTGCCGTACCGAAGGAAAAACGTTCTGGGAGTACGTAGAGGATTATGAAGGTCCAGGAATCTGGGATTTCCTTGCAGAGATATGGGAGGTAATGAAGGATACCGTTCGTAGAGGTATCGATAACGAGGGGGTACTCCCTGGTCCAATTAAGTTGCAGCGTAAGGCATCATCACAATTCATAAGAGCCACTAAGTCTTCGGGAACAATGAAGAACATGGGGCTGCTATTCGCATTTGCGCTGGCAGTTTCGGAGGAGAATGCCGCAGGGGCGAAGGTGGTTACCGGACCAACCTGTGGTGCCGCAGGTGTTCTTCCAGGTGTGCTCTTCTACCTGAATCGCGACGAGAATCTTTCGGAGCATAAAATACTGCGTGGGCTAGCCACTGCTGCTCTTATAGGAAACATTGTAAAGCATAACGCATCGATATCGGGTGCCGAGGTAGGATGTCAGGGCGAAGTGGGTACGGCTTGCGCTATGGCTGCTGCCGCTATGGCACAAATCCTAGGCGGAACGATTACTCAGATTGAGTATGCTGCCGAGATGGGATTCGAGCACAACCTTGGGCTTACCTGCGACCCTGTAATGGGGTACGTTCAGATTCCCTGCATCGAGCGGAATGCTATTGCGGCGGGTAAGGCGTACCAGTGCGCCTCGTACGCGCTGTTCTCCGATGGCGGGCATAAGATACCATTCGACCAGGTGGTAAAAACTATGGCTGAAACGGGCAACGATATCCAGGTTGCCTACCGCGAGACTGGTATCGGAGGGTTGGCTAAGAACTGGGAAGGATTCTCCTAGAAGATCATCACTAAAAATTATCTGTCAGATGAAATTTGCCATTGTCGGTACTGGAGGTGTTGGCGGCTACTTTGGAGCAAAGCTAGCGGCAGCAGGTTACGATGTAACCTTCATCGCTCGTGGCGAGCATTTACGGGCAATCCAAACCAACGGATTGCGGGTTAAGAGCATCAATGGAGATTTTACGGTAAAGTCAGCCAAGGCTACCAGCAGCATTGCGGAGGTTGGTGTGGTTGATGTGGTGTTTGTCTGCCTAAAGGCTTGGCAGGTTCGTGATATGGCTCCCCAGCTTAAGCCAATGATTGGCGATAGCACGGTTGTTATCCCCCTTCAGAATGGGGTGATGGCTACCGATGAGCTGCGCGAGGTGCTTGGCGAGCGAGCGGTGATTCGGGGGCTTTGCCGAATCTTCAGCAAGGTAGAGTCGTATGGGGTGATTCACCATTTTGGCATCGACCCAACCGTCATCTTTGGGGAGAATAGCAACGAGCAAACCGATAGGGTTCTCCGTATCAAGGGAGCCTTTGATAGGGCAGGTGTGACGGCTGTAATACCACGCGACATTGAGGTTGAGGCGTGGAAGAAGTTCCTGTTCATCTGCAGCAGCGGGCTGCTTGCGGTATGCCGATCTTCGTATGGGGCGGTTAGAGAACTTCCTGAAACCCGACAAATGCTCGTCGATCTTTTTACCGAAACGTACCATGTTGCCAAGGCAAAGGGGGTTAACCTGAAGCCGGACATCATTGACAAGACAATGGCGATGATCGATACCTTTGACTACGAAACCACCTCGTCGCTTACGCGCGATGTGATGGAGGGTAAGCCTTCGGAAATTGAGTACCAAAACGGGACGGTTGTACGGCTGGGCGAGAAGTACGGCGTGCCAACTCCGGTGAACCGCTTCGTGTACAGCTGCATTCTTCCGATGGAGCAAAGGGCGCGGCTGCTTCAGGCGAAGTAGGGGTTCGTCAATCTTTTTTTACCTGTTTATTTGCGCGTTCGGCTGTTGGTGCGGGTTAAATGGTTATTTTAGCATCAAATTTAATACTAGATAATCTTTTGACTTCAATGACTCAAAAGCCATGAAAAACTATCTATCTTTTCACCTAGACGGCAAGCAGCTTTTTCCGTACTGGATTTCGACCTATATCTTAGGTATCGTTCTTGTTATTATCTACAGTATTCGTTCGAAGGCAATCCTTAATGGCGATAATTCGTTTGGAACTTCGGTGATGCTGGTGCTGACTTTTCTGCTGCTGGTGGGCGTTATTTACATCTTCTACTACTACGTCCTAAAATTTACTACCGATAACACCGAGTACCAGGGTGAGCGGCTGGCAACGTCGTATACCATATCCGAGTTTTTGAGGACGTTTGTTCTTGGCACGTTCCTGTCCCTTATCACCCTTGGGATCTACCTTCCCTGGTTTGTTCAGCGGCTGATGGTCTTCTTTATCGAGGGATCGAGCTACAAGGGCGTTCGCTACAAGTTCGATGGCGATGGGCTTACCCTGTTTGGAATTTTCACCCTGCTGATGGTGGTGCCAATTATGGCGATATCCTTTCTCGCTATAGCGCTCTACGGCGTACAGAGCGTGGAGGAGGGCATTCTCCTAAACGTGTACCAGCTGGTGGCTTTGGCTCCGCTGTACACCCTGCTGCTTAAGTGGATGGTAAACGGCAGCTACAACGGCTACCGCATTTCGCTAAAGGTGGACTTCTTCCGCTTTATGGGCTTCATATTCCTGCACCTGCTGCTCACCGTGATTACGGTTGGCATCTACTTCCCGCTGTTCTACCTGAAGATCTACAAGTACGTGCTATCGCATACCAGCTGCGAGAATGCGGCTGGCGATAGGGTGGCGCTCGACTACGACCTGGAACAAGGAGGCGACTTTATGCTCATCTGGGGGCAGCTGCTGCTCACCATTGTAACCTTGGGCATCTATCTGCCTTGGGCCTACACAAGAATAACGGAAAGAGTTTTCTCGAAGACCTCGCTCGAGTAAGCTATATTATCAGCTAAAAGGATGGAGTTTTCCATCCTTTTTATGTAAGCTGCCATTTTGTACGATAACCGGTAATCCGCAATGTTTCGAATTCTTCTAATTATTGGCGCCGGAGGTTTTTTGGGAAGCGTATCGCGCTACCTGCTGTCGCGCTACGTGCAGCAGGCGGTGCTCTCGCCCTTTCCGTACGGCACGTTCTGGGTTAACATCGCCGGATGCTTCCTGATCGGGCTGTTCTACGGCCTCTCGGAGCGCAGCGGGCTGATGTCCGACGAGCTGCGCCTCTTCCTTACCGTTGGCTTCTGCGGTGGGTTTACCACCTTCTCGACCTTCGCCAACGAGAACCTGGGCCTCCTCCGGGATGGGGCCTTTCTCTACTTTGCCGCTTACACCGCGCTAAGCGTGTTTCTGGGTTTGGTAGCCGTTTACCTGGGCAATTTAGCCACAAAACTTTTCTAGGATGAAGCAAGAACCAGCCGTGCTGATGCGCATCTACGTTAGCAGCACCGACAAGATCGACCACAAGCCGCTGTACGAGGCCATCGTTTTCTTCGCAAAGCAGAATGGGCTGCAAGGCGCTACGGTGCTGAAGGGGATGATGGGGTTTGGCCCGAGCAGCAAGATCATCTCGGCCAGCATGTGGGAGGTCACCGAGAAGCTGCCCATCGTGGTGGAAATTGTCGACCAGCCCGAGAAGGTCCACCTCTTTGCCGACCTGCTGATGCCGATGCTTGAAAAATCAGAAAAGGGCTTTATGGTTACCTACACCAATATCGAGATTGCGATGGCCGGTGTGGGTAAATCCAAGAAGAGGTAGCCCCCCAGCAGGTTCAATGGCCTACGCCAACCAGCCTTAGGGGCGAACGCTTACCCCCGAATAGGCCTCGTTACCCCTTGCCGAGGCCTTGCGACCCCTCACGGAGGGCTCGTTACCCCTCGTTGAGGCCTCTCGACCCCTAGCTGAGGGCTCACGACCCCTCTTCGAGGCCATGCGAGGCCTCGGTAAGGTCTCACGACCCCTCGGCGAGGGCAACGTTGGCCTCGAAGAGGCCTCGCAAGGCCTCCTTAAGGGGGACCGACCCCTGTCCGAGGGGTCACGAGGCCTGCCAAGGTAGGATTTTGGGCTTCCTGAACCCCTAGGGCGACCTCAAAAACAGGGAAAGGGCCTGCTGAACCTCATCAGCAAGCCCTTTGGGGTATTCCTTAGAAATATATTCCTTTCGTTAGTTCATCTCCGCTACAATCGATGAGTATTCGGGAAGCGTCACCGTATAGGTGCTGCCGCTAAGCGTTACCTTCGCCCCGCCCTGCTGGGCAACGGGCGCCTTAATGCCGGAGAGGTTTAGCGCCTTTACGATGGTGGCCAAGCTCACCGTTTTGGAGGTCGACCCGAAGTTGTGCATCACCAGCAGCTTCTCGCCATCCTTTTGGCGGAGGTAGTACACCAGCTCGTTGTCGGGTTGGCTGTCGATGTCGCCGTAGGCGAGCGTGCCCGAGGCCAGCGCGGGGTAGGTGTTGCGCAGCTCGAGGAACTTCTTGTACATGGCGTATATCGATGTTGCATCGCCCTGCTGCTGGGCAAGCGGCGTAACGGTTGCGTTGGTGGAGAAGGTTGGCGTGCGCCAGGTGGTGCGGTAGGTATCCGTGCCCAGCATCCAGAGGAAGGGTTCGCGGACATTCTCGTCGCCGGAGGCCTTGAGGCCCTTCATGCCAATCTCCTCGCCGTAGTAGATGTAGGGCTGCCCGGGCATGGTAAGTAGCACCGCTGCGGCCACCTTGGCCCTACCCATCACCGAGCCCAACGTGCTAAGGACTCTATCCTCGTCGTGGTTGGAGAGCTTTGTGGCGTTCGTGTAGGTTGATGAGTAGCCGTTGTAGCTGTTCAGGATATCCTGAAAGTCCTTGGGGTACCACTTGGCGTAGGTGGTGGTGTTGAGGAATTCGGTGAGCTTCCAGTAGGCCTTAAAGTTGAAGAGCGCGGGTAGCGAGCCGAAGTAGGGGGCAACCACAGGGGCATCGTCGAGCACCTCGCCCACCAGGTACACGCTGGGCTTGTACGCCTTCATCGTGTTGGCGAAGCTCTTCCAGAAGGCGTACCCGTCGGCAGCCTTGGGGTCCTGCCAGGCGTGCTTAACGGCGTCGAGGCGGAAGCCGTCTACCCCCTTGTCGAGCCAGAACTTGGCGGCATCGTTTATCGCATTCACCACATCGGGGTTGGCGAGGTTGAGGTCGGGCATCTGATCCCAAAATGCGTTGTAGTAGCTGTAGCCATCGCCGTTGCTGTGCCACTCGCTGGCGTTGTAGGTAGATACGGTTGGCACCTTGCCCGAGCTGATCCACTCCTGAATGGAGCCGGTGGGCGCAAAGAGGTACCAGCTGCGGTGGGCGCTGGTGGGCGAGCTCTTGGCATCGACAAACCAGGGGTGCTGGCTGGAGGTATGGTTAATCACAAAGTCGATAATCACCTTTATATTTTGCCTTTTGGCTTCGGCCAGCAGCGCCTCGAAGTCGGCCATGGTGCCAAACTGGGGGTTGGTGGCCTTGTAGTCGGTAACGTCGTAGCCGTGGTACGATGGCGAAGGGTTCATGGGGGTTAGCCAGATGCCCGATATCCCGAGGGAGTGGAGGTAGGCCAGCTTTTCGGTTATCCCCTTAAAGTCGCCAATGCCATCGCCGTTGCCGTCGGCAAACGAGCGGACAAAGATCTCGTAGAACACGTCGCCACGGTTTTGTCCATCCCATGTTCGCTGCTGAAAGCCAACTTCTGTTCCCGAATCCGGTGGGGTAGGCGTTACGCTGTCGTCCTTCTTCGAGCAGCTCGCCAGAATTACGGCGAAAAGCGCCAGTATAAGTATCCTAGTTTTCATCTGGTTTGTTCGTTTATTTTGGCCAAAGATGAATCAAAAATCAGACGAAAAGATCGGGGGCTCCTACTTTAGCGGCGCGGCATGACAGAAAGCAGCTGGCGCAATGCCAATGGCACGCCAGCCTGTGTAAACGGCGCGAAAAGAAAAGGCCACCGTTGCTGGGTGGCCGCTCTGCTGAGGTGGTGTACCGCTTATTTTTCGGATGGATTCTGCTGCTGTAGGCGCTGGTGGTCGGCAATAAGGCCGTCGATAATCTGCGAGTACTGTAGCGCCCGCCTGTCGCCCCCCTCGGTGTACGAGGTAACGATCCACTTCTTGGCATTCGCGTAATCGCCCAGCACCTCGTTGGCCAGCGCTAGGTTGTAGGCAATAGCCCCCCGCTCCTTAGGCTTAAAGGCGCTGTTGTAGGCGCGTAGCCAGGCATCGGCGGCAGCCTCCCAGTCCTTGGTGAGCGCCAGCCTCTCGGCTTTTACCGATTCGGGATTCTTCCCCTTAAACATCAGGCGGTGCTCCCAGTAGCTCATTGGGATGAGCTGCTTCGAGAAGTTGGTTCCCAAATCGCGGCTGACGTATACTACGGCATCGTTTCGCTTCAGCAGCTTCGAGGCAGCCTCGAGGTAGGTACGGGCGCTCTGCTTCCAAACGCGGCTGTGCCGGTAGGAGTTTTCGTAGATGATGGTATGGCTGCGGTTGTTGTAAATCCTGAACCCAGCGCGTGCCGAGGCAGTCCCCCCTGCGCTAAAGATCGGTTCGCCGGTAGGGTTGGTTAGCACCTTGTCGATGGTCTTGTTGGCCTTGTTCAGGTCCTCGAGGGTGTAGCCGGCATCGAAGTATTCGAGGGAGATCACGGCATCGGCACCGGTTTTTTGGCAGATCTCCCCAATGGTATTCCAGCTGAGGCACGAGCCAAACTCGGAGCTGATTAGGCTCCCGCTGAGCAGCTCGCGGTTGTACACGCTAACGTCGAAGCGGTTGCTGTTGCTCAGCCCCTGGTTGATGGCGCTGATGCATTCGCGCGAAAGCCTGATATCGCTGCCCGTCAGCTCGCTGGTAATGGTTCCTATGATATCGCCTTTAAGGGCGCTCTCCACCGCCGATTTCTGAATGGCAATCGAACGGTTTACGATGGCAAGCCGCTTAACCGACCTATCGACGTCGATGTTGGCTGGTCGAGCCGTTAGCACCTGCATGTTTCGGGTGCTGCTGCAGCCTGCTAGGAGCAAAACGCCAAGGAGAGCCGCCAGAAGCCTCAATCTCTTTCCCATAATCCCTTTATTTGAAGAGGCAAAGATACCTGCAATCGAGGAATAAGCGATCCTCGTAAAGAGCCCCACAGCTATTTTGTACGATATTGCGGCCTACCCGATGTTGGAGGTATTGCCATCGAGCATCCTCTTTGCCTGATGGTAAAATTCCTGCAGCTCCTGCTTTCGTTGGGGCGAGTGCTGGTTCCACTTAACGCCTTCGATGGCGCCGGATAGCCCGTAGAGGAGGCTAAGGCAGGCTCCCGGATCGATGGCTTGTAGCCGGAGGAAGGCTTGCTCTACGCCAGCCTCCTTTAACTCGGCTGCGCTGGTAATCCCAACCGTTACGAGCTTGGCTTCGGTGTCCTTACCGATGTTGGGCAGCTTGGAGAGGTCGCTTTTCATAACGAGGAATGAAGATTAATGGGAAGCAAAGATAAGCAAGCCGAAGTTTGGTAGCCATAGCCGTCATGCTAATCAGATGCATAGAACTATGTTTTTTGAAAAGAATAAGGATAGATATCATGCACCAGCGCATGATTGAAACTGTTTATCCCCTCCACGGGAGGGGTAGGGGTGGGTAAAGAACGCTTAGTGGAGTGATAAATATTGATCTAAACGAGCAAAACCCACCCCCTGCCCCCTCCCGTGGAGGGGATAGACCGCCCTGATTATGCGTTTGGGCTTTGAGAAGAATCCTTAGCAAGCATGCTACACCGTTCCAATAGAGGCGATGCTTACCCTGCAGGGCGCTGCATTAAGCAGCTCGGCAGCGCACGATTCGATGGTAGCGCCGGTGGTTATCACATCGTCGACAACAAGGATGTGCTTGCCCTCGATGAGCTGCGGCTGCACCACCTCGAAGATGGAGCGAACGTTTTGGAAGCGCTCCATTCGGTTCTTCTGGGTTTGGGTGGAGGTGTGCGTGTTGCGCCTAACTAGCGCTGGGGCCGATTTTGCCCCTAGCGCCTCGGCAACCCCGTTGGCAATGTAGTCGCTCTGGTTGTAGCCTCGCTTGCGGAGCTTCTTGGGGTGAAGCGGGATTGGAACAACGTAGTCGATGTCCGCATAAACCGGATTGGTTTTAAGGTGAAGCCCCAAGAGGTAGCCAAGCTTGAAGCCAACTTCCGTTCTGCCCTTATACTTCAGCTGGTGGATTAGCTTGCGCACCTTGGCTCCCTTGCGGAAGTGGAGGAGCGAGCAGCCTGCTGTTGCCTCAATCTGCCCCCAGAACTTTTGGGCAACCGGATTATCATCGTATTCCCAGTAGCGGGTGTAGGGCAGGCTTGCAACGCATTTGGTGCAGATGGTGGTTTCGCCTTTTAGGAGGGGAGCGCCGCACATCCGGCAGGTATGCGGGTAGAATAGGGCAATAAAATCGGAAATCCAGCTCATAGGCTTTCAAAGATTTTTGTAATCGCCTTTAAATTTACAGCTTATTGCGTTTTATTTATAGCTGAAAAAATCATATTTTACCATCAAAATTGATTTCATATGGAAAGATTCGCTATTCGGGCTTTAAAGTTTACCATCTTCTTCTACGTATCGATAAGTTTGATGATGATTTTGCTCTACTTTTTCCAGGGCGGTCAAGATATTTCGGTAGACGTTTTTATTCAGCAAATAGGTCTTTACAAGATGCTGATTTTTGGGCTTGCCTTTGGGTTAACCTACCCTTTTGTTGGTTTCGGGAAGCGCAAGGTGTACCTTAATAAGCCATTCGATCAGGAGAAAAGCGCTATTGTCGACATCATGGCGCAGTACGGCTACGAGCAAACCTACGAAACGGGGTCGTCGATATTCTTCCGTCCAAGCAACCGCCTAAAAAGGTTTCTCGATCAGTACGAGGATACCATCGAGGTGGAGCATCGCGAGAATCCAATCGTGGTAAAGGGGCTCCGTAAGCGGATTGTCCGTATCGGGCTTGCCGTAGAGGGCTATGTCCTTAACGAAAAAAGGTAGGAGCGGCATCAGAATACGTAAAACCTAGGTGAGCGCCTAGGTTTTTTGTTTAAGGGGACATCATCAAAAGTAAATAATGCGCTATGAACTTAGGAACCTGTAGCCCCGCTCTATTTGTGAAGGATATCGTGCGGTCGAAGGAGTTTTACGTTAACCAGCTTGGCTTTGCCGTGGAGTGCGACTTTGGTACGAACATCATCCTTAAGGGTGGGTTTGCACTATGGCAGGTAAAGGACGATCACCTGATACCCCAAACGCTGGGCGTTGCCAATACGCTAAACCGTTCGAGCAACCGCTTCGAGCTCTACTTCGAAACGGAGACTCTTCAGGAGGTTTACCAAACGCTGAAGGATGCCGGTGTTGACTTTCTGCACGAGGTGCACGAGGAGGAGTGGGGGCAGCACACCATCCGCTTCTTCGACCCCGACCGCCATCTTATCGAGGTTGGCGAAACGTTGAAGCAGCTGATTGTGCGGCTTCACGGCAGCGGGATAACGGCTGAGGAGGTATCGGCAAAAACTGGCATCGCACTGGATAAGGTGGTAAAGATGATTGCCGGCTAATTCTTTGGGATTGCAGCCTATAAAGGCGGACTCCCGCGAAACATATTGCTAGTAGCGATGTTCTAAAAGCAACCAATTTGATTGTTGAATCCTAAGCATTGAGCGATGAAGAAGAACATGGGAATCGTCGACAGGGTGGCGCGCCTTATTGCTGCTGTGGTTATCGTAATCCTTTACCTGAGCAACGTACTTATGGGGGCCATTGGAATACTCCTTCTGGTGCTAGCTGCCGTTTTTGTGGTTACCAGCATCGTGGGGAATTGCCCTCTGTACAGGGTATTCGGAATGGATACCTGCTCGTCGACGAAGAAGGAGTAAGCCGTAGCGCGCTGCCCGAACATAATCGCGAAAAAGTGCATCATCCCCAAAACTATTTATACATTTGCACCAGATTTCTTCGGGGCAGGGCGTAAATCCCTACCGGCGGTTACAGTCCGCGACTCCTCAATAGAGGACTGATTTGGTGAAACTCCAAAACCGACAGTTACAGTCTGGATGGTAGAAGAAGCAGCTGCTACGTGAGTATAACGTACGTATCTTACATATATGCCCCGAATGAGATTGGCTCGTTCGGGGCTTTTTTTGATGCATAAACTTTGAAAGATATGAAAGGATTAGCCGATTTTGGTGCTGACTACAGGGAGAGGGTGGAGAAGGCCATCGCCCTGCTGCAGCAGGGTAAGGGAATTCTACTGGTTGACGATGACGACCGCGAGAATGAGGGCGACATCATCTACGCCGCGCAGAACATGACCGCAGCCGATATGGCGCTGATGATCCGCGAGTGCAGCGGCATCGTGTGCCTCTGCGTTACGCCCGAGCGGGCAAAGGCGCTGGAGCTGCGCCCGATGGTTACCACCAACAGCAGCAAGAACCAAACCGCGTTCACCATCACCATAGAGGCTAAGGAGGGGGTAACCACAGGCGTTTCGGCAGCCGACCGCCTTACCACCATCCGCACCGCCATTGCCGATGGCGCTAAGCCCTCCGACCTGGCACATCCGGGCCACGTATTTCCGCTTATGGCAAAGCCCGGTGGCGTTTTCGAGCGCCGGGGGCATACCGAGGGATCTATCGACCTCGCCAAGCTGGCTGGGCTGGGCGACACCGCCGTGCTCTGCGAGCTTACCAACGAGGACGGAACCATGGCGCGCCTGCCCGAGGTGGCCGCATTCGCCGAGAAGCACCGCATGACGGTGGTCTCCATCGAGGATATCTGCCAGTACCGAAAGGATATTGAGGGAAAGTAGAAAGAGGTGTAGGGTAGCGTGCCCTGCTTGGTGAAGGCTTCACCCATGGATGTCAAGCTAAGAGTTGTATAGCTCCTTATTCTAGAAAGAAAGGGATGGATATTAAGCACTAGTGCATGATTGAAACTGTTTATCCCCTTCATGGGAGGGGTAGGGGTGGGTTTGCACGTTTAAAGCAACATTTTTCATTTCACTTAGCGTTCTTTACCCACCCCCTTCCCCCTCCAAGGAGGGGATAACGTGCTGCTATTTGGCGAAGTAGCAGTAATAACATTATTAACTTGACGGCTATGGGCACTTGTCTTCGCCATCCCCTTACAGTATAAAAAAGCCTACCTCGCAACAGGTAGGCTTTACGTTTTACTTCCAGCGGCTACTTTTTCAATGGTTGTCGGCTGAAATTATATCGGTGCCGATATAATTTCAATGGTCATCGGCTGAATTTGTATCGATGCCGATGTAATTTCAATGGTCATCGGCCGAATTTGTATCGGCGTCGATTGAATTTCAATGGTTGTCGACCAAATTTATATCGGCATCGATATAATTTCAATGGTTGTCGACCGAATTTGTATCGACGCCGATGTAATTTCAATGGTCATCGACCAAATTTGTATCGGTGCCGATATAATTTCAATAGTCGTCGACTGAATTTGTATCGGTGTCGATGTAATTTTAATGGTTGTCGACTGAATTTGTATCGATGACCATGTAATTTCAATGGTCATCGATTGAATTTATATTGATGTCGATGCAATTTCAGGGGAAGCAATCTGGACTTTCTGTTATCCCGCTTACTCAATCGGCTCCACCTCCAAATCCTAGCGGTACTTCTCCATCAGCAGCTCCTTCATCTGCGCCACGCCGGTGGTGGCCTTCTCGTGGATGTACACCACGCGGCCGCCCATGCCCGACACGGTAACGTCGTCGTTGGGGTCTATCACGTAGATGGGTGCCTCGCGGGGGGCGTAGCGGTAGAGGCCTGCTGCCGGGTACACGTTGAGCGAGGTGCCCACCACGGCAAAGATGTCGGCATCCGAGGCGATATCGATGGCGATGTCCATGGCTGGAACGGCCTCGCCAAACCATACTATGTTGGGGCGCAGCTGCGATCCGAGCTCGCACCTATCGCCCAGGTTTACGTCGCCATCCACCGTGTAGATAAGGTTGGGGTTGGCCGTGCTGCGCACCTCGGTGAGCTTGCCGTGCAGGTGGATGACGGTGGAGCTGCCCGCCCGCTCGTGCAGGTTGTCCACGTTTTGGGTGATGATGACGGTGTCGAAGTGCTCCTCCAGCTCGGCTAGCCCGATGTGCCCCTGGTTGGGCTGGGCGCCCTTGAGCTGCCGGCGGCGGTCGTTGTAGAAGCGGAGCACCAGGTCGGGGTCGCGGTGCCATCCCTCGGGGGTGGCCACATCCTCCACGTTGTACTCCTCCCAGAGCCCGTTCATATCCCTAAACGTCTTAAGTCCGCTCTCTGCGCTGATGCCGGCCCCGGTGAGCACCACCAGCTTTTTCCTTTTTGTTGACATTCTTTTTCCTACTTTTATGGGGGATAACAGGTATCTTTGCCACCCCAAATCCACCACTAAAGATAGCTCAGGGTAATGATAGATAAAACAACGGTTGACAGAATTATTGATGCGGCCAACATCGTTGAGGTTGTAGGCGAGTTCGTATCCCTGAAGAAGCGGGGGGTGAACCACCTCGGCTGTTGCCCGTTCCATAACGAGAAGACGCCGTCGTTTACCGTATCGGGCGCCAAGGGCATCTTCAAGTGCTTCGGCTGCGGCAAGGCGGGCAACTCCGTGTCGTTTATCATGGAGCACGAGAAGCTCGATTACGTGGATGCGCTGCGCTTCCTGGCCAAGAAGTACGGCATCGAGATCAAGGAGCGCGAGCTCTCGGCGCAGGAGATGCAGCAGAACAACGACCGCGAGAGCATGATGGTGCTCTCGGCCTTCGCCCAAAAGCACTTCACCGATACGCTCTTCAACCATGTCGATGGAAAGACCATTGGCATGAGCTACTTCCGCGAGCGCGGCTTCCGCGACGACATCATCAAGAAGTTCCAGCTGGGCTACTGCCTCGACACCCGCAGCGCCTTCTCGCAGTACGCCGCTAAGCAGGGGTACAAGAAGGATTTTTTGGTGAAGACGGGGCTCTCGGTGGAGCATAACGACGACCTATTCGACCGCTTTCATGGCCGCGTGATGTTCCCCATCCACTCCATCAGCGGCCGGGTGATCGGCTTCGGTGGCCGTACGCTGAAGACCGACAAGAAGGTGGCCAAGTACCTGAACTCGCCCGAGTCGGAGATCTACCACAAGAGTTTCACCCTGTACGGCATCTTCTTTGCCAAGAAGAGCATCACCCAGGAGAACCGCTGTTACCTCGTCGAGGGGTACACCGATGTGCTCTCCATGCACCAGGCGGGCATCGAGAACGTGGTGGCCTCGTCGGGCACCTCGCTCACCACCGAGCAGATCCGCCTCATCAAGCGCTTCACCAACAACGTCACCGTGCTCTACGACGGCGACGCGGCCGGCATCAAGGCCTCGCTGCGCGGTATCGACATGATCCTGGAGGAGGGGCTCAACGTAAAGGTGGTGCTGCTGCCCGACGGCGAAGACCCCGACTCGTTCGCCAAGTCGCACTCCGTAACCGAGCTCAGGCAGTACATCGCCGACAGCGAGGCCGACTTCATCAGCTTTAAGACCAAGCTCCTGCTAAAGGATGCCGATAACGACCCCATAAAGCGCGCCGGGCTCATCACCGACGTCATGCACTCCATCTCCGTCATCCCCGACACCATCATCCGCTCGGTGTACATCCGCGAGTGCTCCCGGATGTTCGAGGTAGCCGAGGAGACGCTTATCCAGGAGATGTCGTCGCTGCGCAGCAAGAAGATGGGCGTTGCCGCCGCCCAGCAGTTTAACGCCGCCCAGCAGGCGCGACCCGAGCGGCAGACCCCTGCCATCCCCTCGTTCGTAAGCAACGTGTTTTGCGAGGAGCAGGAGAAGGAGATCATCTACTTCCTGCTCCGGCATGCCAACGTAAAGCTCTTCCGCTTTACCGACGATAGCGGCGAGGAGCTCGAGATGAGCGTCGGGCAGTACATCATCTCCGAAATCGCCAACGACGAGCTCGAGTTCCTAAACCTCGAGTACCGCCAGATCTTCGACGACTTCGCCGTGCTTATCGCCAACGGCGAGGAGCCCAAGATCACGCACTTCATCCACCACGAAAATCTGAAGATAAGCGAGCTGGTCATCAACCTCCAGTCCGACGAGTATGTGCTCAGCAACATCTGGAAGAAGTTCGGGCAATCGGAGGATAACCTGGTGGAGTTCCTCTCCGCCGCGGTGCCCAAGGCGGTAACCAACTACAAGGCAAAGGTTATTGCGCTTGCCATTAAGAATATGATGGAGGAGTTGAAGAACATCACGGAGGAAGATTTCGAGGAGATGACGATGCGCATCACCGCCCTCAACCAGGTGCGCACCGAAATCGCCAAGCAGCTCGAACGCCCCGTTCTCTGCTAGGACCTAGGCGGTGCTCATTAACAAAATTGAGCGAAAAGGCAGCAGTTGCGTGGTGCACAGAAGTTGTCGAAGCGGATTTTAACGACTTTATTGCTAACATTACAAAAACTTTGTTAGTCGAAGACTATGTTTAAGCAGCTTTCCCATATCATCATCTTAGCCGTTGCATTAACTGCAGTATCGTGCGGCAGCAAGTCGAACAAGGACAACAACGACCTATCGCTGAACAAGGAGGAGGTGATTCGTAAGGTAATCAAGTACCCCATCCCAAGCCCACAGCAAATTAACGATGCGCTAAATAAGGCCAAGGCAAACTACATCTACTCGCTCTGCAACCCGGTTGAAAAGGTCGACAAGTATATTACCGATAAGGACAAGGCTTTAAACTTGGGGGTGTATGGCGCCAACCTAAGCTACTCCAGCACCTACGGGATGAAGCAGGAAACCTTAAACTATCTGAAGGTTTGTAAAAAACTAATCGACGAGCTCCAGATATCTACGCAGTTTAATACATCTTTCGCAGAGCGTGTTGAGCAGAATATCGACAACAAGGATTCGTTGACCCGTATCATCACCGACTCGTATCTAGACACCTATGCATTCTTGCAGAATAATGGAAAAGACTATCTTTCGATCCTCGTAATGAGCGGCAGCTGGGTCGAAGGGCTCTACACTACCGTCGAGATCGCTAAGTCGACACCAAAAAACAAGGTTTTCCTAAGAGTGATTGCGAATCAGAAGCAAACCCTAGACAAGGTTTTAGAGCTGATGGAGCAGAACAAGGAGAGCAAGAACGTTGAGGAAACGCTTAGGCTATTCGAACCAATTAGAAAGGCATTTGAACCTGTAGTTGGCGAGAACCTAACCAAAGAACAGTTTGAGAGCATCGCTAATGCAGTGTACTACGTACGTCAGGCAATTGTAATGTAAACCCCATGAACAAAGAAAGAGCATATTCGTTTATCTGTTGCTGTTGTGGTATGCACCAGTACGGGTAGACTATGCTTGCATTTACGATACGTAAGCCCTCTACCTAACGGTAGGGGGCTTTTTATTTTTGGTGTAATGAAGGAAAAGAATCAGGAAGAGTTAGATCAGAAGATCCGCCAGCTAGAGGTGGTGGTAAGAGCGAAGAATTATCATAGTGGGCTGATATCGTTTGTTCATCCTCATGTGCTTTGCGAAACATTGTGCTATCCAGAGAAGATTCACACGGAGGAGGAGCTTCGGGTGGAGCTGAAAAAGATCCTCCTACTGCTTGATGAAAATCATGCGAGTATTGCCAATACAGTTGATCATCTCTTTGGTCATCTGTGCGAGGTGCGTGAACGTCTGATGGAGGATGCGCAGTTTATTGCCGAAAACGATCCTGCGGCTTCATCTGCGGAGGAAGTAGCCATGGTGTATCCAGGTTTCTTTGCCATTGCCACCTACCGAATTGCCCACCTGCTATATGTTGCCGGTGTTCCAATCATTCCTCGGATATTCTCGGAGCTGGCGCATAGCAAAACGGGGATAGACATCAATCCCGGTGCGCATATTGGTCACAGCTTCTTTATCGATCACGGAACTGGGATAGTAATTGGCGAGACTACCATTATTGGTAACAACGTGAAGATCTATCAGGGGGTAACCCTAGGTGCGCTTTCGGTTCATAAAGCCGATGCCGAGGTTAAGCGTCACCCTACAATAGAGGATGGGGTTACCATTTATGCCGGAGCAACCATTCTTGGTGGCGATACGGTGGTGGGTCGCGAGAGCATTGTTGGTGGCAATGTCTGGCTTACCGAGAGCGTTCCTCCGGGGAGTAAAATCTTCAATAACATGGAGTCAAAAATTGTTTACTGTAAAAATATCTGCAAATGAGAGTAACTTCAATCGTTGATGTGATAGGCAATACGCCTCACCTAAAGATCAACAAGCTATTTGGTAATGACTACGAAGTTTGGGTTAAGCTCGAAAGGCAAAACCCTGGTGGTAGCATTAAGGATCGCGTTGCGCTATCGATGATTCGCGATGCCGAGAAAAAGGGAATTCTAAAGAAGGATTCAGTAATTGTTGAGCCGACATCGGGTAATACGGGTATTGGATTGGCGCTAGTTGGTGCTGCGCTTGGCTACAAGGTAGTGCTGGTGATGCCCGAATCAATGTCGGTAGAGCGCCGTGCCATCATGAGCGCTTACGGAGCCGAATTCGTACTTACACCTCGCGAAAAGGGAATGAAAGGTGCCATAGAGCGAGCAAACGAGATTGCTGCAGAGAACCCCAAGGTTTGGATTCCGATGCAGTTTGATAATCCAGCAAACATTCTTGCGCACGAAGAGACAACAGCTCTTGAAATTATCGAAGATTTCCCTGAAGGAATAGATTACCTGATTACCGGAGTAGGAACAGGTGGTCATATAACAGGAGTTGCTCGCGTGTTGAAGAAGAAGTGGCCTAACCTAAAGGTTTATGCCGTTGAGCCAGCTGCCTCGCCAGTTATAAGCGGAGGTCAACCATCTTCTCATCCTTTGCAGGGTATCGGTGCCGGCTTTATCCCAAAGAATTTGGACACCTCTCTCCTAGATGGCGTTATTCAGGTTGATGGGAAAGATGCCTTCGATTTTGCGCGAAGGGCTGCATCACAAGAAGGCCTATTTGTTGGAATTTCTAGTGGTGCATCGCTATCTGCAATTAACCAGAAGTTGCCAGATATCCATAAGGGAGCAAGAATCCTCACCTTTAACTACGATACTGGCGAACGCTACCTGTCGGTTCCCAACCTATTCCTACAGGAAGATGGGACAGCGTTCTAAATAAAAAGCCCCACTAAAGTATTAGTGGGGCTTTTTATTTCATTCCTTGATGATCAGGGATTCAGGATCCAAGCATTTATACCAATTTTCTTCTTTGCGGAGTTAGCCGCATTAATAGCTTGTCGGGAGGTTGGGTAGCTACCTATGCTTATTCGGATTTTCCCTTTACCTCCTTCCATTATTTGAGGATTGTAGCCTTTTGTTTTCAGCACCTCTGCTATCTTTTTGGCTTCATCCATGCTTGCAACGCTTGCGGCAATAACACTGTAGCCCTTTGTTGTTGCTTGTTTCGATGGCTTTACCTCTTGTTGTATTTGTCTGTTTACTGCGGCTCTTTGCTGGGTGTCGTTAGTTTTCGCTGATGATGAATTGTTCAACTTCAGCTTTTCGTTTATTAGGGTCTCCATCTCTTCCTTGGTCATTGGTCTTTTTGTAGAGAAGGATGGAGTCTTTACTATCTTTTTCCCCGTTGGAGTCTTCTTAGATGTACTATCAATCTTCTGTAGGTTAGCCCTTGCGCTATCTGCTCTGGTACTATCTACTGACGATGTATCGGTAGCAGCGCTTGTAAGGGTTTTGTAGTACGAAGAGTCTACATCCGCAGGAACAGCAGGTTCTACTACCATTTCTTTATCGCTAGGAATGATAAAGGCAAATATATTGGGATTGTAGTGGTACAAGGCAACAAGCCCAATCGCTAGGATGCAAATAACAACTAGCAAAGGCCAAATCCAGCTATGCTTGCTTCTTCGGGTTGCTGTTTCTATGTCTGTTTTTTCTTCCAGTACTTCATCGTTTTTAAAGGTTTTCTCTTTAAAAAAATGAGGCTGTTGGACTTCTCTTGCAGGTTCTACAGGTGCTTTTTCAATAGGAATCTCTACAGTAGGCTTTTCTTCAGATTTCTTCTCTATAATTGGAGAAGTTTCCTCAATATCTTCTTTTTTCTCTTCCGAAATAATATGTTTTTCTTCTTCGATAGCAGGTGTCTTACCTGCTTCGCTGCTTTCTACTTTCTCTGGTTGAACTTCTGCAGCTGAGGGTAATGGCTCCTCAACAAAGTCATCAATAAGTTCGAAGAGTTCTTCCTCTTCTTTCTTCACAATAGGAGAGGTCTCTGGTGTTGATTGACCTTCTAGGTCTGCTTCTGAAATAACGTCTTGCTCTGCTACTTCTTCGAGTTTGGCCTTTTTACCGATGCTTATTGTTGGTAGTCCAAACGATTCGCCAAGGTTGCTATAGCTCGAAAAAGGAAGAAAGATTACAGTTCCGCTTCCTATTACTCGTAGTATGCCAATGCCTTCTATTTCAAATTCCTCACCATTGTGCAGACGATTGTTTATTTCTTCCGAAAAAGCACAGATTTGTTTAAGAGCCTTTGTCGTAGAAATGCCATTTTTTTTTGCAATATGGTTTACCAGAGCAGAATAGTCTGTTCCCTCATTATGTATGAATTTTATGCTTTTAGATGGAGGAGTAATGGTTCCCGTTGCACCATCTATATGTGCGGGCTTACTCACCATCTCAAAGGAGCCAATGTAAGGTAGTACTACCTTTTGTTTGGTGAAGAGTAGTTCTTGGATGTAGTGGCTAATATTCACGGAAATTTTATTTACAAAATTATTAAAAAAAGTCCTCTCGAAAACTTCGATCAGCTTGTCCGTTTTCTACTTTCTAATAATCAACATAAACTAACAAAAAAAAAATGGATTTCACGCAAAGATGCACTTCTTTTCTGCAAGTCGGCTTGAAATAAGCGTTTCAATCTAAGTCAAGTAGAATATGAGCAGTCCTCGCATGCCAAGAAGTTGGATGGTTGGGATCAAAGGACAGGCAATAGCCTTGAATATGGTGGATGACAGAACGTCGGTTACTATAAGGCATGACAGGATCAGTATAATTGCGCTATCGATCCAGAAATAGAGCCTCATCCGTTTTGGGCTTAGGTTAATAGTGATGCTTCTTCCAGCTGCTTTGCTGATGCAAACTCGTGATAAGCTATATACGCAGTAGTTTAGAATGCATGGAATCACTCCTCCGAAGAAAAGGATGAGAATGGCAGAGTTACTATTGGGAAGTACGTATCCTATTCCCACAAGTATAAAAATAGTGATGTTTATGAGCAGCCTTTGGGGTGATCCAACTAGTTCAAGCGTCCATCGAAAGGCATTTGATTGGAGATATTGTTTGTGCATTCCTCAATTTTGCGCAAAGATAGCATCCCCAATAGAATTTTTATCAAAATAAGAGCTGTGCCTGTTGATAACTATTTTGATAAAGTTTAAAACTTTCAGTGTTGCATATTTGATTTGTGGATAAATGTTGCTTTATTTAACAAACAGTCAAATAACGACGATAGTCGGTGTTCGTTGATTTTTGGATTTGAGTATAAACATAAATTGAGTAGTTATGCGAGTTTTTATTTTTGACGAGGATGTGCTCAAAAAACTATTAATTGAAGCCACCTATAGATTTCTTGTTTTCGACGAACAGAATTCTTACACCTTGCCGTTGAATTATAATTACACAGCCTCTTCTCGGCACTTTATTGCAAGTGATGAAACTAATGGAGGTGGATTTAAGATATTAAAGTATAGTTCAATAAAGCGGGTTATAGTAGACGACAAAGAATTCTTCCTAAGTTAAGCGGTTATTTCTTGAGAGAATTGGTTATTGGCAGAATCTTGATAAAGGTTTTTATCAAGTAAGGGAGATTGTCGCTTCTTTCAAGAGAATGAATACGCCACATTTTGTTCCAAAGGTTGTTAGCAAATCATAAAGTTTGGCTGACGTTTTGTTGTAATGATTACTTTTGTCTAAACTTTTGCGGATTAGATGGGAGATATCGTTAACGAGAATCAGTCGAAAGGCTTTGTGCGGTGGATAATTGATCATCAGGTGGGGTTGTTGGGCACAATTGTGTTTCACCTGCTGGTGATGGTTTTCGTGATAGCCTTAAAACTTAATCCGGTAAAGGATGTCAAGGATAAGATTTACCTAGAGTTTCAAGAACCACCTGCTGCTCCCAATGCTGATCCTGCGAAGTTTGTTCAGGAACTTTTAAAAAAAGCAGATTCCCAAATAATCAAACAATCTCAAGATAACAGGGCAACCACTGTACGAAATGTTGCTGTAAATACTAACCTAGACAAGCTTACCGATAAACTTGTTGATGATAAGTTTGGTAGGTCGAATCCTGTTTATGAAGAGGCTCGGCAGTTGGCAGCCCGAATGAAGGATAACCAGCAGCTCTACAAGAAGTCGTTGGAAGCAGCAGACAAGACACCATCCAGTCAGCATGGACAAATGGGCAGTGGTGGTGCACGTTCGAGTTCGGAAAAGGCTTATAAGGGTGCTTCGGTGCTTTCTTACTCGGTTCAAGGACGCCAGGGAACCTACTTACCTGTGCCTGCCTATCTTTGCGAGGGTGGTGGAGACGTGGTTGTAAACATTACGATAAACCAGCGAGGATCTGTTGTTGATGCTGCAATATCGGCACGAACAACAGCAAGCGAATGCCTCTTTGCAGAAGCCCTAAAAGCCGCCAAACGTTCACGCTTTACTATGGATGAAAAGGCACCTGCTACCCAAAAAGGATCGATAACCTACCGTTTTGTAGCTCAGTAGCTAAAAGGCTGCCATTAGCAAATCAATATCCTTTGATGGGATATTGTAGACATCTCCAAGATAGCTGTTTGTCAGCATTCCGTTAAAGACGTAAACTCCGTTACGAATTCCTGTATTTTCTTTTAAGTAGGCTTTTATGCTTGGTGCATCAGCAATGCTGTCTAGCAGTGGCATGTATACGTTGCTAAGGGCAATGGATGCCGTACGTGCAACTCGTGAGGTAATATTGGGGATGCAGTAATGGATAACGTTATGCTTTACGAATGGAGGATCGTTGTTGGTCTTGTATTCCGAGGATGCAAACGAACCGCCTTTGTCGACGGTGAGGTCGATAATAACAGCACCATGCTTCATAACCTTTACGAGGTCATCGTCAATTTGGATTCTGTTCTGAGAGTCTTCTGGGATGATGGTGGCAATTACCACATCTGCGGTTTTCAGAATTTTCTCGATGATTTGTGGGTGAAAGTTGCTGGTAAAAACTCGTTGACCAAGCAGCTGCTGAATTTCGGTAAGCCGTCTTATGGAGTGGTCGATGATTTTAACTTCGGCACCTAATCCCATAGCGGCTCGTGCAGCGTATTCGCCTGCGGTGCTTGCTCCAAGAATTACGACTTCGGCAGGAGTAATGCCAGGGATGCTTCCTAGAAGCACGCCTTTGCCTTTATTGGTGGTGCTCATTAGTTCGGCGGCAACAAGAATTGCCGTAGATCCTGCAATGGAGCTCATCGAGCGAACGATTGGGTAACAGCCATCAGCATCTTTTATGGCATCAGAGGCAATAGCAGTAACCTTTTTATGCATGACTGCCTTTATGAAGTCGGCAGTGTACTTGTTGAGGTGAAGGGAGGAGATGATGGTTTGGTTGACGTTCATCAAGGCAACCTCATCAATGCTAAACGGGGAAACCTTTATAACGATATCCGCAGTAAATACTTCTTGTGGCGTTTGAACAATGGTTGCGCCATTCTCGGAATAGTACAGGTTCGAGAAGTTGGCATTTAGGCCTGCATCAGCTTCGATAATGACGTCGTGCCCTCGTTGGGTGAGGAGCTTGACCGCCTCTGGGGTAAGCGGCATACGTGTTTCTCCACAAGTAGTTTCTTTGGGAATACCAATGGTGAGCTTTTTTGTCTTTCGGCTCACTTCCAGCATTTCTTCTTGTGGGTTAAAGCCCCATGCAAACGGGAAACTAGTCTTCGTTTTGCCATTCTCCACTACCATAAAGCAGATGTCTATGTAATTTGTATCTCTCTTCTTCCATCGCCTAATACCTGAATCGTTAGCTTGACAGCATCATCAGGAATTAAATCTTCAATTACCTCCGGCCATTCGATAAGGCAGAGGTTGTTGCTGAAAAAGTATTCCTCGTAACCAAAATCAAAAGCCTCTTCGATTTTATTTATACGGTAAAAATCAAAATGGTAAATAGGATCGCCATTGGGGCGTTGATACTCGTTTACCAGCGAGAAACTTGGGCTATTTACCACATCTTGCACATCGAGAACTTTACAGATATGCTTAATCAACGTGGTTTTTCCTGCACCCATCTGCCCGTATAGGGCAATAACCTTTCTATTTCCAATAGCCTCTACAACCTTTTTTGCTGCTGCATCAAGGTCGGCTAGCTCGTTTACCGTAATAATCATTTAAGCTTATAAAGTGATGTTTGAGTCTGAAGTTGCTTCTTGTTTTTTCGTGATCGTTTTGGCTTGAATACATCAGTTTTATACGTAGGTCTTCTGCTGATGTTATAGCATCTTTCGAACATTTTATAGTTACTTAAGGTAGCTGCTAAAGAAGAAGTCAGCATACCCTTCAAGCGTCTTATCCTTGAGTAAAAGATTTAGGTTATCGCACGAGATTGCAAAGATGGCGAAGTTTTCGGTTCCCGATTGGCTGATTATCTTTTGCTTTTGGATAAGGGCATAGTAGTAGTCCATTGCTTTCTTCTTGTTGTCGAAGGGGCTTACTACTATAATATCGTTGTTGTTGTCGTATTGCTGCTTGTTGATGCTTAGCTCCTGCTCGGGCGAGAGTTCGAGGTTCAACGAGACGAGGTTGAACTTAATCTGGTTGAAGTTTGACTTGCTGGGAACGACAATAATGGCCATATGGCAGCCTTCCGATGGGGCATAGCTGGTGGTGCTTGCCGATTTGGCTGGGGTATCTGCCTTTTTCGTAGGCTCGGTGCTGTTTATCAGGTTAAGGGTTTGCTTGTCGAGCTGCAGAAGGTATTCCGACGCGGTTTTGGCAGCCTCGCTGTTGGGGTACTGGCTGACTACTGCGGCAAGCTCCTTACGGTAGGCTTCTCGTCCCTGTAAACCACCTGTTGCCATTGCCCTAACAAGCGCAAATTGTGGGGTAAGCGCGCTGGTGTTATCCTTTAGCTGCTGGTTGGCAAGGGTGAGACACTCGTCGTACTTGGATGCGTTGAGCAGCTCGACGCATTTGGCGAATGCATCGTTGGCAGCAGACGATTGTGCGCTTACCGAATGTGTGGTGGTGTTGAGCGACTGGGCCAGCTCGCTCTTTGGATACTTGCTGGCGATAAGCTCCTTGTAGCGCTGGGCTCCCGCCATGTCGTTGAGGGCTAGATACGACTGGTAGTATATGGAGTATGCCTTCAGCTCGTTAGCTTCCGAGATCTTTTCAGCAGTTAGCCCGTTAAGGGTTTCGATGGCCTCGCGGGGTTCTTCGACATCTGCGCGGTAGGCTTCGGCTACTTCGATGAGGGCCGTCTGCTTTTGGTCGATGTACTTCTGCTTGTCGGCTGCCGACTTGGGTATGTTCTTTAGGTAGTACTCTCGGGTGAGCGGCGAGGTCTTTTCCTCTATCTTCTTTTCCTCTTCCTTCTTCTCCTCGGCGATTTGGTCGAGGGTTCCCCTGTTTTTGCGCCTCCAGTTGTCCTCTAGCTTGCGCTGGCCCCATCGCATCTTGAACTCGGCGGTACCAAATGCGAGGGTGGACTGGTTGTAGAAGTACCAGCTGCCCGATTGGCTGGGGTTTAGCGTAAGGTTGTTCTGGTTCATCATGTACTGGCGCTGCGTATTGGCCTCTTCCTGAACTTTGTTCTGCTGTTCGGTGAGGAATGCGATCTTTTTATCGATAAGCTTGCTGAGCTCGGCCTCGCTCAGCTCCGACATCTTCAGCAAGCTGTCGAGCCGCTGGTACTCGCGCATGTTTAGTGCGAGGCGGTCGAGCTTTTTGGAGCGTAGCTGGGCGGCGTTGAACATTGGATGGCCGCTATCGAGGTTGGTGGTTGCGCTATCGTAGTACGATTGGGCCTGTACGAAGCTCTTTTTGTCGTACGCCATGTCGGCAAGGGCAACAAAGGTGATCCCCTTCTGGTTGCTGTTGGGCGCCGAGTATTCCAACGCCTTGTAGAAGTAGGCAAGCGCCTCCTTTTCGTTCTTATCTTGCTGGTAGATCCTACCAATGGTGAAGTAGATCTGATCGCGATAGGGCGCATTGCGGTCGCTCTTGGCCATCTTCAGTAAAACGTTCTTAAGATCGGATGCGCTGCCGGCAGTGTACGATCTTGCCTCGTCGAGCTGGGCGTTGAAAGCCATCTCGTAGGAGGATGTGCTTCGGGCAACCTTGTGGAATGCGGCTGCGGCCTGCTGTTTCTTGTTGGTTTGCAGGTAAAGCTGGCCTAAAATATAGCGGTATCTATCCCTGTCGTATTTTTTGCCTTCGAGGGTAACGGCCTGCTCGAGATTTTCGATGGCTTTGGGGTAGTCGTTCTTCATTATGTAGTAGTCGGCCCAGGCTGCGCGGAGGAAGGCCATCTGTGCTTTGGTAAGGTTGCGAAGCTGGTTGGCGGAATTCAGCGAGCTGGCGTACTGGATGAGGTCCTCTTCGGCTCCGGCGATAACGCCCTGCCATATTTGGGCATCTACCTTGGTATCGGTGTTGGGGTAGTTGAGCAGAATCTGGTCGATGGTCTGGTGGCACTTGCCGTACTCGTGAAGATGGGCGTTGGCCTTGGTGATGTAGAGGTAGGCATCGTCTACGTACCTGCAAAACTCGCGCTGGTTGTAGAATGCGCGCTGGCCATGCGTGTCTTGCTTGGCATTCTTAGGCTTTGCGGTGATGGAATGGTACTTTACCAGCATGCCGCTCTTGAGTATGGCGCGATCCATGCCCTCGGCGGTCTTCGAAGGGGCCAGCTTGTCGGAGAAAAGGAAGACTGGCAGGAGCGAGCTGTAGGTGTAGGGGAATTCCTTGGCGTACTTCGCGGTGCTTTCGTTGTAGCTCTCCTTGGCGTTGAATAGAAAGTTGTACCTCGCCGTAACGTTGTGGTAGGTACGCGAGACTAGCGTGTTCTTTTGTGTGGAACAGCCCAGCAACAGCCCAGTGAGTACGATAAGTAATGCCTTTTTCAATTGTTACGGGTTGAAATCGCCTCGAAGACCCTAAGTAAAGCCTTTTTGGATTGGCAATTATAGCAAAAAAAGATGACTAAACGCGGGATATGCCCCTACTGAATGCATGAAATTTGCCCCAGCAGCGGCATAACCTGCGCCGTACGGAGCGGCTACAGCACAATCTCGTCATCCTGGATGGCTATAACCTCTCTTATTTCAGGAACGTCTCGCTTTATTGCCAGCTCGATGCCGTTTTTTAGGGTCATTAGGCTGAAGGGGCAGCTGCCGCAGGCGCCGAGCAGCACTACCTTCACCACCATATCGGGGGTGATCTCGGCAAGCTGCACATCTCCGCCGTCATTCTTCAAAAATGGGCGTATAGTATCAAGCGCGCCTTCAATCCGTTCTACCAAGCTGCTGTTGGCTTCCATATTTGGTGTTGGTGTTTCGTTACGAAATCTTTCCTAGCTCTGTAACAACCCCGTGGGCAATTTGCTCGAAGGTTTCGGCAACTATCGGGTTCGAGAGGGCGGATGGGGTGCCGCTATCGCCACCTTCGCAGACGCTTTGCACGATTGGGATCTGTCCCAGGAGTGGTAACTCGTATTTTTGGGCGAGGTTCTTGCATCCGTCCTTCCCAAAGATGTAGTACTTGTTCTCGGGCAGTTCGGCGGGGGTAAACCACGCCATGTTTTCGACGATTCCGAGGATCGGGATGTGAAGATTGTCGCTGGTAAACATCTTTATGCCCTTAACCACGTCGGCAAGCGCGACATCCTGAGGGGTTCCTACGACGATAACCCCATCGGGACGGAATTCGGTGGAGAGCGTGATGTGTACGTCGCCAGTTCCGGGGGGGAGGTCGAAGAGTAGGTAGTCGAGGTTGCCCCAATTCACCTGCTGGACGATCTGGCGAAGGGCGTTGGTGGCCATTGGGCCGCGCCAAACGAGCGCATCCTCCTGCTTGACGAAGAATCCGACGGAGATTACCTTAACGCCGAACTTCTCGACGGGTTCGATGAGCTCCTGCCCGTTAACTTCCACCATGATGGGCATGGCATCCTCGAGGCCGAACATCTTGGGCATCGACGGGCCGTAGATATCAGCGTCAATAAGCCCAACTTTGTAGCCCATCTTGGCGAGCGTTACGGCTAGGTTGGAGGTTACGGTCGACTTGCCTACGCCGCCCTTGCCCGAGGCGATGGCAATGCGGTGCTTTACGCCGCTCAGCGTGTCGAATACCTGCTTTTCCGCCTTCTTTTTGGGTTCGCTCTCCTTTACGAGCTCAAGAATGTTCCCCTTGATGGTAAATCCGGGGAACGCCTGCTCGATGGCCGTTTCGCAGGCCCTCTTTATGGAGGTGGCAAATGGGTCGCGCGCCTTCTTGAAGGCCAGCGTTAGCTTTATATCGGTTCCTTCTACTCGAATGTTCTCTACCATTCCCAGCGCAACGATGCTATCGCCGCTGTCGGGGTGAATTACCTGCGATAAAACCTTCTCTATGGCTTGGTTGTCGATGCTCATTTCGTTTCTTTTATTTCGGTTGGTGTAGAAACACCTAAAATCCACATTGGTTTACCTGGGCAAATGTATCGTTTGCCGCCTGATGGTGCAAATTTAGAATAATTCTAGATACCAAGTGGGGTGTAGAGCCCTTTTCTCGATGGTAGTCGAGTCGGCTGGTGGAAGATCGGCACGAAGCGTTGCCCCGCCTAACGTTTAGCCCCACCCCAGCACGCGAAACCCTTTATATTGCACGTGAAACTCCTCAGGTTTCACCTGAAAGTTGCCACATATCACGCGTGGTTCCCTAAGCTTTACGTGCGCTTTCCCCCTGCATGCGCTACTGGTCATGGCCTACGCGCGGTCTTTTGCAATAGTGCGCGTAGGAACGCCCTTACGCTTGAGGTAAAGGGTAAAATGGTTGAGCTGCGCTGCCCTTTCATGGAATAATTTGCAGATGATCGTGTGATAGGAGCAGGCTAACGCGGCGGAAGAGCCAACTTTGCCGTGCAATTCGTAGGGATGAGGGCAAAAGTTTGCCCCTGTCGCGTACATTTCTGCCCCAGACGGGCTGCGGTGGCGCCCCTAGCGGCCGAGAATGATAATTTTCTTGACCACCCTCCGCTCTTTGGCGGCAATCTCGAGCAGGTACATGCCGGGATTGGCGGTTGGCAGGTTGTAGTCGAAGGTTTCGGAGGGATCGGTAAAGGGCGTAGCGCCCAGCTTGCGTCCGTTGACGTCGTAGAGGCTCACCACCAGCGATCCGTAGTACACAAACGAGCTGTTATCCTCGGCTGGCTTGATGCGGATATGGATGGTGCCGCCGTAAACGGGTATCGGGTAAACGCTGACGTTGCTGGGCTCGATGGTGCCGAAGAAAACGACGTTGTTGCCCATGCCCAAAAGGGTCGAATCGCCCGTTTTGGCGGGGTCGAGCCAGTATTTCAGCTGATATTTAGGGTCGGGATTGCTGCTCCATGCGGCGTTGATGCGCGAGAAGTAGTCATCAACGGGGTTCGAGCAGTCGGCCAGGCCCCCGGTGAGGTTTCCAACAACCAAATGCTTGCTGTTGAAGAGCGCCGCCCCCGACGAGCCGCCTTCGGTAGCCCCAATGTCCCATCGCTCGACATGCCAGTGGGTGTTGGCCTCGAATCCGGCGGTGGGGTCGAGCTCGTTGAAGTCGGCGGCGATAGGTGTATCGAAGTCGACGGATATTTTTTTGGCATCGCCGTTGGGATGATGCAGGCAGGTTGCACCTGGCTCGGTAAAAGGCTTACGGCGGACGTCCCATCCGGCAAAGTAGGGGAGGTATTCGGCGGGTGGCGCCTGCGAGAGCTCCAGCAGCGCGAAGTCGGTCTTCCCCTGGTAACCCGAGGCCACCAGCGTAGCGCCCGAGATGGAGTATCCCACAAAGATGTTGTCCGATCCGCAGCTCTTCTTCTCGTTTCCGAAGTAGAAAACCGAGTTTTTGGCGTCCTCCCCCGATAGAATGCAGTGGTTGGCCGTAAGCAGGTAGGGATGCCTATTCTTCGACGTGTTGTTTACCAGCACCCCCGAGCACATCCGCTCGCCCAGCTCGGTGGCGATGAGTATTTTCACGATGCTGTTCTTCTCCACCTGCCACTCCTGCCCCTCTGCGCACGAAATATCCACCATGCACGCGCCCGAAACCTCGGCATCCGAGCCGTACCCTTTAAGCGGAAGCCTATCGCCATGCACCACCTCGCTGATGGTAAAGGCCGCCTTGCTGCCCACTGGTTTTTCGACCTCCACAACGGCACAATCGCCGGGCACCAGGGGTAGCACCACGGTCGACTTATCGGAAAGCTTGGCCAGCACGCTGGCAACGAAGGTTCGGGTGGGGGTATACACGAAGATATTACGGCTATCGAACCCGCTTACCTGGTCGACGCTCAGCTTAAGGGTAAGGCACTTCGCGCCTTCCGACTTCACCATTATTCTATGGATGATGGTTGAGCGTACGGTATCCGATTTTCCCTCGGAATTTATGCTGATGCTGGTTGCCAGGGTCGATCCAAACTCCAGCCGCTTCAGGTAGCGCGATGATCTCCCCTCGGAGCGCAGCGCAGCCGGCGCCTTTTTCGGGATTGGCGGCAGCTTTTTCGTGGGAATTAGCTCCGACGACAGGTCTTTTACCGAAAAGGACAGCGGAAGTCGGTCCTGCCCCTCTGCACTTATGCCGAGCAGCAAGCCAATTGCAAGCGATAGGGCGCGAATTCGATCAATCATAATACTACGGGTCAAAGTTGCTCTTCGTTCAGCTAAAGTTATCCTTACATAATCTCCTAATTGTTCCAAATAGATATATTTGCAAATCTAAGACAACTTTGCAAGAAATAGATATAATAACTTTGGCATGTTCGAATACATCAAGGGCAATCTAGCAGAAATTACACCCTCTAATGCCGTTGTCGAAGCCTACGGCATTGGCTACAATCTGAATATTTCCGTTAATACCTACTCGAAGATACACCAGAAAAAGGAGGTAATCCTATACCTGCACCATGTTGTACGCGAAGATGCCGAGCTGCTCTTCGCCTTTGCCGATAAAGTTGAGCGCGATTTGTTTCGCCTGCTCATTGGCGTCTCGGGGGTTGGCCCCAACACTGCCCGAATCATGCTTTCGTCGCTTACGCCCGCCGAGGTGGCCACGGCCATCGCCACCGACGACCTGAACCGCATTAAGAGCGTCAAGGGAATTGGCCTGAAAACGGCTCAGCGCGTGCTGCTCGACCTAAAAGGTAAGGTTGATGGCGATATGGCCGGGGGCGGAGCCCTATCGGGGGTGGGCAGCGTTGCCCGCGACGAGGCTCAGTCGGCGCTAATCACGCTCGGGTTCGCAAAACCCAACGTCGAGAAGGCGCTCGATGCAATACTTAAGGACGATGCTTCGTTAAAGGTTGAGGATATTATTAAGGCTGCTCTTAAAAGGCTATAATTGGTTGGAATGATTAAGCGCTTACTCCTATTTCTGGGCATCTGCTGCGTTACTTCGGCTACGGCAAGGGTTACCTACCCGTGCATTAGCTTTGCCGACCTTAGCCAAAGCCAGGATACCACCGGACAGAAAGCCGTGGAGCCCACCAAACCGCTCAATGTCGATCCGGCCACCGGCGATTACGTGATCTACGACCTCAAAAGCGACCGTTACATCTTCTACAAGAACCAGAGCATTGCGCGCGGCATCCCCTACAAGGTGATGAGCCGCGAAGAATACCAGCGATACCGCGTCCAAAGCGCCATGCAGCGCCTGCTGCTCGATAAGCGCTCCGAGCCCGCCGCCGGAAATGGGGGGCTAGCCAGCTCGCTTATCCCCTCCATGAACGTTGGGGGCGAAAGCTTCGACAGAATCTTCGGGAGCAACACCATTAGCGTCATTCCGCGAGGCTCCGTCGAACTTATTCTCGGGATAAAGACGAATAAGACCGACAATCCCGTCATTGCAGAGCAGTTCCGCAAAACCACGATCTTCGATTTTCAGTCCAAGCTGCAGATGAACGTCACCGGAATGGTGGGCGAGAAGCTGAAGATGGACATCAACTACAACACCGAGGCAACATTCGACTTCGAGAACAACGTAAAGGTAGAGTATACCGGCACCGAGGACGAGATTATCCAGAAGATCGAGGCCGGTAACGTCTCCCTACCTCTGCCCGGAACGCTAATCACCGGGAGCCAGTCGCTATTTGGCTTTAAAACCCAGCTTAAGTTCGGGAATCTTACCATGACCTCCATCTTTAGCCGGCAGCGGGGCCAAAGCCAGTCGGTGGAACTCAAGGGAGGCGCGCAAAACCAGCAGTTCGAGCTCTCTGCCGACAGCTACGACGCCAATCGCCACTTCCTGATGGGGCATTTCTTCAGGGAGAGCTACGATAATGCGCTATCCACCTTTCCGGTTATTCAGTCGGGCGTCACAATTACAAAGCTGGAGGTGTGGGTAACCAATAAAACCGCACAATTCGATAATGCGCGCAACATTGTTGCCTTCCTCGACCTTGGCGAGGCGCAGCAGCGCAACATTTACCGTAAAAGTACCTTTACCGGCAGCCCTAGCGTTCTATATCCCGCCAACGAGGCCAACAATCTTTACTCCATGATGAACGGAACCCTCTCGGGTATCCGTCAAATCGACCAAACTACCACCATTCTCTCGGGTATGGGGCTTCGTCAGGGCGAAGATTTCGAGAAGCTTGAGAATGCGCGCCGGTTAAGCTCCAACGAGTACACGTTCAACCCCAAGCTTGGCTACATATCGCTGAACAGCGCCCTGAACAACGACGAAATATTGGGTGTAGCCTACGAGTACATCCTGAATGGCAAAACATACAAGGTGGGAGAGCTATCCACCGATGGTATCGAGGCTCCCAGGGCTCTTGTGGTTAAGCTGCTAAAGGGAACAAACCTTACGCCAAAGCTGCCCAACTGGGCTTTGATGATGAAAAACATCTACTCCATCGGAAGCTATCAGGTAAATAAGGAGAATTTCTACATGGATATCCTTTACGATGACAGCAAGGTGGGTAGAACGGTAAACTATATCCCCGAAGGGGCAATAAAGAACAAGCCGCTGCTTAGCGTACTGAATCTCGACAGGCTAAACTCGCAGGGCGACCCTTACCCCGATGGTATCTTCGACTTTGTTGATGGAGTCACCGTCCTTTCCGAGGGAGGAAAGGTCATCTTCCCCGTACTTCAGCCATTTGGCAGCTACCTTCGCTCTAAGATTGGAGATAACTCCATTGCCGATCGCTACGTTTACCAGGAACTTTACGATTCTTCGCTAACCAAAGCAAAGCAGGTGGCCGATAAGAATAGGTTTAAGCTTTTCGGAACCTTCCAGTCCTCGGCAGGCTCCGAAATCTCGCTCAACGCCATGAATATCCCACAAGGTTCGGTGGTAGTTACTGCCGGAGGGCTTAAGCTGGCCGAGAATATCGACTACACCGTAGACTATGCGCTGGGACGTGTGCGTATTATCAACCAAGCTTACCTCGAATCGGGTGTTCCTATCAAGGTATCGCTCGAGAGCCAGGCTCTTTTCAACATTCAAACCAAAACGCTGGTCGGTTCGCACTTCGATTATCGTATTTCAGATAACTTTCATATTGGGGCAACGGTGCTAAACCTTTCCGAGCGACCATTAACGCAAAAGGTTAACTTCTCCGACGAGCCAATTTCGAATACCATTTGGGGGGTAAACCTGTCGTATCAGAATAAAGCACCTTGGCTTACCTCGCTGGTTCAAAAAATACCGTTTATTGAAACGCAGGCTCCTTCGAGTATCCTTTTCGAGGCGGAGTTTGCCCACTTTATTCCCGGGCATGCAAAGGCTATTGGCAAATCGGGCAACTCCTACATCGACGATTTCGAAGGTGCTAAGATTCCAATCGATTTGCGAAGCTGGAATGCGTGGACGCTAGCATCAACGCCCCAAGGGCAGCCCGATATGTTCCCCGAAGGTAACCTGTCGAACAATCTTTCCTACGGTTATAATAGGGCAAAGCTGGCTTGGTACAGCATCGATCCTCTTTTCCTTCGAAATACCTCGTATACTCCTGCCTATATTTCTCGCGATAAGGTTCAGCAGTCGAGCCACTGGGTGCGCGAGATCCGCGAACGTGAACTTTTCCCTGAAAAGGACGAAGTACAAGGCGTACCCAATACCATTTCAGTGCTAAACCTTGCCTACTATCCGAAGGAGAAGGGGCCGTACAACTACGAAACCTCGGCAAGTGCCGTATCTAAAGGTATGCTTAGCGATGGATCGCTTGCTGCTCCCGAAACGCGCTGGGGCGGCGTCATGCGCTCCATTCCGGTTAGCGATTTCGAAATGGCGAATGTCGATTACATCGAGTTTTGGATGATGGATCCATTCGTTTACAACCAGAATAGGAAGGGTGGAGAGCTGATCTTCAACCTTGGAAACATTTCGGAGGATATTCTTCGCGATGGACGTAAATCGTTCGAGAATGGGCTTCCTACCAGCGCCACGGTATCCAAAGTCGATACAACTGTATGGGGAAGGGTTCCCCTTATTCAGTCGCTGGTAAATGCGTTCGACAACAACGCAGCATCACGTAGGTATCAGGATGTCGGTTTAGACGGTTTGGGCAACGACGATGAGCAAAGCTTCTTTAATGCCTACCTCAAGAATCTCGAAATGCTATTTGGTGCCGGATCGAAGGTCTACCAAAATGCGTTTAACGACCCTTCGAGCGACAACTACCACTACTTTAGAGGTCGAGATTACGACGATCAAAAGGCTTCTATCCTCGACAGGTACAAGAACTTCAACAACCAGGAAGGAAACTCGCCGGCATCCGATCAGGCAGGTGAGTCGTACAGCACATCGTCAACTTCTATCCCCGATGGCGAGGATATTAACCACGATAATACCCTTAGCGATGCAGAATCTTACTTCCAGTACCGCGTGCCGTTATCTCCAACGGGACTAGAGGTAGGAAAAAACTTTGTGAGCGACAGACGCGATGTCGAGGTTGATACGCCGATGGGCAAAAGTAAGGTAACCTGGTATCAGTTTAAGGTTCCAATTTCCGATTACGAGAAAACCATTGGAAATATTCAGGACTTTAAGTCGATACGTTTTATCCGTATGCTGCTTCATGGCTTCGAGGATACCACTATTCTTCGTTTCGCTCGTTTGGAACTCGTAAAAGGGGAATGGCGCAAGTATAATTTCTCGCTGCTCGAAGGGCAAACCGGCAACGCTTCGCAGATGACTAACGGAAGTTTGGACATTTCTACGGTAAGCGTTGAGGAAAACTCGAGTAGAACCCCCATTAACTACATCCTTCCTCCTGGAATCGATCGCGTAATTGATCCTAGCAACCCTCAGATCATTCGCGAAAACGAGCAGGCAATGCAGCTAAAGGTGTTTGACCTTCAGGATGGCGACGCGCGGGCTGCCTATAAGACCACCGGCTACGATTTTCGCCAGTATAAGCGACTTAAGCTTGATGTACATGCCGAGGCAATTTCAGGACAACCGCTTAAGGACGGCGATCTCAGCATCTTTATCCGCCTAGGAACCGACTATAAGAACAACTACTACGAGTACGAGATCCCGCTTAAGCTTACGCCTTACGGAAAGTACTCCAGCGATAGGGAAAGCGATCGCGCTATCGTATGGCCAAGCGATAATGCTTTAAATATTGCGCTAGATGTTTTCCAAGATATTAAGCTGAAGCGGTACGATGCCATGCGCGCGTTAGGATCTAGTGCTTCTCCTACGCAGCTCTTCACAATGAATGATGGTATTAACATCGTTCGAATGCTGGGTAATCCCAGCTTAAGCAATGTGCGCACCATTATGATTGGTATTCGCAATCCATCGAAGCAAAACAACGCTGCCGACGATGGGCAGCCCAAGTCGGGCATTGTTTGGGTGAACGAAATGCGCCTTAACAGCTTCAACGAGGAGGGTGGCTGGGCTGCAAATGCCCACATGATTGCCAAGATGGCTGATTTTGGTGTGGTTTCGTTGGCCGGTAGCACCATGACCCCTGGTTTTGGTTCGCTGGAGAGCAAAATCAACAACCGTAATCAGGCTGATGTCTACACCTACGACCTTGCAGGAGACTTTGAGCTGGGCAAGTTCTTCTCCGAGAAGGCTGGCGTCAAAATTCCTATGCATTTAGGTTACTCCGAATCTATTGCTAACGCCAAGTATAGCCCCACAGATCAGGATTTGCTGTTGAAAACTGCGCTAAAGTATCTGCCATCGCAGCATGCCAAGGACTCGGTGCTTACGCTTGTCCAAGATTTTACCGCGCGGAAGTCGATTAACTTTACCAATGTTACGGTTGCGCCACCTTCGGCTAAGCCGTCCATCATTTCGCCCTCCAACTTCTCGCTGACGTATGCCTATAACGAAACCTACTCGCGCAGTCCTCAGATGGAGCGTCAGCTGCAGAAGAACTACAAGGGCATTTTTAGCTACGCGTACAACCAAACGCCAAAGTATTTCGAGCCGTTGAGCAGCTTCCGCAATAGAACCCTGCAATCGCCTTACCTACGGCTGCTGAAAGACTTCAACATAGGCTATAAGCCCTCGCAGCTAAGCTTTGTTTCGGAGATTACCCGTAACTATAACGAGATTAAGGTCCGGAATCTTTCTGGAAATTCCGATATTCAGATACCTTCCACCTTTGCTAAGGACTTTTACTGGAACCGGGTTTACGCTTTGCAGTGGGATCTTACAAAAAGCCTAAAGTTTACCTTGTCAGCTAACAATCTTGCCCGCATTGACGAGCCAGAAGGAATGGTAGACAAGAGCCGCGACAGGGCAAGCTACCAAGTTTGGAAAGATTCGGTATGGAAGAATATTGCAATGGGTGGTCGAAACGTTCACTACGATCACAGCTTTAAGATTACCTACAATATTCCTATCAATAAGATCCCGATGTTTAACTGGGTATCGGCTTCGGCATCGTACGATGGCAGCTACGATTGGGATGCAGGTCCAATGCTGCCCGCCGAAACGGCCTATTCCGTTGGGAATACCATCAAGAACATGAATCAGGCATCTTTGATGGGAACTCTTAACATGGTTTCGCTCTACAATAAGGTGCCGTTCCTACGGGCAATTAACCAGGAGTTCGATAATCCCAACAAGAAGGTCGTTCTTGTTAGCAAAACCGTCAAAACCGATAAGATGACCCTCTTTAAGGGGCGAAAGAAGACCATATCCTACGATATGGAGGGCGTAGACATCAAGGTTGCCGTGTACGATGCCAAAGGAAAGCCAGTAGAGGCGGTAACGCAGGTACTACCCAAGAAAAAGATAACAATTCAGGTTGCCGAAACCGTAAAAGGCGCTGTTGTACACATCACCGGCAAGGTGGAGTATCAAAATCCGCTCGCTTACCTGGCAAAAGGGGCCGTTCGCATGCTCATGGGCGTTCGAAACATTAGCGCCAGCTACACCCAGAACGAGGGAACCATTCTTCCAGGATACAAAAACAACTCCAGCTGGTTTGGAACGCTGCATACCTCTACCGGATTAGCCCCAGGATTAGCATTTATCATGGGTCAGCAAGATCCCGACATGATGGATGTCGCCCGCGCTAAGGGTTGGCTGGTTAGCGACAACAACTACCTGCAACCTTTTGTGATGAACCACATGGAAAACTTCTCGGCACGCCTAAACTTCGAGCCCATAAAGGATCTTATTGTCGATCTTACGGCAAATCGCTCCTACCAGAAGAACACCAGCCAGTATGGAACCGCCGGCGGTGGGGCAACCGTATTTAACGGGTCGTTTAGCATCTCGGTTGTGGGCATTCGATCGGCATTCGAGAACCCCACATCGGGTAACGGCTATCATTCTGCCGCGTTCGACAGGTTTATCAGCAATAGAGCCATCATTTCGCAACGCTTAGGCTCCGATCGTGCCAAAGGATCGGCCAACGGATACGATGGAACGCCCAAGCAGGGCTACAGCGATGGCTACAGCTCGCTCTCGCAGGAGGTAATGCTGCCCGCTTTCCTATCGGCGTACACCAACTTCTCGCCATCAAGCGTTGGAGTTAAGCCATTCATCCGCATTCCGTACCCTAACTGGACCATTCGCTACCAAGGCTTTGGTAAAATGGAAGTGCTTAAGCCGTATATCACCAATGCCGACATCGAGCACTCGTACCGAGCCGTTTATACAATAGGTGGATACAACTCCAACCCCCAGTTCGATCCGCTTACCGATGGGTTCAGCTACGTTCGTAATGCCCAGAACGACTTTATCCCACGTCACGAGATCGTAAACGTAAGCATCTCGGAGTATTTCCAGCCCTTAGTTGGCGTAAACGTAGGATGGGTTAACAACCTACAGACCCAGGCGCGCATAAACAGGAGCAGGGTGGTTGCCTTAAGCCTCACCAACAACCAGATTACCGAGATTCGCAACAGCGAATGGAACTTTACCGTAGGCTACCGCATCGACAACCCAATTCGTTGGATCGACGACGAGTCGCAAAAGGTGATCCCATCGTACCTGAAGCTCGATTGCGGATTGTCGTTTACCAACAACCAGTCGCTAATCCGCAAGATTGTGGAGGGCTTTACCCAAGCCTCGGATGGGCGAAATACCGTTGCCCTCAAGATTAGCTCCGACTACATGTTCAACGAGCGGGTGAACATCCGCGCTTTCTACGACAGGGTGGTGAATAAGCCGCTGATATCGAACACCTATCCTACCGCTAATACATCTTTTGGATTTAGCGTAAGATATAATATCGGTCAGTAGCGGCGAAGTAAGAAAATTGTTTAACTTTGGAGTGCTTTTTTAAGCAAATCTGATCTAAATGCTAACAATAAAAGACTAGAACCATGAATATTCCATCAAACCTTAAGTACACCAAGGATCACGAGTGGATACTTGTTGACGGTGATGTTGCTACCATTGGCGTTACCGATTTTGCTCAAAGCCAGCTTGGCGATATCGTTTTCGTTGAAATTGAAACCGAAGGCGAAATGCTCGAAAAGGAAGAAGTATTCGGCACAATCGAAGCCGTTAAGACCGTTTCTGATGCCTTTATGCCTGTTGCTGGCGAAGTTGTTGAGGTAAACAGCATTTTGGCCGACCAACCCGATAGCATCAACAAAGATCCATACGGAGCAGGTTGGATGATTAAGGTTAAGGTTGCTAATCCTGCCGAACTTGACGAGTTGCTTACTGCCGAGCAGTACGCTGCGCTTATCAACGCATAATTTTTAGCACAACATACTTGAAAAAAGGGCTGTCCCACCTAAATTGGCGACAGCCCTTTTCATTTTATAGGATTAATTTAGGATAAAGCATTCACAAAGCAAAGGGCGCAAGCCTCATCGTTCCCGATTCCGCCTGCGCCCCCACCTCAGCATAAGCTATTATTCAGACCGCTCAATTTCTCATATAGTCATTCAGCGTTACCCGCTTCTACAGCTTCTCCATTTCAACCTTTACCAGCGAAAACTCCTTAGGGTTAACGTAAATGGTAAATACCTGGATCTTGTAGCCATTTTTCGAGACAACTAGCCGGTAGGTTCCCGGTTTTAGGTCGCGAATATTTATCTCTCCGTTGCTGTTGCTCAGCTTATCGTACACCAGCTTCTCCTGTGGCTCCGCGCTAGCCTTTTGCGGCTTTGACGAAGCTTTCTTTCGAGCCTTTGCTACCGAGGTCGTGTACAGCTTTATCGAGGCGTTGGCTAGCGGTTGCTTGTCAAACAGCACCGTTCCGCTAATGCCCGATTGCTGCTTCTTGGCGGTAACCAGCTTAACGGCAAAGTAGTCGCGAAAAAGGTTCGGCATAAGCACCTTATTTATCTCAATCTTTTGGTTTAGCTTATCCAACCTTTCCATAATCCCCTTGTCCATGCTCTCTTTTTGGCTTCGAATCTCGGAGTAGGAGAGGTTGGTTGCCGTCAGCTCCTTCTTAATGTTCGTCATCTGGGCAAGACCATTCGAAAGCTTGCCAATCTGCTCCTCCTTGTAGCCGTACTCCAGTAGCTTTGCCTTCTGCCTCAGCAGTTCGGCGTTAATAATCTCGCACTCCTCCAAAAGCTTGGCGTCGCCCAGCTTATCCAGCTTCGTTTTTATCTTTAAATTCTTTGGATCGGCTTCGGCATCCGGCTTTATCGACTCCAGCATGTGGCTACCCTCAACGGCCATCATGGCAAGCATCCTCAAATGCGATTTGCCCGTCCGCTGCTTCTCCTCAATATCCTTTTTCACCAGCGTAATCTTCATGTTGGTTGCAGTTCTGCTGTTTATTTCCTTAAGAATATCCTCTGCAAGCGTTTTTGTATCGGCGTGATCCTTTGCCTCAGGCGAGTTAATCACGATGTTGCATTTCGACTCAATGCTCTTTCTAAGTGGTTCTACCAAAACTCTCATAATCGATTTGTTTTTTTGTTCAGGTATCAAGTTACGATTGGGTGAAAAGCGATTTCAAGTTATTTTATGAAGTTTTTTTAATTTTCTACAACAAGTTAGTGACGAATAATACCGAAATGTGTAAAAGAAGCCTTGTATATATCCGTACGCATGCTATAGAATCCTCAAAAAAGGAGGATGCATCGCCAAATCTGCGATCATTTCGTCTTGTTTCTAGCAGAAACTTGCTCGGAGCACGATAGAATTGCGCTGCGTAACGGTAAAATTGACTCTAAGAATGGACGTAAATGAGCTTTTTATAGGCGAGAGCTACCCTAGAATTCCAAAAAGCTCCCCAACTTTTTCAAAAACCACCTCAAAGAATGATGAAAACACGCTTACAACCAGCGTGAACTCCCTTAGGATTAAGAAAAACATCTTCAATACTTTCAAAAACACGCCCTAAGAATGATGAAAATGAGCTTACAACAAGCGTGAATTACCTTAGGATTAAGATAAACACGGCAATTCATCCTAAAACTAGCCTTAAGATTCTTGAGAATGCGCTGGATATCTCGTGAAACAGGAAAAAAACAGGTAAAAGGTATCAGAATATTGGAGAAACTAGCCCAAATACTAGTAAAATCAGAGCCTTATATCGCAATAATCGGATAGTGAATTGACTAAACTCAGCGTTGGCATCATAAGAAATGCATAGCAACATGAACTTCAAAATAAAAAGTATAAGTAAATATCTCTGCGCAATAGGAATAGCACCAGAGATCTCGCTTTTCTGATTTCTAACAAAGGGTTTCTTGAGTCGTATGGTTAAACTTTAAAAGCGGAATACCTAGGAGTAGTCCTCAGAGCTACTCTTTTGCCGTATCGGTAGAGCAGTTTCTTGCTATTTGAATTGCAGCTTTGCTATTTACAGGCAGCTCGTACTTTTTATTTATGTAAATCGATAGATCTCCCAGCAGCTCGTTGAAGTGTTGGGTAATATCTGCTTCGTTATTTCGTATGATGGATACAGCTTCAGCCTGTTTTCCGGGCAGCGACGTGTATTTTGCCATTATTCCAAGCGCCTTCTCTATCCCATCAAGAGAGGAGTAGGAGTAAAGTCTATTGCTTTGTACCATAAATGGGAGAAAATCCTTCACCTGCGAGGGCAGAACCCGATAATTTCTTATCAGCAACCCGTAAAAGCTGCGGGTAAACCTCTTTAGCGGTATGGTATGCCAGTCATTCCAGTTCTTTGTAAGGATATGATCGAAGGCCATGTCCACAACAACTCCCGCATAGCGGCCGTAGCTCTCCTTAAACAGCCCCCTTGTCGCCAAAAAGGCGGGATGCGCATCCACTGTAGCGTCAATATCGCGATGCATCAGGATTCCCTTTCGGATATCATCAGGATAGCGCTCGTATCCCTTCCCCTTTACGTAGTCGCCAATAAAGTTGCCAATAGCAATCCTCTCGTTTTCACCCGAAAGGTAGATATGTCCTACAAAGTTCATCTGCTATACGAGTTGATTGTCGCAATTTATAGCACTTTTGCCAATTCTTATCTTATCGTAGCATTTTTAATATTGGAAGGAGTGCTGTGATGGATGGCAGAACAGCTGCCAATTCAGTAATTTACAGCGAGAATCGCAGGCTTATGAAGGGAAAAAGTAAGCTATTCCAATTTATACTCCTCTTTTAGCTGCTTAATAAGTTTTGTTGCCTGCTTTTTTATCCTTATCTCATCATCCTTTAGCGTCGAACATGCAGACCTATAGCTTAAGAGATAGTTGCTAAGCTCTACCAGCTTCGATTTGTCATTACTAATAAGAAAAGTTTTATTCTCTTTTCGGAGTTGTGCTATTTTTTTATGCCTGAAGCTGTAGGTAAGCCCCTTCATATCTATTAACTTGTAGTATATTGGCATGAGTTCGTGCAATACCATGTATTGGATAATGGGTTGACCCGAATTCATCAGGTGCTTCATTGCCGAATCGTAATCCAAGATGCTATCAGCAACCGATTGATCTCTAATAAGGCGCATCGCTCCCGAATTTTTCAGCTGCTGCATGGTGCGATCGGTATAAATAAAGTCTACATAATTAAGCGAGATATTCCTAATTAGCGTATCATTAAAGCAAACTGACAATTGATCAAATCGTGCAAGAACTGTATCGAGTCTTGAATTCTGTTCTTTTATATCATTAATTGCTTTGTTGAGATTAGTTGTATCTGCAGCCAAATCTACTACTAACGATTTAATGTACTGCTTTTCCCTGTCTCTTTCTATCTTATGCTCCAGCTGATATTCGGCAAGCGATGCTGCAAATACGGCAAGAAATAGCATTAGAAACTCCCACAAAAAAGGTTTCCAACCTTTAAAGCCATGCCCTAGGTTCGAATGATGATGTAATTCCATAAATATTGTCTTAGGTTAGCGAATTTAGCGCACTAATGTAAGAAAAATACATGTAGAAAATGGGCTATGAAGCGAAGCAGAACTAAATAGTAGAGGGTGTTGCTCCTGTTTGTCTGTAAAATATAAAAAGTAAGGGCACAAGGAGAATATCCTTGTGCCCGTTATGGAAAAATCTCTTTCGTTTTTACTTCTTCGATTTTAGAAAAGCCCCTTTAAAAGATCATCTTCAACCATATTTGGAAGCGTAATCTTTAGGTTAGGCGTACGCTCCATCTCGCGCTTAATGGCGAAGAGGGCTCCATCGTTTCGAGCCCAGCTACGGCGGGCAATACCGTTGTTTACATCGTAAAGAAGCATTCTTTTTAGGCGCGCATCAGCTTCTTGTGTTCCATCAAGTAGCATTCCAAAGCCTCCGTTGATAACTTCGCCCCAACCAACACCGCCTCCGTTGTGGATTGATACCCAAGTTGCGCCTCTAAAGCTATCGCCAATCACATTTTGGATAGCCATATCGGCGGTAAACTTGCTACCATCGTAGATATTCGATGTTTCGCGGAAAGGAGAGTCGGTTCCGCTCACGTCGTGATGGTCTCTACCTAGAACAACTGGCCCAATCTTGCCTTCGCCGATTGCTTTGTTGAATGCTTCTGCAATTTTCGAGCGCCCTTCGGCATCGGCGTAAAGAATACGTGCCTGAGATCCTACCACAAGCTTATTCTTCTTGGCATTCTTAATCCAGGTGATGTTGTCCTGCATCTGAAGCTGGATCTCTTCTGGCGAATTCTCCATAATTTCTTGAAGAACTTGCATTGCAATCTCGTCGGTTTGATCGAGATCCTCTGGTTTGCCCGATGCGCATACCCAACGGAAGGGACCAAAGCCGTAGTCGAAGCACATAGGTCCTACAATATCCTGTACGTACGATGGATATCTGAAGTCGATGCCATTGGGCGCCATGATATCGGCACCTGCACGCGATGCTTCGAGTAGGAATGCGTTGCCGTAGTCGAAGAAGTAGGTTCCTTTTGCCGTGTGTCGGTTAATTGCAGCCGCATGGCGACGCAAAGACTCCTGAACTTTTACCTTAAACTGCTCTGGCTCCTCGCGAATCATTCGATTCGACTCCTCATACGATATTCCTGCGGGATAGTAGCCGCCTGTCCATGGAATATGCAGCGATGTTTGATCGGAACCGATGTGAATGAAGATGTTTTCCTCATCAAAGCGCTCCCAAACATCCACCACGTTGCCGATGTATGCAATGGATACAACCTCTTCGTTTGTCTGTGCCTGTTTAACACGAGCAACAAGTCCATCCATAGAGTCTACTAGCACATCAACCCAACCCTGCTCGTAGCGTTTGGTTGCAGCCTTTGGATTAACCTCGGCGCACACGGTGACACATCCCGCAATATCCCCAGCTTTTGGCTGAGCGCCGCTCATACCGCCCAATCCTGCGGTTAGGAATATCTTTCCCTTCGACGATTCTCCCTTCTTCAGCATCTTACGGAAGGCATTCATCACGGTAATGGTAGTTCCATGAACAATTCCCTGTGGTCCGATGTACATATACGATCCTGCAGTCATCTGTCCGTACTGCGAAACGCCAAGAGCGTTGAATTTTTCCCAATGATCGGGCGAAGAGTAGTTAGGAATAACCATACCATTGGTTACAACTACTCTTGGAGCCTCCTTCGACGATGGAAACAACCCCATTGGGTGACCTGAGTACATGTTTAAGCTTTGCTCATCGGTCATGGTGGCTAAGTACTGCATGGTAAGCAGGTATTGCGCCCAGTTTTGGAACACCGCACCGTTGCCGCCGTAGGTAATCAGCTCCTCGGGGTGCTGCGCAACGGCAGGATCGAGGTTATTCTGTATCATCATCATGATTGCCGCTGCCTGCTGGCATTTGGCAGGATACTCCTCAATCGGACGAGCGTACATTTTGTACTCAGGTTTAAGACGATACATATATATACGTCCGTAATCCTTCAATTCTTGAGCAAACTCAGCTGCCAGCTCCTTGTGCCACTCCTTTGGGAAGTAGCGAAGGGCGTTGCGGATGGCAAGCTGCTTTTCTTCTACCGATAAGATGTCCTTTCGCTTTGGAGCTCTGTTCACATCTTTAGGTAACTCCCTTTTTGCAGGTAGTTTCGCTGGAATTCCCTGCAGTATCTGTTCTTGAAATGTCATTTTCTATCTTGTTTTACTACTTTACAACAAATGCTCTTGCCTTTACCAGCTCAACCATGGCGGTAACATCATCCTTAAGCAGGCGATCGTCCTCGAGTTTGGCAACCTTGCTACGGATAATCCTAAAGTTCTCCTCTATGATTGGTGAAAACCTATTTGGGGGTCGGAATTCCATGGCTTGTGCGGCGTACATCAGCTCGATGGCGAATATCTTCTCCAGATTACCCAGTATTTGGTTGAACTTACGTCCCGATATGCTTCCCATCGAAACGTAGTCTTCTTGACCGAGCGATGTTGGGATGCTATCAGCCGATGCGGGGAAGCATAGCGTCTTGTTTTCGGTAACCAGTGCGGCGGTAGTGTACTGTGGAATCATGTAGCCAGAGTTTAATCCGCCACCAGTTGTAAGTAGGCGGGGTAAACCGTACTTACCTTCGAGTAGCAGGTAGCTTCTTCGGTCCGAAATACCTCCAAGTATCGATGCGGCATTAGCGCAGTAGTCCTGAACATTGGCCATTGGCTGTCCGTGGAAGTTTCCACCCGAAATTGCTTCGGTATCGCTCAGTACAATTGGGTTGTCGGTTACCGAATTCATCTCTATCTCGGCCATATCGTTTAGGTGATACCATGCATTACGTGCTGCACCGTGTACCTGTGGAATGCAGCGCAGCGAGTAGGGGTCCTGAACGCGTTCGCAGCTAACGTGCGACGACACATTCTGAGAATCCTTTAGCAGCATGCGCATTCGCTCGGCAACAACAAGGTTTCCCTTAAATGGACGGATGATATGCAGCGCTTCCTTAAACGGAGCGGCGCTTCCTTGGAATCCTTCGAGGCTCATTGCACCGGCAACATCGGCTAGGTCGAGCAGGTAGGCCATCTTATGCAACCCCTTAATGGCGTGAGAGAGGATAAACTGTGTTCCGTTGATTAGCGCCAGCCCTTCCTTTGCTGCTAGCGTGATGGGTTGTAGGTTATGCTTCGCCAAAACCTTCTTGGCAGGGACGTGATTATCGCCTTGCCAGAATTCACCTTCACCCAGAAGCGTTAGGAATAGGTGCGATAGTGGTACAAGGTCGCCGGATGCGCCTACCGAACCCTGCTCTAGCACAACAGGAAGAAGATCGTTCTCGATAAAGTAGATGATACGCTCTACAACCTCTAGGCGGATGCCCGAAAATCCCTGGCATAGCGCGTGAACCTTACATATCATCATGATCTTTGACAGTTCCCTGTCGATAGGGTTGCCTACGCCAACGGCATGGGTGATTAGCAGGTTCTCCTGAAGCTTGCTGGTCTCTGCGGGGGTGATTTGCGTATCGCAAAGGGGACCAAAGCCGGTGTTAATGCCGTAAACGGCCTTATCGGAGCTGGCAATTGCATCAACATGTGCCCTGCAGTCGTTTACTTTCTTAATGGCTTCGGGTGATAGCCCTGCCTTGAGCTTGCCTTGGGCAATCTCGATGGTTTTTTCGACGGTTAGGTGGTCGATTCCGTATTTAAACATAGTTTGTTAGGCTTTTATACTATTACAAAGTTATTCCTATTTTTGATGCAGAATAAGACTACTTCTGTCAACGTATGATAACCGCAAGTAATCAAATAGAGTTCCGGCACCTGAAGTATTTCCTTGCGCTGGCAAAGGATCTGCACTTTAGAAAGGCTGCCGAACGGCTTTACATCTCGCAACCCGGACTAAGCCGACAGATAAAGCAGCTGGAAGATGACCTTGGTATCACCCTATTTGTGAGGCATAACCGAAAGGTGGAACTTACGCAGGCGGGGGTGTACCTTCAGGAGGAGCTAACCAAGACCTTTAAGCGGTTGGACGACATTGTTGACCACGCCAAGCTGCTGAACGACGGCATTGCCGGCAACCTGAAGCTGGGATACATCGGTTCGGCCATGCAAAAGGTGATTCCCGAGCTGCTTCTTAGGTTCAGAACGGAGCATCCGAACATCATCTTTAGCCTAAACGAGATGGGCAACGAGGAGCAGGTGCAGGCGCTGCTGAAGCAGGAGATCGACATCGGGTTTGTGCGCATGGAGCGCGTGCCAAGGGGGCTAAGCACGCGGTCGGTATTCGAGGATACCTTTTCGCTGGTGCTGCCAAAGGATCATGCGATAACCGAGGCGAGCTTTAGGAACCTCTCGCAGCTGAAGGACGAGTCGTTTATCCTCTTCGACTCGTCGTTTAGCGAGTCGTACTACGTAAACGTGATGCAGATATTCGACACCAGCGGGTTTACCCCCATCGTTTCGCACTATACGGTTAATGCTAGCTCCATTTTTAGGCTGGTGGAAAACGGTTTTGGCGTCTCCATTGTGCCAACATCGCTAAAACTGGGCTACGATATGGGGGTTAAGTTTGTGGAGCTTACAAAAATCCCCCAGCGCACCACCCTAAAGATGGTGTGGAGCAGCAATAATCCCAATCCGATATTGAATAGCTTCTTGCAGGTGGTGGAGTAGCGGTAGAGGAGGTCGATGAATAGTAGGGAGCCAGAGGAAGTGGAGCGAAGCAACGTCGCGCCATAGCAGGAGCTTATCTTTATGGCTAAAATTTTCAATACAAAACCCATAACTGCCACACCTAAGCGGAGCTACATTGCTGCGCTCAGGTATGGTTGCATCAGCAGCAGGCTGTATGCCTCGATAAACCAGGCGTAGTACGAATATATGCTGTTACCGCATTAGCCGATACCAGTCGGGTTGGTTTTCGATGTTGGAAACGCGGGCTTGCGATCTTTCGAGCATATCGTTGAACTGGGCAAAGAGCTCGGTTCCCATTCTTATGTAGCTTTTGATCTCCTCCTTACCGATTCCTTTGCCTTCGAGAGTAGCTTCGAGCAGGTCGGACTTGTCGCCAACGAGCATCTGTAGGGCGCAGGCAAGGCTATCGAGAAACATGACGGTGCTGAACAGGCTTAGCTCTATGACATCTTCGTCGGGTTGCCGGCAGCAGTGCTTTATGGTGTTGTAGCGCTGGATGTGCACGTGGTCGGTGAAGACGTCGATGTTGTGCGCATGGTCGAAGGCGTGGTTGGTATAGAGTATGTCGTCCATAATGGTAAACGTACACTCGAAAAGGAGTTCGGTGTCGGTTCCCATTTCGATTTCCAAGCCGGAGGTGTTAATGGCGCGCTCGTTTTTTTCGTCGTTAAAGCGGCGGCGGGTTACGTACTGGTCGACGATGGTGCTGGTAAAGCCTTCGGCGTACTCTTCGTTTAGCTCGATACTCTGCGGGTGCGCTATGCCGTGCTCCTCGCAGCAGTCGGTGTAGGCTTGGAGGCTTTTTTTGATAGCAACCTCCACCAATGGTTGGATAATGTTGTGGGCAAAGATGATGTTCCACGGAAGACCTTCGCCATCGAGCTCGAATCCTGTACGATAGTCCATTGCTAAGGCGTGCGTAATTAAGCCAATATCTAGGTAGATGCGCTTGGTGCCATCGGGCAGCTCTTCGTAGTCGTAGTTGCTGGTTATGGTTGCCTCATTTTTCTCGTTCGAGGTTACGGGCGCTGGATCAACCCAGTTGTACTCGGTTTGGTAGAGTACTACCTCTACTTCGCGTGTCTCTTGCATGATAGGTACTTAGGTTATGGTTTGTTACTTATACTGTTGTCCTGTTAGGTTGAGGTATTGGCCTCTGGCTAGGTTATGGCAGAGGCTAATTGTTGGTTCTCTGGTTTGGCGAAGGCTCCTGCCTTCGTCAGCTCTATCATTGCAGGCTATAGCCTGCAGTATAGATTCGACTGAGGCAGGAGCATCAGCCGAACTTAGGCTTTTGCCTATCCTTTATCAGCTAAACAATCGTTGCCAAAATCCCTTCGAGGAGGGTTTGCTGCTATGGTTTACGCTTCCGCTTGGCCTTGATATTGTTTCGGTTTGATAATCAAAAACAACAAATCCTAGTCGGTTTGATGTTTCGATAACAAATGGTATTACGTTTTCGACCTGCGAGAAAACAACGCCGAGTACCGTAATCCTATCACCCGCATTGTTTACCAGCGGGCCATCGCTCCAAACTCCATCGTCCACTTCGTCGTCGGGCAGGTCGCAAATGCAGGGAAACTTCTCCGTAAGCTTTTTAATAAGCTCGACAAAATCGGCCGAAGGTTCGCCGCTGTCGGCGTTGTACAAGGCTTCTACGTACTCCCATGCCTGCTTATCGTCTGCAGGGACATCATTTCTGGTGATTGATATATTATAGCTCATGCTACCCTTTATCTTTTTGGTGCATTTATTCTCCTGTACCTGTTGTAGGCTTTGCTTGGCAAAGAGGTTTCCCGTTGCTAAGCGTTGCAGCTGCCCACGCTTTATTTCTTGTGGACTCTGGCTGCATTAGTATGCAGGCTGGAAGCCTTGTTAAACCAAGCGTAGCGAGGACGCTACGCTTAGCTGTGGCTGAGGCTCTGCTTCCGATGTTGCTTCTTGTTGCCTCTATCTCCGAAGGGCAACCTACCGAAGCTACCTACTGCTTTAGCAGCTGCTCGATGGTGTTGGCAATATCATCGAGCTTCTTGCTATCGTAGCCAATGGTTACGTAGGCAACTTTGCCGTTGCGGTCGATAATAAAGTTGCGGGGAATCGATTCTGTGGCATACAGGCTGAATATTTTCTTGTCAGGGTCGATTCCTACAGGGAAGTCTATCCCCCTAGCCTTTAGCTTGCTCATCCTACTCGCCACAGCATCGTGCTTTTCGCCCCACGAAATGGCAACTAGCACAAAGTCCTTATTCTCGAATCGCTTTACAATCTTATCTGGCATCTCGTTGAACTCCATCATGCAGGGGCCGCACCAGGTTGCCCAGAAGTTTAGGAGCACCACCTTGCCCTTTAGGTCCGACAGCTTTACCTTGCGCCCATCAAGCATCTCTACGGTAAAGTCGGGGGCCATATCGCCCGGGTGGACTAGCGTCGTTTCGGCATTTTTCTTCTCCTGTTGGGCGAAATGTGCCTTCCTATCAGCTTCGGCCTCCACCTTGGTGACCTCTTTCTTCGCTGCCATTTCCTCATCGGTATATACCGAGATGATGGCGACCATAGCTTCGTCTACCCGCGAACCGTACTTCTTTATGAGGGCGGCCTTTTCGTCATCCGAGAGGCCTCTTCGCATCAACTTTATTCGGTTGTTCTTAGCCAGCTCATTGACTTTGGCCTCGCTTACCTCTTCGCCATTAACAATGTACATCGGAACAAACTTTTGCTTTACCTGCTGCTGTGCCTTAACGCCTGTAGCTGCCGCTAGTATGGCTACTGCTGCAATACAGGCTACCTTTAGGAAGGGTTTTACTCTCATTTTTTGCGTTTTAGGTTGTTATCTGTGTTACATTATACCTTTACTATTCTCAAAGCATCCTTTCGATGCTGCCTCATGCGCTGAATGCTGCTACAATCGGCAATGCGCACCTCCCTTATCCTCCGAATCACGGAATAATTGGATTTCGCCGATTGCACGGATGGCATTCTACGTAGATAACGGCAATCTCAGTGTCCTAATTGTTATCCGTGTAATTCCTTAATCCGTCGAATCCGTGATTCTGACAATGTTCTGCGGAATTACAAGCTTCGCAGAGCCTTGCCCATATCTTTTGCTACAGCGAGCAAGGGAATTACAGCTGTTGCCGATGCTAAGCGTAGGTTCTGCCTACGCTTTTGCTTGTTGCAGACTCTGGCCGCATTAATTACAAGGCTGGAAGCCTTGCTAAACCAAGGGTAGCGAGGACGATACGCTTAGCTATGCAATCCGCTTATCGCTGCATAGCTGCTACTAATCGGCTTGCGTTAATTCGCTCAAAGAATACCATAGCCTTGTTTGGGTATTTTCCTGAGATCCAAAGAATGATCGGTACATTTCTCCAACCTTATTAATGATTATCCAATGAGGTGTTCCTTCGCACTGGTACAAATCGTAAGCTTTATGCTCTTCATCGAGATATATGGGGAAGGGGAGCTCCTTTGAGGTAAATATTTCAACGATTTCTTCTTTGGTAATAGCTCTGCCGAAGCTGCTATGTATGCCTATTACCTCTATTCCCTTAAATTCCTGCATGGCCTTATACGCTAAAGGTAGGGCTCGACCGGTGCAGCCCAAGCAATCGTTATTGTAGAATAGAATGAGCAGGTTGTTACCATAATACTTTTCGGAAATATTAATCGGTTGGCTATCTAACGTTTTAGCTACTATCTCTGGTGCTTTTGTCATCTTGAGTCTTATGTTTTAAACCAACTTATACGTGCTATTAACGGTCGCTTGTATGCGGTTGAGCGGGATTACCAACAAAAATCCCGCCATATTGCTAAAACTCTACTGCTAATCGTAGGACTTGCCTGCACTTTTACTTTCTTGCTGCTTCTGCTGCATTAATTACAGGATGAAAACTTTGCTAAAGCAAGCGTAGAGAGGCTACTTTTAGGAAGGGTACTACTCTCATTGTTTGTTTTTTAGTTTGCTATCTGTTTTGCATTATACCTTTACTATTCTCAAAGCATCCTTTCGATGCTGCCTCATGCGTAGATTTCTGCTACAATAGGCAATGCGCACCTTCCTTATCCTCCGAATCACGGATTTATTGGATTTCGCCGATTTCACGGATGGTATTCCACGTAGGGAGTTCGCCTTTAATATTTGCACTACTCTATTTCGAAGGATATCCCCCGCTGGCGGGGGTCAGGGGGTGGATTTCTAGAAGTATATAGCAACCATTGGCATCAAGTTTTTACTTTTAACGCCTATTTTCCTCCCCCTTCCCCCTCCAAAGGAGGATACACTTTGTGATACGACTTGCTGATTTCTTTACGTTTACCTCCATTATGATTGATGTTCTTCTAAAAAGCGATATACCTGGTATTTCCACGTAGCTAACGGTAATCTCAGCGCCATAATGGCTATCCGTGTAATTCTTTAATCCGTCGAATCCGTGATTCTGACAATGTTCGACGGAATTACAAGCTTTGCCGAGCCTTGCCCGTTGATTTATACTATAGCGAGCAAGGGCTGGCAACAACCTTTGAATAACCTACTGTATCGGCAAATTTATAAACCGTGTTTTACCTGATTACTTCTCTATTTCTCGTTTAGTATCATGTTTACGCTGTTTATCCAATCGTATTGTGGTATACTTCGGTCTAAGTAGTAGTCTGGCTGTATGCCTTTTCCATCAATTGTAAAGTCTGGAATTCGCATACTTCTAGAAAGAGCATATCCCAATTGAAACTCTTTACAAGGCGAATCGACAAAGTACATATTAGACATGTCTAGCGCACCATATGTAGTTACACCAAATAGCTTAACCTTTTTACTTTGCTTGGCTTCTAATAGAAACTGCTCCGTTGTACTTCCGCAGCCTCTATTAATGATAATGCCTACATTTTGAGGGAATGGGTAAATTGTATCCTTCTTTTCTACGGAAACAACCCTATCATTTAAGCTTACAAATTGGCCCAATTTGCTTTCTAGCTTATCATACGATTCTTTGGCCCACTCTTTATCTTTATCGCTAGCTCCATATTCTGGGTTATTGATAAAGTCTAACATTCTCTTATTATTCAGCTTTGTAGATAGATATTCTACACCTATAGCTCTTATAGAATTTGTATACAAATATGGTATGATTTCGCTATAGGAGCCATCGCTACCGCCACCATTATTTCTGAGGTCGACTATTAGATTTTTTGTTGAAAGTATTTTTCCCTTATTTACGCTTAGAACGCTATCAATATCCTTTTTGTACTTATTGTTAAATGATGGTATTCTTAGGTATAGCGTTGTTTCGTTTAGCTGCTCTAGGTATGGCAGCTTTGCTCCTAACGATTTTAGATACTGGGTATATTTAGGCTCGTCTACTATATTAGGGTAAATTCTTGAAAGGCTAAAGCTACCTATTTGCAGATAATTTTTTCCTATAATTGTTCCCCTGTCAGATTCCTCTGGTGAATGATCGCGCATGTAGAAAACAGAATTCATTTTATCTTCTGCAATGCTAAACTTTAATTTTACCTGACCCTTCGTCCAAGTATCGGCACCCGATTCTATAATAAAACCAATATAGCGATCACCTTCTTTTTTGATTCCAATTTTATATGGTTCTGTTTCCCAAATACCCTCGTAGTCGGAGACTCTATTTTTGTCTAGATATTTTTTGAAATCTTCTGTTTTGATGGAGAACGTTTCCCAATTCGAGAAATCTTTTTTTGGTTTTTGAGTATCGGCTTGTTGTGGTTGTGGTTGAGATTGCTGATTAATAGGCTGTATGCTAAGGTGTCCTATGCGAAAGAATCTTAGCCATTCGTACAAAATGGGAGCACATTCGTCGAGTGTTTTCGCATTTTGTACTTTGTCTAGAATTCTTTTATTGAGGTCTGCGTACGCTTGCTGGCCTTTATCCTGTAAAACATACTGAAATCCTGCATCATTTTCTTCGATGGTTTTCTTTACCCATTCGTAGTTGGTTTTGCAATCGCAATTCTGAGCAAATGCGAATGCTGTAGTAAGCAGTAAGATAACCAGGACTAAATTTATTTTTGTCATAGCAGCTTGTCTTATATTAATTTTAGTTTGTGCTTGCAGGTAACTTATTTGTAAGGGCAGCTTTCTAGAGCTTATCTGCACCATACAAAGATTACTTTCGACCATAAGCATTACAATACCCTCCGAACGGAGCTCCACGAAATTCTGCTTCTCTAATTCTTCAGATAATGGATATACTATAGGTTAACCCTCGAAAGGTATAAAAAAATTCTTGTTAGGCGAAGGCTCTTGCCGTTATCAGCCCTATCATTGCAGGCTATTGCCTGTAGTATAGATTCGACTAAGACAGAAGTATCAGCCGAGTTGAGGTATGCAGGCTGGAAGCCTTGTTAAACGAAGCGTAGCGAGGACGCTACGCTTAGCTGAGCCTTAACCGAACTGAAATATGCATGTATTATGATCACGCGTTATTTGCTGGCTATTTTCCTTTTCTATTATTTGAGTTTGATTCTAAGAATAACAATGTTGAAATATTGAATCCTACTGATACACCAACTGTTAATCCTTTGTCTTGATTGTCAAATGTTTTTTCACAATATAAACCAAGACTACAAAAACTAAGTGGTGACTGTTTATTCTCTGTAAAAGAATATAATGGAAGATCAGTCCTTATCCTTAATAAATTCTTTTTTTGAGTAAATCCATATCCATATTGCACTTGAATCGCAGAACCTATACCTAAACCGATATATCCATTATGACCAGAATAATCCTGATAATTATACCCTAAATTAAAGATTACAAGAGTGATATTAGTATCAAATGATAAACTATTATTAGGGTTTTTAGATCCAAATCCTTGCTGCACTCCAATCGGACTATTGATAAAGAACATTAATGCATTCTCATCTTCGTGAGAATAAGCATTTTTATCAAAAAGAATGACGACTATTATTAAGATTAAAATTTTCTTTATCATAACCCACTAATCAATTGCGTAGTATTTTTCTTTAATGGAAAGTAACTAGTATATATGCTCAACAAAGTTGCACATATCCTTCCTTTTTGGGTGTATAAGCGCATTCTTTATAGCATTTATCTTCACCATACAAAGTTTACCGCTAACTTACAATCAGTAATCCATAAACCCAAACGAAGGTTGTTGAAATATTACTTCTCTACTGTTTCAGCCTACGAACATACTATAGATCAACCCTCGAAAGGTATAAAAAAATTCTTGTTAGGCGAAGGCTCTTGCAGCTGTCAGCTCTACCATTGCAGGCTATAGCCTGTAGTATAGATTCGACTAAGACAGAGGTATCAGCTGAGCTGCGTAATCTTCCTATTAACGAATACCGTTTCTATACCAGCAATTGAATTATGGAATTCAAACTGTTCTCCATTTACGTCAAAACCTGTGTATTTCATTGATATATTTGTTTGTATCGGTTATAGCTTTCTAAGATTGTGGTTTTGTAATACCTATCTTTCTGCTACAATAGGCAATGCGCACCTCCCTTATCCTCCGAATTACGGATTAATTGGATTTCGCCGATTTCACGGGTGGTGTTCCACGTAGCTAACGGTAATCTCAGCGCCATAATGGCTATCCGTGTAATTCTTTAATCCATCGAATCTGTGATTCTGACAATGTTCGATGGAATTACATATTCGCAAAGCCTTGTGTATTGAATTATACTTCGCTTAGCTGAGTATAAATTTTTTGTTATTATCTTGTTATTGTTTTTCTAGTTGTCTACTGTAATATGAAATTATATTATCACCACATAAACATAAATAATCATATGAAATTATTTGTATGTGATTTAGGCTTGAATTTAGCATTCTTAATGCCTCAAATTGTTCGTCATTAAAATTGTTGGTTCTGCCTACGATTATTTTTACACGAGGTTTAAGCAGTTTGAATCTGTGCTGTTTTTCAAGAACTAGTTTGTAATCATCCAAGACTTTTAAATATTGCATACACTGTCCAATTACTTTTGAAAGTTCTTTTGATGGATAATAACTTTTATGACTTTGATCATAGTCAAACAAATTAAATTTTGGTCGTTTTAATTCAATCAAATCAATAAACCCGTCAGTAGTTTCCATTATTAGATCGCTCTCAGAGTTTATTCCAATTTGGCGTGCTGGATGTTTTTGTATATAGTCAACCCCTAATGTCCAGATATTTTTTTCAATCCAATTTTGAAAAATCTTTTCAGATTGACCTGCAATATATTCTATAAGATTGTCAAAATTATTAATTGTATCAGTAATTATAGTCTTTTCTTCTAAGTCAAGTAACTGTCTTAGATTAACTAAAGATTTCTGATGATTGGTTTGTTGAATAGAAGCGTGAAGATTTTGTATTTCACTTTCTGTAAGAGCTTCTAATACTAACTTCAACTTATCATTAGCATCAACTTTGCTTAATATTGACTTTACTAATGAACTGTCAACTTTATTTATAATAGATAATATATCCTTTACATTATTTGTGACTTCTACAAATTCACTTGTATGTGTTAATCCATCTTCTCTAATTATAGAAATACTATTTAAATGTGTGTATATAGCCTTTGCTTGTTCAAAATTTAATGACTCAGAAAATACAGATTTGAATGTTGACCTATTTAATGCATAAATCGATAATGAAAAATCATCCTTGTTTGTAACATTGTTTATGTCAACACCTGCAATATTAATGTGCAGAGATAATATGCCATTATTAAAAATCTCTTTTTGATATTGAATACTCATTATACTTTAGCAAATACTCGTGAATACATTGGTGAGTTAGATTTATATGTTCCCAAAATGTCAAAGCACTCTTTATTTTCAAGTATTTCAATATTTTTGATGTGCATTAATAATGGAGAACGCCAACCTGGTATTTCATCTTTAGTGTCAGAAACACCATCTGTTTGATATATATGAACCATCACATTGTTACTAGTAGGATGTGTAAATACAGCATAAGGATGTCCATATCTTTTACCTTTTACTTTATTATCAACATCATACTCAAATATTATTGGTTTCCGTTGATTAATTGCTTTTGTCAAAATTTCTAGAATGTCCATATGATTTGTTGTTTATTTGCTTAATTAGGCTTTCAGTAATTATTTATACATCTAACCTTATTTGGCGAAGTCTCTTGCCTTCGTAAACTCTATCGTTGCAGGCTATAGCCTGCAGTATAGATTTGACTGAGGCATGAGTCTCAGTTGAACTGAGGTTTTCTGTCAAGCTGGGACGCAGTTTGAAGCAAGCTACAAACTTTACTATTTAGCACCTTCCCTTCCATTACTTATCCAAAGTGTTGTGCATTAAACTTTATTTCAAATTATTAATTATTAATGGGATTACTATTTCGTTAAGTGAAACAGCAATTGGAACAGGAATCGTAACAAACCAATACTCATTCCACATAAAGACTTCATGCCATTTAAATGATTTATTCCACCTTTCTATTTTCGCTCGCTGATGATTTATGACTAATGAACAAAAAAGCAATGTCACAGGATAGATTATTAATCCACCTGTTTTTACTAAAATTTTTAAATTATCTACATTCTTATCCGTTGAAATTGCCAGAATAGAAATTCCACCTATAATAGCAAGAATCATTTTGATATAAAACTCAAAGGCTTTATATGTGGCATTATTGTGATACTCTATCTGTTGACTTAATAAATCAGGTGTCAGTTTTCGCCAATTATTTTTTCTTTCTCCATTATCATTGAAGTTTAGTTTTCTGAGAATTACCATAATTATGATAAAAACTAGTACTACAAGTATATAAGGGAAAAATATAAAAGCAAAAAAATCAAATGCGTTAATCATATTCCTTTCCATTTAGTGTTGTTAACAATTTGTTTTAAAGCGTATCTTTTATAGCGTTTATTTTCACCATACAAAGATTACTTTCAACCATAAGTTTTACAATACCCTCTGAATGGAGTTCGACGAATTTCTGACTCTCTAATTCTTCAGATAATGGATATACTATAGGTCAACCCTCGAAAGTTATAAAAAAATCCCCCACAACGCACATCTGTATAAAATAAAAAATGGCGCTAGAATGTGCTGTAGGCCACTATGCGCTATGGAGTAGCGCTTTATGCAAGAAAAAAATGATAAAATATTTGTTTGTTAGCTGAATATTATATAACTTTTCAACGGTTTTGGAGGCAGATAGCCGGCCCACCGGGTGCAAACCGACCTTCGTTAGCGTAAACAACAGCTTGTAGCGGAGAAAATGAAAGGATGAGCGGCTATCGGGGCAGACAAAAAAGTGCAAAAGAACCTCCAACTGCCAATGTGTCCGTTTGCAACGGTGCAAATGGATAAATGAGCGGTGATTTATATAAAAATACTTGTACAAAAAGATAAAATGGTGGTGAAACATCCGTTTTTACTTGTACAAATGGGTAAATGAGCCCGAAATATTAAAAAATACAGGTGCAAATGGTACTATTGCTGTCAATATGTCCGTTTGCAACGGTGAAAATGGGTAAAAATGGAGTAATAGGTCTTTTTACCAAAATATGTTTGGGTAAAATGGTCGCAGCATATAGTCTTAACCAGAAATAATAAAGCAAGAAGTATGGCATACTATGTAAGGTTAGTAAATGTCGACTCCGCCGATCGCCAATCGTGCCGCATGGCGTGGCAAAACCAATCTAAGCGCAGCGCATTGCCGCTGCCCAACGGGTGTAAGGATTCCCTTACGGTGCCCGGTATCTCACCCACCACCTCTGCAATATCCCCATCATAAATACAATCTACTCTCTTAATTAAAAAACAAATCGTTATGGCAAAATTTTTGTCGTTTTTGAGAAGAAGCGTAATCAGCTCGATTGTAGGTTACGCTAAGGATTTTAACGCAATCCTAAAATCAATTGAACTTCCCGAGCTGTACGCCTCTAACGCCTACTTGGTGTACACCGATACCTTTAATCGCATGGAACTGGGTCACCTGCAGGAGCGTAAGAATCCGTTTACCGATAAGCTGGCGGAGTACGTTAAGGCACGAGGCCGTTCGTTCCAGGCGGTAAACCTAGGCGCAAAGAGCTACCTGAACTCCAACGTCGCTGCCGAGCGCGAGGCTGCCAGCTTGCTTAATGCGCTGTTTGTACGCTACGCCTCCGAATTCTCGAAGAACTCGTACAGCGGCGCAACGGGCATGATCAACAGCTTTATTCAGGATATGAAGCAGAAGAACTACGCCGGCGCTATTGCTACCCTTAAGATGGAAGCGAAGGTAAAGCAGCTGCTCGACGAGGATGCCCTGTGCGAATCGACTCACCTGCAGGCCATCGTAACGGAGCTCGAATCGGAAGAAAATGTTACCGCTTCGAGCATCCGTGGCGAGTTCATAAAGGCTGCCAGCAACCTAATGGTTTTTATAGGGATACGTGCCAGCGAGGAAAAGGGTAGCAAGTGGGTGGAGCTGAATGGACAAATTGCCATCCATAACGCCAAATTCGAGAAGGCAGAGGCCGTTCGGCAAGCCGCCCTCAAGAAAAAGCGCGAGGAGAAGAAAAACGACCAAAAGCCAAAGGCCTAGGTTGATCGTGGGGATATGGGGAAGGGGAGCGGGGGCTCCCCTTTTTCGTTGTGGTGCCTAGCGCTGAGGTGTAGAGGTTATTTTGCTGGTTTCAGCACTGAGGCACTGAGGTACAGATGGCACGGAGGTTTTGGAGAATGTTCTTGTGCAATTGTAAGGTCTGAGATTTGTAGGCATTTATTTAATGATTACAGGATAACACACAATAGCAGCACGTTATCCCCTCCGCGGGAGGGGTAGGGGTGGGTTTCCTACTTTTCTAACACAGAGATAGGACGATACGTAGGGCACTGAGAATAGTAATAATGGTTCTGTGCAATTGTAAGTATTGAGATTTAGATGCATTCGCTAATTATTAACGAGTAACGGCATAATAGCAGCACGTTATCCTCCCGTTTAGACGGGAGGTAGGGGTTCTGCTATTTTTTCAACACAGAGACACGGAGGAACAGAGCGCACGGAGGCTTCTTATTTGTGCCCTTAGTGCCATCCTTTGTGCCCTTTGTGGTTAAAAAAACAGCCGCTAATCACCACGCAGCTACGACTCACCCCCAATCCCCCTCTCTCCGAATGGCTTTGGGCTACCAGCATCCGAAAAAGGTGTATGCTTGCCATTCGCAAAGAGGGGGGTGTGGCACGGATAAAGGGTAGTGCCTAATCGGAGAGCAGGAAGTCCCCTCTATTAGCCGAGCAGTGGTTGTTTTAATAGCCGTAGCTGTAAGTGAGACCTAAATTGGCAGGTTAGTCAACCACTCGGCTAAGAGAGGGGATTTAGGGGTGAGTTGAGCATGTGCTGGTGTAGGCTATTGGCACGAGCACACCTCTTCTGCTGGCAGCCATGGGCTAAATCCTTTGCCTAACAGGTTAATTTTTCGAACTACAAGTAAAATTCCACCCCCTGCTGACATAGGGTTGTCATCCCGAATGTCATATCTTTGGTAGCATATTAAAGCAACGCAAGAAAATGGAGCGAATAGTAGCGCTAGACCGGTCGAATATCGACAGCGAGCATATCTGCTGCGCCTTTTCCGATAAGAAATGCCGGGAAGGATACGTTCTTAAGCAGGAGTGGCTAAAGCAGGAGTTCGGCAACGGCTACGTCTTTCGGCGTATAGATGCGCGGGCCAAGGTATTTATCGAGTACGGTCCGGCTGAAAAGGCCTGGGTGCCCGTTGATGCCCCCGGATACCTGCATGTAGGGTGCTTTTGGGTATCGGGGCAGTACAAGGGTAGGGGATACGGCAAGGAGCTGCTACGTCTTGCGCTCGACGATGCCCAATCGCAGGGAAAGAATGGGCTGGTAACCGTAGCAGGCACCAGCAAGCTGCCGTTTATGAGCGACACCAAGTGGCTTTTACGGCAGGGCTTCGAGATCTGCGACAAAACGTCAACGGGGATTGCCCTGCTGGTGCGAAAGCTCAACCCCGAGGCCCCCAACCCCCAGCTAAAGGATGCTACAAGAAGCGGAAGATGCAGCAATACCGAAGGGCTGGTGGCCTACTACACCAACCGCTGCCCGTTTACCGAGTTTCACGTAAGAACCTCGCTGGTAGAGGCCGCCGAGAAGCGGAATCTACCGCTCACCATCGTCAAGCTCGACAGCATGGAGCAGGCGCAGGCCGCTCCATCGCCCGCCACCATATTCAGCCTGTTCTACAACGGCGAATTGGTAACCACCGACCTGAGCGTTTGCCTAGATAGCCGATTTGATAAAGTAATTAATAAGTGATGAAGAAGATTGTAGTGTTTTTATTTGATGGATTCTCCGATTGGGAGATCGCCTACCTTACGCCCGAGATTAACCGAAGCGAGCAATTCGAGCTGGTTTACATCTCGAAGGATGCAAAGCCGGTAACCTCTATGGGTGGCATGCTGGTACAGCCATCAGCGTCGGTTGCCGACGTAGGCCTCCACGATTTGGCCATGCTCATACTTCCTGGAGGTACAACCTGGGAGAAAGGGAAGAATGAAGAGGTGTCGGAGCTCGTCGTCGAAGCGTTTAAGAGGGGAATACCCGTAGCCGCAATCTGTGCCGCAACAACACGGCTGGCAGAGCTGGGGCTGCTCGATGAGCTTGCCCATACCAGCAACGACCTCGGCTACCTAAAAGCGGTAGTTCCAAGCTATCGTGGCGAACAGCACTACCAAAACGAGCCCGCGGTAACCGGCAAAAACGTAATCACCGCCTGCGGATCATTCCCAATAGAGTTTTCCCGTGAGGTATTTAGGGCAATAGAGCTCTACGACGAAGCGAAAATCGAGAAATGGTTCCAGCTGTTTAAGCACGGCATCTGGAGCGAGTAGCAGGGATTTCGCGTTTAGGATTTGCCCAGCGATGATTGTAGGTTTTGTTGGCAAGCATTTGGGGTAAAATCCATTTTTAAAGTTGTCCAGAGACGCGAACATCGCGTTTCTACCCAGCTCGAATCAGCATTGCAGGGGTAGAGACCAGAGATATCGCCTTTAAGATTCTTGTTTTAGAGGAGTCCTCTATGAACCACAGAATAAAAAGGTTTTCCATATTAGCTCGCTTAATAGCGGCAGGCAAACGTCGTATTGTCGAACAACCTTCTTCCGTAGACACCATGGCGTAGCCATTCCAGACTGGCACGAATCCCTGTTTGAGCGAGGTCGCCTCCACAATGTTCCTCAATGCTGTAACGGTCTTAGGGCTATTCCCACATTTGAGGTGGCGCCATTCCTCCGCGACTGAGCGAGTTAATTCGTGCCAAGGGTTTTTGGTCCTTTTTGCCCTACAAAAAGGACAGAAAAGAATAAAAGCTCGCGGCTAAAATCATAAGCAGCATTCATGGCTTAGCTGAATTTTGTGCTTATATTATTAAAAGCGATACCCATGGGGGTAGAGACCAGGGATATCGCTTTTAAAAAAACATCGATCATAATTAAGGTTGACGTAAAGGAATCAGTAAGCCGTAGCACAAAGCGTATCCCCCTTTGGAGGGGGAAGGGGGAGGAAAATAGGCGTTAGAGGTAAAAGCTTGATACCAATTGTTGCTATACACTTCTAAAAAAATCCACCCCCTACCCCCCGCCGGCGGGGGATATCCTTCGAAATAGAGTAGCGTAAATTTTAAAGATGAGATTCCTAGGGGTAGAGACGCATTGCATGCACTAGTGTCCGGGAAATATTATTAAAACACCTACTAACACATTGATGTTTAATTGCTAATTCAGTTGCGATAAAGTCGGAACATATCAGATGCTTACTTTTGCGACAAGCTACAAACTGTAAGCAATGAATAGTGGAACCTATATTTTTAAGCAATTATGCCAGTTCTTGCCTGAGGACTACTTCGAATATTTGGTCAATAAGTACGATGGCAACAAGTACATAAAATCGTTTACCTGCTGGAACCATTTCTTGGTTATGCTGTGGGCTCAGCTGACAGCCCGGGAAAGTTTACGCGACATCATCGGATCGCTTAATGCGCATCGGTCAAAGTTTTATCGTTTAGGCTTTGGCAAAAGCGTTTGCCGCACAACGCTGTCTGAAGCAAATGAGAAGCGAAATGTGGAAATATTTCGGCTATTTGCTGAACGAGTTGTTAAGATAGCTCAAGATAAAAGGGGTAACATCGAAGGGCTGTTCATGGAGGGAATCCCTCATCGTGTGCTTGCGTTGGATTCAACAACAGTTACTTTAAAATGGGAAGCGTATTCGTGGTCCAAGGTGCAAAATGGGAAAGGAGGAATTAAGGTTCACACCATGTTTGACATCCTTACAAGCATTCCGGTTTACAATGTAATCACCGACCATGACGTCAGGGATCAAAGCGTTATGGACTACTTTCAATACGAACCGGATGCATTTTACATTTTCGACAAAGCCTATGTCAAACTGTTATCTCTTAACAAAATCGATGAAGCAGGTGCATTTTTTGTAGTGCGAAGGAAAGAGAAAATGAACTTCGAAATTATAGAGGAATGTAGCTGCGATGTCCATGAAAAAGGCATTTTACGCGACTTAAAAATAAGATTGTCGAATCGTTGGGCGAAAGCTCGGTATCAAAAACCTCTGAGAATAATCTACTACTACAACGAAGAGAAGAAAGCAACTCTAGAATTCTTTACGAATAACCTCGATTTAGAGGCGCATAAAATCGCATACCTATACAAGTGTAGATGGCAAATTGAGATGTACTTCAAATGGATAAAGCAGCATTTAAGGATAAAGCAATTTTACGGAACTTCCGAAAACTCTGTAAAAATCCAAATATATGTAGGCATTATCGCCTACTGCTTGGTAGCTCTAGTCGGTGTCGAATTGAAGTCAAAGTCATCGCCATTTGAATTACTTCGAATCTTGAGCGTTTCGCTTTTTGAAAAGGAGAACCTAAAAGAGTTCCTAGCCAAGGCTGAATTATCGGAGAACTTTCAACCTGTAAGCAATTCAAACCTTAAATTATTTTAGCGGACAGCAGTGCATTGCATGCGTCTCGTTGGATTAAGGATGCGAGATTAGAAGCAAAAAAACGAGAAGCGAGTAGCAACCGTGCGTACAACACGGAGATGAATCCGTAGCTTACCTACCACCAGGGTTGATGGTGGCACCTGTCAATGGACAGTGGAGCCTCCTACCCTCTGCCGGTTGTCCTTGTCCATGTCGGAGGCCTCTCGTAAGATGTATACTATCAGCTGGTATGGCGATTTCGGAACAAGCAAGGGGTGCAATCCTCTATTCGGCGCTATGCACAGCCCATCGGCAGGTCGGGCAGGGGCGAAGCGCCATTTTTAACGATCATGCGCTTGCTGCTATGCCGGGCAAGTGGTACGTTTGCTAGCATACACTGGCATAATGCCGCTAAACACTAGAGCATGAAATGGCTATTCGTACTAGGCTTGGCTATATCCGCTGCAGCATCGGCTGCGCAGCCCCAATCAGCCCCAATCATTAAAAAGCATGTGCCGCTCGACTCCATCCGGTTAAGCGATCCCTACATCCTAGCCGATGGCAGGACGCATATGTACTACATGACCGGCACTGGAGGGCTCCTCTGGAAGAGCAAGAACCTAAAGTACTGGGATGGCCCCTACGTGGTGGCCAAAACCAATCCCAAATCGTGGATGGGGCCAGCTCCGATGATCTGGGCGGCGGAGATTCATCCCTACAAGGGCAAGTACTACTACTTTGCCACCTTCACCAACCCCGCAGTAAAGATTGATACCGTTAATGGGATTGCCATAGAACGCCGCGCCTCGCACATTCTGGTAAGCAATAGGCCCGATGGCCCGTACGTTCCGATGAAGGACTCCACCTACCTTCCGTCCAATAAGCCTACCCTCGACGGTACCTTCTGGATGGATACCAACAGCAAGCCCTACATGGTATACTGCTACGAGTGGCTGCAGAATCTTAATGGAACCATCGAGAGCATCGAGCTAAAGCCCGACTTAAGCGGCAGCATAGGCAGCGGCAGAGTGCTATTCCGGGCCAGCGATTCGCCATGGAGCCGCGAAAAGGACAAGGATGGCCGCATCCATCCCAACCGCGTAACCGATGGCCCCTTTTTGTTTAGAACATCCACCGGCCGACTGGGAATGATATGGACCAGCTGGATTTACGATGTGTACACGCAGGGAGTGGCCTACTCGGATAACGGAACCCTAAGCGGAAAATGGATCCAGGAGAGCGAGCCCATTACGCCTCCTAATTTTGGACATGGAATGCTGTTCCGCACGTTGGATGGCAAGCTGCTCATGTCGGCCCATAGCCACAAGGATATTGGTGGTCGCTACCATCGGGTGCCCCATCTGTTTGAGGTCGATCTTTCGGGCAATCGCCTAGTGGTTGGCAAGCCCTATAAGCCCTAGATGTAACATTTTGAGTGGGAGATCTCATGGCGTATGGCTTCCCCTCATGGGATTTCACTTTTAAGATTCTTGTTCTAGAAGAGGTCTTTATAAACCTCAGAATAAAATGGTTTCCCATATTAGCTCGCTTAACAACGGCAGGCAAACGTAGTATCACTGAACAACCTTCTTCCGTAGACACCATGGCGCAGCCATACCAGACTGGCACGAATCCCTGTTTGAGTGAGGTCGCCTCCACAATGTTCCTCAATGCTGTAACGGTCTTAGGGCGATTACCACATTTGAGGTAGCGCCATTCCTCCGCGACCGAGCGAGTTAATTCGTGCCAAGGGTTTTTGATCCTTTTTGCCCTACAAAAAGGATAGAAAAGAATAAAAGTTCGCGGCTAAAATCATAAGCAGCATTCAAGACTTAGCTGAATTTTGTGCTTATATTTTTAAAAACGAATTCCCTGTGGCTTCCCCGCATTGCTATGCGGGGAATTTCAATCCACTCCTTTTGCTCTACAACCCTGCCGCTGCACCAATGCATCGTAGCGGTAATCTTCGTATCGAGTAACAGCCACAATTGGTTACTTTTGTAGGGTATGGTAGGCCTGCGATAATAATTGGTAATGATTTTCCCCCTCGTATTTCGTGCATTACCTAAAGCACCTATATTTGTTGCTTCAGTAGTACCGCTAGGCCTAACATTTTATATACCTATAGTAGCACGTTAACCAAGAATGAACAACCTATTTGTAATTGGGATATTCCTCGCCTTTTTTCTTCAGTTCTTGCTGTTTACAAAGAAGAACAAAACCCTATCCGATAAGATTCTTTGCATCTGGATGTTCGTCATTGGGATTCATCTTTTTAGCTACTACCTGTATGAGCTTGGTTTTTGGGATCGCTATCCGCATTTGGTAGGGGCTACGCTTCCTGTACCCCTGTTGCACGGCCCTTTGCTTTACCTATACGTAGCATTTGCGTTTAGAAAGGAGCAGCAGTTCCGTTTGACCGACTACGCCCACTTTCTTCCTGCGCTCCTCTGCTACCTGTACATGTTCCCCTTCTTCTTTTTCTACACTGCCGAGCAGAAGATTATGCTACATCATGGACAGCTAGACGCCTATAGTACCTTCAGTATTGTTGCTTTAGTGGCGTTCGTAGTATCCGGCATTACGTATTCCATTCTATCCTTTAGGTTGATTGGCAAGGTCGAAAAGCTGATCCATGCAAACTTTTCGTTTGACGAGAAGATTAGCCTGGGCTGGCTACGCTACTGCATCCTTGGGGTCGCGCTCATCTTTTGTACGGTTGCATTCTTCTCCACCCTGCAAAGCCTATTTGATTACCCGTTCACCTTTAATGTCGATCTGGTCCTCTATGCCGAGATAATCCTCTTCATATTCCTACTGGGCTTCTTTGGCATTAGGCAGGAAGGGATATTCAGCAGCATAACGATAAATGATGAGGAGCAGATTGCTGATACCAAAGCCAACCCCAACGGCGAGTACAAAAAATCGGGGCTAAAGGTTGAAAGCGCCGAGCAGCACCACCAAAAGTTGCTGGAGCTGATGCAGGCGGATAAGCTCTACCTCGAATCAAAGCTTAGCCTAAGCGTCCTAGCCGTTCGGCTCGACGTATCGGTGAATCACCTCTCGCAAATCATCAACCAGTACGAGGGAAAGAACTTTTACGACTTCATTAACGAGTACCGGGTTGAGGAGTTTAAGGAGCGCGCGGTTGCCACCTGCAACCAGCACCTAAGCATCCTTGCCATCGCTCTCGATTCGGGCTTCAGCTCCAAGTCATCCTTCAATCTAGTGTTCAAAAAGCACACCGGCATTACCCCATCGCAATATTTGGCGGAGAAAAAGTCTACTCTTCGATAAACCGACAATCTACTGAATGGCTGCCGATTGGCAGTCCTATCCTATTCGCTTGTACCTGTACTTTGTCCATGCGCATCGGCTTGGGCGATGTGCGCCTGCATTTTTCAATTCTTTGCAAAAAAAACAGAATGAAAGATGCGAAACGCTTCTGGAGTAAAGTACTCGAACGGGTATTTTATCTGCTCATCAACCTAGTAAGTATTTTCATTTTGATTTTTATCGTGTACACCTTCTTTAGGAGGTAACGCCTTACGAATAATCTGTAAAAATTAATTGATATGAGAGTACAGCATCAGGTTTTAGTCCTTCTTTTTACGCTACTGGCAGTTGCCGCGCAGGCACAAAATCTCCGACAAACGGTGAAGGGTAAAGTTGTGGATAAAGTAACGCAGATGCCGCTTCCTGGGGCAAGCGTGGTGGTTGTGGGAACCGTCCCCTCGCTTGCAGCGATTACCGATACCGAAGGGGGCTTTCGGATTGCCAATGTGCCGATTGGTAGGCATCAAATAGAGGTTCGATTTGTGGGATACTCCACCATCACCATCTCCGAAGTGCTGGTGGGGAGCGGAAAAGAGGTCGTGCTGACGGTAGAGATGCAGGAGGTGGTCAACAAGCTCGACGAGGTGGTGGTAAAGGCCCACAGCAACAAGGATAGACCCCTTAATAGCATGGCATCCATCAGCGCACGGTCGTTTAATGTGGAGGAGACACGCCGATATGCTGGTGGTGTTGACGATCCAGCCCGCTTGGTGTCGGCTTTTGCAGGTGTAGCTCGTGGAGGAAACATGCAGGATAACGCCATTGTGATTCGAGGTAATGCACCAAAGACCGTTCTTTGGCGTATTGAGGGGGTAGACATCCCCAACCCCAACCATTTCTCGGGTGGGAATGTTGCAGGCGGTGGATTTGCAACCACCATCAGCAGCCAGATGCTTGCCAACTCCGATTTCCTCACCGGCGCTTTCCCTGCCGAGTATGGCAACGTATTAGGAGGGGTATTCGACATTAAGCTGCGAACCGGAAATAACGAGAAACGCGAAAGCGCGGTGCAGATTGGCATCCGAGGCCTTGACATCTCTTCGGAGGGGCCGCTCGCAAAGGGGGCTAAGGCATCGTACCTGTTCAACTACCGCTACTCTACCTTTGGATTGCTTGCTGATTTAGGCGCAATACCCACCGATCAGATTCCCAAATACCAGGATCTATCCTTTAAGGTTAATTTTCCTACTGCAAAGGCGGGTGTTTTCTCGCTCTGGGGTCTCGGCGGTATCGATAACATTCGCGACTCGGAACAAGCGGATAGCACTAAGTGGGAAACCGATATGGATCGCTACAAAAACAACTGGGACGAGACCTTTGGCGCCGTTGGTGTAAACCACAAGTATGCGATTAGCGCCAAAACGCTTATTAGTACGAGCATTGTAGGAACATGCGACTTGAAAGATCTCACCCAACAGCGCCTTAACAATGCGCTTACCCTGCAGAACGACATCGCCATAAAGAATAATAGCGGAAAGGTGAGCTTTAACATGTACGCGAACACCAAATTTGGGGCACGGCTTAGCACACGAACCGGATTTAATGTCAACACCCTATTCTATAGCTACAACCTTAATGGTACGGAGAATGAAGACCCGGCATCGTATCGCAACTATGCCGACGAATCGGGCAAGAGCTACCATTTGCAGGGCTATAGCGAGTCGAAATATAGCATCAGCGATGCGTTAAGCATCAACGGAGGAGTTATGGTCGAATACTTTGGCTTGAACCAGCATTATAGTATCGATCCGAGGGTGTCGGTAAGCTGGGACTTTAGTCCAAAGCATTCCGTTAGCATTGGCTACGGCAAGCATAGCCAGCTGGAGGATTTGAATATCTACTTCATTAAGTCGCAGAAGAATGGGCAACCCTTGTATCCCAACAAGAAACTCGATTTTTCGAACGCGCACCATGTGGTGCTGGCCTACAACTACCGCATTAGCGAGACTATGCGGCTTAAGGTAGAGCCATACTTCCAGTATCTGTACAACGTGCCCGGAATTGCCGACAGCTCGTTCTCCATGGTCAACTTTAGGCAGGATCTAACCTTCCAGGCGACGCTGGGCAATAACAGCGTTGGGAAAAACATTGGGGTAGACATTACCCTAGAGCGATTCCTAAAGAATAACTTCTACTACCTGATTACGGCATCGGTGTTCGACTCTAAGTATAAGGGCGATGATAACGTTTGGCGTAACACCCGCTACAACAAAAGATTTGTGGGGAATATTTTGATGGGCAAAGAGTTCTTTATCGGCAGGGGCAAGAATAACTTGCTGGGCTTAAATGTCAGAATAAACGTATCGGGAGGTGAGCGATACAGCCCACTCGACGAAGCAGCATCTATGGCAGCCATGCGTCCGATATATAACGAGCATAAGGCATTCGAAAAGCAGGATAAGGCTAGCAAGTTTGTTGATATCTCGTTCACCTACCGTATAAATAGGGCCAAGTATTCGAGCATCTGGTGCTTGCAGCTGAACAACATGCTTGGCGAACCACAAAACGAGAAGTACGAGTACAACTACAAGAAGAAAGCCTTTGTGCGCGAGCAGAAGGTGTTTAAGCTGCCATCCATCAGCTACAAAATAGAGTTTTAGTGCGCTTCAGCTTACCGATGATAGCATAATCACATCTGTATTCGAAGCTCGACAACTTAGGTAAATCGGTGGATTCAAACTAATAGATGAAAAAGGAAACGGCTGCTTTACGGGCAGCCGTTTCCTTTTTGAGCATTGGGAATCCTTTGTATTGAAGATGCGTTATCCCCTTACCTTATGCTATCGTTCATTGTTTTTAGTAGTAGCTTTTTTGCTAAACCAGCGCTGGAAAACAATTCCTACCCTGCAATTGTTGTAAGAGAGTAGGCCAGCACCGTCAACGTTCCTTTACTTCCCAAAAACACGTTCTATGAGATTAGCTACACTACTCGTTACCTGCGCATTGTTCGCGATATTTTCGACGAATGCGAGCGCACAACTTCTCGAAAAGGCAATAAAAAAGGTGGGGAAAAAGGTAGAAAAAGAAACCGAGAAGCGCACCGATAAACGAATCAACAAAGGAATAGATAAAGCCTTCGACAAAACGGAGGAAGGCATAGACAGCACCGTAAAAGGTGACGGTAATGTCAACAATAAGCAAGCTGCACCACAAGGCAAATCCACGCAACGCGCAAATACTGCCGGAGGACAGGCTAAGGCTGTGCTAACATGGGCAAAATACGACTTCGTTCCGGGGGCAGAGATCATATTCGAGGATAACCTGCAGGGTGAGCAGAATGGGGAATTCCCAAGTAAGTGGGATTTAGTGCAGGGCATCGTGGAGAACGCCAACCTCAATGGCGAAAACGTAATCATGTTTAGGAAGTGCAACACCAACGCCTACGATGGCATTGTTCCCCTCCTAAAGAACAGCAAGGAGGATTACCTTCCAGAGGCATTTACCATCGAATTCGACGCCTACTACGATAAGTATAATAACGCCTACCGCATATTCCTACTTGATGCAAAAAATCAGAAGAATCTGGATAAGAGCAACAACATCAACGGTAGGGAGTACCTGCGCTTTTACCAAAATGCCGCCGATGGTAAAAACATAACCAAAGGCTTCTATCCCGGTTTCTCCAACGCTGATACAAAATCGATACCCAGTTGGAGGCATATTGCCATCTCTTTCAACAAAAGAGCATTAAAGGCCTATATTGATGATGCTCGCGTGATTAACATCCCCAACATTGAGTTTAACCCCGTTGGATTTACCATTGGATTTCACAATCCAAGCGGCGACATGAATGGCTACATCAAGAATATTAGAATTGCGAAAGGAGCAGTACCTCTTTACGACAAGATATTAACCGATGGCAAATTCGTAACCACGGGAATCAAGTTTGATGTCAACCAAGCCACCATCAAACCCGAGAGTATGGGCACCATTAGCTACGTGGTGAAGCTGATGAACGATCATCCCGAGCTTAAATTCTGCGTCGAAGGGCATACCGACAGCGATGGTGCCGATGTAGCCAACAAAACCTTATCGGAGAAACGTGCTGCAGCAGTTCGCAACGAGTTAGTAAGCCAGGGGATTTCTGCCAATCGCCTAACCTCAAAAGGTTGGGGCGAGAGCAAACCAATTACCGACAACGACACACCCGAAGGTAAGGCGCAGAACCGCAGGGTTGAGTTCGTGAAGGTAAACTAGGCTCCCCAACAGCAATTCACGAGTTTCGTAACCCTCGGAGATTAGGACACAACAGCGGCTGCCCGATAATCCGTAAAAACCTCGCTGGTACGGTTGTTACCGTGGGGCGCAATGCAGATATTTTTGCTTTTTATCCATTCATTTTACATTCGAGGAGACGCACTATGTGCGTCTCTTTGTTTTGAAAGCTTGCGTAAGCGAGAAATTCTCGATGAAATACAGGATAAACCTTCGCTATTTAACATTATTTGCTACCTTAAACCCGTCTTTACAACCTATCGGCTGAATATTATCAGTAAACCAATATACATCTATGGAAAAACTTGAGAAAGAAAGAAAAGCATCTCTCCCTTTATGGGCAAGGGTGGTGCTGTACATTATTGCATTTATCGCTTCTACGATAACACTCCAGCTAGTAGGGATGCTTGCCGTAGGATGCTCGATATCCGACCTCGAAAGCTTCAGCAACCTTAGCACAGCACAGTTTCTGGGAGTCGAACTCTTTGGATTAACGGGTACGCTGCTTATCACGCTGCTATTCCGCCGGTACATGGATAGGAAAACCTTTGTTTCGCTCGGCTTTTCGATTGCTGGCAGGGGGAAAGACATCCTCGCTGGACTTGTAGGCGCCATACTTTTGTTTGGCATTGGCACTACGCTCCTCTACCTGATGGGACAAATCCGCTTTACGGGCTTTCAGTTCGATGCGGCAAGCTTTTTGGTAAGCTTTGCGCTATTCGTAGTGGTTGCTGTTAACGAGGAGATGCTCATTCGCGGGTACATCCTCAACAACCTGCTGACGCGGATGAACAAGTATGTGGCGCTAGCCATCAGCGCCTCCATATTTGGGGTGCTGCACATCATGAACAACGGAATGGATCTGCTTCCGCTGGTAAACCTTATCCTTGCAGGGATACTTCTGGGCTCGGCCTACATCTTTACGCGCAACCTTTGGTTCTCCATCAGCCTTCACCTGTTCTGGAACTTCATCCAGGGTCCTGTGCTGGGCTACTCGGTGAGCGGAACCCATACCAGCAGCCTGCTAAAGATGTCGTCGCTGGGGGATGCGACCATAACGGGCGGGAAATTCGGTTTCGAGGGCTCCATTGTGTGCACCATCCTGATGGTTGTGGCCATTGCCGGGGTGTTTACCTACTTTACGCGGAGGAAGGGAGAGGGAGAAGAGGCTATTCCTCTTCAAAACACATAAGAAAGTTATTGTACAAACATAAACGAGGCTATCCTGATGGGTAGCCTCGTTCGTTCTATATAGGGGTGTCCTCGAAAATGGGGAATATATCAGCAACCAGCTACTCCTTTGCTGTCGCCTTTCCCTCAATTACCTCCATTGCCCTGTCGAGGATTACATCCTTGGGCTGGGTTAGCTCGTTGAGGGTGAGGGGAACGTTGTAGTCGGGGATTACGCCGTGGCCGTAGGGGATTCGTGGGTTGGGGGTATCGCGGAATACGCATTTTACCATGGGGATGTGCAGCTTTATGTTGGTTGTGAATAGCAGCATGTCGGCAAACTTCTCGGCGTTCATCTGGTAGTAGCTGCTGCCGGTTTCGCGGCCAACAATCGTACAGCTAGCCTGCCCCACAAGGGCGCTTGCAAAATCGGAGGCCATGGAACGGGAGTACTCGTTGGCTAAAAGAAATATGCGACCGCTAAAGTGAATCTTCTCGTTGGGAACAATCGTGCGCACGTAGGTAGAGTCCTCTCCATAGCTGTAGAAGCCGTCCTTACCCGCTACCGCCTTAAACTCGGGGAATATCACTTGGCTTCCCAACCAGCTATCCGAGTACTTAAGTATGGGATAGGTGGTGTTGCTCTTCACCATTCGATAGCTAAAGGTATTCAGAGGCTTATCAATGAAGTAGGAGATGATTTTTGTTCCAACGTTTATCTCTCCGCCCCCATTATCCCTGACATCAACAATAAGATTCTTTACGCCAAGCCGCTCGATTCGTGCTACAAAGCTGGCAATGGAATCCTCCTCCACCTGATTTAGCTGGAAGGTGTTGATATCAAGGCAGGCTAGGTTGGGTTTAATGATCCTAGCTGTAAAGCCTACCGAATCGGGAGCCCAGCTATTCATCTTTACCCGAGAAGTCTTCTTCACCCCCTTGCATGGTATGGCAAGGAGCTTCCCGCTCTCGGTTTTTAGGTTTAAGAAGCCTCCCTTTTCGTATAGCCCCATTATAAAAAGCCGTTGCGTTAGGTATTCCATCAGGTATCGTTCTGTGTGTAGGGTATTATAGCCCTCGTCACCTGTTACAGACTTTTTCATTTGCTCAATCAGCGTTGCCGAGCTAATGCCATTGACCTCAGCTATTCTTTCGCCGACTTTACACCTGTCTGCTACGGATGAACCGGTAACCACAATCCCTTTACCGTCGTAGGCAAGCATAACAGGAGGTAAGAACTTTATGCTCTGAGGATTTATTCCGCTAATGAAGGTATGGCTATCCCTGATTTTTGCGGTTATCTCCTTCAGGAGCATCATAAAATCTCTACTAGTCATGGGGGTGTTCAGCTTCGAGGCGATGGAATTGAAGAGGCTATCCATCTGCGCCTTCGAGGTGTAGTCGTAAAGCCCTGGATGCACCTGCTCCAAGGATTTCCGGAAGATGCTGAAGTCCTTCTTGAGCGAGTCAACCGGATGCCTGTAGGTCAAAAAGTCGAACGTCTTTGGCTTTGCCTTTACAAACGAGGTAGGAATGCCAAAAACGCCCATGGGGTCGGCCGGCTTCGAGTCGATGGAGCGCGAGATGCTGATGTGCGGCTTGTCGAAGGCCGAGTAGGCGTAGCCAACGCTGCCAATCTGGTCGCCCTTCGATACCTTATCGCCAGTTTTGAATAGCTTTGTGGGATGGAGCCCCGATATCCAGTAAATCGCACCCGATGCGGTTCTAATTCCGATGCTCTGGGATACAAACTTGGCAACATCGCCCTTAAGCGATCGGTTATGCTTCTTCAGATTAGCCGCAACGGCTTCCCTTGCCTGCTTATCCTCAGCGGCAGTCCCGCTATCGAGCGCAACCTTAGTGCCCGTCATATAGGTCAACGATTCTCGATAGATGTAGGAAATGTTCATTATGGTTCCACCTTCGGGAGCCACCACGGCGTCGCCCTCCTTGGCCTCGATAAAGAGATTGTCGTAGTTGCTTTCGCCCTTAATGTACTGCCCCGGCTTACCAATGATGCCCTCGCCGGGATTCGCCCCCTTTATGGGCCACTGCGCCTTTACGAGGGTGAGCTTCTTGGTGTCGGTTTGGGCGAATGCGCCCAAGGTGACAATTAGCAAAAACAGAATGGCTAGTCTTTTCATGGGATATAGGTATTACTGTTGAACAATAGACCTTATGCTAATACGGAGTATAGCAGGCGTCTCCTGTTATTAACTTTCTACCCTACAACCTGTAAACCTTCGCCCCGAACGGGCAGCAAGCGAAAAACGAGTAACAGCAAATAAGATTCTAAAGGTCTACGATTATAAGATATTGGGCAATGTACTATTTTTTTAGTACCGTAATACTCCCAAACCCATTTATTTTAATATTTGGTAAAAAATATTGCTTACGGATAAAAAAAGCCGCCACCCCCGAAGGGGTAAGCGGCAACCATTAACCAAGCCCTATTAACCACAAAAAACCTAACCAAAGAGTTCTAGTTGATATTTAGCTTCTTCAGCGAAATCTCCAGCACAACCGGGCGGCTATCGGCAATTACCAGCTTGCTGCTGTTCTCCGTGCAGCCCAGCTTTTCGGCGGTAACCATAAATATATCCTTCTCGGCGTTGCTAATGCGCAGCTCGCCGGTTTTCCCGGTGCGGCGCTTGAGCACCACCAGCCGCTCGCCGTTCTTTGTTCGGGTGGTAGAGATTACCGTAACCAGGGCGTTTAGCACAGGCTGCTTTGTATCGGCATCTACAACCCGAATGCGCGAGTAGATGGCGGGGTTATCCTTTTCCTTGCGCTGCTCGTAGTAGGCCTTGTAGATATCCGGGTGCTTCAGCCTTACCGTTTCGATAAAGCTGTCGCATCGCTGGAGATCCTCCTTGCACACCTTTACGGCATCGGCCGCCTGCAGCTGCTTGATGCGGCGCTCTGCGGCCTGCTTGGCGTTGTTGGTGTTTATCTCTACCAGCTTCACGATGGCAGCCTCAAAGCTGTCAACATCGGCCTTATCCACCTTGTAGTTGGCCAAATCGGTAAGGCAAGCCTTCGCCTCGTTGAGGATGCTGCTTGCACTTTGTATCTTATTGGAGGTACTCTTCCGGATTAAGTCGGAGTAGGAGAGATGTATGCGCTTTACCATGGCAGTGTCCCCCTTCTGGGTGGCAATGTCCTCCAGGCATTTGCCGAGCTGGTACCCCTTTGTGTTAACGATATCAATGTACACCTGAGGATCGTCGGCTGCCGAGAAGGTCACAACACCCACCAGCTTTTCGAGGGTAGATCCGTGCACCTCCATCTTTGGGACCATCGTTTTCATAATCGGAAAGTCCATTAGTGTGCTACTGTTGTTCAAAAAGGAATGCACCTGCAGGTACATGCGCGAAAATGGTAAATAAGCTGTTTTCATTTGTCCTACTTTTGCTTAATACTTAATTGTTGCCTAATAAATTTTACTCTCGAAAGTAAAGTTCGGGAATTGCAAGCGTATTTTCAAGTGTTTTGCAAAATATTTGCTAATTATTTTTATATACATTGAATTAACACCACGAAAGGTTGGAAAAAGCCGTTGCCGAATAGGGGAAAGGCATTGCAGAGCGGGGGAAAGGCGTTGCAGAAGAGGGGAAAGGCGTTGCAGAACGGGGGAAAGCCGTTACAGAACAGGGGGAAGCCGTTGCAGAGCGGGGGAAACCCATTGCAGAAGTAGGGAAAGCCGTTGCAGAGCAGGGGGAAGCCGTTACAGAGGAGGGGGAACCCATTGCAGAACAGGGGGAAGCCATTGCAGAACAGGGGGAAGCCGTTACAGAGCTGGGGAAACCCATTGCAGAGCGGGGGAAGGCATTACAGAAGAGGGGAAAGACATTACAGAAGAAGGGAAAGCCATTGTAGAGCAGGGGAAAGCCATTGCAGAGCGGGGGCTGTTCGAAAAAGGTTATGCTATACTGCAAATTCCTAGTTTAACAGCCAACCCTACTTTTTTGATTAAACGAAAAGATTATCTTGCAGCAGGCAATTTTAGGGGGAACATTGCCGAAGCCTAGTAGCATTCACCCGCCCTAGAGCTGCTGTTGGATATGATGGAACAATTACCACAACGCAAGGGGCATAGCGCCTTTTGCTTAACCATAAAGGGAATAGAAATGAACGTACGCCTTACAACCATAGGAGTAGTACTGCTAGGAATAGCTGCATGCTGCATCGGCTGCGATGCGCACCGACAGCAGCAAGCCGTAGCCGCAGGCCGAAGCACCGCCGCCGCTACATCTCATAAGAGTTCTGCTACCAATCAGCACAAAAACAGCGCTGCACAGATCCTTTCCAAGCCCGAGGTGCCCGTCCTCTGCTACCATCGAATTGCCGACAACCGTAAAGGAGACTATACCGTTGCCGTAGCCACTTTCGAGGCGCACGTAAAGGCCCTTGCCGATAGCGGATATCACTCCATATCGCCCGCACAGCTGTACGCCTACCTGGTGTACAACAGTCCGCTCCCCCAGAAGCCGGTTATGATAACCTTTGATGATTCGAGGGAGGAGCACACTGCCGTTGCCGCTCCCATACTGGAGAGGTACGGGTTTAGGGGCGTCTTCTTTATCATGACCATCACCTACAACAAGAAGAACTACATGACAAAGGCTCAGATAGCGCAGCTCGCAAAGCGCGGGCACACCATAGGGCTGCACAGCTGGGATCATACGATGGCAACCAAGTACAAGGAGGAGTCCGACTGGCAAAAGCAGGTCGCGAAACCAAAAGATGTGCTCGAAAAGGTAGCCGGTATTCCGGTAGAGTACTGGGCCTACCCCAACGGAGTGTATAACCATCATAGCGCAGAGGTGCTAAGCCGCTACTTCAAGCTCTCTTTTACGCTAATATCAAAGCGCGACACCCTACTGCCGCTACAATCCGTACGGAGGATTATTGCTCCCGAGTGTTCGCCTCAGCGTTTGCTCCGGCAAATGCGCCAAACATTCAAACAAACAAACTAGTACCAACACAAGCAAGGCAGCCTCAATAAAAGCGTAGAGCTCCTTCGTTACAGTCTCTCTAAATTCATCTTATGAGTAACAGACACATTACTATTTTAGCGCTTGCGCTTACTGCTGCAACCTACGGATGCGTTCAAAAGAGCGAATCTAGCTCTGAAAAGAGCAAACCTCAGGCATCATCGACGGATAAGCAGGCCGCAAGTACGGCTCCAGCCAGCACACCTTCGGATACCGAAAAGCTAACGGCCCTTGCCAATGGCGACACGCTAGGTTTTTGGCCCATTAAGAATAATCCTGCCCCACTAAAGGGGGCAATCCTTCCCCATAAGCGAATTATTGCCTACTACGGCAACATCTACTCCAAGCGAATGGGCATTCTCGGCGAGTATCCCCCCAAGGAACTCTGGCGAAGGCTAAATATCGAGGTCAAAGCCTGGGAAGAGGCCGACCCCACCACTCCCGTGCAGCCCGCCATCCACTATATCGCGGTCGTGGCCCAGGGAATTCCTCAGAAAGATGGCAAATACCGTATGCGCATGCCCCGCAGGCAGATCGATTCGGCATTGGCCATCGCCAAGATGGGGAATGCCATCGTATTCCTAGACATACAGGTCGGGAAGAGTAGCGTTCAGGAGGAAGTTCCCCTGCTGGAGAAATACCTGAAGATGCCGCACGTTCACCTAGGCATCGATCCCGAATTCTCGATGAAAACGGGTAGCATCCCCGGCCATAAGATAGGCACCATGGATGCCGATGACGTTAACTTCTGCTCGGAGTACCTGGCCAAGCTGGTAAAGGCGAACAACATCCCTCCAAAGATTCTGGTTGTCCATCGGTTTACCCAAGGAATGGTCCGAAGATACCGCGACATCAAACTGCGGCCCGAGGTGCAAGTCGTAATGAACATGGATGGCTGGGGAGAACCCGTGCTAAAGAAGAATACCTACAAGCAGTATGTGTACAAGGAGCCCGTACAGTTTGCCGGATTCAAGCTTTTCTACAAAAACGACTTGAAGAAGGCGCCCCACCGCCTGCTAACCCCTCCGGAGCTGATGAAGCTAAAGCCAAAACCTATATATATAATGTACCAGTAGGTAACGCTTAAGTACAATTACTCCTATTTTTGCCGAAAATTAAATCAGCACCATGGCTATTGATAAAACAAACGCGGCAAGGCTACTCGACAAGGCAAAGATCCGCTACGAGCTAATCCCCTACGAGGTTGACGAAAGCGATCTAAGCGCCATTCACGTTGCCGAGCAGCTGAAAGAGCCGGTTGAGCGAGTCTTTAAGACATTGGTGCTGAAAGGCGATAAGTCGGGCTACTTCGTTTGCGTGATTCCCGGAGCCGAAGAGCTCGACCTGAAGAAGGCCGCAAAGATTTCGGGGAATAAGAAGTGCGAGATGATCCCAATGAAGGAGCTTCTCCCAACAACCGGATACATTCGTGGAGCATGCTCGCCCATAGGCATGAAAAAGCATTTCCCCACCTACATTCACGAAACCTGTAACGATTTCGATCGGATATATGTGAGCGCAGGGAAGCGAGGATTGCAGCTGTACCTCAATACTCAGGAACTGATTGAGGAAGTAGGAGCAACGGTTGGTCATCTAATTCTGTAGGTAAGCCGTTACTCTGTCCAACTTCCTCCTGGAAGTAATAAATAGCTTGAAAAGATGGTTACATCGTTATGTTGACATGCATCTGTGTTCCCTAATAGATGGGGGAAGAACATAGAGCAGCACAATACGGCAGCAGAAGCACTCCGGCACAGCAAAACCTTTCGTGTAACCCTGAGTATCCGTTCCGCAGCACTAAGAAAGTGAATGCAGAATGATCTGTTATACGGGATGCCGAGCCCTAACCTAAGAACATAGTATTTATGACGGTTTCACTTACCTAACATTAAACTTGTAGCCTTCAAAGAACTTTGGAAGGTTAGGTAACGTAAATAAGTCTTGGGCGAAAATGCTAAACCTAATCAGTTCGGTTATGAAAACCAAGACTACCGTTAAGCAGGCTGTACTATTTGTAATGCTAGCAGCAGCACTTTATGCATGTCGAGATTCAGGTAAACCAAGAGTATCCGATTCTTCGAGAATCGAAAAGGCAACCTTAGGGGAATCTTCTTTAAATAGCACCTCCAGTAAAGAACGTAATGTCGACATGTCGCAGTTCTCAAAAACAGCGCTCAATATTCTTTATACAGGAAATAGGAACTCCCGTCAAACGCTCGATATAGCCTATCCCAGTATGGGCAACCCACCTTACAAAACCATTATTCTGTTCCACGGCGGTGGATGGATGAGCGGCGATAAGCAATCCGAAACAATAGCATCCATTTTTCAGGCCACCACACAGGGCTATGCAGTTGTATCAGTAAACTACCGCCTATCGGATGAGGTAAAGTGGCCCAAGCCGCTGTACGATGCAAAAGCAGCCATCCGCTTTATCCGTGCCAATGCAGGTAAGTATCACCTCGACACTAGAAAGCTTGTAGCGTGGGGAGCATCTGCCGGCGGTCATATTGTCGAGATGCTGGCAGCAACCAACAACCTGCCCGCTTTCGAAGATTTGTCGATGGGAAATAGGGATGCATCGAGTGCGGTACAAGGTGTGGTATCGTGGTATGGAATTGCTGATGTAAGCGCGTTAGGCGATCAAGGAACCATCCCAGCTAACAAGATCATGGGCTTCGATGTCCATGCAAACAAGGCAAGAACGCATGATGCCAGCCCCATCCAGCTGGTAACACCTCGTTTCCCGCCCATCCTTTTAGTGCATGGCACCAATGATCAGATAGTACCCTACCAGCAATCGGTAAATATGCAGAAGCGGGTTAACGAAGTAACCGGTAAAGAAACAGCCAAACTGGTTCTATATAAAGGTGCATCGCACGGCGATGGCGCCATTAAATCGAAGAGCAACGTCGCCAAATGCTTGGACTTTGTTGATAGCATTCTATTCGATGGCAAAAATCCATGCCGAAATACGAGCTACATAGATGTCCGGGTTCGGTAGCGGCATCGCGATTACAAGTTCAAGCAGTAGTTCTGATAGAATCCCCAAAGTTTTACTTCCGAATGCCAACCGTCCTGCACAACGTGCTAGAAGCATAGACCGAGGGTCTTGTAGCATGTACAAAACGGCCAACGGAGTTCGGTTTAAGCCCTTGCACATGGTACAATGCCTCCAACCGAACTCCGACGAAGGCTTTGTACATGAGGTGAGCAGTAGCAAAGAGGTATCAACGGAGCGAAAGCCCCATGTAATGCTGTAGTTTTATTAATTGAAAAGAATATTAACAGAGGATATCTGCCATATCAACTTAAATACTAAATTTAGAGCCTAAATAAGTCCTATTGTTTATTATTCATTAATGTAGAAAATTATGATTGGTATGGGTTCTGGGGCATTAATTGCCCTTGTAGCATTCGCGCTACTTCTAGTTTTGATGACGATAAAGGTTGTTCCTCAACAATCGGCATACATCATCGAGCGTTTCGGGAAGTTCCATGAAGTTCTTAAGCCGGGTATCAACTTCGTAATCCCCTTCTTCGACAAGGTTGCCTATAAGTACAGCCTAAAGGAGCAAGCCTTTGATATCCCCGAGCAGGTGTGTATCACCCGCGATAACGTACAGGTTATTGTCGATGGTGTGGTATTTCTTCAGGTAATTGATGCGCAAAAAGCGGCCTACGGAATCAGCAATTACGTATTCGCCGTAAGCCAGCTCTCGCAAACTACCATGCGTAGCGAGATGGGTAAGATCGAGCTCGACCGCACCTTCGAAGAGCGTACCACCATCAACCGCGCGGTTGTTGAGGCTATCGATGAGGCATCGCAGCACTGGGGTGTAAAGGTGCTTCGCTACGAAATTAAGAATATCACCCCTCCACAATCGGTTCTTCATGCCATGGAGAAGCAGATGCAGGCCGAACGCGAAAAGCGTGCCCGCATCCTTCAGTCGGAAGGAGAAAAGCAATCGGCTATCAACATTGCTGAAGGTCAAAAGCAGAAGGTAGTTCTCGAATCGGAAGGTGTTAAACTACAGCAGATCAATACAGCCGAAGGACAAGCCGAAGCAATTCGTGCCGTAGCGGTGGCTACTGCCGATGGTATTAAAGCGGTGGCATCATCTATCAAGAACGAAGGAGGATTCGAGGCCATTCAGCTCCGCGTTGCCGAGCAGCTGGTTGAGCAGTTTGGCAAGCTTGCTAAAACAAACAATACCCTTATTCTTCCTGCCAACTTCGGCGATATGGCATCTATCGTATCCAGCGCCCTTACCGTTGTGAAGCAGCAGTACCCTCAAGCGCCAAGTAATCCAACACCTGTCAAGTAGAAGTTATGGAGGCAATAAGCGATTCCCAACTTTGGCTTATCATCGGCTTTATAATGCTGGTGATAGAGATGTTCAGCCTATCGTTCTTCGCGTTCTTTATTGCGATGGGCGCTCTGCTAACCGCTCTGCTCACCTATTTGGGCGTACTTCCAACTATCGCGCTGCAGATTGTAACCTTTAGCGTAAGTTCGGTGCTCTTTCTGATTTTTCTCCGCAAGCTGCTCAAACGAAAGTTCTCGCAAGCCAAAGGAGGCATGGATTACACCGAGTTTGTTGGCGATAAGGTTAACCTGATCCATGACATTCCCGAAAACGGTCGAGGTAAGATTTTCTACCGTGGAACCGAGTGGGATGCCGTAAGCATCGATGGGAAACCTATTGAAAAGGATACGCTGGTTACCATTCTAAAGATGGATGGAATAGTAGCCATCGTAAAACGGAGTTAGAAATCCTTTCGTACTATAGCAAAACAGCCAGCCCAATCTGTTCATACAAGATGTGCTGGCTGTTGTTTTACGCGAACATCTACATTTATTTGTAGGTTTTGCCAAACCAATTCCTACTTTTAGCTAACTTGCGTAGGAATGCTCATAAAACAAACTACATCAAATATATCTATGAAGCTAAGACCCTTTAGCATACTCACACTTCTACTCATCGGCTCCGTAGGTGCACAAGCCCAGGAACCTTGGGGGCTAGAACGGTGCATCCAGTATGCCATTAGCAACAACATCACCATAAAGCAGCAGGAGCTTAACGTTGCCATCTCCGAGAATGCGGTTAAGCAGGCTCAATGGAGCCAAACACCTACGCTTTCGGCAAACGGGAGCCAATCGGTTAGCTTTGGACGATCGCTTGACAACACCAACTACACCTATATCGACAAAACAGCCTGGAGTGGAAGCCTTGGTTTTGGTAGCCAGGTTACCCTATTTGGAGGTTTTAATACAAGAAACACCATCTCGAAGAACAAGCTGGATCTGCAGTCTTCCCTTCTTGAAGTTGAACGAACCAAAAACGATATATCGCTCAACATTGCGGCAGCCTACCTTCAGGTTCTCTTTAGCGAGGAGGTCGTCTCCAACTCCGAAAAGCAGGTAGAACTCACCAAAATGCAAGTTGAACGGACCCAAAAGCTGGTAGATGCGGGCAACCTATCGCAGAGTAGCCTGCTTGATATTCGTTCGCAGCAAGCCCAGGAGGAGGTTACACTTGTTAATGCTCAAAATCAGCTGGTCATTGCATACCTTACGCTTAAGCAGCTGCTCGAACTTTCTGCCGATACTCCATTTAAGGTTGAGCATCCTACCAAGATGAATGTAAATGATCAGTATGTGCTAAGTAATCCTAACCAGCTCTTCGAAATTTCGCAGAATTTACCCCAGATTAAATCATCCGAGGTAAAGCTTCAAAGTGCCGAAAAGGGAATAATGATTGCACGAAGCGCCTACTATCCCAGCTTTATTCTATCGGCCCAGTACGGATCGAACTATTTTTCACCGAAGAATACAGTTCTCGGGCAAGATCCCATAACAGGGGCACCCATCGTTGGCAAACAGTCCATTTCTGATCAGCTGAACAAGAATCAGAGCACCAATATCAACTTAAGCCTTCGAATCCCCATATTCAACAGCATGCGTACGAAGTTTTCCATTAGCAATGCCCGTATAGGCTACAGCTTAGCCCAGCTCGATCTTCAACAGCGAAAGAACACGCTCTACAAGGAGATCTCCCAGGCACATGCCGATGCTGTTGGCGCGCTAAAGAAGTATGCCGCCACCCAAAAAGCTAGTGAAGCACTAGCCGAATCGTTCAATAACATCGATAAGAAGTTCAACGTAGGTGCTGCCAACTCGCTCGACTACAACACGGCAAAAAACAATCTGTCGAAATCGGAATCGGAGCTCTTGCAGGCAAAGTACCAGTTCATCTTCAAAACCAAAATCCTCGATTTCTACAAAGGAGTACCCATAAAACTATAAGCTATGAAGAAGAAAAAGCTAACCAGATACATCATAATTGGGGTTGTTGTCCTAATTGTTTTCCTTATAGTCGGTAAAAGAGCTGGATGGTTTGGCAAAAGTGAGCTGCAAAAGGTTGCCGTAGAGAAGCCCTCCGATCGCCGCATTGTGGAGTACGTTTCGGCAAACGGCAAGATACAGCCTGTTACCGAAGTTAAGATCAGCTCTGATGTGTCGGGCGAAATTGTTGAGTTGCCCGTAAAGGAAGGACAGCGCGTGAAGCGTGGAGACCTGCTCTTTAAGGTAAAGCCCGATGTGTACCTCTCGCAACGCGACAGGGCAAATGCCGCATTAAACTCCTCCAAAACCCGCATCAGCCAGGCGCAAGTGCAGCTACAAAAGGATGAGCAGGCATACCGCAGAAATAAAACGCTGTACGACCAAAAGGTAATCTCGAAGGCAGAGTTCGAAGCTTTTGAAGCTTCTTACAACTCATCTAAGAATAGCCTACAGGCTGCACAGTACGACTACCAAAGCGCTCAAGCTTCGCTGAAGGAGACCAATGAAAGCCTATCGAAGACTACGGTTTACGCCCCTATGGATGGCATTGTTTCGAAGTTGAACGTAGAGCTTGGCGAGCGCGTTGTTGGAACCATGCAGATGGCAGGAACCGAAGTTATGCGCATTGCCAACCTTAATCAGATGGAGGTGTACGCCGATGTTAACGAGAACGATATTGTGAAGGTTAAGCTCAACGATACAGCCCTTGTTGAGGTTGATGCCTACCTAGGGCATAAGTTTAAGGGTATTGTAACGCAGATTGCCAACTCGGCAACCTCATCGGCAACCAGCACCGACCAAGTTATCAACTTCGAGGTGCGCGTGCTACTGCTCGAAGATTCCTACAAGAGCATCATCAAGCCCGGGATGGCAAGCCCATTCCGTCCCGGCATGTCGGCATCGGTAGAGATTCAAACAAACAGCATTAACAAGGCGCTTACCATACCAATTCAAGCTGTAACCAACTACATCGACACCACCAAAAAGATTGCAAAAGCGAATAAGGCTAAGAAAAGCGAGGAGAAAGCCGACGAAGAGGTGAAGCCTATTGATGACGATAGCGTACTAGACCGTGCCGGTGGAGAAGAGGTTGTTTATGTGTACAATTCAAAAGAGAAGAACGTAAAACGGGTAAAGGTGAAAACTGGAATTCAGGACAACACCTACATCCAAATTCTAAGCGGGCTAACCAAGAAGGACGAGGTAGTCGTTGCCCCATTTAGCGCCATATCGCGCAAGCTGAAAGATGGTACCAAGGTGGAAGTAGTGCCGCCAGATAAGGTGTTTGAATAGCCATCAAGTTTTAAGTATCTTCGCAGCCGAAAGCGCACCGAAAGGCGCTCGAAGATACTGAACAATACCATGAGCATTATACTATGTATAGAAACGGGAACGGAGGTTTGCTCCGTTTCCCTTTCTAACAACTCCCAGATCGTCGACATCCGCGAAAGCGCAGAACCTCAAGCGCACGCTCGTCAGCTCGCCGTATTCATCGACGAACTTCTAAAAAAGAACAACCTTACAACGAAAGATCTTTCGGCAGTTGCCGTAAGCGAAGGTCCTGGATCTTACACCGGACTTCGGATTGGCGTATCTACCGCAAAAGGAATATGTTTCGGAGCAAAGATCCCCATGATTGCCGTTAGCAGCCTTCAGGCGTTGACTCATGGTGCCTTAAGGCAAGTTGAAGGTAACGGGAATATACTTTTCTGCCCAATGATAGATGCCCGCCGGATGGAGGTGTATACGGCACTTTACAATGGCGACGGTAGTCCCAAAACAGCTGTAGAGGCAGCAATCATCGACGAGAGTTCGTTCAGAAATGATCTGGCAAGCAACATCGTTTACTTCTTTGGCAATGGTGCCCAGAAATGCGCAGAGGTCATCAACCAACCTAATGCAAAATTTATAGATGTTGCCCATACGGCTGCTAATATGGTTCCCATTGCCCATCAGCTGTTCGATAGCGGCAACTTTGTAGACGTCGCCTACTTCGAACCATTTTACCTAAAAGACTTTGTGGTAACAAAATCTAAAAAAAATTCGCTTGGGCTATAGCAAAGAGCGATATTTTTTAGAATCAATGGCTTATATTTGCAACCAAATAAAATAGTAAACCCATTTATGGCAACTACAGCAGATATCAAAAACGGACTATGCATCGAGTTTAACGGCAAGCCATTTTCCGTAGTAGAATTTCAGCACGTAAAACCAGGTAAAGGTCCTGCTTTTGTTAGAACTAAGCTTAGAAACCTAGAGAACGGTCGTGTTGTTGAAAACACCTTTAACGCTGGCGTTAAGATCGACATCATCCGTGTTGAGCGTCGCCCATACCAGTTTCTTTACGCTGATGAGGTTGGATTCAACTTCATGCACAACGAAACTTTCGAGCAGATTACCCTCGAGAAGGATATCGTGGAGAACGCCGACCTGATGAAGGAAGGTCAGTATGTGGAGATGATGGTTCATGCCGATAAGGAAGAGGTGCTTACCTGTGAACTTCCTCCATTCGTTGAGCTTGTGGTAACCTACACCGAACCTGGTTTGAAGGGCGACACCGCATCATCGAACGCACTTAAGCCTGCAACCCTCGAAACAGGCGCAGAAATCCGCGTTCCTCTCTTCATCAACCAAGACGAAAAGATTAAGATTGACACCCGCACCCGCAGCTACGTAGAGCGCGTTAAGGGTTAATCGAAAGAATACATTTGCAAAAGGCAGCCTTCAACGGCTGCCTTTTTTGTAAGCTGGACTCTCTTCGGATTTAGGTATGCGCATAATGCTTGCAGCCTACCGGAGATGACTCTGGCAGGTTGCATCATAAAAAAAGTACGAATATGCTGGTAGATCTTCACTCGCACACTATCTTCTCCGACGGCCGTAGCACTCACGCCGAGATGGTTGAGGCTGCCATCGCGAAAGGGATCGGCATATACGGCATTGCCGACCACCTCTGCTTTCACGATAATCCGTGGACTACCCGCCTCGATCAATTCGAGGAGATGCGCTCCACTTTTGCCAACCTGAAGGCGAATACCACATCAGCCAAAATTCTTTTTGGAATGGAGGTGGACTACGTTAGGGGATGTGAGAATCGTGTGCTGCGGCTGAAGGAGGAGAATCATTGGGACTACATCATTGGCTCCGTGCACTACATCGGCGACTGGAACATCGACAGCAATGCGGCCGACTGGGAGGGTAAAGACGTGGATGCCACCTACACCAAGTATCTAGAGCTGCTGGAGGAAATGGTGGATACCAAGCTGTACAACATAGTGGCGCATCTGGACCTGCCCAAGAAGTACGGGCACTTTACCGACATCGACTTTACCGACAGGTATAGGGCTATCGGCGAGAAGATCCTCGCCAACAACATGGCATTCGAGATGAATACAGCCGGGCGGATTAAGATCTGCAACGAGTTCTATCCCCGCCGCGATATTGTGGAGTTGTATCACCAGTTGGGCGTTGACGTTACCCTTGGCTCTGATGCCCATCACCGCAATAACGTTGGTCAATTCTTCGACGAGGCGGTGGCCTTGCTCAAGGAGGTTGGCTACTCGCGCATCTGCTACTTCGAGGAGGGGCAAAAGCGCTATCTGCCCCTGTAGTAAATTGTGAATAGGGAATAGCCCCTCACGCTATGCGGGGATGGTTCTAAGTAAAAGCATTAAATCGAGGAGTACTCGATTCTTCCGCGGAATGCCGCGGTGCCAGCCGATTCGTTAATCCCCTCGAACTCGAAAATGTTAGGTTCCAGGGTGCAGCGCACCAGCCTAATGGAGTCGCTGAGCATGGTTTCCTTGAGGTAGTTGATGGAGAGCTTCACCGGGCTTCGCTCCAGCAGAAAGTCGAGCGGCAGGGTATCCACCATCCAGTCGATGTAGCGGGTGGAGGTTACATGGCGGTTGAGGTCGATATCGAAGAAGGTGGGCTTAACGAAGAACTCGTCGCTGCCAGCCGCCTCGGCCAGCCGCTCGGGGCTGTAACTCAGCGAATGCTTCTCCTTAAGGTGGGTGAAGTACTCCAGCTGCTCACTGCTAAATCGTTTGGGGCGCTTGGTGGTTCTATCGACAGCCAGCCAGCCCGATGTGGCGCGGGCTACCACCTCACCCTTTCGGTCGCGTACCACAAAGTCGCGAAGGTAGAGTATTCCCTCTATATTCTTTGGCCAGGTTTCCACCATCAGCTCCTCGCTCCAGCGCACGGGGCGGTAGATTTCGAGGGAAAGGTTTCGGAGCACCCAGAAGAGGTGCAGCTGGCTCAGATCGCCAAAGCCAAAGCCCAACTTCTCGGCAGAGCCAATAGCCGACTGGATAAGCAGGTTTACCATGGCGCCCAACCGTAGGCGTGCGCACATGTCGGTATCGGCCGAGGTAATGCTATAGGGGGTAAAGAGGGTTAGCTCCTTTTCGGTAAGTACGGTCATCTTGTATATATATAAATAGGTATAGAAAACGACGCTGCAAATGTAGCAAATCCTCAAGTTCCCAGATATCAACCCTACCGTTTACTTTTAGGGAAACATCTGCGGTGTTCAGAAGAATGTTCGATGGGTAGAACCGTTCCCTAGGCCGCATCAGCAGGTTGGCATTTGAAATACGGGAGCACAGTTGCCTGCGTACGCGGTGGGGAAGGGCGTGCAGGTAGCAACTTTGTGAGTACCAACAAATATCTTGCGAGTATCTGCAAACATTTCGTGAGTGTTAACAAATATATTGCGCGTATCAACAAATATATCGTGAATGCCAATAAATATTTTGCGAGTATCAACAAACGTGGTGTAAATATCTGCAAATAAGATGTGAGTATCAACAAATATTTCTGGTGTATAAATAAGAAATTCGTGAGTACACGCAACAATTTTGCTAGTACTTGCAAATATCTTACGAGTATCTGCAAAAGTTTTGGGAATAGTGGTAGATGGGAATCGAAAGAACTGCGACCTTAGGTCTTATATGCCAATAGCGATAGCCGGTTTAACCGCTATCGCTATGCTAAGCATAAACATTTAGCGAGTTTTCTGGGTGCTAGAGTGACATCGCCCCACTAGTTCTTTGGTGGAGCGGGGCTGTACGTACTCGGTCGCCCTACGCCTGTCATGTGATAGACCACTTGCGGGTTCGCTCCAGTTTCAGCCGCCTAAAACGGTCTGCGGCCCTACTGTTCTGGTCCATCTGCTTCCTTTTCTTGATTTGTTTTTCTGCCTCGCTAAAAATACACCAACACGATGAAACGCGTATCGCAGTTTCGTCTTGCTAAATGCTGCTTAGTGAAAATTATAGGTTGAATGCTCGATCCTCTGCTTCAGCGTAAATGGATTTAAACAGAAAAGGCAGCATACCTTTTACCGTATGCTGCCTTTTGTATTATAGCCTAGCCGCGGCTAGTGTATGTGCGGGAATAGCGTTATGTAAAGGCCTGCAATGATAGCCGAAGATATTACGCCCGAGATATTTGCGCCAAGGGCTTCGCCAAGAATCACCGATTGTGGGTTTTCCTTGGTGACGATCTTCTGAGCCACCTTAGCCGTAGTTGGCACGCAGCTCACCGCCGCGATACCGATTACCGGATTGTAGTTGCCCTTCTTGACGAAGTAAAGGATGTAACCTCCGATGATGCCTCCGATGCCCGAAATGAGCAGCGCAAGGACTCCGAGGATTAGGAGCTTAAACACTACGGGGTCGGTAAGTAGCTTAGCCTCGCAAAGTACTCCTAGTAGCGTACCAAGAAGGAAAGTCGAGCCATATAGCAGCGTTGTTGTAATAAAATCGTGGAATTGTTTTAGGCCAGACTCTCTAATAACAATGCCAAGGAATAGGGAGAAGAAAAGGGGTGCAGCAACGGGGAAGAGCAGGCACAGCACTAGGCACAGCACCACGGCAAGCGCCATTTTGGTGGTAGAGCTGTAGGTCTTCACCTTCTTCTTGCTATCCTTTTGTATCTTAATTGCCCGTAATCTCTGAGGAATAAGCAGCTTTACTAGGTATGGGTAACCGCCATAGGTAAGCCCTAGGTACAGGTATGCGACAACAGTAATTGGAACAAATAGATGCTTAGCCAACGATAGCGAGGTGAAGAGCACCATAGGACCATCGGCACCACCAATCATTGCAATAGACGCGCTCTCGTTGAGCGTCAAACCCATTGCATGGGCAATTGGCACCGTTAGGAATGTTCCCAGCTCGCCGCAGAGCGCCAAAAACATCGAGGTGTAGGGGCGTTGGAGCAGGTACCCGATATCGAGCAGGGCGCCAATTCCCATAAAGATAAAGCAGGCAATAAGACCGTTGCTGAAGGTTAGCGTATAAATGGGCTGCAGAAAGTCGATCTGCATCACATTCATTAGGTCATCGGTATCCGAGAGCATTGGATCGAGGAACAGGTTTCCAATGCTACCACCAGGCATATACAGCACACCTGTATTAATGGCAATCATACCTAACCCCATTGGAATCATCACCAATGGCTCTAGGATATTCTTGCGTCCTAAGTAAATTATAGTAAGCCCTAAGGCAATAAGAATGACACGCGCAATTGATATTATAGCTGGCGAGGAGAAAAAGGTTCCAATGCCAGGGAAGAGTGCTGATAAGCTTAATCCGTCCATCTGTTCTTATTTTTGAGGGTAAAAGTGGTTTAGGAGCTCCTGTTGCGAGGATTTACCATCGAAGTTGTTGTCGCCATAGTAGTGGTCGACAATCTCAACGTCGTGCTTCCTAGCATAATCGTTACCTCTACGCTTTCTCATTTTCTTTGATAGCTTGTGAATTCGACGCGCTCTATTTACCTCGTTGGGCTTACTCGAAGCAAGGTCGAACTTCTCTATTACACTTGTTGTCCTTTCTATGATCAGGGCAACAGCCATTGCAATAACGAACGAAATGGCCATCATAATTGCAATAATGCCTAAAATGTGGAACATCGGAATTATATTAAAATTGTGAGTACAAAAAGAAAAATCGAATTAAAGCTACAACCTTGAAACTACCACTAATAAGCACCACTATAAAGAAATAGCTACAAGACTAAAGGAGTGGCTCACACAAAAGAGACAGTATGCCTAAACATTATGGTATTGTTTGCCACTTAACTTCAATCTTTTATAGTATTCTTTTGCGATGCAATAGTATGGCAAATATATAAGAGGGAACAGACAAGCCTTCTTTTTTTTATATGTTATACAAAAGGTATTTTTATGTTATACAAAAGGTTTCTTGGAGGAATTAATTTCTTCCACGAAACCTCCTCGATGATTTTCTGACGTATACCTTAAGGCGAAACATATTTTTTAGAATTAGAAGAATCATCGGCACATTATTTAGCATTAAGGTTGTTAACTGTAAAACTTTCCATTACATTTGCCTTTGGAGTAGGTCAATAAGGGGCTTTAGGGTGCTTGTATTTGCATCTAGTTATTTATTGTTAATAATCTTGATCTACGCATTGTCGAATTGCATTTAGTATATATTTGCATGCATGATTTTTGAGAAGTGAATTGTAGTTCATAAAAAAGTTGACGTTGAAAAGCGGAAAGTTCAAATATGTTGCTATGACATTTGCAATTCTTCAAGGAACACTCCTTGGGGCTTATGTATTATGTAATAACGCTAAGCACAGCAACAATCAGATGAAAGAGTTCTCAATTTCATGTGGCATAGCATCAACCTATAGTTCCGTAGTTGAAGCGGATTTACAGTTGGGTTTTAATAATAACCATGATTCGGAAACGCTAATCAACCTCATCAGAGTGGTATCCTCAAAGCCCGAGGAAAGTTATAGGATGCTAAGTAAGGCATTCGCCTCTACTGAAAAAGTAAGTTGCTCTTTGAACCAGCTTACGGAAAGCAGCAAAGACAGCTGGTATTCTACACCAAAAGTTGACTTATCCCAATGTCATACCTCCCTTTTCAATCAGTTTCGGATTTAGCCCAATATGTTGAGTTGGTGATATCGCTTTACACCACGCACCCCAACAAACAACTGCTTGTTGGTAAACTAACAGTTCAACATTAATATTTTCCACAATTGCAAAATTCAGCAACAAGCATAAGTAACTGTACTAGCAGCTACATGTACCAACAAAGAATACGCCTATGGAAACATAGCGTTTCTTCGCTGAACTAAATAGCACCGAATTTTTTTTACTAATTTCAATTTAATAGACAACCATGAAAAACTCAGAGCAAAAGAAGGGTTTTGGAACAGTGTTCACCGCCCTAGTAATTCCAACTTTATTGGTAGTTGCAATCATTATCTACAAATTTGTATTTGGTGATCCTAGTCACTTCCAAGGTGGAAATCCAGAAAACCAACCAATCCCTGGTGACTTTTTTGGTGTGATTTACAAAGGTGGATTTATCGTACCAATCCTGATGACATGCTTAATGATGGTGCTTACCTTCTCACTAGAGCGTATGATCGCTATCACCCGTGCAAAGGGTAAAGGTTCTTCTGCAACTTTCCTTCGCAACCTTAAGAAAAACCTTGCTGAAGGTAATGTTGAGGCTGCCGAAACTGCTTGTACAAAGCAACGTGGAGCTCTTGGTAATGTATGCCAAGCTGTACTTACTACCTACAAGTACAATGCAAAGGATACAACCATGACTAAGGAGCAGAAGCTTGCATCTCTACAAAAGAACGTAGAAGAAGCAACCTCTTTGGAACTTCCAACCCTTGAGCAAAACCTTGTTATTCTTGCTACCCTTTCGTCAATTTCAACTCTTATTGGTCTTCTTGGTACCGTACTTGGTATGATCCGTGCGTTTGCAGCGTTGGCTAATGCAGGTGCTCCAGACTCAGTTGCACTTTCAGCTGGTATCTCTGAGGCCCTTATCAATACTGCATTAGGTATTGGTTCAGCAGCTGTTGCCATCATTTTCTACAACGTATTTACAACTCAAATCGACAAGATTACCTATAACATCGACGAAGCTGGCTACTCAATGGTACAATCATTTGCTGAAAAGCACTAAGCTGCTTATTAGCCAATAACAACTAAAGTACATTGATATGCCAAAGGTAAAAGTCGCAAGAAAAAGTACATGGGTTGACATGACTGCGATGTGCGACGTGGCCTTCCTTCTGCTTACCTTCTTCATTTTGACATCAAATTTCATTCAAAAGGAGCTGGTACAGGTGGTAACACCATCGTCCATATCGGAGATCAAGATCCCCGAGGTTAATGTCATGAACATCTTCATCGGTCCCGATGGAAAGGTGGCCATGGGCATTGACAACCAAAAGAAGCGCGAGGAACTCCTCGATAAAATTGCTAAAGTTTACGGCAAAACCTTCACCAAAAAGCAAATTGAAGAGTTTGGTCTAGCCAATTCGTTTGCAGTTCCTATTGGCGCGCTTGCTCAATCACTAGATCTATCCGCAGGAGATCGTTCCAAGCCAGAAAACGTACTTGGAATTCCTGCCGACTCTACAGGGAATGAATTTAAAGAGTGGGTACGCGCTGCCCGCCAGGTAAATCCCCAGATTAAGATTGTAATTAAAGCAGATAAAGGTACCCCCTACAGTAAGATTAAAAAGGTTTTGAATACCCTTCTCGATCTTAATGAGAATCAGTACAACCTTATTACAGGGATGGAAGAGGCACCAATACTGCCAAAGAATTACTAAACAAACTAAGTAAAATGGCAGAATTAAATACAGCAGACAAAGGTGGAAAGGGTAAAGGAAAACCTAAAAAGTTATCCACCCGTGTTGACCTTACGCCAATGGTAGACTTAGGATTCCTTCTTATCACCTTCTTTATGCTTGCAACCTCTATGGCTAAACCACAGACCATGGAGATTAGAATGCCTTCGAAGGAAAAAGTAAAAGACGAGGAGCAAAATAAGGTTAAGGCCTCTAAGGCAATGACCATCCTCCTTGCTAAGGATAATAAGGTATACTACTACTTTGGGACTACCGAAAACGGAGTTGATCCAGAGGTGTTTGAGACCAACTTCGATTCACAGAAAGGTATTCGCAAGACTCTGCTTACTCGTAACAAAGTTGTTATGAAGCAAGTGGACAGTTTGAAAGCGGTAAAAGCCAAGAAAAAGCTATCGGCCGAGGAATTTAAGACTAAGTTAACCGAAATTCGAGGAAATAAGGACGCAGTAGTAGTTCTTATCAAGCCTAGCGATGTTTCGACTTACGAAAACCTAGTTAGTATTCTCGACGAAATGCAGATTACCAACGTTGCTAAGTACGCTATTGTACCTATCACTTCATACGATACAGGATTGGTAGTGAAAACAGCGCCTGATGCATTTACTGAATCAACTAAAAAACAATAAGCCATGGCATCAAACATAAACTTATTCTCCAGGGAATGGTGCGAAATGGTCTTTGAAGGGAAAAACAAAGACTATGGTGCCTATGTGCTTAGAAAGGATGCTGACACGCGCCACAAACGTTCTTTTATTTTTGTGGTAATCGGCTTCTCTCTAGCCACTGCGCTTCCTACCTTTATTAATAAAGCTTTAAAGGAAGGAAAAGAGCAAAATGTTCAGGTGACAAATCTCTCTAAAATCAACATTGAGAAGATTAAACCACAAGAGTTACCAAAAGAACAGAAGCAGGAAGAGGTTAAGGCACAAATCAAATTCGTTCCTCCTGTCATCAGACCCGATGATGAGGTAAAAGAAGGAGAAGAGATGCAGTCTCAAGATATGCTTACAGCTGCTCCACTTGACGATAATGTCGGTCAGGAGATTGTTGCAACGCCTATTACTGAGACCGTAAAGGAGATCGCTCAAGAAGAGGAACAAGTATTCCAAGCAGTTGAGCAGATGCCAACCTTCCCTGGTGGTACTGAGGAAATGATGAAATACCTTGGTAAGAATACCCAGTATCCTCAAACAGCTGCAGAAAATGGTATACAAGGTACCGTTTTTGTACAGTTTGTTGTGGATAAGCACGGTAAAATTACCGATGTTAAGGTAATCCGTGGGGTTGACCCTGAACTTGACAAGGAAGCTATTCGTGTTGCTAAAAGCATGCCTTCCTGGCTGCCTGGTAAGCAAAATGGCGAAGCTGTTAGAGTTGCATTTACCATGCCAGTTAAATTTGTACTTCAGTAACCGAACAACATGAAGAACAACGATACGACAATGACGAAGAGTTGGTTGGTGTTTGCTGGGTATTTCGGATATGTGATGGTGCTTTTCTACCTAGTTCTAGGCCTTGGATTTATGTTAACAAACATTTTCCAAGAGTTTATTTCTACAGGTAATCTGCGTACTGCACTTGGAATTCTTCTAATTCTTTACTCTATTTTTAGAGCTTATAGGATTTATAAAAAAGTAAAGGAGATTAAAGATGAAAACAAGTAACATTTTCGTTACCCTACTTTTCTTATCAAGTATCGTATTACTTCAAAGCTGCGGGGGGTCTTCCACTAAGGAAGATTCCCCTACTAGCGGCTTGGCCACAATCTATGTTGACCAAACCTTCGAACCGATTATTTCGGAAGAAATTGAAGTTTTTGAAGGTATTTACCCCAAAGCAAAGGTGTCTGCAAAGTTTGTCTCGGAAATCGATGCTATGAATGCCTTGCTGAAAGATTCAACTCGCCTAATTATTAGCACTCGCTTGCTAACTGAAAGGGAAAAGGCTGCACTCCAACAAAAAAAGTTAGTTCCACGCATTTCGAAAATTGCAACCGATGGCATTGCGCTAATCATCAACCGCCAGAATAAGGATAGCCTTATTTCGGTTGATCAGATCCGTCAGTTGCTAACGGGTGGAATTACTAACTGGAACCAAATTGCCAGCGGATCGGGACTTGGGAAAGTGAAGATTATCTTCGACAACCAAAACTCTAGCACAGTCCGTTACCTTCTCGACTCACTTTGTGAAGGTAAAAGTCTATCGGCCCAGATTTCTGCACTTAGCAAAAATGAGGAGGTTATTAATTACGTTGCAAAAAATCCAAATGCTATTGGGATCATTGGTGTTAATTGGATTAGCAACCGAAATAATGCCCAATGCATGGGCTTCCTTGATCGGATAAGAGTAATGGCTGTTTCGTACGCCAAAAATCCAACCTCCGACAACAGCTACCAACCCTACCAAGCTTACTTGGCAACCAAGGACTATCCGCTTAGTAGGATCATCTATTCCATTGCTACCGATCCTAGCTCTGGTGTACCAACAGGATTTGCCTCATTCCTATCCAGCGATAGGGGGCAGCGCATCATCCTTAAGTCTGGATTAGTTCCAGCAACACAACCCTTAAGGGTTGTAAAAGTAAGCAATGACTATCCATTGTAAATAAATAACCATGAAAGCAAAAAGATATTTACTTACTCTTGCAGTTGTAGCAGTCCTATGTGGAACTAGCGCTATGGCACAAGACTTTACGAAAGGTCTTCTTTACTTTAACGATGGAAACTTCGTTCTAGCAAAAAAATATCTTCTAAAAGAACTCAACGGAGCAAACAAAGATCAAGCCTACTATCTTCTAGGCAAAAATTACCAAAATCAGGGAATTAAAGACTCTGCTGCCATATACTATCAAAAGGGACTAGAGGTTAATCCTGAGAATGCATTTGCCTATGTAGGATTGGGTGAAATAGCCTTATCTAGCGGAGATACAAAGACGGCTGAGACTAACTTTAAGAAGGCTAAGTCTATTAGTTCCGAAAAAAAGAATCCTGCTCTCTGGATGGCCATCTATGCTGCTTACATGAACCAAGCAACCCCCAATGTCGAAGATGCCAACGATTATCTTAATAAAGCAAAAAGCATAAATAAGAACTTTGCAGGCATCTATATCACCGAAGGAGATATTCTTTTAAATCAAAAGAAGATCGGTGAAGCAGCAACCAAATACGAAACTGCCATCTACTACGATAAGGCGAGCAAAGAGGCTTTCCTTAAGCTTGGGAGAATCTACGTTAAGAGTGGGAACTACCAACAATCGTTGGATGCTTTCAATAACCTTTACCAGCTAGATTCGACCTACTTCCCTGTTCACAAAGAGCGTGGAGAGGTTTACTACGCACAGGGCAAATTTGCTGATGCTGAAAAATCATATGCAAAATTTTTTGCTGCTGGAGAACCTTCATACAACGATCTAGTTCGTTATGCACTTATCTTATTCTTCAACAAGGACTACAACAAATCACTAGAAATAGTAAAGCAGGCTCAGGCATTAAATCCTACGAGTCCAGTTGCTAACAGAGTTTTAGCCTACAACTTATTCGAAACTAAAGACTATGCAAATGGTGTAAAGGTAATGGAGCAGTTCTTGGCTAATGCGAAACCGGATGATATTCTGCAAAGTGATAACGAGTACTATGCAAGATTACTTTCGGGCGCTGGGAATGATTCACTTGCCATAACATACTTTGGGAAGGCAATTACTCCTAAAAATAGGATTGCTATGACGCGCGAAATCCAATCCTTGTATCAGAAAATGAAGAGGTATGATAAGTCTGCAGATATATTCGAACAGTTATATGGTGAAAAGGCTAATCTTAGCCCATCGGGTTACTTCGAATGGGCAAAAGAAAACTACTATGCAGGTAATAGCGAGAAGTTAGACTCGTTGACTAAAGTAGCGTACTTACATAAGGCTGATAGCTTATTTTCAATTTTCACTGAGAAGCAACCTGACAGTTACCTAGGTTACATTTATAGAGCGCGAGTAAATTCATCTTTTGACCCAACAAGTACTCAAGGTTTAGCGAAACCTTATTATGAAAAAGTTATAGAAATTCTTGAACCAAAAGGTGAACCAAAACTCGATCCTGCAAAAGTTGAAAGGAAAAGAGAGTTAGCTGAAGCATACCTCTATATTGGATATCAGTATTACCTGAAAAATGATATGGCTAACTTTAAAGCCTCCTTTGGAAAAGTACTCTTACTTGATCCTACTAATGATAAGGCAAAAGCAGCCTTATCTGGATTAAAGTAATGTTTTCATGGTCGCACAGGTCATATGATAGTTATGACCTGTGCCTTTTTTAATTATAATCACTTGCAATGAAAGGTTTCGAAATGTTAGCGGCCCAGGTTCCTGCTGCCGTAGCAAACGGTAACTACTTCGATATTATTATCAAAGGAGGATGGATTCTTATCCCCATAGCACTACTTTCACTAGTTGCCATCTTCGTTATTTTTGACAGATTTGTGGTTATTCATGGCGCAAGTAAAGAGGATAGTTTGCTAATAAAAGAGGTGAAAAATTACATCTCGGATGGCAAATCAAACTCAGCACTAATCTATTGCCAAAAAAATAATCAACCACTATCGCAGCTAATTGGAGAGGGTATCCGTTACATGGATTACTCGATTGAAGATATTCGCGAAGCGATGGAAGCAAAGTCGAGAGAAGTTCTCCTTTACCTTGAAAATAGAATGAACCTGCTTGCTTTGGTTGCATCTATTGCCCCAATGCTTGGGTTCTTAGGAACGATCATGGGGGTTATCAAGATATTTTACACCATTTCGATAACCGACAACTTGAGCATTGGAACTATTTCCGATGGTCTTTACCAGAAAATGATTTGTTCGGCAGCTGGGTTGCTAGTTGGTATTATTGCTTTTATTGGCTACCACTTGTTAAATAACAGGATAGACAAAATTGCCGCCAATATGGAGAAAACTGGAAATGAATTCATTTTCTTCCTTAAGCGCGGGAAATAGCTAAACGAAAAATTTTATATAATGAAAGTTGAAAGAAGTAAACGTGGTAACGCTGTAGATGTTTACACCGCATCGCTTAGCGATATTATGTTCTTCCTCCTGCTATTTTTCTTGATTATTTCCACGCTGGTTAATCCTTCTGTTATTAAGTTGTTGCTACCAAAAACGCAATATGCTGAACAGATTACGGCAGAAAAGAACATAAACATTAGCATAACAAAGGATTTGCAGTACTACTACAACGACAAACCTATTTCATTTCAAGAAATTGAATCTCAACTCCAAAGTGAATTAACCGATAAGAAAGTAAATCTTACAGTTATCCTTAGAGCGGACAACTCGATTCCACTTCAAAATGTGGTAGATATAGTTGGAATTGGCAATAAGTTAAAAGTCAAGGTAGTGCTATCGGCGCTTAAAAATTAAGAACTCAAGGATTTTTATCTGCTTACATTCAAAAAGGGGGCTGTCCAAAAAAACATTGGGCAGCCTCTTTTTTTGCCTTTTTTATTCCCATCCCTGTCTGAAAACGAATTCAAGTATTCCATTTTTCAGATGATGGGCGGACTTTTTTATAGACAAACTCTTTTTGGGATCTATAATGAGTTGGGGGGCGCTAGTTATGGCCGCTTGTCAGTGAATATATTCAAACACTTTGAGGTTGTTTACCACCTTCTGCTCACTCCATTAATTTTCACTCGGGCGATTCATGCTCAGGTCTTTATGGATTCTATTCGCTGTAATAGTTGCTAGGCTCTATTTTATCTTAATTAAGATCGCTCAATGGAAACTGAGCAGTAATCCGAGAAGGATTGAATTCGTATAACCCCATTTGCAATATGGGGAAATTATCACCATGAGCCTATAACCGCGAAACAGTTGAATTCTGAGCTGGAGTTAGGACTTTTCCATCTAAAACGTATAGAGCCATTTTTTACCCCTTTAAGTCATATGCTACAAATGGTAACGAGTCATTCTACTTTGTTCACAAATTTGCACAGCCACTAGTTATTTTAAAAACCATTGACTCCTAGTCTGTTGAATTATCACAACACGCAAAGTTAACAAGTTTGATATAATGTTAACCATTTAATTATGTTATTTAAATAACAATATTATCTATCATTCAATCATACCTTTTGCCAAACAAATAAGCGTTAAATCGTGAATATATTATGGCTAAAATAAAGCATATTAATGTATTGCAAAACAGAATAAACCATCTAATTTTGCGCCGATTGTAAAAAGTCAAGACCTTATTACGAATCACCACCCTATGCTAATGTGAGCAGTGCTGTTGGGTTATACCATTTTTTTACCTCTTTGAATGCAATTAAAACAAGTTATTATCAGCGGTTTAACTTGTAAGAATGCTACAAGGAGCTTGGGAAGCGGATCAATAGGTTTTGCACAATAATTTCAACACTATAATAAGGCTTATATATGGGAAGTGTATCGCTCCTTTTGCTAATGCTCTGCGGATTATTTTTCGCGACATTGGCTATTGGGCTGGGTAAAGCAATGTCGGTTAAAAAAACGAACCCTTTAAAGGGTGAAGTTTACGAATGCGGAGTCCAAACCGAGGGTGTCACATGGGTTCAATTCCATGTTGGCTACTACCTCTTTGCCCTTGTCTTTTTGCTCTTCGATGTCGAGATTGCCTTTATGTATCCTTGGGCTGCGGCTTTTAAGGTTGTAGGCATTGCAGCACTCGTTGAGATGCTATTTTTTGTGCTCGTATTGTTCCTTGGGCTGCTGTATGCCTATAAAAAGAAAGCGCTACAATGGATTTAACTCAGAAACCTGATTTCCCTGGAGAAATTTATTCCGACGAAACAGGAAACACTAACTTTTTGGTTACTACAGTTGACAAATTATTCAACTGGGCCCGCAGCAACTCGCTCTGGCCGCTCGGCTTTGGTACAAGTTGTTGTGCAATTGAAATGATGTCGGCAGCATCTGCTAAGTACGACTGGTCTCGTTTCGGTTTTGAGGTAGCTCGCTACTCACCTCGTCAGGCAGACCTTATTCTTGTTGCAGGAACCATCACCTACAAGATGGCACCCGTTCTAAAGAGACTTTATGATCAAATGGCAGAGCCCAAGTATGTAATTGCTATGGGTTCTTGTACCATAACTGGTGGTCCATTCTTCTACAACTCTTACTCGGTTGTAAAGGGAGTTGAAAATGTAATTCCTGTTGATGTTTATATTCCAGGATGTCCACCACGCCCCGAAGCTCTTATAGAGGGAATGATGGCCCTACAGGCTAAGATCAAGAAGGGTAGAGCCTACATTATTGATAAACCCAAAAAGGAACAGGAAGATGAGTAGAGAAGAATTGAAAGGCTACCTTACCAATACGTTTCCACAGTGCACTGTAGAGGAAACTTTTGATTTTCCACTACTATGGGTTTCTAAGGAAGATATCACAAGCGTGCTTACTCGTCTGAAAGATGATGAGGCTACACAGCTTAACTTCCTAATGTGCCAAACAGCCGTAGATCGTAAAACTTACTTTGAAGTCGTTTACCATTTACACTCCTACTCTCTTAAGCACGAAATGGTAGTTAAGGTAAAACTTGCAGACCGTGACAATGCAGAGATTGACTCTGCTGCTTCGCTTTGGGCTGGAGCCGAGTTCTTTGAGAATGAGATGTACGACCTATTCGGCATTCGTTTTAAGGGACATCCATACCTTCGCCGTTTTATCCTTGGAGAGGATTGGCCAGGGTATCCACTACGCAAAGATTATACTGACGAAAATATGATATCGCTGTAATCCTATGGAAATTGTTAAAAACTTTTCAGAGTCTGAGGACGAGCAAAGCTTTGTCATCAACGTTGGTCCACAGCACCCCTCTACACACGGTGTGCTTCACCTTAAAATGAGACTCAATGGCGAAACAGTAATTGATGTTGAGCCAAACTTGGGATATATCCACCGCGGTATCGAAAAGATGAATGAAGCGCTTACCTATAAGCAATGCATTCACCTGACCAGCCGAATGGACTACCTCTCCGCTCACATTAACAACCAAGCTGTTTCGCTTGCCGTTGAAAAGGGTATGCAAATTGAGGTGCCTGAACGTGCAAAAGCCATTCGTATTATTATGGCAGAGCTGCAGCGCCTTGCATCGCACCAAATATTCTATGCCAGTATAGGTTTGGATATGGGTGCATACACACCCTACTTCCTTGGATTCCGTGAGCGCGAAACTATCCTCGAAATTTTTGAAGAAACTACTGGGAATCGTCTTGCCATGAGCTACATTACTCCTGGCGGCGTGCTTCAGGACCTTCACCCCAACTTCGTAGCAGACGTTAAGAAGTGGATTGCCCAATTCAAGAAGAACCTTCCAGAGTTTCACCAGCTATTTACAGGTAACGTAATTGTGCAAAGCCGCCTAAAGAACATTGGCAAGCTAAGCATAGAAGATGCTATCAACTTTGGCGCATGTGGTCCAGTGGCACGTGCATCGGGTTTGGCGTGCGATGTTCGTAAACGTTTCCCTTACGATGGCTACGAAAAACTTCAGTTCGACGAGATTATCTACAACGGTGGAGATTGCTGGGATCGTTACATGGTTCGCATGGACGAGATGGTTCAGTCCGTTCACATCATCGAGCAGCTAATCGACAACATTCCATCCGGTCCATATCGCGAGAAGCTGAAGGGTGTACCTAAAGTTCCAGAGGGCGAATACTACCAACGTGTAGAAACTGCTCGTGGTGAACTAGGCGTATACTTGGTGAGCGATGGTGGTGCTAAGCCTTACCGCTTAAAGTACCGTACTCCAAACTTTGCCAATTTGAGCGCATTGCGTTCGATGTTTATTGGCCAAAAGATTGGTGATATGATTGCTATCATGGCAACGCTCGACTTAATTATCCCAGATATTGACAGGTAATCTATACAACGATGTTACTAACAATCACACTAGCTGATATCATCCATTCGATAGATACTTGGCTCAACCAAGTCCTAAGTCCCAACCTCGCGTTTGCCGCTGAGTTGGTTATGGGAGGATTGGCCATTATTTGTTTGATATTAATTATGGCTATCATACAGGTTTACGCCGAGCGTAAGATAGCTGGTTTTATGCAGCTACGCTACGGTCCAAACCGTGTAGGTAAATGGGGAACCCTTCAGCTTTTTGCCGATGTGCTTAAGCTATTCTCGAAGGAGGTTCTTATGCCAAAGAGTGCGGATAAACTGATGTTTTCCATTGCTCCATACATTGTTACCGTAGTTAGCTTTATGGCTCTTCTACCCATGGCGTATGCTCCAGGCGTTCAGTTCTGGGACATCAACATTGGGGTATTCTACGTTTCATCCATCAGCTCGCTAGCTGTTATTGGTATTCTGATGGCAGGTTGGGCTTCGAACAATAAGTATTCGCTGCTTGGTGCAATGCGCTGCGGTGCTCAGATTGTGAGCTACGAGCTGTCAGCTGGTCTTTCGCTGATTACCATTGTACTTATGACGGGTAGCCTTAGCGTAAACGATATCATAGCGAGCCAAGGCGATCTTTGGTGGATCTTCAAGGGGCATATTCCTGCAATCGTAGCATTTGTGGTGTACATCATTGCAAGTACTGCCGAGCTGAACCGTACCCCATTCGACCTTGCTGAGGCTGAACAAGAGCTAACGGCAGGATTCCATACCGAGTATTCAGGTATGAGGTTCGCCATGTTCTTCCTTTCGGACTACAGCAACATGTTCGTAACCTCGATGTTGGCCACAACCGTATTCCTTGGGGGATGGATGCCATTCCATATTCCTGGGCTTGATGGGTTCAACCATGTGATGGATTTCATTCCAGGTGTAGTTTGGTTCTTCGGGAAAACTCTCGGATTCATTATTCTATTTATGTGGTTCCGCTGGACATTCCCTCGTCTCCGCATCGACCAGCTGCTAAAACTAGAGTGGAAGTATCTGCTACCTGTTAGCATCATCAACATGATAGTTGCTGCTGTAATTACGCTTATGAACTGGCTACTATAACCCGTACAACAATGAGACGCATATTTAACTTTTATAAATCCATATTCCTTGCCATTCGTTCGCTTTGGAATGGAATGAAGCTTACGGGCTACTACAGTACGCACCCAAAGATGTGGCTCGTGCAGCCATATCCCGAAAACCGCGACACGCTGGTAATTCCTAGTCGCTTTAAAGGGAATCTAACGCTTAAGCACGATGCTGAAAACTTCCATGCTTGTACCGCCTGCGGCATTTGTGAGATAAACTGCCCCAACGGAACCATCAAGATTATATCTGCGATGGAAGAGCAGGAGGACGGCAAGAAGAAAAAGGTACTAGACAAGTGGCAATACCACATGGGTCTTTGCACCTTCTGCGGATTATGCGTAGATGCATGCCCAAGCGAAGCCATCGAATTTGAAAATACCTTCGAACATGCCGCATACAAGAGTACTACACTTAACAAGGTGCTCAACAAACCAGGTTCAAAACTTAAACCAGCCGTAAAATGAGCGCAGAAATCGTAATATTTTACATCTTGGCGCTAATGGCGGTTGCTTTTGGTGCCTTAACTGTGTTTTCTCGAATGATATTCCGCTCGGCAATATACCTGCTATTTTGTATGGTGAGCATTGCTGGACTTTACTTCCTAATGAGCATGGAATTTATTGCGGGTCTCCAGATTCTTATCTACGTAGGAGGTATTATTGTACTTATTATCTTCTCGATATTCCTTACCCACAAGTCGGGACAGAAGTTGCCAGCGAGCAAACGCAGCAACCTTATTTGGGGTGGACTACTTGGTGTAGCAGGCCTAGCGCTAACCCTTGGCGTGCTGTTTACACATGCGTTTCCACAAACCAGCCAGGTAGCTGTTGATGCATCGGTAAAGACCATTGGTATACAAATGCTCGACTACACAAACCACGGCTACGCATTGTTCTTCGAGGTGATAAGCTTCCTGCTTCTTGCCGCGCTAGTTGGTAGCATTGCCATCGCCATAAAAGATAAAAAGGAGTAAGAAATGGAACAAATTCCAATAACACACTTTCTGGTGCTTAGCACCTTGCTGTTCTTTATCGGGATTTTTGGCTTCTTTACCCGTCGCAACATGATTACCATGTTGATGTCGGTGGAGCTAATTCTCAACAGCGTTAACATCAACTTTATTGCGTTTAACAAGTATCTATATCCTAATCAGCTCGAAGGGGTTTTCTTCACCCTTTTCGTAATTGCCATTGCGGCAGCCGAGGTTACGGTGGCTATCGCCATCATCATCAACCTCTACCGCAAGTTTAATACGGTTGACATGGATGAGGCTGATACCCTAAAACACTAAGCTATGAATTTGGATATTGCAGCAATACTTATTCCGCTACTTCCGCTACTCAGCTTTGTGGTGATTGGCCTTTCGGGCAAGCATATGGGGCAAAAGATGGGCGGCATTATTGCCACCACTGCTATATTGGCCTCGTTGGCACTTTCGCTAGTAATAGCGAAGCAGTACTTCTTCGATTTTGGTAAGGTAAACGGTGTTTACCTACCTCACATAGCGCTTAACACGCAATGGCTTGTATTCAACAGCTCGTTGAGCATTAACTTCGGAGCGATTCTCGATCCTATTTCGGTGATGATGCTCGTTGTAGTTACCGCCGTTTCGTCGATGGTACACATCTACAGCGTTGGGTACATGCATGGCGAAGAGCGTTACAAGAACTACTACTCGTACCTATCGCTCTTCTCGTTCTCGATGCTAGGATTGGTACTTTCGATCAACATCTTCCAGATGTACATCTTCTGGGAGCTTGTGGGGGTATCATCGTTCCTACTTATCGGATTCTACTTTACCAAACAGTCGGCTATTGCCGCTGCCAAGAAGGCGTTTATCGTAACCCGCTTTGCCGACCTAGGTTTCCTTATCGGTATTCTGGTTATTGGTTTTGGTGCTGATTCGTTCAACATCTCAACCATTATAGAGCGCTTAACCACCACCGGTTCTATCCAGATGCTCGGAATGAAGGGAATCACCTTCCTAGGACTTTCGTCGCTCTCTTGGGGTATGCTTTTGGTGTTTGCAGGTGCAGCCGGTAAGTCGGCCATGTTCCCATTACACATTTGGCTACCCGATGCTATGGAAGGTCCAACTCCAGTGTCGGCACTTATCCACGCCGCTACCATGGTTGTTGCCGGTGTTTACCTTGTTGCCCGTTTGTTCCCTATCTACTCCATCTCGGCACCCGAAATACTACATTTCATTGCCTACGTTGGTGTATTTACGGCAGTGTTTGCGGCAATCATCGCCACAACGCAGAACGACATCAAGCGCGTGCTTGCCTTCTCTACTCTATCGCAAATTGGCTACATGATGTTTGCCATTGGCGTTGCAGGTTGGGGAGCAGAGCAGAGCGAAGGTTTCACCGCATCAATGTTCCACCTATTTACCCACGCGTTCTTTAAGGCGCTACTGTTCTTGGGTGCTGGTGTGATAATCCATGCCATCCACAGCAACGATATGCAGGATATGGGCGGGTTGCGCAAGATGCTTCCTATTACCCACATCACCTTCCTTATCGCGTGCTTGGCTATTGCAGGTATTCCTCCATTTGCCGGGTTCTTTAGTAAGGAAGCCATCCTAAGTTCAGCATACCAAGCCGACAAGCTCATCTTTGTGCTAGGCGTATTTGCTAGTGGTCTTACTGCATTCTACATGTTCCGTCTTTACTTCAACATATTCTGGAGTAAGCCTGCCGACGAACACCACAACCACGAGAAGGGTGCTGGATTTATGACAATCCCACTTATCATCTTGGCTTTTGGTGCCGTATTTGCCGGACTCATTCCATTTGGCGAATATGTATCAGCTGATGGTAAGCCAATCGAGCTAGTAGTTCACCTTGGATTCTCGATACTTCCAGTAGCAATTGCTGTTATCGGTATCGTTATTGCCTACGTGCTTTACTTCAAGAAGAACGATCGTTCTGACAAACTTGCCGCATCGCTTAACGGCATCTACAAAACGGTATACAACAAGTTCTATATCGATGAGATTTACCTCTTCGTAACCAAGAAGATTATCTTCCGCCTTATCGGATATCCCGCTGCATGGTTCGACCGCAACGTTGTTGATGGCGCTGTTCAGCAATCGGGACTTGTTGCCGAGAAGTTGTCAGGCAGCATCAAGCAAATGCAGTCGGGTAAGCTACAAGGCTACACCATGTACTTCCTTGGAGGTATTATTGTGCTTGCCGCACTTCTAATCTTTAAATTCTTGTAACCATGAGCGTGTTAATATACCTTCTACTAATACCACTGGCAACATCGCTGCTGCTGCTTGTACCCAAAAAGGGTATCGCCACCAAGCAAATTGCGCTAGTAGGTAGCATCATTCAACTAGGGTTTGCCTCATGGCTTACCGTTCACTACATTTCGCTACGCGCTGCAGGCGAAAAGGCTCAGATGCTCTTTACCCAAACCTTTTCGTGGTTTGCTCCGCTACACATCAACTTCACGATGGGTGTAGATGGAATTGGCCTTGCCATGATTATGCTTACCTCTATGGTAGTGGTTGCCGGCGTGCTAATTTCGTGGAAGATCGAAAGTCGAATTAAGATGTTCTTCTTCCTGCTCACCTTCCTAAGCGTTGGTGCATACGGATTCTTCGTTTCGCTCGACCTATTTATGATGTTCTTCTTCCTGGAACTTGCCGTTATTCCTAAATACCTTTTGATTGGCGTTTGGGGTACTGGAAACAAGGAAAAGAACGCAATGAAGCTGGCTCTTATGCTTATGGCAGGTTCGGCAGTTGTATTCCTTGGAATGATTGGCTTATACCTTGCTTCGGGATGGTACTTTGGTAACAACACCTGGGATCTGCAAACTCTTGCAACCATGAACTTCCCACTGGCGGTTCAGATTCCTATCTACCTGCTTACCTTTATTGGGTTTGGCGTATTTACCGCCATGTTCCCATTCCATACTTGGGCACCCGATGGTCACTCGTCGGCGCCTACCGCTGCTTCGATGTTCCTTGCAGGTATCTCGATGAAGTTGGGTGGATATGGAGCACTTCGCGTTGCCACCTACCTACTTCCTGGTGCTGCGGTTCAATACTCTTGGATCTTTATCGTGCTGGCTGCAATTGCCATCCTTTACGGTGCATTTGCAACGCTTATGCAGCGCGACCTTAAGTATATGAACGCATACTCGTCGGTATCGCACTGTGGATTCGTAGTTCTTGGTATTGCCGTTGTAACCCAGGTGGGAATGACCGGTGCTGTAATGCAAATGGTATCGCACGGTATTATGACAGCCCTCTTCTTTGCCGCCATTGGCATGATTTACGAACGTACTCACACCCGTATGGCCGACGAATTGGGCGGTATCCTTACCCAAATCCCATTCATTGGTACGGCATTCATCATTGCTGGTCTTTGCTCGCTAGGTCTTCCTGGATTTAGCGGTTTCGTATCGGAAATGACCGTGTTTGTTGGATCGTGGGCCCGTGCAGGTGTCTTCTATAAGGTTGCCACCATTCTTGCTGCATCATCAATTGTTGTTACCGCAGTGTATATCCTCCGCGCAGTTGGCTTCGCCATTTGGGGAACCATTAAGAACGTAGAGTTTAAGCAGCTTACCGATGCAACATGGAACGAACGTTTTGCAGTTATCCTTCTTGTAGCAGGTATCGTATTTATTGGTACGATGCCTTACTGGCTAACCGACCTGATTAGCCCAGATGTGCAGGAGATTGCTAAACGCCTAGTATTATAACCCGAAAATTGAACGAGATGCTTCTTCAATATTTTACGCTATTGCGCTTCGAGTGGATGATTTCGTTAATCATCATAGCGCTGTTTATATTAAACCTTAACGGCTTCGATAAGAAGGCTAACTCCTTTCTTAACGTGGTTAACGTGCTGCTGTTGGCCAACTTCGTTGTAGGCTTCTTGCCTATGATGAATGGACACCTTTTCGATAACTTCTTTAGAACTAGCGGACTTATTGCCCTCGAGAAGAATGTCCTGAACATCGGGCTTCTGCTAATCTCGCTCTCGGCTTCCAGATGGCTGAAGACGTTCGATAACCGATGCGAGTTCTACATGCTGATGCTTTCGAGCGTTCTTGGTATGTTTGTAATGATTTCGAGCGGTCACGTACTAGCCCTTTACATCGGTCTAGAGCTTACCAGCATTCCTGTTGCTGCTCTTGCTGCCCTTCAAACCGATAGCAAGAAGTCGTCGGAAGCAGGTATCAAGTATATCATGAACTCGGCATTCTCTTCGGGAATCACCCTGTTTGGTATTTCGCTTCTTTACGGTGCCGTTGGATCGCTTGGTTTCAACGAAATCATTGCCAGCATTCAGCAGCCAAACGCGCTTATCCTTCTTTCGTTTGTGCTTATCCTAAGCGGATTTGGCTTTAAGATGTCGATGGTGCCATTCCACCTGTGGACTGCCGATGTGTACGAGGGTGCACCTACCCCCGTTACCAACTTCCTTTCGGTACTATCGAAGGGTGCTGTAGTATTCATCTTCCTTACCGTGCTTTACCAGGTGTTTGGTGCGCTAAAGGAGGAGTGGCTCTACGCCATCAGCATTCTTGCTGCTATTACCATGACGGTTGGTAACCTGTTTGCCATGCGCCAAACCAACCTTAAGCGATTCCTTGCCTTCTCGTCGATTTCGCAGGTGGGCTTCGTGCTTGTTGGTATTGCCGGTGCCTCGCAAATTGGTATGGACTCGGCCATCTACTTCATCATCATTTACCTGTTCAGCAACATCGCCCTTTTCAGCGTTGTTGGCGCTATTGGCGAGGCAACTGGCAAGGAAGATATCAACAGCTACAAGGGGCTATTCAAAACTAACCCCTTCTACGCGCTGGTATTCGCCATTGCACTGTTCTCGCTTGCTGGTGTTCCTCCAACCGCAGGGTTCTTTGGTAAGTTCTTCCTAATTACCTCGGGTCTTGGATCGCAGCTTTACATTCTGCTCGCTATTGCTACCGTTAACATGGTGCTATCGCTGTACAACTACCTACGCGTGGTAAGGGCAATTGTAATTAGCGCACCCGACGAGGAATCGGTACCAACCATAAAGGGTTCGAAGCTTACCGCTACCGTGCTGGTTGTTTGTACTATTGCCATTATTTCGCTAGGCTTTATTGGTTCGCTGTACAAGCTTATCGATGTACTTGGCTCGGCAATCTAGGAGGGAATAGGGAGTAGGGAGTAGGGAATAGGGTAGGATGCTACCGCTGTTCGCTGCAACCAAAGTCTTGTTACTTGTGTCTTGATACTAAAAAAGAAAAAACATGGCATTAAATACACACCATACCGTAGCGGAGCTCAAGGGAGTTCGCTGCTCGATTGTTGAGAAGGGCATTACGCCCGACCGTGCCAGCCATATCAGCGAGATTCTTGCCGCTAGCGGCTTCGAGGTGGTTAGCGAGGAGCAGGATGGCAAGGTTACCGTGGGGGTTACCGATATTCTTTTCGACCCCGTAATGGCAGCCTACAACCACTACTTGAAAACCAAGGATGGAAAGGTGGTTACACCCGTCATCTGGTTCCACAACGACAGCCAATACAAGGGGCTGTACTGGTTGAGACGATAAGCATTGCCTTATTCCAAATAAAGAGCCGCAGTAGTATTACTGCGGCTCTTGTTTTTTCTATTCTCTTGTTTGCTCTGTTTGTCGAGACAATTCATCCCTGAATAGGGTGGTTATTCCATGGCTTTACTAGCGATGGGCTACCCCCATCGCTGCTGTATATCGCCCTTTCAGGGCTAGAAGTTGCATTAGTAGTAGGCTGTAAACTTTGCTAGATTAAGCGTAGCGAGGATGGTATGCTTAGATGAGTCACTTGGGTAGACTAGTATCAATTCCAGTGATCTCATCTCCTTTTTCTCATGCTAAGCGTAGGCTCTGCCTACGCTTTTTACCTCTCGGCCTCCGGCCATAAACCTACAGGCTAGAAGCCTTGGTTACTTGAGCGTAGCGAGGACGCTCATAGCCGACAGACCAAGAAATAAAGGATTCTTCTAGTACGACCCGTATCGGGTCGGTATGGTTGCCAAGCGTCTATCTACAAACCTTAAATCCCTCTGGGATTATTCGAACGAAAGCATAATGCCATAGGCATTAAAGGTTTGTAGATAGGGGAATCATCCTGGAACCACGACTCTGGAGGAGTCGAACATTATGGATTAAACCTTAGCCTGACGGCTATGAGCGAGGACGCTACGCTTAGCTTGGGGGGAGTAAAGCGCATCTTGTTCCTTTATTTGGCAGCCTGTTGTCATGCTAGTAGAATTGCAATAATCGTTTAATGGCGGTTACAAACCGCTACTTAAGTTCGACGGAATTGCAAATTCCGCCGAGCCTCGTGCGTTTATTTAGACTTCGGTTAGCGAGGACTGTAAGCTACCGTTTACTACTTCACCCCTTGTTGACTATACCGTGTGTTAGCGTTTCGGTGTTTATTTTCTTTGTTTCAACACAATATCATTTTGTAAAGAGTCACACTTGAATCTAATCCAATTATCTCCATAGTGGAATGACTGTATTTTCAATTCATTTGTAAAGCAAAACTGAATAACCTCACCTTTATAACTCTTATTTTCTTTTGTCCTAACAATAGGAGTAATTTCAATAAGCGCTTCTGGTATTTTTGATGTATCCTTATCCAGATATGGATGAAGTTCTCTATTATATTTTCTTATAAATCTCTGGCTAATATGTATATTACTTATATAAGGTTTCCAATTATTGTTTCCTTTTAACTCTCCTTTTACTGTATAACTTATCAAAGAATAGTTGTTGAATAAATTAAGTTTGCTTTCGACGATTTTCACTGTAAAGTTGTCAATTTTCAACTCATCTTGAAAAGCCCACCAACCAATATCGGTAACAGTCTCTATTTGATTTCTGGGTTCTCTCGGTAGTAATTCCCCAATTATTAGTGAGGAAAGTAGTCTATTTCTAAAAACAAAGCCTGTTATAAGCAATGTTATCAATACAATAACGATTCCATATACAACTTTTCTTCTTTTCATAGAGAACCTTGTTTGTCATTATTACACTGAACGCTAACTAGTTTATATATGCAATGAAGCTACCTAATATATCCTTGTTCGGCTGAGGCTATTGCCTCATCCGAATCTATTCTGCATGCTATAGCCTGCAATGATAGAACTAACGAAGACTGGAGCCTTCGTCGAACGAGGCTTGTATTTTCATAATTTTATGTCATCTATCATCCAAACATTTCCCCCGATAGCCGTAGTCCAATTCAGCGCTCAAGGCTAGGCGAAGTTTTTAACTTCGACTTTGCTAAGTAGCGGTCTATAGACCGCGATTAATAAGTTATCCACGGTAAGTCTATTTGTACTACATCCAAAACACCGTCCAAACCTGCGTAGCTTCGAGCGCTTGAATATAGGTAATCTTCTGGCTTTGTAACTAAACCCGCACGTACCGGATTATCATGTAAGTACGCTAGCTTCTCGCGAATAAAATCTGCCGAGTAAAGGTGTACTGCATGGTTTTCGTGTGTTCATAGCTGATAATGATCATTTCTACCGTGACGGCTGGCGGCAAACTCGAAGCGGTTGAGCATCCATTCGCGACGGCTTTCTATACCTTCGGTTACTTGCTGTAGGATAGCCTTGCTCGTAAACTTCTTAAAATCGCGAAGCGTTGCGCTTAACTCGCTTGTACCGCTGTTAGCATTTAAATGCACGTGGTTCGACATGATAACGAAGGCAAATACTTGCAGGTTCTTGTTTAGCTGGCAATAGTTCAGGCTATCTACCACAATATCGCGGTAGCATTGGCGAGTAAACACATCTACCCAGTCTACCACCTGTAGCGTTAGGTAGTAAAGCGCATCTTGTTCCTTTATTTGGTAGCCTGTTGTCATGCTAGTTGAATTGCAATAATCGTTTAATGGCGGTTACAAACCGCTACTTAAGTTCGACGGAATTGCAAATTCCGCCGAGCCTCGTGCTTTGATTAAACTACGCTGAACTGAGGGATTACGAAGCAATTTCATATCAGTTTACACCTACTTTTTTTACGAGCGACAAACGCTCGTAAACTTCTGAAACCCACATGCACTATACCATGTGTTAAGCAACGTGTTATTTTCTTTTTCCTTTTCCTACATTTAACTCTTTTGCTAAGCCATAGTGAATTATATATCTTTCATTTGTTTTTACTTTTGGTGAAATGTTGGCTATACTTCTTTCTCTATAACAAAATCTAAAAAGAGGTTCTGTTTCATAATCTTCTACATAGCAAATTATGTTTGTTTCATATAAAAACTGTAGAAAACCATCAACTGATTCAACAAATTCAGGAATGCTGTTTTTACAATTTGCTAGTAAGTATTCTTCGAATTGACGATATGCTAAAACATATTCGTCATATTTGAATTCAATCTTTCCATCAAGAAATTGAAAGAACTTTAAAAACAATTCATAATCCTCGTTTGTATAATAAAATGATAACTGGTCTCTTATCCCAGCCATAAGATATTCTGAATATTGATTTTGAAAATCATGACTATCAAAGTCAGACTCTTGAAAAGTCCAGTTTTCATTGTGATTCTTAGAAATAAAGATACTTTGTAAAATTTTTAACATCCTTACAATATCACGAGGCCTAGAATAGGATAATTGTAAAAATTTATAAAAGGAAGGATTAAATTCTCTATCAGGATGGTTTGATTTACTTTTCCAAGGAACATAATAATCCCAAGTTCTACCTTCGTCTACATTTTCAGTTTGTTGGGAGCGTAACATTCTGTCAGCAAGTTTAAACAACTCAGATTCTCTATATTCAGGATAAGTAGTTCTCCAATCAAGAAAAACCGAATTGTCTTGCAATTTATTAGTTGCATTCTGTAAACTTAATGAGTTAAATATATCTGGACGTAATAAAAGAATTACTTTAAATCTACCCTTTGAGTCTTTTATTTTTGAAAAAAAATCTGCGTTTAATGCCCAAACAGCATTTGCAAGCCCTTTTACACATTCTAGATAATCATGATAAGCTATTTCACCAGGTCTAACGTCAATGCCATCAATAAAAAGAAAATGATTTGACTTTAATTTTAAATTCGATAACGCATCCTCAAATTTTTTTTGAATATAGAGAAGATTTACTTGAAACCTTGATTCATGAAATGCTGTATTTTGCGATTGTTCAGCTCCAACTTTCAAATATTTTGAGATTAATTCCGCAGCAATTTTATTATTCTCAATAAAATCTAGTGCGTAAATTATCTCAGGAGAAAAGGCATTCATGTAGTACTCATCAATAGCTGATAATATTGATTTCATTATGTCACCTTTACTAAAAGGACTGTGGTCAAGTTCCTCTTTTTTGAGACTTTTTGAAAGAAGCAATAATAATATTACTTTCCATATACTTGTATAGTCAGAAAGTTGAAGGTGCTTTTCCTTTTTAAGTGTTACAAATTTCTGATAATCAGTTTCTCTAATGAACTTAGTTTCCGAAATAGTGTCTTTATAAACGTTGTTAGAAAGAAATACTGAATATGCAGTCTTGCCTGTGCCTTTCTCTCCAATCAGAAAGTAATTGTAATGTAGAAACAATCTATCTAGATACTTATTCTTTACAAATATTCTATTGAACAAGTCCTTGTTTGATTTCCCTTGATAGTTCTCTGCATCAATGAAACCTAAATTTAGTTCTCCTATTTTTTTCATATCCTTTAATGTTTCGATGGTCTGCTTACATGTTGCCTAACTCGTTATACATGCACCTTCATCCTCCAAAAGGTGCACATATCCACCCAATTTTGTAGTGGTATGTATACCTTTTCCGCAAAATGGGGTGCATCTACTATTTAACCGCAACCCTACCACCCCGTACAGGGCGTAAGCGAAGTGTTTTTTACTACAATGCTTACTAAAGGCCTACGATTATAAATAGGAAAGCAATGTAGCGATAATCCCCTGCCGTTATTCAACAAGAGCTACAAAAATCAAACGAACTTAAAAAAGGGGGTGCCTTGAGGCAACCTATCCATGAACAACAAAAAATTGCGTATGCCAGCTCTGTAACGAATAGGGTGGGGGCTATCGATGGTTTTGCCAGCTTTCGCAGAAGGTTATCGCTTCAGCCGAACGGGGAAGCTGGTATGGGAACGCCTTAAGGTCGGGACAATAATCCATTTTGCTTAAAGGAAATCTCATTTTGCTTAAAGGAAATCTCATTTTCCTTTAACGATATCTCTTATCCTTTAAAGGATATCTCATTTCCTTTAAACATTATCTCTTATGCTTAAAGGATATCTCATTTCCTTTAAACAATATCTCTTATCCTTTAAAGGAAATCTCATTTCCCTTTGACTTTATCTCTTATGCTTAAAGGAAATCTCTTATCCTTTAAACATTATCTCTTATGCTTAAAGGAAAACTCTTATGCTTAAAGAAAATCTAGCTTTTCTTTAGCAGTATTACTCCGTTTGGCAGAGGCTGGAGCTCATAGCCGTCAGGTTTAGCTACTTCGTAGCATTTCGCCGCTTAGCTTGACGGCTATGAGCGTTCTTCGCTACGCTCAGCTTCGACTTTTTTACTTTTTTGAAAGCTTGTAGCAGCCGGTCTTTTCATCTTTTGTTGCAGTATAGCCTTCCTGGAGTTCCAATGTCCAACCGTCTCCACTAATTGCTCGATCTTTAATCTTTAGGGGAGGGGTTACTGAGATTTTGTTCCAGCTGGGGTTCATTAAAGCACCGTTTTTCACGGTAAGCACGCCCCAGCTGTCGGAAACTCGAATGGTTGGGTATACTGTTCCTTTATCTTCAAGAGGCATAATGTTTCGGGGATCGAAGGCGACCTGCATCTTCATCAGCCCAATTTCGAAATGGGGTTGCTCGATAAACTTTCTTTTGAATTCGGCTACCTGCTTTTTTGTTTTCTCCTCTCGTGCTTTTTCTTCTGAAATAATTGCTTGGCCACCGTATTGGTCTGATGTTCGCTCGACCGATTTTTCTATGTCTTTGGGTAGCTGTATGCCTAGCTGGGTAGCAAAGTAGCTGGTTAGATTGGTTTGGGATGTGATCTCCTTGTTCCAATCACTTTTTACCTTGGCGAGTAGGTAACCGTAAGCTGGTATGGTTTGATATGGGAATGAGCGAACAAAGGTTGGATTGCTATAGAACGAATTTATGGATTGCTCGAGACTTGCGATGGACTGCTCATCTGATATTGCTGAAACCGATTGTCCTGTATATTCGGCTATCCCTTCATTCAGCTCCAGCTGGTTTTCGGTAGTGTCGGCATCCTTGTAAAGCATATACCTGTACTTTCGAAAGGTAAGGGCATTGGCTAGATGTATCTTCTGCTCACTTGTGCTTTTTGATTGTACTGCTTTCTTTAAAGCTTCGAGCTCTAGTCGTAGGTAAATCCTACCATTCCTCTGGTCTAGATGCTTATTTTCTGTATTATACTGAAGAAATCCCAAAGAGGGTTGGGCGACGTGAAATAGCTCGTGAGCGAGTAGGCTTATTCTTTCCTGCTTGCTTGCTGGTAGCGGGAGCATGATCATGGCCCAGCATGTTCCATTCCATCTTATAGCGGTGTTGGCAATGTTTATCTCGTTTGGGAGTTGGCCAGTATATATGTTACCGCTTTGCTTGAGAATGCCAGCTGAATCGGGATAGTTTGCGAATAGCTGCCGTGTGTTGGGGTCAACCAAAAGCAACGGGCCGTATAGATCCTTTCCCCAGAGCTGCTGATGCCTGCCTGCCTCTGCTTTTATTTCATCGAAGTAGTTTGCAGCGCTGTCTTGAAATGTAGAAGCTTTCTGCCCAAATGATGCCTGGCTGAGCAGAAGGAGTGCTAATGTGATGTAGAATACTTTTTTCATAATATCTCCTTTAGGATAGGTGTACCATCTGTTTATTTGTGCTTGCAATGGTTTCTTTACAAATCGTAGGCAACGCCTGCGCTTCTGCTTAATGCGGCTTTGGGCCGCATTAGTTACAGGCTAAGAGTTTTGCTCAATTAAGTGTAACAAGTGATGCTACGCTTTAGGCTTACCGTAAATAAATAGATAGGCAATATAGCATTTCTTTACCTGCTTGTATTCCTATAGTGCGATGGTGTTACGCCTGTATGCTTCTTAAAGTACTTGCACAGGAATGCTTCGCAGGGGTAGTTAAGGTTCTCTGCAATTTCCTTGAGTGGGGTGGATGTTGTTTTAAGCTGCAGCTTGAGCTCCGTTATGGCAAACTTATCAATAAGCCATTTGGCAGAATTTCCTGTACTTTCCTTTGTGATAATGGAGAGGTATTTGGGCGTTATGCAGAGCTTTTCGGCAAAAAAGGCAACCTCACGATTATCCTTGTGCAGCTTTACCAAACGAAAGAATTCTTCCTGAATCTCCTTTTTACGCTTACGCTGGCGTAGGTGTATCTCGTTGTTGGCAATCACCTTGCTGTACAAATCCATGTAAAAGTTATGCAGCAGGTTGAATATTATCGCGCTGCGGCACACGTTTTTTACCTCAAAGTATTTGCCATGTAGCATCGTAAAGTATTCGCCCCAAAGCGTATGCTTCTCTTTCTCGGGTAAATGGTAAACAGGGGTTTCTCTTAGGAACCCAATAAAAGCTGTTGGAAATCGAAACAGAATTTCGTCGATCAGAAGATTGGAAAACGAGAAGTAGGCAAGCGTAAAGTCGTCTGATTTTTCGTTGCAAGCCAGTATTTGCCCCGGGAAAACCACAATAATGCTGTTGGGCCTAATATGGTATGGCAGCAAGTCTACTTCTATCTCAGCCTTCCCTTCTAGGCAAAGGCAAACCAAGCAGGAGCTTATTCGGCAAGGCGAAAAGTCTATCGGCAAGGCGTTGTTGTGTAGCGAGATGTGAAAATCAGTTCCAATATTCGTTTTATCAACGAAAAAAAGATCAGGAGATGGTTGCTGCATTTAGCGGTATTCTCATTTTGTATGCAAAAGTACTTTTTTATAGCTCTTCTGTGAGCCGTTTTGTGGAAATAAAGACAATTTTAGTCGAAATCGAGACAGCGATTTAATTTTCAATTAACGCGACTTTTGCCTCTCGCTTAAGTTAATTGGAAATAATGAATCAACAACGGAAAAGAACTTTTACGATAGCGTTTTGCGCTTTGATTTTGGCCTGTCAAGGTCTTTCGGCACAGCCGGCCAAGGTGCTAACGCTACACGAGGCTTACGAATTGGCCATTGCCAATAGCAAGCAGCTAAAGCTGGCTCAGACAGGTGTTGGATTGGCACAATCGGCTACCAGCTTAACCAAAACAGCGCTGCTGCCCTCGCTCGATGTCTCGCTTTCGGCTACCTACATTGGGAATGGCATCATCATGAATAGAGACTTCTCCAATGCTCAGAGTGTTTGGATGCCACATTTTGGGAATAGCTTCAGCGTGGAGGCCTCGCAGGTGATTTTTACGGGAGGTGCCCTTGCTACAAGCATCGAGAAGAACAAGCTGGAGGAGCAGGTGGCACAGCTTAGCTACAGCCGCAACGAGCTGGACATCTGTTTCCTGGTAACGGGTTACTACCTCGATCTATTCAAGCTTAAGAACCAGCGTGAGGTATTCCTGAAGAATATTGAGCAAACGGAGCTTCTGATACAGCAAATCAAGTCGAAGGAATCGCAGGGAATGGCTTTAGGTAGCGATGTTACCCGCCACGAGCTGATGCTGCAGAACCTAAAGCTGGCGCTAATCGAAATCGACAACAACAGTAGAATCATAAACAACCAGCTGGTGGTTACGCTCGGCCTATCACCCGAAATACAGATTGTTCCCGATCCTTCAATTCTAAATCTAGATACGAGTAAGGGAAATTCGGCGAACCTGCTTCAGCATGCCATCGAAAATCTGCCGGAGCTGAGATCGGCAGCGCTAAGTAGGGAGATTGCCGCAAAAGAGCTGCGCATTGCCAAGGCGGACTACTACCCTCGTGTTGCACTTGTGGCTTCCAACAGCTTTAATGGGCCTATTCTTATAGAGGTGCCCACCATCAACAAGAACTTCAACAGCTGGTATGTGGGAGTCGGGGTAAGCTACAACCTCGCCTCGCTTTACAAAACCAAAAGAAAGGTACAGGTTGCCAGCACACGACAGCTTGCTGCGGAATATGCCGAAGCGCTTGCCATCGAGCAGGCACAGGTGGCTGTACACAGCGCTTCCACCAAGTTTAAGGAGTCGTTTGAGAAGCTAACGGTATACGAAACCAGCAGCCGCCTGGCCGACGAGAACTATCGCATCATAAATAACAGCTACCTGAACGGGTTGGTGCTAATTACCGAGATGCTCGATGCCAGCAATACCAAGCTTAACGCCGAGCTGCAGGTTGTAAATGCAAAGCTCAACGTAATATACAGCTACTACAGGCTGCAGAGGGAAATTGGAAGTAATCAGAACAAATAACTAGAATTTTAGAAGAGCATATCATCATGGCAAAGAAGAAAATGAAGCTAGCGTATAATATTGTTGTTGGTCTACTGCTTGTGGGCTGTATTATTTGGGTTTGCGGCAAGTTTGTACATCTTGGGGATGTAGAATTTACCGATAACGCTCAGGTAAAGCAGCAAATCGTACCCATAAACTCGAGGGTGCAAGGGTTTATCAAGAGAATCAGCTTTAAGGAGTACCAACGAGTGCGTAAGGGTGATACGCTGGTGCTGATTGAGGATGCAGAGTACCGCTACCGCGTAGCGCAAGCCGAAGCCGACTATAAGAATGCGATTATCGGTAAAAAGGCAATGGGAACCACCATACTTACCACGCAAAGCAATATCGGCGTAACGGAAGCCGGTATTGAGGAAAGCCGGGTGCGCCTGGAAAATGCAAAGAAGGAATTCAACCGATATAAGAACCTTTTGGCGCAGAAATCGGTAACGCAGCAGCAGTTTGATGCTGCTAGCGCCAACTACGAAGCGGCGAAGGCTCGCTACGAGCAAACGCAGCGCCAGCGCGCCACCACCTCGCTGGTGAAGAACGAGCAAACCTTGCGCCTCGACCAAAACGATGGCGGAATAAAGATGGCGAAGGCCGCCCTGGAGCTTGCCCGCCTAAACTTGTCGTACACCGTGATTACGGCACCATGCGATGGCGTTACCGGACGGAAAAATATTGAAGCAGGACAGCTTATCCAGCCAGGACAGGCACTACTCGATTTGGTAAACGACACCGAGCGATGGGTAATTGCCAACTATAAGGAAACCCAAACGGCAAACATCCGCGAGGGGATGAGCGTAGACCTACGAATAGACGCTATCCCCAACGTAACATTTAAGGGTACGGTAAGATCGATATCGCGCGCTACGGGTGCCAGCTTTTCTCTTTTACCTCAAGACAACTCGGCTGGAAATTTTGTGAAGGTGGAGCAGCGGATACCTGTGCGCATCGAGTTTTCCAGCTCCAACAAGCTTCAGGATATGGAAAGGCTACGCTCGGGTATGAATGTGGAATGCGAGGTAAACTATTAATCCGATGCAGCACTCTGGTCCTTTCAGCATACCCGAGTTCCGCGGATTTGTACCCGAAAAGGCAAGGCCGTGGATTCTTATTGTCTTCTTTGTAATCTACCAGTTTTCGGGTGGGGTATATATGGCTGCCGTTAGCGAGATGTCGGGATCTTTGGCGTTGATGCAGGAGGATGTTCTGATGGCGGGCTATGCTTCGTTGGTGGGATTAGCCCTAACATTTACCATTATGCTTCGCCTGAAATTCTGCTTCACCACAAAGACATCGCTAGCGGTAACGGCCTTGGGGCTTATTGCCTGTAACCTGATATGCCTGCACACCAGCAGCGTTCCGTTGCTGGTAGCAACTTGCTTTACTGCCGGGATATTCCGCATGTGGGGTACATTTGCCTGTAATAGCGCCATTCAGCTATGGGTAACGCCTAAGCGCGACATGGCGGTGTGGTTTTGCTATATCCAGCTATGCGTGCAGGGTTTCCTGCAGCTCTCGGGGTTAACCACCATTTTCGTTGCCTTTTTCACCCAATGGGAGTACATGCATTGGCTCATTATCGGGCTTCTGCTATGCCTGCTGCTGCTTACGGGGGTGTTCTTTAGCAATAGGCGGATAATTCCGAAGCTTCCGCTTTTCGGTATCGACTGGATGGGTGCCCTGCTGTGGGCGGCCACCATCCTGTGCGCAATATTTGTGCTTAACTACGGAAGCTACTACGATTGGTATCAATCTTCCTACATCTGGATGGGAACGGTATTCGGCTTAGGAGCATTAGCCCTTAACCTGTGGCGAGCCTCGTTTATTCGGCATCCCTACATCTCCAACAAAACGTGGACCTACCGCAACGTGTGGCTTACGTTTGTTCTCTACTTCGTGCTGGATATCCTTACTAGCCCTTCGCACGAGCTTGAGATGATTTACTCCGAGCGAATCCTAGGTTACGACTCGCTGAACCTTATTTCGCTGAACTGGATGGTGCTCCTCGGCATTGTGCTGGGGGTAATTTTTACCTACAGCTTCTTTGCCCTGCGCAAGGTAACGTACAAGACAATGACGCTGGTTGGTTTTACGCTTGTGGTGGGGTATTTGCTGATGATGTATTTTACGATAGACTATGGTTTACCCAAGGAGATGCTTATTGTGCCCTTGCTGCTGCGGGGATTTGGGAGTATCATTATTATTATAACCTTTATTACGGCGCTCTCCACAACACCTTTCGAGCACTTTTGGCAGTCGCTCACCATTCAAAGCTTTGCTAGCGCATGCTGTGGGTCTTTGTTTAGTTCTGCCGTAATTACTCACGTATTTAAGTATACGATGAAGAAGAATACGATGCTTATTGGTGCTACGCTTGACAATGTAAATACAGGGGCAAGCCGTGTGTCTTCCGGATGGCTTTGGGGTAGCGTGCAGCAGCAGGCAATGATGGTGAGCATGAAGGAGATTTATGGACTACTCTGCATGCTAGGATTTTTTTGTATTCTGATATTCCTTCTGAAGGAGAGCTCGCTACGCCCCAAAGCGCTGCATCCCAAATTTAGCACAATCAGGCATGCCATTAAGCATCAGCTTAAGATGGATAGAATCGCAGATTGATTTTTAATGGGTAGTGGCTACGTTCTACTAGCCTTTACCTGTATGTTATCGTTATGTATTGGTTGGAAACAGCACATGACAGCGTTGGCTGGAATGTGCTGTTTTTTTCTTGGTGTTTTCTGCTTCTGCGTTTGCCGTAGGTGCAGCCCATACCCCCCTGTTCGACTGAGGCAGGAGCCTCAGCCGAACGGAGTGCTGCCTCGGGTTGCGGCTAGTAGCCTTGCTAAACCTAGCGAAGGTGAACTATTGCTGAAAAGGATGTGTCGTCAACAGCTAAATGCTTTGGCACAAAAATTGTCTTGCATCATTCGCAATATTTAGCGCTGCATAAGAAATGCGGCGAAAGGCGAGCCATGTTTTGAAGGAGCGAACGCTGCTGCCATAGAAACGCTGTAAGTATTGCCAGATGATATCGGATACCTTAACAACCCTATAATAATCTTTTAAAACCGAACCAACATGAAATCGTTAAAAGCAATCGTTGCCGTATTGGGTCTCTCCTTACTAGGGACATGGACATTTTCGTGCACAAAAGATGCAACAATAGTAGATGATGGGAAGCTTACCGGAAAGTACCTTATAGCAATTGATAGCATTAAGGTACCCGAAAAGATAACCGCAAACAACGCCTTCGATATTCAGCTATACGGATACGTGGGGCCAACGGGTTGCTACCACTTTGCCAATTTCGATATCGCAAAAATGGCGAAGACCGTAAATGTTGAAATATGGGGGCAGGCACCAACCGAACCTGTAAGCTGTACGCAAGCATTGGTGTTTTTGAACGGCGAAAAGCTGAACCTAAAGCTCGAAGAAAAGGGAACCTACCTGCTAAGATTTAAACGCCCCAACGGAACATACTTCGAGGAATCGATAACCGTGGGATAGGTGAATGCTATCAGACAATAGCCGTTCGCTTCCTGCTGGTAGCTGCTTGTAGCGATGGGTGAAGTTTAGTCTTTGCCGATAATTAGCACGCATTCGATGCGCCTCTTCTGTTGCGGTTTAAAACTGCTTACTTTCTTCGGCATAGTCACGGACTATGCCGAGCCTTGTACTCCGATTATACTAGGATCAACAAAGGGCACCGCTATTTATTTGTTCTTTTTCAATTTATCGTATAAATCTATCGTTTTATTGGCTTCCTCAAAATTGATATAAATCAGTCCATTTTCCTTTGATTGAATCAAAATATAAGGAGGGAATTCAGATTTTACATACAACTTAGCATCTTTACCATCTGCCAATCGAAAATTGCCGATTTTAGTATTTCCTAGTGCATATCCATTTGTCCGAATACTAATCTGCGGCAGAGAACTAATCGTATCAACTTGTATTATATCATAATATGGTATAGTTAACCCGTACGAACCTTCAATAATCAAACTATTTTGAGTTGAATAGATATTTGTATCTTGTTTGCTCGATACTAACAATGCAACTGGAAGTAAAACCAAAATAACCATGATAATCCACATAGGATTAAACATTTTTTTCTTCAATCCATAATCATCAGCAACGGCATTTCCCTGAGCTATCCTTGAATTTATCAAATTGGCAATTTCTTCGGGCTTATCAGTCCCAATCCGAACAACAGATTTTCGATTTTTAAATTGCAATTCTATTGCTTTGAGTCCAGTTACATTGTATAACCATCCATTTGAAAGCATTCTTATTCCAATTCCATTTAATGCAGAATTGGTTACAGCCTTACACGATTTAATATCAGAAAATCTATAGGTTCGACCAGCCAATCCAATCCCGAGACTAAATGAAATCGAATTACTTGAAATCATAATCGTTAACTGATAGAAAACTAGTAAACAAATCAGGAGTGTAACGATTACAAGTAGCAGAATTATCGTAGCTGGGTCAGTCGAAAATCCTGTTTTAATCAATAACCCACAAAAAAACAACATTAGCGGTAAAAGTATAATCACCGAAGCCGTTCCAAATTGTTTGTAAATCTTTGTTTCCATATCATTTAATGCTATTATCAAAGCCGCTTATAGCTGTGCTCTATTCGTTGTGGTCTATATCAGCGCGTAAGGCTAGCCGAAGTTTTTTGCCAAGCAGCGGTGTACAGACCGCAATCAAAAGTAGCAAAAAACAAAGCGCAGCCGTTGATGTGGATGCGCTTTTATGTGGTGGTGCAGGCTTGCTGTTTAATGGCGGTCAAAGACCGCTACTTAAGTTTGACGGCATTTGCAAAATGCGCCGAGCCTCGTGCAATTAATTTAAACTTCGCTTAGCCGAGGATTGCCCGCTTCCCTGCAAATACATTCAACCCCTTTGGGGCTTCGGGTTTACTCGTTTAAATCAACATCTTACTTTACTTAGCGTTTTTAACCCACCCCCTACCTCCCGCCTAAGCGGTAGGATAAACACAGTTTCAATAATGCGCTGCACTTAATTTCTATCCTTTTCTTTCAAAAAATATAACTCGATCATTCGCTTGGCTTGGCGGCTATGGGCAGGAGCCTTAGCCGAACGGGGTATGATCACTTTCTATGTGCTGTGCTTCCTTTCTTATTTTCTCAAAGGTGGAGAAATACCATTTCAATCTTTTGATGATATGCAAAGTAAGATAAACCGATAGGATTAAAGTAAGCTTATCGTGAATTTCAATGAATACTTTCCTTTGCATTTCATTGCCGTTCAGCAAATCGATAAGCCAAGGGGTTAATCCCGTAATTGCGACTACGACAAAAAGCACCGATAGCATCAATACTTGTTGATTTTTTGAGATGTGCCTTTTTATAATCGCAGCTTTGTACCATTTCCTATGTAGGTAAACATGACAAATTATTAATAAGGAGAGTGCCACAATCGATATTTTATGGATATCCGACCAACCTTGGTAGTTAATTCCGAGAACAAGGTTCTTTGTAGCAATATTTCCATGATTGCCCATGTGGTACTTTGCCTGAATCAGCATTCCAGAGAATACTGTTGCAATTCCAAATAGTAATAGGCCAAGATTAATTATGAACCGGTTGATATTCCTTCCCATTTGTGTAATCTCCTATTCTTTAATCAGCTTACTTATTGCACCAGTCCTGCATGCTTTTACACACTTCATGCAACCTTTGCATTCTTTACTACTTACAAATCGGATGTGCTTGTGCCACGGTAGGTTTATCCGGCCAATTACATTGCTAGTACAAGCTTTTAGGCATTTCCAACATGCCTCGCATTTTTTTGTGTCAAGCGTAACAAACGTTGTGCTTGTATGCTCTCTTCTGAAGAATCCTTGTCTCATATTATTTTTTGAGCAAAGTTCTTCAATAGCTCCCCTTCGAAACGATAGCTATTGTTAAGAAAATGGCCTTACCTTCTATTTCTTATTCTACTAAGCGAAATAGGCGTTATCCCTAAATAGGAAGCGATGTAGTGTTGGGGCACTCTTCTAACTATTTCAGGATGGGTTTTTATCAAGTCTTCATACCTTTCCTTGGGGGAGTCCTTAATGCGGGAGAGGAACAATTGAGCATAATTCCTGAATCTCTTAAATACGTATTCGTTGAATCCATCCTTAAAATCGGGATAGATTCTATTGAGCTTTTCGAAGGTTTCTTTCGTAACTGAAATAATGGTTGAAGGTTCGATACTCTCAATTGTGAACAGGCTGGGTTGATTGCTTAAGAAGCTATCAATAGAAGCAACAGGCTGGTTTTCGAAAAAGAACTGAAGCGTAATTTCTTTACCGTCCTTATTGAACCATTGCCTTAGGCAGCCTTTTTTGATGATGTAGATATGGGTAGATATTTCTCCATCACGCAATAAAACAGCTCTTGATGGTATCTTCGTTTCAACAAATGAATTCTGAAAATGAGGCCAGCTTTCTTCGTCCTTTTTGATTCTTTCGATCAATTGTTCAATCATAGGTTGTAAGTTTTAGGAGTATGCAGATAGCATTCGGCGTGTGGGCAACAACGGCTTGTGGTTAGCTTGCAGCGGGGCTGTTGCGGCGCATTAGGTAGCAGCTTAGCGCTTCATCCGTTTGTTGGCTATATCGTGTGCTTGGCGCTGGCTACTTTCTTTCTTCTCAATCTGTTCGGTTACCGCTCTAATCCTATCTAGACATTTAACGTTTAGAACTTTATTCTCATAATACGTAAATCCATAAAAACCTCCATAGATTTCCTTGTTGGTTTTAATTGTCAATGCAGAATCGAGTCTAATACCCGACTTGTCCTTTACGTAGAAGAGTATCGGATTGTAGCAGGTTAATGAATCATCCCAAGTTTGGGTATAATCTAAGAACCCAGCACAAACTAGCCTTCGGTCTCCATTTAAATCGAATGGTTTTGTAAGGAACGTGGGAAGCTTCTCGGTCTTTACCAGCCGATTATTTCTAATGGAGAGCTTACTCAAGTAGCTTTTACTGGGTCTGTCGTTTACCTCTAAAAGAAGCTCAAAGCTATTCTTGCCAGCTTTCAACAATAACGGATAATGCTTGTCGGATAATTCATACTCCTTCTCCTTGTCAGCATAGATGGTAGCCCCATTTTTAGAAAGCCTTAGGTAGGAATAGGTAACAAAGTCTCCGAAATCTTCTGCGTTACCTAAGCTTAATGTAAAGCCATGGCTCAGCTTCACGATCTTTTTAGGTTGCTTCCTCTGCTGATTGTCTTTGGCGCTTGCATGAGCAGCTACAACCAAACTAAATGCACAAATTATCAGGGCTTTCAAGTTTCGTATCATTCTCTGATTCTTCATTTCTCGTTTTTTGTAATCCTAGCCACGCTGAGGGTGAATGTAAACCATCTTTTGGCAGATGCTTGCCGATAGTTGGTACCTTCGGCTGGCGAATACGGCCAGAGGCCTTGCTAAATCAAGCGTTGAGAGGTCGCTGTGCTTAGCGGGGGCTACTTCTCATCTTCCTTTCTGATGAATTCTTTGTATTGCTTAATCAAATCTGACAAATAGCCATCAAGGCCTTTGGCATTTTCGACCTTCCAACTCTTGTTCTTATAGGTTAAAGCACTTGCCTTGTCTAGGTAAGCTAAGGCGCTATCCTTTTGTCCTACGAAGTTATGCATTGCCGCAGCAATAAAGAGAATTTCCTTCTCTTGCCCACGATAGGTTGTGTCAGCTAGCATTTGCTTGGCAGTCTCTAGCGCTTTTAGCCGAGATTCTTTGGCTTTTATCGCATTCTTGTCTTGGTCGTAATGATATCCTAGTACACGATAGAACTTACACCAGAATTCACTTTTTTGCTCGATTATTTTATAAACATTTTCGGCTATTTCGAGTCGAGTTGTCATTGGAATATCCTGGTAGTCTTTATACTCTTTATCGAGCTTCACTGTTTGGAGAAACTTGGTAAGCGTGTCTACTTTACTTTCAGGAACTTTGTCAAAGTCCCACATATATGCAGAAAAGTGGCACACGGGGCAGCAGTAAACAGATGGATTGTCTGTCAGGGGCCAAAAAACATACTGGTATTTCGATGGCCAGCTGTATATGTAGCTTCCGTAGCTTACGATTTCTTGATACTCGTGCTTGTGCTTGCATATAGGACATGTACGTTCAACAGGTGACCATTCTGTTGCCCTTACACTTAATGCCAGCGTAAGTAATAATCCAAGGACAACGGCAATTCTCTTCATAATTTGGTATTCTAGTTTTTACAATGGTTACTAATGGATGCGCTACAAGTGTTGCTTGTTTCGCCGATGTATTCACTCAGCTAAGCGTTGACGCTACCTACGTTAGGCGAAGGCTTCAGCCTCAACTTAACAAGAGGCGCTGCGCTTAGCCGAGGATTGTCCGCTTCTCGCAAATACATTCAACCCCTTTGGGGTTGTTTTACCGCTTACTGCCGAATTCCCCGAGTTTCACACGGGGCTATTAAGGTTGAAGCCCTTTGGGGCTTCGGGTCGTAGGTTATTGTAGCTTGTTTCTATTCAGCACTAGCTGCTACTTTCCTTGTTTGGCTATGGGCTCCTGCTCATAGTCGTCAAGCTAAGCAACTGTAAGCAACGAAAAAGGTGCTTACGGCTTCGCAAATCCGACTCACCCCCAATCCCCCTCTCTCCGAATGGCATTAGAATGCCTGACAAGGCTGTAAGCCCATGCCAGGCATTCGCAAAGAGGGGGATGTGGCACGGATATAAGCTGCAGTATAATCGGAGCGCTGAAAGTCCCCTCTTTTGCTGAGTAGGTGGCTATTCCTATAAATCCTTTTTAAGATAGATCATATCAACAAGCTGTATGTCGCCATCGAACATGGGATGATCGTAATTATCTGTGAAGAAATTCTTTACTCGATGTGACTTTTCAAATCCGCAGCTTTCGTAAAACGATAGGATTGTCGGTGTTTCCCCTGTCCCGACAAGCATTGTTTTGTAGTTGTTCTTGTAGAAATCGGAAATGTAATTTATCAATGCTCTACCGTACCCTTTTCCTTGATATTTTGGATAGGTTGCAATGTTTTTCAGCTCGCAGGTTTCGCTGTTTATTGGCACCACAACGCAAACACTTTTCAGCTCGTCGTCATATAAGGCAAACATGTCTCCATTCGGCAAATACCGATCAATCATGTTTTCCTGCTCGTCGGCCAACAGCAGTAGGTCAAGATGCTGCTTCTTATTTTCGGTAATCTTTTCAATTTTCATCGTGTCGTTCTCGTAGTTCTCCTGATTTTGCAGCTGATTCTACTACTCTGTTTTCAGCGGTGTAAATAATTCTATCAAATTTTCTTCGGGATCGCGCAAATAAGCTACTCGCATACCCCAATTGGGCATATCGGTTGGCTGATTAATGAAGGTAACGTTTTTTGCTAATAGCGCATTGTAGGTTTCATCAACATTTCCAACTTCAAACGACACCATCATTTTTTCTCGGCAATCGGTTGGCTGACTTTTGTCCGTATTGCCGACAGCAGGAGCCATAAGGTCGGACACGAATATTGCCAATCCTTCAATACCTTCGGCTACTTTGAAGCTTGCATAACAGCCTTCCAAATTCCAAGCCGCTTCTAGGCCAAGTTTTTCGGTGTAAAACTTGAAGCACTTATCGTAGTCTTTGACTAACAGTCTTACATTGCTGAATTTCATCATTTCTTTTGATTTTAGGTCCTTTCAGACGGTTTATACTTTATTTAAGCTTTCGATTTTGCTTTTCAATAACCTGCTGCACTGCGGCAGCGCCGTAAACTATCGCTTATTACTTCCTTGTTCGGCGAAGGCTCCTGCTCATAGCCGTCAAGCTAAGGGTTTTTCTCAAAACTCAAATGCATGTTCATGGCTCGTTATCCCCTCCATAGGAGGGGGCAGGGGGTGGGTTTACTCGTTTAGATCAACATCTTACTTTAATTAGCATTATTAACCCACCCCTACCCCTCCCAAGGAGGGGATAAACAGTTTCAATCATGCGCTGGCACTTAATTTCTATCCTTTTCTTTCAAAGGATATAACTCTATCATCCGCTTAACTTGACGGCTATGGGCTTCTGCTTCAGCCGAACAGAGTGTTGGCATTTCTTGATTCTTAAATTTTAATTTAGCTAACTTACATAAGTCTATTCTTATGGTCTGAAGCAAAACCCTATTTCTAATGCCAATTATTTTAGTACTGTAAACTTTGCAGCTCCCAAAGCAGAAGTTATCTTGTTATTAATTTGCTTATATTCTTTAGAAAAGTCTTTTATGATATAATTATCGACTATTTGAAAAGAGTCAATTACCACTCCGTTGCTAATGATTTTTAAATATAGTGCGTTGTCTTTTGACTTTTCTGTGAGAAAATCAGAAACTATTTTTTTTTCGGTTCCGTTAAATGTTCGCTTTAGCTGTCCTGTATTTGAATTTCCAAGAGTATAAGTAAATGTGAATAAATCCCCAATAAGGGTAGTTTTTGCTTTTATTTCATTCTCCATTTGCTCTATTGATTCTTGGTCAATGTCCGTTTCTCCTTTTAATTCAACTTTTGCAGAGATTTGAGAAATTGACCATACAATTTGTTTTTGATTTTTTTCAGGTTCATTGTTGTTGTCCTTTTCGCAAGAAGCGAAAATCGTCAAGAGTAAAACAACCAAAATCGTCAGGTTTCTATATTGTTTCATATTTGTAGTTTAAAAATCTTGTTTAGCAACTGTTTTTATGCTTGCATCCAACTCATTTATATTAGCAATAAAACTGACTAATATATCCCTTTATGGGTGTATGCAACAGCGGTCTTTTACCTACAAATCGCAAACCTATCGCCCCGAACAGGACGCAACCGAAGTGTTCCACTGCTAGCATGCTTAATATAGGCCTACCATTATAAATAGATAGGCAATATAGCACTTATTGGCTGCGGTTGCGGCAAAAATGGGGTGGGTACAAAAAAGGAGATGGTGCCTCGCGGCAACCCCCGATTGTCGTAGTTTGCCTACATCAGCGCTCAAGGCTAGGCGAAGTTTTTAACTTCGCCTTTGCTAAGTATCGGTCTAGAGACCGCAATCAAAAGTAGCAAAAAACAAAGCGTAGCCGTTGGTATGGTTGCGCTTTTATGTGGTGGTGCAAGCTTGCTGTTTAATGGTGGTTACAAACCACTACTTAAGTTTGACGGAATTGCTAATACCGCCGAGCCTCGTGCTTTGATTAAATTACGCTGAGCAGGGCGAGCACATTATCATACTTTTGACCTTTCATTCACTATGACATTTGTTATCCAACCCGTAGCTCTGGAGTTTTTAGTCCCATCCTCGGTCACGAAAACATCTGAGCAGTTAGGATTCCCATCTATCTGCTGTTTCACTGCAGCAAGTGTTGTTATTTTTCCAACGACTCCAAAGGATGTTGCAATATTTCCATAATCATTTGAGGTGATCAAATCCTTTAGTGTGCAATTCTTGACATTCTGATTACCTGCCAATGCTTGCTCTGCTAAATATTTGTCAATGATGCTCCGATGAACAATATACTTTACACGACCCTGATTGTCAAGTATTGGCAGACGGTTCTTTGAGGTTTTGTTGAGCACTGCGAGTATAATGTCATCCCAAAGTTTAATTTGGTCTTCAGTCTTTGTCAGCACTAATTTCACCGCATTTATATCCTCAAGGGAGATCATTGCTTCGGTAACAGGAATCTTTTCCAATTGTTGTTCCGGTGTAAGCTGCTTCACAAGAGCTGCTGTTTGCTTAGCTGCCTCTACAAAGTTTTCGCGAGAGAAGTAGAAAGCCAATACAGTACCTACCCAGGTTCCAAAAACGGGTAACAGCATGGTGAATGTATCACGTATAAGACTGAATTTCTTCTCAACCATTGTAGTATTTGTTTCGTCAGCAAATCCAACGGTAATTATTACCGCTAGTCCTAGGACACTGACGGTTATCAGAGAGAAGTAGATTACATTCTTGCCAATATTTGCTCTTGTACTAATATCAGTGTTTGCCACGTTGGTATTTTGTGTTGAAAGTGCCATAACAGACTCTCTTTTATATAGTAATCTGATAATATAACAATCGAATAAATGAACAGTTCAACTTGGACGCCCAACGATGAGTTGTGATGTATTCTCCACTAATGCAACAGAAAACTAAAAATCTCTGTTTTTACACATCCATTTATCAAACCAAAAATTCCCTCCACTTTCAGGTTTTTTATTTATATCTTTTAAGAGGTTTAACCATGATTCTTGAGGCTCCTTAGATATGATTTTAATTTTACATTCTTTGTTTTTTGAAAGAGCTGAACGTATGAGATCTAAAGCATGATGATCTGATTCAGGTAAACTATAGCCACAAATATATATTTCCGATGCTTCCTGTAATAATTGGGCAGTATTATTCCAAATTTCATTAAGGATGGGTATTCTTTTATAATCTTTAAGGTAAAATGGACTCATAATCTGAAAAGTTCGAAAGTTATCGTCATAGTCTGGCTCGCTTCCTGCAAAAAGTTGCTTTTCCTCATAATCATAAGTATTGTATTCCTCTAAGTCATATGGGTAAAATGTTGAATGAATCTTCCATCCAAAAAGGTTGTCTAAATTGTTGCAGTATATTTCTGCTTTTTTATTGAAATTTCTTTTGACTCTTATAGTATCCTCTTCATATCTCATCCAACTTGTAGATCCGTGAGGTTTAAGTATATATATGGGCGATTTATTTATACAATTCTTTTTGACATTTAAATATTCTTGATCCCATGCAATGCCAATTCCATAAACAGCTGGAATATTTACAAGATTATAAAGAGATAGGACATATTCTAAAAAAGAATCCCAGTTAAATGTTACAATTACATCTCCTTCTTTAAAATATTGACTAATTCCATGAACTGTATCAATAAAACGATCAAAGTCAATTTTAGTTTTAAATATCTGTTTTGCATATTCACTTTCATAACCTTCTTTTATTGTATAACGTAGAATTCTTTGGTGATAAATAAAAGCTGGCATATATGCATTAATAAGACTTTGTAATGAAAAAAATTCCAGATGTTTTTCGTTCATAACTTTTATTGTGAGGTCTATATCATACCATGATGTATTATTTTTTTTAGAAAAAGAGGTCAATAATTCTTTTTTTTTATTATTACTTAAACTAAGCCATTTGGGTAGGTATTCTTTATATCTTTTAATTCTTTTTTCATCTTCAACTGGTAAAGAACCTTCAATGTAATAACTTTTTAGACTAGAATATCTTTTTACTTTGATGGGGAGTTGACAATGTGATAGATACCTATAATCAAGGAATAAGTCTTCAGTCCCTAGTTGTGGGAAAGTTTTATTCCCATAATACATTGTAACTAAATCTGATAAAGCTTTTTCAGGATCATCCAAAAGTTTACATGGTTCTGATGATGTAACTATATAAGCAAGTAACCATGCAATCCCGTTTGATTCATCTCCAATATCATATTGTTTTTTATCTGGAGACTTTGAACGAAGTACAAAATCAATAAGGGATTTACCCAAAGGAAAACCTGCATACACACTTGCTCCTGCTCCGAAAAGAAATATTCTTTCTACATTCGGTTTTTCCCATTTTGTCATAAATGTTCGTTGAGATTCTTCATAAATACACTTCTCAACAATCTCTATATTAAACAGTTTTATTTGTCCAAAATTAGAAGCACACAAAAAATGGTCGTCATCTACGAAACAGATGCAACTTATTTCACAAGGGATATCAGTCAGTAAATTAGGAGGATAGTCAATTACATCTTCAAAAGCTTTAAATGCAAGAATAACTTCATAGGTTACTCGACTTACAAAATGAACTTCATCATCTGAAGTACATATCAATATATCTTTTGATGGACAATGAACAATATGTCTATACAAAAAACTGAAATCTTTCTCAATTCTTGTTTGTTTTCCATCATTAACTACAATAAAGCATCCACTATCTCCTCCAGATTCTGGTGCTAGAATCCAATGATTTGGGTTATTATTGATAAATGTAACGGCGCTTGTTCCACTAATTTTGCAGGTTTTTGTTTTGTGGTTGTTAGTGTTAAAAATTTCTACATTTGCGTCTGAATAACAGAAAATGATATAGTTTCCATCTGATGTAACATTATTTGAAAATAGGTGTTTGTTCTTATTGGGAATTGAGAATTGTATCTCTTTAGATTTTATGTTTAGCCCAACAATTATACTGTCAGTACTTTCATACAATAATATATCTGAATTTGGCAGCAAGGTTAATTTTCTTGAATTGGTTAATTTCAAGTCATTATAACAGTCGATTCGTTGAATGATATTTTTAGAATTTAAATCACGTATGTACAACATACCATCAACAGATAGTGTTTTTATTTTACCACTATTAGTATCTACGGCAATAGAACATATTTCATCATCGTGATCAAATGAGGAAAAGACTGAACTAATGCTAACGACTTTGTTTTCTTTAAACCATGATTCCATATATTACAATTGTTACTAGTGATTCTTTTGCTAAGCGTAAACTTTATATACGATTTTGCTCTTTCTGCCTCTGTCGTATTTTATGAATAAAAGCCTTGACTACTTGGACATAACGTTCTTCCATGCTCAGTTGTGGAACAAATATTTAAACTCTACAGTTGTTAGAACAAAGAAAATCTTGCTAAGGTTTTCTGTCGACATGTAATAAAGGTTTTTGAAAATAAACGTATACAAAAAAGGAGAGGGTACCTCGCGGCAACCCCTCCATGAATCAAAAATACTTATGAAGTCAAATGTAACCTACGGTATCTAGTTGGTGCCCTCTATCCGTTTTAGCAGGATCTCTATTCGGATGGGCGTATTGTCGGCAAGGACAATCTGCTTGTCTTCGGCGTGGAAGCCCAGCTTTTCGGCGGTTAGGCGGTAGAGGTCGAATATGCGCTTGCTGTTGCGCACCTCGCCGCTTTTGCCGGTTTTGCGGTCGAGCAGCACCACGGGCTTACCCTTTTCGGTTTTGGTGGTGGACTGCACCAGCACCCGCGCGTTTTCCTCGGGCTTGCCGGTTTCGCTGTTCAGCACCGCAATGGTGAGGATGTTTTCGTTGTACTCCCTCTTGCTGCGCAGCTCGGCGTACCCCTTTTGCGCCTCGGGGTGGGTGAGGCTCACGATTTCGACCACCATGTCGACCTCGTCGAGCAGCTCCTTGCCCTTATTCATGAGGGTATTCAGCTCGACGCGCTTCGCCTTCTTCTCCTCCTGGTAGGCCACGAGGGCGGTGTTGGCGGTGGTGAGCTCGGCCATGCCGGCATCGATGGCGGTTAGCTGCGCTTCGGTGATGTTGTAGACGGCTAGGTGGGTGAGGTTGTCCTTGGCCAGCTTTTGCACCTTCTTTGCGCTGGCTTCGATGGTGTCGTACGACAATCGCTTGATCTCGGTACGGGTGGTGTGCAGGTCTGCCACCATTACGGTGTCGTTCTGCTTGATGTAGTAGTGCTCTAGCGCCTTCATTACGGCATACAGCGGGGCTACTACCTTGCAGTTTGCCGCGTCGACCGCTACCGTTACGGTTTTGCTCTCGGTGTCGATGAAGGTGGACAGTATTTCGGCTTTTTCGATCAGTGCGTCGAGCTTGGCGATGAGCTCCTTTATGACCTGCATGGATGCGAGCGCATCGGTGTTCTTTAGATACTTGCTGATGAGAATTGCCATCCGAAGAAATAGCTTGTTGGTTTCTTTCATGTTCCTGTTTTTTAAATTAAAAATTAACGTTGGGTCTTACATTCCTAAAATAGGTATAATTCCATTCGGTGGATCGCGTCTTACTGGGAATTTTAGTAAGTGGTCGGATTTTACGGATTACTGGTCGGTTTTTGCCGATAAGTGGTCGAAAATTTTCAATTTTTGTTTCCAGAAAAGCGCACTTTTTGGGGGTGCAGCAGCTACTTTTTGGGGTATTTCTGCCTGCTCGCCGTCGTTTTTTTGCGGGATGAGGGGTTTGGGCGATGGGCTAACTACCTTTTGGAGGTGCGTTAGGTGGGGGGAGGTGATTCCATGGCTTTACTAGCGATGGGTTACCCCCATCGCTGCTGGATATCGCCCTTTCAGGGCTAGAAGCTGCATTCGTAGTAGGCTGGAAGCTTTGCTAGATTAAGCGTAGCGAGGATATAACCGGCTGAGGCAGCAAAAAACAAAGCGCAGCCGTTGGTATGGCTGCGCTTTTATGTGGTGGTGCAAGCTTGCTGCTTAATTGCGGTTAGAGACCGCTACTTAAGTTCGACGGAATTGCAAATTCCGCCGAGCCGCGTGCTTTGATTAAGCTATGCTGAGCAGGGCTCGCTCTTAATCGTGTCGATGTGGATACTATGACCTTGTAATCAAGATAGCTCAGGTGGGATCGAAATCTATGCCAGCCTTTTTCGCTTGTGCAATTTGAGATTTTCTTTCGATCGTATAGGCGATGCCTTCTTTTACAAAGTTGGCACCAGTCTGCTTGAACCAAAAAGGTATTCCGCTTTCGACGCAAGCTGCCCTAATATTTCTAACCCAATCAAAGTTGCATGTGCGAGCGTTACCCCCAGATTCGCCACCAACTACTATCAACTCTATCCAGCTTCCTATCCAAGGCTCTAAATCTATTGATTCTAATAGGGGTTCGCAAAGAAGTGATTTATGCTTAATGGCTAGCTTTTTATATTCTGGAAGGCGAAGATTAGCCTGTCGCTGATTCTCCACGGTACAGCTAATTGTTACATTGTCATACCCCTCTCCCCAATCTTCGGGAAGGCATTGCTGAATTCGATAAACCCTCTTAGTTGGGATGAAAAAGTGGAGATCCTTTCGTTTCTGTATAATTTGCCATACTATTGGCCGCCAGCTATCCGCCTGTTCTATAAAAAAATCGGATGTAAAACATGTCCACACCCTGCTTCCTGTTGGAATTTTGTACTCTCCATTTCTGTTCTTTTTGAGTGGGAGATCGAAGTTCTGGGTTTTACTTACCTGGCTGCTATCAATACCCCACTTTTTATCCCCGCGAAAAACATAGCAGTTCTTGCAGCCTTCACTTATTTTTGTGCATCCATGCCAAGGATTCCAAATTACAGGCATCTATTTCTCCTTAGTTTTTCTTGCTAAGCCCTCCGCTACCAGGAGGTACGACGATTTAACCAGCTCCATTACCAATTCGGCTGGCATATCTGCATTAAGCTGTATGCTAATCCAATGCTTTGGACTGAGGTTAAAGGGATTCCCAACAGCGCTATACCTATCTTTCAGCTCCTCTATCTGATTGACACTGCATTTTATTGTACAGCTATCGAAGCGATCTATGTCAAAGAAGCAAAACATTTTGTCTTTTACATAAAAGACAAGAATTGATCTTGAATGATGAAAAAATCCTTCAAATGGCATTGCCTCCCTTGTGTTCGGTAGCTTTAAGCAGTATTCTCTGAACGTCTCAGCATCCATCTGTAGCTTATTAGGGTTCTAGAATTCTTCGTTAAGGATATTCCTTTCTTTTGCCGAAAGGCTCTTTACAACTAGGTTGTATGATTTATCAACAAGCTCCTTGATCTTCGTATCTGGTATATCACTATTAAAGTAGACACTAATCCAGTGCTTTTTATTCATATGATATCCTGGCGTAATTCCTTTATACTGTTCCTGCAGCATCAAGGATTCTTCCGGGTTGCACTTTAGGTTACAAAAATCGAAATTATCGACGTTAACAAAACAGAACCACTTCGTTATCACGGAAAATACAAGAATATTTCGGTCATATTCCGTGCTTGCCTTTTGAAATGGCAGCTTGTCGTGTGCTCCCTTTAACGAGAGGCAGTATTCTCTAAAACTTTCAATATCCATAAAACATAGATTTGTTGAATCCCAAGTACATTAAAAAATCAAACCTGCTCTTTTCATCCCTCAAAAGCAGGTTTGATACAGGGATATCGCTTTTACATTTATCGCTTAGGAACTGAAGGAAAACTCAGCCGTATTCACCCCCAACCCCCTAAAGGGGGCTACGGTGCAGCACGTATCGTAACCAGAAGCCGAATTGTGCTCGAGATTTTACATGATGGTTGAGCTGCCGCGAAGTCCCCTTTAGGGGATTTAGGGGTGTATTCAACGTTTAGCATATCCTAAAAGCGAAATCCCTGAGGTTTTGATACCTATAGGCTACGCTGCTTAAACAACTTGCTTATCCGGATCAAATGTCATATCCATAGGGCGTACAAATGACCAGTGCGTATGGATCACCTTCCATTCGTTGTTTTCATTCAACCTGAACACGGAGGATGAGTTCCAGCGGTGAACATCTTTCGCTACATAAGCAACAAGGTTGTAGCTTAGGGTAGCCGTGTCTTTGGACACTTGAACGAGGGGGTTCAAAATTTCATACTTTTCCGAATGAACCAATCCTTTAATACTATCATAAAAGGCTTTCATATTTGAATGTCCATCCAACCTCTTATCTTTTGCAGGATCGAAATATGAGAGATCTTGCTCATCGTACATTTCGAGGTAACCATATGGATCGCCTTTATACCATCTGTCTAAGGCTGCTTTTTCCAAAGCAATTATGGCCTCTGCTACTTTGCTATTTTCTTTCATGGCAGTGTGATTAATTTTAATAGTACAAAGTTAGCGGCAGCGCAAGGTTTTCTTGTAGCACAAACAAAGAGGAAAATGTCACATAACGTGCCAACCTATAACGTATGTGATGCAGCGAGCTATGAGCTTGCTAGTTTCATATCTAGGGTGATTAAAAGCCAATCTGGTTTTTTTACCTTTGTTTACTACCGGAAATACCACTTAGTAACCGCAGAAGTGCGATATTGTTTCGGATGAATAGCACTCTCATAAGGCCTTCTTAATGCTTGTAGGATGAAATCAATACACCTGTACAACTTTTATAAAACCAAGTATGGTAAAGAACTCCTTATAGATGTGGTCCCTTTAAAAGATATGAAAAAATATATCAGCAGTACTCCCGTACATCGGCTGTCGTACTATGATCTGACATTGATTACCGAAGGCACCGAGAAAATCACGCTCAACCAGCACCAAATGTGTATTGTTCCGGGATGTATCGCCTGCTCGGTACCTGGAGATGTGTGGGGGTGGCAAGCTGACAGCTCGCTTGAAGGATATGCCCTTGTGTTTGAAAAAGAGTTTCTCCTTTCCTTTTTCAATGACCGTCATTTTCTAGAAAAATTCCATTACCTCAACAGAGAGCATAGATCCCCCTTTTTAAGATTGGAAGGTGAGCTCCTTGGCCAGGTCGAAAAGCTATTCGTGCAGATAAGAGCTGAAGTGAAGTCGTATGTTGAGAATGAAGATCATGTACTTAGAGCATTGGTTTATTTGGTGCTCGGATTACTAGAGCGTGCGAGTATTGCTGATGAGGAGTCCTCACTTTCGAGCAGCGAATATATCATGAATAGGCATGTGGCCGCATTTGCGGAGCTTGTTGAGGCTAATTTTAAGACAAACCGAGAGGTAAATTTCTATGCCAATCAACTCTGTATTACCTCAAATTATCTAAACAAGATAACCCATCAAATACTTGGAGTCAATGCTAAGACCTACATTCTAAAAAAGGTAATTCAAGAAGCTAAAAATTCTTTAGCCTATACCACCCTCTCCATAGAGGAAATCAGCGAAGAGTTTGGGTTCAATAACTCCTCTTACTTTATTCGATTATTCTATAAATATGCTGGGGTTACTCCAAAGCATTACCGGATTAATTATACGAGCTAAAGCAGGAACGATTGCCTCCGAAGTGCCCCCACTAAGAGTTCAGCGGATGGGCATGCACTTCCTACGAGCGAACCATTCGCTTTCGCACACATGCTTTTCTTGCCCCCCCACACTTTCATATGAAAAGATTATTCTAACATCTTTTTTCGATGTTTAAATCCCCATTCAAATAGTGCATCAATTACAGGTTTCAGCGATTCAGAATACTCAGTCAATTCATATTGAACAAGAGGGGGAAACGCGTCAATTGTAACACGTGCTAATAGTCCATCTCCAACCATTTCTTTTAATTCTTTAGCTAAACTTTTATCTGTTAATCCTGGAATCTCATTCTTAATGTCTTTAAATCGCTTATTTCCATAATACACCGCTGCAATGATTGGAATCTTCCATTTTCCATAAAGTACATCAAGCGAATCTCTAATAGCAATCATTTTTTTTTTACATTTTTCCTTGTCTTCGTTACCTGAGTGTAATTGTTTATCTGAATCATTCATGGTTTAACATTTAAATTAACTAGAGTTCGACGTAAAACAGTTCAATAAATACTATAAAAAATGAGGATTCCCCATTGTGTTTAAGTGTCAGATGTTTAAATGTTTAAAACAAATAAAACACACGCGCGTGATTTCTATTGATAAACTTACAGAAATTTATTGTATTGTAGACGATTTCTGCATTGATTTTAATAACGTTAAGTCGGGTCATGTAATTTCAAATGATAGCACTAAAAAGTCTAGAAGCAGAATATCTACTCTATCATATAGTAAAGTAATTACGATTTTGATAACACCTTCAACGTGAATTTCCTATAGTCGTTTTGTGGAATTACAACCGGGAGCAATTATGCCAATGACTATATTGTTGAAAACATGCTGTTTGGGTTAGTGTTCTGAGGTTTCTTTTATTGATTCCACTCCTTTAAAGATGTGTCATTCCCAAAAGAGAGTGTTTCAATGAAGCTTTTAAAGATATTGCAACGAAAGGACAATGTTCTATTGGATATAATTTTTTGATTGAAATTACATCTGACTATCAATGATAAAGGTGAAATTGTAGATTACATGCTCACTCAAGGTAATGTGGATATATGTTATCTGGGTCAATTGCATATTCATTCTTTCCTAAAAAACATCTCTAAATATCGAAATGATTGAAAATAGCGCATTAAAGCAAAATGCTTAAATCGAACTCATGTTAAGCTACTTTCCTTTTAGATAGTGCTTTCCCCAGCGAAAGTATCGTTAATCAGGTCGCAAATGTGAATAATTTTGTCGAGGAATTAATTTAAACAACTACCCCAATGAAAAAGGTTATAGCAATAAATGGAAGCCCTCGGAAAAATGGAAATACGGCAACATTACTGAATCATGCTCTTGAAGGAGCAAAATCAGCTGGAGCAGAAACAGAAATAATACATTTATACGATTTGAATTATAAAGGATGTATCAGTTGTTTTGCCTGTAAATTAAAAAACAAAAAGTTAATTAATCAGTGCAGCATGCAGGATGAATTGACACCAATACTTGAAAAAGTAATGAAGTGTGATGTTTTAATAATGGGTTCACCCATTTACGTATACAATATATCTGGGGCATTACAGGCTTTTAAGGAGCGTTTAGAGTACATGAACTTGTCTTATGATCTTAATGATAGGAATCAATTTAAAGGACAAATTAATGTTGGCATGATTTATACAATGGGGATTTCTATTGACTCAATGATTCAAAAAAATATGGACTCTATGTTCAAGTTGCATGCTGCATTGGGTAGCTCAGTTTTTAATGGTAAATGGGAGTATATGACTGCAAATCAAACAACCATATTTAAAAACCCATCAAGATATGTAATTAGCGATGAAATTGAAAAGAAGCAGAACGTTGCACGAGAAATACAATTTCCAATTGATTGCAAAAATGCTTTTGAAATGGGTAAAAATCTTGTTGAATTGTACAAATGAATATATAACCATCAATTAAACAGGGGCGGTGACGCCCCTGTTTAATGTTCCTTGTTTGGCGAAGGTACCTGCCCATATCCGTCAAGCTAAGGACGGGTAGGCAAAGAAAGAGGTGCTTGCCGCACTTTGCAAATCCGACTCACCCCCAATCCCCCTCTCTCCGAATGGCATTAGAGAGCCTGCCCATACCGTAAGCGCCTACTTGCCATTCGCAAAGAGGGGGCTGCGGCACGGATATAGGCTGCAGCTTAATCGGAGCGCAGGAAGTCCCCTCTTTTGGCCGAGCAGGCGGCGCCTGAGTAAAGAAAGCAGAAGCGGTAACGTTCTTTTACTGGTTAACCAACCACTCGGCTAAGAGAGGGGATTTAGGGGTGAGTTGGGAATGGGCATGGCAAGGGGGACTTCCTTGTTTGGCGAAGGCACCTGCCGATAGCCTTCAAACTAAGGATGGGTAAGTAACGAAAAGGGTGGCTAAGCGCTTTGCAAAACCGACTCCCCCCCAATCCCCCTCTCTCCGAATGGCATTGGAGAGGCTGCCCATACCGTAAGCGCCTACTTGCCATTCGCAAAGAGGGGGGGGCGGCACGGATATAAGCTGCAGCATAATCGGAGCGCAGGAAGTCCTCTCTTTTAGACGAGCAGGCTTCGCCTGTTTGGATAGAGCAGCAAAAAAAAAAGCGTAGCCGTTGGTATGGCTGCGCTTTTATGTGGTGGTGCAAGCTTGCTGTTTAATGGCGGTCAAAGACCGCTACTTAAGTTCGACGGAATTGCAAATTCCGCCGAGCCGTGTGCGTTTAATTTAGGCTACGCTGAACTAGGGGCAACAAGTGCTTGCTGGCTTCCGTTCTCTCAGCCTGCTTTGCGGCTGCTGTGGCGCAGAAAACTTCCGCTTACCACTTCACCCGCTTGTTGACTATACCGTGTGTTGGCAACATTTTTTTATTCATTCCTGTAATAGTTAGAAGAAATATCATCCTTCAACTTTGATATCTTTCCCATCTGTTCCAGTCTTACCAGTTCATTTTTAATTTTATCTTCAGTCCATTTCTCTTTTTTCTCTTTTCTTGACTGAGCAAATTGATTCAATCGCCAAGTGTCAAATCCGTCAATTCTGTCGTTCAATCCAAAGTCAAAATCAATTTCACAATTTTTCCGTTTAGCATACAGACCTATTCCATGAAAAGCATAATGTTGAAGACCTTCGATTTTACCGGATCTTATAATAGTGCCATCTTTAGATGCTATTAATAAATCTTTACGATAATATTTCTTGTAAAAACAATTGGCAGCATATTCTGCTTCTCTCAGAAAATCATCAATTAACAGTTCAATTGTTTCCATGTTCATTTCTTTAATTGTTGCCAACGGTTGGCGGTATGAAACGTAGCGGATTGCGTGGCTGCGAACCTATCCCCCTTTACAGACCTTGCCTGCGGGATCTGAGCTTGCAAATTGCACCGAAACCGCTATGTTTTATGACCGCTTGTTACCGCTTGGTGTTTATTCAAATTCTAATAATCCAAAATCAGATTCTATAAAATCTAAATAGGGAGGAATAACTCTACTAGTTTTTGTTGGTTCAACTGTTAAATTCATCTTATCAGGTTCTCCTTCATAATATATTGAGCCATCTTCATCACAATTTACTATAAAGCCAGAAAAGGCAAAAGCTAACGATTTATCTCCTTGAAATGATATATTTAGATTGTTAGATGACTTTGTTGAAATATTATTACCATTTGAACTTATAGCTTTCTGAATCTCTGAAATATCAAATTTAAAATCACTTTCAGTCGATTCCTCAACACAAATCGAAAAATTGTCGCTTTTTATCACACTGTCAATTATAATACATTTTGCGGATTCATCTACAAACGTTTTATTTACAGGGTTATCCAAATTAAACTTTCGTTTAGACAATAAATCACATAATTTTCCGACATCAACAAAAGACCGACTAACATTTTGAAATGAAAAAGAAATCTTCTTCACTCCTTTAAATGCAAAATCAAGTGATGCTCCTTTAGTTCCAAAACCTTGTAAAAAACCGCCCATCACTTCTAATCCTAATTTTGCGTCTACTGATTTTGTCTTTGTAGCAGATAAACTTGCCATTTGAGAGACTTGTTCTTCTATCTCAATTTTTGTATTATCATTTAATAGATTCACAACATCTCCAATATATTTATATTTTTTCCTTACTTGTGAATAAACAATTATTGGTTTAATTCTCTCTTCTGGAATTCTAATTGGACACGCTTTGAATGTATCTCGAAGAAGTACTAAAAAATTATCATTGTTACAAAGTTTCAAAAAGCTCATATTTAAAATCTAAATTGGTTTGTTATAATAATTCTATATCAAGTGCAGCCCTATATTTAGCAATATCAATAGCATAAATACAATTCTCACTTTTCACACCATATGATACAAGTGCTACCACTTTATTATCTTGGTCTATTATTGGAGCTCCACTACATCCAACATAATTAGCATGTGAACCATATTTGTGGGATAATCTAAATACGTAAAATTCATCTTTTTTACCTATATATTCTAAATCACTCTCTATTCTGTGTTGAAAATCCATTAATTTCCCTTTTACTCCGTTGAATTTTACTTTACCATAAAAACCATACTTTTTCTCTTCTGATGGGATGTCTTGAAAGTTTGTTGAGAAAACTGTTCTATCACTTTCCATTAATTGATTTTGATTTATTATACCTAAACAATGCGTGGATTTAAATGTATCAGAAACTTTTCGGTAAGTAAAATCAACAATTTTAGGTTCGGTAAAACCTGTTCCATTAGGAGTTATTTTAAATTCTGCTAGCGGTTGCATTTTAATTGGCTGAAGAATAGTACCAAAATGATCACCAACCTTTTCAACTGCTTTAACTTCAACATTCCATTCACTCTCAGCAATGGATGCATGAGCGATTGAAACTAAAAAAACATTGTTTTTATAGTTTATTAAACAACCTGAAGCATTTGCTATAGGAATTTGCTTGTCATATTTCCATAAAGGAACGCTTGAAAGAACAATGTTTTCTTTCCAAGAATCTCCATATATTGCTTTATATAATTCCATTAATAAATTCAAATTTGAAACAACATTTCATTATCCAGATTTCTTCCTTACACTTGGCGGTAACTCGTTTATATATGCAACAAAGTTACCTAATATATCCCTATATGGGTGTATATGTGCAGCTATAGCTGCCTTTTACCTACAAACCGCAAATCCAACACCTCGAATAGGGCATAAACGAAGTGCTCTACCACCACCATGCTTACCTTAGGCTTACGGCTATAAGTTGGCGGGCAATTTAGTTATTATACGCTGCAGTTTTGCGGCAGGGGCAGGTTTATTTTAGCTTAGCCAGTAAAAGGGTAAGCCTTGTCGCAGCTATGTGGAGGTTTTTGCCCATAGCTGAACAGGCGAAGCTACGGGGTGGCTATAGCGCTTTGCAAATTCGACTCACCCCCAATCCCCCTCTCTCCGAATGGCATTGGAGAGGCTGCCCATACGGTAAGCGGCTATACTTGCCATTCGCAAAGAGGGGGCTGCTGCACGGATATAAGCTGCAGCTTAATCGGAGCGCAGGTAGTCCCTTCTTTTATCCGAGCAGGCTTCGCCTGTTTGGATAGAGCAGCAAAAAACAAAGCGCAGCCGTTGGTATGGCTGCGCTTTTATGTGGTGGTGCAAGCTTGCTGCTTAATGGCGGTCAAAGACCGCTACTTAAGTTCGACGGAATTGCAAATTCCGCCGAGCCGCGTGCGTTTAATTAGACTACGGCTAGTGAGGGGTATAGAGCAAGGCATGCTATAGTGCCCGTTTCCGAGATTCTACACCACAAGGTAATACCTGACAGGTTTTTGAATACCTGTCATTGGATGGTAAAATACGTTGATCTTCGGTTATAACGGACTGGTTTAACCTCTACGAAGTAAGGTGGCGACATGCTACAAGTCGGAATGCCCTACGGGCAACACCCCACTTGCCGAAGCCTGTATCAGCGCACGAGGCTCGGCGAAGTTTAGCTACGCCGAGCCTCGTGCGTTTCATTTATGCTACGCTGAACTAGGGCAGGAGTCTCAGTCGAACTGAGTTGGTTGACGGTTATTGTCCGTTGGTTGATTGGTTTTGTTTGGCATAAATCTTAATTGGATATTTGTACTGACAAATTAACCTATTAGTCATGAATGCTTTAAAAATAGCCACTCCCGAGAAATCGTTGATGCGGGATTGTTTTACGACGATACATTATTCTGATAGCTTTTCAGGAGAAATTATTTCCCGGCAACCCATACAAGTGACCAGTATTGCCCGTTATCTGCTGAATTATAATCCAACCTGGCTGGTTTGGCTTTATAAAGTGCGCAATTGCTTGGTTCGTCCGTTGGGTTTGCAAACCGGAGAAGAGGTGGAACAGCCTGTTTTGGCTATCCGAAAAGGTGAAAGAGCCGGTTTTTTTGATGTGCAGGAAGTAACCGACGAAGAGGTCTTGCTCTATGCTAGCGATAAGCATCTCTCGGCCAGCTTGTCTTTTAGGTTGGAGATACAACCTTATAAATATAAGGTGACAGTTACAACCAAGGTGTGCTATCATAACTTCTGGGGACGTGTCTATTTTTTCGTAGTAAAACCTTTTCATATTCTCATTATCAAATCGATGATAACTAGCATAACCAATGAATTTTCTGAAAAATAATTATGATGAAGAATTGCGTATTGATGCTCCGTATAGCAGGGGCAATTGACCTCCTGTTTGTTGTTTTTCACGTCTTGTTTAATAAGCTATTTGACTGGGACAACACACTAAGCTGCCTGTCGCAGGTAAACCGGTCAATTTTTTTGACTTACCATGCCATTGTTATTTTGGTTTTACTATTTATGGGAGTAGTGTCGCTTGTTCAGCCTAAAGCCATACTAGGCAGCTTGCTAAGATACAGTGTATTGGGAATGTGTATCTTATTCTTTGTCATTCGCATCGTAACCGAGTTTACATTATTTTCAGCTTTCCGCCAGCCATCCCCAGTGATCCTTTTAATGTGTGCGTTGCCAACTGTATGTTATACCGTACCAATGTTTTTTAGCCAGAAATATTAAACGAAACCTTAAAACTCCAAATGTTATGAAAATACTAAAGAAAGTAACTAACGGGATATTGCTTGTAATCATTGGGATCATGCATACCCAGTGCGCTTTGTCGGCTGGTGGTTTTGGCAAGCAATTTCACGGATTTGCCCAATCGGGTTTTTTTAAAATAAGCAGAGGATTGGAAGAATTTCCTGCAATGACAGGACGTACAAATTTTGAAACGTTTGCCGCTTTTTGGTTCTTTTATTTTGGCATACTAGTCATTCCATTAGGTTTGTTGGTGCACTCAATGGAAAGGAAGGGGATTGCCTTGCCCTATAGCTTTACCATATCCTACTTAATTATCGTACTAATTGGCAGCTACATGATTCCTTGTTCGGGAATGACGTATTTTATGTTGCCACAGGCGGTTTACATGCTGATAAGTAATTATGTAAAAGCTCGGAAAAGTCAAATGTCAAATTCTTGATATCCATGATATTTCTAATAACGAAAAATTAGGCTCTATAACGAATAGGGTGGGTATTCGTTCAGGGATTTCGCTTTAAAAAATAAAAGCACAAAATTCAGCTAAGCCTTGAATGCTGCTTATGATTTTAGCCGCGAGCTTTTATTCTTTTCTATCCTTTTTGTAGGGCAAAAAGGATCAAAAACCCTTGGCACGAATTAACTCGCTCAGTCGCGGAGGAATGGCGCTACCTCAAATGTGGTAATAGCCCTAAGACCGTTACAGCATTGAGGAACATGTGGAGGCGACCTCTCCCGCAGAGCGGGATGTGCCAGCTCAAACAGGGATTCGTGCCAGTCTGGTATGTCCCGTTGTCGGAACTTTTCGGGATGTCGGCTAACGCCTCCAGCTACGCCATGGTGTCTACGGAAGAAGGTTGTTTGGTGATACTACGCTTGCCTGCCGTTGTTAAACGAGCTAATATGGGAAACCTTTTTATTCTGAGGTTTATAAAGGCCTTTTCTAGAACAAGAATCTTAAAGGCGAAATCCCTGGGTATTCGTTATGGGCTAGCCCGTTTCTCAGAGAAGCTATTCAACCCCTTCGGGGTTGTTTTCATCTTCCAACCTAATTCCCCGAGTTTCACTCGGGGCTATTAAAATTCAATCCTTTCAGGATTGTAGCTTAGCCAGTAAAAAGCGAGGACTTGCCGCCGCTACGTGAGGGTTTTTGCCCGTAGCCGAGTTGGGGGCTACGCTCCGTTATGTAGGCAAAGCCTACAAGGATAGAAGCGACTGAGGCAGGAGCCTCAGCCGAACGGGGGGCGTTACGCTCAGGGGGGGACAACCCTTTTGCATATTTGATCTTATTCGTAGGTTTGCATCAATGCTTTTTGCCCGGAAGGGTACTGGGCGAGAAGGAAGAATTAAGCTTATCGAGGCAATGAAGCTGGCTTTAAAAATATTGATTCACGGCATTTTCTGGACGGTATTTGGGGCGTTCTCCGTAGTGTTGGCTATGTTATACTCTAGTATTGCCGATTTTGACGGAATTACTTTGTTAATCCCGCATTTGGCCTTAAATTTTATATGGGCGGCTGTTATCTTTTATCTGTTCTACGGGTATTTTATTCGTTATTTCGAGCAGCGGCAATTGGTTCGTTATCTCATTTATTCGTTGATATTAACGGTTTTGGTGTCGTTTGTCTTCCTCGTTGCCCATTGGGTTATTGCACCTCATTTTAAGGTACAGCGATTTAGTGTTTTCGGGCTTCCAGTTGTCGGCACTTTTATCATTGCCCAAAGCGGAAGCCTGGTGAGAGGCTTTGAGAATTGGTTTACCAACATCAAGGTGAAAGCAGAACTGGAAAACCGTAACCTGAAAAATGAGCTGGAAGTCCTTAAATCACAAATTAATCCTCATTTTCTCTTCAATACACTCAACAATATCGATTCGTTTATACACAGTGCCCCCGATGAGGCGTCGAAGGCGCTTATAACGCTGTCGGATATGATGCGGTACATGGTTTACGAAACACGACCGGAAAAAGTGCCGTTAACCAAAGAGGTCGAATATGTACAGAATTACATCCGGCTTCAACAGATCCGGTTTAAGAAGCCAGAATATGTAAAATATTCATTTCCTTGTGATTGTTCTAGCTATGAGCTGGCCCCCATGCTGTTCATCCCGTTTGTTGAAAACGCTTTTAAGTATTCTGCGAATAAGGGGATCGTGCCGGTTATCGATATCTCTTTACAATGTGACGGGAAGCAGCTGCATTTTGTTTGCCGGAATTATTTTAATGATGAGGTTTCCCAGCACGAAAGATCGGGAGGAGTGGGGCTTGAGAATGTAAAACGCCGGCTTGCACTTCTTTATCCGGGAAAGTATCAGCTCCATGTTTCGAAGGAAAACCATATCTTTAGCGTTGACCTAAGCATCCTGCTCTCATGAAATTGTCGTGCATTATTATCGAAGACGAACCGCCTGCCATTACCAAGATGGAAGGCTTTATTGCTAAAATACCTTTTCTGGAGCTGCGTGGCAGCTTTGAAGATGCCCTCTCGGGGATGCAGCATATGAAAGCGGATAAGGTTGATGTTCTTTTTCTCGATATTCAGATGGAGCAGCTTACCGGTATCCAGCTGCTGGAAGCGTTATCGGTAAAACCTTACGTCATCATTACTACCGCGTATGCCGATTACGCGCTGAAGGGCTATGAGCTTCGGGTGTTTGATTACCTGTTGAAACCATATTCGTTTGAACGTTTTTTGGATGCCGTGAACAAAGCTTATGACGATGCGCTGGCAAAGCAAATGAGCCCGGATACAGCTGCTAATATTTTTGTAAAAACCGAATACCGGCTCGAAAATATCCAGGTTGAAGATATCCTTTGGATTGAAGGAATGAAGGAGTACCTGCAAATTGTAACGCCGTATAAAAGGATTATGACCAAACAAAGCTTCGCTACAATGCTTGGTCAATTACCTTCCAATAAGTTTGTCCAGGTCCATAAATCATGGGTTGTAGCTAAAACGAAGATTGAATCGATAGAGCGCAACCGCATAAAGATTAAGGATAACATGATTCCGATAGGGGATGCTTTCCGGGATAATTTTTATGCGTTTATAAGCCATTCGGGCCATTGACTTTTATTCGATCTCGAGCGGTACCCTCCTGTCAAGCAAGCTTGCTGCTTAATGGCGGTTACAAACCACTACTTAAGCTCGACGGAAACGAAGTCCGACGTAGTCAATTGCAACCGTAGCGAAGCGGAGCTCGGCGTAGCCAAATTCCGCCGAACCTCGTGCGTTTAATTTAGATTGCGCTGAACTTGGGAGCAGGAGCCGCATTAATAATAGGCTGGAAGCCTTGCTCAACCAAGCGTAGCGAGGACGCTACGCTTAGCTTGGGGGGTCAAACCCGCTGCATTTGTTTCTTGAATCTACCGTTTTAAAAATCATTTTGTGAACTCCGATTTAATTAATCTACCTGTCTTGTAATCTAGTTGACAGATGAAACAACTAAAATTCCATAATTTATTAGATTTAGAATCCATAAACTCAACATAGAAATCAGCACTTGTATTTGTCGGATGTTCAGCAATCCATATCAAATCTCCATTATTATCAAACGCTCTGCAATTATTAAATTGTCTATGTTTTGGAACTAAATCATTAAAGTCAAAAATCACAATTGCTTTATTATCTATAATCCGAGCATCTTTAATCGAGAACTCCATTTCAAGTTCCTTATCATCAATTCTTAGAAATTTATCTTTAAAATCAAGGTGTTTCATTATGGTTGTGCTGTTTTTTTTAATGCCATGTAACGGGGAACCAACAGCGGCAGCTTTTCATGGTAAAGCTGCCCTTCAAGCGTAGCCTTGGTGATAATTGTTACGGCCGGAGGCCTTGGTTGCTAGAGCGTAGCGAGGACGCTACGCTTAGCTGAGACCGCTTGTTGGGCGCTGGTTTTTTTAACTGTTCACTATTCTCACAAATTCTGTTATCAATTTATTAGGTTTCTCGAATGTTGAATCAACTTGTGGAACGAATACTGTTGCTATAAAAAATGGATGATTCCTTAATTCCAATATCCGAATTGCATTATCCTTATCAAATCCACTTACCACAAAGTCACTGTGTTCAAATACAAATTTAAAATCATTATTTAATCCATAACTACAAAAATAATCACCTTCTATCTCACTTGAATTATAAATCCTTTGAGCGATTGAATCCTTAACCAAAATCACTTTATCTTTTGTACCCTTTAAGGAACAAGACATTTTACTTATAAATTGATTATCTAAATCTGATGAATACTCGGCATGTTGAGCATTCTTAAATCCTGATACATTACGTGCATACTCGATAATCGTATGTTGATAACCAGCACAAGTTCCAAGATGCGGAATCCTATTTTCTCTGGCATATCTTATTGCGTTTATTGCTCCATCTAAACTATTAAATGGACCTCCTGGTGCACTCCAGATGCCATCAAATCCATTTAATATATCCATATAATTATCCGAATCCAATTGTTCTGTGTCAATCCATGTAAAAGCTGTATCAAATCCTAATAATCTATTTGAGTGATTAATCGAATCAGCAATTGTTGATTGAGTTATCGAGTTATGAAAGTCTCCTATTATACCTATTGTTCTGGTCATATTATAATGTTAATATCCTTAATGCTCGTATTTTCAAACTTGCGCCCAACTCGTTTATATATGCAACAAAGCTACCTAATATATCCCTATATGGGTGTATATGTGCAGCTACAGCTGTCTTTTACCTAAAACCGCAGACCTGTAGTTCCGAACGGGGCGTAAACGATGTGCCCCCGTTCGCCGTAGCCTACATCAGCGCTCAAGGCTAGTCGAAGTTTTAAACTTCGACTTTACTAAGTAGCGGTCTGAAGACCGCAATCAAAAGTAGTAAAAAACAAAGTGCAGTCGTTGGTATGGCTGCGCTTTTATGTGGTGGTGCTCGTTTTGCCGTTTAGTTGCGGTCAAAGACCGCGACTTATGTTCGACGGAATTGCAAATTCCGCCGAGCCTCGTGCGTTTAATTGAGATTGCGCTGAACTAGGAGCTACGTTTAGCGGAGGTTAGCCCTTGTCGTTTATGCTTTTATCATTTGAATAGCACCAAATTTAGTTTTATTAATTTTGCCAAAACCAAATTTCACCTTATCTCCTTCTTTTAATTGTTCGAATTTATGTCCAACTAAACTTGCTTCACGAAAATAAATTCTGCCTTGAATTTGGTCTGAATCATATTTTATGTATCCGTATTTTGATTGGTCATTATATAATTTCAAAATTGTACCTGTGTATCCTTTGTCTTTGGGGTCAAGATTTATTATTTCTAACGGTGTATAGGCAGCTTTTACTTTTGCACCAAAATCAGAAAGTGTTTTCGGACGACTTTGTTGAAAATGGCTTCTATATCCTTTTAATTTGTCAATTTTCCTCTTGAATCTAAAATGTATTCGTTCAGGAAAGTTAGCTAATCCAAACTCGCATATTTCAATAGCTACGGGTTTATTGTTAATACGATAGCAAGTATCTATTAAACTTTCTATTGCTAAGGTAATGTCATTAAGTTCTTCCGAGCTTAAATCTTTCGTGATATTAATGTGTTTGAGTTGTGCAAAGAGTATATGACCATAATTGTTGTATATTCTTTGAAGTTGGTCTTTATTTTTTTGTCTATTGTTATTTTCTCTTTCAAACTTATCATTCCAATAGAAACTTTCTCTCATAACAATTAACGCAAGCAAATGTAGTTTCTCATTCTTTGTGATACTTACGTTGCGCGTTGAATTTTTTGCATAAAAACTCTCAAGAATCCTAATTGATTTTTCTTTGTCTAAACTCCAAGAATAACTCGAATATCGTTTTAAAACTTCAAACTCATAATAATCATCAAAATATTCGTCAAATAATTTTATAGCAAGCTCTTTTTCCCCACGATGATTAAAAAGGAAATCACCTAAATCTAAAAGTGCTTCAAATTTTACGTCATACGAAAACTCTTTCCCCTGTCTTAATATTTCTCGATACTGCTGAACTGTTGTTTCTGGATTTGATTGATGGCGTAAAGTTTTTACGTGTGTTAATAATGCTCTGTCGGTATCAGTAGTAATATTTGTTTTTATCCTTTCATAAAATGCTCTAGTACCACTTCGGAAACCTTCATTTCTCTTGTTGTATTCTTGTTTCATAATTTCAAGAATATCTTTCGAGTCAACTTTGTAAGAACCGTCTTCGTCAACTTCAATTAAGCGAAGCTTAACGAGTTTGTCCAATGAATTATTGAAAACAGCTTCGTCTTCATCTTTTTTATTTAAGATGAATTTTATGTGTTTGACCAAACTTGTTAGGGAATCTTGTGGTGTAAGTAAGCCAATAACAGTAAAAATATCTTGTGCTAATTTATCTCCTTCAAGTTGTTTGTAGTTTCGACCATATAAGAACTCATTTCTTTCAGAATGGGAATTAACGCGTTTCATATCTTTTAGGAAGTCTTCAGTAAGTTTTCCTTTCTGAACGAAACAATTTACGAAGCGGATAATTTCAATGGGTTTACCAATTGTTATTTTATGAATTTCCTTCTTAATATCTCCTTGTCTAATTTCAGCTTCAACATCTTTTAGCTGTAATGGCGTATAGTTGTGTTCAAATGTCAATACCTCATTAAGGAATTTAATTGTGTTAGATATATCCAACTCATTCGTTTGAATGTCATCGCCAATTTTTAGAAAACTATTTCGAGTGGTAATGATTACTTTGTGGTAAACAGTATTTAATTGTTTAATGAATTGAGTAATTTTTTCTTTGTCCGTATCATCAAATGTTTCGTAGTCGTCTATGACAAGCAACATTCTGGATTTTTCATCAATGATTTTTTTAGTGTCTGTTGAATCTTCTGAATAGATTAGTAAGTTCAATTTTTTAATAAGTTCTTCAAAACTGGTAATGCGATTCTCCGTATTTATAGGAACAATTTTTCCTGTGAACTTATTCAATTCTCTATCTTTTGCGGAAAGAAAAATTATAAATTCAAAAGGTTTTTTCTCATTGAGAGAAAGCTCTTCGCATATCTTTTGAACTGTAGCTGTTTTACCGTTCCCACCGTGCCCCCATAATGTAATACATACAGATGATCCCTTTTCTTTACCTGTTAGAAAATCGTAAACTTTTTCTTTTATACTTCCAACCTCAATGTATCTTTTATAGTTGGGGTGAAATACATTTATAATACAGCCGTTGGGTTGTCTTTTTAAAACACCGTTATTAGCACTAAATTCGAACTCTTCCCAACATTTAGTGAAGTCTTTATCTGATTTGTCAATTCTGTTATATCTAAGTTTACCAAGTAGTGCTTGTTGAACGTTCCTAAATACAAACAATCCGTCTTCATTAGCTTCTATGTGGATAAATGGCGATAAACGAGAATAATTGTTTGGTTCGTATGAAGCATAAAGATTTTCGAATTCAAACTCATAGATTTCTTTCGAACACCGCCAATTACTTCTAATGTCTCCCTCGTAATCATATATTGTTCCAATATATTCTTGAGTAGTTTCATCAAAACCTTGACAGACTATCAAATCAGTTTTTCTACTTAAAATTTGAACTCTTAGATTCAATAGTTTCTGATACCATACATCGAATGAATTAGAAAAGTTGTTTAAATCATCTTCAAAACTATAACCGTGTCCGATTAAATCATTTCTGAGTTCGGCATATTCGCTTAATTCGGGTTTAGTGTCTTTTTTAGAAACAGATTGAGATAACTCATTAGCAATGTCAAGTTTTTGAATTATACTTGCAATTGTTCCAATTGAAGGTTTTTGGATTTCCTTAATAATATTTCCTTGAAGAACAAAATCAGTAATTCCTATTTCTTCAAAATTTTTGTTCCAAAAATAGGAAAGCAACAAATAAAAGGCATATTCTACTCTGACTTGATGATAAACTCGAGCCTCGGCTGTACCTTCAAATCGCCTTATCTTTTTTTCAATTGTATGTAAAATATAGTCCATATTAATTTGTCTTTCTTGTTATGTTTTATTGGGTCGTCCTTAGGGTGACCGCTAATTCGTTTATATATGCACCTCCATCCTCCCTAAGGTGTATATCCCACCAAAATTTGTAGTGGTATGTATACCTTTTCCGCAAATGAGGTGCATCTACTATCTAACCGCAAGCCCACCGCCCCGAACCGGGCGCAACCGAAGTGTTCCACTGTTACCATGCTTAATATAGGCTTACGATTATAAATAGGCGAGCAATTTAGCGATTATACGCTGCGGTTGTGCGGCAGGGTCAGGTTTATTTTAGCTTAGTCAATAAAAGGGCAAGCCTTGCCGCTGCTATGTGGAGGGTTTTGCCCGTAGCCGAACAGGCGAAGCTACGGGGTGGCTAAGCGCTTTGCAAAACCGACTCACCCCCAATCCCTCTCTCCGAATGGCATTGGGGAGGCTGCCCATACTGCAAGCGCCTACTTACCATTCGCAAAGAGGGGGGTGCGGCACGGATATAGGCTGTAGCCTAATCGGAGCGATGGAAGTCCCCTCTTTTGGCCGAGCAGGCGTAACCTGAGTAAAGGAAGCAGAAGCGGCAACGTTCTTTTACTGTTTAACCCACCACTCGGCTAAGAGAGGGGATTTAGGGGTGAGTTGGGGATGGGCATGGCATAGGCAATTCCTTGTTTGGCGAAGGCTCCTGCCGATAGCCGTCAAGCTAAGGATGGGTAAGCAACGAAAGAGGAGCTTGCCGCTTCGCAAAACCGACTCACCCCCAATCCCCCTCTCTCCGAATGGCATTGGAGAGCCTGCTCATACTGTAAGCGCCTACTTGCCATTCGCAAAGAGGGGGGTGCGGCACGGATATAGGCTGCAGCATAATCGGAGCGCTGGAAGTCCCTTCTTTTGGCCGAGCAGGCTTCGCCTGAGTAAAGAAAGCAGAAGCCGAAACGTTCTTTTACTGGTTAACCAACCACTCGGCTAAGAGAGGGGATTTAGGGGTGAGTTGGGAATGGGCAGGCATATGGTCTTCCTTTAAGAATGGTATCTTTTAGCTTGACGGCTATGGGCAGGGGACTCAGCCGAGCTGAACTCGACGAAACAGAAGCTCGACGTAGCCTATTACCATCGTTGCGAAGCGGAGCTCGGCGTAGCCAAATTCCGCCGAGCCTCGTGCGTTTAATCTAGCTTACGCTGAGCAGAGGAATTGCTACTGCCCGCTATGGGGATTGTATAGCTTCCAAGAACATCCTTATATACAGCTGCGAGAATATTGAAGCTAATGGTAATCTCACGATCTACGACTATCATTCCAAACATTGCTGTTGGCTGTTTTATATTAAAATCGGTCATGCTAATAACCTGACTACCTACTATCCTAAACGTGTTATGATCTACCTGCTGAAGAAGAATGTCCACTCCCACGTTGCGGGTTGTGCTGGCAATCGTCATGCTTAAGGTGGTTTGATATTTTGCTGTTCTATTTGGATATCGCGCAACTAGCTTGGCATCCTTAAAGCTTAGCATAATAAATGGGTACCTATCGGCCATAAGGGATCTGTTCAGATCTTTCTCGATTAGCTTGCTGCCGCAGCTGAGCGATTTTACCAGCAGATCGACATCGGCATGGTAGAAATCTACTACATTAACGCCTTCGGGTTCGAAAGCTAAAAAGGATCCTTTACGCGGGATATTGGCCGTATAGCATCTAAACGTGTTAATGTTGCTTTTACCAGAGATGGATATCTGGCTACCGGAAAGTATTTCGTAGGCATAGGTGTGAACGTCGGGGTTGTTGGATGCCCCAAGAGCTAAAAAAACAGCCTGTAGTAGAAATATCTGTAGCATCAGCAATCCGCTAAAGTAGGGCAGGGAGGTCTGCCAAGGTAAACTCCCTGCCCAGCAATCAGGTATATCACTTTTAAAATAATAAGCACAGAATTCTTCTAGGGCTTGAATGCTGGCTATGATTTTATCTGCGAAGTATTTATTCTTTTCCGTTCTTTTGGCTGGCCCAAAAGAACCAAAAGGCCTTGGCACGAATTAACTCGCTCGGTCGCGGAGAAATGGCGCTTCCTCAAATGTGGTAATAGCCCTAAGACCGTTACAACATTGAGGGTCATTGTGGAGGCGACCTCGCTCAAACAGGGATTCGTGCCAGTCTGGTATGGCTGCGCCATGGTGTCTACGGAAGAAAGCGGTTGGTAACACTACGTTTGCCTGCCGTTGTTAAGCGAGCAAATATGGGCAACCTTTCTATTCTGTGGTTCATAGAGGACTCCTCTAAAATAAAAGTCATAAAGGTGAAATCTCTGGCTCTGCACTTTTTCATTTAGGTAAGTGTTAAAACCCCACCACTGCTTCTACGACAAACCCGTCGAACTTGGCTCCGTTGTAGATGTTATTTGCAGGGAAGCCATCGTACGTTTGCTTCACGTATTCAGCTTTTAGCAGTATGTTTTTTGTAAAGAAGTAACCTGCAGCAAATGCCTTACGGGTGATGTCGGCATCCATTGCGGTTGGAGCGAGCTCTCCGCTAAGCCTGTTATAGCGAGCGCCTACGTAAAAGTTTTCCTTTTCACCAAAGTAGTAGAGTAGATCTCCTGCAATTTGGTGTACCGTACGCTTGTCCACCTGGGCTACGTCATTGGTGTATGGTCGTCCTTTTGCCCATTCGTAAGTGCCAAAGAGCTCCAGCCCGCGGTACTTGGTGAAGATGTTGCTCATTAGGGAGCTAACCTGGTAGCTGAAATCGGGGGAGTATCGGCCGGTTGCCATGTTTGCGGTTAGATCGGTGGAGCTGGTAAGCACGCCCCAGTAGCTGGATCCACCACGGTCGCCCGAATAGAGCGTATTGCTGGTTGATCCGCCGTTGAAGTAGCCCGATTGGGTAACGCGGAGGCGCCACCCCTCTACAGGGTAGCCGTCAAAGCCAAGCTTGCCATAAACGGAGGGTTTCTTGCTGCGGGTTTTGCCCGTTTTGGTGTTGGTCTTCTCTATAACATCGCCTTTAAGCAGGCCATTGCTTAGCCCCAATACGCCAATCAGCCCGTTGTAGTGCACGTTAACCTCACCGGCAATTTCGGTGGCAAAACCATCCATGATAAGGTTTTCGGCAAATGGGTTAAGGATGGCGTTCCCGTTATCGTTGCGGCGGAAGTGGGCATCACCGTAGTTGACCTCCATGTGGCCTACCTTGATGGTGGTATACTTCATCAGGTTGTCGAAGAGCTCTCCCTTAAGGAACGGAAGCTTATCCATTTGGATGTAGCCCCCTTTTACCCACGTATCGTTATGATGCCTAGAGGCAAGGTAGAGGGTGAGGTTGAGCCTAACGCCATCGGCGAGCTGGGCGTCGAAGGTCATGTTTGCAGCAGCAAGACCAAAGCCGGGCTCAATCTTAATGGGCTTGTTCTGATCGACGCCACCTACCATGTTTGGTGTTGCCGTATTGTGATTCTTGAGCGTTTGGAAGGCCTGCATGAAACCTGCGCCAACCCTTAGCTTCTGGCCACCATACTTTACCGAATCATCCTTAGCTGTTTCGAAAAGATTCCTTCCGTTCTGGTCGTTTCTGTTGAAGTACTGCATATCGGCAAGCTGTGCCGATGCACCGAAGGAGCCTCCTACAATAAGGGCAAGTACTAGCGCGTATCCTACTTTTGATTTCATCGTAGTGTGATTTAAAATTAGAACCGGGTTGCCAGCCATACGCTGGTTGGCATACTACTACTTCTTAAGAAGAAAGTAGATGTTTACTGTTACGTCGTTGGCGGTCTTTAGCGTGCCAAGCAGCGCTGTTGGAGGCTTTAGGTTAAAGTCGCTCATCCTAATTTGCTTTGATGTGCGCACCTCAATTTCGCCACTGGCAAGTGCCGTTGCCTTTACCAAAAACTCAACCGGTACGGTGGTGGTTTTTATGGTAATGTTGCCAACAAGGTTGATGGTTGATACATTCCCTGTGGTTTGAACGCCATTTACCTTTGCCAGCACAAACCTAATGTGGGGGTAGCTTTCGGAGTCGAAGCACTCCTTTATCTTTCTGTTCATAATACCCCCCTTCGAGCCGGCAAGCGAGCTGGCATCTACATCTACCACCGCTGCTTTAATGCCTGTTATCGTATTGTTCTCCACGACGAAGTCGGATGATCCGGAGAGCTTTCCAACTACCGCTGTCCAATCGTGGATGTTTGATGTCCCCACTATTTCCACCTTTTGGGATCTTATCGTATACCTGACCTGTGCAGCTGCAAATTGGCAGCTAAGCATAGCAAGTAGCACAAGCGTGAGAATGAAATGTACGGTTCGTCTCATGGGCTTCGATTTTTATTTTGCTGATATGTAAACGATAATACTGCACCTGATGTTAAGGTGATTAGTTTAAAATAGGGTATAAATAGTAGCTGGCGTACAGTATGAGGTAGAGCTGCCTTACTGGCGCTTATACCGACTGCTTACGCTGTTATGGTATAAACAGTCTAAATAAGAATAGTAAAAGGGGGATTTTTCTTGTTTGGCGAAGGCTCCTGCCTTCGTCAACTCTATCATTGCAGGCTATAGCCTCAGAATAGATTCGGCTGAGGCAGCAAAAAACAAAGCGCAGCCGTTGGTATGGCTGCGCTTTTATGTGGTGGTGAAAGCTTGCTGTTTAATGGCGGTCAAAGACCGCTACTTATGTTCGACGGGATTTACAAGATGCGCCGAGCCTCGTGCGTTTAATTTGGACTACGGTGAACTAGGGGTGAATAAGCGAGTCTATAACCACTACATCTATTCTTGAAACTTAATGTTTCCTGAACAATAAAAATGCTCTATTTTATTAAGTTCTTTAAACTTTACATCTTCTATAATTAGCTGATCACTATAGATAAGCAACTCCTTTAATTTCTTCATTTGAAGCAGTCCTTCAGAAAGTTTCTCTAGTTTTTTGCCATTAATACTAAACTTTTTAATTTTTTTTAAATGGCCTATATCATCTATCAGTTTACTAGACGTAGTCGTGAAATGGAGTTCTTGCAATGTGTCCTTATGTAATAATAGTGCATCAATATATCCTGAAACATCTTCATCTGTATAAATAATTAATCTTTTAAGAAGGCCTTTAAATTCTGGCATCGAAAGAACTATTCGCATCTCATCTGAAGTTAGCTTCTCACGGATTGTCAAATAGTGAGGCTTTTCAAGATATCTTTTATAATAGCCAAGGAACATCTCCTCCCTAAATTGATTTTTACTACTATTAAATGTGTTCAAGAAGAACTTTGGATCTGCGTTTTCTCGCTGTACGAACGTGTAGGCCATCTGAGCTACATCAAATTCGGGATCTAAGGAATGGTAATAGTTAAATTGACTTTCGCCATACAATCGCATATTTGTTCTATCCGACAGTATTTTTTGTGCATCAGCCGATAGTTTTGCCTTCAAAAGTTTCTTTAGCCCATTTTTTACAGAATCAACTCTGGATGTCTTTGCAACCACCATTAAATCTGGCAGCAAAGCTTCAGCGACACCTCCTCCTTTTACCATTTCTAAAACTAGTCTGTCGTTCTCTTCCTGATTCGAGAAAATCAAGTTTCTTAGGCTTTGCAGCTCTGGTGTTTCCAAATTTTGGATATATCCCGGTCGTACATCCTGCACAAATTTCTCGATCTGGTTTTCTGATATATAGAATCTTTGTTTGGAAGTGAATTCTTCTGGCAGATCAAAGTTTGTACCAACAATTAAAACATCAACATCATTATCTATTTTTGACTTAAATTGCAATCCGCATTCAGACAGCTTATTTTTATAGTATGTTTTTGCATTTTGAACTTTACCAAGAATTCCAATCGTTTTTTCTTTTAGAAAATCCATATTTACCTCAAAAGGCTCGTTTATCAAATCCAATCGTGATAAAGCATACTGTCGTACGTTAAAGCTTTTACAATTTAAAATATCCAAAAATAGCCGCTTCTTATCTATAATATGCTGTTTCGTATAATTCTCGAAGAGCAACAAGCCTATAAGCTGCTTTGTTTCTTTCTTCAAGTTGTCATCTAATGTAACTTTTGTTAGATCCGACACATATAAGGCGACTTCCTTTCTAAGGCAATTCTCAGAAATGCTAATTGTTGCTAGGCGGTTCCATAATAAAATGGAAGCAGGTATTTTAGACACCTTTGAATCGATACAAAGGCTTTCCAATTCCGAAAAACTATCCCAAGCAGGTATAACAAGATTCGGACATCGATCTATAAATAGAGATTTTATGGCAGGACAATCTTTCCAAGACTCAGGGAATGTTTCCAGCAGATCGTTCTCTTTCAATTCAACTGTTTTGAGGGCGCTGTTGCTTTCACTAAAGCAAGGTAAAACCTTAACATTATGACACCTTTTTAAACTGAAGTCTTCCAAGGAGATAAGATGCTTCCATTCTGCCTGCCCTAAATTGGATTGTACGCTAGAAAGAAGATTGATTTTTTTAAATACCGAAAGCGAAGAAATATTTTCCGTATTCAGATAGTTCGTTTCTAAAGAATCAACAGCTACCTCTGGCATATCTTTAGGCAACGAGCAGTTTTGGAGCTCCACTTCCGTAAGCTGCATAGATCGGAAAAGTTCCGCCCTAAGCTGAACAATTCCTTCGGTATTTAGGATGGAGAGCTTATGCAGGTTCGGCATCGATCCTAGAAATCTGTCGGGCGAATAATCTAAGCCGCATTTGTTCAGGTAGAGTTCTTCAAGATTATCTAGTGATGAAAATATAAAGTTTTCCGACGAAGACGGTTGTCCCACATTTGTCAACCAAACGCTTCTCAATGCGCTACATTTTCCTAGATTTTTAGGAAAATAATCGAATCCACGCAAGGACAGTTTCTCTAAAAATCTATTGTGCTGAAAATCTAACTGGGTTTTAACCGGTATTTCACTATCATTAATCCATACATTCAACTCCTTTAGGTTCGGCATCTTTGAGGTATCCCAACCTAGCTCCGAACTTTGGGTGGTACATGTTAATTTTTCTAGCTTCTCGGACTTTGATAGATCAACAGCCTCTTCGCAAAGGTATAACTCGAGATGTTTTAGATTCGGTAACTCAAATAGCCCTGAATTTGGCTTAATATGGTTACAATGTAAGCTTACAGCTTCTATTTGGCTGTAAGAAGGGATGTTCAATTCAAATTTTTCATCTGTCTTCCCCAAAGAATGAATTGACAGACGTTTCAAAGAAGGCTTAAAAAGAATGGAAGGTAACCCCTCCAAGAAACTGTGCTCATCAATTAAGACCTCCTCTAGGTCGAAAGCTTCTAGCACCTCTTTAAAGTATTCATTCTGCCTCTCCTTTAGTGCCCGAAATTCGCCTTTAGCGAACTCGAAGCTAATCCCCTTCAAGTTGGGGTATAGTCTTTTTAGATCTTCAACTTTAAAGGGCTTATTCAAATAGATTGCAACCTCTTTTGTGGCAGAATTTGTATACCACGTAACTCCATATTCTAGACGACTAATCATAGTATATTACATTTTTGTCAGCAACAGTTTTCCAACCTCAGGTACAGCGTATAGCCTTTTTGCGCTCTTTTTCTCAGATTTTACAATCTCTTGAGCCATTGCCAACCTCAGGTCATTTGGTATAGTAGGCAGCTGAATAAACTTTTTTAAATTTTCGAATTGCTTATCTGTCAGCTCGGCCTTTGAGGATACCAAGTAGTTTGTTAGGCGTGTAAGAATCACGGAGAGGATGTCTAGCCTTTTCACCTTCCCTTCAACAAGATCCTCTATTCTATTACGGATCGGCTCAAATTTCGAGGCTTCCAGTATCTCTTCTGGTGTAACGAGTTTGGCCAAATCCATCGAAACAAAATTGATAAAAGAAATTGCTGTTTGAGGATCCAAACAACCATCTGCCAAAATTTTAACTATGGTCAAGTTGTCCTTTAGATCCCGAATTCGTTTGATTGAACAAAAAAATTGAACTAATGAGCGGGGGGTGGTTCTTCCTCCTGTGACTATTTCGGGATAGGCAAGTACAAAGGCAATCCCTCTTGGGTCTACATTCGAAAATTCGGCCCACTTAGCCCAGCTTTTCACATCAAACTCAAGCGTAACATGCATCATTCGTGTCAGCATTGCATCATCCATAGATGTAACAGAATAGTCTCCTCCATCAGGATTAGCCGTTAGCACAATCATCCATTTCGAAGGTAGCTTCCAGCTCACCAGCTCATAGTCTTGTAGCAGCTGCATTATTCCCCTTAAAATCCGATCATCTGCCCGATTTACGTCGTCAATTAGAAAAATGCCAGGCCCTTCTTGTTGTGGTACCCAGCTCGGAGGTACGATAGATGTTTCTGTGCTACCGCACTCTTTCGTTGTAATTTTGGGCATTCCAACCAAATCTCCCATTTCCTCAAATTGGGCAGGCGCGATATAGCCAAAATGGTATCCGTTTTTTTTGGCATACTCCTTTATAAGCTGAGTTTTTCCAATTCCATGCATCCCCCATATGCATAAAGGTACAGGAACGGAATCCTTACGGTCGGGAAAACTTTCAAATAAATGGTTTAGCAGGCTTTCTATTTCTAAACTCGATACCTTAGCGCCGTAAACTTGGTAGTCAAATTGCTGTTCCTTACTCATACTACAAAATCTTTGCTTTCCGTCCTTTTAAATTCGTAAAATGTTCACTTCCTATTGCAATCCCATTTTTGCTAATCACCCATAAAACAGGCGCCTTAGAAACAATCGTGGGAGACATTGCCATTCCATCTGTAAAATATACTATCCCATCTGGATGAAACTCCTCATTGGCAAATTTCAAAGGTAAATCAAACGATGTTCCGCCCCCACCATATACAACATTGGGATGCACACCCTTGTACCAATACTTTTTGTGAATAACAGAATCGCATTCTACTATGAAAACCTCGGCCCCTCGTTTCCACATAAACCTAACTTCCGAAAAAAAATCTTTGAGTTCGTCTAGCAAAATACTTCCTGATGTATCCAATACAACTAATATTTTATGTCTCTGTACGATTTTGAGGCCTGGGTTAGTTCCATACCTTTTAGATGGTTTTCTTAGCGTATTCTTAATTCTTGTTCTTACGCTACTTTCCGAAAACAGTCGAAGAACTCTTCTCCAATCAACAATTGGCTTATTATTCAATAGAATTTCGTCAATTCTAATACGCACGCCATGAGGAATCTGCGAATAGTTTTTTTCGGAAGTTTTAGAACGTGCTATTTTGATGGAGTTTTCTAGCTGTATTTCAAGTAGTTCTCGCTCAGTGGTAGACATTACATTAAATTCATCCCATGTAGCATGCCGCTCTAATCCATGGTTTTGCTTTTCTATACTCTTCAAATTTTTAGCCGATATGCTATCGCATAGTCCAATGTGATTATCAATGTCCTCTTGGAGAACATTTAGCTTCTGGTAGTAGTAAACGTATGTTTGATCTTTTTCTAAATCTAAATCGGGGAATGTATCCAAAAAGATAGAATACTCCGGTAAATGATCCGATAAAATATATTGGTTAACAACTAGGTCCATTGCGATATTCAACAAAAGCGAATTCTTACCATTCTCCTTTACGTTTCTTAGTAAATGGTTGAAAATTAGATGTAGCACTTCGTGTTTTACGACTCCGTAGCGATGCTTTTGGTTGGTTAAAATGGAAGACCAAAAATGTTCATTGATTATTAGCACAAAAGAATTATGCCTTAACCCTACGGCCATTGTAGCAACGGAATGCTGCTTAGGTACAACCTCCTTATTTAATGTAGAAAAAAAATGAGCATAAAAAGGTTCCTTTAAAAGTAGCTCTATGCTCGTTTTGGTAACCTCTTCTAAAATATTCAGAGACATCTATTAATAAGTTTACGAATAGGTTTAATTATAGCATAAACCTTACTACTGTTATTTTTGTCAAGACTTATTGTTGTTTTATTTATTCGATATAAGTTATCGAACTTTTGAAACAGCTACTGCCAATCATTCAGCCTCATCCAATTCTCTACAGAACATTCACAAGTAAATATTTCCCTCTAATTCTTTCGTAGCAAATATACTTAATCACTTTCTTGCTTATGAATACTATCAAATTTTGTATGTAATTAGGGTGGCAATATAGCGATTCTAAGCTGCGGTTGTGCGGCGGTTGCAGCAAAAATGGGGCGGGTAAAGATATAACAGGGGTGTTTGTCGGCAACCTCTCCAGGAACAACAAAAAATTGCTGATACCAGCTCTGTGACGAATAGGGTGGGGGGATGTATAGGAGGGAGGGCCCGCTACTTTGCGAATACATTTGACCCCTTTGGAGTTGTTTTACCGCTTACGGCCTAATTCTCCGAGTGAAACTCGGGGCTATTAAGGTTGAAGCCCTTTGGGCTTCTGGTTGTAGGTTATTGTAGCTTGTTTCTATGCAGCAGTAGCTGCTACTTTCCTTGTTTGGCTATGGGCTCCTGCCACAGCCGAACTGAGGAGTAAAGTAACCTTGCGAATAACCAGAAGGGCTTCTTTTCAGAATCTATCGGATTGCTCTCCAGCTTAGCTAGGCTGAGCAGAGGGAAGCAGGACATTACCCTCCTAAAACGTCATAGAGGCTTCTTTTATATGCTTGCTCGCTAAATTGTAAAACTCCTCTAGCGTGTTCTTGTGGCTTAAATCGTTATAAATAAATGAGTACATCTCTACTCTCGACTCTTTTGCATTTCGGTTTACCTTGAAGTAAAGGATCCGTACATACCGTTCTAGGGTATTACCGCCCCAGCTATTTACTGCTAAATCTGAATCGTTGCATAGAACAACCACTAAGAATGAATCGGGATTTAAATCAAACACCCCTCTTACATCAAATTTGGGAGTTTTAATGTTGGCAATGCGCTTTTTGTACTGTATAAATAGGAAGCTGTACTCGGAGCTTACGTCTTTCCCAACTAGATAGTCAATTTCATCGGTGCCTGTTGTTCTATAGCTTAAATCGGTCTCTAGCTTCTTTAAAATACGCTTTAGCCTAATAGGCTTAATAATATTTGTTGTTATGCGTTTTATTTCGAGAAATAGCAGAGCGATGCCAAGAATACCTCTCATTACTAGTAAGTATATTAGATGTGATTAATGGGTTTTATCGTATTCTTCCCAGTATTTATTTTCGAGCTTCCTATTTACGATACTTTGGTATATTCGGATGGTAAAGTAGCCTGGAATTACACAAATTAGCGGGATTATAAGCAGGAACAGGCGTGATATGTTAACGATTCTACCCGACATTAGGTAGAATATAAATATGAAAATGAAAAGGGATATGGCGGAGGCTAATGGGTATATGATGTACAATGCTACATCCTTCTTCTCATTTTGCCGATTATCAACATGGGCTAGTATAAGCGAGAGTAGTAACCCGATGGTGCCATATAGTGCTACATAAACGGTTACGCTGAAGATAATTAGAATAAAGTACGTCAGAAAGAAAAAGTAGTATACCATAAAAGGATTTCCGTATCCTTTTTGCGGAATGTTATGCTCCATTATTGCCTATTTGGATTGGTTGTACAATTTTAGGATCCAAATCTAGCTATATTATTCTACCGTTAGTTACCAATGGCTGCATTTGGCATGGATTTCATGTGAAAGTAAATGTCCTTTTAATGGTCACATGCAGTTGGTATTGCAGTCTTTCATCAACGTTGGTGAAAGACTGCACTCATTCTTGTTTCGCTTTTACAATCTGAGTTGTTTTTACCGCTTACGGACTAAAACCCCGAGTTTTACTCTAGGCTATTTCCTTGTTAGGCGAAGGCTTCTGCCTTCGTCAACTCTATCATTGCAGGCATAGCCTACAGAATAGATTCGGCTGAGGCAGCAAAAAACAAAGCGCAGCCGTTGGTATGGCTGCGCTTTTATGTGGTGGTGAAAGCTTGCTGCTTAATGGCGGTCAAAGACCGCTACTTAAGCTCGACGGAATTGTAAAATGCGCCGAGCCTCGTGCGGTTAATTGAGATTGCGCTGAACTGGGGTTTGCGTGCCTGCGAACTTATCAACCGATAAGAACTGCTGCCTGTGGGCGCCACACTTAGCAAACCGCTTAAACCCCAATATTAATGACCGCGTGTTAGGCGTAGTTTTTGCATTTTCCAAATTTTATTTAAACGTTCACTCCAAAAATATAACCAACTAATGCGGATAATCCCATTGCAATTGTTCCCCAAACTGTAATTCTTAAAATAGCTTTTAGAATACTTGAACCACCTGTCTTTGCAGCCATCGTTCCTAAAATAACGAGAAAAATTATTGTAAAACCATACAGCCAATATTCCATACCTTTTATTGGTGCAAAGAGGATTGTTAAAAGGGGTAAAATACCACCAACAGTAAATGCCGTACCAGACGCTAATGCTGCTTGTATTGGGTTAGCTTGGCTAATCTCATTAATACCTAATTCATCTCTAACATGTGCACTCAAAGCATCTTTTTCCGTTAATTCAATAGCTACTTGCATAGCAGTTTCTTTTTTTAGTCCCCGTTTTTCATAGATTTGAGCCAATATATTAAGTTCTTCTTTTGGCATTTCTTTAAGTTCCTTCATTTCTCTTTCAATATCTGCTTTTTCTGTATCAGTTTGTGAGCTTACCGAAACATATTCTCCTGCAGACATTGATAAAGCACCAGCCACAAGACCTGCTACTGTTGCCAATATAATTGGCTCTCTTGTTGTACTTGCTGTTGCAACACCAATAGCAAGACTTGAAATTGAAATAATTCCATCATTTGCCCCCAAAACAGCTGCTCTTAGCCAATTACTTCTATGTATATAATGGCTGTCCAAATAATTGTCTATTGTTATCATTCTTTTTTTTGTTTGGTTGTTATATAATTACGCCTAACTCGTTTATAACCCCAATAAAGCTGTGGTTACCCATCCATTTTGGGCGTATAACCCTAGCTCCTGTTGCATTTATCCACTTAAACCGTAAACCCACCACCCCGAACGGGGCGCAAACGAAGTGCTCTTCAACTACCATGCTTACCTTAGGCTTACCGATTATAAGTAGGCGGGCAATTTAGTTATTATACGCTGCGGTTCTGCGGCAGGTGCAAGTTTATTTTAGCTTAGCCAGTAAAAGGGCAAGCCTTGCCAGTGCTACGTGGAGGTTTTTGCCCGTAGGCGTACAGGCGAAGCTACGGGGTAGCTAAGCGCTTCGCAAATCCGACTCACCCCAAATCCCCTTCTCTCCGAATGGCATTAGAGAGCCTGCCCATACCGTAAGCGGCATATACTTGCCATTCGCAAAGAGGGGGGCAGCGGCACGGATATAAGCTGCAGCTTAATCGGAGCGCAGGAAGTCCCCTCTTTTGGCCGAGCAGGCTTCGCCTGAGTAAAGAAAGCAGAAGCCGAAACGTTCTTTTACTGGTAAACCAACCACTCGGCTAAGAGAGGGGATTTAGGGGTGAGTTGGGAATGGGCATGACAAGGGGTACTTCCTTTAAGAGTGCTTGAAGGGTAGGGGCAGGAGTCTCAGTCGAACTGTGGCATGTAGCTCCAAATACTGGCGGAAAGCCCATTTTGCAGGTATTTAAGCTTATTGAGCTAAACGGTGTGTGTTAAAATTGAGTGTTTCCGCGCTGTTTGTGGTTAATTTGCTGAGATGCAGCGGTTACAGGCTGCTTTTCGTACGAAAAAACTGGTGAGCTACTCGAAACCTCTGCATGAGATTAGCTTACATTTGGGTATTTGAACGATTCAGAGCGTTACATTTCCATTTATGGCGATAACTTTTAGAAAAAAAATGAGGAATTGCCCCCGAAAAATGAAAAACATACGGAAAAAATGGGAAAGATGGCTCCGATTATTGGTTCCTATACTCGTATAGCTGCTACCGGGTCGCTTCAAGAGCGTGAACTTTGCATGTTTTGGGTGAACTCTTTAAAAAAACGGCGAGCTACTGCTCGAAAATGGGGTGATGCTCGTTGTCTTTTGCTTACTCATTCGAAAAAATCAGCTACTTCATCAAAAAAATGAAATACATCCCTAGGATTTACAAAAACATTCGGCTGCAAAAGCAAAACATTTTGAAAAAGCTGCACACTCGCTTCTAAAAAATAGGCTACATGGGCTTGCAACAGCCTAACCATTGCTTGTTTTGGGGTTACTTCTCAAAAAAATGGTATCACTGTTAGAAGAAAACGGATAACATTGCTCCGAAGTACAATTGTAAGTCCCTGATTTTGGATTACTATGCCTTGAATTTCGGTTACATTCCTTCGGAAATGGGTGATATCCTTCTAAAAGTGGATGACTTTATCAAAAAAACACCATCACTTCTCTATGAAACGCAAGAATTTATCGAAAAAAAATGGATCACATCTTCTTGATTTCGCCTACTTATTCTGAAAAACGGTGATGAATATGTATTTCGTGAAGGAGCTTAGGTTGTTTTTGGGATTGTAGAGCTATGCGCGGGGATTTACCCGACATTTGCGGTTTGCTAGGCGATAAAATACTTGCTGCGGTTTGCCCTCAGCGGTATGGGCTACCCTTTCCACTTTATGTTGCACCCGATGCTCGGAAGCTGCCTCTCATCCACCTTTTTGCCCGCAAGAACCGCATCAATAGCCCTGCGCAGGTCGCTTCCATCTACGGGAATGGAATTGGAGGGGCGTGATCCGTCGAGCTGACCTCGGTAAACCAGCTTCATCGTTCCATCAAAAAGGAAAAAGTCGGGCGTGCAGGCGGCATGGTAGGCGCGCGCCACATCTTGGGTCTCGTCGTAGAGGTAGGGGAAGGGATATTCCAGCTTTTGTGCTACCTCTGCCATCTTTACGGGCAAATCTTTGGGAAACTCCTCTACATCATTCGCGCTTATGGCAATGATGCTAACGCCTTGGGGCATGTAATCGTAGGCAAGCGCCACCAGCTGCGGGTTTACATGCTTCACAAAGGGGCAGTGGTTGCAGATAAACATAACGAGCGTTGCCTTTTCCGACTTCAGCCCGTCGAGCGAGCGAATTTGCCCGGTGAGAGGCTCTACAAGCATAAACTTTGGGGCTACCGTACCCAGCGGCAGCATATTCGATTCGGTTGCTGACATGGCATTTGGTTTTTTTATACTTTGGTAAACAGATTTGAAATAGAATGGTTCAGCGTTTTATTTTGGTAGATGTTTGAGTTCTTTGTGGTTTTTAGCACAGAGGCACAGAGCTACAGAGAGCACGGAGATTTTGTATTTGTGGGCTTTGAGGTTAATCTTAAGAGTTACAACCCACCCCTTGCCTCCCGCCAAAGCGGGAGGATTCACAGCGTTGAATAGGCGTTGGTAGTAAATGTCGTTCTTTCGCTTGCCTTAGCAATTATATTTGTGTCCTTTATGCTATCCTTTGCGCCCTTTGTAGTTAATCATTCGGATACATGTACTTGTTTTGTCCTTTGAGGTTAACCCAAAATCCGTGTTCTAATCTAATTTGCTATCTTCGTAGCACGATTACCATTTACCGATACTCCCGTGAAGCTTTGTATTGCCGAGAAACCCAGCGTTGCCAAGGAATTGGCGGAAATCTTGGGCGCCAAGTCGCGCCACGATGGCTACTACGAGGGCAATGGCTACTGGGTTAGCTGGACCTTCGGTCATCTCTGCACCCTTAAGATGCCGGAGGACTACCATCCCGATTTAAAACGGTGGAGCCTCTTTACCCTGCCCATTATTCCGCAGCGATTCCAGATTAAGGTAGTCGACGATACGGGAATCCAGAAACAGTTCAACACCATCAAGCGCCTCGTTGGCGAATGCGACGAGGTAATTAACTGCGGCGATGCCGGACAGGAGGGAGAGCTCATTCAAAGATGGGTACTCTCGCTTGCGCAGAACACTAAGCCGCTGAAACGGCTATGGATATCGTCGCTTACGGCAGAAGCTATCCGCGAGGGCTTTAACAAGCTTCAGGAGGGCAGCAAGTACGATCTACTTTTCCATGCCGGGCATGCCCGAGCCATAAGCGACTGGCTCTTGGGCATTAATGCCACCCGATTGTACACCACAAAGTACAGCAACGGCAAGGGGGTGCTCTCCATCGGGCGAGTTCAAACGCCCACGCTGGCGCTTATCGTTCGCCGCCACCTCGAGATCGTCAATTTTACCCCCGAAGCCTACTGGGAATTGAAAACGCTCTACCGCGGCGTAATCTTCTCTGCAACCCAGGGACGCTTTGCCGCTGCCGACGAGGCTGCCGACATCCTCGAGAAGATTCGCGAGAGCCTCTTCACCATCACCTCCTTCGAAAAGAAGAAGGGAACCGAAGCGCCGCCACGCTTGTTCGACCTAACGTCGCTTCAGGTGGAGTGCAACAAGAAGTTTGCCTTTACCGCCGAGGAAACGCTCGGCTACATCCAAAGCCTATACGAGAAGAAGCAGGTATCGTACCCCCGCGTGGATACCACCTTCCTTCCCGACGACGTATACCCTAAGATTCCCGGTATTCTCAAGGGACTTAAGCCCTACGAGACCTTTACCGAGCTGCTGCTGAAGTCGAAAATCAAAAAGAGCAAGAAGGTTTTCGACGATAGCAAGGTAACCGACCACCACGCCATCATCCCAACGGGCGAGTTCAACCCCAACCTCACCTACAACGAGAAAAAGGTGTTTGACCTCATCATCCGCCGCTTTATTGCCGCCTTCTACCCCGACTGTATCGTCTCCAACACCACCGTGCTGGGCGAGGCTGCCGAAATTCCGTTTAAGGCAACGGGTAAGCAGATTTTGGAGGATGGATGGCGCATTCTTTTCAAGAAGAAGGAGGACGATAAGGAAAATGATGACGAAAACCCTGCCGATAAGGACGACCAGCTGATGCCCGAGTTCGTAAAGGGCGAAAGTGGTCCACACGAGCCGGGAGTTCAGGAGAAATTTACGCAACCGCCCAAGCCCTACACCGAAGCAACGCTTCTCCGCGCCATGGAAACCGCCGGAAAGCAGGTCGACGACGAGGAATTGCGCGATGCGCTCAAGGAAAACGGAATTGGACGTCCATCAACGCGGGCGAACATCATCGAAACGCTGTTTAAGCGGAAGTACATCCGCCGCGTGCGTAAGAATTTGGAGCCAACAGTTACGGGTATCGAGCTAATTCAGACGATTAACAACGAGCAGCTAAAATCGGTGGAGCTAACCGGTATTTGGGAGCGAAAGCTACGCCAAATTGAGAAGGGCGACTACCAGGCAACCGACTTTTTAGCCGAGATGAAGGAGATGGTAAAGGCGCTTGTGGTAGAGGTGATCACCGAAAGAGAGGTTCATAGCATCACTATCGAGGAAGAGCCTGCCGCAAAGGAGGCAGAGGGCGAATCGGATGGCAAAAAGGCAAAAGCAAAGCGCGAAAAGAAGCCGAAGGACGACAAACCTGCCGAGCTTACCTGCCCTAAGTGCAAGAAGGGAAAGGTGCTGCAGGGGAAAACCGCCTATGGATGCAGCGAATATAAGAATGGATGCGGTTTCCGCCTCTCGTTCGAACAGTTTGGCAAGAAGCTAACCGACAAGCAGGTCGAAAGCCTCATCGCCAACGGAAAAACTTCCAAGATTAAGGGTTTTACCCTTGATGGTACCAAGTGCGAAGGCATCCTTACCCTTAACGCCAATGGCGAAGTGGAACTGCAGCGCGACGAAATCCCTGCAAAGGAGAAAAAGTTTGAATATACAGATGAATTTACCTGTCCTTCCTGCGGACAAGGAAAAATACTGCAGGGCAAAACCGCCTTTGGCTGCAGCCGCTGGAAGGAAGGCTGCACCTTTAAGGTCTCCTTCGACGAGATTGAATTCAAGTACCCTAATAGAGAGTTGAATTTAATGTTACTGGACGAATATTTGAGGAAGGATGATTAAGTTTTATTCTTTCACTTTAAAGATTCCTTCATCTAACTTCATAAAATCATGCTTACCCCCGATCCTCGCCAGTTCCTATTAAAGGTAGCCAACACCCGCATGCCCTTTGGCAAGTACCAAGGTCGATTACTTGTTGAACTTCCCGAACCCTACCTTGTGTGGTATAAGCAGAAGGGCTTTCCAAAGGGAGAGCTGGGACAAATGCTGGAGCAGATGTACGAGATTAAGCTGAATGGCTTAGAAAGTCTCATTTGGCCGCTGGTAAAACGGTAGAAGTTCTTCAAAAAAAGCGAGTAGGCGTAGTTAAAAGAAATACCTCAAGTGTATTCTTTACAGGATATTGCGCTATATTCGCCACGCTAACATCAAAACGTAACATGCAGGACCATCGGAAATACTTGCGCATACTAATCCTAGTTTTGCTGCTTATCCCGCTCTTTTTTATGGTGCGCTATGGCTATAATGCCATGAGCAACAAGAAAACCCTTGCAACTATCAAGGATGGGGTTTGCAGCTTAAAGGGTGAGATGGAGCCTGGAAAGTTTTACGGGATGAACGGCAATGTGGAGTTCTACTGGAATAGGCTAATCTCGCCCAACGAGTTCAAGATATCAGCGCCGCAAAAGGATGGTTACTTAAAAATTCCCGGATTATGGAACGGGAAAGAGGTAAACGGTAAGAAGATTGGAGGACAAGGTTGCGCCACGCTTCGTTTTTGGCTCAACCTAGATAGGAATAAGTCGTACGGGCTTAAAATCCGGGAATTAGATTGTTCCTATCGAATTTTTATTGATGGAATGCTGAAAGCCGAATGCGGTAAGGTCGGTAAATCGGAGGAACATACAGAGCCAAGCTGGCATCGGCGCGAGCTTTACTTTTACACATGTAATAGCTTAACCGAAGTAGTTATACAAATATCCAATTTTCAGCATTGGAAGGGAGGACCCGAAGACACCATGATACTTGGGCAGGCTACTGATGTTGTCGATCTCAAGCAAAAGGTTGTTGGTTCCAACTTCTTTATTTTGGGCGTGTTTTTGGTGATGGCGCTCTACCACTTGGTGCTCTATCTCTACAGGCGAAAGGACAAGTCGTCGCTGGTGTTTAGCATCATGTGCTGCATTATTACAATTCGATTGCTCACTACTGGGGAGAAGCTGATATTTTTATTTTTTCCTCAGCTCGATTGGTTAGTTGCCGTAAAGTTCGAGTACTTTTCCTACATATTGGCAGGACCTGTTTTCCTTCACTTCATCGAGCAAATCTACCCCACGCTTACATCATCAAAAATACTAAAGGTGTGCTATGGGGTGGCCGCTTTTTTTGTGGCGATAGTTTTAATTCTTCCCTCAACTTACTTCACCTACACGCCAATTGCCTATCAGTTCATTCTTCTTGTAGAGGGCGGCTATGTTTTCTACATTTTGTTGATGGCAATCTATTGTAGGTATAGCAATTCGTTAGTGCTGCTATTGGGGTATTGCTTTTTGTTTGCGGTGATGATGAACGATATCCTGTTCTACAATGGCATGGTCGACACTTCGTTTCTAATGCCACTGGGGTTGTTTGTTATGGTTTTCTCGCAAGCATTTGTGTTATCCAAGAAAGCCTCCGTTGCTTTTTACGATGTTGAGATTCTATCGCGAAAGTTGCAGCAGTACAATAAGGAACTGGAGGATGTTGTGGAGGAACGAACGCAATCCATCTCGTTTCAGAAGCAGGAAATCGAAAGTAAGGCAGAAGAGCTTAAGCGCGTCAACGAAAAGCTGGTAAAGGTGGATAGGCTTAAGAATGCGCTTACCGCCATGATTGTGCACGATCTGAAGAATCCCCTAAACATGGTGCTCAACTACTCGAACGATGCCAAAATTACATCGGCAGGCCAGCAGATGCTTAGCTTGGTTCAGAATATACTCGATATTCAGAAGTACGAGAATGATAAGATGATGCTTAATAGGCATAACATTCTTATTGGAACGGTAGTGGAGAAATCGCTCTCAAGTGTAAGCTACTTTGCAGCGCAGCATGGCATTAGCTTGGTAAATAAAATCGCTGCCAACATAGAGCTGGATATTGATGCCGACGTAGTAGAGCGCATTTTTACCAACCTGCTTACCAACGCGCTGAAGTATACCCCCATGAATTCGGAGGTGGTGCTTTCCTGTGCAATTGATGATGGTAACATACGATTCTTCATTACGGATAAGGGACCAGGAATCCCGATGGATAAGGGGGAGTTGATCTTCGAAAAATATGGCAGCTACAACGAGCAAATGTTGGGGCGAGTGAAGCCAACTGGGCTTGGGCTGACCTTTTGCAAGATGGCTGTTGAGGCTCATGGGGGAACAATTGGGTTTGAATCGGAGATGGGGAAGGGGACGCAGATGTGGTTTACGCTGCCATTGTCTTCCAACCAGAAATTGGAGGAATTAGAACCAAACATCAGCGAGGAATCCGTCCCTAATGTATCGTATGAGTTGCCAACATTCCAAAGCGACGAGGAGAAGGTTGCCTTTCAAAAGGTGATATCATCTTTGCTGGAAATAGAGGTTTACAAGGCATCGCGGATTCGCAAGGTGCTTAGCAACGAGATGCCCAAGGGGAATCCTTCCATAATGGAATGGATTGATACCCTTCTTTCGTCGGTGTGGACCGGTAATGAGCAGCGCTATACGCAGCAGCTAAAAGCTACTGCGCAACTTTTACATTAGAAGGGGTTAGCGGCAGCGAAAACCAAATGGAGGTGCCTTTTCCTTGATGGCTTTCGACATTTAGCTGGGTGTTGTGGAGGTCTAGAATTATAGCTGCTAGCTTTAGGCCAATTCCCCAGCCTTTGGTGCGCGACGAGTTTGACTCGTACAAGTTGGCAGGTGGAGTGGTAATGCGCTTAACCTGTTCTTCGCTCATCCCAGCCCCTGTATCGGATACTTTTACCACTACAGCATCTTTTTTTACTGAGGAGGATATGGACACTTCGCCTCCGGCATCGCTAAACTTGATGGCGTTGGAAATTAGGTTGCGGATTACTGATGCTATAAGCTCCTTATCGAAGCTTGCCGTTGCATCTTCGACCGAAAGGGTTAGGCGAACCTTCATCTCGTTGAGCGTTGTGCGGAATAGGTTCGTGCTCTCCTCTATGGTGCATTTTATGCTTTGCGCTTTGGGGTGATAGAAGTTGGTGCTTCCCGGCAGCTTAATCCAAAGCAGAAGGTTGTTCAGGAGATCGCAGGTTGCAGCAGCCTGCTCTTCAATTTGGGCAAGGGCGTCAACTCCCTGTGCGTTGTTGTTGCTGTTCAGCTCGTCTATGGTCACCTTGGCGAGGTACTTAATGCCGTAGAGCGGGCTTCGCAGGTCGTGCGCTATGATGGAAAGCAGCCCCTCCTTCTTCCTGTTGAGGTCGAGAATCTTTTGGGTGCTCTCCGAGAGCTTCATCATGGTGTTGAGGCGGGCGTTGAGCTCAATCTTATCGAACGGCTTGCGGATGTAGTCTACGGCACCTGCCTCCAACGCAGCCTTCAGGTGCGCGGCGCTCACCATTACCCCGGTGCACATGAGGATGGGGATGTGGGAAATCTTTTCATCTTCCTTTACCATCCGTATGAGGTCGACCCCGTCCATGCCCGGCATCTCCCAGTCGGTGATGATGAGGTCGGGGACTTCGTCCTTGATAATGGTGATGGCCTTTACGGCATTGTTCGCCAAAAGGATGTTGTAGGGCTGCTCCATCGCTTCGATTGACTCAACGATGAGCTGAAGGTTGTCGGCTTCATCGTCAACAATCAGGATCTTTTTATAGCTCTCGGTTCCCATTCTTCTCTAGTCTTTAGCAAGGCTGCTCCAAAAGTATACTTTTCGGCAAATAAAGCTACACGAATGCGGCGATTTTGGATAAAATGTTAAAGGGGTGATGTTTTTATTAAGAAAGCATGCAAGTTGAGGGATAATAACTAAATTCGAGCAGCTAATACCATTTTTATGTCTATCCGTATTGCACTTGCCGAAGACAATGAGCTGTTTCGGCGTGGGATGGTTTCCGTCCTTCGTAGGGTTTCGGATTTTGATCTGAACGTTGTTGCCGTCAATGGCAGGGCGCTGCTCGACGAGCTGGCCTTGCAGGAGGTGGATGTTGTTTTGCTGGATATCATGATGCCGGAGATGGATGGGATTGAGGCGGCATCGATAATTAGCAACGAGTACCCCCAGGTACGGATGCTGGCCATCACCATGTTCGATCAGGAGATGTACCTCCAGAAGATGCTGGAGGCCGGGGTTAGCGGATACGTGATCAAGGATATTGGCTCGGAGGAGCTCGAACGGGCGATACGGACGGTATTCGGGGGGAAGTGCTACTACTCGGAGGTGCTTCTGCCGCTATTCGGCAAGATGCTCACGCAGAAAGCGGGCAAAACCAAGCAGAACAAGCTCTCGAAGCGCGAGGAGGAGATTGTCAACCTAATTGCCAAGGGGTATTCGTCCGAGAAGATTGGGGAGGTGCTAAGCATCAGCGTAAAAACGGTATCCAACCATCGGAACAACATTTACTCGAAGCTGGACGTCCAGAATACGGCCGAGCTGATCTCCTACGCCTACAAGAATAGAATCCTTACCGTGGAGTAAGGCCCGGTGGTCGCCATCCGGCAGCAAGGGGTGCCCCTACTTCGGTAGCGGCGCCCCTTGCTGCTGGATGGAGGGGCCCTAAAATCCGAAAAGTTGGCCTCCTGCGGGCATTAACGGCCGCTGGCGATGGCATCAACGGGCAAAAATGCTAATTTTGGAATCCTTTAGCGATATAAACAATGAATGAAGTGATAGGCAAAACCAGCTACGTTTTACAATCTGTTGCAACCGGACATACGTTTGAGGATTCTGGTTGGATGCTCGACCCGCTGGGCGAGGAAAAGCCCAGCCTCGTGAGGGCCATTTACGAGGAGAAGCAGCTTAACGTAAAAGATGACGCCTGGGGCATCTACAAGTTTGCCGACTGGCTCCCCATTGGGCGGACGCTTGCCGGCTCGTCGGCCCCGGTAACCTACAAGAGCGAGCGGCTGGCCAAGGAGCTGGGCCTATCGAACCTATACGTAACCTTTACCGGATGGTGGCCCGAGCGCGGCGCCCACAACCGCACCTGCTCGTTTAAGGAGACGGAGGCCTACTCGGTTTGCGGGAGGCTGATGGACACCTCCCAGACGCTGGTGGTGGCCTCGGCGGGCAACACGGCCCGGGCCTTTGCCAAGGTGTGCTCCGACAACCGCATCCCGCTTATCCTTTGCGTGCCCGAGGACAACCTCGACGCGCTCTGGTTCGACGCCCCGCTCGACAGCTGCGTGCGGCTGATATGCCCCAAGGCGGGGGCCGACTACTTCGACGCCATCAACCTCTCGAACCTGGTGAGCCAGCTCGACGGCTACATCACCGAGGGAGGCGCTAAGAATATCGCCCGCCGCGACGGGATGGGCACCACCATGCTCTCGGCGGCCACCGCCATCGGGCGCATTCCCGACTACTACTTCCAGGCCGTAGGAAGCGGAACGGGCGCCATTGCCGCCTGGGAGGCCAACCTGCGCCTGATTGCCGACGGCCGCTTTGGCGCCGGCAAGGCCCAGCTGATGGTTTCGCAGAATGCCCCCTTCACCCCCATGGCCGACGCCTGGAGGGCCGACTCGCGCGCGCTTCTTCCTATGGATGATGATGACGCCCGCCACAAGGTGGAGGCCATCGTGGCCAAGGTGCTCTCCAACCGCAAGCCGCCCTACGCCGTGGCCGGGGGGCTGTTCGACGCGATGAAGGATGCCGGTGGCGACTTCCTGGTGGCCACCAACGAGGAGGCCTTCGCCGCCGCCGAGCTCTTCGAGCAGCTCGAGGGGATCGACATCCACCTGGCCCCCGCCGTAGCGGTGGCAACGCTCATCAGCGAAGCCAAGGCGGGCAGGATCGACAAGGACGCCACCATCATGCTCAACATCACCGGCGGGGGCGAGAAGCGCTACAAGCGCGAGCACCAGCTCTTCTACCTAAAGCCTTCGGCCGTGTTTGGCTACAACCCAACGCTCGACGAGGTAAAGCAGGCGCTTGCCCGGTAGGCAGCGCTTGCAGATCAGCATAGAGGGGGGAGGTGCCAGAGGCATCTCCCCCCTGTTTTTTTGCCAGCGCTTCAAGTTTTAGGCCGATGATGCCGGCATGCCGCCCAGCCGCCAACCGTACCCATGGAAATATGCATGCATATAACGCCTGCTTCAGCCCGCTTCATCTTTGTATGTATGCATATAAGAAAGTTTTTGATGATGACGGTGCTTGTATGTATGCATATAACGACCGCTTCGGGCTGTTTCGCCTTTGTATGTATACATATAAAGATGATTTTGCCGACGAGTGCTTTTATATGTATGCATATAAAAAAGTTTTCGATGATGATGGTGCTTGTATGTACGCATACAACGCCTGCTCTGGACCGTTTTATCTTTATATGTATGCATACAAGGAAGATTTTACTGGCGAATGCCTTTATATGTATGCATAAAGCTTCTGCAGGGGGCTGCAGTACCTTTTCGTTCATGCATGGAGGAAGGTGGCTGGTGCTGCGCGGCAAGCGATGGGCGCATGCTGGGGCAGCGTGGGGGCGTGGGGAAAAAACAAAGGCGAGTACTGTTTCGTCAACAATCTCGCCCTTTAGTATGTAAGGTTAACATAAAAACTAAAAAAACTCATTCATAAGACCCACTAAAAAACTTCTCTTTTTGGGGCTTGCCGGTTCGTCAAGAAGCAGCAAGCGTTCAACAACCAGGTAGCATCTGTAACGATACCATTTCTGTGAGGACTACGCTGCCGCGCTCGGCGGCTCGCTCATCCTTTTCTGAGGGTAATACACCTAACTTTTGCTTTACCCTACCAGATTTTTAAAAAAAATGCTCCCGACGTACACCACATACCATCGGGAGCTTTAGGGTAATTTGAATGCTGGTTCAAATTATGGGCACAGCTATCGCAGCTCGCCAAGTACCTTCTTGAGGTTCGTCTCGCTTAGCATGGCCTCGTTGCGGGCCTCAATATTTTCGGAGATGGCGCTCTGCCAGAGGGCTTGCGCCTCAAGCACGTCCGATGCCGAGAGGATGCCCTCCTTGAAGCCATCGTTGGCCACCTTTAGGTTCTCCTCCGCGCGGTCGATGCTCTTCTTGGTCATGGCTACGCGGCGGTTGGACTCGTTCACCTTAAACATGGCCTGCCTCACCTGTAGCGTAATCTTTTCCTTGGCCTCCTCGATGTTCAGGTCGGCCACCTTTTGCTCCACCCTGGCGGCACGTAGCGTCTGGTTGCGCTCGCCCCAGTGGAAGATGGGCACGTTTACCACAACGCCCACGTTCCAGTCGAACCCAAATTCGTTGGTAAAGCCCTTGTAGGGGTTGGGGTTCGAGGCCATGTAGTTTGCCGTAAGCACCACGTTGGGCATAAAGCGCGATTTCATGATGTTTACGTTCGATTGGGCTATTTTGGATGCCAGGTCGAGGGCTACTATTTCGTTGCGGTGGGCAAGGGCGCGGTCGGCGTAGCCGGTATCGCTTAGGCTGGTGAGCTGGGGCTTGGGCAGGTCGGATAGCTTAACATCCGATTCGAGCGGAATGCCGATCTCCTGGCAGAGGGCCATCTTGGATAGTTCGAGCCCGTCCTGAGCCTTTGTCAGGTTGAGCTCCACCTCGTTTACCTTTACCTTTACCTTCAGCAGGTCGTTGCGGGTGATCACCCCTTCCTTAAACATATCCTCCACGTCGCTATTGAGGCGGGTAACCAGGTTGGTGTAGTCTTGCGCCAGCTTTACCTTTTCCTGAAGCGATACCACTCGCCAGTAGGCCTCGTCAACGTAGTAGAGAACCTCGGTATCGTCGAGCTTCTTCTTTGTTTCGGCAATATTCTTGGCGTAGCCGGCCATCTTGTTTAGCTCCCGCACCTTACCCCCTAGGTACACGGGTTGCAGAAGGGTTACCGCTCCGAGGTAGTAGTTTTTGTTCTCCACCTTGGTCTGATCGGCTGGGAGGTAGGCGTAGTTCTTCCAGTCCAGCTTCTCGGGGTTGGTCTTGGGGTTAAAGAAGTTCCCGTCTTTGTCTTTGGGGAGGTAGGCAGGCTTCCCATCGGCTCCGGTAGTCATTCCCCACTGGTTGTTTAGCGAGTTGGAGGTTAGCTTACCAGTTGTAGGGCTTGGCAGGTCGAAGCCAAAGCTGCCATTATCCATTCTAGTTCCCACGGGCAGCAGCTTATCCTCGCTGAGGAGCTGGAATGCGTTGTTGGTTCGCAGGTACGATCCGGTAAAGCTGATGTTGGGCAGGTACTGCGTCCTAGCGGCTTTGCTAAGGGCATCGGCAGCCTCTACCTTTGCCCCCGATATTTGCGCCTTTTTGTTGTGCTCCAATGCCATCTTGCGGCATTGCTCTAAGGTTAGTGGTGTGGCTGGTGTCTGCGCCGTAGCAGCCCAGCTGCTTACTGCAAGTACCCAAAAGACTGCGGTCTTCCTCATAGTTGTACCTCTATTTTGATCGTATTCCGTTAAAAATTATCGCAAGTAAATCGTCAATGCGCTTGTCGATGTTCGTTTGGCTCTCGTTGCTCGTAAACAGCGGAATCTCGAGCCCCTTAAGCACGGTGAAAAGGGCCAGCGATGCTAGCTCCACATCCTTGATGCGAAACTCACCGGCCTCCATCCCCTGCCCCAGAATCATCTTGATGTGCCCAACCTCCTTTTCGTCGTACTTCCGGCGCAGCTTATCGGTAAGCGAGGGGTTTATTAGCACCCCATTGCTGATTAGGCTGAAGTAGTTGGCCAGCTGAAAAATGAGCGACATGCGCCTTTTGGCGTACTCCTCCATCTTTTGGCAGGCAGGTGCATCGGAGGTGTGTATCTGCTCAAACCTGCTGCGAAGCTGGTCGACCTCGTTGTCGATAACCGCCTCAAACAGCTCCTCCTTATTCCTGAAGTAGTAGTAAACGAAGCTCTTCACCTTGCCTATCGACTGGCCGATGGATTCGAGCGTTGCCTTCTTGTAGCCGTATTTTGCAAATACATCCGTTGCAGCTTTTATAATGATCTCCCTTTGGTCGTCTTTTGCCGCTGTTGCTACTTCTCTCATCTGATGATTTGAACAAAAATTTAAATCGTTCAAAAGTAGGGTAAATATTGATTCCTAGAATTCTAAATAAGCTTAAATGTTGGAGGTTTATCGAGAGGCTAAGCGCTTTGAGATGGCCTGTGGAAAGATGATAAATGGCATTGCGGCAAAAAGAAAGGCCTCCAAAGGGTTGATCCCTGGAGGCCTTGTTGTTTTATGTGATGCTATTTCCTTAATCCTGAGAAAAGAGCTTTCGCTGAAACAGTAGGATGTAAACTACGCCAATTGAGATTGAGGCATCGGCAAAGTTAAATACAGGGCGGAAGAAGATGAAATCCTCGCCACCCCAAACAGGAATCCAGCTGGGGAAGTGCCCCTCGACGAGCGGGAAGTAAAACATATCTACCACCCTACCGTGAAGGAAGCTGGCGTATCCGCCACCATCGGGGAGGAATTGGGCTACCTGTCCCCACGAGTCGTTGAAGATAAGTCCGTAGAAGGCGCTATCGAGAATATTGCCTAGTGCCCCAGCCATGATAAGCGCCAAGCCAACGATCGATCCGGTGGTTGCCTTACTGGTGCGGATAAGGTGGCGCATGTAGTACCCAATGGCCACTACCGCTGCAATACGGAAAAGGCTAAGGAGAATTTTGCCAAACTTACCCCAGAACTCTAGGCCAAATGCCATTCCGTAGTTTTCGGTAAAGTGGATGTACGACCAATTCCCGAAGATGGAGTACGAGTCGCCCAGCATCATGTGGGTCTTAATCCATATTTTAATAATTTGATCGACAATTAGGATGGCAACAACAATAAGGGCTGCCTTTTGGCCTAAGGTGAGCTTCATTAGCTGGTATCTTATAGTTTGAGGGGCAAAGATATAATTCATTCTCTGAATATGAAACCTGTAGCGGTTACATCTGCTGACTAGCATGAAAAAAGAGAGCGTGGAACTTCTCCATATTTTGAATGAACGCTACAGCTTTACTCCTTTGCTTTTACAACCCATTCTCTCTTGGTTGTGGATAAGACTCAGAACAACAGCGCAAGAATCCACATCCTTATTTCTCATTATGACTTTGAGTAGAGAACTGTGTGAGCGGATTGTGCGGAACAATGCGCGTAGAAGCAGCAAAAAACACAGGGCTGGTTTCTAGTTATCAATATATTCGTATGTTTTAATAGGTGTAATATCTCTTACAAAAATTACGGCATTTGGAATTCCAGCTTCTTCTATTGGAATGAACTGCCCAATGCGGCTGGTATTGCCCAATATACGAATATATTTTACCGAAGACGGAATGCTCGCTGTTGTAAAATCGATATAGCATTCGGGGCTCTTGTATTGGTATAGGTAATTTTCTAGGCTACCTTTTTCTGGTTTTTCTATTTTGTAATTGTAAGGATTGCCATTACTGTTCATTGAAACACCAATCCCAGAACCACCGCAAAGGGCAATTGTGCGATAGGCACTACCGAACTCTTTGGACAAATGGTAGCCCAAGGGCGTTCTTACTGCTACCCAAGGCGCTGTATTCTTTTTTGTTGTAGCATGACACCAATGGGCATAAATGGCTACCTGTTTTCCCCTACTGAATCGTTCTATAAGCAGCTTTGCATTTGCAAACATCTTGTAATCTCGATCGTCTAGATCAGTTCCAAGATTATAAATGTTCCTAGAGGTACTTACTAGGTAGGAAGACCAAAAGCTAGAACAATTGTTGATATTGATCCTATTTAAAGCGGTTATTATCGCTTTTTGGGGATTTAAAGTATCGAATATGGATGTTTTTTGACAGGAGTTAATCTTTGCTTTTAGCGTTGTAAGGCAGGTGTCAGGGAAACTATTGAAAATATTTTGTAATAGTTCTTTGTCTGGCATGTCAAGATCAATACCAGCAATGGTAATACTGCTATCTATATTCTTGGAGTTATAGTAGCGAATAGAATCAAGAAAGCCATTTTTTGATAGTAAGAGGTGACTTGTATGATAATCTGCATGTTTAGCGATATATGTTTGCCGATCATATTCGTTCTTATCTATAGTGCCATTAACGTAAAGATTGGCAAGGTAACATTCTGCGGGAGACAACTCGAATAGTAGCAATTTGGTGTTGCCAGATTTTACCATCGACCACATTGATGCTAGAATCTTTGCTATAAGCTCGTTAGTGTAATGTATAGTCTCACCAAATGCTACAATTTTGGTGCTGCTATGAGCTGCAAAAGTGGTATTTAGTAGAGGATTATTTGCCGCTTGATTCTCCTCCTGTACGGTATTGGGTATAGAAACAGGTTCGGAAAGATATTCCTTCCCATCGATTTTTACGCTAGGTTTTGTTAACCAAACGAAGGAGTTATAATTTTCCGCCTCAAATCGGAGAAGCAGATCGGTAGTTTTTGGAGGAATTTTGTAGTTATGCGCTCTTTGCTGCCACCTGTTTTTAGTATCTTCTAATTTTAGCGTGTCGTCTAAGCTATTGTGGTTGCCGCTTATAATCATCCTATAGTTTTTGCATTGTATTGACCGATAGGAGAATTTGATGGCAAGGTTTTTGGCATCCGATGGCAATGGGATTCTGCAGTAGAATTCGATGAAACGAGGTTTGTCAGAATTGAAGGGAATAAAAAGGGTTGTATCCGCGTTACGATGGATTAAAGTTGTAAAATGGTTCTGTATAGACCACCTACTTAGAGGCGATTTTGCTGAAGGAAAGTCGAAGAATGATCTTTGCCTATTTGGATTGGCGCATAGTGATATATTTGGAAGTGTGGCAAGACAGCAAAGAAATGTTGCTAGGGCTATTCCATTTTTCATAGTAGGAGGAGGTGAAAGATTGTTGTGCTGTGCATTATAAAGAGGGGACGCAGCTGTTTATTTACGATAGCCACTTTGCCGATTTTTTTATGCACACTTTTGCCTTTTGAAAATACTATTGATTCGTGGCTGTATAAACCAAATACCCAGCGGAAAGATGAGCCAAAGAATAAAGAAGATGGCTTTATCATCCTCTTCGGGGGTATCATTCGACTCGATGGCTCTTACCAGTTTCTGAATAAATAGCGTGCAGTAAATATAAGCGTATATACCCGTAACGAGTGTAATAAATGCCGCATAGCCTTTGACGTTGTGGAGCCCCAATAGGGGCGCTGCATCTGCAGCTATAGCAACTGCAAGAGATAGCATGATGCACAGCTTAAATCGGGATATGCTCGGTCTTGTCTTCTTCGGGCTAATGGCATGCAGGTTGCAACCAACAACCCAGTACCATACGGTAACCATAGCATAGCAGGCCGTGTGAAGAAGCAAGGTTAGCAGCTTCACTCCAAGATTTTCGTTGACCGCTTGGAGGCTGTTGGAATAATGCGAGTACGAGTGGCTTGCAAGCGATATTTCAACCAAGAAGAGCAGCGCGGGCACTACAAAGGTTAGCGTAAAAACTTGCCAGTGCTTAATATGTAGGAACATTCTCATAGCTTATGTAGGATTTGATGGATTTCGTATGGTATAGGTTCTGCTTTATTTGGAGGTAGTAGCCGTTTTAAAAGTGACCATACAAAACAGCGTAAAGTTATTGGTTTGATTCGTCAAAAGAACTTTGTTATAGGTTTACCTGTAACCCTCTTTTTGCCGCTTCGAGGCTGTAGGGCGATACGGGCTTAACCTTTAGGAAGCCGGCAAGATCGAATGGCTGTGGAGCCTTCCTGATCTCTACGGCTTCTCGTACATTTGTTAGAGCGCTCTATTTAAGGAGGCTGGTGTTGCTTGAATTCTTTCATGGGATGTTACTGGCGTATCGTATAATTTTTTTATCCTGTCAATAAGATGTTCTCCCCTGAGGTTAATATCGATTATAGTTCCGTTGGGATCTACAAGGAATATACAGGGGATTCCCACGATGTGGAGGGCGCTTTTTATGCTTTTCCATCCATCTTTGGGAAAAATAAGATGGGTGTAGGCACCTGTAGCATCTTCTTGAATTGCTCTAAGCCACTTATCTCTATCTTCATCTATCGAAACGGCAACTACCCTAAGCTTCCCATTCGAGAGTTCAACAGCCTTTTTTATGATGGGCGTTTCGTTACGGCAGGGAGTGCACCAGCTAGCCCAAAAGTCGTACAGCTGGTATTCTCCATTGAATCGATTGTTTTTTACTAGTATTCCATTTGTGTCTTCTAACCTAAATATTGGCATCTTCTTATTTAGCATCTTGCCTCTAAGCGCATTGTCCTTTTGCTTTTCGACAAGGGTATTGTATCGTTCCGCAAGTATCTTCGAATCGGGGATTCTTTTTAGGGCGTTACGAATGATAATAATGCAGGAATCCTCACTGATTTCCCTACTTATTGTACCAATATAGTCTAGCATGTTAACTTCATTGGTAGTATGGGAGTAGGTTAAATCAATTTTGTGCAGCATGCGCTTAATGGAGGCAATGGAATCGGCAAGCTCCTTGCTGTTCCCCTTGCTGTTGGCAAGCATTTTCTCCAGTTGTGCTTTCTTATCGACTAGAGGGAACCTATTCTTCGCGTACCACAGCCTTTCTATTCCACACTTCGAACCTTCGATGCTTATATCGTTTATATCTAATCGATCGTTGCAGTTGGCGGTGAATATAAGCGAGTCGCCTGGCGAGATACTGTAGGTTAGAAAGCGGATATACTTTTTTGTTAGCTGAAAAGAGAATCTTGTCTGGCGAGAGATGTTGAGGTGAAACATAAACTTGCCGGTTAGCGAGTCGGTGACGGTGCTGTCGACAACGAAGCTTTTATTGTTGATGAAGGTATGAAGTAGCACCTTTTGTGGTGGACTATTCTTTAAAGTTCCTACTATAACAGTGCTATGCCCAGCACAAGGTGCTTTGGCGGAGACTAGTGAAAGGAGTAAAAGTAAAGGGAGTATTGTTCGCTTTTTCATAATAGTAACGTCTGCTTTTTATGGTATTAAAAAGCAGTAAAACCTTTAGTCTTGTTTTTGATTCTTGTTTCTGCCGCTTCGGCTGGTAGAATACGCCTCTTTTGTTACTTTGAAAACCACCGTATGCTTAGGGCGCTATTGATTCAATGTCTAAAAAAGGGTTCGAGGGGATTCTTTGTTGTTACATTCTTCCCCTTTAGAAAAGATTCCAAATCAAAATGAACGTCAGAAGGTCTGATCTCTACTGCTTCAAACACCTCGATATAACCCTTTTTACCATCCCTTCGTTCACGAAGCAGCTCATACTTTAAAGGGCAACCCGGATTTTCTTCGAGCTTACGGGGATAGTTTCCTGCTAACTTTAAATCAGAGGCAATCCACCAATTCTCTGTAATGGTTGTGCTATCGTCAACAAGCCTCTTTACAATGTATTTTTGGCAACGATGATTCAATATGGTTTGAAATTCATCAGTCGTCTCAACTTTTCTGGCTACACTCTGACTAGCTTTTGAGATTAGAATCGTATTACTCTCTCCTTTAAACTGCGTATAGTTGGTTGAATCATCTGTAATCATTTTCTCAAACTGAAAATGTGAGGGATCTGAGTCAAAAACATGCTCAATAAAAAATCCATTGCTACAGTACGTATACATAGCGCTGTCGAATAGCGGAAGTACAGGTTTACCTACAGCGTATATTTTGAACTTAATGCTTCCATGGAAGCTTCCTTGACCCCACGAAATGGTTACGGCCGTTGCTATGGCTACCGCAACTAGGATAAATTTCAAATGCTTCATGACTTCACTTCGTTATTGGTTTACCTGTAGCCCTCTTTTTGCCGTTTCGAGGCTGTAGGGCGATACGGGCTTGCCCTTTAGGAAGCCGGCAAGATCGAATGGCTGGGTTGTCTCCCTGATCTCTACGGCTTCTCGAACCTCTATGTAGGATTTGGCAGGGTCATCATTCTCCCTAAGCAGCTCGTACTTTAGCGGGCATCCCTTATTCTCCGCCAGCATTTGGCTGTAGCTACCTTTTAGAACCAGATCTTGTGCGATCCACCAGTAGGCGGTTAGGGTTACGCCATCTTTAATGGTTTGCTTAACCACGTACTTCTGGCAGCGGTGGTTTAGGATGGTTTGGTATTCGTTGGTTGCGGTTGCACGCCGAACCATGTTGTTGAGCCTCTCTTGCCGAGAAATCTGATTCTGCGATCCATTGTACTTTATGAAGTAGGCCGAGTCGGTTTCCACCGTGATTTCGGGGTAGGAGAAGTTGGCGCAGGAGCTGGTTCTGTGGTCGACAAAGGCTCCGTTGCTGTAGTACGAGTAGGTGATGGTGTCGAACGTGTATCCCGCGTGGGCTGGCTTGCTTGAGGATACCTTAAATTTGACGCTGCCGGTAAACGTTTTTTGTGCAGGCAACGCCGATGCGCCGAAGATGAGCAGCGCTGCTAGGGCAATATTCTTCATCTTGTATTGTTTTTGGTTGGTATGCGGTTATTCTACTAGCGTAGATTTGGCGGTTAGGTTGCAACGTAGCGGTACCTACAAGCTAAATCTAGCGGCGATGCCAATTTACCTAAAATTTACATTCGGCATTTGCTGGCATCTTTTCTTCATTTCGAAGTTTCGCGAGTAAACTTACGAGCTTAAAGGTGGCTGCTGGTATAGCTTTACGGTCAAATGCGGGTTAGTTTCAGGTCAACATTTTCGTTCACTCCGCTATTTCTGGAGTTTGCAGTTTTTTTGCTAAAAAGTATCCGAAATAGCTAACCATATTACAATGGCGGCGGTATCTACAATTTCTGTCGTTAGAACAGTCCCAAAAAAGTCCACGTATGTTCTGGAGAATCGAATATTTGAATCTAGACTTCGGCAGGGATAAAAAAGGCAGAAAAGGGGCAGCCCCAAAAGTATAGGGCAGCCCCTTTTATTAGCTACTGTTTACCTAACCCAGAAAGGAATTTCATAAAATCGCGATTGCTTGGACGAGGTGCATCCTTGCTTAGAATATCTCCATTCGAGCCAATAACAACGTACCTTGGAATCGCTTTTCCTACTAGCTCCTCTAGCTCTTTAATCAGCTCCTTGCTGGCCGATATGTGGTAGCCGGTAAGCCTGTCGTCTATAATCCGCTGCTGCCACATCGATTTCATCTTATCGTTGGTGTTTAATGAAATAAATACAGGGGTGTAGCCTAGCATCCGTAGCGCAAAGCTGGTTTGTGCGTGTTGCTTAAACTCCTGCACGCAGGGACTACACCAAGGAGCCCAAACATCGACGAATGCCTTACGCCCGTTTAGCCATGCTACGAGCTCCTTTAGCGTATTGGGTTGCGATGCCTTTTCGTTCTCGATAATAAGCTTTTCCTGCTCGGTTCTGCAGCTAATAAACGCCGATACCTTTTCGGGTACGACTATTCCCTCACGTTGTATGGCCTTCATCTCTTCGAGGTACTTAAGGTACTGACTTTGGGGGAACTTCTCCTGAAGTGTTACCAAGTAATCCTTTTCTAGCGGTAGCCCAGATTTTTGTTGGGTTAGGAGATTCATTCCTAAGGCATCTTCTACAAGATTATTAGGTAGCCTGTTTAATCCCTGTTCGATATACTTGGATGATGTGAGCACCTCGTTGGTTGCCGATGTGTCGGCTTTTAGCCCAACCTTTCGTATGTAAATAACTCTGTCTTTTATGTTATCATGAAACCATGCTGCTGCTCGATTGCTCTCTTGATAGGGATTGTACGATTTCTCGATGGCGTCTAGCGCCAGCTGGCATTCCTCCTTCGTATAGCAGAATTGTGGGTAATAGGCTTTTGGTTCTATATCCTGAGAAAAGATGTAGTTGTAGTAGTTGCAGTAAAGGTCGGCCATTGCAACCTGGTAGAAATTGTTGGATATTTCTCTGTTTTCGAGCATCTGGCGGTAGGTTTGAGCCTGCTTCTGTATGGTGTCGTTGCTTCTTGAGAGTACCTCTGCGATTGGTACTATGTGGTCTTTATGTTTTGCAACAATGTGAAAGAAGTCGTACTGATGCTTGCGGTAGTAGGCATGCCCTTTGGCGTTTGAGCCTCCGAAGCGGACGCTATCCTTATAGAAGCGTGCGGCTACCGAGTCGCCATCGGTAAGGATTAATCGGAAATTTTTCTCAATCAGCTTGCCCGTTAGGCCAACAAACCCAGCTTCGTTAACCTTAAAGCTGGCGGTTACCTGCTTGTTCTGGGTCATATACCGGTCTTTTCGCCCGGCATAGCTGGTGTTGTAGAGGCCGTTTATGGGGCGGTAGACGCGAACGTCGGTTTCCTGCTGTGCCTCCGGGAAGCTGATGCTTATCCGGGTTTGAGCTTTGGTGCCGAAGGCGCCGAAGGCCAGCAGGCCGATCAGCGCGATGAGGTGCTTGGTGTTTTTCATTAGGTGATATGTTTTAGTGGGTAATGGCTTGTATGCTGTTATGTCTGCTTGGTTGTATTTTATGCTTGTGCTACCTCTTTAGGCAAATTATTTTTTCAACTTCATTATCGCTTAGGAATATGTTGTCGGGATCTATTTTAAAGTAGAAATCGGGTTCTACCCCTTTTGCAACAGAACCGTTGGGTAGCGTATACCTTCCTTGTGCAACCATTAAGTCGAGTTGGCTATTGGGTAGTTTATCCGTTAGCGCTCTACTAAAGCAGTCGGTTGCCTCTCCTGTTTCTTCGCCAACTAGTATTCCCCGCTTCGATCTTTTAAACCAGTAGGAGAAATCGGCGGCAGCTGAGCAGGTGTAGGCACCCTGCAAAATGAAGATATTTCCCGAATAGCCTTTGGGGTTGCATTCTACCTTAGAGTTATCTCTGATTTTGTATGTTTCTCCAATTGGTGTATCCCTTAAAAAAAGGATGCTGTTGGGTACTAGCAAACGGTAGAATACTCGGTTAAACAGGTTCTCGGCCCTATACCTATCAACATATTCCGTTGCCTTTTTCTTCGAGGCATCACCAACTTTTCCCTCATAATCTTGAGTGATGTGAAAGCTGGGGTGCTTAATGTAGCTGGTGATGGTATCGTTGCTGTAGTCGCTGCCACCGGAGTTGTTGCGGATATCAACAATCAGATTCTTTATGCCTAGCGTGCTTAGCGTATCGAAGAAGGTTTTCATCTTTTTTTGGACTACTTCGTTGTTGTTGATATTGCAGTTGAAGTAGTAGATAATGGCGGTTGATAGTTTTTGATTAATTTTCATAACTGCATCATCGATCTCGTCGAAATCCTTATTGTACTTGAATCTTTCGGTGAAATCGAGTTTATAGCCTACCCGTTTATCTTCGAATACGTGCTGTTCTGTTATATTGACTGTTGCTGAGGTGTCCTTATACGCGATGGTGAACGTAAATGGTGCGCTTATGCCCAACAGGTTAACGTAGCTTGTTAGGTAGTCCTCATTGGTTTTATGGGCAGGTTTAATTCTTTCATTTATAAGGTAGCGGTTAAGTTTTGCTATTACCTCCTTAGTTGGGCATCCGTTTATGGCGGTTACCTTGGTTGTTGCATTAGCATATTTATCCCGGATAAATATTTCGCCGTTGGCATCTACGTGTACGATCTTTGGTAGTGCCTGAAAGGTTGTATCCTGATCGAGAAAACTGAAGAGGATAGCAGTATGGCTGTCGAAAAGATGGTTGAGGGTGCCGATCCGCTTGGCAAAGTCGTAGGTGCACAGCGAATCGGGGAGGCTGCTTTCGAGCTTGCTCTTCTCGCGTTCGACCGAATCCTTCGAGCAGAAGAAGTAGGGGGTGGGGTGGTGCTGCCTAAGGGTGTTGAAGAAGTAGACGATGTCGGCTTTCATCTCTGCCTTGCTCAGCTTTGGCGCTTTTTGTGATACAGAGTCTAAACTAGCCATACATAGCATGGCAATCATTAGTACTCTTATTTCATTTTGATATTTTGTAAATAGCATGAAATCTATTTTAATTTAATATTGTGCCTATTCTGGCATCTGAAATCATAGTGTAGGTATAAACGAGTCATTAGCGCTAATCAGGAATCCTAATTACTTTTTGAAGCTGATTATCGCCCTAATTTCACTCTCACTTAAAAATATGTCGTATCGGTCTGTTTTAAAGTAGAAATCGGGTTCTACCCCTTTTGCTACAGAGCCATTGGGCAAGGTGTACCTACCTTGTGCAACCATGAAGCTGAGTTGGCTATTGGGCAGCGCATTTTCTAATGCATTACTAAAGCAGTCGGTAGCCTCACCTGTTTCTTCGCCAACGAGTACTCCTCGCTTCGACTTTTTAAACCAGTAGGAGAAATCGGCGGCAGCTGAGCAGGTGGAGGCTCCCTGCACGATGAAGATATTTCCCGAATAGCCTTTGGAGCATCTTTCAACCTCATCGGAGACTTTGCATCTGTACTTATCTCCAACGGGGAGCTCCTTTAGGAGTAGAATATGATTGGGGATCAACAAATGGTAAAAGACCCTGTTAAATAGATTCTCTGCTCTATACGTATCTACATATTCTATCGCCTCTTTTTTTGCTTCTGGGTCGACTATTCCCTCGTAATTTTGCTTGATATGAAAGTTGGAGTGCTTGATGTAATTGGTAATAATATCGTTGCTCTCATCTCCTCCTCCTGTGTTGTTACGAATATCTATTATTAGGTTTTTTATATGTAGGGTGTTTAGCGTATCGAAGAAGGTTTTCATCTTTTTCTGGACCGCTTCGTTGTTGTTGATGTTGCAGCTGAAGTAGTAAATAGTTGCGGTTGATAATTTTGTATTAATTTTCATAACGGCATCATCAATCTCGTCGAGATCCTTATTGTGCTTGAAGCATTGGGTGAAATCGAGCTTGTAGCCTACCCGCTTGTCCTCGAATAGGTGCTGGTCCGTTATGTTGACGGTTGCCGAGGTGTCTTTGTAGGCGATGGTAAAGGTAAATGGTGGATTAATATTTAGGAGATTGATGTATCGTCTTAGGTAGGATTTCTTGACACTTTGGAAGGGAATTATTTTCTCATTTGTAAAGTAGCTGTTGAGGCGTGTCATTACTTCCTTGGTGGGATATCCGTTTATGGCTGTTACCCTAGTTGACGAACTTGTGAACTTATTTCTTATGTAGACCTCGTCGTTAGAATTTAACTCAATGATTTTAGGCAGTACCCGAATGGTGGTATCCTGGTAAAAAAAATTGAAAAGGATAGTAGTATGGCTGTCGAAAAGATGGTTGAGGGTGCCGATCCGCTTGGCAAAGTCGTAGGTGCACAGCGAATCGGGGAGGCTGCTTTCGAGCTTGCTCTTCTCGCGTTCGACCGAATCCTTCGAGCAGAAGAAGTAGGGGTTGGGGTGGTGCTGCCTAAGGGTGTTGAAGAAGTAGTCGATGTCGGTTTTCATCTCTGCCTTGCTCAGCCGCTTGTTTACCTGGGCTGATGCGCTAGCTCCCGCCATGCAGAATATGGCAAGGAGCAGGGCTACGGCTACGGGGGCTTTTCGTTTGTAATGTGTAATGGTATTCATTGTTGGTTCAATTTTTTTTTCGATGGGGTAAACTTACCATCCTTCCCTCTGCTATTTCTGGAGTCTACAACTTTTTTGTTAAAAATAAATTTTTGGTTGGTTAAAAGATAGAAATCTATATAATATCGCTAGAATTGGTTTCTAGTGGAAAGGGTTATATTATTGTATAGCCCCCCTAAGATTATTAAAAAATCGCTCAATCAATCTCCTGTCTTTGGTGATAATTTCAGCATTAGCGGTCATGCCTACCTTGCTGGATAGCGTTTTTCGATAGTTGGTTACCAGCCCCTTGTCGAACGAAACCCTACCCACAAATAGGCTATCGTTAACAGGAATTTTAGATACGTAAGATACTCTACCTTCTACAATGCCAAACTCCTGATAGGGGTAGGCGGTGAATTTAACCTTTACCTTTTGGCCAACGGCTACCTTACCCAGTGCGTACTGAGAGAATCGAATTTCGCCGTTGTACCTGTTGCTGCTTGGTACAACATAACAAAGTTCATCACCCGCTTTTAGATTTATACCTTCTTGGATTAGTTTCGAATAGGTGACCATCCCATTGATAGGAGCGGTAAGTAGGTAGCTGTTCTTCCATTTTTCTAATTCGGCTTTAAGCGTATTGAGTTCTTGTAAGAAGGTTGCCTTTTTGATGGCTATTTGGTTTTCAAGCTCCATAATTTCTTTCTTCTTTGCGATGATGCTACTCTGTTGGCCTATTACTGTAGACTCCATCTGCTTTACGGTTCCCCGCTTGGCGAGGTATTTACTCTCAATATTCTTAAGCTCCAATAACGCAATAACCTTTTGGTCGTATAGCATCTTATTTACGTTATATTCACGCGCTGCGATCTCAAGATCTTTTGCCTGAAGGTCTTTTTGGTCGAGCGTATTGCTCAGCATTTTCTCCGATAGCTGCAGCTCGTTTTTTAGTAGTCCGTACTTTTTGAGATAGATACCTGTCGAAAGGTAGTTTTGTAGGTCGATAAAGCTGTTCTCGAAGGTCTGGTAGGATGCTTGCAGCTCGCCGAGGTATTGATAGGTAGGTTGCCTAAGTTGCACCAACTTGTCATACATTCTTTCCGATACAAGATGATGCACAATACTTAGCGAAGAATCCAATCTGGCAACATCCTTATAGTTGGCTATGCTTTCCATTACTCCAATCGTTGCGCCTTTTTGCACCTCCTGCTGGTCGTTTACCTGTAGGCTCATCAGCTTACCTGATGTTTTTACTACTACTGCTTTGGGATAGCTTACGGTGGTAAGGCTTAGCCTGGCGGTTACCGTTTCGGGGTATTTTACCAGCCACGATACAACAAGCAGAAGAAGTAGAATTAGCAAAAATACGGTGATTCCCCATCGGAGTATCCATCTGGGCGTTTTGGATATTATTTCTTGTATCTCTTCGCTTCGTGCTTCCTGAATGAGGAACGACTTGCTGACAGCCTCGTTCTCCTTTTGGTCTATAATTTCCGGCATGGTTTCCTAGTTTGCTAGCTCAAGCTGGTTTCGTACCAACTCGAAGTATTTTCCCTTTTGTTCCACCAGTTTGCTGTGGGTATTCTGCTCTACGATTTCGCCTTTTTCGAGGACAACAATCTGGTCGGCATTCTTTACGGTGCTTAGGCGGTGAGCCACTACGATTACCGTTTTTCCTTTAAAGAATTGCTCAAGATTTTCCATAATCACCTTCTCGTTGTTGGCATCGAGTGAATTGGTAGCCTCATCAAAAAATATTACATCAGGATTTTTGTAGATGGCTCGTGCAATTAGTATTCGTTGCTTTTGCCCTTGGCTTATGCCGTTCCCTTCGGCCCCAATCTTGGTAGAGGCTCTTAGCGGAAGACTCTCTATAAAGTCGGTAAGGTTTGCCATCTCTATGGCGTAGTTGAGTCTTTCTATATCGGGGTGCTCATCGGCAATGGTTATATTGTTGGCAATGGTATCCGAAAAGATATACCCCTCCTGCATAACAACACCGCAGCGGCTGCGCCATAGGCTGTGGCTGATATTCCAAAGCGACGATTTCCCTACTCGAATTTCGCCTGATGTGGGTTTGTAGAACTTAAGTAGCAGCTTAAGTAAAGTAGTCTTTCCGCTACCGCTCATCCCTACAATGGCGGTTGTTTTGCCATATGGAATGTTGAGGTTGAGATTTTTCAGCACAGGCTCCTCTCCGGCACCAGGGTAGGTAAAGGATAGGTTGTTAATTGCAATATCAGCCTTAGGTGGAACCTCCTGCAGCAGCTGCACCTCGGCAGGCTCTTCATCTTCCTGCGCATGTATCTCGTTGAGGCGCTCGAGGCTTATCTTTGCATCCTGCAGCGATTGCACAAAGCCAAGAATCTGCTCTATGGGGCTGTTTAGCTGACCCACGATATACTGCATGGCCATCATACCCCCAAGGGTAAGCTGACCGTTTATTACGGCTTGGGCTGCCAAGAAGGTGATGAATATGTTTTTCCCCTCGTTGATGAAAAAGGTTCCCACCTGCTGGTACTGGCTTAGCGTAAGGCTCTTCATGTTTTGCCGGAACGACTTTGCCTGGATATGCTCCCACTCCCAGCGGCGCTGTTTCTCGCAGTTGTTCATCTTTATCTCCTGCATGCCACCAATAAGCTGCACCAGCGTGCTCTGGTTTTGCGAGGCTATATCGAAACGCTTAAAGTCGAGGTCGCGCCTTTTCTTTAGGAAGAGCACAATCCAGCTAATGTAGAGTATGCTTGCCAGTACGAATACCCCAAATATGGTAAGGTTAAAGCTGGCCAGCACCACGCTAAACACCACCAGGTTGAACATGGAAAATAGCGTGCTAAGCGAGCTACCTGTTAGGAACGACTGTATGCGCCCCTGATCGCCGATGCGCTGCATGATATCGCCAAACATCTTGGTATCGAAGTACGAGATGGGCAGGCGCATAAGCTTAATCAGGAAGTCTGACAGAATGGAGATGCTGATGCGGGTGCTCATATGCAGCATAATCCAGCTGCGGATAAAATCTACCGTAATCCTGCCAAATAGTAGCATAACTTGGGCTATAAGCACCAGGTAAACGAAGCTGAGGTTGTTGGTGTTGATGCCAATATCCACCACCGACTGCGTAAGGAACGGCAGCACCAGCTGCAGTATGCTACCCGCCAGCAGCCCTAGCATTAGCTGTGCAATAAGCTTGTGGTGCGAGCCAAGGTAGCGGAAGAGTAGCCCGAAGCTAATGCCCTTATTCTCTTCCCCCTCCTCCTCGTAAAAGCGAGGCGTAGGCTCCAGCAGCAGCGCAATGCCCATATTGGACGTTTTGCTGCTGTTCTGCCACCCCTCTATAAACTCCTCCTTGGTGTACTTTATTAGCCCCTTGCCGGGGTCGGCCACGTAAACCCTATCCTTTGCAATCTTGTACACCACCACAAAGTGGTTCTGCTGCCAGTGCACAATGCAGGGTAGGGGCATCTCGTCGCGCAACCGCTCGTACGAAATCTTAACGCCTACCGTACGGAAGCCAATGCTCTCGGCGGCCTCGCCAATGCCTAGCAGCGACACCCCTAGGCGGGTAATGCCCGAGCGCCTACGCAGGCTCTCTAAGCTGTAGCTGCGGCCATGGTGTTTGGCAACCATGCGCAGGCAGGTGGGGCCGCAATCCATGGCGTCGTACTGTTTAAAGAAGGGGGAATCCAATATTTTTTAAGGTTTGATGATAAAGCTAAAAAGAGGCTGTCTCATTGTAGAGACAGCCCTACATGATGGTTAGCTTATCTGAAATTCATCTTGCTAAAATGGAATTTCTTGCATTTTAACTTTATAAAGAGAGTGAATATGCCTTACCCTATCTCTTATTATTAATTAGTACAATAAACCTTTTCCATTATGTTCTCCGCACACCTACCATAGGCCTCCCCTCCTCTACAATAACTACATGTTAGGGTAGGACAAAGTTGACCACTTCCGTTGTATACATGACATTCCCCATCAGTTGGTACACTAGGACCAACTACTTTTCCGCCTCCGCCTATAACATTTTTCTTCTCCTTCTTACTTAAAATCTCCGATGCCATAACATCAGCAATACTTAACTTCTTCATAGTACTATCTACTTTTTATGGTTTTCAAAAAGCAGCAAAAACTTTAGATTTGTTCGATTTTTGTTTGTTCTGCCACTTCGGCTGGCAGGGCATCCCGGTTGTGGCGGCACCTAGTGCTGCTGCAATCTTTTTTTTGCTTGGTTTTGGTACTACTTATTAAATGGAATTATTTATCAAATTCACAATTTATTGTATTTGTAGTAATTCTTATAGTTCTTCAATTTCGCAATAGCAAACAATAGTGTCTATATTGAATTTTATGCGAGATCGAATCTTTTCAGCAGCATCAGTTTCTGATAGAGCACATGTATTAGCCTGCATATATGAATGTCCAGTATTAATATCGCAAGCACAGTTTCTTAAGAATCCTCCACATTGTGTGTTGTTTGTGCTAACACCTCCCACAACATTTCTCTTCGACTCTTTACCTAGAACTTCTGAAGACTTGATATCTGCAATTGTTAACTTTTTCATAGGAATCTCTGCTTTTGTAGATCAAAAAGCAGCAAAAAATTTAGATTTGTTCGATTTTTGTTTGTTCTACCTATTTGGTTAGTAGTTGTTTCTATAATTGACATGACAATTAGTCTACTAGTGAACAGCGACACATTACACCGTGATCAAGCCCTGCTTCTGAGAGTTCCTTATTACTGCATCCAGAAACCTCTATCCCACCTGCAAAGCATCTAACACCTCCTAATCCATCATAGTGATTATCATATCCACCAACAACAATTAGTCTCTCGTCCTTACTTAAAATCTCTGAGGCCTTAATATCGGCAATACTTAATTTTTTCATAATCGTGCCTGCTTTTTATAATTCAAAAAGCAGCAAAAACTTTAGTTTTGTTTTGAATTTTGTTTGTTCTGCCACTTAGGCTGGCAGGGCATCCCGGTTGTGGCGGCACCTGGTGCTGCTACAACCTTTTTTTAGGCTAGGTCTTGACTTTAGGTTTTAGTTAAACATTTTTCCTATATGCTATAGGCTATACTTTAAGTCGTAGAGATCCATATCCAGCTTCCAGCGGTAGCCGTTAACGTATATGGTTGGTGTGGCATTAATACCTAAGCCTTTTGCCCATTCCTGCTGGGCTTCCAGCCGTTGGTAAATATGCTCATCTACGTTGGATGGGTATTCTTTTATCCAATTCTCGTAGTTGTGCTCCTTAAACCAAGCCTCGAGTGCACATCGTAACTCTTCGGGCGATAGCTTCGATGCAAGGGCAAGCATATGGGCTGCAACTTTTGTCGATTTGTCCTCCCTATTTCTTTTTGCAAGAAAGCGGAATTGGACTTTAATACTATTGCCAGCCTCCTTTAGCAGCTCGTTTAGCGTGTCGAACGACTTGGCGCATGGACCACAGTAGGGATTAACCACTTCTGTTATGATAAAGGGTGCATAAGGGTTGCCCAAGATTAACTCGCCTTCCATCATAGGTATTTCGGGGTGGTCGCTTTCGGCGAGTATCCCTTTTATCACCTCGGGCTTGCGCTTGAGGCGTGTATATAGAAACTCGAAGCGCTCCAGCGGCATCTTCTCCTTTAGTACGGGTTTTATCGCTAACCATTGCAGCGATCCGGATAGCACGCTAATGCTGCTAGCCCAACAGATGGTAACGTAGGGATGCTAAAACGAATGCTCCTGGTTGCTGCTGCCAGTACAGCTCCGACTAAATAGAACCAGAACAACTTGTTAAATAATTAGGATTACATTGAAAAGAGGAGCTAGACTCGCAGCACTGAACCATATCTCCAATGAGTTTGTTAAAACAAAAAAAACAGTCAGATCGTTTTACAGTACCTCCTACAGTGTTTTTTCTCTCTTTTTTACTTAAAACTTCTGAAGCCTTAATATCGGCAATCCTTAATTTTTTCATAATCGTGCCTGCTTTTTATAATTCAAAAAGCAGCAAAAACTTTAGATTTGTTTGATTTTTGTTTGTTCTGCCACTTAGGCTGGCAGGGCATCCCGGTTGTGGCGGCACCTAGTGCTGCTGCAACCTTTTTGTTTTAGGTTAGGTCTTGACTTTAGGTTTTAGTTAAACATTTTTCCTATATGCTATAGGCTATACTTTAAGTCGTAGAGGTCCATATCCAGTTTCCAGCTGTAGCCGTTAACGTATATGGTTGGTGTGGCATTAATACCTAAGCCTTTTGCCCATTCCTGTTGGGTTTCCAGCCTTAGGTAAATATGCTCATCTACGTTGGCTGCATATGCTTTTATCCACTTCTCGTAATCGCGCTCCTTAAACCAAGCCTCGAATGCACATCGTAGCTCTTCGGGCGATAGCTTATCGGCTAGGGCAAACATGTGGGCGGCAACCTTTGTCGATTTATCCTCCCTATTACTTTTTACAAGAAAACGGAATTGTACCTTAACGCTATTGCCAGCCTCCTTTAGTAGCTCGTTTAGCTTATCGAACGATCTGGCGCATGGGCTGCAGTAGGGAGCTACTACTTCGGTTATGGTAAAGGGGGCATTGGGATTGCCAAGAACTATTTCTCCTTCCAATGTTGGTATTTCGGTATAGTCGCTTTCAGCAAGTATTCCCTTTATCACCTCGGGCTTGCGCTTGAGGCGGGTGTAGAGGAACTCGAAGCGCTCCAGCCGCATCTTCTCCTTTAGTACGGGTTTTATCGCTATCCATAGCAGCGATACGGATAGCACGCCAAATGCTGCTAGCCCAACAGATGGTAGCGTAGGGATGCTAAAACGAATGCTCCCGGTTGCTGCTGCCAGTACAGTTTCGACTGTTAATGTAGCCGCTACGCCCATGCAGAAGGGGCACCACTTTTTTACCACCGCCAGCTGGTAGGTCACAGAGAATAGTATAAAGGGGAGAGTTAGCACCGATAGCCATGCCAGTAGCAGCAGCATATCGGCAAACATACCTACTATTGCCGATAGGACTAAGGCAATGGTGGTGCTGAAAAAGTAAACGATTCCGATATCGGCTAGCTTTAGTACTCCGAAAAGTGCGGAGGCTTTCGATGTAAGCACCTCGTTACATCCGGTACTCTTGGTTAGGGTGCAGAGCTTATCGGTAAGTGAACTGTCGATACCTAATTCGTGTGCTGCGAGTAGCGCTACAAGGGAAATGCCAATAAGCTTTACCACCAGTAGCGATGCAAAGGGGATACTTTGCGATTGCCAACCGGCTGCTGCTAGTAGCAGTAATAGGCCTGCGGCTACTGCCCAATATGCGATCCTGTTAATGGAGGTGCTCGACTTCTCGCTTGCGGTTGGTTCGCCCGACTGCTCGTTGGGCTCGGCTAGCACGGCAATACCGCTCCATATCTCCTGAAACTGGTGTAGGGGGTAACTCTTCCGCTCGTAGGTTTCGGTGGAGAGTATAGCCTGCTGCTGATCTATGTCATGCAGCAGTCCAAAGGTTCCATTGCGCTCCTTCATATATAGGAGAACGGGGTACTCCACCTGTCGTAGCTGTTCGATGGTTGCCCTAAAGGCTACGTTGCTTATCCGATATTCGTCGAGCACTCCCGTTATGCCCTGTAGGCTGGGGTAGTCGGGATGTGTGAGAAGTTGCCTTCTAAGATTTTTAGTGGTATGTGGCACGCTTAGCGTTTGCAGCAGCTTGGCCATTACGGTTTCTACATTATTTTTCATATAGGGGTATTGTCATGCTAAGTGTTAAAATAAAATTGTTTGCTACAAGTATAGGTTCCCCCGCTCCTGTAATACGCGAGTTACTTGTTATTCGTCAAACTTTATATCGAAGTTTACCTCGTGCGAGTAGAAATAGGTCTTGCGAATGCTGTCATACTCTATAGGTGCGCCCATAGCCTTTAGGTCGGCAAGGTTGTCGAGCAGCCGGCTCTCCGAGATGTGGAGTTCCGCGGCCAGCTGCTTGGGCGTTCCAGTAGATTGGGTTCTAATTTTGTGGTGGATGGTGGTAAATCGGTTGAGGTATTTTGCTAAGCTCATTTTAGGATTGTTTAGTTATTCGATGGTGCAAACTTACAATCATTCACTCTACTATTACTAGAGTTTGAGTCTTTTTTGTTAAACTGCCATCTGTTTAAGCTAAAAGTTTGGAATATTTTTTATACATTCGAAATCGGGTAGGGGAACGAGCCCTTACGAAACAAAATACCTAACAAAAAAAACTAGTCTCACTATGGCACTAGACAACCTAATTTCGGTAACCTTTACGGAGGCCGAGCTCAAGGAGCTGGACGATGCCCTAGCGGTGCTGGAGAAGGTGCTCAGCGGGAAGGTGATCAACCTAACCAAGGAGCAGCGCATGCAGTACGGTAGGGTGAAGTACGACATGGAGGTTTGGGTGAATAAGACGTCGAGCTACATTTACAACAACGCACCGCTGGTGCCTGCGTACGTAAATGCGGCCGAGCTGAAGGTCGACATGGCCGCTCACGCTATCCTTAACCCCCGTATCGATAGGCTTTCGGGCATCCTTCAGGGGATGGTGGATACCAACTCGCTTTTGGGCGCCGATATCTACAACTCCTGCATGAGCTTCTACCGCTCGGTAAAGGTGGCTGCTGGCAACGCCCCTGGCGCGGCTCCGATCTACAACGATCTGAAGCAGCAGTTCCCTGGCGCTCCAGCGAAGAAGACTACTCCTACGAAGTAGCGTCCTTCCGCTTGCTCTCGAATCCCGCCTTACCCGCTAAGACGGGATTTTTTATGCCCAGCGGGTATGGGCAGGGTGGCAATTACCCCCTCGAAGGTGGTTGTTACCCCCTACGAGGGGGGCAATAAGCTGCTCGGAGGGGGGTGGTAACCCCCTCGATGGGGGGCAATAACCAGGTCGAAGGGGGTAATTGCCCCCTCCAAGGGGGTAATAACCATCTCTGAGGTGGTTACTGGGTCTCCTCCTCCTCCTCGTAGCCCAGCTTAAAGGCAATGGGGCGGGTGTAGTAGTAGGTTCTGCGGCTGCGCGAGTAGGCGATGGGGCCATCTAGGCGCTTCAGCACGTCGAGCAGCTCGTAGAGGTGGCTCTCCGAGATGTCGAGCTTGCGGGCAAACTCTGCTGGAGTGCCGGTGGTGGCGCTGCCGATGAAGTGGTGGGCGCCCACCAGGCGGTGAGCCAGCTTGAGGATATCCATAGGTTAGGTTTTTGGTATAGTTACGGGGCTAATGTAGCAAAAATGGGGCAGAACCTTTGGGTGTTGCCCTGCCATCTGGGCGAATTCGGTGGTGGGGAGGTGTAGAAGGTGTGGCAGGTGGCTAGCGCAACGGCACTACCTACTCCTGCTGGGCGACAGCTCCATCCATTTACCCTCGCAGTCGACAAATGGCCTGCGGGGTGGGGTTTCCATAAACATTTTGGGGTAGCTACGGCGCACCAGCTCCTCATCGTACACGGTTTTATCCTCGCTTAGCAGCAGCTGCTGCTCCAGCGTTGGCAGCCCAATCGATTGGCGAAGTTTGTTTAGGCAAGGGTAGTTGCGTACGGGGTGTATGTAGTATAGGCTATCCTTTCTGCTATAAGATTTGGTTGAACCAAAAATTATTCGAGTAAAAGCATAGGGGCGGTCTGCATCTCCAAGAGCAATTTTATCTATTGCTCTTGTAATCATATTAGGTTTAAAGTCGCCTTGTATAACCTGTTTTAGCAGGATGTTCGCTAGCGAGTCGAAGAGTTGACTAGCTTGTGTATGACAGAATATAGTGGTAAAATGGTCAGTCCTGCTATACCCTAATTCCTTTATGCCAGGAATCTTGCCAAGAACTTTTCGAATTTCGAGAATCCTGACAATGTTGGTGGAGTCGATTGCAGCCTGCTTATTCCTGTTGCTGTCGTAGTCTTTTTTGCGGTATAGCTGGTCTTGCCTGCAGAGGGAGTCGACGGTGGCGCACAGCGGCGAGCTGTACTTGTGTGGCTTAATCTCGGTTATACGCCTGCCTAGGGCAAGGCTATCTTCCTTCTGAAGGAGATCATCGAGATCGAAGCCTAGCGTTGCGGCCTGCTGGTAGTAGTGCTGGGCAAGGCTGGTGTCCTTCATCTTTGCAGCGTTACGGGCGGCCTCCCGTAAGTTCCAACCCTGAGGTGTTTCCACCATCTTAAATGCCTGCTGGTACAGCTTGTCGGCCTTTTTGTACTGTCCCTTAAATGTAAGCAGCTCGGCTCTATTTACCAGCTGGTAGTAGGGGAGATAGCTTTGCGTAAAGGCTGGTTGCGCTAGGTATAGCGTCAGCAGTAGTAAAATAATTTTTCTCATGTTAAATTTTTTTGATGGGGCGAAGGTATGGAAAATGGGACAGGCCTTTGGGTGCTGCCCCTGCCATCTCGGCGAATTCGTTGGTGTGGTTATCCCTGACAGGGGGGGCAAACCCTGTAAGGGATGTGAGTAGGTATTTACTTTTTATTGGCCATCCTCAGCAACTCCAGCAGCTCCTGCTCGCTGTATGATGTCTTAAAGGGGTTGATGTTGAAGGGTACGTCGGGATCGGGCTCCTTGAGGTATACCATCTTTTTACCTTCGAAGGTCACATAGCCTCCCTGCCTTACCGATATCCCGAACTTAACCTTGCTGTTGGGGAGGGTAAACTTGGCGGGGTAAACGTACTTGGGGTTGGCGGAGCCACTTTTCTCGCCAAGTATCTTGCCCGCCTTGGCAAGGCGGAAGAACCACGCAGTATTAGAGCCTGACGAGAAGGTTCTATTGCTTACCAGCATGTACACCTTGCCGCTGTAGCCGTCGGTTACGGCAGGGGTATGCTGGAAGATGGTGTCGGTAAGGTGACCGCCAGCAGGTATTTTCGTGCACTTTTTAATAGCGTTTCGCGTTTTGCTCGACAGGTGATTCGCCGAATCGGATTTGAGCACTTGCCTTATTTTTCGTTGGATATCACTATACTCTTCTTTTGACATTCTTCCGTTAACGAAGACGGTCTTCCTATACGGCCCATGGTTTACTTTGCTGATGAGGTAAGCCCCAAAGTTGTCATCACCCCCTTCGTTCCGAGAGTTGTCGATAATGAGGTGCTTTATATTTTTTCGTTTCAGTTCGATGAAGCTGCTTTCGATTTGTCTCTTGAAAATTTCCGCATTTGCAGGTTTGCAGGTGTTGAAGTAGATTATTCCTATGCTCGATTTGGGGTAAATAGTGCAGCCGAATTCCTTACGGGGTAGCTCTCCTGAGCTGCGATGGAATATAGAGTTGCTCGAGGGGTATGTACCTTTTATGGTAAGAGAAGTGTCGCCGCTTGGGGTGCGAACCTTTACATGGTAGGGAGATAGTAGGCCACATCGTTTAAGCAATACAGAGAAATCCTTTTCAATTTCCACTTTTCCACAAACACCAGGATCGGAGCTTATCATTCTACTCATCACATCTAGGAGCTTGCTGCTGGGAATTCCGTTTATGCTGGTTATTGTATTCCTGACAGGTAGCTGTGTGTCGTCTAAGCTTAGCGAAAGATCGCTGTTAATTTGGACTACAGGAGGAAGAACAAGGGTATCCTTTTGGGTGAATTTCAATGAGGGTGAATCTATATGCGAGTGCCCATCGAGCAGCCCGTTGAGCTTGCCCAGCTCGTTGAGGAATTCATCTTTCGTTAAACCATCATCAATCTTATGAAGTAGTGAAGTCTTAATGGAGTCCACCTGGCGGGGTGTTGCCCGGCAGTAGGGGTTGGGATGGGTGTTAAGGAAGCTGGTAAAGAAGTAGGAAACGTCCTCCCTCATCTGAGCTTTGGTTAGCTCGCTATTCTTGGGTGCGCAGCTGGCAAGTGCAAGCATCAGCGCGAGCACGGTTAGGCGCTTTAGTGAAATTTTCATGCTATGGTAGGTTAAATAATTATGCTAGGTTTCGGCCGAAAAGGTAGCGAAAAAGGTAGCCCCACCTAGAGTGATCTCCTCTTTTTAGTTGCTGGTACAAGCCCTCTGTCCATCCGACGGTTATGGGTTTGTCGGTATAGGCGATAGGCGTAGGCAATGCGAATTTTACCTACCGATAGGTAAGCAGTAAGGGCTGACTAAAAAGAATCACGGCACAAGTATTACGTATCACGAAATGCTACCGCTGCCGACTGCAACATGGCTTAGCTTGTCGTGATACTTGATACCCCTTTCAAGATGGCCTTTGCGTTCCATGGCAGACGCATTTAAAAATAACAAAACACCGAGTCACTGAGACTCAGAGGTCACAGAGTATATTCTTTTCTAGCTTTGATCCTTTACAATCATAGGGCACAGGGTGCAGCCGATGGCTGCGAGGGATAAAAGTGCAAAGCACTTTTATCCCTTTACTCTGTGCCTTTTACGGCTTACGCTGCATAGATAACAGGCAAGGCACCGTGCTACATCAGCAATTTTTTATCTAGCGACCAGCTTATGATAGACAAATTCTGAATTTGCTCTGTGTTACTCTGTGTTTCTGTGTTTTTAAAGGAAATCACAAATGCGGTTACCCTGCCTAGCGGTCTATTAGAATCTAGCATGAAGGGTGTGCTACCTGCTTACCAGCCCCTTTTCGGCCATGTCCTTAACGATGGTTTTGGAGAACTCATCGGCCAGTGCGGCGGCGCTGCCGGGGTTGTAGCTTTTGGTTTGGCCGGAGTACACCAGCTCGTTGCCCGCTACCGAGTAGATCTCGGCCTGTAGCACGAAGTTCGTAGTGGTGGTGTAGTAGCCAGGGGCGTAAACCTGCCCGTATACGTACATGTAGCGGCGGTAGAAGAGCGAGTACCCAACAATAATAGGCCGGGCATATACAATGCCTTCGGTGTAAACCCTATCCTTCTCCCGGTCCACCAGGCTCACAATCATTACCGAGGTATAACCTCCTGTCTTTACCTTTTGGGTAACTTGCTCCTCGGTTAGCCCTTTAAATACGTTTGGCCCAAATACCTTCGAAGCCGGGGTGGCGTTTAAGCCCTTCGTTTGCAGCTCCTGTACGATTGCCTGCTCCAGGTTCTCGCGAAGCTCACGGTTACGGTTGCCCATCATCCCCAGCACGAGCATCTTCTCCAAATCCTGCTTGTACACCTCCGGCGCCCTCCACGACGAAACCACCGTCGTGCTGCTGCAGCCGCCCAGCGCTAGTAAGGCGGTAAGGAGCAGGTAAAGTAGGTAGCGTTTCATCTCTATATGGTTTAAGTTGAATACGTACGGTATGCTTTACAACGGATTTAAGTGGGATAAGTTGGCGCATTTTGCCTATTGTAAGATAATTTACGGTGATGCAGGATGGGATAAAAAAAGGGCCACCCATTGGGTAGCCCTTTTCTTTTCGGATGGCAATATGTTACTTTCCTTTTGCCTCGATACTAAGCGTAGCGTGTGGAACAGCCTTTAGGCGCTCCTTCGGAATGAGTTTGCCGGTTTCGCGGCAAATACCGTAGGTCTTGTTCTCAATACGGATCAGCGCAGCCTCTAGGTGCTGGATGAACTTCTGCTGGCGTTGTGCCAAGCGTCCCGATTCTTCCTTCGATAGAGTGGCTGCCCCTTCCTCCAGTGTTTTGAAGGTAGGCGATGTATCTTGCGTATCGTTGCTTTCGCTGTAGTTGATTGCCGACTTAAGCAGCTCGTAATCCTTCTTAGCCTTTTCGAGTTTTTCTAGGATTAGCGCCTTAAATTCGGCAAGCTCCTCATCCGAGTAGCGGGTTCTTTCAGCTTCTGACATGCTTTAAAGTTTTAGCTAAAGTTAGTGATAAATTTGTTTATGCGGTAGTCTTTTTCACAGCAATTTTTACAACAACATCGTTGTCGAGGTCTAGCTCTACTCCATTAGCTACCTCGTTAACCAAGGTGATGCTGTTGGCAAGGGTTTGTCCAGCTATGTACTCCTTAAAGTTCTCCACCGCTGTATCAATTTCGGCATGACGCTCAAGGGTGATTTCCACCTTGTCGGTAACGTCGAAATCGCTATCCTTACGGATGTTCTGGATGCGGTTGATTAACTCGCGGGCAATACCTTCCTGGCGAAGGTCGTCGGTAATGGTGATGTCGAGCGCCACGGTAAGTTTACCTTCGCTGGCTACCAACCATCCGGGGATATCCTCCGAGGTGATCTCTACATCTTCCATAGCCATATCTACCACGCCCGATGCAAGGTTGAGGGTGTACTTTTGCTCGCGCTCCATTTGGGCGATATCCTCCTGGGTAAATGCGCCAACTGCAGCCGATATCTCCTTCATCTGCTTGCCGTACTTAGGACCGAGGGTCTTGAAGTTTGGCTTAATCTTCTTAACTAGGATTCCGGTAGTCTCGTGTAGGTATTCCAGTTCCTTTACGTTTACCTCGTTCAGGAGAAGTCCCTCTACAGCCTTAAGCTGAGCCTCAAGCGTCGCATCGAGTACAGGTATCATAATCTTGGTAAGCGGCTGGCGTACCTTGATGTTCACCTTGCGGCGTAGCGCTAGTACCATCGACGAGGCTAGCTGTGCTAGGTCCATTTGCTCCTCTAGGTTCTTGTCGATATGCTGCTCGTTGGCTTTTGGGAATAGCGCTAGGTGAACGCTCTTCTCTGCAAATCGCTTGGTGATTCCGTTAAGGTCCATGAATAGCCTATCCATAAAGAATGGGGCGATTGGTGCACCCAGTTGGGCAACGGTCTCCAAGCAGGTGTATAGGGTCTGGTAGGCGGCAATTTTATCCTTAGAGTATTCTCCACCCCAGAAACGCTTACGGTTTAGGCGAACGTACCAGTTCGAAAGGTTCTCGGTAACGAAGTTCTGGATGGCACGTCCGGCACGAGTTGCCTCGTAGCTGTCGTAGGCATCCTCGCACTCCTTAATGAGCGAGTTGAGCAGCGAGATAATCCAGCGATCAATCTCTGGACGCTCTTCTACAGGAATTTCGGCCTCTCTAAAGGTAAATCCATCGACGTTGGCGTATAGAGAGAAGAATGAGTAGGTGTTGTAAAGCGTTCCGAAGAACTTACGCTTCACCTCTTCAACCCCAGCGATGTCGAACTTCAGGTTATCCCATGGCGACGAGTTGGTAACCATGTACCAGCGTAGTGGGTCGGAACCAAAGTCCTCGATTACCTGGAATGGCTCAACGGCGTTGCCCAAGCGCTTACTCATCTTATTACCGTTCTTGTCGAGAACGAGACCATTAGAGATAACGTTCTTGAACGATACGCTGTCGAATAGCATCGAGGCGATGGCGTGAAGGGTAAAGAACCATCCGCGGGTTTGGTCTACCCCCTCGGCGATGAAGTCGGCAGGGTATACCTTCTCGAACTCCTCCTTGCTGATGGCAAATGGGTAGTGAACCTGTGCGTATGGCATAGCACCCGAATCGAACCAAACGTCGATAAGATCAGTTTCGCGGGCCATCTTCTCGCCCTTGCTCGACACAAGCACGATGTTATCTACGTGGGGACGGTGTAGGTCGAACGAGTTGTAGTTCTCCTTCGTTACATCACCTTCCTTATAGTTCTTAAATGGATTCTCGGTCATGAAGCCAGCGGCTATCGACTTCTCGATTTCAGCCTTTAGTTCGGCAACTGAACCGATGCACTTGATTTCGCTGTAGTCCTCGTTAGCCCAAACGGGTAGCGGAGTCCCCCAGTAGCGCGAGCGCGATAGGTTCCAGTCTACAAGATTTTCCAGCCACTTGCCAAAACGACCTGTACCTGTCGATGCAGGCTTCCAGTTGATGGTGTCGTTCAGTTCCAGCATCTTTTCGCGGATGGCGGTAGTCTTGATGAACCAAGAGTCAAGCGGATAGTAAAGCACGGGCTTATCGGTACGCCAGCAGTGTGGGTAGCTGTGCTCGTACTTCTCAATCTTGAACGCCTTGTTCTCAGCCTTTAGCTTAACGGCAATATCAACGTCAACCGAGTCGGTACCCTCCACGTAGTTGGGGTCGTACTCGTTCTTCACAAAGCGACCGCTGAACTCGCCGCAGTCATCAACAAACTTACCCGATTTGTCAACCAAGGTAAGCGAGCCAATGCCGTTTTGCTTGGCCACACGGAAGTCGTCGGCACCAAAGCTAGGCGCAATATGCACGATACCTGTACCATCTTCGGTAGATACGAAGTCACCGCAAAGTACGCGGAACGCATCGCCATCCTCTGGCTGGTGGTAGGGCATTAGCTGTTCGTAGCGCAGGCCTTCAATATCTTTTCCCTTGAATTCCTTTAGAATTACGTAAGGGATATTCTTATCGCCAGCCTTGTAGTCGGATAAGGCGAGATCTTTATTCTTTTCGGAGAAGAACTTGCTGAATAGTGGTTTCGCAAGTACCAATACTACAGGGATGCCAGTGTATGGGTTAAAGGTACGAACCGACACGTAGTCAATTTTCTCACCTACAGCCAATGCGGTATTCGATGGTAAAGTCCATGGGGTGGTGGTCCAAGCCATGAAGTAAACATCGGTATCAACACCCTCGAAAAGGAAGGCTGATTTATCGTTGTTTGCGACTTTGAATTGAGCTACGATGGTGGTATCCTTTACATCGCGGTAGCAGCCGGGCTGGTTAAGCTCGTGGGTGCTAAGGCCGGTACCTGCAGCTGGCGAGTAGGGCTGAATGGTGTAGCCCTTGTATAGAAGTCCCTTTTTGTGCAGTTCCTTAAGCAGGTACCACAGGGTTTCGATGTAGCGGTTGTCGTAGGTGATGTATGGTTCTTCCATATTCACCCAGTAGCCCATCTTGTGGGTAAGGTCTTGCCAAGCGCCAGTGTACTTCATTACCTCCTTACGGCAGGTGTTGTTGTATTCCTCTACGGTAATAGATTTACCTATATCGTCCTTGGTTATGCCAAGCATCTTCTCTACGCCAAGTTCTACTGGTAGACCGTGGGTATCCCATCCTGCCTTACGGTGAACAAGGTATCCCTTTTGAGTTTTGTAACGGCAAAATGAGTCCTTAATGGTACGTGCCATTACGTGGTGAATGCCGGGCATTCCGTTAGCAGATGGTGGCCCCTCGTAAAATACGAATGATGGATGACCTGCTCTGGTTTCGATACTTTGCTTGAAAGTATCGTCTTGTTCCCACGTTTTTAGAACGGTCTTGTTGACTTGCGAAAGGTCTAAGCCTTTATATTCAGGAAATTTAGAACTCATTTGTTATACCTCTTTTTTCAAAATCCCCCAAAAATAGAACTCGCTTTTTTAAAATGCAACTATAAGGAACAAATGGGGGTTATATAGTGCTAATTGGTAAATGGCGCTTATTATGTGAAATACTGGCTATATACATGTATTGGTAGCAAAAAAGTAGAGCCTATTTTCATGAAGAAAATAGGTCTCTACTTTTAACTATACTAGTTCTTTATAGCGGCCATTCGGGGTATCCGTCCATTTTTATTCGGGAGTTTGCTGTAGCCGGATTGGTGTCATCAGAAATCACCATTATGATGTCGTTGTAATCTTTGTTGGAGATGTGCTGAAGAACTTCTTCGAAGGTTAGCACCAGATCGGAGCACCCTTTTTCGACAAATAGCGTATGCTGCCTAAAGTAGAATGGGTTGAACTCGTTATTGGTGTAAAGCGTGTAGAGTCCATCGGTAATACAGCCACCCAGCCAGCTTTTGGTGGTGATGAAGAATCCGATTACCGTATTGGGTGGGAATTCAGACTTTCCTAATTGTACGGTGCAACCAGGTTTTAGGGTACCACCTAGTTTCACTTTCGATACGTTGGGGAATACAATGTATTTCTTTAGTTCACTGACGGATTTTGGAGGGTTATCTGCTGGATAGGCGTAGTACCCAAACGAATTCTTGTAACCGGAGTTTTCATCAATAAAGGTTACATACACCTTGGTGCTTTTGGTTACTAGCACATTTTGAGGTGCGTTTGAGGCAAAGAAGGAAGGTCTTGCTTCAATGTTGTTCTCTCCTCTTGGAAAGATCTTGTATATTTCCGTAGCTAGCGATGGGCAAGGTTTCGTGTCAATAGGATTTTCGGGAAGCCCGTCGTCAATGGACATGTGGATAATTTTAAGGCCTCCTATTCCGGTTGCTACAAAGATGATGCTATCTTTTTGTTCTACGTAGTTTGACGACTCCCCATCCTTGAAGGAGAATCTGCCGATTGTTTGTATGCTGTCCTGCTTTGAAGGAATAATGCCGCCGACTGATATGCCAGCCTGCCCATTTGCAGTAAGCACGAGGTCTCCATAAACCGATACGCTATTGGTTACAAAGTTTTCATCCTTACCTCCAGGTATGGTGGCTGGTCTTGGTATATGCTGCTTCAGTACGCCGCTGTTTTTGTTGATCACCCGGAGGCCTCCTTCGTTTAGCGCGGCGTAAATGTACTTCTCGTTAACATCGATCTCTGACTTTGAGTTTGGGGTTGTAGCGCCCTGCAGGCTGAACGTATTCACCAAAGATAGCCCGCTTGCCTCGAATGAAGTGATTCGAGCAGGTTCCGACTGCATCGCGAATAGTTTTCCATCTTTTACCTGAATAGATCGGGCATGGTCCATCGGTTTTTCGTAAAGCAGCTTGTACTTGTGGTCGAACACCTTCACGCCACCATTTCCATCGGTTCCGCTGCCCGATGAAACACAGATGTTTTCTGCGGTAACACGAATATCGGTTCCCGCATACGACCCAATGCTGATGATCGTATCTGCGCTAACGATTTGTCCCGATCCATTGGTGTTGAGTACCTCTAGGAAGGCTGCACTTGTCAGCTTTAGCGGTGCTGGTTCGGCTGCTCCAACAAGGTAGATCTTGCCATTGTAGTAGTCTACGGCATTGATATCCGCATTGGGGAAGAGCGCTTGTGATACAATGGTTGGATGGCTAGTATTGCTAACGTTGAATACCTCTATGCCCCCTCGGTAGTCGCTTCCTTGGGTGTTGTACGAGACAATGGCGTAGGGGTAGTTAATGCTTACGTGTGTTGCTTGGATCTGCATTCCGTCAACAAGGGGGGAAGGAACCTCAGCACAGAGCGTAAAGGCGTAGTTCTTCGAAATATCAACAGAAGGTAGTTTTATGGCGCTTTTTAGCGTGCTTGTGGAGGCATCTTCAATTGGAATAAGCGTGTTGGCTCTTTGAATCCGAGAGCTTAATTCTTGAGCATTATTGGTAACTACAAAGTTGCTGATGGTTTTCGGAATAGGCGGTTCGACGTATTCGGTGTCATTTTTGCAAGACGTAGCTGCTATACCTAGTACCGCAAGGACTACTACAAACTCCCTTCTAATCATTTGTTGGTTTAGTTATTTGAGCTGATTTGTTAAGCACTATTGCTTATAGGCATACTTAATAACAAGAGTTTACCGCGTAATGTTTTTTTATCATTACTATTTGTACTCGTCAGATTGATGGAGTAGAAGGGAGGCATTTAGATTTGCAGGTAAAAGAAGCCCTGCAGCATTATTGGTACTGCAGGGCCGCTGATGAGTTGCCGGAATATGCACCTAACAGCTCAAATACTTTTGGGCAAAGTCTACCACGTCTTCGCCATTAGTGAGGTGGTACACCTGTATGCCGAGCGAATTGGGTGTAGAAAGGTTCTGAGCGCTATCGTCAATAAAAAGCGTTTCCTCGGCTTTTAGCTTGTTTTGGTCGAGCACCAGCTGGTAGATTGCCGGATCGGGCTTACGCAGGCCTACCTCGTGCGAGAAGTAAAGCTTCTCGAAGAGGCTATCGAGTCCGTTGATGCCATGCTCCTTGAGGAGCGAGGCGTAGTAGCAATCCATGTGTATCTGGTTGGTGTTGCTTAGCAGGAACGTTCGGTAGCGATCCTTTATCATTGACAGGAAGGCGAGCCGGTGCTTGGGGTAGTCGAGTAGCATGGCATTCCAGGCGTTGTCTAGCTGTTCGTCGGTAATATCGAGATTGATGATGCGGCGAAGCTCATTTCTGAACTCGGAAGGGGATATAGCACCGATTTCGAGGTTATCGAAGAGGTTCGATTGGGACGCTTGGCTGAAGAGATTCTTGAAATTCGTAACTCCCAACCCTTCAAATGCCTTTGCGGTTAAGTGGTAGTCGATATTGATGATTACACCGCCAAAATCGAAGATGATATTCCTGATAGCCTTAGTATTTACAGGCTTTGCTGCTGAAAAATCCATAAAAATTGCAGAATTCGTTTTGTAAATTCTCTGCAAAGATGTAAGTTTGCACAACGAAATCAAAAAAAGATTATCGGGGCCTATAGCTCAGTTGGTTAGTAGCACCTGACTCATAATCAGGGGGTCGCAGGTTCAAGCCCTGCTGGGCCCACGAGCAAAACGAAGCGCTTACAAGTAGTTGTAGGCGCTTTTTTTATGCCGTAGCGCGAATAGTCATGCTGCATTTTCACCCTAAAATGCCAGTCCTGTTAATCTACGGTTTGCAGGTGAATAGTCTTTTCGGCGGTGTTCCCCGGAAGGTCGGAGGCGGTTGCGGTTATTTGGCAGCTGGCGTAGCCGTGGTGCTGCTGGATGGTAGCGTAAATCCAGCGATCATCCGTACCCTTTGCTGCAGAACCTGATTCTATAACCTCTCCGTCTGCGGTATGAATGGCTACTTGAACCGAGGCCACCATGAAGTTGTCGGAAGCACTTACGGTAATGGTGCCGCCGGCTAGTCCCTTATAGAGGCTTGCGTCAATGGCGTCGATGCGAGGGGCATTAAGGTAGTCGGCAATGGCAACCTGATGGGCAGACGTACAGCGTGCGCTTATTCTTGATGCATAAAGTTCCTTTAGCTGCGGATTGCCCATCGAGGCCTTAGCGTAGGCTACGGCTAGCCGAAACCGCTCTTGGCCTTCCTGCTGCTTTGCCGTACGGGTAGCAGGTTTCTTTGGCTTTGCCGATACGATGGTTTGCCCGTTCAGCTGGCGGAACACGAGCATATCGCCCAGCATCCCCCTTATTCCTTTTACGATGATGTTATCTGCAACCTTTGCCATGTAGCTACTATTGGGTACAATGAGAGCATACGAAAATGTATGCCGCCTAAAGGTAGTAAAAATCATGGCATCACAGCGATTCTTTTCCGGGGAAAGAAGGAGGATCTGTCAATTTGACAGCGAGGTGTGTTCGGGGTGTGTTCGGACTCCGTTCGGACTTCGTTCGAGAAACCCTTTATTTTGCATGACATATTGGCATCGCAAGAGCGCTGCTTCGCGGGGAGGTCAAGTCCTGCTGGTTTTGCAACGGCTGGATTTCTGCTAGTGCAAAAGTTGCAATCTACCGGGGGTAGATCGGATATTGTCAGCGTATTATTCTGTGGATGAAAAAGGGGGTACCCGTTGGGAACTGCGAAAATCTTACTCATTCGCCATTCGCGCTCAACAACATTTAATAGAATGAAGATTCTGCAAAGGTCATTGGCTATATCAGAAGGTCTAAAGGTGAACGAGCAAACTGTAAAAACGCCCAGTAAGCCACAGACCGTTAAGTTTGAACTGTTCAAAGAAGGGGGCAGCAGTGATGGATGATCTTACCGTTTACGCAAAAGTCCTAGATGCTGATGGAACGCTTTATACCAGCAAAGCAGGTGAGGTAACGCTTACTTTTCAGGCTGTTGAATCAAAATCGATTAACGCAGAAGCAGCCTCCTTATATTAATAAGGCAGAAATTAAGGGTGCTGGGATATCGCTTAGCGGAACCTCTCCCTCTCCTAAAGGACGTATGACCCTAGATGTAAAAACTTCAAAAGCGAATTAGAAAGGGGGCTACTTTCATTTACATATGATAAAATGGAGAGGTGTGTTTTTATTACTGTCCATATTTGTTTACTGAAAAGTTGGTTATTAAAGGTGTTTGATATTTGATAAAGGTATAATCTTCGAGTGTGCCACCATTTTCATGTTAAGTTAAGATGGATAAGAATAGGAGAACTGCCTGTTTTTTGCAATTCATCGCAGATTCTCAGTTCCACATTCCCTTTTTCGAAAAAAACGCCCACCTCAATGGTCTCTTACAAAGGCGAGCAACGTTCGTTAACGCGTTAAGGTATGGTGTAGGGGTTGCGGAATCGGAAAATAGGCGTACTTTTGCATCCGCAATCGGGAACAACGGCGCCTTCGCAGGGAGGGCTAGCGGGAACGGGAGCGAGGCTCTTTAACATAAGCGGCTTAGGAGGTAAGCCGGAACGGACGAGGGAGTAGCGAGAGCACCGGCCGCCCAGAAGGGTTTTAGGACGGAAAGCCGCGAAGGGGCAACCGAAAAAAAAGTTGGCCAACCGCTTGGAAGTTTCGAAATAAAGCCTACCTTTGCAGCCCGCAAATGAGGGAGCGGGTCGCTGCGAAGCGGCAAAAAGTAAATAGGTTCTTTGAGGAAGTGCAGTGAAAAGATAGAAAACGATTAGGATGATTTATTAGACTAACGTAATCCTGATGGGCTAAGGAAACAACAGGGGAAGCAATTCCCCGAAATCAACATCTTCTACTATGGAGAGTTTGATCCTGGCTCAGGATGAACGCTAGCGGCAGGCCTAACACATGCAAGTCGAGCGGTAGAGGACCTTCGGGTCCTTGAGAGCGGCGCACGGGTGCGTAACGCGTATGCAACCTACCCTTTACAGGGGAATAGCCCGTCGAAAGGCGGATTAATGCCCCATGGCTCCCAGGTCCGGCATCGGATTTGGGGTAAAGATTTATCGGTAAAGGATGGGCATGCGTGCCATTAGCTTGATGGTAGGGTAACGGCCTACCATGGCTACGATGGCTAGGGGTTCTGAGAGGAAGGCCCCCCACACTGGGACTGAGACACGGCCCAGACTCCTACGGGAGGCAGCAGTGAGGAATATTGGTCAATGGGCGCAAGCCTGAACCAGCCATGCCGCGTGCGGGAAGAAGGCGCTACGCGTCGTAAACCGCTTTTGTCTGGGGGTAACCGCAGGGACGTGTCCCTGCCTGCAAGTACCAGACGAATAAGGGTCGGCTAACTCCGTGCCAGCAGCCGCGGTAATACGGAGGACCCGAGCGTTATCCGGATTCATTGGGTTTAAAGGGTGCGTAGGCGGCCCGGTCAGTCAGCGGTGAAAGGCTCCTGCTCCACAGGAGAGCTGCCGTTGATACTGCTGGGCTAGAATCTTAGCGAGGCGGGCGGAATGCGCGGTGTAGCGGTGAAATGCATAGATATCGCGCAGAACGCCGATTGGGGAGCCAGCTCGCCAGCTGAGTATTGACGCTGAGGCACGAAAGCGTGGGGATCAAACAGGATTAGATACCCTGGTAGTCCACGCCGTAAACGATGATGGCTCGCTCTTGGCCTGCAAGGGTCAGGGGCTTAGCGAAAGCGTTAAGCCATCCACCTGGGGAGTACGCCGGCAACGGTGAAACTCAAAGGAATTGACGGGGGCCCGCACAAGCGGAGGAACATGTGGTTTAATTCGATGATACGCGAGGAACCTTACCCAGGCTCGAACGCCGAACGAATATGGGGGAAACTTCATAGCCAGCAATGGCGGTCGGCGAGGTGCTGCATGGTTGTCGTCAGCTCGTGCCGTGAGGTGTCGGCTTAAGTGCCATAACGAGCGCAACCCCTATCGGTAGTTGCCAGCGGGTTAAGCCGGGAACTCTACCGAGACTGCCAGCGCAAGCTGCGAGGAAGGCGGGGATGACGTCAAATCAGCACGGCCCTTACGTCTGGGGCGACACACGTGTTACAATGGCCGGTACAGAGGGCAGCCACCCAGCGATGGGGCGCGAATCTCGAAAGCCGGTCGTAGTTCGGATCGGAGGCTGCAACCCGCCTCCGTGAAGCTGGATTCGCTAGTAATCGCGCATCAGCCATGGCGCGGTGAATACGTTCCCGGGCCTTGTACACACCGCCCGTCAAACCATGGGAGCTGGGGGGACCTGAAGTGCGTGACCGCAAGGAGCGCCCTAGGGTAAAACCGGTGACTGGGGTTAAGTCGTAACAAGGTAGCCGTACCGGAAGGTGCGGCTGGAACACCTCCTTTCTGGAGCGCCATCAGGGCGAAATCTGAGAGCTGCACTTCCCAAAAGATATTGAGCGCCACGAGGCAGACGGCCGCATCGGATGCGGGTGGCGCGCAAACGGTAAATCCGGCTTTAAAACCCGGAGGCACCAGAAGATCTTTGACGTTTGAGGACGAAGCGGCGCATGCGACGGAGTTGATCTCCGGCGGGTGCGCGGAAAGGAGTAAGAAAAGGGCGCACGGGGGATGCCTTGGGTCCTATAGGCGACGAAGGGCGTGGCAAGCTGCGAAAAGCCGCGGGGATCGGCAAGCACGAATCGATCCGCGGATACCCGAATGGGGCAACCCACCTGGCTGAAGGCCAGGTATCCGGAGCAATCCGGAGGCGAACGGGGAGAACTGAAACATCTAAGTACCCCCAGGAGAAGAAAACAATAGTGATTCCCCGAGTAGCGGCGAGCGAAAGGGGATTAGCCCAAACCCATCCGGTTACGGCCGGGTGGGGGTTGTAGGGCCTCCATTACCAACCACGAGCGAAGCTGAAGCCGCTGGAAAGCGGTGCCATAGCGGGTGACAGCCCCGTAGGCGTAGGCGAGTGGGCGGGGGAGGAACCCTGAGTAGGGCGGGGCACGAGAAACCCCGTCTGAATCTGGCAGGACCATCTGCCAAGGCTAAATACTCATAGGACACCGATAGTGAACCAGTACCGTGAGGGAAAGGTGAAAAGTACCCCGAATAGGGGGGTGAAAAAGACCCTGAAACCGTGCGCCTACAAGCGGTCGGAGCCCTTTAGTGGGGTGACGGCGTGCCTTTTGCATAATGAGCCTACGAGTTGCTCCTGTCCGGCAAGGTTAAGTGCGGTTACGTACGGAGCCGAAGCGAAAGCGAGCCTGAATAGGGCGAATAAGTCGGACGGGGCAGACGCGAAACCTTGCGATCTACCCATGGCCAGGATGAAGTTCCGGTAATACGGAATGGAGGTCCGAACCAATAAGCGTTGAAAAGCTTCTGGATGAGCTGTGGGTAGGGGTGAAAGGCTAATCAAGCTGGGAAATAGCTCGTACTCCCCGAAATGCCTTTAGGGGCAGCCTTGGACTTACCACCATGGAGGTAGAGCTACCGATTGGATGCGAGGGCCTCACCGCCTATCAAATCCTGACGAACTCCGAATGCCGTGGTGCGATATCCAGGAGTGAGCCGGCGGGTGCTAATGTCCGTCGACGAGAGGGAAAGAACCCTGACCGCCAGCTAAGGCCCCCAAGAGGCGGCTAAGTTGATGAAACGATGTGCGGCTGCAGCGACAGCTAGGATGTTAGCTTGGAAGCAGCTATTCATTTAAAGAGTGCGTAACAGCTCACTAGTCGAGCGGCTGCGCGTGGATAATAATCGGGCATCAAGCCGTCCGCCGAAGCTGCGGATAAGAAATTATGGTAGGGGAGCATTCCACCGGCGGTGAAGCTGGGCCGTAAGGTCTGGTGGAGCTGGTGGAAAAGCAAATGTAGGCATGAGTAACGACAAGGCGGGTGCGAAACCCGCCCACCGATAGACCAAGGTTTCCTGATCAACGCTAATCGGATCAGGGTAAGGCGGGGCCTAAGGCTAACCCGAAGGGGGATGCCGATGGACAGACGGTTAATATTCCGTCCCTGGCCAGCGCTGCGATGGGGCGACGAAGGAGTGAAAGGACCGCCCGGCGACGGAATGCCGGGTTGAAGGGTGTAGGTATAGGGTGTAGGTTAATAGCCGGATCCTGCCGAACCTGATAGTACCGCGAGCCCACGGGCAAGCGGATAGCGTCCCTAATCCGACTTCCAAGAAAACCCCCTAAGCATCAGGCGCTGGGCACCCGTACCGCAAACCGACACAGGTGGTCAAGGAGAGAATCCTGAGGTGCTCGAGTGAATCACGGCTAAGGAACTCGGCAAACTAGCCCCGTAACTTCGGGATAAGGGGCCCCCACGGTGACGTGGGGCGCAGCGAAGAGGTCCAGGCGACTGTTTACCAAAAACACAGGGCTCTGCGAAACCGAAAGGTGAAGTATAGGGCCTGACACCTGCCCGGTGCCGGAAGGTTAAGAGGAGAGGTCATCGTAAGAGAAGCTTTGAATCGAAGCCCCGGTAAACGGCGGCCGTAACTATAACGGTCCTAAGGTAGCGAAATTCCTTGTCGGGTAAGTTCCGACCTGCACGAATGGTGTAACGATCTGGACGCTGTCTCAGCCGTGAGCTCGGTGAAATTGTAGTATCGGTGAAGATGCCGATTACCCGCAACGGGACGGAAAGACCCCGTGCACCTTCACTGCAGCTTAGCGCTGGTTCTGGGGTGGCGATGTGTAGGATAGGCTGGAGGCTGTGAAGGCGGTACGCTAGTATCGTTGGAGCCGACGTTGAAATACAGCCCTTCGCCACTTCGGGGCCTAATCCCTGATAGGGAGACACCGCTTGGCGGGTAGTTTGACTGGGGTGGTCGCCTCCAAAAGAGTAACGGAGGCTTCCCAAGGTGCCCTCAGCGCGAATGGCAACCGCGCGTGGAGTGCAATGGCACAAGGGCGCTTGACTGTGAGGCCGACAAGCCGAGCAGGTGCGAAAGCAGGGCATAGTGATCCGGTGGTTCCGCATGGGAGGGCCATCGCTCAAAGGATAAAAGGTACGCCGGGGATAACAGGCTGATCGCCGCCAAGAGCTCACATCGACGCGGCGGTTTGGCACCTCGATGTCGGCTCGTCACATCCTGGGGCTGGAGAAGGTCCCAAGGGTTCGGCTGTTCGCCGATTAAAGTGGCACGCGAGCTGGGTTCAGAACGTCGTGAGACAGTTCGGTCCCTATCTGTTGCGGGCGTAGGAAGTTTGAGGGGGTCTGACCCTAGTACGAGAGGACCGGGTTGGACGAGCCTCCGGTGTACCAGTTGTTCCGCCAGGAGCACCGCTGGGTAGCCGCGCTCGGTTGGGATAAGCGCTGAAAGCATCTAAGCGCGAAGCCTGCCTCAAGATGAGACTTCCCTTAAGGGCCGTGGGAGACTACCACGTTGATAGGCCGCAGGTGTACGCGCAGCAATGCGCTTAGCCGAGCGGTACTAATTGCCCGAACGAGCTCCGAGAGGGCCGCGCCCTTAGCGGGCAGACGCCGCTTCGTCCGAAGAATGTCAAAATCTAAAAGATATAAGATTTTAGACGCTAGATATTAGACGCTATATGAGGATTGAATGGCATATGCTATGAAGTCTAAGATCTAGGTGCTAAATACTAGGATCTAAAAGAAGACTTAGGTGGCTAGGCGGCGGGGCTCCACCCCTTCCCATTCCGAACAGGGCCGTTAAGCCCGCCAGCGCCGATGGTACTGCTACACCAAGCGGGAGAGTAGGTGGCCGCCAAACCTATAGAGCCCCCGACCGAAAGGTCGGGGGCTTTTTTTATGCCCTTACGGAAGGGGTTGTAAGCTGAGTATGGGAATTCGAAAAGCAGCGGTCAGCTTTCGTTGCGAGCGCATAGGACAAGATCCAGGATGGTGCGCTTCAGCTGGCTATCGATGTTTTTCTCAATATCGGTTTCTGTGACTTGGTACTCGTACCTCGACTTGGGAGGATTGGGTATGTAGTCGTAGGTATGGATTTCTAAAATCTACCTTGTGCATGACATTTTGACCTCCGTACATCCTACGGTGATCCTACGGACTGCTACGGTCTCTATCGGAGCAATTAAGGGTGTTGTTCTGTCAATTTGTCATTGCAAAAGTAGCAGGGTAAGGTGTTGTGCTTGCCTATTATTGGAATATCTTCAACTGATAGCTCGTCTTTTGATAAAAAATCCTCATCTTTGCGTCCGATAATTGGTATCCTGCTTGGGCAGGATAAAAGGGAATCCGATGAAACTTCGGAGCTGTACCCGCAGCTGTAAATTCCACTAAACGTTTTGAAGAATAGCCACTGGCACCTGGTGCTGGGAAGGTTTCAAAACGGGAATGAGCCAGAAGACCTGCCATTATCAACATATTCAGATGCTCCGGGAATAGAGCAGGTCGATACAGATTCTTAAGATTCTCTTTAAGCTCTGGATTAATCGCATCCTATCCTATTTGCAGAGCAATCACGCAACGTGAATCCTAAAAGAGAATGAGTAAGCACTCCCTTCGTCCGATAATGTTTGCAGGCACCGGCAGCGATGTTGGTAAAAGCGTTATTGCTGCAGCATTCTGCCGCATATTCCTGCAGGATGGCTTCCAACCAGCCCCCTTTAAGGCGCAGAACATGGCGCTCAACTCGTATGCCACTCCCGATGGGCTAGAGATTGGTCGTGCGCAGGCCGTTCAGGCAGAGGCGGCAGGCTTACCTTGCTCTACCGACATGAATCCCCTTTTGCTAAAGCCCACCTCCGACCGCATGTGCCAAGTAATACTCAACGGCAGGGTAGTGGGCAACAAGAGCGCTGCCGACTACTTCAACGGAGCCGACCGCGAGCAGCTGCGCGCAGAGGTAAACTCTGCCTTCGATCGCCTAAAAAACTCCTATAATCCCATTGTTATGGAAGGTGCCGGCAGCATTGCCGAGGTAAATCTTCGTTCGCGCGATCTGGTTAACATGTCCATGGCGCAGCATGCCAGCGCCGTTGTAGTTCTTGTTGCCGATATCGACCGTGGCGGTGTAATAGCATCGGTTTACGGCACGATGATACTGCTCACCGAAGAGGAGCGCAGGCTGGTAAAGGGCATCATCATTAATAAGTTTAGGGGCGATATTTCGCTATTTACCGATGGCGTTAAGATCATTGAGGACCTTTGCAAGGTGCCGGTGCTTGGCGTTGTGCCCTACTTTAAGGATATCCATATCGAGGCTGAAGATTCGGTGATGCTCGACCTAAAGAACCGCACCGCCGTAGATGGCAAAGTGAATGTTGTTGTGGTGCTGCTGCGCCACATGTCCAACTTCACCGATTTCGACGTGCTGGAGCGCGACGAGCGCGTGCATCTTTTCTACTCCAACAACGTCGATGAGATTTCGAAGGCGGATATCATCATCATCCCCGGAACAAAATCTACCATTGCCGATCTGTACGAGCTGCGCAAAAATGGTGCTGCTACGGCTATAGTTAAGGCATATAGGGATGGCAAAACGGTGATGGGCATCTGCGGTGGGTACCAAATGCTGGGCATGGAGGTGTGCGATCCGCAGCATGTGGAGGGTCCGATTGACGCCCTGCCCGGATTGGGCTTGTTACCTGTGCGAACCACCATGCTGGGCGAGAAAATTACCCGTCAGGTACAGTTTAATTTTCTGGATAATCCTGCAACCTGCGAGGGGTACGAGATACACATGGGCGAAACGGAGCTGCTCTCGGGCAATGCATCGGCGCTAAATGCGCTTAGCGGCGGCAATGCCGATGGCGTTCATGTAGATAACCGCTGCTTTGGGACGTACATCCACGGCATTCTCGACAATGCCGTTGTGATAGATCATCTACTAGCCCCTTTCCAATCGAAACTCATAACAAGAACCTTCAACTACAAGGAGTTTAAGGAGGAGCAGTACAACCTGCTTGCCGACCATATCAGAAGACATGTTGATATGAAGAAGGTTTATGAGATACTAGAAAATAGATATTAGATATTAGACGCAAGACGCAAGACAAAAGATATCTTGATACTTGTGTCTTGATACTAAATAAAAGAGATTATGCTTTTTGGTCACGGAGATGATGTACAGGCTTGTGGAGTTCCTATTGTAGGGAACTTTAGCTCCAACGTTTGGTACGATGGGTACGTTGCCGACTTGCAGGGTGTGGTATCGGAGGCATTAACCGGTATTACCAGCTATCCAGAGCCTGATGCGCGCAGCTTGCGTACGCTTTTGGCTGAGGTTAACGGCGTAGGATTATCGAACGTGCTGGTGAGCAACGGAGCCATAGAGGCTATCTACCTGATAGCGCAGGCTTGGAGCAAGAGCCGATCGTTGGTGGTTGTTCCAACCTTCAGCGAGTACGAGGATGCCTGCAGGATTCACAATCACGAGCTGCTATTCCTAAACGAGGAAGACTTTGTTGGAGCCATCCCCGATGTTGCCGATTTGGTTTGGATATGCAATCCAAATAATCCAACCGGGAGAGTATGGGGTAGGAGCCAGCTGCTGCAGCTGCTCGAAGCTAATCCCGATAAACTTTTTGTGGTGGACCAGTCGTATGCCACGTTTTGCACAGAAGAACTTCTTCATCCTACGGATGTTTTCGACTATAGCAACCTGATAATTATAGGTTCGCTTACCAAGTGCTACGCCATTCCAGGTATTAGGGTGGGTTATGTGATATCTGCTGACGAAAATGTGGCGCAGCTGCTTCAGGTACGCATCCCGTGGTCGGTTAACACCATTGCGGTTGCCGTAGCCAAGCATTTTATCATAAATGGAGATAGGTATCAGCTGCCACTGGAGCGATGGTTTACCCAAAAGCAGCAGCTATGCGAGCAGCTGGCTTCAATTGAAGCGATAGAGGTGCTACCCTCGCAAACCCCGTTCTTCCTTTTAAGGCTAAAGGATGGGAATGCTGCCCAGCTAAAGCATTACCTGATTAAGGAGCATGGGCTACTCATCCGCAACGCCTCCAACTTCCGTGGGCTAAACGCCTCTTACGTTCGTATCTCTCCACAGGACGATGCCACCAACCATAAACTTGTAAACGCGCTGAAGCAATGGAAACCGTAAACGCTGCTGTAGTAGGGCTAGTTCTGGGGTACATCCTCGATTTGCTGCTTGGCGATCCAGCTTGGTTTCCGCATCCCATCATTTTATTTGGTAGGATGATTACCCGTTGCGAGAAGCTGCTGCGTCGTGGAGGATTTCTTATCGTAAAGGGTGCTTTCGGAGTATTCCTGCTAGTGGGCATCACCTTTGCGCTGTTCTTCGGATTGATGCATTGGGCAACGATGCTTCCGTTTGGCGCACAGGTAGCCATAATGGCTCTTTTCGTCTTTTACGGATTAGCGAATCACACGCTTATCTGGGAGGTGCGAAATGTTTTTAGGGAGTTAGAGAAAAATATTGATAGCGGCAGAGCAGCCGTTGGGCGTATTGTTGGTAGAGATACTGCTGCGCTCACCGATGCGCAGATCCGTAAGGCTGCATTGGAGACTTTGTCCGAAAACCTGAGCGATGGTGTGGTTGCTCCGCTCTTCTACTATGCGCTGCTTGGTATTCCGGGGATGATGACCTACAAGATGGTTAATACGCTCGACTCCATGTGGGGCTACAAGAGCGATCGATTCATCTTTTTCGGTCGTGCCGCAGCTCGTTTGGATGACGTTGCCAACTTTATACCGGCCCGCTTAACTGCACTCTTAATGACAATAGTTTCGTTCAGCGGGCGCTCGTTTTCGTACGTAGTAAGGTTCGGTTCTAAGCACACCAGTCCCAACTCGGGCTACCCTGAGGCGGCGCTGGCAGGTATTCTTAACTGCCAATTTGGTGGGGGAAGCTTTTACGGAGGTGTATTTCACCGCAAGCCTGCAATTGGCTATTCCGACAGAGTGCTAACCTTGGTAGACATGCAGCGGGCAACTCGTGTAAACCATGCCGTAACATTGGTTGCGATCATAATAATATCAATTACCCTCACGCTGCTGCCATGAACGGACATTTTGTGATAAGCGGAGGTCCGGGAACGGGCAAATCGACGCTGATTGCAGCGCTACGCGAGGCGGGAATGCCCTGCTTTGACGAGGTTTCGCGCCAAATAATTGTAGAATCGAACCAAAACGGAACCGACCTGCTGCCATGGAGCAACCTAGAGGCTTTTGCCGCCGAGTGTCACCGTCGGATGAAAGCCCAGCTACTCGAAAAGGAGGTGGAGGGGCTCTGCTTTTACGACAGAGGTATTCCGGACATCATCGCCTACCTGCGTAATGGTGGTAAACCTGTTCCTCAATATCTATATAATGATGGAAAACGCTACGCCAAGCTGGTGCTTGTGGCTCCACCTTGGAAGGAGATATTTGTAAACGACAGCGAGCGACCTCAATCCTTTGAGGAATGCCAGAGGCTTCATAACCTCCTGCTGGAGGCGTATACAGAGTTGGGTTATCGGGTAGTGATGCTGCCAAAGGTGTCGGTAGAGCAACGCGTAGACTTTGTAATTAGCGAGGTGTGCGAATTCCGTGTATAGGAGGAAATGTGCTGTATCTAGGAAGATGTTAATCGGAAGTGGAGCGGAATGTAGCAGCATTTATGTTTCCACGGGCAGTAGGAAGGAAAATGTAGTTGCATTTTAGCTCCCACAGCTAGTAGAAGTGGAGTACAACTCTTAAAAGCGAAGTCCCTAAGGCGGGGAAAGTTGAGAAATAAGTAATAAGAACATACAATGAATAGGAATCTAGTAGCATTCTTTCTTCTGGTTGTAAGCCTTGTTGGGGTTTCATGCAGTAGCGGTGGAAGCAAAAAGGCTGGAATGAAGGATGGTAAGAATGTAGTATTGCAGGATGCAAAAGGGTTTACCATTACTGAGTTTGATGGGTATAAGGTTATCGAGGTGGTAAATCCTTGGAAGGATTCGGTGCTGCTGCATCGCTACATTTTAGTAGATAGAGATGCTTCCATGCCCGACAATCTGCCTGAAGGCGATGTTGTTCGTGTTCCTGTATCAAAAACATCATGCCTTTACTCGGTATTTGTTGGCTCGCTAGATATGCTCGGCGAGGTATCGACCATAACCAGCGTTGCCGAGGAGCGCTATATCGACAACGAAGCGGTAAAGCAAGGAATTGCCAGCGGAAAGATTAAGCTGCTTGGCGAGGCATCGGCGGTAAATGTGGAGGGGCTTATCGACTCTAATCCTGACATTGTTTTAGTATCGCCCTTTAAGGGCATGGGTTACGGAAAGATGGAGAAGGCTGGTATTCCTATTGTCGAGGTTGCCTCGTACATGGAGAGTAGCCCGCTGGCACGTGCCGAGTGGATTAAATTTTTTGCGGCATTCTATGGAAAAGAGAAGTTGGCTGATTCAATATACTCTGCAATAAGGGCTCGATACGATAAGATCCGTGAGGTTGCCAAAGATGTAAAGGTTAAGCCTACCATTTTTGCCGATAAGAAGATGGGGCAGGTGTGGAATATGCCGGGGGGTGACAGCTACATGGCTTGCTTCTTTAAGGATGCCGGAGCTCGCTACCTTTGGGATGATGTAAAGCAGAGCGAGGCAATTCCGCTTTCCTTCGAAGCCGTTTACCAGCGTGCCGAAAATGCCGACTACTGGCTGGTAAAGTACAACAAGCCTCAGGATATGACCTACGACGATCTTGGTAAGGAGTACGATGGTTACAAGATGTTTAAGGCTTACAAGAATCACAGGGTTATTCATTGCAATACCAATCGAATTTCGTACTACGAGAAGGGGATTATGGAGCCTGATGTTATTCTTGCAGACTTGGTAAAGATTCTTCATCCGGAGCTTCTACCCGAGCATAAGCAGGTTTACTTACAGGTTATGAAGTAATGAGAAGACCTGCCATAAATACGACGGTTGTGGTTGCCTGCGTGGTGCTGATTGCCATTCTCTTTGTGGCAAACCTTGCCTACGGCTCTATCCATATCCCAATTGATGCTGTAACCCGAATTCTTCTAGGAGGAGAGGGCGAGCGCACTTCGTGGACCAACATAGTGCTGGTTACGCGCTTACCGCAAGCCATTACAGCGCTTTTTGCAGGTGCGGCTCTTGCCGTTAGCGGGCTAATGCTGCAAACCATGTTTCAGAATCCGCTTGCAGGACCATCACTTTTGGGGATTAGCGCAGGGGCTAACCTTGGTGTGGCTATCGTTATGCTCTTTTTGGGTGGAACCATGGGGCAGTACGGTTCGCTGGGGATTGGTGGGCACCTGTTGATCATCGTTTCGGCATTTGTTGGTGCATCGGCTATTCTTGGATTGATACTAGTGCTATCAAATTACATAAAAAGCAACTTGGTATTGCTTATTGCAGGCATCATGATTGGCTATATCGCCTCGGCGGCAATATCAATACTGAATTTTTACGCCTCGCACGAGAATGCACACGCCTTTGTGATGTGGGGCATGGGCGATTTCTCCAGCGTATCGCTTAAGCAGATCCCTTTCTTTGTGGCTGCTGTAAGCGTTGGGCTACTCATTGCGCTTTTACTTATCAAATCGCTAAATGCGCTGTTGTTGGGACAACGATATGCCGAGAATCTGGGAGTAGCACTCTCAAAGACTCGCCTGTTTATTCTTCTTAGTGCCGGATTGCTGATTGCTGTAACCACCGCATTCTGTGGACCGGTTGCCTTTCTAGGCTTAGCGGTTCCCCATATTGCTCGGATGCTGCTCGGTTCTGTTGATCATCGTTCGTTGCTGCCATTTACGCTGATACTTGGAGCGCTTCTGGCTCTTCTATGCAACCTGCTAACCACGCTGCCTTCTTCGGGTGCAATACTTCCTATAAATGCGATAACGTCAATGCTTGGAGGTCCTGTGATGCTTTACGTAATCCTTAACAGGAGCAAGAGTCAAGGTTTGAACTAAAAAAGTGTGCCATGAGAGACCTACTTAAAACGAACGATCTTAATATAGGCTACCAACTACGTGGAGAGCAAAAGGTGGTGCACCAGAAGATGAACCTTAGCTTGGCAAAAGGCGAGCTAACATCGCTGCTTGGTGTTAATGGGGTTGGGAAATCAACTCTTCTGAGAACTTTAGCGGGCTTTCAGCCTAAGCTATCGGGAGGGATATTGCTTGATGGAAGGTCTATTGACAGCTTCTCGCAGCACGAGAGGGCTAAGATGGTAAGCGTGGTGCTAACAGATCAGGTGGCGATGGGCGATCTGTTCGTTTACGAGGTTATTGCCCTAGGTCGTCATCCTTACTTGGGTTTCTTTGGAAGGCTTACTTCGTCAGACCATGCAATTATCGAGGAGGTTGTTCGTAGTGTCGGAATAGAGGAGTTAACCCACCGGCGCATCAGCTCGCTGAGCGATGGCGAGCGGCAAAAGGTGATGATTGCAAAGGCTCTTGCACAACAAACGCCTATAATCATCCTAGATGAACCAACGGCTTTCCTCGATCTTCCAAGCCGTATAGAGATTACCATGCTGCTGCGCAAGCTCACCGATAAAATGGAGAAGGCGATACTTCTCTCAACCCACGATTTGGACCTAGCGCTCGATCTTTCCGATAAGCTTTGGCTAATGGGTAAGGAGCGAGAGGTTGCCTGTGGAGCTCCAGAAGACTTGGTACTTTCGGGAATGTTCAACTCCTACTTCGAGCGCGATAGCATCATCTTCGATAGAAGCATCGGACGCTTTCGCCTAAATGAGAAGCACGAGAAGATAATATCACTTGATGCCGATGCCGGAAGCCACTTCTGGATCGAAAAAGCACTTCATCGTAACGGAATTGCCGTAGCAAAGAAAGATGCTGCAACCGATAGTCGTCTTTGGGTAGATAGAAATGCCACGAGACCGTACAAACTGGCTTCGGTTGGCTGTAAGGAAATGGAATTTGAAACAATAAATGAGTTACTAGTAGAACTGAAAAATTGATATACTCCTTACCGCAAGGTGAAAGGGACGCCTTTAAAAGGGAATCAGGTGCAAGTCCTGAGCAGACCCGCTACTGTAACCGTCAACAACATCCTGATAAATGGTCACTGCCTAACGGTGGGAAGGCACAGCGATGCGACGGAAGCCAGGAAACCTGCCTTGTAGGTGCAAACGATGATGCCCTCGTGGGAGTAGGGCTATTGTTTAATTTTTATAACCATTAAATGAAAAAGGTTTTAGTTGCGGCACTACTTGTTGCCGGATTAATTCGAACAGCAGGTGCTGCAAGTGCCTACGAATCGGACAGCGTAAAGATGAACCTCAAGGTAGATGAGGTAGTCGTTGTTGGACAGCGGATGGCAGTAAAGAAGGAGAACGTCTCTCAACGTATAGAGATGATTCATCCAGCTCTTATAGAAAGGGCTCCACAAAAAGATTTGACCTCTATTCTTAAGGAAAATGCGGGGCTCGATGTGGTGCAATATCCTGGAATTCTTTCGGGGGTGAGCATCCGTGGTTTTCGCCCCGAAAATGGGAAGTTGAACTCCAAAACGCTAATACTAATAAACGGTCGCCCTGCGGGAAGTGCTAACCTAAGCATGATAGATCTATCGAACGTTGAAAGGGTTGAAGTGCTCAAAGGTCCTGCATCGGCGCTTTACGGTCCAACGGCAATGGGAGGCGTTGTAAACATCATCACCAAAAACAGCAAGGGTGCTGTTGGTGGCACAGCATCATTCAGCTACGGTTCGTGCGACAAGGTAAACTCGTCGGTGTCGGTTGGTGGTTCTATCGCTCCGAAGTTCGATTTCGATGCTGGATTTTCCATTTCGAATAACCCCAAAGACTACAAGATGGGCAAGGGCAACATCTTTAGGGGATGGCTCGATGGCGGTGAGGTTACCAACTTCTACAAGAAGACCGGGGCTGAAACTACCGATCCCGACAAGCGTGGCGATGGCGATACCCGTCCGTTTACCAAGTATACCAAAACCAACATGGATCTACGCTTGGGCTACGATATCTGCCGAGATTGGAGGCTGAATGCCTACGTAAACCGTTCTATTGCCAACGATGTGGAGTCGCCCGGCGACATTGCCGTTGGAACATCTCCAACCCGCAAAGATTTAACCTACACCTCTGGCGATATCTCGCTCAACGGATCGATCTGTAGAAATATTTCCGCCATGGTTAAGGGGTATTTTGGACGAGATGTGTCGGACAACGAGGTGATCTTCGAGAAGAATGCTTTTGTGAAGCCTTACCTGTCCATATCGCAAGAGCTGGAGTGGAAAGGTGTTCAAGCGCAGAGCATCGTTCATTTTAACCAGCATTATGTAACCATCGGTGTGGATTATGCTTGCTCGCAATCGCTCAGCGAACGATACAGCAATGCTGGAGAGAGAATCAAACCCTACAATCAAGATTTTGCCCTTGGAAACCTTGGACTTTACGTACAGGGTAATCTTGAATTCTTTAAGGGTAAGCTGCTCGCTAGTCTTGGTGGTCGTTACGACTTCAATAAGTATGAGCTAAAGCAAACCGAAAAGATGACCAATCCTGCCAATACGGAGAACAATACAATATTCAGCCCTAGCTTAGGTATAACCTACAAGGTCCTTCCTGGTCTTGCAATTAAGGCAAATGCTGGAAGCGGTTTCTCTTATGCCGATGTTTACCAGCTGGCAGGCTACTCCGAGGTGTTCGATACCAAGAATAAGACGGTAGCCATCACCGTAGGAAATAAGGATTTGAAGAACTTGGAGTCGAAATCGTTCGATCTTGGGGTGTCGTACGATAAGAATGGATGGAACACCGAACTAGGCTACTTTAGAACGGAGTCGAAGAATAACGGTGTACAGGTTTTTGTGGATGTAACTGCCGATAACCTTAACAACCTTGGGGTGAAGTACACCACCAACGCTGATGGAAAGTTCATCTACTCCGATGGCAGCGTCATTAAGGGACTTAACACCTTCCAGAATGCCAGCAACGGTACTATTGACGGTCTCGAGGTTAGCGTTGCCTACAACTTTGGCTACCTTGCAGAGAATCGTTTTGACCTAACCTCGTACATCAAGTTGACCTCTATCCTAAATGCTAACGAGGAACTCGACGAGTACGGCTTGGGCAAGATGAGCCACCGTATGCTTAATGTAGCCGATAATAATATTGTCTATGGAACCGACTACAAGAATCATAAGCTATCGGCAGGCTTTAAGGGACGATACGTTGGCTACCGCTACGATCGCAACTGGAGCTTTTACGATCAGTACGTGGAGGTACGCTACCCTCAGATGATGACTTTGGATCTATATCTTGGTTACGATGTAACCAAAAAGATAAGCCTGATGGGCTACGTGAGCAACGTGACCGACGAGAACTACTACGAGAAGCGCGGCTACAACCTTCCCGGACGAATGTATTCGATGAAGGCTACTATAAACTTCTAATACTTGTTGGATGGCATCTAAAATTACTCTCATTACTGGTGGTCAGCGCTCGGGTAAGAGCAGCTACGCTCAGCGGTTGGCGCTCGAGTTAGCCGACAACCCCGTTTACCTCGCCACCTCGCGCATCTGGGACGACGATTTTCGCCTTCGGGTGGAGCGCCACCAGGCCGATCGTGGTCCGATGTGGACCAACATCGAGGAGGAGAAGTCCCTTAGTCGGCACAACCTTGCCAACCGCGTGGTGGTGGTCGACTGCGTGACCCTTTGGGCTACCAACTTCTTCTTCGATAACGATTCGGACATCGAGAAGTCTCTTGGGGAGCTTAAGGCGGAGCTGGCGCGGCTCGTGGAGCAGCCGGCTACCTTCATCTTTATCTCCAACGAGATCGGGATGGGAGGTCATGCCGAGAATGCCATCCAGCGAAGGTTTACCGACATGCAGGGCTGGCTCAACCAGCACATCGCATCAATAGCCGATGAGGTGGTGCTGATGGTTTCGGGTATTCCTGTAAAGGTGAAATAGTTTAAGATTTCAGCACAGAGGCACGAAGAACACAGAGTTTCATAGAAAAGAGGAAAGTAGTGTTCTGTGTACCTCTGTACCTCTGAGCCTCTGTGCTAATTAAAGCAAACAAACATGCCAATATACACCCGTGGCGGCGATAAGGGCCGCACATCGCTGGCAGGCGGCATCCGCGTACCGAAGAACCACTGCCGCATAGAGGCCAACGGCGCCATCGACGAGGCCAACTCGTTCATCGGCTTGTTACGCACTAAGCTGGGCGACGATCATCCCTGGCAGGAGCGGCTGTACACCGTACAAATGGGGTTGATGCATACCATGTCGCATATTGCCACCCTGCCCGAGTCGCCAAGACCATCGAATGCTCCTAGAGTGGAGGATGGTGCTGCCTTCTGCGAAGCGTGGATGGTGGAGATGACCCAGGAGATGGGCGAAAGCACGGAGTTCATCCTGCCCGGTCAGACTGAGGTGAGCTCCCTTTGCCACATCGTACGTGCTACCATCCGACGGTCAGAGCGCGCGCTTTGTTCTGCTGTTGAAGAGGGCGGTGTAGAGGCTTGGATAGCCGCCTACATTAACCGCCTGTCAGACCTCTTCTTCACCCTAGCTCGCTACGACGGCTTTAAGGCCAACCTGCCAGAGGAGAAGGTGAGGCCGTTTAGATTTAGTAAAGAAACTAGATGAAGTCATTTCAGAAATTAGACGAAGTTAAAGGAAGATACACAAGCCCTGAAAGGGCGTAATCGTAAAGCCAAGCCTGTAAGGGCTGGGCGGAATTTTGCCGCATCTGCTGTTGCTCAAAGAGGAGGAAGCGCTCTATGCGGCATTCTGGTTGCCATTTTGATGCGGTCGGTTACTAGTATTTGGTGCCCAGTTACCGTAACCGGCGGGTAAAACCTAGTAACCGACGGCAAAAAATAGGTAACTGGCGGGTAAACCTTAGTAACCGACGCCCAAAACTTGGTAACCGATGGGTAAACCTTGGTAACCGGGCACAAAAAAGTGGTAACCGACGGGGTAAACCTGGTAACCGACCGCTCGAGATACGTGATACGCATATCGTGATACAAAATAGAGAAGACAATGAAGACATTTTCCATCAAACGACCCGATAGGGCCATTGCAGCCCAGCTGCAGGATAAGATCGACGACCTCACCAAGCCAAAGGGATCGCTTGGGCTGCTCGAGGAGACTGCGCTAAAGATTGGCGTTATCCAGCAAACGCTAACCCCAACCCTTAGCAAGCCCTACAACCTCGTGTTTGCGGGCGACCACGGCATTGCCGACGAGGGGGTGAGCGCTACAAAGAAGGAGGTAACCCGCCAGATGGTGTACAACTTCATCGGCGGTGGTGCGGGCGTTAGCGTCTTTGCCCGCCAGCACGGCATTGGGCTAAAGGTTGTCGATGCGGGAGTAGACCACGACTTCGGCGGCATGCCCGAAGTTGTCCATAAGAAGATTGCCTTCGGCACGCGCAACTTCCTGCACGAGCCAGCCATGACCCACGACGAGCTGCACCTTGCCCTAGAGCGTGGCGCCGAGGTGGTGGACGATATCCACCGCGAGGGGTCGAACGTGGTAAGCTTTGGCGAGATGGGCATTGGCAACACCTCCTGCTCGTCGATGCTGATGACGATGCTGCACAACGTTCCTCTCGATAAGACCGTAGGTGCCGGTAGCGGCCTCGACGATAAGGGTGTTCGCCATAAGTTCGATGTCCTTACCCGTGCCAAGGCTAGCTACAAGGGCGACAGATCGGCCTTCGACATCATCGCGCATTTCAGCGGCTACGAGATGGCCATGATTACCGGAGGGATGCTTCGGGCAGCTGAGCTGGGCATGGTTATCGTTGTCGATGGCTTCAACATTACCGCCTCGCTGATGGCCGCCGCAGCCCTTCATCCCGAGGTGCTCGACTTCTGCATCTACGCGCACAAGAGCAACGAGGGGGCGCATAAGCTGATGCTCGACATCCTTGGCGGCACGCCGCTGCTACAGCTCGAACTTAGGTTGGGCGAAGGAACAGGAGCATTGGTGGCCTACCCCATCATCGAGTCGGCTGTCTGCATGATCAACAACATGAGCTCGTTCAGCGCCGCCAAGGTTACCCGTAGCTTTAACTAGTGAGGGTACGCTGATTGTACAGATTTGCGCCGATCGTTATTAACAATATAGGAAGTAAATAGATGCACTTTATCCCCTCCATGGGAGGGGTAGGGGTGGGTTCGGAGTTGCAAAGAAGATCGAAATTTTAAAAAGTTGCAAAGAGGTAGAGACAAGGCATGCGTTGTCTCTACCCAAACATTCGAAAAACAATGAATATCCCCCAATTCCTCATAGCCGCGCCCCACAGCGGCTCGGGCAAGACGCTGGTAACGCTGGCGCTGCTTCGCCTGCTGAAAGATCGCGGGTTGAAGGTGCAACCCTTCAAGTGCGGGCCCGACTACCTCGACACCAAGCTGCACGAGGTGGCGGCCGGATGCCGCTGCTACAACCTCGACCTCTTTATGGCCGATGCCGATGGCGTACGGGGGCGTTACGCCCGTCAGGCTTCTCTGGCAGATGTAGCCGTTGTTGAGGGGGTAATGGGGATGTTCGACGGGTACGACCGCCAGCTGGGAAGCAGCGCTGAGGTGACCAAGACGCTCGGCATCCCTGTGGTGCTGGTGGTAAACGCCAAGGCCATGGCGCACTCGGTGGCTCCGCTGCTAAAGGGATTCGCCACCTACGATCCCGAGGTTCGGGTGGCTGGCGTTATCTTCAACTTTGTGGGAAGCGCCTCGCACTACCAACTGCTGAAGATGGCAGCCGAAGAGGTTGGGGTAGAGCCTTTGGGATGGATTGCCAAGAACGATGAGTTCCGTCTGGAGTCGCGCCACCTTGGGCTGCAAACCGAGGATACCAAAATGGTAGACGAGATATGCGACAAGGCTGCCCACTCCATCTTTACAAGCGTAAACATCGACCGGCTGCTGGAGGTTACAGCATCGGCTAAACCTACTTTTGTTGAGCAGCCTGCACCATCATCTGAAAAGATAAGGATTGCTGTAGCTCGGGATGCTGCATTCAGCTTCAGCTATCCGGCAAACATCGAGGCGTTGGAGCCGCAGGGGGCTATCACCTACTTCTCGCCTTTAAATGATGAACGCTTACCCGATGCCGACTTCGTTTACCTTCCTGGGGGATATCCCGAGCTGTATGCCGAGCAGCTGTCGGCCAACCATGCGATGATGGAATCTATCCGAAGCTACTGCAGTAGCGGTGGCGCCATGCTTGCCGAGTGTGGCGGAATGATCTACCTCGGCAGCCACCTTACCCTTAAGGATGGCACCTGCTACCCTATGGTTGGCATCTTCGATTTTGGCACTACCTTTAGGGATGCCAAATGCACGCTGGGCTACCGAAAGGCGATGCTGGGCGGCGTTGAGGTTCGCGGTCACGAGTTCCACTACAGCCGCTCGGAGGGCGAACTGCCGGCTTCGGTTGCCGAGGTGCTAAGCGCCACCAACAATCCCTGCAGCACGGGCATCTACCTAAAGAAGCGAACGCTGGCCTCCTACTTTCACTTCTTCTGGGGAGATGGCGGATTCTCGATGTTAGAGGTAATTGATAAAATTTACCGAAGCGGGGCGTTTGATTCTATGGGAAAGAAAAAGGAATAAGCATGCCTTATAATAGATGTAGATTATCCTCCCGTTCGGACGGGAGGCAGGGTGGGTTAAGAACTTTTCAAACACTCATCCTACCTTAAATCGAAAGCAATGAAAAGAACATTACAAAACCTAATCGCCGCCATCAGCTTCTTCACCCGTTTGCCCCTATACCGGCTGATGATGCCGCCCAAGGAGTGCTACTCGCGGGTGCTGCCCTACGCCGTGGTGGCTGGCTGGGTGGTGGGGCTCTTCGGGGCAGCCTGCTGGATAGCTTTTGCCAAGGTGCTTCCGTTCCACTTTGCGGTTATCCTCACCATGGCAGCGATGGTGCTCTTCACCGGGGCGCTGCACGAGGATGGCTTCGCCGATTTCGCCGATGGCTTTGGCGGCGGCCTTAACAAGGAGCGCATCCTTGCCATCATGAAGGATTCGCACATCGGAACCTACGGTGTTATCAGCCTGATACTGCTTTTTATCGTTCGGTTTGGTGCTCTCACAAGCATTTCATCGGATAAAGTAACGGCACTGCTGATCTCTGGAGCCGTTGTGGGGCGCTTTATAGGCGTGCTGCTACCCAACTTTCTGCCCTACGCCCGTACCATCGAAGCCAGCAAAATCCAAGTTGGCTTAATTCCAATGACGCCCATTCAGCTTATCCTTTCGCTGGTGGTGGCAGCCTCCACGGGCTACTACTTCTTCGGATGGATGGGGCTGATGGCCCTTGTCCTTGCAGCCTGCACGCTGCCCGCTACGGTTATCTACCTAAAGCGCAAAATTGGCGGCTACACCGGCGACTGCTGCGGCATGCTGATTACCTCCGCCGAGGTTGCCTGGTACGTTGCGGTGATTATACTGCAAGATATTAGATTGTAGACTTTAGATGTTAGACACAAAACACAAGACGCATGATATTTTGCAGCCCAAAATCTTGATACTAAACAGAAACATGATTCATCTCTACCTCGTCCGCCACACCTCGGTTGCCGCACCTGCCGGAACCTGCTACGGGCAAACCGACGTTGCCCTTGCCGTGACCTTTTCCGCCGAAGCCGAGGTTGTACGAAACACGATTAAGGGAATTCCCTTCGATGCCGTGTACTCCAGCCCGCTGAGCCGCTGCACCAAGCTGGCCGAGCGCTGCGGCTTTGCCGATTGCCCCACCGATGCTCGCCTGATGGAGATGCACTTCGGCGATTGGGAGAATAGGCGGTGGAGCGACATCGGCGACCCGCACCTTCAGCGCTGGTTCGATGCTTGGGCTACCGAGCGGGCCACCAACGGCGAGTCGTTTGCCGACGTCTGCCATCGCGCTTCCGATTTTATCAATTCGCAGAGTTGGGATGGTGAGGATGTTCGGATGCTTCTCTTTACCCATGCTGGTTTCATTCGCGCGCTGTGGGTGGCGCTGGGCATGCGCTCGCCCGAGGAAGCCTTTGCCCAGCAGGTGAACTACGGTGCTGTTGTTAAAGTGGTGCTAGATGAAAGATCTTCTCCGGCGAATAGCCTGGAAGATTAATCCAATCGAAATAACTGATAAAAGAATGGCGTAGGGGTGGATTGATGAGCGTTCATCCATATCGTCCTTATCGAGGCCGCCGATAAACCGGTCAATCCTGCCAAAGTACCCTTCCTTTAGCGCCCGAGGGCCTTCCAGATGCCCCCCGTTGTAAACAATAGCCTCCACATGCTTGCTTCCGCCAAAGGCTGCTGAGTTGGGCTCACAGATGGTGTCGTACCTTCCGTTGAGCAGCAGCATGGGCTGGCGGACGTAGGCCAGATCGCCGTTGTAGTCGTACGAGCTGGCGGGTACGGTCATCTTCTTACCGTAGATATGTTCAATTTTGGCGATGGCGCTGTCCAGGTCGGCAACGTACGAGTCGCCGATGATGAAGTCGCCCTTATGTTTTAGGGCCAGCGCGGTGGTCATGATGCTGCCCATCGACAGGCCGAACAGCCCCACCTTGCTGCTGGGGTAATTCTTTTTGATGTAGGTGTAGGCGGTGCTGGCGTCGGTGCAGAACTCGTCGCAGTAGAGCGTATCCCTTTCGATGCGGAACCTGTCGCTGCCGCCAAAGCCGCGGTAGTCGAACATGATGGCGCGGTAGCCCCTCTCGGCTAGGAGCATTCCGTAGCCGAGCCACTCCTTAACGTTGCCCGAGTCGGGGTAGCAGATGAGCACCGTCACGTGCTTATCCTTGCCCGTAGGGGCGATGTCGGCCAGCTGCAGGTGGTACCTATCGGGGGTTGTCACCCGGGTAAAGGTAACGTTGGGGTATTTCTGGGTGATGCTGCGGGTATCGTAGCGGCCGCCGGGCTTGATGCCGAAAACGGCGGTACATCCCAATCCTAGGATGATGGCTAGCGTAGAAAGATTTCGTACGATTTGTTCCATGGTAAAAGAATCAAAAATCGGGGACAAGGTATTAAACAACGCCTTCTCTGCAAAGCGAATTATACCATAATCAAAGATCCTTGCGCCTTATAGTAACTCCGAAATGCCGCCGTTATTGTGCGCCTCCGCCAGTAATTTTGCATTTAGGATTTCTCGAGCGTTGATTATTGGTTTGTTGGCAAGCATTTGGAACAAAAGCGCAGGATCGACATTCTCCCTCAATTATCGTTCTGCTCATCGGCGAAAGCTGAAAAGGCCCAATCCCCTGTTTCCCCGCCTAAGCGGAAGGAGAACCCGCTTCACCCATGTACCGATACCGAGCCCATCCTCGCCCTTTCGAAGCAGCGCATCAGCCATCCTTAGCGTACGGCTTGGGCTGATGGGCTTGGCGATGACCATCGAAATTTGGTCGATGACCCTGCAATTTGCATCCTTAGCTGAGGAATTTGCACAGCTAAGTGAGCAAATTCCTCATTAAGCTGTGCAAATTCGTCAGATGAGTGAGCAAATTGCACAGTTAGGTGAGTAATTTAATCAGATGAGTGAGCAATTTAGTCAGGAAAGTGAGCAAATTCCTCACCGAGATGAGCAATTTGCTCAGCTCGGTGAGGAATTTACACCAATGGCCATTGAATTTGTATCAATGGCGATGGCGGGAGAACCGCCATCGGCGCTTTGTACGGGCATGCGGCAGAGATTTCGAGGGTCTGCCCAATACCTCGCAACAACGGGGCTGTCGTAGAATGGGGTAACGGCGAAATCCCTGCGCACCTCCCCAAAAAGTGGCGCTAGTACAGCTCGATGAACTCGTAGCTGTTGCCCTGATGGTCGAGGAACCGGATCAGGTCTTCCTGTTTGATGATTAGCGAGGCCGTATTCACAAGCGGGTGGAAGCTTAGGCGCGAGGCCTCTTGCAGGTTCTTGTCGATAAAAACATGGACATGCCGCTGGAGGTCGTTGATCAGCGCAAAAGGCGTCACTGAGCCGGGCTTAACGCCCAGGTACTTCTCCATCCGCTCGGGCGAGGCAAAGCTGATCTTGCCCTGCTTCAGCCGCTTCTCCAGATCGTGGATGTCCAGCGCCTGCGAGCACTCCAGCAGAACCAGGTAGTGCTTGTTGCCCTTATGGTTCCTAAAGAAGAGGTTCTTGCAGTGGGTGGCCTCAATCCCCTCCCAGTACTGCATGGCAATCTCGATGGTTGGCGCCTCGGGGTGCTCGTGGTACTCGTAGCCAATGTTCAATTCTTCTAGAAGCGCGTAAAGCTTAGGATCTCCATTCATAGCTGTTCTGTTTTAGGCGGGCGTAGCTCCATTCGGGTAAAGCATGGTGGGCAAAAGTATAACAAAACGGGCAAAGCGTAGGCGATTCTGCGGCGCAGCGGACAAGATTATTTGCCATTCTTACTTTAGAAGAGTAAATTTGCCGCACCTAATTTCGAATATAAAGCGATGATATTACTCTACAGTGCTTTACTGCGCATATACTACCTACTTATCCTCATAGCATCAGTCTCCAACGTTAAGGCAAAGCAGTGGATACGCGGTAGGCGGGGCCTATTTAAGCGGCTCCAAGAGCAAATCCCCAGTGGCGAGGAGATCGTCTGGTTCCACTGCGCATCGCTGGGCGAGTTCGAGCAGGGGCGCCCCGTCATCGAGGCCTACCGAACGCAGCATCCCACGCATAAGATCCTGCTCACCTTCTTTTCCCCCTCCGGCTACGAAATTCGCAAAAACTACCAGGGTGCCGACTATATCTACTACCTCCCACTCGACACCTACCGTAACGCCAAGCGTTTCCTTCAAATCGTTCAACCCAAAGCGGCCATCTTCGTCAAGTACGAGTTCTGGTATCACTACCTGCAGGCGCTTCACCAGAATGGCATTCCAACCTACGTCATATCCGCCATCTTCAGGCCCAAGCAAATCTTCTTTCGCTGGTATGGCGGCATGTTTCGCAGGGTGCTCCGGAACTACCGTCAGCTGTTTGTGCAGAACCAGCAGTCGTCCGATTTGCTCCGCTCGATTGGCGTAACCAACGTAACCATCTCGGGCGATACCCGCTTCGACCGCGTTGCCGACATCGCCAGCAATGTAAAGAGCCTGCCAATCGTTGAGGCGTTTGTAGCAACCGATTTCGCCATTATAGCCGGCAGCACCTGGCCTTCCGACGAAGATATCCTCGCCGAATACGCTGCCGCTAACCCTTCCATAAAGATGGTGGTTGCCCCACACGAAATTGGGGAGGGGCACATTCAGGAGATTCTCGCGAAGTTCAGCGCGCTTAAAGTCGTTAGGTACACGCAAACCTCACCTGCCGATGCTGCTTGCGCTCAAGTTTTAGTTATAGATACTATAGGAATCCTATCTTCTGTTTACAGGTATGGGAAGATAGCCTACATAGGTGGAGGTTTTGGCGTTGGCATACACAACACCCTCGAGGCAGCCACCTTTGGATTGCCAATAGTAATTGGACCAAACTACCAGAAATTCCAAGAGGCAAAGGACTTGGTTGACTTAAAAGCTGCCTTTTCGGTAGCAGACTTTGCCCACCTAAGTGATATATTGAATTTACTAGTAAAAGATTCGGTAATGTTAGAGCAATCTTCCTCGGCTTCGAGGGAGTACGTAAAGCTGCATATAGGGGCTACACAAGCAATTCTAAGGGGGCTAGCATAGCCCCTTTTTTTTGATAGTAGCTCAAAGAGAAATTTTATCAATATAGGTTAATTGCGCTTTAAATATTTTAGTATACATTTGCATTCAAGTTGAGATATTGAGGATGGACGTCTGACCGAGTGTTGGCTGTGTGGATAGCTTAGAAATAATGTAATCTTAACATTGTACTACCGTAGGTAGTTACCTTAAGCGATACTTTTACAAACAGAAACATAAGTTAATTAAAAACGGTTCAGAACATGAGAGTTTTATTTAAGCGGGCACTTCTCTCCATTGCGGTAGCCCTAATTAGTACGTTGGCGTTTGGACAGGTTACAACTTCTGAAATTGAAGGTCGTGTTTCAGACAAGAATGGAACACTAGTAGGAGCAACCATTCAAGCAATTCACCTTCCATCCGGAACTACGTATGGAACAGTTACCAACCAGCAAGGTCGCTTCCTAATACAGGGTATGCGTACTGGTGGTCCTTACAAAGTAACCATTTCATTCGTTGGTTATCAGTCAAGTGTTTATAATGATATTTACTTGAAACTGGGCGAACCTCTTAGTTTGAATGTCACATTGAGTAATACAGATGTGACCATTAATGAGGTTGTTGTGTCATCTACTCGTTCAAAGTTCGTTAGAGAAAAAACGGGAGCTGTTACCAACATTTCCAATAGTCAGCTCACAAGCCTCCCTACCATTAATCGTAGTCTTAGCGATTTTACAAGGCTTTCTCCTTATTCTGGTGCAAACAACTCAATCGGGGGTCGTGATGGTAGAACCAATAGTTTCACCATTGACGGTGCTAACCTGAATAATAACTTCGGTTTATCTAGCAGCCTCCCTGGTGGTGGTAATCCAATTTCGCTTGATGCCATTGAGGAAGTTCAAGTTGTTGTTGCTCCATTTGATGTTCGTCAAACCAATTTTGTTGGAGGTGGTGTAAATGCTATCACAAAGTCAGGAACAAATACCTTTAGGGGTAGTGCGTATGGATATTGGAAAAACGAGAACCTACGAGGAAACAAAGTAGACGGTTATGATTTGGGTGATAGACCTAAGGAGTCTAAAGAAACCTATGGATTTACGGTAGGAGGTCCATTAGTAAAGAATAAGCTTTTCTTCTTTATTAATGGTGAGTATGAAAACCAGCCACAACCTATCACTAAGTGGGGAGTATCGGAAAATGGTATCTCCAATACCGATGCGATGAAGAGCCGTGTAACAGCAAAGGACATGGACGATTTTGCTGCCATTCTTAAAGATAAACCTTATGGCTACAATGCAGGTTCTTATACAGACTATAACGGAGGGACAAAGAACTATAAATTTTTGGGGCGTTTAGATTGGAACATTAACAACAATCATAAGTTGAGCGTTCGCTATAATCTGACAAAGAATTCGCAGGATGTTGCAACTAACGGCTCTTCAACTGTTGGCACGAAAGCAGCCTCTGATCGTATTTCTAAGGATGCAATGGCATTTAAGAACAACTGCTATATGATGGATGACAATGTCAATTCTGTTACGGGTGAACTTAATAGCAGATTTGGGACGAATATTCAAAACCGACTCCTTCTTACCTATTCTGATATTGTTAGCGAACGCAGTTCTAATTCAAGTCCATTCCCCCATATTGACATTTGGAAAGATGGTAATGCCTTTATGAGTGCAGGATATGAACTCTTTTCTTGGCATAATAAGGTCCAAAATAAGACCTTTAACGTACAGGACAATGTAACTTGGACCATTGGTAATCATAGAATCATAGGTGGATTTAGTTTTGAGAACCAAATGGCTCTTAACAACTTTATGCGTTACGGTACGGGGTATTATAAATATAAGTCTTTTGACGATTTTAAGAACGGAGCTGCCCCAGTTGCATTTGGATTAACGTATGGATATAATGGAAACACGAACCCATCTGCAGAAGTAAAATTTGCGCAATCTGGCCTTTATCTTCAGGATGAATGGAATGTTACTAAAAGTCTTAAAGTAACATATGGTATCCGTGCAGAACTACTTACTTTCTTAAATGATCTAGAAACTAACGAGGCATTTAAAGCTCTAAACTGGAAAGATCATTTTATTGCAAAAACAGATCCAAGCTATGCTTCCTATAGTTCTCCTGTAATCGATAATGGAAAATGGCCAAAGAATTCGGTGCTCCTTTCGCCTCGCGTTGGTTTCAATTGGAAAGTCTTTGAGGACAACAGCCTTGTGGTTCGTGGAGGATCTGGTATCTTTACGGGTCGTATTCCATTGGTGTTCTTCACCAACATGCCTACAAACGGTATGATGCTTCAGAATACCGTTCAAATTACAGATGCTGCAACACTTTCTAAACTAGCAGGAGGAGTTATCACTGACGTAGATCAAATGATTAGCACTCTTGGTTTACCAACAACTTCTACTTATTCCAATGCAAGTGCAAAGTTAAGCGGTGCGTCTATAGTAGGTGTTGCCGACGACTTCAAGTTACCTCAAGTATGGAAGAGTTCCGTTGCCGTAGATTACCAAGCTCCAACTTCATTTCCTTTAAGTTTCACTGTTGAAGGAATGTATAATAAAGATATTAACGCTATAACTCAGGAAAACTGGAACGTTGTTAATGAAGGAAACCTTACTCGTTTTGCTGGCCCTGATAATCGTTATAATTATAAAAGCGTTAGTACTCCAAGTGTAGTTTCATCCGTAACTGGAGGGGCTGTTGTCCTTAGCAATACGAAGAAAGGCTATAGCGGGAGTTTTAACTTTATGGTGAATGCACAGCCTATTAAGGATTTATACCTGATGGCTTCTTATATTAGAATGTATGCTAAGGAAGTATCAGGTCTTCCAGGTAGTCAGGCTTATTCTTCTTGGCAGAACTTATATTCTGTAGATAGTCCAAATCTATCAGGTCTTCAATACTCTCAGTATCTTACTCCTCATAAGGTTATAGCCTCTGCAAACTATAAGATTGAGTATGGTAAGGGACGTAACTTCTGTACGAGTATTGGGATGTTCTATACTGGTTATTACGAAGGTTCCTATACGTATTACTATGGTAACGATATGAATGGTGATGGGCAAAGTTCCGACCTTATCTATGTTCCTAAAACAAAGGATGAGATCACCTTTGTTGACAAGAATGGCTTTACAGCCGCTCAGCAGGCAGATGCGTTCTGGAATTTTATCAATCAAGATGATTATTTGAAGGATAGAAAAGGAAAGTATACAGAAGCTTACGGTGCTCAATTGCCTTGGTTAAATCGCATTGACCTAAAGGTAGCTCAAGATTTTAAAATTAAAGTTGGTGGTCAGATGAATACTCTACAGTTCAGCGTTGACATCCTAAATGCTGCTAACCTACTTAACAACTCTTGGGGAGTAACACATACCACTGCTCCTGCTAATTATGGTAAGATTTTGTACTCAGAAGGTGCAGTGAATAATATTCCTAGATACTCAATGGCTACCTTAACTAATACTGATAAGAGTAAATATTTGATCAACAAAAGTGTTGACACATACAAGAGTTCTTCAAACTGTTGGATATTGCAGTTTGGTATCCGTTACACGTTTAATTAATCTAGTAGGTTGATTAAATGGGTGAAGATGTGAAATGAACTCCATCATTGAATAGGTGAAACCCTATATTGTAAAATAAAAGAGTCCGGTAAAATGCCGGACTCTTTCTCTTATAATGTATTTGATCGTAAAATCTAAATCGAATCAGGGTCTACGTGAGGTAGTGGATTCTTAGAAATTTCGTGGTACATCGAACGGTTACGGAAGATGTCGATTGCTGCGTAAATGGCGCTGCGGAAGCTGTCGGGCGAGGCGATATCCTGTCCAACCAGATTGTAGGCAGTTCCATGTGCAGGTGATGTCCTGATTACAGGGAGACCTGCGGTATAGTTAACGCCGCTGCCAAATGAGGTTACCTTAAATGGAATAAGCCCCTGATCGTGGTACATGGCAAGTACGGCATCGAACTTGCGGAAGCTGTCGGAACCAAAAAAACCATCGGCAGGATAGGGTCCAAATGCCATAATACCTTCCTCGTTGGCTGCATTTATTGCAGGGATAATAACCTCGTTTTCTTCGATGCCAATCAAACCGCTATCGCCAGCGTGTGGATTTAGTCCTAGCACGGCAATGCGTGGTCCACGAACGGCAAAGTCTACAACCAGCGATTCGTTGAGCGTTCGCAGTTTGGCAAGAATAAGTTCCTTCGAAATAAGGAAGGGCAAATCCTTAATAGGAACGTGGGTGGTTACCACACCTATTTTTAGAATGTCGCTAATCATAATCATTAGCGACTGGCTGTTAAAGCGCTTTTCCAGGTATTCGGTATGTCCCGGAAAGGTGAATTCTTCCGATTGTACGTTTTGCTTGTTTATTGGAGCTGTTACCAGAACGTCAATCTTGCCATCCATTAAATCCTGAGTTGCAATATCGAGGGCTGTAACGGCACCTGCTCCACCCATTGGGGTCGATTTGCCGGCATCAACACGTACGTTATCATCCATAACGTTTATCATGTTCGAGCGTTTTGGATGAATATCTTCGATGCTCTTTGCTGGGTTGAAAGAGAAGTTCTCTACGTTGATGAGCTTACGGTGGAAGGCGGCCACTTTAGGTGATCCATAAACCACGGGTATGCATATTTCGTTAATGCGGGTATCAGCCAAAGTTTTCATGATAACTTCGTAGCCGATTCCGTTTATGTCGCCTTGAGTGATTCCTATAACTACTTTTCCGTCTATCATTGTAAATATTTTTTACAAAGTTAATTTTCGTCTCTAAGGTAGCAATTTAAGGTATACGAAAATTGGCACCTGTCTTTATAAATAGAGAACGGTATTAAATGTTTAAAATTGATTGGCAAAATTGCTGGTAAAGTGCTGATGCATCGCAGCGTTCAGCCCAGCGATTTCTTGCATTGCTCCTAAGCGTTTCGTAGCTGCGATGCTTGGCAATGTCCTCAATCTCGTGCATTAGTTCTACCGCCGATACGTTGGCTGATACGAGTTTGCCTACGGTATCGTCAACAATTTCGGGAGAACCACCTACGGCTGTTGCCAAAACGGGGATGCCCATCGATAGGGCTTCCATGATGGAAACAGGAACGCCCTCGCTACTGCTGACGTTTACGAACAGGTCGGTTGGATTCTTGGTGAGGTACTCGATTACTTGCGCATTGGGTTGCCTACCAAGGAAAGTTGCCTTTACGTTTTGGGGGAGTTTCAGGGCTGCAGAGGTTACCACCTCCCATGTTTCGCCGTCGCCGATGTGTGTCCACTCTATGCGAATAGAGGCTTGCATCAGCGCTTCCACTAGCAATTCAAGGCGCTTAAGTGGCACCATGTTCGATAATGTAAGAATGCGAAATACGCCATCGGTACTTGGTTGGCAGATTCCTCGATCGTGCACGCCAAGCCTTGCAATTTCGGCTTTTTTGGTGACAAAGGGATACTTGCTTTCAACGTACTTTCGTCCATACTCGGAGCAGAAGTAGCATTTGTTGACTTTAGCCAGCTGCTGACTGCGAAGAGGGATGTATCCGCCATTGGTCTCCTCGTAGGTGTCCGATCCATGGAAGCGAACGGCAATATTTTTACAATTTTCACTGATAAAAGGAACGATGAATGAGCTACGAACTCCCCAGTAAAAGTAGAGAGTTGTGTAGGTATCATCTTCTAGAACATTACTAACCTGCTTGCTGGATAGGATAGCGCGGCTTAGTAGCAGCCCAATGCTCCAGCTCCACATTGCTTTTGCCGACGAGGTTACCTTTCCCCGAAGCAGTTCCCCGAGGTACTTCCCAATAGGTGCGCAATTCAGTAGCCCTCGTTTGGCGAGCTCCGCTTTATTCTTGGTGCTGTTAAGAATAGGCTTGGTGCAGGTAACGTTTGCGGGTAGTGATTGTGCCTTCTTCGATGTGCCGTAGTTCAGGGGAATAATGAGAATATCTCCGAATGCAACTGCAAGATATTCCAGTTCGTTTGCCAGAAAGGGTTCTGCACTTCCGTAAGGGTAGCTGTCAGTGAATATGACTAGTTTGCTATTGGGCATTCGTTTGTTATTGATCAATTTGGTTTCTGATAACTAACTATTCTTGCGAATCCCAGCCTTGTGCTTGCAGCGGTATTTCGCCGCCATCGGGTGTTACCAAAAAGGTTCCTGCGCTTTCGGAGGTGATGTGGCCGATAACGTCGATGCCGGCAAGATTTTTCAGCTGTTCGTGCAGCTCGATGGGTACGGTGAAGAGCAGCTCGTAGTCTTCGCCACCATTTAGGGCAGCAACGGCAGGATCGAAGTTCATCTCCTCGCCAGCCCTAAACGTTTCGCTGGCAATAGGCATCTTATCGAGGTAAATGCGGGCGCCAACCTTCGAACTCTTGCAGATTTGAAGGGTGTCAGAGGCCAATCCGTCCGAAAGGTCGATCATCGAAGTAGGCTGAATGCCTAACTCGGAGAGCAGATCTATTATATCTTTTTGAGCTTCGGGCTTTAGTTGGCGCTGCAGGATGTAGTCGAATCCTTCGAGTTGAGGCTGTACGTTGGTATTGCCTGCAAACACGCGCTTTTCGCGCTCCAGAATCTGTAAGCCCATAAATGCTGCGCCTAGGTTTCCGCTCACGCAGATCAGGTCGTTCTCCTTAGCGCCGCTGCGGTAGGCAACCTTTTTCTTATCAACAAAGCCAACCGCGCTGGTGCTTATGGTAAGCCCCGTTAGCGAACTGGTGGTGTCGCCACCAACAAGATCTACGTTGTAAGTGTCGCAGGCAAGGCGGATACCATCGTAGAGTTCGTCGAGCATCTCCACCGAGAAGCGTTTCGATATGCCAATACCTATGGTGATTTGCGTTGGCGTTCCGTTCATGGCGTAGATGTCCGAAATGCTCGTCACGACCGCTTTATAGCCGAGGTGGCGGAGGGGGGTGTAGGTAAGATCAAACTGAATCCCTTCCAGAAGTAGATCGGTGGATAGCAGCAGGTACTTGTCACCCATGTCGATTACGGCGGCATCGTCGCCAACGCCGGTTTGGGTAGAATCCTGTTTGTACTTTAGCGATGCGGTAAGGTGGTCGATAAGTCCGAACTCTCCGAGTGCCGATAACTCCGTGCGCTTAATATCGTTTGATGGCATTTCTTCTTTCTTTTTTGGTGATTGATGTGGTTTTAAAGTTGATTTTGGGGTTTGGTTTTTAAAAAACTGACTATCTTTGACCCAATTTAGATTTATTCTACATAACAACTTGTGACCGATTACAAAGGTAAACATTAATGGTTTAGCTTTGTTAGTCCGACAAACAAAGATATGCAGTAATGGATAGTCAAGATAACATCCTAGACGACGTAACAAAGGGCGAATATAAGTACGGCTTTGTTACCGATGTTCAGGAGGACAAAATTCCGAAGGGATTGAACGAGGATATCGTCCGACTCATATCCCAAAAAAAGGAGGAGCCGGAATGGCTACTTGAGTTTAGGCTCAAGGCTTTTCGCCACTGGCAGACGATGGAAATGCCCCATTGGGCGCATTTGACAATTCCTGAAATCAACTACCAGGACATCATCTACTATTCGGCGCCTAAGCAAAAGGCTAAGTACGAAAGTATGGATGAGGTCGATCCTGAACTTAAGGAGACATTTGACAAGTTAGGCATTCCGCTCGACGAGCAGGCTCACCTTGCCGGTGTTGCTGTAGATGCGGTAATGGATAGCGTGTCGGTGAAGACTACCTTTAAGGATACGCTTGCCGAAAAGGGAATTATCTTCTGTTCGTTTAGCGAAGCTGTTCGCGAGCATCCCGATTTGGTGCGAAAGTATTTGGCTTCGGTGGTTCCCTATACCGACAACTACTTTGCTGCGCTTAACTCGGCTGTATTCAGCGATGGGTCGTTCTGCTACATTCCGGAGGGGGTTCGTTGCCCAATGGAATTGTCGACTTACTTCCGTATCAATGCGGCTAACACGGGTCAGTTCGAGCGTACGCTTATCGTTGCCGACGAGAAGGCTTACGTTAGCTACCTCGAAGGGTGTACCGCCCCGATGCGCGACGAGAACCAGCTGCATGCTGCCATCGTCGAGATTGTGGTGATGAAGGATGCTGAGGTGAAGTACTCCACCGTTCAGAACTGGTATCCCGGCGACAAGGAGGGACGAGGCGGTATCTATAACTTCGTTACCAAGCGCGGCATTTGTAAAGGTGATAGGGCAAAACTTTCGTGGACGCAGATCGAAACTGGATCGGCAATTACCTGGAAGTATCCCAGCTGCATCCTGATGGGCGATAGTTCCGTTGGCGAGTTTTATTCGGTGGCAGTTACCAACAACCACCAGCAGGCTGATACCGGTACTAAGATGATCCACATCGGTAAGAACACCAAGAGCCGTATTGTATCGAAGGGTATTTCGGCAGGGGTGAGCAACAACAGCTACCGTGGTTTGGTTAAGGTTACCAAGAATGCCGATAACGCCCGCAACTATTCGCAGTGCGATTCGCTGCTTATGGGCGATAAGTGCGGAGCGCATACCTTCCCTTACATCGAAACTAACAACAAGAGCGCTATTGTAGAGCACGAGGCTACCACCTCTAAGATTGGCGAAGACCAGATTTTCTACTGCAACCAACGTGGTCTATCAACCGAGGAGGCCGTTGGACTAATTGTAAACGGTTATGCCAAGGAGGTGCTCAATAAGCTGCCAATGGAGTTTGCCGTTGAGGCGCAAAAGTTGTTAGCTGTTTCTTTGGAAGGAAGCGTCGGTTAACCTCTTCTATCTACTTATATAAAACGAATAGAAATGCTTCAGATAAAAAATCTTCATGCCAGCATTAATGGCAAGGAAATCCTAAAGGGAATCAACCTCGAGGTAAACCCTGGCGAGGTTCACGCAATCATGGGGCCTAACGGTTCTGGTAAGAGTACTCTTGCATCGGTTTTGGCTGGCAAGGAAATGTTTGAGGTTACCGATGGTGAGGTGATCTTTGAAGGTAAGAACCTATTAGAACTATCGCCTGAGGATCGTTCACGAGAGGGTATCTTCCTAGGATTCCAGTATCCTGTGGAGATCCCAGGGGTATCGATGACCAACTTTATGCGTGCCGCCGTTAACGCGCATCGCGAATACAAGGGGCTTACTGCCATCTCGGCATCTGACTTCCTGAAGATGATGCGCGAGAAGAGCCAGATCGTTGAAATAGATGCTAAGCTTACCAATCGTTCGGTGAACGAGGGCTTCTCGGGTGGAGAAAAGAAGCGTAACGAGATCTTCCAGATGGCGATGCTTGAGCCAAAGCTATCAATCCTCGATGAAACCGACTCGGGATTGGACATCGACGCGCTACGCATTGTAGCTACAGGCGTAACTAAGCTTAAGAGGCCCGATAACGCAACCATAGTTATCACCCATTACCAGCGCTTGCTCGACTATATCGTGCCAGACTTTGTGCACGTGCTTTACAACGGTCGCATCATCAAGTCGGCGGGTAAGGAACTGGCGCTTGAGCTGGAGGAAAAGGGTTACGACTGGCTAATTAAGGATGGCGAATTCTAATGCCCCAAAATCTGAGCAGAAATGAGTAAGCCTATAGAAAATAACGTTGTAAAATCGCTGGTTGACCTCTACATCGCCAACATGGAGATGCTTACCGATGGGGTCTCGCTTGCGGTGAACAACGTTCGTGCCGATGCCATCGAGAGCTTCCTGCTCAACGGCATCCCCAACAAGAAAAACGAAAAGTATAAGTATACCGATATCCAATCGGTATTCGAAAACGAGTACGAAAAGTACTTTGCCTCGCAGAATATCTCCGTTGAACAATCGGACCTCTTTAAGTGCGATGTGCCCAACCTGAATGCCCATTTGGCAATGCTGGTGAATGGGTTCTACTTCGGAGAGAAGTTATCCGTTTTGGATAATGGGGTTGTATTTGGCTCGTTTGCCGCTGCATCAACCCAGTATCCTGAACTGTTCGAGAGGTACTACAACAAGGTTGCCGATAATGCAAACGAGGGGTTAACCGCACTCAATACTGCATTTGCACAGGATGGCGTATTCCTCTACGTACCAAAGGGAGTTGTTCTCGACAAGACAATTCAGATTTTAAATGGATTTGTTTCCAACGAGGATATTCTTACCCAGCCTCGAAATCTTTTCATCTTCGAGGAGAATAGCGAAGCTAAGGTTGCCATCTGCGATCATACGTTATCAACAAATAGTTTCCTTACCAATTCGGTTACGGAGGTTTTTGTTGAGCGCAATGCCTATGTAGAGGTGGTAAAGATGCAGAATGCGAACAATGGCTCAACGCTCATCTCTAATGTGTACGTGCATCAGGATAAGCAAAGCCGGTATACCTCTCACGCAGTAACCCTGCATGGTGGTTTGGTGCGCAATAACGTAACCGCGAACCTCAATGGCGAAGAGTGCAAGAATAAGCTATCGGGTCTATACCTAGTTGATAAGGACCAGCAGGTGGATAGCCGCACCGTGGTTAACCATAACGTGCCACGCTGCTTCAGCAACCAGCTCTTTAAGGGTGTGCTCGACGATAACGGGGTCGCTGCTTTCAACGGAATGGTGTACGTGGCTAGGGATGCCCAGAAGACCGAGGCGTACCAAAGTAACCGTACCCTTCAGCTTACCGACGATGCCAAGGTGTACACCAAGCCTCAGCTCGAGATCTATGCTGATGATGTGAAGTGTAGCCACGGAGCAACCGTTGGTCAGCCCGATACCGATCAGGTATTCTACATGCGTGCCCGCGGTATTGGAGAGCGCGAGGCTACGCTACTTCAGATGTTTGGATTTGCCCACGAGGTAATTCAGCACATAGGCATTGAGCCTTTACGCGACCGCATCGATGAGCTTGTAAACAAGCGTCTGCGTGGCGAGCTAAGCCGCTGCAACGTGTGCGAGATGCATTGCATGTAATTTTTAGATGTTAGACTTTAGATATTAGACCTCTTTAGGTAAGGTTGCTGATGCTAATGTGGTTTATCATCTTTTAGATAAAAAGGAATTGAGAGGTTAGGTGAAACAATTTTAGATGTGATCGTAGTCTAAAATCTAACATCTAACATCTAATATCTCAAAAAAAATGTACGACGTAAATAGGATACGCGAAGACTTTCCAATACTGGCACGCGAGGTGAATAAGCGACCTTTGGTGTACCTGGATAATGGTGCTACCACGCAGAAGCCTCGTGCTGTGCTCGAATCGGTGAACCAGATGAGCATCTTTTGGAATGCTAACATCCATCGGGGGGTGCACTACCTATCGCAGCAGAGCACCGAGATGTATGAGGCTGCCCGCGAAACGGTGCGCTCGTTTTTGAATGCCGCCAGTACCCGCGAGATTGTCTTCACCGCCGGAGCTACGGCCGCTATCAATACAGTGGCATACTCGTTTGGCGAGAAGTACATCAAGGAGGGAGACGAGGTGCTAATCACCGAGATGGAGCATCACGCCAACATCGTGCCCTGGCAGCTGCTATGCCAGCGAAAGGGGGCTATTCTTAAGTACATCCCATTCGATAGTAAAGGAATCCTTCAGGATAACCTTCTTGAAAGCCTAATCACCGAAAAGACAAAGATCCTTGGGCTGGTTCACGTATCCAACTCGCTTGGTACCATCAATCCTGTTAAGGAGATTGTGGCGCGAGCCCATGCTTTGGGTGTTCCGGTGCTGGTGGATGGTTCGCAGGCTGCACCACACATGGAGGTAGATGTACAGGATATCGATGCCGACTTCTACGTGTTTGCTGGTCATAAGGTATATGGTCCAACGGGTATAGGAATACTTTACGGAAAAGAAAAGTACCTTGAGGAGATGCCTCCCTATCAGGGCGGGGGCGATATGATTGCTCACGTGAAGCTGCCAACGGGTACCACCTGGGCAGAGTTACCGCTTAAGTTCGAGGCGGGAACAACCAACTATATTGGTGCCGTTGGGTTGGGTGCAGCCATTCGCTATATCGAAGAGATTGGTCTGAAGAACATCCAAGCGCACGAGCATAGCTTACTTCACTACGCCAACCAGCGGTTATCGACCATAGGAAGCCTGACTGTATACGGTAAGGCTCCGCATAAGGCTGCCATCGTATCACTCTTGCTAAACGGTATTCACATGCTCGATACGGGCATGGTGCTCGATAAGCTGGGTATTGCAGTCCGCACCGGAACCCACTGCACCGAACCCATCATGGACCACTTTGGTATCGATGGTACTGTTCGCGCATCGTTTGCCATGTACAACACCAAGGAGGAGGTGGATCGGCTCTATGAGGCGCTGCTGGTGGTGCAGCAGATGTTTGGGGGAGCATACTAGAGCAGGAGTTAAACGAAGTTATTTCAGAAGTTAAAAGAGTAAAGGGAGAGCCGATGCATGTACATCGGCTCTCCCTTTTATAATATCAGCGTAAATCAGGCCAATCAGTAGTATCAGTGTTCCGATCATCTCTCCACGTAAAACTCCGAGCTCCTCATCCACTTGGGGACGGTGCGGCTGTTGGCCAGCTTGTAGCCGAGGCGGTAGAAGAGGATGGCATCCTGGTACACGCCATCAATCTTGCTCACCCCTGGAGTGAACCTATCGGTGGGCTTGTGGTATACCGTCTTCCAGTAGTCGGCATTTACCTGTGCGGTTTTTTCCTTTCCTAGCTCAATGTTATCGATATATCCTTTAGCGAACAGGGCGGGTACGCCAGCCTTCAGGAAGGGCTGCTGGTCGGAGCGGTAGAACATGCCATTTTCGGGGGTGGGGTCGTCGGCGAGGTAGCGGCCTTGGGTGGCAGCGGCGTCGCGGAGCATGCCGTCGAGCTCGGAGTGGCCGGGGCCGGTGATGGTGACATCCCTAAACTTGCCGATGAACACGAACACGTCGGTGTTAAACATGGCTACGGTCTTCTTCATGCTGAAGGTGGGGTGCTGCACGTAGTAGCTGCTGCCCAGCAGCCCGGCCTCCTCTGCGGTGGGCGAGAGGAAGAGGATGGAGCGCTCGGGCGCCGGCCCATCCTGAAAGCCCTGCGCGATGGCAAACATCCAAGATATAGCAGATGCATTATCGGAGGCGCCGTGGCAGATGGAGTCGCCTGCGATGGGCTTGCCGAACCCCAGGTGATCCCAGTGGCCGCTGTACACGATCACCTCGTCGGGGTACTTCGACCCCTGTATGTAGCCGGCCACGTTGTGCGACTGGCCTCGCGTGAATTCGTTCTTTATGTTGATGGAGAAGCTGCAGCGCAGGTCTACCGGCTGGAACGAGGGCTTGGCCGCCGCCTCCATCAGGTCTGTTAGGCGATATCCGACAGCCTCCATCAGGCTGACGGCGGCGCTCTTGGTGAGCCATCCGGTTACTATGCAGCGGGGATTCTCCAGCGCAGGATCATCAATATAAAACTCCTTGTTGTTGGTGTGGCCGTTTACCACGCTCCAGGGGTATCCGGCACCCGCATCATCATGTACAATAAGGCAGGCAGCGGCACCGCGGCGCTCGGCCTCCTCAAACTTGTAGCGCCAGCGGCCGTAGTAGGTCATCGCGCGGCCCTTGAACAGGGTGGTGTCGTTGTTGTAGAAGCCGGGGTCGTTTATCAGCACCACGATGGTTTTGCCCTTTAGGTCGATGCCCTTGAAGTCGTCCCACTGGCTTTCGGGCGCCGTTACGCCGAAGCCCACGAACACCATGGGCGAATTTTTGAGGCTAACCGTTGGCTGGGTGGTTGGGCTCCAAACCGAAAAATCGGTGCCTGCCTGGTACTCCAGCGGAATCCCTTCGGGCGAGGTGATGGTGATGGCCTGCGGCAGCTGGCTGCGGATGGCCACCAGCGGCACCGCCTGCGTGTAGCTGGTGCCGAAGGCGGGGCGTAGGCCCAGCGCCTTCATGCGGGCGGTGAGGTAGGCCACCGTGCGGGTTTCACCTAGGGTGCAGGGCAGGCGGCCCTGCATGGAGTCGGCCTCCAGGGCCATGATATCCTTTACCATCTGCTGTGGGCTGATGGCCTTCTCGCCCCGCTGCGCCATGGTACCGATGGCGCCCAAGAGGAGTATGATAGTAAGTAGGTAGCGTTGCATAGCGTTTGTTTTAGTGCTGCAAAGCTACCATTCTGCCCGAGAGCGCCAAGCGTTTAGCCGACTATTTGCGGACGATGGCTTCGGATGGCCTCGGGAATGGGTATCCGTCCATTGGCGTTTACCCTCCGTTGGAGGTAAAGCAGGATACCACCGGGGTACTTCCATCTTGCAGGGCTGTAAAATGCAGAATCCCCGGGGTACTTTTACTTTGTTACCGTGCAAAATAAAGGAGCCTCGGGGTATCGCCATTTTGCAAGCTGACAAAATGCAGATGCCCCAGGGTGTTTTTATTTTGTAGGGCGACAAAATGAAGAAGCCTTGGGGTATTTCAACTTTGCATGCCGACAAAATGAAAATACCCCGAGGTATCACTATTTTCCATACCTGCAAAATGAAGATACCCCGGGGATCTTGCATTTTGCACGGCAGTAGGGTGCCTACCCCTCGGCTGATGCCCATTGGGCTGCTGCCGTAGGATGGGCCGCTGCTGGGCGATGCCTATTGGGGAGGAGATGGAGGGGGCTGCTGGAGCGGTGGAATCGTCAATAAAATGTAGGGGGGAATAATCTTTCGCCCTTACATCCACGATTGCTGCTCGCTCTCGGCTAGGTAGAGGGCATAGTCGCGTAGCGCGTAGGCTGTGGTGGCGTCTATCTGCGATAGGGTGATGGTTTCGCCTGCTAGGTAGAGGGTGGCGGTGGCTCTTCCCCTTGGCTTTTGCCAGATTGACTGGTGTACGGACACCCCCTGAATCTTATGTAGGGCAAACATCTGGCGCTTGTGGCCAAACGAGCCGCTGCTCACCACCACGTGCTGCTCGTCCATGTAGAAGTAGGCGTGGCGCCAGCTTAGGTAGGCAAAGGGTAGGTATACGATAGCCCAAAGCCAGCTCCATACCAGCGGGTTATCTGCGAGGTAGCCCACAACGGAAACTAAGGCGGCAGGAGCTAGCCCTAGCGTCAGCCAGAGGTTGCGGAGGTACATCCAATGGCTGCGGTGCAGCTCCTCCGGCTGGGCCATTAGGCTGGTACCGAAGAGGGCCTGCTGGATCTGCTCTACCTGAGCATCGGTACATCCTGGAACGTTGGCCTTCATCTTTTCGGTTTCCTCAAGCGAGGATGCTTGCCCCACCGAAACGGCGAAGATGCCGATTAGCCCTCGAAGCGGATTGGTGGTCCAGCTAAGTGTCTGGATTTTCCTGAAGGGGATAAGCACCCGCTTATGCGCAACGAGTCCGGCATCCAGCACTAATCGGCTGGGCGTGTGGCTCAGCTTCAGGTTGAAGTGCCAGGCAAAGGTTGCCAGAATGGCCCCCGTAACCGTAAAGACGATGGCGCACAGCAGCCCCAAGGCAAGGTAGATGGCCAGCTGGCTGGAGGCTTGTGCCGAGACCTGATCGAGCGTGTCTACTACCAACCGCTGCCACTTTTCGGGAAGGTCGTCGTAGATCCCAAACAGGAAACCGTACACGATAAGGATTACCTTGATGTGGTTGTTGGTAAGGCCCACCCTCAGCAGATCGGCGGGGCTTAGCCGCATTATGGTATGCTCGTGCTCTTCGTTTGTGGTAGGGGCATTTTCCGCCTCGTGCCCCTCTACCGAGCTGCTCAAAGCACCTAGGCTTACCCGCTGTTCTACCTCGCGAATGGTGGTTAGGCTCAGGGCTTGCAGCGTCACCTCCGAGCCCTTGGCCCCGGCGGTATTCACCTCAAGCGCGTAAATCTTTAGCAGCCGCTGGAGCAGGTTCTGCTTCATGTTGAGGCTTTGAATTTTTGAAAGGGGAATGGATACCTGCTTCTTGCGGATGTAGCCGCTGCGTACCGTTAGCTCGGCCTTGGAAATCTGAAAGGTGAAGTAGAGGTACTCGAGCAGGGCATGAGCGAGGGCTCCGGCGGCAATAATGGCTAACAGGATGAGGGCGGCGGGTACCGACCCATCCTTGTCGAACACGCGGATGAGCAGAATAGGCCAGATGTACTGCAAAAACTTCTTAGCCGATAGCCCAAAGAGGATGACCATGCCACCTAGGTGTAGCCGTGTGGGCTGGGTAAGGTCGATGGACTTAGCGCTCATGGGAGATGGTTTGGGAAAGGTGCTCCATCAGCTTTTCGGCATCGGCGAGGCTTAGCCCCGGGATCTTTAGGTCTACGCTGCCGCTACCAGCGGTGTAGATGTGGAGCGATGCCAGATCGAAGATGCGCGAAAAGATGCCGCGCTTAACCTCTACGTGTTGAATTCTTCGAAGTGGAACGGCCAGCTCGCGCTTAAAGATGAGGCCGTTTCGGTAGAGCACGTCATGCTGACGGATGCAGTAGCCCTTGTTCTTGAAGCCAACCATGATAAGGTACATCTGAAGGCCCAGCAGTGAAAGCATTAGCACTACCATTAGCATCGTGTATAGGATGGGATGAGACCAGAAGGCGTTAATCCCCACCAGCGCCACGAAGGCGACAACGGCAAATATGGATACGTACAGCACAATAGCGTTGAAGAGCTGCACCATGATGTAGTCGTTGTGCAGCGGCGTGTAGCTGGCCTTCGAGGCATTGGGGAGTTCCTCTACGTTTACAGATGGATTTTCGAATCGCATTTTTGTTTTCAAAGATAGCCAACTAGGGGAGATGGAGATATTTTTTTCACCGTTTAAGCCAACGGATACCATAAATGTCAATCCAATACGCTTACTGCAATTACTTCGATTATACGTTGGGGGTTGATTGCTATCCTTTCTTTACTAGGTATGGGTTGTATAATTCTTTGTTTAGCGGCTATTAGGTAGTGAACTTCTACAGCGAAAAGGTATACCTCGCGCTGATTTCTAGGTACTCGAACCCCTGGCTGGTGGCCACATGGTAGCTGGTGCCGAGGCTAATGCTGCGGTACCGCAGGCCTACCTCGGGGGCGTAGCCAAGCTCGCCGGGGTCGTCGTGGGCCTTGTACCATCCGGCGTTGAGGGCAACGTAGGGGCGGATGCCCTTCTGCGTAAAGGTGCACATTCCTTTTACAAGAAAGGCGACGAAGTTGGTGTGGCCGATGTTGGCGCCTGTGGTGGTTTTGTCGTGCAGGTAGGCGTAGTTGATCTCGCCTCCGAGGGCCAGCATGGGGGTGATGCTGTAGGTGGCGTTGGCGATGACGTTGGCACCTGTTTCGCAGTATTCGGCGGCCTTGCTGGTGGGGATGGTTACGCCACCGCCAATGGATACATCCCAGCTGCTGCTTTGCGATTGAGCCGTTGCCGCCGTGGCGCTTGCGATTGCCAGGGCTAGTAGTATTTTTTTCATGGGGCTATGTTTTATGGTTAAGGCAGCATCCTCGCCTTTCTATTCGGGGTGTTGTGATGCTTAGGTATCGGGCTTCCATCGTGGGAATGCCCTAAGCACCTCGGCCTATTCCTCAAGTATCGGGCGCATGCCTACTGCTAAAACGAAAAGCGGTACCCAATGTTGAGCTGGAGGTATTCGAATCCTCTGGTGGTGGCAATATGGTAGCCCACCCCGAGGATGATGCGGCGGTATAGTACGCCAATTTCGCCGGAGTAGCCAAACTCTCCGGGATCTTCCTGCGCCTTGTACCAGCCAAGATTCAGGGCGAAGTAGGGGGTCAGGATCGCGTTCCTATAGGTGTACACCCCTTTGGCCATTAGGGCGAGGAAGTCGGTATTAACGTTTTTACTTACGGTGGCTGTTTTGTTGGTGAGGTTGGTGTAGTTAACCTCGCAGCCTGCCGAAAAGGTGGGGGAGAGGCTGTAGGTTGCTACGGCAAAGGCGTTGGAGCCGTATTTCGAGTACTCCTTGGTGAAGTTAAAGGGCATTGTAACTCCTCCTCCTCCTCCAATATTCCAATTTTTACTATTATCCCGAGCTTCTACTGACGCAATTGTAAGCGCTGCAACCATGGTAAAAAGGAGTTGTGTCTTCATGGCTTAGAGATTGATATACGATTAAAAAGATGGCTTAAGATATGGTAAGAAGGTATGCTAAGTCAATGAAGAGCGGGGGAGGCGGAGCTATTAATCCTGAAAGATTGTAAACAAACGTAGGGGCGCAAAATCTTGCGCCCCTACACATATATTCATTGTCTAATGACAATTATCCTACCTGCGAGCCAGGCTTAACGGCCTCGTTGGGCTGTACCAAACGGAGCTTGCCGTCGGCATCCTGCGCCATAAGGATCATTCCGTTAGAGGTGATGCCTTTAATCTCACGAGGAGCTAGGTTTACCAGGAAGCAAGCCTGCTTGCCAACCAATGCTTCTGGGTCGAAGTGCTCGGCAATGCCCGATACGATGGTGCGGGTGTCGATGCCGGTATCGACGGTTAGCTTCAGCAGCTTCTTGGTCTTGGCCACCTTTTCGGCAGCCGTGATGGTGCCCACGCGGATGTCCATCTTCATGAAGTCGTCGAACTGGGCTTCGTCCTTTTGGGGCTCGGCCTTGTACTCCTTTAGGGCGTTGGCCAGCTTGGTATCCTCGAGCTTTTTCAACTGAGCATCTATCACGCTATCCTCAATCTTTTCGAATAGCAGCTCGGCCTTGCCCAGCTCGTGGCCAACAGCTAGTAGGTCGGTGCTGCCCAGCTTATCCCAGCCAAACTCCTGTGCGTTGAGCATCTTCAGCAGCTTCTCGGTGGAGAAGGGCAGGAATGGCTCGAACACGATGGCCAGGTTGGCGGTGATCTGTAGCGCTACGTTAAGGATGGTAGCCACGCGCTCCATGTCGGTTTTGGCTACCTTCCAGGGCTCGGTGTCGGCAAGGTACTTGTTGCCTAGGCGGGCCAGGTTCATGGCCTCCTTAAGCGCATCGCGGAAGCGGTATACCTCGATGTAGTCCTCTACGGCCTTCTTGATGGCTGGCATTTCGGCTAGCGTCTCGCGGTCGAAGTCGGTTAACTCGCCTGCTGCGGGCACCTTGTTGCCGAAGTACTTTTGGGTGAGCACCAGCGCGCGGTTTACGAAGTTGCCGAAGATGGCCACCAGCTCGCTGTTGTTGCGGGTTTGGAAATCTTTCCAGGTAAAGTCGTTGTCCTTAGTTTCGGGGGCGTTGGCGCAAAGCACGTAGCGGAGCACATCCTCCTTGCCGGGGAAGTCGTGGAGGTACTCGTGCAGCCATACGGCCCAGTTGCGCGAAGTCGATATCTTATCGCCTTCGAGGTTGAGGAACTCGTTGGCGGGTACGTTTTCGGGTAGGTTGTAGCTGCCTTCTGCCATCAGCATGGCTGGGAACACGATGCAGTGGAATACGATGTTGTCCTTACCGATGAAGTGCACCATCTTGGTGTCCTCGCTCTTCCAGTACTTCTCCCAGTCGGGGGTAAGGTCTTTGGTTGCCGAGATGTAGCCGATGGGCGCATCGAACCACACGTAGAGCACCTTTCCTTCGGCACCTTCAACGGGAACGGGGATGCCCCAGTCGAGGTCGCGGCTTACGGCGCGTGGCTGAAGGCCGAGGTCGAGCCAGCTCTTACACTGGCCGTATACGTTGTTCTTCCACTCCTTATGGTCTTCCAGAATCCACTTTTCGAGGTCCTTCTGGTACTGGTCTAGCGGCAGGTACCAGTGCTTGGTCTCCCTCATCACGGGCTTGCTGCCGCTTACCATCGACTTGGGGTCGATGAGGTCGGTGGAGTTGAGCGAGGTGCCGCACTTCTCGCACTGGTCGCCGTAGGCGCGGTCGTTGCCGCAGTGGGGGCAGGTGCCCATGATGTAGCGGTCGGCCAGGAACTGCTTGGCCTCCTCGTCGTAGTACTGCTCGGAGGTTTGCTCCACGAACTTGCCCGCGTCGTGCAGCTTCTTGAAGAACTCCGATGCGGTGGCGTAGTGCGTTGGGGTGGTGGTACGCGAGAAGATGTCGAACGAGATGCCCAGCCCCTTGAACGAGTCGCCGATGATCTTGTGGTACTTGTCCACGATATCCTGAGGGGTTACGCCCTCCTGCTTGGCCTTGATGGTGATGGGCACGCCGTGCTCGTCGGTTCCGCAAACGTGGATCACATCCTCGCCCTTGAGGCGGAGGTAGCGGGTGTAGATATCCGAGGGGATGTACACCCCAGCGAGGTGGCCTATGTGTACTGGCCCGTTGGCGTAGGGTAGCGCCGAGGTTACCAGATGTCTCTTGAACTTCTTCATGGGTATGTTATTCTTAATGATTGCAATTTAAGCGCGTGCCGCGCGCAATTGGCAAAGTTAACCAAATGGGGCAATAGCGCCAAATGGGGCTACGCGGGCTGCAGCTCCTGCGGTGCGGCCTGCTTCTTGGCCTCGAGCGCCAGGCGGTTGAGCTTCCGCCACTCGCTGGCGATTAGGATGGCCGATACGAGCGAGGCCAGGATGTCGGAGGCGGGCATGCTGGCCCATATCCCAGTGGTTCCCCAGAATTTGGGGAAGATGAACAGGAAGGGGAGCAGCAGCACCATCTGGCGGAGCACCGACTGGATGACGGCCCGGCTGGCCATGCCGATGGACTGGAAGAAGCTGGCGCATACAATCTGGAATCCAACAATGGGGAAGCCGATGAATACGATGCGGAGCCCGTTTTCGGCGATGTCGATCAGCCCGGCGTCGGTGGTGAAGATGGTGGCAATGGTTCGGGGGAACAGGACGCCGCCAATGGTTCCGGCGGTGGTGCAGATGGTGGCCCACGCGATGGTTAGCTTCACCACCTGCTTCACCCGGCCAATGTGGCGGGCTCCGTAGTTGAACCCTACGATGGGCTGCATCCCCTGGGTGAGCCCGAACGTTATCATGGCAATCACCATGAGGATGCGGTTGGCAATGCCGAAGGCCCCCACGTAGAGGTCGCCGCCGTACTGCATCAGGACGTTGTTGAGGAACACCACCACGATGCTCGACCCGATGTTCAGCAGAAAGGGGGCCATCCCAATGGCAAATATCGAGCGTACGATGTGGCCGTCCAGCTTCAGGGCGAAGGCCTTGAAGTGGATGGGGTGCGATTTGCGGGAGAAGTAGGCGATCTCGAACAGGGTGGCCAGCAGCTGCGCGGTGACGGTGGCCCAGGCGGCCCCTGCAATTCCCCACCTAAAAACGAAGATGAAGAGCGCGTTCAGGATGGCGTTAACCACCACCGCCATCACCACAATTACCATGGAGTGGCGCGGATGCCCCGATGCGCGCAGGAGCGTGTTTAGCCCTAGGTAGATGTGGGTAAAGATATTCCCGATAAGGATGATCCGCATAAACTGGCGGGCGTAGGGCAGCGTGTGCTCGCTGGCCCCGAATAGCGTTAGGATGGGGTCGAGAAACCAGAGCCCAACGACGGTGTAGATCACGCCGAGGAGGATGTTCAGCGTAAGGGTATTCCCCAGAATCTTGAACTGGCTTTGGACATCCCCCTCGCCCATCTTGATGGAGAGCAGGGCCGATGCGCCCACCCCAATAAGGGCCCCAAAGGCGGCGCCCAGGTTCATCAGCGGAAGCGAGATGGCCAACGCCGATATGCCCATGGCTCCAACGCCATGCCCAATAAAGATGCTGTCGACAATGTTGTAGAGCGACGAGGCCGTCATGGCAATAATCGATGGTAGGGCGTAGTGCAGCAGCAGCTTGGGGATTGGGGCTTTGCCCAAGTCGAGGGGTGAGGTATTTGCCATATTAAAAGTTTAGCGGCCAGCGACCGCTTAGTGGTAAGAGTAAATTTTAAGGATGGACAAAGGTAGTAAAGACTGGAGGCGTCCACCGTTAATGGCTACTAAATGATGGTAATGTAGGGAAAGGCCTCCCCCGCGGGCCCTGCGCAGCAGCGCTTGCAGGAAGCCATCCTGACGTCAGTACGGAGCCCTGCGCACTGCAGGAAGGAATACTGGCTTCAGTACGAGTCCCTGCACACTGCAGGAAGGTGTACTGGCTTCAGTACGGAGCCCTGCATACTGCAGGAAGGTGTACTGATATCAGTACGAGGCCCTGCAAGGCTTCTGGCGGTCTCCTGCATTCCTGGTTTGCCCATAGATGTTAAGCTAAGCCTGAATACTTAAAGATATACGCCCAATAGCAGCACGTTGTCCCCTCCACGGGAGGGGTAGGGGTGGGTTAAGAGCGCTAAGTAAAGTGAAATGTTTAATTTAAACGAGTAACCTCATCCTCTGCCCTCCTGCCTGAGCAGGAGGATAACGAGCCATGAATATGCATTAGAGTTTTGAGGAAGATCCTTAGTTTGACGGCCCTAGGGCGTTGCCTACACGAGCCGATTCTTTAGGGTGGCCACCTCGGGGGCAATCCGGCCATCGGCATGCTCCCGCCAAAAGCCAACGAGCCGATCGCCGGCCACCCGGTAGATCGCCTGCCCGTAGAAGCGCTCGCCCGCCTCGGCGTAGTAGAAGTCGAGCGCCAGCAGGTCGTTCTTCAGGAAGCCCACGCCATGCTGGGGCTGGTGGGTGTGGCCAATCTCCCAGTAGGCCTTAACGAGCGCCCCGCAGGGCTCCAGTTGGAGCGTCCCGAAGTAGCCTTCGCTGGTGGTGCTGGGGTTGCTTCCGCTTACGGCGTAGCTGCCCACCACGTCTGCCAACCGAAGCGGGCGGCTGGACGGGGGCACCGAAATGCCAAAGCCGCTGCTCCACTCCCCGAAGAGCCTCTCGGCGTTGGAGTGGAGCAGCGGCTCTATGCTGTTGCCCCTTTTCTTCTGGAAAAGATGCCTGATGAAGCCGAAAATGGATTTCAAGGCGTAGCGCTAAAGAAGTTTCAGCTGTAGCGCCTTTTGCAGGTCTTCGGGCGTATCGATGCCGAAGCTCTGGTGGTCGGTGTACTCCACCTTAATGTGGTAGCCGTTCTCCAGCCAGCGGAGCTGCTCGAGCGATTCCGCTTCTTCCAGCACGCCCTGCTCGAGCTGGGTAAGCTGGTGCAGGATCTTGGTGCGGTAGGCGTACAGCCCTATATGCTTGAGGAAGGTATGGGTTTTCTGCCAGTCCTTTTTGTCCACCCCGCGAAGGAAGGGCACCACCGATCGGCTGAAGTATAGGGCGAAGTTGCTGGTGCTCACCACTACCTTAGGCGAGTTGGCGTTGAAGATATCCTCGTCGGCGCCAAAGGGCTTTACCAGCGTGGCGATGTCGGTTTTGCCATCGTTAAAGCAGCTCATCACCTTCAGCAGCATGTCGGGTACGATAAAAGGTTCGTCGCCCTGAATGTTTACCACCACGTCGTACATCTCCTCGCGCTCAATTTCCGCCTTGCGAACGGCCTCGGCGCAGCGGTCGGTTCCGCTCTTGTGGTCCGTAGAGGTCATCACCGCATTTCCTCTAAAAGCCTTCACGGCGTTGAATATGCGCTCGTCGTCGGTGGCAACGTACACCACCGGTAGCACCTTGCTGGCCTGCTCGTACACGCGCTGTATCATGGGTTTGCCCTTAATGTCGGCGAGTGGTTTTCCTGGAAATCGGGTTGATGCGTATCTGGCTGGTATAATTCCAATAAACTTCATGGCGTACTTAGTTTGACGCAAAGGTATGAAACAAGACTTGATTCTTCCATGGCAAAAGGGCTCAAAAAATCGGAAAAAATGTCATAAATGCTATAAAAAAGGTGGTATAAGGCTTTGTTATACCGCTTGTAAAAGGTAATTTTGACAGTCTAAAACAGTTATGCGTAATGGATATTGCAAAAATTAAGCAACGATTTGGAATTATTGGCAACTCGCCGATGCTGGAGCGAGCCATCGACATTGCTAACCAGGTTGCCTTTACCGATCTGTCTGTACTTATTGTTGGTGAAAGCGGCGTTGGTAAGGAGATTTTTCCCCAGGTTATCCACCAGCTTAGCTCGCGGAAGCATGCCCAGTATGTAGCCGTAAACTGCGGGGCAATTCCCGAGGGAACCATAGACTCGGAGCTCTTTGGGCACGAGAAGGGCTCCTTTACCGGAGCGCACGAAACCCGTAAGGGCTACTTCGAGGTGGCCGATGGCGGCACCATCTTCCTCGACGAGGTTGGCGAGCTCCCCCTATCAACCCAGGTTCGCCTGCTGCGCGTGCTCGAAACTGGCGAGTTTATGAAGGTAGGGTCATCCAAAGCGCAGAAAACCGACGTGCGCGTCATAGCGGCCACCAACGTCAACCTGCCCCAGGCCATTCAAAACGGCAAGTTCCGCGAAGACCTGTACTACCGTTTGAATACCGTCCCCATTAGCATACCTCCGCTGCGCGAGCGCAAGGGCGACATCTCGCTGCTTTTCCGCAAGTTTGCGGCCGACTTCGCCGAGAAGTACCGCATGCCCGCAATCACGCTAACCGCAGAGGCCAAGCAGCTGCTCGAGGCCTACCGTTGGCCAGGCAACATCCGCCAGCTCAAGAACGTTACCGAACAGATTTCGGTGATAGAGGAGGAGCGTGCCGTTGATGTGGATAAGCTGATGTTGTACATCCCGCATGTCGAGGATAAGGCGCTTCCTGCAATTTACGTGGGGGGAAAAGATGGCGGCGAACGATCGTACGCCAGCGACAGGGAGATTCTTTACAAGATTCTTTTCGATATGCGCGACGATATGAATGCGCTAAAAAAACGTGTTGAGGAGCTGTCGCGAACTGCGCTTCACACCCCCGACGAGCCAGATGGCAAGGTGGTGTATCCGCTACGAAGCGTCGCCCAGCACCCAGGCTACACGCCCATACACTCTTCGCTGCACACCCCCATAGGCGATCTGGACACCGATAACGACGTTGACGATTTTGAAGATGTGTCGCACCTCGACATATCCCATGAAATTAAGCAAGAGTCGCTATCTTTGGCCGACAAGGAAAAGGAGCTTATCATAAAAGCAGTAAACAAGTACGGAGGAAAGCGTAAGGATGCCGCTCAAGAGCTGGGCATCTCGGAGCGAACCCTGTATCGAAAAATTAAAGAATACAACCTGAATATTTAGCAGAATGAAGTTGAATAGGCTCATTAGGGCATTGGCATTTGTTGCTACCGTTTCTCTATTCTCATCGTGTACCATGAAGTACTCATTCTCGGGAGCCTCCATTTCTCCCGAATCGAAGACTTTCTCGGTAGCATACTTCCAGAATCTAGCACCTTTAGTTGTGCCCAGCCTGAGCAACACGTTTACGGAGGCACTAAAGGATAGGTTTCTAAACCAAACTAGGCTCGACTACATTCGCAGCAACGGCGACTTGTCCTTCGAAGGGCAAATCGTGGGGTACTCTATCGATCCTGTTGCAATTACCGGAAACGATAAGGCCAGCCAAAACCGCCTTACGATTACTGTACGAGTTAAGTTTACGAACAAGCAAAATCCTGAATTGAGCTTCACCGACTATAAGGAGTTTAAGCAGTTCAAAGATTTTCCGAGCAACGTTAGCGTGGTGAGCGTCCAAAATGAGCTTATTAAGGATGTAACAAACCAGCTCATTGATGCTATCTTTAATGCGTCGGTAGCAAACTGGTAAAACCTATGAAGATGGATGAACGTACATTTATCAAGTTGATCGAAAACCCTTTGGGTGTTGATGATAAGGCTTTAGACCAGCTGGTTAAGGTGATTGAAAAATATCCCTACTTCAGCCTAGCAAAGCTGGCCTACCTTAAAGGGCTAAAGGTAAATGGAGATGCACGTTTCTCTACCTTGCTTTCGCATGTATCCACGTATGCGCCAAGCGGAGAGTGGCTATACCTATACTTAAACGATTTCGGAATCGGCATCCAACCTGCGTACGACGATCAGGAAGATGAGGATGAGCAAATCGACGCAGCCATTATCCAGCAACCTGTTGCCAGCCAACCTAGCGCAGTCACTCCAGAAATAGAGGAGGCTCCAGCTAATGGCGTAGAAATAGAGGAAGAGCTTGCGCAGGAACACTTGGCATCTGCAGCGCTTGTGGAAGAAGGCATCGTTGCTGAAGATGAAGAAGAGGTACAGGTACCAGCTCAATCAGCAGTTATTGTCGAGGAAGTGGCAGCGCAAGAGGTTTCGATGGTTGCAGAACCAATTGTCGAAATACCCCCCATGCCTGAATCAGTCGATGAGAAACCACAGGAGTTGCTTCAACCAGTAACTATAGTTGAAGAAGTGGCAGCGCAGGAGGTTCCGATAGTTGCGGAACCAATTGTCGAAGTTCCCATTACTCCTGAATTTGACGATGAGGAACCCTTTGAACTTATTGATGACGCCCTAGAGTCGGATAGAGACGATCCGATTTTCGAGGTGCTAGACCAGAAACTCTACACGCTCGATGACAACGAAAAGATCTTGGAGGTACAAAATAGCCTTATAGATCAGTTCTTGAACGAAAACCCCCGAATTGTTCCCAAACCCGACCTGCCGCCTGTAAATGAGGACATCTCAGTAAGATCGCTTAAGGATGATGGCGATTTGGTGACAGAATCGCTAGCCAAAATATACGCTGCGCAGGGACTTACTGATAAGGCTGCGGACATTTACCGCAAATTGTGCTTGAAATTCCCAGAAAAAAAAGCTTATTTTGTAGCTCAACTCGAAAAGTTGAAGGAGTCAAAGTAAATAACATTCAGACAATAAACTATGTACACCCTTTTTTCAATATTGATTATTATTGCGGCAGTTTTGTTAATACTTGCAGTTTTGGTTCAAAACTCTAAGGGTGGCGGATTAGCTGCAAATTTCTCTGGTGCAAACCAAATCGTAGGCGTTAGGCAAACTGCCGACTTTATTGAGAAGTTTACCTGGTGGCTTGCTATTGCAATTGTTGTTCTTAGCCTTGCAGCTACTGTTGCAATCGACACGAACAAGGGTTCTGAGGCTACTGGTCTTGAGAAAAAGATTACAAGCCAGCCTGCTGCTGGTGTTCCTGCTTTCCCAACTTCAGGTGCGCTTAAGCAACAATCTGCTCCTGCTCAACAACAGCCAGCACAGCAAAAGCCAGCTGCTGAACCAGAAAAAGAGCAACCTGCAAAGAAATAGGTTTACTTACCATACGCAAAAAAGGGATCTCGCATGAGATCCCTTTTTTTATGTATGCATGAGAAATTCAAAACACGAATTATTCATTAAAAGGTGCTGGTTGCAGCTTGTAGTAGTTGTAATATTTGGCGTATATTGGGTGCTATTCTGTTTGCGCCTGACAAACTTTCATTAACATGACATTTAGTACCTAGTAAAACTGAAAAAAGAACAGTTTTTAGGCGAAAAGATGACTTGGCACAAATTTCGATAGTTCAAAGCCTGAAAAACGATATTAATGTTAAACTTAAAATAGTAAACGCAATGATCAAACCATTAGCTGATAGAGTAGTTGTGGAGCCTGCAGCAACAGAGCAGGTAACTGCAAGTGGGATCTATATTCCTGACACTGCAAAGGAAAAGCCACAAAGAGGCAAGGTAGTTGCTGCTGGTCCAGGCTCTAAGGATGTAACAATGGAGGTAAAGGTTGGCGATACCGTTCTTTACGGGAAGTATGCAGGTGCCGAAGTTTCTATTGATGGCGTTGATTACATAATTATGCGTCAGTCAGACATTCTTGGAATACTCTAATTTCAAATTAAAATTTCAAACGTAAGAAAATGGCAAAAGATATCAAATTTAACATCGAAGCGCGCGATCAGCTTAAGGCTGGTGTTGATAAGCTTGCAAATGCAGTAAAGGTAACCCTTGGACCTAAAGGTCGTAATGTGGTAATCGATAAGAAATTTGGATCACCACAAATTACTAAAGACGGTGTAACCGTTGCTAAAGAAATCGAGCTTTCTGATGCATTCGAAAATATGGGTGCTCAAATGGTAAAGGAGGTTGCATCGAAAACTGCCGATATGGCTGGTGATGGTACAACTACCGCTACGGTTCTTGCTCAATCAATTATTTCTGTTGGAATAAAGAATGTTACTGCAGGTGCAAATCCTATGGATTTGAAGCGTGGTATCGACAAGGCAGTTGCTGCTGTTGTTGCAAATCTTAAGGCTCAAAGCGTTGAGGTTGGCGATAACATCAAGAAGATAGAAGAAGTTGCTACCATTTCGGCTAACAACGACAATACCATTGGATCTCTTATTGCTGAGGCAATGGGTAAGGTTAAGAAGGAAGGTGTTATTACCGTAGAAGAGGCTAAGGGTACTGATACTACTGTTGAGGTTGTAGAAGGTATGCAGTTCGACCGCGGATATATTTCGCCATACTTCATCACCGATTCTGAAAAGATGGAAGTAGCGCTCGAAAACCCATACATTCTTCTAACCGACAAGAAGATTTCTACCATGAAGGATCTTCTTCCAGTTCTTGAGCCAGTTGCTCAACAAGGACGTGCACTTCTTATCATTGCAGAGGATGTAGATGGTGAAGCTCTAGCAACTCTTGTTGTTAATAAGCTTCGCGGTGCGCTTAAGATTGCTGCTGTTAAGGCTCCAGGCTTTGGCGATCGTCGTAAGGAAATGCTCGAAGATATTGCCATCCTAACTGGCGGTACCGTAATCTCAGAAGATAAGGGTCTTCGTCTTGATGGTGCAACCCTAGATATGCTAGGACGTGCCGAGAAGATCTCTATCAACAAGGAAAACACAACTGTTGTAAACGGTGCTGGTGCTAAGGAAGCAATCGATGGACGTGTTGCTGCTATCCGCAAGCAAATCGAGATTTCTACCTCGGACTACGATAAGGAAAAGCTACAAGAGCGTCTTGCTAAGCTTGCCGGTGGTGTTGCCGTACTTTACGTAGGTGCTGCTTCGGAAGTAGAGATGAAGGAGAAGAAGGATCGTGTTGACGATGCTCTTAGCGCAACTCGTGCTGCTGTTGAGGAAGGTGTTGTTCCTGGTGGTGGTATTGCCTACATCCGTTCGATTGAGGCTCTTGAAAACCTTAAGGGCGACAACGAGGATGAAACCATCGGTGTCCAAATCGTTAAGCGTGCTATCGAGGAACCACTTCGTCAGATTGTTGAAAATGCAGGTGGCGAGGGCAGCGTAATCGTTCAAAAGGTTAAGGAAGGTACTGGCGACTATGGCTACAACGCTCGTCTTGACAAGTTCGAAAACCTTTTCGAAGCTGGCGTTATCGACCCAACTAAGGTGTCGCGCGTGGCTCTTGAAAATGCAGCTTCTGTTGCAGGTATGTTCCTAACTACTGAGTGCGTTCTTGCTGATAAGAAGGAGGAAAATCCTGCTCCAATGATGAACCCAGGCATGGGTGGCATGGGCGGAATGATGTAGTAGTTCCTATCAACAATTCAATAAATATTTAGCCTTGGGGTATTACCTCAAGGCTTTTTTATTTATAATCATGGTATATTTTCGGTCTACGCTGAAGTTCGCTAAACTATTATCAGGTAGACTTGTTTGGAGAGGTAGCGAATCTGTGCTTATATAATATAATCTATTCTATGATTGCGAAAACAACAAAAATGGCAGAGGTGATAGATCTTAATCATCATCTGCTATCTGTAATTCATAAGGCAGGAATGACCCTTGGTTTTGGTGATGCCACGGTGGAAGAGGTTGCCCTAAAACATGCGCTTAATTCCGATTTTGTGGTTGCAATCCTTAATGCCTACAACGATTCTGCCTATTTGCCAGAGCAACATTTGAAGACATTTTCGGTGGTTGAGATTGTCGACTACCTTAGGCGTTCGCATAAGGTTTTTCTTGTTGAACAGCTTCCTGAACTGGCTTTACTCTTTGAACGATATGCCGCAGAGTCGGCTTTGACGCCATACAAGGGGCTTTTGCGAAACTTCTTCGAAGAGTACAGCAGCGAAATGGAGAAGCATTTTGCTACCGAGGATGAGTACATGTTTCCTTACGCTCTTGCTGTAGAGCGTGCGCACAAGGGTGATGATATTTCGGAGGAGATGGCACGCCAGTTTAGGGAGTACACCATTCACGACTTCATTACCGAGCATAATAATATAGAGGAGAAACTCAACGACCTTAAAAATTTAATTGTAAGGCATGTTCCTCAAGCTGAGGATAGTGTTTTGGCATTTCAAATTTTAGAAAAACTCTTTCATTTAAACAACGACCTCGACGACCATTCGCGTATCGAAGAGCTCGTGCTCATTCCAAAGGTAGTAAAGCTTGAAGCCGATCTAAAGAAAAAGAAGCAATGAACCTGACAGTCGCAATACTGGTGTATCCAGAGATAGTTCAGCATGGGATAAAGGGCATTGTGGAAGATATCGAGGCTAATGTGAAGGTGGTTTTGAAGCCTGCCAGTGAAGGTGCCTTTTACGCTGCTTGTAAGCATGGTGTTGATATGCTCATTTTGGATCATTCGCTATTCAAGCAGCTGGAGCAGCAAGATGCATTAGGTAAAAACGTTTTGGGCAACGATGAAATTCTGGTTGTGGGAGATCACGACATAGTCGCAGATGGTTTTCCAGAAGGCATTGGCTATATCTCGTCTCAATGGTCAATTGGTCGGCTTAAGGAGACAATCAGATCGTTTTTAGCAGCGCGAAAGGATGCGCTCGGAAGCGATGGCTCGGATGAGGTTACTAGTCGTGAGCGTGATATTATTCGTGATATTGCCTTGGGACTTTCCAGCAAGGAGATTGCCGACAAAAACTTTATCTCGCCCCATACGGTGATCACCCATCGAAAGAATATTGCCCGTAAACTTGGAATTAAGTCAATATCTGGTTTGACTATTTATGCTATTGTAAACAAGCTTATTAGTTTGGAAGATGTGAAAAACATGGAACTGTAAAATGGGTTGATCTTGGATGGGATTGTTAAAAGAAATGGGGAGTCTCTTTTTTTTCAAATCGGATAGTAATGGAGTATCCTTTTTTTCTAATTTGCGCCAGATTAATCAAGCACTTATTTATACTATGATGAAGACTCTAACCTCAAGAGTGGCGACTCTAGCTGTTGCTATCTTGGCTATTGTATCGCTTTCGCTATCGGCTAATGCCCAAAAAGTTGACAAGGCAACTCAACTTGAGAATAAAATTAAGATAGCAGAAGAGAAAGTAGAAAAGGCTCAGGCTAAAGTTAACCAAGCCGACAGCCTTATTACTGTTGGTAAGGAGATGGAGAAAGAAGGGAAGCAGGAGACTAAAGAAGCGCAAGCTGACGAAAAAGCGCTGATGAAAGCTTTTGACAACGAAATTGAACCAATCGAGAAGCAGCTTAAGAGCAAGGATAAGGATGACGTTGCTGCTGCCAAAAACGACAAAAAGGCTTTGGAAAACAAGTATAAGGCAGACCTTAAGGAAATAGAAAATAAGTATAAGGCTGCTGATAAGAAGATCCAGACCGGATTGAAGAATGTTGATAAGGGTAAGGAGAAAAAAGGACCAGCAGCGGATCTACTTAAAGATGCTCAACGTAACCTTAAGGAGCTCGAAAAGGCGCTTTCTAAAGCATCAAAATAATGTACTGGCTGTTATAGAGACCAATGTAGGGTTAGTTTCTTTCGTACAAGGTAGTATTTATATAGCAGCAAAAGATAATTGGGAGCATCCTCTAGTTTGGATGCTCCCTTTGTTTTTTGGTGTGGCAACGGGAAATCATAAACCCGAAAAATTTATACCTTGGCTTCAAATTGGCATATCATGAAGAAAGCTATACTCTTTACTTTAGGTTTACTTTTTGCTGTTGTTGTTATTGCTCAGGATCAGTACGTAGTGCTGGTTTCTATGGACGCCTTCCGATGGGATTATTCGAGGATATACCATACCCCAAACCTCGATAAAATGGCAAAGGAAGGGGTGAGCGCCGAGTCGCTTATCCCATGCTTTCCTTCAAAGACTTTTCCGAATCATTATAGCATGGCTACGGGGCTTTATCCCGACCATCATGGAATTGTGAACAACTCGTTTTACGCGCCAGAGTTCGACGAATCGTTCTCGTTGGGTAACCAAAAGGCTAAGTACGACCCAAAATTCTACGGAGGAGAGCCTGTGTGGAATACGGCGGAGCGGCAAGGCGTTAAGGCCGCGTCGTTCTTTTGGGTGGGAAGCGAAATTCCGATAAACGGAAAGCTGCCATCGATTTGGAAGCCCTATGATGGCGCTGTTCCCTTTTCGGATAGGGTTGATAGCGTGGTTAGCTGGCTTAAGCTTCCAGCTTCTAGTCGTCCGCATCTTGTTTTACTCTACTTCCAGGAGCCTGATGCCATTAGCCATCGCAACGGACCCATATCGGAGCAGACAAAAGCAGCGGTGGAATCGCTGGACAGCCTTATTGGGGTGCTTAGGATGAAATTGGCAGGCGTACCTAGTGGCGCTAAGGTGAATCTGATTATTGTTTCGGATCACGGGATGGCTCCAATATCGAAGGATAGGGTGGTGGAACTCTCTACGGCCATCAAAAAAGATTGGGTTACTCAGGTGCAGGCCGATAATCCAGCTATGAACATTAAGGCAAAACCTCAGTATACCGACTCGGTGTATAATGCGCTAAAGCGGTTGCCTCACATAAAGGCTTGGCGAAGCTCGGAGGTGCCGGCGCGCCTTAACTATGGGAAAAATCCGCGCACGCTAGACTTTGTTGTGGTTGCAGACAGCCTTTGGAGCGTAACGTGGAAGATGAATAGGAACCAACCGGCAGATAGCTACATTAAGGGAACCCATGGCTACGATCCGGAGTATAAAGATATGCAAGGGATATTCTACGCTTGCGGTCCAATGTTCAAGAAGGGGTACAAGGCGCCTTCGTTCGAGAATCTAAACGTTTACAACATTGTTTGCAAGGCGCTGGGTATAGCTCCTGCTCCCAATGATGGCGTTCCGTCGGTGCTGGATAGCATATTCCTAAACGAGAAGAAAAAGTAAAAGAGGAGATAGCTCCTCTTTTCTTTTGTATTTTACAGAAAGCCAAGCTCCAGCTTTGCCTCTTCCGACATCATGTCCTTATCCCAGGGTGGGTCGAAGGTGAGGATTACCGTAACGTCGGTAACGCCCGATGCCATGCGGGTTTTGTCGTTCACATCCTGTATTACAGCCTCTGCCATTGGGCAGTTTGGCGCAGTAAGGGTCATTCTAATCGTAGCGTAGCCGTCTGGCTCTACGTCTATTTCGTAGATAAGCCCCAGATCGTATACGTTTACGGGGATTTCGGGGTCGAAAACCGTTTTCAGCTGTGCTACGATTTCCTTTTCTACCTCAAGTATGCGGTTGGCGTCCATCATCGTTTGTTAAGAGTTTACTCGCCTTTAGTTTTGTAGGCTAGGGCGTACAGCTTCATCTGCTTAATCATTGCCAGAAGCCCATTTGCGCGTGTTGGCGAGAGATTTTCCTTTAAACCAATTTTATCGATAAAAGTTAAGTCGTTGTCGAGGATTTCCTGCGGGGTTCTATCGGAGAGCACGCGGATAAGTAGCGCTACGATGCCCTTGGTGATGATGGCATCGCTGTCGGCCGTGAAGTGTATCAGCCCATTCTTGTACTCGGCGCTAACCCAAACGCGCGATTGGCATCCTTTAATAACGTTCTGCTCGTTTTTCTCCTTTTCCTCGATGAGCGGCAAGTCCTTGCTGAGCTCTATTAGGTAGTTGTAGCGATCCATCCAATCGTCGAAGATGCTAAACTCTTCGACAATCTGATCTTCCACTTCTTGTACTGTCATGGTGTACTTTTTTAGTGATGCAAATATAGGAATATGATGAAAGATTGTGTGCCATATAGGGGATTCTAACTTGTTTAAGCATAAAAAATAGAAGGGGTCGGGGTGGTTTGGACAAAATCCCTGATGCCTTTCATAAGGATTTAGCCTTTTAAGATATAGCCTCATTATTCAAGAAACCGTCTGCGCTTAAAATGAAAGTATGCATCTCTTTCTCTATTCTTTTTGAAGGGCAAAAAGAATGAAAAACCCTTGGCACGAATTAACTCGCTCGGTCGCGGTGGAATCTCTTCATCTCAAATGGTTGTTCCTAGTCCTTTTAGCAGTAATGCGTTAGTTGGTGTTGTAGTTGCTCCGCTCGCTCGAACAGAATTCGTGCCAGTCTGGTATGGCTACGCCATGGTATTTACGGAGGAACGCTATACTGTGCTGGGAAGTTTGTCTGCCGTTTGTTGGTCGTTCTTCCAATAGACGTTTTTTTAAGTTGTAAATGAAAATCCCTGATGCTTTTCGTCTGAGTGTGGGGTAAAAAAAAATGTTTGATTGCATAAAAGGAAACTGTAGCTATTTTTTGTGTAATACGTCTTAATGGAAAAAAGAACGCTATGCATTTAGGGAAAATATTACTAGTTCCGGCAATTCTTCTTTCCTCCTTTACGGGGCTTGCTGTAGATAGGCCCACGCGCGAAGTGTCAATTTCGCGCAATGCGGCCCCTATTCCTACCATTGATGGTAAGCTCGACGATGCCATATGGCAACAGGGAACGTGGGAGGGGAATTTTACCCAATATATCCCCAACGAAAAGGCAAAGCCCTCGCAGGAAACTGAGTTTAAGATCTTCCACGACGATAGCTACATCTATGCGGCGTTCCGATGCTTGGATACCGAATCCGCTAAGATATCTTCAATCCTTTCGCGCAGGGATGATGCTGCCGGAGACCGTGTAGGGTTGGAGTTTGACAGCTACAACGACCATATCACCTCCTTCTGTTTTTACGTTAACGCCTCTGGGGTGAAGCTGGACTACACCTCGTCGGATAACAACGGGCAGGATGACAGCTGGAATCCTATTTGGTGGGTAAAGACGTCGAAGGATGAAAGAGGCTGGTACGCCGAGATGCGTATTCCGCTGGCGGAGCTCCGCTTTAAGCCCTCCGAAGACTCGAAGTGGGGGCTAGAGGTTGTTCGCTGGATTTTCAGGTTGCAGGAGCGCGATGTCTGGCAGCCCATGAGCCGCGAGCAGCAGGGTTGGAATGCCAATTTGGGCGTTATGAGGTGGCATGAAAAGGTTGACTCGAAGCTGCCCCTAAACGTTACCCCTTACGTGGTTGCTCAAGCCGATAAGTTTTGGAAGGATGCCGATAATCCATTCTGTAGAACCGGTCATGCCTACAAGGCAAACGTTGGATTCGACGCCAAGATCGGCATAAGCAACAGCTGGACTACCGATATAACCGTTAATCCAGACTTTGGGCAGGTTGATGCCGATCCATCGCAGGTAAACCTTACCGCATACGAGATTTACCAGCAGGAACGTCGTCCATTCTTTGTTGAGGGGCGCAATATTTTCTCCTTTGGGCTTGGCGTGGGCGATGGCGACCTGGGAAGCGAGTCGTTATTCTACACCCGGCGTATCGGACGACGTCCCCACTACGATCCCGATCTTAAGGACGATGAGTATACGAAGCGGCCTGAGTTTACCACTATTCTAGGTGCCGCCAAAATATCTGGGCGCAACCCTAACGGCCTTTCGGTGGGCGTCATGGAGGCTGTTACCTCGCAGGAGTTTGCGCGCGTTGGCACCAAAGCCGGCGAGCATGAGCTGGAGATAGAACCGCTCACCAACTACGCCGTTGCCCGGGTCTCGAAGGAGATGAATAACGCCAATACGCAGTTTGGGGCTATCGTAACCTCCACCATTCGGAACATCAACGCCAGCCAGCTCTGCTACCTGCACAAGAGCGCCACCACGGGAGGCGTAAACCTGCTCCAGTACTTCGCCGATAAGAAGTGGTCGCTAGCCTTTAGCACCTATTTTAGCAGGGTTGACGGTTCGAAGGAGGCAATTGTTGAAACACAGGAGGCTGCGGGGCACTATTTTCAGCGGCCAGACGCTCCACATCTGGGAGTAGATTCCTCACGAACCTCCTTAACGGGTAATGGAGGACGATTGATACTCTCGAAGGAGTCGGGGAAGCTTCGAATGCTTTTTTGTGGGCTTTGGAAATCGCCGCAGCTGGAGGTAAACGATTTGGGCTTTGTTCGAACCGTGGATCGGCTTACGGAGATATACTGGGCAGGCTACCGCTTCACCAAACCCCAAGGAATAATGCGTCTGGCTAATCTGAACTTCAACCAGTGGGCCGAGTGGACCTATGGCGGAGAATATCAGGGAATCGGAGGTAATGTAAACGGGAATATAACCTTTAAAAACCTCTGGAATATGGGTCTTGGCACAAACGTAAACTTCGATCAGATTTCAACGGACTTGCTACGTGGTGGGCCATCTGTAAAAATGGGCGATAACCTAAATGGATGGTTTGGGCTTCGCTCCGATGATAGCAAAAAGTTCTTCGCAGAGGCAAATTTCTCGGTAGGGAAAAGTACATCCAATTCGAGCGACGTGTTTGTAGACTATGGCGTGACTTTTACCTATAGGCCGTCGTCGTTCCTAAATGTTTCGGTGGCGCCAGGCTACCTAAAGGAGACCAATGAGCTTCAGTATGTGGATAAGTTTACGGGTAGCAGCACCAACCAGTACATTCTCGCAAAAATAAGGCAAAAGGTATTCCGGGTATCGCTTCGGGTAAACTTCAACATCACCCCAAACCTAACATTGCAGTATTGGGGACAACCTTTTGTGGCAACCGGAGATTACTCGGAGTTTAAGCGCGCCAACAAGGTGATGAGCAGCCAATACACGGAGCGTTTCCATATTTTTACCCCTAACCAAATATCCTACGACGCTGCCAACGAAACCTACAAGCTAAATGAGGCGGGTGTCGGTACGTACGAATTCGACAATCCCAACTTTACGTCTACCGAGTTTCTTTCCAACATGGTGCTCCGCTGGGAGTACGTCCCCGGCAATACCTTGTTTGTGGTTTGGTCGCAAAACCGGAGCCACAGCACCAGCTTGGGACGATCGCAGGTTGGCAAGGATGTCGGAGATCTCTTCTCGGCATACCCCTACAACGTGTTTCTTGTTAAGGCATCGTTTAGAGTAGGGCGATAGCGCTATTTTGCTAGGCCAGGTGGTACTTTTGGGCTAATAATGTGCCTTTGCTGATGCTCTAAAAACAGAAATTCGGTAAAGGCACATTGTGTTAAATGCATTAATACATGTGTAGACTTTTGCAAGGCCGTAAAACCGTCAGATTGGGTACTACTTATCATAATGAGTGTAATTACACGGATGTGCATGCAAAGTGAAACTTGATTTGGCTTTATTTTTTCGTTTTTGTAAGGTGTATTGATACAGTGTTTTGCGCATTTGCGCGCGTTTTCGACCATTTTATGCAAACGTTATAGGTTTTGTAAGCGGTCTTTGTATGGTAATATTACCTTCCTATTTCTTAAATAACCATATATCGCAATAAATAGACAAACGCGCTGTTTAATTTAATGGATATTGCAATATATTTACACTCGATAAGGGAAGAGGGAATATTGTTTTAAGGAAAAAAAGGGAATGACATTTTGAATAATTATCTCCTGGGATACTAACTCTCCTTTTACATTTTTTCATGTTCAATTTTAGTTACTTACTACAAGGTAAATGTAGGTGACGAGGCTTTGCTTTATGCCTTTTCGGCCACTGCTTAAGATACTTATTGGGTATGGCGAATGGTGGAGGCAATATTTGGGGCAAGGTTTTGAATAAAAAACATTCAGTCGTTAATAAGCGATAATCAGCAGGTTAATGAAACTAAATGGCGATATAGGAGCAACCCATCATACCTTAAACAGGCAATTCTACAGCTTGCGCTGTAAGATGAGCTCTGTGCACGACTACTCGGAGCGGAATTTCAACCACCTTAGCAAGCGGCTGAAGGTGTACTTCGAGGAGATTCGGGAGATTGCCACAGATGCGGATCTTTTGCTTGATGCTATGGGCGGGATTGATCCAACGGATCGCAGCTTGCACGCTGCTGCATCCGGGATAGAAGATCGTAGGAATCAGATCCACCTGCTGTTTCAAACGTTTCAGGTAATCCAGCACCAGTGCTGGAGGCTAAAGAAGGAGGTTGAGGCCGAGCGAACCGCTTTCAGAACGCTGACGGAGAAGGTCGGCATGCACGCCTTCGCCGCTAACGGCTCTACTAGCTCCTACACCGAAATTGTAGGCTTTCTCGAAGAGCAGGGAGATGGGCTCGACTGCCTCATCATCGCACTGGATAACCTTTTGGTGCCCATCTTACAGTCGGGTGATGCCCTCTTTTTCATCAATAAGTACTTCGATTTTTCCGAAGACTCCTTGAATAGGGCTCAGGACCTGAGCAGCAGCACCGCCTCGGCTCTAATGCTTACCATTGGCACCGATGCCGCGCTTTGCCTCGAAGATATCAACAAGCTGGCTACCAATATACAGATTCACGATAGGGTGAGGCAGCGCCTGGAGCATATTGATGAGGTGTACGAGCAGCTGCTGCACGAGCTGGCATCCTCTAAGGGTAACGGGCTTATCCCCCAATACCTCGCAATGATTCCCGAGCTAACGCGGCTTCATATTGCCCAGCTCGAGTCTACAAAGGAGGAGTGCATGGGCGCTTTTTCGGCAATCCGAAGCGTCCTGAACACGATAGACAAAAGAATGGGCGAAGCGCTGGAATCCTTTGTAAAGGTATCCTGCCTAAAGTGGCATTTCGATGCCGACTTTAACCGAAAGGTGGAGGGCTTGATGCAGCAGGAGCTCCCTTCGATGGCCAGCAACGAGCAAAACTACATCCGAACGGTTGGCGATTTGCAGGCATCTTTTCGTGGGCTTAAGGTTGGGCTGCTTAGAATGAGGGGCAGCATAGTTGAATACATGAATACCTCTGCTAGTGGTATGGCTGAAGAGTTTGACCATGTCTCGTTTTTCGATGAGCTGGAAGATCTCGTTGCCGCCTCGCGTAGCCAGCTGCTCACGCTTAGCGTGGAGGTCTCCAATAGCATTAAGCAGTATGCTGATGTGTCCGCTGCCATGCATTTTGTTGATGAGGCCTACGGCAGGAGCCACGAGGTGTGCTACAACGAATCGGTATACCAGCTGTATGCAAAAAAGTGTGGCTCGAAGCTGGATAATGCCAGCTCGATCTTGCTACCCGAAGAGGACAATACCCGCGAGGTTCATGATAAGTATACCGACTTCTTTAGCAAGAAGATTTCGGAGGTAATAGACGATTTAGCAAAGCTCTCGGAGCTGCCCCGGCTGTTTGGCGCTTCGGACGAGCAAATCCTACAGGGATTGGCAGAAATAGAAAAGGGATATACGATGCAAAGCGAAAGGGAGATTCATCGTAAGATATATTTAGGTGTAGCGGGGAATGGCTCTGGAGCTTATGGCGGCACAATGGCCGAATGTGCTGTCGGTGAGGATAACCTCGAGCTCTTTTAGCGAGCCATTGCAGAATAGAATGTAGAGGATTAAGGGAAATTCTTATACGTTGATAACCGGTCGCTTAAAAAGTAGGAGCGGCCAAGTAATTTTGAACAGAGGGAAGTCTATTAGTTGAGTTAGTGTAAGCTCCTCGTGAAGCTAGGCAGATTTTTTAGTGAAGCTCTTCCTACCCTTTTGGGGGTAAGAGAAATCGGGAAGAGTGTTTTTAGGATCTGTTGGCTGTTATAATGGGATAATTGGTTGGCTGTTGGATGCTGCCTAGTCTTCACGGGGCTTACTACTAGCTAGAAGCTGGTTCTTATTGGGGTTGATGTCACGATTGCTGAGGCAATTTGCATCGGAAACCCAGCATGGCGAGCTTTTAGCATGGAGCAATTAGCTTCGAAACGAGTATTTTACGCTTCGAGGGAGGTTTGAGAACCTTCGAGTATAGCATACGGAGCTTCGAGATAAGCTTACCGCCTTTCGAGAGAGGTTTACGGAGCTTCGAGATAAGTTTACGGCATCTCGAGAAAGGTTTACGAAACATCTACGAAAGTTTACGAAATCTCTCGGAATGTTTACGAAATCTCTACGAAAGTTTACGAGCTCGTAAACCATCGTCGAGATGGCGTAAACCAATTTTGAAATGGCGTAAGCTATCGTCGAGATGGCGTTGGGCTTTCTCGAAAAGCGGTAAACCAAAGTTGAAAGTCCGTGAATGTCTGTCGAGGTGTTGCAGGCGTTCTTCGAAAGAGCGAATACCATATTTCGAACGGTAAGAATTAACATCTAGCAGCTTGCTAGGGATTTTTGGAAGGGAATATCGCACTTAAGCGTTCGCATTGGGGCTGCTGAAAAGGTTTGCAGCATTCACCCCCAACCCCCTAAAGGGGGCTATGGCGAAGTAGTTAGTTTGGCAATATGCCGAATAGTAGCTGGGGGAACTCCTAATATGTTGAGCTGCCGCAAAGTCCCCTTTAGGGGATTTAGGGGTGAATAGAGCGAGATTCTAGTTTTTATATAGGGGCTGATGTGGCTTTAACCTTTCTCTGATTATTTTTTTGATGGGAACATTTAGCGTAAAAAACGAAATAGCTCCTGCACAGGGAGGACAAACGATTACCGTAGAGGGCGACATTACCCTTGAGAATAGCGATGCGCTAAGGCAGGAGCTGTTGGCTATGGTTAGTAACGGTGGAGCGGTGCATCTTATTGCCTCGAATGTCGAGAAGATCGACCTCTCGGGGTTACAGCTGCTGGTATCGCTCCAGAAGCTGCTGCAGCAGGAGAACCGGACGCTGACCTTCGAGATTATCTACTCGGGCGATGCGCAGAGCTTGGTTGAATGCTCGGGATATAGCAGCCTGCTCCGGTAGGCACCACTTGCCCGATGGCTTGGGAGCATTGGGTAAGAGCAGAAAAAGATTGGTAGGCGTAGTAAGGGGCAGATTTTTTTGGCTACCTGTAATTTCTACCATGCATGACTTATTGGCTAAACCATTTTGTACGCTTAACCGCTGTTTTACGGGTTTCGCGATGCAATGAATCTATACTAGAAAAATAAAAAGGGACTACAGACGATGGGGAAAAGCATTTTGATTGTTGACGACTCCGAAAGTATCCGAGAAGTTGTCTCGTTTACGCTGGAAAGCGCAGGTCATCAAGTTATGAAAGCTGTTGATGGACAGGATGCGCTTAAATACCTAGATGGAACACATATAGACTTGGTTATAACCGACCTTCACATGCCCAACAAGGACGGTATTGCGCTTATTAAGGAGGTTAGGGCAAGTGGAAGCTACAAGTTTGTTCCTATACTTTTCCTAACCACCGAATCGCAGGCCGAGAAGAAGCTACAGGCAAAAGAGGCTGGGGCTACTGGGTGGATTGTGAAGCCTTTTGTTCCCGAGAAGCTGCTTGCTGCCGTTTCTAAAGTTGTACGCTAATGGATCAGTTCCGAAAGAAGTTCTTCGAGGAGGCCTTTGACCTTATTCAGGAGCTCGAGAAGTCGTTGCTGATACTGGAGGAAGATCCGTCGGATAGCTCGCACATCGAGCAGGTCTTCCGAGCTATGCACACCATTAAGGGGAACAGCGCGATGTTCGGCTTTAGCCACATCGACCGGTTTACGCATAACCTGGAGACGGTTTACGACCATGTACGGCAGGGTAAGATAGCGGTATCGTCTTCGCTGCTTACGGTAACGCTTTCGGCAGTCGATCATCTTAAAGCTTTGCTCAACGAGGGCGATTTGGTATCGGAGGAAACCTTGCTGGAATCGAAACAGATTACCGACAGGGTGAACACCTTTATTTCGGGAGCCGAGGCGGCAGAGACGACGTCGGGTGGCGCATCGCCAGCGGCCGAACAGGACGGTAGGGATGGTGCGCGTACCTCTTCGACCTACTTTATCAGCTTTAAGCCGCATGCCGACATCTTTAGGACGGGTACCAACCCGCTTTTCCTTATCGATGAGCTCTGCAGCATGGGCAAAAGCATTGTGTATGCCGATACCAGCAGCATTCCAACGCTGCAGGAGCTTCAGGCAGATGCCTGCTACACCGCATGGAGCATCTTCCTCGCTACCGATGAGGACGAAAACGCTCTCCGCGATGTTTTCATCTTTGTTGAGGACGACTGCGACCTTCAGATTGTGCCTCTAGCAGCTTACGACCTGCTAGGTACGAGCCTCTTTACCGATAAAATTGCCGCCATATACGGCGCCGGAAGCGGCTTTAGCGCTGCGGACCTTCTCGGGTTCGTAGAATCGCTGCGTCAGGATAAGCCGGCCCCAAGCAAAAAGGATCATGCCCGTAGGGTAGCGGCGGCCAAGGATGCGGCAATATCGAGCATCCGAGTTTCATCGGATAAGGTGGACGGGCTGATGAATCTGGTGAGCGAGCTGGTTACCGTTCAAGCCCGTCTGAGCCTTTTTGCCGAAAACAACCTGCTGCCCGAGCTCACCGTCATCTCCGAGGAGATGGACAAGATATCGCGGCGCCTACGCGATACCGCCTTTAGCATCTGCCTAATTCCCTTAGATAGCATGCTAACGCGCTTCCATCGCCTGGTGCGCGACGTATCCACCGAGCTGGGCAAGGATGTGGCCTTCGTAACCGAAGGAACCGACACCGAGCTGGACAAGACGATGATCGAAAGCCTTGCCGACCCCATCATGCACATCCTGCGCAACAGCCTAGACCATGGAATCGAGAGCGCACAGGATCGCCTTGCCAAGGGAAAGCCGGCGCAGGGCACCATAAAGCTCAAGGCGTTCTACTCGGGCACAAACGTACACATCCAGATTGCTGACGATGGCGGCGGAATAGACACCGAGCGGGTACGAGAAAAGGCCATTCAGGCCGGAATCATCTCGCCCGACGCCATGCTCAGCGCGCAGGAATTGTTGGAGCTGATCTTTCTCCCAGGCTTCTCGACCGCCGCAAAGGTTACCGATCTTAGCGGTAGAGGGGTTGGCATGGACGTGGTGAAGCGGAAAATTACCGAAATAAGGGGCGAGGTGGAGATCGAGTCGGCCCAGGGCAAGGGAACAACGCTAACCATTAAGCTTCCGCTGACGCTCTCCATCATCGATGGGCTGCTGGTGCAAATTTCGGACACCTACTTTGTGGTTCCGCTATCGGTGGTCGATACCATATTTGGAATAAAGCATGGCGAGCTTAAGAAGTACAACAACCAGGTTGTACTAGCCGGCAGGCAAATACCCTACGTGTACCTGCGCACCGTTTTCGACTACCCCATAAGCGTAGACGAGCAGGAGCAGGTGGTGCTGATTAACTACAACGATTCGAGCGTTGGTATTGTTGTCGATAGGGTAGTTGGAGAATATCAGGCGGTGCTTAAACCGCTGGGAAAGACTTTTAAGAATCTCGATATTGTAAGTGGAGCCTCCATTTTGGGGGATGGAACCATAGCGCTTGTACTCGATACCGCAAAAATCATCAAGCAGGTTGCTGCGCGGTAGCTGGAGTTGAACGGGAGCTTTGCTTTAAAGGGTATTTAACCCCCCAAGCAAGGAGATGCTAATGATTTAGCCTTTCGTGGCACAAAGCGTATCCCCCGCTGGCGGGGGCAAGGGGGTGGAAGATGCAACTTGATGGAATCGCTGCGATGCTAATGAACGGGTTTGGGAATAAAGGGCTGAACCGGGGCCTATTTTATACCGAAAGTCCACCCCCCACCCCCGCCAGCGGGGGATAGCCTTCGAATTAGGGTTGTGCAATTGGGGATTGCACTCGTTTCGTACCAATTTGAGGGAGACTAAATTATTGGGTTTTGATATTGGGCATATAGGATCAATACTTTAAAGGAGAAATTCCTAAAGGTAAAGAGCTTCCAAATATTTTTTTGAATCGTAGTAAGGGAATTGGAGAGACACTAATAGAAAAATGGCTTAAAAAGAAAGGGATAATATGGATGGAGAAAAATTGATGCTAAACTCTTACCTGTCGTTTAAGCTGGGGGATGAAACGTTTGCTGCCAACGTCAGTAAGGTTCTCAATATCCTCGAGATGACCAAGATTACCAAGGTACCCAAGGCTCCCCCCTACATGAAAGGGGTAATAAACCTTCGGGGAACGGTCCTTCCGGTAGTCGATACGCGGGTAAAATTCGGGATGTCGGATACGGAGTTCACCCCCAACACCTGCATCCTAGTATTGGAGGTCGAGGTAGAGGGCGAAGCTCTACAGGTTGGCGGACTGGTCGACTCCGTACAGGAGGTGCTCGAGTTTGAACCCCACCAGATTCTGCCACCGCCCAACATTGGGAGTCGGTATCGGTCGGAGTTCATTAATGGGATGTATAAGCTCAACGACGAGCATTTCATCATGTTGCTGGATATGGATAAGGTCTTTTCTTCCGATGAGGCGCTCATCTTGCGCGATAGCACATCGGAATCGGGCAGCGAAGAACATTTTTAAATCACCTAACAACGAAAAACATGCTAAAGAACCTTACAATTAGGACTAAGCTGCTGCTTGGCTTCCTTTTAGTTGCTGCCATTGCGGCAACTGTTGGATTTGTGGGTATTTCCAACATCAGAAATCTAGAAAAAGAAGATACACGTTTATATGAGACGATGACCGCTCCACTAACTGACCTTATGGATATGGAGTCATCGTTCCAGCGCATGCGCGTAAACCTGCGCGAGGTTGTTCTTTCCGACAGCCAGCAGGATTTCGAGAAGTACTCCGATAAGTTTGATGGTCATTGCAGCCAGTTCGAGAAGTCTGCTGCCATTTTCGAGAAGACCATCCTTACGGATCATGTACGGGACCAGCTCCGTCAGGCGCAAACAGCGAAAAAAGACTATCAGGACGAGGCAAAGAAGATTATGAGCTTAGCCATGAGCGGCAAAAAGGCCGAAGCAATAGTTCGCATGCGCGAGCAGGGGCAAAAGGCAAACGAAGCTTGCCAAGTTGCGCTCGACTCATTGCAAAGTGGTAAGCTAAAGGTTGCGCAACGCGTAGCCCAAGGGAATTCCGACACTGCTGATAAGGCCGTTGTTACCATGGGAATCTTCATGTTTATCGGCATAGTGATAGCCATTGTGCTTGGGTGGTTTATTGCTCGCGCCATAATACTGATCGCAGGGGCCATCAAAGATGAAACCGACAAGCTGGTAACTGCTGTTATCGACGGGAATCTGACATTGCGTGGCGATGCCGCCTCAATCAACTTCGAGTTCCGAGATCTTGTTCTTGGAATGAACAAGGTGCTCGATGCATTTATGCGCCCGCTCGATATGGCTGCCCGAAATATAGAAAGGATTAGTAAAGGGGATATCCCAGAGAAAATTACGGAAGAGTATAACGGAGGTTTTAACATCATAAAGAACAACCTTAACCAGGCAATTGATGCCGTTAACGGCCTGGTGCAGGATGCCAATATGCTTTCGGACGCTGCCATTAAGGGAGAGTTCTCTACCCGTGGCGATGTGTCGAAGCATCAAGGTGATTACCGAAAAGTTATTGAAGGAGTTAATGGAACGCTGGACATTGTGGTGGACAAGATGGAGTGGTACCGTTCCATTCTCGATGCGGTTCCATTCCCCATCCATGTGATCGATAATAGCATGAACTGGGTATTCCTGAACAAGAACTTTGAGAAGCTGATGGTCGATCAGGGTTACGTTCGCGATCGCCAAGAGGCGCTAGGACGTCCTTGTGCTACCGCAAACGCCAACATCTGCCGAACCAAGAACTGCGGTATCGAGCAGCTGCGCATGGGAGTTGGACAAAGCTTCTTCGACTGGTGCGGCATGAACTGCAAGCAGGATACGGCGTTTGTTTATAACGCTAAGGGCGAGAAGGTAGGCTTCGTGGAAACCGTTACCGACCTTACATCTACTTTACGCGTGAAACGCTATACCGAGAACCAGGTTAGCATCGTTGCTAAGAACTTGGAGCAGCTTGGAGATGGCGATCTGAATCTTGACTTCACCCTATCACCTGCCGATGAGTACACCAAGGAGGTTGAGGCACAGTTCGGCAAGATTAACGAGAGCTTCAAGATGGTTGGAAGCTCGCTTGGTGCGCTGGTTACCGATGCTAACATGCTATCGAATGCAGCAGTAGATGGAAAGTTGGCCACCCGTGCCGATGTGACAAAGCATAAGGGCGAGTATAAGCGAATCATTCAGGGCGTAAATGATACGCTGGATGCCGTGATAGAGCCACTTAACATGGCCGCCGCAAACATCGCCCTAATTGCCAAGGGAGAAATTCCAGAAAAGGTTACGGCAAGCTACAACGGCGATTTCAACATTATAAAGAACAACATTAACGATTGTATCGATGGTTTAGGAGGCTTGGTTGAGGCTTCGAAGGTTTTAGGCGAGATGGCCTACAACGACTACAGCCATATGGTGGAAGGAAACTACCAAGGGATTTACCATAGCACTGCAACCGCTGTAAATAATGTAAGAGCACGTCTTTTACATGTTATTAGCATCACCGATAACATCAGTAGGGGTAATTTGGTCGATCTTGAGGATTTGAAGAAGGTGGGTAAGCGAAGTGAGAACGATACGCTGATTCCCGCATTTATTCAGATGATTGAAGCAATCAAGGGGCTTGTTGCCGACGCTAACATGCTAGCAAAAGCTGCTGTGGACGGAAAACTGGCCTCAAGAGCGGATGCCGAGAAGCATCAGGGCGATTTTAGGAAGATTATTGAGGGCGTGAATAACACGCTAGATGCCGTGATAGGCCCATTGAATATGGCCGCCGAAAATATCGACCGTATCGCTCAGGGCGACATGCCTGCGAAGATCACCGAGAGCTACAATGGCGATTTCAACAACATCAAGAACAACATCAACATTTTAATAGACACCCTGAACGATATTACCGCCAAGGCAACGCAGGTTGCAGATGGCGATCTTACCGTCGACCTTAAGATGCGCTCCGACAAGGATGAGCTCATTAGGGCTTTGATGAATATGGTTAAGTCGGTATCGGATGTGGTGATTCAGGTACAGTCAGCGGCTGATAATATTGCTGCGGCCAGCCAAGAGATGAGCGCCAACGCTCAACAAGTATCGCAAGGTGCTTCGGAGCAGGCTTCGGCTGCCGAAGAGGTTTCTTCTTCGATGGAGGAAATGTCTTCCAACATTCAGCAGAATACCGAGAATGCACAGCAAACGGAGAAGATCTCGATTGCTGCAGCGCAGGGCATGCAAAGGGTAAGCAAGTCCTCCAACGACAGCATGAAATCGGTTAAGGAGATAGCCTCTAAGATTACCATCATCGGCGATATTGCTTTCCAAACCAACATTCTTGCTCTAAATGCTGCCGTTGAGGCTGCTCGAGCAGGTGAGCATGGTAAAGGATTTGCCGTTGTTGCCGCTGAGGTGCGTAAGCTCGCCGAGCGTTCGAAGATTGCGGCCGAAGAGATTGATGTTCTCTCCAAAACCAGCGTCGAGCTAACCGAAGAGGCTGGCAAGCTGATGGTCCAGATTATTCCCGATGTTGAGAAAACGGCAAACCTAGTTCAGGAGATTACCGCTGCTTCGCTTGAGCAGAACTCTGGGGCTAACCAGATCAACAATGCCATTAATCAGCTCAACCAGGTTACCCAGCAGAATGCTAGCGCCTCGGAAGAGATGGCAACAGGGTCGGAGGAGCTCTCCAACCAGGCTGATCAGCTGCGCGAGATGATCTCCTTCTTTAAGGTTGACAATGTGGGTCGTTCTAAATCCCAATTTCAGGTCAATAACCAGCCTAAAAGAAACATCCAGGTTCAGCATCTGAATATAAAGGATAACAACCACGAGGCTTCGGTTAAGTCGAAGGGGGTAAAAATCAACTTGCACTCTAGCGCAAAAGATTCAGATTACGAAAGATTCTAGCAGTGGGCTCTAAATGATTAGGTCGTATCGTTGTGCGGAATAATGTGAGGCTGTTGGGTTTTTAGTTAGGGGAAATTCTGCGGCAACCGATCACGATCTTTTGAGCCTTACTGCCTGAGTCTTCTATTTACTCTGCTCTCCGCATTATTTTGCGGGGAGCAGATATCTTCTTTCACAGCAAATCATTAATCGATGTTTTTGAACTCCTACGTTAGGTTGGCTAAGTGGCTAATCCTGCCGTGGGTATTGCATAATTTTTCGCAGGCATCCGATTAAGTACGCTGTTTATGGGTCTTGATGTCAGGTGAAGCATTCATCTGTCCGGTAATTACACCCAGCTGAAGCACATGAATATTAGTCAACTCATAAAAATTGCGAACTATATCTCCGACGGCATTACGCGCAGCGGGATAAGCGAGCACTATCAACGTCTTATTGGGTTTTGCACACAGGCTCTGAAGGGGAATGCTGCCGATGGCGAACTGCTAGGCAAGGAGCTGGAGCTGCTGAAGGGAAGCCTTTGTGAGGTAAATCCGCAGGATTGGGAAAAGGGATATTTGCGAATTTTTGAGAAACTGGAGAATCCTAGCTTGCTGGGCGCTCAGGCATCAGACCGCCTACAGCTGCTCTTTGAGAAGGGCAATGGAGACTATTCGGCGCTGGTACAGGAACTGGAGAACAATAGTACGCGAGTTGTAGCTCTTCAAGGTCAGCTAAAGCAGCTAGTTGCCAGCCTTGAGCCGCTGGTTAGGCCCCTGGAGGGGAATGAGTATTCGATGGAGATGGAGGAGCGCAACCATTTGCTGCAAATCAGCTTCGACGAGGCTCTTTTCATCAAGGATATCAACCAGCTCGAAAAGTTTTGTAGGATATGGAGTAGCATCCTTAACGCATTTACAACGCTTACGCGCGAAGATGCTACGATGGTTAGGATTTACGATCTCGAATCGAGCTCCATCACCTTCTATGCGGGCATTCGAACGCTTAATGCGCTATCAAAGGGAACCTATCTGGTGCTATGCCAGTACGAGAGAATCCTTGCAATAAAAAGGATGCAGCAGGAGATTGCAGAGCTGGAGATGAGCAACGGAGATGAGGTTATAGCCCTCCTAGAAGAGGAGGTTGCCCAGGTGGTCGACGATGCTGCCTCGTGTGTTGCAAGCGATCTTATTGACAGGTACGAATGGGATCAGGAGGAGGAGAGCGGAGTATCGGTTTACGGTATGGTGCAAACGGCGCTAAAGCAAACGCTAAGCTTCGTGGAGCGAGGCGGACGCATCTACTCCAACCATTCGAGCGACCTAAAAGGGCTCAACGAACGAATAGTGTCGATGCTGCAAAAGCAGCAGGAGGTGGCGTGAGCTTAGAGCTGCGCTAGCTTGGGTTATTCAAATCCGACAATGTAGGTGTAATTGCTAATAATCATACTATTTTATTGATGCAGGATCCTCGTGAAGCAGGTGAGCTAATTCTGAAAATGTCGGCAACGGAGTTTAGCCGTTTGAGCGAATTTATCTATAGCAACTACGGGATTAAGATGCCCGTAGAGAAAAAAATAATGCTCCAGAGCCGGCTCCAAAAGCGGTTGAGGGCATTAAATATCCCCTCCTTTACCGAATATGTCGATTACGTGTTCAGCAAGAATGGGCACGAGGAGATTGTGCTGATGATGGATCAGGTAAGCACGAATAAAACCGACTTCTTTCGCGAGCCGCACCATTTCGATTTTCTGGTGGACACCATTCTGCCAGAGCTTACAAGCCGATCATCAGTAAAAAGGAATTTGAAGGTGTGGAGCGCTGGTTGCTCGAGTGGCGAGGAGGCCTACACGCTGGCAATGGTTATGGAAAACTACATCGAGCAAAACAAAAGTTTCGACTACCATATTCATTGCACGGATATCTCAACAAAAGTGCTCCAAATTGCCGTTGATGCGGTGTACAAGGAGGATAGGGTGGCTGTTGTTCCGCTGGAATTAAAGAAGAAGTATCTGCTACGGAGCAAGGATCCGCTAAAAAAGACGGTTAGGATAACTCCAGAGCTACGCGCAAAGACAACGTTTGCGCGATTAAACCTAATGGACTCCTACTACGATGCTCCAGATAGCTTCGACATGGTGTTTTGCCGGAATGTGCTAATCTATTTCGATAAGAAGACCCAGGAGAAGGTGATAAACAAGCTGGCAGCTAAGCTAAGGCGTGGCGGCTACTTTTTTCTAGGGCATTCGGAATCGATAATGGCAATGAATGTACCGCTAAAGCAGGTAAAGCCAACAATTTTTGTAAAAGTATAGCCTCGTAGAGGGTAACTTTTAATATTGAGATCTTAGGGGAATAGGCAGGTTTAAACCGAAAAAGCTTACAACAAATGAAATTAACTGATGCGGAGCTGCTAGACGAGCTAAAAAGCAGGTTCGAACAAAATACTGATTCGCTAAAGCATTTAAGCGAGCTGAATGTTCAGCTGATGGAGCTGAATAGGAAGCTCGAGGAGTCGGAGAGGATGAAGAGCAACTTCCTTTCCAACATTCGTAACGAAATTGTAAATCCATTTGCATCCATTCTAGGTTTGGCCACGCATATACAGGCTTGCGGACCAGACAATATTGATAGGATGAAGCAAATGGCAGCCATGATACACTCCGAGGCGTTCTCGCTGGACTTCCAGCTGCAGAATATCTTCGCAGCAGCCGAAGTAGAGGCTGGCGAAGCAAAGCTGAGCTGCATGAGCGTAGATGTAACCTCGTTGCTTAAGTCCATCATTGAATCGTATGGATTAGAGCTACAGAAAAGAAACATAACCGTCGATTTCAAGTGTACCGCCGAGGGGGGAGTGTTTAAAACGGATGCCGATAAGCTGAAGCTGGTCTTCCTAAATTTGCTGGATAACGGAATCAAGTTTAGTAAAACAGGAGGGCATATTGAGGTTACCATGTCCTGCGCAAACGGATTCCTCGAAATCACCCTTGCTGACAACGGCATTGGTATCGACGAGGACAATCTGAAGTCTATCTTCGATAGATTTAAGCGAATCGACACCAACATCAACACCTTGAACGTGGGCTACGGACTTGGGCTTACGGTAGCAAAGGCAATGCTCGAGGTGCTTGAGGGCACAATAGAGGTATCGAGCAAGGCGGGCGAGGGAAGTCGCTTTACGGTACGAATCCCAGAAGCATTGGTGGTCGACGAGGTTGATGGTTTTGCTTTTGATACCAACGAAATCATGTTCGATTCCGATAATGAGATATTCTAGCATCACCTCTGGTGCATTTACGAATCGAAAACATGCATGATGGATAACATTGAACAGCATTTTTTATATCCGTCGGCTCTTTTTGCTAGCGCGAAGCCGCATCGGGTGGTAACAGTTCTTGGCTCTTGCGTTTCTGTTTGTCTTTGGGATCCCATTCTCTTAATAGGAGGTATCAACCACTACATGCTGCCGTTTTGGAACGGCAACGGGCTGGCCTCGCCGAAGTATGGCAATATAGCCATTGAAAAGTTGATAGAGCGAATGCTCCTTTTAGGGAGTAGCAAGGCAAATCTACGGGCAAAAGTATTCGGAGGAGGGGAGGTTATTGAAACCAACATCGCCAACTTTCGCATTGGAGAGCGAAACATCGCCATCGCAAAGGAGCTGCTGGAGGCACATCGAATTCCTATTGTGGCGCAAAGCGTTGGTGGCAAGAATGGGCGCAAACTGATGTATGTAACAGCAACAGGCGAGGTCTTCCAAAAGATAATCGAAAAGAAGTTGTAAGATACAGGTAGGGTATTACTTCTAATCATTGTATACCCCAAATAGGGCATGAAAAAAGTAAGGGTTCTAATAGTAGATGATTCGGCAGTAGTTCGGCAAACGCTTACCGGGATACTTCAATCGGATTCCATGATAGAAGTAGTAGGAAGCGCCTCCGATCCGTATATCGCGGTGAAGAAGATTATGGACGAAGTGCCAGATGTTATAACGCTCGACATTGAGATGCCAAGGATGGATGGTCTTACCTTTCTGCGGCGGATCATGTCGCAGCATCCGATTCCGGTGGTGGTGATATCGAGCCTAACCGATAAGGGGTCTGAAACTGGAATTAAGGCATTGGAGTACGGGGCTGTGGAGATTATCACCAAGCCCAAGATGAACACGAAGCAGTTCTTCGAGGAGTCGTGCATCCGAATCTGCGACTCCGTTAAGGCAGCATCGCTGGCTCTGGTAAAGCGCAAGGTGATAGCCGATCGGATAGAGGTTGCTCCAAAGCTATCGGCTGATGCCATTATCTCCGAAGCAACTTCGCACAGCATGCTGCAGACTACGGAGATGGTGGTAGCCGTGGGCGCCTCGACAGGAGGTACGGAGGCGTTGCGGGAGTTCCTTACCGCATTGCCCCACGACTGTCCGGGCATTATTATTGTGCAGCACATGCCCGAAAAGTTTACCCAATCGTTTGCCAATAGGCTAAACGAGCTCTGCAATATCACCGTAAAGGAGGCCGAGGATGGCGATACCGTTATCAGAGGGCGTGCGCTTATTGCGCCAGGCAATAGGCATCTGCTGTTAAAGCGAAGCGGCGCTCGCTACTTCGTGCAGCTCAACGACGGACCGCTGGTGAATCGCCATCGGCCATCGGTGGACGTTCTCTTTAGGTCGTTTGCAAGGTATGCTGGCAAAAATGCCATTGGCATTATCATGACAGGAATGGGGGACGATGGCGCAAGGGGACTTTTAGAGATGAGGATGGCTGGAGCCAAAACAATTGCCCAGGACGAGAAATCATGCGTAGTGTTTGGAATGCCCAAGGAGGCAATCCGGCTAGGGGCTGCGGAGAGGGTTATGCCGCTCGAGCAAATTGCTCCGGTAATGATGAAAGTAAGCGTACAGCATTGAAACTAGTAAGATGAAAGTAGCAGATTATTCGTTGTATGATTTCGGGGAGAAGGTAGATGTTAAACGGATTGCCAAAGTTTTTACCCTTGTAGGGGTTGCGGCTGGCCTTTTAATTTGGATCGTCTTTTTCTTCATAGAATTCTTTTCTAAGAGAGAGCTTATAACCGGGAATGGTATTGTATTTCTTCACGGGCATAGCCCATCGTGGTGGTTGATTGACCTGCTGCCTGCTGCTATGGGGGTGGCTGCCTATTCCATCGGAAGGGTGCATGTGCTTTACCTTAGAGCAAGAAAACAACGTGCGTCAGACGAAGCGTATAGGAGCAAGCAGCTGCTCCAGTTTGCCGAAAGGCTCAACCGTGGCGAACTTGATGCTCCTGCCGAGTTTGATCAGGACAGCGAGCTGGGGCGTTCTATCCTGCAGCTTCGGGAATATCTGGTAAAGAGCAAGCAGGAGCAGCAGGCTCGGGCTGACGAGGAGAAGATGCGCCGCTGGGTTGTTGATGGCCTAGCAAAGTTTGGCGAGATACTCCGCCTGAATAACGATAATCTGGAAAAGCTGTCGTACGAAATCATCAGCAACCTGGTGAAGTATCTTAATGCAAACCAGGGGGGCTTTTTCCTGCTGGAAGATTCGGATCCTAGCGATAGGCATTTTGCTCAGGTGGCGGCTTTTGCCTACGATCGGCATCGGCTTATTCGCAAAAGGGTAGAAATAAACGATGGCCTTATTGGCGCGTGCGCCTTCGAGAAGGAGTCGATCTTTATGACGGATATCCCGGATCGCTACGTGAGCATCACCAGCGGGTTGGGTGGGGCAAATCCGCACTGCTTGTTGATAGTTCCGCTTGTTGCCGATGGTGATGTGCTGGGGGTTATCGAACTCGCATCCTTTAACGTGCTTAAGAAGCATGAGGTCGATTTCGTTGAGCACCTGTCGGAGGCCATTGCATCTACCATTAAGAATGTGAAGGTAACCTCGCACACCGCCGAGCTGCTGGAGCAGTCGGAGCATCAGTCGGAGCTGCTTAAGGAGCAGGAGGAGGAGATGCGGCGGACCATTGAGGAGCTGCATGCCATTCAGGAGGAGGCTGACAAGAAGAGCACCGAGCTGGCCAACTTCACCGAATCGGTAAACAACACGCTGGTTCGTGCTGAGTACGATATTTCCGGGAAACTACTATACGCGAATTCCCTCTTCCTTACGAAGCTTGGCTACGGCCATATCGATGAGATTCGGGGAAAGCACGTTTCGCTCTTCATCAATAAAAAGGACCGGGAGTGGTTCTTTAAAATTTGGGATGGCTTGGGCAGGGGCGGCAGCCACTTTGAGGGCGACATGAAGCACGCCACCAAGATGGGAACCGATTTCTGGTCGATGGCCACCTACACCTGCGTGCGCGATCAGCGCGGCGAGGTAACGCGGATCCTCTTCATGGGTATCGACATTACCGAGCTCAAAAAGCTTAGCCTCGACTTGGAGAGCCAGGTCTTTGCCCTAAACAGCTCTGCGGTTACGGCAGAGTTCGAGCCCAATGGCGCGGTACGAGCTGGGAACGCCAAACTCTTAAGCATTATTGGCTACGGGCTGAACGATCTGAAGACGATAACCGTCTACGATTTCTTCTCGGCTGAAAATGCTTTTGCATTTAGGGATACCTGGAACGAGGTGATGCTGGGACATCCTCAGGAAAATCAGTACCAGATGATCTCGAAGTTTGGCGAAGAGAAGTGGCTGCAGGGAACCTTTACGGCGGTGTACGACATGTACAACGAGCTTTCGAAGGTGGTGCTTATTGCCAACGATATCACCTCGCAGAAGCGGCTCGAGCTGGAGGCTCAGCAGAAGACGGAGCAGCTGCTGATGCAGGAGGAGCAGCTCCATCAGAAGCTGGAGGAGATAAAGTCGGTGAAGATCCGAAACGAGAAGACCCTCGAGGGGGCAATGGATGCCATCGTTACCATCAGCTCGGACGAAAGGATTGAGCTTTACAACCGCGCTGCCGAGGAGCTGTTTGGCTATACCAAGAGCGAGGTGATTGGGCAGCACATCGGCATGCTGCTGCCTCCGGCGTGTAAGGATTGGAAGCCTGGCGATGCAATATGCTACCTGAAATCGGACGAAAATAGGTTTAAAGGGGTTCGAAGCGAGGTGACGGTCTACAATAAGTGGGGAGACGAACTTTCTATCCTGCTAACCATCTCGGAAGCCGAAATCGGGGATGATTACACCTATACCGGCTTTATTCAAAATATCTCGGTGGAGCTGTTCTAGCTGCTGATAAAGAAAATCGGTGCAACATCGACCGAATCTGATGCTGATATGGGCTGATGAAATCATCCTCCGATGCGCACCATGCAAAAGGGCTATTGCAATAATGCGGTAGCCCTTTTGCTATATGCTAGTAGCCCCGCCATTGCTGGCGGGGCTACCTTTCTTAAAAAACTAGTAATTAACAATTACGGGCCTTCACAGGCGCTAAGAGCTTTTCTTGGGATCCTTGCGCTCCTTGGCGGCAAGGGTTTCGCGGGTGCGAACCACGGCCATGGTTTTTTCGATCTCCAGGTTCACCTTGTCGATGATGGCAAGATACTCGGGCTTCTCCTCCACGTTGTAGAGGTCCTCGATGAGCTCCATGATGGCCGAGCATTGGCTCTTCGCCATCTTGGAGATCTCGTAGGCCGAGGCCTCGAGCTTCTCGTCCGCCATTACGTTGTTTCGATAGCCGTATGCCGACTCAAACTCCTGCTGGTTGGCCCAAACTTTGCCCCATTCTGCAGTGGCCTTGAGTAGCGTAAGCGCTTCGACGTAGCGGCTGTTGGTGGTAAAGAGCACGTTTAGCCCGTGGATGGCCGTTGTCGTATCTTTAAGCCCCATGCGGTAGATGCTGCCCGCATCCTTCAATGCCTTTAGGATGAGGTTGGCCGCTGTAATCTCCTTTTCGTCATCGCTCTTCTTGAAGTACTCGACAAAGTGCTGAAACCGGGATATGCTCGTCTCGCGCTTGGCATTCGACGACTTTACAACCTTTGTTTGCTCCTCGAAGCTACCGCTATTCGTTGCGGCTTCTAGGGCAACCATCGTTTTGGCCATCTCTTCGAGCATCTTTTTTAGCTTTGCACTAATCGTGGTGCAAGCATTGATGATGGGTAGAATAAGGGTTAGAAATGCGAATAGCTCGCCAATGCGTAAATTTTGAAGCGTAAGCGTCTTAAATTTAGCTTTCATATGAATCAATTTTTGGTTAATGCTTAAAAATACGAAAGATTCTATATATTATAAAATATTTTGTTAAATATTTTTTGAGGAGTCGTTGTTTTATTCATGATATCAGCCTTTAGAGGCTTTGCAGGGCATCCCAGTTCGCGGGATTGTCCATTGCTGCAGCAACATCGCATCCCAGCTCGCGGGATTATCCATTGCTGGAGCAATATCGTATCCCAGCATTTGGGATTAAACGTTGCTACAGCAATGGCGCATCCCAGCATTGGGGATTGAGCGTTGCTACAGCAATAGCGTATCCCAGCGCTTGGGATCGTCTGTTGTTGTTGAGATGGCTTTTCCCGAAGGGAGAGGTGACATTCGCTTCGTCATCATAAAACAAAAAGGTACCGAGGGGCCACCTTTTTATATTTCATCAAAACGAATGGGGATACTGGGGAATGGGGAAACCTCTACTATTGGATGGAGCTACTTCTTTGTGTAATCCGTTGGGAAAACGGTTTCCTGCTCCACCTTACCATCTCGTAGGCGAATCCATGTATGGATGGTGCGCTTGTCCTCGGTGAGCTCTATCACGCGTGCTCCGTTGGAGAGATGGTTATAAACGGTATTTCCGCCCGAGAAGCGGCCGTAGGCTAGCAGGATGCTGTACCAGTTCACCGCAAAGTCGTTGTCGTGATCGTGCCCCACGAAGATGCCCATCACATCGCCCTGCTCCATCATGGCGGCAAAGAGGCCGCTATTGAGCGCGGGGGCGCACACCTTTTCGTTGTGTATGCCGTATAGCGTTGTATTCTGGCTGGCGGCCGCCTCAGCGAACTCGGGGAGCGGGATGTGGAAGAAGGCCAGCGAGGGAAGCGGCTTGTGATCGTTTCGGCGGGCATACCTCTTGCTGGTATTTATGTACCACTGCAGCTGATCGAGGCGGATATGGTCGTATCCATCAACCCCCTGCGGCTTGAGCTGGGTGTACGCCTGAGAGTCGAAGCAGTAGAGCGCAGCGGCATCCCTCACTCCATCGGCGCTTTTTACCGAAAGGGCGCAGTTCCCCTCGCCGCTGATGCCTCTCTGGGTGGATACGATGCAGTAGGGGATTCCCTGGACAACCTGTAGCAGCTCGGCATTGTTGGCACCCTGCTCATGGTCGTGGTTGCCGAAGGTGAGCGCAAAGGGGATTTTAAAGCTGGAGACGAATTGCAGCACGCTGCGCATGTTGTCGGTTGCGGGGGAGCTGTAGATGATATCGCCGGTAAGCATGATTAGGTCGGGCTTCTCGGCCTCCACCACATTTCGGATGCACGCAAAGGCTGAATCCGAGCGGTGATCCTGCCACTTAATGTGCAGGTCGGTGAGCTGAACAATCTTGAACTTTCGGCTGGCGCCGAACCTTAGTTCGGGCTGCTGCGCCAGGGTTGGCGTAAGGGCCGCCAGAAGCAGCAGCAGTGGGAGGAGGCGCTTGATCATGGGCTATAGGTGTAATGGTTCTTGGTGATCGAAAGCAAATCTACACAATTCTTTTTAGCGCATATCCGACCAGCCTGCAAAATCAGCTTTGGAGTGCGTAATATCTTAAACTATGTTGATGAACAGCTAGCTATGCCCCTGCATCCTTGGGGGGAATTGCTACTTTTGCATCCCCTTTTAGGTATTATTTTAAATCGTAGGTTATGTTAGAAAAGTTAAGGAAGTACTACCAGCGCTGCAGCATTCGGCAGAAAATTAGCATCTCGGTGATCGGGGCTGTTGGCGGCGTTCTATTGCTGGTGATGCCGGTGGTGCTTATCCGGGTTCAGCAGATTGTTATCGGGTATGCCGAGCAAAATGTGGTGTCAATAGGCCAGGAGAATGCAGCCCAGACGAGCGGCTCGCTCAACGAGAAGCTGGGAGTCCTTAAGGGGATGGCCCGCGGCCTAGAGAGCCTCTCGGGCATGGGGTCCAGCAGATTCGAGAGCTACCGAAAAGTGATCGACCGCACCGTCAAGGAGGATACGGCGGTATACGCCATGTGGTATATCGAAGATGCCAGCCAGGGAGACTCCTCCACGGTGAACAAGTATATTGCCGGAGGTAATACCGGCGCCAATTTGGCCAGTACAGCCAAGCTGCTCGATAAGGTAGAGCGGGAGGCTGGCTACCAGGAGGCTCGCCAGAGCCGCGAGGTCGCCATCAGCGATCCAATTACCATTGACGGCACAACGGTCATTGGCATTACCGTGCCCATTGGGAGCGGAACGTCCATCGGAGCCGTTGGCCTTCTGATCAAGGAGGAGTTCTTCGTACGTATCGTGCGCAAAGCGATGGGCTCCGATGATGTTGCCTGCAAAATCATCTCCAGCAACGGCTTCGTCGTAGCCCACCCCACCAAGACCGTCATAGGAACTAAGCTGAACGAGGGCGAGCAAACCGAGGAGATCCTGGATGCAATAAAAAATGGCCGCCTGCACACCAGCTACTCCTACTCGGCCACCTTTGGCGAGGAGGCATACAAGGTTTACGCCTCGGCCAATTTCGCGGGAGCCAAGTCCAGCTGGTCGTTCTGCACCATGGTGCCCAAGAGCACCTTTACCCATAGCACAAATATGGTGGCGCTGCTGCTGCTGGTGCTAATGGTGGTGGGGTTTGGCGTGCTGGTTGTTGTCATCAGCAGCATCGCCAGAGCCATCTCTAGGCCCATTGTTGAGGCATCCACCGAGCTGAAACTCATTGCAGAGGGCCGGCTCTCGGAGGTGAAGGAGATCCACGTTAACGCCCAGGACGAGATAGGCACCATGGTCAGCGGCCTTAACGACCTTGCCTCGGGGCTAAAGCACCTCGCCTACTTTGCCCACGAGGTGGGAACGGGCAATCTGGATGCCGACATAACGGCAAAGAGCGATGATGATGCCATTGGGAAGGCGATGGTGGAGATGAAGCAGAACCTTATTGCGGCTAAGTCTGCCGAGGAAGAGCGCAAGCGTATCGATGAAATTCAAAGCTGGAAGGTGGCAGGTAACGCCCGCATCCACGAAGCCATTCGCAAGGAGAACACCTCCATCAAGCAGCTCTGCGATGCCGTTCTTCAGGAGATTGTCAGCTACTCGAACTTCATTCAAGGCGGCTTGTTCGTTGTCGATGGCGAGCAGGAGGGCGGAAGGTTCGTAGAGTTGGTCTCGTGCATCGCCTATAACCGAAGGAAGATGATGGACAAGCGCATATCCGTTGAGGAGGGGATGGTTGGCCGCTGCATCTACGAGAAGGCCCCCATCATTCTTACCGAAATACCCCAGGATTACCTGTCGATCTCCTCCGGTCTGGGCGATCGCAGGCCCGACTTCCTGGCGCTCATCCCGCTTATCCACAACGAGGAGGTGATTGGCGTGATGGAACTATCCTCCTTCGGGGAAAAGGAGCCCCATGTAATGGAGTACCTCGATAAGGCCGCCGAAGCCCTTGCCTCGGCCGTTGCCAACGTTAATATCAACGAGCGAACCCAGCGATTGCTCGACCAAAGCAAGCAATACTCCGAGGAGATGGCTGCCCAGGAGGAGGAGCTACGCCAGAACATGGAGGAGATGCAGGCCGCCCAGGAGGAGATGCATCGCAAAACTGAGGATTACGAGGAAATGATAAGCCAGCTAAAGGCTGAGCTTGATAGAAGAGATTGAGTAGGGGTGGGGGATTCTAAGGATGACGTGCTGACGGATTGAGGAGGAGGAATCTCCCGATAACCTTGCTCGATATTGGGCTGTTGCAGATGTGCAGCAGCCCTTTTTTTTCGCAAAATATACTATGCTTTTACTCTTCGAAGGTGTGTTGACCACAAATGCAGCCTGCCAGCTCGGAGGTTATGTTTAGGGAAATTTGATTTTTTAATATGTATTCTGTATTACGAAAAATTAGCATAACTTAAATTTACAGAGCAACAAGAAAATCTACAAGTTAGGCCGATTTTTGGCATTCCAGAGATGGTGAATATTGTCTCAACCCTCGATTTTATTGGGATTGCTCGAAATTGAGGCTATAAAAGTTATATCTTCGCAACGCTTTCGAACAACAGGCTGAAAGTTTTGACTGTTTTAAATAGAATTAAATTATTTACTCTTAATATTGGCTGAACGAATGAAAAAAGCAGCATTGGTAAGTCTTGCTGGCTATTTACCTGGTACCGATCTACTAGAAAGACAGGCAAAAAAGTTAGGAGATTACTTAAGAGATAATACTCTTTTGAAGAAGGAGTATATCGCGATGATAGAAGGGGAGCAAAAGCTTCCTGGGTACGTAGAAACCAATTACGATGGCTGGATCAGCCAGCCATGGTACGACGCTTGGTTGCAGCAGCTGCCCGAAAAGAAGCGTAGCAATCCCTTTCAAGGGGCTGAAGAGCGCCGCCGAGTTCCAATGGACCCAACCTCTGTGAGGACGTCAACTCACCCACATCCGATGTTGCCCTCCGATGCCGAAACCATTGCTGGTGCTATGGCATTGCTGAAGTGGGGCAAGCCAAAGGAGGAGATCGACCTAGTGCTGGTGCACTCGCAGGTGCAGGATAGGCCGCTTCCCTCCAACGCCTCGCTGGTGCAGCACAAGTTGCAGCTTACCAACGCCGGAGCCTACACCGTAGACTCGTGCTGCTCCACCTTTGTAACAATGGTAGAGGTGGCATCGGCGCTCGTAAACGCTGGGGTGAAGAAGAACGTGCTGGTGGTAAACAGCATCCTCGACTCTATGATTAACGACAAGAGCACCTACTACAGCATTTGTACTGGTGACGCTGCCTGCGCTGCCGTAATTACGGCAGTTGAAGGAGAGTACGGGTACGAAGGCTCCTTCTCGCTGAGCCGTGGCGAGCTGCACGATGGAATCGTGTTCCACCACCGTTCGCCTATGCTTCATGCGGATGTTTCTTGTCAGCCTTCCTACGCGCAGGACTTTGTTACCTTCATGAATCCTGAGGCGTGCCGTACGATTGGCGCCAAGGCTACCGAATATTTGGAGTATGCTGTTGAGCAACTCGAGAAAAAGACCAGAATCACCCGTTCGCAGGCGCAGTTCCTGGTAACCCACCAGCCTGTGGGTTGGGCTCCTCTTGCTTGGCGCGACTCGCTAGGGTTTACTCCTAGCCAGCATCTGTGCACCTACGAAAAGTACGGTAACATTGCCACCTGTAGCGTGCCCACCAACCTGCTCCTCTCCATCGAGCGGGGGATGGTGAAAGCCGGGCAGCGTGTGCTAATGGCCTCATCGGGTGCTGGCGAAAATCACATAGCCCTCTACGAAACGCTCTCTCCAGAGTTGGAGAAGAACGTCCTTGACTTCTAGCCATGCAGATGGTTTTCGAGACGGAGTTCTACACGCTCTACCACGATGCCGATCGGGCAATCTTGCTGCAGCAGTGGCGTGGCGGATGCCCGTCGGAGGTATTTCGGGCTACCCACACCAAGTCGCTACGGTACTTTGAGGAGAGTGGCTGCCGGCACGTGGTGAGCGATATCCGGCTGGCGCCTCCGCTGCCTCCTGCCGATGCTCGGTGGGCCGCAGAGGAGATTCTTGGCAGCTACCAGCAGGCTGGGTTAGAGTGCCTGAGGGTAGTGCGCCCCCTTGCCGCTCAAACGCGGCAGATTGCCGATAATTTGGGCTGCTACGGCATGTCAGTTGTAGTGTACGATAGCCTCGATGAGGCATTAGATAGCATTAAATAGACTTCAAGGCTGAAGTTGAAATTAGTATTTTAAATTTTTTTTGAAAAATGGAGACACTATTGGATTTACGCTGCGTAACCATTACGTACGTTCCCGAGAAGAAGTGCTTAGTACAAACTTGGAAGGCATTTTGCTCTACCGAAGAGTACCAAAGCGTACAGGAGAAGAGCGTTGAATTTATTATTGCCAAGGGATGCAAGTACTTTATTAGCGACACTACCAATGCGGGCTTGCTGAAAAAGGAAGCGACCGACTGGGCAACCGAGGTGATCGTGCCCAAGCTTAAGGCGGCAGGCATCAACCACTTGGACATCGTGCTTCCTCAGAGCGCCTTTACCAAGATGACCATCAGCAACCTGGAAAAGGACTTGAGCGACTACATGAGATACTACAACTCATACGTCAGCGCAATTAACGCCATCTAAAATCCCGTCGCTGGGGCGGGCGGCTTTTCCCTGGTGCTACCCTTCACCTGAGAGTTCACCTCATGGAGGGTTGCCTAGCAAGATAAGTAAAGCCCTGCCGTTGCTGGCAGGGCTATTTTTTTGAGGTATTGGTGCCGTTACGGCTTCTTCTTGGCGGCAAGTCTTGCGGGCCTTCACCACCGGCATGGTGGTTTAAATCTTCTGGAGTATTATTTTCTCGCTAAACTTATCTACCAATATCTTAAAGAATGCCTTTAAGTCGGAATACTCCTCTACTGGATAGATATCCTTTTTAAAGGTATAGGCTCCACTTATGCGTACCGAACCATCTTCCTGCTGCTCGACTCTATAGGACAGGTTTGCAATGGGGTTGTCGATGGTGAGATCCTCGGGCTTCGCCATTAGCTTGTACCCTTCGGGAATAACAATGGTGGAGAAGAAGCGCTTGGTGCTTCGGTAGGCCATATCAACGGGGCAGCTCCTGGTGTCTTGCTTTAGGGGATTGGTGATGATTGCATTGCAGAAAGGATTTACAACAAGCTTATCCTCTATTCGGTCTGTGCCTATGGTTGCGCTATAGGCCAGCTCGAAGGGCTTGTCGACCTGATAGAGATTCTTCTGCCTTAACGAGTCGGTAGTAACAATATTTCCTGTGATTTTGGCCTTATAATCGGCGTAGCTGCTGGCGTACTGGCTTCGGCTATCGACGGCATCGTAGCCGGTGGCAATAATTCGGTGCATCAGTAGGGAGCTATCCTTATCGGCCATTGGGTTTATGGTGATGATGTGCAGCGTGGACGATCCCGAAGCGCCAGTAAGCTTAGCCCACTCCGGTTTCTTCTTATTGGCAACGAGGCCCTTGTCGCTGATGCAGCGTATGGGTAGCTGGGCAAAGTCGCAGAGCGGGTCGGTGGCATCTAGCAGCACCGGCTGCTTGTTGATGTTGGCGAGCACGATTACGCTGTTGAAGAACTGCTCGAAGGGGTAGTCGAGCTTCAGCTTTCCATGCTCGCGCGTGCTGATGAGCACGGGGTATGCCTCTATGCCAGCAGCCTTGAGCATCCCCGCTAGGAAGAGGTTGATGTCTGCCGAGTTTCCCGTTTTGCTTAGCAGGAATTCCTTGACGCTTTTACTTGCAAACTTATCGTTATGCCCGTTCCAGCTATAGGTTCTTTTTACGTACTGGTTAATTTGTCTGGCGAGGCCTACCTGTGAAGTATCGCTCCCCCCAATACTGCCGAATAGGGTCTTGGCCTTATCTTGGCTATTGCTCAAATACCTGCCAAAGCTCTCCACCCTGTAGATATCCTCTACCAGCTTATCCCAGGTAGCCATAACTTTCCTCTCGATGCCTTCGTCGTTGACAATGCCAACGAGCTGAAAGTCGATTTTGATGAGGTAGTCGTCTACGGAGGCAACGAACGCCTCGTCGCGGAAGGCGGGTACATCGCGCATGGCAAACTCGTACACCATCTCGTTGTAGTCTACCCCAATACTTTTTTGGTCGGCGTAGCTTTTAAAGCTATCTGGTTTGGGGGCACCTTGGAAGATGTAGGTGTAGTTGTAGTTGGGTGTTATTCGGGTGGTATATTCGCTGTATACTACCGGAATTCGCTGCTGAAACTTCCAGCCGCGTAGGTTGAAGAGGAATGGACTCCTAACCGTATAGGCAACTTCGATTACGGAGCCCACCTTTACATCGGGCATGGCAAATACCCGCTGCGACCAGTACTTATTAATCTTCTCGACATACGAATTCTCTGGATTCAGCGCTGTGGTGCGCAGCTTCTCATTCTCGAAGTTGTAGGTGTTCCCCTTTACCTCCTCGATGCACTCCGAACCTTGGTCATCTGCATAGTAGGGTATGGCTAGCTGTGCCCACTTAATGCCCGCCTTGCTCAGCACCTTAATCTTCATTCGGCGCTCGAAGATGATGTTTAGCCCCCTATCGTTAAAGAGGAAGTGAGAGCTGCCGATGTCGTGGAGAACAACCGCTTCGGCCGAGGGATCCTTGGCGTAGCTCTTCATCTCGAACTCTTCCTTGGTATGACGGCCAAATTCGTAGGCCGAATCTTGGGCGCGAGTGCCTGCGCATAGGCAACCCAGCAGTAAGCCTATTACAATGCCTTTACTTATTTTCATGGTATAATGATGTGGTAGTTATTTTCATAGATGGTTGGTTAGGCGGTAGGCTTTAGTACAATTGCCCGCTTCTCGGCCTCCTTAACCGCCTGGATGAAGCCGTAGAAGTCGGGGTATTCCTCCAGCCTGTAGGCGGCGGAGTGGAGCACAAGCCTTTTTGCAACCATAAGCACCCCGTTTGCATACTTAAAGGTTAGCTCGTAGCTGCCAAACCGGCTTTTCATGCTCACGGCATCGAGGTTCGATGTTACGCGGTATCCCTGCGGAAGCGTATACACGAGCGTATCGGCGTTGCAGATGGGATATGGGATCTCTACGGGTAGGCAGCGCTTGCTTATGGGCGCAAAGTAGGGTATTCGGCTTGGCTGCAGGCCAATGTAGAAGTCGTTGGCTATTGGCTTAAGCATTTTGGAGATGCTTAGCGATGCCTGCAGCTCGATACGGGCAGTATCGCGGTGCATCTTTTGGAGCTTCCACTGCTCGAGCTCGTAATTGCTAAAGGGTATGTACTCGCGGATGAATCGATCCTGCTCATTGGCATTAAGTTCGGTATCCAAGCTGCTGAATAGCTCGAAATCGCGTCCTCTAAGGGAGTAGCTTATGGTGGCCCGAGCATTACCATCGGCTTGCAGGTCAAACTTCATTCTTCGAGAGGTGGCGTTGTCGCCAATTTTCATGGCAGGTACTCTTACTATTCGGCTATTGCTCTCGCATACCAGCAGGGCTTCTCTGTTTTGGGTAAAGGTGCCTATGTATCCCAGCGGATTCACCTTACTGGTGGCTTCAACCCATATCGTATCTTGCCCGTTGGGTACTGCAACTATTGCATGGTTAAACTGCGGCCCAACATAATCCTTAATCAGCTCGTGCGGCTGATCTCCGGCCATTACCAGCACGTAGTACGAGTCGATACCCACGCACTTTAGCATTGCCCTCATGTAGTTGGATAGCGCCTTACAGTCGCCGTACTTATTCTGGGCCACGTACGAGGCGGGATAAGGCTTCATGCCTCCAATGCCTATGGATACGTTAATGTATCGGGTATTATCCTGGAGGTAATGGTACAGAATCCTTACGATTTCTCGCCTATCCGTTATACCTTGGGTGAGATGGGCGAGGTTCACCCTTTCATCCTCCGGAAGCACATCTAACCCTTTTAGGAGGTTGCTTTGCCAATCGCCGTACGAGGCCCAATTGCGGGTGCTGCCTTCTACTCCATAGTAAAACTGTATTGGGGCTACCATAACGCAGGGGAGAAATGCATCGAGAGGTTTGGCGAACGCCTCCTCTTTCAGAATTTTGGGGTAGGCGGCGCTCCATTCGTATACGATTTCCTGCTTGGTGGAGTCAACCCTGCATGATGCGATATTAGCGGCATACTTTCTTAGAGGAATAGTCTTCGGAGCGATAACCCTTAGTCTCGCGCTACGCGTGGGTACCATAGTGTTGATAATGGGAGTCCAATTGGTAACTTGAATAAAGCTTTTGCAGCTTGTTTTGTAGGTGTATGCGATCCGGTAGGGATAGGTGCTATGCCTTAGCTGAAACTCCTTTACGAAATCGTCTTCGTAGAGCGAGATATCCGAGATGGCGCTTCTGTCCGTTATTTCGTTGCTCTTCAGCGATCTTACTTTGCTCCCGTTACGGTCAATAATCCAGGCATCAATATCCGATACCTTGTAATCCTTCGAGTAGGGGATTGCTACATGTGTATATTCTTCTCCGTTGCGGTTGTTGATTTGAATGGTTACAGTGTCAATCTGCGACATCCTACCTGTTTCAACCCTGCAAGTCCGATTATACTTGATGACTTCCGCATCGAAGGCCTGCGAATTTGCCCGATTGCTTGAAATAAAGAGGAGAAAGAATAGCAGCACGTATGGCTTTAGGTACAACCTTACATTCATAGGTAATTAAGTCTTTTTGTAGGAGTAGATACAATACTTAAGCACGATCGACACCGAAATAATGCAGGTTGAAAATAGTGTTGCATCCTCAATTTTGTACTATTCAGATACCTTTCATGGAGCACAAAGGGCCAGCATGCGCACATTGCGGCTCTTTTGCTGCTACAAAAATAGCATTTGATTTACTTTAACAAAAGTCGAGCATGGATGGGGCTCGTTATGGCTGTTGGGCAATGCTCAACAAACGTCTCAAAATCCCTACCTTTGTACCTATGGACGCATCCAACCCCATATCGCTATCGCACACCATCCGTACCCTAGCCGCAGGCTTGGGCTTCGACGCGGTGGGCTTTGCCCGTGCCCAAAGGCTCGATCAGGAGGCTGATCACCTACGCGCATGGCTCGATGCGGGCCACCATGCCGACATGGCGTGGATGGAGGGGCACTTCGACAAGCGGGTAGACCCTACGCTGCTGGTGGACGGTGCCAAGTCGGTGGTGGTGGTGCTCCTGAGCTACAAACCAGCCCAGGTGCAGCTCGCAGATCTGCCGCAGATCGCCAAGTACGCCTACGGCGACGACTACCACGATGTGATCAAGGGTAAGCTTTGGGATTTGTTGGCACAAATCAAGGAGGTGGTGCCCGAAGCCGATGGCCGTCCGTTTGTCGATTCGGCGCCCGTGCTCGAGCGTGCCTGGGCCGAGCGTGCCGGCTTGGGCTGGATTGGCAGGAGCTCGCTGCTGATTAATCGACAGCTGGGCTCGCTTACCTTTATCGGCACGCTGATGCTCAATCAGGAGCTGGAGTATGGCACCCCCGTTCGTCCATCGTGCGGGGCGTGCACGCGCTGCATCGATGCCTGCCCCACGGGGGCCATCGTAGCGCCAATGGTGGTAGATGCCCACCGCTGCATCTCGTACCAAACCATAGAGAATAGGGGCGAGATTCCCGACAGCATAAAGGAGGTCATGGGCAGCCGCATCTTTGGGTGCGACGCCTGCCTCGACGCCTGTCCTTGGAACGCGAGGGTTGCCCCACATCGGCATCCCGAACTCACACCCCGCGAGGCCATCCTCACCTACACCACCGAGCAGTGGCAGCAGGTAGACGAGGCGCACTTCTCGGCCATCTTTCGCCGATCGGCGGTGAAGCGCACTAAGCTAGGTGGCTTTAGGCGCAACCTGGCGGTGATGCTCCGAAACGAAAGTAAAAAGAATGAGTAAACGCTACTAATATGTCGATTCTAGATATCAACAGCTACCAAACCGAGGTGGCGCTGCCCTGCTTCGAGGCGCGCATGGGCTACACGCACCCGTTTATGATGATGGGCTCGTGCTTTGCCACCAACGTGGGCGAGCGGCTGGTCAGGCTTAAGCTGCCCGTTATGGTTAACCCCTTTGGGGTGATCTACAACCCGCTGTCGGTGGCCTCCAGCATTAAGAAGCTGGTGGATGGCACACCGCTTACCCCCGACGACCTCTTCGAGCAGAACGGCGTATGGAACAGCTACTCGCACCATTCCTCGTTCTCGGCTGTGGATAAGGAAGGGTGCTTGGCCAAGATCAACCAGGCGGTGGCCTCGGGGGCCATCATGCTGCGCGAGTCGTCGCACCTTACCATCACGCTCGGCACCTCGTGGGCCTACCGGCTGAAGGCCATCGGCGAGGTGGTGGCCAACTGCCACAAGACGAAGGCCGCCGAGTTCGACCGCTTTTTTGTTGAGGTGAATCACTCCGTCGAGGCGTTATCGGAGGCTATTGCTGCCGCGCGAAGCATCAACCCAGCGCTCAAGGTTGTCCTTACCGTTAGCCCTATTCGCCACGTTAAGGATGGGCTGGTGGAGAACCAGCGGAGCAAGGCATCGCTCGTTGTTGCCTGCCACAGCCTCTGCGCGCAGCTGCCTGGGGTAAGCTACTTCCCCTCCTACGAGATCGTGATGGACGAGCTGCGCGACTACCGCTTCTACGCCGAGGACATGGTGCACCCTTCGAGCCTAGCGGTGGATATCATCTTTAAGAAATTCGTGCATTCGGCGGTCAATCGTCTTTCTGTTGAGGCCATGGAGGAGGTCGATCGGATTGTCCGTGCGGTGGAGCACATCCCCTTTAATGCCCACGGCAGCGAATACCGCAAGTTCTGCGCCTCGATGGCCGCCAAGGCCGAGAAATTGCAGCAAAAGTACTCCTTCCTCGACTTGACGGAAGAGCTAGAGTTCTTTAGCCGGTAGTAAGGGCGGATCTTTTTTACTATACTTGCACTACCAATCGTAAAATAAGCAAATGGCTAAGAAAGCAGCAAAGGACGCTGGCAGCGAATTTATATGCCCATCGTGTAAGGCCGAGGTGAAGCCCACCTTTGGAACCATTACCGGCATCGCACCGCAAAAGTGCAAGTGCGGTAAGTATTTGGTGATATACATGTGGTTTGCTGCTATTGTTTGGGGGGCATGCATTGCTGTTTGGTACGGCATCTTCCTCCTCTCCGGAGTTGTCCTACCGCTTATTGTTCAAATCATACTCCTTCCTGTCTGGGCCTTTTTCGGATACCGTCTGTTGCGCAAGGTGGTGTTCCGTTTCGTTAAGGCTAAGGAGATGAAGTAGCCATCAAGGCCTTATTTGCTATTCGTTGATTTACGTTGATTCCTGTCTGAAAATGTGGTGCTTGACAGAATTGTACTGATGAATGACAAAAAGGTATCTTTTCTCCCTTCGAAATGGTCTTAGATTTGTGTGTTGTGAAATCCGCAATACCTTTAGAAAATGCGCAAAACATTTTTACTTCTATCGCTATTCGTAACAACCTTTTTTGCAGCTTCTGCAAAGGTTAAGCTCCCTGCGCTGGTAGGAAGCAACATGGTACTTCAGCAAAAGGCCGACGTTAGGGTGTGGGGCGAGGCATCGCCAGGCGCCAAGGTTACCATCTCGGCAACCTGGAGCAAGCAAAAGTGGAATGCTGCTGCCGACAAGAATGGCAGCTGGAGCACCTTTATTAAGACCCCATCCGCCGGAGGCCCATACGACATAACCGTTAGCGATGGGCAGCCAACCGTACTTACCAATGTGCTTATAGGAGAGGTTTGGGTATGCTCGGGGCAGTCGAACATGGACATGCCGCTTAATGGCTACTGGAATCTTCCGATTAAGGGCTCGAATGATGTTATCGCCAATAGCGTTCAGAATAAAGCAATCCGATTATTTAATGTAAAGCACGACTTTTCGGCAGCGCCCAAGCCCGATTGCGGGGGCGAGTGGCAGGAGAGCAAGCCTAACTCGGTGGCATGGTTTAGTGCAACGGGGTACAACTTTGGTTTGTACTTGAACAAGGCGCTTAACGTGCCTGTCGGTCTTATATCTAGCTGCTGGGGAGGCTCTTTTGTGGAGGCCTGGATGGATAAGGAGACCTTAAGCCAGTATAAGGACGTAGACTATACCGCTATCGAGAAGGAGAGCGTTAAGCCCGAGTCGAAGCCAACGGTTTTGTTCAACGCCATGATTAATCCGCTCACCTCATATACCATTAAGGGGGTGATTTGGTATCAGGGAGAATCGAACACCTTTAATAATAGCACCTACAAGGAGAAGTTTTCGTCAATGATTTCGCTGTGGCGTAAGCAGTGGAAGCAGGGCGATTTCCCATTCTTCTATGTAGAAATTGCGCCATACAATTATGGCACTCCGCTAGAAGGTGCTTTAATTCGCGAAGCACAGTACAAGGTGATGTCGATGCTTCCGAACGTGGGCATGGCAAGCACCAACGATCTTGTTCCCGAATACGATAAGGACAACATACATCCGAACGACAAACCATCGGTAGGGAAGCGTCTTGCTTACTGGGCGCTGGCGAAGTGTTACGGCTATGAGGACGGTTTGGCCTATATGGGCCCATCCTATAAGTCGATGGAGGTAAACGGAAGTAAGGTGACCCTTACCTTTAACGGTGCTGAGCATGGTTTTGGGGTAGAGGGCGATATCGTAGGCTTTGAGGTTGCCGGAAATGATAGGGTTTTCCATTCTGTAAAGGCTTCGATCCTCGCAACCGATCGTAAGATCCTTTTAGAATCTGCCGAAGTGTCCAGCCCAGTAGCAGTTCGCTACTGCTTTAAGAACTACTCGCACGGAAATCTCTACAACCTACGAGGACTACCCGTTATTCCTTTTAGAACAGACGACTGGAAGTAGGATTAGCAGCATGCAACGCCTGCGCGTTGATGCCTCGGCCTTACGAAATACACTTGAAGATGAAAAAACTAGCACTAGCTACGCTGCTTTTTGCAGCATTAGGATTGGAGCATGGCTACGGCTACGCCGCTGCGCAATCGGATAAGGAGGTGGTAAAGGCCGACAGTAAGGCTATCCGCTACGTTGGCCGCATAAAGCGCTTGCCCGATGGCGCGGTGAGCTTCGACTGGAGCGGAATTTACCTGCAAACCCTCTTTACGGGCAACTCCATAGCCATGAACGCTTCGGATACGAAGTATAACGAGTTTAATGTCTTTATTGACGGCAAGCTGGTGCGCAAGGTCGACGTAAAAGGGGCCGCAACTACCATTACCCTTGCCGATAGCCTTGGCTTTGGTCAGCATAAGCTGCTGCTGCAAAAGCGAACAGAGGGAATGGAGGGCCGAACCACCATCTACAGCTTTGTGCTCGATAAGAGCGCGCAGCTTTTCGAATGCTACGATGCGCCTAAGCGCCACATCGAGTTCGTGGGCAACTCTATCACCTGTGGATACGGTACCGAGAGTAACGATGTGAACCTGCCCTACAATCCAAGGGTGGAGAACAGCTATAAAGCCTTTGGGCCCATTCTGGCCCGCTACTTTGATGCCGACTATACGCTGATTTCGCACTCGGGACAGGGAGCTGCTAAGAATTGGGACGATAAGAAACCCGTGTCGGACTACACAATGCGCGAGCGTTTCCTTCAGCTCTTTGACGAAGATAAGGAACCCTACAAGTTCGATCAGTATCATCCAGATCTTGTGATGATAGGACTGGGTACCAACGACTATTCGCGCGATCCTAAACCTTCGAAGGAGCAATTCCTTGATTCTTACAAGAAAATAGTAAAAAGCATCCGCGAGAAGTACGGGAATGTACCCGTGATATGTGTTGCCCCTTTGGGTGGCGATGCGGTTAAGGAGTATCTAAAGGATATGGTTGATAAGGCTGGCGATAGCAACCTGCATTTTGTTGCACTTGATAACAGCTATATCGATCAGGGGCAAGATTTAGGAGCCTCGTATCACCCCAACTACAACGGGCATCGTAAAATGGCGATGTCGCTCATCCCCTATATCTCTAAGGTGATGAAGTGGACAATGCCGTTAAGGGTGGTTGAGTAGTATTCTCCCGTTTACAACCCACAGGCGGGCTCTAAGCTGAGGCCGATGGGTAGGCGCTGCAATATGAGTAGCGATAGCAATGGGCGAGTGGATGCAGCCTTAACGCACGCACTACAGATAATTAGATGAATTAGTAAACACTAGAACAAGATGATAGTAAGATTTCTTTCTTTGCTGATGTTTGTTTCTATAATGCAACTAGATATGGCGAATGCACAGAATAACCGCGCTGATACCGAAGCGCAAATTGCTAAAAAGGTAAAGGCATTACTTGCCAAGATGACGCTCGATGAAAAGATTGGGCAGATGAACCAGGTGAACGGCAATGGAGCGGCTACTGGTCCCGTTAAGGCCAATCCGAACGATGTTGATTTGATAAAGAAGGGGCTGGTAGGCTCCATGCTTAACGTGAACGGATCGGCTAACGCCTACGCACTTCAGAAGATAGCCGTGGAACAAAGCCGTTTGGGTATTCCGCTCATCATCGGATTCGATGTAATACATGGTTACAAGACTATATTCCCTATTCCACTTGGTGATGCGGCCAGCTTCGACCTATCTTCAATAGAAAATGGTGCAAGAGTTGCGGCCACCGAGGCTTCGGTAGCGGGTGTAAGCTGGACATTTGCCCCTATGATGGATATTGCTCGCGATGCCCGTTGGGGGAGAATCATGGAGGGAGCAGGCGAAGACCCCTACTATGGTTCGCTGGTTGCTGCCGCCCGCGTGAAAGGCTTTCAGGGCAAGGATCTTGCCGATAAGCACTCCATTGCTGCTTGCGCCAAGCACTTTGCAGCCTATGGTGGTGCAGAGGCGGGCCGCGACTACAACACGGTAGATATCTCCGACCGAACATTATTCGAGGTGTACCTGCGCCCATTTAAGGCGGCTGCCGATGCAGGCGTTTGCACCTTCATGAACTCGTTTAACGACCTCGGAGGTGTTCCTGCAACCGGTAATACCCTGCTGGTGAAGCAAACATTAAAGAATTCTTGGAAGTTTAAAGGATTTGTTGTTTCCGATTGGGACTCTATCGGCGAGATGGTTATTCATGGATCAGCCGAAGATAAGAAGGATGCCGTTTACCAAGGCATCAGCAACCAGTGCGATATGGATATGTGCACCAATGGCTATGTTACCGAGCTAAAAGGCCTGGTTGACGAAGGAAAAGTTTCTGTTAGCCAGATTGATGATGCTGTTGCCCGAATTCTAACGGTGAAGTATCGCCTTGGACTTTTTGATAACCCCTATAAAAACTGTGATACGGAACTTGAAGCGAAGCTTACCATGCAGCCTTCGTTTCTGGAAGCTGCTCGAGATGCTGCTCGCAAGTCGTTTGTGTTGCTGAAGAATAGTAACGGGGTTCTTCCGTTGGATGGAAGATATAAGAACATTGCTCTGATAGGGCCTCTTGCCGATTCGAAAAAGGATATGCTTGGTACATGGACGGGTATGGGCGATGCAAAAGATGCTGTTACCGTTTTTACAGGGCTTAAGGAGCAGCTACCTGCAGGTGCTACCCTTACCTACGCTAAGGGATGCGGTTTCCTAGGTGATGATGTTTCGGGCTTTGAGGAGGCCATTAGTGCAGCAAAGAATGCCGATGTGGTAGTAATGACTATCGGCGAGGCTGGAAATATGAGCGGCGAGGGATTGTCGCGTACTGATTTAATTATTCCTAGGAAGCAGGTGGAGCTGCTGAATGAAATCGCGAAGCTAGGAAAGCCTGTTGTTGCGGTTACTTTTAGCGGGCGTCCATTGGCGCTTGGCAGCATTATTGAGAAGGCTAATGCCATTCTACAAGTTTGGTTCCCTGGTACAATGGCTGGTCCAGCTGTTGCCGACGTGCTTTACGGCAAGTACAACCCTTCGGGTAAGCTTCCGGTGACATTCCCACGTGCTGTAGGGCAGTGTCCTATCTATTATAACCATAAGAGCACGGCGCGCCCTACTGGTGATCCAAGTTATCAGTACTGGTCGCACTATATCGACATGCCGAACACGCCGCTATACCCATTTGGCTATGGGCTAAGTTATACCACCTTCGAGTATTCGGCGGTGAAGCTGAGCAAGCCCGAGATGAAGATGAATGAGGCGCAGGAGGTTGCCGTTACCGTAACCAATATCGGCAAGGTAGCCGGTGAGGAGGTGGTGCAGCTTTATGTGCACGACCTAAAGGGGAGCGTAACGCGTCCGGTAAGGGAGCTGAAGGGGATAAATAAGGTGATGCTTCAGCCTGGAGAAAGCCGTGAGGTGAAGTTTACCCTTAAGGCCAACGATCTTGCCTTTTACACCCGCGATATGAGCTTTAAGGCAGAGCCTGGCGACTTTAAGGTGTTTGTGGGAGGCAATTCGGATACCGCCAACGAGGCTTCGTTTAAGCTGATGGAGAAGTAGCCGTTAGCTGCTTAGCCGATAAATTTATAGCGAGGTGCTATGCCGATATGTTTTCGGTGTAGCACCTCTTCTCTTTTGGCTAGGATTGGCGTGGCGATGATTTGGAGGGCAGATGAATTGCTGATGCCAATGGAATAAGTAGGAATGGTGCTTAGTATATATGCGAAGACAAGGCAAATAGTAGTGATGGTACTCGTTTAGGTGGAAAAGACATGTATTTAAATAGTAATGATGCTTATTCAGATAGCTAATACAGCCGATTTTATAGTGATGATTTTTGTTCAACTAATGATGAATGCTAATATGAACGTGTCGGCATGCATTCAAAGCATGTTGGTATGTATTCAGAGAGTATTGGCAGCTATTCAGACGACACTGACATGAATTTATATCGGATTGGCATCTATTCATAAGATATTGGCAGCTATTCAAACGATGTTGACATGAATATTAATCGTGTTGACATTTATTCAGAATGCATTGGCATGTATTCAAAGTATGTTGATATGTATTCAGAAGATATTGGCGACTATTCTAACAATATTGACTTGAGATATAATCGTTTTGGCATTTATTCAGAAGGTATTGGCATGCATTCAAAGCATGTTGGTGTATGTTCAGAAGATATTGGCAGCTGATCAAACGATGTTGATATAAATTTTAATCGTTTTGACATTTATTCAAAGCATATTGGATTGTGTTCAGAGCATATAGACATATATTGGATAGAGAATGGTTTGCAATTAGAGAATGAAGAAATTTATTCAGCTCGAAATGACCTCAAAACAGAAGCCGTGGAATCAGGAAAATTGCTTTTAGTCCAGCTATTTCTATACAGCAAGATGCATGCAATGTGGCTCTAGCTCTACGATGCTGATTATGGATCTTTCTATATTCAACACTCGCACTTATAAAGAACCTATTATTACTACGAACTGAAGTTCGTTAGGACTTTAATTTTATCAGCCTCAAGTGGAACTTAGAGAATTAGATTGGAAGAAGAGAACAACCTCCAATAAGTTGAGTAGATTCTCTAAGAAACGGGCAAACTCATCACTAATATTTACGCTATTTATTATAGAACCAGTATTGAGGTTGCATGATTAAGTTGTGTATTTATTGTAGTAGTTGGTAATTGAGAAAAAATTGGGGAGTGTTTATTAAGAAACAAATCTGCAAGATTGAAAAATAATGAAAATATGCTTAATATTGTTTTATACAGCTAACCAAGACTAGGCCGCTATGAATAAAAAGATGATAAGGAAGCAAGCAATGATCCTAACGATCATCGAATTTCTTAACAACAACCTGGATATTGCAAGCGCTATCCCTAACTTTACAACGGTATTTACTGATTTAAAGAATAATGCTAAAGAAATACAAGCGATTAGGCATAAACAGGGGGCTAGCATAAAAGGGTTAACAGCGGCTAAGGAGGAGATGCGCAAGCAGCTTGCTACTAACACATACGATGTAATTTGCAAGGTTAGGGCGTATGCGGTAACGGGAGGTGATAAGATTCTAGAGAAGGAGGTTTACTATACCCCGTCAGATTTTACCCGGTCTAAGCAATCTAGCATTGCCGATAAGGTAAAGGTGGTACATGCTAGGGCCAGCGAGCACCTAAAGGAGCTAGAGCCCTATGGAATTTCCGAGAAGACGTTGGCCGACTTAAAAGAGCTATCGGAAATGCATGCAGCAGCGATTCCGGAGCTGCGAACTTACATTAGCAGCAACAAGGTGCTAACCAGTAGGCTAGATGCGCTTTTTGAGGAAGCGAGTCGAATCCTGAAAGTTATTGATGTGCTTGTGGATATTGTTAGGCTAAGCCATCCCATCTTCTATCAGGCCTACAGGAATAACCGTAAAATTGTGAATACGGGAGGGGGCACGCTTGCGCTTAAGGTACGCGTTGTTGATGCGAAGAGCGGTGAGTCGCTAAAGGGGGTAACGGCTACCCTTATGCTAAAGAGTGCAGCCGAAGCCAATTCTTTGCAGAAAGGGAAAAAGAAGATTGTGAAGAAGACAGCGGCAATGGGTGGCTTTTTTATAAAGAACCTTACTGAAGGCATCTATTTGGTTTCATTTGATAAGATTGGGTTTGTCTTTCAAACGGTTGAGGTACATGTTGCCGGCAATGAGATGAACGTACTTTTGGTTAAGATGGAGGCGATTTAGCACTACATGCTACCGATACGGCAAAAAGGGTTCCGCATAATGCGGGGCCCTTTTTGGTGGGGGCTATTGGAATTAATGGCATTTAGTTAAGGAAGAAATTTTCCTCGGAGTGTCATCCCGTGCTTGTCACGGAACCAAGCGAAGCGAGCTCAGCGCATCTAATCTAAAGAATAGTCCGAAGGTTGTGCCGAAGCGGAAATCCCGAGAAACGGGAACTTTTTCAGCATCTATTGGATGCTGATTTAACATCAGCTCAGCTTAAGGCGATAATGTTATTGTATATCTCCTCCAGAGAAAAAAGCAGGGGAGCAGAAATGATAGGCTACAAGTCTATTACCGCTACGCGGTATTCTGCTGTTCTAATTTTGTCCGTAGGACATCAAGATTTGTAGTAGGACAAGCATAAGCCGCCTATTTTCTTCGTAGAGGATAAACCTGGTATTGGCTTATGGCAGCCTTTTCGTAAAGTTCGCAACAGATATCGAGCTGACGTTAATTTAGATGCTGGGACAATCCCAGCATGACAGCGCTGATTAAGCGGTGTGCTTAACTAAATAGCATTGCTATTGGATTCCTCTTCAATTCAGAAATCAAGCCCAGAATCCAATTCTAATTGAGCGTTGCGCTTAACCTTGCGACATGGATGAAGAAGGAATGCTTGACGAAAAATGCTTGCTGTATTGCCTTAAGACTGCAGGAAAAGATCAAATAATAATCTTTCGCTTAACGTACTGCTCCCGGAACTCCTGGGGTGTAAAGCTCCGCTTCTTTTTGAAGATACGGTTGAAGTTGGAGAGGTTGTTGAACCCGCTCTTATAGGCAATCTCGGCGATGGTGCAGGTTGGCTCGTCGATTAGGTACCGCGAAGCGGCGCTCACCCGAATCTCGTTGAGGCAATCGATGAAATTTTTCCCCGTGCGCAGCTTAATGAAGCGGCTGAACGAGGCCTCGCTCATGTTTACCATCGAGGCAACATCAATCAGCTTAATGGGTTTCTTGTAGTTCTCCGAGAGGTAGTCCATCACCATCTTAATGCGGCGGCTGTCGTAGTTGTTTATGCCTTTGGCAAAGATGGAGTGTGAGAGCACCTTGGAGTCTTGGGCGCGCGAGAGCTGGTTGAGCAGCCTCAGGAAGATGAGCACGGAGCCGAAACTGTCGGTACTCCTGAGCAGCTCCATGATTACGGGGCGTGCCGAGATAATGGTCTCGCGCGAGAAGGCCAGCCCGTTGCTGCCCTGGTCGAGCATCTTCTTGATGAAGAAGAACTGCTTCTTCTCGATAAATCCGCTCTTGAACAATTCGGGACTAAACTGGATGGTTACCTCGTAGATCTCGTCGGAGGTGCAGGTGTGGTTGAGCCAGGCATGCTCGAGGTTGCTGCCCGAGATAAGCACCAGCTCTAGGTCGTCGATTTCCGAGACGTGATCGCCCACGATGCGCTGCGCACCCTTAGCGTTCTCGATGAAGTTAAGCTCGTACTCCTTGTGGATGTGAATGGGAAAGTTGAAGCTGCTCTTCTTCCTCTCGAAGATGACGAAGCTGTCCCGTTCAGCAATTGGTGGAACCTCGGTTAGGATATCTCTCGTTGCCATGCTCGTGTGTTTTACTGCGAAATCAGTTGGCGAATTTTAAAAAAAAAGCCAAATAATGAACTATTTATCAGGAAAAAGATGGCAAATCGAGCAAATTTGGTAGGCGAAGGTGGTTGCTGCTGGTCTGGGAGCCCCTCGGAGGGGGGTGGACTAAGGACTTTCGGATTTTGGCTGTGATTTCCGAAAGGAAATGGCTGGCATACCTCAAGATGGGGAATTGCCTGAGGTATGCCAGCTTTTTTACTTGTACATCTTCTTTAGGTTGCGGCAGGTGAAGAATGCGCGATCGCGGGTTAGCTTCACAAAGTCGGCCGCCGAGCTATGGCCCGGGTAAGGAGCATAGAAGTGGCCCTTCTTGTTGAAGGCATTGCGCCACAAAAGGACATAGGATATATTTCGGCCCCTAACGCCGGGGGCAAGTACCTGTGTAAACCAGCTGGAGTCGGGAATTGCCTCGTAGCCGGCTTCGGTAATCGCAAAAAGCTTGTTCCGATCCTTTGCTACCTTCTGGGCGATGTCGCTCTTCATCTTGAGGTCGGCGCTAAATATCGTTCCCTTTGGGTCGTTTTCGCGATGGTAGATGTCGAAGCCTACAACATCCACGTAGCCATCGCCAGGATAGCGGTCGAGGAACTCTGCTTCGGAGTAGAAGTCGGCAAGGCAGTAGGCCACCAGCATGTTGTGCGCGCCTTTACCCCTAAGGTAGTCGATGGTGTACCTCCAAAGCGCGACGAAATCCTCCTTAGTGCAAAGCTTTTTGCCCCACCAGAACCAGGAGCCCGATAGCTCGTGGTAGGGGCGGAATACTACCGGAATAAGCTCGCCATTCTTCCCCTTTAAGTTCGTCATGAAGTCGGCAACGCGGTCGAGCCACTGGTTGTAGAGGGTATTCTTTTGGCCGCCAGGCAGAATAGAGGTAACTACCTGGTTAGAGGAGATGTCCCAGGCATCAGAACCGGTAAGCGGATTGCGGGCATGCCAGCTGATGGTGTTAATAGCGCCAGCTTCGTAGCCGCGAATGATGTTTTTTCGCATGGTGGCAAAACTCACGCTGTCGAGGTTAACGCTGGAACCCAATTCGAGGTGCCCCAAGTCCCAACCCATAACGGCGGGATAGCTACCGCATACATCTTTAACGTCGCAGCGGTTGCTGTTATCGTACCAGCCGATGCCGTACGAGAGCGCATCCTGATGGCCAATCATGGTGCCCTTCTTGGCCAGCGTATGCATGTTGCGGATCAGGTTTTGGGTCTTAGTCGTGGCCTTTGTGTCCGATGCTAAATTTGTATTAGCCGCAGTAGCACCGCTTGCGCCTGCTTGTAACGCGAGAAGGAGTATAAACTGTAAATATTGCATTTTCATCGATCTCTTTTTTTCTAGTTTATTTAATGCAAAATTAGTATACGCTAGGATGTTATGGTAATGCTTTTTTAACCAGTTAAGGTACGTTTGGTTGATGATAAATTGACAATGTCCTGTATTATTTTTGCAAATCAACGGCTTCTTTCATGCAAAAATAGTATGATACATCTAAAAAACATGAAGGCTTTTGCAGCGTAACGTACAGGAATACAGCTAAGTCATATTTAACAATTGGTTCTGATGATACAATCTTGACAGGGTACAACCCTTTCCCCTAAATTATTGTAGGTTAACATAGCCTTAACTAAATAATAACTTTGCCCCTAGATTTTAATCAAGTTTTGTTTAAAGACCGTTTAATCTAACTTAAAAAACACAGAATAATGAAGCAGAAAGGACTACTATTGGTTATCATCCTTTTGCTGGTATCCTCGGGGCTTTGGGCTCAGGAGGTAAGCATCAAGGGTAAGGTAACCGATAAGGCAGACAACTCGCCAATCATTGGAGTTACCGTGGGCATTAAAGGAAGGCCTGTCGGAACAATGACAGATGCTGCTGGTAGGTATATCGTTAAGGCAAAGCCTTCGGATGTGCTTACTTTCTCGTTTGTGGGAATGGATACCCAGGAGATACCCGTTGGAAAGAATACGGTAATCGATGTAGCGCTAACGTCAAATTCTAAGAAGATTGACGAAGTTGTGGTTGTTGCCTACGGTACCGTGAAGAAGAGCGATCTTACGGGGTCGGTTGGTACCATTAAGAGTGACGCTCTGCTAAAGGGCGGACCTGCCAGCATCAACCAAGGGCTGCAAGGCAAAATGGCTGGTGTGATTGTTAACCAAAACGACGGCGCTCCAGGTGCAGGTGTTAGCATCCAAATTCGTGGTGCAAACTCCTTCTCTACAAGTTCTCAGCCCCTTTACGTTGTTGATGGTATACCTTACGATGCTGCATCTACTCCTTCTGGAGGATCGGGTAATAGTAACAACAACCAAACATCTAACCCATTATCATTAATCAACCCCAACGACATCCAGTCGATCGAAGTGCTCAAGGATGCTTCCGCTACAGCGCTTTATGGCTCACGTGGTGCAAATGGTGTAATTATGATTACCACTAAGCGTGGCGAGGTGGGAACTGATAAGATTGAGTTTTCAGCAAACTTTGGTATTTCCAAGATTGCTAACAAGGTTGATGTTCTCGATGCTTCTACCTATGCAAAATATATTAACGAGGAAACCGTTAATAGCAAATTCTACGAAAATACGCCCTACACTACATTACCTTACTCTGGGACTTGGAGCTACAGCTACGATTCCAATGGAAATATGATCCAGAACTCTGGTAAGTATAACCCAAAGCCCGAAGATTTCCAGAATCCTGGAAAGTATACAGATAAGTACGGAAACTCTTCATATGTTAAGGGTGCCGATTGGCAGGATCTTATCTACCAAACAGGTAAGTCCAGCGAATATAACTTAAGCGTATCGGGAGGTACTGATAAGGGCTGGTATAGCATCTCTGGAAACTATTTGGAGCAGGAAGGTACCATAAAGAATTCAGATTTCAACCGTTACTCTATCCGTTCGAATATTGGTCGTAAGCCATTCAAGTGGTTGGAAGTAGGGTTAAACACCAACTTCTCTCAGTCGAAGACAAACTTCGCAAAGACCAGCGCAAACGACTACGGTGTTATCCGTTCTGCGCTAATCTTCCCAACAACATTTAATCCCGACCAGGAAGCTACAGCTGGCGATCAGCTCAACTGGCTTGCTGCTAACCCATATATTTACGTACAAACGGCAAAGGATAGGGTTACCTCGGGCAATGCATTTAACTCTACATTTGCGGAGATAAAGTTTACCGATTACTTAAAGTTCCGTCAGAACTTAGGCTTAAGCTATAGCAAAAACGATCGTGGAACCTACTACGGAACGCATACGCAGGAGGGAAAGGCACCAACCAACGGTTTGGCAAGTCAATCCGATAGCTGGTATACAAGCAGAACTTCCGAATCTTTGCTTTCGTTTGATAAGGTATTTGCTAACGATCACTCCGTTGGAGCGATGATCGGATTTTCTACCGAGTTTTCTGAGTATGGTGCCAAATCAGCTTCTTCGCAGAACTTCCCTACCGATATCACAGAGGAGTATGACTTGAGCCAAGGACTTACCCAAAACAAGACAACTAGCAGCAGAGGACGAAATACCCTGCTTTCGTACCTTGCTCGGTTTAACTATACCTATAAAGGAAAGTATCTGTTTACCGCATCTGTACGTCGCGACGGATCTAGTAAGTTCTCTGAAGATAATAAGTACGCAACTTTCCCATCAGCGGCTTTTGCATGGAAAGCTTCGGAGGAGTCATTTATCAAGAATCTGAACGTATTCAGCAACCTTAAGGTTCGCGCTAGCTACGGTCAAACAGGTAACCAAGGTATCAGTAGCTATATGACAAGGCGCTATCTAGGAACCTCAAATTATCCTGTTGGAGGTTCGTTGAGCAGTGGTTTTTCGGAAGTAGACTGGAGAGGGCCAACCAATCCAAACCTTAAGTGGGAAACAACTGAGCAGTACAACGCAGGTATTGATATGGGTTTCTTTAACAATAAGCTAAACCTTACTGTAGACTACTACCATAAGAAAACTACCGATCTGCTTCAGAACGTAAAAATTCCTCTAAGCACGGGCTTTGGAAATATGATGACCAACTTTGGTTGGGTAACCAACGAGGGATGGGAGTTCACTGGAAAGTACTATGCTTTCACCGGTAGTGCCTTCAAGTGGGACATTGACGCAAACCTCTCTTTCAATAAAAATAGAATTGGAGGCCTTCCTTCCGATCAATTTGCAAATGCACTTTGGTATAAGGCCGATGAAGTATTCATTCAACGCAACGGAATGCCAATTGGTGCAATCTATGGATATGTTGAAGATGGATACTACGATAATGAAGCCGAAGTACGTGCCGATCCAAAGTATGCAACTGCAAGTGCCGATGTTGTAAAGTCGAAAATCGGTGAAATCAAGTACCGTGTAGATAAGGATGGCAATAAGGTAAGAACAATTATTGGCGATACGAACCCCGATTTTATTTTGGGTGTAACTAATAATTTATCCTATAAGGATTTCACCTTAAGCTTCTTTATTCAGGGTGTTTTTGGAAACGATATCTTTAATGGTAACCTGATGGATGTTAGATTAGCAAACATCGGTAACATTCCGGTTGATGCTTATAACTCGCGTTGGACACCTGAAAATAGGGAGAATGCAAAGTGGCCCAAAGCCGTTGCTGGATATAATAGAGAGTGGCTTCTTTCCGATCGTTATGTGGAAGACGGTTCGTATGTACGCCTAAAGAATGTGAACCTTGGATATACATTCCATCCTAAGTTTAAAGGAGTTCAGGCTATTAATGTGTATGCAAGCGCAACGAACCTCCTTACCTTTACCGACTATAGCTGGTTTGATCCAGATGTAAATGCATTTGGTGGTGACGCATCTCGCCGTGGTGTAGATATTTATTCTTATCCAAGCAGTCGTACCTTTTCTTTAGGTTTTAGGTTAACATTCTAATTGGAAAATGAAACAACGATGAAAAAGATTAAAAGAATTTTATTCATAGCGGCTTTAGTTCTTTCAGGGTCATTATTCTCGGGATGTTCGGACTTCCTTGATGAGAAAGCATATGACTTTATAGGACCAGAGCAAATCGGTGATTCCGATGCAGGAGCAGATATGTGGGTAATGGGTACCTACAGCAAGTTATGCGATGACATGTTTAGGTGGGACGAGCTTCCCCGTATCCTTGATCAGGACTGCGATTATGTGACTGGACCAGACTGGTCTTTTGCGGCCATGGGTGCAGGTAGTTTCCAGGAGGAAAGCGCAATTAATAGGCTTTGGATTGGTTCGTATGCCTTAATTAATCGTGCTAATGTTGCTATAGGCTACATCAAGGGAATGAAGAATGTTTCCGAAGCACACAAGAATAACAATCTTGGTGAACTATACTTCCTGAAAGCTTGGTGTTATTTTTGGTTGGTAAGAGGTTATGGCGATGTGCCTATTTATGAAGATGCGGTTTCTAATGGAGCTGCTTTTAGCCAGCCTCGTCAGCCAATTGCAAAAGTGTATGAGCATATCATTAAGCTGCTAACAGATGCCGAAGGCATGATGTATAAGAACACGGATGCAGCATTTACTTCGGGTAGGGCATCTGCTGGTGCTGCAGCCTCGTTGCTTGCTAAGGTATATGTAACCATCGCATCTGCGGCAACGCCTTCTGCAAATATTACTTTTAAAGGTGGTCCTGCATATACCCTCAATGGGAAAGAAATTGTGCGTACAAAGCCTGTAACGTTAGTTGCAAAGAAGACCGCTGCTGTTGCTGGATATGAAGGGTTTAATTCTCAAGATTATTTTAAGCTAGCAATGGATAAGGCAGCGGAAGTCATGAAAGGGACATATGGAACTTACGATCTGATTCCCAACTTTAGAGATGTATGGTCTATTGCAAATAGAAATAAGACCGAACACATCTGGAGCCTTCAGGCAAAAAGTGGCGATCAACTTTATGGTAATGGAGTATCGAGATGGTATACCGGAGTTGATAACTCATCTAAGCTTATCATCGAGGGTATGTTTATGGGATGCCGCGACCACTGGTATCAGCTATTCGATGATTCTAAGGATTCACGCGTGATCGACGGGGTTAACCATAAGTATCGTTTTGTTGATCAGCAGCAGTTTAATGCGGGTTGCTACTATCCAGCTTCTTGGAAGGAAAGGGCCGAAGGAGTAAAAAGAGACTCTCTGGATAAAGATGGAAATCAGGTAAAGGATGCTAGCGGAAACGTTATTCAGGTTTTTGTAAAAAAGCCAGAAGCACAATATAACGATGGCGTGGCATGGACATTTGCCAATAATAGCAGAGGTCTTGCATTTACTACAAAATATGCAGATGTCAGCGATAGAACAATAAACAAGGGAGATATTCATTATCCATTCCTTCGCTTTGCGGATATTTTGTTGATCTATGCCGAAGCTTCTAACGAGGTTGCAGGTCCTAACCAAGCCGCAATCGAAGCCCTTAATCGAGTAAGAAATAGAAGCCATGCAACACCGTTTAAACTTACAGGTACTGGAGCCTTGCTGGATAAAGAAACATTCCGTTCTGCTGTTATAGAAGAACGTGCGATGGAGCTTGCCCTCGAAGGAGATAGACGTTGGGATCTTTTGCGCTGGGGTATTTATCTTGATGTTATGAATTCTATTGGTGGATTGGATGAATGCAAGGTTAACAAGAGTAGATCCGCTAAGCATTTACTATTCCCAATTCCAACATCTGAAATTCTAACGAATCCTAAGATCACTACAAACAATCCAGGTTGGAACTAGCAATCTATCAGACAATGAAAAAACTTCATATAAAATATTTGCTCTTTTTCGCATTGATTTCAGCAATGATGATGTCTTGCGATGATATTGTAACCTACAATGATGGTTATGATAATGGATTAACATCAACAGGTGCTCCAACAATTGCGAAGATATCACCTGTTAATTCACGAGAATCTTCTATAACAGAGGGCGCTCTTGCACAGATGATTGTTATCCAAGGTGAAAATCTAAGTGGTGTAAAATCTATAACAATTAACGACGTAGAGGTAGACCTGACGGAGGCTTATATAAAGGCAAAGGAGATTGTACTACCAATTCCTCGTGTACTTCCAACAACCGTCAACAACAAGTTAGTCGTAACAACGCAAAAGGGGGTTGTCTCGGTTGATTTTAAGGTTGTGATTCCCGATTTGAAATTGGATGGCCTTTATAATGACTTTGTGAATCCTGGTGATACAGCACGAATAGAGGGAGACTTCTTTGATCTTTACAAGGTTGATAAAGCTAATGGCTCAGTTACATTAGGTGGGAATAAAATCGATATTATTGATGCAACTGGTTCTGAAATTCGTGTCAAAATACCAGATAATGCTGTTCCTGGAAGCAAGATCGTTATCTCTAGTCCCTTAGTAAAAACACCTTTGGAACTAAAGTGGAGAGATACAGGCATCCAACTTTTAAATTACGCTGATCTTGGTGGTTATAACTGGATTTGGGCTGGGGCGAACCTAATAACTTCTGGTTCGAATGCTGGCGATCCTAAGCCACTAATAGGCTACCCTTCCTATTCACGAGTAGTACGTAGTAATGTTGCTGCTTGGGATTGGTTTGTGATATTTGGTGGTAATACTGCTGTTAACGATGCCGATGTGGTTGCTCATCCTGAAAACTACTGGTTTAAATTTGAAATTAATACAAAAAGCAGTAGCCCATTAGCAATTGGGAATATGATTTTCCAACTTAATGGTGGTCAGTATTCTTGGAATCCTGCAGCTGGAGGTATTTCATTTAATACGTATGAAAAATGGAGGACTGTAAAGTTGGATCTAAAAACCTTCATGGGAGATAAAACGATAGAAAATGGGCGGAATCCATTTAATATCATTTTCCTGAATACAGCGCTTTTCTCATGCGACTTAAGTCTTGTTAATTTCAGAATTGTTCATAAGTAGCATTTGCAAACTCTAATTAGTAAGGGGCTGTTTATGCAGCCCCTTCTTTTTAAGGATGAGGAAGATGTGGCGATGACGAATAAAAGATAAAGTATTATGGAACGGTTTAAAAGTATCATTCTATGATATCTATATCTAGTACTTTTATTACAGTAAATGTCTATATAGAATTGCCAATGACTAAGCAGAACTTGCGATTGTTATTTTTATTTCTAATCTGTTTATCGTTAGGTTGCACAAAGAGTAGTGATTCTGCTACGTCTGTTAAAGGTGAGGAACCTGAGTGGATTGAGGCATCTCCTAGTGCTACCGCTGTGAGGAATTTCTTGGTAGATAAAAATGCGACTGATGAAGTTGCGGCCTTATTCTACAATCTAAAGGCTTATGCCCAAAATGGGGTTATGATCGGGCAGCAGGATGCATTTATTAACCGCTATTCAGAGCAGAGCAACGTATTCTCTGATAAGTCAGATATTAAGCTTACAACCGGACAAGATCCAATTGTTGTCGGAAGTGATCTTATTTTTGCCACGAACTACCATAATGATGGAACTTCAACTAGTGGATGGTGGTATGAACAGGAACTCCTGCTTAAGAAGCAAATTAAAGAGAGTTACAAAAGAGGACTAGTTGTAACCATTTGCTGGCACATGAATGAACCTTATCATGGTGATGCATTCTACGTTAGCGAAATGGATAAGGTTGATCCAACCCTAAAGAATAGGGCGTTTGTTAGCATTTTGGAGGGTAACGAAAATCATGAATACTATAAAAAGAAGTTAGATAAGGTTGCTCAGATTCTTTCTTCGACAACCGATGATAGCGGGAAACCTATCCCTGTTATTTTAAGGTTATTTCATGAGTTTGATGGTAGCTGGTTCTGGTGGGGAATTCCACACTACGCTACTCCTGCTCAGTTTATAAAGAATTGGCAGTTTACCGTTAAGTACCTACGAGATCAAAAAGGGTTACACAACATCCTTTACGCATTTTCGCCTGGTGATACATTTACTTCAGAATCAGCCTATACTACTTGCTATCCTGGAGATGATTATGTAGATGTGGTAGGCTTTGATAACTATGAGGATTATGGAGCGAAAGGTGCTGCTGGTGTTGCTAATGTATCTTCCAAGCTTAAAATCATTTCAGACTTTGCCATTGCACACAAAAAGGTTGCTGCACTTACCGAATTTGGTTATTCGTCTGCCAATAAGTCTGTAAGCAAGCTTTACACTAGTTATATGCTTCCAGCCTTTACCCAAAGCAATGCAAAGATTGCTTATGCAATGTATTGGTATAATAATCAAACAAGTTACTATACGGCAACTCCATATAATCCAGAACCAGCAAAAGACTTTGTTGATTTTGCAAGTTCTCCTTACATCTTCTTATCTGGTGATACTCGAAATCTTTATCGTTTCCCAAGTTCTATCAATAACTAAACCGAGATGAGTAGAATAAGAAAAAGTTTTTTATTGCTTCCTTTTTTCCTTTTTATATCGGGAATCGCTTTGGGACAATCCTCTGATTTTATCAAGGTTTCGTCTACCCACTTCGAGCGTAATGGTAAGCCATACTACTTTATTGGAACCAACTTTTGGTATGGGGCAATATTGGGTTCGAAGGGCGAGGGTGGTGATAGAAAGCGGCTGAAGAAGGAGCTTGACTTTCTATCTAAAAAAGGGATAAGCAACCTTCGGATTCTGGTTGGTGCCGATGGCCCTAACGGAGTGCCTACGAAGGTTGAGCCAACGTTGCAAACAGCCCCTGGGGTGTACAACGATACTATTCTTGATGGGCTCGACTACCTAATGAAGGAGCTTAACAAGCGAAAGATGGTGGCTGTACTTTACCTTACCAATAGCTGGGAGTGGTCGGGAGGCTTTGGGCAATACCTTGCGTGGAATGGATATGGAGATTTCCCTATTCTCAACTATATAGGCTGGGAGCCCTTTAAGGCAATGGTTAATAAATTTCACGAATGCGAACCTTGCAAGCAGCAGCTTCGCGATCATATCAAATTTATAATTGCCCGCACAAACCGATATACGGGCAAAAAGTATGTAGATGATCCTGCAATAATGTCGTGGCAGATTGCAAACGAACCTCGCGCATTCGCCGATAAGCAGAAGCCTGCCTACGAGAAATGGATAAGCGAGACAGCTTCCCTGATCAAGTCGCTAGACCATAACCATCTTGTATCAACAGGATCGGAAGGTGAGAAGGGGGCTGAGGAAGATATAGGAATGTACGAACGCATTCATACCGATAAGAATGTCGATTACCTAACGTTTCATGTTTGGCCTAAGAACTGGAGCTGGATTAACCCTAAAGACATTGCAGGTACGGTGGACAAGGGGATTGATCTTACAAAAGAATATATGGCAAAGCATATCGCCATAGCCGAAAAACTTGGTAAACCGATTGTGATGTCGGAGTTTGGGCTTCCAAGGGATGGGCATAGCTACAGTCTGTCTTCTACAACAACCTTGCGCGATAGATACTACGATACTGTTTTTTCGATTGTGGTGGCGAGTGCGCAAAAGGGAGGTGCTCTTGCAGGTTGTAACTTTTGGGCATGGGGCGGATTTGCCCGTGCTACCGAGGGGCACAAGAACTGGGCTAAGGGAGACGAATATATGGGAGATCCTGCTCAAGAGGAGCAGGGGCTAAACTCCGTTTTCAATACCGACTCGACAGTAAACCTTGTTGAGAGACGAATTAAAGAGTTAAAGAAGTAAACAACCGAATTAGTTTTAAAGGAATGAAGAGTAGTGAATTTGAAGGAAAGGTTTCCGAGTTGTTTGAAACGTACGAGACGCTCGTAACGCGTCCTAACGAAGTTGCATCTTCTAACGGTGTTTGGACTCGCTATAAGTATCCAATACTAACCAACGAGCATGCGCCTATTTTTTGGAGATACGATCTTAATCCTGCAACGAACCCTAACTTGTTGGAAAGAATCGGCATTAATGCCACTCTGAATTCAGGAGCCATAAAGTGGGGCGATAAGTATTTGTTGGTTGTTCGTACCGAAGGGGCCGATCGTAAGTCGTTTTTTGCGGTAGCCGAAAGCCCAAATGGAATCGATAACTTTCGATTTTGGGATTTTCCTATTACCATGCCAGAAACAAATGAGCCAGAAACAAATGAGCCAGACACGAATGTTTACGATATGCGCTTAACCGCACACGAGGATGGCTGGCTGTACGGCATCTTCTGTTCGGAGCGTAAAGATCCGAAAGCACCTGCAGGAGATCTTTCTTCGGCAGTAGCTGCAGCTGGCATTGCGCGTACAAAGGATTTGGTAAATTGGGAGCGCCTTCCCGATTTGAAGTCCAAGTCGCAGCAGCGAAATGTTGTGCTGCATCCCGAATTTGTTAATGGAAAGTATGCATTGTACACTCGCCCTCAGGATGGCTTTATTGATGCTGGTAGCGGTGGCGGTATTGGATGGGCTCTTATTGATGATATTACCAATGCAGAGGTAATCGGTGAAACGATTATCGATCAACGCTACTACCACACCATAAAGGAGGTTAAGAATGGGCAAGGTCCTCATCCTATAAAGACGGATAAGGGATGGCTACACTTAGCTCACGGTGTTCGTGGTTGTGCTGCTGGTTTGCGCTATGTGATTTATATGTTCATGACCTCATTGGAAGATCCTACCAAGTTAATTGCAACACCTGCTGGGCACTTTATGGCACCAGAAGGAGAGGAGCGTATAGGTGATGTTTCTAACGTGCTATTCACCAATGGATGGATTGCTGATGAGGATGGTAAGGTATTTATTTACTACGCATCGAGCGATACACGTATGCATGTGGCGACATCTACCGTTGATAAGCTGGTAGACTACTGCATGAATACGCCAGCTGATGGCCTTCGTTCTGCCGCTTCGGTAGAGGCGCTAAAGGAGCTTATTGGTCGTAATTTGGACTATTTGAAAAATAAAAAGTAGGCAGGGAAACACCCTGCTTAACCCGTTACAATAACTCGGAATAATGAATAAGAGTGCTGTAGTAAAATTTAGGGAAAAGGTTGGATACGGATTAGGTGATGCTGCTTCGTCGATGTTTTGGAAGCTGTTTAGCATGTACCTACTTTTCTTCTATACCGATATTTTTGGGATTCCAGCGGCTATTGTTGGAACCATGTTTTTGGTGACACGTATTTGGGATTCGCTTATCGATCCTATTGTAGGAGTGATGGGGGATAGAACCGAGTCGCGTTGGGGGAAATTCCGTCCTTATATTTTGTGGGTTGCCGTTCCATTTGGAATAATTGGCGTGCTAACGTTTACCGTGCCCGGCTTTGGCGAAGGTGGTAAGATTGTATATGCATACATCACCTACACCTTGATGATGATGATTTACTCGCTTATTAATGTGCCATACGCATCGTTACTAGGGGTTATGTCGTCCGATCCAAAGACTAGGACGGAGCTTTCGTCGTACCGTATGATATTCGCATTTGGTGGTAGCATCATTTCCCTTTTGCTTATAGAGCCATTAGTGGAGATATTTAGCCGTACAAAGGAAGGCGTTAACCTTGCATTTGGCTGGCAGGCTGCTATTGGCGTGTTTGCCGTAATTGCGGTAGTGTTCTTTATGGGTACATTCTTCTGGACTAAGGAGCGTGTTAAGCCAATAAAGGAGGAGAACAACGCGTTGGGCGACGATGTTAAGGACTTGTTCCGCAACCGTCCTTGGTGGATATTGCTAGGTGCTGGTGTTGCTGCGCTTATCTTCAACTCTATTCGCGATGGTGCGGCAGTTTACTACTTTAAGTACTACGTAGACGATATTGGCGTGTTTAAGCTTGGCTTTGTAGATGCATCCCTGTCGCTAACCACGCTTTACTTGGTGTTGGGGCAGATTGCCAATATTGTGGGGATTGTTTTGGTAACCCCAATATCTAACCGAATTGGAAAGAAGAATACCTACATGTTTGCAATGGTTATTGCAACGGCGCTAAGCATTGGCTTCTACTTTATAGGTAAGAATAGCATTGGGGCAATTCTTGGGCTTCAATTCCTCATCAGCATGTGTGCCGGAAGCATCTTCCCATTGCTTTGGTCGATGTATGCAGACATTACCGATTACTCCGAGTTGAAGACTGGTCGCAGGGCTACGGGGCTTATCTTCTCGTCGTCGTCGATGTCGCAGAAGCTGGGATGGACTGTTGGTGGCGCATTAACCGGCTGGTTGCTGGGATACTATGGGTTTAAGGCCAATGTGGTTCAAAATGCCGATGTACAGAATGGCATTCGCATGATGCTAAGCTTCCTTCCTGCTGTTGGAACTGCGCTTTCGGTTATCTTCATCTTCTTCTATCCGCTAACAGAGTCGAGAATGGAAGAGGTTGAAAAGGGATTGGGAGAAATTAGGAGCAAACAATCATCAAGCAAAGTTCATGCATAAGGATTTATTAGTTCTTCGCGATGAAATGGTAAATGAGCTAAGCCAAAATATCCTTTCGTTTTGGCTTAACGCCGTTGACGATAAGCGAGGTGGCTTTTACGGACGTATTGACGGCAACGGGGTGCTACATCCCGAAGCCGACAAGGGTGCTGTGCTTAATGCTCGTATGCTCTGGACCTTTTCGGCAGCCTATCGGGTGTTGGGGAGACCCGAATACCTTGATGCGGCAACACGCGCCATGGACTACATCCTCGATAAGTTCTGGGATAAGGAGAATGGTGGTGTTTACTGGACGGTAGACTGTAATGGCAATCCGAAGGATACCAAAAAGCAGATCTACGCACAGGGATTCGTTATATATGGTTTAAGTGAGTATGCTAGGGCAACCGGCAGCCAGAGGGCGTTGGATAAGGCTAAGGAACTTTTCTACATCATCGAAAAGTATGCCTTCGACAAGGAGTTGAACGGCTACTTCGAGGCGTTTACTGCCGACTGGCACGAGATTGAGGACATGCGCCTGAGCGCAAAGGATGCAAATGAGAAGAAGACGATGAATACCCATTTGCACATCCTTGAGCCCTACGCGAACCTGTATAGGGTATGGAAGGATGAGCAGCTGGAGCAGCAGCTGCGAAACCTTATCAGCATTTTTGCTACGCAGATTACCAACTCCGAGACGGCGCATTTCGACCTATTCTTCGACGAGTACTGGAATAAGAAGGGCAACTTCGTATCGTACGGGCACGACATAGAGGGTTCGTGGTTGATTCACGAGGCGGCATTGGTGCTTGGCGATGAGGCGCTGGTCGAAAGCATCTCTCCGCTGGTTAAGCGCATCGCCGAAGCATCTACCCAAGGGCTTCAATCCGATGGCAGCATGATTTACGAAACCAACCTAGATGCCAACCATACCGATACCGATAGGCATTGGTGGGTTCAGGCGGAGACGGTTGTTGGCTTCTTTAGCCTATTCGAGCATTTTGGTTCGGAGCTGGGGCTTCAGCGGGCCGTAGGCTGCTGGGAGTTCATCAAAAAAAACCTGATTGCCGATGGTGGCGAGTGGTACTGGAGCGTTGCCGCTGATGGTAGCAAGAATACCACCGACGATAGAGCCGGACTTTGGAAGTGTCCCTACCACAACGGTAGGATGTGCCTGGAACTGGCTGAACGTATTGCCCACCTCGCCAGCCCAACAGCTAGGTAGTGGACTTCATGAATCATTAGTTTTATATACATCAGACAAAAGAGAAGGGCTGTTGCTTTGCTGCAACAGCCCTTCTTTATGTTCGGTATAGATGGTTTTACTTTTCCCTAGAGTAGAATCCTTGTCCGCCCTTGATGTCGTCCATCTCGGTGCGGCTGTAGCTCCAGCCCATAACGGTGCTGATTACAGGCGCCACGATCTGGGCCATCTTCTTTTGGCCATCGCCACCGGGGTGGCCCGATGCGCCGTAGTCTTTATCCAACGCGAGTATCGACTTGGGTATCCCAATAAAGTGGATGTGCGAGTCGTTGTTGGTATTTCGCTGCATCTCCACCATCTCCTTAACGTAGCTGTAGCAGGGCTCGTCTATCATGGGGCCAACGATGCAGAAGATCTGCGTTTGGCTGCCGTAGGCGGCTCTGATCTTGGCGATGAGCTTTAGGTAGCCATCGATGAAGAGCGACTTGAGGGGCTGTGGCCAGGTGGAGTAGTCGTTGGTGCCAAGGTTTACCACTACGGCATCGGGTTGGTAGCGCTTAAAGTCCCAGCGGGAGGTGGAGTCGGAGTCGAGCACGCGGCCGAAGAGCTTGGGTACGGTAGCCTCCTTGGTCGATACCATGCTCTTATCTCCGTAGTTGCGAACAACGCCTCGGCCCGAGTGGGCAACGATGTTAGCGTCGGCATCGAAGGCGCGGGAGAGCACGTTGGCGTAGCTCAGGTAGTTGTTCTCGGTTTCGGCTGTAAATGTCGAGTGGATATCCTTCGACTCGGTGCCAAAGGCGCAGGTGATGGAGTTGCCCAGAAACTCTATCCTTCGAGCCTTGTAGTGTGCGGGGCTGCACGAGGCCTTATCGTCAACAACGAAGCCCATGAACTCGGCAGGCGTGTTGTCGAGATTCTCGGTGCGCTTAAAGAGTATTACCTCGTGGGGCTGATTCTTGGCGAGCTTGCTGGCGATTACGATGGTGGTATCACCAAAGGAGCGGTAGATAGCCTGACGGCCCGAGGGGTCGAGCGCGGGCTTGCCATCGACAAAGGCCTCGAAGTAGGTTTGCGCGCTACCCTTTAGCTTGGCGGCAATGCTGCTGCTACCCGAAAACTGCATGGTGAACCGAACGCCGGGATAGTCGAATCGGTACCGTTCGGGGTTGGTGGTGTCGACACGGCCTTGAGCCTTGATGCTGGGGCTGCTGGGCCGAACGACCTGCTGGGCATAGGCGCTAAGCATCGGCATAGATAGCATGCCTAGCGCTAGAAGTGTTTTCTGAAGCATTGATGTGTATTATTATGGTATTAGTGCTTTCGAATGTAGGGTAATGTCGGGAAGGCGCTTATTCGTCGAGCCGTTTTAGCAGCTCGATCCCCCAGTGCCACCTGCCGTAGCCCGAAGCGGGGTTGATGTGGCCGGCGTTACCAAGGGTTACCAGCTCGCTACCCCAGCACCCGGCAAAGGCCTCGGCACGCTCGTAGGTGGTGTAGTGGTCGTTTAGGCTGGTTATGAGAATGGTGGGAAAGGGGAACTCCACCTCGGGGATGGGGTCGAAGCCGACGATGCCCGTAGGGGCGGTAGGGGCTTCGGTGTCGCAGGGGGCAACCAGCAGCGCCCCCTTGATGTAGCGGTTGTAGCGCTCCACCCAAAAGGCCATGGCGATGCAGGCCAAGCTGTGGGCTACTACAATTACGTTGTCGGCATCGCGCGTGCCAATCTCTTTTTCGATGGCCTCCACCCAGTCGTCGCAGGCGGGGGTGGCCCAATCGTGCTGCTCAATGCGCTTGAAACCGTGCTCTTTTTCCCAAAGTGTCTGCCAGTGGTTTGCTCCCGAGCTTCCGTAGCCGGGGAGGGTTAGGATATCCGAACTGAATTCCATAATGAATCTGTATTAGTTCTAACGCCACGAGGGGCTTAGAATTGTCTAAGGTATAAGCTTATCGTTAGCGGTTACAGGCGCCTAAAGTAGGAAATCCTCCGAGAATTCAAAACGTAAAGTGCGCATATTGGCGTAAAAATGTAGCTATTTTCTTCCCATTAGGTTTATTAACGGATAATGGGAACCTTTTTCGCATCCTGCGGCTAGCTTTGTGGGATAAATGAAGCAGAGTAGGGACATAAGAGCACGGATAGCCGCATTGCTGCTGCTCGTATTCCTATTCCCCTTTGCGCTGAAGGTGTTTCACCACCACCATATCGAGCATCAGGATGTCGATCTATCTGTGGTGAGCGTGCATGGGCCGCAGCATGCCTGCGAGATATGCCAGTTCGACTACCTTACGTTTGTGGTCGACGACCTTTCGCACCACTTCAATCTTACTCCGATTGCCTTTAGGCGGGAGACTTTTGATGTCTGTCTTCCGTTTGTGGCTCCCATTGTTCTCTTCCTCCTTCGGGCTCCGCCTGCTGGGGTTTAGCATTCTTTTTTGTTCGGTACGTGGGCTTTCCCTAGCGGGGAATGCGCCTGCTGTGCCCTTTTATTTCTCATCAAAAAGACTAAATCCTAGCATGAAAAGTATAGTTAGACAACTTTTTGCTGCTGCGGTTTTGCTGATGGCGAGTGCGCCGCTGCTGTTTGGGCAGGGGGCGCTTTCGGGCAGAATCGTGGACCAAGCGTCGCGGCAGCCAATGGCGGGTGTTTCCGTCTATCTTCCCGATTTAAAGGTGGGCACCACCACCAACGCCGATGGGGCGTTTACCCTGCGGCGCATCCCGGCGCGGCGGGTGATGCTGCAGGCCTCCTTCGTGGGCTTCCGAAATCTGATTCGCGAGGTGGGCGTGGGTACCGACTCGGTGGTGGTGCTGGCCCTGGAGCCTGCTGCTACCGAGATTAACGAGGTGGTGGTTACGGGCAACGCTAAGGCCATCGAGCAGAAGCGCAGCCCCGCGCCCATATCGGTGGTGCCCCGGCAGCTGCTGGTGGAGGCGGCATCGTCCAACATCATCGATGCGCTGGCGGCGCAGCCCGGCGTCGCGCAGATTACCACGGGGGCGGGCATCTCCAAGCCCGTCATTCGTGGGTTGGGCTACAACCGCGTGCTGGTGGTATCCGACGGCGTTCGGCAGGAGGGCCAGCAGTGGGGCGACGAGCACGGCGTAGAGGTGGATGCCTACGGCGTGGAGCGCGTGGAGATCCTGAAGGGGCCGGCCAGCCTGGCCTACGGCTCCGACGCTCTGGCGGGCGTTATCAACCTGATATCGCCACCGCTGCCCACCAATGGGGCCATCCGCGGCAGCATCCTTAGCGAGTACCAGACCAACAACGGGCTAGCAGGCCTGTCGGCCAACGCGGCGGGTAACGCCGGGAGCCTGGTGTGGGATGCCCGCCTGAGCGGCAAGCTGGCGCACAGCTACCGGAACCGCTACGACGGCTACGTCTTCAACTCGGGCTTTAGGGAGAACAACGCCTCCCTTCTGCTGGGGCTTAAGCGCGATTGGGGCTTCGCCAACCTTACCCTTGGCCGCTACGAGCTGGAGCCCGGCATTGTGGAGGGCGAGCGCGATGCGGCCACCGGGCGCTTCGTACGGCAGGTGAATCGCGGAGGTGTGGCCGAGGAGGTGCTGGCCACCGATGCCGACGGCCGCAGCTACCAGCCGGCTACCCCATCGCAGCAGATTGGCCACTACCGGGCGGTGCTCAACGCCTACGTGCGGGTGGGCGAGGGTGGACTGAGGGCCATCGTCGGCTTCCAGCAGAACCAGCGCAAGGAGCTGGCCGATGTGCTGGCCCCCAGTACGCCCGAGCTCTACTTTAAGCTCAACACCGTTAGCTACGACCTCCAGTACCAGCTGCCCGAGCGCTGGGGGGCCTCGTGCTCGGTGGGCGTCAACGGCATGGGGCAAACGTCGCGTAACCTGGGCGAGGAGGTGCTGGTGCCCGAGTACAACCTCTTCGATGCGGGTGTCTTCGGCATCATCCGTAAGAACCTCGGAGGGGTTGACCTGACGGGTGGCCTGCGCTTCGACCGCCGCAGCATCAACTCGCGCAGCCTGTACCTCGACGCCAGCGGCGAGGCTACGCCGCAGCCCATGCCCGATGGCAGCGTCCGATTCGGGCGCTTTAGCTCCGCCTTCTCGGGCATCTCGGGGAGCGTGGGGGCCACCTGGCAGCTCTCGCGGTACGCCTTCCTGAAGGCGAACGTCTCGCGGGGGTACCGCGCCCCCAACATCGCCGAGCTGGGCTCGAACGGCGTGCACGAGGGTACCCTCCGCTACGAGCTGGGCGACCCCAACCTGAGCCCCGAGCATAGCCTGCAGGCCGACCTGGGCGCCGGGTACAGCTCCGAGCACATCTCGGCCGAGGTTAGCCTCTTCAGCAGCTGGATCAGCCGCTACATCTACCTGCACAAGCTCAGCAGCAGCGCTGGGGCCGACTCCACCATCGGCGGCGTGGATGCCTTTAGGTTCGACCAGGGCGATGCCCACCTTACCGGCGGCGAGGCCCGCCTGGACATCCACCCCCATCCCTTCGACTGGATTCACCTCGAAAGCTCGTTCTCGTACGTCCTGGCCACGCTGCGCCACCAGCCATCGGCGGCCAGCCACCTGCCCTTTACCCCGCCGGCCAAGCTGATGTCGGGCGTAAAGCTCGAGGGGCATAGGCTGTCGCGCGGCCTGGCCAACAGCTACGTGCGCTTCGACGTGGAGACCTACTTCCGCCAGGGCGAGGTGTACTCGGCCTACGGCACCGAGACGGCCACCCCGGGATACGTGCTGCTGAACGCGGGCGTGGGCACCGACTGGGTGGTGCGGGGCCGAACCGTGTGCACCATCGTCCTCTCGGCCACCAACCTTGCCGACAGGGCCTACCAGAGCCACCTCAGCCGCCTGAAGTACGCCCCCGAGAACCCCGTTACTGGGCGCTCGGGCATCTACAATATGGGCCGCAGCTTCGGCTTTAAGCTGATTATCCCCTTCGAGGGGAGCCTCGGCGGGCGCTAGTCCGCTGGAGTATATACCGAAGGGCGCACCTGTGGCGGCAGCGTTGGCTGCTGCTCCAGATGCGCCCTTCTTGGGCTGTGTAGGGGCGTGCTTGAGCCTTCGATCAGTCTCTTCAAGGTTTTATGAGGGCGTGATTCGCCCTTCCGAGCAGTCTCTCATGGTTCCATGAATGCATGATTTGACCCCAAACGGGATTTTCATGGGTGCATGAGAGCATTTTCCGCCCCCCTTATGGCTCTCTCATGGTGCCATGAGAGCATGCTTCGACCCCCTGAGCACCATCTTATGGAACCATAAGAGATGGTAATGCCTTTTCGTTTGGCTCCTGGCTTTTTATGAAATAAGAAGCTAGTACAAAAAAATAATATTTAACTTAGACGGACGTAATGGAATTATTCCTATTTTAACAGCGCAAACCTAAAAACTACAACTTATGAGATTTACAAGAAATTGTTTAAACAACATCCGTGTTAACGAATTGTCCGATTTTCTTCATGTAATTTACCCTTTTCTCGATACCCTAGGGCCGCTCAACCCCAAGCTGAAGCTGGCGCTGGTGGGGCTGTCTGACGTAAGCAAGGAGCTCGATGCCGCGCTGCCGAAGACGAACCTTAAGGGCGAAACCCGAAGCGTAAACGAGATTGACGACTACCGCGACGGCGAGTACCTCACCTTCCGCACCTTCATCGAGGCGTTTACCCATAGCCGCAACGCCACCACCCGCGAGCAGGCGCTGCTCATTCACGATACCCTAAAGGCCAACGGCTACACGCTCAACAGCCTCCCTCTGAAGGAGGAGAGCACCACCATCCGTACCCTTAACGGGCTCTTCAGCACGGGGCGTCACGCCGAGGCGATGGCCGGGCTCAGCGCACAGCCGCTGTGGCAAAATGTGATGGTGGCGCAGGAGGAGTTCGACACCGCAGCTGGCATCCGTAGCAAGCTGGCCGTGGCCGAGGACGCTGGCGAAGCCGCTCACGTGGTGGCCAAGCGCGCCAAGACCCAGTGCACCGAGGTGTTCGAGCTGATAGAGGCGCTCTATAAGATAGAGGGAAAGGCCGAGTACGCCGACGCCATCGGCAAGGTAAACCACGAGGCCGATGCCGTGATAGCCCTCATCCGAACCCGCGAAACGCTGGCCAAGAAGAAAAAAGAAGAGGAGGAAAAGAAGAAGAAAGAGGAAGAGGAAAAAAAGAAAGGAACAAAATAGTACTAGCACCTGCGAAGGTCCTGCTGTATACCCATGTATTTTTCAGTTTATAAAGTTAAAATGGTTGGTGAAAGCCCCCGTCAGCAATGGAGGGGGCTTTCTGTTTGTGCCTTAGCTAAGCTGTTTTTCTCAAAGCCTAATGCATATTCATGGCTAGTTATCCCCTTAAAAGGAGGGGGGCTAGCCCTGTTCCTTCTTCAGCAGGTCGCGAATCTCGGCCAGCAGCTGGGCCTCCTGGCTAGGGGCGGCGGGTGCGGGAGGTGCCGCGGCCTTCTGCCGCTTCAGGTGCATTAGCCCCTTAAGGGCGATGAAGATGAAGAGGGCGATGAGCAGGAAGTTGACCGTTACCTGGATGAAGCTGCCGATGTTCATCGTCACGGCTGGCTGGCCGATGGTGCCGTTGGCGGCCACCACGGCCTCCTTCAGCGTAATCTTCCACGAGGCAAAGTCGATGCCCCCAAGCAGGAGGCCTACCACGGGCATCAGGATGTCGTTCACGGCCGACGAAACAATCTGCCCGAAGGCGCCGCCGATGACCACGGCAACGGCTAGGTCGATGACGCTGCCCTTCGAGATGAAGTCTTTAAATTCCTTGATGAAGCTCATTGCTAGATTGTGTTAGGGTTCGTTTAGTATAAAAACGCCTACCCCTCGGTTTTGTTTGGATTGCCCTTGGCGGGTTGGCGAGGAATCGCTACTTTGCCAATGTTAAAACTTTATTCTACCATCTTTTTGCTAATTTCGCAGGTCAAAGAGTAATGCAAGTCATCATGGAATACAATTTTGTTGATATAGAGAAGAAGTGGCAGCAGCGCTGGCGCGAGAATAAGACCTATAAGGTTGATGTGGATGCTTCGAGGCCCAAGTTCTACGTCCTCGACATGTTTCCCTACCCATCGGGTGCTGGGCTGCACGTGGGGCACCCGCTAGGGTATATCGCTTCCGACATCTTTTCGCGCTTCAAGCGCCTGGAGGGCTTCAACGTGCTTCACCCCATGGGCTACGATGCCTTCGGCCTTCCCGCCGAGCAGTACGCCATCCAAACGGGGCAGCACCCAGCCATCACCACCGATATCAACATTAAGCGCTACCGCGAGCAGCTCGACAAGATCGGCTTCTCCTACGACTGGAGCCGCGAGTTCCGCACCTGCAACCCCTCGTACTACAAGTGGACCCAGTGGGCGTTCCTGCTCATGTTCCGGAGTTACTACAACAATAAAACCCAGAAGGCCGAGCCTATTGATGGCCTTATCGAAGAGTTCCGAATCAACGGTAACGGCAATGTAGATGCCGCCTGTGGCGATGTACCTGCATTCACTGCCGCTGAGTGGAACGCCATGGGCGAAACCGCTCAGCAGGAGATCCTGCTGCAGTACCGCATCGCCTACCTTGCCGATACTATGGTTAACTGGTGCGCCGAGCTGGGCACCGTGCTGGCCAACGACGAGGTAAAGGATGGCCTTTCGGTTCGAGGAGGCTTCCCCGTGGTGCAGCGCAAAATGCGCCAGTGGTCGCTCCGTATCTCGGCCTACGCCCAGCGCCTGCTCGACGAGCTCGAGGAGCTGGAGTGGACCGACTCGCTGAAGGAGATCCAGCGTAACTGGATTGGCCGCTCGCAGGGTGCCCAGGTATTCTTCGGATTGAAGGATAGCGAAAAGCAGCTGGAGGTCTTCACCACCCGTCCCGACACCATCTTCGGCGTTACCTTCATGGTAATTGCCCCCGAGCACGACATGGTGATGGAGCTTACCACGCCCGAGTGCCGCGAGGCCGTTCAAGCCTATATCGACGAGACCAAGAAGCGTAGCGAGCGCGAGCGCATGGCCGAAAAGCGCGTGAGCGGCCAGTTTACAGGAGGCTACGCCATCAACCCATTTAACGGAAAGCAAATCCCAATTTACATAAGCGACTATGTGCTTATCGGCTACGGAACCGGCGCCATCATGGCCGTTCCTGCCCACGATAGCCGCGACTACGCCTTTGCTAAGCACTTCGGTATCGACATCATCGAGGTGGTTGCCGGTGGCGATATTACCAACGAAAGCTACGACGCCAAGGAGGGCAAGCTCATCAACTCCGATTTCCTAAACGGGATGGAGGTGAAGCAGGCCGTAAACCGCGCCATCGACGAGGTGGAGGCTCGTGGCATTGGTAAGCGCCAAATCAACTACCGCCTGCGCGACGCCATCTTTAGCCGCCAGCGCTACTGGGGCGAGCCATTCCCCATCTACTTTAAGGATGGGCTTCCCTACGCCATCGAGGATGATAAGCTTCCATTGGAGCTACCCGAGGTGGATGCCTTCCTCCCAACCGAAACGGGCGAGCCACCGCTTGGCCGTGCCAAGAATTGGGCTACCACCGATGGATATCCATTCGAGCTGAGTACCATGCCAGGCTTCGCAGGCTCATCGGCCTACTACCTCCGCTACATGGACCCAACCAACGACAAGGCGCTGGTGTCTAAGGAGGCTAACGAGTACTGGCGTAACGTCGACCTCTACATTGGGGGAACCGAGCACGCAACGGGCCACCTTATCTACTCGCGCTTCTGGAACAAGTTCCTGTACGATCTTGGCTTTGTTGCCGAGAAGGAACCCTTCAAAAAGCTGATTAACCAGGGAATGATTCAGGGCCGTTCGAGCTTTGTTTACCGTGTTCAGGGAACCAACAAGTTCGTATCGCTAGGGTTAAAGGATAAGTACCAAACGCAGGAAATTCACGTTGATGTCAATGTTGTAAGCAACGATATTCTCGATACCGAGGCGTTCAAGAAGTGGCGACCAGAGTTTGCTACTGCCGAGTTTGAACTCGAGGATGGCAAGTACGTTTGCGGCTGGGCTGTCGAGAAGATGTCGAAGTCGATGTTCAACGTGGTTAATCCCGATGATATTGTAGAGCGCTACGGTGCCGATACCCTTCGCATGTACGAAATGTTCCTTGGACCACTCGAGCAGTCGAAGCCTTGGGATACCAAGGGTATCGATGGCGTTCACCGCTTCCTTCGTAAGTTCTGGAGGCTCTTCCTTAACAGCAATGGCGAATTCCAGGTAACCAACGACAAGCCTTCAGCCGACGAGTTAAAGGCGCTTCATAGGACTATCAAGAAGGTTCGCGAAGATATCGAGAACTTTTCGTTCAACACTTCGGTTTCGGCCTTTATGGTTTGCGTAAACGAGCTAACCGACCTTAAGTGCAACAAGCGTGATATTCTTGAACCGCTAACCGTGCTGCTCTCGCCATTTGCTCCACACATCACCGAGGAGTTGTGGTCGTTGCTAGGCTATACAACAACCATCAACGATGCAAAGTACCCTGTGCATAACGAGGAGTATTTGGTAGAAACTAGTTTCGAGTATCCTGTTTCGTTTAACGGCAAGCTTAGGTTTAAGAAAGTTCTTCCTCTAAGCCTGAATCCAAAGCAGGTAGAGGAAGCCGTTCTTGCCGACGAGCAGGCCGCAAAATTCCTAGAAGGGAAATCGCCTAAGAAGGTAATCGTAGTGCCAGGAAAGATCGTTAACATAGTTATTTAATAGAAGATATGGGTAAGCTTAGCACTCAAGCCATACTAGGGGAATTTAAAGTTTACCTCTTTATGGCATTTGGTTTATCGCTTTATTCCTTAGGATGGACCGCCTTCCTGCTTCCTGCGAACATTGTTAGCGGAGGAGTCAGCGGTATAGGGGCATTAATCTACTATGCAACTGGAGGTGCCGAAGGAGGTGGCATTAAGATTGCTTACAGCTACCTTGTCATAAATGTTTTCCTTCTGTACCTTGGAATTAAGGTGCTTGGTGGAAAGTTTGGGGTGCGAACCGTTATAGGTATTGGAATGACGGCTTTTCTGCTTTGGCTAGGACAGCTGTTCATTCACTCTTCGCCCTTAAAACTGCCCGATGAGCGTTTGCTTGCCACCATTATCGGAGGTGGTTTGTGCGGCACGGGGCTAGGACTTATCTTTACCCAAGGAGGAACATCAGGAGGTACCGATATCATTGCCATGATCGTGTGCAAGTACCGCAACATCTCCATGGGCAAGATGATACTGCTTTGCGATGTTATAATTATTGGCTCTTCCTATTTCATTCTGAAGGACTTTACCTCTGTTGTTTACGGTTATATCAGCGTTGGAGTGGTGTCGTTTGCCATCGATTTGGTATTGCAAGGTACACGTCAGTCTGTGCAGATGTTTATCGTCTCAAAAAGCTACGATTCCATTGCCGATAGGCTTTCAAGCGAAGTCGGTCGTGGAGTTACAGTGCTTAATGGGCAGGGCTGGTATACCAAAGAAGAGCAAAAGGTGGTGATGGTGCTTGTGCGAAAGTTTGAAACCAATCAGGTTTACAAGATCTGCAAGCAGGAAGATCCTAATGCATTTATCTCCGTTGTAAATGCAATGGGGGTATTCGGCAAAGGGTTCGAAACCATAAAGGCCAAGTAGATGACGTTTTAGTGGAATGTAATGAAGTTAAAAAAGTTTTATAGTAAAAGAGCCGTGCTAGTTGCGGCTCTTTCTTTTGGCATCCTGTTGGCCGGATCTATAGTTCTTTGGCCGTTACTTCAGCAGTTTAGCGATCTATTTAGGAAGAAAGAGGTTCCGCCACCTGTTATGGAGTATGGTATACCTGTCGATTCGTTTAATGTCGTAACGAACGAGATAGCACCGGGTAAAAGTTTGTCAGAGATTCTTGGAGACTGCGGAATTAGTGCTAGGCAGGTTGATAGCCTTTCAAAGCTAGCCGAAGGAAAGTTTGACTTGCGTTCTATTCGGGCAGGTCATGTATTCAAAGCGTTTGTACAGCCCGATTCCACTCAGCAATTGGCGTATTGGGTCTACGAAATTTCCCCTATACAGTACGTTGTGTTTTCGTTTAAGGATAGCATGAGCGTGCATGTTGCCGAAAAGCCAGTCCGAATTGTCAGAAAGATTAGCAGTACAACCATAAAGTCTTCGCTCTGGCATGCTATCGAGGAGGCTAAGATGAATACAGCCTTGGCTCTCGACCTTTCTGAAGTTTACGCTTGGGAAATCGACTTTTTTGGACTTAAAAAAAAGGACAGTTTCAAGGTGGTTTATGATGAGATGTTTGTAGGATCTACTTCTATCGGAATAGCGAAGATACACGCAGCCGTCTTCAACCATATGGGAAAAGCTTACTATGCTTTTGCATTTAAGCAGGATAGTATAGATTCGTATTGGAACGAGAATGGACAGAGCCTCAAAAAGGCTTTTCTGAAGGCTCCTCTAAAATTTTCGCGCATAACCTCGGGATTTAGCCGTAGCCGCCTGCATCCTATACTGAAGATATTTCGACCACATTACGGGATTGACTATTCTGCACCTATCGGAACGCCTGTAATGACAATAGGAAGTGGTGTCGTGATACTCAAGGGATACAGTGGTAGCGCTGGAAACTGGATTAAGATAAAGCACGTTGCCAATTTTGTAACCAGTTACATGCATCTCAGCCGATTTGCTAAGGGGATATCATTAGGTAAACGTGTTCAGCAGGGACAGGTTATTGGCTTTGTTGGTTCCACCGGATATTCAACAGGGGCGCACCTCGATTTTCGTGTTTGGAAGGGGGCTGAGCCAATTAATCCATTAAAGGTTCAATCACCACCCGAAAAGCCATTGCGAAAGGAGAACCTCAATCAGTTTATGCGGTATCGAAATGGAATGATGCAATTGATGAAGAAGCAGTAGGAAAACCCCAATAGTATTATTAAGCAGTACGAAATACGGAGTTGCTGTACCAGCCGTAACTCTTTAATATTGCAACAATTCAAACTAATAGATTATCTTTGCGAGCATTAAGAAATGCGGTTAATGAAGAATCTTAGAAACTTTTGTATTATAGCCCACATCGACCATGGTAAGAGCACCTTGGCTGACAGACTTCTGCAGGCAACCCACACCCTTAACGAAAGGGAGTTTCAAAACCAGGTTCTAGACGACATGGATTTGGAGCGTGAAAAGGGTATTACCATTAAGAGCCATGCCATCCAAATGGAGTATGTTCAGGATAACGAAACGTATATCTTGAATCTAATTGATACTCCTGGTCACGTTGACTTCTCCTACGAAGTTTCTCGTGCTATTGCAGCCTGCGAAGGAGCACTGCTTATCGTGGATGCAACACAAGGCATCCAGGCACAAACCATATCAAACCTTTACCTTGCGCTTGAGCACAACCTCGAAATTATTCCTGTTATCAACAAGATTGATATGGATGCAGCAATGGTTGAAGAGGTAACAGACCAAATTGTAGAACTTATTGGTTGTAAACCAGAAGATATTATTGCTGCTAGCGCTAAAACAGGTGTTGGAGTTCCCGAAATACTAGAGGCAATCGTTAGTCGTGTACCTGCTCCAACTGGCAATCCTGAGGCACCTCTTCAGGCGCTAATTTTCGACTCTGTTTTCAACTCCTTTAGAGGAATTATCGCCTACTTCAAGGTGACAAACGGAACCTTGCGCCAAGGTGATAAGGTGAAATTTTTCAACACAGGAAGGGAGTACGTTGCCGATGAAATTGGGGTGCTTAAGTTGAAGATGTTTCCAAAGCAGGAAGTTAAAGCCGGTGATGTTGGTTATATCATTTCTGGAATTAAGACCTCCTCTGAGGTGAAGGTTGGTGATACTATTACTCAGGTTGCTAAGCCTTGCAGTAAGGCGATTGCTGGATTTGAGGATGTAAAACCAATGGTGTTTGCAGGTCTATATCCAGTTGATTCTGATGACTACGAGGATCTTCGTTCTTCGCTCGAAAAGTTGCAGCTAAACGATGCCTCTCTTACCTTCGAGCCAGAGTCATCGCTTGCGTTGGGCTTCGGTTTCCGTGCAGGCTTTCTAGGGCTTCTTCACATGGAGATCATTCAGGAGCGTCTCTACCGCGAGTTCGACATGGATGTGATCACTACCGTTCCAAACGTTTCATATAAGGTACATACAACCAAAGGTGACGTTGTTGAGGTTCACAATCCATCAGGCTTACCTGCTCCAACACTTATAGACTTTATTGAAGAGCCAACCATTCATGCTCAGGTTATCACTAAAACCGAGTACCTAGGTACTATCATGAAGCTTTGCATTGATAAGCGTGGAATTCTTCGCAATCAGGTATTCCTTTCAACCGACCGTGTTGAGGTGAATTTCGACATGCCATTAAGCGAAATCGTATTTGACTTTTACGATAAGCTTAAGAGCATTTCACGTGGTTACGCATCGTTCGATTATTACTTGAATGGCTATCAGCAGGCTACTCTGGTAAAACTCGACATCCTGCTTAATAGCGAGCCTGTAGATGCTCTTTCATGCCTTATTCACCGCGATAATGCCTACGACTTTGGTCGTAAGATGTGTGAAAAGTTAAAGGAACTCATTCCTCGTCAGCAGTTCGATATTGCTATTCAGGCTGCTATTGGGGCAAAGATAATAGCACGAGAAACCATCAAGGCTCTTAGAAAGGATGTTACAGCAAAGTGCTATGGTGGAGATATATCGCGTAAGCGCAAGTTGCTCGAAAAGCAGAAAAAAGGCAAGAAGAGAATGCGTCAGGTTGGGAATGTTGAAGTCCCACAACAGGCATTTCTTGCTGTTCTTAAGATGGGAGATTAGTTGTGAATAAAATAAAAAAGAGGTCTAATCGACCTCTTTTTTATTTTATTCACAACTCTCAACTAATTCTTCTTGTAGCATCTAACCCAATCTATTAGGAAATCGTTAGATTCCGTTCCTTTTACATTTTTGTAAACGCCCGATGAAAATACAAGGTAGAGTGGAGTGTTCGGCAGATTATTGGTGATTCGTTTTACTACAACTCCGTTCAATAACCATTTTATTTCCTTATCATTCCATTCAATACCGGCAATGTAGGAATTCTCTTTAAGGAGATTAAGCGAAACTTTCGATTGGTTGTTATCCTTATCCTTTGTTCCATTGATTAGACCAAGTTCAAAGTTTTGAGATACCTTAAAAATATTAAGGTGAGGACTCGCAGAATTGCCAATCATATAGAATGCATTATAAATGCCGTCTGTATGATTGAAATCCATTTTAGCCTCAAACCTGCCATGTTGCTGGCGGAAACTTTTGCCTGTATTTATAATTCCAGAGGTAAAACCAGATTTTCTGCTTAGGAATCCGTATTTCTTATTCCACGAGAGTGATGTGTTTTCCTCTTCGTTGGTACTAATAATGAGGGTGCTATTTTTGAATCGTAAGTTCTTACCCTCGGTATAATTGTGAAACTCTTCAGAATGAGAGTAACCCTTTCCTAAAATGGTTTCTCCCCAAAAGAATTTTGTGAGCCATTTCGCCTCATCAATTTTCTCGCACTCGAAGTCATCTGAAAATGTTTCTTCTAATCTAAGAAACTCGGCGATGGTTGATGATTTTTTTAGTTTAGTATATCGCTTCCAACTTTCGCTTTGGACAATTTCTTTGATTCGAATTCTGGCACTTTTTCGCTCTTCCTTTGATAGATGCTTTGCCTTTCCAAATTCCTCATATTCTTTCCATAAATCTCCTTTAGAAAATTCACGAATGAATTCCACATCATCCCAAATGTTTTTCAATTTGGATTCATAAACTTGTGTCGATGGAACGATTCCAAACTTAAGTTTTAGTGCTAACGAAATGTTTCCCCAAAAATTCCTCATACCCTTTCAGCCAACTTTTTTACTGCCGTAAATGTACATAAGTTTTAGGATTGACAATTGTCAATCCTAAAACTTTATTAGCCGATTAGCTTAAATCCTTTTCCTCTGATATTCAGAATCTGAATTGACGGATCGTCTTTTAGATACTTTCTCAACTTTGTAATGTATACGTCCATGCTGCGAGCGTTGAAGTAGCTATCATCAGACCAGATAGTTTTCAACGCGAAATTTCTGTCAAGTACAGCATTTCTGTTGATACATAAAAATTTGAGCAATTCCGATTCCTTTGCGGTAAGCTTTTGATCAACGCCATTGTGTCCAAGTATCTGCTTGGTAGCATCAAAAGTAAACGTGCTAAGAGTAAATTGATCTTGACTTGCCACCCCTCCAGCGCCTTTTGTGCGGCGTAGAATAGCTTCAATACGGTATTGAAGTTCTTCAATGCTGAATGGTTTTGTCATGTAGTCATCTCCACCTACAGAGAATCCTTCAAGAACATCTTCCTTCATCGACTTAGCGGTTAGGAAAAGTACTGGCACCTTGTCGTCGATCATTCTGATATCCTTAGCGACGGAGAAGCCGTCTTTTACGGGCATCATCACATCTAGAATTACGATGTCGTACTTGTTGTTCTTAAATCCGTCGAATGCTTTTTCACCATCGACATAAAGCTCGGTTTGATAACCTTTGGCGTTTAAATACTCCTTTAGTAACATACCAAGGTTTTCATCATCTTCTGCTAAAAGAACCTTCGCCTTGCTTTCCATTGTTATACAGGTTTAATTGTTACTTAGTCCACTTTTAAATGGTATGTAGATGCTGAAGGTACTTCCTGAGCCTAGTTCACTATCGGCCCAAATCTGTCCTCCGTGTGCTTCAACAATCTTTTTTACGTAGCTTAATCCCAAACCAAAGCCTTTTACGTTGTGTACGTTGCCTGTTGGGACTCTATAAAACTGTTCAAAAATGCGTTTTATGTTGTCCTTGCTGATTCCAATACCGTTATCCTTCACTTCTATAACGATTCCTTCGTCCTTATTGTAAGTCGACAACTTGATTGAAGGAATACCCTTGCTATACTTTAACGCATTGTCCAACAAGTTAGCTATAATATTTGTAATATGCACCTCATCGGCAAAAATAATGCATTTTTCAGCAGAAAATGATCGTTCAAGGGATCCTTTTCTGCTGGAAACCTGAAGTTGAAGGTTATCGCATACTTTACCAGCGATTGCATGTACGTCAATTTCTTTTGTTTTAAGTTTAAGTTTCCCCTTGTCGAAAATTGCCATTTGAAGCACTTTCTCTACAAGAAAACCCAAACGCTTGCTCTCGTCACCAACAATTTTTGACAGGTAGTCATAGTTTTTTGATGAGTTGGGCAGACTTTTGTCTTGTAGCATTTGGGCAGCAAGCGAAATCGTTGATATGGGCGTTTTCAACTCGTGCGTCATGTTGCTGACAAAATCATTTTTTATCTCGGCTAATTTCTTCTGTCTAAATATAACAAGTAAAGTGAGAGAAAAGGTAAAAATGATGATCAAAGTTAATCCGACGGACATTGCTGCAAGCATTGCCATAGATCGGAATGCTACCTTCTGCGTGTTCGGGAAGTTTACGTGAAGGAAAGATGTGCGCGTGTAGCCTTCTGGTGAAATCTGTTGGTGAACAGTGAGCGCATCTGTCGGATTCCTTTCAAAATTTTCAGATTTAAATATGTTGTTTGCTCCCTCGTCGGTTACAGCAAACTCAAATGGAATGCGTATACCTCTTTTTTTTAATTCGAGACGGATAAGAGAATCAATCTGTTTTTTGCTGACACGTTGAGAAATTGGTTCCTCCACTCGAATGAGTTTATCTATGGTTTCGGAGATGAATACCGTACGCTTCTTGTAACGGTCATTCATCGGAAACCTTACTCTCTCGCTATTCTGTGAATTGGGAGTTTCTGGTCTTTTGTTCTTATAGGCATTGCTGACAATTGAACTTACTGCATTTGACTTGAATGAACCTTTAACCTGATTGACAAACTTGTTTGTATCCTTGGAGTCGATGTAGTATATCTTTTCGTTTTTACTAACGGTGTGAACTGATGAGCGAGTTTTTTTTACTACATTATACTGATCTTCGTAATAGGGATTGATTGCGTCATTATTACCAAAAGGGGATACGGTTCTTTCGGTTTGGGTAAGTATTTCACTTTGCTGAATGTCTTGAATAACTTGGCGAATGGTCTCATTGAGTTGGTCGCTTAACTCATCTTCTTTGATTTTAAGCGAATTCCTAATCCATAGGGTTTGAACGAATATCAAGCCTACAGAGGTAAGGAAGATGATGGAAACCAGTAACCAGATTTGCTTTTTATTCATGCTAGTGCTTACTATGAGGCAGAATTCCTTTAAAAGATAAAATTAGAAAAGGATTTTAACTTTTACTATCATGCAAAGATAGTATTGATTAAAGGGCCACTAGTTTAGCTTAAGCTATAAAAAGATCGTAAAATGCTAAAATAGATTAACTAAATCAAGAATCATCTTGTTGAGATTGGTAATTTGAACTGCTGCTACAACTCCAGAAGTCTTTTTTATCGCAGATTCGAGAGATAAAACGTCTGAATTTTGACGAATGGCAAGTAAGAAGTCGAATTCTTTGTACTTTGGCGCAATAAAACTTGTGGGGTCTATTTTATTAGGTAAAAGAATAGCTCCATTATTCTTTTCTTCAGTAAAGGCATCGAACTTGCAAATGAAGTCAGGAAATTCGTTGCTATTTAGTTCGTGACGTTGGAGGTTAAGGGATAGTATTGAGTTGAGTAGCCAGCTTAACCTGTAACCGTTTTCTGTAGAGCATATGGCAAAAAGGATAAGTGTACTGCTGGGCAAATCAGCAAGTTTTACTTTCTGTAAAGGCTTTACTGGTAGTTTCCTTGCCCTCATACCATGCTAGTTAAGGTTCAACGATAAATGCTCGGCAATTGTGCTTAATGCTTTGCATGCAGCTTTTTGTTCAGCCTCTTTTTTTGATTGACCAACTCCCTTGCCTACAACTAATGATCCAAGAAGGATGTTTGCTGTAAAGGTAATTGTTTTAGCATCTTCTATAAAACTCTCGTGAAATTCGAAGGAGAATTCTTTCTTGTTTTTTTGGCCCCATTCTATAAGACGACTTTTAAAATCGGTTTCCGTATACTCTAATCTGCTAAAATCAATGTGGTTGCGAATGAATTTGATGAGCATCTTTTTAGTGTATGCGTATCCCTTGTCGAGGTAAATGGCGCCAATTAGTGCCTCTAGGGCATCGCCGTAGATGTGTTTAATTTGGTGATTGGGGTTGGTGTGTAGAACCAATAAGGAAGGAATACCAATGTCTATAGATAACTGGTTAAGAGTAGAGCGGCTAACGATTTTTGCACGCATCTTGGTTAGAAACCCTTCGCTTTTGTCTTGATATTCCTCATAAAGGAAGTCGGCTACGACTAAATCGAGCACAGCATCGCCTAAAAACTCTAATCGTTCGTTGTGAATAACTGGATGATGAGTATTTAGAACTGATTTGTGGGTTATAGCGACTTTGTATAGCGAAATGTTGGAAGGGTAAAGATCGAACATCTCTCTAAGTGCCAAGTATATTTTCTTGTCCTTAGAAAGGGCGATCTTTACCGAATGTAGTAACTTGTTGAGCAATGCTACTACTTAGAGAATTTCTTAAGGATAACAGTTGCGTTATGTCCACCAAACCCAAAGGTATTACTTAGCGCGTAGTTAACCTCACGCTTCTGAGCCTTGTTTAGGGTGTAATTCAATTCAGAATCTAACTCTGGATCGAAATTTTCGTTGTTGATTGTTGGTGGAATAATCCCTTTAGTAATTGCTAAGATACATGCTATGGCCTCAACAGCACCAGCGGCACCTAGAAGGTGTCCGGTCATAGATTTTGTCGAACTGATGTTTATCTTCTTGGCATGATCCCCAAACACATTTTTTACTGATTTAATTTCAGCAATGTCGCCGAGTGGGGTAGAGGTTCCGTGAACGTTTACATAGTCGATAGCAGAAGGCTCAATGCCAGCATCGGTGATTGCCATTCTCATAGAGTTGCTAGCTCCCAATCCTTCTGGATGAGGGGCAGTCATATGGTAAGCATCGGCTGTCATACCACCACCAACGACTTCTGCATAGATTTTTGCGCCACGTGCGATTGCGTGTTCATACTCTTCAAGAATAAGAGCACCTGCTCCCTCTCCGATTACAAATCCGTCTCGACCAGAGTCAAATGGACGTGATGCCGTCTTGTAGTCATCGTTACGGGTAGAAAGGGCTTGTAGCGCATTAAATCCTCCAACACCTGCTTCATTTACGGATGCTTCTGATCCACCAGCGATCAAAACATCGGCTTTGCCTAAACGAATTGTGTTGAATGAATCAATAATTGCATGGTTGGAAGATGCACATGCAGACAAGGTACAGTAGTTTGGTCCACGTAGGTTGAGCTTTATGGAAATATGTCCTGCTGCAATATTTGCAATCATTTTTGGAATGAAGAAGGGGTTAAATCGAGGGGTTCCATCACCCTCGACATATCCCTTTACTTCTTGAGAAAAGGTGTTAATGCCACCAATTCCAGATCCCCAAATTACACCACCTCTATCTGGATCTAGGTTTGTTTCGTTAAGTCCTGAATCTGCAAATGCTTGCTCGGCAGCCACTATGGCATACTGTGCATAAAGATCCAACTTCTTAACTTCCTTGCGATCGAAGTGTTGATTAGGGTCAAAGTTCTTAACTGTACAGGCAAATTTTGTTTTAAACTTGGATGTATCGAAATAGGGGATCATCTCTGCACCACTAACACCATTCTCTAGGTTAGTAAAGTACTCTTCGATTGAATTTCCTAATGGGTTGATTGTTCCAATTCCAGTAACTACAACTCTCTTTAATTCCATACGTCCAAGTTTTATAACAAAATTTCTGTTCTAGTTTTCTCTTCTTACTTTACGTGTTGCTCAATGTAAGAAACTGCATCGCCAACAGTGCCGATTTTTTCAGCATCTTCGTCTGGAATAGAAATGCTAAATTCCTTTTCAAATTCCATGATTAGCTCAACAGTGTCAAGTGAGTCAGCGCCTAGGTCGTTGGTGAAGCTAGCTGCTGGAACAACTTCATTTTCGTCTACGCCAAGCTTCTCAACAATGATAGCTTTTACTTTTGATGCGATATCAGACATAACGGTAAATTTTGATTAGTACTGAATTTGACCTTTAAATTTCACCGCAAAGAAAAACAATTTTTATAATATTGAAATTGCCCTCTTTGCGAATGACGGGACAAATGTATAACATTTTGTTCTTATTTTTGGCATTTCTTTTTCTAATTTTTTACCGTCATCTTGTTTTTAACCCTGGAAATCAGCGCAGAATGAAAAAAATAGCAGTACTTGCATCTGGCTCTGGCAGCAATGCAGAAAATTTAGTAAAATATTTCAGAAAGGGTGATTTAGCTCGTGTTTCAGTCATTCTTTCCAATAAAAAAGATGCTTTTGCCTTGGAAAGAGCCCACCGATTGGGAGTCCCATCGCTATATTTCGGCAGAGATGACTTTTACAATTCTTCTAAAATATTGGAAACACTTAAAGAGCAAGAAATTGACTGTATCGTGCTTGCTGGTTTCTTGTGGCTAGTTCCTGACGATATCATCGAATATTTTAGTGAAAGGATTGTGAATATTCATCCTGCATTGCTCCCAAAATATGGTGGGAAGGGGATGTTTGGGATGAAGGTACATGCTGCTGTTGTAGAAAATGGGGAGCATGAGACAGGAATTACCATTCACTATGTGAATAGCAACTACGATGAGGGAAGTATCATTTTTCAGGCTAAGACAGAAGTTCTTCCTACAGATAGTCCAGAGATGGTTGCAGAAAAGATTCATGCGCTAGAATACGAGCATTTCCCAAGAATTGTAGAAAAAATTGTAGCGTCTCTTTAGCCTGTAAAACGCTATGCTATTGGAAAGGGATTACGCTTGTAGTCCCTTTTTTTGATTGAATATTGTTACCCAATAATTCTGTCCAGCGAAGCAACAATCGCAGCAAGCCTAATGGCATCAAATATTCTTTCCTCGTTAGTACCTAACTCTCGAACAGAATGCTCGTGAGAGTTTACGCAAACTTTGCAGCCGTTTACTGCCGATACGGCCAAACTTATAAGCTCAAAGCACTCCTTACCCAATACTGGGCTCATCATTATGTTCATGCGAATGCGGGCTGGTAACTCGGTGTACTTCTTATTGTCGCTGAAGTGGCGGAAGCGATAGAGAACGTTGTTCGCACTTAATAGTGATGCTATTGCTGCAGACTCTGCAAGCTCGTCGGGTGTTGCATTTGCTGCGAGTGCTTTTGCCTTAAGGGCATCTTGAAGCGGATGATTTTTGTTGTTTATGGCGGTAGCATAGGCTATGAGTAGCGCGTCTTTTTCTCCAAGTGCTTCTGATGCTAAGGCTGTTTTTACGTTTACCTTAAGATCGCGTAAATATTTTGTGCTGCTCTGCGATAATGTTTCAAGAGCAGGGAAGCGATGCTCTGCGCTAATACCAAGGTCGGCGAGTAGCTCTTGGGCTGTTTCGTTGTACATCTTTTGCTGTTTGTGGGGTTATCTGGTTGGGGGAGTTGCTCCTCTTTTTCTATTTATTATGAGAGCCTCCAGGTAGGAGGCTCTCGGCAGTTGAAAATCTTATTGCTTAATCGTTTCCTGTCCTTTTTCCCAGTTACATGGGCAAAGCTCATCGGTTTGAAGGGCATCTAGTACGCGGAGCACCTCTTTTACGTTGCGGCCTACGCTTAGATCGTTAACGCTAACAAATCGGATTATGCCTTGTGGGTCTACAATGTAGGTTACACGGTAGGCTACTTTTGCATCGTTTACAAGAATTCCGAGTTCTTCGGCAAGCGACTTTGAGGTGTCGGCTAGCATGGGGAATTTAAGGTCGTGCAGGTCGTTGTGGTTGTTGCGCCAGGCAAGGTGCACGAATTCGGAGTCGGTTGATGCGCCAACTAGAAGGGTATCTCTGTCGGCAAATTCGCCATAGGCCTTATTGAATTCGGCGATCTCGGTTGGACATACAAATGTAAAGTCCATTGGCCACCAGAACTGAACCATCCATTTTCCGTCTTTCTTGTGATCTTCGGAGGTGATATTGGCGAACTCTTTGCCTTTTTCCAACGATACTACTGCGGTTTTGTTAAATTCAGGGAATGTGCTGCCTACGCTTAAAATTCTGTTTGACATTTTTATTGTGTTTTTATTGTTGTTTTATTGTGTTCTTCTTTTATCGATTTTGGTATGCTGAGAGCATCCAAATCGTTTTTTCCTGCTGCGAAATGTAGTCGCTCATTAGGGTGGCAGTACCTTCGTCGCCAATTTCCTGTGCTTGCTTTAGTAGCGCTCTTTCCTTAACTACTAGTGCGGTGAAATTTCCGAGAGTGGTAGTGATGGTTGAGCTGGTGTCGCTGAGGTTCTTTGCTTCTTTTATCTCGGAGCTTGCGAGGTAATCGCTGTAGGCATGAAGAGGTGTTGAGCCTAGCGTTAGGATGCGCTCGGCAACCTCATCGATCTTTAGGATGACATCGTTGTAGAGTTCCTCGAATTTGAGGTGCAGCTCGAAGAACTTGTCCCCTTTTATATTCCAGTGAAAGCCTCGAAGGTTCTGGTAAAATATCTGGTAGTTGGCTAGAAGGTCGTTTAAACTAGCTGCTAGAGCTGACGAATCTTCGATGCCTAATCCTATTGCGCTTATGTTTCTTTCCATTGCTGTTAAGTGTTTGTCGTTTTTCTCTCTTTTGTTGATGCAAATGTATTTGGATGCACGATATAAATCAAATCGATAATAATTATGATGCAATAGAGTGAGTTTATATCTTTGCAACGTCAGATAGTTATGGAGGAGGATTGGGCAGATTTGGGCGTGATTTTCTTTTTACTGTCTGGCTAGGTGGTGAAGACGTAGCGGCTTGGAGCCGACCTTACATATATATAATGTAGTAGTATGGTATCGTTAGTGCAGTTCGAATACGTTGTTGCGGTGGATACCTACCGCCATTTTGCTACGGCGGCTGATAAGTGCTTTGTTACGCAGCCTACGCTGAGCATGCAGATTAAAAAGATGGAGGACGAGCTGGGCGTCTCCATCTTCGACAGGACCAAGCAGCCAATTATCCCTACCGATGTTGGTCGGGAGATAATTGAGCAGGCTCGGACAATCCTCCGCGAGGCAAAGGGGATAGAGGCCATTGTGGCCAACCATCGGAAGGAGATTGCCGGGGAGCTGCGCATTGGCGTAATACCTTCGCTGGCACCATACCTGCTTCCGCTGTTCATGAACTCGTTGGCGAGCGACCATCCTAACCTGCACCTGAAGGTTAGGGAGATGATTACCGATGATATAGAGAAGGCTTTGAAGAAGGATTTGCTGGATGTGGGCATTCTGGTTACGCCTCTGCACAATTCGGCCATACAGGAGGAGGTGCTGTTCTACGAGGAGATTATGGTGTACGCCAGCGAAGGGCATATCTTCACGGAGAAGCCTGCTATTGCGGTGAAGGAGCTGGCTGCTCCCGATCTCTGGCTGCTGAGCAGCGGCCATTGCTTCCGTTCGCAGGTGCTTAACCTGTGCTCGTACCACGATACGCACCGACACTCGCTGCCTTTCGAGTACGAGAGCGGCTCTTTCGAAACTCTGGTAAAGATGATAGACCGTAATGGGGGGTTTACCCTGCTTCCCGAGCTGGCCATTTCGGAGTTAGAGGAGAAAAGAAAGGCTCGGGTGCGTACGTTTACCGATATGGTACCCCTTCGGGAGGTTGGCCTGGCGTATGCCCGCAGCTACGCCAAGCGCAACCTGCTCGATACGCTCAAGAAGCATATTCAGGAGGCTGTTCCAGCGCATATGCTATCGAAGGAGCGGGGGACAATCATAGAATTCAGGTAGAACTTCCGTGGTGAAAATGCCTATATTTAGGTATTTCTGTGAATTTACAGAGCGTGTTTCTTTGCATCGAACTAAATACATGCGATGAATACAAAGAAAATAGCTGCGGTTTTACTGGGTGTCCTCTTGTGGGGGGAAGCCTCTGCGCAGGACTGCGATTCGCTGCCAAATTCTTCTCTTAGCCTATCTTTTTCGTATGTGGGCGATGGAGTGGGCTGTATAAGGAAGGGGCATAACCTACAAGGCACCTATCTAGGGCTGGCAAATGCTCAGCTGCTACTTAATACGCAGGCGGCAGGATGGTGGCGCGGAGGGGAACTTCATCTGAACTTTGCCAACACGCATGGCGGCACTCCTTCCGACGATTTTATTGGCGATTTTCAGGGGGTAAGCAATATCCAGGCAGGTAACCGAACTTTTTTTCAGGAGCTGTGGTATCGGCAGATGCTTGGGAAGCTATCTGCTACTATTGGTATCCAGGATATGAATGCCGAATTTTCCGTGAACGAGTTTGGGAGCACTTTTGTCAACTCTTCGTTTGCCTTGCACTCCACCTTTTCCGATAATATTACCGCTTCTGTCTTCCCGATAACGGGCTTAGGGGGAGTGCTGGCGTACTGCTTCGACTCAACCCATACCGTGCGGCTTGGAGCGTTCGATGGCAATCCTGGGTTTATGTCCATACATCCCGCCAACTTTGACTCGCCCTTCGAGGGGAACGATGGCTTTATGTTGATTGGCGAGTATGCCTATAATAAAGGTATGGTGCTTAACGAAGCGGGCTCGTACAAGTTCGGCTTTTACTTCCATAGCCATAACGAGCATATGGATACTGGCGCGAATGGCGTAAGTGAGTCAAACTACGGGTTCTACTTTGTCGGGAACCAACGGTTTACGTCGTCATTTGCAGGGCATCGTTGCTTGGACGGTTTCCTTCAGCTCTCCTATAGCCCTGTAGAGGGCAATACCAATAGATTCTATACTGGGGCTGGGTTGGTTCTTAAAGGATTGGCAACAAAGAGTTGTTCCGACGAGCTGGGGCTTGCCGTTGGGTATGCCCATCTTCATGGGACAATCTATCAGAGCGAAACGGTGGTGGAGCTGACCTACAAGTGCCCTGTTTGTCGTAATATCTACATCCAGCCCGACCTTCAGTACGTTATCAACCCCTCGCGGTTTGATGCGGCAACACCCAATGCGCTGGTGGGGATATTGAGGGTGGGGATTTCCTTATAGACGCAAGTATCAAGACGCAAGTATCACGACACACGACAACTAGTGGGGGCTTGTTTTTGCGTTTTTAACCCAGCCCTACCCGTTTCGTCGTAATAGCGTTAACTTAAGGGCCTCGCTACGATATAGCTGCTTATTGTTTATCTCCTACGGAGAAAAATGGAGTGGCGTAGGAATGATGCTACAAGTCTATAACCGCTACGCGGTATTCTCGTCGTTCGAAATTTGTCCGTAGGACATTACGATTTGTAGATACCATCATCCATACCCTGCTGTTTACCTCGGAGAGGTTAAACTGATAGTGGCGATGGTGGTTTTGCTTGATATGTGTGTCGTGATACGTTGCTACACCTTCAGCCCGATCTTGCGCATGAGGATGGAGGCGTTGAGGCTGGTGCAGATGCCGGACTTCACCTTATAGTCGAAGAAGAGCTCGTCGTTGGTGTCCACCTGCACGTCGAAGTGGTAGTTGGTGAGCGCCTCGGGGTAGGTGTCCTTGGCCTGGGCGAGGGTGAGGTCGTGCGTGGCGATGATGCCGCACACGCCGTACTCCACCAGCAGGTCGATGAGGGCGCGCGAGCCGATGTGGCGGTCGTTGGAGTTGGTGCCGCGGAGGATCTCGTCGAGCAGGAGGAAGGGGTGCTCGCCCAGTTTCACCGCCTGCACGATCTCGCCCAGCCGTCTTATCTCGGCGTAGAACGACGAGGTGTTCTCGACCAGCGAGTCGGTGATCCGCATGCTGCTGCGCAGCGGCACGTAGCACACCTCGAACCTCTCGGCGCACACCGCGCTTCCGGCGTAGGCCATCACCATGTTGACGCCTAGCGTGCGCAGGAAGGTGCTCTTGCCGGCCATGTTCGAGCCGGTGAGCAGGAGGACTTTCTCGTGCTCATCAACCCTAAAGCTGTTGGCGATGCGCTGCTGCTGGGGGATCAGCGGATGGGCGACTGCTGTAGCATCTACCGTAAAGTAGCCATCGGCTATTTGGGGGAATGCCCAGCTTGGGTTGTTGTAGCGGAGCGTGGCCAGCGACGCTATCGCCTCCATCTCGCCAACCACATCAATCCACTTCTGCGCTAGCGGCGCATACCTCTTGCGCCAGTCGGTTAGGCGGATGGCCATTCGGAGATCCCAGAAGAGCAGCGCGTTTACGGTAAGGAGGAAGATGATGTTGAGGCGGTAGTCGAGCTTATCAACCAGGCTGGCAAACCGCTTTACGATGGCCGACGATGGTTCGCCCTCCATCTCCAGCTCCTTTTGGAGGCGGATGAGCCTTGGGCTGGTGAAGCGGCCCTGCTCGATGTGCATCAGCAGCGTCGAGTAGCTGCGCATCTCGCTTTCGGCATTCGCCACCTGCGCTTGGACGAGGTTTATCTGCTTGCCGTACCTGTTGTAGACCACCATGTGCACGATCAGGGCTAGGAAGAAGGCGCCGGGTAGGATGCCGAGCGCCCACAGCACGGCGAGGGTGATGGTGATGGGCGGCATTATATATAAGGTAGCGCGTAGCAGGCGGCTTTCGAAGAGCTCGCCGGGGGAGGCGGCCCACTCGAGCACGCTTTTGATGCTGGAGGAGGTGGCCGAGTAGCGCTTGCCCGCCTCGAAGAGGTCCTGCCGCCATTCCACCTTTTCGGCCAGCTCGGCAACGGCCTCCTGGTGCGCTGCGATCTCGCTCTTGGGGAGCGGCTGCTGCAGCCGGGCGGCAAGCGCAGCCTTTCCGCTTGCGGTGGTGGCCCTACAAACCATCTGATAGATGGATTGAGATCCAAATATGTCGAGGTCGTAGGAGTAGGGGTGCTTGGTGTCGAAGAACTCCTGCCCCGCATCGAACGCCGCGTAGCAGCCATCGATGGCCGCCAGCTCGTCCCGGTTAATGGTAATGAGGCTGTCGAGGTAGGCGATGTGGCGCTGGTTGCTCAGGTCGCGCAGGGCGGCTACGGCAAACAGGGCCAGCAGCGCGAGGCTGGCTGCCGCTGCCGCTATTGCCGAATGGGGAAATAGCGCAAATAGCGCCGCTATGGCGGCTACGAAGGAGAGCAGGCGGAGCCACATCAGCCGCTTGCCGCGGGCTACGGCGGTATGGCGGGTGGCCTGCAGCGCGGCTATGCGCGCGGTGTACTCGGGGATACGGTTTTCCATGGGGTGCATCAGCATTAAAGGCCCAAAGCTAGCGAACATTCGAACACGGCCGACGGCGGAGGGGTAGATTTTAGGAATTTCGTCTCTAAACGTACTCAAGAACCCTGTAAATAGCTGACTGCGCTTAGGAGAGGCCGAGAACTCTTCTTTTCTATTCTTTTTGTAAGGCCAAAAAGAAACAAAAAGCCTTGGCACGAATTAACTCGCTCGGTCGCGGTGGTATGTTACCTTTTCAAATGTTACCTGTAGACCTTTCGATGGCGTTACGCGGATTGGCGTTGTAGTGGCTCCGCTCGCTCAGACAGAATTCCTGCCAGTCTGGTATGGCTGCGCCATGGTGTTTACGGAAAATAGCTATACGATACGGCTAAGCTTGTTCGCCGTTGGTAGGTCGGTCCTTCTGTAAACGTCTTGTTCTGGGAGGCTACAATATGGCGAAAATCATAAAAATGAAATACAGGGGCAGATTCATTCCAAGGAATTTCGTTTTTGGATATGCTAAGCTTTGAATTCACCTCATTTTTTTTGGATGATGGCGGCGAGCGGCCGATGGTGGGGTGAATTTAGCTTTTGTATGTAGTTGTGATGGCAAAGTACATGGCCGGGATGCAAAAGATGAGAGGCGGGATGCAAAAGTACACAACAGGAGTTGGAAAGATAAGAGACAGGAAGCGAGAAATTACAGCCGGAATTCAAAAGATAAGAGGCCGGACGCGAAAGATCATAACCAGAATTCAAAAGATAGGAGACAGGACGCGAAAGATTACAGACGGAATTAAAAATATCAGAGGTAGGAAGCAAAAGATCACTGCCAGAATGCGAAAGATTGGAGCCGGGAGACCAAAGCATAGTGCCGGGAGGCCGCGATCATTGGGTAGGAGCCCGTCGGTTGGGGGGAGGAGGGGGGAAGCGGTAAGGCGGAATCGGCCTGAAGGGGAGGTCCCGCCTTTTGCTACAGGTAGCAGCCGGGGTGCCCCTGGAGGCGCCCGGTTGTGTGGCTATGCCTTGGTGAACTCGATCTTGGCCACCTGCTTGTACTCGGGGCTGGTGGGGCCGAAGAGCGACTTGATGTAGGTTTTGGCGTCGAGGGCAACGTCGACCATCCCCTTGATGGGCTCGTAGAGCGCCAGGTTGCGGGTGTTGCGGGCTTTATCGGAGGCCACCTTGGCGTTGTTGCAGGCGGTATTCTTGGCGCGCAGGTCGGCCGCAAGGGCCTTTAGGGTGACCAGCTTAACGGCCTCCTCGTTGGGGGCGTACTCGGGGGTGCCGGCCAGGAACTGCACGTAGCGCTCGAAGTTGTCGGCGATGCTCTCCATGCTCTTCTGCGAGACGGAGGTGGTTTTCGCCTTGGCTGGCGCGGCGGCCTCGCCCGGCTTGGCCTGCAGGTCTTGTTCGGCCTTGGCGGGCTGCTTCTTGACCGGCTCGGCGCGGGAGCCCCTAAGCTTGCGGACGATGGCGGCGGCTGCCTTATCGGTTTGCTCGTCGGAGTCGGAGGCGCGCAGGGCGTTCAGCGAGCTGGTAACCAGCGGCCCCAGTGGGGCGAAGACCTTGTTGCGCTCGATGGTGGCGCGGTTTAGGACGGTGTTGCAGTCGTTGAGGACCACCACGGCGGCGCGCGCCTCCTTGGCCTTGGCCTTAAGCGCCGCTAGGAAAATGGATGCCTTGGCGGGGTTATACTTTTCGCCGTAGCTGGTAATGGTGGAGATGAGCAGGTCTAGGTTGTCGACGTTGGTTTCGTGTCCGCTTTCAGACGTTGATTGCTTTTTCATGGTTTTAAATTTTTTAAAGAATTGTTATAGGTGAACGGGCCTAAGCTAAAAGCTTTGCGCGAAAATTCCAACAGCTCTACGAAACTTATTTTAGCGTAAGTTGGCTTTGATGGTCTAAATTGGGGCGATGGTAGGGTTTTGTGACTTTATTTTAGCTTTGTAGGGTGGGGGATGGTATCGCGTTACCCTCTTTTGGTTACCTTTAGCGGCATCTTTATAATCGTACACCTACCGTTAAGCATGCTTGGAGATTTTTCCTTTCGGGTTGTGCCTTGTTCGTGGTGGTGGGGGGCGATTGAAAAGACTTTTTGTAAACTTTAAATTAAATATGTCGAACAGTTTTAGTTTTAACTAGTATGATGAAAAAGACTAGTCTAAGTAATAATTCATTACTAACCACAATAATTGCAATGATAGCAATTGTTGTTTTGCTATTAGTTGTTGTTAATTGGATTCTCAATGTTGAGAAAATGATCTCTACTGATAATAAAACAATTTCATTAGCAGATTATCATCGATTAATTGTTTCTATTGTTTCTGCAGGTATAACATTTATTGCTGTTGTTATTGCTTTATTTAAAGACGATTTGAGAGAAATGTGGCATCGTCCTAAGATAATATTTAGCGAACCTAGTAATATCACAATTGAAGAATTGTCAGATCAAGTATCTTCTGATAATATTAAAGCAAAAAAGTACATTTCAAGAATTGAAGTACAGAACACAGGAAATGTACCTGCAATAAATGCTGAAATATATCTTGAAAAATTAGAATTTAAAGAAAAAAATTCTAACATAAAAAATCCAATTGAAACGACTGGAACTCCTTTGAATTGGAATGGAAATTTAAAAGAGACAATTATAATTCCTTCGGGCAGTAGAAAGTTGATAAACATAGTTGAAATACAGCCTCCAGCAATAGTCTCAACTCCTGATTCGCCTAAAGATAAAGAATCATCAAAGATGATTATCGGGAAAATACCTATTAAAGATCAAGAGAAAGGGATTTGGACAGCAATGTTTGGGCTATATTCACAGAATCATAAACCCATTAGATTTGTTGTTGAAATTGAATGGAATGGAGTTTGGAAGTTTCGGTTGACTGAAATGGAAAAAATGTATAGTTGTAAAATTCAAAACTAATTAGATTATGAATAAGAGTGTTTATATCATTCAACATAACATAACTGATTCTGTGACTATAGAGAATCGAATTAAAACTCTTGGTGATTGGATTAAGTATTTTGACAATAGTTTTTTGTTAAGATCAGATCTAAAAGCAAAAGATATTTATGAAAAGATATCTGTTGATTTTGAAAAAAGTAACATTTTAATTATGGAAATAACCTCATCTAATTATTGGGGGAGAATGGATGTCTCTTTATGGAAATTTTTAAAAGAGTAGGATATACACCCCATTTGAATGAAATCTTGTGCCTTGTAAAATGGGAAGAAAAGTACTTAACTGAGAAAGCCGTTGCACCAGCAACGGCTTTCTCAGTTAAGCCAAGGCTATCATCAGCGCACGTTCGGCGGTCGGCTTTGCCGCCGTCGGGCTATGTTGGCAGGCTTAGATATGGGCGGAGGCCTAGAAGGGGCAAACTTAGCGAGGACGCTAAGTTTAGCGGAGTTGCGGCCTCGTTACGCGCTAGCGAACCGCGGTTGGCTAGCCTGTAGGGGGCGTGGCTGCAATTCTAGCCATACAACAATGACCTTGTAGTCCTCTGCCTATGCCTTGCATTTGTATACTTTTAGCCGTTGCCCAGCGCCAACGCCGATGCGGGTTTGCCGCATGTTGGCAGTGGGGAACATGAGAATTAAACGTAATCTAAACTAAGTATTATGAAACTTGTACTTTTTGCGCTCTTAGGCGCCGCAATGACCATGAGCAGCTTTAAGGCTGCCGACCAACAGCCTGGCGAGGCCTGCCAGGTAAAGCTTCCAGGAATCACCTTTACCCGTTCGCTAAACAACGCGGCAAAGTTGTACACGTTCGAGAACGGGACGCTCACCATAAAGAGCGATGCCAAGAAGGACTACTTTAACGATCCCAGCAATGGCTCGGTGGTTGGCACTTCGCCAATTCTGCTCACTCCCGTAGACAACAGCAGGCCCTTTACCCTTACGGCCAAGGTTACCCCCGCCTTTAACGAGACCTACGATGCGGGTGTTCTTTACATCTACTCGACGGGTAAGCTGTGGCAGAAGCTCTGCTTCGAGAAGGACGAGTACAAGCGAACCCGCGTGGTAAGCGTTCGCACCATTGGCACATCGGACGACAACAACCACGATATCCTTACCGATAAGAGCGTGTACCTACGAATAACCTCCGACTCCAAGACGGTAGGGCTCTACTACTCGCTCGATAAGGTTACCTGGAACTTGGTGAAGGTTTACAAGAATAACTACCCCAAAAAGATATGGGTGGGCCTAAGCACCCAAAGCCCCATTGGTAACGGCACTATCGCTACCTTCGAAGATTTCTCGCTAACGTATAGCAGCATCAAGAATTTTAGGTTGGGCATTTAGAGGGGGCATTCTCCAACGCATGTTGTGGCAAGAAGGCTTTATGATACCATGTGGAGCTTTTAGCTTCACCTCTATAGAAAGAATATCAGCATTAACAACTTAAACATGAAAATCTATCTATTAGCAATTTGCAGCATTCTGATTTTAAGCTCTAGCCCAGGATCGGCCCAGGTCCCTCCAACGTTTGCTAAACCAGACTTTGCAAAGATTAAGGAAACAATTAGCAACAAAGAAACCGAGAACTACTACCCTAAGCTACTAGAGCGCTTAAGCAACAATGATTCGTTGTTGACTGATGAACAGTATAAGTTGCTCTACTTTGGGTATGTTTTTCAAGATTCGTACGACCCATACTGGACGCCAAAATATGCTAAAACTCTAGCAGAGTACTACAGGAAACCAACGCTTGAAAAGAGCGATTGTGATTCTATCATTAAGTATTGCAAGCTGTCTATTGCCGATTTTCCCTTCGACATACAGCAGCTGAAAATGCTAGGGTATGCATACCATAGAATGGGGGATAAGGAGAATGAAAAGATCTGGTACAGGAGGTTTGCAAGAGTGATAGCAACCATAATGTCCACAGGTCGCGGCCTTAGTTGTGAGAATTCAGTATCAGTAATTGTGATCAACCACGAGTATGAGCTGCTAAAGCAATTCGACTTCAGGTTACTTCGGCATTCTTCTACCAAGGATAAATGCGACTACATGGAGCTACAGCCCAATAAAAGCAACATTGCGGGCTTGTATTTCGATATAAGCATCATGCTTGATATGGCTTACAAAAGTAAGATCCTAAAAAGATAGGTATTGCCTTTGCTAAGGGTTGCTCCTGCTACGCCTGGTTTATCAAAGCCCTTGCTAGTCGAAGTTTAAATCAGCGGCCTAGGCTCAACAGAAATTGAAATTCTGTCGAACATAAGTAGCCATTAGGGAGGCATTCTCCAACGCATTTAAGAAGGAAGAGCCGCTGCTCATGCAGCGGCTCTTTTGCTTTATCTCTTTTGCGATCATGTGCTTTTAATGACTTTGATCTATAGTATGCGGTTTGTATGTTAGATCAGAGGAAGGCCTATTATTGGCTTACTGGATGGCTGGCTTTTTATCTAATGCCCAGTTATATCTATAGCAATACGGCTAATAGCCGCAGGGGCTGCGTAGCAGCCTAACCTTAGTAACCGCGGGCTTTAGCCCGTGGCATCCGCATACCACAGCCCATCAGCCCCGTAGGGGCGGCCCCTAGTTGTTACTTAAGGGGTAGCGCTCATCGACCTCAACCCCATGCTCCTGGAGCAGTTTGCGGTACTCCTCTTCGAAGGGAAACTTCTTATGATGCTCCTGCTGCCCCTTTATATAGGCTGCTACCCGATCCTTTTCGGCATACGAGCAGGTAAAGGCGCCGTAGCCTTCCGCCCAGCCCTTGAACTTTGGGAAAGATGGATGTTCCTTTATCCACATGGAGGAGGAAGCCTTTACATCGCGAACCAAGTCGGCTAGCGTAACCGATGGATGCAGGTCGCAGAGGATATGGACATGGTCCTCCATGGCGTTGATGCGGTAAAGGTGGCAGTTCCTCTTTTGGATGATGCCCATGATATAGGCAAAGAGTGATCGGATGTTCTCCTGCTCAAGAACCTTCTCCCCATTATGGGTTCGGAAGACGATGTGGTAGTAGATCTGGCGGTAGCTGGACATAGTTTTCGTATTTAGGGGTCGCCCCTTCGGGGCTAGAGTTAGTTTTTGTTTCTCTTCCGTGGGCTTACACCCACGGTTATTGAGGTTGCGCTACTTCGTAGCGCTAGGAGCTGCTGTTAGGCGGTTGGGATGGTGGGCTAGAAGGTTGTGTTCTCTTTTGTAGCATGTTCTATTTTAGGCTTATTTTGGTGGTGGCTTTTTAGCTATTGCACCGTTAGTTCTAGATGGATACGCTTGATAGCCGCAGGGGCTGCGCAGCAGCCTAACCTTAGTAACCGCGGGCTTTAGCCCGTGGAATCCGCATACCACCGCACATCAGCCCCGCAGGGGCGGCCCCTAGCCGAGACTTAAGGGAAGTAGCGCTCATCTACCTTAACCCCATGCTCCTGGAGCAGCTTGTGGTACTCCTCTTCGAAGGAAAACTTCTTATGATGCTCCTGCTGCCCCTTGATGTAGGCTGCTATCCTGTCTTTTTCGGCAAACGAGCAGGTAAAGGCTCCGTAGCCCTCCGCCCAGCCCTTGAACTTTGGGAAAGATGGATGCTCCTTTATCCACATGGAGGAGGAAGCCTTTACATCGCGAACCAAGTCGGCCAGCGCAACCGATGGATGCAGGTCGCAGAGAATGTGGACATGGTCCTCCATGGCGTTGATGCGGTAAAGGTGGCAGTTCCTCTTTGGGATGATGCCCATGATATAGGCAAAGAGTGATCGGATGTTCTCCTGCTCAAGAACCTTCTCCCCATTATGGGTTCGGAAGACGATGTGGTAGTAGATCTGACGGTAGCTGGACATAGTTTTTGTATTTAGGGTCGCCCCTTCGGGGCTAGAGTTGGTTTTGTTTCTCTTCCGTGGGCTTACACCCACGGTTATTAAGGTGGCGCTACTTCGTAGAGCTGCGATCCTTTGTTATCTCTAATTCCTATCCCTTAAGCGAGGCCTTGGGAGTGGTTAATTAGTAGTAGGATAGTCCTAAGTTACGAAATTGGTGGTAATTATCTTCTTTCTTTATATTTTCCTTTATACGGTTATTACAAGAGAGCAACTTTGGATTATCGCTGTAATGCCGATCAGGTACTTTTAGGCGTTAATTGGGAGAGAGAGAAAAATAATTGAGCCGTAAAACTTGCCCAAAGTAAATTTAGCTACCTTTAATGCCATCTTTAAATCGTATACCTACTATTAAGCATACTTGGAATTTTACCTTTCGGGGGTATATTCTGTTTGGGATGGTGGAATGCGGTTGAGAGTTAGGATTCATCATCTAAAATAGAATTTTCTATGCGATACTTATTTCTCTGCAGTTTCCTTTCTTTTGTTTCATGCGCTCCTTCTAGTGTTTTGGATTCAACAAATAATGGAGATTGTTACATTTTGGTTGGGCGATTGCATATTAAGGATGTAACTACAAGTAAACAATTTAATACAATTGGAATTAATGGAGGTAAAGATATTTTTCCTGATAAATTTTCCTGCTTTTATTTTAAGAGTTCTGCTGATACGTGTGTGATAACCAAAATCTCACGATATGGGATAGAAGCGTATTGGAATGTGAAGTCTTTGAAGAAAAATTGTGTAAACTATATTGGCGATCTTGAGGTTGTTATTTCTCCTAAAAGAAAAAAAGTGTGGTTGTCTGAGTTGAACTATTCAAGTGATACAAAAGATGTCATATTACGAAGTGAAGAACTATGTGGAAAAGAAAGTAATTATCATAAATGGTATGAAGAAGGTGGATATAATTATGAAACATGGGATAATGTTTTAAAGCAAGGATACTATCTGTCAAATCCCAAAGTAATAAGTGAAGATGAAATTCTTAAATTTGAAGTAAAAGATAAATTTGAAGAGGTTACCACCTATTTAAAATCAAAGAGTAAGAATTCGTTGAAATTCAGTAAGTCGTTAGTAACCTATAACAAGTAATTTTCTCTGTTTAGTTGAACTTCAAGTATGAATCAACAATTGATGAGGTTGATTTTTATCTGGTTAAATAGGTTTCCGAAGACTGAAAAACTTCAGATGATAGAAAAGGCATAGTTCCCATAAAAAAAGGAAAGCCGCTGCACCCGCAACGGCTTTCCTTTTATCTATCTAACAGCATACCCTATTTTTTGCAGCACAAAATCTTGCTACTACTAAATCCCCTCTGCAATTCTGCGTCCCACCTCGGTGGTCGATTTGGGGTTGATGGAGTTTAGGTCAACGGTGAGGAATCCCTCGGCAACCACCTTGTCCACCGCAGCGCGGATAGCCTTTCCCGCAATGGTTTCGCCCAAATCCTCGAGCATCATGGCGGCCGAAAGGATGGTGGCAATAGGGTTGGCAATGCCCTTACCCTTTGCCTGGGGGAAGCTGCCGTGTATTGGCTCGTAGAGCGATACCTTCGAGCCCTTCGATGCCGATGGCAGCATGCCCAGCGAGCCGGTAATAACGCTGGCCTCGTCGGTTAGGATGTCGCCAAACATATTCTCGGTGAGCACCACGTCGAAGTAGGTGGGCTGCAGGATCAGCTTCATGGCGGCGTTGTCCACAAACATATAGTCGACCGTTACATGAGGGTAATCCTTCTCCATTGTCTGAACGGTTTCCCTCCACAGGCGCGAGGTGGCCAGCACGTTGGCCTTATCCACAACGGTTAGCTTCTTTCGACGGGTCATGGCGTACTCGAAGGCCATTTTGGCCACGCGGGTAATCTCCTCCTTGGTGTACACGCAGGTGTCGAAGGCGGTTGCCCCGTTCTCGCTGCGGCCGCGAGGCTCGCCAAAGTAGATACCACCGGTTAGCTCGCGGATCACCACAAAGTCGGCCCCCTTGGTGATGCTTTCCTTAAGCGGCGATAGGTTTAAAAGGCTGTCGTAGGCCGCAACAGGGCGGATATTGGCGTATAATCCGAGCGCTTTTCGCATGGCAAGCAGCCCCTGCTCAGGACGAACCTTTGCTGTTGGGTCGTTATCGAACTTTGGATCGCCAATAGCACCGAAGAGGATGGCATCAGCCTGCTCGCATATCCGTTGGGTTTCGGCAGGGAATGGCGAGCCGATGGTGTCGATGGCCACGCCGCCAATTAGGCCTTCGCTGTAGTCGAACTCGATGTTAAACTTGCGGCCAGCAGCCTCTAAAACTCTTATGGCCTCGTCTACAATCTCGGGGCCAATTCCATCGCCCTTTAGGACGGCTATCTTATATGCATTCATTACTTTTTGCTTTGTTCGTATGCTTCAATCTTATCTTTCATGCTCACCAGGTAGTCCACATCGTCGTACCCGTTCACCAGGCACTCCTTCTTATAGGCTCCAATGGCAAACGATTCCTTCTCATCGCCCATGCTAATGGTTTGGTTGGGCAAATCGATGGCTATTTGGGTCGATGGATCGCTCTCTATGGCAGTAAAGAGCCTCTCGAGGAATGCCTCGCTTACCTGCACGGGCAGCAAGCCGTTGTTGAGGGCGTTACTCTTAAAGATATCGGCAAACATGCTCGATACCACGGCTTCGAAGCCGTAATCCTTAACGGCCCAAGCGGCATGCTCGCGGCTCGATCCGCAGCCGAAGTTCTTCCCGGCTACCAGAATCTTGCCCGAGTACTTCGAACTGTTCAGCGGGAAAGCCTCTACGATACTATTTTGCTTGTCGTAGCGCCAATCCCTAAAGAGGTTCTCTCCAAAGCCCTCGCGCGTGGTTGCCTTAAGGAATCGAGCGGGGATTATCTGGTCGGTATCTACGTTGTCCACTCTCAGCGGCACTGCAGATGACTTTATGATGGTTACTTTTTTATTTGGCATGGTTCGTTTTTAAGTATTTAGATTTTAGTATTTAGATATTAGAATTGCTTACGCCGATTGCTTTCCTTTCTGATAATCGGATGTTGTAATTGTACCTTGTTTTACCCAACCAACATCATTTTCAAGCCTTCTAACATCTAGCGTCTAATATCTAAAGTCTAACATCTAAAATCTAACATCTTTCTTGGATCGGTAATAACCCCCGTAACCGCTGCGGCAGCGGCAGCATACGGTCCGGCAAGGATGGTACGTGCTCCAGGACCTTGTCTTCCTTCGAAGTTACGGTTCGATGTCGATATGCAAAGCGCACCTTCGGGGACCTTATCCTCGTTCATGGCCAAGCAAGCCGAACATCCGGGTTGGCGAAGGGCAATGCCTGCTTCGGCAAAGATTTGGGTTAATCCTTCGGTCTCGCACTGCTTCTCTACCTGCTTCGATCCAGGAACAAACCATGCGGTGATGCCATTGGCAACCTTCCTGCCCTTTACAATTTCGGCGGCCATCCTAAAGTCCTCGATGCGACCATTCGTACAGCTTCCGATGAATACGTAGGATACGGGCTTGCCCAGCAGCTTTTCACCTTCGGAGAGCTGCATGTAGGCAAGCGCCTTTTTGAGGGTCGCCTTATCGCTCTCGTCGGTAAAATCTTTTTCTGTAGGGATGCTTTCCGTGATACCAATGCCCATGCCGGGATTCGTTCCGTAGGTAAGCATCGGCTCGATGTCGGCAGCGTCGAAGGAGAACTTGGCATCGAACGTTGCATCGGCATCGCTGTACAGCGTACGCCAGTAGGCCTCGGCTTTATCCCAATCGTCACCTTTGGGGGCAAATGCGCGACCTTTTACGTAGGCGATGGTAGTTTCGTCGGGGGCAATAAGTCCGCCACGGGCACCCATCTCGATGCTCATGTTGCAAACCGTCATTCTGCCCTCCATGCTGAGGGCTCGAAAGGCTTCTCCGGCATATTCAACAAAGTAGCCAGTGCCACCTTTTGCCGTCAACTTACTTATTATATATAGGATAAGGTCTTTGGCGGTGATGCCCTTCTTCAGCTGCCCGTTTACGGTGATGCTCATCTGCTTGGGCTTTACCTGAGGTAGCGATTGCGATGCCAAAACCATCTCCACCTCCGATGTGCCAATGCCGAAGGCTATCGAGCCGAATGCGCCATGCGTCGCAGTGTGGCTATCGCCGCACACGTAGGTTCCACCGGGTTGGGTAACGCCCAGTTCTGGTCCTATGATGTGTACGATGCCCTGGTATTGGTGTCCAAGCCCGTAAAGATCCAAGCCAAACTCTTTGCAGTTCTGCACCAGCTGTGCTACCTGCTTGCGCGATTGTTCCTCCTTAATCGGAAGATGTTGGTTGATGGTTGGGACATTGTGGTCGGCCGTTGCCACCGTTTTTAAAGGACGAAAAACGCCTAAGCCACGGCTACGAAGCCCATCGAAAGCCTGTGGCGAGGTTACCTCGTGGATGTAGTGGCGGTCGATATAAAGGATATCGGCACCATCGCCTGTGCTATGCACTACGTGTGCATCCCATATTTTGTCGAAAAGTGTTTTTCCCATATTCTAGAAAGATCGAGTTATACAATTTGTGAAAGGGCATCCAGATATGCCTCTACAGTTGCCGTAATAACGTCGGTGTTGGCGCTAAAGCCGTAGAAAACCTTGCCCTTGCTTTCAACCTGCACGTGCACCTTGCCCATGTCGTCGCTACCACGTGTGATGGTGTGGATCAGCAGCTCCTCGAGCGTGGTTTTTGCGGTGATGATGGTTTTCACGGCGTTTATGGCGGCATCAATAGGACCGTTGCCCGTTTCGGTGCCCTCCCAAATCTGTCCTTCGTACTTTATACGGATGGTTGCAGTAGGTATGGTGCTTTTCCCGCATATAACCTGAAGAGATTCTAGCTGAATCTTCCTGTCGAAACGGGCTGCCTTGCCCATTAAAGCCTCTAGATCGTCGTTATGAATATCTCGCTTCTTATCGGCAAGGTTTAGAAAATCTGCATAAACCTCGTCCAATTGCTTTTGGTCGAGCTTATAGCCCAAGGTAGCAAGGCGATGCTTCAGCGCAGCTCTTCCGCTGCGTGCGGTAAGCACAATAGACGATTCGCTTACGCCAACCTGTTTGGGGTTGATGATCTCGTAGGTTTCACGGTTCTTCAGCACGCCATCTTGGTGGATGCCCGACGAGTGAGCAAATGCATTACGTCCCACAATAGCCTTGTTAGCCTGCACAGGCATGCGCATAAGCGTAGAAACCAACCTGCTTGTTGGAAATATCTTTTTGGTGTTGATAGATGTTTCCAGATTAAGTCCCTTATGGCTCTTCATCACCATCACAACCTCTTCGAGCGAAGTATTGCCGGCACGCTCGCCAATTCCGTTGATGGTGCACTCTATCTGACGGGCACCGTTCATTACACCAGCAATAGAGTTGGCTGTTGCAAGTCCAAGGTCGTTGTGGCAGTGGGTCGAGATAATCGCCTTATCGATATTCGAGACGTTCTCCTTTAGGAATAGGATCTTCGAACCGTATTCCGAAGGCAAACAATAGCCGGTAGTGTCGGGAATGTTAACCACCGTTGCTCCTGCACTTATAACAGCCTCTACTATTTTGGCAAGGAAACGATTTTCAGCACGTCCGGCATCTTCGGCGTAGAATTCAATATCCTCCACAAACCGTTTGGCGTACTTTACCGCAGCAATTGCCCGTTGAATTACCTCCTCGGGGGTTGCATTAAACTTATACTTGATGTGGTATGGCGATACCCCAATCCCTGTATGGATACGCGGATGCTTGGCGTAGCGTAGCGCCTCTGCAGCTACCTCAATGTCCTTTTCAACAGCACGGGTAAGCGCACAAATGGTTGGCTCCGACACTGCCTTCGAAATTTCTACCACCGAGTTAAAGTCTCCCGGCGATGATATGGGGAATCCGGCTTCGATGATATCAACGCCGAGCTTTTCGAGGGCGAGGGCAACTTCAATCTTTTCGATTGTATTCAGCTGACAGCCGGGCACCTGCTCGCCATCGCGAAGCGTCGTGTCGAAGATGTACACCTTTTCTTTACTCATGGTATTCTTGATTTTAAATGATAAACAATTATGGGAAAAACGAGGTTCACCGTTAGGTGAGATGTTTGCTGCGTTATTAGCGGAGGAGCAGCAGGTTCGATAGGAGGAGTAGGAGGAGAGCAAGAATTAAATGCGCAGCAGCATCAACCCGTAGTGCTAGGATTGAGTTGATGAAGTAGTGTATGTAAACCTGATGGTTCTGCATCTAGTAACTTGCTAGTTGTTCTATCGAAATTTGAACTTCTGCAAGCTTAATTATTATTTTCAAATATGATGCAAGGGGGGATTTGAAGGCGTAGCTACAGCTTTTGAGGTAATTGCTAAAATGATTTCCTTTTTGAAAAAGAATCCAGTGACTATGGTTATAGTTGTTTCTGAAAGTAATCTTTTATTCTTTAAAGTAGTATTATGTTAAAAAAGCAAAAAGCGTGATTGCTCACGCTTTTGTTACCTTATTCGCTCAAATATCAGAAACTTATTTGTCGATTTGGAGGCGATTTTCAGGTTGTCTCCAACTAATTCGTAGCTGTCGGATTTGAATGTAGCTGTTAGGAAGGTGTTAGTCTCCCTGCTAAACGTAATTGACTTTGATGGTTTCGAAAACGAAGCGCAACCAGTTTCTGACCTAAATCTGAAGGTTGACTGAATGCATTTCGAATCTGACGAGAAGGTGTACTTTCCCCCTTTTAGGAAGGACATTTCGACGGGATGAGCGTTTGAGACAAACTGTACATCGCCATTCGTTGTGTTAATGTACGCTTTTAGCTTCCATGTGCTACCTTCGAGTAATTGTGAGTTTTCCTGTTTTTCCTTGTCGCAGCTCACGATGAGTGAGGCTATTGCTATAACAAGGGTGAGTTTTAATAATCGTAACATGGCAGTGTTGTTTATAAAATATAGATGGGGTAAATGTATATTATTTAGTGATAATTCACATAGCAAAGCAAATTATTAGTCTTTAAAATTTCTGGTGTTTTGAGATGAAATTAGTTCGGCCGCATTTTAAAGAGTAATTATTATTACTAGATTTGCACTTCGTTTCTCGACCCCGTAGTTCAGCTGAATAGAACGTCAGATTCCGGTTCTGAAGGTCGTGGGTTTGAATCCCGCCGGGGTCACATAACAGTTATTGTAAAGCCTTGATCGTTATCGCGGTCAGGGCTTTTTTGTTGATTATCCAAGCATGATCAATAGGACCAATTGGGGAAAGGTAGCCGTAACATCTTATCTTGTACAGTAATATCGGTGAATTGAAAAAGGTCGCTATCTTTGGTATATTAACCCATCGTTAATGCAGCGGTTATGATAGACTTTACCAATACTGAGATTGCCTTTAAAATAAAGTCGAATGCTGAGCTTCGTAAGGCTCGCTTCCTTTTTAAAACGATTAATAACCCGAAACTAGTGGGGTGGTTAAGCGCGTTGGCAACCTTTGCGGTAAAGAACCACATCCCAATTGGATGGTTGGTAAAGCCAACGCTTTATGCTCAATTTGTGGGTGGGGTATCTTTAGCCAAGAGTGCCAATAAGGCTAGAAAGCTCTGGAAGTATAAGGTGGGCTCAATTCTCGACTACTCCGTAGAGGGAAAGAGTGATGACGCTTCGACAAAGGCTTGTTTTAAGGAGGTAATGCGCAGCATCGAATTTGGTGGAAAGCATCCGTATGTTGCATTTGCCGTCTTTAAGCCTACCGGCATTATTCAGCCTGAAGTGCTAGAGAAAGTTTCGAGTGGAGTGGCGCTGGATGAAGGCGAAGAAGAGCGATTCCATCTATTTGTAAAAAGAGTGGATGCGCTCTGTGCTAAAGCTGCCGAGGTTGGCATTTCGATTCTGATAGATGCTGAGGATTACTGCTACCTGCAGGTAATTGACGAGGTTGCCGAGCAGATGATGGAGCGCTACAATACGGAGAAGGCGGTTGTTTACCATACGCTTCAAATGTACCGAACGGATAGGCTAGAATATCTGAAGATGCTGCATAAGCGCGCTGTTGAAAAAAACTTTATAGCTGGAGCAAAGCTTGTACGTGGTGCGTACATGGAAAGGGAGCGCGAACGTGCAGCACAGCTAGGGTATCCTTCGCCAATAAACCCAACCAAAGAAATCACCGATACAATGTTCGATGATGCGCTGGTGTACTCTCTTGAGAATATTGATAAAATCAGCATCTTTGCAGGAACTCACAATCAGGATAGCACATGGTTTCTTGTTGAGCTGATCTACAAGTATTCCTTGCAGGAAAATGATCGTCGGATTTGGTTCTCGCAGCTTTACGGAATGAGCGATAACCTTACGTTTAACCTTGCAGCCGAAGGATTCAACGTGGCAAAGTATCTCCCTTACGGATCGGTAAAGGAAGTTTTTCCCTACCTAATCCGACGGGCACGAGAGAACACGTCGGTGGCAGAACAAGCATCGCGCGAGCTGGATCTGATAAACCAAGAAATTAAGCGTCGTAAAAGTTATAAGCAATGGTAAAAGTTAGTAATGAGAATGAGGTCGCAGCCTACCATGTAATGAGAATCTTTTTCGCAGTTATATTTATTGCCTACCTCCTTTCTATTTGGATTTTCCCCGAATACTTCTCGTGGTCGGATAGCAAGACCATACAGCTGGTGGGGCACGTTTATGCTGCGGCATACCTGCTGGCGACACTTCTTTTAGCCTTGCGGGGCGGGATGTGGTTCATGGAGTTCATCTTTAAGGATGACGCCTATGAATTTCGCTACTTTCTGCTAACAGCTCCTTTTGGCGCCAAGCGGCTGATAAGGGTGACCGTTGAGGACTTTTATGCGTTTAAGATTCAGAAGCGTTTCTTAAAGAAAACGCTAATCATCTACCAAGAGAAGGACGGAAAGGTATTTCAGTATCCCCCAATTCCTATCGGGAGCTTTTTAAAGGAAAAGCAGCGCCAAACAATTGAGTGCCTAAAGCTGAATGCGGCGGAGCTAACCTAAACCTTTTGTGGCATGAACGATCCTCTACTTAAGTACAAGATTGCCCTTGAGATTATCCCCCACATTGGCAGCATCACCGCCAAAAAGCTTATAGCCTACTGTGGTGGAGTAGACGAGGTATTTATTCAGTCGAAGAAGTCGCTGCAAAAGGTACCTGGGGTAGGAGAGTTCATTGCGCATGAGGTGTACCACCAAAAGGTGCTGGAGCGTGCCGAAAAAGAGATAGAGTTTCTTTCCAAGTACGAGATAACCCCTCTTTACTATACCGACCCGAGCTATCCCGAGCGGCTTAAGCAGTGCGACGATTCGCCAATCCTTCTCTACTATAAGGGTAGCGTGCCGCTATCGCATCCGAAGGTGCTGGCTATGGTCGGAACCCGGAGCGCAAGCGATTACGGCAGGTGGCTTTGCGAGGAGCTGGTTCGTGGCTTGGCCCAACAGGGACATTCGGTACTTATTGTAAGCGGTTTGGCTCATGGAATAGACACCGCCGCGCATCGAAATGCAACAAAGAATGGTTTTCCAACGGTAGGCGTGCTGGCGCATGGGCTCGATATGATTTACCCTTCGGCCAATAGGGGATTGGCCAAGGAGATGCTGGGCAATGGCGCCTTGGTCACCGACTTTATCACGGGTACTCAGCCCGAGCGCAACAACTTCCTTCGGCGTAATCGAATAATTGCAGGATTGGCTGATGCCACAATTGTGGTGGAGTCGGCCATAAAGGGTGGCGCGTTGGTTACCGCCGATATCGCCAGCTCGTACAACCGCGATGTGCTGACCTGTCCTGGTCGTGCAGGCGACAAATACTCGCAGGGATGTAATGCCCTCATTAAATCGAATAAGGCGGCGCTGGTTGAGAGCGCTGAGGACATCGAGAATGCGCTCAACTGGCAGACCGCTCAAACGAGCGCCGCTCCTCCGCAGCAGCTGAGCCTCTTTAGGGAGCTGAGCGAGGAGGAGCAGAAGATTGTAGCCATCCTTAAGGGGGTCGAAAAGGAGAGCATCGATACCATTGCGTTTAGCAGCGGGCTGTCGATGCCATCTACCTCGGCAATCCTTCTTACCATGGAGTTCGATGGCATTGTAAAAAGCCTGCCGGGTAAATCATACGCGCTATCCCAGGGATTTCGCTTTTAGAATTTGTCCAGCGTTGATTGCCTGTTTCCTTGATTCATTACCCCTTACAGTATTTTCAGAAAGCCTAATGTAACGATACATCACCCCTTCAGAATTTTCCGGAAGCCTAATGTAACGATACATGACCCCTTCAGATTTTTCGGAAGACCTAATGCATCGATGCATGACCACTGCCGGGTTTTCGGAAAGCCTAATGCATCGGTGTATGACCCCTGCCGGATTTCCGGTAAGCCTGATGCATCGATGTATGACCCCTACCGGGTTTTCGGAAGGCCTAATGCATCGGTGTATGACCCCTACCGGATTTCCGGAAAGCCTAATGCATTGGTGTGTGACCCCTGCCGGATTTCCGGAAAGCCCTAATGCATCGATGCATCACCCCTTAGATTCGCTTTGAGGATATCCGACATGCTGTTAAGCTACGGGCTGCGCCGTAGCCCCCTTTGGAGGGTGTTGAGGTAGACACGGCCTAGCTCTCCAGCAACCCCTAAGCAGTAATACTAAAAGCGAAACGAGCATGGGTGAGGAATTCACCAAAGTAGATGTGCGTCTGCCATGCGAGCGGCATGTGACCGTTACGAAACAGCTACTTTCACATGAAATTCCTCCGCGCTATCCAAATCGTACCCCCATCAGTAGCGTTTTTGTACCTTTGGCGCGGCATCTTCGCCGGATATATCAACCGAAACAATACCCATGAATTTTATTGATACGCACTGCCACCTCTACGCCGAGGAGTTTAAGGACGACTACCTGCCTGAGCTTAAGCGGGCAAACGATGCCCATGTCGAGGCGCTTATTCTTCCGGCAATAGATAGCGAAAGCCATCAGTCGCTATTTGCGCTGGCCGACGAGGCGCCTTGCTGCTATCCGCTTATCGGGCTCCATCCAACGTCGGTAGGCGAATCGTATAACGAGGAGCTGCAGCTGGTGGAGCAGTACCTGGCAAGCCGAAAGGTGTACGGCATCGGCGAGGTGGGCATCGACCTGTACTGGTCGAAGGAGTTCAGGCATCAGCAGCAGGAGGTGTTCGACTACCAGATACAGCTGGCGCTTAAGCATAGCCTTCCGCTGGTGATCCACTCGCGCGAGGCGTTTTCCGAGATCTTCGATATCCTAAAGGCATACAAGGGGCAGCCGCTCTTTGGCATCTTCCACGCCTTTACGGGCGATGTGGAGACCTACAGGGCCATCAGCGCGTTGGGCGATTTTGCGGTTGGAATAGGGGGAATCGTCACCTTTAAGAATTCGGGCCTGGCCGATGTGGTGGCGGAAATTCCGCTGGAGCGTATTGTTTTAGAAACCGATTCTCCATATCTTGCGCCAACTCCCCATAGGGGGAAGCGCAACGTGCCGGCGTTCATTCCACTAATTGCTGCAAAGGTGGCTCAAATCAAGAACGTAACGGTTAGCGATGTAGCGGGAGCAACTACTACAACAGCTAAAAGTATCTTCAACATTTAAGCGATGAAAGGCACAGCCATACTTGTAATTTATACAGGTGGAACGATTGGTATGAAGCGCGATCTTGAAACCGGATCGCTCGTCCCATTTAACTTTAAGCAGATACAGGAAGAGGTTCCTGAGCTGAGCAAGTTCCACTTTACGATTAACACCATATCGTACGATCCCCCGGTCGATTCCTCGAATATTCAGCCCGAGTTCTGGCAGAGCATCGCCGAAATCATCAAGGCAAACTACAAGAAGTACGATGGCTTTGTGATCCTGCACGGAACCGACACCATGTCGTACACGGCATCGGCGCTCAGCTTCATGATCCAGAACCTCACCAAGCCCATTATCCTCACCGGAAGCCAACTGCCCATCGGCGAGATCCGAACCGATGGTAGGGAGAACCTGCTCTCGGCCGTTGAGGTGGCGGCGGCCTACATGGAGGGCAAGCCGCTCATCCCCGAGGTGTGCGTGCTGTTTAACAACCACCTCTACCGGGGCAACCGCACCTTTAAGTACAACGCGCATACCTTTAACGCATTTCGGAGCGAGAACTATCCGGCGCTGGCGGTGGCCGGCATCGACGTTCAGTACCATCTTCCCTACGTGCGGCAGGTCGATTTTAGCCAGCCCGTACGGTTTAACACCAAGCTGGATGCCAACGTGGCATCGCTAGCGCTATTCCCCGGCATCAGCCAGAGCGTGGTGCATGCGGTGCTCAACATCAAGGGCGTGAAGGGGGTGGTGCTCGAGACATTTGGCTCGGGGAATGCGCCTACCTACCCCTGGTTCCTAGACGAACTCGATGCTGCCATAAAGCGCGGGCTGGTGGTGGTTAACGTAAGCCAGTGCCGTGGCGGGTCGGTAAACATGGAGAGCTACGAAACCGGCGTGCTGCTGAAGAAGATGGGCGTGATTACCGGGTACGACATAACCTTCGAGGCGGCGGTGGTTAAGTTGATGTTCCTGTTCGGGCAAAGCTATACGGTGGATGAGGTAAAGCGACAATTTGAGTGCTCGCTGGCCGGAGAGATGGAGGTTAGCTAGGATATTTGAAATTTTTTTCACTATTTTGCACCGCAGAAATCAAGGAGAGATGGCCGAGTGGTCGAAGGCGCACGCCTGGAAAGTGTGTAACCGCCAAAAGTGGTTCAAGGGTTCGAATCCCTTTCTCTCCGCCCCCAAGAAGCGGCTACCAACCCAATGGCAGCCGCTTCTTCTTTTGTGCCCTGTGCATGCTGGCGGTATGAGCCCTCCGCCTATGCTCGACGCATTTACAAGATGCGCCAGCCTCGTGGGCTTATTCTACGGCTAGCGGGGAACAAAGAATTACACGCAGATAGAAAACGTCGGTATAGTACCCCGCTTCGCTGACAACGCACCATACCTCGCTGACAATTTACCCGTCTTGTTAGCAATCTACCATGCCTCGCTGACAATTTAGCCGCTTCGTTAACAATCTACCGTATCTCGCTGACAACATACCATACCTCGCTGATAATAACAATAGCCCCACTAGCAACCTATAGATGCATCTATCGCACCCAAAGATGTCTTCGTCTAACAGAGTAAACAAGAAGGGCCGGTATTGCTACCAGCCCTTTGTCAATTTAATAGACCTGCTACCTACCAAGTCTTCGACTTGTTGGCATCAATATCCTTAAGCAGTTCCTTTACGGCTTCCTCGATCTGCTGGTCGCGGCCGGCATCGAGGATGGTGGACTGGTTGGCCACCTTGTAGTCGGGCTCGAGCTGGGTATTCTCCAGGAAGTTGCCCTCCTTGGTGCGGTACCCGATGATTGGAATGCCGTAGGTGATGGTACGATCCTGCATGTTCTCCCACCAAACGCTGGTCATGGTTCCGGGAACGGGCATGCCTACCAGCTTGCCGATGTTCATGTGCTTGTACACCCAAGGGGTTCCGTGCGCGTTGGAGTAGTTGGCCTCGCCGATGAGCATGATGGATGCCTTGGTCCAGCGCTTGGTTGGCTGAAGGCCCACGTACTGCCCGCGGGGAACCTGCTCGAGGTACTTGGTGCCGCTGAACAGCGCCTCGATGTCCTCGTGCATGCGGCCACCGCCGTTGAAGCGGGTGTCGATTACGATGCCTTCCTTGTTGTTGTAGCGGCCGAAGACGTCGGAGAAGGTGGTGCGGAAGCTTTCGTCGGCCATCGAGCGGATGTGCACGTAGCCTAGGCGGCCACCCGACAGCTTTTCGACTTCGGCGCGGCGGTTTTCCACCCAGCGGTTGTACATCAGCTCGTTTTCGGCGCTGGCGCTGATGGGCTTAACCACCTCGTCCCAGCTACTGCCCTTATCATCCTTAAAGGTAAGCATGGTGCGCTTGCCGGCCTTCTTGTTTAGAAGCGGATAGTAGTCTTCTCCGGCCTTAACGGGGCTGCCGTCGATGGCAACCAGCAGCGATCCGGCCTTAACCTTCGACGATTCGCGGTCGAATGGGCCGTCCTTGATCACCTCCGCTACCTTGGCGCCCTCGCCGGTGTAGGCCACATCCATCAGCAGGCCAAGGCGGGCGGTGGCGTCGGCATTCTCGAGCGATGGGCGGTAGCTTCCGCCGGTGTGCGAGGCGTTCAGCTCGCCGAGCAGCTCGCTGAGCAGCTGGGCAAAGTCGTAGTTGTTGTCGATGTAGGGGAGGAATCGCTCGTAGTTGGCCTTGTAGTACTCCCAGTCGCAGCCATGGAGGTCGGTACGGTAGAACTTGCTCTTCACGGTTTTGTACACGTGCTCGAACATGTAGGCACGCTCGGCGGCGTGATCGATCTCCTCGTCAGCAGCAAAGGAAACCGACTTCTTGCTGCCGCTGGCAATCTCTATTTTGGTGATGCCGCTCGATGCGATCACGAAAAGGTTCTTGGCCTCCTTGTCGAGCGCCAGCGAGCCGCCTTTACCGTTGAGCTTCTGCACCAGCTTGGTTTCGTTCTTGCGGAGCTCGTTGACCCAGAGGTCGTACCCACCCTCGAATGCGGCAAGGTAGTACAGCTTTTCGCCATCGGGGGTAATCACGTAGTCCGAAAGGTCGGACGAGTTGATGGTAAGACGCTCGATGCGGTCTTCGATACCGTTAAGTTCCAGCTTGATGTCCTTACCTTCGGGCTTGGCCTCCTTCTTGGTGGAGTCGGCAGCAGCCTTTTCGTCCTTCTTGGCAGGCTTCTTCTTATCGTCCTTTTTCTCCTTCTTGGCATCTGCCACCTTCTTCTCGGCATCCTTCTTCATCTTCTCCTGCTCCTTAATCAGGTCGAGATCTTCCTGCGAGAGCTTCGACTTGTCGAAGGCGGCCTTGTTGGTGAAGATGCCCATTATGTCGCGCTGCGAGCCCCACGAGCCGTGCGCCCTCATGCCAAAGCGGTCGGAGGTGAAGAGGATGATATCGCCACCCATCATCCACTTGGGGCCATCCTGCATGTAGCCCGATAGGGTGATGTTCTTAATCTCGCCGCCCTTGCTGCTCACAATGCCGATATCGTTGTAGCCTTGGCGCAGCTTATCGATGTAGGCCAGGGTAATCCACTTGCCGTCGGGCGACCAGCCAAAGTCGATGTCGCCATCGGAGTAGGAGAAGTTCTTGCTGCCATCGGTAATCTGGCGGATGGCCTTTGTCTTTGTATCGATAACCTTGATTTTGGTTCTATCGCTTAGGAAGGCCACCTCGTTGCCCTTTGGCGCGAATACGGGCTGGAAGGTCTCATCGGGGCTATCCAGTAGGGTTTCCTCCTTGATGGATGAGGCTGCAAAGAAGTAGGGCTCCTCGGCCTTTGCGATGGAGGCTGTGTAGAGGTTCCAGCTGCCGTTGCGGAATCCGGCGTACACTAGCGTGCGGCCATCGGGGCTAAACGATGGGCTACGCTCCTGGCTGGGGGTGTTGGTGATGCGACGGGTGGTACCGTACTCTACTGATGTAACGTAGATGTCGCCACGTACCACAATGGCGAGCTCCTTGCCGTTGGGCGATAGGGCTGCACCCGAGAGGCCGCTACGGGCGGTCTGCTTCTCCACCTGATTGTCGCCATCGTTAACAATGGTCACCTTCACCTTTTCGGGCTTGCCGCCTTGGGCAAGGGTGTAAAGCTCGCCGTTTTGGCTAAAGGCAAGCGTGTTGTTCTTAGATATGGATAGAAAGCGAACGGGATCTTTGGTAAACGAGGTTACCTGCGAGATGCCTTTTGGGTTGGCTACGTCCATCTTCCAAACGTTGAACGAGCCAGCGTTCTCCGATAGGTAGTAGAGCGTCTTCTCGTCGGCGGTAAGCACCGGGTTACGATCTTCGGCCCCTTCGACGGTTAGCTGGGTGAAGGTGTTGGTAGGGATGTTCCACTTCCAGATGTCGCGGGCAACCGACGAGGTGTGGTGCTTGCGGAAAGCGTTCTCCTGCCCCTTGATGTCGTTGTAGAAAACGGTCTTGGCATCCTTGGTGTAGAAGTGGTTCTCGCCAGCGGCGCTGGTGAGCAGCGCTGGTCGTCCACCGCTAACCGATACCGAGTAGGTTTCCGTTAGGTATCCTGCAGGAAACTGCTGGTTGGTTGCTGGCTTTTGGATGGATGCCGTAAATACGACATGCTTGCCATCGGGGGTAAAGGTTTGCACGTACTCGTTGGCCGAGTTGGTGGTGAGTCGGGTAGGGGTACCGCCTTCGGCAGGTACGGTGTAAACGTCGAAGTTACCGTTACGGTCGGAGCTAAAGGCGATGGTTTTGCCATCGGGGCTCCAAGCGGGCATGTAGTCGTAGGCAGGGTTGGTGGTTACGGCTTGCGCCCTTCCTCCTGCCGCTGGAACGGTGTAGATATCGCCCTTATAGGTAAAGGCGATAGTCTTGCCATCGGGTGAGATGGAGGGGTAGCGCAGCCACAGTGGGGATTCTTGGGCCTGTGCCGCGCTGAATCCTAGAAATGCTGCAATTGCAATTAAAAACTTTTTCATCTATGGGGTGAATTAAACCTAACAGGTTTTCGAAGCCTGTTAGGTTTTTAAGTACTACTTATACTACTTCTTACTTCTTCAGCAGCTCCTTTACGGCTCTTTCGAGCTGTGGATCGATGCCGTTGGCTACATCTTCGGGGGTGAAGTCTACCTCGATGTCGGGCTGTAGGGTGTGGTTTTCGAGGAAGTTCCCGTTCATGTCGCGAACTCCTACTTGGGGAACGCCAATGGTAAGGGTTCTGTCCTGTAGGTTCTCCCACCATACGGCTGTCATGGTGCCGGCAACAGGCTTACCTATTAGCTTGCCAATCTTAAGCGTCTTGTAGGTAAAGGGGAAGCCGTGAGCGTCGGAGTAGTTACCCTCTGAAGCTAGCACTACCGATGGCTTTGCCCATTGGGATAGCGGTTCGGCAGCGATGTATTGGCCCTTAGGGGCAAACTCGGCGTACTTTTTACCGCTAAGTAGAATGGCTAGGTCGTTGTGCAGCCATCCGCCACCGTTGAAGCGGGTGTCTACGATTAGGGCTTCCTTGTTGCGGAACTTTCCAAGGGTTTTGGAGTAGGTTTCGCGGAAGCTTTCGCTATTCATGCCTCTTACGTGTACGTAACCAATTCTACCGTTGGAGATGGAATCGACGTAGGCTTCCTGGCGTTCAACGTAGCGATCGTAAAGGAGGTTGTTTTCAGTACCCTTGCTGATAGGTTTAACGATCTCTTCCCAGCGTTGGCCTGTCTTTGGGTTGAGGAGGCCAACAACAGTGGCTTTTCCGGCCTTGCGGTTAAGCATTGGGTAGTAATCGGCACCAGCCTTAATGGTATCGGCATCAATAGCGGTGATTACGATGCCTGGTGCAACCTTGGTTTTGCCGTTTTCAAAGGGGCCTTTCTTGATAACTTCGGCTACCATAAGACCATCGCCGCTGTAGCTATCGTTGTAGATAAGTCCAAGCGTTGCGGTTTGGTCGGCACCTGATGATGGAGCAGGAGTGTACCTTCCTCCGGTGTGCGAACCGTTAAGCTCGCCAAGCATTTCGCTTAGGAGTTCGGCAAAGTCGTAGTTATTGTTGATGTAGGGGAGGAACTTGGCATACTCCTGGTGGTAGTAGTTCCAGTCTACGTTATGGAGCTTAGGATCGTAGAACTTCTTCTCGACAAGGTGGTAGGCATGGTCGAGCAGGTACTTTCTTTCGGCTGGATAGTCGAGAGTTTTTGGTGCCTTGTAGCTGATGGTCGTCCTCTTATTCGACGAGATCTCGAGCTTGTTAAGGGTGTTGCCAGAGGTGAAGAAGAGGTTCTTCCCGTCCTTGTCTATTACCAGGTTGCCGTTGTAGCCATCGAGCTTCATTACCAGTTTGGTGCTGTTTTCCTTCAGGTCGTTAACCCAGAGGTCGAATCCTTTCTCGAAGCTGCACAGGTAGTATAGCTTATCGCCATCGGGGGTAAGCACGGCATCGGATATGTTCGACGAGTTGATGGTAAGGCGGGTGGTGCGGCTCTCTAGGTCGTTGAGGTCAATCTCAAGAGGGGCTATCTTATCGGTAGAGTCCTTCTTGGCCTCGTCCTTTTTCGCGTCATCCTTCTTTGTTTCGTCTTTTTTATCCTTTTTGGTAAGTTTCTCGGCTTCTTTTTGAATATCCAGCTCCTCCTTGGTCATCTTAAAGGTATCCCAAGCCTTCTTGGTGAAGAACATGCCGTACACGTCGCCTTCCGATCCCCAGCTGCCGTGGCTGCGGTAGCCGTCCCTATCGGTAATCCAGATCATCGATTGGCCTTTCATCATCCATTTTGGGTTGCTATCGCTGTAGCCGCTGTTGGTGAGGTTGGTGACAGTACCTGTGCCATCGGCTTTTACGAGGCCGATATCTTCTTTATTCCATCCTCCTGCTTCGAAGTACTTAACAAGGAACCATTTGCTGTCGGGCGACCAGCAGTAGTCTTGGTCGCCATCCTGGTACGAGTAGTTGTACTTGGCATCGAGCACATCGCGGATCTTCTTGCTCTTTAGGTTGATGACGCTTAGGGTAGTTCTGTCCTTTAGGAAGGCTACCTCTTTGCCGTCAGGCGAGTAGGAGGGTTGGAAGGCGTCTTCTGGAATGGTAACTAGGCTCTCTTCCTTTACGGCTGTTGAGGTGGCAAAGAATGGCTCGTCCTTTTTTACCATGGTAGCGGTAAATACCTGCCACTTGCCGTTGCGTTCGCCGGCGTAAACAAGGCTGCGTCCATCGGGGCTAAAGCTTACGTTGCGCTCCTGTTCTGGGGTGTTGGTAATTCGTTTGGTGGTGCCGTACTCTACAGAGGCAACGTACACATCGCCACGTAGAATAAAGGCGGCCTCTTTACCATTGGGGGAAACGGACATTTCGCTGGCACCGTTGGTAAGGTCGTTGTTTATGAGGGTGTTTTCTACCTGATCGTTAACGATGGAGATGGCGACCTTTTCGGGTTTGCCACCTTCTTTATAGGTGTAGATTTCGCCACCATAGCCAAAAGCGAAGATGTTGCTATTTGATTTGGTGAGGAAACGAACTGGATTCTTCTTGAAGAAGGTTAGCTGCTCTACCTTTGTTGGGTTGTCGATGCTGGTTTTAACCACGTTGAAGTCGCCAAACTGCTCGCTGAGGTAGTATAGCGTTTTGGAGTCGTCGCCAAAGATTGGCGTACGATCTTCGCCTCCGAAGGTGGAAATCTTGGTGTGCTTTTTTGCTTGGGTATCGTACACCCAGATGTCGCGGGTGACTGGTGATACGTGGTGCTTACGCATAGGATCCTCGTAGCCCTTATAGTCGTGGTAGGCCATTAGCTTACCGCTCTTGTCGAATGAAGGATCTTCGGCTGGAATGGTTAGCACCTGATGGGGACGACCGCCATCTACCGAAACGGCGTATACCTCGCGCAAGGTACCGTAGGGGAATTGGCGGCTGTTTGCCTTATCCATGATTTGGGCAAGGAAAAGGATCTCTTTACCATCGGGGGTAAACGTTCTTGGCTGTTCGGCAACCGAATTGGTGGTAATACGCTTTGGTGTACCACCTTCGGCGGGCATGGTAAAGATATCGAAGTTGCCATAGCGGTCGCTGGCAAAGGCGATGGTCTTTCCATCGGGGCTCCAGATTGGCATGTAGTCGTAGGCAGGATTGGTGGTTAGCTGCAAAGCACGACCTCCCGATGTTGGTACGGTGTAGATGTCGCCCTTGTAGGTAAAGGCGATGGTTCTCCCATCTGGAGAAATTGAAGGATAGCGCATCCAAAGCGGAGCGCTATCGTTTGCCGCTGCCGCAAACGACATAAGAAGCAGCAAGGCCGAAAGAAGCTTTTTCATTTGGTAATGGTTTATGGCCAACGATGAGCTGTTGCCCGCAAGGCATGGGCATATCGCCAGCTTGTAGTACTTTAATACAGGTATTGCAAAGTATAGACGTAGCCTATTGGCTAAGGTTACAGGGAATATTTATTTTGGATACTATTCCTCCTGTAGAGCCTCCCAGTATTCGAGGGCTCGGCGGGTGTGGGGGATTACAATGGTTCCACCAACGAGGTTGGCCACCGAGAATGCCTCCATTATCTGGTCGGTATTCAAACCTAATTCGTAGCAGGTTTCTAGGTGATACTTCACGCAGTCGTCGCAGCGAAGAACCATAGAAGCCACTAGCCCCATCAACTCCTTCTCGCGGGTAGACAGGGCACCTTCCTGGTAGGTGTTGGTGTCGATGTTGTAGATTCGTTTAATAACAAGATTATTCTTCGATAGAATCTTCTCATTCATCTTTTCGCGGTACTCCCTGAATTCTTTAACCTTTGGGTTCATCTTCTAAAGCATTATAATGTTGAAAAGGCAATACAAAGCACAAGGTTAGACACATCGACGGGTGGATAATTGTTCCCGATGTGGTGCAAAACCGTTTTATCGTGTTAAAGATTGCGCTTTTATTTGGCATTAATGCTCTTCGACACGAATATCTCTTTTTACCAACTCGTGCTTGAACTGCAGCAGTACGGCCTTTTCGAGGCGTACGCGGAGCTTTACGGTATTGCCATCGTGCGTTTCGAACTCGGCATCTGGGGAAGAAGAGAACAAGCAGGGTATTCTGGTGAAATGGTTCTTGAATCGGACAACGCGAATTGTGTCGGAGGAGATTGACGCCATGCTAGGGCTATGCCTATCCTTTATAATCTTCTGGATTGCTAGTATGGCAGCTCCGAAAAGCAGCAGATAGAGCACTAGCACCTCAAGGTTTTGGGGTAGGTAGAGATATATTTGAACAGAAAAGTACACTACAAAAAGGGTGAATAGTGCAAGAAATACTCGATGGATTAGGTTTACCTTGGTTCCCTCAACAATGGTTCGGTTTAGGAGCATTAGCTCCAATCCTTTAAAGGAAAAAGTTTGCATAAATGTTTTGTTTAATAGCTATATCCTATAGGTAGAATTTGTGCAAATATATAAAGGGTTGGGCATTTTTATTCTATATTGGTATCAGTTTTTTCGGAAATAATAAATTTCAACTCTAACTTATAATACCTTATGGACATCGTACGATGGGGAATAATTGGATGCGGAGATGTGTGCGAGGTGAAAAGTGGACCCGCTTTTTACAAGAGCGAACATTCGGAGCTGGTGGCGGTTATGCGACGCGATGCGGCAAAGGCCAAAGATTTTGCCCAAAGGCATCATGTTGCACAATGGTACACCAGCGCGGAGGAGCTGCTAGCCAATAGCCAAATAGATGCTGTTTACATTGCTACGCCTCCAAGCATGCACTGCGCGTACACCTTGATGGCCCTTAAGGCGGATAAGGCTGTGTACGTAGAAAAGCCCATGGCGCTTACCTATAGCGAATGCATGGAGATGGTTAACGCTGCCAAGGAGGTCGGAAAGCCGTTGTTTGTGGCCCACTACCGTCGAGCGCTGCCCTACTTTGTAAAGGTTAAGGAGCTGGTGGAATGCGGTGCCGTAGGAAAACCACTTACCGTTAGGGTTGAGCAGCTAAGGGTGGCTTCGGAAAGCGATATCAGACTCCAAAAACATACTTGGCGAATAAATCCCGAGGTGGCAGGCGGTGGATACCTTTATGATTTAGCTCCTCACACCATAGATATCCTAGACTTTATTCTTGGTCGGATTGCTGATGTACATGGCTTTGCGGTGAACCTTGGCAAACTCTATTCTGCCGAGGATACCGTGGCTGCCTCCTTCCTTTTCGAGAGCGGCGTGCTTGGAACGGCCTCGTGGAGCTTTGTGGCTGCACCCCAAGCGGCGGTTGACAGCATAGAGATTGTTGGAACTAGGGGAAAGATTACCTTTTCCACCTTCGAGTTTACGCCAATCGTGCTGCAAAATGGCGATGGATTGCAAACCTTCGACTTCGAGAAGCCGCAGCACATACAGCAGCCCCTAATACAAACCATTGTTGATGAACTTTTAGGTAAAGGAGAATGCCCATCTAAAGGCGAAGTGGCAGCAAGGCCTAGCTGGTTTTTCGACAAGATCTTTGGGCGGATATAGGTAGAGGCTTCTGCATGACTTTTTACCCTAATCAGGCTGACTTGTGCTTATTTGCCTATTTCGGTAGGGCTGGCCAAGGAAGCGTAGCCTATTAACGCCATCACCACTTGGACAATGCTTCCAATATAGCAGCGGTGAGGGCTGAAGCATCTATTCCTTAAACTTTCTACATCTTTTTTGTTGTAGAAAGTTCCTTTTCTGGTTCAGAAAGAGTTTTTTCTACGCAAGAAACATCCTTTTCTTCGCTGGCAAAGGCCTTTTCTTTGCAGTCAAAAGCCTTTTCTTGGCTGGCAAAGGCCTTTGCTAGGCTAAAAAGAACTTTTTCTACCGCAGAAACAACCTTGTTTGAACTAGAAATAGGGGCGTTTGGCGTAAAGAGATGTGTTTCCCGAAGGGAGAGGAACTAGGGTAGGCGGGTAAGCCTTAAATCGTAAAAGCCCACGGGCATTGCTGCCGTGGGCTTTCCGTTAGATTTTTGTAGCGTAGCCGTTTACCTGAAAAGAGGCAGCAGCAGCAGGGTAACCGATAGGCCAACTAGCAGGGTAACCGACCCCCAGCCGATAATGTTGGCCGTTGGCTTGTTCACGTAGCGTCCCATAATGCGCTTGTTGTTTACGATTAGCATCATGCAGATTAAAACTACCGGCAAAAGAAGGCCATTGGCCACCTGCGACCATAGGGATATGAGGATAAGCGGTGCATTGGGCAAAAGAATAATCCCTGCCGAAATAACCAGTATCCCGGTGTACAGGATGTAGAACTCTCGGGCCTCGTCCCACTTCTTATCGATGCCGGCCTCGAAGCCAAACGCCTCGCATACGTAGAAGGCGGTAGCCAACGGAAGAATGGTTGCCGAGAATATCGAGGCGATGAATAGTCCGAATGCGAATACCTGTCCTGCAAACTCCCCTGCCAGCGGCTTTAGCGCCATGGCGGCATCTTTTGCCTCGTTGATGGCAATACCCTTGGGGTGAAGCGTCGATCCGCAGGCAACAATAATGAAGAAGGCTACCACAACGGTTGCAATGCAGCCCACCACAATATCAATAATGGAGTACTTGTAGTTTTTCATCTTCAGCCCCTTCTCAATAACCGATGACTGCATGTAGAACTGCATCCAGGGGGCAATGGTGGTGCCTATAATTCCGATGGTTAGGGCAATGCTTTGCTCGTTAATGGGAAGGTTGGGATGAACAATGGCCGTTCCAATCTCGCCCCAATGTGGATGGCCCATAAGTGCCGAAACGATGTAAACCAAAAGCGATACGCTAAAGAGGAGGAAAATTCTTTCGGCAAACTTGTAGTTGCCCTTAACAACGAGCAGCCATACCAAAACGCCCACAATGGGAACGGATATGTACTTGCTGACCCCAAATATTTCCAAGCTCCCAGCAACCCCCGCAAACTCGGTAGTGGTGTTGCCGATATCGGCTATTAGCAGCCCAACAAAGATGAAGAAGGTAATCTTTACGCCTGCGTTTTCGCGGATAAGGTCGGCAAGCCCCTTGCCCGTTACAATTCCCATGCGGGCATTCATCTCCTGTATCACAATAAGAACGATAAATGCCGGAATGAGCGTCCACAGCATGTTGTACCCGTATAAGGCGCCGGCCACCGAGTAGGTGGTGATGCCACCCGCATCGTTGTCTACGCTGCCGGTAATAATGCCTGGCCCCAGAATGGCAAGGAATAGCGCAATCTTTCCCAAGATGCTCTTTCTATCTTTCCAATTAATCATTATCTCCGCGGTTTTTCGATTTTAAAGCGTTCTTCTCTTTCCTACAAGGTCCTCAACAACGTCGTCGATAACCACCATTCCCTCCAGCTGGTCGTCTTCGTTGGTTACCGGAATCGAGAGTAGGTTGTACTTGGATACGATCTCGGCAAGCGAGTCTATCTTCTCGGTGTCGTACACGCTGATGGGGTCGCACTTCATAACATCCTTAAGCAGCATGTCTGGCTGCGATACAATTAAATCGCGAAGCGATACGGTTGCAACTAGGCGCTCTTTGGCATCAACAACAAAAATATTGTAGAGCATGTCCATCTCGGGTTTTGTTTCGCGGATCTGATCGAGCACGGTGTTGATGCTAACATCTGGGGTAAACGAAAGCACCTCGGTGGTCATAAAGCTGCCAACCGAGTTGTCGGGGTACTCCAGCAGCTCGCGAACCTCCTCCGACGATTCCGTTTCCATCTCCTTCAGCAGCAGCTCGGCCTTGTCGGCCTCCAGCTCGTCGAGGATATCGGCAGCTTCGTTGGCCGGCATCTTTTCGAGTACGTCGGCCGCCTTTTCAACCGATAAGCTTTCGATGATGTGGATCTGCTCGTGCATCTCCAGTTCTTCGAGCACGTCTGCCGCAATCTCTTCGTCAAGTGAGGAGAAGATCGATGTTTGGGAGTCCTTCCCTAAATCTTCGATGATATCGGCAAGATCGGAGGGGTGCAGCTTGTCGAGCTTTGAGGCCGTCTTCGATAGCTTAATGTTGAAACTGGAGTTATCCACCGCCGCCACGTCGTCCATTAGGATGAAGTGGGAGGAGGTCCCAATATTGAAAATCTTTAGAATTGCGGCAACCTGCTTGACCACTCCCAAGCGGCGAAGAAGACCTTCGATGCCAACGTCAACCGCAATGGCAAAGATGGCATTCGACAAGCTCACCATTCGGATATCGTTTACGCGAACCACCTTGCGCCCGTTGAGGTCAACGATCTGCTGATCGAGGAAACCTTGACCAAGCAGCAGGGTTTCACTTGCAAAGCTGGGGTCAATTTGAGAAGCACCATCGATAAAGATCAGGTATCGCCCTTCGGCTTTTGCAACCGAGATTTCAGTGAAAGAAATGTAGAACTTTTTCCCCTTATGCTTAAGCAAAAGGGCATTCAGCTGGGGACGAAAGGGCTCGCCGTCAATCGTTGCAGCCTGGCTTAGGTCCATAACAAAGTCTACAACCTTGCCAAGGCAATTCTTATGTACGTCGAATACCTTGCATCCGACAACACGGCTAAAGTAAAAGGTGGTGATTGTGGTCACGTTACCTCCTCCTGTTTGGGCTAACAAAGAGAGGCAACGTCTCGACGTGGAGAAGGCTACCTCGCTAGGCTAGCAGGATTAATAATTAAATTCTGTATCGCAGGGCCATCGTCCATATTGGAAAATGATTTTGATTATCGGTGCAAAGGAACAAATTAATAATTTAGGGGGCGTTGCGGTTAATGTTAATAATCTTGATTTTAATCTTATTCTAATATCGGAGTTTGCCTTTGTTTTTGTTGTACTTTTGGCCCTCCATATTATCAAATGATACCATGAAGGAAAAGCAGCTGACAAACCTATTGGCCGTAGTGGTTAGGCGGGTGGCAACCGAGGATGTCTACCTCGACAGAGCCTTGCGCGATATCTTTAAGGACAAGAAGGTGGTCGATCCCAATATTCGTCGGGCGTTGAGCCTGTATGCACCATTTGTATTTCGCAGCTGGTACGCCTTGGGCGGGGGCAGCGGCGAGAGCATCATTAACATCGTAAACAAGGCGCTGGAAATACCCGCCGAGCGTATTGATGGAGGTAATGTAACCCCAGAGGCGCCAGACTTCCCCCAATGGTTTGTAGATTTAGCCAAAGATGAGGTTGGTGACAGCTGGGAGCAGGAGCTAATAGCATTTTCACAGCGACCCAAGCGGTATATCCGCACCAACACTCTACAGATATCCACCCGCGGCTTGGTTGATGAGCTGCGCCAGCAGATGGTGGTTGTACGCAATGTGCCAGAATTCCCCGATGTGTTGGAGGTTGCCGGGGGAAAGGAAATTTTCGGAACAGTTCCCTTTAAGGCAGGACTGCTGGAGGTGCAGGATATCTCGTCGCAGCAGGTTGCGCCGTTTCTTTTGAAGGATTATAAAGGATCAGGCTTGGTGGTTGACGCCTGTGCTGGTAACGGCGGCAAGTCGCTGCACATTGGTACGCTGATGGGCAATAAAGGGCGCATCATCTCAATGGATCTATACCCACAAAAGCTCGAGGAGCTAAAGCGTCGCGCCTTAAAGGCTGGTATTTCCAATGTTGAGACGAGGCTTATTGACACCACCAAGGTGGTAAAGCGTATGTACGACAAGGTCGACTTCCTTTTGCTCGATGTTCCCTGCTCGGGAACGGGAGTCTTCCGTCGAAATCCAGAGTCGAAGCTACGAATGACGCCCGAAAGCATAGAGAGCGTAAAGCAGCAACAGGCCGATATCCTCAGCCGCTACTCAAAAATGGTAAAGCCAGGAGGTGTGCTGGTGTATGCAACCTGCAGCATTTTGCACTCCGAGAATAGGGGACAGGTGGATGCATTCTTAGCAGCACGACCCGAGTTTACCCTTGAGGAAGATAGTTCAATTATGCCATCAAGTGGTGGCGACGGATTCTACATGGCCCGTTTGAGAAAGAAATAAACGGTATTGATTATATGTAGGGGCGCATAACATGCGCCCCTTTTTGTATTTTATTAGGAAGAATCCGTGTAGTCCGCGGAATCCTTTTATTATCCTTGATTAGTAGTTGGTAAAGCGGCAGAAAACGCCCAAAGGAAGTTTCTTCTCATAGCGGTCGTTGAGGTAGAGTTCGCCCATTTCGAGGTTGATATCCTTACCAAAGGTCTGGTGGATGAGCGTTTCGGCGATGATGGACGAGAAGCCCATCGAGTAGAGGTTGAGCACCAAGAATCCCTCTTTGGGGTCGAGCATCTCGCGGCAGCATTGGATCAGCTCAAGGATGTTATCCTCCAAAATCCAGCGTTCGCCATCGGGACCACGGCCGTAGGCGGGCGGGTCGAGGATGATGCCGTTGTACTTGTTGCCACGCTTCACCTCGCGGCGAACGAACTTTAGCGCATCATCAACAATCCAGCGGATGTTGTTGAGGCCGCTCAGCTCCATGTTCTCTCGGCTCCAGGTTACCACCTGCTTTACCGAATCAACATGGGTTACATCGGCTCCTGATGCCTTTGCAGCAATGGATGCGCCGCCAGTGTAGGCAAAAAGGTTGAGCACCTTAGGCTGTGGCGTCGTCATCTTCTTGACAGCTCGGTTGATGTAGTTCCAGTTTTCGCCCTGCTCGGGGAAAAGCCCAACGTGCTTAAACGAGGTAAGCCCAAGGCGCATCTTTAGCGCCATGCTTTGGTAGTGGTACTCAACCACCCACTGCTCGGGCATCCCCTTCTTCTTGATCCAAGTTCCCCGTTCGTCCTGACCGCTCTTCTGCCCCTTATCTTTCTTGAAGTAGGCGTTGGCCATGCGCTCCCATTCTGCATCGGATAGCGATTTATTCCACACCGCCTGGGGTTCGGGGCGGGCCACCACGTAGCTGCCGAAGCGCTCGAGCTTTTCGAAGTTGCCCGAGTCGATGAGCTCGTAGTCTTTCCAGCTTTGGGGTTCGAGAAGTAGCATTGTCATGGGTATATCGTTAAGCCGCAAAGGTACTATTTTGGGAGGATATTACCATTGTACGAAAACTGGTGGCGCTCTGCATGCTGGGGCTTTGAATTATAGCCATTTTTTCGCACCTTCGAATCGTTATTAGTAAGCACTTGCGCTTTGGCTTTTTCCGTAATGCCAAGGTTGCCCATATAACCTTATATAATTCTAGGAATGAGAAAATATTTTGCCACTCTAGCAATTCTACTGATTGGGAGCCCGCTATTTGCCCAGAACCTTACCCTTGGCGATCTGATAGGGCTAAGCAAGAAGGCCACCTGGGAGGAGGTTGACGGTTTTCTGAAGAAGAAGAAGTGGACCTACTCCGAAACCAGCAGTGCCGATCAGGGAAAGGTGGTTACGTGGTCGCTCCAGAAGGAGAAGGACGCCAACAAGGCCACGGCATGGCTAATGCTAACGCTACTCGACGGCAAACCCGCCAAGCTAACCTACGAATTCGGGAATCCGACAACGCTCGCAGGCATGAAAAAGGCTACGAAGGTGCTTAAGCTTAAGGAGGCTGGCTCCGAAAGCCGATCCGATGGTGCCTCAACAACCTATAAGAATCCGAGCAGCTGCATTGTGCTCAGCACCTTTACCGGGAAGCAATCGCAGCGCCTTTCCAAGACCCCATCAACCTTTTACTCGGTGGATATCTTTCAGCTGTTTGGCGCCTACGACATGGTTAACGGCGTTAAGCGCGAGAGCTACCCCAGCGGAAGCATCAAGAGCGAATGCACCCTCAAGAACGGTAAGCCCGAAGGGGTGATGAAGCAGTACTACCCCAACGGTAAGCTCAGCATCACCACCACCTACCTTGCCGGGGTTAAGAATGGTCCCGAAACCGAGTACGAAAGCGACGGAGCCCTAAAGACCGAGCGCAGCTACCAGAGCGGTATCATCAACGGTGAGGTTAAGCTCTATGCTAAGGGCAAGCTTAGCAGCGTTGGCACCTACGCCAACGGAAAGAAGGATGGCGCTTTTGTAGACTACACCCCCGAGGGTGGAATCCTGGCAAAGTACACCATGAGGAGCGACTCGCTGCACGGACGCTACATCAAGAATATTTACGATGGAGGTGCCATCAAGTACACCATCACCGGCGATTACGATAACGGCTTGCGCAACGGATACTGGGAAACGGCATCCATCGCCAACGGCGAGAAGGTGGTATTCGGCTACTGCAGCTACCTGCTTGGCGTCAAGGACGGGAAGTTCCGCGAGCAGCAGGGCGATAGCCTGATGGTAGGCTCGTACAAGGCGGGAAGGCTGGAGGGACGCTTGGATGTCTACTCCTTCGACTCGGCCGACATGGCTGCAGGTGCTCCCGATATAGCCAAGGCCAAGCAAACCGTAACCTACTCCTACAGCAACGGCATGCAGAACGGCCTCTACGAGCGCCGCGATGCCAGCGGCATGGTGGTGGCCAAGGGTAACATGGTGAACGGAAATCGCGATGGCGAGTGGACGCTTGTGGGCTCTGAGATCGACGAGCAGGGTAAGCCCTCGACGGTATTCCGCAAGGGGGCCTTCCTAAGAAATATAGAGGTGGGCGAGTGGACGGTTAGCACCGTCGACAACATCATCATAAAGCGGTACAACCACAAGAATGGGAAAGTGGAGGGGCGCATCGTGGAGTACAGCTGGAGCGGTAGGCCGCTGCGCGAGCTGCAGATCGAAAGCGATCAGCTGGTGAAGCTAAGCCTGTACGACTCGCTGGGCAAGGCCATCACCCGCATCATCGACATTGTAGGCAACACCAGCCAGGAGATGCGCTGTAGGATGGAGACCCGAACCGAGAAGGGGATCACCACCTGTGGCTACTGGCTGAACAAGGGCGGCTGCGGCGCCATCACCCCCGAAAGCTTCGAGAAGATCTTCCTGGCCAACGCCGTTAACAGCAGCGACACCACCAAGGGCGGAGCCGATGGCGAGGTGAAAACGCTGGGCAAGGATAGCAACCCGCTCTTCGAGGGTAAGTACACCCGCAACAGCAAGGTGGGCAAGTGGAAGTGGTACTACTACCAGGCCGACCTGATGGTGGTGGTGGACTATAGCAAGAAGGGAACACCCGTGGAGAGCTACCTCGACCTGCCCACGGGCAAGGTGTTCTCCGGCCACTTTATCGACACCTACGACAACGGCCAAATGAGATGCGACTTTAAGGTATACTCCGGCCTACGCGACGGCAAGTCGAAGTACTTCGATCGCGACGGCAAGGTGGTGAAGGAGGAAACCTACGCCGAGGGCATTCTTAAACGCTAGCGGGTTCTATCTTCAGATGAAATAGGAATGATACGTCAATCGAAAAAGCGAGACGCTGCTAAGCTGATGGCTGTTGTCAAGGCGGCCTCCTCCGCGATGCTGGCCAAGGGCATCGACCAGTGGGACGAGATTTATCCCAATTCTGATGTTTTAAAAGATGACATTGGCAAGGGCGAACTCTTCGTGCTCGAGGAGAATGGAGCCATTAAGGGAATGGTGGTGCTCAACGAGTTTCAGGATAAGGAGTATGCCGATGTTTGCTGGGCGCTTACCGAAGGCAGGCAGCTGGTGGTTCATCGGCTATGCGTTCACCCCGACTATCAGGGGGTGGGCGTTGGCAAGCGGCTGATGGCGTTTGCCGAGGATTATGCCCAGAGGAACGGGTACTCGTCAATCCGCCTCGATTGCTTCACCCAAAATCCCGCATCGGTAGCGCTCTACGAAAGGCTGGGGTACGCGAAGGCTGGAACCGTAACCTTTCGGAAGGGCGTTTTCTACTGCTTCGAAAAAGCGATCAGCAGCAACCCCTAGCAAGCGCTGAAATATCTGCTTAGCAAGAAAAGAATACGAGAACACCCGTCGAGCAGCATCGACGGGTGTTTTTTGTAGGTATGATGGCTAAAAAAAGAGGCGTTATGCCTCTTTATTCTTCTATAGTTCTGGACTCCTTAAGTTTTTGCCCAAACTCAGTTAAATTCATTAAAGGTAATCGTACGGGGGGAATTCCACATTGAGCAGTAATGCTCGCTATTGCGGCTCTAATGTATGGGAATAGTATGGCAGGTGCATTTGTGTAGAGGTACGATTCAAATTTTTCGTCACCTTCTACAAATGAAGTAGTGAATAAACCTACAGTAGATATTGAAATATTAAAATAGTCCTCGGCTTCTACTCTTAGAATAATGGTAAGTTCAAGTTGAGACTTGCTATTTCGTAGGACACTACTCCCCGATAGGTTCATACCCAACTCAATTTCCCCATCGAAATGTCTATTTTCAATCTTTGTTTGAACCTCATTAATGAAGAAATCGTCAAAGCGAAACGCTGATTTTTTTACATTTTCCATTTCATTCCGTTTTAAGCAGCAAGTGCGAAACATTCCTCACTATACCCATAATTAGAATCCTCCGATGCTGGAGAAAAGCATCGGGGTTGTTCTGAAGAATAGGGGATTGGTTCTATTTCATGGGAATACGAAATGATTTCACCCTGAGAAGGACAGCCTAATGGACTGTCGTATTCAATAAAGTAGAATGATTCTTCTTCTCCAATTCTATCTAGGTAGTCTTTAATGTCAAAGACAAATTCTGGATAGTCATCAAATGTTTCGAAGAGTTCGTATCCTTTAACTTCAATAATGTGGTAGGCATCTTCTGGGACAAAGTCGTACTTAAAGAGTATTGATTTATGAGTTTGAACAAACTCTTTCAACTTTGAAATGATATATTCTTTTGTGCTCATCACTCTAATGTTTTTATTAAGGTAACAACTTCTTTTGTTTTTCTTAAAACTTCTTCGCTTTCTTGCCGTGTCAATAATGCTTTATTAAAGTAATCTGCATTATTTCTTTTTTGTCGAAGTGTTTCAATTCGGATTAAAAAATCCGCTTTTTCTTTATTTAATTTTTTTGTTGAAAACTCACATAGGAGTAAGTTTATGTATTTCTCATGTAAACCTTTCCCTCCTATTTTATCTGTGATACCCTTTAATGTTTTATGATCGTAGCCTTTTACTGTATAAAAAATATTGAGCATTCGTTGTATGCAAGCGTAGTACGAACAATGAATGCTCGATGTGTAACACCCTTGAGCAATTAAATGTTCTGCTGATTTTATGTTTTCCTCAGATTTTTGTAAGAGAAAGCTCATCTTATAATCAAACGCAATAAAGATGTACAAATATAACCATGAAATTGAAGATAAGTGCTTTCCCCTGAAAAGTCGTACGAAATTTCTTTGGGATGAGCTTTTCTACTCCTCTTTGCCAAGCTTCTTGAGCAGCTCCAGCGCCTGGTCGAGCTTCTCGGGTGGAATCCCCTGAATGGCGCCGACTAGGGGGCCGTAGCTGCCCCTTCGAAGGAGCTTGGCCAATGGCTGCGACAGCTCCTCGGGAGTCTCATCCCTTGGAACCCACTCCAGCAAATCGTTGGGGGTGCAGCGCAGCAGCCGGCAGAGGTACTCGAGCTTGCTGAACTGAATCTGCGTAAACGAGCCCTTGAGCATGGAGTGGCAGGTCCGGTAGGGGTATCCCTGCTTCTGCAGGTATTGGAGCGGATTGGTGTGGCCCCGCATTCGAATCATCCGTTCGATATTAAGCTTTATCATATCGGTTAGTTATTGTTAGGTCTCCCAATGTAGCGTATTATTTCCTGATTTTAAACTCCCCTAATAGCCGATGCGAAACTTCCTTGAGGGTACTTTAGCGGGGGTAAAAGCGACTTTTTTGAACATGGCAGGGTATTTTGATACGCTTCTAGGTAATAAAAATACGCTTTCAAGTAATAATTATGCATCGAAAAGTAATAAACATACAGTCTGAAGTACTAAAAATACATCAAGAGTGTAGAAATCTACATTCAAAGTGTAGTAGAATTACTTGAAGAGGTATTTCAATACATCGGCAGGTACTTTTTTCTACTTGGAAGGTGCAACGTCGAGGGTTTGACCGATGCGCTTGAGGAATGAACCTTCGGCTTTGCCGCTTCAACCTGTGGCTTTATTGTTTCAACCTTCGGCGTTGCGGCTGCTAGCAATTCGCGAGGGGGTTCAACCGGCGATTGGGGGCTTGGCTGCGAGAAGATCATCCCTTTTTTTGGTTAAGCCTCTGCAATTTGCTAATATTGGGGAGTATCTAATAACACATTCATTATGGAAAAACCTAAATCTTCTGACCTGCCAGGGCAACCGTTCCTTCCGAGGTTCTTCAACCGGTGGGGGAACCTGATAATCGCTGTTCTTTCGGGAGTGCTTGCCGTGAGGTATATCCTTAGCACCGATTTTCACAGCTGGAAAAGCCTCGTTGCTGCGGGAGTAATGTCAGCGCTTTGCCTGCTCTGCTTTATCCGATACCTTATTCAACAGATTAGGAAAGAATAACCAGTAATTATAGCACGAAATCATGTTCTGGAAAATTTATGCGTCTTTTTTGAAGGCTACCGACCCGTATTGGCGGTGGTGTGTAAGGAATGGGTATCTTATTGGTAGTGTCTGCTGGGCGGCGCTAGCGGTGTTGGCGGTCGTTAAGAGCGAAGATGGGGCACTCGTAGAGCCTATCTGCCTTGGTACTGCCTCAGTCGTTGGGGTTATCTGCCACATTCATGATCGGCGCAAGCACCGCGGCTAAATTTTTGATCACAATACAATATGGTTACATTTGCGCCTCGACGAACGAATTCGAAACGCTATTACAAGTACACTATGAGATCACTTCTAAGGATCGTGGCCTACATGGCCGTTCCAGCAATGATGCTGACCAGCTGCGGCGGCAGCTCCGATGACGAGACCCCCAAACCAGGCACCGGCGACGACATCGATGTAACGGTGGCCACCACCCAAAACGAGAAGCAAACCCTGCTCACCCTCACCTACAAGGTGTACGTAAAGGGGAAGCTGGTGAAGACCTTCTCCAAGGTGGATACGCTGCCCAACCTTGGGCTTAATGTGGCACCCGACACCACCTTCGATTCGGATGACAACATCGAGTCGATAAAGAAGGATACCACGCTCAACGGCTACCGCCTATTTATCACCAGCAAGTAAGCGGCCATGAAGAACAAGAAGTTATTGCTCGTTCCCTTTATTGCCGTTGGCCTTCACGGATGTAAGGACGATAAGCCGATGGCCAACAGCAACACCTACATCCGCACCAGCGCCGATTCTACCTACAAGCCCTACGGAAACCACAATACGCACGTCTTTTATCCGCTATTCTTTATGGCGGCGGGGCACTACTTCCATGGCGGCTACGACTCGCCAACCGCCCGCTCGTACTTTAGCGGTACCGATAGGGGGAAGGCGATGAACGTTCGCAGCGGATCGTTCCATGCCTCGGCGCACTCGGCTCCTGTGGTGATGTCGCGTGGCGGATTTGGCAGCAGCGGGTTTCACTCATCAGCCACCTAGCGATGTTCCGAAACAGCATCACCCCACGCCCCGACTGGCAGCAGAAGGCGCAGGAGGTAGGCTTCACCTTCCACTCGGTTGGCAACGGCTACTGGAACGAGGCGGCCTACTACTCCTTCTCGCCGTACGAGGTGGAGCGCCTCTACGCCGCCACCAAGGCCATCAGCGAGATGTGCCTACAGGCGGTGGAGCAGGTCATCTCCCAAAAGGATTACGACCGATTCCATATCCCCGAGTACATCCGCCCGGCCATAGAGGTGAGCTGGGAGCAGGAGCACGCCTCCATCTACGGAAGGATGGATTTGGCCTACGACGGCAGCAACATCAAGCTGCTGGAGTATAACGCCGACACGCCCACCTCGCTCTTCGAGGCCTCCGTATTCCAGTGGATGTGGAAGGAGGAGGTATTCCCCCGGCTCGACCAGTACAACTCCATCCACGAGAGCCTGATCGACCACTTTAGGGAGATCGACCGGTACTGCCTCGACAAGAACCTGCTCCACTTTGCCTGCATCACCAGCATGCCCGAAGATCTGGTTACCACCGAGTACCTTCGCGACTGCGCCACGCAGGCGGGTATCGCCACGCGCCTGCTTGATATTCGCGAGATTGGCGTTACCGATGCCGGCCAGTTTGTTGGAATGGAGGATGAGCCCATCCTTCACCTCTTTAAGCTTTACCCTTGGGAGTGGATGGTACACGAGGAGTTTGGGCGCTCTATAATGAGCTCCATCACCCATATTATTGAACCTCCTTGGAAGATGATTCTATCCAATAAGATGATCCTGACGGTGCTTTGGGAAATGTTTCCCGGCAACGAGTACCTGCTGCCCGCTTTCGGTTCAATCGAGGAGTTTAGGCGCAGCGAGCCTACCTGCGGATATGCGCGTAAGCCGCTGCTCGCGCGCGAGGGGGCTAATGTTGAGCTGGTCGGAGCCTTCAACGAGGTGCTTGCCTCCTCTGGAGGCGACTATGGCGAGGAGGGCTACATTTATCAGAAGCTGGCCAATCTTGCCGCCTTCCCTTCGGATAGGGGGAACGTTTACCCTATAGTTGGCGCTTGGCTGGTTAACCACGAGCCCGTGGGCATCGGCATTCGAGAGGATGTGTCGATGATCACCGCCAATACCAGCAACTTTGTGCCGCATGTTATAATTTAACCAAACAATACATAGAGGAGACTTATGAAGTTCAAAGCTTTACTCATTGCGTCGATTGCCCTTGTTACATTGATGACCATTGGCACACGCGTTAGCGCTCAGGCTAAACTTTCCGAAAAACAGAAGATAGAGGCGCTGATCCAGTCGGTTCAGCAGCTAAAGGGAGCGCAATTCTACCGAAATGGCTCGTACTACGATGCTGCAAAAGCGGCTGATCACCTCCGCATGAAGTGGGGGAAAGCCGGTAGCCGGGTAAAAACGGCTCAAGACTTTATAGAGGTGGTAGGCTCTAAATCGTACCTAAGCGGCGAGGAGTACCACATTAAGCTTTCCGATGGGCGAAAGGTTGCCACCAAGGCGTTCTTTACCCAAAGGCTTAAGGAAATAACGGCTCCTAAAAAGTAGATAGTATAAAGGCAGCGCTGGAAGGCGTTGCCTTTTTTTGTAGAGTATTTACGTAGATTCACTTCGGCTTCGGATAGCAACCTAACCCACCCCTACCCTCCCGCCTGAGCGGGAGGATCACGAGCCCTGAGTTAGCCTTGTTGGTTAATCGTATTATTTCCCTTGAAATTGTTTTTGTGCTCTTCGTGGTTCACTTAAAATCTGTGTAAATCTGCCTAATCCGCTTAATCCGTGATCCGTTTTTCTATCTTTGCGCCTCAAATTTAAATAGCAGAGATGATTGCAGCAGATGGGCTTGGCGTAGAGTTTGGGGGAACCACCCTGTTTAAGGATGTGACGTTTGTGGTGAACGAGAAGGACCGTATCGCCCTGATGGGCAAGAACGGTGCCGGCAAGTCTACCCTGCTAAAGATACTGGCAGGCGTTCGTCAGCCCTCATCGGGGCGCGTATCGGCCCCCAAGGATGCCGTAATCGCCTACCTGCCCCAGCACCTGATGACCGAGAACACGCGCACCGTGTTCGAGGAGGCCTCGATGGCCTTTTCGCAGATTCACGAGATGGAGCGCCGCATCCAGGAGATCAACGACGAACTGGGCGCCCGCACCGACTACGAGAGCGACGAGTACTCGCGCCTCATCGAGGAGGTGTCGACCCTCAGCGAGAAGTTCTACACCATCGAGGATATCAACTATGATGCCGAGGTGGAGAAGATTCTGCTCGGCTTAGGCTTCGTTCGCGAGGACTTCACCCGTCCAACCGGCGACTTTAGCGGCGGATGGCGCATGCGCATCGAGCTGGCCAAGATTCTGCTGCAAAAGCCCGACCTCATCCTGCTCGACGAGCCCACCAACCACATGGACATCGAGTCGATTCAGTGGCTCGAGGAGTTTCTCATCAACAGCGCCAAGGCGGTAATCGTTATCAGCCACGATAGGGCTTTTGTTGATAACATCACCACCCGTACCATCGAGGTAACCATGGGCCGCATTTACGACTACAAGGTAAACTACTCCGAGTACCTGGTGCTGCGCAAGGAGCGCCGCGAGCAGCAGCAGAAGCAGTACGACGATCAGCAGAAGATGATAGCCGATACGCAGGTGTTCATCGATCGCTTTAAGGGAACTTATTCTAAAACCTTACAGGTGCAGTCGCGCGTAAAGATGCTGGAGAAGCTCGAGATTGTGGAGATCGACGAGGAGGATACTTCGGCGCTTCGCCTCAAGTTTCCGCCATCGCCCCGTGCGGGCAGTTACCCCGTTATTGCCGAGGGCGTGAGCAAGAACTACGGTGATCACCTGGTGTACCAGAACGCCTCGTTCACCATCGAGCGCGGCGAGCGCGTGGCCTTCGTGGGCAAGAACGGCGAGGGAAAATCGACCATGGTGAAGTCCATCATGAAGGAGATAGACCATGAGGGCACGCTAACGCTCGGACATAATGTAATGATCGGCTACTTTGCCCAGAATCAGGCATCACTGCTCGACGAGGATCTTACCGTTTTCCAAACCATCGACGATGTGGCCAGGGGCGACATCCGCAATAAGATAAAGGATATCCTCGGTGCCTTCATGTTTGGTGGCGACAACTCTGCCAAGAAGGTGAAGGTGCTATCGGGCGGCGAGCGCACCCGCTTAGCCATGATTAAGTTGCTGCTGGAGCCCGTCAACCTTCTCATCCTCGATGAGCCCACCAATCACCTCGACCTAAAAACGAAGGATATCCTAAAGGAAGCTCTCAAAGACTACGACGGTACGCTCATTGTCGTTTCGCACGACCGCGACTTCCTCGACGGCCTCGTGAGCAAGGTGTACGAGTTTGGCAACAAGCGTGTGAAGGAGCACTTGGGCGATATCAAGTACTTCCTAGAGGTAAAGAAGATGGAGAATTTGAGGGAGATTGAGCGGAAGAACTAGCGCTGCTAGGATTTGAATATTATATAAGAAGAGGGATGCGATAGCTTGCATCCTTCTTCTTTTTTATTTTAGCGCTTGCCTAATTTGTTCCGATTGGGTTTTCTCGGCAATCAGCTTCGCGTAATCAGGGAAGCTAGCCTTGATGGTGGTAGCGGCATCGGCAGTTTCGGTAAAAACAACTTCAGGCAGATTCTCTAGTTCTGAAGGTTCTCGGTTGTCTACCAGGTAGCGGAGAACCATATAGGGTAACGATTCGGCAACATGTTCCTCTACGTAGGTTTGCATTGTTTGATCGAGCACAGTCTCCACCTCGAGTACGCCACCCTTAATGTAGGGTGTTTCGCCATCTTTAAAGATAAGGTAGTACTCTATGGAAACCTTTTTATCCTTTTCGGTAGCCTCTAAGAGCGCATAGGCGCTTCCAAATTGCCCGATGGGAGCAGTGTATTGTTGAAACATGATTATTCTTTTTTGAATTGTGGGAGGCAAAAGTAATGCGTTTACGTTGGCATTGCAAATATTCAATTCAGCCGATTATGTCCCCAAATAAAAGTAGGGGCAGATGATTATCTGCCCCCATAAAATATTCATCTAGCTATAGGAACAGAAAAATTTCTGCCCCTACGAACCTAATCCTAGTAAGCCCTTTTGTTTACACCCTCGATAAAGTTGATAAACGCGGTATTTACAACGCGGTTGCCGCCATCGGTGGGGTAGTTGCCGGTAAAGTACCAATCGCCAAGGTCGTTTGGACAAGCCTCGTGAAGTCCTTCAATGGTTTGGTAGACGATTTCTAGGTCTGCCTTCATTTCGGCAGGACGAAGAATCTCGGCAATTTTATTGGAGATTTGCTCGTCGGTAAACGGACGGTAGATATCCTTTACGTGGTTGATGATTTCCTCCTTTGGCAGGTACTGCTGAGCCTTACAACGCTGGTAAACATCTTCGATAACGTTGGCTTTCCCTGTATCCTTTAGCAATTCGATGGCTGCGGTGAAGGCGATAAAGTCGCCCATCTTGGTCATATCTATGCCGTAGCAGTCGGGGTAGCGAATTTGAGGTGCCGAGCTTACCACCACAATCTTTTTGGGGTCGAGGCGGTCGAGCATGCGCAGGATGCTCTGGCGGAGCGTAGTTCCGCGAACGATGGAGTCGTCGATTATAACCAAGTTGTCGATGTCGGGATTAACGGTACCGTAGGTGATGTCGTACACGTGGGCAACCATGTCGTCGCGATCCTGATCTTGGGTAATGAAGGTGCGCAACTTAACGTCCTTCACGGCGATCTTCTCGATACGTGGGCGTTCGGAGATGATCTCTATCAAACGTTCTTGGGTGATGTTGCCGTTTGCCTCAATGATCTGCTGCTTCTTTTGCTCTGCCATATACTTCTCTACGCCTTCAACAAGACCGTAGAAAGCGGTTTCAGCAGTATTCGGAATAAAGGAGAAGACGGTGTTCTTTATGTCGTGGTCAACAGCCTTAAGCACTTGGTTAACCACGCCGGCGCCTAGTCCCTTACGCTCGAGGTAGATATTCTTGTCGGTTCCGCGCGAGAAGTAGATGCGCTCGAACGAGCACGACTTACGCTCCTGAGGAACGCGAATCTGTTCGATGGCAACATCGCCATTCTTGCGTATGATAAGTGCAGTACCCGGCTTAACCTGATGAACTTCGGTGGCGGGAACATTCATTACGGTTTGAATAACGGCACGCTCCGAGGCTACCACCACAATTTCGTCGTCGACATAGTAGTTGGCTGGGCGAATACCCCAAGGGTCGCGGGCAACAAAGGCGTCGCCATGGCCTACTAACCCGGCAAGGGCGTAGCCACCATCAAAATCCTTGGTGGCAATTTCGAGCACCTTGCGGATGTCGATGTTCGATTCGATGAGCTTCGAGATATCCTTATTGTTGAATCCCTCGTTCTTATACTTGCGGAAGAGCATCTGGTTTTCCTCATCGAGGAAGAAGCCCATCATCTCGAGAATGGTAACGGTATCGGTAAAATCTTTTGGATGTTGTCCAAGGTCAACCAAGCGGTTGAACAGCTCATCGACGTTGGTAAGGTTGAAGTTGCCAGCCAGCACCAAACTGCGGCTACGCCAGTTGTTGGCGCGCATCACGGGGTGCACAAAGTCGATGGAGTGGTTGCCGAAGGTGCCGTAGCGAAGGTGCCCGAGGTAGAGCTCCCCGGCAAAGTTTACGTTTTCCTTAGCCCAAGCGGGGTCGGCTACGAGCGACTTGTCGGCGCTGGAAAATCCTTGGCGGATATTGTCGAAAACATCCTTGATAGGGGTCGACTGGTTGGAACGATAGCGGTCGAAGTAGCGCTTGCCGGGTGCAAGATCAATCTTAACGCTGGCAACGCCTGCGCCGTCTTGACCGCGGTTGTGCTGCTTTTCCATTAGTAGGTACAACTTTTGGATTCCATAAGTCCACGAGCCGTACTTTTCCTTGTAGTACTCCAACGGTTTGCGAAGGCGTATAAGGGCAATGCCGCACTCGTGCTTAATTTGATCGCTCATCTTTCAACTAGTTTGCTGTTTGTTATTGTGTGTTCTTTCTTCAACAAATAAAAAATCCCACTACAAGGGTGGGAAGTTAATTTTTTCCTTTACAGGATATGCTTTTGGGTACTCGAACTTAATGACTTCTAAGAAGGCTTTTGCTTCGTTTAAGGTTCTAAAGTCTCCGATCGAAACGCGGAAGTAGGGGCTGGAGTACGATCGGTATGCCTTAACGGCGGGATGCTTTACCTCAAATTGCATCACAAGCGATTCCGATTCCTGGCGCGAGTTCTGCTTGTTGTCGGAGAATATTCTTAGCCGGTAACCGCTTTGGGTAAAGGTGCGCTCGTTCTTTGCAGCCATCTGCGTCACCGCCTGCTTAAGGAATGGCGGCTGATCGATTTTAACGGTTGCTCCGTTGGCACCCGGCTCTGCAAGATTCGTATAGATGTTGTAGTGTATTGCACGTAAGGTGTCGGCAGTGGTTGCGTTTTGTGCGCGTCCTGTGCTGCATCCTACTATTAGAATCGCAATTACGGCAATGAGTTGTTTCATGGTAGGATAAACCCGTTAGTTTAATAGGGTGAACGTCTTAACGGCTGCAAATGTAGTAAATTCAAATCAGTAATAGAGTTGAAAGGCACTGTTAAGTATTGCTACAATTGCTACTTCGTTGACGACTTTAAGACGCTGTCGAGCCCCTTTATGGCGCTGGTTAGCTTCTGGTTTTCGAACTTGATCTTCTTCGAGAAGGGGAACGCGCTTACCTTAAGGTAGCCGTTTGCCGTGTAGTCCTCGGGGTTGAACTTGCGGGTGAGTAGGATGAAACCAGAGGAAAGGATGTTGACAATGCGAACCTTTAGCTGGATTGTCGTCTCGATATGGCTTTTGGCGGGTACTACTACCTTCTCAAGCGATTCGATGTGCGCAAACTTGTTGTCGAAGCGGTTGATGTCGATGTCGAGCTTGTTCAGGTTTACCTTGCTGCCTGTTGGGTTATTTACCAGCACCGTTAGGTCGACGTAGGCCGTAGAGCCGCTAAACTCTCGAAGGTTAACGTTGGTTACCTTCTCGACGCGAATCTCCTTGTAGCTGCTACAGGAGGCAAGCGATAGAGCGAACAGAAATGCTAAAAGGAGTTTGGTGTAGCGCATGACAAAGTATTTTGGGGCGCTAAAATAGTAAAATAATGGAATATGCAGCGGGCAATAATTTTGTTGGAGCTAGCGAGAGCTTTTGAGCGAGGAGGGCTTGGGGGATATTTGATCGTTTAAAAATGATATTTGGGCAATGGTTTGCAGCTGATCTGGTTTTTTGTTGTAAAATTGTGCAACCAAATGTAGTGATGCATGAAACGAATGGACATTACCATTGATGACATTGCAATTGAGTTGGGCATCTCTGTCTCAACCGTTTCGCGTGCGCTCAACAACCATCCTCGTATTAGCGATGCTACAAAGCAAAAGGTGCTAAAAAAGGCGAAGGAGTTGGGCTATAAGCCAGGCATGTCGGATTATGGGAAGAGGCTGGCATCGTCCGGGCAAATTGTTGCGCTGGTTTGCCCTCACCTGAACAGCCGAATGTACAGGACCGCGCTGGAGAAGCTGCAGCCGGCATTGTTGGCAAAGGGGATTATTGTATCGGCGTTTTTCTCCGAAAACCGATCGGAGGTGGAGCGGCAAATTGTGGCGAGGCTGGTTGAGATAAAGCCTGCCGCGGTGGTTATATGCACTGCGGTGGACACGAACGACTACAGCCACTTCTCTAGCCTGCTTGATGCGGGGATTCCTCTTATTTGCTTTAACCGCGTGAACTTCGACTTCCCCGTTCCGAAGATAATTGCCGACAACTACCAGGGCGCATTCTCGGCTGCCAGCAAGTTTATTGCGGGTGGCGCCAGTAGAATTGGGATTCTAATGGGGCATCGGCGTTGCCCCATCTACGAGGAGATCGTTAAGGGGGTGAAGCAGGCGGTGTACAAGGTTGGGCGCGCCTGGCGCCCGGAGTACCTGGTGAACTGCAACCTCGACGACAGCTCGGTGGAGCATGCCATCGACTACTTCCTCTCGCTGCCTGAGCCTCCCGACGCCATGATCGTTGCCCGTCCGCAGAACGCGCTTCACCTGATATACAAGCTGAGGGAGCTCAACATCTCGGTACCCAACGACATTCCGGTGGTGGCCTTTGGCTCGTTCGAGTACAACAAGTACATCACCCCGGCCATCTCCACCATCGAGGTTGACGCCAACCGTATGGCCGACGAGCTGGTGGCTAAGGTAGAGGAGGTGCTCATCAGCGATGGCGAGCCGCTTTCGGGAAATACGGTTATTGTTCCAACCGAACTCTTTGTTCGCGGAACCAGCTTTCGGTAAATTGTCGATTATAACAACGAACACAGTTGAACTATGATATTCACAGGCGATAATGCAGATAGCACCTTTGTAGGTGTAAACATGAGCGGCCGCTACATTCAGGTTGGTCGCGTGAAGGGGGAGCTCATCGAGCAGCAGGAGACCCGCAAGATAAACAACCGCGAGGTGGAGGATGTGATCCTGCGCGACCTGATCTCCACCATCGAGGTGGTGATGACCCCCGAGGTTAGCAGCATCGGCGTTGGCGTGCCCAGCGTGGTGGACGTAAAGCAGGGGATTGTGTACAAGGTGATCAACATTCCGTCGTGGCGGAAGGTGCACCTCAAGGCCATTCTCGAGCAGCACTTCGGGAAGCCCGTGTACGTGAACAACAACGCCAACTGCTTTGCTGTAGGCGAAAAGTACTTCGGCAAGGGGCTGCCATACGACAACATGGTGGGCCTCACCATCGGCACTGGGGTTGGCGCTGGTACCGTGTTCAACGGGCATCTCTACTCGGGCAACAACTGCGTGGCCGGCGAGTTTGGGCTTATCCCCTACAAGGAGCACGACTACGAGTACTACTGCTCGGAGGGCTACTTCGAGGAGAAGTACGGCATTAAGGCCGAAACCTTCCTCGATCGTGCCGCCGACGAAGACAAGATTGCGCTGGCCATCTTCGAGCAGTTTGGGTACGATGTGGGCAACCTGATTAAAACCATCATGTACTCGGTGGACCCTGACCTGATTGTTATCGGGGGGGCGCTTTCGAGGGCATTCCCCTTCTTCGAGAATACGATGTGGAAGCAGATTCGCACGTTCTTCTACCGCGAGGCTGCCGATAGGCTTAAGGTGGTGCAAACCGATACGCCGGATATCGCCGTTCTTGGCGCTGCTGCGCTTTGCCTAGACGCAAAAAACCGTCTGCTCTTTAAGTAAGCCTCTCCGCTAGGGGCGAAGGCTCTACCAAGTAGCGAATGCTGCCGCATCCCAGCGCCGTAGGGGTGGAGCAGTATCGGCCGCTTGGTAGAGGTTTCGCTCCTACGACGCGGGCTGGGTGTCAGCCCTTTCTTATTTTCCTTCTTTGATCGCGCTCCTCTGCCATGCAGGCCCCCTTCGAGGAGATTATCAGCGGTTAGGGTAGGCACCGCTCCATAAGCAGTTTTTTATTCTCATGACCGGAACAGTTATCCATGCAAGGATAAGAGTTATCCACGCGTCGGAAACAGTTATCCACGGAAGGATAAGAGTTATCTTCGTGTCGGAAACAGTTATCCACGGAAGGATAAGAGTTATCTTCGTGTCGGAAACAGTTATCTACGGAAGGATAAGAGTTATCCACGTGTCGGAAACAGTTATCCACGGAAGGATAAGAGTTATCCTCGCGTCGGAAACAGTTATCCACGGAAGGATAAGAGTTATCCTCGCGTCGGAAACAGTTATCCATGCAAGGATAAGAGTTATCCTCACGACCGGAACAGCTATCCACGCAGCACCAGCGGTTACCCTTGATCGGCTATCGGCAGTAGCGAAAAAAAGAGCCCACCAGCAGGGCTGATGGGCTTTTATGATGTTGGGTCGTTGGGCGCTACTCTACAGGCTCGCCCTTAAGCGTGGCCGATGAGGCTTGGGTTACCCTTACCTTCACAAAATCGCCAACCTTATAGTCCTTTCGGGCGAATACGATCACCTTATTTTGCGAGTTGCGGCCAAAGAGCTCCTCCTGTGAGCGCTTCGACGTTCCCTCCACGAGCACCTCAAACTCCTTACCGATATCCTTCTGGTTGCTCCTAAGCGATAGCTTGTTTTGCAAGTCGATAATTTCGTTGAGGCGGCGGGTCTTTACCTCGTCGGGCACATCGTCGGTGAGGGTGCGCTGCGCCTTGGTGTTGGGGCGCTCGCTGTACTTAAACATGTAGGCGAACTCGTACCCCACCTCGTCCATGAGCGAGAGCGTATCCTGATGCTCCTCCTCGGTTTCGGTGCAAAATCCGGCAATGATGTCGGTAGAAATTGCGCAGTCGGGCATGTACCGGCGGATGGCCGCAATGCGGTCGAGGTACCACTCGCGGGTGTAGCAGCGGTTCATCACCTGTAGCATGCGGGTGTTGCCCGATTGGGCTGGCAGGTGGATGTACTTGCAGATGTTGTCGTGGGCGGCCATTACCTCCAGCACCTCGTCCTTCATATCGCGGGGATGCGAGGTGGAGTAGCGGATGCGCATGCGGGGATTCTGCCTGGCCACCATGTCGAGCAGGTTGGCGAAGCTTACCTCCTCGGCATCCCCCTCGGTGGTTGTCCATCGGTAGGAGTTGACGTTCTGCCCGAGCAGGGTAACCTCCTTGTAGCCGTTGTCGGCCAGCTCCTGCACCTCGCGCAGGATAGTGTAGGGGTTGCGGCTGCGCTCGGCCCCACGGGTGTAGGGCACCACGCAGTAGGTGCACATGTTGTTGCATCCGCGCATGATGGAAACAAAGGCGGTAACGCCATTCTGGTCGAGGCGAACGGGGCTAAGATCGGCGTAGGTCTCCTCGCGCGATAGCAGCACGTTGATTCCCTTTTGGCCACCATCGGCACCAACTACTAGATTGGGAAGGTCGCGGTAGGCATCGGGCCCCACAACAATATCAACGACTTTATCCTCTTCGAGGAGCTTCGTCTTTAGGCGCTCGGCCATGCAGCCGATTACCCCTACCAGTACGGGGCGCTTCTTCTTCTGCTGCTTGAATACATCTAGGCGTCCCCAAACGCGCTGCTCGGCGTTGTCGCGAATCGAGCAGGTGTTGATCAGGATGAGGTCGGCCTTCGCAAGATCCTTAGTCAGCGAGTAGCCGTTGTGCTGCATGATGGACACCACCACCTCCGAGTCGTTGACGTTCATCTGGCAGCCGTACGTCTCGATGTACAGCTTGGGCAGCGATTCGTTTACTACGGGCCTGATGGATTTAAAGTCCACTGCGCCCTTGTTATCTACGCTAATGCTCATTGTTGTAAAAATTTGGGCAAAGGTAGCATTTAATGTGAATGGTGGCGGTACCCCCTCCGGGTGGGCGCTTTTTCGTCTGGCAATTCAGCATATATATAAGCCGATAAAATATTTTAGCTGATAAAAGGGGTATCTTCGCGCCCTTATAAACCTCTAACCATTTTATGAAGAAGAATCGATTTTTACTAATGATGCTGCTCGCTGTAGGATCGTGGGTGGGTGCTAACGCGCAGATTGCCGTTACGGGGCTAAGTACCCAGGGCATCGAGCACCTGTTTAAAATCCCGAAGTGCTACACCGCCGTTAAGGCTTGCGACTCCATCACCATCGACGGCAAGTTCGATGAGAGCACGTGGAGCAACGCCCCCTGGACCGACAAGTTTGTCGATCTGGAAGGCGACGCAAAGGGTAAGCCCCGCTTCAACACCCGCGTTAAGATGGCGTGGGATAGCCGCTACCTCTACGTTGCTGCCGAGCTCGAAGAACCCCACATCTGGGGTAGCCTGAAGGAGCACGACCAGGTCATCTTCCACGATAACGACTTCGAGATCTTCCTCGATCCCGATGGCGACACGCACAACTACTTCGAGTACGAGGTAAACCCCCTGGGTACCATCTTCGACATCTTTCTGGTGAAAACCTACCGTGTTGGTGGTCCCGCCATTGTTACCTGGAACTTTCAAGGGCTCAAGCAGGCCATCGGCATCGATGGTACGCTGAACGACCCTAGCGATATCGACCGTAAGTGGACGGTTGAGGTGGCCATCCCGCTAAAGTCGCTGGCGTTCGAGTTTAGGGCTCCCTCCGTTCAAAAACCTTGGCGCATTAACTTTATGCGCGTGGAGTGGGAGGCAAAGGCCGAGAATGGCGCTTACGTAAAGGAGACTGACACCTCCACCGGTATTGCCAAGGCCGAGAGCAAGTGGGTGTGGTCGTCTCAAGGAGTGGCAAATATGCACTGTCCCGAACTTTGGGGCTACCTTAACTTTGCCAACAGCACCAGCCTCGACGAGGTAGCGCCGTTCGAAATGCCGCAGTCGGAGCAGGCCAAGAGTGCCCTGTGGGCCATCTTCTACCGCCAGCAGGAGTACCTTACCCAGAATGGGCGCTTCGCGAAAGACTTGAGCGATATCGGGATTAACAGCAGCATCACGGTAAACAAAGAGCCCTACAGGCTACTTCTCGATGCGGCCAACAACCTATACCAGGCCATGCTGGTTGACAAGACTGGCAAACTCGTTGCCAAGATTAATAACGAAGGGAAAATCTACTAGGGCGGATTCATTTGACTTGCCTAGGAATACTTAGGCATCGTTGATTCGGTGCTGCAAGAATAAGTGAAGGTTTGTAGAGAAGGAAGCATTGGGGCTCTTCTCTACAAACCTTTTTTTCTACAAACTTTTTCAGTTACATTTACCAGCATTAGCTATTACTTACTTTAAACCTACGTATTGCATGAATAGATTTCTTGCCGTGCTCATTGTCGCTGTAGCCTTTCCGGTGCTGAGCTTTGCCCAAGATGGATTTCAGGATGTGATTTACCTTAAGAAGGGTGGTTTTGTGAAGGGGGTAATCGTAGAGCAGGTGCCCCACAAGAGCGTGAAGCTGCTGATGAGCGATGGGGCTCTAGCCTACTTTAAGATTGAGGATATCGAGAAGTTTTCCAAGGAGCGCTACGTTGAGCCGAAGGCCGAGAAGAAACCTCGCAGCAGCTACATCGGATTTACGGCAGGCTTCTCGGAACCTATTGGCAGCTACGCCAGCCGCTCTGATGCCGCAGCAACTTTAGGGATGCATGTTAATCTTGTAAATGTGGGCATTCTTCTAACTCCTAACTGGGGATTGGCAGCTTCCTACTTCTGCTCGGTAAACGACTATAAGACGTACACCAACCCAATATACACAAGCGGTGTCATAACCGGATACAAGTGGAATGTTTGGGCGTATAAAGGGGCGCTGATAGGTCCTATGTACACTCAACCGTTGCTCGAAAAGCTACATCTAGACCTTCGCATAATGGGTGGTTATGCTGATCTAGGGTTGAGGCGTAAGCTCCCGAATGCTTCCGCTTTCTTCGATCAGACATCCGACGATGTAACCGTAGCCGCCATGGAAGCAGGTGCAACTCTTCGCTACGATTTCTCGCGCCTTTTTTCGGCAATGGTTATTGCTGAGTATTTTGGCTGCAACGCCCACCTCTCGGTAGAGGGCTACTCCTACAAGCAACCCCTAAATACGCTAAACCTTGGCGTTGGTCTTGCCTTTAGGATTCCTAGTATAAATGTTAATTGGCTTGCAGATTTGGTTAGGTAGGGTATAGGCATCGGTAGAACGCTGATGCCTTTTTTGTCTTGAGGAAAAATCCTTTTTACCTTACTTGTAAGCGATAGCTTTACGCATCTATAAATCTTATACGGCTATGAAATTTTCGAAACGAATAAAGCGGACTCTTGTGGTGGGGATATTTACCGTGGTGCTGGTGGCGCTCTACTTTGGCATATCTTTCGTCAACTCGCTGCTTCCCATTATTACCGGCTACAACGCTAAGCACCTTTGCTCGTCGATCTTTATCTCGAACCGCACGCAGCAGAGCGTAGAGGAACTCGACCTAAGCTTCTTTCCCATTAGGTATGCAACCAACACGGTTAGCTACAAGGATTCTACCGTCACCAGCCGTTTCCTGTGGGGAAAGGCGATTGCCGTTTTTCGAAGGGGAGTGGGGAGCACCCTGGTGCGCGATGCAGATTTGACCGCTGTCCGCAGGCTTACCTTTACCAACCGCGTTGGCTACAACCCCGACTCGGTGCAATGGCCTTTGGGCAACGTGCTGCCCGATTCCGTGAACATCAACGAAAATGAAAAGCTGAGAAGCGTTTCTCGCGAGATTGTTGGTGGTCGCAAGTACGGCGGGCACTCCTTCGCCTTTCTGGTGCTGCACAACGGCGTTCCGGTTGAGGAGGCCTACCGCCGGGGTTTCTCCGCCAAGAGCCGGCTTCTGGGATGGTCGATGGCGAAGAGCGTGGCCAACTCCATCGTTGGGGTGATGGTGAACAGCGGCATGGCCGACATCTACCAGCCAACCGGCATTAGGGAGTGGCAGCACGATACCCGAAGCCGAATAACGGTTAACGATCTGATGCGGATGCAGAGCGGCCTTCGGTGGAACGAGGACTACGGCTCCATCTCCGACGTTACCCAGATGCTGTACTGCCACGGCGATTTTGCCAGATATGCCATCAAAAAACCGCTGGAGTATCCCATTGGCTCGCGCTGGGCCTACTCCTCGGGCAGCTCCAACATCGTCTGCTACTGGGCACGCCAGCATTTCAAAAGCGACTCCGCCTTCTACGCCTTCATATACGGTAAGCTGCTCAACCGAATTGGGCTTCAGGATGCCATCCTCGAGCCCGATGCCAGCGGCATCCCCGTGGGCTCGTCGTACATCTACGCCACGGCGCGCGACTACGCCCGCTTTGCCCTGCTGTACCTGCAGGATGGCGTATTCAACGGTCAGAGCATTCTGCCTAAGGGTTGGGTTAACTACACCCGAACGCCGACCAGGAACAGCGAGGGAGCCTACGGTGCCTTCTTTTGGCGAAAGGGCAAGGAGAGTTCGCCCGAGCTGCCCAACGACTTCTACTCGTGCGAGGGGCACGACGGGCAGTACGTCATCATCATTCCCTCTAGGCAGCTGGCCATCGTGGTGCTTGGCTACTCGCATCGGCCCAACAATACCCTGAAGCTGGGGCTGCTGGTTAAGGATGTGCTGGGCGCTGTTGGGTAGCGCATCGCCTGAAAAATGGCGATAATTTGTGTAGCTTTGGCGCTCCTTTCCCCGATTAGCATGGCGATTGGAACGATAGCGCATCTTGCGCCGAACTAATGTAATAGAATGGATATGGCAGTAGAGGGAGTAATTTTTGACTTTAACGGAACGCTTTTTTGGGATACCTACCTGCACAACGAGGCTTGGGATTGCTACCTCGAGCACCACGGCTTTGCGTGGAGCGACGAGGAGAAGAATCTAAAAATCCACGGAAAAACCAACCAGGATATCTTTCAGGCGATATACCAGCGAGCCCTTTCGGAGGATGAGCTTGGGCCGATGATTATGGAGAAGGAGACCATCTACCAAACGCTATGCAGGCAGCAGCAGATGGACTTGGCTCCGGGAGCGGTAGCCCTTTTCGGCGCGCTTGCCGATGGCGGAATACCATTTACCATTGCAACAGGATCGGGCAAGGAGAACGTTGACTTCTACTTCGAGCTGCTGCACCTCGAGCGCTGGTTCCGCTACGATAGCATTGTGTACAACGATGGCTCGTTTCGCGGAAAGCCCCATCCCGACTCGTTTCTGCTGGCTGCCGATAAGCTGGGCATAGCGCCTTCCAGCGCCGTTGTCTTCGAGGATTCGATCTCCGGAATACAGGCTGCCGAAAATGCGGGGGTGGGCAAGATCGTCATCGTGAACTCCAACAGCGAGGACTATAGCAGCTGGCCCTACAAGGTAATAACCCACTTCGACGAGGTAAGGAAGCAGCTGCTCCCACAGTTCAGGGGACGCTTTTAGCGCCAACCTCCCACAAGGAAGCTTTTTCCCTCCTTTTGCGCGATTGCAGCATCAAAACCTTTGTGCATCCATGCGGGAAATGCGAATACTTACGGGGCAACCTGCCCCCGATGCTAAGCGTAGGCGCTGCCTACGCTTTTTTTTGTTGCGGCCGGAGGGCACATTCGTAAACCAGCCGAGAGGACCTGAGTCTAGCTGGCCAGATGGAGGAGCGTTGGGGAAACTTTTTTATTCAGCTATCAAAACTTTTGTGCAGCGCCATCGAAAAGTGGCGCATCGCGGGCTTTGGCTGAGGCGCAACCTGCCCTTCAGCGTATTCTGCTCGATATGTTGATAACTTTTTCGAAAAAACTCAGAAAAATACAGCTAACGAATGCCTAAGGCTGCTAATTTTGATTTCGGCGATCTTTGATAGGCAGGCTGGTTAACGCTCCATTGAGGGAGAATGCCGATAGTTTTGATCCTTTTCTCGGTTTTTTGATTTACCGTCAGGCTGCGGTAACCTCAAAACGCCATTTTGGGCTTCCCGCAGGTTGGAAGTAACCTCAAATTCCCGTTTTGAGTCTCCCGTCGGGCGACGGTAACCCCAAAATTGAAAAATTGGGTTTCCCGTCGGGCGGAAGTTTCTCCATTTTCTCGTTTTGGGTCTCCCGTCGGGTGGAGGTAGCCTCAAAAATCGGGAGTTGAGCTTCCCGTCGGGCGACGGGAAGATGGCATCGATTTTTTTCTGCTGCTGAAGGGCTGGCTTTGTGCCAGCCGTATTTTGGGGGTGGTGTGCGGTTTGGGCTTTAACCATGCGATGAAAGGCTATGAGATTTTCATTTAAAAATAGGTTCTAATTAAAACCAGAAAGTATGGCAAACACAAACAGGATTTCGAAAGTTCCGGTTGCCTCGCTAGGCGGCGTAACCGACAGAGTTATCACAACTGCAAAGGAATCGAAGCTGCCGGAGGTTATTGCCGATTCGGCCTTTACCAACCTCGAGGAGAAATCGAAGCGCTACACCGACGGCCTCAGCAAGCGGCTCCACAGCAAGCTCACCAACGACATGGTGGTCATCGACAAGAAGCGCGACAGCATCAGCCGCCGCATGGACGAGTACGTTTCTTCGCTGCTCGAGTCGCCCATCGAGGCCATGCACGTGCCCGCACGTCGGGTGTACGATATCATCGAGCGCTACCCCAACGTGGAGTCGGAGGCCTACGCCGACGAGAGCAAGCACCTGCGCAAGATGATTGCCGAGCTGCGCGACGCCAGCCTCAAGGACGATATCACGCTGCTCAACCTCAAGCCCTGGATCGATGCCCTCGAGGCCGCCAACGAGGAGTTCGAGGCAAAGATCATCGAGCGCGGCAACGACCTGGTGGCCATCCACGAGGTGCAGTCGGCAACCACCCTTCGCCGCGACCTGGAGAAGGCCCTGCGCGACTACTTCGAGTTCGTTCACGCGCTGGTGGTGATCAAGAAGACGGAGGAGTACAAGACCTTCGAGAAGCAGCTCCTGGAGCGGGTGAATACGGCCATCAGCCCGCTGCTGCGCGACACCCCCGACGACAAGAAGCAGCCTAGCTAGCGACCATTTTTTTTCATTTATATTCGTCTAAGTTTTTGAGTTTAGGGTCCTGCCGCGAGGCGGGGCCTTTTTTGATTTTAAGGACAAGGTGTCGGGACGTTTTAAGCCGTAAGATTTTTTGCGGAGTCCCTTATTTTACGGGCCAATCGTGCCAGTTTGAACGAAAATCGGCTTACTTTGCTGCGGGTGCTTTTGCATCCGACAATGCGATTAATTATTAGAAAAAGAACTTATGAGGAAACATTTGTTAGTTATTCCTGCGCTGCTGCTGGCGGTGGCCGGATTCGCTCAAGGCATCGTTTTTGAGCAGGGAACCTGGAAAGAGGTGCTCGAAAAGGCACAAAAGGCCAACAAACCCATTTTTATTGATGTGTACACCTCGTGGTGTGGCCCCTGCAAGATGATGAGCAAAAATATCTTTCCGCTCGAGGAGGTGGGAAAGGTCTACAACGCCTCCTACATCTGCTACCAGGTAGACGCCGAGAAGGGCGAGGGTGTTGATCTTGCAAAGAAGTATAAGGTTAACAGCTACCCCTCCTTCCTCTACCTTAAACCCGACGGTACGCTATCCTACCGGTTGGTTGGCAGCCGATCTAAGGACGCCTTTATTAAGGAATCGGAGAAGGCGCTGGTAGAGCTCTCCTCCACAAAATCGCTAGCCGATTGGGAGAAGGAGTATGCCCAAAAAAAGGCCGACACAACATTCCTTAGGGCTTACCTGAATAGGCAGATCATGCTTGGCAGCACATCTTCCACCGCCATTTTTGACGACTACCTGAAGGCAATTCCCGAGGATGCGCGTAAATCGGTTGCAGTGCTCTCCGACTACGAAAAGGTTGGCGAATACATGCGGGTGGGCACATTCGCCTACGCGAATCTATTAAAGAACAAGCAGGAGCTCGAAAGTAAGCTTGGCGAAAGAAAAGGATTGGGTAAAGAACCTTATTGGTGGCTCAGTTTTCTACTCTGCAATAGCTGCAAGTAGAGAAAAAAACAAGAAGCTGTTTGATGCTACGGTTGCTGCAAACAACCTGCTCGATAAGGACCTTAGGCCCATGCATTCCGAGCAAATGTACATGAACTACTACAAAAAGACGGGCGAAAAGAAGCTCTACCTTAAGCATGTCTTAACCTATGCCAACACCGATTTGATGAAGGTAACCGACTCAGAAATTGCCGAGCAGACCAGCAAAAAAATCAGCGCTTTTGAGGATGCTATTAAGTCTGGACGTATTGATACCGCGAAAGTCGGGGCCAAGAAGCTAATGAAGTATAGGCAAGAGTTGTCCAACTCGGTAAAGTACAAGCTGGGGATGGACTTAAACAATATTGCCTGGGAGGTATTCGAAACGGTAGCAGACAAGGCTATTCTTGCAGATGCCCTAAAGTGGGTTACTCGTTCGCTAGAGCTTTGTCCAAACGATTCAAAGCCGCTCGATACCTATGCAAATCTTCTTTATAGGTTGGGTAATAAGGAAAAGGCAATTGCCGCCGCCGAGGAAACCTTAAAATACTCCGACAAGGCCAATGTCGAGGGGTATAAGTACAACGAAGAGATCCTTAGAAAAATGAAAGCCAACGAGAAAACATGGAAGTAAGTTGCCTATACAACAAGTAAAGAAGAGGGTGCCCAACATTTAGGCACCCTCTTTCTGTTTGTATGCTTAGCCGAGTGAAGTTCTGCTCTAGTGCTGCCATGTGGCAACACCTTTTTGCTACTTGCGTATCTTTCGGCGGATAAACCGCGGTATAAACGACTTGATGTGGCGCTCCACCTTGCGCAGGTAGATGTCGCCCACGGTAATCAGGATTCCCGTCTCCTCCACCCCGCCAAACTCGTGGTTGATGGCCGTTCCAAACACCTTCATCGAGGGCGAAAGGTTCATGTACGAGTTGATGAGCGGCGGAATGTTCTCGCCCAGCTCGCGGATCTTCTTCTGAAGAATCTTGTAGCCCTCCTCGTAGGGCTTACCGTCGAATAGGGAGTCCAAGATCTCATGGTCCAGCTCCAGCTCCAGCGGTTCGATTGGCGTCACCAGGCTGTCGTTGTCGGGGAAGTACTTCCTCAGGAAGTAGAGGATCGTGTTGCGGGCCTCCACGTTGTACGAGGTGTACATGGTAACCTTGCCGAAGAAGTACTTATGGTCGGGGTGCTCCACCACCAGCGCGCCGAGGCCGTCCCACAGGTTGTCGAGGGCGTAGATGCCCTTGCTGCGCAGGCGGGTGCTCTGGTAGTTGGGCTGCACGAACGAGCGTCCGAGCTCGATCATGTTGCCCAGGTACTCCTTCTGGAACTTCTCCGAGAAGTTGAACAGCTCCGAGGTGGCCAGGTGCTTCACCTCCACGTCGTCGCACACGATGTAGCGGTAGCCGCCCAAGATCTCCTCCTCGCTGGGATCCCAAACGATCAGCTGCTTGTAGGGGTGTACGGGGTCGATGTCGAAGTCGTCGATGTCGATGCTCTTGCCGGTACCGCCGCCAGCCGCACGGAAGGCCAGCTCGCGCAGGCGGCCAATCTCGCGCATGATGTTGGGCGAATCGTGGTGGTCCACGATGTACAGCTTATTCCCGCCGTTGTTGGTGTGGCGGAGAAACTTATCCTTGGTCAACTCTTTTTTGATAAGTTTCTTATCAACCGGTTGAATAATTGGTTCCATGACGATTTAATTAGTGCTCTATAGTTACATGTCTAGCTCTTCGGCTAGCGCGTACGATTGCTTGCGGACAAATTGTACCCACTCGTTTAGGGTACGGCTCTTATCAAAGGTTTGGTAGGGGATTGGCTCCCCAATGATGATGTCGATCTTCCGGTTCTTCTGGCGGAACATCTCATCAACTAGGTAGATGAACTCCAGGTTCACCTTAACCCCCAGCTTCGAGCGAATGTTGGAGAGGTTGTAGAAGAACTCGGAGTTGCGCCCCGAGAAGTACACGGGCACCACATCGCGCTGGTGCTTGATGGCCTTTTGGATGAAGTTCTTGTGCCACTCCAGATCCACAATCTCCCCCTTTACCTTGCGCGAGCAAAGCCCGGCAGGGAAGTAGAGCACCTGCGCATCCGACGCGTATGCCGCCTCGATCTTAGCGGCGTAGTCGGCCGACTGCCTTCCGTGCTTGTTAACGGGGATGAAAAGGGGCTGCAGCTGCTTAACGTTGAGCAGGAGATCGTTCACCACAAACTTGATGTTGTCGTAGTGGCGCCCCATCTCGCTCATCATGATGAGCCCATCCAGCCCTCCTAGCGGGTGGTTCGAGGCAAACAGGTAGCGTCCCTCCAGCTTCAGGTTCTCGACACCGTACACGCGGTAGGTAATCCCCAGGTCCTTGAGCGACGAATTGACAAACTCGAGCCCCTGCTTATGCCCATGCCTACGTAAAATGCCATTTATCTCATCCTGATGAACGATGCGCTTAAGGTAGCTGATGATAAATTTTGGTAGGAACTTTTTTAGCCTTGGATTCTTACTGGCTATGATTTTATCTACGTCTATGTAATAGTCCGTATGGTCTTCCACGGTTAAACTTGTTTTTTTGCTAGATGGCAAATGTAAGAAAAATCTCGATTCAGCGTAAAAATCTGGTTTAAAGTCCCCGTTCTTAACCTCTTTTTGGGGATGTTTTTCCTTGCAAATACTCGCTCTTAACATAAAAGTTATCAACAAGGTGGGAAAAAGTGGGAAAAAGTGGATGCTGTTGCATGAAAATGTAGTAATTTTACCAGTGAAATAATCGCAAATCAATGAACTCTTTTGTAGGAGATTACAGCTGCAAGCTTGACGACAAGGGGCGCGTGCTCTTTCCTGCTGCATTTCGCAAGCAGTGGAAAGGCTCGCTCGACCGCGTTATCCTGAAGAAGGATATCTTCGAGGATTGCCTTGTGCTGTACCCTATGGAGGAGTGGGAGCGTCAGCTGGCGCTTATTCGTAAAAAGATTAATCCTTACGTCAAGGAGCAAAACCAGTTCTTGAGGGAGTTTTACAAGTCGGCTGCCGAGGTAGAACTCGATTCCAACGGGCGAATGCTAATTCCCAAAAGGCTTGTCGAAATGGCAGGGCTGGTGAAGGAACTGGTGTTTATTGGCATTGGCGATAAGATAGAGATCTGGGATAAGGACAAGTATCAAACCACCAATATGTCTCAGGAGATGCTTGCGGCTAGTGCCGAAAAGTTTCTTGGGGGCGAAATCGATGAGCTATGAGCGAATACCATGTGCCTGTAATGCTTCAGGAGAGTGTAGAAGGGCTAAATATTAACCCCAACGGGGTGTACGTTGACGTAACCTTTGGGGGAGGTGGCCATTCGCGCTATATTCTGGAGCAGCTCGAGGGTGGCAAACTAATAGCCTTCGATCAGGATTTGGAGGCGCAGGCAAACATCCCTGCAAACGATAAGCTGATATTCGTGCATGGCAACTTCCGCTACCTGCGCAGCTTCCTTCGTTTTAATGGCTACGAGCAGGTCGACGGTATTCTTGCCGACCTTGGCGTATCGTCGCACCACTTCGATGACGAGCAGCGCGGTTTCTCGTTTCGCTTCGAGGGTCCGCTCGATATGCGCATGAATACGCTATCGAAGGTTGATGCTGCTCACGTGGTAAACACCTACGACCCTTCGAAGATGATGGAGATACTTCGCATTTACGGAGAGGTGGATAATCCAAAGGTGCTAGTTAGAGCTATCATCAAAAAGAGGGAGGAGAAACCTATAGAAACGGTGCAGGAGTTGGTGGAGGCGCTTCAACCGCATATTCCTGCAAACGCGCAGCATAAGTTCTTGGCAAAGGTGTTTCAGGCGCTTCGTATTGAGGTAAACCGCGAGATGGAGGCGCTAAAGCAGATGCTGGAGCAGTCCCTTAAGGTGCTTAAGCCTGGTGGACGCCTTAGCGTGATAACCTACCACTCTTTGGAGGATCGATTGGTTAAGAACTTTATGAAGAGCGGGAACTTTGAAGGTAAAGTGGAAAAGGATTTCTACGGAAATGCTATTGCACCATTTACGCTAGTAAGCAGGAAGGCTATTGCGCCAAGCGCAAAGGAGCTGGAGGAGAACAACCGTTCGCGTAGCGCAAAGCTGCGGATTGCAGAAAAGAGATAGTATGGAAGATATTTTAGATAAGGTTGACGGCAAAAAGGAGGAGGCTCCCGAGTTTACCGATATCAAGCAGCCTAAAAAGGGGGCATCAAAGCGGATGAACCCGGTTAAGGATGTGATGTCGGGGAACGTGCTCGTGCGCGGCTATCTTGTAAAGCACGTACCTTATATAATACTGCTCGTTGTTTTGGCAATCCTATATATTACTAATAGGTATAAAAACGAAAAGATTGCCATAGAGGAGCAGCAACTCAAGGAGGAGATGAAGAATCTCCGTTCTGAGTCGATAACCACCGCTGCCGAGCTGATGCGCATAAGCCGTCAGTCGGAGGTGGTAAACCTTGTTAAAGAACGTGGAATGGAACTTGAAGAGTCGACCACTCCGCCAAAAATTATAGAAAATAAGTAAGTAGGTATAGGATGTCGGTTAAGAAAGACATAATGTGGAGGATAGGTATTGTTTACCTTGGGCTCCTACTGCTTGGGTTGATAATTCTTGGACAAGCCATTAAGCTTCAGTTTTTCCAAGGATCCAAGTGGAGGGAAGAGGCAAACGAGGTTACCTATAAGCGAATCAGCATCGAATCAAGCCGGGGCGATATCCTTGCTGTCGATGGTAGGATTCTTGCTACCTCAATACCCTACTACGAAGTGCGCATGGACCTTAACGCAAAGGGGCTGGTCGATTCTGTCTTTAATTCGAAGGTAGACTCGCTATCTCGATGCCTGTCTAATCTTTTCAAGGATAAATCGGCGGTTGCCTATAGAAATGAGTTGGAAAAGGCTCGAAGAGAGGGTAAACGGTACTATGCGGTTGTACCTCGAAGAGTAAACTACCTTGAGATGAAGCAGATTAAGGCGTTTCCTCTTTTCAGTCTTGGAAAGAATAAAAGCGGTTTAATACTGATAGAGGTTGGTAGGCGCCTTAAGCCTAATGGTGTACTTGCTGCCCGTACCATTGGCGCAATCAATGCCGAAGGTTATGGTGTTGGTGTCGAATATTCTTTCGATAAAGATTTGAAGGGTACCGAAGGAGTTGCCATGGCTCAGCGTGTAGCCGGTAGCACATGGATTCCGCTAAGCGGTGAAGTTGAGGTTGAACCTAAGGATGGCCTCGATGTTGTTTCTACCCTTGATATTAACCTGCAAGATGTGGCACAGAGTGCGCTCTACCGCTCGTTGGAGGAGAATGCAGCCGACCATGGTACTGCCGTTTTGATGGAGGTGGCTACTGGTGAAATTCGCGCAATTGCAAACCTAAAGCGTAATCCTGATGGCAGCTACTCCGAGAACTATAACTACGCTGTGGGCGAATCTGTAGAACCAGGATCTACCTTTAAAATACCTTCGCTGGTTTGTATGCTCGAGGATGGGCTTATTTCGCTCGACGAGAAGGTGGATACGGAGGAAGGTGAGATTTTTATCCATAATAAGTCGATAAAGGATTCAAAGCACGAAGGAGGTCATGGCGTAATTACTGCTCAGCGAGTATTTGAGGTATCATCAAACGTTGGCGTGGTTAAACTTATAAACAAGAGTTATAAGGGACGTGAGGCTGCCTTTATCGATCGTCTATACAGCATGAAACTAGACGAAAAGGTTGGCTTCGATATAAAGGGTGAAGTGAAGCCAAGCATAAAATACCCTACAGACAGATACTGGTCTGGTGTGTCGCTTTCAATGATGTCCATGGGCTACGAGGTGAAGCTAACTCCGTTACAGATGCTTACTTTTTATAATGCAATTGCCAATAACGGAAAGATGGTACGTCCTAAGCTGGTAAAGGAGTTAAGATTGCATGGTAATGTGGTGAGATCGTTCCCTCCTGAAGTTGTTGTGCCATCTATAGCATCGAAGAATACGCTCGATAAGGTGCGTAGGGTGTTGCAAGGAGTTGTCGATTCGGGAACTGCGACTAACCTTCGTAATCCAAACTTTAAGATAGCAGGCAAAACGGGTACCGCCCAAATTGCTCAAGGTTCGCGCGGGTATGGCTCCGAGGGACGGAGGGTTTACCAAGCTTCGTTTGTAGGATACTTTCCAGCAAACAACCCAAAGTATAGCTGTATTGTGGTGATTAACTCCCCTTCAAAGGGTGCCTACTATGCAGCTCTAGTTGCTGGTCCTGTGTTCAAAGAGATTGCCGATAGGGTGTATTCCACCAGTTTAACTTGGCATAAACCTTTAGAACCTAATGGCAAATTTGTAGATTTGCCCCATTCAAAATCGGGCGATATAAAGAGCCTAACTACTGTTCTCGACGGTCTTAAAATACCCTACCGATTAAAGCAGGAGCAGAATAATGGATATGTTGCCATAGACAGTTCAAGTGCCGAACTCTTACTATCGAAGCGAAATATTGCAAAAAATATAATGCCAGATGTTGCCAACATGGGCATTAAGGATGCCTTATTTCTACTCGAGAATGCAGGGCTTAAGGTTGCATTTAAGGGGAAGGGACATGTTAAGAAGCAGTCGATTGCTGCTGGCGAGAAGATATCCCGAGGTCAGAAAGTTTATTTAGAAATGTCAATGTAGGATGCTATGCATAATTTAGAGCACATTCTTAGTGGTGTAGAGATAGTTCAGGTTATCGGGAGCAAGGCTCTTGATGTTCCATGTGTTGGATTCGATTCTCGAAATGTTGTTTCAGGGCAGCTCTTCATTGCTATTAGCGGAACGCAAGTTGATGGACACAAGTATATCCCTGATGCAATTGCAAAGGGGGCAAAAATTATTGTCTGCGAAAAGCAGCCAGAGGTACAGCCCGAAGGCGTAACATTTGTGCTTGTTGCCGATTCGCTGGTTGCATGCGGTCGTATCGCTGCCAACTTTTACGGCAATCCATCAAAGAATTTAAAGTTGGTAGGTATAACCGGAACCAATGGTAAAACAACCACGGTAACGCTCCTTTACAGAATGTTCCGCGAGTTGGGCTATAAGGTGGGACTTCTTTCTACTGTAGTAAATTATATTGATGACAAAAGGGTTGATGCAACTCATACAACCCCCGATGCTGTAGAGTTGAATGGACTTCTTAACCAAATGGTAGATGCAGGCTGCGAGTACTGCTTTATGGAGGTCAGTTCGCATTCTATTTCGCAACATCGCATAGAGGGGCTACATTTCGAGGGTGGTATCTTTTCGAACATTACCCACGATCACCTCGACTATCACAAAACGTTTGATGCTTACATCAAAGCAAAGAAGGCATTCTTTGATAATTTGCCTAAGGCATCGTTTGCCCTTACCAACGTAGACGATAAAAACGGTATGGTGATGGTGCAAAACTGTAATGCAAACATTAAAACATACGGGCTAAAGAGTCCTGCCGATTATAAAAGCAAGATTATTGAAAGCCATTTTGATGGAATGCAGCTCAACATCAATGGTAACGATGTTTGGACTCGTTTTCTTGGTGAGTTTAATGGTTACAATCTTACGGCTGTATATGCCACATCAATTCTTCTTGGTGCCGATAAGGATGAGGTTCTTCGAATCCTTAGCCTTCTTGGACCTGTAAGTGGTCGTTTCGAGTATGTTAAGTCGAAAACTGGTGTTACAGCAATTGTAGATTACGCTCACACGCCTGATGCGCTAGATAACGTTATCGCTACTATCAATAAGATGCGCAAGGAAGATCAGCGTCTTTTCGTGGTGATTGGAGCCGGCGGTAATCGTGATAAAACTAAGCGTCCAATCATGGCATCAGTTGCGGTAAACAATGCCGACTTTGTGGTCCTTACTTCTGATAATCCACGCAACGAAGATCCAAACGATATACTTAATGATATGCGCCAAGGCATTAAGCCCGATCAAATGGGCAAGGTGTTAACCATTGTAGATCGTAAGGAGGGCATTAAGACTGCCAGCTTGCTTGCCAAGCCAAACGATATTATTCTTGTGGCAGGTAAAGGTCACGAAGATTACCAAGAAATAAAAGGTGTTAAGCACCATTTTGATGATAAGGAAGTGCTTAGAGAAGTTTTTGAATCACTGCAATAAATAAAACGATATGCTCTACTATCTGTTTAACTATTTGGAAGAACTAAATTTCCCCGGTGCGAGGATGTTTCACTATATCTCGTTTCGTGCATCGTTGGCAATTATTCTTTCGCTTACCATTGGGCTGATTTTTGGTAAAAAGATAATAAGGATGCTTCAACGCCAGCAAATTGGCGAGGAGATCCGCGACCTTGGCTTGGAAGGTCAAATGCAAAAGCGTGGTACTCCTACCATGGGAGGTGTCATCATTTTGACATCTATTGTTATTCCTGTTTTGCTTTTAGGCGATCTAAAGAACGTTTATGTACAGTTGATGCTTGTTACCACTATTTGGTTGGGCGGTATTGGGATGCTCGATGACTATATAAAGGTATTCAAGAAGAACAAGGAAGGACTATCTGGTAAGTCTAAAATTCTGGGTCAGGTTGGTATTGGGCTTATTGTTGGTATTACCCTTTGGATAAACGACGATGTGGTGATACGCGAAAAAGTTCCAAGTGATGCAATCAATGCACAGGTTACCATGGTTGGGAATGCGGGCAATGCGAACGAAAAGGTTGTTTACCTTTCTCCAGCCGAGAAGGCGACCAAAACAACTATACCGTTTGTAAAGAATAATGAGTTTGACTACTCGAAGTTGGTCCCATTTAAAACCGAAAATAGGCAGATGTGGGGGTGGATTGTCTTTGTGCTGGCAACCATTCTTATTGTTACAGCTGTATCGAACGGATCAAATCTTACCGATGGTCTCGATGGCTTGGCGACAAGTGTCTCGGTGGTTATAGGTACAACGTTGGGAGTACTGGCATACCTTTCGGGGAACGTTATTTATGCCGATTATCTGCACATCATGTACATCCCGAATACTGGTGAGATGGTAATCTTTATTGCCGCATTTATTGGTGCACTTATAGGGTTTCTTTGGTATAATACCTATCCCGCACAGGTATTCATGGGTGATACAGGCAGTTTAGCCATTGGAGGTATCATTGCCGTGTTTGCTATTATCATTCGTAAGGAACTGCTCATCCCAATCCTCTGCGGAATTTTCTTTGTAGAGAGTCTTTCGGTGATGATTCAGGTTTCGTACTTCAAGTACACGAAAAAGAAATACGGCGAGGGTCGCCGCATCTTCCTAATGTCGCCCTTGCACCATCACTACCAGAAGAAGGGGTATCCTGAACCAAAAATTGTGATGCGTTTTACTATTGTAGCAATAATGCTGGCTGTGATTACTATTGTAACGCTTAAGATTAGGTAGTAGGGGATTTAAGATTAACTAGTATGGAAAATGGGAGAATTGTAGTATTAGGTGGTGGTGAGAGCGGCGTAGGTGCTGCAGTACTTGCCAAGGAGAAAGGGTTCGACGTATTCCTTTCCGACTTAGGTGCGCTAAAGGATACGTACAAGGAGACGCTAACGAAATTCAATATCCCTTTTGAAGAGAAACAGCATACCGAGGAGTTAATCCTTAATGCAGCAGAGATTATTAAAAGTCCCGGTATCCCCGAAAAAGCACCGTTGGTGAAAAAAATCAGGGAAAGGGGAATAAAAATTATCTCGGAGATAGAGTTTGCAGGCCGCTATAGTAATGCAAAGATGATTTGCATTACTGGTAGTAACGGTAAAACTACTACGACATCGCTCATCTACCATATGCTTAAGAAGGCTGGTCTAAATGTAGGATTGGGTGGTAATATTGGCAAAAGCTTCGCCTATCAGGTGGCGTCCGAAAATTACGACTACTACGTCTTGGAGTTAAGCAGTTTCCAACTCGATGGCATGTACGACTTCAAGGCTGATATCGCTGTATTGCTGAATATCACTCCAGACCATCTCGATCGCTACGAGTATAAGATGCAGAACTACGTTGATTCGAAGTTCCGTATCACCCAAAACCTGAAAGAAAACGATTGCTTTATCTTCTGTTCTGATGATGAGGTAACGATGGAGAATGTCGAAAAGATAGTGCTTCGTGCGAAGTTGCTTCCTTTCTCACAGGAGTTTGAAGTGGAAGAAGGGGCATATTTGGATGGAGAAACGCTTACCGTTAAGTGTGCGGGTCTTGAGTTCGAGATGCCAGTAGACGAACTATCGCTAAAGGGTAAACATAACGTGTACAACTCGATGGCTGCTGCCATTACAGGTACTGTATTAGAACTTCGCAACGATGTAATTCGCAAGTCGCTTAGCGATTTTCAGGGGGTTGAGCACCGTCTTGAGCCTGTGGTTAAGGTGCGTGGAATTACCTTTATCAACGATTCTAAGGCTACCAACATTAATTCCACCTGGTATGCTCTCGAAAGCATGAAGGGACGCCAGAATGTTATTTGGATTGTTGGCGGAGTTGATAAGGGCAACGACTACTCGACCTTGGCAAGTTTGGTAAACGAAAAGGTTAAGGCTATAGTTTGTCTTGGTGTGGATAACGCTAAGATTCATGAAGCCTTTAAGGATATGATTCCTATCATTATCGATACCCAATCTGCCGAAGATGCAGTTATGGAATCCTACAAACTAGGAGTTGAAGGTGATGTGGTGCTGCTTTCGCCAGCATGTGCCAGTTTCGACCTGTTCGAGAACTACGAGGATAGAGGACGCAAGTTTAAAAACGCAGTTAGAAACCTATAGACGATGAATCGCCTGCTTAAACATTTTAAGGGAGACCCTGTAATTTGGGCTATGTTAACGGTACTTGCAGTAGTATCCATTCTGGTGGTATACTCGGCAACCGGTACGCTGGCATACTCAAAGTATCATGGCGAAACTTTTCGTTTTCTTCTTAAGCAGCTGTTTTTCGTGTTTTCAGGTATTGCTATTGCCTACGTTGTGCATCTTCTCGACTTGAGGTTCTACCAAAAACTTTCCAAGTTGCTGGTTTGGTTTAGCATTCCATTGCTGTTGGTTACTATGGCTATGGGGTCTAATCTTAATGATGCAGCGCGTTGGATATCTATTGGAGGGATTACTTTCCAGAGTTCTGACTTTGCTAAGGTTGCGCTGATTATGTATGTGGCACACATGTTGGCGGCGCATCAGAATGATATTAAGGAGTGGACGGTTTACCTGAAGATTATTGCCGTTGTGGGCGTTATATGCCTTATTATTTTGCCAAATAACTTCTCTACCGCTGCCATGCTTGGAATGGTTTGCGTGATTTTGATGTTTATTGGGCGTGTGAGTACTAAGCATATCCTACTAACGGGCGTTGGTGCGGTGGTATTATTTGTAGTATTTGTGCTAATAGCTCAGGCAACTGGTATTCAGAAGCACCGTATTGCTACCTGGGAGAAGCGCTACCACACGTTTGTGGGCGATGGAAAGACGAAAAAGCCTACAAAGGATGACACCTTTCAGGCAGATCAGTCGAAGATTGCAGTGGCAACAGGTGGCGTATTTGGAAAAGGTCCGGGTAACAGCACACAGCGTAACTATCTGCCACACCCTTATTCCGACTTTATTTTTGCCATCATCATAGAGGAATATGGACTTATTGGTGGCTTTGTAATTCTAATGATATACCTAGCGCTTTTGTATAGAGCTGGGATTATTGTCAAAAAAACGGATAAAACATTCCCCGCGTTTCTGACGATGGGGCTTATACTGTTGCTTGTTATTCAGGCAATGATAAATATGGGAGTAGCCGTTGGGGTATTCCCAGTAACGGGGCAAACCCTACCTTTTGTAAGTATGGGTGGTAGCTCTATTTGGATGACGGGCGCTGTCTTTGGACTTATTCAAAGCGCAACCCGAAAGATTGTAGATATAAAACCTGCAGAGAAAGAAAAAGTGGAACAATCGGACGCTAAGCCCGAAAAAGAGCCAGAGGAGGAATTGGTAAATGAGTAGAAGAATTATTATATCGGGTGGAGGTACTGGTGGGCATATCTATCCAGCTATATCAATAGCCAACGCGTTAAAGCTTATCGATCCAACCATCGAGATACTTTTTGTAGGTGCTCAGGGTAGAATGGAGATGGAGAAGGTACCTGCTGCAGGTTACGAGATTGTAGGGCTCCCAATTGCAGGAATCCAGCGTAGCCTAACGCTAAAGAATCTCTCGGTTCCCTTTAAGCTTATGAAGAGCTTAAGTGAGGCTGGTCGCGTGATTGATGAATTTAAGCCAGATGCTGTAGTTGGGGTTGGCGGATATGCCAGCGGTCCAGTGCTCTATATGGCAAACCGCAAGGATATACCAACGCTTATCCAGGAGCAAAACTCATACGCTGGTGTAACCAATAAGATTCTATCTAAAAAGGCAAAGCGTATTTGTACTGCCTACGATGGAATGGAGAGATTTTTCCCAGCACAGTCTATTATAAAAACGGGGAATCCAGTTCGTCAGGATTTGGTGAATTTGGAGGAGAAGCGTGCTGAGGCATACACCTTCTTTGGCTTAGATCCAAATAAGAAAACGGTGTTGGTTCTTGGCGGTAGCCTTGGTGCTCGTACCATCAACCGGACAATTGCTGCTCGGTTAGATGAGATTAAGGAGCAGGATTTCCAGCTGCTATGGCAAACTGGAAAATTCTACATTGGCGAATCTAAGAAGGCTGTAGAGGAGTCGGGAGCAACCAACGTAAAGGTTATGGACTTTATCTACAAGATGGATCTTGCCTTTGCAGTTGTCGATGTGGTTGTATCGCGTGCTGGAGCAGGAACAATATCGGAGCTTTGCCTTGTGTCAAAACCTTGCATCTTGGTTCCATCACCAAACGTGTCGGAAGATCATCAAACCAAAAATGCGATGGCACTTGTAAATGTAGATGCAGCGCTGCTGGTTACCGATGCCTACTGCAACGAGCGTTTGATGAAGGAGGTGGTAGCACTGGTCAGTAATCCCGAAAAGTGCGAAGAACTTTCTAAAAACATAGCCAAGTTGGGTATTGCCAACTCGGCAGAACGCATTGCTAACGAAATTTTGAAGCTAATAGAATAGTATGGAGATACCATCATACAAATACGTGTACCTAGTAGGTGTTGGAGGCATTGGAATGAGCGCTCTGGCTCGCTACTTCAACCATCAAGGATTTATGGTGGCTGGTTACGACCGTACCGAAACGGAGTTAACCCGTGCGCTTGCCTCCGAGGGTATTCATGTACATTACGATGATAGCATCTCTCTAATTCCAACCGATTTTAGGAATAATCCTAATGATACGTTGGTCGTTTATACGCCTGCTGTACCTGCCGATCATAGCGAGTTAACTTATTTATTGAGCAATGGCTTTAAGGTGATTAAGCGTAGCGTAGCACTTGGCGTTATTGCTGCATCGAAGCGGACACTTGGTGTTGCTGGAACGCATGGTAAGACTACCACATCCACGCTGCTCTCGCACCTGTTGATGGAGGCTTTGGGTGGCGTTAACGCATTCCTTGGCGGAATTGCCAAGAACTACAGCAGCAACCTGCTGCTATCGAAGAATGATGTGCTGGTGGCTGAGGCTGACGAGTTCGATCGCTCGTTCTTGCAGCTCTTCCCTAATGCCGCTATTATCACCTCTACCGATGCCGACCATTTAGACATCTATGGCTCGCACGAGGCGGTGCTTCGTTCGTTTGGCGACTTTATCAACCAGATTAAGCCAGGTGGAGCATTGGTTGTAAAGCAAGGTGTAGAGGTTCCTTTGGAGAATAAGGAAATTTCGGTATACCGCTATTCGATTGATAAGGGTGGCGACTTCCATGCGGAGAACATTGCTCGAAACGCGAATGGAACCTACACCTTCGATATTATCACCCCAAAGACACGAATTGAGGCTTGTACTCTTGGCGTGCCTGGGTGGATTAATGTGGAGAATGCCATTGCGGCGGTGGCTCTAGCGCTTACCGTAACCGACGATACCGAGGCGCTTAAGCGTGCTCTTGCATCGTTTGGTGGGGTAAAACGTCGCTTCGACTTCCACATTAATACCTCAACGTTAACGTTCTTGGACGACTACGCGCATCACCCCGAGGAGCTGCGCGCATCGATATCATCGGTAAAGGCGATGTTCCCTAACCGTAAGGTATGCGGAATCTTTCAGCCACACCTTTACACCCGTACTCGCGACTTTGCCGAGGGGTTTGCGCAGAGCCTTAGCCTCCTCGACGAGGTTATCCTGCTCGACATCTATCCTGCGCGCGAGCTGCCAATAGAGGGGGTTACCTCGCAGATAATCTTCGATAAGATTACCACACCAAACAAAGTTCTTATTGCGAAGAGCGAATTGCTGGATGTGCTTGGCAAGCGAGATATCGACGTGCTGATGACCATTGGTGCGGGCGATATCGATAAGCTGGTAGAGCCAATTGCCGAAATGCTTAAAACAAGATACAGCGTAAAATAAGATGAAGATCAAGAAAAGAAAATGGGCTATTGTAGGGACTATCATTGTTTGGGTGGGGATTCTCACCTACCTCGGTATTTCCATTTTCTTTGTAAAGGATAAGGAGAAAGGAACCGTATGCCGTAGGGTAGAGGTGGTGATTGCCGATAGCACGCTAAACCGCTTTATCAACACGGATGACATCATCGCAAATGCGAACAAGGTTGTAAAGAAGCTGATCGGAACCCGTCTCTCGAAGATCAACACCAACCGTATCGAGAATCAAATTCTTGAGATGCCCTTCATAAAGAGGGCAGAGGTGTATACTACGGTGAGTGGTGTCTTGAGAATTGAGGTGGAGCAGCGCGAGGTTATCATGCGCATCTACAACACCGATGGCAGCAGCTGCTACATCGACAGGGATGGGTACGTTATTCCGCTATCGGAGCGCTCGGCGGCGGATGTGGTGGTGGTAAATGGCAACATCAACCTAAAGAAAAGCAAGGGTGCCCGTGTAAGGGTTGTGGATACATCGAAGGATAGCACCTATCGAAAGGGGCTGCTGCCGGAGCTGTTCGACTTTGTGACCTATGTTCGAAACGACGAGTTCTGGAATGCTCAAATAGAGCAGATCTACATAAACAATCCCAACGATATTGAGCTAACCACCCGTGTGGGCAACCATACGGTGCTGTTGGGCTCTTTTGAGGACTTTCAGGCGAAGCTCAAAAATCTGCTTGTTTTTTACAAGAACGCTCTTCCTCGCGAGGGGTGGAATAAGTATAGCGTCATTAACTTAAAGTACAAGAATCAGGTAATCTGCAAAAATAAAGTATTATGACCAGCAAAAGCGAATATGTTGTAGCTATTGACTTGGGAACAACTAAGATTGTTGCCCTTGTAGGAAAGCTCGAAAGCAATGGCCGGCTAAAAATTGTTGCACACAGCAAGACCGTATCAACAGGGGTTAAGCGTGGAATGGTTCAGAATATTGACGAGACGGTTAAGGCTATCGAGACGGTTGTTGCAGACGTAAGAAGTAGGACGGGCTTCGACTTTAGCGAGGTTTACGTTGGAATTGCGGGACAGCATATAAAGGGGATCAAGAATCGTGGGCTCATTAACCTAGAGTCTTACGATGCTGAGGTGTCGAAGGAGGACGTTAGGCGCTTGATCGACGATATGTACAAGATTCCGCTAGAGCCCGGCGATAGAATTCTGCACGTGCTTCCACAAAGCTTTATGGTGGACAACGAGGTGGGCATCAAGAACCCTGTGGGGATATCGGGGCGCCGCCTTGAGGGTAACTTCCACATTGTGGTGGGGCAGGTGGCCGCCATGAAGAATATTGAGAAATGTATAGAGCGTGCCGGCCTTTCGGTAAAGGAGCTGATGCTGGAGCCGCTGGCTTCGGCTCGTGCGGTGCTTACCGAGGATGAGATGGAGGCTGGCGTTGCTCTTGTAGATATAGGTGGTGGTACTACCGACTTGGCTATTTTCCACGAAGGTATTGTGCGCCACACCGCCGTTATCCCTTTTGGGGGTAACGTGGTTACCGAGGACATCAAGAAGGGGTGCAGCATTCTGCAGCGTCAGGCTGAGCAGCTGAAGGTGCAGTTCGGTTCGGCAATTGGCGATGCGGCTCCATCGGATAAGATTGTGACCATTCCGGGAATCTCGGGGCGCGAGCCTAAGGAGATTCGGTTTAGCAGCTTGGCCCACATCATCCAGTGCCGCATGGAGGAGATCATCGACCACTTGTCCTACCAGATTGCCAACTCGGGTTACGGCGAAATGCTGAATGCGGGCATTGTGGTTACCGGCGGTGGATCGCAGCTTAAGGACCTTAGCCAGCTCTTTACGCTCCACACCGGCTACGACGTGCGCATTGGTCAGCCGAACATCAACACGGTGGCCAATACCGACAACGAGATGAACAGCCCTATGCACGCCACCGGTATCGGTTTGATGCTGCTGGGTTTCGAGGATATGATAAAGAGGGAGGAAGATGAGGAGAAGGCCAAGGCAAAGGTGGTCGAGGAGCCTGCTCCCGAAGAGCATCTTGAGCCAACGCTCGACGAGCTTACCCCAAAAACCGTAAAACCCATGAAGACGAAGTCGATTAAGGAAAGCTCCTTCATTAGGAAGATCAAGCAGAACATCGGCGACCTCTTTAGCGATGATGATATATCGTTTGACCAAAAATCTTAAAACAGGAAAGCGATGCTTAACGACGATTTAATGAACTTCGATTTGCCAACAGGAGAGCCTTCCATTATTAAGGTTTTCGGGGTTGGTGGCGGTGGCGGCAATGCCGTGAACCACATGCACAAGCTCGGCATCAAGGATGTTGAGTTCGTAATAGGAAATACCGATTCGCAGGCGCTCGCCAAGAGCCCTATCCCCATAAAGATACAGCTGGGCGACTCGCTTACCCAGGGACGTGGCGCCGGCAATAAGCCCGAGGTGGGCATGGAGGCGGCCAACGAGGCGCTCGATACCATCGTGGAGGTGCTTAGCGAGGATACCAAGATGGTGTTCATCACCGCAGGGATGGGCGGCGGAACCGGCACCGGTGCCGCTCCCGTAATTGCCAAGGCGGCTCAGGACCTGGGCATCCTTACCGTGGGCATTGTAACGCTTCCTTTCCGCTTCGAGGGGCCCAAGCGCTTCAACAACGCCCTAGAGGGGATTCAGAAGATGCAGACCTACGTGGACTCGCTGCTGGTGATCAACAACGAGCGCATCCGCGAGATATACGGCAACCTCCAGCTCTCCGAGTCGTTTGCCAAGGCCGACGACGTGCTGGCCATTGCCGCCAAGGGCATTGCCGAAATTATTACCGTGCATGGCTCCATCAACGTTGACTTTGCCGATGTGGAAACCGTGATGCGCGGTAGCGGCGTGGCGCTGATGGGCTCGGGTAGGGCAAGCGGCCCCGATAGGGCAAAAATAGCCGTGGAGATGGCGCTGAACTCGCCGCTGCTCAACAACTGCAACATCCAGGGGGCAAAGAATATCCTCTACAACATTCGCTCGGGCCAGAGCGAGATTACCATGGACGAGCTGGGCCTTATTGGCGACTACATCCAGAATTCGGCCGGCAACGGTGCCGATGTCATCTGGGGTAACGGTATCGACCCATCCCTTTCGGATGAGATCACCATCACCATTATTGCTACCGGTTTCTCGTCGTCGGTTATCCCCGAGCTGCAGAGCATGACCCCTCCGCAGGTAACCAAGGTGCCGCTGCCCGATAATACCCCAAGCGAGGAGAAGCCCGAGTACGTGGTGCTAAGCTTGGACGACGAGGAAATTGTGCAGGAGTCGGAAGCTTACGTGGATCAGGACGAGCTGGTGGAGGCCGACGGGGGCTTTACCGTGCGCACCATTCAGCGCCCGCTGAGCAGCCAGGGGGCTCGCCCCGCGCAGGGGGCCAACAAGTACGAGCTGACCGACCGCAGGATCGAGGAGATGGAGAAGCGCCCAGCCTACGAGCGCCGCCGCCAGAACCCCGAGTCGACCATGCGCGAGAACGACCAGCTCTCCCGCTTCACCATCTCGGAGGAGAGCAGCCTGCTTATCCGCCCCGACAACTCGTACCTCTACGACAACGTCGACTAGATTTTTTTTCCTACCATAAGCAAATCCGCCACCTCTCCTAGTTTTGGGGAGGTGGCGGTTTTATTTCTCCCCAGTCTGGGGGATTTTGACTTTCGGTTATGGCAGATTATATCTTTCGCTGTATGTCTTGTGTTATTTTAAATTGGCCTACGCCTGCAGTAAATAGCATTTTGGCTGAGGCCTGAAAGGTATGGCCTAGGCAGCTGGGGATGCTTATTCCCCGCGTTCGGAAATCATTTCCCGAAGCGGGGGAGCCATTTCCTAGCGTTCGGAAATCATTTCCCAACGTCAGGAAGTCATTTTCCAACGTTCGGAAATCGTTTCCCAACGTCAGGAAGCCATTTCCTCGCATTCGGAAATCATTTCCCAACATCTGGAAGTCGTTTCCCAGCGTCAGGAAATCATTTTCCAACATCAGGAAGTCATTTTCCAGCGTCAGGAAGTCATTTTCCAACGTTCGGAAGCCGTTTCCCGAAGCGGGGGAGCCATTTTCCAACGTTCGGAAATCATTTCCTGAAGCGGGGAAGCCTCTTCCTTACATTGGGAAGAGGGCTTACGGGAAGAAATTATTTCCTGACATGGGAGTGCTGCTCCTTTGCGCTAGGGAGTCGTTCGGCTATGCTTGGGCGGAGCTTGCTCGATTATGGAGAGGGCTACTTCCCAGTCCTGCTCATCTCCTCCTCTGAGCTGGTGCTGCGCTGTCGTTCCTGTTTCCCATCATTGCCTACGAAACGGTAGGTAAGCGATAACCGAATGATTTGGGTGTTTCCAATTGCTTTGTTGTACAGGTTCATGCCGTCGTATTTAATATATGCTTTATCAATCTGACTATACAAAACATCGTCGATGGAAAATCTGGCCGTTAGCTTGTTCTTGAGAAAGTCTTTCTTTAAGCTAAGGTCTATCCAATGCTTGGCGTCGATATCAGCGAGCCCGTACGCTACGGCGCTGTTGTATCTTAGTGAAATCTGGAAAATGAACTGATGGGGAAGAATGAAGCTGTTGTATGAGGCGAAGGCATACGTTAGCTTGCTATTCCTTGACTCTTGATCACCTCTGCGGTACTCGTTGTTCAAAGCCGTAAAGTTGTTGTAGGTTACGAACCATGGGGTTGGGTTCAGGTTAGCGCTTACGCTAAGCATAAAGCAGCTTAAGCTGTGCAGGTTGCGCGCTACAGCCTTTATGGCTTTTATCGTTTGACTGTTATTATCTACCGACTCCTTTACGGCCATCTCTTCGGGAACATCTACCTGCACATCCTTGGTGTGGCTGTACCGGAGGCTGGTGAAGACCATGTTTTTCCACGCATGGTTAACCTCGATGTTATCCGTGTACTGCGGATTTAGGTAGGGATTTCCTTCCTGGTAGGTGTATTCGTCGACCCTAAATTCGAACGGATTCAGCTTATGGTAGCTAGGCCTGTCGATTCGCCTGTTGTAGCTAATGCCTAGCGAATTGGACGTATTTATGGATCTTTGCACAAAAAGTGTAGGGAAAAGGTTTAGGTAGCTTCTTCGGGTGGTTTGTCTGATGCTAACCGAGTTGCCCTTACTCCATGTTTCCTCTGCACGTAACCCTCCCTTTAGGCTCCATCCGTTTCTCTCGTAGGCTAGCGAGGTGTATGCGGCAAGAATATCTTCGTAGTACTTAAAGTGGTTCGAACGTCCGTTATCGACCTCCCACGAGTTCGAGCTATTGCTATACTTGTCGTACCTCATGTTATTATCGCTGCTTACCGAGCTGCCCTTAATGCCTGCTTCGAGGAGCATCGTCTTCGAAAAAGGATGGGTATAGTCGATTCGGAACGATTTGATATAGATTCTCGATGGGGTTTGATTCTTAAGGTGCTGGTCGGGTCCGAAGTTTTCGCCGCTAGGCTTAAAGTAGGCGGTCTTGGAATCTTGACCAGCATCCTTTTTGTATTCCACATAGTCAACGTCAACATTTAGGGCACGTCCGTTGGTGTCGATGCTCATTCTGTAGTTTGCGTTCAGCATGTTGCTTCTTTGGTGAGTTGTTTCGTTGTTGTTCGTATTTAGGTACTTTGCGATATCGCCGTTCTTTAAAAACAAATCGTTGTGCGTTCTCACCAAGTTCCTGTCATTATTCTTCGAGCCTAGAACAAGTATCCCCAAGGTGTGCCGGTTGCTCAGCTCGTAATCTACGCCTGTGCGGTAGCCGCACTCCTCTCCGGTAGAGTTGGCTTTCGAGTTTAGAGCTATGCGGGCGGTATCCGTAGCTAGTATTCGATCGGTATATGAGGAGTTTCGTCCATCGCGATTCCCAAAATTAAAGGAGCCGAAGGTGTTTACCTTTCCCCTACGCATGTTTAGCGAGAAGCCTGTTCCTGCTGTTAGCTTATTGGTGATGCTTATTGTGGTGCCGATGGCTCCGTTTATCCCAACCTTGTTGTTCTTCTTCAGCTTTATGTTGATGATGCCCGTATTCCCAGCCGCTTCGTAGCGGGCAGGTGGGGTGGATATTATTTCTACCTTGTCGATTTCGGTTGCATGAATCATCTTAAGGTAGCTGATGAGATCGGACCCTGATAGGTAGGTGGGCTTGTCGTTGATGGTTACCATCACCCCCTCTCTCCCCTTTATGGAGATGCTCTCTTCCTTGTCGATGGTTACTCCAGGTGCCTTACTGAGTACCTCGTAGGCGTTTTCGGCCGAGGCGCTTGCGCTGTTCTCGACATTTAGCACGGTTCTGTCTGCCTTTTGCTCAATAGCGGGGCGCTTGCCTTTTACTACTACTTCCTTGATGATGGTGTTTTCCAGCACCAGTTCTTCGGCTATTACCGTATTTTGCCTGCAGCCCACCGGCTTGGAGTGCTTTCGTCCGTACCCTACCATGTAGGCCGTGATGACGTAGCGTCCATCATCGACCTGGCTGAAGGAGTAATTCCCCTGCTCGTCAGTCTGAGCCGATTTCTTGATGATGGTGTCAGGGAGCTGGCCCAGCGATACGGCCACGTAGGGGATGGGCTGCCTGCTCATCTTGTCGATAATCTTTCCTGTAATGGTTCCCTTGTTTGATGCAGCATGCGCGCTGTCGAGGGCTAGTGGTCCTACAAGAAGGATGATTCTTGAAAGTTGCTTTAATCGCATCGTGTCTGTTTTTTGCCCAAACGTAGCTCCGATGCTGTTTTGATGCAGAACGAACCGATAGGTACGATGTTCGTGCCTATCGGATTAAACGTTGTGTGGATGGTAAGGTGTAGGAGCACAGTTACCTGTATATTTGAAACACTGTTCCCCTGCATGGGTATCAGGACGCACGAATCATGTATTACGAGGTTTATGCTAGCCATTATTAGTGGTGCAAAGAACCTCCTTTGTTCATTTCGTGACACGTGTGTCGTGTGTCGTGATACCCTAGGTGACGCAGTAACGAAAATTTACAGCTGCTTTCGGTATTCCGAGGGCGTTAGCTGCATGTGCTTCTTAAATGCGGTGTTGAAGGATGATTTCGAGTTGTACCCAACCTGCTCCGCCAGCTCCTCGATGGTTTGCTTGGCTCCATCATTTCCCCTCATCAGCATTGTTGCATGCTCAATTCGGTAGGTTGCCAGCAGCTCGAAGAAACTTTTGTTGAGCTGCTCGTTGATAACCTGCGATACGTGGTGGTTGGACTCGTTGATCTGCTTCGCTAAGCCGGAGAGCGAGGCAAGGTTGTTGGTAAAGTACAGGTTGCCTTCCATCTCTTCTTTGATCTTACCAAGGATCTGCTCCTTTTTATCGTCGGATAGCGACGACTTCTGGTATTTCGAGAAGGGGAGCTCAATGATAGAGTGCTGTTGGTCGAAGTAGCTGGAGTCGTTAATAATTCGGAAGGTCATTATCGTCATTAGGATAGTGCAGTAGCTAAACATGTATACCCCAGTCTCGGTACCCATGCCAAAAGTAAGCTTTGTGACGATATAGGTCAGCGTGATTACGGCGAAATGGATCATCTCACTCCTTTTGTTGGCCAGCTGCCTGTTTGTTATCCTAAAGAACGACTGGTTCTCCGATTGTATCTTTTGTAGAAATAGCCTTACCGATAGCGTAATGTAGGTAAGCATATGGAGCATGGATAGCTCGTTGCAGTATTGCCTAATGGCTAGCGGGTCTTCCACTATGTTTGATTCATAGGGGAGGTATTGCCAGTTAGGGTGCATCCCTTTGATGTACGAGTTGTACTTGCATTCGTCGGGCTGAATGAAGTAGAAGGTCATGTAGCACAGCCAAAATAGGGTAGGGATAAAGTGACGCCAAGCTCCTTTTTGGTTGCTGTTGGGGTAAATGGTGCACTTGAGGCCAAGGTAGAGCAGGGGACCTATTGCAAAGTTCAGGGGCTCGTTAATGTTGGAGATGGCCAGAACCCTAACGATATAGCCAGTGCTGTTGAGCAGGTACTCTATTGCGCCAAGCGCTAGCGCTAGTAAAAGCAGCCCCTGATACAGGTTTGCCTGGTGCTTGTCCCTGTTTTTTATGAAGAAGATGGCAACGATTAGCGTCTGAGAAAATCCAAAGAATACCAGTAAATCGAGGGAGCTAAAAGAGATGTCTGTTCTCATTTTTATGTGCGAAGAAGGATGCTCGTGTTGGAATTTTATAGTCTTTCGGCTTCAAATGTATTAAAAAACTGCTGTTGATGAGCAAGAGCACGCCTAGCATAGCCAGATGTTCATGTGCAAATAGCTGGTTCGTAATGGTCGCATCTAAATCGCATGGCTGATTTTTAGCTGCTTTGGAGAGATTCCGCATTTATGTTCGTTTCGCCTTTAGAAGCGGGCCAATGCGCATTTTAGCCATCCTTCGGTCGCAAACAGGGGGGAGCGGCTTCCGAAGGCACATCTCACAAACGATCGAATTCCGAGAGGGGGCAGCTGCGGCTGGCCTTCCGCAATGAGGTGCCGTTGCAAGTCAAAAAAGCTTTTTGAGCATCTACAGGGGTGAAGATGGCCCAAAAAAAGTTTTTGAAGGATCTGCAGGGGTGAAGATGGCCCAAAAAAGCTTTTTGAGCATCTACAGGGGTGAAGATGGCCCAAAAAAAGTTTTTGAAGGATCTGCAGGGGTGAAGATGGCCCAAAAAAGATTTTTGGAGGATCTTCAGGGGTGAAGATGGCCCAAAAAAGATTTTCGGAGGATCTACAGGGGTGAAGATGTCCCAAAAAAAGTTTTTGGAGCATCTACAGGGGCGAAGATGGCTCAAAAAAGATTTTTGGCACATCTACAAGGGTGAAGATGGCCCCTCCGAAATTCCGGAGGTTCTGCCCAATGGGGGAGCGCTCTACGGCCCGTTGCCATTTGGTAGGTCAACGGTAACCTTACCCCGCATCAATTGTTCGGATGCGTTTTTTTCTCATCTTTGCTTTCGCTTCGACCCTATGCCGGAGCGGAATCTTTGATTTTAGTAGTCCGCTAGCTATAATTGAATTCAACATGAAACATTTGGTAAGATTTGGCCTCGTTGCTTCGCTTGCGCTGTCGTGCTTTGCCGCAGCGGCGCATCCCGATGGCGTCAGTAGGCCGGTTGTGCAGGGCAGCGTAGCTGCCGACAGCAACGTATTTCAGCTGGTTAACCCCAACTATACGCAAAGCCCCTTTACGGGCGTAACCCGTGAGCATTGGAAAGCCGCCGCGCGCTACCTACTGGAGGGGGCCTTTGGCTACGTGAATAGCCTCGACGACCCTATGCGATTCCCCAAGCAGCCCGGGAAAAGCTACCCGCGGAGCCCGCAGCAGGAGCCTACCGCCATGCTCGAAGGGCTTTGCCGAACCCTCTTCTTAGCCGCTCCGCTGCTCAAGGAGGACTCTACGCTCGTTATCCATAACATCAGGGTGGCCGACTACTACCGCCACCAAATATCGAAGCTGCTCGACAGCACCAGCCTCACCTACATCCATCGGCGTAGCCCCCAAACGGGCTGCACCCAAACCCTCGTAGAGTTTGGGGCGTTGGCCGTTTCGCTCTTTGCCATCCCCGAGGTGCTCTGGCAGCCGCTGTCCAAGGAAAAGAAGGATGCGCTTGCCGCCACCATGATTAGCTACGGCGATGGGCCCACCGTACCTTCCAACTGGAAGTTCTTCAATATTTTTATCCTCAGCTTTTTCAAGGATCAGGGCTACGCGGTAAACGAGGCGCTGCTTACCGAGTACCTCGACAAGTGCCTGGCGCACTACGTTGGTCAAGGCTGGTACAACGACAACCCAGCCTACGACTACTACAGCATGTGGGCCTTCCAGATGTACGCCCCGTTGTGGTCCGAGTTCTTTGGCAAGCGGTACTACCCCGCCTACGCCCAAAAGTTTATGGAAAACTTTAAGCCTATTAAGGATAGCTACCCCTACATGTTTAGCCGCGATGGTAAGATGATAATGTGGGGCCGAAGCATCACCTACCGCTTTGGCGCGGTTATTCCTCTTGCGCTAACGGGCCTAGAAAACGATCCATCGACCAACTACGGGTGGATGCGGAGGATTGCCTCCGGCGCGCTGCTGCAGTTTCTGCAGAACCCGAATCTGCTGAAGGATGGCATCCCCACCCTTGGCTTCTACGGCCCATTCGAGCCCGCGGTGCAGTCGTACAGCTGTAGAGGCAGCGTTTTCTGGATGGGCAAGGCATTCCTAGGCCTTTACGTCCCCGCCAGCAGCCCATTCTGGACCTCCGTGGAAAATGAGGGCGCCTGGCGCAACGAACTCGTAGCGGGTAAGGCGTACAGCAAGTTTCAGGAGGGCTCTAAGATCCTGATTACCGACTACCCCAACATCGGAGCCTCCGAGGTTAGGGCGTGGTGCGACGTAAAGCTCATCGGGGCCAGCGAGCCCTTCCGCAGCAGCGAAAACTACAACCGACTTTCGTATAGCAGCGCCTTCCCATGGCAGGCCGATGGCGTGCCCGGGGTGGTATCGATGAACTACATCGTTAAGAACAAAAAGGGCGAATGGGAGCCCTTCCGCCTCTACAAGTTCAAGAAGTTCGAAGACAATGTTTACTACCGCGATGTTACCCTCGAAACCAACAGCAACGTACGGTTCAACCTAGCCGATATCCCTCTGGAGAACGGAATCCTCCGAGTAGACCGAAACCTAAGCACCGACTCCATTCAGGTGCGGCTGGGGCACTACGCCCTGCCAAAGCTGCATGGCGAGATCGTCAAGGAGAGGAGAAAGGTGAAGGACCATCAGGTGCAGATCATCAGCAATGGCGAGTACCAGCTGGCCATGGTTACGCTGGACGGATGGGATAGCATGCAAGCCGTAGATGCCCAAGGGGTGCACCCACAGGCCAACGAGAGCACCGTAATCAACGTGTCGGACAGCTTTACTCCAACTCCTAACCATCCTCACATCTACGCCACCCTTATGCTTTGGAAAAAGGCTGGCGAAAAGTGGACCGACGACGAGCTTGTTCCTGTAAAGGGCATAAAGTGCTCGGCCGATGGTAGCACCGTAGAGGTTTCGCTAACCAAGGATGGACGAAAGACCATCCGCTTTGGCGAGCAGTAGCAGCCCTAGCCGAGCATGCAAGGTGAATCATGGATATATAGGTATTTGAAATGATGAGGATAGTTATAAAGCACCAACGCATAATCGTGGCAGATTGTCCCCTCCTCGGAGGGGTCGGGGGTGGGTAAGAACGTCAAGTGAAGCGAAAAGTCTTGATTTAGACGAGCAAACTTGCCACTACTTCTCGCATATGTAGGAGGATAATGTGATGCTATTGGGCGTTTATGCATTCTTGTTTGAAGGCTCGACATGCCGCCTCGGCAAGCGTATCATATATAAAACCGCCATTCCCGATCATTGGGGATGGCGGTTTTTTTCTGGAAGATGCCATTCACGGTGTCTCTATCCGCATCTGGGGGGATTCATCGGTTGCAATCCCTGTTCTTTTCTCTGCCAATCCCATTTAACAAAAGCTATGTTTCAAATACTTGAGCCTGCCTTCGAAATGGAGTAATTTGCCTCAAAACTCGCTGGTGTATGAAAAAAATAGAGCTCTACTGGCAGATACTAATCGCTTTTGTACTGGCCATTTTATTCGGAATCTTTTTCAAGAATCAGGTGCACTATGTAGCGTGGATGGGTGTTGTCTTCATCAAGGCGCTTAAGATGATCATCATCCCGCTGATCTTTGCCTCGATGATTTCGGGCGTTTCCAACATTGGCGATGCTAAAAATTTGGGACGTCTGGGAGCAAAAACCGTAGCTTACTACCTTGGGTCGAGCGTGCTGGCCTTGCTTACAGGGCTTATCCTTGTAAACCTCATTAAGCCGGGTGTTGGCGCCGATTTGGGCTTTAAGGAGAGCATAACTGGTGTTGGGGTAGTAAACCAGTCGTTTGGCGACACCTTGCTCACCATTATTCCCGATAATATTGTTAAGGCAATGGTCGAAAACAACATGCTCGGCATCATCTTCTTTGGTATTCTGTTCGGGTTCTTCATCATTAAGGTCGATAAGGTGTACAAAGATTCGCTTACCAATATCTTCAACGGCCTTTTCGAGGTGATTATGAAGTTCACCATGTTCATCATTAAGTTCACCCCACTCGGTATTTTTGGTATTGTGGCCAACCAGGTGGCCAGCCAGAGCAACTTGGGCGAGGTTGTGGCACGGTTGGGCATGTATATAGGCGTGGTGCTTCTGGGTTTGGTGGTACATTCCATGATATCGCTGCCCCTTATTCTGAAGTTCATCGGCAAGGTTCATCCCCTAAAGCAGCTACGGGCAATGCGAATCCCGCTGTTTACCGCCTTCACCACCTCGTCGTCTAACGCGGCGCTACCCTTTACCATGGAGGCGCTGGAGGACAACTCGGGCGTGTCGAAAACCATAGTCCGCTTTATGCTGCCTATTGGAACGACGGTGAACATGAACGGTACCGCCCTCTACGAGCTGGTGGCCGCCATATTTATTGCGCAGGCCTACGGCATCGACCTCACCCTTGGGCAGCAGGCCATAGTGCTGGTCACAACTCTGATGGCCTCGATAGGCGCAGCCGGAATCCCCATGGCGGGGCTGGTAATGATCACGATTATTCTTTCGGCCATTGGCCTACCGATGGAGGGTATTGGCCTTATCCTATCGGTTGACAGAATCCTCGACATGTTCCGCACGGCGGTAAACGTTTGGAGCGACTCCTGCGGTGCCGTTGTCGTTGCCCACTCCGAGGGTGAAACGCTAAAGGTGTAGCAGGTTTCCGTAGAGCCGCAAGGCCGTGCGACTCTTTGAAAAGCATAGGTAGAGCCTATGCTTTTTTTATTCTCGACCTCATGTTGTATAAGGACGGGCTGGATTATATTCGTACGAGCAAACCCACCCCTTACCCCTCCCAAGGAGGGGATTACGTGCTGCTATTGGGCGTTTCTGCTTTTAAACTACGGCTATGGTCTGAAGCCTTCGCCTAACAGAGGCAATGGTCTCAATCATTTAACCTCAATTGTGTTGGTGTGGCGGCGATGCGGCTTAATTTTGTAGGAGGTTTCTCGCAACCGAATCTGCGGTGGCGAAATGCGCCAACTTCCGCAGGCGACTTAAATACATATTGCGATGGTAATTTCCAACGAGGAAGAGCTGGAGGGAATGAAGCGAATAAGCGATGCGGTGGCCGTAACGCTTAAGCAGATGCGCGAACATGCTCGCGTGGGCATGTCTACCAAGGAACTCGATGAGTATGGCGGCATGCTCCTTAACCAGTATGGGGCAAAATCGGCACCCAAGGTTAGCTACGACTTTCCGGGGTGGACGTGCATCAGCCTTAACGACGAAATAGCCCACGGTATTCCTTCCGAAAAACGTATCCTACAGGAGGGCGATCTGATAAACATCGACGTGTCGGCCGAGCTTGGCGGCTTTTTCTCCGACAACGGCGGTTCGTTTGTGCTGGGTGAGGATATCCACCACCACCAAAAGCTGGTTGATGCTTCCAGAAACATTCTCCGAACGGCCATCATGAGCATCCATGGCGGATTGGAGGTGTCGAGGCTGGGGCTGCTGATCGAGACAGAGGCCAAAAGGGCGGGCTACAAGGTTATCAAGGATCTCTCGGGCCACGGCGTTGGCCGAAAGCTGCACGAGGAGCCCCTCGAAATCCTTAACTGGCAGGACCGCTCGTACAAGCAGCGCTTCCGTAAGGGGGGCGTGGTGGCCATCGAGACCTTTATCACCACCTTCTCGTCCTACACCAAAACCGACAGCAACGGCTGGACCCTTACCGGCGAGCGTGGTGGCTTCGGCTGCCAGCACGAGCACACCATCCTAGTTACCGACTCGGAACCCGTTATCCTTACCGAAAAAAACGGAATCTGGGACTAGCACGCTTTCGATTACCGCCTATCGGTAGCGGCAGGTAGCCGAATTCTTCGAAGATATGATACTACGGCAAAGCGCGGGGAAGACCTGCGCTTTTGCTTTTTTGCTATAGCCTGCAATGATAGGATTGATGAAGGTTGGGATCTTCGCCTAATGGAGATTGAGATTAGTTGGATTGTATTCTTAAGAAAACATCCAGTAAGTCATGAGGTATAAGTTCTGGAATGTCATCAATAATTTTATTGATAATCTCATTCTTTAATTCACCTTCCTTGTTATATTTCTTAAGTTGGTGAAATTCTTCTTTTAGTTTTTCTTCTAGGTCATGACCTTGAAGTTGCAAATACCATATAGGTATTTTAATTTCAGTATCGTTTATATATTTTATATTATAACATTCTCCTTCTGAAGGATTAATTTTACTTTTTACTCTATTAATGGTATAATCAGCTATTTGTTGAAGTTTGTCTTGAGATAAATTCTTGAAGTCTGTAAAACTTTCATTTTTTGTAAGTCCTAAATCATCACGAGTAATAAATTTTTCTCTTAAAAGAAATGCTGTAATTAGTATTGGATCAAAAATGTAATTTTCAATGCTATACCTTTTGTTTTCTCCGAGAACAAGAATGTTGTCTTTGCTTACATTCTTGCAGTCCCAATCAATAATTCCAAAAATGGATTTGTTTCCGAAAGAGTTTAATTTCTTTACAATTTCTTTTACTTGATCTGAGCAACCAGATCCGTTTGTACCTGATGAAATGAAATGAAGAGAAATATCGTCATGCAAGTAACTTCTTATCTTTTGGTATACTTTTTCGTAAAAAAATACATCGTACTTGCTCTCAACAAAAACTTGTCTTCTATTTTCGTAGTTAATGCTGATCGAAGGAACACCATCTAGTAAAGTCTTTAGAGCTTTCTCTTTTGTGGTCTTTTTAATTCTTTCGTTACTTTTTGATACAACATAAAGAGATTCTTCTGGTGCTAAAGCAACAGTAGTTGGAGAATGTGTGGTAATTATGGTTGTAATACCTTTTTCTTTTACAAATACGTTGTTTATAACATTGAGAAATTGTTTAGTCATTGAAGGATGAAGAGATGCATCTGGTTCGTCCATTAGAATTATTTCGGGTAATACTTCATCTTCACTTGTATTTAGAAGAGCCAGTACTAAAGACATAATTACTTTTTCTCCAGATGATAAATCATTTATACTTATTTCTACTTCTGTAGAATTATCAATAAGTTTAAAGCCAAATGGGACATCCCTTGATTGATTTTCAGGTGTATTAACTTTGTAATTTAAATTAGCTTCAGAAAGTATCTTATTTAGCAAAATCCAAGGTGCTTCTCCATATTTTTCAGTAAAATCCTCATCGGTTAACCATACGATATCTTTATTTTTTAGTTCATTTGATCTAAATTTATTGTATAAATTATTCTCATATTTCAAATGATATCTCTTGAATGTTTCTGCTAGATTATGTTGGAATAAGTCCGTATTGTTATTATCTATATGGATTAGACATTTATGAAAATCATCTAACGTTAATTGATGTATATCTTTGTTAGTTTCTTTTTTTATTTTATTTAGTCGATTTTTTTGATATTTATTTGTGTAGTGATTGTTTATCATTTGATTGCAAAATAATGAGTAATTTGACATGTATTTATTTAAAAATGATTTGTAGTCTGGATTATTAGGGAAATTGATTTCTATTTCTTTTTTTAGAATATCTGGATCTATTGTGTGTAAACTTGATGTGCCGAATATACCTATGAGATTACTATATATTGGTCTTTCAGTTTCATAGTTTAATGAATTTGAAAAATTGTTGGTGAAATTTTTCAAAGAGTTTTGCAAATTCTGGAATTGTGTAAATGAACTGTTAATTCTTTGAACAATAATTTCTTTGGAAGATGCTCCATTGTCTATGGGCATAAGACTTAATAAATTTGTATATTTTTTTTGAGTTAACTCTTTATCGTTATCGAATATTTTAATTATATTATTGCTTATAGCTTCTAAAATTTGAGATTTTCCAGCCCCATTTAATCCAGTCAAGATAGTTAGTTTAGGCAACTCAATTGAAAATGGGTTAAGCGATTTGTAATCTGCTGTTATGTCAAGTTTCATTTTGTTGGATTTGAGATTTAGATATTTTACGATCTAAAAGTAATAGGTTTAAAAGAATCATCAAAAGATGAATAGTAAATAATTTTGATGCTTCGACTTTTTACTTACCCTTATACGCTCTACTTTACACCTTGTATAGCCGCATGGCGTGCGGCTATACAAAATTGGTTCCTCCACAGCATCATCGTTATGCATACTGCCATTCCCTACCGTTGTGGTAGAGACAAGGCATTGCCTTGTCTCTACATCCATCTTTGCCTACGTCGTCGCATTACTTTTGCAGCAGTCAGCCGTTAAAAAAATTATCAATCGGAGGTTGTTTAATTAAAAAAAGCTATTTTCACCGCTGACGTTCTTAGAAATGGTGCAGCGAGCGGCATAGCTGGGGCTACGGAAAGCCTTTGGAGGTAAGAAATGGGATGGTTGCCGCCCGGTAACGTTCATTTTTAGGTGAAAATGGTTTTCCGCTATCCGCGGAAGTGCATTTACACTTGGGAATGGCATTCCGCTGCTAGCGGAAGCTCATTTACAGCTGAAAATGGCGTTCCGCAGTTAGCGGAAACCCGTTTACACTTGAAAATGGCATTCCGCAGCTGGCGGAAACCCATTTACAGATGGGAACAGCCTTCCGCTGTCAGCGGAGGCATTTTTCAACGATGCGATAGGATGAAATTCTCCCGGAGGGGTAGATTAGGTGTGGTAGCGAGGGAGTTTTTGGTGTACGAACTGAAGTATTACTAAATATCTTTTAACTATGAAACAGTTAATCAATTTTTCTAAGCTGGTACTAGCCTCGCTAGTTACCTTTGGTGAGCAGGTTTTTAGGGTATTCAAGGATCTTTCCATTCCCGAGATCGAAACCTGTGCTTACTACACCAAGGCCGTTGGCCTATTCGTTAAACTCGGTGAGGCGCTCAACCGCGAGCTGCGCAGCCAGTACTCGCAGCTGGTTAGGCAGGCCGATGGGAAGCGTGATAACCTATTTAGGGGCATCAAGCATCGGCTAAGGGGCTACCTGATTTCGTTCAATGATGCCGAGCGGGCTGCGGCGCAGCTGATCTGGCGAATTATTGAGCGTAACGGTATCGCGTTGGACAAGATGAAGCTCAACGACGAGTCATCGAACCTCAACAAGCTGCTGGCCGAGTTCAAGTCGCCCGAGTGCGTTGCTGCCATTAAGCTGCTGGGATTAACCGAAGCGTTCGCCATGCTGGCTACGGCACAGAAGGAGTTCGAGGACGTTTACCAGTCGCGCGGCGTAGACGATACCGAGCGTAAGGCGTACGACTCGGCCTCGACCATCCGCGCGGAGTTCGAGGAGGCACTGGAGCTGCTGCTCAAGTACACCGAGTCGCAGGCCATGGTGAACCCCACCTCCAAGTGGGCGCAGGCGCACGCGCAGATCGTTACCTTTGGAGAGAAGTTCGAGTTGGAGCTGCGTCAGGCACAGGGCCGCGAGGATGCCAAGGAGGCTAAGGCTGCCAAGCAGACCGACTCCCTAAACCTCGATAATATCGTATAAAATTAGTGTAGAAAACAGTAGTACTTCAGAATAATCAAAAGGCCCGATGCTCTTTAGCGTCGGGCTTTTTGCATGGTATGGGGCCTCATGGCCGCCAAACTAAGCATGTGTAAGCGACTAAAAAGGTGTTATCTGCTTCGCAAATCCGACTCACCCCCAATCCCCCTCTCTCCGAATGGCACTAGAATGCCTGCCAACCCCGTAGGTGCCTACTTGCCATTCGCAAAGAGGGGGCTGCGGCACGGATATAAGCTGCAGCCTAATCGGAGCGCTGGAAGTCCCCTCTTTTAGCCGAGCAGGCGTCGCCTGAGTAAAAAAGGCAGAAGCAGCAACGTTCTTTTATTGGTTAACCAACCACTCGGCTAAGAGAGGGGATTTAGGGGGGAGTCGAAAACAGGCATGCCACAAGCACGTCCTTTAAGAATGGTATCTCTTCGCTTGACGGCTATGGAATGAGGTCTCAGCACAAAAAAAGCCGCAGCGCCACGCACCACGGCTGTTAGCAAACCGTCAAATTAGGTGTTTTAGTCTATCTCCTGCGGAGAATAAGGGAGCGTGGCGGAGTGGCGTACTACAAATCGGTAACCGCGATGCGGTAACGCTCGACGAGAGGGGTTGCCCGTAGGGCATTCCGATTTGTAGCGAAGATTCCCAGATTTGCTATTACCTCGTAGAGGTTAACCCGAAAATGGTTTCTTCTGCTGGCTGTTCTCGAATGGTTCGAAATCCCATAGTGAGCACAAAAAAGCCGCAGCGCAACGCGCCACGGCTATCTAATATCTAACGTCTAAAATCTAACGTCTACCTATAAAGAATCCTTGCCGTACGGCGGCTCTTCTGCATCAGGATCACCTCCGCGTCGGCCGAGTAGCTCTCCAGGATGTACTCGTTGTAGTTCTGGATGGTGAGCAGGTTGAGCCCCTCGTTGTACTTCACCCGAAAGTCGTTCATAAACTCGTCGATGGCGGCGGGCAGCTGCTGGTTGGTGCCGTCCACGCTAATGCTCATGCTGATGGCCGAGTTCTGGATCAGGTTAGCCTTCAGGCGGTACCGCTGCATGATGGTGAACACCTTCACCCAGCTATCCTCCAGCGCAAACGAGTAGTCCTTGGGCTCCACCGAAATCAGCGTCTGCTTCTGCTTGAGGATGTACACCGGCACGGCATCTACCTTGGCGATGCTGGCGGCCACCTCGGTGCCGGGCGCCGCTGGGTCGACAAACGAGCGCACGTATAGCGGGATGCTGCGGTTCTGCAGCGGCTTAATGGTTTTGGGGTGGATGATCTGCGCCCCGTAGAAGGCCAGCTCGATGGCCTGCTTGTACGATACCGATGGCAGGTGCACGGTATCCTTAAAGATGCGCGGATCGGCGTTGAGCACCCCCGGCACATCCTTCCAGATGGTCACGCTCTCGCCCCCCAGCAGGTTGGCGATGATGGCGGCCGTGTAGTCCGAGCCCTCGCGCCCCAGCGTGGTGGAGTAGCCCTTGTGGTTGGCTCCGATGAACCCTTGGGTAAGGTATATGCGGTGTTGGTTAAAGTCGATGGTGTTGCGGAACAGCTCGCCCGAGGTCTCGAAGTTGACGTTGGCATCGCGGTAGGTGCTGTCGGTTTTCAGGATGGTGCGCACGTCCACCCACTCGGCATCGATGCCCTGCTCTGCAAGGTAGCTGGCAACTATTTTTGTTGATATCAGCTCGCCCACCGACACCACCTGGTCGTAGCAGAAGTCGTAGTCGCGCTTGGTGTTTATCGATAGGAAGTAGCTTAGCCCCTCGAGTACCGCCTCTAGCTCGAATAGCTGCTTTTCGGGATTGGCGAATAGCTCGTTTATGATGTTGGCGTGAAAATTCTTAAGCTCGGCCATCTCGGCCTGCAGGTCGTTGGGCTTGTTCTCGAGGTACGCCGTAAGCACCCGCTCCAGCGCGTTGGTGGTCTTGGCCATGGCCGATACCACCACCACCAGATTGTCGTTGGCGCCTGTAATTATGCTGCAAACATTCTTAACTCCGCTGGCATCCTTTACCGATGCCCCTCCAAACTTGTAAACCTTCATTCGAAATATATCATTTAAGGTTGGATGCAATAAAAATCGGCGCAAGATAGCGGTTATTTGGCGAAGAGAAAAGGATTTGCGCGGCCATCGGGCGATATAGATGCTGGGGATAAGCGCTCTCGGGGGCGGCTTGCATGTGGATGAAGAGGCTCCTCGGGAGCACCTCGGAGGGAGAGTTCGATGAAGCTATTTCAGATATTAGCAAGGGGGCTAGGGTGTGTCCGTGAACTTGTAGTTACGCTCCTTAATTCCTTTTTTTGTGGGGTGTGATGGGTTGTTCGGAGTATAGTGATTTGCCCAAACGTTTGTTGGTGTGCATATGTAGTTTTATGGTGTAGATGGTATAATCTACATATAATCAAAGATGAAATGCGTTTTGTAGTAAATACACAACGACAAAACAATGCGATATGCATACGTTTGAAATAAAAAATCATATAAAATAGTAGAAACGATGCAATAAATTGCATTAATTTGCAGCGCTTGCCTACCGGTAGGTAAAATGTATTGTCTGTAAACTAATATCACAAATGAACCACATTCTTAAAGCGTATAAGGTAACCACCTTGAATCAATTCCTTATTGAGCGACAGGCCGATTTTCCTTATGCTTCTGGAGAATTCACCCGCCTGCTTCATCACATAGGCGTTGCTGCAAAAATCGTGAACAGGGCCATTAACAAGGCCGGACTCGCCGACATCCTTGGTTCGATAGGAGCCACCAACGTGCAGGGTGAAGATCAAAAGAAGCTCGATTACATCGCTAACGAGCTCTTTATCTCGAGCATCCGCAATAGCGGTGAGTGCTGCGGTATCGCCTCGGAGGAGAACGACGAGATCGTAACCTTCGACGACGAGATGGCGCTCGATGGCAAGTACATCGTTTGTATGGATCCGCTCGATGGCTCGGCCAACCTCGAAAGTAACGTTTCGGTAGGAACCATCTTCTCCATCTACCGACGAATTAGCCCACGCGGCGAGAAGGCCATCCTCGACGATTTCCTCCAGGAAGGGCAGAAGCAGGTTGCTGCTGGCTACATCATCTACGGCTCGTCGACAATGCTGGTTTACACCACCGGCAAAGGGGTTTATGGCTTTACGCTCGATCCTTCGATTGGCGAGTTTTGCCTTTCGCACGACAAGATTCAAACGCCTAGATCTGGGAAGATATACTCGGTTAACGAGGGAAACTACAACTCCTTCCCCAACGGCGTTAAGCGGTTTATAGACTACTGCAAGGTCGATTCTCCTGCAACCAACCGTCCATTCTCCAGCCGCTACATTGGTAGCATGGTTTCCGATTTTCATCGCAACCTACTGGTGGGAGGCGTTTTTCTTTATCCTCCTACAAAGGCGAAACCCGAAGGTAAGCTACGTCTGATTTACGAGTGTAATCCGATAGCCTTTTTGGCCGAGCAGGCTGGTGGAAGGGCAACAACAGGAACAATGCGTATCCTCGAAATAAAGCCAACTTCGTTGCATCAGCGCGTACCATTTGTGGCGGGCTCGTATACGCTGGTAAGGCGTGTGGAGGAGTTTATACAGGAAGTTCCGGTGGAGCATCCTTGTGGCGAATAGCTCGGATATTCCATCCGGACGATAAAAAACAGCCTGTTTTCGGATGAAATAGTATTCTCTTTCCTAAATTTGCGTTCAAAGCATTAAAAGTAGCCTTTTGAACGTAAATCAGCTAATCAAACGAATTGAGCAACAGGAGGCGATAGCCACGCTACGTGGGCATATCGCCTCGGGTTGCCGCTCCATAAAAGCCGATGGGCTTAGCGGTTCCGCAAAGAGTATTGTCGCATCGCTCGTGCTCACGCAAGGACAGGTTGTTTTTTTCGTGCTTAACGAGAAGGATGAAGCAGCCTACTTCTACAACGACCTTTACAACCTCACCTCGTCCGACAGGATACTCTTCTTTCCGTCGGCCTACAAGCGATCCATACAGTACGGGCAGGAGGATCCCTCGGGCATCGTCCAGCGAACTGCCGTGCTCAACGCGCTGAAGGAAGGCGCTCCAACTGACGGCTACTTGGCAATAGTAACCTATCCCGAGGCGCTCGTCGAAAAGGTGGTGTCGTCGGAAAAGCTGCGCACCAATACGCTTAAGATGTCGGTTGGCGAAAAGGTCTCCATCGAATTCGTCCGTGATGTGCTGCTCGAGTACAGCTTCGAGCGGGTCGACTTTGTTTCCGAGCCGGGGCAGTTTGCCGTTCGTGGCGGCATTGTCGACATCTTTTCATTTTCCGATAATAAGCCCTACCGCGTCGATTTCTTTGGCGACGAGGTGGAGTCGCTTCGGACCTTCAACATTGATACGCAGCTCTCGGAGGATAAACTCTCGGTAATCGAGGTGGTTCCCAACCTAAAGAATGCCTCGCTCTCGGAACTTAAGGTCAGCATATTCGATTATGTTCCGTCCACCACCATATTTTGGTTGGAGGAGATGGACTACCTGCATCGTCGCTTCGTAGAAATCGACACCAATACCGATGTTAGTAAAATAGAATCTGTCCACGATGGTAAAGGCGCTAAGGGGGAATGGATAATTTCTCCCGACGAGTTGGTTGAAGGGGTACAACGTTACACTTCTATATCGCTTTCATCTTCTAGCTATCTGAAAGCGGAAAAGACGGTTGATTTCTCCACCATGCCGCAGCCAACGTTTAACAAGAACTTCGAGCTGCTGGCTGATACCATCATGGAGAACAACGAGCGGGGTTACACCACCTGCCTGCTCTCGGAGAATGAGGCTCAGGTAGAGCGCTTGCATAACATCTTCGACTCCATTACCAAGCAACATATTGAGTTCGACTTTGTGCCAGTTGCACTGCACGAGGGCTTTGTCGATCATTCTGCAAAAATTTGCTGCTACACCGACCACCAGATATTTGAGCGCTACCAGAAGTATAAGTTGCGCGGCGAGCTTAATAAGAGCGAGGCCATCACCATTCAGGAGTTAAGCAGCCTGCAAATTGGAGACTACGTGGTGCATATCGATCACGGTGTTGGCGTTTTTGGCGGTCTGGTGAAAACGGAGGTTAATGGTAAGATGCAGGAGGCTATCAAGCTTGTTTACCGCGATAGCGACGTGCTGTTCGTGAATATCCACGCGCTGCACCGCATCTCGAAGTTTAAGAGCAAGGATGGCGAGCCTCCAAAAATATATAAGCTGGGCAGCGGTGCCTGGCAAAAGTTAAAGGCTCAGGCTAAGAAGAAGGTTAAGGATATTGCAAAGGATCTTATTGCGCTTTATTCGCAGCGTCGAGCCTCTCGTGGTTACCAGTTCTCGCCCGACTCGTTTATGCAGTACGAGCTTGAGGCGTCGTTCATCTACGAGGATACGCCCGACCAGATGCGCACTACCAAGGCTGTTAAGGAGGATATGGAAGGTGAACTGCCAATGGATCGTCTTGTTTGTGGTGATGTGGGCTTTGGTAAAACCGAGATTGCAATCCGTGCGGCTCTTAAGGCGGCAGCCGACAGCAAGCAGGTTGCTGTGCTAGTTCCAACCACCATTCTGGCGCTTCAGCATTACAAAACGTTTAGGGATAGGCTTAAGGAGTTTCCCGTAAAAGTTGATTTTGTAAGCCGCCTAAAATCGGCCAAGCAGATAAAGGATACGCTTAAGGAACTTGGCGAAGGTAAAATAGATATTCTGATAGGTACGCATCGCGTAATAGGGAAGGATATCAAGTTTAAGGATCTAGGCTTGCTGATTATCGACGAGGAGCAGAAGTTTGGCGTATCAGCCAAGGAGAAACTTCGTCAACTGAAGCATGATGTAGATACTCTAACGCTTACGGCAACGCCGATTCCGCGTACGCTGCAGTTCTCGCTTATGGGCGTTCGCGACCTGTCCATCATACAAACTCCACCACCAAACCGCCACCCAGTTTCTACCGAGGTGCACACGTTTAACGAGGAAATTATTCGCGAAGCCATAACCTACGAGCTCGATAGGGGAGGGCAGGTGTTTTTCGTGCACAACCGCGTGATGGACATCATGGAAATGGAGACTTACGTAAAGAAGCTTGTGCCGGGAGTAAAGACTCTGGTTGCTCACGGTCAGATGGAGCCAGATAAACTCGAAAAAACGATGATGGCATTCATCGATGGTGAGGCTGATATTCTTTTTGCAACATCAATTATCGAGTCGGGATTGGATATTCCTAACGCCAACACCATCATCATAAATAATGCTCACCAGTTTGGCCTTAGCGATTTGCACCAGCTCCGCGGGCGTGTTGGACGTTCGAATAAAAAGGCATTTTGCTACTTGCTGGCTCCACCTGTTGCAGGTTTACCACAGGATTCGCGCCGTAGGCTAAAGGCTATTGAGGATTTCTCCGATCTGGGTAGCGGGTTCAATATAGCCATGCAGGACTTAGATATCCGTGGAGCTGGAAACCTTTTAGGAGGCGAGCAAAGCGGATTCATTGCCGAGATCGGTTTCGAGGCGTACCATAAGATTCTTAACGAGGCTATTCAGGAACTAAAAGATTCCGAGTTCCGATATTTGTTCGAAGGTAGCGACGAAACACCTGATAAACCTCACGACATCACCTTTGTTACCGACTGTCACATTGATACGGATATGGAGTTGCTGTTACCCGATGCCTATATCGGCAGCATCCCCGAAAAGATTCGCCTATACCGCGAACTCGATGCAATTGAAGACGAGGAGGAACTTGAAAAGTACAAGGCTCGGCTTGTCGACCGCTTTGGTCCAATGCCACTCGAGGTTGAGCAGCTGCTCCACGTGGTTAAGCTGCGCCGTTTGGCTATGTCGTTGGGCTTCGAAAAGATCATCCTTAAAAATGGCATTATGATTACCTATTTTATATCTAACCAGATGTCGGGGTACTACCAAATGCCGCTGTTTGCTAAGTTAATTGGCTACCTGCAATCGCAGCCTAAGAACTTTAAGGTAAAGCAGACCCCTGATAAACTTTACATCTCTATTCCAAATGTAAAGGATGTAGATGCTGCGTATACCATTCTGAATAACATGAAACAAGCAACGCTATGAACCTAATTGTTGATATTGGAAATACAGCTATTAAGCTTGCAGCCATCCGCGATGGAAATATTGTTGACGTTATTCGGGCTAATGGATGGAGCGATAGCTCGGTAGTTCCTTTTCTTTTAAAACATGGGAATTTTGACTACGGCATTGTTTCTTCGGTTCGAGACGAGGTAACTCCTGAAATGCTAGAAACTTTTATCGATAAGAAACTTGTGCTTTTTAGCCATAAAACGCAAGTCCCGATAGCCAACGATTATGAGACTCCTAATACGTTAGGGCTCGATAGATTGGCTGCGGCTGTAGGGGCAAACAATATTTTCCCTCATACAAACGTTCTTGTTGTTGATTGTGGAACGGCAATAACAATCGATTTTGTTTCGGCTATTGGGCGATTCGAGGGTGGCAACATCTCGCTGGGGTTAAATACCCGATTCAAGGCACTCTCGAGTTTCACTTCAAAGCTTCCGTTAGTCGATATTGCCGATGGTTATCCTCTTATTGGTAAAAACACAACCGATGCAATTAGAGCAGGTGTGCTTAACAGTGCAATATTTGAGTTGAATACCTATATTGATCTGTTTAGTGGGCTTCATCCTGATTTAAAGGTTATATTTACTGGAGGGGATTCATTTTTCTTTGATGGAAGATTAAAAAACACCATATTTGTCGTTCCCAATTTGGTAGTCCAAGGGTTGAACCGAATTTTAGAGTATAATGTTTAAAAGAACTTTACGTACATCTTTTTTTATTCTTTTAGTAGCAGTTTCAGTAGCCGCTAATGCTCAAGAGTATAGCAGAAATTTCTATTCACCAAGTACTCTTTACGGTATAGGGCAGCTATCGCTCCCTGGATTCTCAAATACGCGTGGAATGGGTGATGCTGGTATTGGTGTACGAAGTAGGTTTATGATTAACCACCTGAATCCTGCCGCACTTACAGCTCAGGATACCACTACCTTTATTGTTGATTTTGGAATTGAAAGCAACAATATTTATGCGTCAACGAGTAGCAAAAATACCAGCTTTAACGGGTTTTCTGTCGATCATATTTCTATGGCATTCCCAATTTCAAAGAGGCTGTTTACTGCGCTAACATTTCAGCCTATGACACAGGTTGGTTATCGTATTTCTTTTGATGAAACCGATCCTACAATTCTATCAAACATTGGGAATGTGAACTACGAGTACAATGGTAAGGGTGGTGTGAATATTGGTCAAATAGGACTTGGGGCAAAGATATTAGAAGGTCTTTCGGTTGGTGCTAATCTGAACCTATATTTTGGATCTATTGATCGCAACTACAATACTATATTTCCTTCATCAAGTTCCTTGTATTTGTCATCGTACACTACAAGCCGGGTGATGGTGTCGAATCTTGGATTCTCTACAGGTGTATCGTATGCTCGCAATTTGGATGCGGGGAAATTCTTAAACTTAGGGCTAACTTTCCAGCCCAAACTTAACATCTCTGCTAAACTTGACGAACTTACAACTACATCAAACACGGTAGATACTATTGAGTACATTAACCGTAATATCGATTTTGGGATACCTACTAAGGTTGGTCTTGGCGCTTCTTTTGGGAAAACAGACAAGTATACATTCGCTTTTGATTACGAATTTGCCCAATGGTCTAAAGTTACTCCACTAGACAAGATGTCGGATTATGTAAATACAAATTCAGTAAGAGCTGGACTAGAATACACTCCTAATGTTCTTGACTTTCGTAACTACTTTAATCGAATAACTTATCGAATAGGATTTCGTTACAATGATGTGTATTACAAGGTCAATTATTACACATTGGGCAGTGATGGCTCTTTAACTAAAAAAAGTGGTAGTAAAACCAACGATATTGCAGTTACTGCAGGTTTTGCTTTTCCTATAAAGGGGCTATCTTATTTAAATACATCCTTCGAATTTGGACAACGTGGTTCGATAGTTAGAAGCGGTATAAAAGAGAAGTACTTCACCTTTACGGTTGGTGTTTCACTTTTCGATCGTTGGTTCTTAAAACCAAAGTTCAACTAGAAGCGTTTTAGGTGTCTTAATATGGCTGTAGTATGAAACGTAAGATTGTAAATTTTGTAGTCTTTGCATTTCTCACAGTTATTACGGTTGATTCTTCAGCTCAGCCATATCTTAGCAATCCTCGATATGGTGCTGATACCGCCACAAGAAAAAAATGTGCGCTGAATCTTAGCTTATATTTGGATGGCTTTAAGTCGGGTGATTATAAGGCTGCCTATAAGTATTGGAAGGTCGCCTATACCATTTGCCCTGGTGCGCAACTCTCGGCATTACAAAGGGGTCGAACTATCTACCAGCATTTTATAGAGGTCGCTCCCAATGAAGTTGTAAAGCAGGCGTATGTTGATACACTGCTTAGCATCTATGATACTCGCATACAGTATTTCCCTAGTGATATTTCCAATGCGTTGGAGTTTAAAGTTCGCGATTTACTGCTGTATAGACCCGAGCAGACTTCAACGGTTCTCGGAATGATTAATGATCTTATAGCAAAACGGGGGCAAAGCGTTAATGCTGAGATTATAGTTTTCGGGATGCAGATTGTTAGTGAACTTTACCAAAAGAAAGAGGCTACTGGCGATCAGGTAATGAATTACTACTCAACAAGTGGGACTATTGTAGAGAAGCAACTTACAGCAGATCTTGATAACGAAGTTCTGAAGAAGGCGAAGGAGGCTATTGATGCCTATTTTGTGAATAGTGGAGTTGCCAAATGCGACAACCTTATTGCTCTATATGCACCAAAGTTTGAGAAAACGCCTAGTGATATAGATCTTTTAAAGAAAATCATTTCGCTTTTCAGCGCTAATCGTTGTACAAAAAGCGATCTCTACTTCAAAGTTGCTGTTGCTCTTCAAAAGGTTGAACCTACGTCTGAAGGAGCACTCAATTTGGCTCGGTTACTGGTAGAAAAGGGCGAGTATGCAAAAGCAGTTCCTTACTACAAGGAGGCTGCAAATGCACAGTCGAACAACGTAGAGAAGGCAAACATCTTTTTGCTTGCCGCTGATGCTAAACTGAAGATAGGTGATAAGCAAGATGCTAAGGCATTTGCTCGTCTAGCATTGAATGCCAATCCTAGTAATGGATTGGCATATATCATTATTGCAAACATCATTGGATCTCAGAAATGCCCAGGGGCCGATCCTGTAGTTAGTGCTGGTCCTTATTTTGTTGCGGTAGACTACCTCCATAAAGCAAAGCAAGTTGATCCTTCTGTTGCTGCTGATGCTGATAGGCTAATTAGCAGCTACACTGCAGCCTTCCCAAGTAAGACTGACTTGTTTACTTATGCGTATGAAGAAGGGAAAACCATTACTGTCGGTTGTGGAATAAACGAACGAACCGTTATTAGAGCAAGATAGCCAATTCATATTATGTGGTATTTTTATTCGCTTTCTAAAAAAATTGTGGCGGCATTTGCAATTGCAGGTGCAGCCTTCTTGGTATCGTGTACAAGCGATATCGAAACAGTTAAGGCAATATCTAACTTCGAGGGTAAGCCTACCGAAACAATGGATAACTTTAAGATGACCTATTCGGAAGGTGGGCATTACAAGATGGAGGTTTCTGCGCCTATTGTGCAACGTTATTCCTTGCGCAATCCTATAGTTTCGGAGTTTAAACAGGGAATCAGCGTTATTACCTACGACCAGGCAGGTAAACGTGTGGCCAGTATCACGTCTAAGTACGCCATCTACCACGAAGACCAGCAGCTTTGGGAGGCTCGTGGTAACGTGGTGGGGAAGAATGATAAGGGAGAAACCCTTTATACCGAGAAACTCTACTGGAATCAGAATACTGGACGTGTATCAACTAACGTATTCATAAAGGTGGTTAAGCCAGATGGCTCAGTAAGTGTTGGCGAAGGAATTGATGCCGATCAAAGTTTTCAACACTACAACATCAAGAAGCCTCGTCTTTCTGGATTCTCTCTTTAGCCTAACACGATGCAAGTATCTCCAAGAAAAAACAGAATATGGATGTGGATATGGGCAGTAATGTCCATTTCCCTTTTCTTCTTTTCCGTATTCTCCTATATCGCTAAAGATGGGGGTATAGGGACACGTATGTTGGCACTGGCCTTTCTTAGCTCATTAATGTTTATATTGCGGTATTGGTTGAATAAACAGCATCGCACATAAATGAGTTTGACTCTTGTGGTAATCGTTCTATCGCTTGTCTTTTCTGCTTTCTTTTCGGGAATGGAAGTCGCTTTTTTGAAGGCAAATAAGCTTAGGGTGGAACTCGACCGCAAGCATGGTAGAACTTATGCAGGCATTGTAGACATCTTCATAAAGCATTCAGGACAATTTATTTCTACGCTATTGGTCGGTAATTGCGTAGCGCTGGTAGTCTACAGCATCTTTGCCACCCGAATGGTGGAACCTTTCCTTATGCAGTACACCTCCTCTGTTGTTGCAATTTTTTTGGTTACCATTCTTATTGCTGCCGGAGTATTTCTTATGGCAGGAGAACTCATTCCGAAGCGCTTATTTCGTTTAAACCCCAATTTATTACTACGAATATTTGTTGCGCCATTAGCTTTGGCTTTTGTTGTGCTGTATCCTGTTTCGAAGTTTACCTCTTGGATATCAACACTTATGTTGCGCATGGTAGGGCTTCGGGTAAAGCGGGATGATACAGTTCCTATTTTTGATACGGTTGATTTGGTTAAACTTATAAACGAGTCAGAAAAAGGTCATGTAGAGCATACGCACGACCTGAAGATCTTTCAGAATGCGCTCGATTTCTACGGCGTAAAGGTTCGCGATAGGATGATCCCACGAACGGATATCAAAGCAATTGAGGATAATGCGTCTATAGAGGAACTTAAGCAGGTTTTCATTGATAGCAACTTCTCTCGGATACCCGTTTACAAGGGTACTATCGACAATATTGTTGGTTATGTAAACTCGAAGGAACTTTTTAAAAAGCCACGATCGATTCGGCAAATGTTGCTACCTATCAGCTTTATCCCCGAAACCGTATCGGCGCAAAAGATGCTGGCGCGCTTCATTAAGGAGCAAAAGTCGATAGCGATTGTGGTTGATGAGTTTGGGGGAACTGCTGGCTTGGTTACCATTGAGGACATTATAGAGGAGATTTTTGGCGATATCGAGGATGAGCATGACGAGAAGGATACCGTTGAGAAAAGGTTGAAGGATGGAACATACCTCTTCTCAGGAAAGCTTAAGGTTGATGCGCTTAACGAAAGGTATGGACTGGAAATTCCTGAATCCGACGAGTATGATACCCTTGCTGGCTTCATCCTTTACAGCAACGCGAACATCCCATCGCCAAGCGATTTGATTGTGTTTGGCAACTTTAAGTTTAAGATTCTGAGGATGTCTTCAACTCGGATTATATTAGTACATTTGTCCGTTCAGGAATAAAAAACGGCACAAATTCATTTGCTTTGTAACCGATTTTACTATATTCGTGGTCTCAAAAAAAAAGATTAAACTAAATTAAATATTTTCATGGCAACACTAGAAAAGATTAGAAGCCGCATGGGCGTTTTGGTTGCTGTAGTAATTGGTTTTGCTCTTCTTGCATTCATATTGGGGGACTTAATCAACTCGGGAAGTTCACTCCTGAACAGTTCCAAGATGACGTTGGCTGAGATTGATGGGCAAAAGGTATCCATTACTCAGTTTCAGAATAGGCTCGATGAGATGACCGAAACTCAGAAGTTGATTTCCGGTAAGCAATCGTTTACCGAGGAAGAAACGGCGGCTCTAAGGGATCAGGCTTGGGAGGAAATGGTTCGTGAAACGGTTCTCGACCAAAACCTAGCCAAAGAAGGGGTAGATGTTTCTGAAACCGAAATGGCTGACCTCATTCAAGGAAATAACATTTCTCCAGTTGTTCGCAACTTCTTCCAAAATCCCCAAACCGGCATGGTAGATCGCGAGCAGATTGTGGCTTTCGTTAAGAGCCTTGAAGTTAAAAATGCCGATCCTTCTCGTTTGTTGTACTGGAAGTATATCAAGGATCAGGTGAAGGTTGAAAGGCTTACCCGCAAGTATGCCTCTTTGGTTCAACGTTCGATGTATGTAACCTCGTTGGATGCTAAGCGCGCACTTGCCGCAGATGCCAACAAGTATAGCATTCGCTTTGTTGCTCAAAACTTCTTTGCGATTCCCGACTCTGCCGTTAAGACTACCGATTCGGACCTGAAGAAGTACTACGATAAGCATAAGAAGATGTTCCAGCAGGAAGTTGGTCGCGATATCGAGTATGTCGTATTCGATGTTAAGCCATCGAAGGAGGACTACAGCAACGCTCAACAGTGGGTTGCTAAGGTTGAACCTGAATTTGTTGCTGCTCAAAATCCGGCTCAGTATGCTCAAAACAATACCGATAAGAGCTACGACCACTACTTTAAGAAGGGTGAGCTTGCTTCGAAGCTCGATACCTTTGCTTTTAGCGGAAGTACCGCTTCGTTCCTTAAGCCATACTACGATGGCAACTCATTCATCATGGCTCGTATCGCCGACATCAAGATGCTGACCGACTCCGTTAAGGCTCGCCACATCTTGGTTACGGGTAACGGCAATGTTGCTGCTGCTCAAAAGATAGCTGATAGCCTTATGAAGGCAGTTAAGGGCGGTGCAAACTTTGCTGAGCTTGCTAAGAAGTACTCGGCTGATCAAAACACTGCCGTAAAGGGTGGCGAGATTGGCTGGTTGCACAGAGGACAAGTTGACGACTCGACCCTAATGGCTGCATCTGGAACTGTAAAGGTATTTCCTGCTAAAGATGGAATCCACGTGCTTCAGATAACCGACAAGGGTACTGCCAGCAAGCGCGTAAAGTTGGCCGTAGTGCAGCGCGACGTAATTCCAAGTAGCCATACCGTTCAGGCTTCCTATAACGCTGCAAACAGCTTCCTTGCCGACTGTAAAAGCAAGGAACAGTTTAATGCACTAGCGGCCAAGTTTAAGATCAACAAGCGTGTTGCCTCTCGCTTGAGCCCTAACGAGCGTGCAATTTCGGGATTGAATAGCCCTCGTGAGGTTATTCGCTGGGCTTACGATGCCGACAAGGGCGATGTGTCGAAGGTATTCGAACTCAAGGATCAGTTTGTAATTGCTATTCTTGCCGGCGTGCGCGAGAAGGGTATTGCACCTCTTGAGCAAGTTAAGTCGGATGTAGAGTACCTTGTAAAGCGTGAAAAGAAGGGCGAAATGCTCGAGGCTAAGATGAAGAAAGCAATGGAAGGTGTTAACAGCATCGACCAGCTCGCGCAGAAGCTCGGCACACAGGCTGCTGGCGCTGCCGATATTGCCTTCAGCGCATACATCGTGCCTAACGTAGGAATTGAGCCTGCACTGATTGCTGCCGCAACTTCGGTTAAACCAAACACCATCAGCAAGCCAATTGTTGGCATGAACGGCGTTTACGTCCTTCAGCAAACCGGAAAGACGGTTGACCCAGCGTTCAGCATCGAATCTGAAAAGGTTCGTATTAGCAGCATGAACGGTCAACGCTCGGTTTACCAATCTTACGAGGCGCTTAGAAAAGCCGCCGAAATCGAAGATTTCCGTTTCCGTTTCTACTAGTAGATTATCGAAGATTTGATATCATAGGAGAGGGGGGCTTTAGGCCTCCCTCTTTTTTGTGTTCGCAGGTCACTTACAATGGCAAAATCGCTTTTTTCCAGCAGCGGATTCGCGTTCCAGCGTTGAAATGCCTTTCCGCTGGCGGCGGAATTCAATTTCCACGAAGAAATGCTCTTCCGCCAGCAGCGGATTCGTGTTGACGAACTGAAATGTCTTTCCGCTAAACGCGGATTCGCATTGCAAGGATGAAATGCCTTTCCGCTGAATGCGGATTTGCTTTGCAAGGATGGAACATCTTTCCGGACAGCTAAGGTTACTCTTTTTTGAGCTGCGCGGTGCTTTTTCAACCTGCGATCGCTCTTCTTGTTTTATGCGGCACCGTTTCTTATGGGGGCCGAAGCGGGTTGCATCGGTAAAGCCTTCTTCTGCTGTCCGCGAAGCGTCGGTTCAACGATGTGTTCCCCTTCCCACTGTGGGAAGAGGTTGTTTCCCCACTCAACATTCAGCTTCCAACCGGCATGCTTCTGATAAACGAAACGAGCATCCCTAAAGCAGGGATGCTCGTTATTGTTCGCTATTGCTTATTCTATTTACCTGTCGAACGAGAGCCTCATGCCAAGCGGCTTTTCGGAAACCACGCCATCGCTGTAGGCAATTTCACCGTTTACAAAGGTGGTCTTTACGCGATTGGAAAGCGTAACGCCATCGAAAGGCGACCAGCCACACTTGTAGAGGATGTTTTCTTTGGAAATGATCCAAGGTGTCGATGGGTCAACCAGCACCAAGTCGGCGAAGTATCCTTCGCGGATAAAGCCGCGCTGGGCAACCTGAAAGAGCGTTGCTGGGGCATGGCACATCTTTTCTACGACCTCTTCGATGGTATAGAAGCCCTGCTTCGCCAACTCGAGCATTAGCGCTAGCGAATGCTGTACCGATGGACCTCCCGATGGGGCGGTTAGGTACGGGTTCGACTTCTCCTCGAAGGTATGTGGGGCATGGTCGGTGGCTACCACATCTAGCTTGCCAGATTTAAGCGCCTCCCTAAGAGAATCCCGATCAGCCTCCGACTTAACTGCAGGGTTCCACTTTATGAAGTTTCCCCGTTGGGCGTAATCTTTATCGGAGAACCAAAGATGGTGAACGCACACCTCTCCGGTGATCTTCTTTTCGGCAAGCGGCTTGGTGTCGAGGAGTGCCATTTCTTCTTTTGTAGATAGATGCAGCACGTGGAGCCTAGAACTGTACTTGGTGGCAAGGCTAATGGCTAAATCGGTTGACCGAACGCACGCTTCGTTGGATCGGATTAGCGGATGCACCTCCACGGGGATCGTCTCTCCGTAGCGAGCCTGAAATTCAGCAAGGTTTCGGTGGATGGTAGCCTCATCTTCGCAGTGGGTGGTAATGATGGTGGGGCTCTCGGCAAAGATTCCTTCAAGGGTTTTGCGCTCGTCTACCAGCATGTTGCCCGTACTCGACCCCATAAATACCTTAACGCCACAGGTCGTTCTAGGGTCGATCTGTGCGATGACGTCGAGGTTTTCGTTGGTGGCCCCAATATAGAAGGAGTAGTTGGCGAAGGACGTTCTTGAGGCAATCTCAAGTTTCTCCTCCAGCAGCTCAACGGTGGTTGTGGGAGGTTTGGTGTTGGGCATCTCCATAAACGATGTCACCCCACCCGCAGCTGCTGCCCTCGATTCCGATGCAATATCTCCTTTATGGGTTAATCCTGGCTCGCGGAAGTGAACCTGATCGTCGATTACACCGGGTAGGAGTAGAAGCCCTTTGGCATCTATCTTGGTGGCATTGGCTGCCTCTATTTTGTTTGCCGATATCTTGCTAATGCGTCCGTGCTCTACGAGAACGTTGCCTACCCATCGAGTTCCTTCGTTAACGATTGTCGCGTCGCAAATAAGGTATGCTGCCATTACACTTTTGGTTTTTCCTTTATCTTACCAAACACACTTCTGAGGCGCATGTTTAGCACCCCCCAAAAAGCTTCGCCAAATATGCCGCCCGACATTTTAGAAGTACCTCTTGTTCTATCCCTAAAGATAATTGGAACCTCAGCAATCTTAAACTGGAGAAGGTAGGCGTTGTACTTCATTTCAATCTGAAACCCATACCCCCTCATTTTAATGCCATCTAGGTTGATGGTCTCCAGCACCTTTCTTCTGTAGCATTTAAAACCGGCGGTGGTATCCTTTACAGGCATTCCTGTTACGTAGCGGACATATGCAGATGCGTAGTACGACATAAGGATTCTGCCGATAGGCCATTCAACCACAGTGACCCCATTTACGTATCTAGAACCGATAGCGAGATCGGCTCCCTCATGGCAGGCCTCGTATAGGCGAATGAGGTCGTCTGGATCGTGCGAGAAATCGGCATCCATCTCAAAAATGAAGTTGTACTCATGAGCAATCGCCCATTTAAATCCCGTGAGATATGCTGTACCAAGGCCCAGTTTCCCGCTTCGCTCAATTAGGTGAATCCTTTGGCTGTTTACAGGGATTGCCTGCAGCCTTTTTACCTGTGCTGCTGTGCCGTCTGGCGAACCATCGTCTATTATAAGTATATGAAAATCGCCGTGTAGGCTTAATACCTTAGTGATTATCGCTTCGATATTCTCTATCTCATTGTATGTAGGTATGATAACAACCTTGCTGTCGTTTAGCATAGTAAAATTAAGGTGTATTGTGGGACCAAAAATAACCTATTTGTGGCTTAGAACAAACCTTGGACATTTCTAAACCCTATTTTTTTTAGTAATCAACCGTTTGTGTTTTTTGTAGCGACGAAGTTGAAGAAAACACAGGACAAACCCTTGCAGATTCCAAAATAAGCGCTACTTTTGCATCCGCTTTCCGAAAGGAAATACGATCTTTAAAATCGGAATCACGAAAGTAGTCGTCGGGGTTCAAGTTTTGCGAAATCGAAGTTTTCAATTTGAAAAATAAATTTTGCAGATAAAAAAAAATGACTACATTTGCATCCGCAATCGACGAAAAGTCGACAGTGAATGTTTAAAATAGAGTTCTTTGAGGCACTGAGAAGAGAAATATTAAGACAAGTCAATTCTAAATTTGATTTGCAAACTAGAGTTCGAGTCAAGGATTTAAAAAAAATCAAAACAATCTTCTACTATGGAGAGTTTGATCCTGGCTCAGGATGAACGCTAGCGGCAGGCCTAACACATGCAAGTCGAGCGGTAGAGGACCTTCGGGTTCTTGAGAGCGGCGCACGGGTGCGTAACGCGTATGCAACCTACCCTTTACAGGGGAATAGCCCGTCGAAAGGCGGATTAATGCCCCATGGCTCCCAGGTTCGGCATCGGATTTGGGGTAAAGATTTATCGGTAAAGGATGGGCATGCGTGCCATTAGCTTGATGGTAGGGTAACGGCCTACCATGGCTACGATGGCTAGGGGTTCTGAGAGGAAGGCCCCCCACACTGGGACTGAGACACGGCCCAGACTCCTACGGGAGGCAGCAGTGAGGAATATTGGTCAATGGGCGCAAGCCTGAACCAGCCATGCCGCGTGCGGGAAGAAGGCGCTACGCGTCGTAAACCGCTTTTGTCTGGGGGTAACCGCAGGGACGTGTCCCTGCCTGCAAGTACCAGACGAATAAGGGTCGGCTAACTCCGTGCCAGCAGCCGCGGTAATACGGAGGACCCGAGCGTTATCCGGATTCATTGGGTTTAAAGGGTGCGTAGGCGGCCCGGTCAGTCAGCGGTGAAAGGCTCCTGCTCCACAGGAGAGCTGCCGTTGATACTGCTGGGCTAGAATCTTAGCGAGGCGGGCGGAATGCGCGGTGTAGCGGTGAAATGCATAGATATCGCGCAGAACGCCGATTGGGGAGCCAGCTCGCCAGCTGAGTATTGACGCTGAGGCACGAAAGCGTGGGGATCAAACAGGATTAGATACCCTGGTAGTCCACGCCGTAAACGATGATGGCTCGCTCTTGGCCTGCAAGGGTCAGGGGCTTAGCGAAAGCGTTAAGCCATCCACCTGGGGAGTACGCCGGCAACGGTGAAACTCAAAGGAATTGACGGGGGCCCGCACAAGCGGAGGAACATGTGGTTTAATTCGATGATACGCGAGGAACCTTACCCAGGCTCGAACGCCGAACGAATATGGGGGAAACTTCATAGCCAGCAATGGCGGTCGGCGAGGTGCTGCATGGTTGTCGTCAGCTCGTGCCGTGAGGTGTCGGCTTAAGTGCCATAACGAGCGCAACCCCTATCGGTAGTTGCCAGCGGGTTAAGCCGGGAACTCTACCGAGACTGCCAGCGCAAGCTGCGAGGAAGGCGGGGATGACGTCAAATCAGCACGGCCCTTACGTCTGGGGCGACACACGTGTTACAATGGCCGGTACAGAGGGCAGCCACCCAGCGATGGGGCGCGAATCTCGAAAGCCGGTCGTAGTTCGGATCGGAGGCTGCAACCCGCCTCCGTGAAGCTGGATTCGCTAGTAATCGCGCATCAGCCATGGCGCGGTGAATACGTTCCCGGGCCTTGTACACACCGCCCGTCAAACCATGGGAGCTGGGGGGACCTGAAGTGCGTGACCGCAAGGAGCGCCCTAGGGTAAAACCGGTGACTGGGGTTAAGTCGTAACAAGGTAGCCGTACCGGAAGGTGCGGCTGGAACACCTCCTTTCTGGAGTCCTGACTTTTAACTTGTCTGACTCTCTTCTCAAGTGCATCAAACATACAGTCTCGTAGCTCAGTTGGTTAGAGCACTACACTGATAATGTAGGGGTCCGCGGTTCAAATCCGCGCGAGACTACTAACTGGGGGGATTAGCTCAGCTGGCTAGAGCACCTGCCTTGCACGCAGGGGGTCAACGGTTCGAATCCGTTATTCTCCACTAAAATCCATTAGGATAAAGATCTTTGACGTTTGAGGACGAAGCGGCGCATGCGACGGAGTTGATCTCCGGCGGGTGCGCGGAAAGGAGTAAGAAAAGGGCGCACGGGGGATGCCTTGGGTCCTATAGGCGACGAAGGGCGTGGCAAGCTGCGAAAAGCCGCGGGGATCGGCAAGCACGAATCGATCCGCGGATACCCGAATGGGGCAACCCACCTGGCTGAAGGCCAGGTATCCGGAGCAATCCGGAGGCGAACGGGGAGAACTGAAACATCTAAGTACCCCCAGGAGAAGAAAACAATAGTGATTCCCCGAGTAGCGGCGAGCGAAAGGGGATTAGCCCAAACCCATCCGGTTACGGC